>CAWJCP010000001.1:0-495911 GCA_963841445.1 uncultured Solirubrobacterales bacterium
TCTCGAGGATCTGGCCGATGTTCATGCGGCTCGGGACGCCGAGCGGGTTGAGGATCATGTCGACCGGCGTGCCATCCTCGAGGAACGGCATGTCCTCCTCGGGCACGATCTTCGAGATCACGCCCTTGTTGCCGTGCCGGCCGGCGAGCTTGTCGCCCTCGGCGATCTTGCGCTTGGTGGCCACGTAGACCCGCACCAGGTCGTTGACGCCGGGGGGCAGGTCGTCGCCGTCGTCGCGGCTGAAGGTCAGCACGTCGATGACGACTCCGCCCTCGCCGTGCGGGACCTTCAACGAGGTGTCGCGGACCTCGCGCGCCTTCTCCTTGAAGATCGCGCGGATCAGCTTCTCCTCCGCGGTCAGCTCGGTCTCGCCCTTCGGCGTCACCTTGCCGACCAGCAGGTCGCCGGAGACGACCTCGGCCCCGATCCGGACGATGCCGCGCTCATCGAGGTTGCGCAGGCTCTCCTCGGAGCGGTTCGGGATGTCGCGGGTGATCTCCTCGTCGCCGAGCTTCGTCGTGCGGGCGTCGATCTCGTATTCCTCGATGTGGATCGAGGTCAGCTCGTCGTCCTTGACGAGGCGCTCGGAGAGGATCACCGCGTCCTCGAAGTTGTAGCCCTCCCAGGACATGAACGCGACCAGGCAGTTCTTGCCCAGCGCAATCTCACCGCCGGCGGTCGAGGAGCCGTCGGCGAGCACGTCGCCCTCCTTGACCTTCTGCCCCGTCGAGACGATCGGGCGCTGGTGGATGATCGTGCCCTGATTGGAGCGCATGTACTTGTGCAGCGGGTACTCGTCCTTCTTCGAGCCGTGCGTGACCACGATGCGCTCCGAGTCAACGTAGCTGACCTCGCCGGCGGCGCCGGCCAGGGTCACGTCGCCGGAGTCGATCGCGGCGCGCTGCTCCATCCCGGTGCCGATCAGCGGCGGCTCCAGCTTCAGGAGGGGAACCGCTTGGCGCTGCATGTTCGAGCCCATCAGCGCCCGGTTTGCGTCGTCATGCTCGAGGAACGGAATCAGCGCCGTCGCCACCGACCAGATCTGGGTCGGGGAGACGTCCATCAAGTCGACCTGCTTCGGCGCCGCGGTGACGACCTCGCCCTCACCCTCGCGGGCGCGGCAGAGGACGCGCGGTCCCTTCAGCTTGTTGGTCTTCAGATCGATCTCGGCGTTCGCCTGCGCGATCAGCTTGTCCTCTTCCTGGGTCGCGTCGAGGTGGACGATCTTGTTGGTGACCGTCCCGTCCTTGACCACCCGGTAGGGAGTCGTGACGAAGCCGTGCTCGGAGACCTCCGCGTAGGAGGAGAGTGATCCGATCAGGCCGATGTTCGGGCCCTCCGGCGTCTCGATCGGGCACATCCGCCCGTAGTGGGTTGGGTGCACGTCGCGGACCTCGATCGGGGCCCGCTCGCGCGTCAGCCCTCCGGCGCCCAGCGCCGAGAGCCGGCGCCGGTGGGTGAGCCCGTCCAGCGAGTTGGTCTGGCTCATGAACTGCGACAGCTGTGAGGAGCCGAAGAACTCCTTCAGCGCCGCGACCACGGGCCGGATGTTGATGATCGTCTGCGGGGTGATCGCGTCGGAGTCCTCGGTCGTCAGCCGCTCACGGACGACCCGCTCCATCCGGTAGAGGCCGATCCGGAAGGCCTCCTGGATCAGCTCGCCGACCGTGCGCAGACGCCGGTTGCCGAAGTGCTCGTACTCGTCGAGATGGTCGGCGACCGGCTCACGCGGATAGGTGACCGCCTCGGCGGCGTAGTCCTTGATCGGGTTCTCCTCGTCGATCTCCTCGCTGATCCCGAGGATCTTCGGGAGGCCCACCAACTCCTTGATCAGGGCGATGATGTCGTCGTGGGTCAGGACCCGCGTGTCGAGGTCGATGTCGAGGTCGAGGCGTGCGTTGAGCTTGTAGCGGCCGACCCGGGTGAGGTCGTAGCGCTTTGGATCGAAGAAGAGCTGCTCGAGCAGCGCCTTGGCGGCATCCACCGAGGGCGGCTCGCCGGGCCGCTGCTTCTTGAACAGCTCGATCAGCGCGCCCTCGTCGGTCTTGGTCTGCTCGGTGTCGGCGGCAATCGTGTGCTTGATGTAGACCGAGTCGTCGAACATCTTCAGCAGCTCTTCGTCGGAGACGTAGCCCATCGCCCGCAGCAGCACGGTGACCGGCAGCTTGCGCTTGCGGTCGATGCGGACGTAGACGCGGCCCTTCTTGTCGATCTCCAGCTCCAGCCACGACCCGCGGGCGGGCATCAGATTGGCGATGAAGACCTGCTTCTCGTGATCCTTCGGCGCCATCACATAGGCGCCGGGAGAGCGCACGAGCTGGGTCACGACGACGCGCTCGGTGCCGTTGATGATGAAGGTGCCGCGGTCGGTCATCCAGGGGAAGTCGCCCATGAAGACGGACTGCTCGCGGATCTCGCCGGTCTCCTTGTTCTGGAACGCAACGGTCGCCGAGAGCGGCCGCGAGTAGGTCATGTCCTTCTCGCGGCATTCCTCGATCGAGTGCGGCGGGTCGTCGAACTTGAATTCCCCGAAGACGATCGCGAGGTTCCCGGTGTAGTCCTCGATCGGGGATATGTCGTTGATGGTCTCTCGGAGCAGGCCCTTCTTCGGATCCGTCAGCTCCTCAAAGGAGCGGCGCTGGATATCGATCAGGTGGGGTACTTCGAGAGGGTTCTGTAGTCGGGAAAAGCTCCTGCGGGTTACGGGCGCATTGGAACGAGCCAAAGTTGGCGACTCCTCAGAGGATCAGAGGGACGGGTGAACGGCCCAGTTATAGGGACGGTTGTACGGCGCGAATTGCGGGCAGCAGGGCACAACGGCGCGCGACCGCAAAAAATAACACACGGGCCGTGCCTACTTCAAGCCTGCTGTGAAATCGTCGGCTGATTCGTCGATTACTTGAGCTCGACGGTGGCGCCGGCTTCCTCGAGATCGGCCTTCAACTTATCGCCCTCGTCACGCTCGACGCCTTCCTTGATGGCCTTCGGTGCCTCGTCGACCAGGGCCTTCGCCTCCTTGAGGCCGAGCCCGGTCGCCGCGCGCACGACTTTGATCACGGGGACCTTCTGACCGCCGACCTCTGTGAGCACGACGTCCACCGTGGTCGATTCCTCGCCACCCTCATCGGCGCCGTCGCCGGCCGCAGTGCCCGCGGGCGCCGCCGCCGCAACGGCTGTCGCCGAGACGCCGAACTCCTCTTCCAGCGCCTTGATGCGCTCGGAGAGCTCGAGAACCGAGATGCTCTTCAGCTCCTCGATCCAGTCCTCGGTGCTGGTTGCCTTCGTTGCCATCTACTGATCGTCCTCCTGGTTGCTGTCGTCTGAAGTCTCTTCTTCCGCCGCAGCCTCTTCCGTCGAGGCCCCTTCGGGATCACTGCCCGCCGCTTCCTCAGCTGCGCTTCCGGGAGCCGCGGGGTCCGTTTGGTCTGCTGAGTCCTCGGTCGGTCCTGTCTCACCTTCGACCGCTTCAGCCTCGGTCGATTCGGACTGCTCGTCCTCCGGTGGCGGCGCCTCCCCGCTCTCGGCGGGGGCCTCGTGCGCCGCTGTGTCCTCGTCTGAAGTCGCTTCGGCCATTGGCTCCGCTGCCGGCGCCTCCTCGGCGGCCGCGTCCTCTGCCGCCGCCTCCTTGGCGGGCGCCTCCTCCTCGGCCGGGGCCGCGCCGCTGACCAGCCCCTGGTCGGCGATCGCCTGCAGTTGGATCGCCAGCCCGCTGATCATCGAGCCGAGCCCGCGGACCAGGCCACTCAGCGGGCTCGCGACCATGCCGGCGAACTGGGCGTTGAGCGCCTCGCGCCCCGGGAGCCTGGCGATCGCCATGAACTGCTCCTCCGCGAGCACCTCGCCGTCGACGAGGCCGCCCTTGTAGTCGAGCACATCCCAATCTCGATCCAGGGTGGTGATCGCCTTCGCGGCCATCGCCACGTCGCCCCGGACGAAGGTCAGCGCTGTCGGCCCTTCGAGCAGCTCGCTCAGCCGCTCGCTGCCGGCCTTCTCGGCGGCGAGCTTGGTGAGCCGGTTCTTGACCACCCTGAACTCCGCGTCGGCGTCGCGCAGCTTGGCGCGCAGCTCCGCCGCCTGGGGAACGCTGATGCCACGGAAGTCAATCGCGAAGATCGACTCCGAGGCCTCGATCTGGGCGGCGATCTCCTCTACGGCGGCGATTTTTTCTTCGCGGTTCAGCTTCGTTCCTCGTTACTCGTCCTCATTGCTCCGATGCCACCCGGCGCCACTAAAAAGCCCGCCGGGAGGCGGGCAGAAGACGGCGGGCGTCGATCTGGCTCCACCTGCACCGGGCTTCCGGGCTCGCGCCCAGCCGGTGGTCTCTGGCGAGCGGTCGATGTTAACCGATGTCCGGTGCGCTTTAGCCCCGCATAGCGAGACCAGCCCGCACCGCAGCGTTTCGTCGGTCAGCTCGCGGCTGCTTCGGCGGACTCGGCGGACTTGGCCTCATGCGCCTGCGCGGCCTCGTCGTCGCCGTTCCCGGTCTCGGCGACCGGCTCCCCGTTTTCGGCGGGCGCCCCACCGACGATGTCGCGCTCACCGGTCTTGCCGGTGTCGACTCTGATGCCGGGGCCCATCGTCGAGGTCAGTGTGCTGGAGAGGATGTAGCGGCCCTTCGCGGCTGCAGGCTTGGCGCGCACGATCTCATCGATCACCGCTGCGTAGTTCTCGAGTAGCAGGCGCTCGTCGAAGCTCGCCTTGCCGATCGAGAGGTGGACGATCGCATGGCGGTCGGTTCGGTACTCGATCTTGCCGCTCTTCGACTCACCCACCGCCTTCTCGATGTCGTCGGTGACCGTCCCGACCTTCGGGTTGGGCATCTTGCCCTGCGGGCCGAGGACGCGGCCTAGCTTTCCTACCACCGGCATCATGTCCGGGGTCGCGATCGCGACGTCGAAGTCGGTCCAGCCTTCCTCGATGCGCTTCGCGAGGTCGTCGTCGCCGACGAAATCCGCCCCCGCGGCTTCGGCGTCGCGAGCCTTCTGGCCCTTGGCGAATACGGCGATCGTCACCTCCTTCCCGAGCCCGTGCGGCAGCGCCAGTGTCCCACGCAGCTGCTCCTCGGCGTGGCGGACGTTTACCCCGAGCCGCACGTGCAACTCGACCGTTTCGTCGAACTTCGCGGTCGCGTTGAGCTTGATCAGCCGCACCGCCTCGGCGGGCGGATACTGGCTGGAGCGATCGACCTTCTCGTGGGCATCGCGGTAGCGCTTGCCGTGCGCCATCAGCTTCCCTCGACCGTGACGCCCATCGAGCGGGCGGTGCCGGCGATGATCCTCGATGCCGCATCGAGGTCGTTCGCGTTCAGGTCGGGCATCTTTCGCTCCGCGATCTGGCGGACCTGGCTCATGTTGATCGAGCCGACCTTGTTGACGTGGGGCTCGCCGGAGCCCTTTTCGATCCCCGCCGCCTCCTTGATCAGCACGGCGGCCGGCGGGGTCTTGGTGACGAAGTCGAAGGAGCGGTCCTCGAACACCGTGATTTCAACGGGGATGATCGTCCCGGCGTCGGCCTGCGTGCGCTCGTTGAAGGCCTTGCAGAACTCCATGATGTTGACGTTGTGCTGGCCCAGCGCCGGACCGACCGGGGGCGCGGGGTTGGCTGCCCCGGCTGGAATCTGCAGCTTGATCTTCGTGTAGACCTTCTTCGCCATCGGCGGGCGAGGATAGCGATAAAGGGCGGGGCGCCGGCGGAGCTACGGACAGCTTCGGATGCGGTCCTTGGGGGTGGCCCGGCAGCGATCGCGCCCGCGACCGCCGAAGAGCTTGTCCTTGCCTCGACCACCGGAAAGGCGGTCGCGCCCACCGCCACCAGCGAGCCTGTCATTGCCGGGCCCGCCCGCGATCCGATCGCGCCCGCCGCCGCCAGCGAGCCTGTCCTTGCCGGCACCACCCTTGATTCGATCCGGCCCGCCGCTGCCCAGCAGCAGGTCTCGCCCCCCTCCGCCGATCAGCTTGTCGCCGGCGGCGCCGCCCCGCACCGTGTCGGCCCCGCCGCCGGAGCGAATCGTGTCACGGCCGCCGAGGCCGCAGATCAGATCCTTGCCGGCACCGGAGTCGATCACGTCGGGCCCGGGGGTGCCGACGATCACGTCGCGGGCCGACGTTCCCTCGATTGGGCCCGGCGCCGGCGCCGGCGGCGCGATCGTCGCGCTCTGACCGAAGCACTTGGGGCGCTGTGCCTTTGCCAGGACCGGCAGCTCGTCGGCGCCGATGTCGGGGGCGGCGCCCTGGGGCCGCACGTCACCGTCGATGTCGGACCCGTTCACGTATCCGCCGCGGTCGATCGTCCAGGAGCCGGCGCGCTGATGGACGTCGCCGGCGGCCGGGTCGACCAGCAGCGCCGGGCCAGTGACGTTGCTGTCATAGCCGGGATCCGTGACCGCGGCGTTGGCCAGCTCCTGCTGGCTGTCGTAGTCAGAGAAGCTGAGCTGGGCGAAGGCGAACGAGCCGCCGGAGCCGCCGTCGGCGATCGCGTCGGCTGCGGTGCCGCTGGCGATCACGTTGATCCCCCGCAAGGTCACGCTGCCGGCGCTGCCGTTGCTGCTCGCCTTGACGCCGCCCGACGAGGGACCGGTCGCCACTGCCGTAACGTCCTGGATCGTCGCGGCCGCCTCGGTGCCGGCCGAGACGCTGGCGTTGCTGAGCACCGCTGTGCCACCGTTGCCGTTCGAGATGCAGGCGCTCTCCTGCAGCAGTGGCGGCGCTGCCTGATCGGGGTTAAGGAAGCATCCGATCGCGCCACTGGCGCCGGCGATCGAAACCACTCGCTGGGCCACGACGCCGGGATTGAGGATCACGCCGATGCCGGGCGCGGACGCCTGCACCTCCACGTCCTCGAGCCTTCCGGAAGTGCCGATCACGAGCGCGACGCCGGCGCTCGAGTCAATCAGCGGCCGCGCGGACCCCGCCGTGCCGTGCAGATCGATCGCCTTGCTTGCGATCACCGGATCGTTGCCCGTGTCGTAGGTGCCGGACGCGAGGACGACCTCGTCGCCGTCGACGACAGCGGGAGCCGTGACCGCGGTCTGAATGTCGCACGGGACCGCCTCCGTGCAAGCGGTCCCGGAGCCGCCCGGGGCGGCATATCGGGCTGCGGCCACAGCGTCGGCCGCGGCGGACAGGCAAAGCAAGCCGGCCAGGGCAGCGGCCCAAACGCACGTACGCGAGATCGAATGCGACATCATTCCCCTGCTCCGAAGAACACGGGAAAGTCTAGGTCGGACCTAGTCCGAGCCCATCCCCGTTATTAGATCTTCTTGACCTGGTCATAACCGACCTCGACCGGAGTCTCGCGGCCGAAGATCGAGACAAGGACCTTGAGCTTCGCGGCGTCCTCGTTGATCTCCGCGATCTCACCCGAGAAATCCGAGAGCGGCCCGGAGATGACCTTGACCTGCTCTCCGATCGAGAACTGAGCCTGGGTGCGAGGCCGCTCCGCCGTCTCGCGATGCAGGAGGCGGTCGACCTCGGGGGCCGATAGCGCGACCGGCTTGTTGCGCGCGCCGACGAACCCGGTCACCCCGGGTGTGTTCTTGACCAGACCCCAGGCGTCGTCGGACATCTCCATGTTGACGAGCACATAGCCGGGCATGGTGCGCTTCTCGCTTTGCACCTTCTGCCCGTCCTTGAGCTCGGAGACCTGCTCGGTCGGGACGACAACCTGGCGGACGTGGCGCTCCTGGCCCATCGTCTGAACCCGATGCTCGAGGTTGTGCTTGACCTTGTTCTCGTGGCCGGAGTATGTGTTTATGACGTACCAGCGATACATGGGTCTCAGAGTATGCGGTCGACCATCCAGCTGAACACTGCGTCGAGGGCGCCGAGGTAGGCGGCCGCGACGGCGACGAAGACGATCGTCACAGCGGAGGCCTGCACGAGAGTCTCGCGGTCGGGCCACTGAACCTTCTTCAGCTCCGCCCAGCAGGAGACCACGAAGCCGACCACGGCGCCCCGCCGGCGCTGCTCAGCTGCCTGCTTCTCCTTGCGGGCAAGGCGGTCACGTTCCTTGCTCTTCTGCTCGTCCTCGGCCCGCTTCTGCTCATCACGCTCAGCCCGCTGCGCGGCGCGGCGCTCGGCGCGACTCGGCTTCGACGGCCTCGGAGCGTCCGGAGTCTCGAGCGCCTGCTCGGAAGCGCCGGCGGCAATTCCGGCCTCGACCGCCTCGGCTTCTGCAACCTCGCCGGAAACCGGGACCTGGGTGTCGTGCTGGGCCTCCGCATCGGACTCCCGCGGAGCCTGGCGCTGTTGCCGGGCCTCGCGGGCGCGGCGCTCAGCCTTGCGCTGGGCGCGCGTCTTGGCCATCAGCGGGTCTCCTTGTGCGGGGTGTGGCGCCCGCACCAGCGGCAGAACTTGCGCAGCTCGATGCGATCCGGGCTGTTGCGCCTGGACTTGTTGGTCTGGTAATTGCGGCGCTTGCAGTCCTCGCAGGCAAGCGTCACCGCGATGCGTACCTCTCCGCGAGCCATTTCTCCTTGCGGACGCCGTTACAGAAAAACGTTCCGGGCACAGGGCGCGCCGGAACCGGGCGAAGAATAGCGCGCCGACTCGCCGCTTCTCGGCTCGCCACCGCCCCTGGAAACGCGAAAGCGCCCATCTAGGGCGCTGCGCGCTTGCGAATTGTCCCCAATCGGCCTCAGCTTGGACCGGGCCGTCCCTCAGCTTCCCTGCTTTCCGAAACGTCAACTGTGGAGCTGTAGGGCGGCATGCCGCGCTTGCGACGCCGGGCAACATACACGGCCGCTACCTAATTTTCAATAGTCGATTGTTGGACTTTTGTTGAGGGCAGGCCCTAAAAGTAGGTGACTTCACGCCTGAGCCCAATTTTTCTGCCGAATTTCAGCAAGACCGCTAAAGGTTTGGCTTCTTGTTGCCGATAAAGCTTTGTTGGGTGAAAGTGGGGGTGGTGGCGGCGCGGCGAAGGGGGCGCGCCGAGACCCTCGGCCGCTCGTATCGCGATCTCTACAGGCCCAGTGTCTTGGCGATGATGTTGCGCTGGATCTCCGAGGTGCCGCCGTAGATCGTCGAGACCAGCGTCTGGCGCACGAGGCGCTCCATGTCGTACTCGGAGGAGTAACCGTAGCCGCCCATCATTTGCATCCCCTCCAGGGCGACCCGCTTCGCGATCTCGGTGACGTGAAGCTTCACCATCGAGGCCTCCCGCGGAAGCATCCGGTCGGGGTCCTCGTCGGTCAGCGAGGCGACCCAACGGGTCATCAGACGCGCCGCCTCCAGCTCTGTCGCGAGGTCGGCGAGCCGGTGCTGGAGCGCCTGGAAAGAGCCGATCGGACGCCCGAACTGGCGCCGCTCCTTGACGTAGGCAAGCACGTCGTCGAAGGCGCGCTGGGCGATCCCGAGCATCGTCGCGGCGAGGATCAACCGCTCGACGTTCAGCCCCGCCATGAGCTGCGTCCAGCCGGCGTCGGCCTCGCCGAGCAGCGCCTCGGCGGGTGCCTCGCAGTCTGAGAAGTAGAGGTAGTTGGTCTCGCGGCCGCCCATCGTGTCGATCGGCTGGATCTCCATGCCCTCGGCGTCGCGGGGCACGAAGATCATCGAGAGGCCCTGGTGCTTGTCCTCGCCCTTGGTCGTGCGGGCGACGACCAGGACGTGATCGGAGATGTGGGCGTTGGAGCAGAAGACCTTCTGGCCGCTTAGCACGAAGCCGCCGTCGACCCGCTTCGCCTCGGTGCTCAGCGAGCCGACGTCGGAGCCTGCCTCGGGCTCGGTCATCGCGATCGCCTCGACCGACCCGGAGGCGATCCCGCCCAGCACCTTCGCCTTTTGCTCTTCGGTGCCGAAGCGCCGCGTCGCGCCGGCGACGATCAGCGTCGTCGCGTAGCCGCCGATCGGGGCCAGCCCGCGTGAGGTCTCCTCCATGAACAGGCATGCGTCGAGCATTGTCCCGCCGGCGCCTCCGTACCGCTCGGGGATCGTGAGGCCGAGCCAGCCGAGCTCGGCCATCTGCTTGTAGAGCTCTTTGTTGTGCGCCTCGCTGTAGCCGTTGGTGAGGCGCTCGCGCTGCTCGGCGCTGCCGCACTCGCGCCCGCAGAAGTCGCGGATCGCGGCGACGAAGTCGGACTGCTCGTCGGTGAGCGCGAAGTCCATTGGCCGCCAGGCTACAGGCGGCCCGGCATCACAGGATCTCCACAACTCGCCGCCGCCACCGACCCCGACCAGCATCTCTGACGCAGGCCCTGGACCTCGTAGGTGAGCGGGTTGACGCGCGCGACGACGTTCAGCCAGCCGGGCTGATCGAGAGCGGATAGAGCGCGCTCGAGGCGAAGAACAGCGGCATCATCACCAGCTGGCCGATGCCCATGAAGCGCTCTCGCGTGCGCACCCCGGCGGCAATCACCATCGACAGGCAGGCGAAGGAGGCCGTCCCGAGCACCAGCAGACCAGCCCGTCGACCAGGACGGCCGCCTGCACTCCGGCCCGCCCGCCGTCGCTCAAGTCCTCGCTCCGCTCTTCTGCAGCTCGCGTAGGCGGGCCCGCAGCCGCCGCCGCTTCGCGGCCAGCTCCTGCTCCAGCTTCGCGATCTCGTCGCGGCGCCCGCGCACCAGCTGCAGCTGCAGTCCTAGGTGGGTCAGCGCCTCCTCGAGGATCTCGCGGCGGCGAACGGGGTCATCGACGCCGCTGTGCCACTCCTCGCGCAGCGCGGCCCGGGCGTCCTCGGCCGCGACCAGGTCGCGGAGCTCCTCCAGCGAGACGCCGAGCAGGTCCTTGAGGCGCAGCAGCTCCTGCAACCGCTCGACGTCGGGCTCCGCATAGGTGCGGTGGGCCCCGGGCTCGCGGCTCCCGGAGTCCGGCAGCAGGCCGATCTCCTCGTAGTAGCGGATCGTGCGCGGGGTGGTCCCGGTCAGCTGCGAGACCTCGCCGATGCGCAGGCTGGCGGTTTGGCGCGACTCGCTCACGGCGTCGCCTCGACCCGCTCGACGATCGGCTCCGCGGTGGCGGTCCACGCCGGCTCTGCATCGGACGGGGCGTGCTTGGGTCGCAGCAGCGAGACGCCGGCGCCGATCACCGAGGTGGCGGCGAGCACCCAGAGAGCCGTGTGCATGTTGTGGATGAAGGGCTGAAGCTGGGCGTCGGAGAGGCCCGCGGCGAGGCCGGAGAAGATCTTGAACAGCACGCCCTTGGGGACCGCGGCGGTGACGATCGCCAGCACGAAGGCGATCGAAAGCACCGCGCCGGTGTTCTGCAGCATCGTCCGGGCGCCCGCGGCGATACCGCGCCGCTGCGCCGGAACGGTGCCCATCATCGCCGCGGTGTTGGGGGAGTTGAACATCCCCGAGCCGACTCCGACCAGGAGCAGGTAGAGGCTGCTCTGCCAGTAGGGACTGGCCGGTTCAAGCAGCGTCATCAGCGCCAGCCCGGCGGCTCCGACCAGCATCCCCGACGCGGCCAGCGCCCGCGAGCCATGGCGGTCGGCCCAGACTCCGGCCAGCGGCGAGGCGATCAGCATCCCGATCGCCATCGGGGCCAGCTTGATCCCGGCCGTGATCGGGTCGTCGCCCTGGGCGCCCTGGAAGTAGAAGACGAAGATGAAAAGCAGAGCGAAGCGCGAGAGCCCGTTGATGAACGCGGCGCCGGTGGCGGCGGCGAGCATGCGATTCCGGAAGATCGTCAGGTCGAGCATCGGAGCTCGGCCGCGGTGCTCGATCAGCACGAAGATCGGGAGCAGCACGGCGGCCGCAACCAGGCTCCAGATCACGACCGGCTCGCCCCAGCCCGAGAGCCCGCCTTTGGAGACCCCGAAGACGAGCCCGGTGAGGCCGGTTACGAAGACGGCGGTGCCGAGCAGGTCGAAGCCGCGCTGCCGGTCGGGCTTCGCGAGCTCGCGCAGGATCAGCGATCCCCAGAGCGCCCCGAGCAGGCCGAGCGGGACGTTGAACCAGAAGACCCAGTGCCAGGAGATCGCGACCAGGGCGCCGCCGAGGACCGGGCCGAGCACCAGCCCGACCGCGGCGACCATCGTGTTGGTGCCCATCGCCAGGCCCAGCTGGTCCTTCGGGAAGGCATCGGTGACAAGCGCCGGCGCATTGGCGAATATGAACGCCCCCGCGATCCCCTGCAGGATCCTCCAGAGGATCAGCTCGGTCCCGCCGGACGCGAACCCGGCCCCCAGCGAGGTAGCCGAGAAGAGCAGAAAGGCGCCGACGTAGGCGGTCTTGCGGCCAAAGAGGTCGGAGAGGCGCCCGGCGGTGAGCACGAGCACCGTCGAGGCGATCATGTAGGCGAGGATCACCCAGACCAGTTGCAGCAGGGAGGTGCCCAGGGAACGCTCCAGGTCAGGCAGGGCGATGATCAGCGTCCCCGAGTTCATCGCCACCAACAGCATCCCGAGGCTCGTACAGGACAGCGCCCACCACTTGTAATGGTCGTGGTCGGCGTCGACGCCGAAGCGCCGGCCGCTCGGATTTCTAACGTTCACGTTAAGAACAGCTTAGCGCGGGCGCTGCCGCGCTCGCGCCGATGAAGCTACGACCAGAACTCGTCCCAGGTGTAGAGGTCGTCAAAGTGCTCCCAAACCTCGGTGACCCGGCCGTCCTTGAGCTGGAAGACAATGCAGTTGCCAACGTTCAGGTGCTTGCCGTCTCGCTCCGCGGTGCTGCGCTGGACGCCGACCACGTAGTCGTCGTCATCTGCAAGCAGGTGCCCCAGTTCGGCCCGGAAGGTCCCTCCGGTCGCCTGTCCCAGCCCGCCGAGGTAGGCGAAGGTCGCCTCGCGGCCCTCGTAGTCGCCCCCCAGCGAGGTTCGGCCCGGCGCGTGCCAGACAGCGTTCTCGTCGAAGACTTCGGTGAGCGTGTCCATGTCGGCTGAGTTGAAGGCCTCGTAACCGCGCCGCACGACCGCTGCATTCTCGTCGGCTCCCATTGCTTCCTCCTGTCCGCTGCTCTCCGTACGCGTAGATCCTATATCGGCAAAACCGCGGCCAGGGGCGCCTTGGGAGCCCTCGAAGCCAAGCCCGGAGTCGGACTCGAACCGACGACCCCTTCCTTACCATTTCGGCGCTGGTCTGAGTTCCTCCGGCACGCGTTGCTACTCGGCTAGCGCCTCGCCGGAACCGCCCAACTCTGCGGGGAAGTCCTTGAGCTTGGGGAGCCCATCTTTCATGGGCAGCACGGTCGACTCGCAATTGACGTGCACTCCGGGTTCAAACGGAAAGTCAGGGATCGTCGCCGCGTAGACGTCGACTAGGCCCCACTGGGGATGCCTTGTCAGCAAATGGCCGCCGCAAGACTTGCACCACTGCCGGTAGCTCCGCTCGTTCGCGTTGTACTCGCCGATCTGGTCTTCTCCCTGGGTCACTCTGATCGCCTCGGGCTTCCAGAGCGTGAATGCGTTGACCGGACCTGCGGACCAGCTCCTGCACGCCTTGCAATGGCAGTAGCCGGCGCCCTCCGGATCCCCCGAGACTTCAATTGTGACGGCGCCGCAGTAGCACTGCCCTTGGTAGGTCCTTTCATCCTGGCTCATGAGTTCTTCCTTTGCTCGAGGTCTGGACGGCACATCAACCACGCACCACGCAGTATGTCGCCCTCGTCCGCAGGCGGGCAAGCGCCACGACCCGCAGGAGTAACGCCTTAGGAACCCCGGCTAACAGAGCCAAGCCCGGAGTCGGACTCGAACCGACGACCCCTTCCTTACCATTTCGGCGTCGGCCAAGAGATTTGCGGGTCGATTGGCGATTTTTGCCGCAGAAGCGGCACTTTCAGCCCACGGATTTGGGTGTTTGCAGGTCCGATCTGGGCGGCAGAGGCTTCCAGCGCGCTTCCATACTCCACGGCGCTGCATCGTCAACTGCTGGAGATCAGGGATAAGGAGCCCGAGACTTCCGGCGCTCGATTTCGCCCGCCCTAGCGCTTCTTGATCAGCTTGACGCGCTTCGTCTGCGAGTTCGCGGTGCCGCCGGTCGGTGTGAAGGTGATCTTGGCCTTGACCTTCGCCTTGCCCGTCTTGTTGAGCCTTTTCTTCGCCTTGCTCTTGGCCTTGATCTTCAGCTTCACGGTGCCCGCGGCGGTGACGGTCTTGTTGAGCCGGCGTGCTGAGCTGGTCTGCGATCGCTTCTGCCTGACGAGCCCCTTACCGCTCAACGTCAGCGTGCCTGGACCAGGAACTTCTACGGCCTGGGTGGCTGTGCCCTTCTTCTTATTGCGCTTCAGCTTGCCGAAGCTGAATGTGTTTGATGGCTTCGATGCGACGACTGCGGTGACGTTCATTCGGTAGTCGGGATCGCCGTTGGCAACCCAGTCGCCGCCTGCTCCGTCAGCCAAGTCGCCAGCCCGTTCGAGCGGGGAAACTTCCCCGGGAACTGAGAAGTCGCATGCGTTGGGGACCGTGCTGGCGTTTTGGTCGTTGAGACCGACCACGTCGCCAGGCTGGACTGCGATGTCCGTCTGGAAGCTGTTAAGGACGCCCGGGGTAATGGGGTGAGGGCCATCGTGGCCGACGACCTTGTAGGTCAGCGGCTCGGCGACCTTGCGAAAGATCTTCATCTCCAGCATCTGCTGTCCGACACCGGCGGCGGCGGCGTTTGTGCTCCAAGACGTGACCTTTACGCCGGTAGGCGGCACGATGTAGCTGCTCCCCGAGGTGACGGTCTGGTTAAAGGAGTCAAACGGGCCTCCGCCGCAGCTAGCTGGCGGCGAAGTCCCCGGGGGCAAGCTGCCCGATCGTTGTTGAGGCGGCGCTGGAGGAGGGCATTGCCAGCGAGCAGGCGAACATGACCAAAGCAAGGCCCCCGCGCCAGCTGCTTTGGAGCGGCACGGTAGCGCCCCCCAGGCGAGTTCTCGGTGCGATGCACCGACCCTATCCGGATCAAGCGAAGCGCACAAGCCTTGTTTGGGTAACCCCCCGCTCTCTCAAGAAAGCCAAGCCCGGAGTCGGACTCGAACCGACGACCCCTTCCTTACCATGGAAGTGCTCTACCAACTGAGCTATCCGGGCGCAGGTCCAATTTAGCGGCGCGAGAGGCCGCGCGGCACTAGCGTCCCCGGCCGCGCGAGCGACGCCGGCGTCCGTCGCCCTTGGACTCGCGCTCGAGCGCCCGCCCGAAGGCCTTCTCGGTTGCCTCGGTCATCGCCAGCCCGAAGATCGCCAGCAGCGACTCCGAGGCCAGCGGGCGCAGCCGCTCGAGCGACTCGCGGACGCGCGGCCACTCCTCCTCGGGACGGCCGGTCTGCTCGAAGGGCTTCCAGACGTTCTCGAGGAAGAGCTCGATGAACACCCGGGCGATCTCGCGCGACTTGCGGCGCAGCTTCTCGGCGACGTCGAGCGCCGTCTGGGGCGGGATGCCCAGCTCGGCCAGCTCGGCGCCGGCGCGCAGCACCCGCGGGCTCAGGACCTCGATCTGGCCCTTGCCCAGCGGCCGCATCAGGCCAAGCCGCTCGGCCCGCTCAAAAAGCGACGGGTCCGCCTCGCCTCCCCAGCGCCGCGCGATCTCCTCCTGCTCGAGAATCTCCGGCTGCTCCTCGGCGAAGGGAGCGCGGACCGCGCGGGCGAAATCGAGCACCTCGACGCTGGAATCCCCGACACCTGCCAGTAGGCGTCCGATCGCGCCGAGGTTGAAGCCGTCGCCCTGCATCTCCTTGATCAGCTCGAGGCGTGCCAGGTGGTTCTCGTCGTAGTAGCCGGTCCGCCCGACCACCTCGGGCGGGGGCAGCAGGCCGCGCGACTGATAGGCGCGGATGTTGCGCACGGTCATGCCGACGCGCTGGCCGAGCTCGTCGATCGTCATCCCGGTGGGGGCCTGTGTGACTTGCGCCACAGGTCAATTCTACACGCGTATATGTCTCATCATTCGGTGACACACTGGACTGTGATGCATCGGTCGGAGGCCTTGATTGCGCTCTGTCTGCGCCGGGCGCGGCCGTCCCCGGAGCGCGAATGCGAAGCCCCCTGCAAGCCGCTGGGTCCCTCGACCCGGCAAACGGCGCACAGGACGGATGGGGGAGGCAGGATTCGAACCTGCGTAGGCAGAGCCAGCGGATTTACAGTCCGCCCCCTTTAACCACTCGGGCACTCCCCCGGAGAGCCGGTCGAGATATTAGAGCCGCCGCAGACACAGACGGCCGGGCCCGGACACCGCGCCTCCCGAGTCGCTCGGGGGGTTGGTCGTCGCTGCCCTGGCAGGAACCGCTTTCGCGATGAAAGCTGCCGGGGCTCCGGGTCACCGGCCGGCTGAATCTGAATCGCTGTCTCGAATACCCCCTGGCCGCAGCTTGAACCGCTCGCGGGCCGCGACGCAAGCGCGGGATGCGTCGAGGCGGCTAGCCCGCTTCGCGAAGGACCTGCGCCTCGGGAAGCTGCTGGAGCTTCTTCAGCGTGTTGGTCTCGATCTGGCGGATCCGCTCGCGGGTGACGCCGAAGGCCTGGCCAACCTCCTCGAGTGTGAGGGGCTCGACCCCCGAGAGGCCGTAGCGCAGCTCGATCACCTGGCGCTCGCGCTCCGGCAGCGCGTTGAGCGCCTTGCGCACCCCATCGCGTTGCAGGTGCTCGCTGGCCTCCTCGAAGGGCTCGATGACCGCGTCGTCGGCGACGAAGTCGCCCAGCTCTGACTCGTCCTCGTCGCCGACCGGCTTCTCGAGCGACACTGGCAGCTGCGCCACGCGCAGGATGTCGCGCACCTCGCGTACCGTCCAGCGCAGCTCCTCGGCGATCTCCTCGGGCTCCGGCTCGCGCCCAAGGCGCTGAACGAGCTGGCGCTCGACGTGGGCGACGCGGTTCAGCTTCTCGACCATGTGGACGGGGATCCGGATCGTCCGCGCCTTGTCCGCGATCGCCCGGGTCACCGCCTGGCGGATCCACCATGTCGCATAGGTGGAGAACTTGTAGCCGCGCCGGTAGTCGAATTTCTCGACCGCCCGGATCAGGCCGAGCGACCCTTCCTGGATCAGGTCCAAAAAGCTCAGCCCGCGGCCCAGATAGCCCTTCGCGATCGAAACCACGAGACGCAGGTTGGCTTCCACCATCTGCCGCTTGGCGACCATGTCGCCGCGCTCGATGCGCTTCGCTAGCTCGACCTCCTGCTCGGCAGTGAGCAACTCGACCCGGCCGATTGAGCGCAGATAGAGGCGCAGCGAGTCAAGGCTCGGCTCGACCGTCAGGTCCAGCTCCGGCCGGCGCCGCGACTCGGCCTCGCTCTTAGCTTCCTTGTAGGCGCTGACCCCGTCCTGCGCGATCACGTCGACGCCGTGCTCGATCAGGTGGCCGTGCAGCTGTGACACCTGCTCCTTGCCGACGTCCACCTCCTCGAGCGTCGCGGCGATCTGCTCGAAAGTGAGATAGCCCTGGTCGCGGCCTAGCGAGATCAGCCCCCGCAGCTCCTCCGACTCGGCGAAGGGGGTATCCGTCTGGACTGTGCCTAGCGGCTCGATTGGCTCTGCTCCCAGTCCGATCCGTCGGGCTCCGCGTCGGCTCCCTCCGGCTCGGGGCGCCGAGTATAGATCGCAACGCCGTTTCCCTAGTCTCCTGGACATGGGAGGCAGCCAAATAACCGCCACCGCGGCCCCGCGCGACGTCCAGGCCGGTCGCCCGGCGACCGAGGTGAGCCTCTCCCGGGTCGGCGTCACAGGAGTCGAGAAGGTGCTGCGGGTCAAGTCGAACGGCTCGGAGCAGCTCTACCACGCCGAGCTGGAATGCTACGTCGACCTCAACCCCCAGCAGGCCGGCGTCCACATGTCGCGCTTCGAGGAAACGGTCGGCGAAGCGATCGACGAGGTCGTGCTCGGAGAGGCCTTTCGCGCCGAGACCCTCGCCGCCCATATCGCCGAGCGGATTCGGGAGCGCCAGGACGGATCGCGCTCCGAAGTGAGGGTCACGGCCCACTATCCGGAGACCGTCCTGACCCCGGAGACCGGGAAAAGCACCCAAGAGATCTATGCGCTGTTCGGAACCGCGGTCGCCTCTGAAAACGGGACCCGGACCCTGCGCGGCGTGCAGGCGCAGGGTATGACCGCCTGCCCCTGTGCCCAGGAGATGGTCGCCGAGGCGGCCCGCGAGCGGCTCGCCGAGCAGGGGTTCGATCCCGAGCAGATCGAGCGGGTCATCGACGTCGTGCCGATCGCGACCCACAACCAGCGCGGGATCGGGACCCTGTGGGTCGGCTGCCCTGAGAACTGGGCCACCGACGTCGACGCCCGCGACCTGCTGCACATCGTCGAGGGGTCGATGAGCTCGGAGATCTATGGGCTGCTGAAGCGCCCGGACGAGCTGGCGGTGGTCGAGAAGGCCCATTCACAGCCACGCTTCGTCGAGGATTGCGCCCGCGAGATGATCCGTCGTGTGCTCGAGGCCTACCCAGACATGCACCCCGACGCTTTCGTGATGGCGCGCCAGGAGAATCTCGAGACGATCCACCGCCACAATGTGGTCGCCGAGCGCTACGGCACGGTCGGCGACCTGCGGGGAGAGCTGGAGTCAGAGGTCCCCACCCGCCGTCACCTCACGATGCGCGAGTGGCTCGAGTCGCCTGGCGCTAGCCCGGCTCCGTCTTCGTAGCCGCCCTGCGCTCCGACTCGCCGAGGCGCCGCCGCAGCCCGAAGAAGTAGTCGGCGCCGCTGATCAGCGTCATCGCCACGGCCAGGTAGACGAGCACGTCGACCCAGGTTGGCGAGGGGTCGGCGGCGATCAGCGCGAAGACCGCGCCGACCTGCAGGATCGTCTTCGCCTTCCCGAGCCAGCTCGCAGAGATCACGACCCCGCGCTCGGCGGCGACGGCGCGCAGCCCGGTGACCGCGAGCTCGCGGGCGATGATCACCATCGCGACCCAGGCGGCGAGGCGATCGAGGGAGACGAGTGAAACGAGCGCCGCGATGATCAGCAGCTTGTCGGCCAGCGGGTCCATCAGCTTCCCGAAGGTCGTGACCGCGTTGCGCGAGCGCGCGAAGTAACCGTCGAGCCCGTCGCTGAGCGCCGCAAGCGCGAACACGCCGGCCGCCAGGGCGTCCCCGTTCGGCGTCTCGTCGAGCAACGCGACGACGATCACCGGCACGGCGAGGATCCGCAGCACGGTGAGCACGTTGGGCAGGTTGAGCGGGAACATCGCGGCCCAAGTATGAAGGCAGCCTCAGGCGCGGGAGGCAGGATTGCCGGCGGCCGCGGCCGCGTCACGCTCGCGCAGGAACGAGTCGTCCTCGACGCCGATCTGCGGGACGGTGCGCTCCAGCAGGCCCGGCATCCACCAGGCACGCCCGCGCAACAGCACCATCACCGCGGGCACGAGCAGGCAGCGGACCAGGGTCGAGTCGATCGCGATCGCGACCGCGAGGCCGACCCCGAACTCCTTCACGACCGGGTTGCCGTTGAGCACGAAGCTGGCGAAGACGCAGACCATGATCATCGCCGCCGAGGTGATCACCCGGCCGGTGCTGGCGAGGCCGTCGATCACGGCCTGCGAAGGCTTGCCGCCCTGCCGGTAGCGCTCGGACATCTGCGACATCAGGAAGACCTCGTAGTCCATCGAGAGGCCGAAGAGGATCGCGAACATCAGCAGGGGAACGAAGCTGACGATCGGGATCGCGTGATCGAGGCCGATCAACCCCGCCCCCCAGCCATTCTGGAAGACCGCCGTTACCACGCCGTAGGCGGCGGCGACCGAGAGCAGGTTCATCAGCGCCGCCTTCAGCGGCACGAGCAGCGACCGGAAGGCGACCAGCAGGACGATGAAGCTGAGCCCGACGACGATCGCGATCATCGACGGCAGCTTGTCGCTGATCCGGTTCGCGAGGTCGATGTAGCCGGCGGTCTGGCCGCCGACGTAGGCGCTGAGGCCGGTTCCCGTGAGCGCCTTCGGGATCACCTCGTCGCGCAGCTCGTTGACCAGGTCCACGGTGCGGTCCGAGGACGGCGCCGAGCTGGCGATCACCGTGAACACGGTCGCCTTTCCGGCCGCATCGACGGTCGGAGGCGAGACCGACTGCACATCGGGCGCCTTCGAGATCTGCTTCTCGAGCGTGGTAAGGCTCGGGTCCGAGGCCGGGCTGGAGGCCTGCTTCTTGTCCTGGGTGAGCTTCTGCTGCTGCGCATTCGTCTGCTGCTGGGCCTGCGCCTCGGCCTGCTGCTGGCTAAGGCCCGCGGCGAGGCCCTGATCGACGATCTGCTGCTGCTGGGCCTTCAGCTGCTGCTGCTGCTTGTTGATCGTCTTGAGCTGGCTCTGGTCGGGCTGCAGGGGCTTCGCGGCGCTGACCGCTATCAGCAGCGGGCCGTTCGTGCCGACCCCGAATCCCTTCGCCAGCGCGTCGTAGTTCTTGCGGACCTGGGTGTCCTTCGGCATCGCCCCGTTGTCGGACTGCCCGAGCGTCAGGTCGAGGATCGGAAGGGCCAGAATCACGAGGACCAAGACCGAGAAGATCACCGCCCGCCAGGGCCGTTTCGAGACCCCCTTGGCCCAGCGCAGCCAGCCGTGCGGCACGTGATCGTCGGGATGGGTGCGACCGAGCCGGACGCGCAGCGAGTCGATCCGCGGCCCGAGAGCGCCGAGCATTGCCGGCAGCAGCGTCGCGGCGGCCAGCACCGCGACCACAACCGCCACCGCTGCCGTGAAGCCGAGCGCGCTGACCAGCGGAATGCCAGCAAACCCCAGCGAGCAGAGCGCGATCACGACCGTAAAGCCGGCGAAGACGACCGCGCCGCCCGAAGTCGCGGTCGCGCGGGCGACCGACTCATTGACCTCCATCCCCCCTTTCAGCTGCTGCTTGTGGCGGGTGACGATGAACAGCGCGTAGTCGATCCCGACCCCGAGGCCGATCATCGTCGCCAAGGTCGCCGAGACGCTCGGCACCTCGATCACGTTCTGGAGCAGGCGGATGATCGAGAGCGCCGCCGCGAGGCCGAAGATCGCGGAGACGATCGGCATCGCCATCGCCGTCGCGGTCCCGAAGGCGAGCAGGAGGATGATCACCGCGGCGCTCAGCCCGATCACCTCGCTGATCTCGGTCGAGGGCTTGGAGAGCTGCTGGCCGACATAGCCGCCCACCGACACGTCGATACCCGCCGCGCTGGCCGGTTCGGCGGCCTCGAGAACGCTTTGCGCCTCGCCCTCTGTGAGGTCCGCCGGGCCGACATCGAGGATCAGCGGGACGTATCCGATCGATTCGTCCATGCTCAGAAACGGCGCTCCGCCGGAGTCGAGCGGGTTCGTCGCCGAAGTCACGTGGGGCGTCTTGCGAAGTCGCTTTACGGCGGCATCGACCGCTTTGCTGCGCTGGGCGTCGGTGAGCTTGCCGGTCGTGGCCTCGAAGGCGACCGGGTTGTTCCCATTCGCCTGCTTGGGAAGGTGGTCGTTGAGAAGGTCGGTGGCCTGGGTGGAGCCGGTTCCCGGAAGGGTCAGGTTGTCGTTGGTCTTGTTGCCCGAGGCCTGTCCGGCCGCGACGAGGGCAACGGTGGCAAGCAGCCAGGCGGCGATCACCGGGTAGTGATGCCGGCAGCAGAATCGCCCGATGAAATAAAGCGGCCGTGTCAAGTGTCTCTCCCCACCCGCGCGGCAACAGTCTCCCGCATGATTCGGCTATGACAACTCCGCCGAGGCCGGCCGGTCTCGAAGAGCTGGCGGGCGCCATCCACAGCTGCACCCGCTGCCCACGTCTTGTCGAGTGGCGCGAGCAGGTTGCCGCGAACCCGCCGCGCCGCCATCGCGGCGAGCGCTACTGGGGCAAGCCGGTGGACGGCTTCGGCGACCCGGGAGCAGGGATCATGGTGGTCGGGCTGGCCCCGGCGGCGAACGGCGCCAACCGCACCGGCCGCATCTTCACCGGCGACCGCTCCGGCGATTGGCTCTTCGCCTCGATGCATCGCGCCGGGCTTGCCAACCGGCCGCGCTCGGAGCGCCGCGGCGACGGCTTGCGGTTGCGGGGCGCCTACGTGACCGCGGTCAACCGTTGCCCCCCGCCCGGCAACCGGCCGACTCCCGCCGAGCGCGACAACTGCCTGCCCTATTTGGAGCGCGAGCTCGAACTGCTTCCGGACGCCCGGGTGCTGGTCGCGCTGGGCAGCTTCGCCTGGGACGGCGCCCTGCGCGCCGCGCGGACGCTCGGCGAGCCGGTGCCGCGCCCGAAGCCGCGCTTCGGGCACGGGGAGCAAGCGACGGTCGGTCGCTGGATCCTCCTGGGCAGCTTCCACCCAAGCCAGCAGAACACCTTCACCGGCAGGCTCACCGAGCCGATGCTGGACGCGGTGTTCGAGCGGGCGGTGCAGCTGGCGTCGCGCTGACTCCGATCGCGCCGGATAGCATCGCCGCGTGACAGCCGAGCCGAAGCCCGCATCCGGGTCCGACTCGATCCTCGTCCGCTGGATAGGCATCGGTGATGCCAACGCCGCGGGATTCGTGCACGGCGGCGCGGTGATGCGGATGTGCGACGAGGCCGCCGGCATCGCCGCGATCCGCCATTGCGGGCTTCGTATCGTCACCGCCGCAATGGATCGGATGACGTTCCTCAACCCGATCCACATCGCCGAGCTGGTCACCTGCCGCGCAATGGTGAACGCGGCCTGGAAGACGTCGATGGAGGTCGGGGTGAGGGTCGAGGCCGAGAACCCGCGCAGCGGCGAGCGCCGCCACAGCTCGACCGCGTATCTGACCATGGTTGCCGTCGACGACGAAGGAAGGCCTGTGCCGGTGCCGGCGCTGCTCCCGGAGTCCGAGGACGAGCTCCGCCGCCAGCGCGAGGCCGAGGTGCGACGCAGCAACCGCCTCGCCGAGCGCGACCAGCTTCTCGCGCACCGGAACCGCTAGTCGCTAGTCGCCGGGGCTCGGCGGGCAGATGCTGCGCCTGGGTCAGCTCCTAGAATCACGGGCCGGGCCGGCGTAGCTCAGCTGGTAGAGCACTTCACTCGTAATGAAGGGGTCAGCGGTTCGAGTCCGCTCGCCGGCTTTGACGATCAGTTGGGCGACTGCCCTCGCCTTTTGGGGGCGATTGGCCGCTGATGAGATGTCGATTGCCGCTCTGCCGGCAGCAGAAGGGTCAGCACCGGATGTGGGGCCGCGCGGGTGACGATGATCCGTCCACCCTCGGCAAGCGCCAGCGAGCGGGCAAGGTCGAGGCCGATCCCGTGGCCCTCCCCGTCACCGGAGCCCGAGCGGCGAGTAAAGGCTGCTTCGGGATCGCCCATCAGGCCCGGGCCCTCGTCACCGACGTCGACGGCGATCGAGCCGCTTGCCTCACGTGCAGTCAGGGACACCGCTCCGGAACCATGGCGGTGAGCGTTGTCGAGCAGAACGTCGACCACCTCGGCGACCACCCGCGCCGATGCTCGCGCCCTGAGGTCCTCGTCTGTCAGCGCGACTCGAAACGGCCTTCCCCGCGCCGCCAGGGGACCGTGCCAGCGGTCCTCCATCTCGCGCAGCAGCGGCGCGAGCTTGCAACCGGCTGCACGAGCGGGGGAATCACGAGCAACCGCCAGCAGCGTGTCGATAGTTGCCTGGAGCCGATCCACCTCGGCCAGTGCGCGCGTGACCTCCGGCGGCGTGTCCCCCCTCAGCTCAAGAGCCTCCAGCTCGATCCGCAAGGCCGCGAGCGGCGTTCGCAGCTGGTGCGATGCGTCAGAGCTGAAAGCGCGCTCACGTGCCACCAGGTCGCCGAGACGCTCCGCGGTCGCATCGAGAGCTGCTCCAACCGAGTCTGCTTCGGGTACGCCGAAGTGCGGAGACCTGGCTGCAAAGTCTCCCTCGCCCAGCCTTCGCGCAGAGCCAGCCAAGCGCTCGAGTGGATTGGCCAGGCGGCGGCCGAGGAGCAACGCTGCGACGACCGCCAAGGCCACGATCCCCAGGGCAAGGCCGCCGAGTGCGAGCCATGCATGGCGGGTGTCGCTCGCCGCCGCAGTATCGCTTCGGATCGCCCGCACGGCCCCAGTGATCCGCTCGTTGGTGAGCAGAGGCACCGCGACCGCGAGCTCACCGTCGCCCTGCCGATCGGCGAGTCGGCCGCTGCGAAGTACCGCCTTGACCAGCCGATCGGCGACGGCTGGGCCTCGCCCGGCGACCCGATCTCCCCGAGGGTCATAGACGCCGATCGTGTCGCGGCTGGCCGGCAGCTCGATTGGATCCCGGCCAGCGACGCTGAGGTCGATCTCTCGGGTCGCGGCCACTGCGTCGCGCTGCAGGCGCAACAGCGCGTCGTCGTGGTAGTTGCTGCGCAGGACCAGCGCCAGCGGGAGCGCAAGAAGGAGCACCGCGGCGGCGGCCACACCAGCGATTGAGGCGACCAGACGCGTTCTCATTGGACCTCTAGCCGGTAGCCGATTCCGCGCAGTGTGGTGATCGTCTCCGGGCCGAGCTTCCGGCGCAAGGTCAACACATGGGTATCGAGCGTCTTCGTCGATCCCATCCAATCGGTGTCCCAGACCTCCCGCATGATTCGATCGCGGCTTACGGCGCGTCCTGCCTCGCGGACGAGCAGAGCGAGCAGCTCGAACTCTTTCGGCCGCAGCTCCAGCTCGTCCTCGCCGCACCAGGCTCGGCGCGCAGCGCTGTCGATCACCAGATCCCCGACCCGAATCGGTTCGACCGGGGTGCCAGGCTCAAGGAGGAGCGCCTAAGGTTGGCGCGGACCCGCGCCAGAAGCTCCGAGAGCCTGAATGGCTTGACGAGGTAATCGTCCGCTCCAGCGTCGAGACCTGCGACGACGTCGAGCTCCTGGTCGCGGGCAGAGAGGATCAGGATCGCCAGCTCCGCACGCGCCGCACGCAGCTTGCGACACACGTCGATGCCATCGATGTCGGGCAAGCCGAGATCGAGGACGACCAGCCCGATTTCCGCATCCGCGGATTCGAGCGCTTTCGACCCAGGGCGAGGCGGCGGACGAAGTAACCCTGGCTCTCCAGCACCCTGGCGAGGCCGGAGGAGATCGCCTCGTCATCGTCGACGACCAGGATGCCCGGGGCGTTCATCGCCTGGGACCGTAGCGCTACGAATCCTCGTCCAGCGGGTTTCCAAGTTTGACCCAGCGTTGACCTCAGCATTTGCCGACGCTGACCAGGGGCGCCTACCTTCGCCCCCGATGGCCAGCGAACCCTTGGAGGCATGATGAACCTGCGTTTCGAAGCTCGCCGCGGGCGGCGCGATTCTCGCGCTCGGTGCGGCGGGCCGGGTTGCGGCGGATCGTCCCGGACCAGCAGCACCTCGGCAAACGCCAGCGGCAACAACAAAAAGCCCAATACAGGAAGCCCCGGCACCACCAATTCGGCCAACGCCGTCAATCCCAACGCGCCCGACGTCACTCCTCCGGGCGACATCCCCGACACCCAGGTCTACGTCGCCTACAAGCCCCCGAGCGGCGGCTACTCGGTCAAGATCCCCGAAGGTTGGTCCCGGACCAGCGCCGGTGGAGCGATCGTCTTCACCAGCAAGCTGAACTCGATCCGGCTCGAATCGAAGCCGGCCGGCACGGCTCCGACGATCGCGTCAGCCAAGGCGAGCCTGGTCCCACAGCTCTCGCGCAGCGTCGATGGCTTCTCCGCCCCCAAGGTCAGCACCGTCAGCCGCAATGCCGGTCAGGCCATCCTGATCACCTACTTCGCCTGGGGAAGCCAGACCCCGTCACTGGCAAGAAGCCGCCGGAGGCGGTCGAGCGTTACATCTTCTTCCACAAGGGCAACGAAGTCATCCTCACCCTCAGCGGGGAGAAGAGCGCCGACAACGTCGACCCGTGGCGCACCGTCACCGACTCGTTGCGCTGGACCCAATGAGCCCGGTGCTCGAAGCTCGCAGCCTCTACCGGTTTTTTCACGCGGGCGACGACGAGACCCTGGCTTTACAGGGGGTATCGCTCGAGGTCGACGCAGGTGAGGTGATCGCCGTAACCGGCCCCTCGGGCTCGGGTAAGTCGACCCTCCTCTCCTGCCTCGCCGGGCTCGACGAGCCCGACGGCGGCCAGGTGAGGGTTGACGGCGAGCGCATCAACCGTCGGCCGGAAGCGGATCGAGCCCGGCTGCGAGCAGAGCGAATCGGCGTCCTTTACCAGCAGTTGAACCTTGTCGGTCATCTATCGGTTCGCGACAACGTTGCGCTGGCGCAGCGCCTCGGCAGCGGAAATCACGGGACGGCGCACCGTTCCGAGCTGCTGGGGCGCTGCGGCATCGCACATCGAGCCGGCGCACGTGCGGCTCAACTGTCCGGAGGAGAGCTGGCCCGTGCCGGGCTCGCGGTGGCGCTCGCCAACGACCCCAGCATCCTGCTCGCCGACGAGCCGACCGGAGAGCTCGACTCGTTGACCGCAGCGAAGATCACCGACTTGCTTCGCGAGCACGCAGCGGAGGGGACCGCAATCCTGATCGCGACCCATAGCCCCGAGCTCTCCGCGGCTGCCGACCGCGGAATCGCCCTCCGCGACGGAAGGATCGAGACATGAGCGCCGACACCGAGCCCCTCGTGCGCTGCAGGGGCGCCGCGCGCACCTATGGCAGCGGCCCTTCCGCGGCGGTCGCGCTTCAGCCCACCGACAGCGAAATCTGGCATGGGGCGCGCGTCGCGCTGGTCGGGGAGTCGGGGTCGGGCAAGTCCACCCTGGTCCACCTGATGGCCGGTTTGGACAACCCTACGGTCGGCGAGGTCAGCTGGCCGGCAATCGGCGACCGAGCCGCGCTGCGTCCGGGCCCGGTCGCGACCGTCTTTCAGGGCCCGAGCCTTCTGCCGCCCCTCAATGTGCTCGAAAACGTCGGGTTGCCACTCGCCCTTGGCGGCCGCCCGCCAGGCGAGGTTCGCGAGCGGGCCGCGGCGGCGCTGTCGAGACTCGGCTTGGCCGACCTCGGCCAGAAGCTTCCAGAAGAGATATCCGGCGGCCAGGCGCAACGGGTCGCCGTGGCACGCGCTGTGGTCGGCGAACCGAGGCTGATCCTCGCCGACGAGCCGACTGGCCAATTGGACCATCAGATCGCCGCCGTGGTCGTCGACGAGCTGCTCGGCGCCGCCGACCGTTGTGGCGCTGCGCTGGTGGTCGCCACCCACGACGCCGAGATCGCCGATCGCCTCAGTGAGATATGGCGGCTGCGCAACGGCCGGCTGGAGAGGAGGGAGCAGGCATGGTCGCACTGACCTGGATCCGCGGGCTTCTCACCTACCGGAAGGGCAGGTTGCTTTCGACCGCGGCGGGAGTCGCAGTGGGCGTGGCGTTGATCGCATCGATCGGGACGTTCCTCTCCGCGACAACTTCAAAGATGACCCAGCGGGCGATCACCCGAGTACCGGTCGACTGGCAGGTGGAAGGTCAAGGCACGGCTGGACCGGCTCGTCTGCTCGCCCAGGTGAACAGGTATCCGGGCGTCAGAGAGGCGCTGCCTGTCGGCTTCGCCGAGACGACCGGGCTCAGCGCGGCGACCGGACGGACGGTGCAGAGCACCGGGCCCGGCCGGGTGCTCGGCCTGCCGCCCGGCTACCGAGCCGCCTTTCCCGGCATGATCCGCACTCTTTCCGGGCGTGGCAGCGGCGTACTGCTCGCCCAGCAGACCGCCTCGAACCTGCACGCGAAGCCCGGCCCGCGCGTGAAGATCGGCCGCCCCGGACTGCCCCCGGCCGCGGTGCGGGTGGACGGAGTCGTAGACCTGCCCGCTGCCGACTCGTTGTTCCAGCGTGTGGGAGCCCCGGTCGGCGCCCAGCCGCAGGCTCCTCCCGACAACGTGGTTCTCCTCCCCAGCCGAGTTTTCTCCCGGGTCGAGGGCCCGCTGGCAAAGGCGGGGTCGGTACGCACCCAGATCCATGTAAAGCTCTCTCATTCACTGCCCGGCAGCCCGAGTGCGGCGTTCAACCAGGTGAGCGGCCAGGCCCGCAACCTGGAGACCCGGCTGGCAGGAACGGGGTTGGTCGGAGACAACCTCGGCTCGGCACTTGACCAGGCCCGCTCGGACGCGCTCTACGCACAGATCCTCTTTCTCTTCCTGGGCCTGCCCGGGGCGGTCATCGCCGGCCTGGTGACCGCGATGATCGCCTCCGCCGGCGCCGATCGTCGCCGCCGCGAGGCGGCCCTGCTTCAAACCCGCGGCGCCTCGACGCGGGCTTTGGTGAGGGTGGCGCTCGGTGAGACAACCCTCGCCGCCTTGCTGGGAATCGCCACCGGCCTCGGCGCCGCCCTGCTGATTGGACAGGTTGCATTCAGCACCGCGAGCTTCGGCGCCGGGGCGGCGGCTGCCGCTTTTTGGGCCGGCGGGCGGCCCTGGCCGGCTTCGCGATCGCCGCGGCCGCGATCGCCCTGCCCGCCTGGCGAGAGGCTCGCGCGCTGACGGTCGCCGGCCAGCGGCGCGAGGTCGGCCGCACGACCCGGGCGCCCTGGTGGGCGCGCTACGGGCTCGACTTCGCCGCCCTGGCAATCGGCGGGCTGGTGTACTGGCAGGCCTCGCAAAACGGCTATCAGCTCGTCCTCGCCCCCGAGGGCGTGCCCCAGGTCTCGGTCAATTGGTATGCCCTGCTTGCCCCGGCGTTCATCTGGATCGGCGCCGGGCTGCTCGCATTTCGCCTCGCCGACATGGCCCTCGCCCGCGGCCGTGGCCCGCTCAGTCGGCTCGTGCGGCCGCTGGCGGGCGAGCTCTCACCTACCGTGGCCGCATCAATGGGGCGGCAGCGCCGACTGCTCGCCCGCACGGTCACCCTGGTGGCATTGACCGCCGCCTTTGCCGCCTCCACTGCGGTCTTCAACTCGACCTATCGGGCGCAGGCGGAGGTCGATGCCAGGCTCTCAACGGCGCCGACGTCACCGTGACCGAGTCTCCCGGAGCCAACGTCGGCCCGGGTCAGTCCGCGCGTTTCGCCGCGGTGCCGGGGGTGAAGAGCGTCGAGCCGCTGCAGCATAGATTCGCCTATATCGGAGCCGACCTCCAGGACCTCTATGGCGTTCGCCCGCAGACGATCGGCTCGGCAGGCCAGCTTCAGAACTCCTGGTTCGAGGGCGGCAGCGCCTCGCAGTTGATGGATACGCTGGCCCGCCAGCCCAGCAGCATCCTGGTCAGCGCCGAGACGGTAAAGGACTATCAGCTTCAACCCGGCAACCTTCTGCGCTTGCGGTTGCAGAACAGCAGCAGCAAGCGCTTCATGACCGTGCCATTTCACTACGTCGGGGTGGCGAAGGAGTTCCCAACCGCGCCCAAGGACTCCTTCTTCGTCGCCAACGCCGGTTACGTCGCCAGCCAGACCGGCAGCAACGCGGTCGGCAGCTTCCTGATCCAGACCGATGGCACCAGTCCTGCGACCGTCGCTCAACGCGTCAGCGGCGTGGTCGGAACAGGCGCCCAGGTGACCGACATCGTCAACCAGCGCAAGATCGTCGGCTCCAACCTGACCGCCGTCTCGCTCTCCGGCCTGACCAAGGTCGAGCTGGGATTCGCGCTGGCCCTGGCGGCTGCGGCAAGCGGCCTCGCCCTCGCCCTGAGCTTCGCCGAGCGGCGTCGGACCTTTGCAATCGCCAGCGCGCTCGGTGCCAAGGCTCGCCAGCTCGGCGGATTCGTGTGGAGCGAGTCGGCCTTCGTCACCGGCTTGGGGCTGATCCTCGGGTCGGCGATGGCGGTGGGGATCTCGGTCATGCTGGTCAAAGTCCTGACCGGGGTATTCGACCCCCCACCCGACGTCCTGTCCGTGCCCTGGGGCTATCTCGCCGGCCTGCTGGCGCTGGTACTGGCCGCGGTCGCGGCAGCCGGCGCGGCCTGCCCTGCGTGCCCTTCGCCGGCCCGCGATCGAGGAGCTGCGTGACCTCTAGGGCAAGGCGCCCTCTGGCCGCGCTCGGCGTGATCCTGGCGACAGTGGGCGTCGGCCTCTCGTGCGGAGGAGGAGGCTCTTCACCCCGACCGGTTGGCGGCGAATCCAGTGGGCGATTCCCCGATCCGGCGCGGGTGGCCGTTTATGTGCTCGAGAACAGAAGCTATGGCCAGGTGATCGGCCACCCCGATGCGCCGTACCTGAACAGCCTGGCGCGCCGCTACGCGCTCGCGACCCGCTACTACGCAATCGCCCATCCGTCCTTGCCCAACTACATAGCCCTCACCGGCGGCTCGGTCGGCGAGGTCGGTGGCAACTGCAGCGGCTGCGACACACCGGCGCCCAACCTCGTCGGACAGCTCGATGCCGCCGGTCTGTCCTGGAGGGCCTACTTCGAGGAGTTGGGCTCGAGCCGCCGCCCCGGGCCAACCACGTCGGCCTACAACCCGCATTACAACCCGTTCGTCTACTACGAGGCGGTACGGGGAACCGCGCGCGACCGCTCGCGAGTCGTCGGCTTCGATGGCCTGCGCAATGACCTGGCCGGCGGGCGGATGCCCGCTTTCACCTGGATCGCGCCCGGCGTTCGTCACGACGGCCACAACAGCTCGCTGCGCGAGGCGGACCGCTACGCTTCGGTCTCCTGCCCCAGGTGTTTCGGGCGTTGGGGCCGAATGGCATCCTCTACGTGACCTGGGACGAGGCAAGAAGCAGCGACACTGCCGGGGTTGGCGGAGCGCCGGGCGGCGGGCATGTGGCGCTGATCGCCACTGGAGGGGCTGCTCGGCGAGGCGCCACCGACGCGGTTCCCGCAAATCACTATGCGCTGCTGCGGTCGATCGAGGTGGGCTTCGGCTTGCCGGCGCTGGGAAGCGCGGGATCGCCCTCGACGCCGCTGCTGACCGGTCTGCTGAAGCCGAAAGGGTAGGAGCCGTGCCTGACTCGACGGCGCCGCAAGGGAATCCGGCCGCAGGGCGGGCTGGCTCCAGCTGTGAATGGCCGTGCCCGGGCGGATCGCAGGCCACGACCCTGGCCGATCCGGCTGCTGCTGGCCACACGGAGCGGGCTCGCTACTTGATTCCCGGCGCCGCCATCGTCGTCCTGCTCGCGGGAGGCGGATTTGCGGCCCTCGAGACCGACACGGTCGAGTCCTATTGGGAAGGATCTGGTGGGCCCTTTCCCTGATGACCACGGTGGGCTTCGCCAACGGCACGCCACATACGGTGCTCGGAAAGGCGTTGTCGAGCGTGATCATGGTCATGGGGTTCCTTCTCGTGGCGCTCACCGCTGCGGCCTTCGCGTCGCTGTTCGTTCGCGAGGACGAAGCGCCCGAAGAGCTTCGGGAGCACCTGTTCGAGGAGAAGGCCCTCGCCGAACTGCGCCAGCTCAACTCTCGCCTCGAGTCGATCGAGGCGAGAGTGGAGCCCGCACGACTGATCGCAGCTAATTTTCGTCTCACCTGAGCGAAGTACGGTCCCGCTGCACCTCAAGCCGATGACTCGTTTGCCGATCCGATTGCGGGGTAACTCTTGCCTTCGCCATCGTGATGGCCCTAGTCCTGGCGGCGATGGGGTTGGCTCTCTACCTCCAGTTCCGCGCCGACCTGGATCGCACTGTCGATCAAGGCCTGCGCTCGCGTGCAGACCGACGTGACGGCGCTGATCAAGCAGGCCGACTCGGGCCTGAACGAGGCGGGGGCGCACCCCCCTCACCGAGCAGAGCGAAGGGTTCGCGCAGATCCTCGACAGACGAGGTCGGGTGGTCGATTCGACACCGCTTGTTCGCCATCGCGCCCTGCTTGACCGGGCTCAGCTGTCCAGGGGCCTCGCAGGGTCCTTCTCGGTGGATCGCGAGGCACTTGGCGGCGTCGACCAGTCCTCGCGGCTGTTGGTCACGCCGGTTCACGCCCAGGGCCAAAACCTGGTCGTTATCGTGGGCAGCTCGCTGGAGAGCCGCAACCGGCTCTTGCGAACCTCAGGCAACTACTGTCGATCGGGGCCCCGCTGGCGCTGCTCTTGGCCTGTCTCGCGGGTTATGGAGTTGCCACCGGTGTCCTGCGCCCGGTGGGGGCGATGCGCCGCCAGGCGGTCGAGATCTCTGCCTCCGCTCCCGGTCGGCGCCTTCCCATCGCACCCAGCGGTGACGAGATGGCGCGGCTGGGAAACACCCTCAACGACATGCTGGGGCGCCTCGAGGATGCATTCCAACGCGAGCGGACCTTTGTCTCAGACGCCAGCCACGAGCTGCGGACCCCGCTCGCGATCCTCAACACCGAGCTCGATCTCGCCCTACGGCGCCGCCGCAGCGCGGATGAGCTGGAGCGGGCGATCCGGTCGGCGGCCGAGGAGACCAGCCGTCTCACCCAGCTGGCGGAGGATCTACTTGTCATGGCTCGCTCCGATCAAGGCCGCCTTCCGATCCGGCGCAGCGAGACCGACATTGAAAAGCTCCTACAGGGAGTGAAGGAGCGGTATGCGGGGCGCGCCGCGGCGCAAGGGCGGTCGATCAGTATCAGAGGCCGGCGATGCCGCTGACGACCCTCGCAGATCGGTTGCGCCTCGAGCAGGCTCTGTCCAACCTGATGGAAAACACGCTGCGCCATGGTCAGGGCTGGAATCGCCTTGTATTCGCGGCGAAACGGCGAACGGGTCGAGATCCACGTAGCCGACGAAGGCGAGGGGTTTCCACCGGACTTCATCGCTAGCGCCTTTGAGCGCTTCACACGGGGTGACCCCGGCCGTGCGCGTGGCGGAAGCGGGCTCGGTTTGGCGATTGTCGCGGCGATCGCCGGGGCCCACGATGGCAGCGTCCACGCCGTAAACCGGGAAGGCGGTGGCGCGGATGTGCGGGTCGAGCTGCCGTTCTCATCCCCGTCTAGCCGGCTCACCGCTGCTTAATTGGCCCTGTCTAGGTTCGTTGGGTTTGACCCATCAACGAACGAGAGGAATGCCATGTACAAGCGCATGAAGAAGGGAGCGGCGGCGATCGCCGCCCTGGCAGCACTGGCCGTCGGTGGTGCCGCGCTCGCCGGAGCAGCCCAGAGTCACAACCCGGCGCCTCAGACCAGGAGCGCGGCGCCAAAGCAGGCGCAATCGGCGCAGACGGCGACGCCAAAGCAGTCGCAGCCGGCCGAGAGCGGCAAGGGCCCGGACACCGACAGCGTCAAGTCCGGCGACCAGTCCACACCGGACACCGGATCCGAGGCGGCTGGAAGCGAGTCGGCCTCCGAGGTCAGTGGAAGTGAGTAACTTCCGAGGTCCCAGGCAATGACGGGCCCGGCGGTCATGCCGACGAGCCCGGCAACCCCAACGCCGACCATCAGTTCCAGGGCCAGGAGTAGGCACTGACCGTCTCTCAGCTCCCCATAGAGACGCACGAAAGGCGGCACCGAGACGACGACCAACGGTCGCCGTCTCTAATCGTGCTCTCATCTTGGGCTGGGACGATCCGATGCCATGCGAGTCCTGATCGTCGAGGACGAGGTGAAGATGGCAAGCCTGATCCGCCGCGGGTTGCGCGAAGAGGGGCTCGCGGCAGACGTCGCCACCAAGGGCGAGGACGCGCTGTGGATGGTGGGGGCAACCGAGTACGAGGCGATCGTTCTCGACGTGATGCTGCCCGGGATCGACGGCTTTGAGACATGCCGCCGGCTGCGGTCGGGAGGGCTCTGGGCCCCGATCATCATGCTGACCGCCCGCGATGCGGTCGAGGATCGGGTCGCCGGCCTTGACGGCGGTGCAGACGACTATCTGATCAAGCCGTTCACGCTCACCGAACTGCTTGCCCAGCATCCTGCGCTCTAACCCGCCGTGGCCGCATCGAGAAACCGGCCGGGTGCTGGAGCTTGGCGATCTCCATCTTGCCCCCGTCGACCCACCGCGTCTGGCGCGGAGAGACCGACATCAGCCTCTCCGCGAAGGAGTTCGCAATGTTGGAGACCTTCATGCGTCGGCCAGGCGAGGTCTTCGAGCCGCTTCCGACTCCTTGAGCAAGCCTGGGACTACGAATACGAGAACCGTTCAAACGTCGTCGACGTCTACATCAGCTACCTGCGCGAGAAGATCGATCGACCTTTTGGCGTCGAGAGCATCGAGACGATCCGGGGGGCCGGTTACAGGATCAGGGCCGACGGCGGCATTAAACGGCCAGCCCTACCACTGGACACGGTCGCAGCCCTACAACGGGACACGGTTCATGAGTTGAAACGCGGTCAGGGCGAGGGCGGCAGAGGTCAGCTTGCGGTCGCGGGAGATCGCCGCCAGCGGCAACACCCAGATGACGTAGCCCAGGAGCCCTCACGTGGTGGCGAGCAGGGCGCCGAGCATCGCCCAGCCAGCGGCTACCACCCAGTCCGCGCCCCGCGCGGTCCAGGTCAGCAGGCCGGCAAGTCCGGCGCCGAAGCCGGCAATCGCAAGGGCGCTCACAGTTCCGCGGTCGACCCCCGCGAGGCGGGAGAGCGTGGCGGGGAGGCTGTAGCGGGCGGCCACCGGACTGATCGTGCGCCGCTAGACCGAGCGATGCGAGAACCTGCGAGCCGAAGACACCGGCCACCACCCCGCCGATCGCCAGCGTTGTCAGGGCGACCCCGACCACCAGCCGGGGGCGGTTGACAGCCCCGATCAAGGCAAATGGGGCGACGAGCGCCGCCGAGACCTTCATGGCGGCTGCGCCCGCCATTGCCGCCCCGCTCACGAGGCTCCGCTCGCGCAGCGCCGCCGCCACGCCGAGCATCATCAGCAGCGTCATCAATGCGTCGTTGTGGGCGCCGCCGACGACGTGCACGTAGACGAGCGGGTTCAGCCCCACGAAGACCGCTGCCCTCCTCGGATCGAGGCCCCGGAGGCTGGCCAGCCGGGCGACCAGCAACACGAGTGCCATGACCGCAATACCTGCAGCTCCCTTTCAGCGTCCAGAGCGCAAACGGGACGCTCAGCAGGGCGAGCGGGTAGGTCAGCAGGGTGAACAGCGGTCCGTCGACGCTTGCCGTATGCGGCCAGCCGACGTAGGCGAAGACAGGGTCAGACGGCGCCGCCGCAGGCGTTGCCGCATATGGGTCGAGTCCGTGGACCACTCCAAGGCGGGCGTATGCGATGTGGCCCCGAAGGCATCCCTGGGAGAGAAGGGGCGGAGCCAGCGTAAAGGCGACCGTCACGCCGGCGATCAGAGCCCAGGACAGCCTGGCCGGCAGCGAGGCGGCCGTCCAGAGCAGGATCAGGTAACCAGCGAAGGCCAGGAAGAGAAAACGGAAGTAGCTTTCGCCGTCAAAGCCGCTCCCGTAGAGCCCTTGAAGCCAGGATGGGGCTGTGCCGAGCTGACCGGATCGGTGGCCGACTCCGGCGGACGACGGGATGGGGGATCGAGATGATGAGGGCGGCGATGGCCAGCCCGGCACCCAGCCGCCGCAGCCCGATGACGGGAAGCGGTAGCCAGCGGAGGCCCGGCACGCCACGCCGCAGGACCTGGGATGGCGTTGCGGCCACTTGCCCATCGTCGGTGCCTCGTCTTGAAGAGAGGATGAAAGCTGGCCGTGAGGTTGCTTAGGTTTGCTTAAGGCTGCCCTCATCGCGGTCTCATCAGGCTCCGTCAAGTTGCAGGGCATGAAGCGGGTGCGCAAGGCCAAGCGGACACTGGCCGGCGCCGTCATTGTTGGCGCCTCGGTCGTGATGGCCTTGCTTGCAATAAAGCGTTCGCCGAGGGCGACGAGCCGGAGGCCCCGGCGTCCGCAGCGTCGGCCACCTTTCCCGTGGGGCCCTCCGAGGTGACCGCGACACGTCACTCGCGCGTCGCGGTGATCGTGATGGAGAACAAGGAGTACGGCCAGGTGATCGGAAGCCCGGCCGCTCCCTACCTCAACTCGCTGGCGCGCCGTTATGGGCTGGCAACCCGCTTCTTCGCAGTGACCCACCCCTCGCTGCCCAACTACCTGGCGCTCACGACCGGCTCCGCCGAGGGCCTTCACACCGACTGCACCGACTGCACCTTCGCCGGGTCGAACCTGCTCACCCAGCTCAGCTCGGCGGGGTTCTCCTGGAAGACCTACGTCGCCGGGGTCCCGGGGAGCTGCTACCGCGGCGCTCGCGCCAGCAACTACGTCAAGCCGCTCAACCCGTTCGTCTACCTGCAGCGGTTAACGCGCGACCCGGCGCTCTGCTCGAGCATCGTTCCTATCGATCGCCTCACCGGCGATCTGCAAGCCGGGAGTCTCCCCGACCTGTCCTGGATCACGCTCGGCCTCTGCCAGGACACCCACCACTGCGGCGTCTCCACCGGCGATCGCTATCTCTCCCAGCTGGTCCCGCCGCTGCTGCGCGGGCTCGGTCCGCACGGAGCGTTGTTCATCCTCTGGGACGAGGGAACCTCCAAGCGGGGCTGCTGCGGGAAGCCGGGAGGTGGGCACGTGCCTGCAATCGTGGTTGGGCCGGACGTCCGTCGGGGTGCCCGCGTCACCACCCCGATGAACCAGTACGCCGCCCTGCGGGGGCTCGAGTCCGGCCTTTCGGGGTGCGACCGCTCGGACACGCCCGTGCGACCGGCCCGAATCCCTGGCGGCAAGCGTTCACCCGGGCGCTGAAGCTGAAGCCGTAAAGGGCTTCTCATCGGAGGTTCATCTTCGATCCGGAGACTTGCCGCTCATGCACGATCTGGGATTTGCGCCAACGCAGAAGCCCTTGCGCCGACGGATCCTGCCGACAGCCGCACCGCTGGCGGCATTGCTCTGCCTCAGCGTCGCGCTCGCGGCCTGCGGGTCGGGCAGCAAGGCCAGTCAGCCCAGCGGCACGGTCGCGTACTACGAAGCTGGACCCGGCGAACTTCGGCGATCCGGCTAGCGGGCGCAGCGCTTACCTTCCGCTGGTGCCCGGCATGCAATCGGTGCGCCAGGGCTCGACCCGGGTCGGCGGCCGCGCGGTCCCGCATCAGGTGACGACCACCGATCACCGACGCCTACCGCACGATCGCCGGCGTGCGAACCGTGCTGATGCTCGACCACGAGGTCGACGGCGGCCAGGTCTCGCAGGATCTCGCTCGACTACCTGGCCGAGGACAAGGCCGGCAACGTCTGGAACCTCGGCGGCTACACGCAGGAGTACGAGGGCGGGCGCTTCGTGTCCGCGATCGACCCCTGGCTGCACGGGGTGAACGGGGCGCAAGGCCGGGATCCTGGTGCAGGCACACCCGAAGGCCGCAGACGCCCGTCTATTAGATCTGCCCAACCGGACAAGGAGCAGGGCGACGTCGCCGAGGTGATCAAGGTCGGAACCAGACACTGCGTCCCGTTCGACTGCTTCAAGGACGTGCTGGTCGTGCGCGAGGGCAAGGCCTCGGCGCCGGACAACGAGTTCAAGTACTACGCGCGAAACGTCGGGCAGATCGACAACGTCTCCAAGGGGCGACAGCGTCCACAAGGACGTGGAGAAGATGATCAACCTGACCAAGCTGTTTTCGCAAGGCACTAGCCGAGGTCACCAAGGGAGGCGCTGCGCCTCGACCACAACGCGCCCAAAGCAGGCGCCGAAGGTCTTCGGCGGTCAGCCGTCTCCGCGAAAAGCGGCTAGCCTTGAGCGCAGCGCTCGTCCAGGTAAAGGGCCTTCGGAAGTCGTACCGCGAGGGCGGCGACGAGACCCGGGTCCTCGACGGGGCCTCGTTCGAGGTGGGCCAGGGAGAGACCGTGAGCATGGTCGGCGTCTCGGGCGCGGGCAAGTCGACCCTGCTGGCCGTGCTCGCGGGACTGATGCTGCCCGATGCGGGCGAGGTGCGGTTCGATGGCGAGCTCGTGACCTGATGGAGGAGACGGAGCGAGCCGCGTCTGCGGGCCCGGCGCATCGGGGTCGTGTTGCAAAGCGACAACCTGATCCCGTTCCTAACCGCGGCCGAGAACGTCGAGTTGGAGTGGGATCGCCGGACGGCGCGCGCCCCCCGACGGGCGCGGAGATGCTCGCAGAGCTGGGCCTGAGCCATCGTGCCGACGATCTTTCCGCGACGGCTGTCGGGGGGCGAGGCGCAGCGGGCCGCCCTGGCCGTTGCCCTGGTTAACGAGCCGGACCTGCTGCTGGCGGACGAGGTCACGGGCGAGCTTGATTCCCGGAACGCCCGGCGGGTGCTGGAGCTGATCCTGGAGGCCTCGGGCGAAGCGCTGGCCTGACCGTCCTGCTGGTCACCCACAGCGCGGACCTCGCAAACTCGCCGACGCCGGTCGCGCGTTTCACCGGAGGCGGAGTCATCGACGGCAATGATCGAGCCGGGTCGCGGAACCCCGGTCGCCTAACGAGGGGCTCAAACGCTTCGAAGACAGAGGCCGGGGCCGTGGAAGCAGTCAACGAGTTAGCCTCAACGTCGCCGCCGGCACGAGCCTGGCGGTAACCGGCGGAGTGGCTGCGGCAAGTCGACGCTGCTCTCGCTGATCGGCGCCCTCGACTCCCGACTGCCGGACGGGTCCAGATCGGAGAAAGGTCTCCGATATGGACGAGCCGCCGCGGGCCGCCTTCGCCGTGACCTGATCGGCTTCGTCTTCCAGTCCCACAACCTGCAACCGTTCCTGACCGCGGTCGAGAACGTAAGCCTGGTAGCTCGCGCTGAGCCGGCGGCTCGACACAACATACGAGCGCTCGCTCGCACTGATCGCGAACTCGGCCTCGCCCGGCCGCCGGCAAGTACCCCGATCAGCTTTCGGGCGGAGAGCGACAGCGGGTCGCGGTCGCCCGCGCCCTCGTTCACCGTCCGAGCCTGATCCTCGCCGACGAGCCGACCGGGCGCCCTGTATGCCGACAACTCGTCGCGCGTCGTGACCTCCTCTGCAGGCGCAGGCTCGAAAGCGGGCGCAACACTGATCGTGATCACCCATGATCCGGCAGTCGCCGCACCGGCTCGAACGACGGCTCGCCCTCGTGGACGGGCGGGTCGTGGATGACTCGATGGCGCGCCATAGTGGAATGAATCCATGGCTTCCATGCGAGAGGGAGCCGATGCTTAGGTTCGCGCGGCGAGACCTGCTCCGAAACCCGAGGCGCACGATAGCGTCGCTCGCCGGGGTGGTGCTCGGCGTGGGGCTGTTCTCCGGGGTGCTGTTCTTCATCGACGGCTCCGGGCGCGTCGATGACGAAACGGGCGATCGCGCCGGTCGCAGATCGACATGCAGCGCGTCCTCACCTCTCCATTCGGGGAGGGTATACGCCTCAAGCAGCGGCTCGCCACCGGGGCCGCTGCGGCAGGGGCGAGCAGACGAAGATGGAACTGACGTACGAAACGGTGGCGCCGACCGCCGGCCAACGAGGTGCTGGTCAGCGACAAGCTTCCGCCCTACCTTCTCGTACGTTCCGGGCCCCGCCCGGCGCGACGGCCAGCCGATCCCCGAAGCGGGCGGCCAAAGCCCATTCGCCCACTGGCCCGGGCCTGATCGGCCTCAACATGGGGACGGCGGGCCGGGCCAGACGGTCCTCTTCAAGTACCCGCTGCAGGCCACGGCGCCCGAACCCGAGCCCGCCGCACATCCAAGCTGCGGGGCGACGATCGCCAGCCCGCGAGAAGGTCGTCCCCGAGCCGGCCAACAAGCCCCGCTCGGTACTGCTCGACCGAGCTGCGCGACCGAATCGCGCCATCCCGGGCGTGGGGGCCGCCGCCCAGCTCTCATTCGCAAGAGCTCCGGCCCATTCTTTGGCCCCCGAGCCGCTCGAACATCGGCGGGCCGATCAAGATCTTCGGCTTCGACCGCTCCTACACCCGGCAGTACCCGGCCATTCAGATCGGTAGCGGGCGGCTTTCGGCAGGGGACGGCGCGCTGCTCAGCCCCGAGGCGGCCCGACTTCTCGGCGTGCAAGGCCGGCGACACAGGTCGACACTCTTCGCTCCCGGGCGCCACGCCGCCGGCCCGCATCCAGGTCAGCGGAATCGCCGACCTCTCGCGCGCCCGGGCACTGTTTAACAGCCGCTGAGGGCCGGAAGCTCGAGGACTTCCTGTACATCCCGGACTCGATCGTGATCAGCCCGCAGGATTTCCAGCGCCTCGTCGTGCCGGCCTCCCGGCGTGCCTCGCGGCCGCGGAACGCGCTCGCCGTCAAGACCCCGCCGACCTCGAGGCGGACCTCGCGGGTCGACCGCCTGCGGCTCAATTCGGACCCCGCCCGGGCGCTGGCGGAGACAAGCGAGATCGCAAAGCAGTGATTAAAGGGGTCGCCCCCGGGCAGGACTACGTGCTCGACAACACCTCCAATACTCTTACCGTGGCCCGAGCGGACGCAGCAGAAGCGAAGCGAATGTTCCTCTTCCTGGACTGCCGGGGCTGCTCCTCGCAGGGTTCCTGGCGGCGTACGCCGGCACCATCCTTGCCGCGTCCCAACGGCGGGAGCAGGCCAACCTGAGACTTCGCGGCGCCGACCGAAGTTTTTGATGCGCATCCTCGCCTATCGCACGCTGTCGCTCGCCGGCATCGGATCCCTGCTCGGGCACGCTACCGGCTTCCCCTCGATCCCTTGCGGTCCTCGGGCCGCCCAGCGCTGTTCGAGGCCGCACGGACAGCTCGCGGTCTCCGCTCTTATCGCGATCGGGGCCGGGATCGCCGCCACGGGCGTCGCGCTGTACCTGCCGGGCCGGCGGGCCCTTCGACGCGAGGTCACCGGAGAGCGGCGCGAAATCTCGTCGGAGACCGATCCCGCCTGGCGGCGATTGCGCCTCGACCATGCCGCCTGGCGATCATCGGATCTGGCCGCGGCGGCCGCCCTTGCGGGCGCAGCGGCGTGTTCGACGCACCGGCGGGGGGCCGTCTCCACCGGTCAAGGGGACTCGTTTCGCTCCCCACATGCTCCTGCTTCCGCTCGGCGTCTGGTCGCGGGCACCCTCCTTTCGGGGCGCGCGTTCGAGGGCGTGGCCAAAAAGGATCCCCGTCACGCCCCGGCGCCCCGCTTCGGGCCGGTCGTCCGGGGCATCCTCAGCCAAACTCTCAGCCGACGCTCCCTAGCGCTGGTGACCGGCATCGTCGGGCGTCGGCCTGGTGATCGCATTCGGGATCGGACTGGCGGTGTTCGCCTCGACCTACGATGCCTCGAAGCGCGCGGACGCCGAGTTCACCGTCGGCTGGGACCTTCGCACACGCCCAAGTCCGCTCAGCAACGTGCCGCACCCACCAGCCTACGCCGGCCGCCTCAAAGTCGATGGGGTCACAAGCGCGACGTCCGTGGTCGGCAGCCTCGAGAACGCGTTCCTGCGGTCGAGATTCAACAGCGACGTCAAGGACCTGGCGGCAATCGACGCCCTAGCTTCGCCACCGCGGCGCTCATGGACGACTTCTTCCCCGGCTCGACTGCATCGAAGGCGCTGGCTGCGCTAGGCGCTCATCCGGCCGGGGATCTCTGCTCGACGTCGGCTCCGCCGAAGCGCTGAAGCTCGGGGTGGGCGATAAGGCCGAGCTGCTGCTGGCGCGGGGAAGCCGCGCCAGCAGCTGCGCACGGTGACGGTCGTCGGGCTGTTCGACCGCTTTCCGGGCTTCCCGGACGGGTTGCAGTCGTCGCCAACCTCGGCTACTTCGAGCGCCAGACCGGGCTCCGGAAGATCGACTTCTTCCTCGCCCGCACGCAGGACCGCAGCGCCGCCGGGGTGACGGCCGCGGCGGGCGGTGCAGGCGGGGCCCGGCGCCCGCGACCGGCTCAGCGTCGACACCACCGAAACCACCTTCAACAAGGACCAGTCGAGCCTCACCGCTCTCAACGTTCGCGGGCTGGTGGACCTCGATTCCTTCTACACGCTCGCGATCAGCGCCGCGGTGGTCGCGATGTTCGTCTTCGGGCTGATGCTGCAGCGCCGCCGCGAGTACGTCGTCCTGCGGGCCCAGGGGTGCCCGCGGCCGGTTGAACCTGCTGATCGGTCGGCGAGGCCGCCTTCGTGGCCGCCAGCGGCCTGCTCGCCGGCGCCGCTGTCGGGTCGGCGCTCGGCCTGCTGCTCGTACGCGTGCTGAAGCCCCTGTTCATCCTCCCGCCGGTCACCGCCCTGCCCGGGGCGACACCGCCCTGCTCGCAGCCCTGCTGGCCGCCGCGACTCTGCTCTCGGTCCTCGTGGCCCTGTCGGTCCTGCGGCGGCTCAGCCCCTCGGAGATACTGAGGGAGCAGTAGCGGTCGGATCCGGCGATTCGACCGTCATCGTTCACCCCGCCACGTCTCGTCGCAGGAAGACCAAGCTCCGCGGCGAACAGAGCGGGCACCGCGTAGAGCGCGCAGACCCAGAGCGGCGCGGACGATCGGCGCCCAGTCGACCGGGGTCCGAAGGAAGCCCTGCCAGGCGTCGAACTGGGTGCTCAGCAGGTAGGGATGCAAGCCGCCGAGGCCGGGCAGGATGCCGATCAGCTGCACCAGCAGCGAGAACATCAGCGTGCCGACGATCGCCGCGCCGCTGTTGCGGAAGACGGTCGAGAAGAGCAGCCCGATGCAGGCGATCGAGATGATCGGGATCAGGTAGACGCGCGAGGCTGGCCCGACCAGTCCGAGCCCGGTCGGTGGCCGAGACCCGGGTTCCGGAGAGGCGAGACGATCGAGTGGAAGCCGGAGGCGAGGATGCCGGCGACGAGCGCGACCGTGCCGGTGACGACGATCGCCAGGACCGCGTAGCTGAAGGCCGCCAGCGCCTTGGCCGCGAAGACCTGCTGGCGCTCGACCGAGCGGGTGAGGATCGTCTTCAGCGTTGCGTGGCGATCCTCGGCGGCGACGATGTCGCCGGCCACCAGCGCGGTGATCAGCGGGAAACATCCAGACCGAGCCGAAGAGCAGCAGGACCAGCGGGATCGCGAGCCCGGTGTCGTGCACGTAGCGGCCGAAGGCGACGTCGTCGGGGCCTCGCCGCTGGGTGACCAGGGCGACGACGAAGATGATCGGCACCACCGCCGCCGCGCCGAGTCCGAGGTAGGTGCGCTTCTGGGCGCGCAGCTTGCGCAGCTCCCAGCGGTAGACCGTGCCGATGCCGGGCATCAGGCCGCCTCCTCGATCGGCGGACCGCGGCTCGAGTCGAGCCGGCCGGGCTCCGTCCTCGGTGAGCCGGAAGAAGAGGTCCTCGAGGGTCGCGTGCCGCGGGGTCAGCTCGAGCACCGGGGCGCCGGACTCGGCCAGCGCCAGCGAGAGCTCGCCGACCGCGGCCTCGTCCTGGGCGTTGAACGAGAGTCCGCCGCCGGGCGCATCGCGGACCTCGTCGATCCCCGGCTGGGCGTCGCAGACGGCTCGCGCGACGCTCGTCGTCGCTGGTCCGCAGGCGATAGCTGACCCCTGCCTGGCGGCGCAGCTCGGCCAGCGCGCCCTCGTAGACGACGCGGCCGCCGCTGGACGATCGCGACCCGGTTGCAGAGCTCTTCGACCTCGGCCAGCAGGTGGCTGGAGAGGAGCACCGTGATTCCGTGGCCGGCGAGGTTGCGGATCAGTTCGCGCATGTCGCGCATCCCGGCCGGGTCAAGGCCGGTGGCCGGCTCGTCGAGCAACAGCAGTCTCGGCCGCCGCAGCAGGGCCGCGGCGATTCCGAGCCGCTGGCGCATGCCGTGCGAGTAGCCGCCGACCTTGTCCTTGCGCGGTCGCGCGAGCTCGACGATCTCGAGCACTCGTCGATCCGCGCCGCCGCGTCGCCGCCGTCGAGCGCCGCGCAGAGCTCTCAGGTTTTCGCGGCCGCTGAGGTAGGGATAGAAGCTGGGCGCCTCGACGAATCCGGCGACACCCTCCAGCGCCTCGACCCCGAGCTGAGGGTCGCGCCCGAAGAGGCGCACGCTGCCGCCCGTCGGGCGGATCAGGCCGAGCATCATCCGCAGCGAGGTCGTCTTTCCCGCGCCGTTGGGGCCGAGGTAGCCGAAGACGTCGCCGCGCTCGCACCGTCAGGTCGACGTGGTCGACCGCGATGATCTCCCCGTAGCGCTTGACCAGGCCGCGGATCTCGATCGGCGGCGCCTCCGCCATCGGCTACACGCCGCGCGCGGCGGCTTGAGCGGTCGAAGGCGGGACCGATCCGGCGACCACGTACTGCACGCCGTTTCGCTGGAAGCGTACGATCGTACCCAGGGCGGTGTCGAGCTCTTGGCCCTGTGCCCCGTTGATCGAGACCTTCGGCAGCTGCAGCGGACCTTCGCTCGCAGGGTCGCCGCCAGCGCTTATCGACCCGGTGCTGGATCCGGAGTCGTGACCGGCGGGAATTCGAGCACGGCGATCCCGCCAAGCCCGCGCCCGTAAGTCACCAGCGCCCCGGCGTCCTTGCCGGCGGAGATCAGCCGCACCTCGGCGCGCCGCTTGCCGGCCAGCGAGTCCGGCGCCGAGACGAGGAAATCGGTCCGGCGTTGAACGGCGTTCAGCCCGCTCGCCGGTGCGGCCTCTCGGCTCCCGTCATGACCGGACCCGGGCGCCGGCAGCTTGGTGAGCTTGACTCCCGGCGGCGGGGTGACATCGAAGACTGGGCTGGGCACCGCTCCGAATCTGATGTCGGTGACCTTTAGCTCGACGACGGGCGAGCTGTCACCGTTGGCGTAGACCGCCGCACGAAGCGGCGTCCCGTGGACCGCGTCCCAGGCAAGCTCGGCGCCGCCGATCATGCCGCCGTCGGCCTTGGGAGAAACCCGCACGGTGTATGCGGGCTGTCCCGCCACATCGGAGGGAACCGCGCCACTCAAGCTCGCATGCCGCATGATCTGATCGATCTGATGCTGGATCACAGCGATCGACGGGGACGATTCGCTGGCGCTTGAGTCGTTCTGGTCGTGGGCGCCAGTGCGATCCTTGCTCGGCAGGGCGACTTCGTAACCGGTGTTCGCTCCGGAGTCGTAGACGGTGAGCTTGGAATGGTCGAGCAGAATCTGCACGTCGCCCGTCCCGCTGTGGCTTGACGCATCCGCCTGCAGCTCGATCCGCACGCGGCCGTCGCCACCGGCCCAGAAGCGGCCGGAGGCGCCGCTCAGGAGCGGATCGGCTCCTTGGATGCTGGCACCCGGGATGAGGTGATTTGTGAACTCGATGCGGCCGCTGACCCCTTTGACCGAGGGCGCGGTGAGTGCGTCTCGCACGGCGACCGCGAGCGGCTTGGTGTCCGGCTTCGGGCCGCCGCCGGCCGAAGCAAGCGCGAGCCCGGTCGCGCCTATGCCGATGACCAGGAACGCAGCGCAGAGAGCAAGAAGCTGGCGGGTGGAGATGCGGCGAAGAAATCTCAATCGTGGCCTTCCTGTTCTGCAGACCTTCAAGAACGCTAGCCCCGCTTCCTAAAGACAGGGCAAGCGGGAGGACAAGCGTGGCGCTGCCTGTCATCGATTCCTGGCGACCCCTAGCGGAATACCCCGGTGTGCCCGAGCGAGTAACGCCCCGGCTGCGGATACACGCAGAGCCCATGAGGCCCGGCGCCGACCGGGATGCGGCGAGCAGCCGGCCCGACCTGGTGTCGATCGCGTAGACCTCCGCGTTGTAGCGGCCGGAGAGCCAGAGGACCTTCCCGTCGGCGGAGACGCCGCCCATGTCCGGGCTCCCGCCGCCGGGAAGCCGCCACGTCTTGACCACCTTGCGCTGCTTGAACGAGATCAACGAGATCGAGCCTTCGCCGCGGTTGGACACGTAGAGGTAGCGTGAGTCGCGGCTCGCGTAGAGGCCGTGGGCGCCGCTGCCCGGTGGGGATGAAGCCGACCTTCCGGAAGCTGTTCGCGTCGACCAGCCAGACGCCGTTCGGCGTTCATGTCGGCGACGTAGAACGTGCGGCCGTCGGCGAGAGCTTCACGTCCTGGGGCATGCGCCGCCCGACGGCAGCTTCAGCGTGCCGACCACCTCTCGCGCGGCACGTCGACCTTGATCAGCTGCCGCCGAACTCGCAGCTCGCGAGCAGGTAGCGGCCATCGGCGGTGAAGTCCATGTGGTCGACCCCCGGACACTGGACATGCAGCGAATGGTGCAGGCGCATCGTGTGCGCGTCGCGAAAGTCGAGCCGCTGAGGCGCTCGGCGACGACGATCGCGTAGCGGCCGTCGGGCGTGAAGTACATGTTGTAGGGGTCGGTGACCGGGATCGGCGCACCCGGCTTTCCCGTCGGCGGGTCGATCGGCGTGAGGCTGTTGCCTTCATCGTTGAGCACGTAGAGGTGCTTGAGGTCGTAGGACGGTGTCACGTGCTGCGGGCAGCGCCCCGACCGAAAACGTGTTGGTCGACCTTGAAGGTCTTGGGATCGATGACGCTGACCGTGTTGCTCTCGCTGTTCGGCACGTAGACCCGCGAGGGGAACTTCCGCACCGCGGGCGCCAGTCGGCCGGGTCGATCCGCGGCATAAACGTCACGCGAACTCAGCAATGGGGGCACGCGATAGGCATCGGCGGATGCCGGCGAGCGGCTGCGTGAGGCCGTGGTCGCCGGCTTGCCGGTTGCCGTTGTCGCGGCGTGCGATCCACCGCAACCGACTACCGCCGCACCGAAGCAGAGGATCGAGAGGGGGCCGATGAACCGGCGGACGAACGCATCCATTCCGGCACCCTCGCCGAGCCGCCTTAAGTGAAGATGAGAACCCTGGGGCGACACTCATCTCGTCTTCAATCAAAGCGTCGATGATGCCGACATGGCAAGAGGGCCTGGCAACCGCGCCCGTCGCCGACGCCGTCCCAGCCGTCGCCAGGTCCGGCTCCGCCGCCTGCTCGCCGCGGCTGCGATCGCCGCCGCGGCCGTATTGGCGACGATCCTCGCGCACGGCGGGCGCTGGCGCGAGTCCCAGCCTCAACAGCACAGCTTAGCCGCCTCAACGCCGCATACGGAGAGCCCTCCACGCGCGAAGCTAATCTCCCCTCGACTTCCCAATCCGCTCTCCGGCGAGACGGTGGTCGCCCAGGGTGGCCGCTTGCTCGTCATAGGAGGCTTGGACTCCGCAGGGCTATCGACAGACGACGTCCTCGCTCTCGAACCGACCAGCGGCACCGTCCGGGCCGCCGGGACCTTGTCCGAGCCGCTGCACGATTTGGCTGCCACATCACTGGCCGGGAAGACCATCGTCTTCGGCGGAGGTTCGGCAGCAACGACCGACGCGGTGCAGCAGTTGGTCCCCGGCGCAGCGGCACGTGTCGAGGGGCACCTGCCAAGGCCCGCTTCCGACCTCTCGGCGCTCTCGCTCGCCCGGCGAGGCTACGTCTTTGGCGGTTACGACGGCCAGACTACGGTCGGGTCAGTCCTGCAGGTGAGCCCGGCGGGCAGCGTGCGGCAGATCGCGGAGCTGCGGACCCCGGTCCGCTACACAGCGGCTGCAGCCATCCGCGGCAGGATCTACACCTTCGGAGGCGAGCTTTCCGACGGCAGCGACACCGACCTGATCCAGGAGATCGATCCGGGCATCGGCCGGGCACACGTTCGCGGCCACCTTCCCCATCCGCTTGCCCACGCGTCCGCGATCACGATGGGTGGTCGCGCCTACCTGCTTGGTGGCCGCGAGAGCGGGGCGTCGAGCGCCCGGATACGTTCCTTTGATCCAATCAGCGGTCGAACCGAGCCGGCGGGAAGGCTTCCCCACCCGGTGACCAACGCGGCCGCCGCCGTGGCGGGCGGGACCGGATACCTAGTCGGCGGCCTCGGCACCGACGGCAGCACCCTCTCCACGCTGATTCGGATCCGCTGATCGACACGACCGGGCATTGGCGCGATCAATCGACCTCGGTGAGAGTGGCCCTTGAAGCTTTCGCGGGGGTCAACCGAAGTAGCCGACGAAGACCAGGGCAACCGACGCGGTGACCAGGCTCGCGACCGCAGCCGAGCTGGTGAGGTGCCCTGCCACCAGGCCGGCGAGGAGCGCTCCGGTGCAAAGCACTGCACGATCGATGGTCAACGACCCATTCCCTTACGCGGCCGACATGAAAGCCGGCGCGACTATCCCAAGGGGCTCTGAAGGGAAGCTAAATGCCGAGCGGCGCATCCAGGCCACGCCTATGCTGCCCGCGCCGATGGTCCAAGCCTCGCCGCGCATACTGATCCTCACCGCCTCGATCGGCGAGGGGCACGACCTGCCCGCGCGGGCGCTCGCCGAGGGCATCGGAGAGGAAGACCCCGCGGCAAGCGTCGAGATCGTCGACGCCCTCGCCGTCGTCGGCGGGCTGGTCGAGCGGGTCGTGCTCGGCGGCTCCCAATTCGACTCGCGTTGGGGAAGCCGGCTCTTCGACGTCGAGTTCCGGCTGATCACCGACCTGGCGCCAACCCGCTGGCTGGCCGGAGCGCTGATCGCCCGTCCGGCCAGCGAGCGGATCGGCCGTGCCATCGCCGCTATCGCCCCCGACGTCGTCGTCTCCACCTATCCGGGCGCCACCGAGGCGATCGGGCGGCTGCGGGCGCGCGGGCGCCTGAGCATGCCCGCCGTCTCGGCGATCACGGATCTGGCCGCGCTGCGCTACTGGGCGCACCCCGCGGTCGACCTGCACCTGATCACCCACCCCGAGTCGGCGCAGGAGGTTCACCAGCTCGCCCCGCGGAGCCGGGTCGAGTGCGTGCGCGGCCTCACCGACCCCGCCTTCTACGAGCCGCGCGACCGAGCCGCGGCCCGCCGGGCGCTCGACCTTCCGCAGGAAGGACCGATCGTGGTGGTGTCCGGCGGCGGCTGGGCGGTCGGCGATCTGGCCGGCGCCACCGAGGTGGCCCTCGCGCAAGCAGGGGTGACGGTCGTCTGCCTTTGCGGACGAAACGACGAGGTCAAGGGTGCGCTCGCGCGGCGCTTCGGCGCCGAGCAGCGCGTCGTCGTGCTCGGCTTCAGCGACCGCATCGCCGACCTGCTGGCCGCCGCTGACGTCCTCATCCACTCGACCGCCGGCCTCACCGTCCTGGAGGCGATCATGCGGGGCTGCCGGGTCATTTCCTATGGCTGGGGCAGGGCCCATGTGAGGGTCAACAACGAGGCGTTCGTTCGTCACGGTCTCGCCGAGGTGGCTCGCACGCGCGCCGAGCTGGGCGCGGCGCTGCATCGCTGCATCGCGAACCCGTTCGCGCCCGATCGCTCCTTCGCCGCCCTCCCGACCGCCGCCTCGGCGGTGCTCAGCCTGGTGCGACCGGTCGCTGCGGGCTGACCTCCGGCTCCCCGCGACTCGGCTCGGCGATCACCCCGGCAACTGCCGGCGAGCTGCCCAGCACCGCGACGCCGGCCGCGACGACCGCCAAGGCGCCGGCGAGCACGGCGCCTCCCAACGGCGTGCCCCCCCAGGCCTCGCCGCCGACGAGCGGGGCGAGGATGACCGGGATCGCGACCTGCATCGACAGCACCGCGGGCGCGACTCTGGTCGCCGCGGCGCGCTGCAGCGCCGTGGCCTCGCTGATCACGCCCAGGATGATCACCGTCCCCACCAGCGCGGCCCACGCGGCAGTGGCACCCCAGCGTCCCGCCGAAGCGTCTTCGGCGATCAGCTTGGCCACGAAGGCCGCGAGGCCGTCCGCGGCCCCCGCTCCCACCACGAGCAGGGCGGTGGGAGACCGTCCGCTGGAAGCGGCCACGAGGTAGGGAGCCAGGGTGACCGCGGCCAGGGCGGCGAGCGCGACCACGAGGCCTGCGTCCCGGGGGACCTCGCCCGCCTCTTTGGGCGCCGCCCAGGCGATCAGGCCCACCGCCGCGATGATCGCGAGAACGCCGACCAGCTCCCGCGGCCCGACCGGCTCGTCGAGGATCCTCGTCCCAAGCGCCAGCAGCAGGAGCAGCCCGAGAGCCAGGATCGGCTGCACGAGGGTCAGCGGGGCATGGGTGAGGGCGAGGATCTGCAGCGGCCAGCCGATCAGCGACAGGACGCTGGCGCCCACCCACAGGGGCCGCCCCAGCAGATGGACGAGGAGCGCCGGGCGAAGGGCGTGCCGCGCCGGCGCCCTGCGTGCCTCGACCGCCTGCAGCGCGTAGCCGGTGTCGTAGCAGCACGCGGCGCCGAGGGCAAAGGCGATCCCGAGCGCCGCCTCGCCGCCGATCACTGGCAACATCTCCTCATGCGCAGCTCGATGCTGCTAGGCGCGGTGGCCCTCGCCGGCGCCTGGACCTCACCCGCGCTGGCGCCGATCGTGCCAGCGGTCGCCGCCGCGATGGGAATCCCGCGCCGCCTCGGCGCGAGCGACACGATCGCGCTCACCTTCGACGACGGCCCGCACCCGTCCGGCACCGTCGCCGTCCTCGAGGCCCTCGACGAGGCGAGCGCGACATCGACGTTCTTTTTGGTCGGCGAGCAGGTCGAGCGCAATCGATCTCTGGCCCGCGAGATCGTCTCGGCCGGGCACACGGTCGGCCTGCACGGACACCGTCACCGCAACCTGCTCCGCCTCACCCCCGCCCAGTTCGCAGATGACCTCGAGCGCGGGCGCGATGCGATCGGGGCTGCAACCGGGGTCGCACCCCGCTACTACCGCCCTCCCTATGGGATCTTCAGCCCGGCCGGGCTCAGGATCGTGCGCAAGCGGGGCCTGCGCCCCCTGCTCTGGTCGCGCTGGGGCCACGACTGGCGCGGGCGAGCCAGCCCCACGGGGATCGCGGAAGAGGTGTCGTCTGGCCTGCGGGGTACAGACGTGCTGCTTCTCCACGACGCCGACCACTACAGCGCCCCGGGGTGCTGGCGGAGTACGGTCGCGGCCCTCGCTCCCATCAGCCAGGCGATCGCGTCCGCCGGGCTGCGATCGCGGGCTCTCTGACCCGGCTTCGGACCCCGCCCTCAAGTGGTGCGCTCGGGAGCCGCTCTGGCCTCCCGCAGGCTGTTCGCAACGGCAGCGATGCCCAGCGCCACGACTATGCCGACGCCACTGATGATCACGGTCTGAATCTCAGGGAAGGCGAGGTCGAGGCGCCCGCTGGTCCAGGGCAGCAGCAGGACCGCGTATCCGCACAGGAGCCAGCCGATCAGGGCACCCCGGCGCGGATTTCTGGTTGACGCGGCGTCGACGGCGAAGAGGCAGACGAGGATCGCGACGAACGTGGTGACTGCGACCGCGTGAATCTGGGCGCTGTCGAACTCGTCGAGGCGATGCGCGAGGGCATAGGGGATCAGCGTGCCCATCGCACAGGCAAACGCCGTGACCGGTGGCGTTGCGGCAAGCCGCTCGGCAAGCCCGCGGCGGGGCGGCGCTGCTGCCGCCGCCGCCGGCGCCGGGTCCGCCTCCTCCCGTAACCAGCTCAGATAGCGGGACAACCCCTCGTGCAAGGTCGTCGATGCTCGCCAGCCAAGCTCCGTCTCCGCGCGCCGACTGGAGATCTCGGCGCCGCCAAAGTCCCCGCTGCGACCCGGGGTCTCGACGACCTCCACGTCGCCGACCAGCTCGCTGACCTTCTCTGCCAGCTCCCGGATCGTGACCGTCTCGTCGCTGGAGAGGTTGTAGACGCGGTTTGCAGCGGCGGGACAAAGCGCGCGCACCACCCCCTCGGCCAGGTCCTCCACGTATACGAAGCGCCGTGTCTGCATTCCGCCCCCCGCCACTGTCAGCGGCTCGCCGGCCAGAGCCTTGCGAACGAAGGTCGGCGTCACCGCCGAGGGCCGCGCCCGCGGCCCGTAGGGAATTCCGAAGCGCAGGATCGTGCAGGGGACGCCGTAGAGCTCGGCGTAGGAGGCGCAGTACATCTCACCGGCCAGCTTGCTCGCCGTGTAGAGGTGACGCGGCAACCCGAGTCCCGCCTCCTCGTCCACGACGGCCTCGCCCGACTCTCCATAGACCCAGATCGTGCTGCCATAGATGACCCTCGGCAGGGCAATGGCGCGCGCCGCCTCGAGCACCGCAAGCGTTCCCCGGGCATTGATTCGCTCGGCGTCCTCGGGATCCTCGGCCACTGCCCCGACGTCTGCCGCGGCGGCGAGGTGGATGACGGCGTCGCAGCCTTGCATCGCCTCGCGCAGCGTTTCGCCGTCGAGCAGGTCGCCGACAACCACATCGACGGTCCCGGGTGGGTGATGGGCGGAGGGGCGCAGGTCGATGATCCGGGGCTCGATGCCGGCCCGCGCGAGCGCATCGACGACGTGCGAGCCGATGAAGCCCGACCCTCCGGTGACCAGGACGCGCTTCATGCCGGCTCCCGGGCGCCGGCGGCTGCCGGCTCTGCCTCATCGGCGCGGTAATAGAGCGGGACGCACCAGTGGTTCTCGGCCACCCAGTCGGTGTTCGGCAGCTCGTCGTGGGTTCGCATCATGCGGTGGCAGGGGGAGTCATAGACCTTTCCGGTCGAGCGCTCGACGGGCTCGAAGACGATGTACTTATAGAGGCCGGAGACCATCCCGGCGGGAAGTCGCAGACGCGCGGGGTGGTGCGGGTCGAGCAGCTCGCGAGCGGTTGCGTTCTTGCGCTCGACGATCTCCTCGAGGCGCTGCGTCTGAACGAGGCCGAGCGCGGCCGTGAACTCGCTGATCCGGAAGTTGAGCCCCGCGACGGCATAGTCGGGCTTGCCGTAGTTGCGAAACGCGCGGGAGCGCTCGAGCAGCTGCTCGTGGCGAGACACCAGCACCCCGCCTTCACCTGTGGAGATCGTCTTGGTCGCCGCGAATGAGTAGACGCCCGCATCCCCCCAAGTGCCCGGGCGGCGGTCATGCCAGCGCGCCCCGTGGGCATGGGCGCAGTCCTCGAGCAGGAAGATTCCCTCGGCGCGGCAGAAATCGGCGATTCGTTCGACCTCGAACGCGACATGACCGCCGATGTGGACGAGCACTGCGGCGCGTGGCCGGTGCTGGTGCGCCTTGCGCTCGAAATCATCGAAGGACATACAGAGGTCATCGCGATTGCAGTCGACAAAGATGGGGCGACCGCCAGCGTGCAGGATCGCAAGTGGGGTGGCCATGAAGGTGTTGGAGGGACAGAGCACGCTCTCGCCCTGCACTTCGGCGAAGTCCAGCGCCGCGAGCGCCCCGCCGGTCCAACCGCTGAATGCGACGGCGTCGACCCCGTTCCAGGCACCCCAGGCCGCTTCGAAGCGGCTGGTGATCTCGCCCTCCGACCAGCGCTCGGCCGCGATGATCTCGTCCCAGAGGTCGTGAAGGCGCGGTAGGTCTCGGCGGTCGAAGCCGATCGAGAAGTGGCTGTGGTCGGCGTGGGGCACTGGCAGTGAGGGACGGGAGCCACCTGCGTCGGGCCCGCCGCAGCGCAGATTATCCGTCGGTGTCCCTGAGGGGGTAGTGCTCCGCTGCGCGGAGCAGCTCGGCTAGAGCCCGAACGAGCTCTTCATCGTTGCGGCGCCGACGGCGCAACCGGCGCGGCCGACCCCGAGCAGGTCCTCGGTGGTCGCGAGCAGGTTGCAGAAGCCGTAGCTCGTTGCTACCTGCCTGCCGCGGGTGCGCTCGTTGACCAGCGTCGTGTAGATGTGGTTGCCCTCGCTGCCCTCGTCCTCGTCGAAGGTGATCACGTACAGCAGTGTTCCCGCCTTGTACTGCGGCGAGGCGAGCACCTTGGGTGTGAACGATGCGAGGAAGTCGGAGGCGGTCTGGATCGAGCAGTCATGTGCATCGTTGCAGAGGTTCGGCGCCACGAACGTGAACTTGCGATCGAAGCTGGGGCTCGTCGGCAGCGGCAAGTCGTTGGCCGCGCAATCGACGTTGGTGAAGATCCTAGCCGGGTCGTGCTTGACCGGGCTCAGGCCGCTGGTCGTGCGATCGCAGTTGCTCCGCATCGACTCCTGGTAGGAGCGCCATTGCGAGTCGCCGACCTGGTGGAAGATGTTCTCGGCGCCGCAGGTGGCGAGGGCATCGGAGGTGATGCCGCAGGTCTGGCCGGCGGTCGCGTAGACGTAATTGGGTTGCGAGGGGTGGGTGTAGGCGGAGAAGTTGGTCGCATCCCCGTAGGTGTCGGCCAGGGTCTTGAATTCGCCAACGTTTCGAACCTGGTTGTAGCCGTGGTTCTCGAAGAAGATCCAGACCACATGGGTGATCGCTGGGTCACTGACGGTGAAGTGCCGCGTGCCCTGGGTGGTGCCGCCGTCGACCTCGAAGCCGGTGATCGTCAGCGTATGGGCGCCGCTCCTGAGCGAATAGCTGCGGTCGATGCTGATCGAGTCGGCGGCTCCCCCCGACGCGGTGATCGTATCCTTCAGCGCCCCGTCGATCTGCACCTCCACCTTCGTCTGCCGGTCCCCCGGCTTGACCGTCCAGCTGCCGTCCGAGTTCTGGGTCGGCGCGCTGGAGACCGCCTTGACGTGAACGGGGCTGGGCACCGTGTACCCCTCTGGCGGGTCGGAAATGATCACGCAGCCGCCAAGCAGGCTTGCAGCGGCGACGAGCAGCGCGACGGTCAGGACCGAGCGTGACACTGAGGTGAGGCTAGCGCCGAAGCGGGCATTCAGCACCTACAGCCGGCTCAGCCGGCGACGAACTTGTAGCCGACGCCGCGCACGGTCACGACGAGCTCCGGCCGCTGTGCGTCGCGCTCGAGCTTCTGGCGCAGGTTGGAGATGTGCACGTCGCAGGCGCGAACGTCGCCGTCGAACTCAGTCTGCCAGAGCTCCTCCATGATCTGATCGCGGCGGAAGACGGCGCCGGGGCGAGCAGCAAGCAAGCGCAGGAGCTGGAACTCCGAGCGGGTCAGGTTGACCTGCTCGCCGCGCACTTTCACGAGGTGGCGGACCAGGTCGATCGAGACCGGCCCGGCGTCGATCTCGTTCGCGCTCTCGGGCGAGCGTGGCAAACGGTCGAGCTCGCGGCGGCGCAGCTGGGCGCGCACTCTCCCGAGCAGCTCGCGGACCGAGAACGGCTTGGTGACGTAGTCGTCGGCGCCGACCTCCAGCCCGACCACCTTGTCGACCTCGGCGTCCTTGGCGGTGAGGATGATGATCGGGACCGCGCTTCGGGCGCGGACCTCACGGCAGATGTCGAGCCCGCTTCGCCCCGGCATCATGATGTCGAGGATCAACAGGTCGAAGGGCATCTCGCCGGAGATCTTCGCTTCGGCGTCTGAGCCGTCGACCGCAGCTGTCACCTCGTAGCCCTCCTGCTGCAGCGCGTAGGTCACCGAGTCCCGCACCGAGGGCTCGTCGTCGGCGATCAGGATCTTCCCGACCGCCATCAGGCCACCGGGCTGGGCACGCCTTCGGCGACCGGCAGCCGCACCCAGAAGACGCTGCCGTGCCCCTCCTCCGATGCGGCGCCGATCGCGCCGCCCATCACCTCGACCATCCGCTTCGCGATCGCGAGCCCGAGCCCGAACCCCTCGTGCGCGAGGGCGTCGCTCGAGCGATAGAAGCGCTCAAAGACCCGGTCCAGGTCATCGGGAGGAATGCCGCTCCCGGTGTCGATCACTTCGATCAAAGCCTCGCCATCGAGGCGGCTGGCTCGCAAGGTAACCGAGCCACCGGGGTCGGTGTGACGGGCCGCGTTGGAGAGCAGACCGATCAGCACCTGGCGCAGCAGCGTCGGGTCGGCGTCGGCTGCCAGCCCGGGCTCGATGTCGACGTTCAGCTCCGGGCCGCCTTCGGATTGGACCGCGGAGAGAGCGTCGGCGCTGGCGCTGGAGACGTCGACGACCTCGGCGCCACGATCGGGCAGCGCCTCGACCCGCGCCAGGGTGAGCAGCGCCTGCATCAGCCGGCTCATCCGCTCGACGTCCACGGAGAGGCGGCGCAGGAAGTGATCGAGCGCCTCCGGGTCGTCCTTCGCCCCGGCCTGCAGCACCTCGATCGCGCCCGAGATCCCGGCCAGAGGGTTGCGCAGCTCGTGCGCCGCATTGGAGACGAACTCCCGCTCGGCGAGGCCGCGGCGCATCTCCTCGGTCCGATCGCGGACCACGACCAGGACGCCCTGCTCGGCGGGCAGGTCGCGCGCCTGCAGCGCGAAGACCCGCTCGCCGACCTTCAGCTCCGGCGCCTCCGCCCCTCCGTGCTCGACCGCTTGGCGCAGGTGGGGCAGCATCTCGGGGGGTGGGGTGCCGTCCTCGCTGGCCAACTTCGTCGACGCCCGGTTGGAGAAGCGGACGCTGCCGTCGTGATCGACGATCATCACCGAGTCGGTTAGCCCGTCGAAGATCGCCGCCAGGCGGTCGCGCTCGGAGGAGAGGACCTGGAAGCTGTCCTGAAGGGCACCGCGCATCCTGTCCAGCGCCCTGGCGAGGTCTCCGACTTCGTCGCGCCCCCCGACCTGGAGCGGGACCTCGAGCGCTCCCGCCGCCATGTTCTCGGCGCTGCGCGCCAGGCGGCGGACCCGGTAGGTGATCAGGGTCGCGACCGCAAAGCCGATCAGGATCGCGATGCCGACCCCGATCGCCAGCGCCCGCAGGCTGTCGTCTCGCAGCCTGTTGACCGCCGTCTGCAGCACGCGAGAGCTCGAGTAGCGGCCCAGCAGGGCCCCGCTGATCCGGCCGTTGCGAAAGACGGGGAAGGCGACGACGGTGACTCCGTCCGGGAACTCTCCCTTGTAGCGGCCGCCGTCAAGGGCCATGCCGACCGCCCGCCGCCGCGGCGTGACCTGGGCCAGCAGGGGCCCGCGATCGTGGGGCGCGACCAGGCGCCCGCCGCGGTCGTAGTACCAGGCGTGAAAGGAAGCGTCGGTTCCGGCCGTGACCACCTCGTCTGGCTGCTGGGCCTCGCCGACCTGATCGGCGAGGTTGATCGTGCGGCCCACCGCAAGCGCCGTCGAGCGCTCCGAGAGCACGCTCTCGTTGGAGTCGTGGACGAACTGGTAGACGGTCAGGGCGGCGATCGCGCCGACCAGCGCGAACGCGGCGCCGAGCCACAGCCTCATCCCGATCCACGGGCGCGGACGATCCGGCGCCCGCGTATGGCGAAGCCTGCGGGCCATCTGGGAAACCCGGTGTTGCCGTGTCGGCGACGCCATATGAGTCTTTCTTAACACAAAGCTCAAGCGGGGCACGCCTGCTGAGCTACCGCTTGACCGCCCGTCGAGGTGGGAGAATCGGCCGGTGCAGACGCTGGTCTTCATCCCCGCCTGGAACGAGGAGTCCTCGATCGCGTCGGTCATCGAGGGGGTGCGGGAGGCGCTTCCGGATGCCGACCTGCTCGTCGTCGACGACGGCTCGACCGATGCCACAGCCGTCGTGGCTCGACGGGCCGGGGCCCGCGTCGCCACGCTTCCCTTCAACCAGGGCGTCGGCGCCGCGCAGCAGACCGGCTACATGTACGCGCTGCGCGGCGGCTATGAGATCTGCGCCCACCTCGACGGTGACGGCCAGCACATCGCCACCGAGCTGGCGCGCCTGGTCACCGAGGTCGCGGAGGACAAGGCCGACATGGTGGTCGGCTCGCGCTACAGCGACGGCAGCCTCGCCCTCGACGACGACTACCGGGCCAGCTTCTCGCGGCGCACCGGCCAGCACCTCTTCCGGCTCATCGTCAGCCTCTCGACCAGGCAGCGATTCACCGACACCACCAGCGGCATGAGGGCCGTCAACCGCGCCGCGATGGCGCTGTTCAGCGAGCGCTACTCGCCCGAGTTCGCGGAGGTGGAGTCGGTCCAGCGGGCCGTCCTGCAGGGCCTGCGGGTCGAGGAGCTGCCGGTGCGGATGCTCTCGCGCGCCGAGGGCCGCTCCTTCCTGACCCCGCTGCGCTCCGCCTACTACATCTTCAAGACCCTGGTCGTGCTCCTGGTCGGCCAGTTCCGCCCCCGGGTCAGGGAGGAGCGCTGAGATGCTGCTGAAGCTCGCCGCCGCGGAGCCGGTCGTCCGGCTCACCTCGCAGGCGCGGATCGTCGCCGCGGTGCTTGCGATCGTCTTCATGGCGCTGATCCTGGAGCTGATCAGGCGCCACAAGCTGCAGGAGCGCTACAGCGTGATCTGGTTCGTCGCCGGGATCGCGATGCTCGCCGGCGCCGCGTTCCCGGACCTGTTGCGGGTGCTCGCCAACGTCTTCGGGGTTCGCGACGTGACGATCGCGCTCTTCTCACTGCTCTTCCTGCTGCTGCTCGGGCTGGCGCTGAGCTTCAGCGTGATCATCTCGCGCCAGGCGGAGCAGATAACCCGACTTGCCCAGGAGCAGGCTCTGGAGAGCGCCCGCGAGAACGGCGCCGGCTCAGACCGCGACCCCGGCCAGGCTTCCCTGCAAGCGGAAGAAAAGCGCCTCCAGGGCTAGCTCCTCGGAGACGTTGAGGTCGAGGCGCCGGCGGGTGTCCTGGACCAGCTCGACCGCGCGCCGCGCCGCCAACGGATCGACGTCTGCCGCGACGGCACCGAGCGCATCGATCCGATCGCGAGTCAGGGCCAGCTCGGGCGCACCGCTCGCCACCGCTCCGAGGTCGCGCAGCCAGGCGGCGCAGAGCTCAAGGCCGAGGTCGAGCACGTCGGTGCGGCGGCGGCGGCCGACCCGACGCGCCTCTTCGTTCATCTCTCGCGCGGAGCGCCGGCCCCCGGATTCCTCGTCCTCGAGCCGCTCCCGGGTTTCGCGCTCGGCCTGCGCGCCGACCGCTTCGGCAGCGCCCAGAAGGCCGAGCCATGGCGAGCCCCCGGCGTCGGGATCGATCGCGGCGCCGACCAGCGCTTCGGCGCTCTCGCGCAGCGCGACCCCCTCCTCGCCGAGCAGGAAGCGAGCCCGCTCGACGTCGCCGGCGGCGAGCCGCGCCGCGGCTTCGATCGCGTCCGGCTCGCCGGCGCCGGAGAGCGCCGCTTCGACGGCCTGCGGCGGCAGCGCAACGAAGCTCACCTCCTGACAGCGCGAGGTGATCGTCTCCATCAGGCCCTCGGGCTCGGCGCTGAGCAGCAGCAGGTGATCGAACTCGGGCGGCTCCTCGAGCGTCTTCAGCAACGCGTTCTGGCTCTCCTCGCGCATCGCCTCGGCCGCCTCGATCACGAATACCCGCCGCTCGCCCTCGAAGGGACGGTAGGAGGCGGCGCGGATCACCTGGCTTCGCAGCTCCTCGACCAGGTGCTGGCTTCCCCGCGGCCGCAGCCAGACCAGGTCTGGATGCGGCGAAGGATCGAGCATCGCCCGGCGCCGGGACTCCTCGGGATCGGCGGAGCCGACGGCGAGGATCTCGGCTGCGAAGGCGCGCGCGGCGGCCCCCTTTCCGGAGCCCCTCGGGCCGCGAAACAGGTAGGCGTGCGCGGGACCGGCGGCCAGGGCGGCGCCGATGGCCAGCCGGGCACGAGGCTGATGCTCGGTCGCGGCGGCTAGTGCATCGGGAAGTTCTTGTGCGTCGAGGGCGGACATCGTCAGGCGTTTCGGTAGCCGAACCGAGGCACTGAGGTGGATAGGGTCCAGGATGGTGGCTGCCGCGGACCGTGAGTGCAGGTGGGGCTGAAAGACAGCCTGAACTGCAGGAACGTCGGATTTGGCCCCCTCATTGCCCGCTTCTCCGTCCTTCCACTACCTCCATCACCCTCGCGTGCACCTCCTCGACGCTACCGGTCCCTTCGACGGCAACGACGCGCTCGGGATCGCGGGCGGCGATCTGATCGTAGGCCGCGGCGACCTGGGCCTGGAGCTCGCGGCCCGGCGGCCTCGAAGCGATCCTCGCCGCCGCTGCGCTCCGCGGCCCGCTCGGGATCGATCCGGATCAGTAGCGTCAGGTCGGGCGCCAGGCCCTGCGTCGCCGTGTCGCTGAGCCGCTCGACGAGCTCCATGCCCAGCCCTCGGGCGGCGCCCTGGTAGGCGGCGGTGGAATCGGCGAAGCGGTCCGAGACGACGTTGCGCCCCGCCTCAAGCGCCGGGCGGATCACCCTCTCGACGAGGTCGGCGCGGGCCGCGCAGAAGAGCATCAGCTCGGCCAGCGGGTCGAGCTCGAGGGCGGGGTCGGCAAGCAGCTCACGGATCCGCTCGGCCGCCTCGGTGCCGCCCGGCTCGCGGACCAGCAGCGCCTCGGCTCCAAGCGCCTCCGCGAGCAGCTTTGCTTGGGTGCTCTTTCCCGACCCGTCGATGCCCTCGAGGGAGATGAACATTCAGTCGTCAGCCATCAGTCGCCGGTCACCGGAGTGAATTCTGATGACTGATGCCCGACGACCGACGGCTTGTCAGCGTTTCGCGGCTGAGTCCGACTGCTTGGCAGCTCGCTTGGCGTTCGCGGCGCGTTTGGCCCGCGTGCTTCGGGTCCGGGTGGCCGAGGCAGCGCCGGCGATCTTCGCCGCGTCGGCCTTGCCGTTGCCATCCGCCTCGGAATCCTCCTCGGCGCCATTGCTGCCCGTCGTCGCCGTGGCGGTCGTCTTTTCCTTGCCGCTCGACTTGCCCTTCGCGCCGTTGCCCTTCGCCGCCGCCTTGGCCGCCTTCGCCGCCTCGCGCTCGGCCTTCTTCTCGCGCATCTCGACCATCGTCGGGCACTCGTCGTTGAGACAGAGCTTCCAGGGGCGGCCCCGGAAGCCCTTCACGGTCAGCCGCGGAGTCTCGCCGCAGACCGAGCAGCGCTCTTCTAGTCGCCAGAGGTCATAGCCGCGCCCCGGCAGCGGGCCGCTGACCGTGCAGGATTCGGGCGATTCGGGGTCGTCGCGGATCCAACCCTCGCAGCCGTACATCCGCTTGCCGCCCTTCAGCTCGATGATCCGCAGCCGGTTCGGGCCGCCGTCGTCGCGCTTTCTGCCCGCCTGCTCGCAGACCTTGCAGGGGCCGAGGAACTTGTCCTCGTCCATCCCCGCCCAGATCTGCTTCGCGAAATCCTCGCGGCTGCCGTCGATCTCGTCGTAGGTCTGGTGCAGCAGCTTGCGACTGTCGCCGACGACGTCGTCGCGGGTCATCTCGCCGGCCGCGATCTGGTCCATCTCCGACTCCAGGCGCGCGGTCATCTCCGGCGTCGCCATCTCGGGGACGTACTGCTTGAACGCCTGGTACATCGCGATCCCGGTCTCCGAGGGAATCGGCGGGTTGGCGTAGACGTAGCCCCGGTCGAAGAGCTTCTGGATGATCTCGGCCCGGGTCGCCTTGGTCCCGAGGCCGCGCTCCTCCATCATCTCGATCAGCTTGCCCTGCGAGAGCCGCGAGGGCGGCTGGGTCTGCTTGTCGAGAATCCAGGGATCTCCGTCGAGCGGCAGCCGCTGGCCCTGCTCGAGCTTCGGGATTTCCTCGTCGGGAGATCGGGCGTAGGTGTAGATCGCCGCGTAGCCGGGATCGACGACGACCGAGCCACGTACGAAGTAGGTCTGTGAGCCGGCCTCGATGTCGGCCCGGGTGGACTCACTGACCATCGGCGCGGCGAAGGTGGCGAGGAAGCGCCGCGCGACGAGCTCGTAGACGCGCCGCTTCGGGCCTTCGAGCTGCTCGGGGTAGACGGCCTGGGTCGGGTAGATCGGCGGGTGGTCGGTGGTCTCCTTCTTGCCCCGGGTCGCCTGCAGCGGCCCGTCGAGCAAGGACTTGGCGGCCGCGAAGTCGGGCACGTTGGCGAGCGAGCGGACCAGCTCCTTGGTCGGGAGAGAAGATGGATAGACGGTGTTGTCGGTGCGCGGGTAGGAGATGAAGCCGTCCATGTAGAGGTCCTCGGCGATCCGCATCGCCCGCGAAGGGGTGATCCCGAGCCGGCTCGAGGCGTCGGTGGTGAAGGCGGTGGTGTTGTAGGGGGTCGGCGGCTTGCGGGTGTTCTTGCGCGACGCGACCTCTACCACGGCGCCGGGCGACTTGGTGCCGGCGACCGCGGCGTCGGCCTCGGTGCGCTTCCAGAACTTGTCGGTCTCGTGATGGGCCTCGAAGCTGCCGTCGGGGTGCTCGAAACGGGCCATCACCTCCCAGAAGGGCTTCGCCACATGTGCACGGCGCTCGAGCTCGCGCTCGACGATCAGCGCCAAGGTCGGGCTCTGCACCCGGCCGACGGAGAGGAAGTTGGAGCCGAAGCGCCGCGTCGCCAGCGAGACGGCCCGGGTGAGGGTCGCCCCCCAGAGCAGGTCGATGTCCTGGCGCGCCCAGCCGGCGTGGGCGAGCGGGTAGGAGAGCTCGTCGAGGTTGGAGAAGGCGCGGTCGATCTCCTCCTTGGTCAGGGCCGAGTAGCGGGCCCGCTTCACGGTCGGCTCGAGATCGGGGTTGACCTCGAGGATCTCCTGCAGCGCCTCGAGGCCGATCAGCTCGCCCTCGCGGTCGAAGTCGGTTGCGATGATCAGCTCGTCGGCGTCCTTGGCCACCTTGCGGACCGCCCGCACGACGTTGCGGTCGGTCGGCTCCTTGATCAGCTCGGCGTCGATCAGGTCGTGCAGGTCGACCTTCTGCCAGTTCGAGTACTCCTCCGGGAAGGCGGGGTTGAGCACGTGGCCCTTCAGCCCGATCGCCATGTGATCCCCGTCGGCGTCGGACCAGCTGTAGTAGGGGACCTTGTAGGAGCGGTCCTCCTTCGGCCCCTTGCCGAGGATCTGGGCGATCTTCTTGGCGCTGTTGTTCTTTTCGGTGACTATCAGCCGCATTCGTGGCCCGTTCGCTGCGTAGGGTCGGCGAGGGTAGCAACCGCCTCAACCGCCCCCATCGGACCGACCGGCACGAATCCCGCCCTTCGGAACGGCAGAATGGCCGCTTATGCGATCCCTGGTGACTGGCGGCTCAGGCTTCATCGGCTCCAATCTGGTCGATTCCTTGCTCGCCCGCGGCGACGCGGTGACGGTGGTCGACGACCTCTCCACCGGCAGGCGGGAGAACCTCGAAGAGGCGCTCGGCGCAGGCGCCGAGCTGGTCGAGGCCGACATTCGCGATAGCGACGCGGTCGCGCAGCTGGCGCAGGAGCACAAGCCAGAGCAGATCTTTCATCTCGCCGCCCAGATCGACGTGCGGCGCTCGGTCGCCGATCCCGCCTTCGACGCCGCGATCAACGTCGGCGGGACCGCGAACGTCCTCGAGGCGGCGCGGCTCGCGGGCAGCGAGCGCTTCGTCTTCATCTCCACAGGAGGGGCGATCTACGGCGAGGGCGCGGGCAAGGCGCTGCCGCTCGGTGAGGAAGCGGCGGAGGAGCCGCTTGCCCCCTACGGGCAGAGCAAGCTCGCCGCCGAGGGCTACGTCTCCCTTTACGAACGGCTCTACGGGCTGCCCGGCGTGGTGTTGAGGCTCGGCAACGTCTACGGGCCGCGCCAGGACCCGCTCGGCGAGGCCGGGGTGATCGCGATCTTCTGCGGCCGGCTGCGCAGCTCCGCGGCCCCGACCGTCTACGGCGACGGCGAGCAGACCCGCGACTACATATATGTGGCCGACGTCGTCGACGCGATCCTCGCCGCCGCCGACGCCGACGCCGGCGGCGCCTTCAACGTCGGCACCGGCGTCCAGACCAGCGTCCTGGAGCTGGTCGAGCTGCTCCGCGAGCTGGGCGGGGGCGAGGGCTTCGAGGCGGAGTTCGCCCCCCCGCGGGCGGGGGAGGTGCAGCAGATCGCCCTCGACAGCTCCAACGCCGCCGAGCAATTGGGCTGGCGCGCCGCAACCGCCCTTCGCGACGGGCTCGCGAAGACGCTTGAGTCGCTCTAGCGCCCGCCAGGGGGCGGGGTTCCGTAGGCCGTCGGCGAGAGCTCCGGGGGCACCCGCAGCGGGTAAAGCAGGTCGCCGAGGTTGGGGCGGGACGCGAAGGCGAGCGGGTTCGATGCCGCCTCGTGACGGATCGCTCGCGCCGCGGCGCGGCTGTCGTTGACCGCGAGCTCGAACTGCGCGAGGCGCTGCCAGGTCTCGAAGTTGTCCGGCTGCAGGTCGGTCGCCTTGACCAGCAGCGCCCCGGCCCGCTTCTGATCGCCCTCGGTCTGGGCTATCCCGGCTTCGGCGAAGAGAGGCTCGACGCTGAGCGGGTCGAGCCTCTGCGCCAAATCGGCGTCGGCGGCTCCATCGCGCAGGGACCCGGCGCCCGCGGCGCTCAGCGAGTCGACCCGCTTGGTCTCCGAAAGCGAGGGAAATGCAGCCGAGGCGACGAGCAGGACGGCCGCGAGGGCGCTAGCCACGGCGATCCCGATCGGGCCACCGCCGCTTGACCGCGCGTCGCGGGCTGGCGTCGGCGTCGCGGCGACGGCCACCGCGACCAGGGCCGGGATCGTCACCGCGGGGATCTCCCAATCCCAGTCGATCAGCGAGTGAGCCGCCCAGCCCGTGGCGGCGGCGAGCAGGGCGAGGCGGGCGGAGCGCTCGATGCCGCCGCTGGCGCGCACCCTTAGCACCGCCGCCGCCCCGAGCAGGCCAAGCCCACCGAGGGCGAGAGCGGCCCCGATCAGGCCCGTCTCGGAGAGGAACTGGAGCGGCACGCTGTGGGTCGAGCGCACCGGGGCGTCGTAGCGTCGGTAGAGGTGACGGACGACCGGGAAGGAGCCCGCCCCCCAGCCGGCCAGCGGCTTGTCGCTGAACGCTCCCAAAGCCTCCTCCCACCAGATCCAGCGGTTCGACCCGTTCGCCGAGATCAGGCGACTCGGGTCGTTGCCGGGCCCGGCCTTCGGCTCCTTGAAGGTGTTGACCTGATGCGAGATCTGGCCGGTCAGGCCGCGGCTTGAGAACGCGAGGGCGCCGACTCCGACGATCGCGAAAGCGACCAGCGCCGTCGCCATCGCGCGCCAGACCAATCGCGAGCGGGCCGCGGTCCAGGGCACCCGGCCCTCGAGCCGCAGCAGCTCGCGGGCGGCGACCACCAGGGCGGCGAGGCTGAGCCCGAGGACGAGGGCGAGGATTGCGCCGCCGTCCTGGCGGCGGTCGAGCGCCAGGCCCCCGGCCGAGAGGTCGTGGACTCCGAAGGCGACGACGATCGACGGCAGCGCCGCGAAGATCGCCCCGATCCCGACTGCCAGCCGGCGCAGGCGCTGCGGCCCGGCGGCGACCATCACCGCCAGCACCGCCGGGTAGGCGAGCATCGCACCGCGCGAGTAGGTGGTCGCGAGGGTGAGCAGCAGCAGGGTGAGCGCGACCGCCGCCCCGATCCGCACCCGCGGCTGGGCCTCCGGGAACGCGGTCAGCCAGATGCAGACCGGGGCGGCCATCACGCAGAGGATCCCGACCGCGTTCCAGTATCCGATCGGCTCGCGGACGCGGGCGAACTCGTCGCCCGGATTGAGGTCGAAGAAGGCGATGTGAAGGCCGGGGACGACCTTGCCACCGAGCGCGTAGAGCGCCACCAGCAACGCCGCGCCGGTGAGCCCATAGGCGACGACCCGGGGCGCTTCGCGCGAGCTCGCCGTGGCGACGATCGCGATCGCGAGCACGACCGCGTAGGCGATCGCGCGGTTGGCGGCGATCCAGGACTCGTCCGGGGCCGCCGACCAGAAGGCGGAGAGGGCGCTCCAGAGCGCGAAGCCGCCGAGCAGCGCCACCCCGGCCCAGGCCAGGGCGCTGCCCCCGCTGCGCAGCGCGCCGGCGGCCAGGCCGATCCCGCAGACCAACCCGGTCGCCGCGATCCCCACCTGCAGGCGGGTCTCCTGGGGGATCGCGGTGGCGCCGTTGTTGAAGGCCGCGTAGACGCCCGCGAGGACGAGCAGCAATAGCAGCCAGGTGCCCAGTCCCCGGGCCGCGATCGCCTCCCGGACCCGCCCGACCCGGTCACGCCCGCCGAGAGTCACGGCTTCCACGCGCCCAATCTATGCCACCCGGGCGATGCGCTCTAAGGTGTCGACGCGATGAGCCCTGCGCGTCTGCCCGGACTGGTTGGGATTGCCGTCGTCGTCCTGTTGCTCGTGCCGACAAGCGCAGGCGCCGACTTCCAGACCCTCTACGACGATTACCGCGCCGACGGTGTGATCGACGGCTGCTCGTACTCGCCCGCGGCCCTCAGCTCCGGGCTCAACGACATCCCGGCCGACGTGCGCGAGTACGACCCGGCGTTCTCCGACGCGATCAACGCGGCGCTCGAGCAGGCCGCAACCGGCTGCGGCGCCGGGCCCCAGAAGGCGGCCGCCTCGATAAAGAACGAGATCAGCGCCTCAGACGGCTCGCCGGGTCCGGCGCCGCCGCAGGGGCTCGCCCTCGCCGCTGCCGGCGACGGGCGCGGGGTGCCCGCGATCCTGCTGGCCGTGATGATCGCCCTCGGCGCCGCCCTCGGCGCCGCCGGCGCGCTCGGCGCGGCGCGCCGTTACGGCCGCGGCGCAGGCAGGCGCTCGCGGTCGAAGAGCCCCGGCGCCTAACCTGTAATCGATGCCAGCTCAGGCCTACGCGGGCAAGGACTGCGTCTGCCAGCTCCGCAAGGGGATCTGCGACCAGTCCTGCGTACGCGACATGCTCGCGACCCCCCTCTACGTCGCCTGCCTGAAGTTGAGCGGGCGGCGCTGCGTCGTCGTCGGCGGCGGCGACATCGGGCTCGAGAAGGTCGAGGGGTTGCTGCTCTGCGACGCCGACGTGACCTTGGTCACCCCCGACGCGATCGAGCCGCTGCGCGAGTACGCGTCCGAGGGCTCGATCAGCTGGGAGCAACGCACATACGGCGGCGCGGTGGAGCTGGAGGGCGCTTTCATGGTCATCGCCGCGACCAGCGACAGCGAGGTCAACATTGGCATCTATGACGATGCAGAGAAGCGCGCGATGCTGGTCAACGTGGTCGACGTGCCGCCGCTCTGCAACTTCATCCTCCCCGCAATCGTCCGCAGCGGCCCGCTCGCGATCGCGATCTCGACCGCGGGGGCGTCGCCGGCGCTCGCGAAGCGGATGAAGCGCGAGATCGCCGCGAGCTTCGGCGAGCCCTACGCGCGCCTCGCGGTGATGCTCAACGACGTCCGCGGCTGGGCCAAGGGGACGCTTCCTACCTACCAGGACCGCAAGGAGTTCTTTGAGGGGATCGTCAACGGCGATCCCGACCCTGTGCGGCTGGTCCGCGAGGGGCGCGAGCGCGAGGTCCTGGCGCTGATCGAGGCCGCGCAGCAAAGCGCTGCCGCGGTTCCTAGCCGCTAGGCCCGCCCCCGGTCGGCGGCCTGGGCAGCGAGAGCTTCGCGTAGATCGCGCGGTGGTCGCTGCCGGGGAGATCGTCAACGCCGAAATCGATGATCGAGATCCGCTGGTCGGCCAGAACGTGATCGATTGCCACCGGCGGCGGGATCGTCCCTCCCGACGGCCAGGTCATCTGCAGTCCGGCGCCGCGGACGTCGGCCGCGTCGCGGAAGCCGTGGCCGAGGACCCGCTGAAGCTCAGCCTGATCGAGGGTCGCGTTGAAGTCGCCGGCCAGGAGCCACGGCGGGCCGCCGTGCTCGGCGGAAGGGAGGCTGCGCAGGCCCGAGCGCCAGTCATCGACTCCTTGCGAGCTGTCCGGCGGAAGCGGGTGCACGTCGACGACGCGTAGACGTCCATAGCCCGGCACCTTCACGATCGCGCGGGGCATCCTGACGTCGGTGCCGGCGGCCGGCGGCAGGGGGCGGAGCGGATATCGCGAGTAGATCCCGCCCCCGGAGGCGCCGGTGCGGATCGCGAGCACGGCGTAGGGCAGCGTCGCGCCGAGGCCGAGACGGCGAAGGCCCAGCGCCCCCGCCGGGGTGAGCTCCTGCACGTTGAGGATGTCAGCGTGCTGAGCCCGCACCAGGCGGATCAGGTCGAGAAACCTGGCCTCGCCGCGGTGGCTGTTGGCCGAGACCACGCTCAAGGTGGGGCCGCCGAGCCGCTGCGAGGCCGCGCCGTCGGGAAGCACCCGCGGCAGCACCGCGATGACCAGGTAGATGCCCGCGACGGCGCTCAGCGCCGCCGGCGCCCAGCGCCGCAGGCTCAATCCGATCGCGATCGGGATCACGGCGGCAACAGCCATGTAGGGCGTATAGGCGATCAGCGGCACCAGCGGATAGCCGGCTTCGATCCCGGTCAGCCTGACCAGCGCCCAGATCGCCCAGATCGCCGCGAGGGCCCAGCAGAAGGCCGTCGCCGCCACTCGGCTGGTCATCGCTCAGGCGGCCGGCAGAGCGAAGAAGGCGACGGCGGCGAACTGCGCCGCGGCCGCCGCGATCACGAGCAGATGAAAGACCTCGTGGTAGCCGAAGACCGCGGGGTTCGGGTTCGGCCTTTGGGTTGCGTAGACGACCGCGCCGACCGTGTAGAGCAGACCACCAGCGGCGACCAGCAGCGTCCCGGTGATTCCGAGGTCGCGCCAGAGCTCGGGAAAGGCAGCCACCGCGACCCAGCCAAGCGAGAGGTAGATGATCGCCGTGACCCACTTCGGCGCCTCGATCCAGATCATCTCGACGATCGCGCCGGCGAGGGCGCCGACCCAGACGGCGATCAGGATCGCCGTCGCGAGAGAGCCGTGCAGGACCAGCAGCGCGAACGGCGTGTAGGTGCCGGCGATCAGCAGGAAGATCATCGAATGGTCGAGGCGGCGCATCCAGCGCCGGGCCCCGGGGCTCTGCCAGTTGACGCGGTGATAGAGGGCGCTGGTCCCGAATAGGGCCGAAAGGCTGACCGCGTAGATCGCCACCGCGAGGGTGGCCTTCGGGGTGTCGGCGGCGATGATCAGTCCGGCACCGAGAAACAGCGAGACGAAGAAGGCCCACTCGTGCGAGACGCCGCGCAGCCGCGGCTTGACCGCGGCAATCGCGTCGGCGGCGGCATCCTTCGCCGCATCGACCCGGTCGCCCATGGCCTCCTTGGCGGCATCGGCGCGCTCACCCATCGCCTCCTTGGCGGCGTCCACCCGATCGCCCATCGCATCGCGGGCGGCGTCCACCCGATCGCCCATCCGCTCGGCGCCCTTGCGAAGTTGATCGACCACGACGCCAGCCTAGCGGCCGCGGTCAGGTCGATGTGTGACTCTCGGTCACCGTGTGGCGGGTTAGTTCCGCTATGCGGAACCAAAGCGCCATGTGCGCTTCGATCGAGCGCGGGCCGGCGCCCGAGATGACCGATTCCAAATACCCACACACGCGGATGACGCAGGTCGCCGAGCATCGGTCGTTCTTGGCGCGTGACCACTATATCTAGCGTTATTTGAACTTAGGCGGCGTGTATCCACTACTTCTAGTAGGCTCTAAAGCAGTGGATTGTCCTCTTTGCGAAGCGACCAGCAGGGTGCTCGAGAGCCGCAGCTCCGAGGCCGGCGCATCAGTGCGCCGGCGCCGCGAATGCTCGCTATGCGGGCATCGCTTCACCACCTATGAGCGCTACGAGCAGTCGCTCTTCGTCCGCAAGCGAAGCGGCCGCCGCCAGCCATTCGACCGCGAGAAGCTGCGCGGCGCGCTGACCCGCGCCGCCCACAAGCGGCCGATGAGCGGCGCCCAGATCGATGCGATCACCGAGCAGGTCGAGACAGCACTGGTCGCCGGCGGCGGCGAGATGCCGAGCTCCTCGATCGGCGAGCTCTGCCTGCAGGGGCTCGCGGTCGTGGACCGCGGCGCCTACATGCAGTTCGCCGGGACGCTTCCGCTCGAGGACATCGCGACGACCGCCGCAGATTCGGAATTTGCAGGATCTTTGCCGACTGGTTCCGTCCGGAGCAAAGGCGAATCTCCATAGTCCACGCCAAATCTCGGATGAAGAGGAGAGAAGGGATGAACAGCGCCGCCAAGACCGCCGCCGCCAACCGCCAGGGGCTGGCGATCGAGCGCCGCTTCAGCTCTTCGGACGTCCACCCCTTCGACGAGGTCGAGTGGGAGGTTCGCGACGCCCTGATCGGCGACCCCGCCGATCCCGCCTTCGAGCAGCGCGACGTCGAGTTCCCCACGAGCTGGTCGCAGAACGCGACCAACATCGTCGCCCAGAAGTACTTCCGCGGCCAGATGGGATCCGAGCAGCGCGAGAGCTCGGTCAAGCAGATGATCGGCCGCGTCTCCGGCACGATCGCCGAATGGGGGGGCAAGGGCGGCTACTTCGCCAGCCCCGAGGACGCCTCCGCCTTCGAAGACGAGCTGACCTCGATCCTGCTGCACCAGAAGGCCGCCTTCAACTCGCCGGTCTGGTTCAACGTCGGCTTCGAGGAGCGCCCGCAGTGCAGCGCCTGCTTCATCCTCAGCGTCGCGGACACGATGGAGTCGATCCTCGACTGGAACACCAAGGAGGGGATGATCTTCCGCGGCGGCTCCGGCTCGGGAATCAACCTCTCCAACATCCGCGGCTCGGTCGAGCACCTCTCGAAGGGCGGCCTTGCCTCCGGCCCGGTCAGCTTCATGCGCGGCGCCGACTCCTGGGCGGGCACGATCAAGTCGGGCGGCAAGACGCGGCGCGCGGCGAAGATGGTCGTGCTCAACGTCGACCACCCCGACATCGAGGACTTCATCTGGTGCAAGGCGCGTGAGGAGGAGAAAGCCGCGGCGCTGCGCGACGCGGGCTTCGACATGTCGATCGACGGCGAGGGCTTCAGCTCGATCCAATACCAGAACGCCAACAACTCGGTCCGGGTCACCGACGAGTTCATGGAGGCCGTTGACGCCGACGATCAGTGGGAGCTGCTCTCGCGGACCAGCGGCGAGCCGGTCAAGAGCCTCGACGCCCGTGAGCTGATGCGGCAGATCTCCGACGCCGCCTGGCGCTGCGCGGACCCGGGCGTCCAGTACGACACCACGATCAACCGCTGGCACACCTGCCCGGAGTCGGGGCGGATCAACGCGTCCAACCCTTGCTTCCCTGCGGACGCACGAGTCCACACCATGCTAGGGCAGCTTCCCTTCGGGGAGTTGTATGAGCGGGCCCAGGCCGGCGAGGAGTTCCGCGTTTACACTCACCGAGCGACTGCCGAAAAGCCGAGCGACGGCGTCGTTGCAAGCCGGCCGATTGCGGTCATGCGGAACGGCGTCAAACCGATCGTCCGTCTTCGCTTCTCGAACGGCCAGGAGCTTCGGTGCACCCCCAACCATCGCCTTTGGACGGTCAATCGGGGTTATGTCCATGCCGAGGACTTGACAGACAAGGACCAAGTTCTCCTCAACGACAGCGCCACTCCGGGAGCAGACGCCTCATGGGAGCTGCCGGTCAAGGTTGCGGCACAGGCGAAGTCCTTCAGCCGCGGCGGAACCGTCGTTCACCAGTCCCTCCCCGAGCGGTGGAGCGAGGGTCTCGGGGAGCTGACCGGCCATCTGATCGGAGACGGCTCGCTTACCGATGTGCAAACGAATTGGGCCTACGGTGGCGACGACATCGCCGATGGCCTCGACTCCTCTCACCAGGGACTCCTCAGTGAGTTGATCGGCGGTGTTTCGCGCCAACAAATGGACAACGGCACCGTTCAACTTCGTGCCGGTAGCGAGGCTGTGCGGGAGTTCTTCCGTGGCCTGGGTGTCACCTCGGCCCGCGCACATGAGAAACGGCTTCCCCCAGCGATCTTCACAGCCCCAACCGAGGTTCAGGCGGCGTTCCTGCGGGGGTTGTTCGGAGCAGACGGATGCGTGGCTCGAGTCGAAACCGGTGGCAAAGCGAGCCGCTACGTTGGGCTCGGCAGTCGCAGCGAGGCACTGCTTCGCGATGTCCAGATACTTCTCACCTCGTTCGGGATCCGAGGTCGCACGTACCGGATCTCCGAGAGCGACAGGCCGTCGTTCTCATATACCCGAGTCGACGGATCCAGCATCGAGTACGCATCCCGGGAGGGCTTCGATCTGCGGATCACCGGCTCTGACCTCGAGAGGTTCGCCGGATCGATCGGCTTCTCGACTCCGCGCAAGGAAGCTGCACTCGAAGCGCTTCTCACGGAGACCGGTCGGTACCGGACCAAGCCTGGGGTCAGCATGGTTTCTCGTGAGAGCGACGGTCAAGAGGTCGTATACAACCTGACCGAGCCGCTGCATCACTCCTACATCGTCGACGGGTTCGTGGTCGCAAATTGCAGTGAGTACATGCACGTCGACGACTCGGCCTGCAACCTGGCCTCGCTGAACCTGATGCGCTTCCGGCGCGAAGACGGAAGCTTCGACGTCGACGACTTCACACACGCCGTTGACATCGTCTTCCTGGCCCAGGAGATCATCGTCGGCTGCTCCAGCTACCCGACCGAGGAGATCGGCGCCAACGCGAACGCGTTCCGCCAGCTCGGGCTCGGCTACGCCAACCTCGGCGCCCTGCTGATGTCCGACGGGCTGCCCTACGACTCCGATCAGGGCCGCGCGGTGGCGGCGACGATCACGGCGCTGATGACCGGGCGCGCCTACCGGCGCTCGGCCGAGATCGCGGCGGCGATCGGCCCCTACGACACCTACGAGCTCAACCGCGAGCCCCACAACGACGTGATGCGGATGCATCGCGACGCGTCGTATGAGATCGACGAGTCGCTGGTCGAGGACGGGCTGCTGCACGCCGCCCGCCACGAGTGGGACGAGGCGGTGGCGCTGGGCGAGCAGCACGGCTATCGAAACGCGCAGGCGACGGTGCTTGCGCCGACCGGGACGATCAGCTTCCTGATGGACTGCGACACGACCGGGATCGAGCCAGACTTCTCGCTGGTCAAGTTCAAGGAGCTGGTCGGCGGCGGGCAGATGACGATCGCCAACCAGTCGGTGCCGCTGGCGCTGCAGACGCTCGGCTACTCCGACGCGCAGATCGAGCAGATCGAGGCCTACATCAAGGAGAACGGCACGATCATCGGCGCTCCCGAGCTCGACGAGCAGCACCTCGAGGTGTTCGACGTCGCGGTCGGCGAGCGGGCGATCTCGCACACCGGCCATATCGACATGATGGCCGCGACGCAGCCGTTCATCTCTGGCGCGATCTCGAAGACCGTCAACCTGCCGCAGACGGCATCGGTCGAGGACATCGCCGACGCCTACACGCGCGGATGGAAGGGCGGCCTGAAGGCGCTGGCGATCTACCGCGACGGCTCCAAGACCGCGCAGGCCCTGCGCACCGACGCCCAGGAGGAGAAGGAGGCGGTCGAGACGCTCGCCGAGGCAGCGGGCGAGCCGGTGCGCCAGCGGATGCCGCGCGAGCGCGAATCGATCACCCACAAGTTCTCGATCGCCGGCCACGAGGGCTACATCACCGCCGGCAAGTACCCCGACGGCCGGGTCGGGGAGATCTTCCTCACCGACATCGGCAAGGAAGGCTCGACCCTGCGCGGGATGATGAACGCCTACGCGACCGCGATCTCGATCGGCCTGCAGTACGGGGTGCCGCTCGAGGTGTTCGTGAAGAAGTTCAGCTACATGCGCTTCGACCCCGAGGGGATCACCCAGAACCCGGAGATCCCGTTCGCGAAGTCGATGCCCGACTACATCATGCGCTGGCTCGCCAGCCGCTTCATCGAGGACCCCGACTACCTCGAGGAGCTGGGCATCCTCACCGAAGACGTGCGGGCCCGGCGCGAGGCCGAGCACACCGGCCTGGAGACCGACACCAACGGCTCCGGCAACGGTCATGCGAACGGGCACAGCAACGGCGAGGCAACGGCGGAGTCGAAGCCGGCCGCTGCGGCGATGACCGACACTCCCCCGGTCCGCCCGGCGGCGATGTCGGGCCCTGAGCTCGGCCCTGCCTGCGATCAGTGCGGCGGGATGATGCAGCGCACCGGCAGCTGTTACACCTGCTCGAGCTGCGGCAACAACACCGGCTGCGGCTGAGCCGAGCTGAGCTCAGCCGCTTTCGCCGTCGAAGTAGTCGACCTGGCTCGACCGGCGCGCGATCAGGTCGTCCTCCTCGTTCCCGGTCCAGATCCCGATCTTGTCGCTGTCGGGATACACGGTCGCCGCCGGATAGGTGACTGTCGACCACATGACGACGCGAACGGTCGACTCGGTCTTGTTCCCTACGCCGTGAGCGCCTTCGGGACCGGTCGGAAAGCAGATCAGGTCCCACTGTTCGAGCTCGTCGCTGCCGTCCGGATGGCGCAAGGTCGGCTTGCCCTCGAGGACGAGCAGCCACTCCTCCTCGGCGTACTCGTAGTGGTAGGGACAGATCGACTGGCCCGGCGGAAGCTCGTAGACGCTCGCGCCGACCTGCTTCGCACCCAGCGCCTCACCGAGCCGAGCCACCCCGGAGCGAAAGCTGTCCGGGTCGGCCTCGTCGTAGGTGAACTCGGGGCTCGAGATGTTGATCCGCCGCATGCCTCGACGCTAGCAGCGGCCGACTCGAAAGCGGGGAGCCGAGAGGCCGTTCAGTGCCCGAAGCGGTGCAGCAGGCGATAGACGAACGCCTGCACCCGCACGGTGTCGACGAGGTCGCCGAGCGCGATGTTGGCATCGAGAAGGTGCAGGCCCCAGGTCGCATCCGGAACCGGATTCAAGGTCGGGGCTCCGGGCAGGCCGCTGACCTGCAGCACGTTGGCGCCGTCCGCTGAGGAGCACTCTCCCCGGTAGGCGATGGTCTCGACCCACGGCGTCGAGACCGCGGGCACGGTGAACCCGACCGCGCCGGTGGCGGCCCCGATCGTCGTGCCGGGCGCGAACGGCTCGGTCGGGAAGACCGACCGAAGCGGTGCCGAGCCGCCCAGCAACCGGGCGGGGTTGGTGCAGACCACCTGCTGTCCGGTGGCCGCCCGGCCGAAGAGGGCGTTCGGCGGCACGGTGCCGTTGAAGGTCGAGAAGGCGATCACGCAGCCGACCTGCAGCTTCAGGTGGCAGGTGTGGATGTGCTGGAAGTCGCCGCCGCCGTCGCGACCGGCCGCAGTGGTCACGTTGCCGCCCAGCAGGATCGCCGAGATCAGCTTGCGGCGCTCGGCCGGGTTGGGGTCGATCTCCTGAGAGATCAGCTGGCGCAGCACGAAGGTGCCCTGCGAGTGGCCGATCAGGACGACGCCGCGACCGTGGTTGTACTTCTGCAGGTAGGTGTTCCAGGCGTTCAGCACGTCGCCGTAGGCGAGTGCCGGGTCGCCGCTGGCTCCGCCGAGGATCCCGGTCAGGGTCAGTTGCCGGTAGACCGGGGCGAAGACGCGGCAGCTCTGCGAGTAGCGCGCCGCCTGGTAGAGGGCGATCGAGCGCAGCTCGGGGTCGATGTCGAAGTTGGCGTTGCCGGTCGTCTGGTCTGAGACCGTCGGATAGACGTAGAAGCAGTCGAACCGCGGGTTCCTGGCGGGTTGCACGTCGCGGACCCCGAGGGTCTGTCCGCTCGGCGAGACGACGGTCGTCTTCAGGCTCGGGGTGCAGGGATCATTCGCGATCCCCGGCTTGCAGAGCCAGACCGGGTCGGCCGCAGATGCCGACCCGGGGAGCAGGGCGAGCAGCGAGGCGACGAGGATCGCCAACGTCAACGTCCCTGTTGCCACCGCCGGTCTCCGGATCCTTGAGAACCCCATCTCGATCTCCACGACCCTAACCTATCCCCGATCGCCTCGCAACAGATCTTGAGACTGTTGCGTTAGGGTGAGTACATGCTTCGCCGAACTGCCCTCGTCGTGGCGACCATGGCCCTTGCCGTCGCCCTCCTCGCCTCAAGCGCTTCCGCGGCGAGCTTTACCTGGATGAAGGGATTCAACGATCCCGCCACGCCCGACAACCTCGATCGGGTCGGCGTGCTGAAGGTCGGCCTGCCATGGGCTCACAACGTGCTCGTGCTCAACCCCGGCACCTCGGCGGGCGCCGGCTACTTCAAGCCGCTCGCCGATGACATCGTCAGGCGCACCCACGGCAGCTGGCAGGTCTGGTCGGTGGAGCGGCGCGAGAATCAGCTCGAGGATCAATCGATGCTCGACCGTTACAAGCGGGGGCAGGCGAGCCCGCAGCAGCTATTCGACTACTACCTCGGCTGGCTCAGCGACCCGGGCGTCACCGATCACTTCCAGCTGATTCCGGACTCGTCGGTCCCGTACGCACGCGGCTGGGGCATGAATGTCGAGATCGAGGACCTGCACCGGGTCGTTGAGTCGGCTTCGCGCTTCGGTCGCAGGGTGGTCCTCGGCGGCCACTCGCTCGGCGGCTCGATCACGACCGCCTACGCGACCTGGGACTTCAACGGCAAGCCCGGCGCCAAGGACCTCTCCGGCCTCGTCTACATCGACGGGGGCAGCAACCCGGCCCCGATCACCGAGCAGCAGGCCTCGCAGTCGCTGCAGGATCTTCAGGCCGGCACCCCTTGGCTCTCCTTCGGCGGCATCCCCGCCCCCTTCGCCGGCCTCTTCTCGGCGACCGGCTCCTGCGGTGCCGTCTATGACCCGGATTCACCCTCGCTCGGCTACTCGTTCCCGCTGCTGCCGGCGAACCTGAAGCCGCCGCTTCCGGCGGGGGTCGTCCCCACCAACACCGCCCAGTACGGGTTCGCGGTCGACAACGACACGTCACCGCCGACCCTGGCGGCCGCCCAGGGGCACGTCGGCCACCTCGCGACAAGCGGCAACCCGCGCGGCTGGATCGACGACGAGATCTCGCCGATCCGCCGCTTCGCGTCGATGTTCTGCGGCACGGGGCTGCGCGGCGTCGACGGCACGGCCTGGTATCACCCGCTGCGGCTCACGATCGACTCCGGGGCGGTTGCGGACGGAAACGCGAACCCGGCCCAGAGCGTGCTCGACGTCAAGGCGGTGCACGGCGACGAGCTGGGCAAGCAGACGCGAATCTACGCGTTCGGTGCGGCGCTCGGCGGCGAGGGTGTGCTCGCGACGGCTCAGGTTCTCGCCCAGCAGTCGGGAATTCCGGCCAGCAACCTGACCCTGGTGAACCGGCAGGGCACCTATTCGCACAACGACCCCAGCGCGGCGGCCCCGGAGAACGACTTCGTCGACAACCTGATCCCGTTCCTCGGTCAAGTCGCCAAGCAGCACCACCGGCATCATCTCCGCTGGCACTGGCATCACCACTATTGGTAGCTCCCACCCAGGAGGCCCAGTGCGGCGTTCCCGGGCTCAGCGCAGCAGCATGCGCATGATCGGCTCCGCGCGGCGCGGCTCGGGCGCCTCGCCGGTGATCAGATCCAGATAGACGTAGGACTCGATCAGGCGCACGATCACGTAGGCGACCTCGTGCAGGTCGGCGGGCAGCTCGAGCCTTCCCGCCTCGGACTCCTCGCGCAGCAACCGTTCGTGCCAGCCGATCAGCCGCGCCTGAAACCCGGCCTCGCGCAGGGTCAGCAGGCGCATCGCGCTCTCGCCCTCCTCGGCGAGCCAGAACTGCATGCCCGGGTTCGCGATCACCGCGTCGACGAAGCCTGCCGCCACCTTCACGACCCGCTCCGCCCCGGTCGCTCGAGTTGCGGCATCGAGCTTTTCGAGCGTGCGCTCGGCCAGCGACCAGATCACCTCGACGAGCAGCTGCTCGCGCGATCCGACCCAGCGGTAGAGGGTGACCCGGTTGACGCCCAGCTCGTGGGCCAGCGCGCTCATGTCGATCCGCTCCGCGGCCTGCCACTTGCGACGCGCGAGCCGAAAGGCATCGAGGGGCGCGGCGCCGGAGCCGCGCGGCGCTTCCTCGAGCGCGCTCTGGAGGCGGGTCGGGGGCCGCTCGGCCAGCGCCTGGTCGGTTCGCCCGGTCATCGCGCTGATCGTAGGCGCTCGTCGGCCAGGACCAAGCACCGCAAGGGCGCAACCGGGCCAACAAGCTCAGCTTCTACCAATGCTCCGGCACGCCGTGCGATCGCGCGCCGGCAAGCGTCGGTGAGCACGCGACGTCGAAGGCATCAGGCGTCCGCTGAATGACGAGAGCCGCACTGCGGGCGGCCTCTTCGCATTGATGTCGTCGATCACCATCTTGGCGACGTTCGCGTTCGCGGGACACAAGAACGAAAAGCGGACCGGTCAGGTCGGCGATCACGCCCACCTTGATGGGCTTTGCGGTTGCGTTCTCCGTTGCGCTATCTCCGATCTAGGTTCATGCGTCGTACTGGCCCACCAGCTCCGCCATCTGGGGGCGACCCTTGTGACCCGCTTCCTGCAGGATCGGCGGGACCTCGGGGTCCGATACGAAGCTCTGCCAACCCTCCGCGTCCCAGTCGAACAGCGCCCAGACCCGGTCCTCCTCGCTGGGATCGCGAAAGACGGTGCATCCCTTCGAGCCGTGCTCCTTTCGCTTTTCGGCGCCCTTGGTCGAGAAAACGCTCAAGAAGCGGTCGACATCTTCAACCTGTGTCGTTGCCAGGATCACATTCGCCTCCTTGTTTCGGTGCCGTGGCTCGGCTCCGAATGTTGGTTGGTCTTTCGATCCCGAGCTCTGGCCGGCGCATCGGGCAGACGCCCGATGCCGTGCCCATGCCCGGATCCCCTTTCACGCCGCGATCCTATCCCCACCAGCCAAACCGGCCCAAAGGACTTGGTCCCCGGCGACGCGCGCAGCTAGGAACCCGGATCGATCACGTTGCCGGGGTCCGGCTTGCCCTCCGGCGAAGCCTGGCTGTAGTCGCCGTACGGCCCGTCGCGCTGCTCGACCGCGGCGCCGACCCCGCGCTGCTCGGCGAGATCGACGAATCGCTTCGCGTCCGGGGTGTTGCGCATCAGCCCGTCGAGGATCGAGCCGATCGCCTGGGTGGAGGCGAGCCCCATGTTCTCGTAGACCTGGTTTACGACCAGCTTCATCGCCGCCAGCTGTGAGGATGGCAGCGCCGCCAGCCGAGCCGCCTGCTCGGCGACGGTTCGCTCGAGCTCGGAGAAGGGCACCGCCCGGTTGATCAGCTCCAGCTCGGCGGCCTCGACCCCGGAGAGGGAGCGGCCGGTCAGTGCGAGCTCCTTGGCGCGGGTGAGCCCGAGCCTGTAGATCCACATCCCGGTCAGATAGCAGCCCCAGACGCGCGAGTAGGGGGTGCCGATACGGGCGTCCTGCGAGGCGATCACGAGATCGGCGCATAGCGCCATGTCGCTGCCGCCGCCCACGCACCAGCCGTGGACCTGGGCGATCACCGGCTTCGGGGAGCGCCAGATGCTCATGAATCGCGGGACCGGGCCGAGCTGGGAGGTCGTCATCGCAAAGTCCTTGCCCGGGTCCCATTCCCCCTCGGTGGTCATGCCCTCGTCCCAGTGGTGGAAGCCCTCGCCGAAGTCAAAGCCGGCGCAGAATGAGCGACCGGCGCCCCGCATCACGATCACCTTCACCTCGGGGTCGGCGATCGCCCCAAGAATCGCCGCCTCAATCTCCTCCGGCATCGGCGGCACGATCGTGTTCAGCGTCTCGGGGCGGTTGAGCGTGATCGTGGCGACTGCCCCGTCGACCTCATAGATCAGGGTCTCGTAGCTCATCCGATCGCTCCCTCCAGGTTCCCGGCGGGCTCGGCCCAGGGAGCGAGCGCGGGCCCGGTGTCTGCGTAGAGCACGAGCGTGCCGCTGAGGCGGTCCTGCCAGCCGCGCCGCTGGTCGGAGAAGACGACGCCTAACAGCCCGACGCCGAGCGGGACGATCGCGAGCAGCAACCCGAGCAGGCGCCGCACGGCGCGGCGGAGGCCGATTCGCCGGCCCTCGGCGGAGTCGAGCATGATGCGCACGAAGCGCATCCCGGGCGTCTGGCCGGCGAGGGCCCAGAAGCCGATCAGATAGAGCGAAGCGGCGACTGCCCAGGCCCCGGCGCCGATCACGATCGCCGGCGCTGAAGCGTCGCCGCCGGCGCCGAAGGCAAGCGAGGCGACCAGGGTCACGACGCCGGAGAGGGCGAGGAAGGCGGCGTTGAGGATCGCGCCGTCGATCAGCAGGGCGACAGCGCGGCTGACCGCCCCGGCGTGAGCGCTGGCAACATCGCGGGGGCGGCGAAAGAAGAGCCGCCGCATCACCCGCTCGAATCCGCCATCGAGGCGATGGGTTGCCCGCGCCGCCTCGCGGCGCACGTCGTCGATCAGGCCGACACCCTGGGCGGTGATCGCGCTTCTGACCTCGGGTGCCTCGGCGATTCGCTCGACCAGCTTCTGCGCCTCGTCGCTGGCCAGCAGCCGTGCCCAGACGCGGTCGATCATCTCGCTGTCGATCGCGTCGACCAGCGCCCGCTCGACCGACGGGCTGCGGATCGCCTGCTCCACCGCCTCCTCGACGATCGGGCCCTGCAGGAGCCGCGCCAGCGCCCGCTCCGCCGCCTGGCTCTCGATCGCCCGCACGATCGCCTCCTCCGCGACCGCCTCGGCGGCGCTCTCGATCCCGGTCGCCCGGGCGACCTGCTGGGCGCCGCGCGCGCCGCGGCCCAGCAGACGGGCCGGGAGCGGCGCGCGGCGCCGCGAGACATCGGGTCGATCGGGCTCGTCGGGAAGGCGGCCACCGCTCTGTGCCATGCGCGGCGAGTCTAAAATGACCGCCGGTCGTCGCCCGGCTGCCGCCTGCGGTCAGCTCCGGCCGGCGGTGCGTGAGCGATTGCGCTTGCGGCCCGACGAACGCCGCCGCGAACGTCCTGCGATGCGCTGCTTGCTCGGGATCTCGGCTCGCGCCACCGCCTTGCTGAGCTGCGGGATCAGGCGTTCGAGGTAGTTCGCCATCCTCTCCTCGTCGCGGCGGATCGCGCGAGCCAACTTGGCGGTCTGCTTGTCGCCGACGGTCTCGGCGAGGGCCTCGATCGCCGTATAGGTGGCGATCTCCTCAGCCTCCTCGGAGTACTCCGTCTTGGCGTTCTTGAGCAGCTTCTCCTCCTCCCCGGTGCCGCGCACCATGTGCAGCGGCCCCTTCGCCGTCGCAAGGGCCTTCGCGGCGGCGCTTTGCAGGGCCGCGACCGGCGTCGTCGCGCCGCCAAGCTGCTTGATTCGCTTCTCGAGCTCGCGGGCGTGGCCCTTGGTCTCGCTGAGGTGCTCACGCAGGCGCTTCTTGTACGGCGCCCGGGTGGTCATCTCGATGTGGGCCTGTAGGGCCTTCTCGAGCTGTTTTTCCTTGCCGTACGCCTCGTTGAGGTACTGCACAAGCTTCGTGTCGCGCTCGTTCATGTCCGCCATCGCTTCCTTCCCGTCCTGTCTTTCGGTAGCGGGACCGCTACCCGGCGCGACGAGTTGAAAACTGGGCTAGGCCGAGGCTGCGGAGCTGGACTCGTCGGAAGCGCTCACCGCACCGGTCATCGGGCCGCTCAGGTACTCGAGGTCCTCGAGGTCAAGGTCGCCGAGCTCGAGCCGCGGGGCGATCAGCTCGCGAGCGCGCTCGGGATCCTCGGCGCATAGGAGAACGACTGCGATCGAGTCGCCTTCGCGCGGGCGGGAGGGCTTCTGATCGCGGATCTCTGGGGTTGCGACACAGGGGTCGAGGATCAGAGCGATGTTCGGCGGCTGCGCGGGCACCGGGTCAAGGACCAGGGTCGGACAGCTCTGCGGCAGCAGCGCCGGAGCCGGGCTCCAGAGCGGGCCGACCAGGGCGCCGGTGCCGGATCCATCGCCACGACGGTCATAGACGGGAAAGCGACAGACCGCGGTCGCGTAGGCCCAGCCGCTGCCGTCGTCGACCAGCGCTCGCCGCACCGAGCCCAGAGGGATCTCCAGCTTGCCGCGAAACGTCGATCGCGCTTCGAGCAGGAGCGCTCGAGCCGTGAGCCGCAGATATGAGCTTCCCGATTGCCCTGCGCGGTTCGAGAAGCGCTGACCAAAGACCCGGCCGAGCAGGCCCCCCGGCCGTGCGACCTCGGCAAGCCGGATCTCGTCGGTCGTGTGAACCGGTGCGATCCGCGGCATGGCCGCCGGTGTCTCCGCTCGCGGGACCAGTGCCCTAGACGGTCGCGGTCTGGGCTCGCACTGTCTCGGCGTCGGTCCCCTGGCGTCGCGAGATCGCGGCGCGCACCCAGGCGATCAGGGCGCTGCCGAGCGCAACGATGAGCCCGAGCGCCGAGACTGTGGCTGCGCCGGCGGCGCCGAAATATGTGGCCACGGCTGAGAGGCTGGCGACCCAGACGACCCCTCCGACGACGTTGAAGCAGAGGAAGCGATGCCAGGACATCTTCGCGGCGCCCGCGGTGAGCGGGGTCAGGTAGCGGGCGCAGGGAACCCAGCGGGAGAGGAAGACCGCAGCCTCCCCGTAGCGGGAGAAGAAGCTCTCGGCCCCATGCAGCATGCGGTGGCGGCGGGCGACGAACGGGCCGGGCCGCAGCAGCAGGGCGCGGCCGCCGCGGCGGCCGATCACGTAGCCGAGACAGCCGCCGAGGATCGCCGCCGCGATCGCGAGCGGGACGACCAGCGCCAGAGCCAGCCCGCCGTCGCCGCTGACGGCCAGGACCACGGCGCCGAGCAACACGGTCTCGCCGGGTAGCGGCAGGCCGGCATATTCGGCGAGCAAAACGCCGAACAACGCCAGATACCCAAGTTCGCTTGGAAGTCCGAAAAGCATCCGATTTGCCATCGGGGCCCGAGCGCACAGCCCTGAAGATCAAGGCGATAGATGGACAGCTGGCCTGCTGTCCAGCATCACGCCGCCTAGCGACTATGCGGTAGTCCCCTGCGCGCTCATCACTATGCAGTAAATCGCCGGCCGGCGCATCAGTCCCTCTCCGCGACAAGCAACGTTTGCAACGCACGTCCGATCCGTCCGCCCTCGTCGAGCAGCACGGTGTCCGCGAGGCCGACCCCATTCGCATGCGGGCGGGTGACCGCATCGAGGCAGATCCACTCGCCGCCCGGCAGGCGCTCCAGATGGACGCTGAGGTCGACGTTGATGAACAGGAAGCTCTCCCAGTCCAGCGTCGCGCTGACCCCGTTGCCGGAGTCGGCGGCCGCCAATACCCGCTGCAGCGGCGAGGGCTGCTCGCCGCCGACAAGCGGCTGGCGCATCCGCATCCAGACAGTCGCCGGGCCGGGCTGTCGAAAGGCCCCGGAGACGAATCGGTAGTCCATCGCCGTGTGGTAGCCGACCGATTGCCCGGTCGGCGGAAAGTCGCGCGGCTCGGCCCGTTCGAGCGAGGGCGCCGGCTCTAGTGCCGGGAGTTGCGGCAGCTCGACCGGATCGGTGCGCAGCCGCCAGGCACGCGCGCGCATCACCTCCCCCTCCTCGTCAAAGAGCGAGCCCTCGATCAGCTGCACCCTGCGACCCGGCCGAACGATGCGAGCCTCGGCTCGCAGCGGCGCGATCGGGACCGCACGCATGATCTCGAAGGTCACACGGCCGACCTGGAACTGGTCGCTGTCCTCGAGGCACTCGAGCTCGCGCCCCAGCAGCGCCGCGGGAGGGCCGGCGTGCTGGGCCTCGGGGTCCCAGGGGCCGCGGGTCAGCTCGCTGGAGAGGTAGCGGTCCCCTTCGGCCGCGTAGAAGGATTCGGGCACGCCGGCATCCTAGGTTGTGTGAGGCGGCGAAACGAAGTGGAGCCGCAGAGGCATGTCAGGCCGCCGAAGGCGGCCGCAAGTGATTCGTGTGAGGCGGCGAAACGGTTGTGGGAAGCCGGGACACAAAGTGTCCCGGCACTAGCCGGTCAGGCGGCGAAGCCGCCGCAAGTCCTGGAGCCGCACACGCATCTCAGGCCGCCGAAGGCGGCCGCCAGCGCCAGCAAGCGCTCAGCAGCGGCGGCCGAATTGGTTGACCCAGACGTCCGCGTCGGCGGCGCCGGAGAGGCTGCCGACGCGCAAGGAGATCCCGAACTGGCTGAAGTTGGTGCTGAGCAGGTTGGCGCGGTGATCGGGCGAGTGCAGCCAGGCGGTCATGATCGAGCGTGCCGACCCGAGGTTGCCGGTTCCCCAGGCGAGGTTCTCCCCCACCCGCCAGCAGCGCCCGCTCAGATAGCCGGAGCGGCGGATCCAGTAGAGGAAGTCGCGGCCGCAGGCCTCGTGGCTGAACTCGTTGCAACGCAGGATGTCTGCGCCCTTGTTGGCCGCCGAGCCGTCGAGCTTCTGAAGGCCGTTGAGCCGCGACATCCCGGCCTGCTGGCGGGCGTAGTTGAGCAGGCAGCCCATCGCCGACTCCTGCAGGGCGACGTCCGCGTTCGGGTCGTCGGCGCCGCTGCACCTCGTGCTCGGCGCCGACAGCACCCGCAGCGCGTGGCGATTGCCCCTCAGCGCCTTGCGGCGCAGCGCCTTCGCCCGCCGATGATGCTTGGCGTGCCGATGATGCTTGGCGTGCCGGTAGGTGAGCGGATGCACGCGGGAGCCGGAGTGGACGGCATCGGGGCGGTTTCCGCCGGGCACCCGCATGAGCGCGGACGCGCTGCCGACGAGCAGCAGCCCGAGCGTGAAGCTGAGCGTTCCGAGCAGTGCAAATCGCCTCATCGAGAGCGACTTCGACGGCCCGCAAGACTGACTTGAAGTCAGCAAGCCGGTATCGGACGCTTGTTCGTCGAGTAGGCGTGGTCCCTAACCTCAAGGTCTAACCACTTAGGAGGTAACGCGTGGCCAGCAAGGCAGAGAAGGTTTCGAAGACAGACGAGGAGTGGCGCGAGCAGCTCTCCCCCGAGGAGTACGAGGTGACGCGCCGCGCCGGCACCGAAGCGCCTTTCACGGGCCGTTACCTGGACAACCATGAGAAGGGCATGTATCGCTGCGTGGGCTGCGGCACCGAGCTGTTCTCTTCCGACACCAAGTTCGACTCCGGGACCGGCTGGCCGAGCTTCACCGAGCCGGCCAACCTCGAGCACGTCGAGCTGCGGCCGGACAACAGCCTGCTGATGCGGCGCACCGAGGTCGTCTGCAAGCACTGCGACGCCCATCTCGGGCACGTCTTCGACGACGGTCCGGGCCCGACCGAGCAGCGCTACTGCATCAACGGCTGCGCGCTGAGCTTCGAGAAGGGAGAAGGCGAGGGTCCTGAATAAATTGCGGCGGCCTACGGCCGCCTGACATTCATCTGCCGCTCCACTTCGTTTCGCGGCCTAAACAGTCCCGCCGGCGCCGAGATAGCTGAACCGAACCGCGAGCGCGACCGCTTCGGTGCGGGTGTCCACTTCCAGCTTCGCGATCGCGTTACGGACATGAGTGTGAACGGTCGCCGGGCTGAGCGAGAGCCGCTCGGCGATCTCCTTTACCCGCAATCCCTCCGCGAGCAGCTCGAGGATCTGGCGCTCGCGCGGCGAGAGGTCGAGCAGCTTCTCGACCTCCGACGGCTTGCCGCCGGCGAAGTCTCCGCCCAGGAAGGTGCCGCCGCCGGTGACCGCCTTGACCGCCTTGGCGATGTCCTCGGCGGGAGCCGACTTGAGCACGTAGCCGGAGGCTCCGGCGCGCAGCGCCAGCGCCAGCAGGTCGGGCTGCGCGTGCGCCGTGAAGATGATCACCTTGGTGCGCGGGCGGGCCTTGAGGACCTCCTTGGTGGCCTCGATCCCGTCGCGCCTGGGCATCTCGACGTCGATGATCACGACGTCCGGGTCGAGCTCCTTGACGACGTCGACGACCTCGCGGCCGTCGCCCGCCTCCCCGACGATCTCGACCACACCGCTGTTGGCCATGCGTGACTTGATCGCGTCACGCACGATCTCGTGGTCGTCGCAGAGGACTACGCGCTTGCCGTTAGTGATGCTCATCTCCCAACCCTCTTCGGTGCCCCATAAGTATGCAGTACTTCTGGGAGCGAAAATGCATGGCCCTCCTCCTGGCGATTCTCGATCAGCGCGATCAGCGTGCGCCCGACCGCCACCGCGGTTCCGTTCAGCGTATGCGGGTGTAGAGGCGCTTCGCCCTCGGCGGGCCGATACCGACAGCCGAGCCGGCGGGCCTGGTAATCGGTCGTGTTCGAGCACGAGGTGAGCTCCCGGTAGCGCTCCTGGCTCGGAATCCACGCCTCGCAGTCGAACTTACGCGCGGCCGAGGCGCCCAGGTCGCCGGCGGCGATGTCGACCACGCGGTAGGGGATCTCCAGCTCGCCGAGGATCCGCTCCTCGATCGCGAGCAAGCGCTCATGCTCGTCGCGGGAGTCGGCCGGCTCGACGAACGAGAACATCTCGACCTTGTCGAACTGGTGCACGCGGAAGATCCCACGGGTGTCCTTTCCGGCGGCGCCCGCCTCACGGCGGAAGCAGGTGGAGAAGCCGGCGTAGCGCAGCGGCAGCGCACCGGGGTCGAGGATCTGGTCGCTGTGCAGCGCGGCGAGCGGGACCTCCGAGGTCCCGGCGAGGAACAGCTCGTCCTTGGGGATCTCGTAGATCTGGTCGCGGTCTCCGGGCAGAAAGCCGGTCCCGTAGAGCGGCTCCTCACGGACCAGGACCGGCGGCGCGACCGGCTTGTGGCCCTCGCCGGCCAGCAGGTCGAGCGCGTAGCGGACCAGGGCCAGCTCGACCATCACAAGGTCCCCGAGCAGGTAGGCGAAGCGGCTGCCCGAGGCGCGCGCCGCCGCTTCGATCTCGATCAGCCCCAGCGCCGTCCCGATCTCCAGGTGGTCGCTGATCTCGAAGTCGAACTTCGGCGGCTCCCCCACCTCGCGCAGCGTCACCGCGTCCTCTTCGGTCATCCCGTCGGGGGCGTCGGGCTCGGGGAGGTTGGGAAGCCGGGCGGCAAGCTCGTCGCGGGAGGCCTCGACCTCGCCCAGCTCCGCCTCTAGCCCCTTGATGCGCCCCGCCAGCTCGCGCATCTCCGCGATCGCGGCCTCGGCTTCGCCGCCAGCCCGCTTCGCTTCCGCGATCGCCTCGTTGGCCTGGTTCTGACGCGCGCGGCCTTGCTCGATCTCGGGCAGCAGCTCACGGCGGCGGCGGTCGAGCCGCAGGACCTCGTCGAGCTCGGGGCTCGCCTCACGGCGTGCAAGCGCGGCCCGCGCCGGCTCGGGTTCCTCGCGGATCGCCTTCAGGTCAAGCATCTGCGCGGGCGCCGCGCCGCCGCGGCCTGCCCCGGACCGCCGCAGGGCGGCCGCCATCAGCCGCCCGACTCTCCCGGCCGCGGCGTGGTTTGCGCCTGCTGGCCGGCGAACTTGGCGAGGAAGCGCGCCACCTCCTCGGCCTCGCGGCCGACGACGATGTTCTGGGGCATGATCGCCCCGGAGAAGCCGCCGTTGCGGATCGCGAAGAGCGCGTCGTCGTAGGTCTCGGTGCGCTGGTCGAGGTTCGGGCCCTGGGTGCGCAGGCCCCGGTTTCCAGTCCCCTGGGTGCCGGCGACGCTGAGCGTGTGGCAGCCGGAGCAGTGGGTCGAGAAGAGCACCGCGCCGTTGTACTGGGAGCCGTTCTGGCGCACGGAGATCCCCTCCTTGCCGCAGGCGGCGACGCTCAGCGCGAGCAGAGCCGCGATCGCTGTGACCAAGAGGGGCCGCACCGGCGCGATCATATTGTTCTCTGAAGCCAGTGACGATTGACAGAGACTCGTTTCGCGCTGCGATGGGCCTGCTGCCGACCGGGGTCACGGTGGTGACCGCGCTTGTGCCCAGAGGGCGCTCCGGCGCGACCGCAAGCGCGGTCGGCTCGCTCTCGCTGGACCCGATGCTGATCCTTGTCTGCCTCGACCGCGGGTCGCGAACCCTGCGCTCCGTGCAGGAGGCCGGCCGCTTCGGCGTCAACGTCCTGGCCGCCGACCAGGAGCCGGTGGCGCGGCAGTTCTCGACCAAGCTCGACGAGAGCGCCAAGTGGGAGGGCATCGAAGCGTCCCAGCACGACGGGATCCCGGCCATCGGCGGCGCGGTGCTCTGGGTCGGCTGCGAGCTTCAGGACGTGCTGATCGGAGGCGACCACGTGATCATCACCGGCGCGGTCATCGACCTCGACGCCAACGGCGGCGAGCCGCTGATCCACCATCGCGGCGCCTACCGCGGGCTCGGCTGAGCGTCGCCGGCACAGATCCCAGCTCGACTGCGGCAATTTGCAGGCGATGGCCAGCAAAAAGCCGCAGTCGGCATTTGGGCGGTCAAAAGGCCGAGCTGGTGCCTGCGGCGCGCAGGGCGAGGAAGAAGATCACGATGCAGCTCACGGTCATGATCCCCATCTCGTGGCGGACGATCGCGAGCGCGATCGAGCGCTGCCGGTCGGCGGGCAGCTCCTCGAACTCGAGCTCGCCGATCTCGCGCTCGGCGGCGCCGGTGCGGGCCGCCTCGGCCAGCAGCGAGACCGGCAGCGGCAGCACGCCATATACGTAGTGGAGCCCGTCAGCCGCCTCGTGGCCGGTGACGACGAGCAGCGCGCCGAGCGCCGACTGCAGGAAGACGGAGGCCTGGGCGGCGCGCAGCAGGTACCAGAACGCGATCGAGGGGCGGTCGCGGAGCCAGGCGATCCCGCCCCAGAGCGCCGCGACCAGATTCAGGACCAGGAGCGCGACGCCAACGACCAGATGGACGTCGGCCATCGCTCAAATCCGCCTGGAAGGGTCGGAAATCGGCTCTCTGATGCGAAATATCACTATGTATCCATGTGTCACAAAGTGGTTGTATAACCACTTCAACGTGCTGCGCAGCTACCTCCCCATCCTCGTATTCGGTGCCCTCGGGGCTGGCGTGGGAGGGGCGTTCGTGATGCTCAACCATCTGATCGGGCGAAAGCGACCGGGCAGCGGGGAGGCGACGAAGGTCCAGGCCGAAGCCTACGAATGCGGGCTGCCGAGCGAGGTCACGCGCAGCTTCCGTTTCGGGATCAGCTTCTACCTGATCGCGATGCTGTTCATCCTCTTTGACATCGAGGTGATCTTCCTCTACCCGGTAGGGGTGATCCTGAAGGGGGCCGACAGCGTCTTCGTGCTCGCCGAGGTGCTGATCTTCGTCGCCCTGCTGGGGGTGGCGCTGGCCTACGTGTGGCGCCGCGGAGCCCTCGATTGGAAGTAGAGCGCCGCAAGCTGCGGACGCTGTCGCCGCTCGAGCAGCCGGCGGGCCCGGAGGAGCTGCGAGCCCGGCAGCTGCGCGCCCGCGACATGCTGCGTGGCGACCTCGAGGGGGAGGACCTCGAGCAATACGTCACCGAGCGGGTGATGACCACGACCCTGGAGCGGGCCCTGAACATGGCCCGCGCCAACTCGCTGTTCCCGATGACCTTCGGCCTCGCCTGCTGCGCGATGGAGATGATCGCGATGGTCAGCTCGCGCTACGACATCGCGAGATTCGGCGCTGAGGCCTTCCGGGCTTCCCCGCGCCAGGCCGACATGATGATCCTCTCGGGCCGGGTCTCGATCAAGATGGCTCCGGTCATCCGCCGTGTCTATGACCAGATGCTGGAGCCGAAGTGGGCGATCGCGATGGGCGCCTGCTCCTCGAGCGGCGGCATGTTCGCCAACTACGCGGTCGTCCAGGGCGCTGACAAGTTCATGCCCGTCGACGTCCACGTCCCCGGCTGCCCGCCGCGCACCGAGGCGCTGCTGCACGGCTTCAACAAGCTGCAGCGGCTGATCCAGGGACATCCCGACGACGGCTGGCGGCGCCGCTACGACGCGGCGGGCACCGAGGAGTGGGCGCGGGGCGGGCCCGACAGCCACCCGAACCCAGCGGCGGCCGAGGCCTACGCGCGCGCCCGCGAGCTGGCCGATGCCTGACGCGCCCGGACTCGAGCTGGTCCGAGGGGAGCTCAACGAGGCTCATCCCGGTGCGGTGCTCGAGACCAGCTTCGACCGCGGCCAGGCGACGCTGATCGCGGACCCGGCGCAGCTGCTCGCGGTGCTGGGCTGGCTGCGCGACGCGCCGACCCAGCAGTACCGATTCCTCTCCAGTCTGCACGCCGCCGACTACCTGCCGGCGGAGCCGCGCTTCGGCATCCACTACGAGCTGCTCAACATGCCCCGGGTCGAGCGCCTGCGGGTCAAGGTCATGCTCGGGGATCCGGCAGCGGCGAACGGGGGGTCAGCAGAAGCCGCGAACCCCGCCGCCCCCGGACGCGAAGCGGAGGAGGCGGGGGGAATTGATTCCGAGGACGTGCCGGGCATTGGTTCGGAGGAGGCGGCGGGCATTGCTGTCCTGCCGAGCATTGATTCCTGCGTCAAGCTCTTCCCGACCGCCGAGTTCCAGGAGCGCGAGGTCTACGACTTCTTCGGGATCGTCTTCCGCGGCCACCCCGACCTGCGCCGGATCCTGCTGCCCGAGGACTACGTCGGCTGGCCGCTGCGCCGCGATTACCCGGTCGGCGGTGAGCCGGTCCTGTTCACCAAGGACGAGCCGGGCAGCCCAGGGTGGTTCGAGTGACTGAACAAACGAGGACCGTGCAAGGTGGGCAGAACCCCGCCGCCCCCGGACGCGAAGCGGAGGAGGCGGCGGGCATTGGTGATCTGGGTCGAGCGCCGAGCGAGCAGAGCACGCAGCCGGAACTTGATACCGAGCTGTTGACGATCAACATGGGTCCACACCACCCCGCCACGCACGGGGTGCTGCGGCTCGTCGTGCAGCTCGAGGGCGAGGTGGTCCGCGATTTGAAGCCGGTGACCGGCTACCTGCACACCGGGATCGAGAAGTCCTGCGAGGACAAGTCGTATTGGAAGGTGATCCCGTTCGTGGAGCGGATGGACTACCTCGGCTACTACTTCAACATGGAGGCGTTCTGCGGCGCCGTCGAGCGGCTGCTGGAGCTGCAGATCCCACCGCGGGCCAGGTACCTGCGGGTGATCCACATGGAGCTGAACCGGATCCACTCGCACCTGGTCTGGCTCGGCACCAGCGGCCTCGACCTCGGCGCGGTCTCGATGCTCTGGTACTGCTTCCGCGAGCGCGACAAGATCCTCGACCTCTTCGAGATGACCTCTGGACAGCGCATGCACACGCGCTATTTCCAGGTCGGCGGGGTCTTCGAGGACATCCCGCTCGAGTTCGCGGCCAAGCTGCGCGCCTTCGTCGAGGAGATGCCGACCCGGGTCGACCAGTACGAGGCGATCCTCGACCGCAACGAGATCTTCCTGCACCGGACGCGCAACGTCGGCATCGTGCCCCGAGAGCGGCTGCTCGAGCTCGGCGTGACCGGGCCGCTGCTGCGCGCCGCCGGCGAGCCCTGGGACCTGCGCAAGGCCTTCGGCTACCTCGCCTATCCCGAGCTCGACTTCCAGGTCCCGGTCGGGACGGTCGGCGACGGCTACGACCGCTACCGGGTCCGGCTTGCCGAGATCCGCGAGTCAGTGAAGATCATCGGCCAGGCCCTGGAGGGACTCCCGGAGGGGCCGCACATCGCCGACGATCGCAAGTTCGTGCTGCCGCCCCGCTCCGAGCTCTCGACCTCGATGGAGGCGCTGATCCACCACTTCAAGCTGGTCACCGAGGGCTACCGTGTTCCCCCGGGCGAGCAGTATTACGCGGTCGAAGGGCCACGTGGAGAGCTCGGCTGCTACGTGCTCGCCGACGGCTCAGGGAAGCCGGCCCGGGTCCACATCCGCGACTCCTCGTTCGTGAACCTGCAGTCCCTGCGCGACATGTGCGTCGGCGGCTACGTCGCCGACCTGATCCAGAACCTGGCGATGCTCGATCCAATACTGGGAGGCGTCGACAGGTGAACCACCTCCCCGTCGATCCGGCATTGGTCGAAGGCAGGCACCCCGACCATCCTCCCGAGGAGATCCCCGAGATCCACGCCACCGGGTGCCCGGAGGATCTGCGGCAGCGGATCGAGGAGCTGATGTCGCGCTACCCGGACCGCCACTCCGCTTCGATCCCGGCTCTCTGGGAGATCCAGGGGCGTTACGGGTGGTGCACGCCGGAGGGGATCCGCCAGGCGGCCGCGGTGATGGGGGTAACCCCCGCCTACCTGGAGTCGGTGGCGAGCTTCTACGACCTCTTCTACACAGAGCCTGTCGGCCGCCACAAGGTGCTGGTCTGCAGCAGCCTCTCCTGCTGGATGCGCGGCGGCGACGACCTGCTGGACGCGTTCTGCGAAGCGGCGGGCTGCGACCGCGGGCGGGCCGATCACGGCGGATCGAGCTCCGCCGACGGCGAGCTGTACGTCTCCGGATTCGGGTGCCTTGGCGCCTGCGAGCTCGCGCCGATGGCCTCGATCGACGGCCGCTACTTCGGGCCCCTGGCCGCGGAGGACGCGAAGGTTGCCGTACAGCAGCTGCTCGCCGAGCAGGAGCTCTTGCCGGAGAAGGCGCTGGCGAAGCGGGGCGCCGCAGGCGGGCCGGAGCCACAGCCCGACGAACGGGTCGCGAAGATCGAGCAGAGTGTGCACAACCCCGCCGCCCCCGGACGCGGAGCGGAGGAGGCGGCGGGCAAAGGTGATTCGAATGCCTGAGACTCGACTTCTCTTCCGCCACATCGACGAGCCGGGCTTGAACACGATCGACGTCTACAAGCGGCGCGGCGGCTACCGGACCCTCGAGCGAGCATTCGGCGAGATGGAAGCCGACGAGGTGCTGTCGGCGCTCGAGGACTCAGGGCTGCGCGGCCGTGGTGGCGCCGGGTTCTCGATGGGCAAGAAGGCCTCCTTCCTGCCTCGCGGAGAGGTGGAGAAGTACCTCTGCTGCAACGCGGACGAGTCCGAGCCGGGCGCCTTCAAGGACCGCGAGCTGATGCATAAGAACCCGCATCAGCTGATCGAAGGGATCGCGATCGCGGCGCTGGCGGCCGGCGCGACACGCGCCTTCATCTTCATCCGCGGCGAATACGACCTGCAGGGCGACATCCTCGACGCCGCCGTCGCTGAAGCCTATGGGGCCGGTTACCTGGGTGAGAACATCCTCGGCAGCCACCGCAGCCTCAAGCTCGTGGTCCACCGCGGCGCCGGCGCCTACATCTGCGGCGAGGAGACGGCGCTGCTCGACGCGCTGGAGGGAAAGCGCGGCAATCCGCGTCTCAAGCCCCCGTTCCCGGCCGTGCAGGGCCTCTACGGCGGCCCGACGCTGATCAACAACGTCGAGACTCTCGCCAACGTGCCCCACATCGTCGCCAACGGCGCCGACTGGTTCCGCAGCTTTGGGACCGAGCAGTCGCCCGGCACCAAGGTGGTCTCGATATCCGGCTGTGTCCAACGGCCGGGCAACTACGAGGTCGAGCTCGGGGTCCCGACCCGGGAGCTGATCTTCGGTCTCGCCGGCGGGCCGCAGGACGGCCATGAAGTGAGGGCGTTCTTCCCCGGCGGCTCATCCTCGCCGGTGATGACGGCGGACGACCTCGATGTCCCTTACAGCTTCGAGGCGATGGCGGACGCCGGCTCGATGCTCGGCACCGCCTCGATCATCGTCGCCGACGAGCGCGTCTCGATCCCGGAGCTGGCGCTGCGCTCGGCGCGCTTCTACCACCACGAGTCGTGCGGGAAGTGCACCCCCTGCCGCGAGGGGACGAATTGGACGGAGAAGATGCTGGGACGGGTGGTGAACGGAGAGGCAACGCCGATGGACCTCGACATCGTCGCCTCGGTGCAGGACAACATCATGGGCAATTGCCTCTGCGTGCTCGGCGACTCGATGGCGATGCCGGTCGGCTCGATGGTGCGCAAGTTCCGCGAAGACTTCGAGCGGCTCGCCCATCCCCAGGACGCCGAGGTGGAGCGAATCGGCGCGGTTGCCGGGGCGCCGGAGCAGATCGGGGCGATGCCGTGAGCCGGAGGCTCAAGCAAAGAGCATTGATGCAGGCCGAAGGCGAACAGGTGAGTTTGTGAGCGGGGAGCAGATAACCCTGGTCATCGACGGGCGCGAGGTGGCCGCTGTCGAGGGCCAGATGCTCGTCGACGCCGCCAAGCACGGCGACGTCGAGATCCCAGTCTTCTGTTACGAGCCGAAGCTCGGAGAGCCGGTCGGCGCCTGCCGGATGTGCCTGGTCGAGATCGAGGGGACGCCGAAGCTGCAGACCGCATGCTCGACCCCGGTGCGCGACGGCATGGTCGTCTACACGCAGACCGACCAGGTCAAGGAGGCCCAGAACGCGGTGGTCGAGTTCCTGCTCGTAAACCACCCGCTCGACTGCCCGGTCTGCGACAAGGGCGGCGAGTGCCCGCTGCAGGACATCGCGATGGGCTGGGGAGCCGGGCGCAGCCGCTTCACGGACCCCAAGCGCCACTTCCGCAAGCCCTTGCCACTCTCGCCGCTGGTCGCGATCGACCGCGAGCGGTGCATCCTCTGCTATCGCTGCGTGCGCTTCAGTCAGGAAGTCTCCGAAGACGCGCAGCTGCAGCTGCTCGAGCGCGGCAGCCAGAGCTTCGTCGGGACCTTCGATGACCGTCCCTACATCGCCCCCTTTCACGGCAACATCACCGAGCTCTGCCCGGTCGGCGCGCTGACCAGCTACAGCTACCGCTTCCGCGCCCGGCCCTGGGACATCGAGCAGGCGGGCTCGGTCTGCACGCTGTGCCCGTCGCAGTGCAACGTCGCCTTCACGGTCCGCGACGAAGAGGTAAAGCGGGTGCTGGCCCGCGACAACCACGAGGTCGACGACGGCTGGCTCTGCGACAAGGGCCGCTACTCGTTCGAGATGCTGGCCGCGCCGCAGCGAATCACGGCGCCGCAGATCCGCGAAGGCGGCAGCCTGCGGGAGACCAGCTGGTCGGAGGCGATCGAACGGGCGGCGCGGGGGTTGCGGGCGGCGGGCTCCGCAAGCGCCGCGCTGGTCGGCGACGCCTCCAACGAGGAGGCCTACCTGGTCCAGCGCATCCTCCGCCAGGCGCTTCACTCGCCACACATCGACTCGCGGCCAGCGGGCGGGTTGGATCGCAGCAGGATCGTTGAGCTCTCGCAGCCGGACCTCTCCGCTTCGGTTCGCTCGATCGACGCGGCCGACGTGATCCTCGTCCTCGGCACCGATCCGATGCACGCGGCACCGATCCTCGACCTGCGGATCCGCAAGGCGATGCGCCGCAACGGCGCCCGCCTCGCGATCGCCGGCGAGCGGCCGACCGCGCTCGACGGCGGCGCCGAGGCGGTCGCCCGCTACGCGCCCGGCGCTGGAGCGGCATTCGTAGCCGAGCTCAACGCGGCGATGGCGCAGGCTCGCGACGCATCGGGGACCGAGGGCTCCGATGCTGGATTGGCCGCGCTGCTGTCCGCCGCCAAGCGCCCAGTGATCGTCTGGGGCGAGCGTCTAGGGCGCGGCGAGGCCGGAGCTGCCGCGGTCGACGCGCTGCTCGACCTCGCCCGCGGCCTCGGCTGCTCGCAGACCGAGGGAGCCGGCCTGCTCGGAGTCCCCGAGGTCAGCAACGCGCGCGGGCTGCGCGAGGTCGGAGCCCTCCCCGACGCCGGCCCCGGCCTCGCCGAGACGGCGCCCGGCCGCGATGCGGAGGGAATCCGCGCCGGGCTGGAGCAGGACGATCTCTCGGCGCTGCTGCTGTTCGGCGCCGATCCGGTGCGCGACTATCCGGGCTCCGAGGGTTGGCGCAGGGCGCTTCAGGGGGCCGACTTCGTGCTCGCCTTCTCGATGTTCGAGGACGCGACGGCGCAGCTCGCCGACGTCGTGCTGCCGCTGCAGAGCCATGCCGAGAAGGAGGGGACGGTGACCCACCCCGACGGCCGCCTGCAGCGGGTGCGCCCAAGCGTCAAGGACCCCGGCGCGGTGCGCCCCGGCTGGGAGGCGCTCTGCGAGCTGGCCGCGGCGCTCGATCACGAGACCGGGCTCAGCTCCATCCCCGAGGTGCTCGCGGCGCTCGCCGAGGAAGTCGGGATCTACGGCGGTTTGAGCGCGGAGGAGATCGGCGGCCGCGGAATTCGCTGGCAAGAACGAGCAGGCGCCGGGGCTGCCTTCGAGGCTTTGTCGGAGGGGGCCCGATACGTCGCGACATCGATAGACGCTGCTGCGCCCGACAGCTCGACCCGAGAAGGTCGCCCCAGCGGCCAGAACACCTTGCTGCTCGGCAGTTACCGGGATCTTTGGGCGGGGCCGGCGACGGAGCTCAATCCGCCACTGCACTTCCTCGCCCCGGCGCAGCGGCTCGAGCTCGCCGCCGCCGACGCCAACCGGCTCGGCCTCACCGACGCCGACCGGGCCAAGGTGAGCGTCAACGGCTCAAGCGTCGAGGCAACGGTCATGATTCGCGAGCGCCTCCTGCAGGGCGCCTGCTTCTTGATCGAGGGAACGGCGGAGGGCAACGCCAACGCGCTGCTCAACGGCAGTCCGGCAGTCGCCACGGTGACCAAGAGTGAGCAGGGTGGGCACCACCCCGCCGCCCCCTCAGCCGGGCAAAGCCCGGCTGATCGCTCGCCTGGCGACTCGCTGGAAGCGGAGGAGACGGCGGGCAATTGATTCCCATCGGCGACACCGGCTTTGCCGAGGCGAGCTGGATCCTGGTCGTCAAGTCGCTGGTCATCTTCGCGATCGCCTTCGCGATCCTGCCGATGCTGACGGTGCTGGAGCGCAAGCTGATCGGCCGGTTTCAGAACCGCTACGGCCCCAACCGGGTCGGCCCGTTCGGGATCCTGCAGCCGCTCGCCGACGTCGGCAAGCTGGTCGGCAAGCAGCCGTTCCGGCCCGAGAACGCGGTCAACACCCTCTACGTCCTCGGCCCGGCGCTGATGGTCCTCTCCGCCGTGCTGGCGCTCGCGATCATCCCCTTCGGCGACGTCAAGGACGGGGTCGGCTTCTACGGCCTCGACGTCTCGATCGGGATCCTCTACTTCTTCGCCGCCGGCTCGATCGGCTTCTATGGGCTGCTGCTCGGCGGCTGGGCCTCGGGCTCGAAGTACAGCTTCCTCGGCGCGATGCGCTCCGCCGCGCAGCTGATCTCCTATGAGGTCTCGATGGGGCTGGCGCTGCTCGGCGTGATCATGATGGCGGGGTCGCTGTCGCTGGTCGACATCGTCCGCGCGCAGGACGGGATCTGGTTCATCGTCCCGCAGCTGATCGGCTTTCTGATCTTCATGGTCGCCGGCTTCGCGGAGACCAACCGCGCCCCCTTCGATCTCGTCGAGGCCGACTCTGAGCTGGTCCAGGGCTTCATGACCGAATACGGGGGGATGCGCTTCGGCACCTTCCTGCTGGTCGAGTACCTGGAGATGACCGTGGTCTCCGGGATCGCTGCGGCGATGTTCCTCGGCGGCTGGATGGGGCCCGGCCCGGGCTTCCTCGACCCGATCTGGATGCTGGCAAAGATCTTCGTCCTGCTCTGCTTCTTCATCTGGGTGCGGGCGACGCTGCCGCGGCTGCGCTACGACCAGCTGATGGCGCTGGGCTGGAAGGTGATGCTGCCGCTGGCGACGCTCAACATGCTCGTGACCGCGGTGCTGGTGGTGGTGACTTGACCCATCCCCGCCGAGTGAGCAGTTGTCCTCGCTATAGGCGGGGAAAGTGCTCAGTGGAGGGCTCGGAATGAGCGAATCGAGCCCCCGAGACCAGTTCCCCTACCTCAAGGACGACTCGGTCATCGAGGTCCAGCGCGGCCCCGAGCCCGGGGGAGTCAGCGGCGCCTATCGGGCATTCGGGGAGACGCTGCGGGGGCTGAAGACGACCTTCGCGCGGATCATCGAGGGCCCGGTGACGATCCAGTACCCGGAGGAGAAGACGCCGGTCTACCCGCGCTTCCGCGGCCGCCACAAGCTGCACCGCTTCGAGGACACCGGCCTGGAGAAATGCGTCGGCTGCTCGCTCTGCGCGGCCGCCTGCCCGGCTGACTGCATCCGCGTCGTCGCGGCCGAGAACGACCCCGAGCACCGGGTCTCGGCCGGCGAGCGCTACGCCTCGGTCTACGAGATCAACCTCAGCCGCTGCATCTTCTGCGGCTACTGCGAGGTCGCCTGCCCGTTCGACGCGATCACGATGGGCCACGATTACGAGCTCTCCGACTACAACCGCTCCGACCTGATCTTCACCAAGGAGATGCTGCTCGCCGACGCGATCGAGCGCACGCCGCTGCGGGGAGAAGGGGAGTGAGGCAGCAGGCCGGCCGGTCACCGCGGCACCCCCGGAGGCGCAGCCGAGGAGGTGCCGCGTAATGGAAGCGGTCGCGTTCTTCGTCGGTGCGATCGGCGCGCTCGGCGGCGCGATGGCGGTGATCGCGCTGCGCAACCCCTTCTACAGCGTCCTGGCGCTGATCGTGCACCTGGTGTCGCTCGCCGGCCTGTTCCTGATCCTGCACGCCGAGTTCGTTGCCGCGGCTCAGGTCGTCGTCTACGCCGGCGCGGTGATGGTCCTCTACGTCTTCGTTGCCGCCTACGTCGGAAACGTCCAAGAGCCGGCGTTCGAGCCGATTCCCGGCCAGCAGTTCCTCGCCCCGCTGCTCGGCGCGGCCCTTTTCGTCGAGCTCTCGATCGCGGTTCTCGGCTCTTCCTTAAAGGCCCTCGACGGCGAGGGCCCGACGATCCCGCTCGGCTTCGGGACCCCCGCAGACATCGGTCGGGTCCTGCTCGAGCGTTTCTTGATCGCCTTCGAAGCCGCGTCAATTCTGCTTCTGCTCGCCGCCGTCGGGGCCGTCGTCCTTGCGGGCCGCAAGCGCGAGGAGGGCCTCAGCCGATGAATGTCGAGTGGTACGTCGTCCTCTCGGCGCTGCTCTTTGCAGTCGGCGTCGCCGGGGTGCTGCTGCGGCGCAACCCGCTGGTGATCCTGCTCAGCCTCGAGCTGATGCTCAATGCCGGCAATCTGGCGCTGGTCGCGTTCAGCCGCATGCTCGGCAACTCCGACGGACAGGTCCTCGCGATCGTGGTGATGGTCGTCGCCGCCTGCGAGGTCGTCGTCGGCCTCGGGCTGATCGTCGCAATCTACCGGCGCCGCCTGCCGCTCGACGTCGATGAGCTTCGGGAGCTGCGTGGATGAGCCCGACGACCTTCGCCTGGCTGGTCTTGCTCTTCCCGCTGCTCGGAACGATCGTGATCGCACTCGGCTACCGGGTCTGGCCGGGACGCGCCGCCGGCTGGATCGGCACCGGCGCGATCGGGCTCGCCTTCGCGGCCTCGATCGGGGCGCTGCTCTCGCTGCTCGACCACCCCGACTCGGGCCGCCAGCTGAGCTCGACGCTCTGGGACTACGCGAACGCGGGCGGACTCGACATCAAGGTAAACGTCTTCGTCGACCCGCTCTCCGTTTTCATGATCCTCGTCGTCTCCGGCGTCTCCACCCTGATCCACCTCTACTCGGTCGCCTACATGGAGTCGGACCGCGGCTACACGCGCTTCTTCAGCCTGCTCAACTTCTTCGTCTTCTCGATGCTGCTGCTGGTCCTGGCCGGCAACTTCGTGCTGCTGATCGTCGGCTGGGCCTTCGTCGGCTTCGCCTCCTACGCGCTGATCAGCTTCTGGTACCGGCGCGCCACCGCGACCGCGGCGGGGATGAAGGCGTTCGTGATCAACGTATTCGGAGACGTCGGCCTGGTCTTCGCGGCGATCCTGATCCAGCGCGAGATCGGCGTCCTCGACTACCGGCAGGTGTTCGACCGCGCCCCGCAGGTTTTCCACACAAACGAATGGACCGTGGTCGCGATCTGCCTGCTGCTGCTCGTCGGCGCCTTCGCGAAGTCGGCCCAGATCCCGCTTCACACCTGGCTCCCCGACGCGATGGAGGGCCCGACCCCGGTCTCGGCGCTGATCCACGCCGCGACCATGGTCACCGCCGGCGTCTACCTGATCGCCCGCGCCTACCCGCTCTTCGACCTCGCCCCCACCGCCGCCGACATCGCCGCCTTCACCGGCCTCGCGACGCTGCTGATCACCGGCACAATCGCGCTCGTCGTCACCGACCTGAAGCGGATCATCGCCTACTCGACGATGAGCCAGGTCGGCTACATGGTCGTCGGGGTCGGGATCGGCGCCTACTCGGCGGGCCTCTTCCAGCTCATGACGCACGCGTTCTTCAAAGCGCTTCTCTTCATGGCCGCCGGCTCGATCATCGCCGCGATGGCCAACCGCCAGAACATCGACCGGATGAGCGGGATGCGCAAGGCGATGCCGTTCACCGCGGCGACCCTGGTCATCGGCGCGCTGGCCCTTTCCGGGTTCACCGGTACCTCGGGCTTCTTCTCCAAGGACGAGATCCTCGCCTTCGCCACCGACCGCGGCGGCATGTACCTGATCTTCACGATCGGCGGCTACGTCGGGGCGCTGCTGACCGCGATCTACTCCTTCCGGATCGTCTTCCGGGTGCTCGGCGGCGATGAGTGCGAAGAGGCGCGGGAGCTGCGTGAGACCGGGCACGTCGTCCACGCCGAGCCAGAGAACCCGGCGACCGGCGAGCCCGAGGGCACCGACGTCGGCTTCCCTGGCCCCGAGCACCACATCGCCGAGGGCGCCGCGCCGATGCGGATCGCGATGGGGGCTCTCGCATTTCTCGCCCTGTTCGCAGGCTTCCTCCAGGTCCCAGGGCTCGACAACGTGATCCACAACTTCCTCGCCCCGACCTTCGCGACTTCCCCGCTCGAGCGCATCGAGCCCTCGACCGCAGCCTCATGGGAGGGGCTGGGCGTCGGCACCCTGATCGCCCTGGCCGGGATCGGGATCGCCTACCAGCTGTACGTGCGCCGCCCCGGGACCACGGCGCGGCTGATCGAACGGCTGCGCGGGCTGCACAGCTTCCTGCTCCACAAGTGGTACTTCGATGAGCTGATCGACGGGCTGATCGTGCGCCCGGCGCTCGCCTTCGGCCGCTTCTGCAACCAAACCTTCGAGCGCCTCGTGGTGCAGGGGATCGTCAACGGCGCCGTCGAGGTGGTCCGCGACGCGGCCGGCGTCGTGCGCGCCGTCCAGTCGGGCTTTCTGCGCTCCTACGCTCTGCTGCTGGTCACCGGGTTCGCCGCCCTCGCCCTCTACTTCCTGCTCTCCAGCTCATGAGCAACTGGTTGCTCTGGACACCGCTGCTGTTCGGGGTCCTCGGGCTCTTCGCCCCGCGCCGGCTGAGCGGCTGGGTCGTCGCCCTCGGCGCCGCAGTGACGCTGGGCCTGGCGATTGTCGTTCTGGCTGATTTCGACTCCGGCGCCGGCCTGCAGCACGTCACCGACATCGCCTGGATCTCCGGGCTCGGGGTTCGCTACAGCGTCGGCGTCGACGGCCTGAACGTCTTCCTGATCATGCTCACGACAGTCCTCTGGCTCGCCGCGGTCGCCTTCTCGGCACTGCGCGAGCCCGAGCGCCCACGCTCCTACTTCCTGATGCTCGCACTGGGAGAAACGGCGACGATGGGCGCCTTCCTGGCCCAGGACCTGCTGCTCTTCGTCCTCTTCTTCGACCTGATGCTGGTCCCGTTCTACTTCCTGTTCGGGATCTGGGGTGAGGATCGCGGCGCCGTGACCGCCTCCTCGGCGACCCTGAAGATGCTCGTCTACACGCTGGTCGGCTCGCTGCTGATGCTGGTCGGGGCGATCGCGACGGCGATCCTGGCCGCCGATGGCGGCGCGATCAGCTTCTCGATCGCAGATCTGCAGAACCACCTGCTCTCGGCCGGCAGCCAGCGCTGGATCTTCTGGTTCTTCGCCGCCGCCTTCCTGGTCAAGATGCCGGCCTTCCTGCTGCACGGGTGGATGCCGGACGCCTACCGCGCCGCGCCGCTGCCGGCGCTGGCGGTCTTCTCCGGCGTCATCGCGAAGGTCGGCGCATACGGCTTACTGCGCATCGTGCTGCCTCTCTTCCCTGACGCGACGGTCCAGTTCCAGGAGCTGGTGCTGCTGATCGCCCTGGCCTCGATCCTCTACGGCTCGGTGATGGCGTTCACGCAGACCGACCTGCGGCTGATCGCCGGCTACTCCTCCGTCGCGCAGCTCGGCTTCATCACCGCGGGGGTATTTGCGCTGCGACCCGACGGCGCCGACGGGGCGCTGCTGCAGATGGTCAACCACGGCCTCGTCGTTGCGCCGGTCTTCCTGATCGTCGCCCTGCTCGCCGAGCGCACCGGCAGCGAGGACCTCTCCGAGCTCGGCGGGGGCGCGCTTCGGGCTCCGATCCTCGCGACGCTGTTTCTCATCGTCGCTCTGGCGACGCTGGCGATGCCAGGCTCGGCCAACTTCATCGGCGAGTTCTACATCCTCAACGCGCTGTTCAGCGCCAAGATCGTCTTCGCGTTCGTGGCTGCGAGCGGGGTCGTGCTGGCCGGCTACTACGGGCTGCGCCTCTTCCAACGCGCGATGCACGGGCGCAGGCCAGAGGGGGTGGGGTCGCGCGACCTCTCGCTCCGCGACACCGTCGTGCTCGCGCCGCTGATCTCCTGCATCGTCGCCCTCGCCTGTTACCCGCAGCTGATCCTGCACCGCACGGACCGCTCGGCCGCCGCCTCCGTGGACGCCGTCGACTCGGTGCGCTCGCAGTCCGCGGACGCGACCCTGGCCCAGCGATGAGCTTCAACGCCCCCCACATCGACTACTCGGGCATCGCGCCGATCATCGCCCTGACCGCGGGGATCTGCGTCGTGCTGCTGGCCGGGGTCTTCGATCGCACACGCCGAGCGGTGCCTTCCCTCACCCTCGCCGTGCTCGCCGTCACCGCGATCCGCTTCATCATCTCCTGGGGCGACCGTCAGGACCTCGTCTCCGGGGCCCTGCGTCTCGACGAGCTGGGGATCGCGGTGGGGCTGATCGCGATCGCGGCCGCCGCGTTCACCGTCCTGCTCTCGATCGGCGAGCCGGCCGTCGAGCAGGCGGGCGGCGGCGAGTACCACGCCCTGCTGCTCGGTTCAGTGCTCGGGATGTGCTTGCTCGCGCAGGCGCAGAACCTGATCAGCTTCTTCATCGCGCTGGAGACGCTCTCGATCCCGCTCTACGTGCTCTGCGCCACCAACCTGCGCCGCGAGCGCTCGCTGGAGGCGGGGCTGAAGTACCTGATCATCGGCTCGCTGGGCTCGGCGACGCTGCTCTACGGGCTCGCCTTCATCTACGGCGGCTCGGGCTCGACCGACTTCACCGGGATCGCGCACGGGATCGGCCGCGCGGGGGTGCTCGGTGACCCGCTGGTGCTGATGGGGATCGCCCTCGCCGCCACCGGGCTCGCCTTCAAGATCTCGATCGCACCCTTCCACCAGTGGACGCCGGACGTCTACGAGGGCGCGCCGACGCCGATCACGAGCTTCATGGCGGTGGCGACCAAGGCGGCCGCCTTCGCCGCCTTCGTCCGCTTCTTCGACGTCGCGCTAGCGCCGGAGGCGGGCGACTGGGACGTGGCGCTGGCGGTCCTCGCCGCCGCCTCGATCGCGATCGGCAACGTCGGGGCGCTCAACCAGACCTCGCTGAAGCGGCTGCTCGGCTACTCCGGCGTCGCCCAGGCCGGCTACATGCTCGGCGGCCTTGTCGTCGCCTCCGAGGCGGGGGTCAACGCGCTGGTCTTCTACCTCGCCGCCTACACGCTGATGAACATGGCCGCCTTCGCGGTGATCGTCGCCCGCGAGCGCGAGACCCCCTACGGCGACGACATCAAGTCGATCGAGGGGCTCGGCCGCAAGCGGCCACTGCTCGCCTGGCCGCTGACGATCTCGATGCTGGCGCTCGCCGGGCTGCCGGCGACCTCGGGGTTCATGGGCAAGCTGTTCCTGATCGAAGCCCTGGTCGACGGCGACTACACCTGGCTAGCGGTCGCGATCGCGATCGGGACGATGGTCTCACTGGCCTACTACCTGCGCGTGGTCGCAGCGGTGTGGATGCAGCCGGCCGCGATCGCGCGCCCGACCGAGGAGATGCCGGCGATCGCCGGCGCCTCGCCCGAGACGGATCCGATCGACCTCGACGCGGGCCGGCGACCCTATCTGGTCGGGCCGGCATTGCTCGCCGCAGCGGCAACCGTCTTCTTCGGCGTCATCCCGCAGCCGCTGGTCGCCTGGGCCGAGCACGCCGGCGCGGCGCTGGCGCAGTTCCTGCCCTAGCGGTCTCGGCCGCCAGCCGCGCCGCCGCCGAAATGAAGTCGTTCAACCCTGCGGGTGTGGTGGTGGCAAGCGGTCGATGACCTGCAGCAATGCCCGCGTCTGAGCCTGAATCTGTTCGCGCTGATCTGCGATCTCGGCGAGGATGGCGGTCGTGCGCGCGCTTTCCTCGTCGCCGTGGCGGCGCAGCGCGGCGATCATGTCGCCGGTGATGCGGGCGTGACGCTCGAGCAAGGCGTCGTTGTAGCGCCGGTTGTCGGCCGCGAGCCGCTCCCAGCGTCGCTGCGCCTCTTCTCGATCTGCCTCCAAGAGCTCATCTCTGCGCGCCCAGCGCTTCTCGCTCGCATCGAGGCCGGCGTCGATGCGATCGAGAGTGCGATCGATGCGAACCAGCACTTCGCGGTCGGGGCTGTCGGCCACGGCGCCATTGTGCCAGCCGGGCGATCGCGAATGGCGCTGCAATCCGCATGAACCACCTGAGTCTTCGTAGCATCGACTCGTGACCGATCCGCTGAGCGAAAAGTCGCTTCTCAACGAGGCGCTGGACGCCGCGGCCGACGGCGCGCGCGAGTACCTCGAGCGGATTGGCGATGAACCGGTGCTTCGCCCAGGTGCCGAGGACGCGATCCGCGCCTGGGAAGACCCGATGCCCGAGCACGGCGACGGGACGATGGCCGCGGTGCGGGAGCTGATCGCCCGCGGCGAGGAAGCCGCGACCCGCTCCAGCGGGCCGCGCTTCTTTCACTTCGTGATGGGCGGCGGCACTCCGGCGGCGCTGGCCGCCGACTGGCTGACCTCGGCCTTCGACCAGGTCGCCTTCGGCTGGGCCTCCTCGCCGCTCGGCTCGCGTCTCGAGCAGGTCACGGTCGACTGGCTGCGCCAGCTCTTCGAGCTGCCCGAGGGCTTCGGCGGGGTGCTGACCAGCGGAGCGACGATGGCCAACTTCGTCGCCCTTGCGGCTGCTCGCAGCCGCTGGGGGGAGCGGCAGGGCGTAGACGTCGACGAAGCAGGGATGGCGGGACTGAAGGGACCGGCGCTTCTCTCCAGCGGCTACATCCACCCGAGCGCCGCGCAGGCGATCGGGATGCTCGGCCTGGGCCGCGGGAACATCGAGCGGCTTGCCCGCGACGAGGCCGGGCGGCTCGACCTCGAAGCACTGGCGCGGCGGGTCGGCGAGGAGGGAGAGAATGCGATCGTCGTCGCCAACGCGGGTGAGGTCAACGCCGGCGACTTCGACCCGATCGAGCCGATGGCCGAGCTCGCGGCCGAGCACGGTGCCTGGCTGCACGTCGACGGCGCCTTCGGCCTCTTCGCGCGGCTGACGCCGGAGGCGGCTGGGCTCGCGGCCGGGGTCGAGCGCGCCGACTCGGTGATCGCCGACGGCCACAAGTGGCTCAACGTCCCCTACGACTGCGGCTTCGCCTTCGTCCGCGACGCCGCCCGGCTGCCGCGGACCTTCAACGTCGGAGCACCCTACCTGCCCGCACCCGACGATCCGCGCCCGAACCCCGGCTTCCTGACCCCGGAGAACTCGCGCCGGGCACGGGCGCTGGCGATCTGGGCGACCCTGCGCGCCTACGGCCGCAACGGCCACCGCGAGATGGTCGAGCGCCACCTCGAGCTGGCCCGACACCTGGCGAGCCGGGTCGACGCGTCACCGGTCCTGGAGCGGCTCGCCGACGTGAAGCTGAACATCGTCTGCTTCCGGGCGAAGCCGGATGGCGTGCCCGAGGCCGAGCTGGACGAGCTGAACCAGGAGCTCGGCGTCGAGCTGCTGCGCGACGGTCGCGTCTTCGCCGGGACCACCACCTACGAAGGCCGGGTCGCCTTCCGGCCCGCGATCGTCAACTGGAGCACTCAGGAGTCGGACGTCGAGGCGCTGGTCGAGGTGCTCGAAGAGCTGCTCGCGGCGCGCGGCGCCTGATGGGCCTGCGGCGCTGGCTGGGAGCTGCGGCGCTTGCCGCGCTGATCGTCGGAGCGGCGTCGGCTCCCGGGGACACTGGCAGAGGCGCCAAGCGGGTTCTGCTCGGCCACTCGGTGCAAGGGCGGGCGATCACCGCCGTCCGGGTCGGCGATAGCCGCTCCCCCAAGAAGGCGCTCGTCGTCGGCGCGATCCACGGGGACGAGCCAGCCGGGACGGCGGTCACGCGGCGGATCGTGGGCCGGTTCGGCGGCCTGCGCGGCGTCGACCTCTGGGTCGTGCGGACGGTCAACCCGGACGGGCTTGCAGCCGGGCAGCGCCGCAACGCCCGGGGCGTCGATCTGAACCGCAACTTCTCCTACCGCTGGAAGGGAGGCGTCGCGGCCTCTTCGGGCTACTACCCTGGCCCGCGGCCATTCTCGGAGCCCGAGTCGCGCGCGGTTCGCCGCTTGGTGCGACGCCTGCGCCCCGCGATAACGATCTGGTTTCACCAGCCCTGGGGCCAAGTGCTTGCCCCCTGTCACGGTGCCGCCGCCGCGCAGCGGACCTTCTCGAAAATCTCCGGCATCCCGCTGAAGCGCTGCCGCGGCGCCCACCTCCCTGGCACCGCGACCCGCTGGCAGAACCACGGCTTCGGGGGCGACGCATTCGTGGTCGAGCTGCCTGGCGGACCGATCTCGGCCGCGGCGGCAAGGCGCGCCGTGCGAGCGGTGGTGACGGTTTCTCGAGCCAGCGATCGACGCACCCTGGGTGGCCGTTTGCCCCCTATGCGCGAGGAAGTCGACCCACCAGGCTCGGTGGGCGTGCGGACGGTCGCGGGGCGGCTCACCGGCATAAAGCGCAAGCTGATCCCCTTCCCCGCCCACCGCAAGCGCGAGATGGCTGCCTACTCCAAGCGCCACTACGGCAAGCGCGAATGGCGGCTGCGCGACCCGAAGGTGATCGTCGAGCACGTCGCGGCAGCCGGCAGCGTCAACTCGGTGTTCAACACCTTCGCCCCCGACCACCCCGATCCGGAGCTGCACGAGCTGCCCAACGTCTGCTCGCACTTCGTCGTCGGCTCCAACGGCCGCGCCTACCAGCTGGTCGGGCTGCGGATCCGCTGCCGCCACACCGTCGGCCTCAACTACACCGCGATCGGGATCGAGCACGTCGGCTTCAGCGACGGCGACGTGCTCGGCAACCGGCGCCAGCTGCGCAGCTCGCTGCGCCTCACCCAACGGCTGCGCTGCCGCTACCGGATCCCGATCAAGGACGTGATCGGCCACAACGAGAGCCTGCGCTCGCCCTACCACCTGGAGCTGGTCGCCAGCCTCAGGCACCAGACCCACGGCGACTGGCGCCGTGCCTCGATGCGGGTCTATCGCCGCAAGCTCCGCCACCTAGGCCAGTGTTGATGGGCCGCGAAACGAAGTGGAGCGGCAGATGCATGTCAGGCGACCGAAGGTCGCCGCAATAGATTGCGGTCATGGACTTCGGGATCAGCTATTTCCCCACCGACGAGACCTTCGACCCGCCGACGCTGGCGCGGATGGTCGAGGAGCGCGGCTTCGAGTCGCTGTTCGTCACCGAGCACACCCACATCCCGGCCAGCCGCGAGACGCCCTACCCGGCCGGAGGCGACCTGCCGCGCGAGTACTGGCACACCTACGACCCCTTCGTGGCGCTTACCGCGGCAGCGGCGGCAACCGAGCGGCTGCGGGTCGGCACGGCGATCTGCCTGGTCGTCGAACGCGACCCGATCACGACCGCGAAGGAGGTCGCGAGCCTGGACCGGATCTCGGGCGGGCGTTTCCTGTTCGGAGTCGGGGCCGGCTGGAACGTCGAGGAGATGGCCAACCACGGCACCGACGCGGGCAGGCGCTTCGGGCTGATGCGCGAGCGGGTCGAGGCGATGAAGGCGATCTGGACCGAGGACGACGCGGAGTACCACGGCAAGCGGGTCGACTTCGACCCGATCTGGGCTTGGCCGAAGCCGCTCCAAGAGCCGCACCCGCCGGTGCTGGTCGGCGGCAACGGGCGCACCGTCTATGACCGGGTGCTCGCCTTCGGCGACGGCTGGCTGCCGAACCGGATCGGCGACGACGAGAAGATCATCGCCCGGATCGAGAAGCTGCAGCGTCTGGGTGCCGAGGCGGGGCGGGACTCGGTCCCGGTGACGATGCAGCTGGCGCCCCGCGACCCCGCCCTGCTGGAGCGCTACGAGCAGGCCGGCGTCACCCGGGCCGTCTACATGCTGCCCGCCGCATCGAACGACGAGGTCGAAGCGAAGCTGGACCGCTTCACCGCGGCGAAGAACGGGTACGCCGGCAGCTGACCTGCATCCGAGGCGGCCGGCGCGCTCTAGCGCCTGTTCCGAGGGGAGCGTGCTCTACCGGTAAGGCTCTTAGCCCTGGAAAGTCCATACGCCGCCGGGCGATCCCCTGAGGAAGCCCGGCGCTTGGGCGGCGACCGAATAGACAACCGCGCCGGAGCTGTCCTTGAGCGTGAACTGGACGGAGTCTGGGCTTCCGTCGTCGTAGGTCCAGGTCAGCGTTCCCTGCTGTCCGCTGAGTCCCGCGGGTGCGGAGGCTCCAAAGGTGCCGGTAGCGGTGCCGGTCTGAGTATCGATCCCCTGCGGCGAGGCGGGCGGCGTGTCGGTGCAGCTCGAGGCGCTTACCGCGCTCTTCGTCCAGATGCGCCCGCCGACCGTGCTCGTCACGATGCTCGGCCGAGTCGACTGCGAAGGCGTGCAGTCGTTGGCCGCCGAGAACCAGATCCGCGGGCCCTGCGCCGTCTGCACGGTGCCGCGGGCGGAGATCTTGAACACCGGCTGGGAGGCCGGCGCAGGCCCGAGCGGCGTGCCGCCGTAGATCACCTCACCCTGGGCGTCCTGGTAAGTCTGCCAGGGGATCGTCCCCTGCTGGTCGACGCCGGGCTTCGAGAAGTCGCAGACGCCATCGGGGAACGCCTGCTGCATCGCCGCCCACTGAGCGTCGGTGAAGGTAACCGGCAGCGTCACGCCGGCGATCGTCTGGGTGTAGCCATCCCTGTTCAGCGGCTTTAGCTGGCACTTGTTGGTATCGGTGGTGATCGCGTCGCCGGCGACGGTTCGCGGGGTGCCGTAGACCGGCACCACGGCGTCGGGGCAAAGCCCGTCGGAGACCTTGGTTCCGGCTCCGTCGTAGCAGCGGTCACCGAGGTCTGCCGGCTTGTCGGCGATCAGCTTCTGGGCCAACGGATTGCTGCTGCTGTCGCCCTCGACCGCGGCGAGCCAGCTATCCATCGCGATGAAGCTGTTGCGCTCGCACTGCGTGTCGGCGATCAGCGGCGCCGGGCCCTCCCAGATCAGCTGATTGGCGTGGGTGCCGTGCTCGCGATCGAGGCGGGCGCGGATGGCGAAAGCGCGATAGGTGTCGTGGAAGATGCCGGGATTGGGTCCACGGCAGTCGATGATCGCGGTCTGGTCGAGGTTGTTGGTCTCGTTGATCATCCCGCTGCGGTAGGCATTGGCGAGCGCCGGCTCGGTCGCGGCCAGGCGGTCGGGGACCGAGTTGGTGTCGACGTCTATGCCGCCGACCTTGGCGTTCAGGTCGACGAACTGCGCGACGCTGATCTGCCCCTTCTCGAGCGCATCGAGGCCGTACTGGGCGCCGACGTTGTCGATCGGGGCCCCGGCAAAGCCGTGCCCGATCGCCTGCTCGTTGGGCGACCAGTCGGCGGGCGGGCGCGGACCGAAGACGTTGATCGCGGCGTCCTGAATATCGCAGCGCACCCCGCCGGGATTGCTCGTTGGCTCGTAACGCTGCGCGGCCGTAACGCCGGCGCACGGGTCGGTCGGGACGGCGACGTGGAACTGCGCCTGCTCGCTGACCACGGCGTTGCTGAGGTTCGCGTTGCCCTCGACGTCCGCCATCTGGGTCGGCGCCCAGGCGACGCCCGTTCCCCACTTCGTCGGATCGTTGAAGTAACCGAGCAGCAGGTGATAGTCGAGGAATTGGGTCGCGGTGCTCCAGGCGTCCGGGAAGGAGCAGGTCGGCAGGATCCCCTGGTAGACGCCGGGATAGGCGTTGGCGATCCACTGCTGGGCCAGCGAGCCGCCCGAGCAGCCGGTGCCGATCGTGTAGCGCAGCGTTCCGTAGCTCTTGGCGATGTGCTCCTTGGCCATGATCAGCGACTCCGCCTGCAGGGGCAGGTTGCAGTTGTGGCCGCTGTTGTCGAGCGCGGTCGACATCGTCATGAACCCACGGCCGAGCGCGTAGCCGGCGACCCCGCCGGTCACGCCGGGCGCGGTGCCGGTCTTGTGGTCGATCCCGCATGAGGCGCCGTGGAAGATCAACAGCTTGTGGTTGAACTGCGTCTGGGGATCGAACGGCGTCCACGGCTGCCCGGGCCGGATGAGGGTTGCGACCTGGTACTGGTCGCGGTCCATGTAGCCGGTCTCGACCCGGACGATGAACGGCACGGTCTCGCCCCCATCGGTGGTGGTGTTGGCGACGTCGGAGGGCGGGCTGGCCGGATCGTAGGGCTGAAAGCCGCTCTGGGCGGGGTTCGTCGACATGTAGAGGTAGTTGAAGCTCGGCGGCTGGTTGCACTGCGCGTCTGCCGCGCCTGCCTGGCATACCCACGGCTGCAGCTGCGGACCGGAGAGCACCGGGCCGCCGATCGGATGGTTGACGAGCGTGATCTCGGCCGAGCGGCCGGGCAACGTCGCCCGCAGCAGGTTGTTCCCGAGCGCCAGTCCGGTGACCAGGCCCTCGAAGCGCCCGTTGGCTCGCACAGCGAACGCCCCGGTGACGTCGTGGCCGTCGACGCTCACCGTGACCTGCGGTGCGTCGGACGGATCAGCGAGGTCGATCGCGACCAGCGCCGAGCCGCCGCTGACCAGGTCGGCCCGCCCCGAGAGCACGGAGATCGAAACCGGCGGCGGGGCCGCCTCTGCCGCGGCAGCTGTCGCGAGCAACCCCGCAACCACGAGCATCGCAGCGATTCGAATCCTGAAGCCGGTCATGTCGACATCTCTCCCAAGCGGGCACTTTACATAATGCGGCCGTAAACAGCATCTATTGCGGCGGCCTTCGGCCACCTGACATGCGACTGCCGCTCCACTTCGTTTCGCGGCCACCAAGAACCAATTGCGGTTGCTTCGCAACCTGACATGCCACTGCCGCTCCACTTCGTTTCGCGGCCACCAAGAACCAATTGCGGTTGCTTCGCAACCTGACATGCCACTGCCGCTCCACTTCGTTTCGCGGCCACTCATAGCTGGGCCGCGTCAAGCGGCTGTCCGAGCAGCTGCCGCCCGGCGAGCTCCCAGGTCGACGGGGCGACGAGCATGTGCTGGGTGGCGACGTGGACGTCGCGGAGCTGGCGCTGCAGCGGGTTGGTGTCGTAAACCGCCGCGCCGCCGCCGAGCTCGTACATCGCAACGGTGACGTCGCGGGCGGCGCCGATCGCGTGCGTCGCCGCAAGACGCAGCCCGGCGCGCATCGCCACCGGCACCTCGCCGCTCTCGGTCGCCGCCGACCACGCCGCGCCGACCTTCTCGTCGATCAACGCCCGCCCAGCCGACAGCGACGCCTGGGCGCGGGCGACCCGGGCCTGCGCCTCGGGGCGCTCGGCGAGGGTGCGCTTGCCACCGGTTGGCGTGCGGACCCCGGCGACGGCGAGAAGCTCAGCGACGGCCGCCCGCGCGATCCCGAGCCCGACCGCGGCGATCGAGAGCGCCAGCAGCCCGAAGACCGGAAAGGCGTAGAGCGGCCCCGGCGCCCGCGGAGAGTCGCTGATCAGCGAAGCCGAGCGCTCGGCGGGCACCAGCCGGTCAGCGATCTCGATGTCATGGCTGCCGGTGCCGCGCAAGCCGGCGACGTTCCAGGTGTCGACGATCGTCACCTCGCGGGCCGGGAAGAGCAGCAGGCGGATGTCGGGGGCGCCCGACTCGAGCTTCTCCAGCTCGCCGTCGCGCTCGACCAGGCAGCCGCCCATCAGCCAGTCGCAGTGCTCACAGCCACTCGCGAACTGCCAGCGCCCCGAGGCGCGCAGCCCGTCGGCCTCCGCGACCGCCCGCCCCTTGGGCGCGAAGACGCCTCCGGCGATCCCGCTCGGTTCCCCGAACACCTCGTCGGCGCCCTCCTCGGGCAGGTAGGCGGCGAGCATGCCGCTGGTGGCCGCGACCGCGAGGCACCAGCCGGCGGCGCCATCTCCGTGCGCGAGGGCCTCGACCGCATCAATGAGCTGCGCCGGCGTCGCCTCGCCGCCGCCGAGCTCGCGCGGAACCAGCATCCGGAACAGGCCCGCCTCGGCAATCGCCTCGACCAGGGGCCTCGGCAGCCGCCGCCCGCGCTCCGCCTCGAGCGCCGCCTCGCGCGCCAACGGCGCCAGGCCGCGCGCGGCGGCGCGGGGGTCGGCCGCCGGCGGCGTCGTTTGCGGTGCGGCCATCGCGCCGATGATCTCACGACCTCGAAGCTGAGATGCTGCGCGGGTGCTCCAGCACGTGTCGCTCGAGGTGCCCCGGGACCAGGTCGCGCGGACGATCGAGTTCTGGGGCCTGCTTGGATTCGGGCCCAGCGAGGCGCCGGAGCCGATCGCGCCCTACGTGACCTGGCTCGCGCACGAGGGGACCCAGATCCACCTGATCCACACCGACGAGGCGACGGTTCCGCCGCTCGGGCACGCGGCGGTGGTCGCCCCCGATTTCGAAGCGTCCGTGAAGCGCCTCCGCGAGGCCGAGTTCGAGGTCGAGGAGGCCCGTGAGCTCTGGGGGGCCAGCCGGGCCTTCGCGATCGCCCCGGCCGGCCACCGGGTCGAGCTGATGGCCTCGCCGCCCGGCACCTGACCCCGGCGCACCGGCTGCGCCGCCGATTCGATTTCTAGGATCATCGGCCCGATGAGATACCCGATCGAGAGCTTCAGCGAGGAGGAACGGGCGCTGCTCGCGCCGCACTTCACCAACCTCGACCGCCCGGTTTTCGCGCTGATCAACCTCCCGGAGACGGTGAAGGGGGCGCTGTTCGCCCGCTATTCCCGCTACCCGGGGACGGTGCGCCAGCTCTTCCTGGAGGAGTTCGCCGCAGACGTCCCCGAGGGCGAGCGGCCATTCGACGGCGAGGAGGGCGAGCGCGCGGCGCGCCTCTACCGCAACGTCTTTCTCGGCTACGGCGACGACTCGATCGCCCAGGTCGGCGGCGCCCACATCGCCTGCGAGTGGGTCTCCAACGTTCTCACCAAGGTCCTGCAGCGCGGCCGCCTCGCCGCCTACCTCGAGCAGTCGACTCGATACATCCCCTACGACAAGCCGATGCCCGCTGATGTGGGCGCCGGATACCGCTACTACGGTGACGATCAGCTCGGCCCCGAGTTCGCGACCGCGATGGACGAGCTGTTCGCGATCTACTCGGGCAGCCTCCAGACGATCGAGGAATGGGCCGCGCAGCGCTGGCCGCGCGGCGAAGAGCCCGACCCGGCCTGGCGGCGCTCGATCCGCGCCAAGGCGCTGGACCTGCTGCGCGGGCTGCTGCCCGCCGCCACGCTCAGCCACGTCGGCATCTTCGCCTCCGGTCAGGCCTACGAGCAGCTGCTGCTGCGGCTGATGGCCTCGCCGCTGCCCGAGGCGCGCGATTTCGGCTCGATGATCCTGACCGAGCTGCAGAAGGTGATGCCGAGCTTCGTCGCCAGGGTCGAGCGGCCCGACCGCGGTGGGGAGTGGATCGGCTACCTGCAGGCCCGCCGCGACGCGACCGAGCGCTGGGCCGGCCGCCTCGGGCTTGACCGCCGCGCCCCCGATGACGCCCCGTCGGTCGAGCTGATCCACGTCGACGGGAGCGAGGAGGACCTGCTCGCCTCCTGTCTGTTCGAGTCCGCCCAGGTCCCTGAGACCGAGATCCGGGCCCGGCTCGACGTCCTCGAGCCCGGCGAGCGCGCCGCGCTGCTCGCCGACCTGGTCGGCGAGCGGGCAAATCGCCGCTACCGGCCCGGTCGCGGCTTCGAGGCGCTGCGCTATCGGTTCGAGATCGTCTCCGACTACGGCGGCTTCCGCGACCTGCAGCGCCATCGCATGCTGACCTGCCAGTGGCAGCGCCTCACCCCCGATCTCGGCGCCGGGGTCCCAGAGGAGATCCGCGACGCCGGGATCGGGGACGAGTATGAGCGGGCGCTGGAGATATCGGCGATCGAGTTCGAGCGACTCGAGGCCGAGGGCCTGCGCGACGCCGCCCCTTACGCGCTCTGCCTCGGCTTCCGGATCCGCTACGTGCTCGACCTCAACGCGCGCGAGGCGATGCACCTGATCGAGCTGCGCTCCGGGCGCGAGGGGCATCCGACCTACCGCGCCGTTGCGCAGGCGATGCACGAGCGGATCGGCGCTGTGCATCCCGCCGTCGCAGCGGCGATGAGCCACGTCGACCTTTCCGAGGAGCCGCGCCTGGAGCGGGTGCTGAGCGAGATCCGCACCCACCGCAAGCGGATCGGCGCCGGCGCCCAGGTCGACGCCCCGCCGGGTCTCAGCGGCCTCGGCTAGGCACCACTCTTGCCCCTCGCTCGGCGCCTCTGCCCGATTGCCCTGCCGGCAACGATGCTGGCGCTGGCGCTTTGCGGATGCGGCGCCGGCTCGCCCGCCGACGCAGCCGCCCGCTGGATGCCGGTTCCGACGACCGCGCCCTGGCAGTGGCAGCTGCAGGGGCCGATCGACACCTCGATTCCCGCCAACGTGTACGAGCTCGACGGATTCTCCACCAAGCCGAAGGCGGTCAAGCGCCTGCACGACCAGCGACGCAGGGCGATCTGCTATCTCGACGTCGGCTCCTGGGAGAGCTACCGGCCGGACCGGGGCCGCTTCCCCAAGTCGGTGATCGGGCGGCGCTACCAGGGCTTCCCCGACGAGCGCTGGATCGACATCCGCCGGATCGGCAAGCTGGCACGGCCGCTGCGCGCCCGCTTCGACCTCTGCAAGCGAAAGGGCTTCGATGCGGTCGAGCCCGACAACGTCAACGGGTTCTCAAACGACACCGGATTCCCGATCACAGCCGCGGACCAGCTTCGCTTCAACCGCTGGGTCGCGCGCCAGGTGCACCGGCGCGGAATGTCGGTGGCGCTGAAGAACGACCCAGAGCAGGTGTCGAAGCTGGTAGGGCGCTTCGACTTCGCGGTCGTCGAGCAGTGCTTCCAGTTTCACGAGTGCGGTCGCTTCTCACCCTTCGTCGCGGCGGGCAAGGCGGTCTTCGAGGCCGAATACGAGCTCTCGCCGAGCAGCTACTGCCACCGGGCGGCAGCGCTCGGCTTCAGCGCGATCCGCAAGGCCGACGCGCTGCGGGCGCGACCCTGGCGACCATGCTTCGCGCCCGGCGGCTGACCCCGGCGTTTCTCCACCTGCGCTGAGTTTCTCCACCTGCGCTGATGCTCTACAACCCCTATAGGGGCGCAAAACCATCAGCGCGGCGTTGATTGGCGCCGTTCTGCTTCGGCGCCACACAGCTAGCGGCGACGCTTGCGCTTGCGCCGCTGCGAAGCTTCACCTGCGTCTGAAGCCTCGCCGCTCTCCGGATCGACGCTCACCTCGCCTGACGTCGAGCCGATCTGATCGTGCTCTGAGCTTTCGACCTCGGTGGCCTGCCCGTCGATCGTCTCGCCGCCTTCACCCTGCAGCGACTCGGCAGCCCGCTCCCCGGGGGTCGGCCAGGGAATCGCCTTCCCCGCCGCCCACGCGGGCGGCCGCCCGCGTGGCGTCCAGCCGCCGATCAGCAGCCCGAGGTAGATGAACCAGAGCGGCATGTATTGGGAGAAAACGAACGAGGCGACCCCCAGCGCCGCCCCCAGCGAGCCCCAGAAGCGGGTCAGCAGTCCGACTCGCATCGCCTGAAAGCAGGTGTAGGCCATCGCGAAGGCGAAGCTGAGCGCGCCGGCGAACCCGACTCCGGTCGTCACGTCGGCAAGCGAGCCGCTCTTGATCACGTCCTCGGCGACGTTGTTGGCGTGATCGCCGGTCCCCAGGACGCCCTTGGCGACGAAGTCGGGGGCGGCATCCCTGAGCAGCAGCGCGGTGAGGATCGACCCGGCGGCAAGGAACAGCGGCCCGGCGATCGTCAGCCCGACGAGCTGGCTGCGCACCCGGTCTCCGCGCGCCTGCGCGGCACGGAACAGATAGAGCAGCGGGACGGCCAGCAGCGCAAAGCCGAGCCCCTGGACGACGTAGGCGAGCAGAAAGAAGCCGGAGTCGTCGTTGATCTTGCGCAGCCGCTCGGCGTTGCCGCCGGCGCCGAACTTGCTCGCCACGATCGCCACCGCGGCGATCGAGAGGGCCGCCGCGAGCAGGGACAAGAGCCCAGCCGGAGTCGCCCAGCGCCGTTCGCGCTCGATGGTCTGAGCCGGCTCCAATCTCAGTCGCTCGCCGCGGTGCCTTCCCGGCGCTCGGGCGGCGTCTGCTCCACCCGCACCGGGTAGTACTCGTAGTCCTGCGGCTCGGCGATGCGCGAGATCCGGTCGCCGACCGCGAGCAGCAGGTCGAGGAACGGCGCCGCGAGCCCGATCACGGTCTCGGCCCGCTCGACGTTGCGGCGCTGGGCCGTAGTCAGGTTGCGCCGCGCGGACTGGACGGGGGATCGCTGCTCACCCATCAGCCGCGCTCGTGGAAGAAGAACTGCGGCAGGGCCCCCTCGATGACCTCCTGAGTCATCCGCTGCGCCACCTCGAGGTCCCCGGTCCGGACTGCGATGTCGTCGAGGGTGACGATCCCCGCCAGCTCGCCGTGATCGATCACCGGCAGGCGCCGGACCCTGTGCTGGACCATCAGCGCCGCGGCCTCCTCGAGCTCCATCTCGGGCTCACCGCAGATGAGAGGGCGGGAGAGCCGCTCGCGCAGCGGCGCGTCGGGGTCCGAGCCATCGGCGAGGACCCGGGTCGCGAGGTCGCGGTCGGTGACCATCGCCACCGGCAACCCATCGGGCTCGACGATCACGACCGAGCCGACGTTGTGGTCGCGCATCCGCTGCGCGAGCTCCGAGGCGCTGGTCTCCGGAACCGCCGTGACGACGCCGCTGGTCATGATCTCGCGCAGCTGCACCGCCGTACCGTATCGCTGGCATAGCATCCCCCGCGCATGACTGCTGCGCAGCAGACGGGGCCAATCGCGGTCTACGGCGCCACCGGCTTCACCGGACGGCTGGTCGCCCGGGAGCTGCGCCGTCGCGACGCCGACTTCCTGATCGCCGGCCGCAGCCGCCAGCGACTGGAGTCTCGCTCGAACGAGCTCGGCGGCGTCCCCGTCGCCGTCGTCTCGCTCGACGACCCGGCTGGCCTGCGCTCGCTGCTCGAGCCGTGTGCGGCGGTGATCGCCTGCGCCGGGCCGTTCACGAAGTACGGCGAGCCGGTGCTGGCCGCGGCGACCGACACCGGCACCCACTACGTCGACACGACCGGCGAGCAGCCCTTCATGCAGATGGTCTTCGACCGCTACGGCGAACCCGCAGAGCGGGCCGGGGCAGCCCTGGTCAGCGGGATGGGATTCGACTATGCCCCGGGCGACATGCTGGCTTCGCTGACCGCCGAGGGAATGGGCCCGCTCGACGAGGTCGCGATCGCCTACAGCGTGGCCGGCTTCGAGCCGACCCGGGGCACCGCGCTCTCGGCGCTGGAGATCATCGGCGGCGGTGCGATCGAATGGCGCGACTCGCGCTGGCAGCCGGCCGGGAACGGAGTCGACGGCGGCCGCTGGGACTTCGCCGCCCCGGTCGGTGAGCAGCGCACCCTCCGCTATCCGGCCGGCGAGCAGATCACCGTGCCCAGGCATGTGCAGACGGCGAGGGTGCGGACGCTGCTGCACGGGATGATGGTTCCCCCGCAGCTGATGCCGCTGGCGAGGATCGCGATGCCGGCGGTCGGGCTCGCGCTGCGCACGCCGCTCAGCGCCGCGATCGCAGCGCTGATCAAGCGGATGCCCGAGGGCCCGAGCGACGAGGGCCGCGCCGGGGCCCGCTTCATGGTCTCCTGCGAGGCGCGGGTCGGCCCGCGCTCGCGCCGCGGCGTAATCAGGGGCCGCGACCCCTACGGGCTGACCGCGGTGACCACCTCGCAGGCGGCGCTGCTCGCCGCGGCGCCGGGATTCGATCGCGCCGGCGCCCTCGCCCCAGCACAGGCGTTCGACCCGGGCGGCTTCCTGGCCGCCCTTGCGGACGTCGGCGTCGAGCTCGAGGTCGAGGCACTGCCTGAGCCGGCCGTCGCGGCCCGCTAGTGGCGGCTGCCGCCTCTGCCCCGGAGGGCCGCAATCCTCCCACGGTCCCGCTGGAGGCCGGGAGCGGCCCCGCCAACCCCCCCTGCCCGGTCTGCGGCGAGCCGCTGTTCGGCTGGACGACCGCGGCGGGCGGGGTCGGGGTCCGCCGCTGCGAGGCCTGCGGGCTGGCGGTCGTCGGCGACCCCGGCGGGGAGCGAGACGTGCTGGCGGAGCTCGAGGGCCATCGGGTCGAGGGCGGCGACGAGCCCCGCTACCAGATCCCGAACCGGGCCAGCTTCCAGGCCTGGCTGGCCGGCCGCAGCTGGGCGCCGATCGAGCCCGGGACCCGCTACCTGTTCACGCCCGAGTCGGTCAGGCGCCTCGTCTCGGACCGCGACCAGACGGTCTCGCGGGTCCGCTGGCGACCGGGCGCCGCGATCGTCGCAATGTGGGGAACGTTGGCCAACTCCTTCACCTTCGGCCGCAACGTCGGCCTCGCCGCGATCGGTCGCGGGGTCGCCGAGCCGGCGCCGACTGCTTGGCAGCGGCGCCTCGACGCGTTCATCAGCATCGTCACCTCACCGCCGGTCCTGCTCGTCGCGCTGGTGCTCGAGACGGCCGCGGCGACCGCCAGGCGCGGCGGCGTCGTGGAGCTGAGCCTGCGCCTCGAGTAGTCGCGGCTCAAAGCAGCTCCGCGACCAGCCTCGCGAGGCCCGCTGCGGCGCCAACGTGCGGCAGCCCGGCGCCGCCGAGGTCGACCAGCTCGGCGCCGCCGAGCCGCAGCGCCAGCTGCTCGGCGGCGGCGTGCAGCAACGGCGGCGTCGAGCCGCCGACGACGATTCGCGACGGCGCCTCGGTGGCCAGCATCTCGCCGCTTCGCAGCGACCAGGCGGGGACGGCGCCGAGCTCGGCGAAGAGGCTGAACGGGCGCGCGGCGGCCCTCGCGCCTATCCGCTCGGGAATCCGCTCCGCTCCAGAACCGAGGTGGCCGAGCTCCCCCGCGAGGTAGAGATCCACCGCCGCCTCCGGCCCGGCGCCGGAGACCGCGTCGGCGATCGCGCGGCGGTCGGCGGCGATCCCCGGCGTCGCCTCGGGCAGAAAGGCGAGCAGCGGCGGCTCGACCAGGATCGCGGCGCGGACATGGTCGCGGTGGCGCAGCAACAGCTCCAGCGCGACGACGGCGCCCAGTCCCGACCCGCAGACCAGAGCCGGCTCGGCGTCGAGCTCGCGCAGCAGCGCTCCGGCGTCGGCGGCCTGCTCCTCGACCGTGGTCGCGACGTACTCCTGCGGCGCGCCGGAGTCGCCCCAGCCGCGCCGGTCGAGGGCGATCGTGCGGGTTGCGGGGCCGATCGCTTCGATCAGCGGCTGCCAGATCGCCGCCGAGGCCGCGGCCTCGTGGAGAAGCAGAAGCGCCGGGCCGGCGCCGCGCTCGCGCCAGCTCAGCTCCACCCCGTTGAGAAGCAGCGCGACCCCTACTCGACCTGCCGCCAGATCCTGCTCGCGAACGGGAGGATCGCCCAGCGCGGCGTATAGCGGCCGAACATCATGCTCGCGTAGTTGAGCATCCCCGGCACCACGGTTCGCTTGCCGGCGGCGAGGCCGTCAACGGCCTCCCTGGCGACGTCCTCAGCCGACATCCAGATGAAGCCCGGGGTGTCCTCGGCCTTCGGCATGCTCGCCGCGTCGGTGAACTCGGTCCGCACCGGCCCCGGACAGACCACCGTCAAGTCGACGCCTGTGCCCTTGAGCTCGTGGTGAAGCGCCTCGCTGTGGCTGAGAACGAAGGCCTTGGTGGCACCATAGGTGGCGCTCTTCGGCATCGGCTGAAAGCCCCCCGTCGAGGCGACGTTGAGGACTCCTCCACGGCCGCGCCGGATCATCCCCGGAAGGAAGCGCGCGGTCAGGTCGACGACCGCTTCGCAGTTCAGCCGCACCATCTCGACCTGGCGCCGGCGCTCGGCGTCGACGAAGTCGCCGGCGAACCCGAAACCGGCGTTGTTGACCAGCACCTCGACCTCGAGGCCGAGCTCGCCGACGCGCGCCTCGAGCCGCGCCCGATCGTCCTCCTCGCCGAGATCGCAGGCAACGACCCCGGCCCGCACTCCATGGCGGCTATGGAGCTCGGCGGCAAGCTCGGTGAGCCTGTCCTCCCGCCGCGCGACCAGGATCAGGTTCTGGCCCCGCTCGGCGAGCTGCTCGGCGATCGCCGCTCCGATCCCCGACGACGCGCCGGTCACGAGGGCGATCGACGACTCGCCCGGCCGCGGAAGCGCCATCTAGCGGGGCCTCCCCACTAGGCGAGGCCTTCGCGCGCTTCGCGCACCAGCGTCACGGCCTCCGGGAAGACGATCCTGATCGCGTCGCGAACCTGAGCGGCCTGCTCGTCGCTTGAGCCGCTGAGCTCCAGACCGTTGATCGCCGCCACCGTCATCTCGACCGCGAGGCGAATCGCGTTGTCGGCCCAGGCGACCCGTTGCGAGGACTGCGCCTGCTCGGCCAGCTCCTCGAGCCGGGCCCGCAGCTCCTCAGGGTCCCCGAAGAGGTTGAAACCGCCGCTGCCTTCCATACTGGAAAGACTAGTTGCTCCTAGCTGGTTGCTGGGGGGTCGAATTCGTCGCGCAAGCTGTGATCGCGGCCCTCCTACCGTCGCCGCATGTGGAAGATGCAGGATCAGCAAGGCGCTGCGAGCGTCGAGCAGGCCGGGCTCGCGGCGCTGATCGCCGTTCTGGTCATCGCCGCGATCTCGGCGCTCGCCGCGACCCCCCCGAGCCGCGAGAGCCGTGAGCTCGCGGCGACGATCGGGCGCCGGATCGCCTGCGCTCCCCGCCTTCCCGATGCCTGCCGTCACCATCCCCTGGTGCGCGCCTACGGATGGCCACTGGCGCGTCTGGCCCGCTTCCTCGCCCCAACCCCGGCGGCGCGACTCGGGCCCGACGGGGTGCCTTTGGTGCCGGTCGACTTCCGCTATTGCCGGCGATCGAGCTGCGCGGCGCAACGCGGCGACGCCCCGCTTCACCTCACCGCCTCGGGTCGGCGGGTGACGGTCTTCACCTCGATCGAGGACCAGCGGCGCTCGAGCGGCTACGTTGAGCTGAGCTACTGGCTCTATCGGCCTTCGCTGGGCTGGACGCATCAGATCCGCCGAGCCACCGAGGCGGACGTCGAAGCCGCTGCGGACACGAAGGTGCTGCTCCGCGACGATCCCAACCTGGTTCCCCTGGAGACGCTGCCGGGGCGCAACCAGTACGAGTTTCCGACCGGCGAGCGCCCGCCCTGGCAGTGGAACGTGCCCGGGCTCTATCCCGGCTGAGCGCCGGCGTCGCTCAGGGCAGCGCTCCCTGCGCCTCGCCGGCCGCCTGCTTGGCCTGCTCGGACTTGGCCTCGTCGTCGGCGTGGTTGATCAGCGCCCGCCAGTTTGTGGTCCTGAAGATCAGCAACAGCGCCGCGAAGCCGATCACCGCCGACCAGGCCGCCATCGCGATCTGGGTGCCGACCGAGAACGAGAGCACCGCCGACCGCGAAGGCCCCTCCAAGGTGGCGACCAGCAACGCCTGCTGGGCGCCGGCGCCGCCGGGGGTGAACGGCAGCATCGTCGAGATCGCCTGCACGCTCATCACCAGCATCACGTTCTGAAACGAGCCCCCGATCCCGAACGCCTCCAGGAATGCCCAGAAGGCGGCAAAGCGACAGAGCCATCCCACCGTCTGCCAGGAGACCACCTCGCGCAGGTAGCGGCGCGGGTCGGTGAGGATCACGACCCCCTGCTTGACCCGCTGCCAGAACTCCTCTGCGCGGCGTGCGACGACCGCGAAGATGACCACGGAGCCGACTCCCAAGACGGTGATCGTGAACAGCAGCAGCTGCGGGTTCTGGGCCCAGAAGGCAACGTCGAAGGCGGGCAGGTCGGGAAGCTGCGGCGGGCGCGGCAGCAGCCCCTGGGTCAGGGCATAGGCGAAGACCAGCAGACCGGCGGTGGTGTCGAAGATCGACTGGACCAGGAAGGAGGACGTGATCGCCGGATAGGTCGAGCGCCTCACCTGGCCTCTGGCGAGGAAGATCTTCGTCGCGTCACCGACCCGGGCCGGGATAACGGCGTTGATCCCCGCCCCCGCCAGGTAGGCGCCGGCGATCCCCCGGTAGGGCACCTTCGTCCCGGGATAGGCGGCTCGGAGTACGTTCTGCCAGGCGCGGGCGCGGGCCAGGTACATCCCCAACAAGAACCCCAGCGCGATGATCAGGGCGCCCCAGTGGACGTCGGCGAGGTTGGCGAAGAATTGGCCTGCCGCGTCGAGGAAGGAGCGAAGGCTGGAGCCCAGGGTCGTCGCGACGACGGTCACCAGAGTGCCTCGTGACGCTCCATCACGCCCAAGCCCTCGGCCAGCTCGACACCGTCGACCGAGCCCGAGAAGGTCCCAAACCGGTGCCGGTAGGCGGAGCGAAAGAAGAGCAGGTTGTCGTCCCGGGCCCGCTCGCTCTCTCCAATGAATGCCAGTCGCGTCCCGGCGCTGAAATCGATTCCGTCCAGACCGGAGAAGTGGACCGGGCCGGGCTCGTACGGCTCCCCGTCGATCCAGACCGTCCGCTCGCTTTGGCGCGGCGGGTCGTTGATCCCCTCGACGAGGTTCCAGGCCAGCGCCCGGCCGTCGCTGGCTTGACCGACCCCCGCCGACCAGAGCCAGCTCGTGCGGCGCCGGTGATAGCCGGCCGACTCGTCATCGACCCCCAGCGCGTCGACATCGAAGCGGCGTTCCGGCGTCTCGACCGTCCCGGTCACCGGCAAGCCCGCGCGCTTGCGGGTCCAGCCGTAGCCCCGCTCGCCGCTCGGGCAGAGCGCCTCGACCGGCGCCGCATCGCCGAGGGTCAACCGCGCCCGCACCCCGTCTCCGTTCACTTCGACCCCGGAGCCGCGCATCGCCACGTCGCCGGCGGGGCGCAGGCGCGTGCGCCCATGCTGGCGACGACCCTCACGGTCCCAGAGCGACCAAAAGCTCTGCCGCAGCGGGCCGACCTGCACGGCGGCCGCGCAGAGCATCAGCTCGGGCCCATAGACCCCGAAATAGCGCCAGCGCTTGCGGATCAGCCCGTCGCGAAGCAGCGGCATCCGGTCGGGTGGAAGCGGCAGATCGGGGCGGCCGGGACCGGGACCCCGCCATGGACTCGTGGTCACGCCGCGAAGCTACACTAGCCCGCCTTGCCCGAGACCCGGACACCGCCCGACGTCCCGACCAGCGCCCCGCACGACCCCTCTGACGAGGCGATGTGCGCGCGCGCCCGCGAGCGCTTCACGGCCGATCGCGGAAAGCGGGTGCCGCGCCGGCGCGGCCGTCACGCTGCGCTTCCCAACCTGATCATCATCGGGGGCCTGAAGTGCGGCACAACGAGCATCCACCACTACCTCGGCCTGCATCCCGAGGTCCAGATGTCGAAGCCGAAGGAGCTCAACTTCTTCGTCGAGGAGCTCAACTGGGACCTCGGACTCGAGTGGTACCGGGCGCGCTTCGACGACGCGCTTCGCGGTCCGCGGCGAGTCCTCTCCCCACTACACCAACCAGCCTCGCTTCAAAGGCGTCGCCGAGCGGATCCAGGCCCATTGCCCGGACGCGAAGCTGATCTACATGGTCCGCGACCCGATCAAGCGCGTCCTCTCGCACTGGGTGCACGCGACCGGCGCGGGCTATGAGCACGGCGAGATCGACGACGTCCTGTCGCGCCCCGACACCGCCTACGTCCATCGCTCGATGTTCTGGATGCAGCTGCAGCCCTACCTGCGCCGCTTCGAGCGCGATCAGATCGAGGTGATCAGCTCCGAGGAGCTGCAGAACGAGCGCGAGGCGACGATGCGCAGGGCCTTCCGCTTCGCGGGAGTGGACGAGGACTTCACGCACGAGCAGTTCGACCGCGAGTGGGAGAAGTCGAGCGCCAAGCAGGGCGACAAGTACCAGGTCATGGAGCGGCTGGTCAAGCTGCCGGTCCTGCGCTCGTTCGATCGCAACTTCGACCGCCTCCCGGAGTCGATGCGCTGGGTCGTCGAGAAGCTCGTCCACGACCCCGACAAGCCCTCGGCGCCGAAGCCGCAGCTGAGCGAGGAGCAGGCCGAGCGGCTGCGCGGCCGCTTCCGCGACGACGTCGCGGGGCTGCAGGAGTTCGCCGGCCGCAGGTTCGACGGCTGGAGCGAGTACTAGCGATGCGCATCGCCGTTTCCGCCGACGAGCTGGTCGGCGTCGCGGGCCGTCTGACAGGTGAGCTGCGGGAGCGCGACCACGAGCCGCTCCCGCACGGAGCGCTCTCCGAGCGAGGAGCGCGACGACTGGGCCTGGGCCTCGGAGGCCGCCGCCCGCGACGTCGCCGAGGGCCGCGCCGAGCAGGCGATCGTCTGCTGCTGGACCGGGACCGGCGCTTCGATCGCCGCCAACAAGGTGGCGGGGATCCGGGCGGCGCTGTGCGCGGACGCGCAGACCGCCGAGGGGGCGCGGCGCTGGAACGACGCCAACGTCCTGGCGCTGAGCCTGCGCACGACCTCGGAGGCGGAGCTGGCCGAGATCCTCGACGCCTGGTTCGCGGCAGCCCCCAGCGAGGACGCCGAGGATCGCGCCAACGTCGAGCACATCGGCGAGATCGGCTCTCCCTAGCCGCTCCCATCGGTCCCGCGCCGGTATAAGGGGGCGATGCAGCGCCTGCTCCCCGATCCCGGCCCGACCACGGTCGAGGAGCAGCTCGCCGGGCTCGACCTGGTCGACCTCGCCTACTCGGACCGCCCCTACGTCGCCGTCAACTTCGCCGTCACCGTTGATGGCCGCGCGGCGATCGAGGGGCGCTCGGGCCCGATCGGATCGCGAATCGACACCGAGATGCTGCAGCACCTTCGCACCCGAAGCGACGCGGTGATGATCGGCGCCGGGACGATGCGGGCGGAGCGCTACGGGCGCATCGTCTCCGACCCGTCGCTGCGCGCCCGACGCGAGCGGGTCGGCCTCGCCCACGACCCGCTCGCGGTGCTGGTCTCGGGCCGGCTCGATCTGCCCTGGGACGCCGGCCTGTTCACCGACGGGGGCGGGCGGATCGTCGTCTTCACGACCGCCGAGACCGAGGCGCCGAAGACCGCGACGCCGCTGCAGGTGATCCGCCACGACGGACCCGCGATCGATCTGGTCGAGGCGCTGCGCTACCTGCGCGAGGAGCGCGGCATACGCGGCGCTGCTCTGCGAGGGCGGGCCGGGCTTGCACAGCGAGCTGCAGGCGCTGGGGCTGGTCGACGAGCTCTTCGTCACGATCGCCCCGAAGCTCGACCGGCGGAGCGGAGCCGCGAATGATCGAGGGGCGAGCTGCCCAGATCGTCGAAATCGGAGCTGGCCTGGCTGCTCGAGCAGAACGGCGAGCTCTTCGCCCGCTACCGGCGCAGCGGCTGAACCGTCGCCGATCGCCATCCAGCATGTTAGATTCGCCGCCGTGCCGGGTCGCCGAGGACTGAAGACGGCAATCGCGACTGCGTCGGCGGTCGTCGCGCTGCTCGCGCTGTCGCGTCGCGCCGGCGGCAGCCCGCGACGTCAACGTCACCTCCTTCGACGGCACCGAAGATCTACGCCCACTTCTATCCCGGCACCGGCGCCGGCGCCGAGCACCCGGCGCCGACGATCCTCGAGGGGCCGGGCTGGAGCCTGCAGGGCGACACCCGGGCGGGATCGCCGGCGGCGCCGCAGGGGCTCTTCGGGATCACCAACATCAAGGTCTTCATCGAGCACGGCTACAACGTGCTCACCTGGGACCCGCGCGGCTTCGGCCAGTCGGGCGGGACGGTGGAGATCGACGACCCCCAGTACGAGGGCCGCGACGTGCAGGCGCTGCTCGACTACGTGGCCCAGCAGCCGGAGGCGACCCTCGACGGCCCCGACGACCCGCGCGTCGGGATGGCCGGCGGCAGCTACGGAGGCGGGATCCAGCTGGTAAGCGCCGCGATCGACGGTCGCATCGACGCGATCGCGCCGACGATCGCCTGGCACTCGCTGCTCAGCAGCCTTTTCCCCGATAACAGCGTCAAGCTGGGCTGGGGCTCGCTCCTGGTCGGGCTGGGCGATCGAGGGGGCGACGCTTCCCGGTGGGTTGCAGGATCCCGCGACGGCTCCCGGGCGCCAGGACCCGCACTTCTACGACACCCTCGTGCAGGCTGCCGCCACCGGCAAGGTGCCGCAGTCCGACCTCGACTGGTACGCGTCGAAGGGCCCCGGAAACCTCGTCAACCAGATCAGGGTCCCCACCCTGCTGATCCAGGGCACCGCCGACACCCTGTTCCCGCTCGACGAGGCGGTCGCCAACTTCGACGCGATCCGCAGCCACGGGGTGCCGACGAAGATGATCTGGTTCTGCGGCGGCCACGGCGCCTGCCTGACCGGCAACGTCCCCCAGAGCTACATCGATGGGCGCGTGCTGGCCTGGTTCGATCGCTACCTGAAGCGCGACACCAGCGTCGATACGGGGCCGCTCTTCGCCTGGGACGCCGATGACAACGTCCTGCGCAGCACCGACAGCTGGCCGCTCCCGCATGCCAACTGGCTGACGGGACACGGCTCGGGGACCCTGCCGCTGGTCGCCGGCCAGGGAAGCGGCGCCTTGATCCTCGCGACACCTGCCGCCAACGCGCTGAACGTCCAGATCCCCGGCCCGCCGACGGCGGGAACATCGTCGGCGGGCCCCAGTTGACGGTCACTTATCGCGGCGATCGGCGCTCCGCAGAAGACTTTCGTCTACGCACAGCTGCTCAATCCTCGCAGCGGCCAGATCGTCGGCAACATCGCCACCCCGATCCCGATCGTGCTCGACGGCAGGCAGCACTCCCTCTGCAAGCCGCTGGAGTGGATCGCGGCCCACGCTCCTGCCGGGCGCTGGCTACACGCTGCAGCTCACCCCGTCGTCGACTCTTTACGACATCCAGCGCTCCGCCGGCACGGTCAACTTCTCAAACGTAAGCATCTCGCTGCCGCTCCGCCCATCGAGCTGACGCCAAGCGGTAGTTTTGGGGCGATGGACTTCTCGCCATCGCCGCAGGTCGAGCAGCTGCTGGAGCAGATCCGCTCGTTCATGGACGAGCACGTCTACCCGAACGAGCGCCAGGCCTCGGAGGCGCTCGACGAGGAGGTCGGTCCGGGGGTCGCCTACCCGGAGATCATTCGCGAGGTCCGCGAGCGGGCCCGCGCGGAGGGGCTCTGGAACCTGTTCATGCCCGACGAGCGCTACGGCCCGGGGTTGAAGAACTGGGAGTACGGGATCCTCTGCGAGGAGATGGGGCGCAGCCCGGTGCTGGCGCCGATGGCGTTCAACTGCTCGGCGCCCGACACCGGCAACATGGAGATCCTCGCCGAGCACGGCACCGACGCCCAGCGCGACGAGTGGCTTCACGCCGCTGCTCGAGGGCGAGATCCGCTCCTGCTTCTCGATGACCGAGCCCGAGACCTCGGGATCGGACCCGACCGGCCTTGCCGCCAGCGCCGAGCTCGACGGCGGCGAGTGGGTGATCAACGGCCACAAGTGGTTCACCTCCGGGGCGGTCGGCGCCTCGCTGGCGATCGCGATGGTCGTCACCGAGCCCGAGGGGCACCCCTACGCGCGCGCGAGCATGATCCTCGTCCCGACCGACAACCCGGGCTTCAACCTGATCCGGCCGATCCCGGTGATGGGCCACGACAAGGGGCCCGGGCCACTGCGAGATCCGCTACGAGGACTGCCGGGTCCCGGAGGCGAACCTGCTCGGCGAGCGCGGGATGGGCTTCGTGGTCGCCCAGGACCGGCTCGGCCCGGGGCGCATCCACCACTGCATGCGCGCGATCGGCACCGCCGAGCGGGCGCTGGAGATGATGTGCGACCGCGCCAACTCGCGCGAGGCATTCGGCGGCCCGCTCGCCGACAAGCAGTTCATCCAGGACTTCGTCGCCAAGTCGCGGATCGAGATCGACCAGGCCCGCCTGCTCACCCTCTACGCGGCCTGGAAGATGGACACGGAAGGAAAGCGCGCCGCTAGACAGGCGATCTCGATGATCAAGGTCGTCGCCGCGAACGTGGTCATGGACGTCCTCGACCGCTCGATCCAGACCCACGGCAGCCTCGGCATGACCGAGGACACCCCGCTGGCGGCGATGTGGCGCTTCTCGCGCATGCTGCGCCTCGCCGACGGCCCCGACGAGGTGCACAAGATGGTGATCGCGCGCCGCGAGCTCAACCGGCGCGCGAAGCTGGCGGCGGGCGACGCCCAATCAGACGGCGCCGGGGCGCCGCAGCCGGCCAAGGCCGGTTAACCGAGTCGCGCTTCCGCCTCAGCCGCGGCGTTCGCCAGGTCCTCGACTGACTTCGCGAACTCGTCGATGCCCTGGTCGGTCTTGCCGTACTGGCCGGCGGCGTAGCGCGAGTAGACCCCCTCGAGGATGATCGCCAGCTTCCAGCGCGCCAGAGCAACGAAGAAGTCGAGCTGGCCGAGGTCGCGCCCGGAGCGCTCCGCGTAGCGGGCCATCAGCTCCTCGCGAGAGGGAAAACCGGAGGCCAGGGTCGGCGGCTGCATCAGCGCCGTGAGCTGGTCGCCCGGTTGTGCCCAGTAGACGTAGAGCAGCCCGACGTCGGCAAGCGGGTCGCCGAGCGTGCAGAGCTCCCAGTCGACCACCGCGGCGACCTCACCGGCGTCGGTGAGGATCATGTTGTCGAGCCGGTAGTCACCGTGCACGATCGTCGCCGGGCCCTGATCGGGAATTCGCGTCACAAGGCGATCGTGGACATCGTCGACGACCGCCAGCTCGCGCGTCTTCGATCCCTCCCACTGCATCTGCCAGCGGTGCAGCTGGCGGGCGACGTAGTCCTCGCGCTTGCCGAGGTCGCCGAGGCCGACCGCGTCGACGTCGACGGCGTGTATCTCGACCAGCGTGTCGACGACCCGCTCGCCGATCGCGCGGCGCTCGACCTCGTCGAAATGCTCCTCCGCCTCCGCCTCGGTGCGCAGGATCGGTCCATCGACGAACTCCATCACGTAGAAGGGCGCGCCGTTGACGGCCTCCTCTTGGCAGAAGCCGGCGATCGGCGCCACCGGCACCTCGGTGCGGGCGAGCGCGGAGACGACCTTCTGCTCGCGACCCATGTCGTGGGCGGAGCCGAGCCGTTTTCCGAGCGGCGGCCGGCGCAGCGCCCAGCGCCGCCCGGCCGAGTCGGCGACCTCGTAGGTGAGGTTCGAGTGGCCGCCGGAAATCTTTTGAAATCGAAGCGGCGGCTCAGCACTATCAACGTTTGCCTCAAACCACTTTTCGATCTCCGCGCGGTTGATCCCGTCGGGCACTTCGGCGCCGGTAGCCTCGGTAGTCATGAGCAGGGGGAGCATATGACGGAGGCCTCGACCCAAAAGGCGCTGCTGGTCGATTTCGGCGGCGTGCTGACCACGGACATCTGGTCAAGCTTCGCGGCCTTCTGCGAGCAGCGGGGTCTCGACCCCGAGGCAGCCAGGAAGCTCTTTCGCGAGAACCCGGCGGCGATCGAGGCGCTGCGCGGCCTGGAGACCGGCGAGGTGCCGAGCGCCGATTTCGAGCAGAGATTGGCGGCGCTGCTCGGAACCGAGCCTGAGGGTCTGATCGAGGGCCTGTTCGCCGGGCTCGAGCCGGTCGAACCGATGCTCGAGATGTTGCGGCGGGCGCCGGAGCTGGGCATACCCACCGGGCTGATCTCGAACTCCTGGGTGATGGAGCACTACACCGACGAGATTCGCGAGCTCTTCGACGTCGTCGTGATCTCTGCCGAGGTGGGCCTGCACAAGCCGCAGCCGGAGATCTTCCAGCTCGCCGCCGAGCAGCTCGGCCTCGAGCCGCGGGACTGCATCTTCGTCGACGACCTGCGCGAGAACTGCGAGGGCGCCGAGGCGGTCGGGATGACTGCGGTGCTGCACCGCGACATCGAGGAGACGATCGCCCGCGTCGACGAGCTGCTCGGCGTCAGCCTCAGCGTCTGAGCCCCCCGGCGGTCGTTAAGTCGAGCTAGTTGCCGAGCAGGCCGCCGACGACCTGGCCGAGGCCGGCGCCGGCTCCGCTGTCGCTGCTGCCGGTTCCGGTGCTGCTGCCGCCGAGACCCGGGACGCCGCCGCCGGTCACTCCACCGACGATTCCGCCGAGGCCGCCCGTTCCGCTCGAGCCCCCGCCGCCGGAGCCCCCACCGCCGGTCACCCCACCGACGATTCCGCCGACCGTTCCGCCGAGGCCGCCGCCCGCTCCGCCGCCGGAGCCCCCACCGCCGGTCACTCCACCGACGATTCCGCCGACCGTTCCGCCGAGGCCGCCGCCCGCTCCGCCGCCGCCGCTTGAGCCTGCGCCGCTGGAACCGCCGCCGCTTGAGCCTGCGCCGCTGGAACCGCCGCCGGGCGATCCGAGCGGTCCGCCGCCGTGCGAGGCGCCGCCGCCGGAGCCACCGCCATTCCCCCCGGCCGAATTGCCGCCGCCGGATCCGGCGGAGCCGCTCCCGCCGAGTCGAGGTGTCACGGTTGCGGTCGACGCGTCGGCGAGCAAGCGCGAAACCGATCTCGAGTCGGCGCCGCCGATGCCGCCACTGGGTTGATCGCTTCCGGTTGGCCCATTGGCAAAGGAGCTGATTCCGAAGGGAAGCCCACCCGCACCGGCGCTGAAGCCGATCGCGGCCGCGGCGGCCACCGGGACCGCGAGCAGCAGGGCACCGATCGTTCCGCGCGCGACGAAACGTCGCCGCCAGTCCCCAGCAAGTGTGTCGTGGGTTATGGCCTCAGACATGGCTGCCGATAGACGAACAATTGCGTCACCCCCGTCAAGCCATCGTTAGTGTAGATCGTCGGAGGCGACCTGTGTGAATCCATCGCTTGCAAACCGGCTCAGAATTGGCTTTGCAATCACGTTTGCGCTACTTGCAGGCGTGACAGTGATCGGCGTTGGCCGTTTGTTCCAGCTGCGCCAGGACTACGAGGACGACACCACCCGCTCGTTCAACCTCGAGCTCGCGGGTGAGCACCTCAGGCAGGCGTTCCTTTTCGAGCAATCAGCTCTGCGCAGCGTCGGGACAAACCGGGCAGAAGCGCGGCAACGGTTCCAGACCGCCGCATCGACCTCCGACCTCGCCGCTCAGCAGGCGCGCGACCTGACCAACGACGACTCACGCGCCACGGTCCTGCTCGACCGTTCGGTCGCCGCGGAGAAGGCCTGGCGCCGCCAGGTGGCCGCGCCGGCGCTCGCCGCCAGGCCTCCACCGCCCGATCGCCAGCAAGCGCTCGCGAGCCCCGTCAACGATCGCATCGACCAGCTGATCAACGGCCAGTCGAGCAAGCGTGCCGAGCTCCGCAACAAGGTGTCCGACGACACCCGCAAGACCGCGCTTCTGGTCGGGGTCGGCCTGATCTCCGGCCTGATCGCCGCGGTGCTGCTCTTCTCCGGCCTGATCGCCTCGATGCGGCGTCCGCTCGAGCGCCTCGTCGACGCTTCCGGAAAGCTCGCCGAGGGGGATCTGCAGACCCGGGTCGAGGTTGGCGGCCCGGCCGAGACCGCGACCCTTGGAACCGCCTTCAACGAGATGGCGGACGAGCTGCAAAGCGCCTATCGCGGGCTCGAGGAGAGCCAGCGCCGGCTGCGCACGACGATGGAGAGCCTCAGCGACGGCGTCGTCACGGTCGACTCCAGGGGCGTCGTCATGGACGCCAACCCGGCTGCCCGGCGGCTGCTTCCGGCGGCCACGGTCGGCTCGAAGATTCGCGAGGTGCTGACCTCCGACGCGATCACGCCGCGCAAGGTCGAGCGCCTGCTGGCCGGGTTGGAGCGCGAGGAGCTTCGCAGCGCCGAGGGCGGCACCGTGCTCGCGATCACCGGATCGCAGATGGAGGGTGGCGGGGTGCTCTCGATTCGCGACGTCTCCGAGCGGGCGCGGCTGGAGCGAATGAAGGACGAGTTCGTGCTCACCGCGTCGCACGAGCTGCGCAGCCCGCTCACCTCCGTGCAGGGATTCGCCGAGCTCTTGATGCTGGAGAAGGATCAGCTCTCCGAGAAGCACTCGGAGACGGTCGAGATCATCCTCGACAACACCCGCCACCTGGTTCGATTGCTCAACGACTTGCTCGATCTCGCCCGCAGCGACGCCGGTCGCCTGACCATCAACCCGACCCGCTCCGAAGTCGGCCCGATCGTCGCCGGAGCCGCACGCCTGATCATGGGGCTGACCAACTCGCGCCAGCAGCGCCTCGAGGTGGAGATCGAGTCCGACCTTCCCCAGGTGAGCATCGAGCCGGACCGCATCATGCAGGTCCTGGTCAACCTGCTCACCAACGCGACCGAGTACTGCCCGGAGGGCTCAACGATCAAGGTGACCGCCTCATCGGTCGGCTCGGAGGTCGAGGTCGCGGTTTCAGACGACGGCCCGGGAATTCCCACGGACCAGCGAGACCACGTCTTCGACCGCTTCACCCGCGGTGACGTCGGGCTCACCCAGCGGGTCGGCGGGACCGGGCTCGGCTTGGCGATCGCCAAGTCGCTGATCGAGTTGCATGGCGGAGCCATCGGCGTCACTTCCAAGGAGGGCGAGGGCGCCACATTCCGCATAGTTCTCCCCGCCCTCTCCGACCGAGAGACGGTCGAGGAGCCCGCCGCCGCGGCGGCGCAGACTTGATGACCAAGGTCCTGGTCGCCGACGACTCCGAGACGATCCTGCTGCTGCTCCGCACGCGGCTGGAGATGGAGGGCTACGAGGTCTCCACCGCCGCCGACGGCCAGGAGGTCGTCGAGGCGCTGGCCGGCGCCGGGCCCGACGGACAGCCGGACCTGATCCTGCTCGACGCGATGATGCCCCGGATGTCGGGGCTTGACGTGCTGCGGACGCTGCGTGACGAGGGCTCCGAGACGCCGATCTTGATCGTCAGCGCCCACCGCGAGGTCGAGACGCTGAACCAGGCTGAGGACCTGGGGGCCAACGCCTGCGTCGCGAAGCCGATCGACTTCGAGGACCTGCTCGGCCGCATCGCGACCCTGACCAAATAGGCCGACTACGGCTTTCGGGGGCCTATAGCGCCCAAATTGCCGCAGTCGACCTCAGGAGCGTGCAATCTCGAGCCGAATCTCATGGCCCTTGAGCTTGGTGCCGTCGAGACGCTCGACCGTCTGGTCGGCCACCTCGGGAGAGACCTCGACGAACGAGAAGCGGTCGAGCACGCGGATCGATTCGATCGCTCCCTCCGGCAGCACCGCTCCCTCCTCCAGCGCCCAGCGCAGATCCGCCTCGCTGACCCCGCTGCGCTCGCCGCGGTTGACGAACAGCTTCACCGGACCGTCGCCTGATCTGGCGGGGGCGGCCCCGTTGCCGGCGGCCTCGCGCTCGGAGCGCCGCGGCCGCCGCCGCGGGCGCGGGGCGTGCTCGAGGCGGTCCTCGGGGCGCTCCCAGGCGCCGATGCTGACCTTCGCCTCGCGCTCGATGCGCCCGATCTCCTTGCGCTGGGTTGGCGTGACCAGGGTGACCGCCCGGCCAGTACGGCCGACCCGGCCGGTGCGCCCGATCCGGTGCACGTAGGCATCGGTGGTATCCGGCACGTCGTAGTTGATCACGTGGGTGACGTGCTCGATGTCGAGCCCGCGGGCAGCGATGTCGGTCGCGACGAGAAGCTTCACCCGATGCTCCTTGAAGGCGATCATCACCCCGTCGCGCTGGCCCTGTGACATGTCGCCGTGCAGGGCCTTGACGTCGAGGCCCTTGTCGCGCAGAGCCCTGTCGAGCCGCGAAGCGCCGATCTTCGTTCGGCAGAAGATGATCGCCTGCTCCGGATCCTCCTCGCGCAGCAACTCGATCAGCTTCGCTGCCTTCTCGCGTCCCGGGACCTCCAGGTAGGCCTGCTCGATCGCGTCCACGGTCAACTGCTTCGGCGTCACCCGGATCGTCACCGGGTCGTACATGTAGCTCTCGGCGAGGCGCTGGATCGGCGGCGGGATCGTCGCCGAGAAGAGTCCCGTCTGGCGACCGCTCGGGCAGGTGCGCAGGATCCGCTCGACGTCCTCGATGAAGCCTAGATCGAGCATCTCGTCTGCCTCGTCGAGCACCACGTAGCGAGCCGCGGTGAGCACCAGCGAGCGGCGTGAGATCAGGTCCTTCATCCGCCCCACCGTGGCGACGACGACCTGGGCGCCGGCGCGCAGCTGCGCCTGCTGGCTGCGGATCGGCGCCCCGCCGAAGACGGCGACTATCTCGACCGGAAGGTGCTCGGCGTAGGCGCGCAGCGCCTGCGTGACCTGGATGCAGAGCTCGCGCGTCGGCGTCAGGACGATCGCCTGCACCTCATCGCTTTCCGGGTCGAGGTACTGGAGCAGGGGCAGCCCGAAGGCGGCCGTCTTGCCGGTCCCGGTCTGTGCCTGGCCGATCACGTCGTGGCCGGCGAGAAGCTCCGGGATCGCCTGGGCCTGGATCGGCGTCGGCTCTTCATAGCCGAGCTCGTCGAGAGCGGTCTGGATCTCGGTCTGCAGGCCGAGGTCGCGAAAGGCGGTCAATGAAGCTCCACTAGCGGCTCGGGTCCAAGAGCAGCTTGCCCTGGGTATTGCGGCCGACCAGGGCCTCGTGCGCGTCACGCGCCTCGGTGAGCGGATAGACGCCGCCGATCACCGCCCGCAGCTCGCCGCCGGCGGCGGCTCCGAGCAGCTCCTCGATCCCCTGGCGAAGCAGCTGCGGGCGCGTGAAGAGGTGCACGAGCCAGAAGCCGATCACGGCGCGGCTGGCGCTGAGCAGGTGCCCGGTGCGGACCTGGTTCTCCTCTCGCGAGGCGATCCCGAAGCAGACCAGGCGGCCGAACGGAGCCAGCGTGCGCAGAGTCTCCTCGAAGGCCTGGCCACCGCTCATCTCCAGCACCACGTCGACCTGCTTGCCGTCGTTGGCGGCGAGGATCTCCTCGCCGAGCCGATCGGAGCGCGAGTCGACCGCGGCGTCGGCCCCGAGCTGCCGAGCGAGCTCGCGCTTGGGCTCGCTGGAGGCGAGCGCGATCACGCGCCCGGCGCCGGCCCGCTTGGCGAGCTGCACCGCGAGGCTGCCGGTGCCGCCTGCGGCAGCCTCGACGACCACCGACTCCCCCTCCTCGAGGTGAGCGGAGTGGTTGAGGATGCTCCAGGCGGTCAGACCCTGAAGCAGCAGCGCCGCCGCCTGCTCGTCGTCGACCTCGTCCGGGATCGGGACCAGGGTCGCCTCCGGCACCGCGACCCGCTCGGCGTAGCCGCCGTTCATCAGCAGTGCCGCGACGCGCCTGCCGTCGGGGGTCGTGCCGCTGATCTCCCCGCCGGGGACCAGCGGCAGCTGCTGGTCGGCGAGGTAATCGTTGCGGGTGACATGGGTGTCGGCGAAATTGACCCCCGCCCGCGCGACGTCGACGACGACCTCGCCCTCGCCGGCGACCGGATCGTCGACCTCGGTGTGCTCGAGCACCTCGGGACCGCCGAACTCGTTGATCTGGATAGCCTTCACGCGCTCTAGTCTCCCGCATCGCCGCCGCACGCGGCCTCGCCCTACACATGTCGCTGACAGTCGTCGGATCAATCGCGTTCGATTCCGTGCGCACCCCGTTCGGGGAGCGCGAGCGGATGCTGGGCGGCTCGGCGGTGCACTTCTCGCTCGCCGCCAGCTTCTTCAGCGAGGTCCACGTCGTCGGCCCGGTCGGCGCCGACTTCGGAGACGAGGAGCTGGCTGTGCTGAGCGAGCGCGGCGTCGACACCAGCGACATCGAGCGGGTCGAGGGTGGCGAGACCTTCTTCTGGCGCGGTCACTACGACTACGACCTCAACACCGCCCACACCGACGACACGCAGCTGAACGTGTTCGGGGACTTCGAGCCGAAGCTCTCCGACGCCTCGCGAGGCGCCGACCTGCTCTTCCTCGCCAACATCCAGCCCGAGCTGCAGCGCCAGGTGCGCGCCCAGTGCGAAGCCGCCCGCTTCGCAGCGCTTGATTCGATGAACATGTGGATCGAGACCGCCCGCGACTCGCTGCTGGCGGCGATCGGCGAGGTCGACTGCACGATCATCAACGACGCCGAGATTCGCGAGCTGACCGCAGAGCCCAACCTCGCCCGGGCCGCCCGCGCGGTCATGGAGCAGGGGCCGAAGGCCGTGGTCGCCAAGCAGGGCGAGTACGGAGCGGCGCTGTTCACCGAGTCGGGCTTCTTCGCGCTTCCGGGCTATCCACTCGAGGACGTCCGCGACCCGACCGGGGCCGGCGACAGCTTCGCGGGCGGCTTTCTCGGCTATCTCGACAGCGAGGGCGGGAAGATCGACGATGCGGTGCTGCGGCGGGCGATGGGTTACGGCACCGTGCTCGCTTCCTTCAACGTGGAGGAGTTCGGCACCGAGCGTGTCGCACGGCTGAACCGCGGCGAGATCGACGAGCGATTTGAGGCGCTGCGCGCGATGACCCGGTTCGAGGGCCTACCCGACTAGTCCCGGTCACCACCCCGAGTCCCCGGTAGGTCGGGCGCCACCTTCGCCAGTCCGGCAACGGATCGCGCAACGGATCCATCCGGCTCGCGGCCGCGTCAACGGTTGAAAGCCGGAAGCTGCGAGAATTTGTAGACCCGCAACCGAGGTGCAGGAGAGACGATGGCAACCGAGCAGCAGACCGAGGAGAAGACCGAGCAGGCGTCTGCCGACGGGTCGAGCGGCGGCGACTCATTGAGCGTCACCGACAACCGCACCGGCGAGACCTACGAGCTGGAGATCAGCGACGGCACCGTGCGGGCGATGGACCTGCGCGGAATCAAGGTCTCCGAGGACGACTTCGGGCTGATGTCCTACGACCCGGCGTTCACCAACACCGCCTCCTGTCGTTCCGCGATCACCTTCATCGACGGCGAAGCGGGGATCCTGCAGCACCGCGGAATCCCGATCGAACAGCTCTGCGAGCGCTCCAGCTACCTCGAGGTCGCCTACCTGCTCGTCTTCGGCGAGCTGCCCACACAGGCCCAGCTCGAGCGCTGGATCTTCGACGTAACCCACCACACCTTCGTCCACGAGGACATCAAGAACCTCTTCGAGACCTTCCGCTACGACGCCCACCCGATGGGGATGCTCCTCTCCGGGGTCGGGGCGCTTTCGACCTTCTATCCCGACGCGAAGCAGATCGACGATCCCGAGGAGCGCTACATGGCGGCGATCCGCCTGATCGCCAAGATGCCGACGCTCGCCGCCTTCGCCTACCGGCACAACATGGGCCTTCCCTACGTCTATCCGGACAACGACCTCGACTACGCCGGCAACTTCCTCTCGATGCTGTTCAAGAAGACCGAGGTAAAGTACGAGCCCGACGAGCGGCTCGCGAAGGCGCTCGACGTGCTGTTCATCCTGCATGCCGATCACGAGCAGAACTGCTCGACCAGCGCGGTGCGGGGGGTCGGCTCCTCCGACGTCGACCCCTACTCGGCGGTCGCGGCCGGCGTCGCGGCGCTCTACGGCCCTCTGCACGGCGGCGCCAACGAGGCGGTGCTGAGGATGCTGCGCCGGATCGAGACGGTCGAGAACATCCCCGACTTCCTCGAGCGGGTCAAGGACCGCGACGAGAAGCTGATGGGCTTCGGCCACCGGGTCTACAAGAACTACGACCCGCGGGCGCGGATCATCCAGCAGCACATGGAGAACGTCTTCGCGGCGACTGAGTACAACCCGCTGATCGAGATCGCGCAGGAGCTCGAGAAGCACGCGCTCGACGACGACTACTTCACCGAGCGCAAGCTCTATCCGAACGTCGACTACTACTCGGGAATCATCTACGAGGCCCTGCAGATCCCGACCGACATGTTCACGGTGATCTTCGCTATTCCCCGCACCTCGGGCTGGGTCTCGCAGTGGATGGAGATGAATGACGATCCCGAGAAGAAGATCGCGCGGCCGCGGCAGATCTACACCGGCGAGCGCGATCGCGACTACGTCGAGATCGACGACCGCGAGGGGGCCGAAAAGATCACCGGCCCGCCGGCGCGGCGCCCGAAGCGCCCGCGGCGCGGCGCCTGAGAGCCTCGATCGGAGCCAGGTCCGCGGTTAGTCTGCGGGCCGTGAAGGGTTGGACCTTGACCGTGCGACACGGCCCGGAGGTCACCAGGGAGCAATTCGACACCCTCGAGGGAGCGGTGGACGCCCTGCGCGAGCGCGCCGAGGCAATTCGAGCCGAGGGGCCCCTGGAGGGGGTCGTGTCGCTGCGCGACTTCGAGCCCGCAGAGCAGGTGCACGCACGCCTCGAGATCTCCAGCGGCGGCCTGCTGCGCGGGCGCGACGCCGGGGTCGACGTGATGGGCGACGGATCGCTGGTCCCCTACCGTGGCGGGATGCGGCGTAGCCACCTCGACCCGGGTGACGGCCAGACGGCCTTCGACGCGGTCGGCGAGGCGCTGGCGGAGCCGAGATGAGCGGCGAGCCCGACGCAGCGGGGGTGCCGGAGGGCAGCATCGCGGTCGGCAACCGGATCCGCCTGCCGCACGGCGCCGAGCCTCCGTTCACCGTCTACATCAACGGCGTCGAGCAGAGCGAGGGCCGTGACTACAAGGTGAGCGACGGGGAAATCGTCTTCGCCCGGCCGATCATCAAGGAGGACAAGGTCGGCATCGGGCGCTGGCTGGCGATGCTCGTCGGCCTCTTCGGGACCTACCGCCGCAACGAGACGGTCGACGTCGAGTTCCGCCGCAGCGGCAGGGTCCAGCTCGCTTCCGACCTGCCGGTGCGCGCGCGGCAGGGCGCAACCGACACGCACGGGGGCCGCTCCCACTGACGAAACGCCAACGCCCGCTGAGCGATCTGCTCGTTGCGCCCGCGTCCGTCTTCGCGGTCACGCTGGCCGGAATCGCGCTGCTCGGCCTCGCCGTCGTTTTCGTCGACCCGCTGCGCGAAGCGGTCGACGCGGCGCTGCATGGCGACTCCTCGGGCGTGCGCGATGCGATCCGCGGCCTCGGCGTCGGGGGGCCCTTGATCGTCCTCGGCCTCTGCATGGCCCATGCAGTGCTCTTCTATCCCGCCGAGATCGTCGATGCGGCCGCCGGCCTCGTATACGGCTTCTGGCCGGGTCTGGCACTCGTCGCCAGCGGCTGGATGCTGAACGCCTGGCTCGCCTACGCGGTCGGGCGCTCGCTCGCACATCCGCTGCTGCTGCGCCTGCTGGGGGAAAGGCGATTCGAGCGCACTGAGGAGATCGTCTCCGGGGGAGGCGCGGCCCTGCTGATCACTCTGCGGCTGATCCCGATCCTGCCCTTCAGCTTGATCTCCTACGCGGCTGGCGCTACCCGCGTGCCTGCCTGGCGCTACACCTGGACCACCTTCGTCGGCTATCTGCCGATCACCGTGCTCGCCACCCTGCTCGGCAGCCGCCTCGAGGAGCTCCACCCCACCGATCCGCTGGTGCTTGGCTCGATCGCGGTCCTGATCGTCCTGATGCTCGGAGTCCGCCACCTCTCGAAGGCGGTGCGAGCCGAGGCGACCCGCCCCGAGGCGCCGCCGGGCTCCGGTCCTTAGTTGAACACGTAGAGCAGCAGGAAGGCGATCAGAGCGAAGCTGCCGCCGGCCGCGATCATGCCCTTGTCCTTGCTGACGATCGCCGCGGTCGAGCGGTCGTCGGCGCGATCGTAGATCAGATAGAGATAGCGGAAGAGCCCGTAGACGACGGGCGGGATCGTGTACATCATCTCGTTGCCGATCAGCGGCGAGTTGACCGTGTAGATCGAGTAGGTGAGCACGGTCCCCGCGGTGACCATCGCGACCATCTGATCGAGGAACGGCAGCGAGTAGTGCTCGAGCACCGGGCGGCTCTCGGTCCCCTGGTGAAGCTCGGAGACCGCCTCCTGGCGGCGCTTGGTGAAGCCGAGAAAGCACGCCAGCATGCCCGTGCAAAGAATCAGCCATTCCGAAGCGTGGGCGTCGACCGCCTCGGCGCCGGCGACGACACGGAGGATGAACAGTCCGGCGATCGTCATCACGTCGACGATCACGACCTGCTTGAGCCCGAAGCTGTAGGCGAGCTGGGCGGCGCCGTATCCGGCCACCATCAGGCCGACCTTCCAGTTCACTGTCGCGAAGGCGAGCGCCAGCGCGAGGGCCGTGAGCACGATCGCGAGCACGATCGCGTTGCGCTCCGCGAGCTCCCCGGCGGCGATCGGCCGGTTGCGCTTGCTCGGGTGGGCGCGATCGAACTCGACGTCGTTCAAGTCGTTGATCAGATAGCCGGCGCTGGAGATCGCGCAGAAGGCGGCGAACGCCAACGAGGCGGTGCCGACCGCCCCGATGTCGTCGATCTTGCCCGAGAACAGCAGCCCCGCGAAGACGAGGACGTTCTTGATCCACTCCTGGGGGCGCATCGCGACGATCGCCGCGCGCAGCGGCGAGCGCGGCGCCCGGACCGCCGCGGTGCGCGCCTCCGGCTGGTCGGCCGGCTGCGCCTCGCCGACGCTGGGATGTTCCTCTGTGATCGTCTCCATCAGCAGATGAGGGTAGCGGCGACAGCGCGGCTTATCGCGAGGGGTCGACCAGAACGCCCGGGTTGAGGATCCCGTTCGGGTCGACGGCGCGCTTGGCGGCGCGCAGCGCCTCCGCGAACGGCTGCGGGCGCTGGCGGTCGTACCAGGGTCGATGGTCGCGCCCGACCGAGTGGTGGTGCGTGATCGTGCCGCCGGCGTCGAGCACCGCCTCCGAGGCGGCCGCCTTGATCTCGTCCCACTGCTCGACCTCGCCGCCGCGCACCGCCGGTGCCAGGATCGTGAAGTAAGGCGCCGGGCCGTCCGGATATACGTGGGTGAAGCGACAGCTGACCCGCGGCGACCCGGCGCCGTCGGCGGGCGCCCCGCAGACCTCGGCGACCTTGCTGCGGGCGACTTCCATCACCCGGGAGTGAAAATCGCCGAAGCGGTCCCAGGTGATCGCGGTCTCGAAGGTGTCACTGAGCACGCCGCAGGCGACGAAGGTGTCGCGCAGGTAGGGGGCGGCGAGGAAGGCGGAGCGCCAGGAATCAACAGAATCCGCCCGCGTGCTCGCTGCGCTCGAATCACCGCGCGACACTTCCTCAGCTCCGCTTCCGGGCGCGTCGCGGTTCGAGGCGGCACGGACGCTGCGCACCTCGCCTGGCTGGCCGCCATGATCCCGAGCGCACTCCAGCGCCAGGTCTATCCAGTGCTCGACCGGGTGATGGGCGGACTCGAAGCCGAGCACCAGCAGCGCCTGACCCGGCCCCGGAGAGGCGCCGGTCGTCTCCGCCTCCAGCGCGTCGAGCAGACGGCAGTTGGCGGGGTGAAGTCCGGACTGGGAGATCTCGCGCACCGCCCCCGCGGCGGCGCCGAAGTCGTCGAAGCCGACCCCACAGGAGGCCTTGAAGGTGGGGCGGTCCTGGAGCCGGACCCAGGCCTCGGTGATCGCCCCGAGGATCCCCTCGGAGCCGATCAGCATCCGGTCCGGGGACGGGCCGGCGCCGGAGCCCGGCAGGCGGCGGCTCTCCCAGGCCCCCTGCGGAGTGATCGCCCGCACCGACTCGACCAGGTCGTCGATGTGCGTATAGAGGGTCGCGAAGTGCCCCCCGGCGCGGGTCGCGATCCAGCCGCCGAGGGTCGAGAACTCGAACGACTGCGGGAAGTGGCGCAGGGTGAGGCCGTGCTCGCGGAGCTGGTCCTCCAGCCGCGGCCCTGCCGCACCCGCCTGGATCCTCGCCGCCCGCGAGGCGCGGTCGATCTCCAGCACCCGGTCAAGGCGCGCGAGGTCGATCGAGACCGCGGGGCCGTCGAAGCGCGGTTCGACGCCGCCGGTGACGCTGGTTCCGCCCCCGTACGGGATCGCCGCGGCACCCGTCTCCTCGCAAAACGAGAGGACGGCCTCAAGCTCCGACTCGTCGCCGGGGTGGGCGACCAGGTCGGGAGGATTCGGGAACTCGCCGTGGAAGCCGCGCACGACGTCGCGGTAGGCCTTGCCAAGGCCGTGCGAGAGGCGGTCGTGGGCATCGTCGCTGAAGATCTCCGCGAGCGAATCGGGGGCGTGGAGCCGCGACGGTCGCAACTCGACCTCCTCGACCGGGACCGGATCGGCGACCTCGCCGCCGAAGCCGAGGCTCTCGCGAATCCCCTTCGCCGCCTCCTCGAGCTCGACCCGCGCCGGCTGCTGGTCCTCGAAGCCCCACCCCCAGTGCTTACGGCGGCGGGTGGTCTTGCTTACCAGTGAATTCCCCGCATCAGGTAGGCGAAGGCGACCTGCTCGTTGGAAGCTTCCTCATCGGCCGTGCGGACCCGCGTGGCTGTGCCGCCCCCGGCCTTGGCCTCCTCCCCTTTCGCCGCCTTGGAGTCAGGGAACAGCTTGTAGGCGCTGTTGAGGATGTAGTCGATCGACTTCGGGTTGATCGCGTAGAGCAACTGGCCGAGGGTGCCGAGCGGGGTCGCGATCCGCTTCGGCTTGTGGATGATCGCCTCGGAGATCATGTCGGCGGCCTTCTCCGGCGTGATCGTCGGGAAGCGGTCGTACATCTTCGTCGGCTTGATCATCGGCGTGCGGACGAGCGGCATGTTGATCGTCGTGATGTGGACCCCGTCGTCGATGATCTCCGAGGCGATGCAGCGCGAAAAGGCATCGAGGGCTGACTTCGATGCGACATAGGCGGAGAAGCGCGGGGTGTTCGTCTGCACGCCGATCGAGCTGATGTTGATGATGTGGCCGGCCTTGCGGTCGCGCATCACCGGCAGCAGCTTCAGGATCAGCTTCACGGGCCCGTAGTAGTTGAGCTGAATCGTCCGCTCGTAGTCGTGGAAGCGGTCGTAGGAGAGCGCCACCGAGCGGCGGATCGAGCGCCCGGCGTTGTTGACCAGCACGTCTACGTGGCCGTGCTGGGCGAGCACCTCGTCGGCCATGCGGTCGAGATCGTCGAGGTCGGAGAGGTCGCAGGGATAGGCATAGGCGCGGCCGCCTCCGGCTTCGATCTGCTCACGAGCCGACTCGAGCTTCTCGGGGGTGCGCGCGACCAGCAGCACGATCCCGCCGGCATCGGCGATCTTCATCGCCGCCGAGCGGCCGATGCCCGAGGAGGCGCCGGTGACCATCACGACCTTGCCGCGGACCGCCGACTCCAGCGAGGCGGAGCCGAGGAAGTTGCGCCCAAAGCGCAGCCACTCGTCGGGGATCTGCTGCTCGAGCACCTGTGCGGCGCCGCTGACGAAGCCCCGGCGGCCGCGCACGGCGCCGAGCAGGGTGCGGTCGCCGAACAGGTCCGGGTCGAGGTGGCGCTCCCAGTAATCCCAGAGCTTGTCGGCGTAGGCCTCCAGCGGCGGCACGTGGATGTCGGTGCCGGTCAGCGCCGCCTGGGTCTGGCGCGAATCGAAGTGAGTCGGGTAGTTGACGTAGGTCAGCACCGCCCGCGGCACCCCGAAGTCCGAGAGCGTGCGATCGACGATCGTTCCGGCCATCGGCACCGCCGTCATACCCATCCGCACGAGCGGGTCGGCGGCCTCGAGCACGGCGGCGGGGAGCCGGAACGAGGACTGCGGCGCGTTGGCGGCGCGGGCGAAGATGTCGATCACCTCGCCGGCGCTGGGCGGGTTCGGGTCGGTGAGATGAAATGCGCGCCCATCCAGCCCCTCTTGATGGGCGATGTGGTCCATCGCCCGGACGACGAAGTCGACCGGGACGATGTTGATCTCGCGGCCCTCGACCCCGACCATCGGCATCCACTGCGGCACGACGTTGCGGATCCGCCGGATCAGCTTGAAGAAGTAATAGGGGCCGTCGACCTTGTCCATCTCGCCGGTCTCGGAGTTGCCGACCACGATGCCGGGCCTGTAGACGCGCCAGGGCCGGGTCGACTCGTCGCGAACCACGCCCTCGGAGTCGTGCTTGGTGCGGAAGTAGGGGTGGACGTCGAGGTTCTCCGCCTCCTCGAACATGTCCTCGCGCCAGTTGCCATGAAACAGTCCGGCGGCGGCGATCGAGCTGACCATGTGGACGGTGCCCGCCTCGACCGCCTCAGCGAGCTCGAGCATGTGCCGGGTCCCCTCGACGTTGGCGACCCGCTGACTCTCGGTATCGGCGGTCATGTCGTAGACGGCGGCGAAGTGAAAGAGGTGATCGACCCCTCCGCGCAGCATCTCTGAGTCCTCGTCGGAGACGCCGAGGTTCGGCTCCGAGATGTCGCCGACGATTCCGACGACCCGTTCCTCGTCGACGCCCCAGCGCCGGCGCAGCTCCTCCAGCCGCCCTTTCGACCCCTCGCGGACCAGCGCGTAGACGGTTCCCTCGCGCTGCAACAGCAGGTCGACGAGGTTGCGGCCGAGAAAGCCGGTCGCGCCGGTGACGAAATAGCTCATGCAGTACCCAGCATGGTCCTCGTTTCCACGCTAATAGCGCACCCTACACTCTGCTTTGTGGCCTTACATCTCGACCCCTTCGAGTCACAGCCGCTGCCCGGCGAGCAAAAGGTCCGCGCCGCCGACATCCGCCACGAGTGGAAGGTGTCGAGGGACGGGGTCGAGGTGATCGCCCATGGGGCTCTCATCTGCCCGGATTGCGACGCCCCGCAGGTGATCGCGGCCCCGCTGCCGGCGGGATCGCGGCAGGTCTGCGGGTTCTGCGGTCACGACGGCAGGGCGCGGGAGTTCCTCGTGCGGGACATTTTTGACACCGTCGCCAACGAGGCCTATCTGATCGCGCGGCTCGCCTAGACTCAAGGCCAGAGGTGAATGCGTCGAGCAGAGCGAACGCAGTGAGCGGTTGCGAGGCGACTGGCTGGGTGGGGGTGTTGACTGTATGAGCGTCGAGATTCAGATGCCCCAGATGGGCGAGTCGGTGAGCGAGGGCACCGTTCTCGAGTGGCACGTCTCCGAGGGCGACTCGGTCGAGGAGGGGCAGACGGTGGTCGAGGTGTCGACCGACAAGGTCGACGCCGAGGTCCCCGCTCCCGAGGACGGCGTGATCAGCAAGATCGTCGCCCAGCCCGACGAGACGGTCGCGGTCGGCGCGGTCCTGGCCGAGCTCGAGCCCGGGGAGGTCGACGCATCGGGCAACGGCGCCGCCCAGCGGTCAGAGCAAACTGAGGCTGAGCAGGGTTCCAGCGACCCCGGCACGCCCGGACGCGAAGCGGAGGACGTGCCGGGCGGTGATTCTGCGTCCAGTCAAGGGCCGAGCGGAGCGAGTCCGCGAGCGGAAAATGACTCAGGAGCATCAACCGCCACCGCGACCACCGACGACGCGAGCGTCAGCGCCGGCGCGACGACCGAAGCGGGCGAGCTTCAGGTCGTGATGCCGGAGATGGGCGAGTCGGTCAGCGAGGGCACGGTTCTCGAGTGGCACGTCGCCGAGGGAGACTCGGTGGAGGAGGGGCAGACGATCGTCGAGGTCTCGACCGACAAGGTCGACGCCGAGGTTCCCGCCCCGACCGGCGGAGTGGTCACGAAGATCGCCGCCCAACCCGACGAGACGATCGCTGTCGGCGCCGTCCTCGCGGAGATCGCACCCGGAGAGGGAAGCGGCGCAGACCCGGCCGCGGCGGACGCGGAACGAGGCGCGAGTGATGGAGATGGTTCTGGTCGAGCGCGGAGCGAGCAGAGCACGCGGCCGGAAATAGATTCAGGCAACGGTGCCAAGGCGACTCCCGTCGCCCGCCGCGTCGCCGCGGAGCGGGGAATCGACCTCACCAGAGTCAATGGCTCGGGCGCCGGAGGCAAGGTGACCAAGGCAGACGTGCTCGCGGCGGCGGACGGCGACGGCGCCGCGCCCGCGAAGGTTGCTGCGCCCGGCGAGGCGAAGCCGTTGCGCGGGCCGGCCGGGATGCTCGTCAAGGCGATGGAAGAGAGCCGCAGCGTCCCCACGGCGACCTCGTTTCGAACCGTAGCCGTCGACACGCTCGACGCGAAGCGCAAGGCGCTCAACGGGGTGCTCGCCGAGCGCGGGACCAAGGTCTCCTTCACCCATCTGATCGCCTGGGCGATCGTCAAGTCGGCGATCGAGTGGCCGGTGATGGCGCGGTCCTTCGAGGAGCGCGACGGAAAGCCGCACTTGATCGAGCCCGGCTCGGTGAACCTCGGGATCGCCGTCGACGTCGAGCGAAGCGACGGCTCGCGCAGCCTCATGGTCCCCTGCGTCAAGGGCGCCGACGGCCTCGACTTCAAGAGCTTTCACGGCTACTACGAGGAGTTGATCAACAAGACCCGCGAGAACAAGCTCACCGCCGACGACTTCCAGGGCACCAACGTCTCGCTGACCAATCCCGGTGGGCTCGGCACGATCGCCTCGGTGCCGCGGTTGATGAAGGGCCAGGGCACGATCGTCGCGACCGGGTCGATCGCCTACCCGGCGGAGTGGGCGCACGCGTCGGCGGACAGGATCAGGCAACTCGGCATCTCGAAGGTGATGACCCTCACCTCGACCTACGACCACCGGATCATCCAGGGCGCCGAGTCGGGCTCGTTCCTGGGCCGGATCGAGGAGCTGCTGCAGGGCGGGGACGAATTCTACGAGTCGGTGGCCCGGGATCTCGGGCTCGACGAGGCCACCGTGTCGACCGCGCATCCCGCGTCCGCATCTGCGCCTCCGCTCAGCGCGGCCGCACCGACGGCGCCCGGCGCACCCGGGCACCCTGGCGAGGAGCTCCTGCAGGCGGTGCAGGCCGCGACCTCGCTGCTGAAGGCCTACCGGACGCACGGCCACCTCGCCGCCCACCTCGACCCGCTCGGCACCGAGCCGAAGGGCGACCCGGCGCTCGAGCCCGAGACCCTCAACCTGACCCCAGAGCTGATGGCGCAGATCCCCGCCGACATCCTCCGCATCGGCGTCGCCGGCGAGACCCTGCTCGAGGCGCTGCCGCGGATGCGCGCCGTCTATTGCGGCACGATGGCCTACCAGATCGAGCACCTCTCCTCGCATCAGCAGCGGGTCTGGCTGCGCGAGATGATCGAGACCGGCGCCCATCGCCAGCCCCTCAGCGACGCGGAGCGCAAAGCCTTGCTGGCGAGGCTGATCGAGGTCTTCGGGTTCGAGCGCTTCCTCGAGAAGGCCTATCTGGGACAGAAGATGTTCTCGATCGAGGGGCTCGACGCGATCGTGCCGATGCTCGACGAGGTGGCGACCCTGGCGCGGCGCGCCGACGCTTCGGAAGTGGTCTTCGGGATGGCGCATCGCGGCCGGCTCAGCGTCCTCGCCCACACCCTCGGGCGGTCACTGGAATCGATCCTGGCCGAGTTCGAGGGCAGCAAGGCGATCGAGGCCGTCAAGGCCGTGGCGGCGATACCGCAGGGCGGAACGGGCGACGTCAAGTACCACTACGGCCACATCGGCCGCTTCGAGACCTCCGACGGCGAGGAGATCGCCGTCGGCCTCTATCCGAACCCGAGCCACCTCGAGTACGTCGACCCGGTGGTCACCGGCGCGGCGCGGGCCCGACAGACGGTCCGCGACGGGGCGAATCTCGAACACGACCCGAGCCTGGCGCTGCCGGTGCTGCTGCACGGTGATGCCGCCTTCCCGGCGCAGGGAGTCGTCTCGGAGACGCTCAACCTGCAATCGCTGCGCGGCTACGCGACCGGCGGCACCGTGCACATCATCCAGAACAACCAGGTGGGCTTCACCACGGATCCGCAGGAGGCCCGCTCGACCCCCTACGCGGCCGACATGGCGAAGGGCTTCAACGTCCCGATCATCCACGTCAACGCCGACGACGTCGAAGCCTGCATCGGCGCGGTGCGGCTGGCGATGGCCTACCGCAAGCGCTGGGGCCGCGACGTCGTCATCGACCTGATCGGCTACCGCCGCTACGGCCACAACGAGACCGACGAGCCCGCCTACACGCAGCCCCTGATGGCGGCGGCGATCAAGCAGCACCCGCCTGTCTCCGAGATCTACGCCGAGAAGCTGATCTCGGACGGGGTCGTCTCGGCGGAGGACGCCGAGAAATCCACGAAGGCACGGCAGGTGGAGCTCTCAGACACGCTGAAGGAGCTGCGCCGCAAGATGGAGACGGGCGAATACGAGGACCCGACCAAGACGACCGGCACCGGCGAGCTCGACCGCAGCGCCAGCCCGAGCGTCGACACCAACGTCTCCGTCAACCGGCTCGAGTCGCTCAACGAGCAGCTGCTCGCGGTGCCCGACAGCTTCACGATCCACCGCAAGCTGCGCAAGCCGCTCGACAAGCGCCGCGACGCGCTCCGCAGCGGCGGGATCGAGTTCGGGCATGCCGAGTCGCTCGCCTTCGCGTCGCTGCTGACCGAGGGCGTCCACATCCGGCTCACCGGCCAGGACTCCGAGCGCGGCACCTTCTCGCACCGCCACCTCGTCCTGCACGACGAGAAGACCGGCCTGCGCTACTGCCCGATGCAGCACCTCGACGCCGCCGAGGCGCCGTTCGAGCTTCACAACAGCCCGCTTTCGGAGGCCGCCTGCCTCGGCTTCGAGTACGGCTACTCGGCCGCCGAGCCCGACTCGCTGATTCTCTGGGAGGCGCAGTTCGGCGACTTCGACAACGCGGCGCAGGTGATCATCGACAGCTTCATCGCCTCCGGCGAGGCGAAATGGGGCCAGACGAAGCGGCTTACGCTGCTGCTCCCGCACGGGTACGAGGGCGGCGGGCCGGAGCACTCCAGCGCCCGGATCGAGCGCTTCCTCGCGCTCGCCGCCGAGGGCAACATCCGGATCGCCAACCCCAGCACCGCCGCCCAGTACTTCCACCTGCTGCGCCGCCAGGCGCTGATCAAGAAGGCGCGGCCGCTGATCGTCTTCACCCCGAAGAGCCTGCTGCGCCTCGACCGCGCCAGCTCCAGCTTCTCCGATCTCACCGAGGGCCAGTTCCACTTCGTGCTCGACGACCCGCACGCAACCGAGCGCCGCGAGAAGATCGAGCGGCTGGTCCTCTGCAGCGGAAAGATCTACTGGGAGATGGACGCCAGCGAGCGCCGCAAGGACGCCGAGAGCGTCGCCATCGCAAGGGTCGAGCTGCTCTACCCGTTCGCGCGCGATCAGGTCAAGGCGGTGATCGACTCGTACCCCAACCTCAAGGAGGTGCTATGGGTCCAGGAGGAGCCGAAGAACATGGGCGAGTGGAAGATCATGTGGCGCCGGCTCCCCGACCTGCTGCCCGAGGGCGTCGAGCTCAGCTACGTGGGCCGGCCGGAGCGGGCGAGCCCCGGCGAGGGCTACTCCGGCGCCCACGCCCACGAGCAGGAGCGAATCGTGCTCGCGGCGCTGACTCCGCAAGAGCCTTCGACGGATCGTTAGAGCGCCTCGCCTAGGGGCGCGGCCGGGCGGCCACCCGCGGAGCCGGGCGCTTGGCCCCAACCGGCCGTGGCACGATCACGGCGACGAGCCTGGGCGAGGCAGCTGCGCGGGGACTGTTGCTTGAGATCGGTGGATTCATTCTCCGCATTTTCCGTGCTCGCCATGCCTGGGCATATGGCCCGCTGGACAAAGATCGCAGCCCCGGACTTGGACCCGCGGGCCAGAGCCAGGTCTATCGTGGGCGTCGATGGCGCGCAGCTCCGACGCATTGCGAAAGCCGGTCCCGGGTCGCCTCTTCGCGTGGGTCAAGTGGGCCTCCTGGGTCGAGCTGACGATCTTTGCGGCGCTGATCGCCTTCTGGCTTCTGCCCGGGTTCGACCGCGAGACCTTCATCTTCGGCCTCACCCACGGGATCGGCTACGTGCTGCTGTGCCTGCTGATCTGGATCGCGGCGGTCCGCCGCGAAGCGCCCTACACGCTGCTGGCGGCGACCCTGACCCCGGTCGGTCCGGTCGGCAGCGTGATCGCGATCGAGCTGATCGAGCGAAAAGGTTGGGGAATTGCGGACGAGCCAGGCGCGGATGCGCAAGCTCGGGGTTGACGCGCACCCCCCTCGCATCTATAGAATCGAGTAGCCGAGGGAGTCAAAACTCGTCCCTGACGGCTTTGCCCAGGGGACGGACGCGTCGGCATCCCTCCCTGGCTACCGACGCGCTGGCGCGGTGTGCGGTCGTGCGGACCCCCTGCCTCCCACGACCCCACCGCGCCAATTCTTCGGGTACTGAACGGCAATCGGGAGCACTCACGGTGCCAACGGGCACTGGGCCGCGGCCACGGAATCCGCAGCGGACTGGAGGACGCGGAGGTGCTCCCTGACGGCAGCGAGGCGGCCGACGACACGGAGCTCGTAGGCGCCGCGGCGGCGTTGCTGGCGTGATGAATCGCTCAGCAATACAGCGGTTTACCGCTTCAACAGCTTCACCCGCCGGACCTGAGCGTTGCGATCGCCGCCCCTGAGCCTGAATATGATCTTGATCCGGACCGTGACCTTGCCGCTGCGGTTGAGCTTGCGCTTCTTCTTCCCCTTGGGCTTTATAAGAAGCCTCAACCGGCCCTTGTGCCTAACGACCCTGGAGAGGGTCGCCACGGGACGCATCTCGCGACGCTTCTTCACCCCCTTGCCGGTGAGCTTCAGGCGGCCCTTGCCGGGCACCTTGACCACGAGCTTGGCGATGCCCTTCTTCTTGTTTCGCTTCAGCTTCGCGAGTTTGACCGTGGCCACCCGGCGTTTGACGAAGGCAAGCGATGAGCCGTTGCAGGAGGCGGTCTGGCCGCTAAACAGGAAGCCTGGGCACCCCTCGCCGTCTGACACCGTAAGCTTCGCCTTGAACACGCCCACCCTGCGGTAGCGGTGCCTGACGATCGGGCTGGTCGTCTGGAGGCTCTTGCCGTCGCCGAAGTCCCAGCTGTAGGTGGCGATCTGACCGTCGGGGTCGCTGGAGCCGGCGGCCTTTAGAATCGCGTTGAGTTTCCTGGCCGGAGCGCGAAGGGTCGCCTGTGGAGGCTGGTTGGGAACGATCGCGATCGCGTTCGGGTTGCTGCCGACCGGGATCGCCTCTCCCACCACTGCTTTGGTGGCGGTGTCGATCACCGAGACGCTTGCGGAACCTTCGTTGACGACGTAGAAGCGGGCGCCGTCCGGGGTGATCGCGATCGCGTACGGATTGAAGCCCACCGCGATCGGCGCGCCGACGGTGCTGCTGGTGGCGGTGTCAATCACCGTGACGTCATGGTCGTTGACGTTGGCGACGTAGGCATGGCTGCCGTCCGGGGAGATAGCGATCGCCAGCGGTGTCATGCCGACCGGGATCGTGCCGATCACGGCGTTCACCCGGGTGTCGATCACCGAAATGCTGTTCGAGCTCGGGCCGCTGTTGGCCACGTATGCGCGGCTGCCGTCCGGGGTGATCGCGATCGCGTACGGATTGCTTCCAACCGGGATCGGCGTGCCGACAGTGCTTGCTGTCGCGGTGTCGATCACCGAGACGCTGTTCGAGCTCGAGCCGCTGTTGGCGACGTAGGTGCGGCTGCCGTCCGGGGTGATCGCGATCGCGTGCGGGCCGCTTCCAACCGGGATCGGCGTGCCGACAGTGCTTGCTGTCGCGGTGTCGATCACCGAGACGCTGTTCGAGCCCTCGTTGGCGACGTAGGCGCGGCTGCCGTTCGGCGTGATCGCGATCCCTTGCGGGTAGCTCCCGACCGCGATCGGCGCGCCGACCACGGTGTTGTTCTGGGTGTCGATCACCGAGACGCTGTTCGCGCCTATGTCCTCCGTGACGTAGGCGCGCGTGCCGTCAGGGGTGATCGCGATACCTCGCGGACTGCCGTCGACCCCGATCGACGCCCCCTGCACGGCATTCGTCTGTGTGTCGATCACCGAGACGCTGTTCGAGCTCGAACCGCCGTTGACCACGTATGCGCTCCGACCTGAAGCCGAAGCGACGAATACGCCCAGCACGGCCGCGCTTGCCAACGCGATCAGAGCGGTATTGGGATGCCGTCGCCTGATCGCCGCTCGCACCTCAGTTCTCCTCGGAGTCACGATTGCGAGGCTAAGCCCGAGCCGCAGCCGTCGCGTCGTGGTCAGACCACGAACATTGGGGTTGAGTTCTCCCACTCGATTAGCGTTGGCTCGAGCCCGGAGGTGATCGGATGAGACGAGTGAGTCCCAGCGGCGGTTCCCGAAGCGTCGGCGAAGGGCATAGGGCGACCGTGCTTTTGGCCGGACTCGGGATCGCTGCCGCGGCGCTGGCGCTGGCCACCGAGCCCGCGCACGCGGCGTTCCGCGGCAAACCGGGCCCGATCGCATACTCGAAGTTCGTCGGCGACGAGCTCAGCGGCGGCTCCGGCGGCCTTTTCGCCCACGGGCCGAGGATCGGGCAGGCCCCCTACCGGCTGACCGAGGGCCTCGACGACCGCGGCCCTTCCTTTTCGCACAGCGGTCGGCAGATCGCCTTCTCCGCCGACCGCGATGCGGACACTTTGCTGGGCAATGACTCACACATCTACCTGATCAACAGCGACGGGTCCGGGATCAGGAAGCTCACCGACGGCCCCTTCGTCGACTCCGATCCCTCCTTCTTCCCGAACGGACGCAGAATCGTCTTCGGCCGCCGCAGCGACCGGCACACCCACCTATTCGCCATCCGCCTCGACGGCAGCGGCCTGCGCCAGCTGACCAACGGCCCCCACAACGATTCCGATCCGGTGGTCTCGCCGAACGGCCGCCGCATCGCCTTCGTCAGCGACCGCGATCGCGACGGCAGGGACGATCGCAGCGACATCTTCTCGATGCGAGCCGACGGGAAGCGTCTCCGTGTGCTCATCGACGGGCGGCGCAGGGAGCTCGACCCTGACTACGCGCCGAGCGGGCGCCAGATCGCCTTCGCCAGCAATCGCGACCGGGGTGGCCCGAACATCTTCCTGGCGCGCGCCAACGGGCGCCACGTCAAAGCGCTCACCCACAGCCGTGGCGACTGCTTCGCGGGCGGCTGCTTCACCAATCCCTGCTTTTCGCCTGACGGTCGCCACATCGCTGCCCTTCGCACCACCAGATACTTGACCGAGATCGAGGTGATGCGACGCAACGGCAGCCGGCGCAAGACGTTCGTCGAAGCGGGGACCGACCCGGAGGGATTCGGCAGCGTGGTTGGCGCCCCCGGCTGGGGGCCGCGGCCGCGATGATCGACAACCGGACATCGTCTCTCGCGGCGCGGCGATGTCGCTCGCGGGTGCTGGCCTACGTGGTCGTTCGCACCCTGTACGCATGAAAGACAGCCTGCCGCCTGCCGCGCTTGAAGCGCTTCGCGTGCACCGACTGCCTCACGATCAATAGCTTCCTTCCGGGCCGCTTGGCCATCCTCGCGACCCGCGGCCTGTACCTGCGCTTGACCCTGAGCGTCACTACCTTCCACTTGCCGGACTTCTGCTTGGCCGACCGGAATCGCGTCATCGGCTTGGCCCGCCTGCCCGTCCGGGTCAGAGCCACCGCCCTGCCCAGGCAGCGAGGCCTGAAGCGGGCCGGGCACCGGACGCGGATGTGCAGCGAGATCCCGTCGTAGATCGCGGTCGAGAAGTCCGGAGGGCTCGTCTTCGACGGCCTCTCGGGTGGATCGGGGGTGGGATCACATGGGTTGCCGATCCCGTCGCCGTCGTTGTCGGCCTGCGACGGGTTGGCGACCGCCGGGCAGTTGTCCACCCCGTTCAGGACGCTGTCGCCATCGACGTCTGGATCGCAGGCGTCCCCGACGCCGTCCCCGTCGAGATCTGCCTGGTCTGGGTTCGCGGTCCCCGGGCAGTTGTCAGCGGCGTCTTCGATTCCGTCTCCGTCGCCGTCCTGGAACTCGAAGGCGCCGGCGTCGCAGAACGAGCCCGCGGGACGCGGCTCGCCGCGCTGGTCCTGGCTACCGAAGATATAGGCAGCCGGGCATGGATCGATCGCCGTGCCTGCCGCGTCGCGGGCGGGACTGAAGGCGACCAGCGCATGGGTGAGCGTCGGCCCCCCGTTGTCGGACAGAGGGCCGAGCTGCGGATCGGTGTCGGTCAGGTCGTTCGCTTGCGTCAGGTTGCAAGTGTTGCCCGACTCGAGGTTGAAGTCGTTGGAGGTCAGGGTCCCCCCGGCGAGCGTGGTGCACCCGTTGCCGTCGAAGATCGTCGCGGCGTAGCCCGCGCCCACCCCTGTGCCGCGGACGTACAGCCCGCTTCCGGCGCCGCTCGGGGCGGTGTTGTCGGCGATAGTGGTGTGGCGAAACGTCGCGCTGGGAGTCTGGAGCCCGGTCGCCGGCTCGAGATTGACTCCACCCCCGTGGCTGGCGGCGCTGTTGCCGCTGATCGTGCTGTTGTCGGCGACCAATGATCCATCCCCGACCGACAGCCCGCCCCCCCTGTCTCCCACGTTGCCGCTCACGGTGCTTCGAATCAGGGCGAACCCGTCGCCACTGAAGCTGATGCCCCCCGCCCTGGCGGTGGCCTGGTTGGAGGAGATCGTCGACCCCTGGAGCGTGAGGTCGTCGCCGACGGAAGGAGCGCTGACCGAGAACTCCAGCCCGGTGCTCCCGAGGTTATGGCTCACGGTCGAGTCGCTGATCGTGGTCGCGGCGCGGGTCTCGATCCCGCTGCCGATCGTTGGGGCGGAGTTGCCGACGATGGTCGAGTCGGTGATCGTCAGCGCGGTCGCGGAGCTGGCCACAAACACACCGCCGCCCTCGAAGCCCGCGGCGTTTCCGCTCACGACCACGTCGTCGAGCGTCAGCTGCCCGTGGTCGTGAAATAGGCCCCCGCCCTCAGTGGCGGAGCCCAGGCCGGCGTCGTCCCCGCCAGTGATCGTCAGCGAGCGCAGCTCCAGCGAGGCCCCCGACTGGATGACGCGGAATCCGGGCACCGTCTGCTCGATCGTCGTCGGGCCGGTGCCGGCCCCCACGACGGTCAGCTTGTCGCCGGTTGCGCAGCCGCCGAGGCAGTAGTCGACGTCGCCCGCCGCCAGCTCGCCGGTGCTGTGGTCGGTCTCGGTGAGGCGGTAGGCCCCCGCCGGCAGGTTGATCGTGTCCTGGTTCGCGGGCGCGTCATGAACTGCCGTCTCGGTCACCGCCGCCCGCAGCGTGCACAGACCCGCGCCCGGCGTACCGGGGCGGGCGGCGCAGCTTCCATCGCCGGCGCTGACCCCGGACTCGTCGCCGTCCAGCGTCGTCTCGACGTTGAAGGTGAGCGCGGAGGCGGGGACGGGAGGGACGAGGAGCGCCGCCACGGCAATCGTCAAGGTGGCGAGGGGCAGGCGCGCGACGCACGGCGGCCGGCCTCGCCTGATGTGCCCAAGCTGGTCCAAGCTTTGCCACGAGGCTAGGCCGGTGCCGCAGCTCTCGCGTCGTGGTCAGACCACGAACATTGCCTTGGCAGGCAGACGCCGGAGGCGGATACTTGGCCTCGTGACTCGCGCCAACCACGGGCCGTTGCTCGAGCGGGAGGAGGAGCTGGAAGCGATCGAGGTCGCCCTCGCCGCCGCATCGCTGGGCGAGGGCGCCCTGCTGCTCATCGAAGGCGAGGCGGGGATCGGCAAGTCGAGGCTGCTGATCGAGACGAGGGCGCGGGCACACGGGCACGGGATGCGCTGCCTGACCGCCAGTGGCCACGACCTCGAGAGCGGGTTCCATTTCGGGCTCGCTCTGCAGCTCTTCTCCGATGTCCCGGAGGCGTCCGGCGAACCGGGCGAGGGAAGGCCGGCCGGACCGGCGGCGCTCGCCGCGCCTCTGCTGGACGGGCAAGACAGCAAACGACTCACCGCCTCCACGGAGGCGCTGTTTCCCTTGCTCTACGGGTTGTACTGGCTGGTCGTCAGCCTTTGCGAGCGGGGGCCGGTGCTGATCTGCGTCGATGACGCGCAGTGGGCCGACGTAGCCAGCCTCGAGTCCCTCAACTTCCTCGCCGAGCGAATCGAGGGGTTGGGAACAGCAATGGTGGTAACGGTCAGGGCTGGTGAGGGGCCCCAGGAGCTGGTTCAACATCTCCGCCGTCACGAGCTGACGCGGGTCGTGTCGCCGGCGCCGCTCAGCAGCTCGGCGTTACGGCAGCTGGTCCGATACAGCTTCTCCGGCGCCGATGACTCCTTCTGCACGGCGTGCGGGCAGGCGAGCGGCGGCAACCCGTTCTACCTTCATAGCCTGCTGGCGGAGGTCGATGCCGCCGGCCGCGATCCGACCCGGGACGGATCGGCCGCGATCTCCGATCTGCGGCCGCGCGCGGTCGAAGCTTCCGTTCAGGCACAGCTCGAGCGGCTGCCCGAGGGGGCCGAGCGCTTCGCAGAGGCGGTGGCGGTGCTCGGCGGCAGCTCACCTATCGCGATCGCTCGGGATCTCGCCCGGCTCGACGAGGAGGCGGCCCTGGTCATTGCGGACCGAATGGCGGAGGCGGGACTGCTTCGCGAGGGCGAGCCGGTCTCCTTCGCTCATCCCCTGGTCGGGAACGCGGTCTATGAAGGCATCCCCGCGGCACGGCGTGCGCACGACCACCGCCGAGCCGCCGAGCTGCTCTGGAATCGGGGCGAGCGACCCGAGCGCGTGGGGGCTCAGCTTCTGCGCGCCGAGCGGGGGGCCGGCGCCTGGGCGCGCGAGTCCCTGGCCCGTGCCGCCGGCGATGCGGCGAGCAGGGGCGCGCCCGGGATCGCGCGCGACTACCTACTTCGTGCCCTGGAGGAGGGACCGCCCGAGAGGGAACGAGGAGAGCTGACGGTGCGATTGGGCCTGGCGGAGGCGGCGCTCGGCGCCGACGGCGCATGGGAGAGGCTGCGAGAGGGTCTGCGGAAGATTCGATCGCCAGTGCGGCGGGCAAAGGCCCTGCGCGACTTCGCGATGAGCGCTTTCGGCACGCGGCGGTTTCTGGTCTCCGCAGAGCGCCTTCACGAGGAGGGGAAGGCAGTGGCTGCCGAGGATTCCGAGCTCGGCGCGGAGCTGGCCGCCTTGGCGCTGGTCGCCGAAGCGTACGGCCTCGCCTCCGAACGGGGCGAGGACCTTGAGCGGATGCAGCAGATCCTCGCCCGCGAGGAGCTCGCCCACACGCCTGCCGGCCGCACCTTGCTCGGGCAGGCCGCGATGACCGGCGCCGCAGGGGGCCAGTCACAGAGCGAGGTCGTCAGCTTTGCCCGCCGGGCCATCGAGGGGTCGAGGTCGTTTGAGGATCCGGATGACCTGATGGTGGCGCCGATCGCCGCGAACGCCCTGACCCTGGTCGATGAGCTGGCCGAGGCCGAGGAGGTCCTCTCGGAAGCTCTGCTGCAGGCCCAGCGGGCGGGACGAGCGCTCCCCTTCGCGGTGATCTCGCACAGCCGGGCGATCAACCGCTACCGCGGCGGCTCGGTCACGGGCGCGGTCGCCGATGCCGAGCGCGCCGTTGCCGGCTACGCTCACGGCTGGCACTGGGGGCTCCCCGGCTCGCACGCCTATCTTTCGCAGGCACTGCTCGAGCGCGGAGAGATCGACCAGGCGGCCGCAGCGCTGGAGCTGCCCGAGGGTGAGGAGACGTGGTCGGAGAGCATGCTCATGCTGCTCTACCTCGAAGCACGCGGGCGGCTGCAGCTCGAGCGCGGCGACGTCGAGGCGGCGTTGAACGACTTCATGCGGATCGGCGCCTTGGGCCCGGCCGCCGGGTTCGAGAACCCCGCGGTCGTCCCCTGGCGCGCCCGAGCTTCCGAGGCCGTCCGGGCGCTGGGAAGGCGCCCCGAGGCGCTCGAGCTCGCCACCGAGGACCTGCGCCGGGCGCGGGCATTCGGCACTCCATGGGGCCTCGGGGTGTGTTTGCGGGCGCGGGGACTGGCGGAGGAGGGAGAAACAGCTCTCCAGTGGCTTGGTGAGGCGGCCGAGGTGCTCGCCCCCTCCCCCAACCGCCTCGAGCACGCCCGGGTGCAGGTCGATCTGGGTGCCAGCCTGAGGCGCATGGGTCGCCGCCGCCAGGCAAGGGAGGCTTTGCGCGATGGAATCGAGCTCGCCGCCGAGTGCGAGGCCCACGCGCTGGTCCTCCGCGCCGAGGAGGAGTTGGGTGCCTCGGGTGCCCGCATGCTCCGTCGCACTCAATCCGGGGTGCAAGCCCTGACGCCGAGCGAACGCAGGGTTGCGGAGATGGCGGCCGGGGGAATGTCGAACAAGGAGATCGCGGCGGCGCTGTTCCTCAGCCTGCGTACGGTGGAGACGCACTTGACCAGGACTTATCGGAAGCTGGGGATCTCGTCGCGCGATCGCCTCAACGAAGCCCTTGGCCGGGCGCCCAACGCGCGATAGGAAACGGCGGCGGTCAACCGCGCGAAGGAATAGCGGCGGCAGGCAGCCGCAGCCAGCGCTGCTTAACCAGCTTCACCCGCCGCACCTGAACACTGCGATCGCCGCCCCTACTGGGGAGTTGGTTGCGGTGTCGGAGTCGTAGTTGGCTATGTAGGCACGGGCCCCGTCAGGGCTGATCGGGGCGAGCCCCGTCGCGATTGGCACACTCACCGCTGCTGAACTGCACCCGCTGTCAAACTCAGCTGGACGGGTGTTCCCGCAGCTGGCGCAGGACCAGCTGCAGGATGCCGCCGTGCTCGAAGTAGCGGACCTCGTTCGGTGTGTCGATGCGGACCTTTGTCTCAAACTCGATCGGGTCGGCACCGGGGCGGCGGGCGCTGACGGTGACGCTCTTCGCCTCCCCGTTGGAGAAGTCGGAGACGTCGAGCTCCTCCTCGCCGGTCAAGCCCAGCGACTCGACGCTCTTGCCGTCTGCGAACTGCAGCGGCAGCACCCCCATCCCGATCAGGTTGGAGCGGTGGATCCGCTCGAAGCCCTGCGCGATCACCGCCCGCACCCCGAGCAGCAAGGTGCCCTTTGCCGCCCAGTCGCGTGAGGACCCGGCGCCGTATCCCTCACCCGCGAGCACGACCAGCGGGACGCCGTCGTCGATATAGCGCATTGCCGCCTCGAAGATCGTCGTCTCCTCGCCATCGGGGAAGTGGCGCGTGAAGCCTCCGGCCTTCTCGACCAGCTGGTTGCGAAGGCGGATGTTGGCGAAGGTGCCGCGAACCATCACCTCGTGGTTGCCGCGCCGCGAGCCGTAGGAGTTGAAGTCACGAGGCTCGACCCCCTGCTCGATCAACCATTTGCCCGCCGGGCTGTCCTTCTTGATCGCGCCCGCAGGCGAGATGTGGTCGGTGGTGATCGAGTCGCCCAGCACTGCCAACACTCGCGCGCCCTCGATCGGCTCGATGTCGGTCGGTTGCTCGGGCATCCCCTCGAAGAAGGTCGGCCGGCGCACGTAGGTGGAGTCAGGCCAGGTGTAACGATCGCCTTCTGGGACCTCGATCTCGTTCCACTGCTCGTCACCCTTGAAGACCTCGGCGTAGTTGCGGGTGTACATCTCGGAGCGAATCGACTCCCCCACCACCTGCTTTATCTCCTCGGAGCCGGGCCAGAGGTCGCGCAGGTAGACCGGCTCACCGTCAGAGCCCTCGCCGAGCGGCTCGTTGATCAGGTCGACGTCCATGCCGCCCGGCCAGCGCGTAGGCGACCACAAGCGGCGGCGAGGCGAGGTAGTTGGCCTTCACGTCCTGGTTGATCCGCCCCTCGAAGTTGCGGTTCCCGGACAGAACCGCGCAGACCGCGAGGTCCTTCTCGTCGATCGCGGCAGAGATCTCCTTGGCCAGCGGCCCGGAGTTGCCGATGCAGGTCGTGCAGCCGTAGCCAACGAGATCGAATTGCAGCTTGTTGAGGTACTCGGTCAGCCCCGACTTGTCGAGGTAGTCGGTCACCACCGTCGAGCCAGGAGCCAGCGAGGTCTTCACCCAGGGCTTCCGCCCAAGCCCGCGCTTGACGGCGTTGCGGGCCAGCAGGCCGGCGGCAACCATCACGGAGGGATTGGAGGTGTTGGTGCAGCTGGTGATCGCGGCGATCACGACCCGTCCGTGGTCGAGCTCGAAGCTGGTGCCGTCCTCGAGCCTGACCTCGATCGCATCCGGGCTCCCGCGCTCGGCGACAGCGGCCACCGGGCTCTGCGGCTGACCCGTTGCGAGGTCTTCGGGCGCCGATCGGCGATAGCCGGCGGCAGCGCCGTTGCCCGGGGCGACGCCGGGGGGGTCGCTGGCCGGGAACGAGCCGGCGCCCGCCTCCTCGGCCCCCGCGAGCGATCCCGCCGCCTCGGCGGCGAACTCCTTCAGCGCCTCGAGGAAGGCCGGCTTGGCGCCAGCCAGCGGGATCCGGTCCTGAGGGCGCTTGGGGCCGGCGATGCTCGGCTCGACATCGGAGAGGTCGAGCTCGAGGGTGTCTGAATAGGTCGGCTCGGTCGGAGTCGGGCTCATGGAACATCCCCTGCTCACGGGCGTAGGCATCGACCAGCTCGATCTGCTCGGTCGGGCGTCCGGTGAACTCCAGGTAGCGCAGCGTCTCGGCGTCGACCGGGAAGATCGCGCAGGTCGAGCCGAACTCCGGCGACATGTTTCCGATCGTCGCCCGGTCGGCCAGCCCCAGGGTCGACAGGCCCGGCCCGAAGAACTCGACGAACTTGGCCACCACCCCCTTCTCGCGCAGCATCTCCGTCACGGTCAGGACCAGGTCGGTTGCCGTGGCCCCCTCGGACAGCTCGCCGGTGAGCTTGAAGCCGATCACCTGCGGCAGCAGCATCGAGATCGGCTTGCCGAGCATCGCCGCCTCGGCCTCGATTCCGCCGACCCCCCAGCCGAGGACCCCGAGGCCGTTGATCATCGTCGTGTGCGAGTCGGTCCCGACCAGGGTGTCGGGGTAGGCGGCGCCGTCGCCGTCGCCGTCGCGGCTCCAGACGACGCGGCCGATGTGCTCGAGGTTGACCTGGTGGCAGATGCCGGTCGCCGGCGGCACGACGCGGAAGTTGTCGAACGACTCCTGGCCCCAGCGCAGGAACGCGTAGCGCTCCTGGTTGCGCTCGAACTCGCGCTCGGCGTTGATCGCGAAGGCGCGCGCGTTGCCGAAGGCGTCGACCTGGACCGAGTGGTCGATGATCAGGTCGACGTCGACCAGCGGGTTGATCGCGGTCGCGTCGCCACCGAGGTCGTCGATCGCGTCGCGCATCGCGGCGAGGTCGACGACCGCGGGAACGCCGGTGAAGTCCTGCATCAGCACCCGCGCAGGCTGGAAGGGGATCTCGATGCTGGGCTCGGCCTTGGCGTCCCAGGTCGCGATCGCCTTGACGTCATCGGCGTTTACGAAGCGATCGTCCTCGAGCCGCAGCACGTTCTCCAGCAGCACCTTCAGCGAGTAGGGCAGGCGGGCGACGTCGAAGCGCTCCTGCAGCGCGTCGAGGCGGTGGATCTCGTAGCTGCGGCCGCCGACCTCGAGGTCCGAGCGGGCGCCGAAGGAATCTCCGCTCATCGCAACCTCATCAGGGCCGCTCGTCTTCGACCGTCGCCTCCGCGGCAGCCCGGCGCCCGAGGCTTCCGCCCTGCATCCGCAGCCCGAGGCCCGGCGAGGCAAGGGCCAAGTGCGCGCCGACCCGCTGCTGGATCGGCGCCACCGAGATCTCCAGCTTGTTCGCCTCGATCGCTCTCACCACGGCTGCGGCCACCCGGTCCGGCGTCGTCGTGCCCAGGCCCGGCGGGGGCTTGGAGCCCGACTTGGCGAACATGCCCGCCTCGCGCACGAAGCCGGGCGAGACCAGCGATACCCCGACCCCGGCCGGGGCGAGGTCGCTGCGCAGGCCCATCGCAAAGCCGCGCAGGCCGAACTTGGTCGCGTTATACAGAGCGCTGCGCGGTGACGCCGCCTTGCCGGCCAGCGAGGCGATGAAGACCATGTGGCCGCTGCCGCGCTCGCTGAACCTCTCCATCACCGCGCGCGCCATCCGCACCGGGCTCTCGAGATTGACGCGAATCGCCGCCTCGATCTGCTCGTCGGAGTAGTCGGTCAGCGGACCGGCCCCGCGCACACCGGCGTTGGCGATCAGGATGTCGAAGTCGCCTGCGTCGGTGGCCAGCTTCGTCGCCGAACCCGCCTGCGCGAGGTCGGCGGGTAGCGTCGTGTGCCCGTCGCCGGGCAGCTCTCCGGCGAGCTGCTCCAGCGCCTCGGCGCTGCGGGCGCTGAGGATCAAGGTGGCGCCGCGCTGCGCCAGGGCGCTGGCGATCTGCCGTCCGAGGCCGCCCGTCGCCCCGGTCAGAAGCGCGCTCTTTCCGGCCACTTGCATCGATTTCAACCTACCATCAGGCCGCTGCCGGCCAGGCTGCCCTCAGGCGACTTCGTGGGCTCGGGATCGATCCCGGTGAACGCGCGCTAGTGTGCCTGCCGATGAGGCTCTACGTCTGCTGGGGAACCTTTCCGACGATGCGGCCCGGCGGGCACCCCTGCCGCAGCGCGCAGCAGGCGCTGCAGGACGCGGGCTATGAGCCGGAGGTGATCAGGGTCCACGGCCTCGGGATCGGCCCCCTGAAGTGGATGACCGAAGGCCGCCGCGAGGTCGAGGAGCTGACCGGGCAGCCGGCGGTGCCGGTCCTGATCACCGATGACGGAGAGGCGATCCACGACTCGAAGCGGATCGTCGAGTGGGCCGCGTCGCATCCCGCCGCGGCCGCTTCAGCGGTCTAAGACCAGTGAAGAGCCACGTCCTTCTGCCCGGTTTCAGGCAGGAAAACCAGGGCCTGGTGCGAATAGGCACTTGATTGTGTGCACCTCTTCGCAAACGTCGAGGAGATTGTCTAGACTGCCGCAGCTTCGATAACCGGTAACTGCCTAATCCGTCGCGATAGCGGCGGAACGGGGGAACCACTCAAGGGGCGAGCCCACGTGATTTGGCGACGTGGGGGCGCAGGCTCTTTCAGCGCTAGCCCGACAGCTAACCCCGTAGGCCTGCGAAGGAGAATCGGTTTTGGCGTGCAACGCAAACGGAATTAGGGCAGGGCTTGCGACGGCGGCGATCAGCGCGGGGCTGATCGCTGTCCCGGCCGCGGCGTTCGCCGACGGCGGCGTCGCCGCCCCAAGCGGCTCGACCCCACCCCCGACCACAGCGACACCTGACGCCTGCACGATCGGCGGCGGCGGCGTCGGAACGACTTCCAGCTGCGGCCCAACCGGCACCGCGACGCTGCTGCCCAGCGGGCGCGCGATTGCCCCTGTCGATGCACCGCGGGCGGTGAAGCGGGCGATCCGCTTCGGGAACAAGATCGTCAACAAGCCCTACCGGCTCGGCGGTGGCCACCGCCTTCCCTGGAGGCTCGACAGCGCCTACGACTGCTCGGGCACGGTCAGCTGGGCCCTGCACGGCGCCCGACTGCTGCGCTCGCCGGTTCCCTCCGGCAACTTCCGCCGCTGGGGCATATACGGCCCCGGTCGCTGGATCACCGTCTATTACAACGGCGGCCACGCCTTCATGACGATCGCCGGACTGCGGCTCGACACCTCGCAGGTGCCTGGAAACGGCCCCGGTTGGAGCACCAAGATGGTCTCCAGCAGGGGCTACGGAGTCCGTCACGCGCCAGGTCTGTAAGGCCGCGAGACGAAATCGAACCAAGTGATGTGCGGCGGCCATAGGCCGCGATTGATGCATCGCCCCTAGATCGGGGGGCCCCTCCACGGCGGCCAACCAAGCCCGCCAACTTTGTGCATTACTTCCAGCGCCGCCTCGTATACCTTGCCGACGAGGTGCAACTCGCCGCCCCCGACGCAGTGGAAGAGACAACCGCACCGATCACTGCAAACGAGCGATCCTCCGACGCATCCGCGCCGGAGTCGAGCTCCGGGGGTTCCGCCGACGTTCGCCTATCCGGACTCACGAAGCGCTACGGCCAGGTGGTCGCGGTTGATGCAATCGACCTCGCGGTCGGGCGGGGGGAGTTCTTCACCCTGCTCGGCCCGTCGGGTTCGGGAAAGACGACGACGCTGCGCATGATCGCCGGCTTCGAGACCCCCGACGCTGGGACGATCGAGCTCGGCGGTCGCGACGTAAGGGACTTGCCCCCGTACGACCGCGAGGTCAACACGGTTTTTCAGGACTACGCGCTGTTCCCCCACATGAGCGTCGGCGAGAACGTCGAGTACGGGATGCGGGTCACGAAGGTCGCCACGCAGGAGCGGGCGCGGCGCCGCGGGGAGGCGCTGGAGATGGTCCGCCTCGCGGGCATGGACGAGCGCAAGCCGTCGGAGCTCTCCGGCGGCCAGCGCCAGCGAGTCGCGCTGGCGCGGGCGATCGTCAACCGGCCGCGGGTGCTGCTGCTCGACGAGCCGCTCGGCGCCCTCGACCTGAAGCTGCGCGAGCAGATGCAGACAGAGTTGAAGGCGATCCAGTCAGACGTGGCGATCACATTCGTCTACGTGACTCATGATCAGGACGAAGCGCTGACGATGAGCGATCGGATCGCCGTCTTCGAGGCCGGCCGCGTCGAGCAGGTCGGCACCCCGGCGGAGATCTACGAAGCGCCGAAGACTGCCTTCGTCGCCGGCTTCGTCGGCGTCTCCAACCTGCTCGAGCGCGAGGGGCGCCGCTTCACGATCCGGCCCGAGAAGATCCACCTGCTCGAGCCGCGCGCCGACGAAGCGGGGCTGAGCACGGAGGGCGGCAGGGTCGCCGACGTGGCGTATGCGGGCAGCTTCACCCGCTACCTCGTTGCCCTTGACGACGGTGGAGAGCTTCAGGTCGTTCGCCAGAACCTCGAGACGTCCTCCGCGGACGCGCTCGAGCAGCGCGGGCGGCAGGTGAAGGTCGGATGGCGACCCGAGCACACGGTCGCCGTCGCGGCGGAGACAACGAGGGAGGAGGAATCCCATGAGTGACGCAGCGAGGGGCAACCCCGCGAGGGTTGCCTGGTCGATCACTGTCTCTCTGGTCGCGTTCATCGCGCTTTTCGCGGCCGGCTGTGGCGGCGGCGGCGACAACGGAGGCAGCGGCAATGAGCTGCAAAAGGTCGGCAAGGGCGAGGGCAAGCTGAGCCTCGTCAATTGGGCCGGCTACGTCGAGAACGGGTCGACCGACCCGAACGTCGACTGGGTGACCCCGTTCGAGAAGAAGACCGGCTGCCAGGTCAGCTCGAAGGTCGCCGGCACGTCAGACGAGATGGTGCAGCTGATGCGAACCGGCCAGTACGACGGCGTTTCGGCCTCGGGCAACGCGAGCGCGCGGCTGGTCGACGGCGGCGACGTCGACCCGGTCAATGTCGATCTGGTGCCCAACTACAAGACCGTGTTCGCGGACCTCAAGGACCAGCCCTACAACACATTCGACGGCGTCCACTACGGGATCCCGCACGGTCGCGGAGCCAATCTGCTGATGTGGAACACCAACGACGTGAAGCCGGCTCCGACCTCCTGGGACGTGATGCTCGACCCCAAGAAGGCCGCCAAGTACAAGGGCAAGATCAGCGCCTACGACGACCCGATCTACATCGCCGACGCGGCCGTCTATCTGAAGACCCATCAGCCTGACCTCGGAATCGAGAACCCATACGAGCTCAACCAGGATCAGTTCGACGCCGCGGTGGAGCTGCTCAAGAAGCAGCACCCTTACGTGGGGGAGTACTGGTCCGATTTCACGAAGCAGATCGCCTCGTTCACAAACGGCGACGACCAGGTCGGCACGACGTGGCAGTACCAGTACTTCACGCTCAAGGCCGACGGTCAGCCGGTCGCCGCCAGCCCGGCCTCACAGGGGTTCGTCCCCAAGGAGGGCGCCACGGGATGGTCGGACACCTGGATGATCAGCTCGCAGGCCAAGCATCCCAACTGCATGTACAAGTGGATGGACTGGGTGGTCTCGCCGCACGTAAATGCAGAGATCGCGCAGTGGTTCGGCGAGGCTCCGGCGCAGAGCAAGTCCTGCCCCGCCTCGACGATCGTCGCGGCCGGCAAGGCACTCGGGCTCCCCCCTGATCCGCATTTCTGCACGAACTACCACGCGGAAGACCCCGGGTTCTGGAAGCGGGTCTATTACTGGAACACTCCGGTCAGCGATTGCTCGGCGACCGATCAGCGCTCCCACAAGGGTGGCAGCGGTGACGACTGCACCGACTACAACGACTGGGTCAAGGCCTGGACCGACATCAAGGGTTGATCGGTCATGGAAGCGGCTGACGCGCTAGCGCCAGCACGGAGGAGGTCGGTGGGCCGCAGGCTCGCCGGCCTCTTCTATGGCCGTCCTCGCACCACCGTGGCGGCAATGCTCGCCGGCCCGGTCGGCTGGCTGGTTGTGCTCTACATCGGCTCGCTGGCGGTGCTGCTGATCGCCGCGTTCTGGAGCGTCGACGCCCTCAGCGGCGAGCTCACCCGCAGCCTCAGCTTCGACAACTACAAGACGCTGTTCGAGGACTCGGTCTACCGGACCGTGGCCCAGCGCACCGTGCTGATCGCGGCGCTGGTGACAGTGACCGATGCGCTGCTCGCCTTCCCGATCGCCTTCTACATGGCCAAGCTGGCGAGCCCGCGGGCGAAGGGGGTCCTCATCGTGATGGTGCTGATGCCCCTCTGGTCCTTCTATCTGGTCAAGGGCTACGCGTGGCGGGTGATTCTCTCCGACGGCGGGCCCCTGAACTGGGTTCTGGGCCCCTTCGGGATATCCGGCCCCGGCCTGCATGGCACGCTGCCCGTGTTCCTGACCTTCGCCTATCTCTGGCTGCCGTTCATGATCCTCCCGATCTACGCCGGGCTGGAGCGGATACCCGATTCGCTGATCGCGGCGTCTGAGGACCTCGGCGCGAGCCCGGGCACGACCTTCCGCAAGGTCATCCTGCCGCTCACCTTTCCCGCCGTCGTCGCGGGATCGATCTTCACCTTCTCGCTCACCCTCGGCGACTACATCACCCCCTCGCTGGTCAGCAACACCCAGTTCATCGGCACCGTGGTGAAAGCGAACATCGCCAACAACCTGCCCCTGGCTTCCGCCTACGCGACGCTGCCGATCGTCGTCATGGTCGTCTACCTGCTGATCGCGCGCCGGCTCGGCGCCTTCGAGCACCTCTAGCGATGCGCCTCTCCAGAAGCTCACACAATCTGCTCCGGGCCGGCGTCGGGGTGACCCTCGCCTTCATCTACATCCCCCTTGTCGTGATCGCGATCTACGCCTTCAACGCGAGCACGACCCAGGAGTGGCCGCCGCCGAGCCTGACCCTCGAATGGTTCTCGAAGGCATTCCACAACCAGGGGGTTCGCGACGCCCTCGTCACCTCGCTGAAGGTGGGCGCCGTCGCGACCTTGATCGCGCTGGTCCTCGGCACCCTCGCCTCGCTGGCGGTCGCCCGGCACAGGTTCTTCGGGCGCGAGACGATCTCCTTCCTGGTCGTGCTGCCGATCGCCCTGCCCGGAATCGTCACCGGCGTGGCGCTCAGCGACACCTTCACCCAGGTCCTCGGAATCGACCTCAGCCTGTTCACCGTGATCGTCGGCCACGCGACCTTCTGCATCGTCGTCGTCTACAACAACGTGATCGCGCGGCTGCGGCGCGTCTCGGGGTCCTTCGAGGAGGCCTCAGCGGACCTCGGCGCCGACCCCTGGCAGACCTTCCGCCTCGTCACCTTCCCGGCGATGCAGACGGCGCTCGTCGCCGGCGCCCTGCTCGCCTTCGCGCTCTCCTTCGACGAGATCATCGTCACGACGTTCACGATCGGCGCCGGTGAGCAGACGCTGCCGATCTGGATCTTCTCCAACCTCTTCCGCGGCAATCAGGCGCCGATCGTCAACGCCGTGGCGGTGCTCTCGGTCCTGATCTCGATCGTCCCGGTCTACCTCGCCCACCGCCTGACCCGTGAGGAGGGCGGGGCGGCCACTCGGGGAGGGGCCGCGGCGGTGCGGGCCGAGGGCGTCGGGGTGCCCTAGCGAGCTCGGTGTCGCTGGATCGCCAGCGGCTGCGCGATGGCGTCCGCGCCGGAGCCCCTTTCGCGGTAGCCGCTTTCCTGCTCGCGATCTCCTTCGGGGTCATCGCGCGGCCGGTGATCGGCGGCGGCGCGGCGATCGCGATGTCGGCGATCGTCTTCGCCGGCTCGGCCCAGTTCGCCGCCGTGGCGGTGCTCGCCGGCGGTGGCGACCCGGCGACCGCGGTCCTCGCCGGGATCCTGCTCAACTTCCGCTACCTGCCGATGGGGATCGCGATCGCGCCCTCGCTGCGCGGCGGCCCGCTGGCGCGGGCGGCGGTCGGCCAAACGATGATCGACGCCTCCTGGGCGATGGCGAACATGGGCGGAGGTCGCTTCGACGCCTCGTTCATGATCGGCGCGACCGCCGCCTCCTATCCCTGCTGGCTCGGCGGGACGATCGTCGGAGTGCTCGCCGGCGACGCGATCGGGGACCCGGACCGGCTCGGGCTCGACGCACTCTTTCCAGCCTTCTTTCTCGCCCTCCTCTATTCCGGCGAGCTGCGCAGTGGGCGGCGCGCCTGGGTCGCCGCCGGGCTCGGTGCCGCGACCTCGCTGGCGCTGGTCGACTTCGTCCCCGCCGGGGTGCCGGTGATCGCCGCCTCGCTCGCGGCTCTGATCGGCTTGCTGGGCGGGGACGCAGACGACGAGCGAGTCATGACCGAGGAGCCGGCGCCGTGAGCGCGAGGCTCAGACGACGAGGCGCATTCGTGCCGGCGCCGAGCGCGGGCCAAATGCCATGAGCGACGCCTGGGTCGTCGTCATCGCGCTCACCGTCACCACGGTGCTGATCCGCGCCTCCGGTCCGCTGCTGCTCGGCGGCCGCCAGCTGCCGCGTCCGCTGGCCCGCGTGATCGTGCTGCTCGCCCCGGCGCTGCTCGCGGCCCTGGTGGTCACCGAGACGCTCTCGAACTCCAGTGGACTGGTGCTCGACGAGCGCGCCGCAGGCGTCGCCGCCGCAGGGCTCTCGCTGCTCTGGCGCGACTCGCTGCTGCTCGCGATGGGCGTCGCGGTCCTCGTCACCGCGACCGCGCGCGCAATCGTCTAGGCCCGGGCTCAACCGATTCGGATCAGCTTCTTGTTCACGAACTCATCGGCGCCGTAGGTGCCCAGCTCGCGGCCGAAGCCGGACCGCTTCGTCCCGCCGAACGGGAGCTCCGCGCCGTCGGCGCCAACCAGGTTCACGTAGACCATCCCGGCGTCGATTTGGTCCGCCACGCGCTCCGCCTGCTGAGCGTCCGTCGTCATGACGTATGAGCCCAGCCCGTACGACGTGTCGTTGGCCAGCTCCACCGCCTCATCCTCGGACGAGACGCGATACACCTGCGCGACCGGGCCGAAGAACTCCTCACGGTAGGCGTCGTTTTCGGGCGTGATGTCGGTCAGGACGGTCGACTCGAAGAAATTCCCCTCGCGCTTGCCGCCGGCGACGAGCTTCGCCCCCTGGTCGATCGCCCGGTTGACCTGGTCCTCGAGGCGCTCGGTCGCGGTCGTGGAGGAGAGCGGCCCGATCTCGGTCTCCGACGAGGTCGGGTCACCCGGCTTGGTCGAGGTCATCGCGGCGGTGAACTTCTCGAGGAAGGGCTCGTACAGGTCGCCGACCACGATGAACCGCTTCGCCGCGTTGCACGACTGGCCCGTGTTGTCGAGACGGGCGCCGACGGCGTCCTCGACGGTCTTGTCCAGGTCATCCGTGCCGAGCAGGAGGAAGGGATCCGACCCGCCCATCTCCAGCACGACCTTCTTGAGATTGCGTCCGGCGATCTCGGCGACAGCGGCCCCAGCACGCTCGGAACCCGTGACGGAGACGCCGCGAATCCGAGGGTCGGCGATCACCCACTCGACCTGCTCGTTCGTCGCGTAGACGTTCTCGTACGCTCCCTCCGGGAATCCGGCGTCGTCGAAGATCTTCTGCATCGCCGCGGCCGACTCAGGGCATTGGGGCGCGTGCTTCAGCACGATCGTGTTCCCGATGACGAGATTCGGCCCGGCGAAACGCGCCACCTGGTAGTAGGGGAAGTTCCACGGCATGATCCCGAGCAGTGCGCCGAGCGAGCTCCGGCGAACCACGGCCGACCCGTCCCCGGCGAGCAGCTTGATCGGCTCGTCAGCCATCAACTGCTCGGCATTGTCGGCATAGAAGCCGTAGATGTCACCGCAGAAGTCGAGCTCGCCGAGGGCTTGCTCGATCGGCTTTCCCATCTCCCGCACGATGATCTCCGCGAGCTCTTGACGACGCTCGAGATGCAGCTCTCCAACCCGCCGGACAAGCTCGGCGCGATCAGCCACGCTCGACGACGCGGACCAAGTGCGATGAGCCTCGTCGGCGCGCCCGATCGCGGCACGCAGGTCATCGTCGCTGATCGTCTCGTACTCCTTGACCGTGTCGCCCGTTGCCGGATCGGTAACCGCGTACATGCTCATCGGACTCCTCCTGAATTCAGGTCGCGCGAGAGCGCCAGTGTCGCTGTTGCCATCTAGGTGTCCCCTCGGATCGATGCGGCTTTCGCTTTTCCATTACCAGTTGTACTCCCTCGCAGCATGTCCTCGACCGGCACGCAGTCGGCGCCGACTCCCTCCGCGACGGCGGGATGGGTGACCTTCCCGCCCGCCACGTTGACCCCCGGCCTCAGACCGGGGTCGCGACGGATCGCCCCGGCGGCGCCGTGGTCGGCAAGCGCGACCGCGTAGGGCAGCGTCGCGTTGGTGAGAGCTTTCGTGGAGGTGATCGGGACCGCGCCGGGCATGTTGGCGACGCAGTAGTGGGTGATCCCCGCGACCTCGAAGGTCGGGTCGCGATGCGTAGTCGGCCGCGAGGTCTCAAAGCAGCCCCCCTGGTCGATCGCGACGTCGACGAGCACCGCGCCGGGCTTCATCATCGCGAGCTGCTCGCGGCGCACCACGTATGGGGCGCGGGCGCCGTGCACCAGCACCGCGCCGATCACGAGGTCGGCGCGCGGCAGCATCTCCTCGACCGCCAGCGTGGTCGAGAAGACCGTCGAGCAGCGTCCGCCGAAGGCGATGTCGAGGTCGCGCAGCCGGTCGATCGACTTCTCGTAGACGAACACGTCGGCCTCCATTCCGATCGCGATGAAGGCCGCGTTCATGCCGACGACGCCGCCGCCGATCACCATCACCGTCGCGGCGGCGACACCGGGAACGCCGCCAAGCAGGATCCCGCGCCCGCCGAGCGGCTTCTCGAGCATGAAGGCACCCGCCTGGGTCGCGATCTTGCCGGCGATCTCGCTCATCGGCGCCAGCAGCGGCAGCCGCCCGCGCGAGTCCTCGACCGTCTCGTAGGCGATGCAGGTCGCCCCGGAGCCACAGAGGCCCCTGGTCAGCTCGGGATCCGGCGCCAAGTGCAGATAGGTGAAGAGCAGCTGCCCGGGGCGCAGCAGCTCGACCTCGGGCGGCTGCGGCTCCTTGACCTTGAGGATCATCTCGGCCTCCGCGAAGACCGCCGCGGCGTCAGGCGCGACCCTCGCCCCCTGGGCCTCGAAGTCGGCGTCGGCGATCGCGCTTCCCTGCCCGGCGCCCTTCTGGGTCACGACCTCGTGGCCGTGCTCGACCAGCTCGCGCACCCCGGCGGGCGTGATCGCGACCCGGTACTCGTCCTCCTTGATCTCGGTCGGGACCCCGACCTTCATGCGGCGGCGCTCTCGGTCACGTCAAGCTCGAAGCGGGTGCCGCGCTGCTCGAGCTCCGAGAACATCTCCTCAGGCCCGATGCAGCGCTCCGGGGGCATCGCTCCGCGGGCGCTGACGTCCCCGCGGGCGAGAAGACGGACCGCCGCCGCGATCGGAGCCGCGGTCGAGACGACCCCGCCGCCGAGACCCCATTCGGCGCGCGGTTCGGTGACGGCGCGGATTCGCACCGTGCGACCGTGACCGCTCGCCTCGACCATGTGCACCGAGACCGTCTTCGAAGAGGCCGGATGCGCGCTACGGATCGCTTCGCGGACGTCCTCCTCGGTGCCCTTTGCCAGCTTGCGAAGCTGGTCGAGCAGCGCCTTGGAGAGCGATAGCCGGAAGCTCGCATCCTTGCAGCCGAAGCTCGGGCCGAAGGTTCGCAACTCGGAGTGCAGGGTGTAGATCGTCTCGGCGCGTCCGATCGGGACCCCGAAGTCGACCTCGCCGCCGGAGCTGAGCGGCTCGATCCGGACCGGGTCGCCGTTTCGCAGCGCCACCGGTGGCAGCTTCACCTCGTCGAGCAGCGTCTCCAGCGCATAGGGAAAGCTCGGCCCGGACGGTGGTTCGAGGTCACGACCTGCCGCGAAGACGTGGATCGCGTCTATGGCCGGCGACGTGCTCAGATCACCGTCCGCCTGCTTGCTCCGCTCCCCGTCCGCCGCAGGCGGATCAGTGCCGGGTCCCCGCATGCCAGCCACCTCACGAGCCGCGCGCGCGGCCATCAGGTTGGTCTTGCCGGGGCTCGAGCCGATCCCGAGGATCGCGATCAGGCCGGCGCGCTCGAAGTCGTCGCCGAGCAGCAGCTGCTCCCCGGTGACCCTGTAGAGGCCGCCGAGGTCCAGGTAGTGGCAATCGGCTCCCAGGCAGGCCCGCATCGCGTCGAGGTTGACCCGGTAGCTGGCCGAGTTGACCAGCGCGTCCACGTCGCCCAGCTCGGAAGCGAGGTTGCTGCGCGCATCGGCGCCGCGGGCGGTCGCCTTGCCCTGGCCCTGGCGCTCTGCCACCGTCTTGGCCTGCTCGGCGCGCAGGTCGAGCAGCAGGATCGACTCGACCTCGTCTGATGCAGCAAGGTCGCGCACGATCGCCGGCGCGATCGTCCCCGCGGCCCCCAGGACGGCTACACGCATGCGACCACCTCGGCAGGGCGGACGCGGTAGCGGAGCACCTGCCGAGCGTTGTTTCTCATTAGACGAGCTCCCGGGCTCGCAGCGCGAGCCAGAACTCGATCCTGTCGTGTGCGCGGGTGAGGTCGCGGCCGGTCAGCTCCTCGATTTTCCGCATCCGGTAGCGGAGCGTGTGGCGATGGCAATAGACCTCGCGCGCGGCGCGCTCCCATTGCCCGTTGTTCTCGATGAACGCCTCCAGCGAGCGCAGAAGCTCGCCGCCGTATTCAGCGTCGCCGTTCTCGATCGGCCCGAGCACGCTCTCGCAGTAGAGGCGCAGCGCCTCGTCGTCCTGCAGGGAAAGCAGCAGGGTGAAGGCGCCGAGGTCCTGCCAAGAGGCGACGTCAGGGGCCTCGCCGTTGTCCAGTGCGGTCGCCTCCAGCGCGCAGCGGGCCTCGTGGAAGGAGCGGCGCAGCTGATCGGCCGGCGCCGGTCTGCTGGCGGCGGCGCGCACCGCACCGCGACGCCCGGCGAGGACGCGGCGTGCCGCGGTGGCGACTTCGATCGGATCCCGCTCGGATGCGTCGATCACCGCGCAGAGAAGCTCTCTGCCACCGCAGGCATGGGGTGCCACCACCGCGGCGCAGCCGATCCCCGCCAGGGTCGCCTCGAGAAGGCCTTCCGCGGCGCTGGGGTCGTCAACCGAGAACACGAGCACCGACGCCTCCGCCTCGACTCCGAATGGAGCCAGGCGCCGGCGCAGCTCCCCTGGCTCGAGGCGGCCGCCGAGCGCTGCGGCGAGAACGTCGCCGGCGAGGCGGCGTTCGGTCTCGCGCTCGACGCGGCGGCGCATCAACTCCAGCGCCACCACGACCACCGCCTGCTGCAGGATCAGTCGTTCGAAGTCCCCGAGTCCCCCGGAGTCGCGCACGATCACGACCCAGGCTTGGGGCGGCCCGCCGCCCGGGGAGACGACGGGGTGCGCCAGCGACCGGCCGGCGACCGAGGCGTGCGCGGGAACGAAGGGATGGCCGTCGCCGGCATGGGTCGCGGCCTCGGAGCGGATCGCGACCTCCACCGCGTCGGGGAGGTCGCGGCGGAAGTTTCGCGACGACAGGACTTCGCCGTGGCCGTCGAGGACGAGCACGCTGCCGCCGACCGCGGCGGCGATCGTCGCGGTCAGCTGCTCCAGCCCGCGCTCCTCGAGCACCAGGCGCTCGAGCCGCCGCTGCACGGCGATCCCGCGCTGCAAGACCTCGTACTGGTCGTTGACCAAGCGCGCGAACGCCTTCTCGGTCACGGCGATGAACGGCATCGAGTAGGGGACCTCGAAGAGCGGGAAGTCGTGCTTCTCAGCCTCCTCGACCAGAGCCTTGGGGAGCTTCTGGTGATCGAAGCCGGTCCCGAAGCCGAGCCCGGCGAGATTGTGGTTGGCGAGCCTGCGCACGAAGGCCCGTTGCTTGGCGGCGCTGTCGAGCCCCATGCCGGTGCTCAGCATCAGCTCACCGCCGGAAAGCCACGGGGTCGGGTCCTCCAGCTCGGAGATGTGCACCCAGCGCACCGGGTTCGACAGGGCCTTCTCGCCAGCCGCCGGCTGAAGCTCAACCGCGTCGAGAAGGCCCTTCACGGTCAGCATCGCGGCACCTAGGCGAGCACCCTGTCGGCGGCCTCCGTGAGCACCCCGTGCAGCACCTCGCGGATCTCCTCGAACTGCTCGGAGTCGGCGATCAGCGGCGGCGCAAGCTGCACCACCGGATCGCCGCGGTCGTCGGCGCGGCAGATCAACCCGCGGCGGAAGAGCTCGCCGGAGAGGAAGCCGCGCAGCAGGCCCTCGGACTCCTCGTCGCTGAAGCTCTCTTTCGTCTCCTGGTCCTTGACCAGCTCGATCGCGAAGAAGAACCCGGCGCCGCGGACCTCGCCGACGATCGGGATTTCGCCCAGGCTCTCGAGGCTGGCCCGGAACTCGGCCTCCTTTTCCGCCACGTGGCCGGGAAGGTCCTCGCGCTCGTAGATCTCGATTGCCGCCAGGGCGGCGGCGGCTGAGACCGGATGGGCGGCGAACGTGAAGCCGTGCGAGAACATCTCCTTGTCGTGCATGAACGGCTCCGCGACCTCGTCGGAGACGATCAGCGCGCCCATCGGCACGTAGGCGGAGGTCAGCGCCTTCGCGGTCGTGATCAGGTCGGGGCGGTACCCGTAGCGCTCGGAGCCGAACCAGGTCCCAAGGCGCCCCCAGGAGCAGATCACCTCGTCGGAGATCAGCAGCACGTCATGGCGGTCGCAAATCTCGCGGACGCGCTGGAAGTAGCCGTCCTGCGGAGGGATGCATCCGCCCGCGTTCTGGACCGGCTCGAGGATCACCGCGCCAACCGTCTCCGGGCCTTCGAAGAGGATCTTCTCCTCGATCTGGTCCGCTGCCCATAGTGGGTCGCGATCGTGCGGCCAGCGATAGCTGTCGGTGTTCGGCACGTGCAGCCCGCCCGGGACGAGTGGCTCGAACTGCGAGCGCAGCCCAGGGATCCCGGTAGCCGAGAGCGCCCCGAGAGAGGTGCCGTGGTAGGCGATCTCACGCGCCACCACCTTCGTCTTCTGGCCGTTGCCACGCAGCCGGTGGTGGTTGCGGACCAGCTTCAGCGCCGACTCGACTGCCTCCGAGCCGCCGGAGGTGAAGAAGACGCGGTTGAGATCCGCCGGAGCCAGGGAGGCGATCTTCGCCGCGAGCTCGATCGCCCGCGGGTGCGCGTAGCTCCACACCGTGAAGAAGTCGAGCTCGGCGACCTGCCGCGCCATCGCCTCCCCGATCTCCGTGCGCCCGTGCCCGGCATTGACGCAAAAAAGGGCCGAGAGGCCGTCGAGGTATCGCTTGCCGTGCTCGTCGTAGACGTAGCACCCTTCGCCGCGGGCGATGATCGGGACCTCGTCGTCGTCGTAGGCCCCGTGGCGTGTGAAGTGCATCCACAGATGGCGCTTGGCAAGCTCCTGCAGGCTTGCGTCGGCAGTCTTTGCCGCGGTCTCGGAAGCGATCGCCATTTCCTCTCCTCTGGTTCGGCCCACGCCTACGACGATATGGACAACGCTAGACCCGCATTGGCGCGAAAGCAAGTGGTCATTGGGTCAAGTCAACGAGTTTGCCACTTGTACAAATCGGACAAGACGCCTTCTGACTTTTGGGACATTCGCCACTTGCCTATCCGCCGGGCGACGCATACGCTCGCCGCGACCCGGGCGGCCGCCCGGTCGAAACGAGGAGAGGAGCGAATGGAGAGCGCGGCGATTCCAGCATCTGGCGCAGCAGGGCGCGGGCGGAGGCGCCAGGGAGGGCTCCAAGGGGCTGAAGGCAGGAGCCCTCGGCTACATCTCCAACGTCGTGATCGGGGTCGCCTCGACCGCGCCCGGCTACAGCCTCGCCGCCACGCTCGGCTTCATCACCGCGGTGGTCGCGTTCCACGCTCCGGCGATCATGCTCCTCTCCTTCGTCCCGATGCTGCTGATCGCCTCGGCCTACTACTACATGAACAGGGCCGATCCGGACTGCGGCACCAGCTTCACCTGGGTGACGCGGGCGATGGGACCGCGACTCGGCTGGCTGACCGGCTGGACCATTGTTGCCGCGGACGTGGTCGTGATGGCGGCGCTCGCCTACATCGCCGGCCGCTACACCTTCCTCCTCTTCGGGCTCGACGCCGCGGCCAACAACCTGCTCGACATCAGCCTCGCGTCGGTGGTCTGGATCGCGCTGATGACCTGGATCTGCTGGCGCGGCATCGAGCTCTCCGCGATGACCCAGTTCTATTTGCTCGCGGCCGAGGTCGTGACCCTGGCGCTGTTCGCCGTCGTCGCCTTGGTCAAGGTCTACAGCGGCGATGCGCTCGCCCACTCCGCGCACGTAAACGCCGACTGGTTCAACCCCTTCAGCGTCCCCGGGGGGATCGGGGGCATCGTCGACGGCGTGCTGCTCGGGGTGTTCATCTACTGGGGCTGGGACACCGGCGTCTGCGTCAACGAGGAATCCGACAACACCTCCAACGGCCCTGGGCGGGCGGCGGTGATGAGCACGGTCTGGCTGGTCTTGATCTACGTGATCGTCGCCACCGCGGCGGTGGCGTTCGCGGGGCCGGGCTTCAGCACCCACAACGCCGACGACGTGCTCAGCGCCCTCGGCGGCCACGTCTTCGGATCGCCGCTTGACAAGATCTTGATCATCGCGGTGCTGACGTCGGCTTCGGCATCGACCCAGACGACGATCCTGCCGACCGCGCGAACGACCCTTTCGATGGCCAGGTTCGGTTCGCTGCCGAAGTCCCTGGGGCGGATCCATCCCCGCTACCTGACCCCCGACGTCTCGACGATCGCGATGGGAGTGGTCTCGCTGGTCTGGACGCTGTTCATCATCAACGCGAGCCAGAACGTGCTCAACGACTCGATCACGGGGCTCGGCTTCCTGATCGCCTTCTACTACGGGTTGACCGGGTTCGCCTGTGCGATCTACTTCCGGCACGAGCTGCTGAAGAGCACGAAGAACTTCTTCATGGGCGGTGTGTTTCCGTTCCTCGGCGGGGCGATGCTGACCGGGATCTTCATCAAGGCCTACATCGACTACAAGCCCGCGGACGCGAACTACGGCGGCGACTTCCTCGGGATCGGCGTCTCGGTGGCTATCGGCGTCGGGCTGATCCTGGTCGGGATCGTGCTGCTTGTGTTCGCCAACTTCGCCTACCCGAAGTTCTTCCAGCGCAAGTGGGAGGTCGCCGAGCCCGGCGTGCTCGAGGGAAGGGTCACCGGGGAGGCCTCGGTGATGGAGGACCCGTCGTGAGCGCGATCGTCGTCGGATACGACGGCTCGGAGGGCAGCAGGGCTTCCCTTGAGCGGGCAATCGAGCTTGCCGAGCTGCTCAAAGACTCGGTCACGGTTGTCTTCGGGTCGGCAACGCCGGGCGTGATCGGCGGTGAGATGACCTCCCACGAGGAGGCCGTGCACGAGCGCGGCGAGACGGTCTTAAAACACGCTGCCGATCAGGCCGCCGCGAAGAATTTCGAGGTCGAGACGAAGATGGTCGACGAACTCGCCGTGGACGCACTGGTGGCCGAGGCGGAGGGCGGCGACGCGCGGATGATCGTGGTCGGAAACCAGGGCGGGCCCTCACCACTCAAGGGCGCGATCCTCGGCTCGGTGCCATTCAAGCTCGTCCATCTCTCCCCGGTGCCGGTCCTCGTCGTACCACCCGGTTGAGCGATTGGCCGCCGCTGCGCCCACCCGCCCTCCCGGCCGTCGCGACGACTCGCTTAAGCGAGCTATAACGGCCGCGCCATCGGCGACGGCGGTATAACGGAGTCATGGAGGGAAATTCGCCCCCGGAGGAGTCGAATGTCGAGCTGCGCTCGGTCACCAAGCGCTTCGGCGACTTCGCCGCCGTCCGCGATCTCAGCCTCGCAATCGGGACCGGCACTTTCTTCACGCTGCTCGGCCCGAGCGGCTGCGGGAAGACCACGACGCTGAGAATGATCGCCGGCTTCGAAGAGACGACCGATGGCGAGATCCTCATCGAGGGGCGTGACGTCGCCGATCTGCCGCCGCACAAGCGGCCGACCAACACCGTGTTTCAAAGCTATGCGCTCTTCCCTCACCTGAGCGTCGCCGACAACGTGGCCTTCGGATTGCGGCGCCACGGCGTTGCCAAGGCGGAGATCGGCGAAAGGGTCCACCGCGAGCTCGACCGAGTGGGGCTAGCCGCCGAGGCCAACCGCCGCCCCGCCCACCTGTCGGGCGGGCAGCAGCAGCGGGTCGCGCTGGCCCGGGCGCTCGTCAACCTCCCCAAGGTCCTGCTGCTCGACGAGCCCCTCGGAGCACTCGATCTGAAGCTGCGCAAGGGCCTTCAGGTCGAGCTGAAGCGGATCCAGCGCGAGGTCGGGATCACCTTCGTCTACGTTACCCATGACCAGGAGGAAGCGCTCACGATGTCCGACCAGATCGCGGTGATGAATCGCGGCCGGGTCGAGCAGATCGGCGGCCCCGAGGAGGTCTACGAGCGTCCCGCGACGACGTTCGCAGCCGGATTCATCGGCGTCTCCAACCTGATGCCGGGAGCCGTTTCGGCGCCGAACCGCCTGCGCCTCGACCACGGGCCCGAGCTTGAGATCAGCACGGCCGGGCTGAAGACCGGCGACAAATGCCACGCCGTCGTGCGGCCGGAGAAGCTTGTGATCGATCTCGCCGACTCCCCCACCAACGGCAACGTGCCGAGTGTCGAGGGGACCGTGGAGAGCTCGCTCTACCTCGGCACATCGACGCAGATCGTCGTCGACCTGGGGGACGACGTGAAGATGACCGTGCTCTTTCCCAACGCCGATGAGGCGGCCCGACAAGGCCTTCCCGGCGGCGGAGCCCGCGTGAGGCTGAGCTGGGCACCCGAGCACACGCACCTGGTGCGCGAGTCCGCGGCCGGGCCACAGAACGAGGAAGTCCCAATCGAGGAGGAAGCGAATCTTGAGCGCAGCGCGAAGGTTTAGGACACTCGTCGCCGCCGCCCTGTCGCTGGCGGCAATCGTGGTCGTGGCGGCCTGCGGCAGCAGCGACACGATCGGCGGCGGCAACAAGGGCAAGGTCGAGGTTGCCAAGGGCGGCAAGGCCACCGGAGACGTCACGATCTCCAACTGGCCCGGCTACATCGACCCCGGCAAGAACGGCACCGTGGCCAACTTTGAGGATGCGACCGGGGTCAAGGTCAACTACATCGAGGACATCAACGACAACCTGCAGTTCTTCGGCAAGCTGCAGCCGCAGCTGGAGAACGGTGAGTCGGGAGGCCGCAGCCTCTTTGTGGTCACCAACTGGATGGCGAGGCAGATGGATGACCTCGGCTATCTGGAGCATCTCAACCACGCCGACCTGAAGACGGTCTTCGACAACATCCGGCCGGAATTCGTCAACGATGAGACGGACCCGGGCCGGAAGTTCTCGGTCCCATGGCAGGGCGGGCTCACCGGTATCTGGGTCGACACGTCGAAGGCACCCGAGATCAAGTCGATCAAGGACCTCTTCAACCCCAAGTACAAGGGCCAGGTCGAGATGTTGACCGAGATGCGGGACACGGTGCCGCTGGTGATGCAGAGCATGGGTGCCGACCCGAGCAACTTCACCAAGGAAGACTGGACGGCGGCGATCGACAAGATCAAGCAAGCCACGGACTCGGGCCAGATCCGCCGCTTCACCGGCAATGAGTACACCGAGGACCTGACCAGCGGCAACGTCGTGGCGGCGATCGGATGGTCCGGCGACGCATCGCTGATCGGTAACAAGAACGCCGAGTGGCGAAGGCCCACTGACGGATGCGACACCTTCTTCGACCAGATGGTGATCCCGGTCGGGGCGCCCAACACCCCGGCGGCGTACGCGTTCATGAACTACGTCTACCGGCCGAAGGTCCAGACCGACATCGCGGCGTACGTCAACTACGTCACGCCGGTGGACGGGGTTCAGCCGATCCTCGCCAAGAAGGACCCGGAGCTGGCGAAGGATCCGCTGATCTTCCCGTCGGCGGCGTCGCTGAAGGGGTGCTCCGGCGACCCGAACCCACCGGGCAGCGCGAAGGACCAGCAGGACATCACCGAGGCATTCCAGAACGTGATCACCGGCTGAGCGTGGCGCGGCGGCGGAGAGTCGAGCCGATCCCGCGATGACTCGCGGAGTGACGATCCGCCGCCGCCTGATTCCCTACTGGCTGCTGGCCCCGGGGGCGATCTGGCTGGCGCTGTTCTTCGCTGTGCCGATGTACTTCATGGGCGAGCTGGCGCTGCGAGCGGGAACCCCGGCGACCGGCTTCACGTTCGACTGGTCCTGGTCGAACTTCCCCGACTCGCTCAACGGCAACACCGAGCAGATCGTTCGCTCGTTCTACTACGCCGGGGTGGCGACGCTGCTCGCCCTGTTGATCGCCTACCCGCTGGCTTACGCGATCACCAAGGCCTCGCCCCGCTGGCGGCTGCTGCTCCTCTTCTCGGTGGTCGCGCCCTTCTTCACCACCTATCTGGTTCGCACGATCGCCTGGAAGACGATCCTCGCCGACTCGAGCCCGCTTGTCGACGTGCTGCAGACGCTGCATGTGTTACCCCAGGATGGGCGCCTTCTCGCGACTTCGACCGCCGTCATCGCGGGGCTGACCTACAACTTCCTGCCCTTCATGATCCTGCCGATCTACGCGAGTATTGAGCGCCTCGACATGCGCCTGGTCGAGGCGGCGAAGGACCTCTACTCGTCATCCCGGCAGGCGTTTCTGCGCGTCACCCTGCCGCTGACCGCGCCAGGGATCGTGGCCGGGGTGCTGCTCACCTTCATCCCCGCCTTCGGCGACTACGTCAATGCGGCGATCCTCGGCGGCACGCACCAGTCGATGATCGGCAACCGGATCCAGTCGCTCTACCTGGTCCAGCGCGAATACCCGGTGGCCGCCGCGCTGTCGTTCCTGATGATGGCGGTGATTCTCGCGATGGTGCTGGTCTACCTCCGCCTCGCCGGCAGCGAAGCCTTCATGGGTGAAGAGGAGGAGGCGAGCTAGCGGTGGAGGCGGCAACAGTGACAACGCGGCGCCGGCGGCCCGCTCACCAGCGGGCCTGGCGCTGGCTGCGGCGCAACGGCCTGAACATCTACGCAGGCTTCGCGATCGCCTACCTGTTGATCCCGATCGTCGTGATCGCGGTGTTCTCCTTCGGGGAGACGCCACGTGACAAGCTCGACTTCGCGCTGCACAGCTTCACGCTCGAGTACTGGCAGCATGCCTTCGCGCTCCAGGACCTCAACGACGCGCTGATCACCTCGCTGAAGCTCGCTGCCCTGGCGACCTTCGGATCGACCGTGATCGGGACTCTGATGGCACTCGCGCTGGTCAGGCACAAGTTCTTCGGGCGGCGCGCCGCCAACCTCCTGATCATCCTTCCGATGGCCTCCCCGGAGATCGTCCTCGGGGCCGCGCTGCTCTCGATGTTCGTCTACTACCAGGTCGACCTCGGCTTCAACACGCTGCTGATCGCCCACATCATGTTCTCGATCAGCTTCGTCGTGGTTGTCGTCCGTACCCGCTTGATCGGCTTCGACCGCAGCCTCGAAGAGGCGGCGCGGGACCTCGGCGCGACCCCGCTGGAGACCTTCCGATACGTCACTCTCCCCTTGATGCTCCCAGGGGTCGTCGCCGCCGCGCTGCTCGCCTTCGCCCTGTCGATCGACGACTTCGTGATCTCCAACTTCAACTCCGGGACCACCGTCACGTTCCCGCTCTACGTCTTCGGAGTCGCTCTGAGAGGGATCCCGGTGCAGGTCAACGCGATCGCAACGATGCTCTTCATCATCACCAGCCTCGCGATCGTGCTGGTGTTCTGGCAGCAGCGCCGGGCCGAGCGGATGGCGGCGGTGAGTCCCGACGATGTCGTGGAGCATCTGGCGGGCACGCCGGTGCCCGACGCCGCGGGCGGTTGAGCCTCGCGAGCGGGCGCGGCGGCGAGCCCGGCTAGCATCGGGCCATGCCGGAGGGCCTCGAGACACGGCTGCTGATCGGCGGCGAGCAGGTCGGTGGCGAGGGCGACCCGCTCGAGGTCGAGAACCCGGCCACCGAGGAGGCGTTCGCGACCGTCACGCTGCCCGCGGCCGAACAGGTCGACGCCGCGATCGCGGCCGCGCGCGAGGCCTCACGGGAATGGGGCCGCACCCCGGCGGTCGAGCGCGGCGAGATGCTCCACGAGGTCGCCAACCGGCTGCGCGCCCGCACCGACGAGCTTGCCGCGGTGATGACGGCGGAGGGCGGAAAGCCGCTGATCGAGAACTCCGACGAGGTCGGCTGGACGGCGGCGGCCTTCGACTACTACGCCGAGATCGGCCGCGACTCGGCCGGCCGGGTGATCCCGTCGATCGAGTCGACGCAGCTCTCGCTGATCGTCAAGGACCCGATCGGCGTGGTCGGCTGCATCGTGCCCTGGAACTACCCGTTGCTGCTTTTGGCCTGGAAGCTGGCTCCGGCGCTGGCGGCGGGCAACTCGACCGTCTGCAAGCCGTCGGAGCTGACCCCGATCTCGACCCTGATGCTTGCCGGCTGCTTCGACCACCTGCCGCCCGGGGTCGTCAACCTGCTCGCCGGCGGCGGCGAGGTCGGCGCCGCGATCGCCGCCGACGAGCGGGTCGACTGCATCGCCTTCACGGGCTCGGTGGAGACCGGCAAGAAGATCGCCGCGAGCGCGGCGCGGCGAATCGCGCGAGTGAACCTGGAGATGGGCGGCAAGGACCCGTTCATAGTCTGCGCCGACGTTGCCGGCGATGGCGGCGTCGAGGTCGCCGCCCGAGGCGGCGCCTGGGCCGCCTACCTGAACGCCGGGCAGGTCTGCACCTCGGCGGAGCGCTTCTACGTGATGGAGGACGTTTACGACGACTACCTCTCCGCGTTCGTCGAGCACACCGACTCGCTGGTCGTCGGCGACCCGACCGACAAGCGCACCGACGTCGGGCCGATGGTCTCGGCGGTGCAGCGCCAGAAGGTCGTCGAGCAGCTCGAGGCCGCGATCGGCGCCGGCGCCGAGCTGGTCACGGGGAGCGGCGACGCTGGGCACTCGCGGGGCCATTACTTCGCGCCCGCGGTGGTGACCGGCGCCCCCGCTGACACCGAGCTGCTGCGTGAAGAGACTTTCGGCCCGGTCGCCCCGATCGTGCCGGTCTCCTCGCTGGACGAGGCGATCGAGCTCGCCAACTCGACCCGTTTCGGCCTCGGAGCCAACGTCTACACCTCGGACCTGAAGACGATGGTCCGCTGCATGCGCGAGATCAAGGCCGGGACGGTTTGGTTCAACGACCCGCTGACCGACAACGACGCCGGGCCGTTCGGAGGCTTCAAGCAGTCCGGCCTCGGGCGTGAGCTCGGCCGCGAGGGCCTCGAGGCCTTCCAGGAGACCAAGCACGTCCACATCGAGACCGAGATCGCGCCGAAGGAATGGTGGTACCCCTACGGCGCGGAGCGGCCGCCGGCCGCGCCGCCGCACGGAGCGTAGGCGCGATCGGCGAGCAGGACTCAACCCCGTATTTGGACGCACTGCTCGCCTATGCGGCGCGCGATCCGGGCCGCTTCCACATTCCCGGCCACAAGGGCGGCCCGGGCGCCGATCCCGGGCTCCGCGACCTGGTCGGCAACCAGGGGCTCGCGCACGACATCCCGGCCCTGATCGAGGGGATCGACGTCGGCGAGCGGCCGACCCCGTTCGAGCGCGCCCAGGAGCTCGCCGCCGAGGCGTGGGGCGCGCGGCGCAGCTGGTTTCTGGTCAACGGCGCCTCGCAGGGAAACCATGCTGCCTGCATGGCGCTCGCGCACAGCGGGCGCGCGGTCGTCGTGCAGCGAAACGTCCACGGGTCGGTCGTCGACGGGTTGGTGGCGGGAGGACTGGTGCCGACCTTCGTCGCCCCCGAGCTCGACCCGGAGCTCGGCGTCGCCCACTGCCTCGCCCCGGAGGCGCTTGCGGCGGCGCTGGACTCGACCCCGGACGCGATCGCGGTCTTCGTCGTCTCGCCCACCTACTTCGGCGCCTGCGCCGACCTGCGCGGCCTCGCCGAGCTGGCCCACGGCCGCGGGCTGCCGCTGATCGTCGACGAGGCCTGGGGCGCGCACCTGCACTTCCACCCCGAGCTGCCCGAGGACGCGCTCCGCGCCGGCGCCGACCTGGTGATCTCCTCGACCCACAAGATCGTCGGCAGCCTCGGCCAGTCGGCGATCCTGCACCTCGGCGAGGGCGAGCTGCTCGACCCCCACGTGGTCGACCGCTGCGTGAGCCTGGTCGAGTCGACCAGCCCCAGCAGCCTGCTCACCGGATCGCTTGACGGGGCGCGCCGTCAGGCCGCGGTGCACGGCCGCGAGCTGCTCACCGAGACGATCGCGACGCTGGTCGGCGCCCGCGAGTCCGTGCGCGAGATCCCCGGCCTCGATGTGCTCGACGAGCGGCTCGCCGGCCGTCCCGGGGTTGCCGACTGGGACCCGCTGCGGCTCTCGATCGACGTCCGCGGCAGCGGCGGCAGCGGCTATCGGCTCGCCGAGGTCGCTCGCAAGCTCGACGACATCAATTTCGAGCTTGCCTCCGAGAACGTCGCCGTGGCGGTCTTCGGGATGGGAGCACCGGCGCAACCGCAGGCGAAGCGGCTGCTGGCGGCGCTGGGCCACGCGGTGCAGGAGATCGGCGCCTCGGCCCCCATCGGGCATCCGGAGTTCGCGCCGCCGCCCCCCTGGGGGCCGCTGGCGATGACTCCTCGCGAGGCGTTCCTCGGCCCCCAGGAGGTTGTCGCCTTCAACGCCGCCGAGGGACGCGTCGCCGCCGAGTCGCTGGCCGCCTACCCGCCCGGCGTCCCCAACGTGCTGCCGGGCGAGCGCCTGACCCGGGAGACGCTCGACTTCATCGCCGAGAGCGTCGCCCACGGCGGCCATGTGCGCGGTGCCGTCGATCGCGAGCTGCACACCCTGCGGGTTGCGGTCGAATGATGGCTTCAGTGCCCTGGGGGGTGGACTCCGAGCACGGCCGGCTGCTCGACGTCCTGCTTTGCCCGCCGGACAACTTCCGCTGGCTGCCGACCAGCGCGATCTCCAAGGCTACCCTCGCAAAGGGGATCGCCTTCGACTTCGAGCGCGCGAAACGGCAGCACGAGGAGCTGGTCTCCGCCTATGAAGGGGCCGGGGTCAAGTGCCATTTCCTCGAGCCGGACCCGGAGCTGCGCTACCAGGTGTTCAGCCGCGACTCCAGCGTGATGACGCCCTGGGGGGCTGTGGTGGCCCAGCTTCAGCAGTGGTGGCGGCGCGGCGAGTACGCGGCGGTGATCGGCTTCTACCGGCGGGCCGGGATCCCGATCGAGGCGATGATCACCGCGGCGGCGCTTGAGGGAGGGGACGTGATGATCCTGGAGCCCGGCCGGGTGCTGATCGGGCACTGCGAGGCGCGCACCCAGAGGCCGGCGGCGCTGCAGCTCGCCGACGTCTTCGAGCGCCGGGGCTGGGAGGTCCGCCTCGAGTCCTTCCCGGAGGACTACGTGCACATCGACGTGCTGGTCTCGGTGCTGGCCGAGAAGCTCGCGGCCGTCTGCGCCGAGGTGGTCTCAGCCGAGCTCCTCGCCTGGCTGCGCTCCAGCGGCTTCGAGCTGATCGAGGTCTCGGCGCAGGACGCGTTCGGGCTCGGCGCCAACGCGATCTCGCTCGGCGCCGGGCGGGTGATCTCGGCCGGCGCGGCGAGCGCGCTCAACGAGGCGATGCGCGCCCACGGCCTCGAGGTGCTGGCCCCCGAGCTCGACAGCTTCACCCTCGGAGGCGGCGGCGCGCATTGCCTCGCGCAGGCGCTGCGCCGCGAGCGGGTCGGATGAGCAGGCTCACCGAGCCGATCCACCGGCAGGCCCAGGGAGCGGAGCGATGACCCCGCAGGTCGACGCCGCCCGCGTGATCGCCGACCTGCGCGAGCTCGACCGCCGCACCGGCGGACCGGACGGCGCCCGGCGGGTCTGCTGGGGGCCGAAATGGTCGCGGGCGCGCGACTTCCTCCGCCAGCTCCTCGAAGAGATCGGCCTCGCGGCCGAGCTCGACGAGGCCGGCAACCTCTGGTCCTACCTCGAGGGCGAAGCCGAGCCCGCGCTGGCCGTTGGCTCGCACCTCGACTCGGTGCCGCAGGGCGGCTGGCTCGACGGGGCGCTGGGGACGATGGCGGCGCTTGGGGTGCTGCGCGCCTGGGCGACGAGTGGCGAGCGCCCGCCGCGAACCCTCGCCCTGGTCGACTGGGCCGACGAGGAGGGGGCATTCGGCCGCAGCCTGCTCGGCAGCTCGGCCGCCGGCGGCTCTCTGGACCCGAGCGAAGTCGCCTCCCTCCGCGACGCCGAGGGAAGGCCGATCGAAGAGGTGCTGGCCGCGTCGGGCGTGCGCCTCGCGCAGATGCCGGGCGCGGCATCGCGCCTCGACCGCCTCGGCGCGCTGCTCGAGCTGCACATCGAGCAGGGGCCGGTGCTGGAGTCGGAGGGAATTCCGATCGCGGCCGTTTCGGGGACGGTCGGAATCGAGCGCTGGCGCTTCAGCTTCGAAGGTCAGGCCTCGCATGCGGGAACGACGCCGATGGACGCCCGTCGCGACGCCGGCCGCGCCGCCGGCGCCCTGATGATGGCCGCTGGAGCGATCGGGGATCTTCGCTCCGGCGTCGCGACGACCGGCTCGGTGAGCTTCGAGCCGGGGACCCCGACCGTGATCCCCGGTCACGCCGAGATCGTCGTCGACCTTCGCAATCCCGATGCGACGGAGCTCGCGGGGATGCTGGTCGAGCTGCAGCGAGCCGGGCAGAGGTGCGCTGCCGACAACGGCTGCGAGTCCGCTGCCGAGCTGCTCTGGCGGATCGAGCCGACCGGGTTCGACCCCGAGCTGGTCGAGCTCGGTCGCGAGACCTGTAAGGCGATCGTCGGCTCCGATCGGGTCCTGGTCAGCGGCGCGCTTCACGACGCGGCCGAGGCCGCCCGCCGAGTGCCGGTGGCGATGCTGTTCGTGCGCTCGCGGGGCGGCGTCAGCCACTCGCCCGCGGAGGACTCGAGCGAGGCCGACCTCGAGCTCGCGATCCGCGCCTACGCCGAGCTGGCCGAGCGCGCGATGCGAGCGCCGCCCAGTGCTCTCAGCCGCCCCGCAGGTCCTCGTTAGCCAGCACGACGCTGCGCACGAAGAGCTCGCGCGTCCTCTTCAGCTCCCGGTCGGGTCCCCGGTCTATTCGCTCCAGCGCCAGACCCTGGTTGCCGGCGATCACCAGCCGTGCCAGCGATTCGACGTCGGCGGCGCGCGGGCCGTCATCGGCATCGAGCAGCAGCGCTTCGAGAACCTCCTGCCAGCGCCGGTTGACCTCGATCATCGTCGCCCGCACCCCGGACTCCACCACCGAGACCGCCGCGAGGTCGAAGTAGAGCCGCGGGACCCGCTCGTCGTCGTCGGCCAGCTTCTCGGTCGCGGACACAACGCCGCGCACGATCTGCTCGACCGTCGCGGCGCCGTCGATCTCGGCCAGGACGCGCTCGGTGATCATCTGCGCCAGCTCGCTTCCCACGGCCCCGACGAGGCCGTCCTTGGAGCCGAAGTGGTAAGTGATCAGAGCCTTCGACTCGCCGGCGCTCTCGGCCACCTTCGAGAGGGTGGTGCCGGCGAAGCCCTCCGACTTGAGCACCGCTGTTGCAGCCTCGAGGATGCGCTCCCGCGCTCCGCCGGGCGGCCGGCCGCGGCGTGGAGGGCCGACGGCCTCGCCCGCCGCCGCCAAGCCGGGGCTGGTCGCCGCGGCGACCTCCCTCGTCGCCGCCAAGCTACGCCTGCGCGGTGGCGAGCATCGCCGGGTCGAGGCCCATCGCCGCGAGCTTCTTCGACAGCGACTTCGCGGCGTACTCGAAGATCTCCGACGAGTGGTAGAAGGGCGTCTGAAAGTCGTAGGGATCGTCGACCCACGGCGGAACGAACACGAGCGGGGCGACCGGCAGGCACTCCTTCAGGGTCGCCTCGACGACCTTCGCGTTCTCCGGGTCGTCCTTGATCGCATCGGCGAGGAACTTGACCCCGAAGCCGACGTGACGCGACTCGTCGCGGTTGACGGCGGTGAAGCCCTGGACGAAGCCGGGGAACCAGCCGTTGTCCTTCAGCGAGCGGATCATGAAGCGGGCCGCGGTCAGCGCCAGCATCCCCTCGATCACGACCATGTACACGGTGATCCCGCGCACCAGGGCCGCGAAGTCGCTCGGGTCCTCGCGCAGGCTCTCGGCGCATTCGTGAAGGATGCCGTCGAACATCGTCTCCCAGTCCTTGTTGACTACGTAGCGGTGCTGCTGAAGCTGCTCGGCGATGCCCTCGGCGTCGGAGTCGAAGACCTCGCGGTAGAAGCGGTCCCAGAAGATCACGTGCTTGGCCTCGTCGGAGATCTGCGTGGTGAGGAAGAGCTGTGCCTCCTTCTCGGGCGCGGCGATCGCGAACGGGAGCAGCTCGACCGTCACCCGGTCCTCGGCGATGAAGAACTCCGAGAAGCCGAAGGCAAGGAACTTGCGCTCCTCCTCGGTGAACATGTCGGGGTCGGCCCACTGCTCGCGGTCGACTGAGAAGTCGAAGTCCTCGGTCGACCAGTGCTGCCGCTGCCAGCGCATGATCAGCTTCTCGTAGGAGGGCGCCGCCTCGACGATCCGGTCCAGCCCCGACATCACCTTGTCGATGTCGCCGTCGAGCAGAACCGAGAGCGCCTCGTCCTCGGTCTCTAGCGTCTCGCCCCCGTTCGCTTGTTCCTCAGTCGCAGTCCTGCCGGCCATTTCCTCTCCTCGCGTTCGACGTCTTGTCTGTTCAGGGTATTTTTACCATACGACCAATAAAGACAATGAGGCGACGACTCGCGCGAGGCCGACCTCGACTCGACGTCCCCACGCCTACACCAAGCCTGCCGCGCGCGATGCGGCCCTGAGCGGCTAGACACTCGCGGCCGAGAAGGTGTCGCAGGCCGCGGGATCCTTGGAGCGATATCCGGTTGTGAACCAACGCCGACGCTGCTCGGAGGTGCCGTGGGTGAAGGTGTCGGGATTGACGCGACCGGTCGCCTGGCGCTGGAGGCGATCGTCGCCCACCGCCTCAGATGCGGTGAAGGCTTCCTGCAGGTCGCCCTGCTGCAGAGCGCCCTGCGCATACACGGTGCTCGCCCAGACTCCTGCGTAGCAGTCGGCCTGAAGCTCGAGCCGGACCGATAGCTCGTTGGCGTCATCGGGGCTCTGCTGCTGTTCTGATCGCACCTGCTCGCTGATCCCAGCCTCGTCCTGGACGTGGTGGCCCATCTCGTGGGCGATCACGTATGCCCAAGCGAAGTCCCCCGGCGCCTGCAGCTGGGCGCGCATGTCTTCGTAGAAGCTGGGGTCGAGATAGACGCGCCCGTCGGCCGGACAGTAGAACGGGCCCACCGCAGAGCTAGCGCCGCCGCAGCCGGTCTGAACCGCGCCGGAGTAGAGCACGAGCTTTTTGAGTACGGCTCGCCGTCGCGCCGGAAGATCTGCGACCAGGTCTTCTGGGTGTCCTCGAAGACGTAGACCGAGAAGTCCTTGAGCTGGCGCTGTGGATCCTGCGATCGCGGGATCGGCTGCGGGTTCGCGGCGCCGGGAGCCTGGACCGCGGGGCCGAAGACCTGGGTCACGTCGAAGCCGCCGCTGCCCCCGCCGAGGAGCTGGATCACGAGGTAGATCAGCAGGCCGACCACGCCAACGCCTCCGCCGACCCCGGCGTATCCGCCCGGCATCCGCCCGCTGGCGCCGGCGCCGCGGACGTCGATCACGTCGCGGTCCTTGACCCGGTTCCACCTCATCGGCTGAAACCTATCCGGCCCACGGCCGTCGACATGACCAGCCGCTCGCGACGGCCCGCTAGGGTGAGCTGATGGCCACCTTCGACGCCCTCGCCGCGCTCCCGATCGAGATCGAGGGCTACGAGCTCGAGGACCGCGACCGCACCTACGGCGAGTTCACCCGCCCCTCGACCGTGGTCCACCTGAGGGGCGGCGGCGAGGAGGGCGTCGGCGAGGACGTGGTCTACGACGAGCTCGATCACATCGCCCACCGCGACGCCGGGGCGATCCACGACCTCACCGGCCCCGCCACCCTGGGCGAGCTCTGCGAGCTCATCGGCAGCCTCGACCTGTTCGAGGGCTCGCCGCCGGTGCGCGACTTCTCGCGCCTCTACCGCCGCTGGGCGTTCGAGTCGGCGGCGCTCGACATGGCGCTGCGCCAGGGCGGCATCCCCCTGCACGAGGCGCTAGGCCGCGACCCGAAGCCGCTCACCTTCGTCTGCTCGACCCGGCTCTCGAGCTTCGGCGAGGACGCCGGTCCTTCCAGCACCGAGGCGGTCCGCAAGCGGCTCGCCAAGTACCCGGGCACGCGCTTCAAGCTCGATCCCGAGAACGACTGGTCCGACGAGCTGATCGCGGAGCTCGGGGGGATCGCCTCGGTCGACGTCCTCGACCTCAAGGGCCTCTACGAGGGCACGCCGGTCGACGTCGACACCGATCCCGAGCTCTACCGCAAGGTCGCCGAGGCGTTTCCCGATGCCTGGCTGGAGGACCCGGACCTAAACGACGAGACCCGCTCCGTGCTCGAGCCGCACGTGGACCGGATCACCTGGGACGCCCCGCTTCACTACCTCGCCGACATCACTGGCCTGGAGCGCAAGCCGAAGGCGATCAACTCGAAGCCGTCGCGGTTCGGCTCGCTGCAGGAGCTGCTCTCGATCTACGACCACTGCGCGCAAGAGGGGATCACGATCTACAGCGGCGGCCAGGGCGAGGTCGGCCCCGGCCGCGGCCAAGCCCAGTACCTCTCCTCGCTCTTTCACCCCTCGAGCTCGAATGACATAGCCCCCTCGGGCTACAACGACCCGTCCGTCCCCGACGGCCTACCGAGCAGCCCGATGGACCCCGCGCCCGCGCCGACCGGCTTCCGCTGGGGCGAGTAGGGTCCGCAGAGGTGGTGAGCTGATGGCAGACAAGAGCTTCGCGGCAGCGCTCAATGACCAGATCGCGAACGAGTTCGCGGCCTCGATGCAGTACGTGGGCATGGCGGTCTACTACGACACCGAGACGCTGCCGCGCCTCGCTGCCTTCTTCTACCGCCAGGCGCAGGAGGAGCGCGACCACGCGATGATGATGGTCCAGTACCTGATCGACGTCGACGAGGAAGTGCGCATCCCGGAGATCACCGCGGCGCAGTCGCACTTCGACGATGCGGTATCGCCGGTTCAGATGGCGCTCGACCAGGAGAAGAGGGTCGGCGAGGAGATCAACGCCCTTTTCAAGCTCGCCCGCGATTCGAACGAGTTCCGTGCCGAGCAATTCATGCAGTGGTTCGTCAAGGAGCAGGTCGAGGAGGTCGCGCTGATGTCCGACCTGCTCAATGTCGTCGAGCGATCGCACGACAACATGTTGCTGGTCGAGGACTACCTGGCGCGCGAGCGCCCCGGCGAGGAGAGCGACGCAACCGCTCCCCCAGTCGCCGGTGGCGCCGAGTAGCCGGCCCCGGTCTCCCCTCTGCGTCGCCAGGCCGCGGCCCCGGTGAGCAACAGCGCCGCCGAGACGATCAGAAAGGGGAGCGCGTCCCCCGTCGCGCCGGCCAACGCGCCGCCGCCGAGTCCACCGACCACCTGCCCCGACGCCCAGGCCATGTTGGTCAACCCCGCCGAGAGGCCTTGATGAAGTCCCGTCGCCTCGGCCGAGTCGCTGAGCATCGTCAACGCGGGCGTGAAGCAGAGGCCGGCGCCAACCGAGATCGCGACGATCGACGCGATCAGCAGGGGCAGGGCGCCGACCACCGGCAGCAGGATCGCGGCGACGGCACAGACGAACGCTCCCGCCGCGTAGGGGCGCAGCCGGCCGGCGCGGTCCGAGTGTCGACCGATCAGCGGCGCGATCACGGCCTCCAGCGCGGCGCCGAGCGTGAAGGAGAGCGCGACGAGGCCGGCGCCGCCGCCAAGGTCGTCGATGCGTAGCGGGCCCAGCACCGTGACTACCCCGAAGAGCAGCGAAGGCGCCGCTACGTACCAGGTAGCGCGCAACACCGGACGCCTGGTCATCGACGCCCAGACGTCGGCGAGGGTGTTTCGCTCTCCCGCCGCGGCTTCGGGCAGCCTTAGCGCGGCAGCCGACAAGGCAATCGTCAGCGCCAGCACCGAGGAGAAGATCGCCTTGGTTCCGACCTCATTGGCCAGCGCTCCCAGAGCGGGGCCGAGGAGCTCGCCTGCGACGGCCACTCCCAGCACGCCGCCGATCACGGCGCCGCGGCGATCGGCGGGCGAGGAAATGATCAGCCATGACAGCGCGCCGGCCCAGGCCATCGCGCCACCCGCGCCCTGCACGAAGCGCGCCAGGTCAAGGAGCAGGGCGTGACCGGCAAAACCGAAGACGAGACTGGCGCTGCCCAGGGTGAGCATGCCGGCGACCAGTGTCTTGCGCGAGCCAAAGCGAGTGGCGAGAAATCCCGCCGGCAGCGACATCGCCAGGGTGCCCGCGGCGTAGGCGCCGGAGAGAATTCCGGCCCCCGCCTTGGACAAGTGAAGATCGGCGGTGTAGCCGGGAAGCAGCGGGGTGATCGCCGAGTAGAAGACTACGTCGAGGAAGATGACCGCCGAGGCGAGCAGGAGGAGGCGGCGCATCGCCTCATCCTGGCAGCGATGAATATCCCCCTCCTCGCCGGTCTGTTTTGCGAAGACGTCCAACTGAGGAGGATTTGAGATGGGAAGGGTCGTCGTAACCGAGTTCATCAGCCTCGACGGGGTGATCGAAGACCCCGGCGGCTCCGAGGGCTTCAAGCACGGTGGATGGAGCTTCAAGTTCGACCGCGGCGAAGAGGGGGACGAGTTCAAGCTCGACGAGACGATGGACAGCGAGGCGATGCTGCTCGGACGGGTGACCTACGAGGGCTTCGCTGATGCCTGGCCGGAGCGCGAAGGCGAGTTCGCCGACAAGTTCAACAACGTGCCCAAGTACGTGGTCTCCTCAACCCTGCGGGATCCCGAATGGAACAACTCGACCGTGCTGAGCGGCGACGTCGCTGAGGAGATCGCAAAGCTGAAGGAGGAAGTCGACGGCGTGATCTTGGTCGGCGGTAGCGCCCAGCTGGTGCAGGCGCTGCTCGAGAACGACCTCATTGATGAGCTGCGGCTGATGATCCATCCCGTCGTGCTCGGCAGCGGCAAGCGGCTGTTCGGCGATGCAGACGAGATGAAGTCGCTGCGACTGGTGAACTCCAAGCCCGCCGGCGAGACGACGATCCTTATCTTCGAGCCGGCTGCGAAGGAGTAGCGATGTCCATCGTCGTCGACATCTCGGTGTCGCTGGACGGCTTCGTCGCCGGCCCCAACCAGAGCGCGGAGCATCCGCTTGGCGAAGGCGGCGAGCGGCTTCACGAGTGGGCCTACGGGCTGCGGACCTTCCGCGAGATGCACGGCGACAGCGGTGGCGAGACGGGCGACGACGACGACGTGCTCGCGGAGGCGTTCGCCGACAACGGCGCGATCGTGATGGGCCGCAACATGTTCGGCGGTGGCAACGGCAACTGGGATCTCGCCTGGGAGGGCTGGTGGGGCGACGACCCGCCCTTCGGGGTCCCGGTCTTCGTCCTCACCCATCACGCACGCGAACCCCTCGAGATGAAGGGTGGAACGACGTTCACCTTCGTCACCGAGGGAATCGACGCGGCGCTCGAGCAGGCTCGTGCGGCCGCGGGCGAGAAGGACATCGCGATTGCCGGCGGCGCCAGAACGATCCAGCAGTATCTGGCCGCCGGGTACGTCGACGAGATGCAGGTCCACACCGTCCCGACCCTGCTCGGAGCCGGCACTCGCCTGTTCGAGGACGTCGCCGGGGTCGAGCTCGAGCCGACGCGGGTGATCGAGTCGCCTGCGGTCGTCCATCTCAAGTACCGGGTCGTGAAGTGACGAGCGCGGGGACGGCGCGATACGAGCGAAGTAGCTAGCTTGGCGATTCGGGACCGGAAGGAAGCCTCTTGAGGAACCTGGCATCGATAGTCGCCGGCCGCCGCGGAAAGTGGATCGTGCTGGTCGCCTGGCTGGTCGCCTTCGCCGCGCTGATGCCCGTGGGCAGCAAGCTCTCCGACGCGACCGAGGACGACACCGCCTCCTACCTGCCCCAGAGCGCCGAGTCGACCACGGTCGTGCACATCCTCGATCGGCAGTTCAAGTCCGGCGAGACGACCGTCGGCCTGATCGTCTACCGCCACGGGGGTGGCCTGACCGCGGGCGACAAGCGCACGATCGCAGGCGACGCGAAGCGGATCCAGGCCGCCGGTCACAGGGTCCCGCTCACCCAGCCCCCTGCGGTTCCCTTCGCTGCGGGCGCCCCCGCCGACCTCGTCTCGCCGCACGGCGACGTCGCCTACACGGTCCTCACCGTGCCGACCAACTTCGACAAGGCCGCCGACTGGGGCAAGGCGGTGCGCGACATCACCGGCGATCGCGCCGACGGCATGCGGATCTACCTGACCGGCGACATGGGCTTCTCCACCGACGCCAACGACGTCTTCAGCAACCTCGACACGAAGCTGCTCGTGGCGACGGTGCTGCTCGTGCTGGTGCTGCTCGGCCTGATCTACCGCGCCGCCCTGGTCGCGCTGACGCCGCTGCTGGTCGTCTTCTTCTCCTACACGGTCGCGACCGCCTTCGTCTTCCTCTACGCGAAGTCGGGAGCGTCGGTTTCCTCGAACGGGACCACGATCCTGATCGTGCTGATGTTCGGCGTCGGGACCGACTACAGCCTCCTGCTCGTTTCCAGATACCGGGAGGAGCTGCGCCGCATCGAGAACAAGCACGAGGCGATGCAGCGGGCCCTGCGGCGAACCGGGCCGACGATCCTCGCGAGCGGCCTCACGGTCTCGCTCGCGATGCTGGTCCTGGTCCTCGCCGACACCGGCCTCACCAAGTCGCTGGGGCCGGTCGCCGCGATCGGCGTCGCCTCCGCGATGGTCGCAGGCTTGACCCTCCTCCCGGCCCTGCTGACGATCTTCGGGCGCGCCGGCTTCTGGCCCCGCCGCGCCACGGTCGCGTTTGACCCCGAGCGATCAGAGTCGGCGCGCCAAGGGCTCTGGCGGCGCTTCGGCGACAGGGTCCTGCGGCGGCCGGCGCCGGCCTTGATCGTCACCGTCGTCGCCTTCGGCCTCGGCGCTCTCGGGCTCTCCGCCTACAAGGTCGACTACAGCACCACCAACTTCTTCAAGGAGTCGGTCGAGAGTGTCGAGGGGTTCAACGTGCTGCGCGAGGCGTTCCCGGCCGGGACGCTGGCGCCGACCACCGTCCTCGTCCAGAGCTCGAGCGGCCCCGTGACGCGCCCCGACGTCGCAATCGCCGAGCAGAGGATCGATGCCGTGAGCGGAGTCTCGAGGGCGACGCCGACCGGGCTCACCTCGAAGGACGGGCGCACCGCGTCGATCAACGTCGTCCTCGATGGCGACCCCTATGTGCAGTCGACCTTCGACGCGGTGCCGCGAATCCGCGACCAGGTCCGCGACATCGATCCCGGGGTACACGGGCTGGTCGGCGGCGGCAGCGCAATCCAGTACGACTACGATCGCGCGATCCGCAGCGACCTGCGCCTGATCGTCCCGATCGCGCTGCTGGTCATCGCGCTGATCCTCGGGCTGCTGCTGTGGTCGGTGGTCGCGCCTCTGGTGCTGATCGCAAGCGTGGTCCTCTCCTTCTTCTGCACCCTCGGGCTCTCGATCCTGTTCATCCGCTTCGTCGTCGGGGACGCCGGCTTTGACGCCTCGCTGCCCACCTTCGCGTTCATCTTCCTGGTCGCGCTCGGGATCGACTACACGATCTTCCTGATGGCTCGGGTCCGCGAGGAGTCGCGCCGCCACGGCACTCGCGAGGGGATGCTGCGCGCGCTGGCCGCCACTGGCCCGGTGATCACCAGCGCCGGTGTGATCCTGGCGGGTACCTTCTCGGTCCTGATGACCCTGCCCGTCACCTACACGTTCGACCTCGGCTTCATGGTCGCCCTCGGAATCCTGCTCGACACATTCGTGGTTCGCACGATCATGGTGCCGGCTGCTGTCGAGCTGCTCGGCGATCGGATCTGGTGGCCGTCGACTGCGGCTCGCGGCGGCGCGCTTCGGGAGCGCTCGCGCGCCGAGATGTCCGCCGGCGGCGCCGTCGCCGAGTCATGATTGACCGCGCCGGCAGAAATGGGCCACAAGGGCGTCCGGACCGACTCAGTAGTCGAACTGTGGCCGCGAGATCGCAGTGGAGCCTCGTGGCCGGCCGGCAGAGCTTTGCGGATCCTGGAGCTTGCCCGAGAGCGCCAGGGCCAGGGCGGCCGTGCCGATCAGGGCGGCGCAGAAGATGTTCGCCGTCTCGTGCAGGCCGAGCTGGGTGACCGCGACGCCGGCGGCCACGGCCGGCAGGCTGAACGCCAGATAGGAGACCGCGAAGATCGCGGAGACGAACCCGGCGCGCTGGTCGAGCGGCGCCTGGGTCGAAAGCGCTCGGAAGGCCCCCGCAAACGCGGGGCCGAAGCCGAGGCCGACGACGCCGGCGCCGAGCATGAAGAGGCCGGTCGAGCCGGCGGCAAGCGCCACAAGGATCATCGCGACACCCACGATCAGCGCAGCGAGGCCGCCCCGGGCGGTGGAACGGGCGTGCGCGTCGCGAAGGCGCACCGATGCGATTGCGCTGATCCCGGCCATGATGAAGATCGGCAGGCCGCCGACCACGTGGCTGCTGTCGCCGAGCACACCCGCGGTCAGCGAGGGCCCCAGTGAGAGGACGAGGCCGCCGAGCGCCCAGGTTGCGGCGATGCAGGGAATCGTGGCGACGAACGCGACCCGGAGCGGCTCCGGCACGGCGATCCTCGGCTGCAGCGAGGCGGCCCAATTGCTTTCGCGGGGCACCGTCTCGGGGATTGCGAGGACGAACGGGATCGCGACGGCGAAGGCTCCGAAGAGCAGCCAGTAGACGAGGCTGGTCGGGTCGGGGCCGAACTGGACCAGCAACCCGGTGCCAAGCGCCCCGGCCGCGAGGCCGGTCATCGGCGCGGCGACGCCGAGCACGGCGCCGAGCCGGGAGTTGTCATCGCCCTGCAGATCGAGCAGCGCGGCGCTGATCGCGCCCATCGCGATCCCCGTGGCGACTCCCTGCAGGATCCGGGCCGCGAACAGCCAGGCGACGCTGTGGGCCTCGGCGAAGGCGAGCATTGCGGCGATCTCGATCGCCAGCGCGACCACAAGTGTCGGCCGCCTGCCGACGTGATCGGAGACCGAGCCGGCGACGACGAGCGAGGCGAGCAGCGCCAGCGCGTAGACGGCGAAGACGCTGGTCAAGATGATCTCCGAGAAGTCCCAGCGCTGCTGGTAGACGACATAGAGCGGCGACGGCGCGCTGGAGGCGAGGAGAAAGCTTGCGAGGATCATGGCGAGCCCCCAGAAGGCAACCGGGCGACTGACAGTCGGAGCGATTCGTGTGGTTGTCGTGGTCATCGTGCGGGAAATCAACGCTTCCTAGAGGTTGAACGCTGCGGAGGTTCGCTTCTGTGAGATTGCGCGCTAAAGAACGGCGAGGCTCAGCTCGCTTCGCCGTGCCGACCTCGAGGACTGCTTCCCGGGCTGCTCGAAGTCTTGGCCGGCTTCGGTCCCGGTACAGTCGCCTGGCCCGATGAGCTGGGAATGCGAGCACAGCGCCGATTCAAAGGCTTCTCCGGCCGCGGTCTGGGAGCGCTACACGGACGTGCCCAACTGGTCGCAGTGGTCTCCCAAGGGGGTCGCGGAGTCGAGCCTCGAGGGCGATTTCGAGGTTGGCGCGAAGGGGATGAGCAAGGCGCCAAACCTTCCGAAGGGCAAGTTCGAGCTGATCGAGGTCGAGCCTGAGCAGGGCTTTGCGTCGAAGGCAAAGCTCCCGGGCGCGGCCCTCGTCTTCGAGCACCGTCTCGAGCCGATCGACGGGGGCACGCGGATCACCCATCGCGCCACCCTGGACGGGCCGCTGAGTGCCATCTGGCGCCCTGCCGTCAGCCGCATCGTCGAACGCGGCCTGCCGCCAGGGGTCGAGCGGCTCGCCGAGCTCGCGTTCGAGAAGGAGCAGGAGGCGCGCGAGGAGGAGAAGGCCGAGCAGGAGCGCGAGCGCAGGCTCGAGAAGGCCGACGAGAAGTTCAAGGAGGAGATCGAGAAGACCTCCTCCGGCGACGGCGACGCGGGCGGCGCCAGCGTTCCCGGCGCCTGATCGACGAGCTCCGCTGTCCGGCGCCTTACCAAGTGTCGACGAAACGCCGCCGGCCGGGCGGCTCTGAGGGATGCGCCGCGGCTGCCCGCAACGTCGCGGCGATCGCGCCCCGGGTCTCGGCCGGGTCGATGACGTCGTCGATCTCGAACAGCGCCGCTGCGTTCAGGGCCCGCGCGTTGCGTTGTGCCTGCGCGGTCAGCTCGCCCACCCGCTGCTCGCGCTCGGCTTCGTCGGCGATCGCGTCGAGCTCCTTGCGCAGCGCCAGTCGCACCGCCCCCTCCAGCCCCATCGGCCCCAGATGGGCACCGGGCCAGGCAACGGTCAGCAGCGGCGAGTGGGTGGAGCCGAAGGCCATCGCCTGCGCCCCTAGCCCGTAGCCGCGCCGCAGGACCACGGCGATCGTCGGCACTCGCAGCGCCGCGCCGGCGACGATCAGCCGCGAGGCGTGGCGGACGAGGCCGGTCGCCTCGGCTTCGGTTCCGACCATGAAGCCGGGCGTGTCGATCAGCGAGAGGACCGGCAACCCGAAGGCATCGCAGAGCTGCAGCAGCCGCGCCGCCTTGTCGGCGGCGTCGCTGGTGATCGCGCCCGCCGCGTGGACGGTGTTGTTTGCGATCACCCCGATCGGCCGACCCTCGATGCGGCCCAGCGCGGTCGTCATCTCCGGCGCAAAGGCCGCTCGCAGGAAGGTGGCCGTTCCCTCGTCGCAGAGCCCCTCGATGATCGGCGCGACCTTGTAGGCGCGGCGCTCGCGCTCGGGCACGGCCGTACGCAGAGCGGCCTGGTCGGGCTCGGCGCCGGCCGGTCCCGGGCCGCGAAAGTAGCCGAGCAGCTTCTTGGTGGCCGCGACCGCCTCGGCCTCGTCGGCGACGACCAGGTCGAGCACGCCGTTGGGCTCCTGGATCGACACCGGCCCGACTTCGTCGGCCGCGACCTCGCCGAGCCCGCCGCCCGCGATCATCGCCGGCCCGCCCATGCCGATCGAGGCGTCCTCGGTGGCCACGATCAGATCCGCGCAGCCGGCGATCACCGCGTTTCCTGCGAAACAGCGGCCCCTGACGACGGCGATTCGCGGCACGACTCCCGAGAGGCCCGCCCAGAAGTCAAACGCACGGACGTGAAGGCCGGAGACGGTCGCGTAGTCGGTGTCGCCCGGACGGCCGCCTCCCCCCTCGGCGAAGAAGACGGTCGGAAGCCGCATTCGCTCGATCAGCTCGAAGAGCCGGTCCTTCTTGAAGTGGCCGAGCGCCCCCTGCGTGCCGGCGAGGACCGTGTAGTCGTAGGAGAGCACCGCGCAGGGAATCCCGTCGACCTCGCCGGTTCCGGCGATCAGGCCGTCAGCGGGAGTATTTGCGATCAGGTCCTCGATCTCGCGGCGGCCGCGCTGCGCGGCGATCGCGTAGCGCCCGTACTCAACGAAGGTGCCGGGATCGACAAGGTCGGCGACGTTCTCGCGCGCCGTGCGCCCGCCCGCTTCATGGCGCTTCTGTACTGCCTCCGGCCGCGCTGCGTCCTCGGTCAGCTCTCGCCGGCGCCGCAGCTCTGAGAGGTCCGCGTCGCGGTCCGGCTCGTCCTGCATCGGCACAACTTCTCAGGTTCGCCGTTTGACCGAGGTTTAGGCTCGATGGGCCCGACCCCACGGCCTCCGGCGTAACATGGGCGCTACAGAAGCAGCGAGCACTGCCTCGCCTCGGACGCATGACAGCTCGCGCTACGCTGCGCCGCAACGCAACGGCGGGATTGGCGGCCTACGGGAGGAGAGTTCATGGACAGCTTGTTGCCGTCGATCTCGCGCCATCGAAGTGCGTCTCGGCAGGTGGTCCGGCTGGGCGTGGCTTCCCTTGTTGTCGGGGCCCTGGCGCTCCCGGCTTCGGCTTCCGCGGCGGTGGCGATCGGCACCACGGGCGGGAACGGTGCTGCAGACTGCCCGGCGGACTTCACCTGGGCACAGGACTCGACCGCAGTCGGCAGCCCGACGTACGTCGTCCCGGCCGGCGGTGGGGTGATCACGTCTTGGAGCCACGACCGCGGTCCGGCGCTCGGGACGGCCCAGCTGCGGCTGAAGGTCTTCCGCAAGACCGCCCCAAACACGTACTTGGTCGTTGGACAGAGCAATTTCGAGACGCTGGCGGCTGCGGGGGTCAATACGTTCGCCACCCGGGTCGAGGTCGCAGGCGGCGACATCCTCGGCTTCCGGCTCACGGCTGGTCCCACCTCCTGCCGGAGAAGTGGGAGTAGCGGCGACCTGGCGGTGGCCAGCGGGCCTGCGCAGCCCGATCCTCCGATCGGTGGCTCGGTCTCGTTCGGCACGGTCGGCGCGTTCTTGCTCAACCTCGCGGCGACGGTCGAGCCCGACTGCGACTCAGACGGCTTCGGAGACGAGACCCAGGACGCCGACATTTCGCTCTGTAAGGACCGCAACTTCAGTTTCGGCAAGCTGAAGCGGAACAAGAAGCGGGGCACGGCGAGGTTGACCGTCGAGGTACCAGGTCCGGGCACCCTGGTCCTGAGCGGCAAGGGGCTCGCAAAGCAGCGCCCGGACGCTGCCTCCCGCACGCGGACGACCTTCGCCAAGGTCGTGAGCGCCGCCGGCAAGGTGAAGCTCAAGATCCGCCCCAAGGGTCGCAAGAAGCGCAAACTGAACCGCAGCGGCAAGGTCAAGGTGAAGGCACACGTCACCTACACGCCAACCGGTGGCGGCCCGAACACAAAGTCGAAGCGCATCAGGTTGGTCAAGCGGCCCAATTTTCGACGGACCCTTGGAATGCGCCGGTAGGGACGCAGCCTTCAGCAGGCTCGCCCCGAGCAGAGTCGGCCGGCGTGCTCGTAGGCATGCAGCTGCACCAGGAGGTTGCCGACCAAGCACCAGTGCTGATCAATTCCGAACTCCAGGGCGAGGTCGGCGATCTTCTCCCACAGACGGCGCAGAAGGGGCACTCATGCGGCGCCTACTGGCGGTCATCGTCCAGTCTGCCTCGTCACTGTCCCAAGCGCTCAGTCGGCGGCGTCGGTGGAGCGCCGCCGCACGTGCCTGAGCCGGCCGTCTGCTCCCTGGTAGGTTGGCGCCGTGGACCGCCGTGCGGGCCGGCTGACGATCGCCCCCGTCCTTTGCGCCTTCTGCTTGACCGTCGCTCCGGCGCCGCCGGGGGCGGCCGCGGCAATCGGAGAGAAGCAGACGCTGGTGAGCCAGTACGCGCCGATTCTGATGCTGCGGGCGCAGGAAGACCCGCCCTGCGACACGACCGAGGAGCAGTTCCAGCCGACCACGGTGGACGTCGTGCTCGGCAATCCGCGAGTCAAGCTGGTGCTGAACGCAGGGCGGAAGCGGGAGGAGATAACCACCGCCCCGACGGCTGCGGACATCGCCGGCCTCGGCAGCGACTACTACATGGTCCTCCCGGGCGATCCGCTGGACGCCGGCTGCACCTACGCAAAGGACTTCGCGGCGCTCAAACGGGCCGGCAGGGCGCCGCCGGTCACCTACGCGCGAATCGCCACCGAGCGAGGGCATCGCGGCTTCGTGGTGCAGTACTGGTTCTTCTACTACTTCAACCAGTTCAACGATGTGCACGAGGGCGATTGGGAGGGCATGCAGATCGCCTTCGATGCGAGGACCCCGGCGGCGGCGCTGCGCAAGGGGCCCTATGAGATAGCCCTCTTCCAGCACGGCGGCGGCGAGAAGGCCGACTGGGACGACGGCAAGGTCGAGAAGGAGGGAGACCATCCGGTCGTCTACCCGGCGGCGGGATCACACGCGACCTTCTATGACTCGGCCGTCTTCGTCGAGAACGGACAGGGAGGATCGGGCGTCGGCTGCGACAACACCACCGAGCCCCTGCGGCGCCTCAGCCTCGAGCCGCAGATAATCCCCACCGAGCCGACCCTGAAGAGCAGCTTCCAGTGGCTTACTTACGAGGGCCACTGGGGCCAGAAGGAGAAGGGATTCAACACCGGGCCGACCGGCCCGAACACGAAGGCGGTGTGGTCGGAGCCGTTCACCTGGATGGACGGGGTGCGGAGAACGAGTCCGACTCTGCCCGGGGGCGCGGTCCTCGGCCCAGCCGCGACCGGCATCTTCTGCAGCGGGGTCGCCGCCGCTTCGGAGTTCATCAACCTGCAGGCCAGGTCCACGTTGGGCGTCCTTTTGCTGGCGCTGATCGCGGTCCTGCTGATCGCCGTCCCGGCGGTGGTCACTCGTTGGCGTCCGGTCGACCTGTCGACGCTGCGACAACCACGTGCCTTCGGACAGCTGATCCGGGGAGCGCGGCAGCTCTATGGGCGACACTGGCGCGCCTTCCTGCTGCTCGGCCTGTCGGCGGCCCCGATCATCGGCGCCGTCGAAGCAGCGCAATGGCTCTACCAGCAGATCACCGGCAGCCACGATCTCAACCCCTCACTCTCGGTTGGCGGGCTGAAGCTGGAGCTCTCGCTCTCAATCGCGGGGGTTGGGCGGACCTTGGGGTTCACGATCGCTGCGGCGGCGGTGATCTCCTTCGTCTGCCTGCTCGAGCGGGGAGAGGCGGCCAGCTTCCTCGCCGCCTACCGCGAGGCGTTGGGGCGCTTCTGGCGCCTCGTCCTCGGTCAGCTGCTCGCCATCGCGATGGTGATCGGGCTGCTGATCACCGTGATCGGCATCCCGATCGCAGTTTGGAAGTTCATCGGCTGGCAGTTCGTCCAGCAGGAGATCCTGTTTCGCGATAAGTCGATCAGGCAAGCCTTCCATGGCAGCTCAGATGTGGTGCGAGGAAACTGGTGGCGAACCCTGCGGACCGCCGGCTTCCTGTGGCTGGTCGGCGCCGCCGCCGGCCCGGTGCTCGGCTTCGTGCTGATCTTCGCCAACTTCTCGCTCGTCTGGGTGAACCTGATCAGCTCGTTCGTCTTCGCGGTGCTGATCCCCTACGTGGCGATCGGCCGCACCCTGCTCTACCTCGACCTGCGCGCACGCGAGGAGCTGCAGCCGGCGCCGAGGCGCCGCCGCCGGCTCAGGGCTGGGGCCACGCGCCGAGGCGTCGCGACCGGCTGAGCCCCTCCGCCATGCGGGTATCGTCCGCATCGTGATGACGGTCGGGTTCGAGCTCGACGGGCAGCGCTTGTCGGCATCAACGGCGGCCCCGAGCTCAAGTTCGGCGAGGCCGTCTCCTTCGAGCTCTACCGCGGGCTAGGACGACCGTACGACCCGTGTTCGGGCGTTTATAGGCTCCCGCTCATCTTCTTCGACCTCTCGACAGTGGAGCTTGCGCTGCTGCTGCTCGGGCTGATGCTCGGTGCGACCGGCCTGGGCGCACTCATCGGCAGTCGTGTACGCCATTTATCGGCGAGCCTCAGCGAACCGTTCGGCGTTCTGCAGGCCGCAATGCTCGGCGTCGTCGGATTGATCCTCGCGTTCGGGCTGTCGCTGTCACTGTCGCGCTATGAGGACCGCCGCGTGGTCATAGTCGATGAGGCCAACGCGATCGGAACCACCTACCTGCGAGCCCAGACGCTGCCCGAGCCGATTCGCACCCGGTCCCTGAAGCTCCTGATCAAATACACGCGCAGCGCAATCCGCATCTCAGAGTATGAGCCGGGCAGCGCCGTCGAGGACACTGTCACGGCGTACGAGGGGGGACTACAGCGGCAGCTCTGGGCCCTGGCCGGCGAGGCACTCGATTCGGAGCCTACGGCGAGTGCGCCTCGCCTTTACGTTGAGACGCTGAACGAGATGATCGACGCCCAGGGCACCCGCATTGCGGCCCTCAATAACCAGGTTCCAGGCGCGGTTCTCCTGCTCGAGGTGATCGGCGCGTGCCTGGCGATGGGGCTGCTCGCCGCCTACCTGGCGCTCGTCGGCCGCGGCCTCGTCGGGATTCTGCTGGCTTCGGTTCTAGTGGCTTTTCTGCTCTTCGTCACCAGTGATCTCGACCGCCCGACCCGCGGCCCGATCGAGATCCCCGACACCGTGCTCAAGCATCAGTACGAGTCGATGCAGCTACCTCCGGCGGCAAGCGCCCCGCGTCCTGCCCGTTAGGCGGCGACGAGGTGGGTGGTCGGCCCTGCCAGCATCATTAGGCCTGAGGTTCGCCGGTCACTGGCGGATCAGTTCGTCCCCCGAGGACCGCGAGAATCCTGCCGGCCGGGGAATCGAAAGCCAACGCAAGGGCGCGGACGCCTCCCGCAAGCGGATAAAGCGGTGAGGCCGAGGCGTGGGGTTCGAACCCACTAGAGACGTAACGGCCCCTGCCGGTTTTCGCGACCGCCGCAGGCCAAGCCTGCATCCCGATCCATCTCACCTCGGGGCGCAGATGAAACGACAATTCTCTGGCTGGCAGCCATCCGGTGCGCCAAACCGGATGCCGTCTTGCCTTGCTGATCCTTCGTTTTCGCCTCTACAGAGCCAAATCTGGAACGGGAGCGACGGGACTCGAACCCGCGGCCTCCGGCGTGACTATGCGAGACTGCCACGCACGGCGGCTTCGAGGACGTTTGGGCCACTATTGGGCCAGAGCTAGCTCGCTGCTTATCGCGCATTGGGGTAGCAGCCTGCCTGAGGATTCGGCTGCTCCTCGTCGCCTCTATGAAGAAGAGACAGACCGTCAGGTAGCGGTCGCTACTCCGACAGCCCGGCGGCGGCGAGGCCATCGGCCCGCTCCTGATACTCCTCGATCCGGCGCAGCTTGCCGCCTTCGACCGTGTTGATGTGAGCCAACTCCATGTCGATTGGAACCCCGCTTTCTGCTCCGTGACCTGAGAAGCGGACCCAGACGAAGGCCCGATCGCCGTTGAGCTGGATCTCCAGCGGCTCCACCTGCAGGTCGGGATAGGCCTCGACCCATCGTCCTACCTGCCTTCTCACCGCCTCGATGCCCCGGTGAATCGCGGGGTCAGGGTCGCTGGCGGAGTTCACGTACACGCCATCGGGATGCCAGATATCCAGAGACGCGAGCTCTTGCTCGTCAACGGGGTCTCGTTCAGCTTGGTTGAACCTGGCGTATCCCCGGCGGATGAAATCGTCGACACTCTCCTGCGACATCGCCCGCGCAGTATCTCGCGAGAGACCGCCGCTTTCAATGCGCAGGAGGCATCGGCGACGGGTCGCCGGTCGTGACTCCCTTCGCGTGAAAGGGGCGTCTTCGCAGCGCGCTCACCTGTGCCGCCACAGTGGCTGAGTGGAGCGGAACACGGCCAAGGTTGGGCACGAGGCCGGTCGAGCTGAGGACGTTTGGGCCACTATTGGGCCAGAGCTAGCTGCTGGTTCTGCGCAAAGGAGCAGCGGTCGCCCGAGGTCAAACGGCACACTGCGCATCGAACGCGAGCTTTCGCTTGGCAGGCGACCACCGATGCTTGAGGCCGCGAGCACAAAGCGCCGCGCGAAAGTCCTCGCATCGGCGTAAGCGAAGATACTCGGCAGTGTGTTCGAGGAGAACATCGAGCTCGCCCGCCGAGCCTTTGCAGCGATCAGCACCCGTGACCTCGATGCGTTCTTGGAACTGATGGATCCCAAGGTCATCGTCGTGCCGCGGATCCTCGCGGTCGAGGGAGGCGAGTTAAGCGGCCACGGGGGAGTACGCCGGTGGTGGGACAGCATCTTCGGCGTCTTCCCCGACTTCGACATCGAGGTCATCGGGATCCGCGCTGGTCGTGATTGGACGATCAGCGAGGCGCACGCTCGCGGTCGAGGTGAGACAAGCGGCAGCGGCTTTGAGGATGCGATCTGGGTCGCATCGAGCATCCGAGGCGGGAAGGTCATCCGTTGGCAGACCTTCGAGAGCGAGGCCGAGGCCGTCGAGGCGACCGAATCGGGGAACTGATGCTCGAGGTGAACGGGACGGAGCTGCACCACGAGGTCCGGGGAAGCGGCCCTCCAGTTCTGCTGATCATGGGCGCAACCGGCGACGGCGGCCACTTCGAGCGGCTCGCCGACCTGCTCGCCGATGAGTTCACGGTCGTTACCTATGACCGTCGGGGCAACGGACGGAGTCCCCGACCGCCAGGTTGGACGGCGACCTCGGCCGAGGAGCAGGCGGATGACGCCGCGGCGCTGCTCGAGACGCTAGACTTGACGCCCGCGACACTCTTCGGGAGCTCGCTCGCGGGCGTGATCGCACTCTGTCTCGTCGTCCGCTATCCCCGCCTTGTGAGCGGCGCTGTGCTCCATGAACCGGCATTCTGGTCGCTCTTCGATGACCCCGAAGAGGTCAAGCGGAGGACCGGGACGATCGTCGCCGACGCCGTGCGCTCCGGCGGGCCGCGAGCGGGGATCGAGCGCTTCTATCGGTTCGTCGCCGGCGACGCCAACTGGGACGGCCTCGACGGCGAGCTACGCGAGCGGGTCCTCGCAGGCGCTGAAACCTACCTCGGGGTGGAACGCGGCGCCTTCGCCGAGTACCTCCCTGACGAGCCGACCCTGGCCGCGATCGCAACGCCAATCCAGCTGCTTCTCGGCGATGGCAGCCTGCCCGAATTTGCGCAGGCGGCTGGCAGGCTCGCGCTGCGCCTCGGGATCGAGATCACGAGCACGCCCGGCACCCATTTCGGCTACCTCGATCATCCCGTCGAGCTGGCCGCGACCGTGCGCCCGTTCCTGCGCGCTGTCAGCCGCACGACTTAGCGCCAGCGGACGAGCGGACTAGGGGCCGCCCTCGTTTCTGCACGTCGCGCGAAGCAGGAGCGGTTCCGCTCAGTGTCACTCTCGCGGGGGACGGAGGGCTGCCCCCGGTCATCCAAAGCGGAACCGTCAGGAAGCGACCGATGGACCCCGGTACTAAACGCTCCAGCTCTTTAGCTGCTTCGGCGGTGCCGTTATTGCCGAGTTGGTAGACGCCAATCGCGGCACGTCAAGCTATTGCACTGCTTTTTGGTTTGGGTTTCGGACGAGGTCTCGATGGCCTGGCGGTTGATCGCTCCGCCCCTCCGGGACTGGGATCGGACTCGGCACGCCGCTCACCGCCTTGATCCCCGGTTGGGGCAGCGATGGTGAAACGAAAGCGATGAGTTTCCGAGGTCGGGGGGGTCTTTGCCGGTGACATTGACCCCGCGGAAAGGAAGCAGCGCATGGCCTCACTGGTTCTTAAGATGTCCATCTCGCTCGACGGCTACGTCGCGCCACCCGACGGGAGCGGCGGCTGGAAGCTTGCGGGACGCTCCGATGACGCCCGCGACTGGGTCGTTGAGGCCGTGAGCAATGCGAGCGCACACCTCGTCGGCGCCGCGACGTACTCCGAGTGGGCCGCCTACTGGCCCAGCGCCTCCGGGCCGTTCGCCGAGCCGATGAACGAGATTCCGAAGGTCGTGTTTTCGAACTCGCTCAGGTCCGCCGACTGGGGCAAGACGACGATCGCCGCCGGAGACCTGGCCGACGCCATCACACGGCTCAAGCAGGAGCGCTCCGGCGGATACCTGCTCGCCCAAGGAGGGGCACGGTTTGCGCGATCGCTGGTCGAGACCGGGTTGATCGACGAGTACCGCCTCGTTGTCCATCCGGTCGTTCTGGGCGCGGGCGAGCGGCTCTTCACCGCACCGCTCACCATCGAACCGATGAGTACCACCGTCTTCAGCGGCGGAGGCGTCGGCCACGTCTTCGCAGCGCACCCGTGATCGAGCCGGGCAAGGCATCGGAGCGGTTCGTCTGGGCGGTCGACACTCTGGAGGTCCACCCGGCCGACCGCCTGCTCGAGGTCGGCTGCGGCCACGGCGTTGCGGTCTCCCTGGTCTGCGAGAGGCTGACGACGGGAACGATCACCGCGATCGACCGCTCGCCCAAGATGATCGAGATGGCCACGCGGAGGAATCGTGAGCATGTCGACGCGGGCAGGGCTGTGCTCGAGGCCATCGCGCTGGAGGACGCGGACCTCGGCGATCGGCGCTTCGACAAGGTCTTCGCCTTCAACGTCGCTCCCTTCTGGCAGCAGCCGGAGGCGGCGCTCGGTGCCGTCCGCGAGCACCTCGCCCGGGATGGGGTCGTCTACATCTTCTGGGACGCGCGACACTCCGCGCCGGAGCGAGCGCGGGACCTCGGGAACGAGCTGGCCGACCGGCTACGTAAGGGGGGATTCTCCGTCGACAGGGTGCTGGTCGAGGACCTGCGCCCGGTTCCCGCGGTCTGCGTGAAGGGGCGGCCCCAGGGCGATGAACATGAAACCGCGACTTCATCATTCGCACTTCTGCAATCGCGTGAAAGGGGGCGTCTTCGCAGCGCGCTCACCGCGTCCGAGTACCGCTGATAGCCGGCACCGTCCCTCAGATCCGATTGCGCTCAGGGAGCAGACGTCCACACGCCGCCCGGCGCGCCGCGGTAGGCACCTGGCGTCTGCTCGGCGGCGTCGAGCACGACGTTGTCGGCGCTGTCGCGCAGCGTGAACAGGACCGAGTCCGGGCTGCCGTCCGGTCCGCCGTCGTAGTAGGTCCACTCCAGCGCTCCTTCCTCGCCGTCAAGCCCGCCGGGCGCCGCCGGCCCGAAGGTGCCGGTCGCGGTCGCGGTCTGAGTGTCGAACCCGAGCGGCGAGTCCGGGGACTGGTCCGTGCAGCTGGACTCGCTCACCCTGCTCTTGGTCCAGATGCGGACACCCTCGGTGGTCCCCACGATGCTGGGCCGCGTGGACAGGTCAGCGCTGCACCTATTGGCCGCTGAGAATCCGATGCTGGTCAGCTGCTCGACCCCGACCTCGTCACCGTCCTCAGTGACCTCCACCGTGCCCCGGGCGGAGATCTTGCCCTCCGGCGTCTCCCCAGTGTCCGGCCTCACCGCTACCCCGATCGGGCCGTCGCCGGCGGGCACCGTCGGGTGGCCTTGGAGGCCAGCGCGCCGCCCGGGCCGACGTCGTACTGGGAGACGTCGTCCGAGTCGAAGTTCGCCACGTAGATGCTCTGGCCGTCGGGGCTCACCGCGACCGCGATCGGGCCGTCGCCGGCGGGCACCGTCGGGGTGGCCTTGGGGGACAGCGCGCCGCCCGGGCCGACGTCGTATTGGGAGACGTCGTCCGAGCCCCCCGTCGTCCAGTAGACGCTCTGGCCGTCGGGGCTCACCGCGACGCCGATCGGGAAGCCGCCGTCGGGCACCGTCGGGGTGGCCTTGGGGGCCAGCGCGCCGCCGGGGCCGACGTCGTACTGGGAGACATCGTCCGTGAACTGGTTCGTCACGTAGACGCTCTGGCCGTCCGGGCTCACCGCGACCCCGGCCGGGCCGTCGCCGGCGGGCACCGTCGGGGTGGCCTTGGCGGCCAGCGCGCCGCCGGGGCCGACGTCGTACTGGGAGACGTCGTTCGTGGCCTGGTTCGTGACGTAGACGCTTTGGCCGTTGGGGCTCACCGCGACCCCGCTCGGGGAGCCGCCGGCGGGCACCGTCGGCGTGGCCTTGGGAGCCAGCGCGCCGCCGGGGCCGACGTCGTACTGGGAGACGTCGTTCGAGTCGAAGTTCGCCACGTAGACGCTCTGGCCGTCCGGGCTCACGGCGACCCCGACGGGGGGCGCCGGCGGGCACCGTCGGGGTGGCCTTGGCGGCCAGCGCGCCGCCGGGGCCGACGTCGTACTGGGAGACGTCGTTCGTGTCCTGGTTCGCCACGTAGACGCTCTGGCCGTCCGGGCTCACCGCGACCCCGACCGGGACGGCGCCGGCAGCCACCGTCGGCGTGGCCTTGGCGGCCAGCGCGCCACCGGGGCCGATGTCGTACTGGGAGACGTCGTCCGAGTTCTGGTTCACCACGTAGACGTCGCTCGCCGCCGCTGGCGCGGCGCAGGCCAGCGCCAGCAGGAGCGCCAGGACGGCCACGCGCCCGAGCGCAGGACGCCGGATCAGCCGAAATAGCTCGGCCGAGGACGATTCGGGTGTGTTCACAACGCCTCCTCGGGAGCGGGATTGCCCGCCCATTCACTCCAAGCGCGCACAAAGCCACTACGCAGATGGGGTCGAAGCGAAGCTACGCCTGCAGCTCTTCATCTCCCCCAGGGCGAGCACGGATTCCCCGAGGTCACGGATGTCGCCGAACCGAACGGTGATTTGCATGTCGCCCTTGAAGCTCTCCCAGGCCTGCCGGACACCGGCAGGCCGCGATAGACCTCCATGAGCGCGAACCATTCGACCTCGGGGTCGTACAGCTCGATCCTGGTCGGCGGCGGACAGGACCCCAAGCATCTCGGCGTCGACCTCAACCGCCGGGTCGGGCGGAAGCGGCTCGGGAATGAAAGCCTCGAAGCCTTGGGGCTGTTTGGCGAATGTTCCAGCTCGTGTTGTCGGCGCGGCCAATTTCGTTGTGAGGGGTTTGAATAAGGGGGATTCGGGGCGGGCGTTATTTTAACGAACAGCCGAATGGCAAAATAAGGGCCTTCGGCCGCGCCCGGTGCGTTATAAGGCTGCAAATAACCCGCGACGGCCCAAAGCGATCGAGCGTTGGGGGTGCAAGTACCTTGGGGGTCGCGTTCCAGCTATTCCCACGGGGTAACTCCAACGGAGCGCTCGAGCTTGCCGGCAGCCTTCTGGAGGCGTCGGCGCCTCCAGGGCAGCCATGTCGCGTTCGCCGCCTCACGAAGTGGTTGGATCGCCCGCTCATTTCGGATCTTTACAAGAGCGACCACGGCGCTGAAGGTTCCTTTTCGCCACCGCCGAAGCAAACCGATGAGCGGCTCGACTGCTTCTCTGAGGCAAAAGGGCAATGCGAAGGGCGACGCTGGGTGAGCGAGGCTCTCGAAACGCCGTGAAGGACCGGTACCACAGCCTCACGACCCTGGTAGGGCTTGAACACGACCGGGCTGCGAAGTACGACGTCCTCTGAGAGCAGCTCGATCGCTGCGTCCATGTCACGCGATTCGATTGCGGCCCGGAAGGGGTGCACGGGTGGCTGGTTGGTCATGCGGTCTCCTTTTTGTGCGGGTTTCGTGGAAGGCATGACTCAGCACGGCACGGGATGGCGCCGTCCAGAACGGGGTGCGGTGGCCGGGCGGTCCTTGGCTCGCAGTGCCGTGAGCGCCGATCGGACCGCCACGATCGGCGCCACCACCACGGCGACGAGAATCCCCACCGCGATGCTCATGGCGAGCATCGGCAGCAGGGCGACGGCGGTCAGGGCGACGAGCGGAACCGCGAGCGGGAAGAGCGCCATCGCAATGATCCCGCCGCCGACGGCCCAATTGGACAGCTCGTCGAGGAGCTCAGCGGGCGAGTTTTTCGCTGATTGCCTGGACATGATCGGGCTCCTTTCGTTGGCTCAGAGACGACTGGTCGAAACGGCGACCTCGCCGACCGAGGCCGGCGAACTCGGCTCCGCCGTCCCCGGAGCGGGTTCCGGGTCCACGGCGCGCGTGTCGGTTGCTCGCGCCGCAATCAGGGCGGCCGCGGCGACGAAGAAGCTGCCGACCAGCAGCGCCCGCGAGAAGCCGGCGGTGAGAGCGTGGGCCGGGGGTGCATGCGCGGCCAGCAGGTCGCTGGTTCGGCTGGTCGCCAGCGCCGAGAGGATCGCCAGCCCGAGCGCCCCGCCGAGCTGCTGGGAGGCGTTCAGCAGTGAGGCGGCAAGCCCCGCCTGCTCGGCCGGCACACCGGCGTTTGCCGCGGTCGTAACGGCGACAAACACCGCGCCGCCGCCGATCGCGACGACCAGCATCCCCGGGAGCAGGTCGGCGAGGAAGGAGCCGTCGACTGGAATCCGCGAGAGCCAGAACAGCCCAGCCGCGGCGATCAGCGCCCCGCCGACGATCAGCGGCCGCGTCCCGGTGCGCGAGATGAGCTGCGATGAGATGCCCGCGACGACCGCGACCGCGAAGGTCAGCGGCAGATAGGCAGCGCCGGCCTGGATCGGCGAGTAACCGAGTACCTCCTGCATGTAGAGCGTGAGGAAGAAGAACATCGCAAGCAGGCCCGCGAACATGATCAAGCCGGTGGCATCGGCGTAGCCGATCCCGTTGATTCGGAAGATCGAAAGAGGAGCCAGCGGGTTCGGGTGGCGCAGCTCGTTGACCGCAAAGGCCCCGAGCAGCGCCAGTGCGCCGGCGAGCCCAGCGACTGTGCGCGCTTCCCCCCAGCCGACGTCGGGAGCCTCTACAAGCGAATAGATCAGCAGGAGCATCCCGCCGGTCGCCAGCACGGCGCCGAGCAGATCGAAGTTTCGAAGCTCGGCGCGGCGGCGCTCGCCGTCGATCAGGCGGAAGGTCGGGCCGAGCACCAGCAGGCAGGCGATCGGGTTCACGAACATCACCCAGCGCCACCCGGGCCCTTCGGTGAGCACGCCGCCGAGAAGGACGCCGACTGCGGAGGCGAGTCCGGCCATGCCGCCCCAGACCCCGAGCGCCGTGTTGCGATCGGAACCGTCCCGAAAGGTCGTGGTGAGGATCGAAAGCGCCGCGGGAAGGGTCAGAGCTGCGCCCAGTCCCTGCGCGAGGCGAGCGCCGATCAGCACGCCGGAGCTCTGCGCGAGCCCGCCGACGGATGAGGAGACGCCGATTAGAACAATCCCGGTGACGAGCACCCGCCGCCGGCCGAGCAGGTCGGCGGCGCGGCCGCCGAGCAGCATGAAGCCGCCGTAGGTCAGCAGGTAGCCGCTTGGAACCCATTGCAGGTCCTGCGTCGAGACGTCTAGCCCGCGACTGATCGAGGGAAGCGCGACGTTGACGATCGAGGCGTCGACGAAGTCGAGAAACGCGATCGACGTGAGCAGCGCCAGGATCAGCTTCCCCCGGCGCGAGGAAAGTGTTGAGGTTGGGGAGACTTGAGCTGCCATGGACGACCTCCTCACCCGTTGGCTGGCGGGATGTTGTGGTTGAGGTGGAAGAGGTTGCCCGGGTCGTAGCGCCGCTTCAGCTCGCAGAGCCGATCCCAGGTCGAGCCTGGGTAGGCGGCGCGGATCGTGGCCTCGTCCTCGTCACCGAGGAAGCCGACGTAGCCGCCCGCGCCGTTCCACCTAGTGAGTTCGCGACGTCATCGACCCAGGCGTCATGGACCTCTTTCTCGCCGGCGTCCATGTACGTCGCGGCGACATTCACGAATTGCACCCGGTCGCGATGGGCGAACGCGGTGGCGTCGTTCGGGACCCGCGCCGCCGCGCCGCCGAGCACGCGCAGCTGAACGACCTTCATCGGCGCTGTCGACTTCGGCAGCTGCTCGAGGATCGCCTCGGCGGCTGCCGGATCGAGCAGGTCGGCGAAGAAGTTGGTCCCTGCCGCGAAGCGGGCCTCCTGTTCCGGGCCCTCGTAGAGCTCCGGATAGCGCATCGGCCTGACCATGTCGGCGAGCGGCTTGGCGAGTACCCGGAAGGGAGCGAAAACCGCCTCAGCCTCCTCGACCGGCCCGGCGTAGGCGAACTGACCAATCACGATCGGCTTTCCGTGCGCCTCCTCAGGGAGGAATGGCATCGGCGGGGCGATCATCACGTTCGCGATCGTGGAGAGATCCTCGGGGGCCGCATTGGCAGCCTCGAGAAAGCCCGTGATCACCTGCGGCGACGCGGGCAGGATCAGCATGCCGCCGACGATCTGTGAGACCTCCGCGAGGCGCAGCTTGAGGCGGGTGGCGACACCGAAGTTGCCCTCTCCGCCCCGGATCGCCCAGAAGAGGTCGGGATCCGAGTCCTCGCTCGCCTGAACGACCGCGCCATTGGCGGTCACCACCTCGGCCGCGAGCAGGTTGTCGATCGTCAGTCCGGTCTTTCGCACGAGGAACCCGATCCCACCCGCCAGAGTGATTCCGCCGATCCCGACCGAGCCGGTGTCACCGAGTCCAGTCGTTACTCCCTTCTCGGCGGTGGCAAGCGTGTACCTGGCCGCCGTCGCGCCGGTCTCGACCCAGGCGAATCGGTCGTCGGCATCCACATCCACGCCGTCCATCCGGGAGAGGTCGATGACGAGGCCGCCGTCGACCGTCCCGTAACCGGGGCGGCTGTGGCCGCCGCTGCGTACCGAGAGCTCCAGCTCACCCTCGCGCGCGGCGTCTACCACCGCTGCAACGTCATTGGCGCCGGCGACCCGCACGACTGCGAGCGGCAGCTTGTCGACGCCCTTGTAGAACACCTTTCGAGCGTCGTCGTAGGAGGGATCCTCCGCGGTGATCAGCTCGCCTTCGAGCCGGGTTCGAAGATGCTCCAGCAAGACGTTGCTGCTGGTTGCCTGGGCTGTCGACATCGGGTCCTCCTGTGGTCGAATGAACTCGACGACAGGATGGATCGCGGGAGGCGGCGCGGAAAGCCGGGTACCTGGCGTCAACAGCGGGGGCTAACCGGCGTTCGCTGGTTCGGCTAGCCGGTGTCCGGGCAAGACCTCAGCTTCGGCGCAATAATTCCGAGACGAGCAAGGAGGTCGGCTGAGCGCGAATCCAGACACGACGCAGGCGCCGCAAAGCGTTTCCGGCCGCGGAGAGTTAGAGCAGGTGCTCGAGGAGCAGGCGGCGCTGCGCCGAGTGGCCACCCTCGTCGCCGGGGATGCGGAGCCGGCGCAGGTGTTCGAGCGCGTCTGCGCGGAGGTCGGCCCTCTGCTCGGCGTTGAAAGCTCGAACCTGGTCCGCTTCGAAGGCACCGACCGGGCGATCGTCCTCGGTGGCTGGGGGGCGAGTGGCACAGCGGTTGGCAGACCCGGCGAGGAGCTGACGCTCGTGGGCAACACAGCGGTCGTAAAGCTGAGGGCCAGCGGCGTCCCCGAGCGCGGCAATGACTACACCCACGCCGCCGGGCCGATGGGTCGACGGTTGCGAGAGGCGGGAATCAGGTCCGGGGTTGCGGCACCGATCACCGTGGCGGGGAATCTCTGGGGCGCGATCGTCGCTTCGAGCGGCCGCGCGAACGCATTTCCGCCGCGAGCCGAGGAGCAGCTCGCGGGCTTCGCCGAGCTGGTCGCGAGCGCTCTGGCCGACGCCGACGCTCGCGAACGGCTCCGCAAGCTCCTCGACGAGCAGGCGGCGCTGCGGCGGGTCGCGACCTTCGTTGCCGGCGGCCCAGAGCCTTCGGCCGTATTCGAGCGCGTCTGCGCGGAGGTCGGCCGGCTCCTCGAGGTCGAGAGGACGATCCTGCTCCGCTTCGACGGCGGCGGCAAGGCAAAGATCGTCGGCCAATGGCCGCTGCTGGATGCTCCGGAGTTCAAGACCGGAGAGGTCATCGAGCTGAAAGGAGAGTCCTCGTCGGTCCAGCTGTACCGCAGCGGCCGTCCCGAACGCGTCGACGATTACGACAGCATCGCTTCAGGGCACCTGGTCGAGCGGATACGCGCCGTGGGAATCGCCTCCTCGATCTCAGCGCCGGTCTACGTCGAGGGCAAGCTCTGGGGGGCGCTCGGGGCTTCGCACGGGCGGGCAAAGGGCTTCCCGGCGCGAGCGGAGCACCGGATCGCCGCCTTCACCGAGCTGGTCGGGGACGCGCTCGCCAACGCCGACGCTCGCGAAAGGCTGCATTCCCTGCTCGACGAGCAGGCGGCGTTGCGACGGGTTGCCACCCTCGTGGCCCGCGAGCCGGAGCCGCAGGAGGTCTTCGAGTGCGTCTGCGAGGAGCTTGGATCCGTGCTCGGTGGCGAAGCCACGAACCTCTTGCGCATCGAGGATGACGGCACCCAGAGGATCATCGCCGGCTGGAATCCACCGGACGTGCAGATTTCCCTGCCGGTTGGCATGGCCCTGCCGCCGGGAGGCGATACGGCTATCCCGCGCATGATGCGAAGTGGCCGGCCGGAGCGGATCGATGACTACAGCCGCTTCAGCGGTCCCCGCGCCGAGCTGGTTCGGGCGGCCGGGATCGCCTCCGCGGTCTCGACGCCGATCCGGGTCGCCGGCAGGCTGTGGGGGGCGCTGGCGACCACCAGCGGCTCCCCTTACGGCTTCCCACCCGACACCGAGGAGCGCATCGCGAGCTTTGCCGAGCTGGTCGCTGACGCGCTGGCCAACGTCGATGCGCGCGAGCAACTCGCCGCCTCACGCGCCCGGATCGTCGAGGCTGCCGACGCGGAAAGGCGCAGGCTGGAGCGGAACCTCCATGATGGGGCACAGCAGAGACTCGTCTCTCTTGCGCTTGCGCTACGACAGGCTCGGTCCGAGCTCGATTGCGACCGCGATGCGGCGGGACGCCGACTGGAGGCCGCCGACGCCCAGCTTGCGACGGCCCTGGAGGAGCTGCGCGAGCTCGCCCGCGGCATCCATCCGGCCATCCTCACCGACCGGGGACTGCTGGCCGCGCTCGAATCCCTGGCCGAAACTGCCCCGTTTCCGGTCTTGCTCGAAAGCGTTCCCGAGCAGCGGCTGCCGGCCCGGGTGGAGGCCGCCGCCTACTACATCGTCGCGGAGGGCATAGCCAACGCGGCGAAGCACGCCCGGCCCTCCGAAATGACGGTCTGCGTTCGCCAGACCGGCGGCAGGGCGACCATCGAGATCTTCGACGACGGTGTCGGCGGCGCCGACCCGCTGCCGGGTGGCGGACTTCGCGGCCTCGTCGACCGCGTCGAAGCGCTCGGGGGAAGTCTCGCCGTCCACAGCCCGCCCGACGAAGGCACCACGCTGCGGGCCGAGATCCCCCTCGATTCGAGGGCGTACTCTCGTGGAGGGAGCAAGTGGGGCTAGCCCCATTGCCGAGTTGACCGCGCGGAGTGAAAATCGATGCCGAGATGGAAACGGTATTGATCGTCGACGACCACGAGGGATTTCGCGCCAGCGCCCGGGAGTTCCTCGAAGCCGAGGGGTTCGAGGTGATCGGCGAGGCCGCCGATGCCGCCTCGGCGATCGAATCCGCGCGCGAGCTGCGTCCGGACGTCGTCCTGCTCGACATCCAGCTTCCCGATCTCGACGGCGTTCGCGCCGCCGAGCGTTTCGAGCGTCGCGATGGGCGCCCCTCAATCATTCTCACGTCAAGCCGCGACGTGTCCTATCTCGCCGGCGCGCTTGCCGACTCGAGCGCGTGTGGGTTCATTCCCAAGTCCGAGCTCAGCGGCTCGGCGATCCGGAAGCTGCTGCGGTGAGGCACGGGTGACCTTGCCGGCGTCGCCAGGGCGGGTGGTCGTGGCCGACGATTCGGTTCTGTTCCGGGAGGGGATCGTGCGCCTGCTTGACGACGCCGGCTATGAGGTGGTCGCCCAGGCCGCCGATGCCGACGAGCTGGTTCGCAAGGTAAGGGCACACAAGCCCGACGCTGCCGTGGTCGACATACGCATGCCCCCCGGCAACGCCGACGACGGTCTCCGCGCCGCCCTGCAGATCCGCGAGGAGCTGCCGGCAACCGGTGTCCTGGTGCTCAGCCAATACGTCGAGGACGGCTACGCCCTCGACCTCGTCGGAGAAAGCGCTCAGGGGGTCGGTTACCTGCTCAAGGACCGCGTCTCCGACGTCGAGCGGTTCACCGATTCGGTACGTCGGGTCGCCGACGGCGGCTCCGTGCTCGATCCCGAAGTCGTGTCCCGCCTGCTCGGGCGGCAGCGTCGCGAGGACCCGCTCGAGAGCCTGAGCCCGCGTGAGCGGGAGGTGCTTGGTCTGATGGCCGAGGGTCGCTCGAATCGAGCGATTGCGTCGCAGCTCGTGATCACCGAGCGAGCGGTCGAAAAGCACGTCGGCAGCATCTTCTCGAGGCTCGACCTCGCCCAGGACGCCGAAGACCATCGACGCGTCCTGGCGGTGCTGACCTTCCTGCGCGCTTGACGGGTTAACCCCACCGCACGACACCAGCCAGCCACATTGTCGGCGGCGAGCCTCGCTGCGACCCTGCGAGTCATGTTCAGCGATCAGGTCCAAGTGGTGACGATGACCGCCTCGGAGGCTCGCGAGTACATCGCAGAGCTCGAGGGCGAGCTGGCGGCGGCAGCCGCCAGCGGGGTCTTCGACATCGACGCTTACCGGCGCGACATCGAGGCCGAGATCGAGATCTGGCGCGACTACTACGTGATCGCCGCCATTACTGAGATCGCGACACTGCGCGCCGAGCTCTCAGGGGCCAATGCCGGTTGAGCGCCAAGCAGAGGCCTGCGGCTCGGTGCTGTCACCGCCGGGTTGCTGCCTTAGGGATGTAGGCGATCCTCGATCAAGGAGTCCACGATGAGAGTTTCTCGCCGAACATTCGAGTGAACACTTGTACCGGCTATAGCCGGGCAAACTGTTCACTCGGCACGTGGAAAGCGGCGGGGAGGCACGCTGTTCCGCTTTCGCGTGAGCCTGTCGCATAAACCCTCAACGACGCCACTGAATCCGTTCTAGGGCTGGATTCCGAAAAGCTCCATCTCGCGCGTTAGTGATGGACGCGCTCGCGTGTCGGCTGCTCTGGCAGTCGGTCCAGGAGCCATTCCTTGATCCGTAGCTCGGTCAAACTGAAACGCCTTTGTGCGACACCCTCGCGTGAAAGGGGCGTCTTCGCAGCGCGCTCACCTGTGCCGCCACAGTGGCTGAGTGGAGCGGAACATGGCCAGGGTTGGGCAGGAGGCCGGTCGAGCTGAGGACGTTTGGGCCACTATTGGGCAGAGCTAGCTGCTGGTTCCCGCGCAAGCGGGAGTCCGAAGCTACTCTCGCAGCCCGGCGGCTTCGAGGGCCTGGCTCCTGGACGTAAAGGCCTGATCCCGGACGACCCTGCCGTCGCGAAGCTCGTAGACGAAGGAGATGTGGGCATCGAGCGAAGCGGCGCTGCCCGCGCCCCGACCGCTCACCGCAATTACCGCGACGACGGCATTGCTTCCCGCTTCGATGAACTCCACCGGCTCCAACGCCAAATCGACCCAAGCGTCGAAGAAGATTCGCTCCCTCTCGCGCAGCCCCTGCCAACCGTGAACAATCTCGAAGTCCGGCGCTTCCGGGAAGCCTTCAACGACGCAGTCCTCAGCGAAGTAGTGCTGAGCCGCATCGACGCCCCTCTCGCTCCAGACCTTCCAGAGCAGACGCACAATCTCGACGTTCTCCTGCGACATCGCCTACTCCGAGAGGCCCGCGGCTTCGAGGGCCTCGCTCCGCTCGTTGAACCACTGTGTTCGGTTGATCCGACCGTCGCGAAGCGTGTGTACGCCCCAGAGCTTGAAGCCGACCGCCGCGGCGCTTGCTCGGCCACGCATCGGCGCCTCTTGACAGGCGACGAGGCTGTCTCCGGCGTCGATCAGCTCAGTGATCTCGTACGCCTCCCGCCTCCCTTGTAGGCAACATCTCCTCGAAGTGCTTGTAGAAGTCCCAAGCGGCATCCGGGCCGATGAAGGGACCGGATTCGGGCCATTCAGGAAGGGGAACCGTCTCAAGCTCGGGATCGATGAGGTTTGTCCAGGCACGCTTGTCGCCTCTGTTGTAGGCATCCACCCAATCCCTAAAAGAAAGCCCGGACGTTCTCCTCCGGCATCGCTCACGCAGTATCCCGCGGCGGAGTGCCGCTTTCATGCCGGGCAGCACTCATCAGATCAGTAACCGGACGACTCCTTCCGCGTGTCGGCGGCACTACCCGGGTGTCCCCAGCGAGCACCGTTCGCTTCCCCTCGTCGCGCGGAGGAGGCGCGGCCCGACATGAGATTGGGTGGGCTCCTCCGCACAAAGGGGATATCCGGTCAGCTGCCCCGCTCGCTTGCACTGCTCTCCTTGAGCAGGGAGACTCGAAGAATGCAGACCGAGCTACAGGCCGGAACTCGGGTGGTGGCTGCCGCGGCATTGGCGGTGGCCCTGCTCGGTGCACCGGCCGCAGATGGGGCTGTTTCAGTCGGGCAGACCGCCCCCGGTGCCACCATCCTATGCGGGACCGCAAACAGCGCACAGAGCGCAGAGGCCGGGCCGCCCTCCTATGTGATCCCCAGCCCGGGGGTGATCACCGCCTGGCAGCACAAGGCCGATCCGGCCGGGGGAGACGGAAGGCTCCTGGTCTGGAAGGGTCCCCCGATCTCGCCGCTGACACTGGCGGGGCGCAGCGGGGTTGAGATCTTCGCCGGCGGCCAGCTCCAGAGCTTCCCGACACGCGTGCCGGTCTCGCCCGGCGACGTCCTCGGCCTGCGGGTGCACTCGATGAATGCCGGATGCACGTTTTCCACCGGAGCGGGCGACACCGCAATCGCTCGTGGCGGCGCCCCGGACATCGCCCCCGGGGAGTCGATGATGACCAGCAGCACCCTTCCCAACCAGCGGGTGAACGTATCCGCGACGCTCGAGCCCGACGCGGACGGCGACGGCTTCGGCGATGAGACGCAGGACCGCTGCCCCGCGGCCGCCGGTCCCAACGATGGCTGTCCGCTTAACACTTTCAGCTTCGGCAAGGTGAAGAAAAACAAGAGCAAGGGAACCGCGATCCTGACCGTCTTTGTGCCTGGCCCCGGCACTCTGTTGCTGACGGGCAAGGGGCTCGTCAGGCAGCGGCCGGCCAGCCTCTCAGGCACGGGAAGGGTTGTCGCCAGGATCGTGAATGCCGCCGGCAAGGTGAAGCTCAAGATCAGGTCAAAGGGCAAAAGGAAGCGCAAGCTGAACCGCACCGGCAAGGTGAAGGTGAAGGCAAACGTCACCTACACGCCCACTGGAGGCGAACCGACCTCCGAGTCGAAGCGGATCAGGCTCGTCAAGCGACGGTGAGGACATGGCACACCCTCCGGATCGACGAATCGCTCGGGGGCCAGCACAGCTGAGATGAGAGGCGAGCCTTTGCTGCCGCTTCTGCGCTTCGCGCAAGGGGGGAGCGCTTCCGCCGCGTACGATCGCTTGGACCGCCCACGACGATGAGTTTTCGTCTCGCGATCGGTTCCTAGCTGTGGCAGAGCACCCTGCAGAAGGAAGGAGCGGTCATGCTGATCTACTCGATGAACGTCTCGGTGGACGGCTTCATCGCCGACCGCGAGGGCGCGTTCGGTTGGACGGTCCCTGACGAGGAGCAGTTTCGTTTCCACATCGCGCAGGTACGCGAGCTCGGCGGCTATCTGCTCGGCCGCAGGCTCTACGAGACCATGCTGCCGTGGGAGACGGATCCGTCGATGCGCGACAACGAGCTCGGGGATCCTCGAGCGCCAGTTCCAGCAGAAGCGGCGGCCGCGTTCGCCGACCTCTGGTGCGCGATCCCGAAGATCGTCTTCAGCCGCACGCTCGACAGCGTCCAGGGCAACGCGCGGCTCGCCGAGGCGTCATTGGCCGAGGAGGCCGCCGCGGCGCTCGACGCGACCGACAAGGACGTCTCGATCGGCGGCGCCGGCCTCGCCGCGGCGGCGATCGAGCTCGACCTCGTCGACGAGCTGCGCATGCTCCGCCACCCGGTCGCCGTCGGTGGCGGCACGCCGTTCCTGCCGCCCGTCACCGAAGAGATCGCGCTGGACCTGATCGAGACCAGGACGGTCGGCTCACGGGTGATCTACGAGCGCTACCGGCGCGCCCGCGATGAGTCGGACTGACACCGCTGGCCGAGTCATCAGCGCCACGCCGGACCGGGCGGTCTTACGACTCGCGCTCGCAATCGCCTGAAAGGGGGCGTCTTCGCAGCGCGCTCACTTGTGCCGCCACAGTGGCTGAGTGGAGCGGAACATGGCCAAGGTTGGGCACGAGGCCAGTCGAGCTGAGGACGTTTGGGCCACTATTGGGCCAGAGCTAGCTGCTGGTTCTCGCGGAAGCTGTCGCACAAAGGGTCCTGGCGACAAGCACCCCTAACGAGGCTCAGATAGCGACTGGGCAGCCGGCTTGCATGACGAGCGCGTGGTGGGCGAGGCCGAGGTTGCCCGGATTGTTAACCCGTGCGGAGATCGGCTCCTATCGGCCCGGTTTGGGTTTATGCGACAGCCTCCATGGAAAGTCTTTGACCCCGAGATCGAGTGGCACGACCTGCCAACTCTCCCTGGTGCCCGGGTTCACCACGGGACGGATGAACCGGTTCAGCGGGTTGACGACCTGCATGAGACATTCGGTGACCTCCGGACCGAGGTCGAGGAGATCCGATCTGTAGGAGAGCGTGTGGTCGCCCGACTCCGGTACACAGGCGCTGAGAGGGTTAGCGACGCCCCCACCACGGCTCTTACGGTGAGCCACCTCGTCGAGTTCCGAGACGGGCGGATCTTCCGCTCCCGCTTGTTCGCTGACGATGCCGAGGACCGCGAAGCTGCCGGGCTGCGGGACTAGTCAGAGCCGCTGCTTTGGACGAGAAGCATCTCCTCCGCACCCAATTAACGGAGGAAGCATGCTCGAGCTCACCGATCACGTCGCCGGCAAGTCGGACCTGGGCACCGCGCGACGCAGACCTGGGAACAAAGGACGTCGTTGTCCAGCTGATCCGCCGCGAGTTGAAGAGATCGTTGCGGTGATGAGGCAAGCGGTAACCGGCCCCTCCGGTAGTCGGCTGCGCAGACTCATCATCGTGCTCTGGAGAGCGGGTCTGCGAATTTCCGAGGCGCTCGCACTGACGGAATCTGACTTGTCAGAGCGAGCACGCGATCACCTGGCGCCTCGATGAGCTCGAGCGGCTCCTGGATCAGATCGGCCCACCGTCCCGAAATTGCTCAGTGAATGAGATGAACCCTGTTCTCCTGCGACATCGCCTACTCCTCAAGCCCGGCGGCTTCGAGGGCCTGCTGGCGGTCGTCGAATGTCTGTAGCCGAATCACCTTGTCGTCGGCGAGCGTCCAGACCGCCAGATGAGTCGCCTCCACCGGCACCCCGCTGGCGCGGCCAACCCTGCGGTCGCGGATGACCGCCACCACTTGGTCGCCCGCGTCCACCAACTCCTCAACATCGAAATCGATCTCGCCGAAAACCGAGACCGCATCGCGCCAGAACTGCCGCACACCTTCGTGTCCCTGGTAGACCCGCTTCGGCATCAACCCTGCCGCCCGCTGGTCCGTGATCTCCCAGACGATGTCCTCGGCGTAGAACTCGAACGGGGTCACGTCGTCACGACGGGTGACGGCGCCGTAGATCGCCCGCACGATCTCGACGTTCTCCTGCGACATCGCCTACTCCGAGAGCCCGGCGGCTTCGAGCGCATCGGCTCGATCGTCATACCCGGTCATCCGCACGATCTTCCCGTCCCGAAGTGTCCAAACGGCTGCGGTGCGGTGTTCTACGTCAGGACCACCCCTCTTTGAGCGGCCACGACCGTGGCTGACGACGACCACCGAGTCGCCTGCGTCGATGAACTCCTCAGCCTCCAAGGTGTATCGCTCCCATGGCTCGAAAAACTCCCGGGTCGCGGCTTCGACTCCCTCGGGGCCACGGAAGATCTTTTCGCCCACGATCCCCTGGAACTCCGGTGCCCAGATCCACTCGACGTCCGCATCGAGGTACTGCCCAAGCGCCCAAAAGTTGCCCCGGGCCATCTCGCTGAGAATCCCTCGCAGGATCTCGACATTCTCCTGCGACATCGCCTACTCCGACAGCCTTGACACGGGATCCATGAGGTTTGTCCAGGCACGCTTGTCGCCTCTGTTGTGGGCATCCACCCAATCCCCAAAAGCCCGGACGTTCTCCTTCGACATCGCTCACGCAGTATCCCGCGGCGGAGTGCCGCTTTCATGCAGGGCAGCACTCATCAGATCAGTAACCGGACGACTCCTTCCGCGTGTCGGCAGCACTACCCGGGTATCCCCAGCGAGCACCGTTCGCTTCCCCTCGTCGCGCGATGGGGCACCAAGTAAGTTTCGGTTCGAGTCCGGCCAACTCCACCGCAAGCTTGGTTGCTTACTCAGGCTGCTCGAAGCTGGAGCGGGCCTGATCCACGTCGTTGTGCCACTCGATCCTCAGGATTCGCCCGTCCCGGATCGTGTAGACCATTCCCAGAGCTGGGCTGACCACCTCGACACCGCTTGCACCCCTCGCATGAATGCGATAACGAACGAACACCCGGTTGCTGCGCTCCTCTAACTCGTCGAGCTCGATGGTCGCCTCTGCTCCGGCTCCCTCGATGAAGTTCGCCAGGACCGTCCGCATCCCCTCTGCGCCCCGGCGCGTACCGCGTTCGATCGCATCCTCGGGGTTGATGAACTCGATCTCTGGATCGAACAGCTCCTCCACGCCTGTCGCGATCGCCTCATCCACGGACTTGCAGGTGTTGAGTACGTCCGTGACGCGTCGCACGATCTCCTCGTTCGAGGAAGCCACAGGCCGAGTATGACCGGCTGTGACCACTCAACCAAGCAACGCTCGTAAGGCGCGCGAATGAATGCCTCGATAGTCGTCCGGCCAACTCCACCTGATAGGCCACATTCGAACCCCGCGGACATAGCTGCCCCCTTCGCCTGACAGGGGGCGTCTTCGCAGCGGGCTCACCTGTGCCGCCACAGTGGCTGAGTGGAGCGGAACCACGGCCAAGGTTGGGCACGAGGCCGGTCGAGCTGAGGACGTTTGGGCCACTATTGGGCCAGAAGGCGCGCCGGGCCGAGCGGATGTTCTCCGCCCAAACCTGCACATTTGCAGGGGGAACGTGCGAACGGCGAACTGACGGACTCGAAAACCCACGGCCTCCGGCCTGCCTAGAAACCGGCCTTCCGTGATTCTTGGGCGAGCCGGATTTGGCTCTAGCAAGCCAAATCTAGAACGGGAGCGACGGGACTCGAACCCGCGGCCTCCGGCGTGACAGGCCACAACGGCGAAGACGACGCTTGACGACCCGGGACATCAATGGCCTGCAAATGCTACGGAATCGAGGCGCGGATCGAGACTATGCGAGACCGCCACGCACGGCGGCTCCGAGGACGTTTGGGCCACTATTGGGCCAGAGCTAGCTGCTGGTTCTCGCGCAATGGAGGAGCGCCCGTGGTCAACGCGGCGGGTGGCAAACCGATTACATCGCGCGCTACGGCCCGGCTTGGTCCCAGCGTTCATCCCAGGTCGCGCGCAGCAGTTGTCCAAAGGGCCGCGTCCGGCGACGAAGGCCGGGCGAACGCCCTTCGACGCGATCGGTCACCGCACTGGTGTATCGGCAACCAGTCGCTCCAGCCCGCCGCTGTGATCCAATCGGCGCAATTCTGTCCACCCGTTCACGACCCGCTCGCCGAACAAGATTTGCGGATAAGTGAGGCCGCCGCCCAGATCGGCCAACCGGTCACGATCCGAGCGCTTCATGCGCCGCTCCTCGTAGGAGATATCTCGCCGGTCGAGCAGCCGCTTCGCCAAGAAGCAGTACGGGCATAGCCCGGTCGAGTACACGATCGCACGGGTCATGTGCTGACTCTACCCCGCGACTCGACAAGCGCTTCCTGTCCCGAAGCACCGAGACGGGACTCTTTTCGTTGGCTGCCTCGGGTGGCTGGACTGTTGTTCGTCGCGCAGACCAGGAGCGGATGCCGCTAAAAAGGCTGCATGGTGGCCATGGCTAACCGCGGCCCCCTGATAGCGATGGCCTGCATCGCGGTCATCGGGGCAGGCTGCGGAACAGACGGCGGTGTTAACGAGACCGGGGTTCGTGTGCCATGGCTCGGCGCCGAGCGGGCCTCTGGCGGTCGCGTTCTAAAGGTGGGATATGAGAGTGACCCATGCACGCGGGCGCGCCGGGCCCGTATCGAGGAGAACGGCCGCGTCGTGACCGTGACGCTGCTCGACCCGGCGCGCGATCCGAAGCAGGCATGCATCGACCTCGCCAAACCGGGTTGCGTGACCGTGAGGCTCGCAAGCCGGCTCGGCGATCGACGGCTCGCAGATGGTGCATCTAACTCCTTCCCACAAAGCAACCGCGGTGCGAACCAGTTGCCGTTCAGCCGCTTCGGCCGTTGCCGGCCGGTACCCGTAGGGCGCTGACTCGTGTGGCTCTTCTCCTCCTCGCGCAAAGCAGAAGCATCGAGAACCTCGTGGCCGGCTAACTAACGCATCACTCTGGGCCGCTACTAGGCTCAGACAATGGTTCTGCCCGACTTGATCGCGCCTGGGCTTCGAGTCGTCTTCTGCGGTACCGCAGCGGGGACGACGTCAGCCCTCGAAGGCGCCTACTACGCGGGTCCTCAGAATCAGTTTTGGTCGGTCCTCCATTCAACTGGCCTAACGCCTGTGCAGTTGAGACCGACAGAGTTTCAGCGCCTCACGGAATGGGGCATTGGGCTGACGGATGTCTGTAAGTCGGCTTCTGGCATGGACTGCGAGATCCCGTCGGGCGCCTTCGATCCCGTCCGCCTCAAGGCCACCATCGATGGGGTCCGGCCAGACGTGCTTGCGTTCAACGGCAAGACGGCCGCAAGGCTCGCCCTTGGCCTAGACCGACGAGCTCCGATCGAGACGGGTCCGCTAGCGGTCGCCCTCGGTGAGACGCCCGTTTGGGTCCTTCCTTCGACGGCGCCCACCGCGAGGAGATACTGGGATGTCAAGCCCTGGCAGAAGTTGGCTGCCAGCTTGCGTCCGGCTTAGGCCGACGAGCTCCTGCCCTTCCACCTCGCGCAAAGGAGCACTTGAGCATTCGGCGGCTTAACTCGACCGTCTGCCAGCTGCTCGGCGCTGGCTGAAAGCCTCGGACCAGCAGAGCCCCTGGGGCCCACGCATCGGGGCGAATTGCATAATGAACTCGTGCTGAATCCAGATCCGTTTGCTCGACTTCGGCTGAAAGGCGGCCGCTTCGATGGCGAGGGCATGCCGGTCGAGACGCTTGTCGAGCTATCGGCCTACCGCGAGCTGGTTCTCGGCGTCGCCAAAGAGCTGTTCCGCGCCGCGCATCCAGACCGGCAACGCGTGCCCCGAGGCTTTGCGGAGCGGCTTCAACTTCGCCTCCGTACCGTCGAGGGCGGAAGTGCGGTGCCTGTTCTGGAAAGACTCGCGCCTACCGACGAACTTCTTGTCGCGGATGACGAATTTACGCAGGCGCGCGATGTAATCGAGGATGCTGTTGGTGCCGTCGAAGACGGCGGCGAACCGCCGAGCGATTTTCCGCAGGTTGCCCTTGTCTTGTTCAACCGCTTTGGACAAACGCTGCGCTCTGACGAGGGAATTGAGTTGCGAAGGGGATCTGCCGCCAGCGGCCCGACCTACACCCGCGATGTTCGGAAGAGGCTGGTTCTAAACCAGCGGCGCACTCTGCAAGAGGAAGTTGAGGACATTGGCTGGGTGTTGGAAGTGGACGCGGACCACATGAGTTGCCAGGTCCGCCTGCGAATGGGTCCTCGAGGTGCTATCCCTGCACCGCTCGATGACGTGACATTTAGTGCGGCCAAGGAAGTGCTCGAGCCCAAGGGCGAGGGTCCACCCGTTCGCATCTCTGGAATCGGAGTCTTCGATAGCGAGCAACAGCTCATTCGCCTCGACTCAATTCATGATGTGAGCATTCTTGATGACGCGGACGAGCTGGAAGCGCTGGACACACGCCTTGACGAACTTGCCTCCCTCGAGCCAGGATGGCTCGACGGCGATGGTGAGCCGCTAAACACAGCCGCGCTCGAAAGAGCGCGCGGTACCCTGGCCGAACTTCTGAGCTTCGACGTTCCCCGTCCAAGGGTATTTCCGACTCCAGAAGGCGGTGTCCAAGCCGAGTGGACCGTCGCAGGACATGAGGTGAGCGTTACCTTCGAACCAGACGGCTCGCTTTATGCCGCCTCCCTCAATCTCGCTTCCGGGCAGAGCGAAGAGCCAGAGCTTGCCGCCGATAGTGCCGATGAGATTGCTCGGCTGCTCGTTGCATCGTGACGGCTAGCAGCAGGGACGGCGAAGCTTCGAGCGACGCACACCGACTGGAAGACTCCGACGAGTTCTTGTATCGCCAGGTCCACCCGCAGTGGGTCGTAGATGACGCGCCATCCAGCCAAGCTTTCAAGCCGACAAGGAAGGACGACGGCATGCTGTCGATCGCGCTCGGCAGTAAGACCACGGCTCAGGACGCATATCTGCACCACACTGAAACGCTGCACCTGATGTCCGCTGGGACATGGGCCGTCACCGTCGGCGAGGTCGCCGACGTCGATTTGAGTAGCTCCGGAGATCCCCTCGAAGACAGCCCCGCCCATGGATTCATCGACTTCCGCGGGCTGGTTCGCAAAGACATCGAAGCTAAAGCCAAGATATTGGTAGCGAACGCCCGGGATCGGGGCTGCTTGTACCGGCCTTCGAGCTGAGTCGAGAAAGCACGTCATTGAGTCTGCTGCTCCTCGCGCGAAGGAGGAGCACGGTGCCGGCCCAAGCGATCCCAAGTCGCTCCGTCGAACTCAGTGAGTCTCGAAGAGGTTGAAGTCGCCCTCGGTGTCGAGGGCGATTGAGGCGTAGACCTCGAAGATCGTGGATACGGCTGGGTCCTGGATCTCGACGACATGGAAGTCCATCCTCCGCACCCGCTCCTTGGCGGCCTTGAAAAACGGCTCAAACTCCGGACGCGCCGCAACGAGCTTTCGCGGTCCTGCGACCTCCACGCCAGCGTCTTGCGCGTCGCGACGGGCGATGTTGAACGCGAACGGCGCGGAGTTCTCCGGTGAGCTCGGGCGGGTGTGCTCGCCGAGGCGGCGATTTGCATTCCGCGTCCGCCCGACGTACCGGTGGGTGCCGTCTTCGGTGAACAGGTACACGCCGGCGACAGCGGGGACCGCCGGCTTCCGGCCCCTCCGGTAGGAAGGGGCAGCGAGAAGGGCCTCAAGCAGAGGGTGAAGCTGCTGCTCGATGGCGCGATATCGCGCAACTTCGGCCACGGGCCGGATCATCGCAGCGCATCCGCGCTTGGAGATCGAGCTGCGTAACAATCCCGAACCGACCGGTCGAGCACGATGAACCGACACCTAAACGTCTTCATGCCGTACTCAGCGCCAGCCGGCTACGAGGATCAGCTCACGCGGGCGGCAATGATCATCGTTCGGCTCGTACCAGCCGCCAGGGAGGCGTTGCTGGAGCTCGTCGGTGCGCAAGGCCTTGCGCGCATGTCGAGTCGGGGGGAAGTCGACATGCAGACTCGCCACGTCCTCGCAGAACGCGGCGGCAACGGCGAAGAAGGCGAGCTTGGAACGCTGATCAGCGTCTTTCTCACGCCGGACGAGGATGCGCAGCAAGACGACGAATCGAAGGTGATGGACACGCCGCGTGGGCAGCGGCTCGACGGTGTGCTCCGGTTCGAGCCTGAGCTTGTAGTCGTGATTGAGAGCAAGGTCTGGGAGGGCGCTGAGGACTGGCAGGCCGCGACCTTGGACTACGGGGGCGCACTCCCGATCGAGTCGCGGAAGCTACGCGTCAGGTGGCAGGACCTGCTGGAGTCATGGCGGCGACTGAGCCACCATGGGCTGCTCGGCCCCGCCGAGGACCTGCTCATTCAAGACCTGTTCGACTTCGCCGAACAGCACTTCGGACAGGTCCTCCCGTTCGCCTCCTTGCGCATGGCCGGCTCCGATCCCGACCGCCGCGGTCGACGGCTGCGAGCGGTGCTGCAGAAGGCCACTCGAATCCGCCCCGAGGACCGAAGCGGCCATGTCCGGCTCGACGAACACCTGGGAACGAGCGCGATCCAGCGTGTAGCGCTCGATGAGCGCGACGGCGAGATCGTTCTCAGCGTCTGGCCCGGCGAGCTAAAGCCGCAAGCGACATACCTCTACAGCAATGGCCGCGCAGACCGGCTTGCCAGCCTTGACCATGAATCCGAATGGACCGTTCGCCCCAGCCCGCACCTCGCCTTCTTTACGTCGAATTGGCGGCAGCGCCTCTACATGCACTGTGATCTTTCAATCGGCGAGTACGTCCGCCGATGGGGTGGCGAGGATCGCGAGTACATCGGCCGCTGGCAGCCGGAAGCCGTCAGGACGGAGCTGTGGCCGTGGCTGATCGACAGAGGCTATGCGGACCCCGGCCAGGACGACATTGATTGGTTCCTGGGCGTTCTCGGCACTCGCGGTGCGGACCTGCGGCCAGGGATGGCGGTCTTGCGGGCGTGGCCCTTCGACGAAGCGGAGGAGCTCGACGACCGAGGGGAATTCGCCGAGGCGGTACGGGATGCGCTCGGCCTTGTACTTGGGCTAGCGGATGAGCCGTCGCTATCTGAAGCGTCCACCCCGGAAGACGCTTGACGAGTTGGGCTCCCCCGCGGCGCTGGGAGTGCTGGTTCTCGCGCGAAGCAGGAGTGCCGCTTGGAGAGAGGTGATCCGACTCGGATATGCGAGGATCCCGCTGTGGCCGCTCCCGAAGACGTCATACGGCGCTACATGGACGCCACCTCAGCAGCGGATGGAGACGCATCGGCAGCTTTGACAGCCGATGATGCTGTGATCGAACTTCCCGACGGTGGGACTCTCAGAGGCAAGGAAGGCGCACGCCAGTTTGCGGCCAAGCATGCGGAGACTGACGGAAAGAAGCAGACGGTCACACTGACCTCGCTTGAAACTCGCCCAGGAAACCGGTTCGTCGCGACGCTTGAGATGACCAACCGCGAGGTCGCAACCGATGAGCTTCTCTACTCGATGGACGTTGGAGGCGTATTCGAGGTGCGCGACGGGCTCATCATGCGCAACCAAGTCTTTCCTTCGCCCGACGAGGCCGGCGCCGCGGCATCCGACTGAACGTCGTTGTCGCTGGCTCGAACCTCGGTGCTGCTTCTCGCGCGTTGGAGCAGTGAGCAGACGCGGTTCTTACGCTGCCCCTCCACATGGGAAGCGGCACCTCGTGGGGCCGCGCCCTAGTCCGAAAGCCCGACGTCCTCGAGGGCTTGACGCCACTCGCCGTAATCCTTGACGTGGGTGCAAAGCCCGTCTCGGAAGGTGGACACGAACGCCACTGGACCTTCCTGCTCCATCCTGCTCCCTCTTCCGATGGTGCGGAGCGTTCCCAGCCCCAGCACCCGGTCTCCCAGGTCCCGCACGTCCGGGCAGTGAACCTCGAACTTCTCGAACGACTCTTCGAAGTCGGCGAAGAACTGCCTTAGGCCATCGTGCCCTGAGCGCTCGCCCTCCAGCTCGGCGTCTCGCAGCTCGAGGACGGCGTCCGGGTGGAAGTACCCCAACCAACGCTCGACGTCGCCCCGATTGAAGGCCGCGGTGGTCTCAAGAAACCGGTCGACGTTCTCCTGCGACATCGCCTATTCCGCCAACCCGGCGGCTTCGAGAGCCTCGGAATGACTGGCGAAATCGCGGACCCTGATGGCCCTGCCGTCGCGATATGTCACCAGCTGGGCGAGCTCACCCGTGAAGCTCAACCCGGTTGTGTGTCCCGAGCTCTTCATCTCCCCCAAGGCGAGCACGGATTCCCCGAGGTCACGGATGTCGCCGAACCGAACGGTGATTTGCATGTCGCCCTTGAAGCTCTCCCAGGCCTGCCGGACTCCGGCAGGCCCGCGATAGACCTCCATGAGCGCGAACCATTCGACCTCGGGGTCGTACTGCTCGATGAACGCGTCGAAGTCGTCGCCGTTCCAGGCCACGACGCCCCGCTTGAAGATCTCGATGTTCTCCTGCGACATCGCCTACTCCGACAGCCCAGCGGCTTCGAGGGCTTCTGCGTGGCTGAACCAGTCGCTGCCCGACAAGTAAAGACCGTCCCGGCAGCGCAGGACTAGTCCGTACTGCGTATCGACTGGGACGCCCCCCTTGGATCGACCCCGCAAACGGCCGAGTCCTACGACCATGTCGCCCGCTTCGCGGACCTCTTCGATGCTCGTCACCAGTTCGTCGTAGACGACGTAGACGTCGGTCCAGAACCTCCTGATCCCCTCGCGGCCCCGATATGCACCGCCCTCCACTCGCGTAGCGCCCGAGTACCACTCAATCTCTGGGTCAAAAAGTTCGAGATATCCGTCGAGATCGCGCCGGTTCCATGCCGCGACACCCTGATGGAGCAACTCCACGTTCTCCTCCGACATCGCCCAGGCAGTATCCGCGATCCACCAGGGGTCCCGCTTATCGCGCTTAGGAGGCGCGGCAGCGCGGAGCTGCTCCGCTACCCCTGATCGCCCAAAGCGCCTACTCCGACAGCCCCGCGGCTTCGAGGGCCTCCTGCCGCTCCTGGTAGAAGCAGACGTAGGCGATGGCCCCATCGCGGATCGTCCAAACGAAAGCCGTCCGAGTTCGCACTTCGATCCCGTCGCGACCCCGATAGTAGCCCGTGACCGATGCCACGACGTCCTCGCCCGCATCGATCAACTCGTCGAGCTCAATCCGAAAGGACTCCCACGGCCCGAAGAAATCCTCAAAGGCCTGCCGAATCTGATCGAGTCCTTTGTAGGTGCCATGCACGGGACCAAACGCCCGCGAATTGTCGAACTCGCAGTCGGGGGCCGCGTACTTGAGCGAGGCGTCTATGTCCCCACGGTTGACCGCCTCCCACGCCTTGCGCACGATCTCGACGTTCTCCTGCGACATCGCCTACTCCGACAACCCGGCGGCTTCGAGGGCCTCGTCCCTGGTCCAGAAGACCTGACGCCTCGCGATCAGGCCATCCGCGAGCCAGAAGACCGCCCAACTCGGTTGCTCCACCGGCAAGCCGCTCCCCCTACCGCGCCCGATCTGGGTATATCCGATGAGGACCCCGTCATTGCTCAGGGCCGTTATGTCGTCGATCTCGAGGTGGCCTTCCTCAAAGACTTCGAGGAGCAGCTCCCTCCACTCTCGCGCCTCCGCCCGCCCGCGGTAGACGTCTCTAAACCCAGGGAGGGGCAGGGACTCCCATACGACCTCTGGGCTGAGGAAACGCAACCAGGCATCCGTGTCACCCCGATTGACAGCATCAATCGATTTCCGCACGATCTCGACGTTCTCCCGCGACATCGCCTACGCAGTATCTCGCCAACGGTGCTGCTTTCTATGCGAAGGAGCACCGAGCCGGTCAGCACTCCGGACGCCTCCTTTCACGTGAGGCTGTCGCACAAACCGCTGCTTTTCGGCCAGCGCTCAGCTCGGTTCGGTGTTAGGTCCTCGGAGCCCTCAGTCCCAGTAGTCGACCTGGTCGTCGAGGCGGAACCAGGCAGCCAGCTCCTCCTCGTCGCCGCGGGAGCCGGGGGGCCGGCTGATCATGCCGACCCTCCCCTCGTCCGGATAGGCCATGACGTCGGGGGCGTTCATCGTGCTGAGCACTAGGTAACGAACCGGTTCGTCCGTCTCATTGAAGAGCTGGTGCGCCCCACGCGGTCCGACGGGAAACACGGTGACCTCGCCCTCCTCGAGGCGGCGCTCGCCGTCGGGAGTGCGCAACGTGGGGTGTCCCGAGAGCACGATCAAGAGCTCCTCGTTCGCGTACTGGAGGTGATACGTGGAGAGCTCGCGCGGGGCGCCCGGCGCGAGCTCATAGAGGCTGATACCGAGCTTCTCAGTGCCGCGCGCCATCCGAGCCTTGCCCGCTTGGCCAAGCCGCGGAAATCGTCATCGAACTCGCTGGTGAAGATATTGGCGTCCATACCTGCATCCTTTCGCTTTCGCCTTTCCCACTGCGTGGAACCGCCGTTCAGGCGCTCATCGGGGATAGCGCGTTGAGACGCAAAACGGGTGCTTTTCGGTCCGTTTGCAGGGAGAAAATGGCCTATGCCACAGAACTTCCTCACATCTGACCGTGATCAACCGCTGCTGCTCGCACCCGATCTGCGCGACTGGCTAGACGAGGACCACCTCGCCTGGTTCGTGATCGAGGCGATCGACGAGCTCGATCTTGAGCCCTTCTATTGCGCCTACCGCGCCGACGGCCACGGTGCCGCCGCCCACGAGCCGAAGATGATGGTGACGCTGCTCGCCTACGCCTACTGCGTCGGCGAGCGCAGCTCGCGAGGGATCGAGCGCCGCTGCCGCGAGGACGTCGCCTTCCGGGTGATCTGCGCCAACCAGATCCCCGACCACGCCACGATCGCCCGCTTCCGGGTCCGCCACCAGGAAGCGCTCGCCGACCTCTTTAGCGGCGTGCTGGGCCTCTGCGCCGAAGCCGGGCTCGTCGAGGTGGGCGTGCTTGCCGTCGACGGCTCAAAGTTCGCCGCCGCGGCCTCAGATTCGGCGATTCGCACCTACGAGGAGCTGGCCACAGAGATCCTGGCCGAGGCGGCGCAGATTGACGCCGCCGAGGACCAGCTCTGCGGCACCGCGCGCGGCGACGAGCTGCCCGAGCACCTCGCCACCAGGCAGGGAAGGCAGGGCTGGCTGAGGCAGGCAAAGCGCCGGCTCGACGCCCAACGAGCCGCGGAGAAGCAGCCGATCCCGCGTGATCGCGCCGAGCGCCTTGAGCTCAGCCACGACCGCCTGGTCGAGGATTGGCGCGCGCAGCTCCAGGGAAACCGTGCCTATGAGGCCCATCGCGAGCGCCTGGTGCGCGAGCGTGGCAAGCAGTCGATGGGCCCAGGACCGGGCCCATACACCCCGCCGGCAAAGCCCGAGGGCAAGATCAACACCACCGACCCCGACGCGCGGCGGATGAAGTTCGGGCGCAACTTCATCCCCGCCTACAACGCCCAGGCCGTGACCACCGAGGGCCAGGTGATCGTCGCCGCCGAGATCACCACCGAGGGCGGTGACTTCGAGCAGCTCGAGCCAATGGTGAAAGCGGCCGAGCGCGAGCTTGAGAGGGCGAAGGTGAAGGAGCGCCCGGAGGTGGTGCTGGCGGACGCCGGCTACTGGTCAAACGACCACATCGACTCGCTCAGGGAGCGTGGGATGACCCCGATCGTCGCCCCCGACACCACTCGCGGCCGACCGCGCAGGACGCGCCTCGGCGGTCCCTATGACTTCATGCGAAGGGTGCTCGATACCGAGCGGGGAGGCGCGCTCTACTCGAAGCGAATGCCGATGGTCGAGCCGGTCTTCGCCCAGATCAAGGCCAACCGCGGGATCAGGGGCCTCAAGCGAAGAGGCCGGGCCGCGGCGTTATCGGAATGGCGCCTGATCGCGGCCACTCACAACCTCCTAAAGCTCCACCGGCACAACCTGGCGGCAACAACGGTCTGATTCGGGGCCGAAAGCCCCTGCCGTTTTCCTATCGCGCTCTTTATCCGCCCGAAGGCCCGTTTCGGCCGGCTTTACGCGACAGCCTCGCGTGAAAGGGGGCGTCTTCGCAGCGCGCTCACCTGGCCGCCACAGTGGCTGAGTGGAGCGGAACACGGCCAAGGTTGGGCACGAGGCCGGTCGAGCTGAGGACGTTTGGGCCACTATTGGGCCAGAAGGCGCGCCGGGCCGAGAGGACGATCTCCGCCGAAACTGCACATTCTGCAGGGGGACCGGCGAACGGCGAACTGACGGACTCGAAAATCCCCGGCCTCCGGCGTGCGAGGACCCGGCCTTCCGCGATTCGTAGAAGTGCCCGCATTTGGCTCTACAGAGCCAAATCTGAAACGGGAGCGACGGGACTCGAACCCGCGGCCTCCGGCGTGACAGGCCGGCGCTCTAACCAACTGAGCTACGCCCCCGAGGGCTGCGAACGGCCGAGGCTTCCGGCGTCCGCGGGTCGATTATCGCAGCGACGGTCAAACGCGCGGCGCCCGGTTCGGTGCTCTCCTCCGACGGGCGCTTCGCTGCGGGCCTCCGACTGGCGCATTGGTTCCGCATAGCGGAACTTTCGCGCCAGGCGACTAGTCTGCTCGCCGTGAGGCTGGTCAGCTACCGATCGCCGGACGGTGCCCGAGCCGGCGTCTTGCGCGAGGAGGACGTCTTCGACGCTTGGTCAGCCCTCGGCGAGCCCGATCGCGCCAGTCTCCGAGAACTGATCGGCGCCGGGCGGCTTGGGGATCTCGAGACCGCCGAGCTCGAAGAGCCGGTTGAGGATGCGGAGCTGCTGGCGCCGATCCAGGACCCGGAGAAGATCGTCTGCATCGGGCTCAACTACCGCTCCCATGCCGAGGAGGCAGGGATCGAGCTTCCGAGCAGCCCGACCTTCTTCGCCAAGTTCCGCAACGCGCTCGCCGCCCCCGGCGCGACCGTCGCGCTGCCGTCAGGCAGCGAGAAGGTCGACTTCGAGGCCGAGGTCGCCTTCGTGATCGGCCGCCAGGCGCAAGGGGTGACGGAGGAGGAGGCGCTCGATCACCTCGCCGGCTACACGCTGCTCAACGACCTCTCCGCCCGCGACCTGCAGTTCGCGACCCCGCAGTGGATGCCGGGCAAGGTCTTCGACGGCTCGGCGCCCTGCGGTCCCGCGATCGTGACGCCCGACGAGGCCGGCGCTCCCGACGCGCTCGACATCGCGCTGACCCTGAACGGGGAGCAGATGCAGTCCGCGACCACGGCCGACCTGATCTTCTCGGTGCCACAGCTGATCGCCCACCTCTCGGCCCTGATGACACTGGTGCCGGGCGACATCGTCTCGACCGGCACCCCTTCCGGGGTCGGCAGCGTGCGCGAGCCACGCGTCTGGCTGCAACCGGGCGACGAGGTCGAGATCAGCTCGATGACTCTCGGCCGCTTGGTCATTCGAATCGCCTGACCGCGCAGCCCCTCGCGCCCGCCGCCCCGCGGGGCTTGGTCAGCTCAGGGGATCAGGCCGGTGACCCAGAAGCGGGTGCTGTGGAGACGGTGGTGGCGCCCGTAGCGACGGCTTCGGCGGCGCACCACCGCGGTCACCGAGCGCTGGCCGCAGACCCGGTAGTTCACCGTCTCCTGGGATCCGACGCCGTCGGAGCGGTCGATCAGATGGCCGCCGGAGTCAAACAGCTTCAGGCTCAGATCGGCGCGGCTCGGTCCATTGATCGTCACCTTCAGGTCGCCGTCGCGCGGCGTCGCGAAGCGCTTCTTCTTCACCTTCGGGCGCTTGCGCTTCGGAAAGCGGCCGGTGCGCTTGTCGGGCGTCGCACCGGACCACGGATCGAGCGCGTCGTGCTGGACCGCCGCGTAGCCGTTCGCGTCGGGAGCCGGGAAGTCGGGCCACTCCCAGGGCACCGGGTCGCTGGGGAAGCGATTGTGGGCATAGGACTCGGCAAACGCCTCGCCGGGATTCTGGAAGTAGTGATTTCCCTCGTCGCCGGGGAAGTAGCGGTTGTCCCTGACCCCTTGGCAGACCCCCGCCCAGCTGGCCCAGCTCTTCGGGCCCCAATCGATAGCCGGGTTGTCGAACGGGGCGTTGTCGCGGTGGTTGGCGAGATGGTGGCCGTACTCGTGCGCGATCACGTACTCCCAGGACGCGCCGTCGGGTGCCGGCGCAGTATTGCCGTTGATCACCATCTGGTCGAGGCTCGGGAAGTAACAGGCCTGGGCGCTTGCCGAGCCGCACTCGGCGGCAACCTCTGGCGGAGGAACGAGCAGGACCGAGAGAAGGTCGATCTCGGCGCGATGCGGCAGCGTCCCGAGAAACGCCGCCACCTGCTCGGGCGTCGCGTCGCAGGTGACGCCGGTGATGCAATCGCTGCTGATCTCGACGCTGCCTCCAGAGCCGTCGTTGACGGGATAGCGAGCCAGCGAACCGGAGTCGGTCGCGCGGGCCTGCGCACGGCTGGGCCGCTCGATGACGAGGTCGCGGATCGGCGCGGTCGGCGTCGGGACCGCGAAGGCGGAGTCCTGAAGCTGGCGCCGCTCGCTGGCGCCGGCCGGGGAGGCAAGCGCCAGCCAAACGGCAAGCGCCAGCAGGCCCGCCGCCCGGCGACACGACGAGGCCGACAGGCCCGCCGCCCAGGACCTCAACGGCGCGAGCCGGGATCGATCTCGTTGCGGACCGCGGGCAGCGAGGCCGAGAGCGGAGCGTCGGCGCCCCCTGGGCGCGCGGTCACCGAGCGGGCTCGCGAGGTCGTCGCGCGGGCGCCCCACTGGACCGGCACCGGGGTCGCGGCGAGCAGCTTTCGCCAGGTGTCGGTGCCGATCCGACCGTCGGCGTAGAGGCCGTTTTGCTGCTGGAAGGCGACCACGGCGTCGTAGGTCTGGGCGCCGAAGATCCCCGTCACCGGCAGCTGGCTCTGGCCGGCGCCGAGCAGGTGCTCCTGGGCCCAGACGACCATGTCGCCGCGGCTGCCCTTCTTGATCAGCGGCAGCAGGGTGCTCGGCCGGAAGCCACCGATTCGCCTCACCCTCCTGCCGAGTGCACCCCACTCGCGCCCGGAGGTCTCCTGCCACGACCACCAGCTTACGCCGCTTGCCCCGTAGCTGAGCCCGTAGCGCCGAAAGCGCTTCAGCTGCCGCCTGGTCGGCGCCTCGTAGGTCTGCCCGATCGGGTAGATCGGCCGCTGGTAGAGGCGGTTGTAGGGGTAGGTGTGTGAATAGACCCTGCGGACGCTGGTCCCGATCGTCTTCCAGTACATCTGCGGCTGGTTGTACTGGGCGCCCCCGGGACCGAGGAAGACCGAGTAGGGAAAGCCGGGGTGATAGTCGACGTAGGGAAAGCCGGCCAGGGCGAGCGGGAAGTCCGGTCCGATCTGCGCGCGCAGCTTGCGGATGTAGCGGTCCGCCGCCGCGTACTTGCCCTCGTACTGGCCCTCGGCGTCGATGATCAGGCAGTCGGCTCCTTTTGCGACCGCGGCGGCGCCGACGTTGGCCTCCTTGTAGGGGGAGTTGCCGTAGACGAACTGCCAGGCGCAGACCTTCAGCCCCCCGGCATGGAGGGCGTCGACGAGCCGGCCCGTGAACTGGCGCCAGCGGCTCGTTGCGTCGCCCGCCTTCACGTAGACGGTGCCGACCCGCGAGCGCTTCGCCCGGGCGATGATCCGCCCGACGTTGCCGCGGTTGGACTTGCTCATGTACCAGACCCACATGCCCTGGGCGTCGAAGCCGCTGGCGCTGGCGGTGCCGCTGCCCGGAATCGCGCCGGTGTCGGCGACCGAGCGCGGCGCCGGGCCGGCGAGCCAGACCACGATCCCGAGCACCGCCGCGACCCACGCGATCAGCGCGCGGCAGCGGCGCGCTCGACCGGCTGAAGGTGTGAAATCTGGGCTCACGTCCGTTGCAACACGACTGCGAAAGGCGTGCTGCGGTCACGCGGCTCAGCCGCGCGATCGGCGCACCCACGCCAACCGATCAGGCTTTCAGTCAGACGCTTAGTCGGCGCCGGCGGTCGGGCCGGCCGCAAGATCCCTCCCAGCTACGGACGCGTAACGCTGACCGTGAACGGGCCCTCGCCGCTGCGGCGGCGGACCTCGACCTGCACCGCTTTCTGGCCGCACATCTGCAGCTCCAGCTGCTCGCTGGAGCCGGCGGAGACGCCGCGCTCGATCACGCGACGCCGCAGCTTGGCCTTGCGATGGTGGCGTCGCTTCCGGCTCTGATGTTGGCGTCGCTTGCGCTCCTTGCGACTCGCACGGCTGTGCCTCGCGGCGCGGATCCGTCGCCCCAGCACATAGAGGTCATAGTTCGCCTCCGCCGGGCCGCTGAGCTGGATCTCGACCATGCCGTCGAGCGGGATCGCGAAGCGCCGCAGCGCCGGGTTGTGCCGCTGCCGCCACAGCGCCCCGCTCCAGGTCACCGTTGTCGGCCCGGTCCAGGGTGTGAGGATGTCGGCGCGCAGCTTCTGCATCGAGGCAGCGCTCGCCCGCAGCGAGGAGCTGTAGCCCCAGGGGACGCTGACCCCCGGGTAGTTGAGGTGGGCGTTGGTCTCGGCGAACGCCTCGCCGGGGTTGTCCCAGTAGTGGGCATCCTCGTCGCCGGGGAAGAGCTGGCCCTTGCGAACCCCCTGGCAGACCTGCGTATAGGTGGCCCAGCGCTTGGCGCCGGTGTCGAGCGCGGCCCAGGGGGCGTTGAGCCGGTTGTTGGCGACGTGGTGGCCGTACTCGTGGGCGATCGTGTAATCGCGCGGCACTCCGTAGGAGCTGCCGTCCTCGCCCGAGACGATCATCTCGCTGCTCCCTGGCGCGTAGCAGGCGAGCGCCCCCGGTCCGCAGATGTAGCTGATCTCGTCCGGGGTGGCGACGTAGACGGAGAGGCTGTTCATCTCCTCGCCGTGGACGAGGCCGCCGAGCACGTCGGCGACGCTCTGCATCTCGGCGTCGGAGTAATGGCTCGAGGAGATCCGGACCTGCTCGCCGCCGAGGACCGCAAAGGTGTTCTCCCGGGAGCCGGAGCCAAACTCCCGGGAGAGGCGCGCCCGTCCATGAATCAAGGTGTCGGGGAAGTGACCGGCGGGGCCGGGCAGATCAAGCGTCGACTGGCCCAGCGGACGACCGCGGGTAGCTGCCGGCGCCAGCGCCGGAAAGACGATCAGAGCGATGACCGCGCAGACGGGCGCGAGCAGCGCGTAGCTGCCGCAGCGCCGAGGCCGCAGGGCCGAGAGAAGGAGTCGAAGCCGAACCTCCACCCCGACCGGATCGGTGCCGGTCGAGCCCGCTCAGAGCGAACTGGCCGGATGTCCAATCGAATTCGGGGAGCTGAGACGACGATTGCAGCGCAGCGGCGAGCGGAAACTGTCAAGCAGATCGCCAGGTCTGTGTCAGACTCGAATCAGGGAGCCTTGGCGAAGCGATGAGCACAGCGACGATCCTGATCCAGGCGGTGGACAGCACCGGGTTGCGCAACTTCTTCAGCGACTGGTATCCGGTCTTCGGCGTCTTCTTCATGGCCGCGCTGCTGGCCGTCTTCATCCTCATCTACAAAGGCACGCTCGGAGCGACCAAGCCCGAGACCGTGAAGGCGAATCACGCGGCGCCGGTCCTCTGGGAGGAGGTGCAGGGCGTCGACGCCGCGAAGGCGGAGCTGGTCGACGTCGCCGAGTGGCTCAAGGACCCCGACCGCTTCGAGGCCCTCGGCGCCAGGGCGCCGCGCGGGGTGCTGCTCTACGGCCCGCCCGGCACCGGAAAGACGATGCTCGCCCGCGCCGTCGCGGCGCAGGCGGGGGTCGACTTCTTCTCCGCCTCGGGCTCGAGCTTCGTGGAGATGTTCGTGGGACGCGGGGCGGCGCGGATCCGGCGCCTCTTCAAGGAAGCCCGCAAGTCCGGGCGGGCGGTGATCTTCATCGACGAGCTCGACGCGGTCGGCGGGCATCGCAGCGCCGGCGGCGGCGACGGTGGGACCAGCGAGCGCGAGCAGGCGCTCAACCAGCTGCTGGTCGAGCTCGACGGCTTCGAGCGCGACCCCGGCACCGTGATCGTGCTGGCGGCCTCCAACAACGTCGAGAAGCTCGACCCGGCGCTGCTGCGCCCCGGCCGCTTCGACCGTCAGGTCCTCGTCGCCCCGCCCGACCGCGACGGGCGTGCCGCGATCCTGCGCGCGCACTCGCGCGACAAGCCCCTCGCCTCCGACCTCGACCTCACCGACGTCGCCCGCAAGACCACCGGGATGACCGGTGCCCAGCTCGCCAACGCGCTCAACGAGGCGGCGATCATCTCCGGCCGCCTGGGCCGCGACGCGATCGCCCGCGAGGACCTCGACGAGGCGCTGCTTCGCCAATCGGTCGGCTCCCAGCAGGCGCGGCGCCTCACCGACGGTGAGCGCCGGATCGTCGCCTACCACGAGGCCGGGCATGCGCTGACGCGGCGCCTGGTCGGGCTCGACCCACCGGAGATCATGAGCATCGTTCCGCGCGGCCCGGCGCTCGGCTTCGTCGCTCACGCGCCGAGCGAGGACCGCTACCTGGCCTCGCGCAAGCAGCTGCTCTCCGAGCTGGTCACCGCGCTCGGCGGTCGCGCCGCCGAGGAGGAGGTGTTCGGGGAGGCCTACTCGGGGTCGGCCGACGACCTCGCCCGCGTGCAGCGGATCTGCGCCCAGATGGTGACCGAGTTCGGGATGACCGTCGCGACTCAGCCCTTCGAGGGGACGCCGCTGGCGCTGCCGACCGGGGACTACGCGCTCTCGGACCGCACCCGCCGCGACGTCGACCTCAACGCGCAGGCGCTCGCCGAGATGGCGTTCAGCCGGGCCCGCCAGCTGCTGGCCCTGAATCGCGACTGCCTCGACGACCTGGCGGTCAACGCGCTCGAGCGCGAGACGCTGACCCGCGAGGACCTCGACGACGTCTTCGAAGCCCACGAGCTGCGAATGCCGCTCACCGAGCACCCCGAGCTCGCGGAGCTGGGGCAGCCGGAGGTCGCGGCGGCGCACCTGGCCTCGGAGCGGCAAGAGCCGCAGCCGCCTCAGAACAAGTCGTAGCGCTCGCGAGCAAGGAGACGAGCCGACGGCGGTTCGCGCGCTCAGACGCGCTCGCCGCGGGCGGAAGCCCCGTTATTGGGTAGTCGCGTGGCCTGAAACGCGCCTCCCATGCGTGGCGATGCTCAGGAACGACGCCCGCTGCTCCGATGAGATCCTGATGGTCAGGCGCGATTCCAAGAGCGCGGCGAAAGCCGCGGCGCTCCGGGGCTAGGCGATGTCGCGCTGGGCGATTGCCAACCCGAAGCGCACGCTCGCGACCTGGGGCGCGATCGCAGGCATTCTCGCCCTGCTCGGGATGGGGGTCGCGGACCGCCTCCACAACACCGACATCACGATTCCCGGCACCAAGGCCGGCAGGGCGGAGGAGCTGGCCAAGCAGCGCTTCGGCGACAGCTCCGGCGTGCTGATCCTGCTCCAGGGCCCGAAGGCGTCGCTCAACCATCAAGGCCCGCGGCTCGCCCGCAGGCTCGACGGGCAGCGCGACGTCTCGGTCACGAGCCCCTGGACCCCCGGCCTCGGCCGGGCGCTGCGCCCGCAAGCGAACCAGGCCCTGCTGCTGGTGCGGGTCCAGGAGCCGTTCGAGCAGAGCAGCAACGAAACGGTGCCCCGGATTCGGGATCGGCTCGATTCTCAGATCACCCCGCCGGTGACGGCACGGATGACCGGCTACGCGGACATCGCCAATGCCGTTCACAGCGACACCGTGAAGGCAATCGAGAAAGCGGAGCTGATCGCGGCTCCGCTTCTGATCATCATCTTGCTGCTCGTCTTTCGCAGCCCGCTAGCCGCCGCGCTGCCGCTCGCCCTCGGGCTCACCACGGTGGGGGCGGCGGGGGGCGTGCTGGACCTGATCAACCGAGTCGGGGCGCTTGACGTCGTCTCCTTCAACCTCGCCTCGATGATGGGCCTGGCGCTCGGGGTCGACTACTCGCTGCTGCTCGTATCGAGATTCAGAGAGGAGCTGGCCAACGGACAGGAGGTCCCGTTCGCGGCCCGGACCGCGGCCACCCGCGCCGGCCACACGGTGCGATTTGCCGGCCTGGCGCTCGGCGCGGCAATGCTGGCGGCGCTGTTCGTCTCCCCCGGAACGATCATGTTCTCCGCTGTCATCGGCGTCCTCGTCGCCGCCGTGCTCAGCGTCATCACCGCGACCGCGGCATTGCCGGCGGCCCTGATGCTGCTCGGCGAGCGCATCAACGCATGGCGCTTCGGCGCCGGCTCGGGCGAGTCCTCCGGCGTCGCCGGGGCGGCGCTCGCGGCCCTGCGCCGCCCTGTGATCGCGGCTGCGGTGATCCTCGTCGCCGTGATCGGGCTCGCGGCCCCGGCGCTGGCGATCCAGACCGGGCCGCCCGACCCGCGCACGCTTCCGGAGAGCTCTCCCGAGCGACAGGACTTCGAGGCGATCAAAGCCACGCTCGGCGACGGCTGGGGGGCTCCATACGAAATCGTCGTCGCCTCCCGGCACGGTGCGATCACCTCACCTCATGACCTGACCCAGATTCAGCGCTTTCAGGACCAGCTCGCCCACAACAGAAGCGTGCTCGCGGTCTTCGGGCCTGGAGAGATCGCCGAACAGACTGCGCCGCTTCGCAAAGCCTCCGACCAGTTGACGAAGGGCGGAAAGCAGCTCGCCAAGAGCCAGAAGGCGCTGGGGCGCCTTGATCACGGATTGAGCAGGGCGGCGCGCGGATCGGCCCAGCTGCGGGCCGGAATCCAGGCGGCAAGCGCCGGGGCCTCGAAGCTGGCCTCCGGGGGCGACGGCGCTCGGGAGGGTGCGCTGCAGCTGCAGGCCGGGCTCGCCACCTCGCAGCAGGGCGCGGCGCAGCTCGCCGCGGGGCTGCAGCGCAGCTCCCCGGGGCTGAAGAAGCTCTCCGCCGGCGCAAGGCAGGCGCGCAGCGGCGCGCAGCGAGTGCGTGCCGGCCTGCTGCGAATTCGCCGCAGCGCCGCACGGGGGTTGCCCGGGGTGCGGAAGCTTCGCGCGCGACTCGACGACGCGGCCACGGGGCTGAACCAGCTGCGCCAGCCGGTCGGGATCGCCAACGACTCGCTCTCCAAGGCGCTCGCCGGCCTCGACGCGATGCTGCCGACTTCGAAGAACGACCCCAACTACTTCACGATCTACCAGTCGGTCGATCGCGCCGCGGCGGCGCTCGCCGGAACCGACTCACTGACCGGCCAGGCCGTATTCCCCGGCTATGACGGCCTCGACAACGAGCTGGTGGCGGCGAGCGCAGCCGCCGAGAAGGGCGCCAGCGCGGTCGCCAAGATCGAGCAGCGCACGAAATCGCTGCAGCGCGGGGCCAAGCGTCTGACCCGCGGGGGAGCCAGGCTGTCGGCAGCCCTTGACCGGATCAGCGCCGGAGCCTCGCGGCTGAGCGACGGCGGCTCGCAGGCGATTGGGGGCGCCGGCCGCCTGAGCTCCGGCCTGGCCCGCCTTGACGCCGGCGCCGGCAGCCTCGCCTCCGGCGTCGTCAGCCTGCAGAGTGGCGCTCGCCGCCTGGCAGACGGGCTGGCGAACGGCAGCTCGCGCAGCGGAGATCTGGTCAGCGGGGTCAACAGGCTGCGGCAGGGCGTGGTGACCTTCCGAGCCCGCACGGCGCAGTCCAGCGCGCAGCTGAAGCAGACCGGCAGGCTGGGCAAGGTGCTCGGCTCCGGTTATACGACTCTCGCCGCGGTCGACACCTCGAGCGGCGTCAGCCGCTCGGCAGCGTCACAGACCCTGAACCTGGACGGCGGCGGCACCGCGGCGCGCATTCTCGTCGTCGAGCACGGCGCCTCGAACCTGCCGGGCAGCCCTCTGCGCCCGCAGCTCGAACGCGACGCTGCGCAGCTCTCCCGGCAGACCGGCGCGGTGGTTCGGGTCGGGGGCCCCGCGACCTCGCTGCAGGACTTCGACACCGCGGTGGCGGACAGCTTCCCCTGGCTGATCCTCGTCCTCTGCGCGATTACCTACCTCGTGCTGGTCCCGCTACTGCGCTCGGTCCTGCTCCCGCTGCTCGCGGTGGCGCTGAACGTGCTCACCGTGCTGGCCGCCCTCGGCGTCCTGACGCTGCTCTTCCAGGGCAGCGCCCCGCTCGGCGGGCCCGGCTTCATCGACGACATCATGCGCACATCGATCTTCGCCCTCGTCTTCGCGCTCTCGATCGACTACGAGGTCTTCCTGCTCGCCCGGATGCGAGAGGGCTATCTGAACAGCGGCGATCCCGACGCCGCGATCGAGTACGGGCTACGCCACACCGCCGGCGTGATCACCGGCGCGGCCCTGATCATGACCGGGGTCTTCGTCGCCTTCGCCCTTGCGCCGATCACCAGCATGCGCGAGCTCGGTGTCGGGCTGACCGTCGCGGTGCTGCTCGACACCACCGTGATCCGCCTCGTCCTGCTCCCAGCCCTGATGCGCCTCGCGGGCGAGCGGATCTGGTGGATGCCGGACTGGATGCACCGCCTCTTCAGCGAGGAGCGCCGCACACCCGGCATCGAGCCGGAGATTGCGCGGGTGCGGCGGCTCGCCGGCTGAGCCGGCCTCCTGCTGACGTTCCGCCACCCAGCAAGGCGCCTTGACCGCTCAGCTTGCGCCCAGGTAGGTTCGGACCTGTGCAGGGAGAGGAAGGCCCGTCACCTGGCTGGTATCGAGATCCCGAAGACCCGTCGAGGCATCGCTATTGGGATGGGTCATGGACCGAGCAGGTTCGTTCGGCTCAGGCCCCGACGCCAACGCCCTCTCCGCCGCCTCATCAACCCACGGCCCTCGAACGTCTAGCCGAGTGGTGGCGTGAGCACTGGCGTGGCCCGGTGATCGGCGCGATCGCTTTCTTGATTGGTGCTGGGATCGGAGTTGCTGGCGCACCGACCCAAACGACCACCGTCGAGCACACTGAGACTCAAACGAAGGCGGGGGCCGTGCGAACAGAAACGAAGATCCTGACTCATACTCGGACCGTCACCGCACACGCCGCAAGGCCCAGTCAGCCACCCGGTTCCATCTCACAAACCTACTCGGGCAACGGGGGAAAGAACCTGGGAACCATCACGGTGTCAACAACTTCAACTCTGCGCTGGACAAACGACGGCACCGTCTTCCAGATTCTTGATGATGAGAACGCAGTTGAAGTGAACTCGCAGGGGCATTCCGGCACGACTGTCCTCGAAAAAGGCACCTACCACCACTTCCAGGTCAATGCAGTCGGGACCTGGACGATGACGATCAGCGCCGGAGGCTGAGGGTCTGATGGCTACGGGCTAGGAAGCCGATGGGCGGTGCCGGGCTCGAACCAGCGACCTCCTGCTTGTAAGGCAGGCGCTCTCCCAACTGAGCTAACCGCCCCGGGGCGACTCGGATTATCGCCCTATGGTCGCCGTTCCCAGCAGCGCGACCCTCGACAGTGTGAGCGATTTCCTTGTCGAACCCTGCGACGTGTGATCTCGTGGGAGAGCATGGAGACGCTCGTGAGCCAGAAAGGTCGGGTCGTTGAGCTTCGGGATGGAACCAAGGCGCTGATCAGGCCGATCGAGCCCGGCGACCGCGACCGCCTCAACGAAGGGTTCAAGGGCGCCAGCGCGGAGTCGATCTTCCTGCGCTTCCTCACTCCTACGCCGCGGCTTTCGAGTAGCCAGCTCGACTACCTGACCGCCGTCGACCACGTTTGCCACGAAGCGCTGATCGCCGTCGATCCCGAGACCGGGCAGAGCTTTGGCACCGCTCGCTACATTCGCTACCACGATCGCCCAGAGACGGCGGAGTTCGCGATCGGCGTCGGCGATCGGTGGATGCGGATCGGCCTGGGAACGGCGTTGCTGAGCGCCCTCGTGGCCCGGGCCCGCGAGGAGGACATCGACCAGCTCACCGGCGTGACGCACTCCGAGAATCTCGCGATCAGGCGTCTGGTCGAGAAGACCGTCGGCGGCTACCGAAGCAGGTCGGTCAGCCAGGGGGCGATCGAGATAGCGGCCGATCTGAATTAGCCCCACCGCCTGCGGGCTTGCCCCCGCGGCGGGAACGGCGGCTAGGGTGCCGGAATGGACCTGGGACTGAAGGGGCGCACCGCGCTGGTGCTGGGCGGGAGCCGGGGGATCGGGCGCGGCATCGCCTCCTCGCTCGCCCGTGAGGGGGCGCGGGTGGCGATCGCGAGCCGCACGCCCGAAGCGCTGGTCGAGGCGGCGAACGAGATCGACGGCGAGGTGCAGGTCTTCGGGGCCGAAACCGGCAATCTCGAGCATCTTGGCGGGCTCCCGGCAGAGGTCGAGGGAAAGCTCGGGGCGGTCGAGATCCTGGTCACGAACACCGGCGGCCCGCCACCCGGGACGGCGCTTGAGAACGAGCTCGAGGAGTGGCAGGCCGCCTACACGTCGCTGGTGCTGGCGCCGCGGGTGCTGATCGAGGCGGTGGTGCCGGGGATGAAGAAGCACAAGTGGGGCCGGATCGTCAACGTCGGCTCCAGCTCGACCCTGCAGCCGATCCCCGAGCTCAACCTCTCCAACGCCCACCGCGCCGCCGCGGTCGCCTTTTTCAAGACCCTCGCCGCGGAGCTTGCCCCGGACGGAATCACCGTCAACACCGTCGCGACCGGGATGTTCGCGACCGAGCGCCTCGCCGACGAGGACGGCTCGCTGGACGCGGCGCGCCGGGTCGCCGGCCAGAGCGTCCCCGCCCGGCGGCTCGGCAAGCCGGAGGAGTACGGCGACCTGGTCGCCTTCCTCTGCTCGCAGCGGGCCGCCTATCTGACCGGCACAGTGATCCCTCTCGACGGCGGGATGGTGCGTTCGCTCTAGGCGGCCGCGGGCGCGGCGCGCAGGCTGCCGCGGCGCGAAGCGATCGCGATCCAGGCGATCCCCGCCACAACCATCCCGAAGCTCTCCAGCTGGGCCGCGGTGAGCCCGGCGAAGACGTGATCGTTGCGGCGGATGAACTCGACCAGGAAACGCTCCGCGCCGGCGTAGACGAGGTAGATCGCGAAGAGGATGCCGGGACGGAAGCGGTCGCGCAGGTGCCAGAGCAGCAGCGCGCCGAGCCCCATCGCCAGGGTCTCGTAGACCGGGGTCGGGTGGACCTCCTGGCGGGTGGGAAGCGTGCCGTCCGGGTAGGCCATCGCCCAGGGACCGTTCCAGGCCTTTCCGTAGTCGCCGTCGCCGGAGAGCTGGCAGCCGATCCGCCCGATCGCGTAGCCGAGCGCCAGCGCCGGCGCGCAGACGTCGAGCAGGGTGAGGCCGAGGAAGCCGCGGTACCAGGCCCAGGCGCAGACGGCGAGCGTCCCGCCGATCGCACCCCCGTACCAGACCAGCCCCGAGCCGGAGAGGATCTCGCCCGAGTCGTAGGCGTTGTTCTGGACGATGTAGTAGAGGCGCGCACCGATGACGCCGCCGGCGAGAGCGGCGAAGATCAGCTCGTAGGCCCAGTCGACGGGCCGTCCAAGCTCTCCCAGGCGCCGGCCGACTACGGCGCCCGCCGCCAGGAAGGCAAGCGCGAACATGAGCCCGAAGGTGTGCAGGGTGACCGGGCCGATGTCGAGGTCGGGATACACGGTGGATAGCCCCGGCGAGAATCGAACTCGCGTCTGCGCCGTGAAAGGGCGCTGTCCTCGACCACTAGACGACGGGGCCGTGGTGCCCGAGTCTAGGGGGGCCGCAGCCCGGAGGTCGGGGCAGGGCGCCGTCCGCTTCCGTGCCTACGATACGAACATGTGTTCGTATCCCGCTCTCGGTGCTCGTGGTTCCTAAGCCTGCTGAGAAGAAAGAGGCACGACGGCTGCGCCGGGCTCTCGGGATGCCGATGAGGGAGATCGCCGGCCGGCTCGGTGTGTCTCTCGCCAGCGTGCACCTTTGGACATCTGACATACCCGTCGCGCCCGAGCACTCTGCTCGCAATTTGCGTGTCGCCGCGGAGTTGCGAGGCCAGAGCTGGAGAGAGCTGGCCCGTCGGCGACGACTCGCGTATCAACACGAGGGCCGGTCAAGGGCTCGCCAGGCCGATGCTCTGCACGAAGCGGGGTGCATGTTGTATTGGGCCGAAGGAAGCAAGGAGCGGAATTCGGTGGTGTTCTCGAATTCCGATCTGTGCATGGTTCGATTCTTCAAGCACTTTTTGACGAGTTGCTTCGACTTTGATCCTCTCCGTCTGAGTCTCCGCCTGAACGTCTACACCGGCAACGGAGTCTCGCTTCGCGAAATCGAAAACGAATGGCTGCGATCCCTCGAGCTCCCTCGGACCTCCCTGCGCCGCCATACCGTTAACCACATGCCAACGTCCAGTAGCGGCCTCAAAAAGGACCGGCTCCCCTATGGCGTGTGCACCCTGCGACTGAATGACACCGGGATCGTTCAGCACATCTTTGGCGCGATTCAAGAGTACGCAGGCTTTCAGCAAAGTCGCTGGCTAGACGGGCCGCCCCGCAAACCTCGCAAACCGCAGTTAGCCGCTAGGTGAGCAGCGCTTCCAAGAGCGCCTTCTGCGCGTGCAGGCGGTTCTCGGCCTGGTCCCAGACCGCGGAGCGCTCCCCGTAGAGGACCTCCTCGCTGATCTCCTGCCCCGGGTGCGCGGGCAAGCAGTGCAGGGCGATCGCCCGCTCGGCGGCGCCGGCAAGCAGCTCGGTGTCTACCCGGTAGGGCTCCAGGGCCGCGAGGCGCTGCTCGGCGTCGTCATCGTCGCCCATGCTCACCCAGACGTCGGTGTAGACGGCGTCGGCTCCCGCGACCGCCACGGCCGGATCGTCGGTCAGGGTCGCGCCGTGTGAGTCCTCGAGCGCGAAGCCGGGCGGGGAGGCGATCCTCACCTCAACCCCGGCCAGCGCCCCGAGGATCGCCAGCGAGCGGGCGACGTTGTTGCCGTCGCCCACGTAGGCGAGCACCAGCCCTTCCAGCTCGCCGAAGCGCTGCCGCAGCGTGAGCAGGTCGGCAAGCGCCTGGCAGGGGTGATGCGACGGGGTGAGCGCGTTGATCACCGGGACCTCGGAGGCCTCGGCGAGCTCGGAGACGATTGTGTGCGACTTCGAGCGGATCGCGATCGCGTCCACGTAGCGTGACATCACCCGCGCCGTGTCGGCGATCGATTCCCCGCGGACCAGCTGCATCTCGTCGCCGCGCAAGACCAGCGGGGTGGCACCGAGCTCGGCGACCCCGACTTCGAGGGAGACCCGGGTGCGGGTCGAGGGCACCTCGAAGACCAGCGCGACGCTGCGCCGGGCAAGCGCATCGGAGCCCTCTCCCTTCTCGCGCCCCTCCCGCAGCCGCTCGGCCCGGTCGAGGAGCGCGGCCAGATCTCCGCCGCCCAGCTCCTCCCCGGTCAAAAAATGCCCCTTCAAGACGCGGATACTACCCCGGTGCGAATTCACGCCCTGAGCTGGAATCTCTTCCACGGCCGCGACTTCCCGCCCGACCGCTCGCTGCTCACCTGGCGATCGCGGTTGCTGAAGATCACCGAGCGCGGCCCCGAGTACGCGCAGGTGAATCGCAACCTGCTGACCGAGTTCACCACTGCGCTCTCCTCCCTGCGCTGGGACGTTGCGCTGCTGCAGGAGGCGCCGCCGCGCTGGGCCGCGCCGCTCGCGGAGGCGCTCGGCGTCGAGGCGCACCGGGTCTTGACTTCGCGCAACTGGGCGCCGCCGCTACAAGCTGTGCTGGCCAACTTCAACCCTGACCTGATCGCCTCCAGCGATGGGGGGTCGAACCTGACCCTGGTGCGGGGGGCGCTGCAGCCCCCCGGGACGGACCCGGGAATCGTCGAGCGCCGCGAGCTCGTCATCCACGAGGGTCGGCCGGAGCGGCGGATGATGGCATTCACCCGCACGGCAGCGGGGCTCTGCGTCGCCAATCTGCACGCGACCAACGACCGCCCCGAGCTGGCTGGGCCCGAGGTCCTGCGAGCCGCCGAGGTAGCGGTCGAATGGGCCGGCGAGGGGCCGCTGATCTTCGGCGGCGATCTCAACCTGCGGCCTGCCCAGAACCCGGAGGTCTTCGACCAGCTTCGCGACCGGCATGGACTTGTGCCTCCCACGGCGCCACACCGAATCGATCACCTGCTCGCGCGCGCAGTCGAGGTCCTGGAGCCGCCCGCCGACCTGCCCCACCCAGAGGTCGAGCGCCCGCGCGACCTCCGTGGCCCGCTCGGCCTCTGGCGTCGCGAGGCCGGGCGTCGCATCCGCCTCTCGGACCACGAGCCGGTCGGCGCCGAGTACGAGCTCGACGCCGATCCGGAAGCCGAGAGCGGGACTACTTCTTCTTCAGCCTGATCTTCTTGGAAGCGGAGACGGCATCGCCGCTCGAAGGCTTGAACGTGACCACCGCCTTGACCTTGACCTTGCCGCGTGAGAAGAGCTTGCGCTTCTTGCGGCCCTTCGCCTTCACCTTGAGCTTGTAGGTGCCGGCCTTCGGGACCTTCTTCGCGAGCGCGCCGAGCGACCGGGCGAGGGTGGAGCGCTTGTGGACCACTCCCTTGCCGCCGATCGACAGAGTGCCCGAGCCGGGAACCGTGACCGACAGAAGCGCGGTGCCCTTCTTCTTGTTCTTCTTCACCTTGCCGAGTTTCAGGCCGCCGTTGTCGCCTCCGGCGCCATATGTGATCGTCAGCGTTGGAGTCCCCGAGCTACCGGCCTTGATTGACTTGTTCGTCGCCGTCGCGGCGAAGCTGGATGAGCCAGCACCTCCGCCGCCGCCCGCGCCTGAGCTGCTACCGCCGGCCGAAGCGCCTCCGCCACCGAAGGAGCCACCGCCTCCACCGCCTCCGCTACCTGCCGGGGCGCCACTCCCGCCGGCACCGCCCTGGCCGCCTGAGCCGTTGCCGCCCGCCCCGTTCAGGGTGCCGCCGGGGCCGCCGGCGCCGCCGCCTGAGCCTCCGCCGGTGGCACCTGCAGCCCCGATGCCGGAGGGCGTCGCGCCACCTCCCGTGCCGCCGGCCGTCGCGCCGTCCGGGGTGTTGCCACCGCCTCCGCCGCCACCGCCGGCGACCAGCAGCCTCGCGTCGAGCGAGGCAGGCCCCGCACTTCTCGAAACGGTGCCGAGGTCGGTTGCACCCCCTCCACCGCCGCCGTCGTTGTTTGCACCGTCGCCTCCGCTTCCGCCGCCGTTGTAGCCAGGACTGACCACCCCGCCGTTGCCTCCCACGTTGACGAACAGCACCTGCCCCGGCGTCACGGCCAGGTCAGCCTTCGCGACCGCGCCGAAGCCGCCCGCCACTCCAGCCGGGCCTCCGGAGCCGCCCTTGCCTCCGACAGCGGTGACGGTGACGCTCGTGATCCCGTCCGGAACAATGAGATTCTGCTCGCCGCCAGTGAAGGCGAAGGTCTTCGTCGTCGCAGCGCTCGAGGAGGCGCCGCTGGCGCTCGACAGCGAAACCCAGAGCGCGGCGAAGAAGATCGACCCGGCGACGAGCGTGGCAGCCAACTGGCGACTTCTAGACGTCAATACGACCTCCCGGCTCCGGACGACCTCCTCAACTCGCGTGAGACTAGCCGCGGGATATCGCTGCCGCCACCCCAATACTTGGGCAATTGCAGGCGAGGTGAAATAGTTGGGCGGTCCGACTCGACAAGGAGGCAGAGATGGCGGCGAAGAAGAGCACCGCGAAGAAGAGCACCGCGAGCAGAAGCGGCTCGAAGCGCAAGACGTCGCGCGCATCCTCGTCGCGCGGCTCTTCGTCTCGCAAGTCCTCCTCCCGCGGCTCCACCGCTCGACGCTCGAGCCGCAGCAAGTCGAGCAGCGCCGCCACCGCCGGGCTCGACAAGAGCATCGAGAGCTTCCGCGACAGCCTCGAGCGCAGCCTCACCCTGAGCCGCGAGCGCGTGCAGGAGGTCGTCGACGACGCGGTCAAGCGCGGGCGCATGCAGCGCCGCGACGCCGAGCAGATGGTCTCCGACCTTGTCAGCCGCGGCCGTCGCCAGACCACGAGCCTGGTTGCCGACCTGGAGAAGATGGCGGAGCAGGCGCGCAAGGAGCTGCGCCGCGGCGCCGCCCCGGCGCGTCGCGGCGCCAAGGGCGCGGCCGGGCGCGCCGCGCGCGCCGCGCGCGACGCCGCCGACCGCCCGCTCGCCGAGGCCGACCGTCTGCGGCGACGCAGCGGCCTCCCGGCCCCGTTTCCGATCACCGCCTACGACCAGCTGACCGCGGCCCAGGTGAAGTCCCGCCTCACAGACCTGACTGCAGCCGAGCTGCGCAAGGTGCGCACCTACGAGAAGCGCAACCAGAACCGCAAGGGCATCGTCGGCGACATCGAGAAGCGCCTCAAGTAGCCCGAGCGCCTACGCCTAATCGAACTCCGCCGCGAGGTCCTCGAGGTCGAGGCGCTCGTCCAGCTTCTCGACGAGGAGCTCGTCCGCACGCAGACGCTGCCCGCCGCTCCAAAGGCCGACCAGCCACTCGCCGGCGCCAGGCTCGGCGAACCAGCGCTCGCCGAACTCAGCGCTCAGCGCGGCCCGCCACTTCGCCTCCAGCGCCCAGGCGCGCAGATAGCAGGCGACGTAAAAGCCCCCGTCGACATCCTCGAGCCAGGTCGTCGGCGTCCAATCGACCCCGGTCGCGACGCTGAGCAGCTCCGTGTAGCGGTTGGGCATCGCGGCGAGGTCGGGAGCCGGTCCGTGCAGCTCCAGCTCGTAAGCGATCTTGGCCGCGTAGCGGCGCAGGAAGAACAGCTTCACGGCTTTGGCGTGCGCGGCAACGCCCTCCCCGTCCGGCGAGCCGAGCACCTCGTCGATCCAGCCGGGCTGCTCGATCACGTGCTCGAACAGGAAGGCGAAGGACTCGGTGACCGAGTTGTCGCCGAGGTATCTGAATTCGGCCGGCAGGCCGGCGTCGACGTTCGCGTAGTGCTCTGTGTGCCCGCCCTCGTGAAAGAGCGCCGCGTAGTCCTCGCGACCGCCGACCCGGGGGACCACCAGGTAGACCTCCTGCGGCACCCGGACCGGCGCGCAGTAGGCGCGCGGAGTCTTGCTCGGACGATCCTCAGTGTCTAGACGCACGTTCGGCTGCGCCTCGAGATCAAGGCCGAGCCCGGACAACGTGCGCGCGAAGGCGTCGACCAGCTGGGCTTCCGGGAAGCTCGAATCGAGCTCGGGCGCGCGAAAGAAGCGGGCCAGATCGGAGCGGCGCACGGAGGCGAGGCGCAGGCCAAGGATGCGCTCGAGCTGCGGATCCATTGTCTGCTCATAGACGCTCTTGGTGGCGGTGAGGAAGCGCCGCGCCTGTGCCGCCAGCTGTCCGAGGTCGACTCCGCTCAGCTCCGCGCACGCCTCCGCATAGCTGCTCCAACCCAGCTCGACGATCAGGTTATGGGTGCGTTGCAGGGTCTCGCGATGCAGCGGGTTGATCTGCTCATCGAGCAGCTCGAGGCGACCGTCTTGAAGCGCCGCGCGGCGGTCCGCGTCGGGCTCATTTGCCTGGGCGGAGGCGAGTCGCCGGTAGGGAATCCTCTCCCCGTCGAGCTCGAGCTCCATCCCCGCCTCGCGGCGCGCGATCTCCTCCTCCTCGGCGGCGCAGGCGAGGCCGAGGAACCCGCCGACCGCCAGCTCGAGCAGAAACGAGGCGCGGCGGCCCTGCTCGTCATCAGCATTGCCGGCGGCGGCGCGCAGCTCCTCGATCGAGGCGGGCTCGAACAGCTCGCTGTGCCGCCCATAGATCCCGGCGACCTCGTAGTCGGGCTTTCGTCCCGAGAAGTGCAGGTGGTATTCGCGGTCGAGCTCGCTGACGAAGTTCTCCGCCTGAACCGAGTAGCCGTCGAGGTCAAACTTCATGGCGCTGCAACGATAGGTGGATGAGCGATGCCGCAGCCAGCGAACAGACGCTGCGCCGCGCCGAGCAGGTCACCCTCGATGTCGAGAGCCTCGCCTACGGCGGGCGCGGCGTCGCCCGCCGTGACGGCTACGTCGTCTTCGTCACCGGCGCCCTGCCCGGCGACCGCGTACGGGCCGAGGTCACCAAAGCGAAGCGAAGCTTTGCCGAGGCACGCACCGTGGAGCTGCTGGGCCCGAGTCCCGACCGGGTCCCGGACCGCTGCCTGCACGGCGGCGAGCCCTGTCCGGGGGCGCCGTGGCAGGGCCTCGAATACTCCCAGCAGCTGCAGACCAAGAGCGAGCAGGTCGAAGACGCCCTGCGGCGGATCGGCGAGCTCGACGGCTTCGAGCTGGAGCCGATCGAGCCGGCGGTCGAGCAGTGGCGATACCGAAACAAGCTCGAGTACAGCTTCGGCGACGCCGACGGCGAGCCGGTGCTCGGCTTCCACGCCCGCGGGCGCTGGGACCGGGTCGTGCCGGTCGAGGACTGCTGGTTGGCCTCGGAGCCGGGCAACGAGGCGCGCAACCGGGTTCGCGACTGGGCGGCGGCCTCGGGCATGGACGCCTACGACAAGCGGGGCGGGATCGGCCTGCTGCGAAACCTCGTCGTCCGCGAGGGACGCCGCAGTGGCGAGCTGCAGACCCGCCTGGTCACCTCGCCGGCCGAGATCCCGCGACCGCCGGTCGACCTGCACACGGTGATCGACGGGCCGTCCGGAGGCACCGAGGGGCCGACCGGAGTGCTCGGGCGCGAGCGCATCGGCGAAGAGGTCTGCGGGCTGCGGATCGAGATCTCGCCCTTCGCGTTCTTTCAGACCAACACCGAGATGGCCGAGCGCCTCTACGCGGTGGCCCGCGATTACGCCGGCCTCACGGGTGCCGAGCGGGTCTTCGATCTCTACTGCGGGATCGGGACGCTGGGGCTGACGATGGCGGGCGACGCCGCCGAAGTCTGGGGCCTGGAGATCGTCTCCGAGGCAATCGAGGACGCGGCCCGCAACGCGGCCGCGAACGGGATCGAGAACGCGCGCTTCGTCGCCGCCAACGCCCGCACCGGCCTGCGCCCGCTGATCGAGCAAGCCGGGCAGCCCGACGTCGCCATCGTCGACCCGCCGCGCGCCGGGCTCTCGCAGAAGATCGTCCGGCGCCTGATCGAGTGCGAGGCGAAGCGCATCGTCTACGTCTCCTGCAACCCGACGACGCTGGCGCCGAATGCCGCCCAGCTGGTCGAGGCCGGCTATAGGCTGCGGCGCGTGAAGCCGGTCGACATGTTTCCCCAGACCCCCCACATCGAGTGCCTGGCGCTGCTCGAAAAGCAAGCGTGACACCGCTGCCCGCGGACGCGAAGCCGAGCAGGCAGCGGACAGATGCCTAGGGGCTTTGGAGTCGCGGGCGGCCTCGACGCCGAGGTCGCCAAGCCGCTCGCGGAGCGCTCCGCGCAGCTCGGCTACGCGTCGCTGTGGTCCAACGACCACCCGGGCGGCAGCGGCCTCGAGACGCTGGCTCATTTCGGCGCCGCGGCCCCCGAGGTCGAGCTCGGCGTCGCGGTCCTCGCCCTCGACCGCCACCGCCCGGCCGAGATCGCCGCCAAGGTCGAGGAGCTGGGCCTCGATCGCGAGCGGCTCTGGATCGGCGTCGGGGCCGGTACCTCGGAGCGGCCGCTCAGCCGCATGCGCGGAGCGCTGCCGGAGCTGCGCGAGGCACTGCCCGGCGTCCGCCTCGCCCTCGCCGCGATGGGCCCGAAGATGGCCGCTTTTGGCGGCGCCTCCTGGGACGGCGTCTTCACGAACTGGATGACCCCGGAGGCGGCGCGGACGGCGCGCGAGCGCGTCCATGCCGGCGCTACAGAGGCCGGCCGCGAGTCGCCGCCGGTGCTCGGCTACGTGCGCACCGCGGTCGGCGCGGACGCCACACAGCGACTGACCAAGGAGGAGACCTTCTACCGCGACCTGCACGACGGCTACCGCAATCATTTCGACCGCCTCGACGAGCCGGTCGGCAGCGTCGGCGTCGCCGCCGCCGACAGCGCCACCGCAAAGACTGGGCTGGACCGCTTCGATGCGCTCGACGTCGTGGTGGTGCGGGGGCTGGCCAGCGCTACGGTCGAGGCGATGACCGCGCTCGCCGAGGCTGCGGCGCCACAGGAGAGCTCCTAGGCTGAACTAACTCCGAGTTCCCCCGACACCTTCCGGGGGATCGATAGACGTCTTCAAGTGGGACGACCCCCTGCCCGAGGGCAGGGGGTCGTCCGCTTGGCGACTCACGCTCCGTGCTTCACGGCAATGAAGTTCGGAAGGGAGTCGCGATGACCCAGGATGACGTGCTGTTCGGCTATCGGCTGCGCCTCTTCTCGCTGGCCGCGGAGATCGGGGTCCGGCCCGCCTGCCGGGCGATGGGGGTGCACCACTCGACCTATTACCGCTGGAAGCCCCAGGTCGAGGCCTCTGGCCTTGAGATGCTCCGCCCCAGAGAGCGCCGGCGCCCCCGGATGCCCAACCAGATCCCGGCGATGGTCGAGGAGCGGATCCTCGCCTTCTCTCTCGGGCACGCCGGGCTCGGGCCGAAGCGGATCTCGGCCCGGCTGCGGCGCCCCGAGTGGGGCGGCCTGGAGGTCTCCCCGAACGGCGTCTGGAAGGTGCTGCGCCGCCACGGGCTCTCCACACGCAGGGCGCGGCTGGCCCTGATCGCCGGCCACCGGGCACCCTATGAGCCGCCTCGAGAGCCCGAGCCAGAGCCCAGGATCGACTCCGAGCGCCCGGGCCAGCTGGTCGGCTTTGACTGCTTCTTCGTCGGCCGGCTGCACGGGACCAAGGGCGCGGTCTGGCAGCTCACCGCCTGCGACACCTTCTCCTCCTACGGCTGGGCGGAGCTGGTGGTCTGCCCCGCCGACAACCCAACCCAGCCCCAGACCTCGGCCTTCGCCCGCCGCGTCGCCCGCGAGCTGCAGGCCGCCGGCTGGTGCCTTGAGCGGGTGCTCACCGACAACGGCAACGAGTTCAGCGCCGGGCGCTTTGGCAAGGCGATCGGTGAGTTGGGAGCCACCCAGACCAAGATCCGCGCCGGGCGCCCGCAGACCAACGGCCACGTCGAGCGCCTTCACCGCACGATCCTTGAGGAGTGCTGGCGCCCGGCCTTCGCCCGCTACCTGCAGGTTCGCTTCACCGGCCTTCGCCAGGAGCTCGAGATCTACCTCGACGAATACAACAAGCGCCGCGAGCACCAGGGCAGAAACACCCGAGGTCGGCCTCCCGCCGACCTCGTCTACGGTGCTCGCAAGATGGAGCCGAGATGAGTCGCGACCGTCGCGATATCTCGGAGTCTGTTCATCCTAGGCGCCGGGCTCCTCAGCCTCGTCGGGAGCCGCCTCGGCCTCGGTCGCGCAGGTCGTGCAGAGCACAACCGTCACACCCTCCTCCAGCGCCGTCGCCTTCTCCTCGCTGGTCAGCGTGGTGCCACAGCTCTCGCAGCGGTCCGGAAGCTGCTCGATGGTTCTCTCCTCAAGAGCCATGGCTCGAGTCTATGACCCGATCTGGGTCGAATACGGGACTTGGTACTCCCTCGGGTACCAAACACCGCACTCGGCTGGGGGAAACCGGAGCTAGTAGGGCGGCAGCTCGTCGAACCAGGCGCCGAGCATCTTGAAGGCGCGCCAGAAGCGCTGCTTGGCGCCTTCCTCGTCCAGCGAGTCATCGATGTCGGGAACATAGAGCGCGTCGACGGTCGGGGTGAAGGCCTGGATCTCGCCCTCGCGCTGCTCGATCGGCCGCGAAAGCGGCAGCTCCAATCCGTTGACGACAGCAAGCGCCTGGGCTCCCATCACGACGATGATCCGCGGCTGCACGATCGCGATCTCCTCGACCAGCCTGCCGATGCATTCCTCTCCGGCGAGCTCAGGCTCCGAGGTCGGGCACTTCACGCAGAGGGTCCCGTAGACGACCAGAGGATCGATCCCGAGACGCTTGAAGCTCTTGACCAGCGCGTTGCCGGCCCGGCCGTAGAAGGCGACCCCCTCCTCGATCTCGGAGCTCGAGGCCGCGTACTTGACCATGAAGATGTCGGCCTGCGGATGCCCGGATCCGAGCACCGGCATCAGCTTCCCGCGCGGGCACTGGTCGCACTCCTGAAGCTCGCGGGTCAGCTGGTTGAGCTCGCGGATCGCGCGCTCCAGGTACTTCTCCTGTATCTCGTCATCGGTCGCCGGCATCGACCTCGATTCCTTTGACGGTCGCTGCGCCGCTCCTTTACCCACCGGCGCCTGCATCAGCTCTTGCTACGCGACCGCGACCGCCGGCGCGACCGGGCCCGCGCCGGCCGCCGCGGTTTCCCGCCTCGGGCCGGCTTCGGATCGGCGACCTTGCGCTTCGCCGCCTTCGGCCGCCCCGCCGTCTGCAGGAACTTGAGCGCCTGCACGTAGACGAGGTTCTTGTGCTTGCGGGTGATGTCGGCGTCGCGCATCGCCTCGAGGAACTCCTGCGGCCCCTCGAAATCGTGCAGCCGCAGGCGCACGCTGCCCAGCCCCTGCGCGACGTGGCTGTCGGAGCCAGCCCCGGGGACGATCCGGTACTTGCTCGCGAAGCGCTCCGCTTCCTCGTTGAAGCCGGTCAGCGCGACACGCGGGTTGAAGACCTCGAGGATGTCGATCTGCTCGACGATCTCGAGCAGGTGCTCGTAATCGGGAACCGAGTGCAGGCGATCGAAGGGATGGGGCACGTAGACAAGCCCGCCCTGGCGGCGGATCTCGGCGATCGTCTCGGCCATCGTCATCCCGCGCGGGATCCGCTCCTCGAGGAAGAGGCCGATCACCTCGCCCTGCTCGGCGGTCTTCACCTCCTCGGCGACGATCACCTGCAACCCGTCGATGTCCGCCGCCAGCTCGCGCGCCACAAGTGCCCCTGAGACCTCGTTGTGATCGGTGATTGCGATCGCTCCCAGGCCGCGGTCGCGCGCCGTCTCCAGCAGCACCTCGACCGGGGTCGCACAGTCGGGCGAGTGGTCTGTATGCATGTGCAGGTCGACGTCGATCAGCCGCCGCCGGGCAATCCGGCGCCGGGCCGCGGGATCCCCCTCCCCATCCTGCCGGCGGGCGATGATTCGAGCGTAGAGGTCCTCGAGGCGATCGGCGACCTCGCTCCAGCTGGGCACCGCCCCGCGGGCCCGCTCGCGCAGCTCCGCCAGCAGCCCGCGGTCGGCGCCGAGTCGCGCGATCTGCCCCGCCATCGTCTCGGCGTCGCCGGGGACGAACATCAGCCCGCGCTCGCCGTCGCCGAGAAGCTCCAAGTAGATCGGCAGCCGCGAGACGACCGGCACCGCCCCGCCGGCCAGTGCGGCGCGGATCAGCTGCGGCGCCGGCGCCGGCCCCCCGGAGGCCGCGCAGAGCACGTCGGCGTCGGCGATCAGCCTTTCCCTCGGACCGCTCGCGGGCCCGACGAGGTTGATCCGCTCGCGCAGCGCTTTCGCGATTCGCAGCGGGGTGTCGGCGGGGGACTGGGTGAGGACCGTCGCCTCCCAGTCGAGCTCGGCGGGAAGCCGTCGCAGGGCGCGCAGAAAGAGGCGCAGCGCGCCGCGCTCCTCCTCGGCGCAGAAGAGGATCCGCAGCGGGCCGTCGGCGCTCTCGCCAACCCGCGACACGGCGTCGGCGCCCGGCCTGATCAGCTCATAGCCGCCCGGAAAGTAGCGCTCCATCAGCTCCTCGGTCTGCAGGCAACTGACGCTGCGCGCGTCGAGGCGGCCGAAGAAGATCTCGACCAGCGGCCGGGCGACCTGGGTGGAGAGGGTGCGCTCCGAGGGCTCGTGGAAGGTGGCGGCGTTGAGGGTCTGGGAATGGCGCAGCGCGGTCGAGGAGAGGCTGGGCGCGAACGGCTCGTGCACGTGCAGCACGTCGATCGGCACCGTTCCGAGCAGGGTCTCGAGATCGCGGCTCGCATCGATCGCGATCGGGGCCGGCCGGGGGCGTGGACCGCGCGGCAAGGCGACCCGCCCCCCGACCTCGAGCAGCCTCGGCACTGAGCCGCGGAAGAGCTCACGCTGGCGGGCGGACTTGATGGCGGCCCGCGCTTCGCGGGCCGCGCGCCGGGTCGTCGCCGGTGCGGCGATCAGGACGCGATGGCCGCGCTCGCTGAGCTCCTCGGAGCTGCGGCGAACCAGCTCGTTTACCTCGTGGGTGGTCTTCCAGGCGTGAGGAGTGACCTGGACGATCGTGAGCGGCTCCACGCCGCCCAGCATATGGCCGGACATCAGCTCCGCTTCGCGTCCGCGATGACCGGCGCCGCTACTTGGCTTCGGCCTTCTCGGCCTCGGCCGGCGCCGGCGCGTCGGCGGGGCTCGTGCCCTTCGCGTGCTCGGCGATGAACTGCTCTGTCAATTCGCGCGCCTGGTCGTCGGGCCGCTGGCTCTGCGGCGACTTCATCAGGTAGCTCGACGGACCGTCGAGCTGGCCCGCGATGCCGTTGTTGAGCGCCAGCTTGATGATCCGCACCGCGTCGATCACGACCCCAGCCGAGTTCGGCGAGTCCCAGACTTCGAGCTTCAGCTCCAAGTTCAGCGGCACGTCGCCGAACGAGCGGCCCTCGATGCGGATGTGGGCCCACTTGCGGTCGGTGAGCCAGGCGACGTAGTCGGAGGGGCCTACGTGCACGTCCTGCTCAGGAAGCTCGTGGCCCATGATCGACGTGACGGCGTTGGTCTTCGACTCCTTCTTGGAGGCGAGCCGCTCGCGCTCGAGCATGTTGTAGAAGTCCATGTTGCCGCCGACGTTGAGCTGCGACGTGCGCTCCATGCGAACCCCGCGGTCGTGGAAGAGGCGGGCCAGCTGGCGGTGCACGATCGTCGCCCCGACCTGCGACTTGATGTCGTCGCCGATGATCGGCAGGCCGGCCTCCTGAAAGCGCTTGTCCCAGTAGGGCTCGCGAGCGATGAAGACTGGCAGGCAGTTGACGAACCCGACGCCGGCCGCAAGCGCCTGCTCGACGTACCACTTGGTCGCCTGCTCGGAGCCGACCGGCAGATAGCAGACCAGCACGTCGGCCTTGGTGCGCTTCAGCTCACCGACGATGTCGGCGGTCTCGCCCGGCGCCTTGGTGATCTTCTCCTTCAGGTACTTGCCGAGGCCATCGTGGGTCATGCCGCGCTTGACCTCGACCCCGAGCGGGCCGACGTCGGCGAACTTGTAGGTGTCGTTTTGACCTGACCAGATCGCCTCGGAGAGATCCTTGCCGACCTTCTCGGAGTCGATGTCGAAGGCGGCGACGAACTCGATGTCGCGCACCTGGTAGCCGCCGAGGTCGACGTGCATCAGCCCCGGCACGTCCGCGCCGGGATCGGCGTCCTTGTAGTACTCGACACCCTGGATGAAGGAGTTGGCGCAGTTGCCGACCCCGACGATCGCAACGCGGACCTTCTCGTCCGCGCGACCCGCTCCGTTGCCGCTTGCTCCGTTGCTCTTGGTCATGGGGGGAAATTTCCTCCTCGGGAAGGCTCGGAGTCCAAAATCACACCCGAGTCACGGTCACGTTACATCTCCGTCGCCGCTGGGCCGCTCCGCGGGGCTCCTCGACTCCTCGATGGCGAGCTCGCGCTTCACGTGCCAGACGCGCTGGATCACGGTGAAGGTCGAGAGCGCGGCAAGCACGTAAATGGAGGCGGCGAGAAGCTGGAAGTCGCCGAGCGAGGCGCCGCGCGCGAAGACGAGGCCGATCGAGAGCACGACGACGCGGACCGGACGCGTCGCCAGCCCGACCTTGCACTCGACCCCAAGAGCCTCCGCGCGAGCCCGCGTATAGGAGACCATCAGCGAGCTGAGGGTGGCGACGACGCACATCGCCGCGGCGAAGTCGTCTCCGCGAACGGCGAAGTAGCCGGCGACGGCGGCCAGCACGATCCCCTCCTCGACCCGGTCGAGGGTCGAATCGAGAAAGGCCCCGAAGAGGGTGCCCTTGCCGGACATCCTCGAGTAGCGGCCGTCAAGGGTGTCCATCACCGAGCCGACGATGAACGCAACCCCGGCCAGGAAGAAAAGTCGTTGGGTCACCAGCGCCGCGGCCGCGAGATTGAGGGCGAAGCCGGCGACCGAGATCGCGTTCGGGGTCAGCCGCGACTCGATCAGCCGATCGCGGGCGATGGCGCGAAGCTCCTGGGTGCTGCGAATCCCCCGCCCGTTGCGGGCTCCGCGCGGCGCCCTCGGCGGCGCCGGAGCCTCAGGCATCTGCCACCGCCGTCAACGGGCCTCGCAGTGGGGCGATCGCGCCCTCGACGCCATCATCGACTCGCAGCCTATGCCCGCGCTTCGCCCGGTTCGGGAGCGAACGACCAGACCTCCGGTCGCGCGCGGGCCAGCAACCGCTGGGCGACCAGCGCCGAGACGGCGGCGACAAGCGCGCCGATCGCACCGTCGAGCCAGTAGTGATTCCCGGTCACCACCACGACCCAGAAGATCAGCAGCGGGTAGAGCGCCCAGAACGCCTTGAACACGACGTGGCGCGAGAGCAGGAAGCCCGGCACCGAGATCATCAGCGCGAAGGCGCAATGCATGCTTGGAACCGCCGCATAGGGATTGACGAAGGCGCTGACCAGAGCCGAGTCGTGGTTGACGTGGGCGACGGCGGAGATCGTGTCGATGAAGCCGAGCTCGGGATAGAGCCGCGGCGGCGCCGTGGGGTAAAGGACGTAGCCGACCAACGCCAGGCCCATCGCGACCATGAACATGTTGCGGACGAAATAGAAGTTCTCGTTGCGGCGCAGGTAGAGCCAGGCCAGGAACGTGGTCGTCAGCACGAAGTGGCTGTTGAGGTACATGAAGTTCGCGAAGTCGATCAGCCACCGTTGCCCGATCAGCGCCGACTGCAGGCCCGGCTCGAAGAAGGTGTGGGTCGAACGCTCGAAATCGATTATGTGGTGGCCGTTGGCGAACGCCAACGACTTCTGCCCGTCGACGATCCCGCGCACGGTCTGATAGCCGAAGTAGGCGCCAACGAAGAGCAGGATCTGACGCAGAAGGTCGAGATAGCCGTTGGGCAGCAACTGCCCCAGGTAGGAGACTGGACGGCGCACGACCCCCGATTGTAAAGCGGCCGGTAAACGTAATCGAGGTCGTCGGGGCGCGCCGCGAGCAGGCTTATGCTCGCTTTTGTGATCGTGTGCCTAGGAGAGGCGATCGTAGATCTGGTCTGCGAGCGCGAGCTGGCGGAGCCCGGCGAGGCCGATCAATTCGTTCCCCATCCGGGTGGCGCGCTGGCCAACGTCGCAGTCGCCGTGCGCCGCGCCGGCGGCGACGCGGCGCTCCTCGGTGGGGTCGGCGAGGACGCCTGGGGAAGCTGGCTGCGCGAGAAGCTCTGGCAGGAGCGGGTCGACGTGCGCTGGCTCGCCGAAGTCGAGGGCCTGATGACGCCAGTCGCCTTCGTGACCTTCGACTGGGATCGCGAGCCCTCCTTCGCGGTCTACGGCGAGGGGATATCGGAGGCGATGCGGGGGGCCTCGCCGCACCTCGACGACGCGCTCGAGGTCGCTGATGCGATCGTCTTCGGATCCAACACCCTCGTCGCCGAGCCGGAGCGCGAGCTCACCCTGCGGGCAAGGCGGGAGGCTCGAAATCGAGGCGCGCGGGTGCTCTTCGATCCCAACCTGCGCCCGAATCGCTGGCGCGACATGGGGCGCGCGGTACGGATGTGCCGCGAGGTGATCGACGGGGCCCTGGTCGTGCGGGCAAACGAGTGGGAGGCGCGCGAGATAACCGGCGAGGCGGACCCAGCGGCCGCGGCTGCCGCCCTCTCCGGGATGGGCGCGAGGCTCGGGGTCGTCACGGTCGGCCGCGAGGGCGCTGTGATGCGGGGCGCGGCCAGCGCCGAGCTGGACTCGCCGCGGGTCGAGGTCGTCTCGCCGCTCGGCGCCGGCGATGCGTTCATGGGCGCTCTGGCGGCCGGGCTTGCAAGAGTCGACTGGGACCCGGGTCGCGGCGCCGAAGCCCTGCCCGGCGCGGTCGAGGCCGGCGCACGCGCCTGCACCGGCTGGGGAGCACAGGTCTGAGCCTGGCCGGGGAGTGGAAGCGGCCGCCGAGGCGGCGCGTGCGGGCGATCCGCGACCGGCTGCGGGAGATCTACGGGCGGCCTCGCAACTGGCCGCATCACGAGCCGGTCTCCGAGCTGGTGCGCACGGTGCTCTCGCAGAACACCAACGACCGCAACCGAGACGTCGCATACACGCGCCTGCGCGAGCGCTTCCCGAGCTGGGAGGCGGTGCGCGACGCGCCTTCGGAGGAGGTGATCGAGGCGATTCGCCCGGGAGGCCTGGCGCAGCAGAAGGGGCCGCGGATCCAGCACATCCTCACCAGCCTCGGCGACCCGATCGAGCTCGACTGGCTTGCCGAAGCGCCGCGCGCCACGGCAATCGGATACCTGACCGAGCTGCCCGGGGTCGGCCGCAAGACCGCCGCCTGCGTGCAGATCTTCTCCTTCGGGCTGCCGGAGATCCCCGTTGACACCCACGTCTACAGGGTCGGTGGGCGGCTCGGGCTGTTCCCGGCCAAGGCCTCGCTCGAGCGCGCCCATGATGAGATGCTCGCGATCGCCGCTCCCGACGACGCTTACGAGCTGCACATGAACCTGATCCGGCACGGGCGCGAGGTATGCCGCCCGCGTCCCCGCTGCGAGCAATGCGGGCTGCGCCGGATGTGCCCCTGGTACCGGGCCAACCGCAGTTAGTATCTCCGCGCCACGGTCGGCCGGCAACCGAATGAGAAAGCGACCCTTCGTCATCGCCGCAGTCCTCGCCGTCTTCCTTGCGGTGCTGATTCCGCTCTGGGCTTATTTCTCCAACGCCGACGACGACAGCGGGGCTCGCAAGGTGCCGGCGAGCCTGACGACGGGCAAGCAGCTCTTCGACACCAACTGCGGAACCTGCCACACTCTCAACGCCGCCGGGACCGATGGCAACTTCGGTCCCGACCTCGACAACCTGCTCGCTCCCACCGGGCAGCCGACCGACAAGTCCACGATCGACTCCACCAAGCAGCGAGTGCTGAACGCGATCCATAACGGCGTCGACTCCTCGACCCCGGGCCGGATGCCGGCCGGGATCCTCGCCGGCGAGCAGGCCGACCAGGTCGCCGATTTCGTCGCCCGCGAGGCGGGGGGCTGAGAATGGCGACCTCGAGAGCACCGCGGCTCCGGGTCGCGCTTCTGCCGCTGATCGCCTCTGCCCTGCTCTGCGGCCCCTTCGTGGCAAGCGCCGGTGGGGTCAAGGTCCAGGTGCTTGGGTTCGTGAACAACCTCCACGACTGCCCGGCGGGGCCGCGGACCTGCGATCTCTACACCGTCCTCACGAATCATCGCGCGAAGGTGAAGATCTGCCCGCGTCATAGGCACTGCCACCGAGGCAAGCCAAACAAGCAAGGCGCCAAGGTCCTCTACTCGGCCGGCTACAACACCCACACCGGTCGCCGCAAGACCACCTACATCGTCTGCCGGCGCCACCGGCCCCGGCACTGCCGCAAGATCAGGGCCAAGCCGCCAAAGGTGTTCAGCCGCCTTTCTGGCCCCGGCCGCGTTTCGCAGCTCGCGCCCGTCCGGTAGGCTCGTTGACAAGTTATGGGCGTGGCTCGCTTTATCGCGCCCTCGGCCTCAGGGGGCCGTTCCAACGAGGAGGAGTCGGATGATGCCCAGTAGCCCAAGCAAGCCGCGGAAGCGAGCCGGACGCTCGCCGCTTGCGGTACTGATCGCCCTCGGCGCCGTCCTGGCGCTCTGTCTGCTGCCGAGCGCCGCGCTCGGGCACGGCTTTTGGCATCAGAAGCGCAGCGATCCGGTCGACGTAATGAGCCGCAACGTCTACCTCGGCGCCGACTTGACGCCAGCGCTTGCCTCCACCACCCCGGCGCAGTTCTTCGCCGCCAACGGAGCGATCCTGCGCCAGGTGACGCGAACCAACTTCCCGGTCCGTGCCAGGGGCCTCGCGAACGAGATCCTGAGCCAGCGCCCCGACCTCGTCGGCCTTCAGGAGGTGGCGCTCTGGCGCACCGCGCCCCCGTCGCTGGCTCCGGTTCTCAGCGGCCCGAGCGCGACCACGGTCCGCTACGACTTCCTGCAGCTTCTGCTCGACCAGCTCAACCGGTATCACCCCGGCCTCTATCGGGCGGTCGAGGTGCAGCCGGAGTTCGACTTCGAGGCCCCCGCGGACGAGAACGGAGTTCCCAACGACGGACCCGATCCGCCCGGAGGGCTGCTTGCAGACACCGAGATCAACGGCAGGCTGACGATGCGCGACGTGATCCTCGCCCGCCAGGGGACCCAAACCACCAACCCGCAGGGCGGGCACTTCAGCCACCTGCTCAACGTCACCGTCTCCGGGATCCCGATCACGGTGACCCGCGGCTGGACCTCGGTTGACGCCAGGGTCGGCCATCCGTGGCCGTTCTCGTTCCTCGGCCACAGCCGGCCGTTCCACTTCGTCAACACGCATCTGGAGGCGTTCGACGACGAGACCCAGCACCCCAGCATCCGCGCCCAGCAGGCGAGCGAGCTGGTGGCGCCGGGCGGGCCGGCCCGCAGCACCCTGCCGGTGATCCTGGTCGGCGACCTGAACTCCGACGTCGCCACCGAGGTCAAGCCCGGCGATGCCCAGGCCTACCAGGTGATGCTCGACGCGGGGTTCGTCGAGCGCAGCACGAGCAACCCGCTCAGCTGCTGCATCCACGATCCGGACCTGATGGCCGGAACAGCGGCCGAGTTCGATCACAAGGTCGACCACGTCATGACCAGCTCGCCGGAGCTCGTGAAGCTTCAGCGCGCCGCCGTGACCGGGCGCCAGCAGCACAACGGCCTCTGGGACTCCGATCACGCCGGACTGTTCAGCGGCCTGCGGATCTCCCGCTAGCCGACCAGACGCATTGACTGCACGAGGGCCCGCGCTCCCAGCGCGGGCCCTCGTGTTGCCGCCGTGAGCCGGTCGCCGGGGGAGCCGAGGCCGCAGCCGTCAGCCTCCCGGCCTTTACCAGCCTGCGTGTATCTGCCATACTCCGACTTAGATTTCTTAGGCAAATAGGACGAAACCTGGAGGATCAGCAGACGTGGGCAAGACGATAGGCATCGACCTTGGCACGACCAATTCGTGCGTCTCAATCCTGGAAGGCGGCGAGCCGACCGTACTCGAGAACGCGGAGGGCGGCCGCACCACTCCGTCGGTTGTCGCCTTCACCGAGTCCGACGAGCGCCTGGTCGGAACGGTGGCAAAGCGCCAGGCCGTGATGAATCCGGAACGGACGATCTTCTCGATCAAGCGCTTCATGGGACGCAAGGAGTCCGAGGTAAAGGAGGAGGAGACGATCGTCCCCTACGAAGTGGCGGCGGGCCCGAACGGCGACGTTCGCATCGACGTCGGCGGCAAGCAGTACTCGCCGCCCGAGATCTCGGCGATGATCCTCGCAAAGCTGCGCGCCGACGCGGAGGCAAAGCTCGGCGAGACTGTCGACTCGGCGGTGATCACCGTTCCCGCCTACTTCAACGACGACCAGCGCCAGGCGACCAAGGACGCCGGCAAGATCGCCGGCCTCGACGTGAAGCGGATCATCAACGAGCCGACCGCCGCGTCGCTGGCGTACGGCCTCGACAAGGAGGCGACCGATCAGACGATCCTCGTCTTCGACCTCGGCGGCGGCACCTTCGACGTCTCGGTGCTGGAGATCGGCGATGGAGTCTTCGAGGTCAAAGCGACCGCCGGCGACAACCATCTCGGCGGCGACAACTGGGACAAGGCGATCGTCGAGTGGCTGGTCGCCGAGTTCAAGCGCGACCAGGGCGTCGACCTCTCCGCCGACAAGAACTCGCTGCAGCGCCTCTACGAGGCGGCCGAGAAGGCGAAGATCGAGCTCTCCACCACCCAGGAGACGCAGATCAACCTGCCCTTCATCACCGCGACCGACGCGGGGCCGAAGCACCTCGACATCAAGCTCAGCCGTGCGAAGCTCAACGAGCTGACTTCGGATCTGCTGGAGCGGATCGTCGGGCCGGTCAAGCAGGCCCTGTCGGACTCCGGCGCAAGCATCGACCACGTCGTTCTGGTCGGCGGCATGACCCGGATGCCGGCGGTGCGTGACAAGGTCAAGGAGCTGACCGGCACCGATCCTCATCAGGGCGTCAACCCCGACGAGGTGGTTGCGGTCGGCGCCGCGATTCAGGCCGGCGTCTTGGCCGGCGACGTCAAAGACGTGTTGCTGCTCGACGTCACTCCGCTGACCCTCGGCATCGAGACCAAGGGCGGCGTGATGACGAAGCTGATCGAGCGCAACACGACGATCCCGAGTCGCAAGTCGGAGATCTTCTCGACCGCCGAGGACAACCAGCCCTCGGTCGAGATCCACGTCCTGCAGGGCGAGCGCGAGATGGCCGGCCACAACAAGAGCCTCGGCAAGTTCCAGCTCACCGGCATCCCTCCCGCCCCCCGCGGAATGCCGCAGATCGAGGTGACATTCGACATCGACGCGAACGGCATCCTCAACGTCTCGGCCAAGGACCTCGGCACCGGCAAGGAGCAGAAGATCGAGATCAAGGGCGGCTCCGGGCTCGACGAGACCGAGGTCGAGCAGATGATCAAGGACGCCGAGGTGCACGCCGACGAGGACCGGCGCCAGCGCGAGCTGGCCGAGGCACGAAACACCGGTGAGAACGCCGCCTACCAGGCGGAGAAGCAGCTCGAGGAGCTGGGCGACAAGGTCGACGCGAGCTCGAAGTCGGAGATCGAGGCTGCCGTCGCCGAGCTGCGGGGCGTCCTCGACTCCGACGACGCCGAGGCGATCCAGGCCAAGACGGACGCCGTTCAGGCGGCCTTCCACAAGGTCTCCGAGCAGGTCTACCAGGCGGCCCAGGAGCAGGCCCCCTCCGGCGACGGCGCCTCCGGCAACGGCGCCTCCTCCGAGGAGGAAGTGGTCGACGCCGAGGTCGTCGACGAAGAGAAGTAGGGCTCAAATGAACGAGCGACCGGAGCCTCAGCAAGGAGGGCACCACCCCCCGGCGGCGGAGGCTGGGCAAGAGCCCGCCGAGCGGCATCCTTCGGATCCCTCGCTCGGCGCGAGTGAAGAGGTTGATGGTGATCGAGCGCCGAGCGAAGCGAGCTCGCGAGCGGAGGGTGATTCCGCCGAGAAGGTCGAGCAGGACCTCGACGAGCTGCGCTCCGAGACCGAGCGCGAGCGCGACGAGTACTTGGAGCTGGCGCAGCGCACCAAGGCCGACTTCGAGAACTACCGCCGGCGCGTCGCGGGGGAGGCGGAGTCGGCGCGGCGGCGCGGCAAGTCGGAGCTGGCGACGGAGCTGGTCCCGGTGCTCGACAATCTCGAGCGGGCGCTGCTGACGGCGGAGATCGACCCGGTCGCGGCACTGGCGGCGGAGCTATCCGTCGACGGCGCCCTCGAGCAGGGCGTCGCGCTCACCTACCGCGACCTTCGAGCGACCCTCGAGCGGGCCGGTGTCGAGGCCTACGATCCGAGCGGCGAAAAGTTCGACCCGGAGCTGCACGAGGCGATCGCGACCCGTCCGGCCGGCGACGCCGAGCCGGGCACGGTGCTCGACGTGGCGGCGAAAGGCTACCGGCTGGACGGTCAGGTGATTCGGGCCGCCCGCGTGGTGGTCGGCGAGTAGGCGTCGCGTGGCAGAGGACTTCTACAACGTGCTCGGAGTCTCACGGAACGCGCCAGCCGACGAGATCAAGAAGGCCTACCGCAAGCTGGCCCGGGAGAACCACCCGGACCGCAATCCCGACGATCCGGCCGCCGAGGATCGCTTCAAGACGATCCAGGAGGCATACGACACGCTCTCGGACGCCGAGAAGCGCAAGCAGTACGACGCCGGCGGCATGTTCTCCGGCTTGGGCGGCGGTCGTCCCTTCGCCGGCGGCGCCGGCGGCGGCTTCGCCTCAGACCTGGGGGACATCTTCTCGAGCATGTTCAGGGGCGGGCGCGGGGAGTCGCGGCAGGTACGCGGCAACGACCTCGAGGCCGAGGTCCGGCTCTCCTTCGACCAGGCTGTGAACGGAACCCAGATCTCGGTCTCGGTCGCAAAGCTCGATCGCTGCCCGACCTGCCACGGGTCGGGCGCCAAGCCGGGCAGCAGCCCGGCGGTCTGCCCGCGCTGCGGCGGGCGCGGCATCGATGCCCAGAGCCAGGGCTTCTTCTCGATCAGCCAACCGTGTCCGCAATGCGGCGGCAGCGGCGAGGTGATCGAGAACCCGTGCGACACCTGCGGGGGCTCCGGGGTGACCCGGCAGACGAAGCGCTACCGGGTGAACATCCCGCCAGGGGTGCGCAACGGCACTCGGATCCGACTCGCCGGCAAGGGCGAGGCCGGTCCGCGCGGCGGGCCCCCCGGGGACCTCTACGTGACCACTCGGGTGACGCCTTCCGCGGTCTTTCGACAGCTCGACGACGGCAACCTCGAGGTCGAGGTTCCGATCACCGTCGCGGAGGCGATCCAGGGGGGCACCGTGGAGGTGCCGACATTGAACGGGACGAAGCGAATTCGGATCCCGGCCGGGACCGAGCATGGGACCGTGCAGCGGCTGCGCGGCGAAGGGCCGCAACGCGCCGCTGGCGGTGGCCGCGGCGACATCCGCTACCGGATCGGCATCGACGTCCCGAGCAAGCTCAGCCGCGAGCAGCGCAAGGCGGTCGACGCGATGGCGGAGGCGTTCAACGGCTCCGAGGAGCGTGAACGGCTGATCCGTGATGCGTCCGCGGCGTCGGGCAAGGTGGATTCGTGAGCCGGAAGAAGCGCTGATGGCGACTCGAAGGCAGGGTGGACGGGGCGAAAAAGGTCGCCCGGGCGGGGAGGGTCGACGCCTCGACGAGACCCGCGGTGTGTTCATGATCTCGGTCGCCGCCGAGCTCGCCGAAATGCACCCGCAGACCCTGCGCATGTACGAGGCGCGGGGCCTGATCACCCCCCAGCGCTCGCCGAAGAACACGCGCCTCTACTCCCAGCGCGACGTCGAGCGGCTGCGTCGGATCCAGCAGATGACCAGCGAAGACGGGCTCAACCTGGCCGGCGTGGAGACGGTGCTGGAGCTGGAGCGAACCGTGCAGCGGATGCGCGCCGAGCTGGCCCGGATGCGTGAGCGGACCGCCGAGATTGAGCAGCGGATCGCACGCGAGGTCGAACAGGTGAAACGCTCCCTGAAGGCCGAGATCGTGCCCTACGGCGCCTATGAGGTGCTTCCCGCCGAGGCGGCGCGCAAGCCGTACAAGATCCCGGTTGCCAGGCCGTCGCGGCCGAAGCGGCGAGAGGGCTAGCCGGCGACCATGCAGCCCGACCGCTTCACGCTCAAGGCCCAGGAGGGCGTCGCCGCCGCACAGCGGATCGCCTCGGCGTCCGCCAACACCGAGGTGGCGCCGCCGCATCTGTTGCTGGCCCTGCTCGAGCAGGAGGACGGCCTGGTCGCTCCCGTGCTCCAGAGGCTCGGCGTCGATCTGCCCGCGATCACCCAGCGGGCTCGCGACGCCGTCGGCGCGCTTCCGACCCTGGGCGGCGACGCCGAGCCGGAGGCCCGGCCGTCCTCGAGCCTGGTCAAGACGCTGCAGCGCGCCGAGCAGGCGATGGCGGCGCTCGGCGACGAGTACATCTCAACCGAGCACTTCCTGCTCGCCTTGGCCGAGGAGGCGTCCGGCGTCGCCGAGCTGCTTCCCGACCGCAGCTCGCTCGAGAAGGCGATCGCGGAGGTCCGCGGTCCGCACCGCGTCACCTCCCCCACCCCCGAGAACGAGATGCAGGCGCTGGAGAAGTTCGGTCGCGACCTCACCGCCGAGGCGGAGGGCGGCAAGCTCGATCCGGTGATCGGGCGCGACGAGGAGATTCGCCGCGTGATCCAGGTGCTCTCCCGCCGCACCAAGAACAACCCGGTGCTGATCGGCGACCCGGGGGTCGGCAAGACCGCGATCGTCGAGGGATTGGCGCAGAGGATCGTCTCCGGGGACGTCCCCGAGAGCCTCCGCGACCGCCGCGTGATCGCGCTTGACATCGGGGCCCTGCTCGCCGGCTCCAAGTACAGAGGCGAGTTCGAGGAGCGCCTCAAGGCTGTCCTCAAGGAGGTGCAGGCGGCGGAAGGCCAGATCGTGCTGTTCATCGACGAGCTGCACACGATCGTCGGCGCCGGCGCCGCCGAGGGCGCCGTGGACGCCGCCAACCTGCTGAAGCCGATGCTCGCTCGCGGCGAGCTGCGCGCGGTCGGCGCCACCACCCTCGACGAGTACCGCAAGCAGATCGAGAAGGACGCGGCGCTGGAGCGGCGCTTCCAGCCCGTCTTCGTCGACGAGCCCGACGTCGCCGACACGATCGCGATCCTGCGCGGCCTCAAGGAGCGCTACGAGGTGCATCACGGAGTGCGAATCGCCGATTCGGCGATCGTCGCCGCGGCGACGCTCTCGGCCCGCTACATCGCCGACCGCTTCCTCCCCGACAAGGCGATCGACCTGATCGACGAGTCCGCCTCGCGGCTGAAGATCGAGATCGACTCGATGCCGACCGAGATCGACGAAGTCGAGCGGCGGGTGCAGCAGCTCGAGATCGAGCGCGAGGCGCTCCGCAAGGAATCCGACGATGCGTCGATCGGCCGCCGCGAGGCGATCGAGGCCGAGCTGGCTGAGCTGCGCGAGCGCTCCGCGGAGATGAAGGCGCGCTGGCAGAACGAGAAGGGCGCGATCGAGGCGATCAAGGCGGCGAAAACGCGCCTCGAGGAGGCCAACCGCGACCTCGAGCGCGCCGAGCGCGACGCCAACCTCGAGCGTGCCGCGGAGCTGCGCTACGGCGAGATCCCGGAGCTCGAGGCCACGGTCACCGAACAGGAGGAGAAGCTCGCCCAGCTGCATCGCGAGGGCGGCACGATGCTGACCGAGGAGGTCACCGACCAGGACGTCGCGGAGGTGGTGGCCAAGTGGACCGGAATCCCGGTCTCGCGGCTGATGGAGGGCGAGGTCGAGAAGCTGATCCAGATGGAGGAGCGGCTGCACGAGCGGGTGATCGGCCAGGACGAGGCGGTCGAGGCGGTCTCCAACGCCCTGCGCCGCTCGCGCGCCGGGCTCTCGGACCCCAACCGGCCGATCGGCTCCTTCCTCTTCCTCGGCCCGACCGGGGTCGGCAAGACGGAGCTGGCGCGTGCCCTGGCCGAGTTCATGTTCGACTCCGAGCAGGCGATGGTCCGCATCGACATGTCCGAGTACATGGAGAAGCACTCGGTCGCGCGGCTGATCGGCGCGCCCCCTGGATACGTCGGCTACGAGGAGGGCGGCCAGCTGACCGAGGCCGTTCGCCGCCGCCCCTACGCGGTGATCCTGCTCGACGAGATCGAGAAGGCGCATCCGGACGTGTTCAACACCCTGCTGCAGCTGATGGACGATGGGCGGCTCACCGACGGACAGGGCCGCACCGTCGACTTCACCAATGCCGTCTTGATCATGACCTCGAACGTCGGCTCGGCGGAGATCGTCGGCGAGTCCGTCGACGAGAAGATGCGGGAACGGATCGAGGAGATCCTCGCCACCACCTTCAAGCCCGAGTTTCTGAACCGGATCGACGACGTCGTGATCTTCCACCGGCTCTCGAAGCCCGACATCGGGCGAATCGTCGAGCTGCAGGTCGGCCAGCTGGTACAGCGGATCCGCGAGCGCGGCATCGAGGTCGAGCTCTCCGACGACGCACGAACCCTGCTCGCCAACCTCGGCTATGACCCGACCTACGGCGCCCGCCCGCTGAAGCGGGTGATCCAGAAGCAGCTGATCGACAAGCTGGCGCTGCGAATCCTCGCCGGCGAGTTCGCCGACGGCGACGCGGTGAAGGTCGAAGCCGCCGACGGCGAGCTCAGCTTCGCGAAGGCCGCCAGCCCTGCGCGCACGCCCGCGAAGGCCGCCGCGTAGCCCTGGATAACCCTCGATTCGAGAGTTAGCCTTCAGGCGTGCCGTGAGGCGTCCCAGGCGTGAGTGGACGGGCCGAGGCGGGCCTCAGGACACGCGACGGCGCCGAGCGCCGGGACCGCTGCTTAATCGAACCGTTACCGAAACGTTTCCAACCCACGATAAGTTTGCGCAGGAACAAGCTTCATGGGGCCGAAACGTTGGTGCTAAAGGTGAGGCGCGTCTCGCACGACTATGTAATAGGGCGTTGCGAGGACTTTCCCCGGCTATGCAGAGACTGAACAGATGACCGAGCTAGTGGCGCGACTACACGGCAACGTTGGCAGCGCGAGAATGCGAGCCATGTTCGAGCGCCTGACCTGGCCGCTGCGCACCCTGGCCTGGAAGGTCGAGGAGGCAGTCCTCTGGCCCCTCGGCGACCTGCTTCGCCGAGGCCCCAAGACGCCCCGGCTCGAGTCCTCCGCCGCGCGGGCCGAGGCGAGCGCCCCGGAGACGATCGAGATCGCGCCGGAGCTGGGTCGCGGCCCGACCGGCTGGCCCGTCTCCCCCGCTTCGACCGCCGCGGCGAAAGCCACGAGCGCAGATCGCGGGCCGCTGTCGCGGCGCTTCGGCGCTCCGATCCGCGAAACCGCGATCGTCCTCGCGACGATCGCGATCGCGGCCGGCGTCGGCGTCGGCGTCGCAACCCTGCTCGGCGGTTCCGAGGGCGCACCGAAGACTCCCTCCGCCAGCCCTCGCCCGTCGTCCGATCAAGCGGCCGCCGCGGGGGCGCCAAGCGCCGCAAGCGGTCCAGCTACGTTGCAGGGTGTCTCTCCCGACTTCAAGGCTTCGCAGGGCTCGCAGGCTAAGGGCGCCACCGCCGCCGGGGCCCAGGCCTCGCCGCTCGCGAAGACCAACTCCAAGCCGTCCTCGATCCCCCCCGGCCTCGCCGACAACGTCGCCGCGATCAAGACGGCGCGGGCCTTCTCGGGAGCATTCGTCTTCTATGAGATCGGCAAGACCGACGCGAAGGTCCGCAAGACGTTCAGGGCAACCGCGACTCCGGCGCTGGCGCGAGCCCTGGAGGATCGCCCGCCGCGACTTCCCGACAACGCCAACGTGCCGACGGCGACGGTCAAGAACATCGTCCTCGGGACCCCGCAGGGCAAGAAGCTCGACGCCAGCGTCTCGCTGCTTCGCCTCGGCTCGATCAGCGAGCTGCGCCTGACGATGACGCGGACCAAGGGCGGCTGGGCCGTCAGCGAGGTGCGCGGATGAGGCGCCTGCGGATCGCCCTCGCGACGATGGCGATCACGGTGGCGATGGCCCAGGTCGCGGCGGCGGCTGCCGGGCCCGCCTCGACGTCCTCGACGACCCCGGCGACCAGCCCGGTGGCTGCGACCACCACCACGACTTCGACCTCCACGACGACCACCACCACCACGTCGCCGACGACGACGACCACGACTGTCCCGCCGACCACAGGCGTCACGGTCGCCCCGACCACCACAACGACGACCGCCCCGAAGCCGCCGAAGCCGCCGCACGGATCAGGCGGCACCGGCAACCCGAAGCCCGAGGGCTCAAACCCGCAGAAGGGAAGCAAGGAAGGCGACTCCAAGCATGGCGGCCACAAGCAGAACGGCGGCGCCGCGGCGCCTCAGCTCGGTGCCATCACGGCCCCGCTCTACCCATCGGTCTCCTGCGGCAGCGTCGGAGCCCCGGTCGGGCTGTTGCCGATCTACCAGCACGCCTCCGACGCCTACGGCCTCGGCCCGCAGGGGCCCGCGATCCTCGCCGCCATCAACGGCATCGAGAGCGGCTTCGGCGCCAATCTCGGACCATCTTCAGCGGGCGCCGAAGGATGGATGCAGTTCATGCCTTCGACCTGGGCCAGCTACGGGGTCGACGCGAACGGGGATGGCGTGGCCAACCCGAACGATCCGCACGACGCGATCTTCGCCGCCGCCAGCTACCTCAGCGCGGCCGGCATGCCCGCCGACACTCCCGGCGCGATCTTCGCCTACAACCACGCCGACTGGTACGTCGCCGAGGTGCTCGCAAACGCCGGCTGCTACGGCAGCTCCGACGGCACCTACTCGCTGACGCCGGGAATGCCGCTGGTCTCCTGCACGCCGGCACATGGTTCTGAGATCGGGGAGCGCTACATGAACGCCTTCGAGCAGGCGGCCGGTCGCTACGACCTCGGCCGCCGCGGCGTCTGGGCGCTCGCCGGGGTCGCCCGCCTGGAGTCGAACTTCGGCAAGTCGATGAGCAAGGCCGAGCTTCAGCAGACCGGGCCGCTCGGCATCGACCGCGACGAGTGGAACCGCTTCGAGATCGACGGCAACGACGACGGCCTGATCCGCCACGCGAGCATCGAGGACTCGGCCGCGACCCTCGCCCGCGAGATCTGGTCGCGCGGCGACCTGCGGGCCGGGCTGTTCCTGCACAACCAGGCGTCCTGGTACGTCGATCAGGTCGTCGCCCAGGCCAACCAGCTCGCCGGCAAGTGCACGCAGCGCTCGGTCGAATGGAACGTCGCCCTTCCGACGCCGACCTCGGCACCGATCAACTGGGCCAACCTCACCCTCTCCAACTCCCTGGAGCTTCGCGACATCCGCAGTGGTGCGCTGGACCCGCGGATAATGGGGCTGCTCGGGATGATCACCCAGACCCACAAGATCACGATCTCGGCGCTGCGCTCCGACCACTCTCAGATGACCGTGGACGGCAACGTCTCCAATCACTACTTCGGGCGTGCGATGGACATCGCCGCCGTCGACGGGGTCTCCTGCACCGATGTGGACCCGAGCGCTCCCTGCGCCCAGCTCGGCCGCACCCTGACCCTGCTTCCGGCGCCGCTTCACCCGACCGAGCTGATCTACTGCTTCGACCTCGACGGCCCGGGGCCCGCGTTCGCGCGCTCCGACCACTGCGATCACCTCCACGCCGGCTACGACGGCTACACCGGTACCCCGACCGCCCGGCCGGCGGCGACACAGCCTTAGCGGCCTAGCGGGCGGCGCGAAGCGGCGAGCTGTCCGAGAGCGGGTAGACCGGCAAGTCGAGCCGGCGGCGCAGCTCCGCGACCAGCTCGCGGGCGGCGGGCTCACGGCGCTGCCCGGGCACGCCGACGATCACCTCGTCGGCGGCGAAATCGCGCAGCGTGTCCTCGACCGCCTGCAGCGGGTCGGGGTCCCCGACCGCGCCGCGGGCCTCGACCTCGGCGGCCGCAAGGGCGCCCACGGTGAGCACGAGCTTTCGCTGCGCGTCGAGTCGCGAGCGCCCGACGTCGGAGGCCCAATGCGAGAGCGGCGTGTTGAGCGCTGGGGCCAGGACCAGCACCTCAGGATCGGCGTCGGGCCCGGCCTGCGCCGCCACGCGCACGCTCTCGACCGCTTCCGGCGCGTCGATCGGCTCGATCGCGACGAGCAGCAGCCTGCGATGCCGGTCGGTGGCCCGAGCCACCTCGATCGGCTCGTCGGGGCTGATCCGGGCGGCAGCGAGGAGCAACGAGCCGACCGCCAGGGCGCCGATCGCGAGACCGAGGCCCGGCCCGGCGACGATAAAGCCGATCGAGCCTGGAACCACCAGCACGAAGACGATCAGCGGCAACATCCAGGGCCGCAAGACGAGATTGGTCCGCCCCGTCATGGAGCAAGGGTAACCGGGGTGCGATGCGGCTACTCGGTCGCGTGCGGACGCGCAGGGCCCCGGATCAGCGGCTCGACCCATGGCAACGGCTTGGGAAACGAGTCCGGCTGCAGATCCGAGACATCGAAGGCGCCGCTGAGCGTGGCGGCCGTGTCCCGGTTCGCATTGCAGCCGCCGGCGAACCACCCCCAGGGGCGATTGAGCCGATCCTGCCAACGGGCCCGTGCGCTGCCTTCCTCGCCGCGGACATGCTCGATCAAGAGCAGCTCGCCATCAGAATCCAGCACCCGCGCCGCCTCCAGCGCCGCCCGCTGGGGGTCGTCGACGGTGCAAAGGACGAGCGTCGCAGACGACGGTGTCGAAGCTGTGGTCCGCGAAATGGAAGTTGCTCGGCGCCGCTCTCGGAAACCTCCACCGCGCAGGTCAACCCGGCGTCCTTGGCCCGCATTCTGAGCCGCTTCGCCATGTGGGGGTCGGGCTCGGTGAGGACCAACTCGGTCACCGCCTTGCCGTAGTGCTCGAGGTTGTGCCCGGTGCCGGCCCCCAACTCCAGCGTTCGCCCACGGGCGCGGCTGAGCAGCTCGGCGCGCATCGCGGACAGTCCGGCCTTCTCGCTGCCTGCGAGCACGCGGTCATAGACCGCCGCGAAGAGCCGATGGCCCGGCATGACTTGCCAGCCTCGCATAACGTGAGAAAGAGAATCAAGCGACGAGTCACTTCCGGAGGAGAGACATGCCCCTATACGTGATGCTCACCAACCTCACCCCTGACGGCGTGAAGACGCTGAAGAGCAACCCGAACCGGGTCGGCGAGGTCAACAAGGAGGTCGAGCAGATCGGCGCCAAGGTCGTCGCCCAGTACGCGACCCTCGGCCAGTACGACTTCGTGACCATCGTCGAGGCGCCCGATCCCGAGACGATGGCCAAGGTCTCGGTCGAGCTCGGCTCGCGAGGGACGATGACCAGCGAGACGATGTCGGCGATGAAGTCCGACGAGCTCGCCTCGTCGCTCTAGTGGCCCCGTCCACGAATACGGCACGGACCGTACCTGCGGACGCGACCACTAGCGAGCGGTCCGCTTGCGCGTAATCGTAGCCGGCGGAGGCGGTCGCGAGCACGCGATCGTCCGTTCACTGGCCCGATCTTCGCAGTCGCCGGAGCTTTACTGCGCGCCCGGCAACGCCGGGATCGCCGCCGACGCCGCCTGCCTCGAGGTCGGCGCCGAAGACGTCGACGCGATCGTCGACGTCGCGGGTGCGCACGAAGTCGACCTGGTCGTCGTCGGGCCCGAGGCGCCTCTCGTCGCCGGAGCGGTCGATGCGCTCGAGGCGGCCGGGATCCCGGCCTTCGGCCCGGGCGCCGGCGCGGCGAAGCTGGAGGGATCGAAGGCGTTCGCGAAGGAGCTGATGGCTGAGGCTGGAGTGCCGACCGCCGCACACACGGTGCTGCGGGGCCGCGACGAGGCGCTCGGGCAGCTCTCCAGCGCCTCCTACCCGGCGGTGCTGAAGGCCGACGGGCTGGCGGCGGGCAAAGGCGTGATCATCTGCGAAAGCGAGGCCGACGCTCGCGAAGCCATCGAGGTCTACTTCACCGAGCAGCGCTTCGGCGCGACCGAGGTGGTGCTCGAGGAGTTCATCGACGGCGAGGAGCTCTCGCTGCTGGCCCTCTGCGACGGCGAGAACGTTGTGCCGCTGGCCCCCGCCCAGGACTACAAGCGGATCGGCGACGGGGACCGGGGACCGAACACCGGCGGCATGGGCAGCTACTCGCCGGTGCCCGGCTTCGAGCCCGAGCGCGTCGAGGAGATCATCGACTCGGTGCACCGTCCCGTGGTCGAAGCGATGGCGCGCCGCGGGCAGCCGTTCCGGGGCGTGCTCTATGCAGGGCTGATGCTGACCTCTGACGGCCCCAGAGTGCTCGAGTTCAACGTCCGCTTCGGCGACCCCGAAACGCAGGCGGTGCTGCCACGGCTGCGCTCCGACCTGCTGGAGCTCTGCCTCGCATCACGCGAACCGGGCGGCTTGGCCGGCGTGACGGCCGAGTTCAAGCCGGACTGGGCGGTCACCGTCGTGCTCGCCTCGGCGGGCTACCCGCAATCGTCCTCGAAGGGCGACGTGATCAGCGGGCTCGACGCCGCCGCGCGTGGGGCCGAGGTGCTGCACGCGGGCACCGCGCGGCGCGATGGGGAGATCGTCACCGCCGGCGGGAGGGTTCTGAACGTAACCGGCCTCGGCCCAGGGCCGGCGCAGGCGCGCGCGCGGGCATACGATGCGGCGCGCCAAATCAGCTTCGACGGCATGCAGATGCGCAACGACATCGCCGCGCGGGCCGTCGATCGGCTCGCCCCGAAGGCCCAGAACCCCGAATAGACAGGGAGAACGCGGATGGAGATAGATAAGCCCGAGACCGGCGAGACCCAGGTGGTCGAGGCGGCGCCGCCGGACCCGGAGACGATGCCGGAGGTCGAAGCGGCTTTCGAGGAGATCGAGGTCGACGCGCCCCTGGTCGGGATCATCATGGGCTCGGCCAACGACAAGCCGAAGATGCAGCCGGCCGGAAAGGCCCTCCAAGAGGAGGGAATCCGCTACGAGGTGCGGGTGATGAGCGCCCACCGCGACCCCGAGAAGGTTCGCGACTACTGCACCAACGCCCGCCTGCGGGGGTTGAAGGTGATCATCGCCGGGGCCGGCATGTCGGCGGCGCTGCCCGGAGTCGCTGCCGCCCATTCCGACCTGCCGGTCGTCGGAGTGCCGATCTCGGGCAAGAACCTCGGCGGCCTCGACGCGCTGCTCTCTGCGGTGCAGATGCCGCCCGGCGTGCCGGTCGCCTGCGTCGCGATCGACGGAGCGAAGAACGCCGGACTGCTCGCTGCGCGGATAATCAACGCGTGATCGCGCGCTACACGAGGCCGGACATGGGCGCCGTCTGGACCCGGCAGCACCGGATGGAGAAGTGGCTGGCGGTTGAGCTGGCCGCGACCGACGCCTGGGCCGAGGAGGGGGTGGTGCCGCGCGACGCGGCGGCCGCTTGCCGGTCGCAGGCGGCCTTCAGCGTCGAGGCAGTCGAGGAGCGCGAGCAGGTCACCAATCACGACGTCGCCGCGTTCGTTGACGTCGTCGCCGAGTCGATCGGCGAGCAGGGACGCTGGATCCACTACGGGCTGACCTCATCCGACGTCCTCGACACGGCGCTGGGCGTGCAGATCTCCGAGGCGGGGCTGATCCTCCTGCAGGGCGCGCGCGCCTACCGCGACGCTCTGGTCAAGCGGGCACTCGAGCACCGCGAAACTCGCTGCGTCGGCCGCACTCACGGCGTGCACGCCGAGCCAACCACCTTCGGCCTGCGGCTCGCCGGCTTCGCGTTCGAGGCCGACCGCAACCTGGCCCGGCTCGGGGCCGCATTGCAGGCGGCCTCGGTCGGAAAGCTCTCCGGCGCGGTCGGGACCTACGCCTCGATCCCGCCCTCGGTCGAGGCGCGGGTGATGGAGGCGCTGGGCCTGCGCCGCGAGGACGTCTCGACCCAGGTCGTGCCCCGCGACCGTCACGCGCAGCTGCTCTCCGCGATCGCCCTCGCGGGCGCCGGAATCGAGCGCTTCGCCACTGAGGTCCGCAACCTGCAGCGGACTGAGGTCCGCGAGGTGCAAGAGCCGTTCGGCGCCGGTCAGAAGGGCTCCTCGGCGATGCCTCACAAGCGCAACCCGATCCTCGCCGAGCGGCTCACCGGGCTGGCCCGGGTGCTGCGCGGTTACGCGCAAACCGGATTGGAGAACGTCGCGCTGTGGCACGAGCGCGACATCTCCCACTCCGGCGCCGAGCGGGTGGTGCTCCCCGACGCGACGATCCTGCTCGACTACATGCAGCATGCCGCGGCCCGGGTCGCAGCGGAGATGCGTGTCGATGCGGAGCGCATGCGCGCAAACCTCGAGCTCACCCACGGGGCGCTGTTCAGCCAGCGGGCGCTCACCGCCCTGGTCGAGTCGGGAATGACCCGCGACGAGGCCTACCGGGTGGTGCAGTCGGCGGCGCAACGCGCCTTCGACGAAGAAGTCCCGTTCCGGGAGCTGATCGGCGCGGAGGCCCCCGATCTCGATCTCGACGCGGTCTTCGACTACGAGGCGTTCCTGCGCCACGTGCCGAGCGTCTTCGAGCGCCTCGGGTCGCTGCGCGGATAGCGCCCGGCAGCGCTGAAAGTCCCGATTTTCGGGATGGAATCGTTCCCCGGCAACGCGTACCCTTCGGCGCTTGGGAATGGGGGTCCCGTATCGAAGTCGAACCGTCCAGACCGTGCTCGCGGCCCTGGCGCTGTGCGTGCTGGCGGCTGCAGTGATCACGCCCCGCGCCGATGCGATTGCCTTTGGCGCCAACCTGAGCCGCCCGGCCGACAACATGACCCGTTGCGGCCAGTTCCTCTTCCCGCAACAGTCGATCACCTGCTCGGCGGAGTCGACCAACCTCACGACCGGCGAATCGGGCTTTCCGCCGGTCGGGGTCGGGGTAGTGACCCAGGTCCGGGTCAAGGTTGGGCCGATCACCGGACCGATGCAGATCGTCGTCGAGGAGGCGCTGCGCAAGGACAACCCCTCCGACCCGGGGCACCCGACGTACGCGTGCTGCAAGGCGATCAACGCGAGCCAGGTCTTCACCCCGGCCGCCAATGCGATCACGCCGGTCAACGTCAACCTGACGACCCGTCAGGACATCGCGCCCGACCCCGCCAGTGGCTTCTACGTCGACGACCACCTCTCGCTCTCGGTGCTCGATCCGAACGTGCCAATTCCCGTCAACATCGACAACACCCAGACGATCGGCGTGAGCCTCTGGTTCCCTGCCTGGAAGGTCGGCGATGAGCGTGCCGGGGGCTTCGGGACGAGTGGCGGACAGGTCCTGTTCAATGCCGACTGGAACGCCTCGCCCGGTGCCGACCAGTCGCCGCTGGAGTTCCTGAAGCGCACCTTCCCGGTTCGAGCCGGCAATGTGTTCGCGCCGCTGCTCTGCGCCGCCGGTGCTCCCTGCGTGGGGAACTTCCTGCTGCAGAACCTCAACGCGCGGCTGCTGCGGCTCTCGGGCGCGCGTGAGACCGGCAGCGTCTTGCGGAAGAGGACCCGCCGGACCTACGCGAAGAAGAAGTTCAAGATCAAGGCGGGCAAGAGGAAGACCCTCAAGATCCCCCTCAACCGCAAAGGCAAGCGGCTGCTGCGAGGGCGCAAGAAGGTCAAGGTCGTGGGCGAACGTGAAGCTGAAGAACGTGGCCGCCGGCGCCCAGCCCTCGGCCCGGGTCAAGCTGCAAGGTCAAGAAGCGCTAGGCCGGCGCCTCAGGCGTAGGCGGGCTGCGGCATGGCCGGCCCGGCGCTCGACGAGCACGACCGGGGTGCCCCGCTTCGGCGAGAAGGTGATGTTGCGGCGCTTGATTCCCTCCGGGCGCTCACTCGCCGGCTCAAGTTGGCAGCGCCCGATCACCTCGCGCAGGACGATCCGCATCTCGAACTCGGCGAAGCTGGCGCCGAGGCAGCGCCGCACCCCGCCGCCGAACGGAATCCAGGAGTAGGTCTCCGGCCCGCCATCGAGGAAGCGCTCCGGCTTGAAGGCGTGGGGGTCGGGATAGACGTCGGGGCGGGTGTGGGCGAGGTAGATCGAGGGGCTGATGTCGGTGCCCGCCGGCAGCGTGTAGCCGTTCACCTCGAGCTCTGAGGCGAGCCGCCGCCCGGCGATCGGGATCACCGGCCGCAGGCGCAGCGCCTCGGTGATCGTCGCGCGCAGGTACTCGTCCCCTTCGCCGTCGGCGATCTCGGTCCGCAGCCGCTCCAGCACCTCGGGATTGCGCAGCAGCAGGTCGAAGGTCCAGGCCAGCGCCGTGGCGGTGGTCTCATGGCCGGCGAGCAGCAGGGTGACCAGCTGATCGCGTACCTCGGCATCGCCCATCTCGCTGCCGTCCTCGAAGCGGGCGACGAGCAGCATCGAGAGGATGTCCTCGCGCTCGCCGAGCTCGGGATCGGCGCGGCGGGCGGCGATCTCGTCGTAGAGAAGGGCGTTGACGCGCGCGAGGCTCTTCTCGAACGCCCGCCAGGGCCCGTATCGCGCCAGGGCCTCGTAGCGCATGCTCGCGAAGCCGACCAACTGCTTCGCGGCGGACGAGGTCTGGTTCAGCAGCACTCCCAGGGCGTCGCGCATCGGCGCCAGGCGGGCCTCTCCGGTGACCCCGAAGACGGCGCGCAGGATCACCTCCAGGGTGACGCTCTGCATGCGCGGATGAATCCGGAACTCCTCGCCGATCCGCCAGGAGTCGACCTCGCGGGAGATCACCTCTCCGATCACCGCCTCGTAGGCGCGCATGCGCTCGCCGTGGAAGGCGGGCAGCATCAGCTTGCGGCGGGCGAGGTGCTCGGCGCCCTCCAGGAGCAGGATCGAATCAGCGCCCATCACCGGCTCGAGCGTCGCGTTGCGCCCCGGCGGCAAGGTGTTGCGCGAGTTCGAGTAGATCGCCTTTGTCGCCGCGGGGTCGGACGTCAGGTACAGGGGCGTCTCGAAGCCGAGGAACTTGACTCCGAAGGTCTCACCGAAGCGCTCGCGACCGTCCTCCATGAACTCGATCGGCCGGAACATCCAGCGCATCATCTGAGCCGAAGGCCGGCCCGGGTGCTCGGGCGGCAGCGTCATGAGGAGAAAAGAATCACACATTGCGCAGAGCGCATGTGTGAGCTGCGTCCCCGGCGCCGGCGGAGCCGGAGCCGTTGTTAGCATCGGCGGTCTGCCGATGGCCGTCGCGATCGAAGACCTAAAGCACCATTCGACCGGCAAGGTCCGCGAGATCTACGAGCTCGAGGACGACCTGCTGATGGTCGCCTCGGACCGGATCTCGGTCTACGACGTGGTCCTGCCGACGCCGATCCCGGACAAGGGAAAGGTGCTCAACCGGATGTCGATCTTCTGGTTCGAGCTGACCGGCGACATCGTCCCCAACCACTTCATCTCCGAGGACGTCCCGGAGGAGGTCACCGACCGCGCGATGCGCGTGCGGCGGCTCGAGATGTACCCGGTCGAGTGCGTGGTGCGCGGCTATCTCTCGGGCTCGGGCTGGCGCGAGTACCAGGAGTCCGGATCGGTCTGCGGAATCGAGCTGCCGGGCGGGCTGCGGGAGTCGGAGAAGCTGCCGGAGCCGATCTTCACCCCCGCGACCAAGGCCGAGATCGGCGACCACGACGAGAACGTCGACTTCGACCGCGCCGCCGAGATCGTCGGCGACCGGGCGCTGATGGAGGAGCTGCGCCGGATCTCGATCGAGGTCTACCGGCGCGGCGCCGATCACGCGGCCGAGCGGGGCATCATCCTCGCCGACACCAAGTTCGAGCTCGGACGCTCGCCGGATGCCGAGATCGTGCTCGCCGACGAGGTCCTGACCCCCGACTCCTCGCGCTTCTGGCCCGCCGACGAATACGAGCCGGGGCGCTCGCAGCCGTCGTTCGACAAGCAGTTCGTGCGCGACTGGTCCGACGAGACGGCTGGGACCACACCCCGCCGGGGCCGGAGGTGCCCCCGGACGTGGTCGAGCAGACCCGCGGCAAGTACGTCGAGGCCTACGAGCGGATCACCGGCGCAGCCTTCGGCGGCTGGACGAGCACCGACCGGATGAAGGCAAGGGTCCTGATCCGGCCCAAGGAGGGCATCCTCGACCCGCAGGGCAAGGCGGTCGAGCGGGCGCTGCCGGCGCTCGGCTTCGAGGACATCGCCCACGTGCGGGTCGGGCGGATGGTCGAGCTCGAGGCCGAGAACGCGACGAGATCCCGGCGCTCTGCGAGAAGCTGCTCGCCAACCCGCTGATCGAGGACTTCGAGATCGAGACGATCGAGCGAGTGATCGTGGGGCGTCGTCCAGTTCCCCGGCTCCTGCGACGAGCGCGACGCCCTCGCCGCCTGCGGGCTGACCGGCGAGGCGCGGCTGCTCTGGCACGGCGAGCACGACCTCGGCGACGTCGACGCCGTCGTCGTGCCCGGCGGCTTCTCCTACGGCGACTACCTGCGCGCCGGCGCGATCGCCCGCTTCTCGCCGGCGATGGAGGCGGTGGCCGAGTTCGCCGCGCGGCGGCGGGCCGGTGCTCGGGATCTGCAACGGCTTCCAGGTCCTCTGCGAGGCGGGGCTGCTGCCCGGCGCGCTGCTCGTCAACGAGGGGATTCGCTTCGTCTGCCGCCAGGTCGAGCTGGTCGTCGAGAGCAGCCGATCGCCGTTCACGCGCGGGCTCGAGCCGGGCGAGCCGGCTCTCGATCCCGGTCAAGCACCAGGAGGGCCGCTACTTCGCCCCCGAGGAGGTGCTCGACGAGCTCGAGGCCAGCGGCCAGGTCGCGCTGCGCTACGCGCCGGGCCAGAACCCGAACGGCTCGGCCCGCGACATCGCCGGCGGTCACCAACGAGGCCGGCAACGTGCTCGGGCTGATGCCGCACCCCGAGCACGCCGTCGACGAGCTGACCGGCTCGGTCGACGGCCTGCGCCTCTTCGAGGCGCGGCGCGTGGCCACCGCATGACGGCCCGCGCGCCGGGAAGCGCAGCTGAGCCGAGGTGGCGGTGAATTGCCGCACCGCGAGCTCGGGCTCACCGACGCCGAGTACGAGCGGATCTGCGAGCTGATCGAGCGCGAGCCCAACGAGGTCGAGCTGGCGATGTTCTCGCTGCTCTGGTCCGAGCACTGCGCCTACAAGCACTCGCGCAAGCTGCTGCGCCGGCTGCCGACCGAGGGCGAGCGGGTGGTGATGGGCCCGGGCGAGAACGCCGGCGCGGTCGACGTCGGCAACGGCTACGCGGCCGCCTTCAAGGTCGAGTCGCACAACCACCCGAGCGCCGTCGAGCCGTTCCAGGGCGCCGCGACCGGCGTCGGCGGGATCCTCCGCGACGTCTTCGCGCTCGGCGCGCGGCCGATCGCGGTGCTCGACTCGCTGCGCTTCGGCGAGCTCGACTCGGAGCGCTCGCGCTACCTGCTCGACGGCGCGGTGCGCGGGATCGGCGCCTACGGCAACTCGATCGGGGTGCCGACGGTCGGCGGCGAGATCTACTTCGAGGCCCCCTACGAGCACAACTGCCTGGTCAACGCGATGTGCGTCGGCCTGGCCCGCACCGACGAGATGGTCCGCGCGGCCGCGCGCCGGGCCCGGCAACGTCGTCGTCCTGATGGGCGCCTCGACCGGGCGCGACGGGATCGGCGGCGCCTCGGTGCTCGCCTCGGCGGAGCTCGAGGAGGGCGACGAGGAAGCGCCCGACGCGTGCAGATCGGCGACCCCTTCGAGGAGTCGAAGCTGCTCGAGTGCTGCCTCGAGCTGCTCGAGCGCGGCCTGCTGGTCTCGCTGCAGGACCTCGGCGCCGCCGGGCTCACCTCCTCGGCCGGCGAGATGGCCTCGGCGGGCGGGGTCGGGATCGACATCGACGTCGGCCGGGTGCCGCTGCGCGAGGCCGACATGGAGCCGTTCGAGATGATGGTCTCCGAGTCGCAGGAGCGGATGCTGGCCGTGGTCGAGCCGGCGCGACGTCGAGACGGTGCTGGCGGTCTGCGAGAAGTGGCAGACCGGCGCCGCGGCGATCGGCGAGGTCACCGACAGCGGCCGGATCCGGGTCCTGCGCGGCGGCGAGGTGGTCGGCGACATGCCGGTCGCGGCGCTCGTCGACGAGTGCCCGCTCTACGACCTCGAGCCCGGCGAGCCCGAGCGGCTGGACCTACGGCAACCGAGCGCCGACGCTCGGCCGCGGCGACGCCGACCCCGGCGACGCCGCTGCTCGGCGCTGCTGCGCTCGCCCAACGTCGCCTCGAAGCGCTGGGCCTTCGAGCAGTACGACTCGATCGTCGGCTCGCGCACCGTGCGCCGGCCCGAGGCCGGCCGACGCCGCGGTGCTGCACGCTCCCCGAGGCCGGGAACGCGATCGCGGTCGCGATCGACGGCAACGGCCGCCGCGTCGCCTGCGACCCTACGCGCGGCGCGATCGAGGCGGTGCTCGAGTGCGCCGCCAACCTCGCCTGCGTCGGCGCCGAGCCGCTCGGGGTGACCAACTGCCTCAACTTCGGCAACCCCGAGAAGCCGCGCCGTCGCCTGGCAGCTCGAGCGAGGCGGTCGACGGGCCTCGCGGAGGCCTGCGAGGCGCTCGGCGTCCCGGTCGTCGGCGGCAACGTCTCGCTCTACAACGAGGGCCGCGAAGGGCCGATCTACCCGACGCCGGTGATCGGCATGGTCGGCGAGCTGCCCGACCCGGCGCCGCGCCGCGCGGCAGCGGCGTTCGCGCGCGAGGGCGACGCGATCGCGCTGGTCGGGCCCGTTCGCGCCCTCGCTGGCCGGCTCGGAGCTGGCGAAGCTGCGCGGCGAGCTCGACCTCGGGCTGCCGCGGGGTCGACGCTCGAGCGCGTCGCGCGCGGCGCATCGCGGCGCGTCCGCGAAGCGGTGCGCTCCGGCGCGCTCGCCTCCGCCCACGACGTCAGCGACGGCGGGCTGGCCTGCGCGCTCGCCGAGTCGGCGATCGCAGGCGGGATCGGCTGCCGGATCGACCTCGACCCGCTGGTCGAGGAGCGCGGCGGCTCCGGCGAGACGGCGCTGTTCGGCGAGGGGCCGGGCGGCTTCGTGATCAGCGGCGCGCGCGCGAGCGCTCGAGGCGCTCGGCTCGGAGCGCTGCCGTGCTGTCGATCGGCGAGGTCGGCGGCGACTCGATCGAGATCGCGGCGGCGGAGCGGCCGCTCTCGGTCCCGCTCGCCGACGCCGAGCGCGCCTGGCGCTCGCTGGCCGAGCGCGCCGAGGCCAGAGCCTGAACGCAGCTGACCGGGATGCTGGCCGATCCGCCACCGTTGCTACCCTGCCGGGGTAGGCACTCCGCCTGCGCGTCACCACCCTCGATCGCGAGGCAAAGCGCCCTTTGACCGCTACTGAGCGGCTCCGATCACGATCGCGAGGGCCCGCGCGACGAGTGCGGCGTGTTCGGCGTATACGCGCCCGGCCACGAGGTCGCCCGCCTCGCCTACTTCGGCCTCTACGCGCTCCAGCACCGCGGCCAGGAGTCGGCCGGCATCGCCACCTGCGAGGGCGGCCACATCACCACGCTGCGCGACGCCGGGCTCGTCTCCCAGGTCTTCGACGAGGAGAAGCTGCGCGCGCTGGAGGGCGACATGGCGATCGGCCACGTCCGCTACTCGACCACCGGCGGCGGCGCCTGGGAGAACGCGCAGCCGGTCTGGCGCGACGACGGGCGCGAGCTGGCGCTCGCCCACAACGGCAACCTCACCAACGCGGTCGAGCTCTACAACGAGCTGCGCGAGCGGGGGCTCGAGTTCCGCGGCACCTCCGACTCGGAGATCATCGCCGCGCTGCTCTCCTCCAACGACGGCGCGCTACATCGAGGACGCGGTCGCCGACGTGATGCCGCGGCTGCGAGGGCGCCTACTCGACGGTCGTGATGACCAAGCACGCGATCGTCGCCTTCCGCGACCCGCACGGGGTGCGGCCGCTGTCGCTCGGGCGAGCTCGGACGAGCGCTTCGTGGTCGCCTCGGAGAGCTGCGCCTTCGACATCATCGGCGCCGAGCTGCTGCGCGAGGTCCATCCCGGGCGAGATGGTCTCGCTGACCGAGCGCGGGCTCGAGATGCGCCAGGTCGTCGCGCGCCGACCGCCCGGCCTTCTGCGTCTTCGAGCACATCTACTTCTCGCGGCCCGACTCGCGGCTCGAGGGCCGCGTGCTGCAGCAGGTGCGCGGGCGGATGGGCGAGATCCTCGCGCGCGAGGCGCCGGTCGACGCCGACCTGGTGATCTCGGTGCCCGACTCCGGCAACCCCGCCGCGAACGGCTTCGCCCGCGCCTCGGGGCTGCCCCAGGACGACGGCCTGATCAAGAACCGCTACGTCGCCCGCACCTTCATCCAGCCCGGCCAGGAGCTGCGCAAGCACGGCCTGCGGATGAAGTTCAACCCGCTGCCGGAGATCGTCGCCGGCAAGCGCGTCGTCGTCGTCGACGACTCGATCGTGCGCGGCAACACGACGCGCCAGATCGTCGGCATGCTGCGCGACGCCGGCGCCGCCGAGGTCCACCTGCGGATCTCGGCGCCGCCGATCCGCCATCCCTGCCACTACGGCATCGACATGTCGACGCGCGAGGAGATGATCGCCCACGACCGCACGATCGACGAGGTCGCCGCCGAGCTCGGGGCCGACTCGCTCGCCTACCTCTCGATCGAGGGCGTCTACGAGGCAGTCGGAAGCGGCGCGGAAGCGCACTGCGACGCCTGCTTCACCGGCCCCTATCCGCTCGGAGACGACCCCGAATCCGCGAACGGCAAGTTCGCCCTCGAGGAGATCGAGGTCGTGCCGGTGAGCCGCTGACCGACGCCCGGTGGCCGACTTCAAGCTCTGCGTGCTCGCCTCCGGCACGGGCACCAACCTGCAGGCGATCATCGACCAGCTGCACGGCAGCGACGGGATCGAGGTCGCCGGGGTGGCGTCCGACAAGCCCGGCGCGCATGGCGCTGCGGCGGGCCGAGGCGGCGGGGATCGAGACCGCGGTCTTCGAGCGCGGCGACTACCCCGGCCGCGAGGCCCGCGACGCCGCGATCGGTGACTGGATCGACGCGCGGGCGCCGACCTGATCGTGCTCGCCGGCTACATGCAGCTGCTCTCTCCCTCCTTCGTGACCCGCTTCCCGAACCGGATCGTCAACGTGCACCCGGCGCTGCTGCCCTCGTTCCCCGGCCTCGACGCGATCGGACAGGCGCTCGAGCATGGCGTGAAGATCACCGGGGTCACGGTTCATTTCATCGACGAGGGCGTCGACTCGGGCCCGATCATCGTCCAGCACCCGATACCGGTGCCCGCGGATCGCGACCGCGCGGCGCTCGAGGAGGCGATCCACGCCACCGAGCATGCTCTGCTGCCCGAGGCGATTCGACTGATCGCGCAGGGTCGGGTCCGCATGGATCGCGAGGATCCGCGCCTGGTCTGGATCGACGGCTAGCGGCGTCGGCGAGGTGGATTACCCAATAGTGGTAGATATTTAGTAACCGATTCGGGTACGAATCAGGACGTGGAGCCAGCGGATCCGGCAGCCACGACTCAGGAAGAGACGAAAAGCAGGAGGCTCACCCCATGAGAAAGCTCAAGACGCGCCTCGCGGCGCTCGTCCTCAGCGCTTGCGCGGTCGCCTTGATCGCGGCGCCCGCCGCCCAGAGCGCCGACGCGGTTCTCCCCTTCGACAACTGGAAGGTCAGCGGGACGCTCGGCCTCAAGAAGCTCAACCAGAACATCCAGGTTCCGGCGACTTCGACGTTCAACGGCGAGGCCAACCTCACGCAGGGCACGATCTCGGGCCACACGACGATCCCCGACTTCACCACGCCGGTGAAATTGCTCGGGTTGGTGCCCACCCAGGTGGCGCTGTCGATCAAGGAGACCTCTCCGACGACCGGCACGATTCATTTCGACCAAACCGGGAACAGCATCGTCGACGCCAGCACCGCCGCCGACGTGCGGATCAGGAAGCTGTCGCTGCTCGGCCTTTCGGTTCCGCCCGGCGCCAACTGCCATACGTCGTCACCGGTCGTTCTGCCGCTCCAAGGGTCGTCGCGTTTGGTGGACCTCGGCACCAAGGGCATCGCGTTCAACGGGACCTATGACCTTCCCCGGCTGACCGGATGCGGCCTGCTGACCCCGACTCTGAACCTGCTGATGGCCGGTCCGAACAATCCATTCACGCTGGGGCTGAAGCCACCCTTCTGAGCAGCAGCCGGCTCCGCGACCCGGATCTCAAATCTCGCATTTAGCGCGAACTGGGCCGCCACAGTGGTCCGGTTCGCGTTTCGCCGGCCTCTATTTCGCGTTCCGCATTGGCGACATCTAGGATCGAGCGTCAGGATCCCCACCCGATGCTGAGCGAATGAGCGAAACCGGACCCACCGCGAGAGCACCGCAGGGCGCCATCGACCGGGCCGAGGACGGCGGCGCCGACACCGAGGGTGCGCTGAAGGTGCGGCGGGCGCTGATCTCGGTCTCCGACAAGACCGGGATCGCCGACTTCGCGAAGGGCCTCGCCGAGCTGGGGGTCGAGATCGTCTCGACCGGCGGCACCTCGAGCGCGCTGCGCGAGGCCGGGGTCGAGGCGAGCTAGGTCGCGGCCTTCACCGGCTTCCCGGAGATCCTCGACGGCCGGGTGAAGACCCTTCACCCGCGGCTTCACGCGGCGCTGCTGGCCCGGCGCGACGACCCCGAGCACATGGCGACGCTCGCGCGAGCAGGGGATCGAGCCGATCGACCTGGTCTGCGTCAACCTCTATCCGTTCGAGCAGATGGTCTCGGGGCGCGACGTCGACTCCGAGGAGGTGATCGAGAACATCGACGTCGGCGGGCCGACGATGATCCGCGCCGCGGCCAAGAACCACCGCAGCGTCGCGGTGGTCGTGAAGCCGGAGTCCTACGACGCCGTGCTCGCCGAGCTCGAGGAGTCCGGGGGCGACGTCTCGGCGAGCACCCGGCACTGGCTCGCCAACGAGGCCTTCGCGCACACCGCGCGCTACGACGCCGCGATCAGCAGCTGGTTCGCGAGCGCCTATGAGGACTTCCCCGAGCACATGCGGTCGCGCTTGGAGAAGCTGATGGACCTCTCCTACGGCGAGAACCCGCACCAGCGCGCCGCGCTGTACGCGGAGGTCGGCGCCCGCTCGCACATCCTCTCCCGGGTCTCGAAGCTGCACGGGCAAGCGCTCTCGTTCAACAACGTCCTCGACCTCGACGCCGCGCAGCGCGCTGCTCGGCGACTTCGACGGGCCGGCCTGCGTGATCGTCAAGCACAACAACCCCTGCGGCGTCGCGGTCGGCGGGACGCGCTGCGAGGCCTACGAGCGCGCCTTCGCCTGCGACCCGATGTCGGCCTTCGGCGGTGTGATCGCGTTCAACGAGCCGGTGACGGAGACGCTCGCCGAGCGGCTCAACGAGCAGTTCATCGAGGTGCTCTCCGCGCCGATCTCGGCCGGCGCGCTCGAGGTCCTGCAGCAGAAGGAGGCGATCCGGATCCTCGAGGACGGGGAGCGCCGCGCGCCCGAGCCCGAGAGCGGACATGAAGCAGGTCCGCGGCGGGGTGCTGGTCCAGGACCGCGACGGCTACCCGAGCCGCGCCAGCTGATGGAGGTCGTGACCAAGGCCCAGCCCTCCGAGGAGCAGTGGCGGACCTGCTGTTCGCCTGGACGGTCGTCCGCCACGTGCGCTCGAACGCGATCGTGCTCGCCAAGGGCGGCGCGACGATCGGGATCGGCGCCGGGCAGATGAGCCGCGTCGACTCGGTGCGGCTGGCGATCGAGAAGTGCCGCGAGGCCGCGCGGGCGACGCCGAGGGGGAGCTCGAGCGGCTCGGTGATCGCCTCCGACGCCTTCTTCCCCTTCGCCGACGGCCCGCAGGCGGCGATCGACGCCGGGGCGACGGCGGTGATCCAGCCGGGCGGGTCGAAGCGCGACGCCGAGGTGATCGAGGCCTGCGACGAGGCCGGCGTCGCGATGGTCTTCACCCGGCATCGTCACTTCCGCCACTAGGCGCCACCAGCACCCGACGATCGCCAGCGACGACACAAAAGCGGGTAACGGCGTGCCCGTGGGTAAATGATTCGTCCAATCCTGCCGATTGCTATTGGGTGACGGCCAGGCAGTCGAAAGCTCTGGGCAGCGGACGCACGGTCCTGATCCTCGGCGTGATCGCCTATCACGCCGCGCGGGTCTTCGACCAGTCTCCGTTCTACGTCAAGACGCCCACACCGCTCGAGTCACTCGCCCCGGTGATGCTCTTCGGCGCCCTGCTCGGCATGCCCCTCTTCTTCGCCTTCGCCGGGCTTTCGATCTGGCATTCGCTGCGAGCGCGCGGAGCCCAGAGGTTCATCGGCGAGCGGGCGGGGCGGCTGCTGGCGCCGTTCCTCGCCGGAGTCGTGCTGCTGGTGCCGCTGCAGGTCTTCGTCGCCCGTCGAGCCGGCGGGGAGGACCTCTCCTACATGAGCAACCTGAGGACATTCTTCGACGTCCATTTCACGCCTCAGTTCCCGATCCCGGTCAGCGGGACCTGGTTCGACCTCGCCCACCTCTGGTTCCTCGGCTACCTGTTCGCCTTCACGATCCTCTTGCTGCCGGGCCTGCTGTGGCTGCAACGCCGACCGGCGCTGCCGGTGCTCAAGGCCCGTGGAGCCGCGGCGATCTGGATCCTGTCCGCGCTCGGCGTCGTCGCTGTCGAGACCATCCTCGGGACCGAGGCCGCCGGCGGCTGGAATCGCTGGACCTACCTCGTGTTCCTGGCGCTGGGGGTCTCTATTGCGATTCAGCCTGCGGTTGCAGGCTTGGTCGCCCGGCGGTGGCGAATGATCTTCGTCGCTGCGGTCGCCAGCTTCGTCGCTCTGGCGGTTGCCTGCCAGCAGCTCGGGGGAGAATTCAGCGACTCGCTTACGAGCGGCTCAGCGCTCGCCCCGATGCTGTGGCGCGCCGGCAAGGGGCTGACCATGATGCTCTTCCTGATGGCGGTCGTCGGCTCGGTTGTCGACCATCAGGCCGCGCCAGCGCGATCGGGCCGAACCACCGCGTTCCTCTCCTTCCTCGGGCCGATCTCCCTACCTCTCTACATCGTCCACCAGGTGATTCTCGTCGCCTTGGCCTACTGGATCGTGTCCTGGTCGGTCCCGGTTGCCGCCCAGTGGCTGGTTCTGGTCTTGCTCACGGTTGGGCTCTCGATCGCGAGCGTCGAACTGGCGGCCCGCACGCGCTTTGGCAGGCTGATGCTGGGAATGAAGCCAGGGCGTCGTTCGCCGATCCCGGCACCGAATCTGAGACCGGAGCGCAGGGGCGACCTGGATCCGCTCCCGACTACCTGAGCTCGGACACGGCGGCGAGGACATGGCGGCGACCTACCGCGCCGCCAGAAAGTCCTAAGGAGAAAGCGGGCCGCCACTCGCTGGGCGCTGGATCGGCTCCCCGCAGGCGCCGAGGCCGTAGACGAAGGCAAGCTGCCGGGCCCGCCGCAGGGCGGGAGGAATGCCGCTGCCGCGAGTGAGCAGCGTCGGGTCGGAGCGCAGCTGGCGGATCCCGAGCTCGGCGAGGTCGAGGATGCGGGCGATCTGGCGCTCGTCAGCGGCCGGCGGCCTCAGCCGGCGCAGGCGACCGTACTGGTGGGTCAGGATCGGGATCGCCTCGCGGTTCGCGAAGCCGTCGCCGCGGCGTCGCTCGGGTCCCGGTCCACCGGCAGGTCGCCGAAATAGCGGTTGCCGGCCAGGATCAGCCGCTTGCGTCCCTGCGCGCAGATGCGGTCGGCGCGGTCCACGAAGGCGCCGCGGTCAAGGCCGCTGAGCACCGCCGCCGGGGTCGTCTCGCCCGCGCCGCCTCCGCAGCCGAGCGGGACCGCGAGCAGGCCGATGGCCGCGCAGGCCAGAAAAGGGCGCATTCGGGAGAGGCTAGCCAGCTGCCCCGAGCGGCTCGTCGAGTGGGCCCCCTGGGACTCGAACCCAGTCTGCCGGCTTAAAAGGCCGGACGTCTAACCCGTTGACTTAGAGGCCCGTGGCGATGGTATCCGCGCTTGCCCGGCGGGTCAGGAAGCTCGGGCAGCCCCTCCTCGGGCGTCGAGGCCTCGGCGTGGAGCTTGCGCGGGATCCGCCCGGCCTGCCGCGCCGCGTAGCCGGCCTCGACGGCGTTGCGCATCGCCGCGCGCCATCGTCACCGGGTCCTCGGCGCGCGAGACCGCGCTCGCCAGCAGGACGCCGTCGCAGCCCAGCTCCATCGCCAGCGCCGCATCGGACGCGGTGCCGATGCCGGCGTCGAGGATCACCGGCACGCCGGCGCCGCTCGACGATGATCCGCGAGGTTGTAGGGGTTGCGGATGCCCGCGCCGGAGCCGATCGGCGAGCCGAGCGGCATCACCGCCGCGCAGCCGGCCTCCTCGAGCCGGCGGGCGAGGATCGGGTCGTCGTTCGTGTAGGGCAGGACGGTGAAGCCGTCGTCGACCAGCTTCTCGGCGGCGTCGAGCAGCTCGACCGCGTCGGGTAGCAGCGTGCGGTCGTCGCCGATCACCTCGAGCTTGACCCAGTCGGTCTCGAACGCCTCGCGCGCCAGCTGCGCCGTGCGGACCGCGTCGCGGGCCGTGTAGCAGCCGGCCGTGTTGGGCAGCGCGAAGAGCCCGAGCCGGTCGATCACGTCGAGCAGCGAGCCCTGGCGCCGGGATCGACCCGGCGCAGCGCGACGGTGACGATCTCGGTGCCCGAGGCGACGAGCGCCTGCTCGAGCGTCGCTCGAGCGAGCGAAAGCCGCCGGTGCCGACGATCAGCCGCGAGCCCCAGCTCCGGCCGCCGAGCTCGAAGTCGGCGATCCCGCCGGTGCCCTCGCCGCGCTCACGCAGCCACCCTGGATCGCCGCCACGACCTCGACCCGCTGCCCGTCGCGCGAGCGTCGCGCTCCCACTCGCCGCGCGGGACGACCTCGCCGTCGACCGCGACCGCGACGCCGCGCGCGCCGCGGTCGCCGCCGGCCGCGCGCGACCGCGTCGGCGACGGTCGCCCCGTCGCGCGAGCTCGCCGCGCTCGCCGTTCAGCTCGATCATCATGCGTCGCCCTCGCGCCGACGGCGAGCGGTCGGGCGCGAGCGGCTCGAGCGCCCGGCAGCTCCTCGCCGGCGCAGCGTCGGCTCGCGTCGGCGGTGACCGGCGCCAGCAGGACGCCGTTGCGGTAGTGGCCGGTCGGCGAGCGACAGGCCCCTCGATCGCGGCCGCGGCCCGATCAGCGGCAGCGTTGTCGGGCGTCGCCGGGCGCAGCCCGGCGGCCGCCTCGACCAGCTCGAGCTCGGCGATCTCGGGCAGCGCCCGGTAGGCCTCGCGCAGCAGCTCGTGGACGCCGCCGGCGGTGACCCGCGGTGTCGAAGCCGCGCTCCTCGACGGTCGCGCCGACGACGAGGCGGCCGTCGGCGCGCGGGACGATGTAGACGCGCTCGCCGGCGACGATCCGCTCGCAGACCGGCTCGGCGGCGGGCCCGCGCAGGCGTGAGGATCTGGCCCTTGACCGGGCGCACCGGCGGGCGCGGCCGCTCGGGCAGCCAGCTCGGCGCGCCCGACCAGGCGCCGGCGGCGAGCACGACGCGCGTCGGCGCGGCAGCTCCTCGCCGCGCGCGATGCGGACGCCCGACCGAGCCGCGCCGCCCTCGATCAGCGCCTCGCTACCTCGCTGCCCTCGCGACCTCGCCGCCCGCGCCCGGTCGAGCGCCGCGAGCAGCGCGGCGATCAGCGCCCGCGGGTCGACCGCGGCCTCGCCGGGCGCGTGCGACGCCGCCGGCGACGCCGGCGCGAGGCCCGGCTCGAGCTCGCGGCAGCGCCGCGGGGTCAGCCATTCGGCCTCGAGACCGAGCTCGCCGCATGGAGCTCGATGGCGGCGGCGCAGCTCCGCGGCCTCGTCGCGTCGAGGGCGACGTGCAGCGCGCCGCAGCGCTCGATAGCCGGACGTCGAGCCCGCTCGCCGCCTCGAGCTCGGCGGCGAAGCCGGGCCAGCGCCGGCGCGAATCGAGCGCGAGCGCCAGCAGCGCCTCCTCGCCCCAGCTCGCCTCGCCGACCGGCGCCAGCATCCCCGCCGCGACGCCGGAGGCGCCGGCTCCGGGCGTCCGCGCTCGAGGACGAGCACGTCGCAGGCCGCGCTGCGCGCCGCGCGCCAGGCGCAGGCGAGGCCGATCACGCCGCCGCCGACGACGATCACGTCGGCTCGCTCGTCTCCGGTCTTTGGCACTTGGGCATCGGTTGCCTGCTCTCGCTCTCCGGGCGGCCGCACCACCTCCCTGCGCCGGCATTACCCGGATCAGGTTCAGACGGTCGGCGGCGCCCTAGCCGCCCTCTCAGCCCGTCGCTTGCCGGGCTCCCGTTGTGATCGATCGTACTCATCCCACGATCGCGTCGCGCGGCGATACGTGCCGATGGCCGGACCAGGATCGACCCGTGAGCCTCGCTGCGCCCGACGCCGCCGGGCCGCTTCGCCGCGAGCGCCTGCGCATCGCCCGCCTCTATTTCGTCTGCGACGCCGCGCCCGCACGGCGGCGACCCGAGCCGCTGCTCGACGCGGCGCTGCGCGGCGGCGCCGACATCGTCCAGCTGCGCGACAAGAGCGCGACCGCCGACGAGGTCGCTGCGTCGCCGGCGCCGAGCCCTTCCGGCGCGCTGCCGACACCTACGGCGCCCTGTTCATGCTCAACGACCGCCCCGATCTCGTCGCGGCCTGCCGGCGCCGACGGCGTCCACGTCGGCAGGACGACATGCCGGTCGCCGAGGCCCGCGAGCATCGCCGGCGCGGACGCGATGTCGGCCTCTCGACCCACTCGCCGAGCAGCTCGACGCGGCGCTCGCGCCGCGGGCGGACCGCCCGACTACGTCAGCGTCGGCCCGGTCTGGGAGACGCCGACGAAGCCGGGCCGGCCGGCGGCCGGCCTCGACTACGTCGAGCACGCGGCCGCGGCGACGCGCCGCTGCCCTGGTTCGCGATCGGCGGCATCGACGCCGCCAACGTCGAGCGAGGTGCGCGCGGCCGGGGCCGGCGGATCGTCGTCGTCCGCGCGATCCGCGACGCGGACGATCCCGCGCGCCGCGCGCCGCGAGCTCCGCGCACGCCATCGCGCGGAGCCGGCGACGAGGCACCGGGTGAGCGAGCCGCGGAGCGCAAGCGGGCCGAGCGGCCGCAAGCGCAAGAGCGCGGCGCGAGCGGCGCCGCGGAGCCGGCCGTCGCGAACGTCGGCGATCGCGGCCGCAGGCTAGCGCGAGGCAGCCGAGGAGCGAAGAACCGCGACGGCGCGCGAGGCGCTCGAGCCGCTGCGACGAGGGCGAGCGGCCCGCCGTCGTCACGATCGGCGCCGTCGTCTCGCCGCTGATCGCGCTGATCTTCGTCGCCTCGGCGGTCGTCGCGGTCGTTCAGGCGCGCAAGTCAACGGCCAGCGAGCCGCACCCGCTGCTCCAGGTCTTCATCCCCGGCCATCGCTCATCGGCTGATGGCCTACGGAATGTGGCGCGCGCGCTACTGGGCGGTGCTCGGCTTCCAGGTGCTCCTCGCGCTCCTCATGCTCGGCGCGCGTCCTTGGGCTGGTCGGCGCGACTCCGTCGTGCAGGCGCGTCGGCGACGGTGCTGCTGGTCCTCGGTCGCCGGGCACGCTCTTCTACTTCATGGTCAGGGCGATGGCGCGGATCCAGATGCCGGACGCCTGCCGAGGCGCGCTGAGCCGCTGAGCAGCGACGTCGTATAAAGTCGCCTCCATGGCTGAACTCATATCGACGTGATCGTGATCGGCGGCGGACCGGGCGGCTACGTGCGCCGCGATCCGCGCCGCCCAGCTCGGGCCAGAAGACGGCCGTCGTCGAGAAGGACAAGGCGGGCGGGCGCTGCCTGAACTACGCCTGCATCCCGGCGAAGACGATGCTCCACACGGCCGAGATCTTCGACCAGGCGCAGAACGGCGGCCGAGCTCGGCGTCAAGGTCGAAGGCGTCACGATCGACTGGAAGGCGCTCGGCGAGCGCCGCGAGAAGGTCCGCGAGACGCTCACCGGCGGCGTCGAAGATGCTCTGGGACAAGAACAAGATCGACGTGATCGACGGCGAGGCCTCGCTCACCGCCGACGGCAACGTCAAGGTCGGCGACGACGACCTACGAGGCCAAGGCCGTGATCCTCGCGACCGGCTCGGTTGCGATGCCGATCCCGGGCGTCGAGTTCGGCGGCCGGGTCCTCGACACCTGGGGCGCCTGGTCGCTGCCCGAGCTGCCGAAGTCAGATCGCCGTCGTCGGCGCCGGCGCCTCCGGCTCGGAGATCGCCTCCGCCTACGGCCGCTTCGGCACCGAGGTGACGCTGCTCGAGATGCTCGCCAGATCCTCCCCGCCGAGGACAAGGACATGGCCCGCGTCGTCGAGCGCGCCTTCAAGAAGCAGGGCATCAAGATCTCGACCGGGCCCGCGGTCGAGAACGTCGAGGCCGGGCTCGAACTCGGTCAAGCTCACCTACGGCGACGAGTCGGCGGAGGTCGACTACCTGGTGATCGCCGGCGGGCGCGCGCCCGACGCCGAGCCGCTCGGCCTCGACGCGGCCGGGCTCGAAGACCGACGACGACGGCAGGATCAAGGTCGACGAGACCAGCGGACCTCGAACGCGAAGGTCTACGCGATCGGCGACCTCGTCCGCGGGCCCGCGCTCGCCCACAAGGCCTCGGAGGAGGGCGTCGTCGCGGCCGAGACGATCGCCGGCGTCGAGACGCACCCGATCGACCGTCGACCTGATCCCCGGGGCGACCTTCTGCCACCCGCAGGTCGCGAGCGTCGGCCTGACCGAGGCGCAGGCCAAGGAGGCCGGCGCACGACATCAAGGTCGGCAAGTTCAAGCTCGGCGGGGTCGGCGCCTCGGCGGTCTACGACGACCGCGACGGGCATGGTCAAGATCGTCGCCGACGCCAAGTACGGCGAGATCATCGGCGCCCACATCGTCGGCAACCGCGCCTGCGACATGATCGCCGAGCTCGTCGCCGTGATGGAGCTCGAGGGCGGCTACCAGGAGCTGGCGCGGATCGTCCACCCGCATCCGACGATCTCGGAGGCGATCCTCGACGCGGCGCGCGCGGTCGACGGGTGGGCGATCCACGCCTAGTGGCGAGCGAGCTGTCTTCTACTTCGACCTCGGCTCGCCCTACGCCTACCTGGCGGCCGAGCGGATCAACGGCTGTTCGCCGAGCGCGGGCTGGAGCCGCCCGAGTGGCAGCCGATCCTGCTCGGCGGCCTGTTCAAGCGCTTCGACCGCGGGTCGTGGGCGGGACGCCCGAGCGCGCGGCGGGGATCGCCGAGGTCGAGCGCCGCGCGGCGGAGTACGGCCTGCCGCCGATCCGGTGGCCCGACCGTGGCCGGGCAACACGCTCGACGCGATGCGGGCCGCGACGTTCGCGAAGCAGATCGGCCGGACGGTCTCGTTCTCGCTCGCCGCATTCCGCCAGGCGTTCGCCGGCGGCCGCGACCTGAGCGAGCCCGACAACGTCCTGTCGCGGCGGCCGCCTGCGAGCTGCACCCGAACGCGGTGCGAAGGCGGTCGGCGCAGTCGGTCAAGGACGCGCTGCGCGAGGCGACCGAGGCGGCCGGCGACTCGGCGTCAACGGGGTGCCGAGCGTGGTCGTCGACGGGGAGGTCTTCTGGGGCGACGACCGGCTCGAGGAAGGCGGCGGGACGCCTGCGAGCAAGGGGCGAGCGGCCTGAAACGGCGTAAATAAAGGGCAAATCCTACGCCTGCTCCGATAAGTCCCGGGTGGGGGGTGAGGGGGACTCCAGCCATCCCGCTCCTTCGCTGCGGCTCGCGTTGGCGGTAGGCCCCAGTCATGCTGACCGGATGCGGGGGGTCGCCGGGGCGACGCGGGGGGCCGAAAAGGCCACGGTCCGGGTCAAGGAGCGCGACTCTCTAGGATCTCGGCGCCGCAACAGATCCAAGGCCGGTTCGGTCCGTCTCGAGGTCCACAACGACGGCCCCGACGCGCACGAATTGATCGTCGCCCGCCCGGGCCATGGCAGGCTTCCGATACGGCCCCGACGGCCTCACAGTCGACGAGGAGAAGCTCGAGGACCGTGAGGTCGCCGAGCTGGAAGCCGGCGGACCCGGCCCTGCGCACGCTCTGACCCTCCACCTGCAGCGCCGGGCCGCTACGTGCTCATCTGCAACATGTCCGGCCACTACAAGGGCGGGATGCACCACGACCTGGTGGTGAGCTGACCTTGGGCCGCCGCTCCTCCTTCTCGGCCCTTCGCCTCGCGCGTGGTCGACGCGCCCTCGTGGCCATCTTCTCGTGACTTCGCCCTGTTCTCGGCCCTGATCGGCGTGACGCTCTCGATCTGGACGAACCTGCGCTCGCGCCACCAGGCCGTCGTGGTCGAGGTGGCCGCACGCCAGCGCACCTTGGCCGAACGCTACGTCAAGGAGGTCCTGCTCGCTCGCGCGACGGCGAGGCGCTCCGATCCCGCCTACACGGCAGCGCTGCTCAACGAGACCGCCGGAGTCCTGCTCACCGGCGGTCGGGCCCCCGAAGATCAACGGGAGACGAGGACGCGGAGGACCTTCCCCGCCAGCGGGGCCCAGGAGCCCGCGGCCAGCTCGAGCAGGCGCGCCGGCTGGCCCGAGACCTCACGGCCACCGGCGCCGCCGTGCTCGCCGGCCGACCGCGAGGGCCGTGCCGCTGACCGCCCACGAGCGGACTCCACCGGGATCCGGTCGAGGCGCCTGCGCGTGCTCTCCGCGCTCACCGCCAACGTCTCGCTGAACGCCGCCCGGACGCTCGCCACCGCCAGCGCGACCGCAACATCGGCCACGTCTATCACTCTCCAGGTGGGTGCTGGGCTTCGTGGGGCTGGCGGCCGCGCTGATGCTGGGCTTCGCGCTCGTCGCCGCCACCCGGCGCCAGACGGCGCACTTCCGCAGCCTGGTCACGTCGTCGACCGACCTCGTCCTCGTGTTCGGCAGCGGGGGGTGTCGCTACGCCAGCCACTCCGTCACCGACATGCTGGGCTGCCGAGGCCGACGACGTGCTGCGCGCGGGCTTCGAGCGCTTCGTGCACCCCGACGATCGCCCGGCGGTGGGCAGGCGCGTTCACGCACGCCGAGCCCCACCAGGTCGTGTTCCGCGTCCGCAATCGCTTCCAGGAGTGGCGCCATCTGGAGGCGAAGGTCACCGACCTGCGCGAGGACCGCCAGATTCGCGGGATCGTCCTGAACGCCCGCGACATCACCGAGCGCGTGCAGCTCGAGGACCAGCTCACCGAGCAGGCGTTCCACGACGGGCTCACGGCCCTGCCCAACCGGGCGCTGTTCCGCGACCGCCTCGACCAGGCGCTCGCGCGCTCGGGCTCGCTCGCAGGACGCGCTCGCCGTGCTCCTGCTCGATCTGGACGGCTTCAAGCAGGTCAACGACACGCTCGGCCACGACGCCGGCGACACGCTGCTGCGCGAGGTCGTCGCGCCGCGTCAGCGACATCACGCGCCCCAGCGACACCGTCGCGCGGCTGGGCGGGGATGAGTTCGCGTTGCTGCTCGAGGCCGCGGAGGAGAACCAGGTCGTGAGCGTCGCCTCGCGCATCCTGGACAGCGCCTGGCCGAGCCGGTGCGCATCGCCGAGCGCGAGCTGGCGGTGGGCGCCAGCATCGGGATCGTCATCCATCGCGGCGGACGCGGGCAAGAGCGAGGAGCTGATCCGCCACGCCGACCTGGCCATGTACGCGGCCAAGGAGGCGGGCCGAGGCCGGTGGGAGATCTTCGAGGACGAGATGACGCGCGAGGTGGGAGAGCTCCTGGGTCTCGAGCACGAGCTCCGCCTCGGGCTCGGGCGTGGGGAGTTCAGCCTGCACTACCAGCCCGAGATCTCCCTCGACACGAGGTCGATCGTCGGGGTCGAGGCGCTGCTGCGCTGGAACTCGCCCAAGCGGGGATCGGTCCCCCCCACCCGTTTCATCCCCATCGCGGAGGCCACCGGGCTGATTCTCCCCCTGGGAGAGTGGGTGATTCGCGCCGCCTGCGCGCAGGCCGCGCGTGGCGCCACGAGCGCCTCCTTCCGGGAGCAGTTCGTCATGTGGGTGAACCTCTCGGCTCGCCAGCTGGCGGCCGGCGGTGTGAGCGACGTGGTGCAGGCCGCGCTGGCGGGAGGCCGGTCTCCCGGCGGCCTGCCTCGGGCTCGAGGTCACCGAGAGCGCGATCGTCGAGGAGGGCTGTCGTGGGCGAGCGGGCCCGCACCGAGCTGCAGGAGCTGCGCGACCCGGCGTTCCCGTGGCGATCGACGACTTCGGGACCGGGTTCTCCTCGCTGGGTCAGCTGCGCCGCTTCCCGGTGGACATGCTCAAGGTCGACCGCTCGTTCGTCGACGGCGTCGAGCACAACGCCAAGGACGCGGCGATCACCGCGAACCTGGTCAGCCTCGCCCACGCGCTCGGCCTGAATCGCCACGGCCGAGGGAATCGAGTCGCACGGCCAGCTGGAGTCACTGCGCAAGCTGGGCTGCGACTTGGCCCAGGGCTACCTCTTCGCTCGACCAGGGCCCAGCCGACCAGATCACCGGCATGCTCAAAACGCCACAAGACGATGCGGCGGACTTGGGCAAAGCCGAGTATCGAGCACTTAGCCCGAGCGGGGCCGCGGAATTCGAATCTGACGCCATAGGCCCTTAGTAAGGTGAGCCGGAGGACCGGGAGGTGACCGAGAACCCGACCACCGCAACCGGAGATAGGGAACGCACCGTGCCGAGCGACGGGACGGGCCGCGGGCGGCAGATACCCGACACCGACACCTGCCGCGAGCTGCTGGAGACGATGGCGCTGATCCGCCGCTTCGAGGAGGAGGCGGGGCGCCAGTACCAGCGGGCCAAGGCGGGAGGGTTCCTCCACCTGGCGATCGGCGAGGAGGCGACGATCGTCGGCACCACCTCGGTGATGCGCCCGACGACTACCTGATCGGCACCTACCGCACCCACGGCCACGCGATCGCCCGCGGGACCGAGCCCAAACACGTGATGGCGGAGCTGTTCGGCCGCGTCGACGGGACCAGCGGCGGGCGCGGCGGGTCGATGCACATCTTCGACCTCGAGAGCCGGTTCATGGGCGGCTACGGGATCGTCGGCGGCAACCTGCCGCTCGCCGCGGGGCTGGCGCTGGCCTCCGACTACAAGGGCGAGGACTCGGTCACCGTCTGCATGTTCGGCGACGGCGCCTCGAACACCGGCAACTTCGGCGAGACGATGAACCTGGCGGCGCTCTGGGAGCTGCCGGTCGTCTTCCTCGTCGAGAACAACCTCTACGGGATGGGCACCTCGGTCGAGCGCCACTCGGCTCTCACCGACCTCTCGCAGAAGGCCGAGGGCTACGGGGTGCCCGGCGAGCGCGTCGACGGAATGGACGTGCTGGCGGTGCGCGAGGCGGTCGCCGAGCACATCCGGATCGCCCGCGAGGAGCGCCGCCCGACGCTGGTCGAGGCCTTCACCTATCGCTTCCGCGGCCACTCTGCCGCCGACCCCGAGGTCTACCGGGCCAAGGAGGAGGTCGAGGAGTGGCGGACGAAGGACCCGATCGAGACCTTCGCCCGGCGCGCGGCCGAGGAGCGCTCACCGACGAGGACGCGAGCGAGATCCGCAGCGAGGCCGACGAGGGGGTCGTCGAGGCGGTCGCTTTCGCCGACGCCTCGCCCGAGCCGCCGCTCGACACGCTCTATGACCACCTCTACGTGGTCCAGAGACGATCCGGGCTGGTACGCGGTCGACGAGCGAGCCCCGAAGCCCTTCCGGGCGAGCGCGAGCGCCGAGGCGTCGCAGCGAGGCGAAGCGGCTGGCCGAGGCGGGCGCCGCCTACGCTGGCGCGCCGTCAGGGCCGCGGCGCAAGCCGGCCGAGCATGGCGATGCCGGCGACGGCGCCGAGGCGCGCGGAGCGTCGAGGAGGGAGCCGAGGAGGAGGGCGGGTAGTGGCGGCGATCCGGATGAGGGAGGCGCTGCGCGACGCGATGGCGCGAGGAGATGCGGCGCGACGAGTCCGTCTTCGTGATGGGCGAGGACGTCGGCGTCTTCCAGGGCGCCTTCAAGGTCACCGAGGGGCTGCTCGACGAGTTCGGCGAGAAGCGCGTCCGCGACACGCCGATCTCCGAGAACACGATCGTCGGCATGGGAGTCGGCTCGGCGATGGCGGGGCTGCGGCCGGTGGTCGAGCTGATGACCGTCAACTTCTCCCTGCTCGCCTTCGACCAGATGATCAACCACGCGGCCGCGATCCCCTACATGTTCAACGGCCAGGTGCGGGTGCCGATGGTGGTCCGGATGCCGGGCGGCGGCGGGCACCAGCTCGGCCCCACCCACTCGCACAGCTTCGAGGCGATGTTCCTGCAGATCCCCGGCCTGCTGGTCGCCTGCCCGTCGACCCCGGCCGACGGCAAGGGCCTTCTGAAGGCAGCGATCCGCGACGACAACCCGGTGATCTTCATCGAGCACGAGACGCTCTACGGCGCCCGCGGCGAGGTCGCCGAGAACGGCGATGGCGACGTGCTGCCGCTTCGGCGAGGCGGCGGTCCGGCGCGAGGGCGGCGACGTGACGATCGTCGGGATCCTGCAAGATGGCCCACGTCGCCCAGCAGGCGGCGAAGAAGCTCGCCACCGAGCACGGGGTCGAGGCGGAGGTGATCGACCCCCGCACCCTGCGCCCGCTCGACCTCGACACGATCCTCGAGTCGGTGCGCAAGACCAACCGCGCGGTGATCGTCGAGGAGGGCTGGCCGCACGGCGGCGTCGGCGCCAACATCGCGGCGCTGGTCGCCGAGCAGGCCTTCGACCACCTCGACGCGCCGGTCCAGCGGGTGACCGGCGCCGACGTGCCGATGCCGTACTCGAAGCGGCTCGAGCAGGCGGCGATCCCGCACGCCGAGCACGTCGTCAGCGCCGCGCTCGCGACGACTGGAGGGGAGCAGCTGACCTGGCACCGAGTCCGCAGGTGAGCCGAGTGGCTGACGAGATCGTCATGCCCAGGCTCTCGGACTCGATGGAGGAGGGGACCGTGCTCAAGTGGATGAAGTCGGTCGGCGACGAGGTCGCGGTCGGCGACGAGCTGGTCGAGATCGAGACCGACAAGGCGAACATGGTCTACGAGTCCGACGCTGCCGGGACGCTGATCGAGATCGTCGCCGGCGAGGGCGACACGCTGCCGATCGGCGAGGTGATCGCGCGGGTCGGCGAGGCCGGCGAGGCGGCGCTGCGCGGTGACGGCGCCGGCGGGGGAGGCAGACCCGGACGGGGCAGCTCCGCTGCCCGGCCCGCGCTCGCCGACCTCGCGCCAGCCGGACGCCGTCCCCGGCCCCGCCTCCCGCCGCCCGGCTGCGCTCGAGCCACCACCCGCACCCGGCCCGTCGTGGCTCGGAGAATGGCGAGGGAAGGGTCAAGGCGAGTCCGATCGCGCGCGCGGATCGCGAGGAGAAGGGCGTCGACCTGCGCTCGCTCCAAGGCTCCGGACCCGGCGGCCGGATCATCAAGGCCGACGTCGAGAAGGCGGGCCGGCAGGCGCGGCCGGCGCGCCGGCTGCTGCGCCGCCGCTCGCTGCCGGCGCCGGCGCAGGGCCGCCGGCGACGCGCCGAGACCGCGAAGGGATAGGTCGAGGTCGTCGGAGCTGACCAAGCTGCAGCAGACGGTAGCCGGCGGATGGCCGAGTCGAAGGCGACGGCGCCGCACTTCTACCTGCAGGCCGAGATCGACATGAGCCGCGCGGTGGGAGGCCCGGGCGCGGATCAAGGGGCGGCGCCCGAGGGCGAGGTGGTCCCCTCCTTCAACGACATGGTGGTCAAGGCGTGCGCGCTGGCGCTGCGCGAGTTCCCGCGCGCCAACGGCGCCTACCGCGACGGCAAGTGGAGCTCTACTCGCGGGTCAACGTCGGATCGCCGTCGCCGCGCATGACGCGCTCGTCGTGCCGACCGTCTTCGACGCCGACCTCAAGGGGCTGCGCGAGATCGCCGCGCGAGTCGCGGGCGCTGGCCGGGAAGGTCCGCGAGGGCACGATCACGCCGCCCGAGCTCTCGGGCGGCACCTTCACCGTCTCGAACCTCGGCATGTACGGGATCGACAACTTCCCGGCGGTGATCAACCCGCCCCAGGCGGCGATCCTCGCGGTCGGGGCGATCACCGAGCGCCCGTGGTGCGCGACGGCGAGATCGCACCGCCCATTGATGGGCGTGACCCTGGCCTGCGACCACCGGATCCTCTACGGCGCCGAGGGCGCCGAGTTCCTGGGCCGGGTGAGGGCGCTGCTGGAGGAGCCGGTCGGGCTCGCGCTCTAGGAGCCGATACCCCCCCCCTCGCAACCGCCGCGGTCGCGCGGTGCCGGGCGCCTGGGTTGCGAGCCGGCGAAACCCCGGCGAGCCGTCGAGATCGCCCGAGGGTTGAAACGTCGGCGACACGGGAATACAATCGCTGTAGCGATTCGCACGACCAACATAGGGAGCGAGGGTGAAGACCCCGCGCCTCCTTCGTCCATAGGCGCCGCCGAGGAGATCCCGAAGCGGCGAGAGCCGGCCCGGTAAGGAGATCCCGAGGGTCGGCCAGACACGAAGGGCGGAGAGATGAAGCCAGTCGATGGCGCTGTCCGAGCGAGCGTGCCGAGCGCGCCGAAACGCGGTTCCGCGGCGGCTCGACCCGCGACGACCGCGCGCAGCCTGCTGCGCTACATGGCGATGATGCGCGCCGCCGAGGAGCGCGGGCTCACCCTCTACAGGCAGGGCAAGGTGCCCGGCTCCTTCTACGACGGCTGCGGCCAGGAGGCGATCTCGGTCGGCGCCGCCTTCGTGCTCGGCCCGCGCGACCGGATGTGCATCCTGCACCGCGACCTCGGCGCCCACTTCGTCCGCGGCGTCACCCCGGACCGCTACCTCGCCAACTACATGGGCCGCGGCGGCGGGCGTGACCGGCGGCAAGGACGGCAACATGCACTTCGGCGACCCGCGGGCTCGGCTGCGTCGGCATGGTCTCGATGCTGCCCGACATGGCGCTGGTCGCGACCGGGATGGCGCTCGCGTTCAAGCTGCGCGGCGAGCCGCGGGTCGCGATGACCTTCTTCGGCGAGGGCTCGACCGCGAACGGCCAGTGGCACGAGGCGATGAACTTCGCCGGCGTCCACCGGCTGCCGGTCGTCTTCGTGCTCGAGAACAACCAGTTCGCCTACTCGACCCCGAACGAGCTCGAGTTCGCCGTCGACCCGGTCGAGCGCGCCGCGACCTACGGCTTCCCCGGCGTGCCGTCGACGGCAACGACGTCGAGGCCGTCTTCGAGGCCGCCAGGGCGGCGGTCGAGCGGGCCCGCGAGGGCGGCGGGCCGACGCTGATCGAGTGCCGGACGATGCGCATGCACGGCCACGGCGCTCACGACGACATGAGCTACGTGCCCGCGGAGATGCGCGAGGAGTGGGCGCAGCGCGACCCGATCGAGCGCTATCGCCGAGCGGCTCGTCGCCGACACGGCTTCTCCGCCGACGAGGTCGAGGCGATCCGCGCCGAGGTCCGGGCCTACGTCGACGAGTGCGCGCGAGCAGGCGCTCGCCTCGCCGATGCCCGATCCCGGCTGGCGCGCGAGGGCGTCTTCGCCGAGAGCGTCGGAGCCGCTCGGCGACGGGCAGGCGCCGTGGTCGTGCTGGGCAGCGAACGGAACCGAGGAGGGCGCATGAGCACCCGGCCACCGACGCGAGCGCCGGCGACCGGGGGCGGGCAGCCGCGAGATGACCTACCTCGAGGCGATCTCCGACGGCCTGCGCGACGAGATGCGCCGCGACGGTCCGTCTTCTGCCTCGGCGAGGACATCGGCGCCTTCGGCGGCGCCTTCAAGGTGACCGACGGCTTCGTCGAGGAGTTCGGCGCCGAGCGGGTGCTCGACACGCCGCTCGCCGAGAACGCGATCATCGGCGCCGCGGTCGGCGCCGCGGTCGAGGGGCTGCGGCCGGTCTGCGAGATGCAGTTCGCCGACTTCATCGCCTGCGGCTTCGACCAGCTCGTCAACGTCGCGGCGAAGATGCACTACCGCCAGGGCGTGGCGGTGCCGATGGTGGTCCGGCTGCCCTCCGGCGGCGGCTTCTCGGGCGGGCCGTTCCACTCGCAGAACCCCGAGGCCTGGTTCCTGCAGGCGCCCGGGCTGAAGGTCGTGGCGCCGGCCACGGCGGCGGACGCGAAGGGGCTGCTGGCCAGCGCGATCCGCGACCCCAACCCGGTCTGCTTCCTCGAGCACAAGGGCCTCTACCGCCGCGTCAAGGGCGAGGTGCCCGAGGGCGAGCACCGGTGCCGCTCGGCGAGGCCGGGTCGCCCGCGAGGGCGACGAGATGACGGTGATCGCCTACGGCTCGGCGGTGCCACCTGGCGCTGCGAGGCGGCCGAGGAGCTCGACGAGGAGATCGAGGTGCTCGACCTGCGCACGCTCTGCCCGCTCGACACCGAGGCGATCCTGGCGAGCGCCCGCAAGACCGGCAAGGTGCTGGTCGCGCACGAGGCGACGCGGTCGTGCGGGGTCGGCGCCGAGGTCGCGGCGCTGGTCGCCGAGCGAGGCGTTCGAGGACCTCGACGCGCCGCGTCCGGCGGCTGACCGCGCCCGACGTGCCGATCCCGTTCAGCCCGCCGCTCGAGCAGGCGGTGCTGCCCCAGCTCGACGACATGAAGGAGGCGTGCCGTGAGCTCCTCGCCTACTGAGCACGCCTCGGTCGGCACGGTCGATCGATGCCGCAGATGGGCGTCTCGGTCGCCGAGGGGACGATCTCGAGTGGCGCAAGCGGCCCGGCGACTGGGTCGAGGCCGACGAGACGATCTGCGACGTGACCACCGACAAGGTCGACGTCGAGATCCCGTCGCCGGCGCGCGGGCGGCGTCGCGCGGCTCCTCGTCGAGCCGGGCGAGACGCGTCGCGGTCGGCGAGCCGCTCGCCGAGATCGATCCGAGCGCGCAAGCCAGGCGAGGCGCATCCCGGAGGACGACCGACCTGGGCGCGGGTCCGGCACCGGACCGCCCGACGGCTCCGCAGTCGCGCGCCGAGGCCGGCCCGGCACGCCCCGCGGAGCCGAGAGCTCGATCGTCGGGTTCTACTCGCCGGTCGTTCGCCGCATCGCCGACGAGCACGGGGTCGACCTCGGTGCAGGTCGAGGGCACCGGCGTCGGCGGCCGGGTGCGCAAGACGCGACCTGCTCGCCTACATCGAGGCGGCGAGCACGGCCGACGGCCGCTGCACACCGAGTCGCCCTACGGCCGGAGCCGCAGCCCGAGGGCCGGCGCCGGTCGCGCACCGATGGCCGACTCGGCGGGCGCCGCGAGCCGATGTCGCCGATGCGGCAGGCGATCGCCCGGCACATGGTCGGAGCCGCGCGACGCCGCGCACTGCACGACGATCGTCGAGGTCGACTTCTCGCGGTCGCCGCGCGGCGGGCGCGAGCTGCGCGAGGCGATGGCAGCGGCGCGGCGTGCGGCTCGACCTATCTCGCCTTCGTCGCCCGGGCGGCGGTCGCAGGCGCTCCAGCGAGCACCCGGTCCTCAACGCCTCGGTCGAGGGCGACGAGATCGTCCACCACGACGACGTCAACCTCGGCATCGCGGTGGCGCTCGACGACGGGCTGATCGTGCCGGTGATCCGCGGGCGCAGCGGCTCAGCCTCGAGGGCACTGGCCGCGGCGATCGACGATCTCGCCGAACGGGCGCGCGGCGACGCGCCTCGAGCCCGACGACGTGCCCGGCGGGACGTTCACGATCACCAACCCGGGCCAGTTCGGCGCGGTGCTGGCGACGCCGATCATCAACCAGCCGCAGGTCGCGATCCTCGACCTCGAGGCGATCGTCAAGCGGCCGGTCGTGGTCGACGGACGGCGGACGGCGACGCGATCGCGATCCGGCCGATGGGCTACCTCTGCATGTCCTGGGACCACCGGGCGCTCGACGGCGCGGTGGCGGCGCGGTTCCTCGGCTCGCGCGTCGAGCGGCGGTCGAGAGGGGGTCGAGCTGCGCGATCGAATGCGCCGCGTCGCGGCGCCGCGCAGCGCCTCGGTCGCTCGAGCACGAGGAGCTCGCGTCCGCGCGGGCGCGCAGCGGGCCTGACGTCGCGATCGCGGTCCACTCGACCGCGCTCGGGCCGGCGCTCGGCGGCTGCCGGATGTGGCACTACGCCGAGCTCGGACGACGGCCTCGCCGACGCGCTGCGCCTGGCGCGCGGCGATGACCCTGAAGGCGGCGGCGGCGGGGCTCGACCTCGGCGGCGGCAAGGGCGTGATCTGCGCTGCCGGCCGAACGCGCCTCGCCCGCGAGCGCGCGCGGGCGGTGCTGCTCGACTTCGGCGACCTCGTCGAGTCGCTCGACGGCCGCTACATCACCGCCGAGGACGTCGGCATCTCGCCGACGACATGGCGCCGTCGCGAGCGGACCGACCACGTCGACGGGCCTGCCGGCCGAGCGCGGCGGGCGCGGCGATCCCAGCCCGTTCACGGCGCGAGGGGTCGAGGCGGCGATGCGAGCCTGCTGCGCGCACCGCTTCGGCTCGCCCGAGCTCGCGGGCTGCGCGTCGCGTGGTCGGGCTCGGCCACGTCGGCTCGCGGCTGGCGCGCCGGCTGCCGCGCGGGCGCCGAGCTGATGGTCACCGACATCGACCCGTCCCGGCGCGCGCTCGCCGAGCGAGCTCGGGGCGCGATGGGTCGAGCCCGGCGCGGCGATGCTCGACCGAGTGCGACGTCCTCGCGCCGTGCGCGCTTGGCGGCGCGATCGACGGCGCCGAACGTCGACGCGGCTGCGCTGCGCGGTCGTCTGCGGCGCGGCCAACAACCAGCTCGCCGACGACGCGCTGGCCGACGCGCTGCGCGAGCCGCGGGATCCTCTACGCGCCCGACTTCATCGCCAACGCCGGCGGGCTGATCCACGTCTACGCGCGAGCTGCACGGCCATCTCCGAGGCGCAGGCGCTCGAGCTGGTCGACGGGATCGAGGAGACGATCGCCGGGTGTTCGCGGATCGCGGCCGGATGGACATCACGCCGCTGGCGCGGCCGCGCGAGCTGGCCCGAGCGCCGAGCGCGCCCGCGGCGGCCGCGCTGCGAGACTGAGGCGCGATGCGCAGAGCTCTGGGTCGTCCGCTGCGGTCTGGTCCCCTACGAGGAGGCGTCGCCAGGCGCAGGCAAGGCTCGGGAGGCGCGCGCAGCGCGGCGAGGTGCCCGACGTGCTGCTGCTGCTCGAGCACCCGCCCGTCTACACGCACGGGCGCCGCTCGAGAGCCGGACGAGCTGCCGATGGGCGAGGACTGGTACCGGATGCAGGGGATCGAGGTCTGCGACACCGACCGCGGCGGCCGGGTCACCTACCACGGCCCGGCCAGCTGGTCGGCTACCCGATCGTCGACTCGCTGAAGCCGTACGGCGACGACGTCCACGAGTACGTGCGGCGGCTGGAGCGGGTGATGATCGACTGCGCTCGCGCGAGTACGGGATCGAGGCCGGGCCGATCGAGGGCCTGACCGGCGTGTGGGTCGGCGGAGCCGCCGCCGGTCGGCGACGCGCGCAAGATCGGCTCGATCGGCATCCACGTCAACCGCGGCGTCACCACCCACGGCTTCGCGGTCAACGTCACCAACGACCTGCAGCCGTTCGAGTGGATCGTGCCCTGCGGCATCGAGGGCTGCCGGATGACCTCGGTCACGCCGCGAGCTCGGCGCCGAGCAGGACGTGGACGAGTTCGCCGCCACGGTCGCCGAGCGCTTCGCGGAGGTCTACGAGCGCGAGGCCGGTCGACGTCCGCCGGCGAGCTGGCGGCGCGGGTCGACGGGCTCGACGCCCTGCGCGGCCGGCGCGCCGCCGTCGGCGGCGCTACGGTAGGGCGATGGGAGGCCGCCGAGCGCATCCACGTCACCCGCTCCCGCGCCAACCCGGGCGGCGCGATCGGGATCGAGGGGCGGCCGTTCCGCGAGCGCAAGCCGCCCTGGCTGAAGGTCCCGGCGCCCGGCGGGCCGACCTACCGCCAGCTGAAGCAGGCGATCGAGAGCGACAACCTGCACACGGTCTGCGAGGAGGCGAACTGCCCCAACGTCGGCGAGTGCTGGGAGCGCGGCACCGCCACGTTCATGATCCTCGGCGACGTCTGCACCCGCCGCTGCGGCTTCTGCAACGTGCAGACCGGGCGTGCCGACCTGGAACGACCCGCTCGAGCCGCTGCGCGTCGCCAACCAGGTGAAGCGGATGGGCCTGCGCCACGCGGTCGTCACCTCGGTCGACCGCGACGACCTGCCCGACTACGGCGCCGGCGCCTTCGTCGGCGTGATCCGCTCGATCCGGATGCTGGCGCCGGGCTGCAAGGTCGAGGTGCTGACGCCCGACTTCCGCGGCCAGGAGATGCCGCTGGCGAAGGTGATCGCCGAGCGGCCCGACGTCTTCAACCACAACGTCGAGACGGTCCCCCGGCTCTACCCGAAGGCGCGCCGCGGCTCGGACTTCATGCGCTCGGCGCGGGTGCTGCGGATGGCGAAGGAGATGGGCGGCGACGAGGTGGTCACCAAGTCGGGGCTGATGGTCGGCCTCGGCGAGAGCTTCGACGAGATGGTCGAGACGTTCGGGATCCTGCGCGAGCACGGGGTCCAGATCCTCACCGTCGGCCAGTACCTGCGGCCGACCGAGCAGCACCTGCCGGTCGTCCGCTACTGGCACCCGGACGAGTTCGAGGCGCTCGAGCAGGCGCCTACGAGATCGGCTTCGAGTCGGTCGCCGCCGGCCCGCTGGTGCGCAGCTCCTACCACGCCGACGAGCAGGTCCCCGACCGCGCCGCCGCCTAGCGGCTCCGGACGGCGCCGCGATCGTCGCCCCCGCTGCGTGCCGCGGCTCACCGCCCTCGGCGTCTGTAGGCTCGCCGCGCGTTGATCCCCCTCAAGGACAACGTCCCCACCCGCCCCTGCCGCTGGTCACGATCCTGCTGATCGTCGTCAACCTCGCCTTCTTCGGCTGGCAGCTGACTTCTCGAGCAGCGACGCCGTCGAACCCGAGAGCTCGCCCAGCTCTCACCGAGCGCGACCAGAACTCGGTCGAGTACGGCGCGATCCCCTACCGGTCCTGCACCCCGGGCGAATTGCGCCTCCGGCGTACCACGGCTCGATCGGGTCGGAGGCGATCGTCTGCGAGGGAACGTCGACTACGAGGAGGCGCAGGCGGAAGCAACGCGCGGCGCCCCCTTCGTCGCCACTCGAACCCGCCCTGGTGGGTGACCCTGTTCACGCTCGATGTTCATGCACGGCGGTGTCCTGCACATCGCCTTCAACATGCTCTTCCTGTGGATCTTCGGCAACAACGTCGAGGACGCGATGGGCCGCGGGCGCTTCCTGCTCTTCTACCTGCTCGCCGGGCTCGCGGCGGTCTACTCGCAGGCGGCGATCGACCCCGGCGCGACGGTGCCGACGATCGGCGCGAGCGGGGCGATCGCGGGGGTGCTCGGCGCCTACGCGCTGCTCTTACCGCGGGCGCGGGTGCTGACCGCTGATCCTGATCTTCTTCGTCACGCTGGTCGAGATCCCGGCCTTGGTGATGCTCGGGATCTGGTTCGTGCTCCAGTTCCTCCCCGCGGTCGGCCAGGTCGCGGTCCCCGACGTGACCGGAGCGGCGGGGTCGCCTACTTCGCCCACGTCGGCGGGTTCGTCTTCGGGCTGGCGCTGGTGAAGCTGTTCGTGCGCGGGCGCCCGCTCCCCGGCGCCCTGGCGGCGGGCTGGTGAGGCGCGCGCGGGCGCACTCGCCGTGGTGCTCGTGATCGGCGGCCGGCGCCGCGGCGGTGCTGGTCGCGCGTCGCTCGACGCCGGCACCGGATCGGGATCGGTCGAGGCGGCCGCGGCGCTGCCGAGCCCGCTTCACCGACGACCCCGGCACCCGGCCTCCGGTCCGAAATCGCTTCACGGTCCACCCGGCGCCGGCGCCGACCCCGCTGCAGGTGCTCCTCAAGCACCCGCCGAGGGCCGGGCTGCTGTTCGACGTCGCAGCGGTGACGTGCTCTGGAGCTCCACCCGCGCCGCGAGCTGCCGATCGCGAGCCTGACGAAGATGATGACGGCGCTGCTCGTCGCCGAGCGGCACCGGCTGACGAGCGGGTGCTGATCACACCGCGGGGCTGCGCTACGCGGGCTCCGGGGCCGGGGTGCTGCCGCGGGGCAAGAGGTGCGCCTGGGGCCGCTGCTCTACGGGCTGATGCTGGTCTCCGGCAACGACGCGGCGATCGCGCTTGCCCAGCACGACGCCCACACGTCGGCGGCTTCGTGCGGCGGATGAACGTGCGCGCCCGCGAGCTCGGGCTCAGCTGCTCGCACTTCTCGACCCCGAGCGGGATCCGCGACCAGGGCAACTACTCCTGCCCGCTCGACCTGGCGACGCTGGCGCGGCTCGACCTCGCCGAATCCCGTGGTCGCGAAGGTCGTCGGCACGCGCCGGCTGCGGATGCGCTTCCCGATCAAGGGCGACTACCTGGACCTCTTCAACATCAATCCCTTCCTCGGCGACCCGGGGGTGACCGGGGTGAAGACCGGGCTCACGAACGCCGCGGGGCGCTGCTACGTGATCACGGCGCACGTCAAGGGCCGCTACCTCGGCGTCGTCCTGCTCGACACTCCCGACCCGTTCAAGCAGGTGCCGAAGCTGCTGCAGGCGGGCGCGCGGGCGCGCTAGGCTGAGAGTGGAGCCAGCCGGGATCGAACCGGCGACCTCTGCGTTGCAAACGCAGGCGCTCTTCCAACTGAGCTATGGCCCCTGGGCGCCAATTGTAGGCCCGTCACATCCCGCAATCGGGCCTGCACGGCCGGTCGCCGCCCTGCGTGTGAGAGACTGGCCGCGAGTGCTCCAGGAGGGAATAGATGGCAGCCAAGACCAAGACCGCGGAGGCTCGGGGAGCGCGAGACCCGACAAGTCGCCCGAGACGGTCGACCGCGAAGCCGAGCAGGAAGAGGCGAAGGGCAAGCGCAAGCCGGGCCAGCGCGCCGAGGTCTCCAACCTCGACATCGTCCGCCACTACTTCGACCCCGCCTGCGAGCGGCTCGGGCTGCGCGAGGACCTGCGCACGGTCTTCTGGAGCCCCTACCGCGAGGTCACGGTGCAGATCCCGGTCAAGCTCACCGACGGCAAGATCCACGTCTTCTCCGGCTACCGGATCCAGCACAACGGCGCCCGCGGCCCCTACAAGGGCGGCGTCCGCTTCCACCCCGAGGTCGACATCGACGAGGTCCGCGCGCTCGCCTCGCTGATGAGCTGGAAGACGGCCGTCGCCGGCGTCCCCTTCGGCGGCGCGAAGGGCGGCGTCAACTGCCCCGCCGGCGAGCTCGAGCAGTCCGAGCTGCAGTCGATCACGCGCTCGTTCATGGACAAGATCGAGAAGGTGCTCGGCCCGACCCGCGACATCCCGGCGCCCGACGTCGAACACCAACGCCCAGACGATGGCCTGGATCATGGACGAGTACGGAAAGCTCCACGGCCACACGCCCGCGATCTGCACCGGCAAGCCGATCGAGCTCGAGGGCTCCTACGGCCGCGAGGCGGCGACCGGGCGCGGCTGCGTCTACATGTTCCGCGAGGCGGCGCCGCAGCTCGGGCTCAGCCCCGCCGACACGACCTTCGTCGTGCAGGGGTTCGGCAACGTCGGCTCCTGGGCGGCGCGGATCATGCAGCAGCTCGGCTGCCAAGATGGTCGCCGTCTCCGACGCCAGCGGCGCGATCCGCAGCGACGCCGGCATCGACGCCGACGCGCTGCGCACGCTTCCTCGACGACGGCGGCAAGCTGACCGAGTTCGAGGGCTCGAGGAGATCGACCCCGACGACCTGGTCGCGGTCGAATGCGACGTCTTCATCCCGGCGGCGCTCGGCGGGATGATCCACGAGGACAACGCGGACCGGCTCAACTGCAAGATGCTGATCGAGGGCGCCAACAGCCCGACCACCCCGGCGGCCGACGCGATCCTCAACGAGAAGGGCGTCTACGTCGTCCCCGACGTGATGGCCAACGCAGGCGGCGTGGTCGTCTCCTACTTCGAGTGGGTCCAGAACCTCCAGCACTTCCGCTGGGAGGAGCGCGAGGTCAACGACAAGCTGGCGACGATCATGCGGCGCGCCTACCGCGAGGTCTCCGGCCGCGCAAAGGAGGACGGGATCCCGCTCCGCGAAGCCGCCTACGAGGTCGGGATCGAGCGGGTCGTGGAGGCTGCGCGCACGCGCGGCTACGTCGGCTGAGCGCTCCCGCAACCGCTTCCACCCCTGCCTGCCCGCCTAGACCGCGCTCGGATGGCGTGGACGCCTGTTCTAAATGCCTGCTCGTGACGCTCAAGTCCTGCCCCGAGCCACCGATAGCCCCAACACCGGTCAAGAACCGGATCCGACTGCCTACACATACTTGCCAGGGAAGGCAAGAACGCCAACAGGAAGCCCCGCCTAGAGCGGGGTTTTCCTGTTCCAAGGCCCCAAGCAGCCCGGCAGAGGTGCGCAACTTGCGGCGGCCTTCGGCCGCCTGACGGATGTGTTGGGCCGGTGCCGCAGGCGCCGGCACGCGCTGGTCAGGGCGAAAGCCCGCATCTGATCTGGCCGCTCCACTTCGTTTCGCGGCCTGGAACTAATCGTCGAAGTCGAAGTCCTTGGGCGGGCGCTGCTCGAACCAGAGGCGATCGTGCTCAGGGGTGTCCTGGAGGAACTCCGGGGTCTCCTCGAGAACGTCCTCGCCCTCCTCGCCCTCCTCGCCCTCTCCGTTCGGCTCGACCGGCGAAGTCTCTTCCTCGACCGGCGCGGGCTCGGGAGGCAGCGCCCCTGCTTCGGGTTCGAGCTCCGCCTCCGGCTGCGGCGATTCCTCCTCCTCGGCGAGTGCCTGGTCGAGCTCGTCGGAGAGCGACTGCTCGGAGAAGAACTCGTCCTCGACCTCGGCGGGCTCCGCGGGCGCCCCGGCCGGCAGGTCGGCGTCCTCGGCGTCGTAGAGCTCGGTCGGCTGATCGATGGTGGAGGCGTTCGGCTCCTTCTCGGACTCGGGCGCCGGCTCGGGCTCGGAGGCGCCCTCGGGCGGCGGGTGCTCCTCGGTCTCGACGGCGACGGTTCCGGCGTCGTCCGGGGCCGGCGGCGGCTCCTCGATCTCGGGAAGGTCCCTGGGGGCATCCTCCCCGGCAGGCTCGGCCCCAGCGGCGGTCGGCTCGGGGATCTCCTGGATCGACGCCAGCTCGGTCGGCGCCTCGGTGTCCGGCGCCGGGGGCGCCTCTGTCCGCGCCGGCTCTCCCGGCCGGGCAGGGGCTCCGAATGCCGCGTCCTCGAGCTCGCGAAGCTCGGAGTCTCCGGCGCCGTGCTGGCGCTTCAGCTCCAGGTGCTCGCGGATTGCCTCGTCGAAGATGCCCATCGTCTTCGGCCTCCTATCGGCCGCTTCAATTCGGCCTAAAGACTAGGCGGTCTGAAATCGTTTGGCGGGAGGCTCCGCCCACCCGGCGCGGGTCTCCCGAGGCCCTGAAATCAGCGTGGAATCGGCTCCGCAGCCCGCCTGCTCGGAGCCTGGCAGTGCGGTTCTTTCCCTGCTGCTTGGCCCTGTAGAGCGCCTGGTCGGCGGCCTTCACCAGGGTCTTGGTGTCGAGCGTCGTCTCCGGGCTTCCCGCCACCCCGACGCTGGCATGGATCGGGATCGAGTCGGTGTCTCCTTCGAGCGGAATGCGCATCCCGTCAAGCCGCCGGCGAATCCGCTCGCCGACCTCCATCGCGCCGTCGATACGGGTCTCCGGCAGAGCGATCGCGAACTCCTCGCCCCCGTAGCGGGCCGGCTCGTCCACCTCGCGGGACTCGAGCTTCAACACCCGGCCGACCTCCCGCAGGACCCGGTCGCCCTGCAGGTGGCCGTAGTTGTCGTTGATCTCCTTGAAGTCGTCGAGGTCGAGCATCACCACCGAGAGCGGGCGGTCGAACCGCTTCGCGCGCTCGACCTCCTTGCCGAGGATCTGTCGGAAGCGCCGGTGGTTTGAGAGCCCGGTCAGCTCGTCTGTGATCGCCTCCTCCTCGGCGCGCTCGTGCTGCTGGCGCAGATCGCGCACCAGGGGAACGATCAGCGCGAAGGCGAGCAGGATAAGGACGACGAGGATCACTGCGACGAGCGCCTGCCGCCCGAGAACCCCGATCCACGCGGCCCGAGCAGCGCCGCGCGCACATCGTCGGCTGCGTCCGGGAGGCTCACGACTCGGGCCCGGTAGTCCCCCGAAGGGAGGTTGACGTCGACCGTGCGCGCGCTGTCGCCGCTGAGGTCGAGCGAGCTGGCGCCCGCGGCGCCGGTCGCAATCGTCGCGCCTCCGGCCGAGATCGCGAAGGGCAGGCCGGTGGTCCGGTTCACCGCGTGCGCGAACTCGGTCGCGTCGGTCGTCGACACGACCAGCCTGCCCGGCGCGCCGTTCGACGCCTGAACCTGCAGCTCCACGCTCGCCACCGGCTGGCCGCGGGAGTAGCGGGCGATCAGCGTCGCGCCGCTTGAGACCTCGAGCCTGGTCAGCCCCAGTCGCAGGGCCAGCCGGCGGACCAGTGAGTCGAGCGCGGGGCTGGGGCCGAGCGGTATGTCGGCGCCGAGCTGCGGGTCGTTGGCGACTCGGCGAGCGGCGTGGCGGGCGTCGCGCAGATCCGCCCCGTAGCCGTTCAGGGTCGGGGTCAGAGCCCCGGCGAGGCGGGCGTCGGCTTTTCCGGTCCTCGATTGCGAGGAGAGCGGAACGAAGAAGATCACAATCGCGATCACCGGGACGACCACGATCAAGAGCACGGTTACTGTCAGCCGCCGGCGAAAGGTCATGCGCGGAGCGTATTCTTGCAGCGAGTGGGGGCGTGATGGCTCTGCCCTACGCATTTCTGGGGCTATAGCTCAGTTGGAAGAGCGCCTGGATCGCACCCAGGAGGTCGCCGGTTCGAGTCCGGCTAGCTCCATTGGCTGCGTTATTGAGCAGGAGCGTGGTGACGTCGACCAGGCCCGCTCCATGTCGACGCGTGTTTGACGCATCGGAACGCCCTCCGCCAGTAGCAGCCGTTGCTGGCGGCGCCCCTTGGCAAGCGAGCCATCATCTGCACGACTCGCTGCCAGGGCACGCCGGGATCGTCGCAAGCGGCGAGGACCGAGCCCGCGAAGCGCGGCGCCCCGGGACAGAGGTCCCGGTAGGTGGTAACGCAGCCGGGCGGTATCGCGCAAACCTTGCGAAGAATGCTCTGCGTCCTTTGCGAGTCAACCGCCAGGCGCTCACGAGCTCTTTCTACCTGTCCCGCGACATCTGGGGCCTGCCGGCCGGCGCTTGTCCGGCGCCGCACGCGGATAGGGTCGCCGTATGAGCCCCGGCCTCGTGCACCGCTTCGACGGCCCGGCCGGCGCAGCGCCGCTGCTGCTCGCGAACTCGCTCGGGGCCGAGCTGAAAATGTGGGACGAGCAGCTTCCGGCCCTCTCGGAGCGCTTTCAGGTGCTGCGCTACAACCAGCGCGGGCACGGCGGCTCGCCGGCACCGGCGGGGCCCTACTCGATCGGGGGAACTCGGACGCGACACAGTCGAGCTGTTGGACGCAAACGGGATCGGGCGGACCGGCTTCGCCGGGATCTCGCTCGGCGGCATCGTCGGGATCTGGCTCGCGATCAATGCCCCGGAGCGAATCGAGAGGCTGGTGCTCTGCTCGACCACCGCCTACGCCGGTCCCCCGGAGCCCTGGGCCGAGCGCGCCTCCTTGGTCCGCCGGGAGGGCATCGAGGGCGATGGCCGAAGCGACCTTGGAGCGTTGGTTCAGTCCCGGGTTTCGCGAGAGCAAAGCTGATCGGATCGCGGAGATCCGGGCGATGCTGCTGCGCACCGACCGCGAGGCTTACGCCGGCTGCTGCGAGGCGATCTCGCAGCATGACCTGCGCGACCGGCTCGGAGCGATCGCGACGCCAACCCTGGTGATCACCGCCGCCGACGATCCCTCGATCGACCCCGAGCAGGGGCGCCTGCTCGCCGATGCGATTCCGGGTGCGCGCCTGCTCGCGCTGCCGGCCGGACAGCACCTGGTCAACGTCGAGAGCCCGGACGCGGTCAACGGGCCGCTGCTCGAGCACTTGAGGGGGGCCGACAGGAGCGGCGGCTCAGCCTGACGCCGCCGCGGCTGGAGCGATCAGCCCGGCGTCCTCGAGCACGGCCATCGCGGCGTTTCGCCCGTTCAGCGCAATCACCGACCCAGCCGGATGGGTCGCCGCGCCGCACATGTAGAGGCCCTCGACCGGGGTGCGGTGGTCGAAGCGGCGATCCCACATCTGGTCAGGAAGCGCATCGCCCTGGAAGATCTGGCCGCCGCTGAGGCCGATCCGCGCTCGACGTCTGGCGGCCCGAGCACCTCGACCTGCTCGACGCACTCGTGGACGTCGGGGGCGTGGACCGCGATCGCGTCGAGGATCGCAGCGCCGATCTCGCTCCGGCGCGAGTCCCAATCTCCCTCGGCAAGCTCGTAGGGCGCGTACTGAGCGAAGGCGCTCATCGTGTGGCGACCGGGCGGTGCGACCGACGCGGTCGTAGGCGGTCTGGAAGTAGAGCTCGGCGAAGCCGATCCGCGGCTCCCCGCGCCGGCAGGCCGCGAAGGCCTCCTGCGCCGCCTCGAGGCCGGGCGTGATCGTGACCATGGCCCGCTGCGGCTCGACCGTCCCGGCGGCGCTGAAGGTCGGCAGGCGGCGCAGCGCAGCGTTTAGCTTCACGACCGGGGAGCGCACCTTCCAGGCCTCCAGCCGCTGGCGAAAATCGTTCGGCAGCTCGGCCGGCTCGAGCATCGCCAGAGTCCGCTTCGGGTCCGCGTTGCAGATCGCGGCGTCGTGCTGCGAACCCGATCGCCGCTCTCCAGCACGACTCCCTCGCCGGGACGATCGCCGCCACGGGAACCCCGGTCGCAAGCGCCGCGCCGGCGTCCTGCGCCGCCTGCGCGATCGCGAAAGAGACCCGTCCCATGCCCCCCTCGACGTAGCCCCAGATCGAGCCAGGCCGAGCAGATCGCCCTGATGGTGCATCGGCTTCACCGAGGCGGTGCCGGGGTCGCGCGGGCGAGGCGAAGGCCCCGATGATCCCTTCGCCGAAGAGGGCGTCGTGCAGGCGCGGATCCTCGACGTAGCGCTCCAGCGTCGCGGCGATCGACTCCTCGAAGACGACCGAGACCATCTCTTCGTCGCCTTCGAGCGCGCTCGACGACCTGCTCGCGGCTCGGCGAGGACCCGACCCAGGTGTCGCCGAGCGGCCCGCGGCGCAGCGCCAACCGGATCCGGTTGAAGAGGCCCTCGTAGGCGAGCAGGCCGCGTACGTCGGAATCCGCGAAGCCGTTGCTGGCGCATGTGGGCGGCGGTGGCCTCGTCGTCGATGAACTCGGCGAACGAGGTGCCGTCGGCGAACGGGCACCAGAGGTTCGGGTCGGCGGGAGGACCCGGTAGCCGTGGCCGGCAAGGTCGAGCTCGCGGACCACGAGGTCGTCGAGCAGTCCGACGACATAGGCGCAGGGGCTGACCAGGTAGCGATCGTCGGAGAAAGGCTGCTCGAGGGTGCAGGCGCCGCCGAGCTGATCGCGGCGCTCGAGCACGAGGACTTCGCGTCCGGCTCGCGCCAGGTAAGCGGCTGCCGTGAGGCCGTTGTGGCCGCCGCCGACGACGACCGCGTCCCATTCGCGCGCCGCCAGCTCGGCGACCGGGGCGGGCAGGCCGACCCTTCCCAGCTTCGCGTTGACGTCGACTCGGGCCATCGGGTCGAAGGCTAGTCTCCGCGCTGGGTCTGCTGGGCGGCTTTCACCGAATCTGCCCCGGCGGCGGCGGCGTAATGATCGCCGCGGCGGGTCCGTGCGTAGTTAGGGGAAATGCTGAAGTCTGAAAAGACCGTGCTCGGCTTCGCGCTGGGCAGGATCGCGTTTGGAGTCGGGCTGCTAGCGGCACCCGCGAGAGTCGCCTCAGGATGGCTCGGCGATGACGCCGGGCGACCCGGCGCCAGGGTCGCCGTGCGAGCTCTCGGAGCTCGTGACATCGCCCTCCCCAGCGGGGGAGAAGGGGAGTGGTGGCTGATGGCTGTGCGCTGGAAAGGATATGCGTGATGGCAGCAAGAGCGCTGCCGTCTCGAGCCCGCTGGGGGACCGTGGCTCTGGCCGGGGCGGCGGCGGCGTTTGGCATCGGGCTCGCAGTGGCGGCCGACTCATGAAGATCGCGATCGTCGGCGCCGGCATCTCCGGCCTCACCTGTGCACATCTGCTCCATCCCCGCCACGAGATAACCCTCTTCGAGGCCGACGGCCGCCTCGGCGGCCACACCAACACGGTGCGGGTCGACCTCCCGGACGAGACCCAGCACGTCGACACCGGGTTCATCGTCCACAACGACCGCAACTACCCCGGCTTCCAGCGCCTGCTCGAACGAGCTCGGGGTCGAGGCCAAGGCCTCCGAGATGAGCTTCTCGGTCTCCGACGGGAGCGGCTTCGAGTACAACGGCTCCTCGCCGAACGGCCTCTTCGCCTGCCGCTCGCACCTCGTCAAGCCCTCGTTTCACCGCATGGTGACCGACCTGCTGCGCTTCAACCGCGAGGCGCCGTCGCTGATCGGCCTCAACGGAAGCGGGCCCTCGCTGGGCGAGTTCCTCGACGCCGGCGGCTACTCACGAAACTTCGTCGAGCGATTGATCGTCCCCCAGGCATCCGCGGTCTGGTCCGCCGATCCTGCCCAGATGTGGGACTTTCCGGCCAGCTTCCTGGCCGAGTTCTTCGACAACCACGGGATGTTCTCGAATCGCGAGCGACCGCAATGGCGCTCGATCGCCGGCGGCGCGAGCCGTTACGTCGAGGCACTCACGGCCCCTTTCGCGGCGCGGGTCCGCAGCTCGACCCCGATCGATTCGATCCGCCGGCACCGCAACCGGGTCGAGCTGGTCCCGCGCGGAGGCGAGCCGGAGCGCTTCGACGAGGTCGTCATCGCGGCCCATTCCGACCAGGCCCTGGAGATGCTCGCCGACCCCAGCCCCGTCGAGCGCGATGTGCTCGGCGCGATCCCCTACCAGGACAACGAGGCGGTCCTGCACACCGACCCCGAGCTGCTGCCGCGCCGCCGCCGGGCCTGGGCGAGCTGGAACTTCCACCTCGAGCCCGAGCCCCGCGAGCGGACCACGGTCACCTACCACATGAATCGCCTCCAGGCGCTCGAGTCCGACCACGAGCTCTGCGTGACCCTGAACCGCACCGAGAGGATCGACCCCGAGCGCGTGATCGAGACGATCGAGTACTCGCACCCGATCTTCACGCCGGACGGGATCGCGGCCCAGGCACGCTGGACGGAGCTCAGCGGCGTGCGGCGAACCCACTACTGCGGCGCCTACTGGGGCTACGGCTTCCACGAGGACGGCGTCGCCAGCGCGCTGCGCGTCTGCGAGCGCTTCGGAGAGCGGCTCTGATGGAGCGCCAGCGCCGTCTACGAAGGATGGGTCCGGCACCGCCGCTTCGAGCCGGTCGATCACGACTTCCGCTATCCGCTCTTCCTCATGTACCTCGACCTCGAGGAGCTGCCGGAGCTGTTCGACGGCTCGCTTGCCTGGTCGGCCCGGCGCCCGGCCCTGGCCCGCTTTCGCCGCTCCGACTACCTCGGCGACCCGCGGCGGCCGCTGCGCGAGGAGGTGCTCGACCTGCTCGAGGCGCGGACGGGCCGGCGGCCGGGCGGGCCGGTGCGCCTGCTCACCCAGCTGCGCCAGTTCGGGTTCACCTTCAACCCGGTCTCCTTCTACTACTGCTTCGGCCCAAAGGTGAGAGGGTGGAGGCCGTGGTCGCCGAGGTCACGAACACCCCCTGGGGAGAGCGTCACGCCTACGTGCTCGAGCGCGAGGGAGAGGGCTCGGTGATCGCCGATCGGCTCGCGAAGGAGTTTCACGTCTCGCCGTTCCTGGCCATGGACGGCGACTACGAGTGGCGCGTCTCGGAGCCCAACGAGCTCGCTGCAGGTCCACATCGAGAGCCGCTCCGCGGACCGGCCGGTGTTCGACGCCACGCTCTCGCTGCAGCGGCGCGAGCTGGAGCCGAAGCTGCTGCGGCGGTTGCTGGTCCGCTACCCGGCCGCCTCTCTGGCCGTGGTGGCGCGCATCTACCTGCAGGCGCTGCGGCTGAAGCTGAAGGGGGTGCGCCACTACCCGCACCCGGAGCGGAGCCGGATGAACCCGACGCGCGCGATCGTCAGCGCGGCCCTGCGCCGGATCCGCGGCGGCCGGATCGAGGTCGTCGAGGACGGCCGCCGCGCTGCCTTCGGCCCAGCGGACGCGCGGCTGCGAGCCACGGTGCGGATCCACGACCAGGCTGCCTGGGGGCGCCTGCGACAGCGGCTCGGTCGGCCTCGCCGAGGGCTACATGGCCGGCGAGTGGGACTGCGACGACCTCGTCTCGCTGGTCCGGATCGCGGCGCGCGAGATGCGGCGGCTCGACCGTCCGCGGCGCGCGATCCTGCCGCTGCGGCGGCTGCTGGCGCGGGTGCCGCTGAACACCCGCGAGGGCGCCCGGCGCCACATCTCCGCCCACTACGACCTCGGCAACGAGCTCTTCGCCAGCTTCCTCGACGAGACGATGACCTACTCCTGCGCCGCCTTCGACTCCCCGCAGATGTCGCTGCGCGAGGCCCAGCTGGCGAAGCTCGAGCGGGTCTGCCGCAAGCTCGAGCTCGACCGAATCCGACCACCTGCTCGAGATCGGCACCGGCTGGGGCAGCCTCGCGATCCACGCCGCCGAGCGGCACGGCTGCCGGGTCACCACCACGACGATCTCCCGCGAGCAGCGCGAGCTCGCCCAGCGCCGCGTCGAGCAGGCCGGGGTCGCGGACCGGGTCACGATCCTGCTCGAGGACTACCGCGACCTGCGCGGGCGCTTCGACAAGCTGGCCTCGATCGAGATGATCGAGGCGGTCGGCTGGCAGTACTTCGAGACCTTCTTCGCGCCGCTGCGCGCAGCTGATCGAGCCCGATGGCCTGACGCTGCTGCAGGCGATCACGATCGACGACCGCGACTACGAGGCGGAGAAGGCGACCCGCAGCTTCATCAACACCTACGTCTTTCCCTCCGGCTGCCTGCCCTCGCTGCAGGTGATGCGGCGCTGCGCCAACCGTGCCGGGCTGACCGAGGTCGGGCTCGAGGACATGACCGAGAGCTATCCGCTCACCCTGAGCAGCTGGCGGCGCAACTTCCTCGCCGCGCGCGGGAAGGTCGCGGCGCTCGGCTACGACGAGCGCTTCCGGCGCCTCTGGGAGCTCTATCTGTCCTGGTCGGAGGGCGGCTTCCGCGAGCGGCGCATCGGCGACTACCAGGTGCTGCTCGCCGGCCCGCGGCGGACCTCGGGCGCGGTGGGCCGCAGCTTCAGCCTCGCGGCCGGCGGCTGAACATCCGGTCCGAGATCCGGTCGAGCAGCGTTGCCGGGCCCCGCGAGGCAAGCTTCGCGATCGCGGTGCGTCCCCCCGGACCCAGCACATGATCGTCGTCGCGAATCGCTTTGACGACCTTCGCCGCCCACTCGTCAGCGGGCTGCAGGTCCCAGCCGCTGGTGTCGATGTGGCGCCCGTAGACTTCCTGGGTCGCGTCCATCATCTCCGTCTCGATACCCGGCGTGACCAGGTGCAGCACGTCGATCCCGGTGCCGCGCAACTCCCGCCGCAGCGACTCGCTGAAGGCGACGACGCCGGCCTTGCTCGCCGCGTAGGTGCTGGCGGCGGGGAAGTAAGCGTAGCCGGAGATGCTGGCGTTGTTGACGATCTTGCCGTGACCGCGCTTCAGCATCGCGGGCAGGATGGCCTGGGTGAGATGGGTAACGGCGATCAGGTTGACCTGGAACATCGCGTAGATCTCGGCGAGATCCTGCTCCTCGAGCAGGCCCCCGGTCATCAGGCCGGCGTTGTTGACCAACAGGTCGATCCGCTCGAGCTCGTCGAGCGCTGCGCAGCTGCGCTCGATCGACTCCCGTGAGGAAAGGTCCATGAGCACGGTCCTCGTCTCGCTCGCGCCTCCGGGCGATGGAACCAGAGGCTCTGCAACCTCGGGACCCCGGGCACCGGCGAGCAGCAAAGCCAGCGGCTCTTTCGCGAGCGCCTCGGCGATCGCCCGGCCGATGCCGCGGTTTGATCCCGTGACCAGCGCTGTGAGGCCGTTCAGCTCCATGCCGTTGTACGTCCTTGCGGTGAGCCGAGATCACCTGCGCACCGTAATCCCCTTCGATGAAGTCGAGCCATGTCCACGTGCTCGCGCGCAGCCAAAGGCTGGCGGTGCCCATCGAGCGGGCTTTCGAGTTCTTTGCCGACGCGCAAAACCTCGCCCGCATCACCCCACCCCGGCTGCGAGCTCGAGCACCACAGCCAGCGGGTCGCGGAGCTGCTCGAAGTCCGCCGCTCGACGGCGCAGGGCAGGCTGCAGGGGCATGCCCGCCGGCGCCAAAGTCGCTTCACTACCCTGCTCCGATGAGGATCGACGAGATCATCTCCGCGGCGCAGCCGTGCTTCTCGGTCGAGTTCTTCCCCCCGAAGAGCGATGAGGGACGCGATCAGCTGCTCGAGACCGCGCGGGCGCTCGCTGCGCTCGAGCCCGCCTTCGTCTCGGTCACCTACGGGGCCGGCGGCTCGACGCGCGATGGGACGGTCGAGATCTCGAACCGGCTTCAGAACGAGATCGGCCTGGAGACGATGGCGCATCTGAGCTGCGTCGGCGAGACCACCGAGGGCCTGGCGGAGGTACTCGATCGGGTCGAATCGGCCGGGATCGAGAACGTGCTCGCGCTGCGCGGGGACCCACCGCGCGGCGAGCAGGACTTCGAGCAGCCCGAGGGCGGGCTGGGCAGCGCCGCCGAGCTGACCGGGTTCATCGCCGAGCGCTACTCCTTCGCGATCGGCGGGGCCTGCTTTCCCGAGGTGCACCCTGAGGCCGCCGGCCTCGACTCCGACCTCGACTACCTGAAGACCAAGGTCGATCGTGGAGCGACCTTCCTGATCACGCAGCTGTTCTTCGACAACAGTCACTACTTCGACTTCGTGCGCGCGGCGCGTGCCAAGGGGATCGACGTGCCGATCGTCGCCGGCGTCATTCCGATCGCCAGCTACGCCCAGACCGAGCGCATCTGCAGCCTCTGCGACGCGACGATCCCGCAGTCTCTGGCAGATGCGATGGCCGCCCTGGAGGGAGACGAGCAGGCTGAGTTCGAGCTCGGGGTCGCCTACGCGGCCCAGCAGTGCGCCGAGCTGCTGATCGGCGGCGCTCCTGGGATCCACTTCTACGCCCTCAACAAGGCGCCCGCGACACGGGCCGTGCTCGCCTCCCTGCGCGCCGCGCGGCCCTGGGAGCGAAGCGACCGCGAGGCCGCCGGCTCCGTGACGCCCTGATCCGGTGGCCTCGGCCGACCACTAAACTGGCGCGTCCGATGGGCGAGCTCACCTACGAGGGCTACAGGCTCTCCTATGACGAGTACGGTGGCGGCGACCGGCCAGTCGTGCTGATTCACGGCTTGCTGATGAACAGGCGCATGTTCGAGCGACTCGGCCCGAGCCTCGCCGAGCGCGGCAACCGCGTGATCGCTCTCGACCTGCTCGGGCACGGGCGCTCCGACCGTCCCGAGGACCTGCAGCGCTACTCGATGCCCCTGTTCGCCTACCAGGTCAACGCGCTCCTCGACCATTTCGAGATCGAGACCGCAGTCGTCGGCGGCACCTCGCTGGGCGCCAACGTGGCGCTCGAGATGGCAGTCCGCTTCCCGGAGCGAGTTCAGGGGTTGTTCATCGAGATGCCGGTGCTCGACAACGCGCTCTCCGCGGTGGCGGCGATCTTCGCGCCGATCCTGATCTCGCTGCGCTTCGGGCGTCCGGTCTTCGAAGTCGTGGCGAGGCTGGCCTCCGCCGTTCCCCGAACCAGCTTCCTCGCCGACCTCGGCCTCGACATGGTGCGCCAGAAGCCGGGCCCGTCGCTCGCCGTGCTCGAGGGCCTTCTGCTCGGCGAGACCTCGCCGCGCAGCGCTGAGCGGCGCCAGATCGAGCAGCCGGCGCTGATCGTAGGACACCCCAACGACCCCCTGCATCCATTCAGCGACGCCGGCATGGTCGCCGACGAGCTTCCCAACGCCGAGCAGATCGACGCTGAGTCGATCCTCGAGTGGCGGCTGCGGCCCGATCGGCTCAACGCCGAGCTCGCTGCCTTTCTGGACCGCGTCTGGGGAGCAGTGGCCGAGCAAGAGCGCGCCCATCGCAAGGCGCGGATGGCGGGCGCCTGACCGTGCCGAACCGGCGCGAGGAAAAGGAGCGGCTGCGCGAGCTGCGCGAGCAGGCGGAGAACCGCGAGGCCTCCGAGCAGCGGCGCAAGCTGCTTCTCGGCTACGGGGTGGCCGGGGTGCTGACCGCGGCCGTGGTGCTCGGAATCGTGATCGTTGTGCTCGGCGGCAGCTCCAGCGCAAACGGCAACTCGCACATCGTCAACTCCGGTGTCGGGCTCGCCACGACCACCCAGGACCTGACCCCCGACGACCGCAGGGGAACCCGTACCAAGCCGGGACCGCTGGCCAGCGCCGCGAAGCTGCCCGAGGCCGCAAAGGCGGCGAAGTGCGTGCTTCGCATACCGTCCGACGAGGGCAACATCCACCTGCTGCCCAGCCAGAAGACCCCGAAGTACAAGTCCGACCCTCCAACCTCGGGCAACCACGACCCGATACCGCTGGCCAACGGCGTCTACCGCTCGCCGATCACCAACTTCCGCCATGCGGTCCACACGCTTGAGCACGGCCGCATCGAGATCGAATACCAGCCCGACCTCCCCGAGGCCGATCAGCTGAAGCTGAAGGGCCTGATCGACCAGGACTTCCGCGACATGGTGATGTTCCAGAACGAGCAGATGAATTGGCAGGTTGCGGCCGCTGCCTGGGATCACTATCTCGGCTGCAAGGCCTACAACGACAGGGTGCTGGACGCGATCCGCGCCTTCCGCGACACCTACCGCGGCCACGGGCCGGAGCCGACCACCGCGCAGCCGGATTAGCCGGGCGGCAGCGGCGCCGCGCAGCGGTCAGGTCCGGTAGGCAGGAAAGAACTCGCCGCCCGGCCGGCCCCCCGCCAGGCGCTCGTAGGCCGCAGGGTCGCAGATGACTTCCGAGGTGCGAAACGGCTCGCTGCGGTTGGCGAAGCCGCGCTTGAACTCCTCCAGCCGGTCGCCGCGGGCCAGGCCGCCGCCCAGGTTGAGCGGCAGCTCGCGCTGCTCCGCGTAGTCGACGATCGCGGCGACCAGGTTCTTCATCGGCGAGTCATCGAGGAAGCGCTCGCCGGTGCCGCTGAGGTAGTAGTGCAGCATCCCGTCGCTTCGCGCGACGATCGACGCGGCCGCAACCTCGCCGCCGGGATCGTCGGCGAGGAACAGCGAGCAATCCTCAAAGCCAAGCAGCGCAGCGAAATAGGCGGCGTCAAAGCGGTAGCGCTCGCCGGCGCCGGCGCGATCCATCGTCTGCCCGTAAACGGTCGCGAACGCCGCCCGGTCGGCGGCGGTCGCGCGCGGGCCCTCGACGCGGCGGACCTCGTACCCGCGCTCGTAATTGCGGCGGATCTGGCGGCGGTCGCTGGGGCGGCTCTTGCGGGGCCGAGCCGGGTCGGCGACCTGGACCTCGTTGCGGATCGTGGTGCCCCTCAACGGGTGGGCGTCGAGGCGATGGCGCAGGAAGACGCTGACCAGGCCCGTCCCCGACCAGTCCACCTCGGCCGGGTCGAGTGAGCCCCCGGCGCCCTCGAGCCCCGGATAGCCGTACGGGGAGCTCGCGTCGCGCTCCTCGGCGCCGTCGATCGCGCGGACCAGGAGCGGGGCGAGCAGCTCGCGCCCGCCGAAGCTGATCCGCAGGGTATGGGTGACCCCCTCGGCGGCCATGAACTGCGGCGAGCGGAAGAACTCCGGCGCCATCGCGGCGGCGCCGGAGTCCGCAAGCAGCGTCGCGGTCGGGATGCTTCCCCCGGCGGCGGTCACGGCGAGAGGTCGGCAACCGCGGCGCGAAACTCCTCCGGCAGCACACCCCAGACCTCGCAATCGGCCGCCTCGCCCTCGCGGTTCAGGTGCGCCCGCAGCGTTCCCTCGTGCCTCCAGCCGAGGCTGGTCACGACCCGCTTCGCGGCCTGGTTGTCGGCCGGGATACGCCCGTAGACGCGGTGAGCCCCGAACTCGTCGAAGGCCTTGCCGATCGTCAGCGCCTCAGCGCGCCGACCGACCCCTATCCCGCGCACGTCATCGCCGATCAGCGCCCCCAGCTCCGGAGCCGTCTGGCGAAAGAGGCCGTAAAGCGCCGTGAAACCGACCGGCTCGTCGCGCCCCTCGACGACGACCGCGTACTTGCGGTCCTCACCCGAGTCGTCGATCGCCCGCTCGACCCAGCGCTCGGCATCAGCGACCGAGAACTCGCCGCGCCGCTCCATCAGCGTCGCGGTGGCCTCGCGGTTGTTGAACCAGCGGTGCACGGCGGCGGCGTCCGCGGGCTCGAATCGGCGCAGCCGCACTGTCGGAGCTTCGGCCATCGGAGGAGAAGATATGCGGCGGAGGCCGTGGGACGGCCGCGCGGTGCGCTTTTGGCCCTGGTATGCGGGACCAAAGCGCACCAAGCGGTTAGTCGGGCGAGAGTCCGCGACCGCTGACCAGCAGGCCGAGGGTCCGGGCGAGGATGCGCAGATCGAGCCTGAAGCTGCGATGGTCGACGTACCAGACGTCGAGCTCGATCCGCTCCTCCCAGGGGATCCCGGCGCGCCCCTGAACCTGCGCCCAGCCGGTGATTCCGGGCTTGACCTCGAGACGGCGGCGCTGGCGGGGCGTGTAGGCGGCGACCTGCGCCTCGATCGTGGGACGGGGCCCGACGATCGACATCTCGCCGCGCAGCACGTTGACCAGGTTCGGCAGCTCATCGAGCGAGAAACGGCGCAGGATCCGCCCGACCCTGGTCACTCGACGATCGTCGCGGGTCACCGCCGTACCCACCCCGACCGGGTCCGAGCCGGCAATCATCGTGCGCAGCTTGAGCAGTTCGAAGACCTGCCCGTCGCGCCCGACGCGTCGCTGCCGGTAGACGATCGGCCCGCCTCCCTCAAGCCGGATCGCGAGCGTCGCCAGGGCCAGCAGCGGCGAGAGCATGGCCAGCGCCAGCGCCGCGACGACCAGGTCGAGCAGCCGGGTCACCGCGTCCCCGCCGCCTTCTCCCAGGTGCCGGGGCTGCCGCGGCGGACCCGGTCCCAGAGCCCGACCGCGATCGAGGTGGTGGTGAGCACGTAATAGCGCGCGAGCCGCAGCGGCGCCAGGGGCAGGTAGCGGCCCAGCAGCGCCGCCCCAAGCAGGGCCAGCTGCAGCGCCAGCGTCAACGTGTAGACCCATCCGTCACCGAGCAGGGCGAGGTTGGCGCCGAAAGCCAGAAGGTGCAGCAGCGGCGTCAGGTAGCGCAGCAGCCGGTGCGAGGCAATCTGAAAGGCGAACAGGGGCCGGTACCCGCGCGGGGAGATCATCCCCTCGCGGACGACGATGTCCCAGAGGCCGATCATCATCCGTCGCTTGCGGGCGAACTCGCCCTCCAGGGTCGGGACCATGCGCTCCTCGGCGATCGCGGAGGGCGCGAAAAGCGAGCGCAGGTCGCGCTTCGCAAGCTCGAAGGGAAACGAGAGATCATGGCTGGCGGCGGCGGGGAGATGCACGTAGGCGTCGCGTCGGACCGCATAGATGCCCCCGTTTCCCGCCGTCACTCCTCCCAGCCCCGACTCCAGCTCGCGGACCGCCATCTCGTAGCGCCAGTAGACGCCTTCGAGGTTGTCGCCAGCTGCGCCGCTAAGCCGCAGCTGCCCGCAGACGTAACCAACTGCGGGATCCGCGAACGGCTCGACCAGCCGCAGCAGCGCGTCCGAACGCCAGAAGCTGTTCGCGTCCGAGAAGGCGAGGATCGACCCGCTCGACCGCTCGGCGGCGGCGTTCTGGGCCGCGAGCTTTCCGGCCCGGGGCAGCTCGAGGACGAGATCGGCCCCGGCGGCGCGCGCGGATTCGGCGGTCGCATCGGCGGAGCCATCCGAAGCGACGATCACCTGCAGCCGCTCGCGCGGGTAGTCGAGCGCCAGAACGTTCTCGACCTTGGCGGCGATCCCCTTCTCCTCGTCGTATGCGGCGACGATCATCGAGACCAGCGGCAGCTCCGCCAGGGCATGCGGGTGCTCGAGCGTCGGGCGACGGCGCAGCCGGGCAAGTGCCCAGAGCGTTGCCGGATAACCGGCGTGCGTGAATGCGATCAGCCCGACGGAGACCCAGAAAATGGCTGCAAGTGCCGCAAGCACCGCCTGATTATCGTCGCCGGGCGAGCAGCTGCTCGTACAGGGTCGCGGTCTCGGCGCCGATCCGATCCCAGGAGAACGGGCCGGCGGCAGCCGTGCGGGCGGCCTCGGCGAGCTCGCCGCGTGCCCGCTCGTCGGCGACCAGCTCGCGCAGCGCGGCGGCCAGCGCCGCGGCGTCCTCGGGCGGGACGATGCGGGCCGCGCCATGCTCGGCGGCCAGCTCCGGAAAGCCGCCGACGGCCGAGAGCAGCATCGGCTTGCCGAAGGCAAGCGCGGTGTAGACGACGCCGGAGTGCTCACCGTCGCGGTAGGGCAGCACGACGAGGTCGGCGCGGCGAAAGTAGGCCGGGATCTCGGGGTCGGTGATGAAGCGGGGCACGAAGCGCACCCTGCCGGGAGCGGACTCGGCAAGCCGGCGCAGCGGCTCGATCGGCATGCGCGGATTGCCGACGATCCACAGCTCGGCTCCGGCTACGGAGCGGAAAGCCTCCAGCAGCAGGTCGATTCCCTTGTAGGGCCGCAGCAGTCCGAAGAGGAGGATCACCGGCCCCTCCGCCTGGCGAAGCTCATCGGGAAGCGGGCGCTCCTCCGGCAGCCGGGTCAGATAGTCAAAGGCGCCGTGCTGGATCACCCGCACCCGGGCGGGATCCAGTCCAACCTCGCCGCGCAGGCGCCCGGCGCTGTGCCGGGAGTGCGCGATCACGGCGTCCATGCGGCCGAAGAGGCGCCGCGCCGTGGCCGTCTGGCGGCGACTTGCTTGCGGTGGAAGCACGTAGTGGGCGGTCATCACCCGCGGGCGCAGCGGCGGCAAGAGCAGGGCGTCGAGCCCGGGAACGGTCAGCCATTGGTAATGGACCAGGTCGGCGTCGACGCAGCGGCGAAAGCGAAGTTGATCGACAAGGTGCTCGGCGAGCTTGAAAGCGCGCCTCCCCGGAGCGTCGAGCCCGCGCGCGGCGCTGCGCCGGTAGAAGGCCTCGCTGACCGCATAGCCCCGCGGCTGCGGCGTCGGCCCGTAGAGGAAGCGGCTCGTGACGAGCTCGACGTCGAGCCCCGCGCGCGCCAAGGCAGCGGCCAGGGCGTGGTCGTAGGGCGGTGTGAATGCCGAGGGATCGAAGAGTTGGACTCGCATCAGCTGATCTCTGGGCGATTATCGTGAGCGGGCCGTGGAGCCGACCCTTTCCTACTGCGTCGTGAACACCAACGGCCGCGACTTCCTGCTCGCCTGCCTGGCCGCGATCGAGCGAACCGCCCCCGACGACATGCGGCGAGAGACTCTGGTGCTCGACAACGCCTCCGGGGATGGCTCGGCCGCTGCCGTGCGGGCGCTCGACGGCGAGATCCGCCTGATCGAGCGATCGCAGCGAACCGGCAAGGCGGCCAACGACTCGACCCTGCTGAGCGAGGCGCGGGGGCGCTATTGCCTGCTTCTCAACGAGGATTCCGAGCTGCGCGATGGCGCCGCCGAGGCGCTGGTCGAGGCGCTCGACTCAGATCCCGGCGCGGCGGTCGCTGCTGCCCAGCTGCTCGACTCCGAGGGCCGCCAGGTTCCCTGCGCCTGGCGCTTTCCCGGGGTCGGGACGGCGCTCGTGGGGGCGGCCTTCCTGCACCGACTGCTCACCGTGCAGAGCAGGGGCCCGGAGACTCGGACGGTCGACTGGGCGCAATCGAGCGCGATGCTCGTGCGTCGCGAAGCCGCGCTGCAGGTCGGATTTCTGGACCCCGACTTCTTCGTCTACTACGACGAGTGCGACTTCTGCCGGCGGCTGGCCGACGCCGGCTGGCGCGCTCTCTACGTCCCCGCTGCCCGGGCAGTCCATCACGACCAGCTCGCCACCGACCTGGCCGCTGGACTGCCGCGGATCGTCGAGTTTCACCGCAACCGCGACCTCTACATGCGCAAGCACGGCTCGCGCCTGGAGGCGCTGGCGGTGCGGGCGCTCACCTCCTGGGCCTATGCGGCGCGAGCGCTGGCGGCGCTGGCGCTGCCCGGTCACCGATCCCGCACCTACTGGGCACACGCGCACCAGGCGCTGCGCCCGGGGCGCGGCGAGAGCCTGCGCGATCGCGCGGAGCGCCCAGCTCAGCGCAGCGTGTCCTCGTCCGCCGCCTCGGCCTCGTAGACCTCGGGGATCGAGCCGCCACCGGCCGCGGCCGCAGCGCTGCGCATCCGGTCGAGCCGCGCCAGCAGCTCGCCGGGGTGACGCAGCACCGACAGCGAAGCGCGCTCGGCCGGCCGCAGGAAGCCGCTCACCCAGAGCAGGAGCGGAAACGCAGCCCAGAGCACCACCCTTCCCGCCAGCCCCGCGAGGCCGGCGGTCGGCATCAGCAGCTCACCGAGCCCGACCAGAGTGGCTGAGGCGAGCACGATCCGAGCCAGCCGGCCCCACTCGTAGGGCACGGCGAAGAGGCGTTGCGTGAACGCGTACATCAGCGCCAGCACGACCACGTAGGAGGCGACCAGGGCGAAGCCCGCCCCGACGATCCCCAGCGACGGGACCAGGGCGAGGTTGAGCACCACGTTCACGACCGTCGCGGCCGCCGTGGCCGGGAAGTTGAAGCCGGTGCGGCCGGTGCGGCCAAGGATCACGACGAGGACCATGTAGAGGGCGTAGAGGGTCACGCCGGTCGCGATCAGGCCGACGGCCTTGTAGGAGCCGAAGTACTCCGGCGCCGCCAGGGCTCGCACGATCCAGCGGGCGAGCAGCCAGATCCCGGTGACCGCAAACGCGCAGCAGGCCGTGAACCAGGTCACGACCACGGCATAGGCGTTGCGCGCGTCGTCGTCGTCGCGAATCGAGTAGGCGAGCGGCGGCCAGGCGAGCTGGAAGCCGCGCACGAGCACGTTGACCGCCTGCGCGAACTTCACCGCCAGCGAGTAGAGGCCGGCCTCGGCGAGGCCGGCGTAGCGGACCAGGATCACGCGGTCGATGAAGTTCAGCGAGTACAGGGACAGCTCGGCCGGCATGGTCGGGAGCCCAAATCGCATCAGCCGCCCGAGCAGCGCCCGATCGATGAAGAGCGAGAGCCGGCGTCGGTGCAGGACGATCAGGCCGACGACGAAGGCCGCACCGGTCCCGTAGCTGCCCAAAAGCAGCCCGCGCGCCCCGTCGCCGGCGCCGACGACGAGCGCCACCGTGACCGGGATCGTGACCAGGACGTTGGCGAGCGTGGTCAGGAAGTAGGCGCGGGCGCGCTCCTCGACCCGGAACAGGGTCAGCAGGTACTCATAGAGGGTGAGCACCCAGAGGCCGCCGATCGCGATCCGGACCAGGCCCGGCGCCTCGGTGTCGAGCAGGGCCGTGGAGATCGGGCCGGCAAAGGGAAGCGCGATCAGAGCCCCTGCCGTCGCGGCCCAGAACAGCGTCGCGAAGGACGTCGCGACCACCCGGTCCGGGCTCTCGTCCTCCTGGTAATAGAAGCGCAACAGGGCCTCGATGATCCCGAGCCGGACCACGATGCTCGCCGAGACGACGGCAGCGAACAGAACCTCGGCGGCGCCGTAATCGGCCGGCGCCAGATAGTGCGTGTAGAGGGGCAGCAGCGCGACCGCGATCAGCTTCGAGAGCACGCTTGCCGCCGTGTAGGCGGCGCCGGTCGTGGCGAGGCGCTGCAGGTACCGGGACACGAGCCTCCTAGGCCACGGCTCGCGCGGGCGACTGCGGGACGGCCCGGCTACCACTGCCAACGCCGGCGGCTGGGGCGTTGCGATCTGGCGCCGCCAGTGAGGCGCCAATCGCCAGCAGCGCCCAGGTGAGAGGGTCCTCGAGGAAGCCGGCGTAGGCCATCGTGTGGGCGAGCAGGGCGACGAAGCAGGCGAGGATCGCGGCGCGGGACGCCGCCAGGACAGTGCGCTCGGCTGCGGGTCCTGTCGGTGAGTCCGCGCTCGCGGCCGTGCTCGGGGACTGCGCGCGGTCCGCGATCGCGGCCTCCCCACCACCCGCAGAGGGAGGCGATCGCAGGCCGGGCATCAACTTCCGCATTCCCGTGCAGAGGGTGATGAAGGCGGCGGCGAGCAGGGCGAGGTAGCCGGCGAGGCCGAGCAGTCCCTGCTCGGCAGCGATCGTGATCGGCTCGGTGTGCGAAACGCTGAGCCGGCCACTGCCGCCCGTGCGGTGCTGCTGGTAGGCGACCGAGAACGACCCCGACCCGTATCCCCACCCGGGTCGGTCGCCGAACAGCTTCGCCCCCTCGCTGACCAGGTTCGCCCGTCCGGCGGTGTCCTTGTTGAGGGTTTGCTCGGTCGAGAAGTCGATCTTCAACGATCCCCCGGCGGCGATTGCGAAGACCGCGGCGGCGAGAACGGCGGCGGCGCAGGCCGCGAGGGCCCAGCGCAGACTCCAGCGCAGCGCCGCGAGCGTCGCCAATCCGACCAGCAGGGCGGCGAAGCTGGACTGCGAGAAGGTGGTGATCAGCCCCAGCCAGAGCACCGCGACGAGGGCCCCGAGCGAGGCCAGCAGCCGCGGGCTCCGAACCCAGAGGAAAGCGGCGAGGATCGCGACGATCGTCAGCGCCAGGTAGCGCCCGTAGACGTTCGGGTCCCAGAACAGCGAGTTGACCCGAAAGTAGGTGTGGAAGTCGTTCGACTGGATCACGCTGGAGTTCCAGATCAAGTGCCGCGTCCCGTACTCCCAGAACCCGGCAAGGGCGAAGACCAGCGCCTCCGCCCCGGCGACGCAGAGGGCCCACACCAACAGGCGAGGATCCCAGCGCCGCCCTGTGAGCAGGACGAAGGCAAGGGTGAATGGGACATAGAAGAAAGCGACGTTCTGGAGCGCGCGGGAGAAGTCCTCGGAGTAGACGGACTGGATGGCGTAGAGGAGGAGGACTGCCGAGAGGGCGATCGGGACCAATCGCCCGGCTGCGGGTCCTGTCGGGGAGTCCGCGCCCGCGGCCGTGCTCGGGGACTGCGCGCGGTCCGCGGTCGCGGCCTCCCCACCACCCGCAGAAGGGCTGGCCCAGTCGCCCTCCCGCCATGCCCAGACCGTCGCCAGCACCCCGCCGGCGATCACGAGATAGAGGGGGATGAGGAGGTTGGCCTCCTGGCCGCCGGCGTGCAGGGGGATGCGGAAGGGGATCGTGGCGATCACCGCCAGCGGCAGCAGCACCGGACGGCGGCGGAAGAGCAGCGTCAGCGCGGCCACGACGAACAGCGCGACGAGGACCAGAGCGGCGAAGCGGGCGGCGTGGTCGCGGAGATCGGTGATCTCCGTCGACTTCCACTGATCGCCACCGATCAGCACCGGGATCAGGGCCAAGGCGAGCAGCATCGCCGCCGAGCGCCGCTGGGACGGCTCCCAGAGCAGCGCCGCGACCGCCGCCAGCACCGCGACGAAGAGGCCGACCCCGGCGAGGAAGTCCCCCATCAGCCGCCGGGTCCCGAGACCTGTCGCAGTGTGTGCACCCTGATCCGCCCAGCTGGAATCAGGGTCCGGTCCTCGCCAAGCAGCCTCACCCGCAGACGATACGGGCCGGTGGGGGCCAGCCGTCCGTGATCGGTGCGGCCGTTCCAGCGCAGGCCCAAGTTCTTGTAGGCCTGCAGCTCCCCGCCGGGTGGGATCCTGCCCGTCACGCGACCCTTCTCGCTCAGAACCTTGACCGTGAAGGTCTTGACGGCGCGGTCGTCGCGGTCGATCACGTCGACGATCCCGCGGTCGCTCTTGGTGAGCCGGAAGCGGACGTGGGCGAATTCGGCTCGGCCGTCGCCGTTTGGCGTGATCACGGTCCGGTCGGAGACCAGCGGGCTGAACGTCACCTTGTCGAGGATCAGCGGCTGGCGCTTGAGCCGCTGCGCGTAGCCGAAGGCAGCGACCGTGGCCACCACCAGTAGCGCGAAGATCACCGGCGCTGCGAATCGCGTCGCCGTCAGGCGTGCTGACTGCTCACGGTCGGGCGGCACGACCGGCCAGACTACTTGCGAGACCCAGAGTCGCCCGCGACGCCAGCGCGGTGCATCTCCACGTCCGGCGCTAGCCGTTGAAGTTCGCCTTGTCCTGCCCGACCACGACAGCCACCTTCTCGCCGGCGGTGTCCTTGACGATGTCGGGGGTCATCAGGCTCACCTTGTTGAACTTCAGGCTGCGTGCGACCTCTGCCGCCTCCGGCCTGTGGCCGCGCTTGAACATCACGACGCTCTGGGTGAAGCTGTTCGTGCTGTTGCCAACCCGACCGGTGTGAAAGCCCTTTGCCTCGAGCCTGTCGCTGAAAGTCCCGGCCAGCCCGTTGACGGGCGGGTTGGTCCCGTTGAGGACGGCGGTCACGATCTGGGCCGGCTTCACGGCGGCGCCCTTGCCGGGCGTGTTGGAACCCTTGCCCTCGTCATTGCCGAGTAGCTGGGTCGCGACGACGGCCACACCGGCGCCGAGCACGATCACCGCGCCGACGAGGGCCGCGATGTAGCGCGGCTCCGTCATGCGGTGCGGGGGGCCTCCGCGACCGAACCTCTCCCGGATTCGCTCGAGGCGGGTCTGCTCCGGCAGTCCCGCCTCGCGGCGCTGGCGGCGCACCTCGCGAAGCTCGGCGGCCTGCCGCTCGGCGTTGACGGTCGCCTCACGCGCCTGACGCTCCTCTTCGACCTTGCGAATCTCCTCAGCCCGCTCCGCGGCGAGGTCCGACGTCGCCTCGACCTCCTCCGCCTCGCGCTCGGGGGCGCGGCCGGCCCATTCGCGCAGCCGGCGCACGTCGCGCGCCTGCGAGAAATACAGAAGCGTGAGCACAGCGAGGCCGAAGAATGCCCCGATGCCCGCGATCGCACCGATTTCCTTGATCAGTTCCACGGCGGCCTGAAGCCGCGGAGGCTACTTGTCGTAGACGACTGCCGTCTCGCCCCCGCCGGGCGCGGAGACGAGCTCGACGACTCGCTCGGAGAGATTCGACTCGTCTCCCGCCAGGATCAGCTGCTCCATCCCGTCGAGGGTCGAGAGCACCCAATCGTGGTCGAGCGGAACGTCGCGGACGGCGCGCAGGATGCGCTTTGCGGCAGTCGGCTGCGGGCGCTCGTCGGTGCCGAACAGCTCCTCGTTGATCTTCTCCCCGGGTCTTACGCCGGTGAAGTCAATCGCGATGTCGGCATCGGGCTCCAAGCCCGCCAGCCGAATCATGTTGTGGGCGAGGTCGACGATCTTCACCGGCTCGCCCATGTCGAGGACGAACACCTCCCCCTTGCCGGCGCCGATGTCGCCGGCGCGGATCACCAGCTGCACGGCCTCGGGGATGGTCATGAAGTAGCGGGTCATATCCGGGTGGGTGACCGTGACAGGGCCTCCGCGCTCGATCTGGCGGCGGAAGATCGGCACCACGCTGCCCGAGGACGCGAGAACGTTGCCGAAGCGCACGCTGACGAACCGCGTGTGCGGGTGCCTCTCGCCGGCTACCTCGACGATCCATTCAGCCATTGCCTTCGAGGCGCCCATCACCGTCTTTGGGTTGACCGCCTTGTCGGTCGAGATCAGCACGAAGCGCTCGACGCCCGACGCTGCCGCGGTCTCGGCCGTGATCCGAGTGGCGATCGCGTTGTTGCGCACCGCCTCGAGAGGATTGGCCTCCATCAGCGGCACGTGCTTGTAGGCGGCGGCGTGAAAGACGACGTCGGGCTTGAAGCGCTGCATCACCTCGAGCATCCGCGCCGGCTCCTTGCAGTCGGCGAGCACCGACTCGACGTTGGTGAAGTGGCGCTCCTCGACCATCTCGCGATCAATCGAGAAGAGGTTCGACTCCGCCTGGTCGAGCATCACCAGCAGCCGCGGCGCGACACGGGCGATCTGGCGGCATAGCTCGGCCCCGATCGAGCCGCCGGCGCCGGTGACCAGGACCTTGCGATCGCCCAGATAGGCGCCAACGCGGTCGAGCTCGACGAGCACCGGGTCGCGGCCGAGCACGTCCTCGACCTGCACCTCGCGCAACTGCTTGGTCAGCTGCACTCCCCCGCGCAGCAGCTCGAACACGGTCGGCAGGGTTCGCACAGCGATCTCGCGCTCGCGGCAGGCCGCGACCACGCGCGCGCGCAGGGTTCCCGGCGCCGAGGGGATCGCGATCACGACCTCGTCCGGCTCGGTCTCGTCGAGGATCGGGCCGATCTCTCCGGTCGTCCCGAGAACCTTGAGGCCGAGCATCCGCATGCCGCGCTTGCGCGCGTCGTCGTCGATGAAGCCGATCGCGGCGGAGCCCAGGTTCGGGTTCAGCTGCAGCTCGCGCACGACCATCTGCCCGCCGGAGCCTGCCCCGACGACCAGCACGTCGCGGCCGCGGGCGATGCGGGCACCCGCCGGGCGCTCGAAGATCAGCCGCACCAGCAGCCGCGCGCCGGCGACCACCATCAGCGTGAACATGAAGTCCATCACCGCGACCGAGCGCGGGAGATTGTCGTCGAAGGGCTTCGCGACCGCGAAGACGAAGACCAGGATCAGGCTCGAGACGGCGACCGCGCGCACGATGCCGGCGAAGTCGCGCAGGCCCACGTAGCGCCACCACTTCTGGTAGAGGCCGAAGGCGCCGAATACGACCACCTTGCCGATCGCGACGAAGGCGACCGACTGCACGAACAGGGTCCAGTAGCGATCCGGGATCCCACCCGAGTCGTCAAGGAAGCGGAGCCGGAAGGCGAGCAGGAACGCGGTCGCGCACAGCGCCACGTCGGCCAGGATCTGAAGCGTTCGACCCCGGTAGACGGGGTGGTTCAAGCGGCGCATCTGACGACCCGAGTTTAGAGGGCGTGCCGGGAGCCGCGGGCGCGGGCGCCAGCGCTGGCATGGAACGTGCCGACCGGGCACTAGCATGTAGCGCCCGGGTCGGCCGCCCACCGGCCCCCTCCCATGCTCATCCTCGCCAGCATCTCGGAACCGATCGTCAACGTCTGCACCGACTTCATCGGGGCGGCTGGCCTGCCCGCGGTCTTTCTGCTTATGACCTTGGAGTCGGCCTGCATACCGGTCCCCAGCGAGGCGATCATGCTCTTCGCCGGCTTCAGCGTCTCCAACGGCGACCTGACCCTGGTCGGGATCGTCGCCGCGGGGGTGCTGGGCAACATCGCCGGCTCCAGCCTCGCCTATGCGGCGGGCTACTACGGGCGCCTCGAGCTGCTCGAGCGCCATCACATCTTTCACGTCAACCCGAAGCACCTCGCATGGACCGAGGGCTGGTTCGAGCGCTACGGGTCGGCGACGGTCTTCTTCACCCGCATGCTGCCGATCGTCAGGACCTTCATCTCACTGCCGGCGGGGGTCGCGCGGATGCCGTTCTGGCGCTTTGTCGCGCTGACCGCGGCGGGCTGCGTTCCCTGGGTGCTGATGCTGGCGCTGATCGGCCGCGCGGCAGGCGACAGCTGGGAGGACTGGAAGCACTACCTCGAGTACCTCGACTACGCGATCGCGGCCGCGATCGTCGTCGGGATCGTCTACCTGGTCGTTCGCCGGCGGCGCTCCGGGGGCCCGGGCGAGCCCGAGACCGAACCGGCGAGCAGCCGTTGAGCGACCCTTCCGCGAATGGCGCCGGGCCGGCAACCTCGATTCCGCCGCGCCGCGCCGCGATCCTCGGACTGATCCAGGGCCCAACCGAGCTGCTCCCGGTCTCCAGCTCCGCCCATCTCGGCCTCGTTCCCTGGCTCGCGGGCTGGGATTGGGACCGCCTCGACCCGGAGCTGCGCAAGAGCTTCGAGGTCGCATTGCACGCCGGCGCTGCCGGCGCTCTGCTGATCGGTCAGCGGCAGGTGATCGCCGCCGAGCTGCGCTCCTTCGACGCGCGCCGGGCCGCGGTCCTCGCCCTCTCCTTCGCTCCCGCCGCCCTGGCCGCCTTCTTCTTCGAGCGCCCGATCGAGCGCCGGCTCGGCGGGCCGCGGGCGACGGCGCTCGGGCTGTTCGCCGGTTCCGCGGCGATGGTTGCGGCCGACACGCGCCCGCAGCGACGCGGACGAGGCGAGGCTCATCCGCTCGACGGGCTGGTGCTCGGGGTCGCCCAGGCGGCGGCGCTCGCTCCCGGGGTCTCTCGGAACGGAGCGACCCTCGCGGCCGCTCGGCTGCGCTGCTTCGATCGCGACCAGGCGAACCTGCTCTCCCGCACGGTCGCGCTACCGATCATCACCGCCGCGGCCATCCTCAAGGGGGGTCGTCTGCGCCGCCGCCGGCTCGACCCTGCCTTTCGAACCTCGATCGGGGTCGGGGTCGCTACCTCCTTTGCCTCGACCCTGGCCTCGCAGGGGCTGATCAACCAGGTCGAGCGCGACCGCCCGTTCTGGCCCTACGCCGCCTATCGCGTCGCGCTGGCCGGCTTCGTCCTCTCCCGGCTGCGCCGGCGCAGCCGGGCACCCGGGCGCCTGGATCCGGCCGCCGTCGCCAGAGGGCCTCCCGACCGAGCCGGTGTCGTGAGCGGGGACGGCGCATACGCCCGCGCCGGAGTCGACCAGGGCGCCGCCGACGCCGCGGTCGCCGCGCTGGTCGAGGCGCTGGGCTCGATCGAGCTGGGCCGTTCCTCGCGGGTGCTCGACCTCCCCGGTCATTACGCGAGCGTGATCCGGCTCGACGAGCGGATCGGGATCGCGCTCTCGACCGATGGGGTCGGCACCAAGCTCGCCCTCGCGCAGCAGATGGAGCGCTACGACAGCGTCGGCATCGACTGCGTCGCGATGAACGTCAACGACGTGATCTGCGTCGGCGCCGAGCCGCTGGCGATGCTCGACTACATCGCGATCGAGCAGGCCGATCCTGAGGTCTGCCGCCAGATCGGCGTCGGCCTCGCGCGCGGCGCGCAGGCGGCCGCGATCGAGATTCCCGGAGGCGAGCTGGCGCAGCTCGGCGAGCTGGTTCGCGGCTTCGATCTCGCCGGAGCCTGCTTTGGCACCGTGGCGCTGGACCGGGTGATCGACGGCGCCGCTGTCCGGGACGGAGACCCGGTGATCGGGCTGCCTTCCTCGGGGCTGCACTCGAACGGTTTCACGCTCGCCCGCAAGGCACTCGACGGGATCCCGCTCGACGACCGGCGCCTCGGCGATCCCCTCGGTGAGGTGCTGCTGACGCCAACCGAGATCTACGTGCGGGCGATCCTCGGGCTGCTGCGCTCCGACATCGAGGTCCGCGGCCTCGCCCACGTCACCTCGGGCGGGCTCGGCAATCTGCTGCGCCTGCGCGCCGATTGCGGCTACGAGATCGACGAGCCACTGCCGGTGCCGCCGGTCTTCGCGCTGATCCAGGAGCTCGGCGACGTCTCCGACGAGGAGATGCACGAGGTCTTCAACATGGGCTGCGGGTTCTGCGTCGTGGTCGCCGCGCGCGACGAGGAGGAGGCGCTGACCGCTCTGCGCGCCCACTACCCCGAGGCGCGGCGGATCGGCCGCGCCCGCGGGGCCGCGGGCGCGGTTCACCGCCGGGCCTGAGCGCTGCTACGGTCGCCGCGATGCGCATCGCGATCATGATCTTCGAGAAGCTGACCGTGCTCGACGCGATCGGGCCCTACGAGGTGCTGCGCTCGGTGCCCGGATGGGAGGTTTCCTTCGTCGCCCCCGAGAAGGGCTCGGTGCGTGCCGACAGCGGTGCCCTCGGGCTCGTTGCCGACGACTCGATTGCGGAGCTCACCGATCCCGACGTCGTGCTCGTGCCAGGCGGCGAGGGAACCCGGCCGCTGCTGGAGGACGAGCGGGTGCTCGACTGGCTGCGCTCGGCCGACGCTGGGAGCAAATGGACGACCTCGGTCTGCACCGGCTCGCTGGTCCTCGGAGCCGCGGGACTGCTGGAGGGAAAGCGCGCGACCAGCCACTGGCTCTACGTCGAGCGGCTGGCCGAGTTCGGCGCCGAGCCGGTTCGCGAGCGTGTCGTCGAGGACGGGAAGCTGATCACGGCGGCCGGCGTCGCGTCGGGCATCGACATGGCGCTTCACCTCGTCAACCGCGAGGCCGGCCCCGAGGTCGCGCAGGCCGTGCAGCTGGCGATCGAGTACGACCCCCAGCCGCCGTTTGAGAGCGGCTCGCCGGCGAAGGCACCGAAGGAGATCGTCGAGCTGGTCACGGCTGTCGCCGCGGCTGACGACGCATGGCTCGCCGCCCGCACTTAGGTTGATCGCGGCTGTGCACCTGGGGCGCCGATAGCGACCAAGACTGCACAGTCGACCCGAGGCTTGGCAGTCATGGGGCTTCCCAGAGCGTCCCGGTCAGCGCCCGAACCGGCTTCAGCTTCCACTCGGTGGCGAGCTGCCATAGCTCCGCCTCGACCACCGGCCGGGGGCGCTCGGCGAGCACCTCCGCCTCCTTGGTCGCCAGGCGGCCGAAGCGCTGCACCGCATCGAGGGGCTCGAGCGGTCCCTCGTTGACCGGCGTGGCGCCGGCGCCCAACGCCGCCTCGCGGTAGGCCTCGTAAGGCTGCCAGCCCCAGACCCCGTGCGTGGTCCGGTCGGCGGCGGCGAATACCAGCGAGGGGAATGAGAGCCGTTCGCGACCCTCGGTGTCGCCGACCTTTCCCTGCTCGCGGGCCGGCGCGGGGATCTCGCGGACCTCGTCCAGATCGGCGGCGAAGGCCTCCGTGATCGCCTCCGAGTGGACGTCGATCCGGAAGCGCTCGACGTCGAGCCCCACCGGCCCCGCCTCCGCGATCAACGCCTCGGCCGAGTCGAGCTTGCGGCGCTCGACCATCAGCCCCTCGCGGAGGCGGCGCAGGTAGCGATACTCCAGCTCGCTGCCTTGCTCCCCGGCCGCCTTGACCGCCATGCAGGCCGGGTAGGTGCTCTGGATCGGGTTCTGGGACCAGATCCGCGGGTCGCACGGCATCCCGGTCTGCTCGCTGACATTCAGCCAATGCCCCATCAGGTCGGCGAAGCAGTCGCCGCCGGAGCCGATCGACCCCTCCTGGTCGCGGTAATCGGCGCCATAGCGGCGCGCCATCCCCCCCATCACCCAGGTGAATCGCAGCTCGCCCTCGAACTGCCAGAAGAGCTTGCGCAGCTTCGGCTCGCTGCCCCAGGACCAGGAGCATGCGGGATCGGTCATGTAGCGAACATCTACCGGTGGCACAGGTTTGCCGAGAATACGTTGCAGATGCGCGAACCTCCCCGGTGAGACCGCAATGGAAGCCCGCTCAACAAGCGCACAGATGATCGGCACCGTCCTCTCGGGCCGCTACCGGCTCGAGGCCAAGCTCGGCAGCGGCGGCATGTCAACCGTCTACCTGGCCCGCGACGAGACCCTCGATCGCCCGGTCGCGGCGAAGGTCATGCACCGCGAGATGTCCGAGCAACCGGATCAGCTGGAGCGATTCCGACGCGAGGCTCGGGCGGTCGCCAAGCTGTCGCACCCCAACATCGTCGCCGTGATCGACGCCGGCGAGGACGGCGGCCACCCCTACATCGTCTTCGAGTACGTCGAGGGCGAGAACCTCAAGCAGCGGATCAAGCGGCTCGGGCCGCTGGATTCCCAGGAGGCGATTGCCTACGCGATCGAGATCGCGCGCGGCCTCGAGGTCGCCCATGCCCGCAAGCTCGTCCATCGCGACGTCAAGCCGCAGAACGTCCTCATCGACGCCGAGGGCAGGGCCAAGGTCACCGACTTCGGGATCGCCCGACAGCTCGAGCAGCAGGGCGTTACCGACACCGGCCGTGTTCTCGGCACCACCGACTACGTCTCACCCGAGCAGGCGATGGGCCAAGGGGTCGACCCGCGCTCGGACGTCTACTCGCTCGGGGTCGTGCTCTACGAGATGCTGACCGGTGAGCTGCCGTTCAGCGCCGACACCCAGGTCGGGGTGGCGATGAAGCACGTCAACGAGGAGCTGCCCGACGTGCAGCGGCGCCGACCGCAGCTCTCAGCCGCGGCGGCGCTGGTGATCGAGCGCGCGACCAGCAAGGACACCTCAAAGCGCTACGCGAGCATCCGCGAGATGGTCAGCGATCTCGAGACCGCGCTGGCGGTCGAGGCGGCGCGAGCGGGATCCAGCGAAGGGGAGGCGACGACGATCCTCAAGGCGGTGCGACCGAAGCGGCGCTGGCTGCGCGGGCGAGGCCTGGGGCCGCTGCTCGGGGCGCTCGCCGTGCTGCTGCTCGCCGGCGCAGTGATCGGCGCCGTGGTGATCATCTCCGGTGGGCACGGGGGCGGCGGGGCCGAGTGAGAGGGCTGCTCATCCGATCGCGGTGCGCTCGGCCACCGACTACGACCCCGACGGTGACGGCGCCGAGCACTCCAACGACGTCGGGCTTGCGATCGACGGCAACCCGACCACGACGGCCTGGACGACGGAGACATACGTCACCGGGCCGGCTCTGACCGACTCGGGCAAGGACGGCGTCGGCCTCTATCTCGACGCCGGCCACGGCGTCGACGCGAGGTCGGTCGAGGTGCGCTCCCTCGATCCGGGCTGGGACCTGACCGTCTACGGAGCCGCCGCTGGCCCCCCCGAGGGACTCGACGGCTGGACCGAGCTGGGCAGCCAGAGCGACATGAAGACCCACCAGACGGTCAATCTGAAGAGCGGCACGGAGAAGTACCGCTACTACCTGCTCTGGATCACCAAGCTCGCTTCAACCGACGGCGGCTACGCGGTCGCGATCAGCGACGCGCGGCTGTTCAGCTGACCCGCCCCGGCCGCGCACGACCTAATCGCTGACATGGGAGGCAAGCCTCGTGCTCGGCGGTGGCTCGCAGCTATGACTCGAACGAGCGGGCCCGCTCGTGGCGCTCGAGCGCGAGCTGCACGAGACGGTCGCAGACGCTCGGGTACTCGATCCCGCTGGCCTCGAGGAGCTTCGCGTAGACGCTCGTCTCGGTGAAGCCCGGGATCGTGTTGATCTCGTTGACGAGCACCTGCTCCTCGTCGAGGACGAAGAAGTCACAGCGGGCAAGGCCGCTACAGCCGGTGAGCTCGAAGACTCGGGTGGCAAGCTCGCGGACCCGCTCCAGGGTCGGTTCGGGAAGCGGGGCCGGGACGAGGAGCTCCATGCCTCCCTCGGAGTACTTGGCCTCGTAGTCGTACCAGTCGGCGTGGGCGACGATCTCGCCCGGCTGCGAGGCCAGCGGCTCGGAGTTGCCGAGCAGCGAGCATTCGACCTCGCGCCCCTGCGCCCCGGCCTCGACGATCACGCGGGGATCGTGGCGGCCCGCCAACTCGATCGCCGCGTCCAGACCCTGCTCGGGCGAGGTCACCTTGCTGATCCCCACGCTTGAGCCGAGCCGCGACGGCTTCACCCACAACGGCAGCCCGAACGAGGCGACGCGCTCGCGCCAGCCGGGCTCACCGGCTTGCGCGAACTCGACCTGCGGGATCCCCTCGCAGGCGAGCAGGCGCTTGCAGCTGAGCTTGTCGATGCACAGCGCCGAGGCGAGCACGTCGGCCCCCACATAGGGCAGGTCGAGCGCTTCGAGCACCCCCTGGACGGTGCCGTCCTCCCCGTAGGGGCCGTGCAGGACCGGGAAGGCGACCTCGCAGCCGAGCAGCCCGGCGCCGGGCACCAGGGGCACGTCCTCGCCCGCCTGCGTCCAGCGGCCGCCGCGTTCGATCAGCAGCGCGACCGGCTCGTGTCCGGCCTTGCGCAAGCCTTCGGCAACCGAGGCCCCGGAGCGCAGCGAGACGTCGTGCTCGCTGGAGCGACCGCCGGAGAGCACGGCGACCCGCATCAGGGGCGAGGTGTCGGTGTGGTGGGCGTCGTCGGGGTGGGCGTGGTCGTCGTCGGAGCGGTGAAGGAGCCGACGAAGATCGTCACCGTGCTGCCCTTGGCGTTCTTGCTGCCCGGGGCCGGGAACTGATCGACGACCTTCCCGTCCTGGGCCTGGACGTCGGTCTGCTGCTCGGAGATCGAGACCACGAAGCCCTTGGCGCGCAGGGTCGAGACGGCGCTGGAGCGGGTGCGCCCGATCACGTTCGGGACCGCGGCCGTCGGCTGCCCCTTGGATACGACGATCGTCACCGTCGAGCCCTGCTCGACCCGGTTGCCCGCATCCGGGGCTTGCGAGAGCACCTCGCCGGCGTCGGCGGAATCGGATTGCTTCTGGACGCTCGGGACGAGGCCGGCGCTGCGGATCTCCTGCTCGGCGACGGATTGGGTCTCGCCGACGACCTGCGGCACGGAGACCTTCTTCGCTCCGCTGGAGACGCTCAGCGCCACCGCGGTGCCCTGGCGCGCCGAGGTGCCGCCGCCCGGATCGCTGGAGATCACCAGCCCCGCGGCGACGCTGTCCGACGGAGCACGGGTCACGTCGCCGACCTTGAAGAGCTTGCCGCGCAGCCGCGCCGTCGCGTCGGCGACGGTCAGCCCTGCGACGCTTGGCACCTGGGCCTGGGCGGGGCCCGCGTTGACGGTCAGCGTCACCGTCGGCTTGGTGCAGGAGACCTTCAGGAAGTCGCAGTCCTGGTCGGCCTTGCCGGCCGGGGGGTCCTGCTCGAGCACCGTGTTCTTGGCGCCGAGCCGGTGCACGGTCTCGGTCTGGACATCGAAGCCCTTGCTTTGGAGGACGGTCTCAGCCTGCGAGAGCGTTCGGGTCGGGTGTGTCACATCAGGCACGTCCACGGTCACCGTGCGCTGGCTCAGGAACAGCCCGACGATCAGGCCGAGCAGCACCGCCCCGAGGACCCAGCGCCAGCGGTGGCGCTGCTCTTCGGCAGGCTCGGCCGGGGGCGGGCCCTCGCCTTCCCCCGCGGCGACCGGTGGCAGCGGGGCGAAGGTCGCGGTCGAGCCGGGCGGCGCCGAAGAAGGATCCCGCTCGGCTGCGTCCAATGCGGCGATGAACGACTCGGCGTCGGCGAAGCGCTGCGCGGGATCCTTGGCAAGCGCCCGCATCACGACCGCGTCAAGCGCCGGGGAGACCTGCGGGTTGAGCGCGCTGGGCCGCTGTGGGACCTCCGAGACCTGCTTCAGCGCCACCGCGACGGTGCTCTCGCCCTCAAAGGGGACCGCGCCGGTCAGGGCCTGATAGAGGATCACGCCGATCGAGTAGAGGTCCGAGGACGCGGTCACGTCGAGGCCCTGCGCCTGCTCGGGAGAGAGGTAATGGGCGGTGCCCATCACGGAGCCGGTCTGGGTGATCTCCGAGACGCCGGCGCGGGCGATGCCGAAGTCGGTGACGGTCGCGTGCCCTTCGGCGTCGACGATCACGTTCTGCGGCTTCAGATCGCGGTGGACGACCTTGTGCCGGTGCGCGAAGCGCGCCGCCTCGAGGATCTGGCGGACCAGGCCGACCGCCGCAGCGGGCGTCAACCCGGCCTCGATCAGGTCCTTCAGCGTCCGCCCCTCGAGATACTCCATCGCGATGTAGTAGGTGCCGTTGACGCCACCGCGGTCGAAGACCCCGACGACATTGGGATGCTGCAAGCCCGCCGCGGACTCGGCCTCGCGCCGGAAGCGCTCGACGAACTCCTGGTCCTGGGCGAAGCGGTGGTGCAGGACCTTGAGGGCGACCTTGCGCTGCAGGTGTGTGTCCTCGGCGCACCAGACGTCCGCCATTCCACCCGATCCAACCCTGCCGAGAACCCGATAGCGGTTGTCGACGATCTGGTTCTCGGCGACCTCAGGCACTGTCACTGGCCTTCCTTCAGGATCGTCTCCATTACCGAGCGGGCAATCGGTCCGGCGACCTGGGCTCCGAAGCTCGAAGTGCACTCGATCGTCGCCGCGACCGCGATCTTCGGGTCGTCGGCGGGAGCAAAGCCGATGAACCAGGCCTGGTTCGGGAGCGAGCAGGACGCGCGGCCGGTCCCGAGCTCCGCCGTCCCGGTCTTCCCTGCGACCTGAAGCGAGGACGGGAAGACCCCGGCGGCGGTGCCGTCGTTGACCACGTTCTGCATCATCTCGTTGAGCGCGGTCGCGGTCGTGGGCTTCATCACGTCGGACTGCACGGTCGGGCTGAGCCGCTTGATGACCCGGCCGTCGGGGTCGACGACGCGCTCCCAGAGCTGCGGGCGCATCAGCTCGCCGCCGTTGGCGACTGTCGCCGCGACCTCCGCCATCTGCAGCGGGGTCACCGCGAGCCGCTCCTGGCCGATCGCGACCCGGCCGATGTCGATCGGGGTCCCCGGACCGATCAGGTTGCCTCGCTCGTCGCGGACTCCGCTGGACTCGAGCTCGTCGGGAGGAAGGTCGATCTGCGGCTTCGAGTCGAAGCCGAAGCGGTTCATGTACTTGTACATCGTCGGTATCCCGACCTTCTCCCCCACCTGGGCGAACACCGTGTTGACCGAGTTGGTCAGCGCCTCGGTGAGGGTGATCGGCCCGAACTGCTCGCCGCCGGAGTTGGAGAGCGGGATCCCCTGGATCTCGATCGGCGAGCTGCCGTCGATCACCGAGTCGGGAGTGAACTTGCCGGAGTCAAGCGCCGCTGTCGCGGTCACCACCTTGAAGGTCGAGCCCGGCGCGTAGTGGGCCTGGGTCGCGCGATTCAGCAGCGGCGACCCGGTTTCCTTGTTGAGCTGGCCGAACCGGTTCGGAATGTCGTTCGGGTCATACGGCGGCTCGCTGACCAGCGCCCGCACCTTGCCGGTCTTCGGCTCGATCGCGACCACGGCGCCCGGCTGGCCGCCGAGGCCGCCGAGCGCCGCCCGCTGCGCCGCCGGATCCAGCGAGGAGACGACGTTGTCTCCAACCTGGTGCTGGCCTCGCAGCTGGTCGAGGATCGAGGTGAACTCGCTCTTGCGGCCGGTCAGCTCCGCGTCGTGAAAGCGCTCGAAGCCGCTCTGGCCGCGGTCCAGGAAGCTGTAGCCGATCGGGTGCCCGAAGAGGCTGCCCTGCGGGTAGTGGCGGGTGTAGAAGCGCCCCGCGCCCCGCCCCTCGCGGCTGGAGCGCGCGAGCACCGTGCCGTCGTCGGCGGTGATCGTGCCGCGCTTCACCTGCAGCTCCTCGAGCAGCGGGCGCCGGTTGACCCGCTTGTCCTTCAGGGCCTCGGCGTCAAAGACCGACCAGTAGGACGTGAAACCGATCAGAACGGCGAACAGCAGCACGATCAACCCGTAAAGCTTCGCGATCTGCGCGTTCAATGCGCGACCCCTGGCTGACGCTCGATTTGGCGGCGGGCGCGATCGGAGATCAGCAGCAGCAGCGCCAGGAGCACGAAATTGGCGACGATCGAGCTGCCGCCGTAGCTGACGAAGGGAAGCGTGACGCCGGTCAGCGGGATCACCCGGGTGACGCCACCGATGATCACGAAGGCCTGGATCGCGAAGACCGCGGTCAGCCCGGTGGCGAGCAGCTTCGAGAAGCCGTCGTCGGCGATGATCGCGGTCTTGAAGCCTCGCGCCGCGATCAGCAGGTAGATCAGGCAGATCGCGGAGGCGCCGAAGAGCCCCAGCTCGTCGACGATCAGCGAGTAGATCGTGTCAGTCTGGGCCGCCGGCAGCAGCGCTACCGGCGGGTGGCTTCCCGGGATGTAGAGCAGCGACTGGCCGAAGCCCTGGCCGAAGAGGCCGCCGTCAGCCTGGGCGAAGATCGATTGCAGCACCTGGTAGCCGTCGCCCTGGGGGCTCTGATACGGATCGAGCCAGATGTCGACCCGATCGCCGACGTGGGGCACTGTGCTGGCGAAGAACCAGGCGCCGATGAGGAACATCGCCATGCCGATGACCACGAACGAGAAGCGTCCCGTGGCGACGTAGAGCAGGGCCAGGAAGGCGGCGAAGAACATCAGCGAGCTGCCGAGGTCGCGGATGAACACGAGCATCAGCATCGAGGCGCCCCAGACGACCAGCAGCGGCCCGAAGTGCTTCAAGGGCGGCAGTGTGATCCCGGCCACGCGCCGTGCCCCGACGATCAGCACCTCGCGGTGCTCGCGCAGGTAGCTGGCCAGGAAGACGACCAGGCAGATCTTCGCGAACTCGGTCGGCTGGAAGGAGACCGGACCGATCGAGACGCCGAGATACGCCCCATTCACCGGGGCCCGAATGCCCGGCACAAGGGGCGCCAGCAGCAGGACGAAACCCGCGGTCGCGATCAGGTACCGGTAGCGCTCGAGGACGTCGTAGTCGCGCAGCAGCTCGATCGTGAGCACGAAGAGGGCGAGGCCGAGCACGAACAGCGTCGCCTGGTCGCGCGCCAGCCCATCGTCGATCCGGTACAGGATCACGAGCCCGAAGGCGGCGAGCAAGGCCATCAGCGGGAACAGGAACGGATCGGCGTGGGAGAGCCGGATGCGCAGGTAGATGTGGGTTGCCAGGCAGATCGCCAGGAAGTAGCCGCCGTAGAAGAGGCTGAGGTTGCCGAGCCGGGCGTCCTCCTGGATGAACACCGCGGTGAAGCCGGCGGTCAGCAGGACCGCGACCCCGATCAGCGCGATCAGCTCGCGGTTGCGGGCCCGGGTCACGGTAGGGCCCCCTGCTGGCGCTCGAGGTCCTCGATCAGTGAGACGGCGTCGCTTCGCGAGCGCAGCTGGTGCTCGGTGACCGAGTCGCGGCGCTTCTGGGGCAGCGAATCGGTCTGGATCGGGCTGGCGTAGCGCTCCGAATAGAGGCTGACCCCGAACGGAAGGTCGTAGGGCAGGCCGCGATAAAGGCCTACCCGGCCGCCGGCGTCGGTGCCCAGGAACCAGACCTGGCGGTTGCCGTACCAAGCGCCGAACCCGACCGCAGCGAGGACCAACAGGGCCGCCAGCAGCTTTGCCGCCGGCGCGACAAAGCGGCGCCGGGGGCGCGGCCCGGGTCGTTGGCGGGCTGCGGCGGCGCGAACTTCCTCGGAGCGCAGGCCCTCGGCCTCGGCGGCTGGACCGACCAGGGTCGGATGGTCCGCCTCGGGCACTGACGTACCGACCTCCTGGAGGCGAAATGCGACGGCGGTGATGTTGTCGCGCCCCCCGGCGCGGTTGGCCTCCCCGACCAGTGCCCGCACGGCGGCGTCCAGATCTGTCGCCGAAGCCAGCAGCTCCCGAATCCGGTCCTCGCCGAGCATCGTGGTGAGGCCGTCCGAGCAGACCAGGTAGACGTCGCCAGCCCGCGCCTGTTCGGTGTGGATGTCCGGCTCCACCTCGGGCTCGGGCCCGAGGGCGCGAGTGATGATCGAGCGCTGCGGGTGCTCGGAGGCCTGCTCGTCGGTGAGCTGGCCCTTGCGACGCAGCTCCTCAACCAGCGAGTGGTCCTGGGTGAGGCGCTCGAGCTCCCCGTCGCGCAAGCGGTAGGCGCGGCTGTCGCCGACGTGGCCGATCGCCACCTCCTCCTTCTCGGAGTCGACTATCGCCGCGGTCAGCGTCGTCCCCATGCCGGCGTGGCTCTCGTCGCTGGCCGCGTGCTCGTGGATCCGGCTGTTGGCCCGTGCGATCGCCTCCGCGAGCACCTTTTGAGGCGGGCCCGAGGGCAGGTCGCGATCGAACGACTGGGCGGCCAGCCGCGAGGCGACCTCGCCGGCCTGGGCGCCGCCCATCCCGTCGGCGACCACGAACACCGGCGCGCGCACGTAGAAAGCGTCCTCGTTGGCACGCCGCTGACGGCCGGTATCGGTGCGAAAGGCGTATTCGGCGACTCTCAGCATTGCGCGGTCCTAGTCACCAGGTTCGAAGCGGAACTCAGTGTCGCCGATCCTGATCAGGTCGCCGGGCACCAGCTCCGCCTCTCCGGCAAGGGCCTCCTCGTTGAGCAGCGTCCCGTTGGTCGACTTGAGGTCTTCGAGGTAGAAGTTTCCATGGTGCGCGTAGATCCTCGCGTGCAGGCCGGAGGCGTAGCGGTCCTCAATCTGGACGTCGGCCTCGCCCGCGCGACCGATCGAGAGGCCGCCGAAGAGGTCATAGCGGGCGCCGGCCTTCAATCCGCCGCCGCGTTCGACCACCAGCCACGCGTCGCGCGACCCCGCGGCACCGTCGTCGAGCCGCGGCGCGCCGTGCAACCCGGTTGCGTCAGGGGCGGGCGATGCGGTGCGCCGCAGGTCCTTGAGCGCGCTGCGGGCGATCCAGAGCAGGAACAGGTAAAGGACGGCTATGAAGCCGAACTTGAGGCCTACGGCGATCGGCTCGTAGTCCATCGGGGCTAGATGGTCGATCCCACGACAGCGAGCGCCTCGGGGCGCGCGTCGCCGAGCAGGTCGAGGACACAGACCGCGACGTGTGCGAACAGCACACGAGCGGTCGAGGACGAAGAGATGCGACGCGCGACGCGCGGCCTCCAGGCGTGCGGGGTCGTGGGATCGCCCATCTGCTACTGCTCGATGTCGAATCTGAAGCTGGAGGTGCCGAGGGTGACCTCGTCGCCGGGACGCAACCTTGAAGATGAGACCGGACGGCCGTTGACCTTGACGCCGTTGGTGGAGCCGAGGTCCGCGATGCTCCAGTCGCCGCTCTCGGCGCGGCGAAGCTCGGCATGACGGCGCGAGACGTTGGGGTCGCGAAGCACGCAGTCGCAGTCCTTGGAGCGACCGATTACCGCCTTCGGCCGGTCGAGGACGTAGCGCCGATCGCCGATCGAGACGATCGCCCGGGTGGCCACCAGGCCGGCCTCGGGCCGTTTGCTCTCCTTCTGCTCGCGCTCGTGAACCGCCGAGTAGACCATCGTGTGCCCCTCCTCGCCCTGGCTCGGCGCCTCGCCCTCTTGCGCGGCAGGCTTGACCAAGCGGGTCTGGATCCCGAACTCCCCGAGCCGCAGGCGCTCGTCAGTCTGGAAGTTGACCGCCGGACGGGTCAACAGGTCGTAGCTGCGACGCCGGGCGTGCTCGAGCAGATATCCGGAGAGCTCCTGCTCCAGGGAGCGCTCATAGCCCTCCAGCTTCGCCCGGTCCTGCCGTGAGAGGTAAACCGTGTACTCGTTGGGGACGTAGACCCGCGCCACCGAGGCGGTCTTGTGGGCGTCCATCTCCTTGGCGAGCTTGCGGGCCAGCTCGACCGGTTGCACCTCGGAGCTGAAAGCGCGGCTGAAGACCCCTTCGACAAGGCCTTCGATGCGGGCTTCGAGATTGCGCAGGACGCTGATCGGGGCTCCTTTGGGCGGCGGGGGCGGGAAGGGGGGTGCCGGACCCGAAATCCTACGAGAGAGTCGCCTCTCGACCCGCTTCCGGCAATGCGGCTGCGGGGCGCGCGAACGGACTCGGGACGCCCTCCTCCGAGGATGCCTTGGCGCGCCAGGCGATCACGGTCGAGACCACAACCAGCACAGACGCGGCGAGCAGCGCGGGCGATGGGGTCGCCGCGCCCGCGTGCAGCCGCAGCGCCGCGGCCAGAACCGCGACCCAAACCGTGGCGCCGATCAGATCGAGCGCTGCGCTTCGCCCACGCACGACGAGGCCAAGCGCCAGGGCACCGAGCGACCAGAGGGCGACCCCGAACCAGAAGCCTGGGTCTGCCGCGAGCGGAAGGAGGAGACCGTTGACGGCGCCGGCCACCGACTCCTGCCACCCGTGCGGCGCTGCCTGCCGGGGTCCGAAGAGCAGCTTGCGATCCCAGGCCGACTCGGCGACCGCAAGCCACAGATAGCCGCCGGCTCCAAGCAAGATTCGATCCCGGGCGCGCCCGGCGAGGCCAGCGAGAGCGGGGTAGAGGGGCGCCACACCGCCCAGCCCGAGCAGCGGCGAAGCAGCCGGAAGCGCGGCAGCTCGGCTGCCGGGAGCGAGCAGGAACGCCTGCGGTATCGCCAGCAGCCCGACGACCAGGGCCGCCCCGGGCAGAGCGGCGGCGATCGCCAGCCACGCGCTCAGCCCGGCGACGCCGAGCAGATAGCCGAGTCGTGGCCAGAGCAGGGCCAGGGCGCCGGCAAGAACGGGCAGAAGGTAGGCCCAGCTCGGGCCGCTCGCCTCGGTGGCGGCCATCGCGGCCAGGGTGAGCCCCCCCACCGCCGCAGCGGATGCGATTCCCAGGGGCCCCCCGACGGCGACCGCCTCGATCGCGGCGCCCAACCGCGCGTGGCGCGGGTTGGGCTTCGGGACGCTGCCCTCGTGATGCAGCTCCGGAAGCGCGGCCTCGACCGCTTCTCGCAACTCTTCGAGCGGCGGGCGAAGATCGGGATCGGGCTCCAGGCAGGCGTCAAGCGTCACGCAGAGGTCCAGCGGCAGGTCACCGCGCAGCCCGTCGAGCGGCTCGATCGGCTCGCCGATCGCCCGCGCTGTCGCCGCCGGGGTCACGCACGCGTTCGGGTTCTCGCCGCTCCAGGCCTCATAGAGGGTGAGGGCAAGCGAGTAGACGTCCGCCGGCGGGCCCGCGACGTCCCCCTCTGCCTGCTCGGGCGCCATGTAGGCCAGGGTTCCCACGACATCGCCGGTCGCGGTGAGGCCGGCCTCGTCAAGGACCCTGGCGATCCCGAAGTCCATCAGCTTCGCGCGCCCGTCGGCGGCGCACAGCTGCACGTTCTGGGGCTTTAGGTCGCGGTGGATGACGCTTCGCGAGTGAGCGTGCTCGAGGGCCTCGCAAACGTCGATCGCGGCGCGGCCGACATCGCGATCGGAGAGCCGGCCCTGCCGCTGCATCTCAGCCAGCGTCGATCCCTCGACAAGCTCGCTGACCAGATAGGCGCGGCGGCCGTCGTCTCCGAGCTCGTAGAGCGTGACGACGCTTCGGTGGTTCAGCCTCCCCACCGCCTGCGCCTCGCGCAGCACCCGGTCGATCGACTGGCCTCCCAGGTCGATCACCTTGACCGCGACCTCGCGCTCGAGCCGCTGGTCCCAGGCACGGTAGACCGTGCCGAAGCCGCCGCTGCCCAATTGCTCGCGGACCTCGAACCGGTTCAGTACCAATGCGCCCACCACCGCTCCTTTGCCTTCGCGACAAGGGGCTGCGCTCCTTCCCGTGCAACTCCCAGATCTCCCATCCTGATGCGAAAAGCGCAAGGGTTCATGCGTGCCGCCTGATGCGAGCGGCATACTCTCCGCCAGCCGAACGACCTGGGAGACCCGCTTGGAGTTCTTCGACGAGGATCCTCCCTCCTCGCCCGAATCTCAATCGTCACCGCCGCGTCCGCCGCGAACCCGGGGCGATCGCCCTCCGCGCAGCCAGCGTCAGCAGATCATGATGCGGCGCGCGATCGCCGCCGGCGGGGCGCTGCTGGTGCTGATCCTGCTCGTCCTTGGTGTCAAGGGCTGTTTGAACGCCCGCAAGGAGCGCGCCTTGAAGGACTACGGCAACAACGTCGCCGCGATCGTCAACGAAAGCCGGCAGATCAGCGACGCGCTCTTCAAGCAGCTCCAGGACCCGGGCTCGCTGAGCGTCACCGAGTACACGAATGACATCGCATCCGAGCGCAGCGGCCTCGACAGCCTGCTGCAGCGCACCGAGCAGCTCGACGTCCCGGGGGGCATGAAGAACGCGCAGCGCGGCTTCGAGCTGACCATGCAGCTGCGCCGCAACGCGCTCACCAACATCTCCAACTCCGTGTCTACCGCGCTTGGGGACCAGGGCAGCTCGAAGGCCGTCGACAAGATCGCCTACCAGATGAAGGCGCTGCTGGCCAGCGACGTCGTCTACCGGCAGATCGCAAAGCCGGAGATCGAAGCGACCTTGAAGGCAAACGGGATCGACGACGTGAGCGTGCCGCAGAGCAAGTTCCTGCCCGACGACAGCTGGCTCGACTCGACCAAGGTCGCAGACGCCTTGGGCCAGGTCAGCGGCACGAGCACCTCGGCCACGCCCGGTGTGCACGGCCTGGGGCTGATCCAGACCAGCGCCAACGGACAGGTGCTCCAGGACGGCGTGCCGGCAACCGTGTCCGCCGACGGCAAGCCCGAGCTCGAGGTGCAGGTGCAAAACCAGGGCGACTCCGACGAGACCGGCATCACCGTCTCGGTCAGCGTCGACGGCGGCAAGGCAATCGAAGGGCAGATCTCATCGATTGCGGCAGGAGCCACGCAGACCGTGAAGATCCCGATCACGCCCGCCCCGAAGGGGCAGGCGACGCTCGACGTCGAGGTGAAGCCGGTTCCCGGGGAGCAGGTCTCGGACAACAACAAGGCCTCGTATGAGGTCACCTTCCAGTAGGCCGCTCCGGCGCCGGACCCCCTAACTATTCTTCCCCGCCGTGACCTCCGACACGGCAGGATTGATCGCGATCGGGGCGGCGGCACTGGCGCTGCTGGCGCTGCTCGTCTGCCTCTTGCTGGCGCGCCGCCTGCGCCGGGTCCGCGCCAGCCAGGAGGTGATCGCCGGCGAGGACGGGGGGCGGACCCTGGTTGAGCACGCCGGTGAGCTCGACCGTCGGCTGGCCGCGTTGGCGGACGAGGTCGAGCGCTCCGTTGGTCGCCTCGAGGGTCGCGACGGCGAGCTCGATCGCCGGCTGCGGGGCGCGATCACACAGTGCGCGGTGGTCCGTTACGACGCGATGGGAGAGATGACTGGGCGCCAGTCGAGCTCGATCGCGCTGCTCGACGAAGGGGGAAACGGCGTCGTGCTGTCCTCGATCCTCCACCGCGAGCAGGCGCGGCTCTACGCCAAGCCGGTGGCCGGCGGCGAATCGGAGCTCGAGCTCTCCCCCGAAGAGCGGCAGGCGGTGAGCGCCGCAATGGGTGACTAGATGAGCGATCCAGTGCTCCGGGTCGCCTACCTCGGCCCGGCCGGGACCTTCACCGAGGACGCACTGCGAAGCGCGGACGCTGCGCAGGACCTCGAAGCGCACCCGACCGCGACGATCTTCGACGCGATCCTCGCCGTAGAGCGCGGCGCGGTCGACCGGGCCTTCGTACCGTTCGAGAACTCGATCGAGGGGGCAGTGCGATCGACTCTTGACACGCTTGCCTTCGAGGCCGAAAGGGTGACGATCGTCGGAGAGCTCGACTACCCGGTCCGGATCAGTCTGATCGCCCGTCGGGAGATCGCCCTGGAGCAGATCGAGAGGGTCGTCTCGCATCCGCAGGCAAGTGCGCAGTGCGCGCGCTTCCTGCGCGAGCAGCTGCCCGCGGCCGACGTGGACGAGACGACCAGCACCGCGGAGGCGGTTCGAACGGTCGGCGAGTCGGAACGGCCCTGGGCGGCGCTTGGGGCCCGTGGGAGCGCCGAGCTCTATGACTGTGTCGCGTTGCGGGACGGCGTCGAAGACTCGGACGAGAACGTGACCCGCTTCGTCTGGATCGCTCCCGCCGGGACCGAGGCGGGCGGCGAGGGATCCTGGAAGACCTCGCTGGTCTTCGCCGAGCTCGGCCGAGACCATCCCGGGGCGCTGGTCGACGCGCTGCTCGAGTTCTCGCGCCGCGAGATCAACCTGACCCGGATCGAATCCCGGCCCCGGCGCCAGGGCCTCGGCAGCTACATGTTCTTCATCGACCTCGAGGGGCGCGAGTCCGATCCCGAAGTCGGGGAGGCGATCGCGGGCCTGCGCGGGAAGGCGGAGTCGGTTCGCGTGCTCGGCTCCTACCCGACGGGCTGAGCGCACCCACCCTCTAGAATCGCGCGACCATGGCTAGACAGCGCGCCTCGGCCGCCGTTGCGCGGACCAACGGGGGTCCGTCGGGAAACGGTGCGGGCGCGAACGGGAAGCGCAACGGTCACGGTCATCTGGGCAACGGCCGGGTGCTGGTTCTCAACGCGACCTTCGAGCCGATCAACGTCTGCACCGTGCGCCGAGCCGCGGTACTTGTGCTGAAGGAGAAGGCGGTGCTGCTGGAGCGGGCCGAGCGCCCGCTTCGCTCTGAGAGGCTCAGCCTGGATCGCCCTACGGTGATTCGCTTGATCGCCTTCGTGAATGTTCCCCGCGACGCCCACGGACGCAAGATCACCCGCAAGGCGGTGCTCGCGCGCGACGCTTGGACCTGTCAGTACTGCGGCTCGCGCAAGCCTGGCCTCACCGTCGATCACGTTATCCCGCGCAGCCGCGGCGGCAAGTCGGTATGGGAGAACATCGTCGCCTCCTGCGCAAGCTGCAACCGCCGCAAGGGCAGCCACCTGCCGCGCGAGATCAAGATGCACCCGCGCAGCAAGCCGCGCGCGCCGGGGCCGACCGTGTTCATCCACATCGCCAGCCCGACGATTCCCCTCGCCTGGCAGCAGTACCTCGCGCCCGCATAGGGGCATGGGCCGCGAAACGCAATGGGCCGCTCGGCTACGAGAGCGGCCCTCCTCACAAGGTGCGGGTGAGCGAGTCGGGGATTCGCGGTCGGGTGGGACGTAATTTCCGACCCCCTTCATCGCCGGTGCCCGGGTTGGATTCCGCCGGGCAGCCAGGTCATCGAGACGACTTGCGCCGCCTGACCTGCCTCTGCCGGGACCGAGGCCCCGGCAGGCACCACATTGCCTAGCGGCCCTGCACCTCCAGCGTCCCGAAAAGCATGTGATTCAAGTTAGGACCACCTCCTTTCTCCGGTAAGTCCATTCAAGCAAAAGCGCCAGTCGGTCGGCGGCCTTCAGTCGGAGGAGGCGTGGACCTTCTGCTCGGCGACGGTGTCCGGCGCCGCCTCCTTGGCGGCCGCGAAGTCCTCGGCGAAACGGCGGTTGCGCGGCGAGCGCGAGAGCCTCGAGACCAGCCCCGGCGCGATCGCGGAGAGAAGGAGCAGCGCCTTGGTGCCGCGCCCGTTGACGATCATCTCCGGCGCGGTCCTCGCGGATCGCCTTGACGACGGCGTCGGCGACCTGCTCGGGCTGGATCGGGCGCAGCGGCCCGGGGCGGGTCGACGGCGCTCCGCTGAAGCGTCCGTACATCCCCACCCGGGCGACGAAGCCGGGGCAGATCACCGAGACGCCGACCGGGGTGTCCGCGAGCTCGGCCCGCAGCGAGTGGCTGAAGCCGACGACCCCGTGCTTGGAGGCCGCGTAGCTCGCCAGCGAGGCGGGGCGACCTTCCCGGCCAGCGAGGCGATGTTGACGATGTGTCCGCGCCCGCCGCTCGAGCATTCCCGGCAGGACGGCGCGGTCGAGCAGCATCGTCGCGGTCAGATTGACCTCGAGCAGCGCCAGGATCTCCTCCTCGGTGCGCTCCAGGTAATGGCCCCGCGAACTCGAGGCCCGGCGGAGTTGACGAGGATGTCGAGCGGGCCGATCGCCTCCTCGGCCCGGTCGATCAGCCCCTGGCCTCCTCGCGATCGCTGAGGTCGGCGGGGACCGACTCGCACCTGCGTCGCGCCGGCGCTGAGCTCGTCGAGCGAGCGCCTGCTGCGGCGCCTCGGCGAGATCGGAGAGCGCCAGGTTGACGCCCTCGGCGGCGAGGGCCCGGGCGATGTAGCCGCCGAGCCCCCCGGCGGCACCGGTGATCAGCGCGTTGCGCCCGCGCAGCTGCTCCACGCGGCGCAGCCTACCGCCTGGGTCGTGCCCTACTCGGCGGGCCCGGCGCCGTCGCCGTCGACCGCGCCGCGCTCCAGCTGCTGCGGGCTCGATCTCCGGCGCCTCGCCGGACTCGACGACCAGCGCCACGGCGCTGACCCGGTCGTCGTCCTTCATGTTCATCACCCGGACGCCCTGGGTCGGGCGGCCCATCTGCGAGATGCCGCCGGCGGTCGTCCGCTGCACCATCCCGTTCTGGCTGATGAAGAGCAGCTCCTGGTGCTCGCGCACGATCAGCGCGCCGGCCAGCCCGCCCTTCTTGGTGGTCAGCTTCGCGGTCAGCACGCCCTTGGTCCCGCGGCCCTTGACCGGGTACTCGGAGACCGCGGTGCGCTTGCCGTAGCCGTTCTCGGTGACGACGAAGAGCTCGGTGTCGTCGCGGGCGACGTCCATCGCGAGCACGCGGTTGTCCTTGTCGGAGACGTTCATCCCCTTCACGCCCGCCGGTGTCGCGGGCCATCGGCCGCACCAGCTTCTCGGTGAAGCGCGAGGCATGGCCGGACTTCGAGACCAGCAGCAGGTCGTCCTGCCGCTGGTCAGCCGCACCTGGACCAGCTCGTCGCCCTTGCGGATCTTGATCGCGATGATCCCGTCGGCGCGGATCGGCGTGTTGTAGGCGATGAACTCGGTCTTCTTGACCTGGCCCTTCGCGGTCGCGCAGACCAGGTACTTCTCCTCCTTGAAGTCGCGGGTCGGGATCACCGCCATCACCCGCTCGCCCTCGCTGAGCGGCAGCACGTTGACCAGCGCGCTGCCCTTCGAGGTGCGCGAGCCCTCGGGCAGCTCGTAGACCTTGCTGCGGTAGACCTTGCCGCGGTTGGTGAAGAAGAGCATGTAGTCGTGGGTCGAGCAGATGTGCAGGTGCTCGATGTAGTCGCCCTCCTTCATGTTCATGCCCATCACGCCGCGGCCGCCGCGATGCTGCTGGCGGTAGGTCGCGAGCGGCAGCCGCTTCACGTAGCCGGAGCGCGGTCAGCGAGACGACCATCTGCTGGTCGGCGATCATGTCCTCGATTCCCATGTCGCCCTCGAAGTGGGTGATCTCGGTGCGGCGCTCGTCGCCGTAGGCCTCGAGGATCTCGGCCAGCTCCTCCTTGACGAGGCCGAAGATCTTCGCCTCGTCGGCGAGGATCGCCCGCAGCTCGCCGATTCGCTCGATCAGGTCGGCGTGCTCGGAGCGGACCTTGTCGGACTCCAGCGCGGTGAGGCGCTGCAGGCGCATGTCGAGGATCGCCTGCGCCTGCTCGCGCGAGAGCTCGAACTTCTCGATCAGGCCCGTCGCGGGCGTCGTCGGGGTCCGCCGAGCCGCGGATCAGCTTGATCACCGCGTCGAGGTGGTCGAGCGCGATCAGCAGCCCCTCGAGGATGTGGGCGCGGGCCTCGGCGCGGCGCAGCTCGTACTGGGTGCGGCGGGTGACGACCTCGCGCTGGTGGTCGACGTAGTGCTGGATCAGCTCGCGCAGGCCGAGCGTCGCGGCACGTTGTCGACCAGCGCCACCATGTTGACGCCGAAAGACGTCTGCATGGCGGTCTTCTTGTAGAGGTTGTTGAGAACGACCTTCGCCGGGGGGCCGCCGCGCTTCAGCTCGATCACCAGCCGCATGCCGCTGCGGTCGGACTCGTCGCGCAGGTCGGAGATCCCGTCGAGCTTCTTCTCGCGGACGAGGTCGGCGATCTTCGTGATCAGGCCGCCGTCGCCGCCCTTCTTGACCGTGAACGGCAGCTCGGTGACGATGATCGCCTCCTTGCCTCCCTTCAGCGGCTCGACATGGGCGCGGGCGCGGACCGGATCGCTGCCGCGGCCCGACGCGTAGGCGTCACGGATGCCCGTCGGCGCTCATCAGCCCGCCGCCCGGGAAGTCGGGGCCCTTGATGTGCTCCATCAGGCCCGGCGAGGTCGATCTCGGGGTCGTCGATGTAGGCGGTCGATCGCGCGCGATCGCCTCGCGCAGGTTGTGGGGCGGGATGTTGGTCGCCATCCCGACCGCGATCCCGGAGGAGCCGTTGACGAGCAGGTTCGGGAACCGCGCCGGCAGGACCAGCGGCTCGCGCTGTCGACTCGTCGTAGTTGGGGCCGAACTCGACCGTGTCGGCGTCGATGTCGCGCAGCAGCTCGGTCGCGAGCGTCTCGAGCCGCGCCTCGGTGTAGCGCATCGCGGCCGCCGGGTCGTCGTCGATCGAGCCGAAGTTGCCCTGTCCGTCGACGAGCGGGTAGCGCAGCGAGAACTCCTGCGCCATCCGCACCAGGGTGTCGTAGATCGCCTGGTCGCCGTGCGGGTGGTAGTTGCCCATCACCTCGCCGACCACGAAGGCCGACTTGCGGTAGGGCCGGGTCGGCTGCAGGCCGAGGTCGTGCATCGCGTAGAGGACCCGGCGGTGCACGGGCTTGAGCCCGTCGCGCACGTCGGGCAGCGCCCGCCCGACGATCACGCTCATCGCGTAATCGAGGTAGGAGGAGCGCATCTCCTTCTCGAGCTCGCGCTCCTCGATCCGCCCTGTGAGGGCCTCCAGCGCCATCAGCCGCTCCATGCAGCGTGCCGCGACGTCCTAGACATCGAGGAATCGTCACGTCCTTCGCATGCTGCTCGATGAAGTCGCGGCGCGGCTCGACCTGGTCGCCCATCAGCATCGAGAAGATCTGGTCGGCCGCCGAGGCGTCCTCGATCGTCACCTGCTGCAGCGTGCGACTGGCCGGGTCCATCGTCGTCTCGCGCAGCTGGTCGGCGTTCATCTCCCCGAGGCCCTTGAAGCGGCTGAAGTTGAACCCCTGCTTGGCGAGGTCGAGGACCGCGCGGTGCAGGTCGACGAACGACAGCGCCTCGTCGCGTCTTGTCGCCCAGCTTCAGCTCGAACGGCGGGGGGCCGACAAGCTTCAGCAGCGTCGCGTGGACCTCGACGAACTTGCTGTAGTCGTGGTGCTGAACAGCGCGGTCGGGGAGCACATGGGTCCGGGCGAGGCCGGACTCGCGATGGATCACCTTCACCGTCAGAGCGTCTCGGCGTCCTCGACGAGCTCGGTCTCGTAGGGCTCCTCCTCGGGGTCCTTCGCCGCGACCATCTTGCGGGCGCCGCGAGGTCGCAGGTCCTGGTCGAGGATCTCGGACTCCTCCAGGAACGTGATCAGGTCGTGGCCGAACTCGGCGTGCAGCGAAGAGGCCCAGCCCTCGTATTCCTTCGAGCGCCGCAGGTGAAGCTCTGCCAGCGCTCTGGGTCAGCTTCTGGCGCCGCCCGTTGGCGTCGACGAGCTCGAAGTCCTCGAGCTTGTCGCGCAGCAGCAGCTCCTCGAGCTCGGACTCCTTCTCGATGTAGGTCTCCTTCTGCCCTTCTTGACCCTGTACAGCGGAGGCTTGGCGATGTAGACGTAGCCGGCGTCGATCAGCTCCGGCATCTCGCGGAAGAGGAAGGTCAGCACCAGCGTGCGGATGTGGGCGCCGTCGACGTCGGCGTCGGTCATCAGGATGACCTTGTGGTAGCGGGCTCCTCGAGGTCGAACTCGTCGCGCACACCGGTGCCGATCGCGGTGATCAGCGCCTGGATCTCCTCGTTCGAGAGCACCTTGTCGATCCGGTTCTTCTCGACGTTGATGATCTTGCCGCGCAGCGGCAGCACCGCCTGGGTGTTGCGATCGCGGGCCTGCTTGCCGTGCCGCCGGCCGAGTCGCCCTCGACGATGAAGAGCTCGGCGCAGCGCGGGTCCTTGACCGTGCAGTCGGCGAGCTTGCCGGGCAGCGTCGAGTTCTCGAGCGCGGACTTGCGCCGCGTCAGGTCGCGTGCCTTGCGCGCCGCCTCGCGGGCGCGGACGGCGTCGACCGCCTTGGTGATGATCCGCCGCGCGTCGGCGGGGTTCTCTTCGAGGAACTCGCCCAGCTTGCGGTTGACGGTCTACTCGACAAGCCCCTCGATCGGCGGGTTGCCGAGCTTGGTCTTCGTCTGGCCCTCGAACTGCGGATCGTGCAGCTTGACCGAGATGATCGCGGTCAGCCCCTCGCGGACGTCCTCGCCGCTGAGGTTGTCGTCCTTCTCCTTCAGCAGCCCCTTGTCGCGCGCGTAGTCGTTGAGGGTGCGCGTCAGCGCCGAGCGGAAGCCGGAGAGGTGCGTGCCGCCCTCGTGCGTGTTGATGTTGTTGGCGAAGCTGAAGATCGACTCCTGGTAGGAGGTGTTCCACTGCATCGCGACCTCGACCTGGCCGTCGTCGGTCTCGCTCTCGAAGTAGACGATCTTGCGGTGCAGCGGGTCCTTGTTCTCGTTCAGATGCTGACGAAGTCGGATCCCGCCCTCGTACTGGAAGCTGACCTCGCTGCGCCTGAGCCGCGCTCGTCGACCAGCTCGATCTGCAGGCCCTTGGTCAGGAACGCCGTCTCGCGCATGCGCTGGGCGAGCGTCTCGAAGTCGAGCTCGACCTCCTCGAAGATCTCGAGGTCGGGCAGGAAGGTGATCGTCGTGCCCGTGTCGCTTGGTCGCCGCGCCTTTCTTGAAGTCCGCCTGCGGCACGCCGCGCTCGTAGCTCTGGCGTCCAGACGTGGCCGTCGCGGCTGATCTCCAGCTCGAGCCGCTCGGAGAGCGCGTTGACGACCGAGACCCCGACGCCGTGCAGGCCGCCGGAGACCTTGTAGCCGCCGCCGTCGCCGAACTTGCCGCCGGCGTGCAGCACGTCAGCACGACCTCGGCCGCCGGGCGCTTCTCCTTCGCGTGCATGTCGACCGGGATCCCGCGGCCGTTGTCGGACGACCGTGACGCTGTTGTCGGGATGCAGGACGATCTCGACCGAGTCGCAGTAGCCGGCGAGCGCCTCGTCGACGGAGTTGTCCACGACCTCGTAGACGAGGTGGTGAAGGCCGCGCGCGCCGGTCGAGCCGATGTACATGCCGGGGCGCTTGCGGACCGCCTCGAGGCCCTCGAGCACGGTGATGTCCTTGGCGTCGTAGGAGGCACCCGCCTTGCCGACCTTCGCCGCTGCCTTCGCGCGGCTCCTCCTTCGAGCGCGCCTTGGCGATCGGGCACGCGCTTCTTTTCAGCCAAGAATTGCCTTCCGTTCGTGAGGAGAAAGCCCCGAGCGCCGGTGGCTTCAGATCAACCGCGAAACCAGCGTCGGGGCAAGCGATCAAGTTGACATAAAGGATACCAGTTTGGGCCCCCGGAATAACCGCCGCAAGGCCACAAAAGCCCTGCAAATCACGCACTAAATTGAGACCGGCATCGGATTGGCGCCGCGGGCGCGCAGGGAGCCGCCGGATCCTGGCTGGTTAGCCAGCCAGGCCTTCGGGCGCTCGGTGAGCGCTCGCCGAGCCGCTCGCGCAGGCGGTCCAGCAGCTCGCCCTCCATGAAGCTGAGCTCCTGCGCCCAGGTGGCGCTGGCGCAGCGCGACTGTCGAGCACCCCTTCGCGCTCCGCGACGGGCTCGGCCTGCGCCGCGATCGCAGCGCCGACGGCATCGGCCCAGACGGTCTGCACGAGGGCCAGGCGGTCTGCGGTGCGCCGCGCTGCAGCGCTTCGCGAACCGCGATCGACGCGGGGCGCGGAGCGGCGCGCCCTCATTAGGCCACCGCCTTCAGCGCCGCCCCGGCGAGTGAGGGCATGCGAACGACCCGCTGCGTCGCCGCGGCGGCAGCGCTTGCTCGTCGGCGGCGCTGACCAGCGTCTGGCCCCGCTCGGCGAGACGATTGCGAGCAGCTCCCTGTGGGCCGGGTCGAGCTCGCTCATCACGTCGTCGAGCAGCAGCAGGGGGGCGCCGACCCGGCGGCGATCAGCGTCTCGCGCTCGGCGAACAGCAGCGCCAGCAGGCCGGTGCGCTGTTCGCCTTGAGAGCCGTAGCGGCGCAAGGAGCGGTCGCGAAGCGACAGCTCGAGCTCGTCGAGGTGGGGGCCCAGCGAGGTCCGCGATCGCGCGCAGGTCGGATTCGCGGCGCTCGGCCAGCCCGGCCCGCAGCGCTTCCGGCGTCGCGCTTCCGCGCGCGGCGCGTAGCGCAGCCGCGCCGGCTCGAGGCCGAGCTGCGCTGCCGCCGCGGCGAAGCGCGGCGCCAGCTCCTCCGCAGCCTCGGCGCGGGACTCGATCAGCGGGATCGCGGCGCGTCGGGAGCGCCTGGTCCCAGGCGTCCAGCTCGAGCTCCGGCGAGACGTCCGGCGGCGACCCGGCGAAGCAGGGCGTTTCGCTGCGCCAGCACCTGGCCGTAATCCGCCGCAGGCCGGCGCGGGACGGCCAGCGGGCAGCGATGAAGAGGTCGAGGTGCGCGCGGCGCTCTGCCGGGGGCCCTTGACGAGCACGAGCCGATCGGGCGAGAAGACGACCAGGTGCGGGCGATGGTCGGCCAGCAGGGCTGGGCGGCGGGCTCCCCGTCGAGCAGATGGCGGCGGCCCTCGGAGCGCGAGACCGACGCGAGCAGCGAATGGCCGCCCGCTCGTCTGCGACCGCGACCTCGGCTCGACCCACCGCCTCGCCGAAGCGAATCAGCTCGCGGCGGTCGCGGGCCCGGAAGGAGCGTCCGCTGAGGGCGAAGTAGATCGCCTCGAGCAGGTTCGTCTTGCCGGTCCCGATCTCGCCCACCACCGAGGTGATGCCCGGGCCGAGCTCCAGCTCGGCCTGCTCGAGGCTCCGAAAGTCACGCGCCGCGAGGCTTGCCACCAGCATTGCGGCGCGCCGCTTCTAGACGTTGAGCCGGATCGGCATCACGAGATAGCGATAGTCCTCGCCCTCGCCGGGCTGCAGAAGCCCGGGCCGCAGCGGCGAGATCAGCCGCAGCACCAGCTCGTCGCCCTCGATGCTCTCGATGCCATCGCGAAGGAACTCCGGGTTGAAGCCGATCTCCAGCGGATCGCCCTCGAATGCCGCGGGCATCGTCTCGGTCGCATCGCCGATGTCCGGGGTCTCGGCGGCGATCGTCAGCTCGCCGGGCTTGAAGGCGAGCTTCAGCGGCGCGTTTCGCTGCGCGAGCTGGCTGACCCGGCGCGTCACCTCGAGAAGCTCGTCGCGCGGCATCCGCACGTCGTGCTCGTAGGACTCCGGCAGAAGCTGGCTGTGGTTGGGGAACTGACCCTCGATCAAGCGTGTGTTGAGAAGCACCGGTCCAGCCGAGAAGACGGCCTGGTTGGGCAGCAGCGAGACCTCGACGACCTCCGACTCGTTGCTGACCAGGATCCGGGCCAGCTCGCGCAGGGCTCGGGCCGGCACATTTGCCTCCAGCTCGCCGCCAACCTCGCTCTCGAGCTCGGTTCGCCTGACGCTGAGCCGGTAGGAATCGGTGGCGACCATCGTCATCTCGCGGCCCGAGGCGCTGACCAGCACTCCCGGTCAAGACAGGCCGCATGTCGTCGCGCGACGCAGCTCGAGCAACCGTCTCTACGGTGGCCGCAAACGCCGGGGCTGGGATTCGCAGGGGGTCCTCGCTGGGGTTCGGGAAGGTCGGGAAAGTCCTCGCTGGGAAGAGTGCGGAGATGAAAGACCGCGCTGCCGGAGCGGATCTCAACGTCGCGCTCGGCCTCTCGAGTCTCGATCGTCACCTCATCGACACTCAGCGACCGCGTCACTTCGACCAGCTGCCGGCCAGGCAGCAGGACCGATCCCTCACCTTCGACCACAGCCTCAAGCTCGGTTTGCAAGCCCATCTCGAGGTCGGTGGCTCGCAGCAGGAGCTTTCCGCATTCACCGAGAGCAGAATCCCGGCCAAGGGCCTGGGTGGTCGCACGCGTAGAAACTGCTCGGCTCACGACACCGAGACGAGTCGACGAGCTCTTGACGTTGAGTGGTGAACTTCAAATGGGATTCCTTCTTAGGTGAGTTTTCTTTAGTGGTATTTAGCTCTGTGGTTTCTGTGGAAAGGTTGGTTTTCGGGCTTTCCAGTGCGGCTGCGGTGCTGTGAGCGGAAGAGGTCAGAGCAGTTGATTCTTACAGTGCGGCCGGGCGTCAAGCAGCTTCGCCTTGAAGGCTGTGGATTGTCTCGCGAAGCTCGGTGAGGAGTCGCTGGGTGTCGGAGTCGCCCTCTCGCTTGCGCTTTTCAACCCGACGGATCGCGTTGAGGATCGTGGTGTGGTCCCTGTCGCCGAATTCGCGCCCGATCTGGGGTAGGGAGAGGTCGGTCATCTCGCGGCAGAGATAGATCGCAAGCTGGCGGGCTTGCAGCGGCCCGGCGGCGCGGCTGGGCCCGGTCAGCGAGGCGCGTGGAAGCTCGAATACGGTCGCGGCGGCTTGCTGGATCTGCTCGACGCGGCCGGGCTGGCGGCGCGGGCCGCAACAGGGATGATCTCCTCGACCAGCTCGGAGCTCAGCGGCCGGGCCCGCAGCGACGCATGGGCGATGACCCGGGTCAGCGCGCCGTGCAGCTGGCGTACGTTGGCGTCGATGCGGTGCGCCAGCGTGGCGAGAGCGTCGCCGTCGGCGACCTCGATTCCGGCCTCGCTGACCAGGCGGCGCAAGACGATCACCCGGGTCGCGAGATTGGGCTTTCCGACGGCGACGGTGAGACCCCACTCGAAGCGGCTTCGGAGGCGCTCCTCGAGGGTCGAGAGCTCGCTTGGCACTCGGTCGGCGGAGAGGACGAGCTGGCTTCCACCTTCATATAGAGCGTTGAAGGTGTGGAAGAACTCCTCCTCGGTGTGTCGCTTTCCCTCCAGGAACTGGACGTCGTCGATCAGCAGCACGTCGAGGTCGCGGTAGCGGCGCTTGAAGGCATCGGCACCGGAGGCACGGAGGGCGCCGACGAACTCGTTCGTAAAGCTCTCGGCGGTCGTGTACCGGACGTTGAGCTGCGGAGCCGCGCCACCCAGATAGTTGGCGATCGCGGCAAGCAGGTGGGTCTTGCCGAGCCCCGGCGGCCCGTGCAGGAAGAGCGGGTTGTAGGCCTCGGCGGGCGCTTCGGCAACGGCGAGCGCGGCCGCGTGAGCGAGACGATTTCCCTCTCCGATCACGAAGCGCTCGAAGGTGTAGTTGGGGTTGAGGGCTGTCGGGTCGGAGCCGCGGCTGGATTCGCCCGTCGCCGCCGGAGGCGGCGAAGCTGACCTGGCGCAGCCCGGCGGCAACTTGGCCCAGCGCCTGCTCGATCAGGGGCGCGTAACGGCGCTCGACCCAGGCGCGGATACCGTCCGGGGCGCGTACGTAAAGGGTGTCCTCGCTGGCGCCGCCGGGCCGCAAAGGCTCGAGCCAGAGCTTGAAGGTTGCGTCCGGCACCGAGGCGCGCAGCCGCTCGCTGACCGCTTCCCAGATCGAGCCGAGGTCCAGACCCGCTTCTACCCCCGCGTCGTCGAGCCCGGCCTCGGAAGCGTGGGTCGACGGCAGCTGATCTGGGAGGTGCGGCACCTCTGCGAATCCCTCTCGTTGCGGTTGCGGCAGCGGCGGTGGCGGCCCCCGGAGGCGCCACCACCTCGAAGCGAGCGCGACCATACGCCGCCGCGGCAGGTGCCGCAAGACGCTCTGTCGCATTTCGCGTGAAAAGTCGAAGCGCGCTTCGAGGCCGCTCCGGCCGCCTCGAAGCTGGGCGGAGGAGGACCGTATACTGGCGCCTCTGCGCGCCGATGAAGCGGACCTACCAACCCAAGAAGCGCAAGCGCGCCCGAACCCACGGCTTTCGAGCCCGGATGCGGACTCGGGGTGGTCGCGCGATCCTCAAGCGCCGGCGCCGCAAGCGCCGCAAGCGCCTGACCCCCTGACCATGGCCGGTGGAGAAGCAGGCGGGCGCAGGCGCCGCCTGTCGCGCAGCGGAGAGTTCGATCGCGTATATCGCGAGGGGACTTCGCACGCGAACCGCTTCCTGGTCGTCTACAGCTTTCCGCGTCCGGAGGAGAGCGAGGGCAAGCCGCGGCTCGGCGTCTCGGTCGGTCGCAAGGTGGGCGGGGCGGTGCAGCGCAACCGGATCAAGCGGGCGCTGCGGGAGGCGTTCTGGAGCCTCGAGGACGAGCTGCCGCAGGGACACGACTTCGTCCTCGTCGCCCGGGCGGAGATCGGGGGGCTGTTCGAGCGTGAGGGAAGCGACGGATTGCGGGCCTCGCTCCGCGAGGCGCTCGGCGGCTCCGAGAAGGACCGTTTGACGTGAAACGCGCACTTCTTGCCCCAATTGCGATCTATCGCCGGCGTCTTTCCCCCGTGATTCCGCGCCGTTGCAAGTACGAGCCCAGCTGCTCGGTCTACGCGACGACTGCGATCCGTCGCTTCGGCGCCCTGCGCGGCGGCCTGCTCGCCGCCTGGAGGCTGCTGCGCTGCAATCCGTTCAGCCACGGCGGCTTCGATCCGGTGCCGGGCCGCTTCACCCTGCGGGTCGGGCCCGTCGACCCGGCCGTCTATCACGGTGAGGTAGAGGGTTTGATCCCGCTCGCCGACATCCTGCAGCCGCTCGAGGACTTCGCGAAGGCGATCCTCGACTTCTTCCACGACGACGTCGGGCTCAGCTGGGGAACGTCGATCATCGCGCTGACGGTGGTGATCAGGGCGGCGCTGATCCCGCTGACCTACAGGCAGATCAAGGGAATGCGCGCGCTGCAGGCGCTGCAGCCGCAGATGAAGGAGATCCAGGAGAAGTACAAGAACGACCGCCAGCGCCAGCAGCAGGAGATGATGCGCTTCTACCAGGAGAACAAGATCAACCCGCTTGCCTCCTGCCTGCCGCTGCTGCTGCAGCTGCCCGTCTTCTTCGCCCTCTTCCGGCTGCTGCGCGGGCGCGAGCTTCAAAGCCGACGTGCTGGCCGGCGGCGATCAGAGCTGGCTGTTCGTCAATTCGGTGATCGAGAAGCCGCACGGCGCCGAGCTGGTGGTCCTGGTCGTCCTGTTCATGGGCTCGATGGCGCTCTCGAGCCTGGTGATGATCCGGACCTCGCCGAGCGCCGCCGGCAACCAGCAGTACATGCTGCTGGGGGTCTTCGTCTTGATCGGGATCTTCTTCGTGCCCACGGTCCCGGCCGGGCTGAGCATCTACTGGATCACGACCAACTTCTGGACCGTCGGCCAGCAGTACGTGGCCTCGAAGCTGATCCCGGCGCCGGCGGTGCCGACCCCGGCCCAGGCCGCGGCGGCCAAACCGCCGCCCCCGCCGCCGCGCAAGCGCAAGAAGCGGCGTTAGCGGACCCTCGCGGCACGAGGCCGGGTCACCGCTCGCGCCTCGCCTTGCGAACGACCTAGACTGCGGCCGGTGAGCCCCCCCGAAGCGATGCCAGAGGACCCCGCAGAGCGCGTGCGCGCCGTCCTCGAACGGGTCCTCGACGAGCTCGAGCTCGATGGCGAGGTGGAGATCGAGGAGATGAAGGCGAGATCCTCGCCGTCGTCGACGGGGACGACGACTACGGCCTGCTGATCGGCAAGCGGGGCCAGACGATCGATGCCCTGCAGCTGCTCTGCTACCAGGCCGCCTTCCGCGGCATCGCGGAGCGCAAGCGGGTGATGGTCGACGCCGCCGGCTACCGGGAGCGTCGCCGCGAGACCCTGCAGCGGCGCGCCGACCGCGCCGCCGAGCAGGCCCTCGACCTCGCCCGCCCGGTCGAGCTCGACGCGATGAGCGCACCGGAGCGCCGCGTCGTCCACGAGCGGCTCAAGGAGCGCCCCGAGGTCGAGACCTACAGCGAGGGCACGGAGCCGAATCGCTGCGTGGTCGTCGCGCCGCTGGTCTCTGAGTGAGCGACTTCCGCGCCGCCGCGGGACCGCCGCCGCAGCTCGAGGACCCGCGCGTTCGCGAGGCGCTGGCGCCGGTCCTCGAGCTGCTGCGCGCCGAGCGCGCATCGGTCAGCTCGATCACCGAGCCGCGAGCGGGCCTGGCAGGTGCACGTCGCCGACAGCCTCAGCGGCCTCGTCGTCGCCGAGCTCGGCGGCCGCGACGCAGATCGCCGACGTCGGCTCCGGCGCCGGCTTCCCGGGCCTGGCGCTGGCAGCAGCGCTGCCCGATGCCCGCGTCGACCTGATCGAGTCGGTCGAGCCGCAAGGCCGAGTTCATCGGCCGCGCGGCGACTGCTGGCCGACTGGCCAATACGCGGGTGATCGCCGACCGCGCCGAGACCTGGGCCGCCTCGCCGCCGCCCGACGGCGGCCGCGAGCGCCTATCGAGGCGGTGACGGCGCGGGCCGTCGGCAGGCTCTCGACCCTGGCCGAGCTCGCCTCGCCGCTGCTGCGCGACGGAGGGGTGCTGGTCGCCTGGAAGGGTCGTCGAGACGCGGACGAGGAGGCCGAGGTCGAGCGAGCGGCGGAGCGGCTGGCGATGCAGCCAGTCGAGGTCCGGGCGGTGGGCCCGTTCGCGGGCAGCCGCCATCGCCATCTGCACGTGGTCCGCAAGTCGGGGCCGACCCCGGAGGGGCTGCCGCGCCGCCCGGGCTGGCCAAGAAGCGCCCCTTCGGTCGCCGCGGCGCTGGCTAGGCTGGGAGCGTGAGGCTCACGACGGGAGCTCGGCTGTCGGCCGAACGCGAATGGTTTCGCTGATGGGTGCGGTCTACGCAGTCGCGAACCAGAAGGGCGGGGTCGGCAAGACGACGAGCGCGATCAGCCTCGCCGCCTGCCTTGCCGACCGCGGCGCCCAGACCCTGCTCGTCGACCTCGACCCGCAATGCAGCGCGACGCTGGCGCTGGGCGCCGACCGCGAGGCCTCGCCTTCGACCTACGACTGTCTTTGCGGCGAGGTCTCGGTCGCCGAGGCCGCCCGCCCGGCCGGGCCGGACAACCTCTGGCTTGCTCCCGGCCAGCCGCGATCTCGCCGGCGCATCGGTGGAGCTGCCGCGGATGAAGAAGGCTCGAGACGCGGCTGCGCGAGCGGCTCGGCCCGCTGCGCGAGCGCTTCGCCTTCACGATCCTCGACTGCCCTCCCTCGCTCGGCCCGGTCGCGGTCAACGCGCTTGCCGCGTCGGACCGGGTGCTGGTCCCGGTCCAGGCCGAGTACCTCGCTCTCGAGGGCCTGGTCCAGTTCCTCGACACCCTGGGCCTGGTCCGCCGCGAGCTCAACCCGTCCCTGGAGCTGTCGGGCCTGATCATCACCATGCACGACGAGCGCACCCGCCTCGCGATCGACGTCGAGCGCGAGCTGCGCGAGCACTTCGGTGAGCTGGTGTACGAGACCGTGATCCCACGCAGCGTCAAGTTGGCCGAGTCGCCGAGCTACGGCGAGCCGGTGATCGCCCACGCGCCCGCCTCGCGCGGCGCGGTCGCCTACGCGCGGCTGGCGGAGGAGATCGTTGCCCGCGAGGCGGCCGAGGCGATCCGCGAGGCGGCATGAGCGAGCGGCGCGGAATCGGCCGCGGCCTCGCGGCGATCCTCCCGGAGCGAGCCGAGGGCGCGGAGGAGCTGCGCGAGCTGCCGATCGAGCTGATCAAGCCGAACCCCAACCAGCCGCGACGCCGCTTCGACGCCGAGGGCATGGAGGTGCTCGCGGCCTCGATCAAGGCGAGCGGGATGATCCAGCCGCTGCTCGTCCGCCCCCTCGCCGACGGAAGCTATGAGCTGATCGCCGGCGAGCGGCGCTGGCGGGCCGCCAAGGAGGTTGGGCTGGAGCGGGTCTCGGCGATCGTCCGCGACGCCGACGAGGCGGAGCGGTTGCAGAAGGCGCTGGTCGAGAACATGGTTCGCGAGGACCTCAACCCGGTCGAGGAGGCGCGCGCCTGCGCGGCGCTGGTCGAGGACCTGGGGCTGGCCAAGAAGGAGGTCGGCCGCCGGGTCGGGCGCAGCCGGCCGGCGATCTCGAACCTGATCCGGATCCTCGACCTGCCCGACGAGGCGCTGGAGCTGCTCGAGTAGCGGCGAGCTCAGCGAGGGCCACGGCCGGGCGATCCTGCAGGTGAGCGGGAACGACTCCCGCCGCCGTCTCGCCCGCGACGCAGCGGCGGGCGGCTGGTCGGTCCGTGAGACCGAGAACCGCGCCAAGCTGGCCAGCCAGCCAAAGGGTGGGAGGGGGGCGCCGGGGGGCGGGCGGCACTCGATCCGGAGGTCGCCGAGGCCCTTGACGACGCCGAGCAGAAGCTCGAGTCGGCCCTCGGCCACGCGGTCAAGGTGGGGTGCGCGGGAACCCAGATCTTGGCCGAGATCCGCTTCGACGACATCGACGAGCTGCTCGCGATGACCCGCCGCATCAACGGCAAGCGGGTGGCCTGAGCCGGCCCGCTGCGCCGCCGTTATCATCGGCCCCATGAGGGCGATTAGCTCAGTCGGTCAGAGCGCTTCTCTGATAAGGAAGAGGTCCCTGGTTCGAGTCCAGGATCGCCCATGAAGCTCTACGTCTGCTGGGGAACATTCGCACCGCAAGGCCACCCATGCGGGAAGGCGCACGCTGCGCTGGCGGTGGCCGGCCACGACCCCGAGGTCGAGAGGGTCTTTGGCGGCATGGGCACCGACCCGTTGTTCCCGGGTCGGCGCAGGGTCAAGGAGCTGACCGGCAACTCGAAGGTGCCGACCCTGGTGCTAGACGACGGCACGGTCGTCGACGGCTCCGAGAAGATCATCGAATGGGCTGAGGCCAACCCGGCCTGACAGTCACGCGCCGGGCCCCGGCGGACGATAGGAAGGGCGTGTGGCAGCCTCGTTCATCGCCTCCAGCGACCGAGCCAGCCACTTGCGGAAGTAGCTGCGCCCGGCGATCGCGTCGAAGGCCGAGTAACGCAGGCCGATCGGGTTCATCCCCGCTGCGCCGTCGACGAAGGTGTCGCCCTGGCCTCGGTGAGGCCGAGATCGACGAAGGCCCCGCTGATCACGCAGTCGATCCGAAAGCGCTGGCAGTCGCTTGCCTCGTTGACGACGAACCTCGCGCTCGGCCGTGCCGAGCGGGACCTTCATCACCTCGCGGTAGCTGCAGCCCTCATGGAAGTCGTCGCAATGGACCTGCTCGACGTCCGGCCACCACTCGGGATGGCGGTTGACGTCGGTGATCAGCGCCCAGACCGCCCGCGGCGGGGCCTCGATCAGAAGCTGCTGGCGAACCTCCGACATCGGCGGGATTTTCGCAGCCGATGGGGATTCTGCCCCCTGGCGGGTGCAGGGCCGCACCTATAATGGCCGTTCCGCAGCCAGCCGCCCCGGAGGGCCTTCTTGCAGCAAATGCAGATCTACGGAGTCAGCTTCGACATGGTCGGCAAGCAGCCGATCGTGCTGCTGAAGACGGTCGACGGCAATAAGTTCCTGCCGATCTGGATCGGCCACCCGGAGGCGGCGGCGATCCTGATGAAGCTGCAGGGTGCCTCGACGCCGCGGCCGATGACCCACGACCTGCTCTCCGACATGCTCGACCAGGTCGACGCCAAGTGCGAGCGGGTCTCGGTGACCGAGCTGCGCGACAACACCTTCTACGCCTCGATCACGATCTCGATCAACGGCTCCGAGACCGAGATCGACTCGCGCCCATCCGACGCGCTGGCGCTCGCGGTCCGCGTCTCGGCGCCGATCTTCGCCGCCGAGGACGTGATCGAGGAGTCGGCGATCGAGTTCGAGCAGGAGGTCGAGGACCCCGAGGAGGTCGTCGAGAAGTTCAAGGACTTCCTCGACACCGTCACGCCCGAGGACTTCGCCGAGGGCGAGGAAGTAAGCTTGATGACCCGCGCTGAGGCGGAAGCCGAGTGGAGCGATTGGGCGCCGCGGACGATGCCCGCACGACCGGGGTGCGCGACATCCGGCCCTGGGGAGCATGACTAGCTGCTAACCGCAGCGCTTCGACCGCGGGCAGCGCAAGCTCCAGGGCCCGCTCGACGAGCTCATCGAAGCCAAGGCCCGCCGCCTCGGCCGCCTGCGGCAGCAGGCTGGTGTCGGTGAGACCCGGAACCGCGTTTACCTCGAGCACCTCGGGCCCCTGCTCGCCGAGCATCAGGTCGACGCGCGCGAACCCCGAGCAGCCGAGGGTCTCGAAGGCCCGCAGCGCCGCCTCGTTGACAGCCGCCTCGGCGTCGCCGCCAAGCTCCGCCGGGCAGACGAACTCGGTGCGCCCGATCTCGTAGCGGGCCTCGAAGTCGTAGAGGTCGCCCTCGCGCGGGATTGCCTCGACGATCGGCAGCGCCTCCGACCCGAGCACGCTGACCGCGAGCTCGCGGCCGCGCGACGTAGCGCTCCAGCAGGACCCGGTCGTCGTAGCTGAACGCCGCCACCAGGGCCTCGGGCATCCCGCGCCGGCCGTCGACCAGCTTGACGCCGAGCGCCGAGCCGCCGCTGGCCGGCTTGACGACGAGCGGGAAGCCGAGCCGAGCCTCGATCTGCTCCAGGGTGTCAGCTGCGCCGAGCTCCCGAAAGGCGGTGGCGTTGAAGGCGAACCAGTCCGGCGTCTGGATTCCAGCCTCGCGCAGCTCGTGCTTGGCGCGCGATCTTGTCCATGCAGCGACCGCAGGCCGCGACTCCCGGGCCGGTGTACGGGATGTCGAGGATCTCGAGCAGCTCCTGCACGGTGCCGTCCTCGCCGCCGGGCCCGTGCAGGGCGACGAAGGCCGCGTCGGGGCTCTCGGCGAGGAGCGACTCCACCAACTGCGGCCCGACGTCGAGTGGGAGCGGCTCGTGCCCGAGGCGCTGCAGCGCGTCCTCGACCCGGGCCCCGGAGCGCAGCGAGACGCCGCGCTCCAGCGAGCGGCCGCCCTTCGAGGACCGCGACCTTCATCTGGCCTCTCCCGTAGCTCGCTTGCGGAACGGGACGACGCGGCATCCTCGGTCTCGCCGCCTGCGCGCCGGGCCTGCCCGTGACCCCGCCGCCCCCGGAGGCGAAGCCGGGAGGCGGCGGGCCCGTGTGTGAGCGTCTCGTAGAGCTGCACCTGCTCCCAGACGACCTCGCCGATGCGGCGGATCCCCTCCTCGATCTCGGCTTCGCCCGAGGCCGAGAAGTTGAGCCGCATCGAGTTGCCCCCGCGGCCGTCGACGTAGGCCGCCTGGCCGGGCACGAAGGCGACGTTCTCCCGAAGAGCCTTGGCGAGCAGGTCGGTGGTGTCGATGTAGTCGGGCAGCGTCGCCCAGATGAACAGGCCGCCGCCGGGGTGGGTCCATTGTGCCTGGGGCGGGAAATGGCGCTCCAGCGCGGCGAGCATCGCGTCGCGGCGCGAGCGGTACAGCTCGCAGAGGCTGTCGACGTACTCGCGCCAGCGGCCCTCGGCGAAGTACTCGCGCACGAAGTACTGGGTCAGGGTCGAGGTGCAGAGGTCCGCGGCCTGCTTTCCGAGCACGATCTTCTCCATCACCGGCGGCGGCGCGACCGCCCAGCCGAGCCTGATCCCGGGCGAGAGGATCTTCGAGAGGGTGCCGAGGTAGATCACGTAGTCGCCGCCCTCGAGCTGGTAGAGCGGCGGCAGCGCCTCGCCCTCGTAGCGCAGCAGCCCGTAGGGGTTGTCCTCGGCGATCAGCACCTCGCGGCTGCGGGCCAGCTCGACGAGCCGCCGCCGGCGTTCGAAGGAGAGCGACACCCCAGCCGGGTTTTGGAAGCTCGGCACCGAGTAGATGAACTTCGGACGCCGGCCCTCGCCGGCGAGCCGGTCGAGGACCTTCTCGAGCTCGTCGACCCGCATCCCGTCCTCGTCGCACTCGATCTGGATCACGTCGGCCTCGTAGCTGCAGAAGACCGGCACCGCGCCGGGGTAGGTCGGCGCCTCGCAGATCACCGGGTCGCCCGGGTCGACGAGGGTCTTGGTGACCAGGTCGATCGCCTGCTGGCCGCCGGTGGTGACGATCACATCCTCGGGGTCGGGGAGCATTCCCTCCGCCCCCATCACCTGCAGGATGCAGTCCTTGGTCTCCTCGAAGCCCTCGGTCGGGCCGTACTGAAGCGCCTCGGCGGCCGATTCCTGCGCGATCCTGGTCATCTGCGCGGCGAAGCTCGCCGGGGGGAAGGTCGAGGTGTCCGGCAGTCCGCCGGCCAGCGAGATCACCTCCGGCCGTGCCGTGATCGCCATCAGGTCGCGCATCGCCGAGGAGCGCATCGCGTAGGTGCGCTGCGCGAACAGGCCCGCGTAGCGCTCGATGTCGTGAGCGGTGGTGTGCGAGCGCCGACGGTGCGGCGTCTCAGGCGGCTCGGTCACCCCCTAAGTGTGGCCGACGCGGGGGTTGGAAGCTGCAGCGACGCCGTTTCCCGCGCGCTCCGGTGGCGAGCGGCGCGCTCGGTAGCCTGCTTCGCCGGATGGACTATTTTTCCGCGATCTGCCAGGCGCTGGGCTTCGCCCTCGCGATCGGCGCCCTTGCCGGCGCCATCGCGGCGCGTTCCGCGGTCGGCCCGCTCGTCCTGCTCGCGGCGATCGCCGGGGCCGCGGCGGGTGGCCTTTCGATGTCCACCGACGACGAGGCGGTCGTCGGCGGTGTCGTCGTCGGCATAGCGGCCGCTCCGCTCGCAGCGCTGGTCGTCGCCTCCGTGGTCGCCGGCGCCGCCCGGCGATCGGAGGGCGGTGCGGGGGCGCTCGGCCTCATCGTCGTGCTGGCAGCCGTGGTCGTCGCCGCCCTCTGCCTGCTGGTCTCGCCGATTGCGCTTCTCGCCCTCGCAGCTGTGCTCTGGTTGGCGGCGGCGCGGCGGCGGCGCGGCCAGCGCAAGTACGAGGGCCTGCGCATCCTGAGATGAGGTGAGCCATGCCTAAGGGGCTCGTTCTCGCCTACGTCGATTCGATGCGGACCGACATGCTCGAGCTCGCCGTCGAGGAGGGGCGGGCGCCGACCTTCGGCAAGCTCCTGCGGCGCGGGGTGCTGGTTCGCGAATGCGTCTCCAGCTTCCCTTCGGTGACCCCGGTCGCGAGCGCCGAGATCGCCACCGGCGTCGGGGCGGACGAGCACTGGATCTCGGCATGAACTGGTACCACCGGCTCGAGCGCCGCTACGTCGAGTACGGCTCCTCGTTCGAGGCCTCGCGCACCTTCGGCCTCTTCCGGACCCTCTACGACCTCGTCTACAACATGAACCTCTCCCATCTCAACCCCGAGGTGGAGACCGTCTTCGAGCAGCTCGACGATGCCGGCCTGCGCACCGCCTCCACGCCATTTCTGATCTACCGCGGCCGGCACCGGCACGAGGTCTCGCTCGAGGGCCTGATGCGGCGGGCGATCGACGTCAGCGGGCTGAAGCTTCGCCACGCGACCTGGGGCCCGAAGGAGCTCTTCTACGGCGAGCTCTACGCGAGCCGCCGCGTCCCCTGCCAGCCGACCTCGCGGCCGGGAGCCCGCGACGAGTACTCGGCCTGCTGCGCCGCCGAGCTCGCCGGCCAGGGCCTCTTCGACTTCCTCTTGCTCTCCCTCCCCGACAACGACCACCACTCGCACCGCCACGGCCCCGACGCGATGGTCGAGTCGATCTCCGCAGCCGACGCGGCATTCGCGCGGCTGATCGAGGCGGCCGGGAGGCCTGGACGGGTTCCTGACCGACTACGCGCTGATCCTGATGGCCGACCATGCCCAGACCCCCGTCCATCGCGAGCTGCCGATCGCGGCCGAGCTGGGACGGCGCTGGAGCATCCTCCAGCCCTCCGCGGATCGCCCCGAGGAGGCCGAGCTGGCGGTCAGCCCGACCTCGCGCGCCGCGAACGTCTATCTGCTCGCCGGCGAGCGCGAGCGCCCCGAGCTGACCGAGGTGCGGGGCGCCCTCGAGGCGATGGAGGGTGTCGATCTCGTCGCCCATCTCGCCTGCGACGGCGCCTCGATCGTCCGCGAGTCGCCGGCCCCACCACCACCCGGCGCCGAGGCGGTCGTGCGCCGGGCCGGGGTCGAGCTGCGCTTTCGGCCCGGCGATCGGGTCGCGGACCTCCGTGGCGGGCGCTGGGAGCTGAGCGGCGAGCCGCTGGCGCTCGACCTCGAGGAGGACGACGGCCGCCTGCGAAGCGAGAGCTATCCCGACGCGCTGGCGCGGCTGTGGTCCGCGCTCGCGGCCCCCCACTGCGGCGACCTGGTGATCTCGGCGACGCTCGGCTACGAGTGCGTCGACTGGGGCGCCGCCTCGCACGTCGGCGGCGGCAGCCACGGGTCCCTGCATCGCGGCGACTCGCTGGGCCCGCTGCTGTTCTGCGGCTGCGGCCCAAAGAGCGCCGACGAGCGCGAGCAATGGGCGCTTCGCGACGTCGCCTCGATCGTGGTCGAGCATTTCGGGGATCGCGAGCGGGCGGCTCGTGGGCGCGGACTGGGAGGGTCCGGGCGTGGGGGCGCTGGGATGAGCCCGAAGGCGAAACGCTGGCTCGCGGCACTCGCCCTCGCAGTGGCCCTGGCGTGCCGGCGCAGCGGGCCGAGGCGGCGGTGGCGGCCTCCGGGCCGTCGGCGCTTCCCGCGTCGCCCCCGGTGACCGAGCGGGAGGCGCTTGCCGCCGCCGGCGCCGATCCGAAGGTGGTCGCGGCGCGCCGGCAGCACGCCGACCTGAAGCCGACCGCGTCGCTGGTCGACGGCAACTGGCAGGTCGACTACTTCAGCGGCGACGACGACGTCGTCCAGGTCACCGTCGACGACGTGACCGGGACCGTGCTCGAGTCCTGGACCGGCTATCAGGTCGCCTGGAAGATGGCGCGCGGGTATTCGGGCGCCTTCGGGCACAAGCTCAACGCCCCCTACGTGTGGCTGCCGCTCTGCGCGATCTTCCTGCTCGGCCTGATCGACTGGCGGCGTCCGTGGCGGGTCGCGAACCTCGACCTGCTCGTCCTGCTCTCCTTCGGCGCCTCGCAGTACTTCTTCAACCGCGGCGATATCGGCGTCTCGGTGCCGCTCCAGTACCCGCCGCTGCTCTACCTGATGGCGCGCATGCTCTGGGTCGGGTTCCGCGGCCGCGGCGAGGGCCTGCGCCCGGTTTGGCCCGCCGCCTGGCTGCTGATCGCGGCGCTGTTCCTGCTCGGCTTTCGCGGCGGGCTCAACATCGCCGACTCGGGGGTGATCGACGTCGGCTACGCGGGCGTCGTCGGCGCCGACCGCATCGTCGACGGCGACCCGGTCTACGGCGCCGGCGAGTTCCCCGACGACGTCGGCTCGGGCGATACCTACGGGCCGGTCAACTACTACGCCTACGTGCCGTTCGAGCAGGCCCTGCCGTGGAGCGGCAGCTGGGACGATCTGCCGGCGGCGCACGCGGCGGCGATCTTCTTCGACCTCGCGACCTTCGTCCTGCTCCTGCTGCTCGGGAGGCAGCTGCGCCCGGGCGCCGCGGGCAAGCGGCTCGGCGCCGTGCTCGGCTTCGGCTGGGCAGCCTTTCCCTATGCGGCCTTCGTGCTCGAGTCGAACGCCAACGACAGCCTTGTCGCTCTGCTGCTCGTCGCCACCCTGCTCGTTCTCTCGAGACCGGCGCTGCGCGGCGCCGGTCTCGCCCTGACCGGGCTGACGAAGTTCGCGCCCCTTCATCCTGGCTCCCCTGCTTGCGACCTATCAGGGCGATGGGGCGACGGGACATGAAATGGGCATTGAGGGGGAAGAGCCACGGAGCGAATCTTCCACGGGTGGTGCGGCGGGCCTGGCCGGCGAGCGCGCGGACTCCGGAGCACGGTCGCCGGGTAGGTCCGCCGTGACAGGACCCGTGGTAGTGCGGTTTGTCCTTGGATTCTTCGGCGTGGCGGCCGTGGTCATGGCCCAGGCCCTGATCGACCCGGGCATCGTCACCTTCTGGCACCGCACCGTCGCCAGCCAGATCGACCGCAACTCACCGTTCAGCGTCTGGGGCCAGGTCTCAGGGCTGGAGCCGCTGCGGATCGCGGCGATCGTGGCGCTCGGCGGGCTCGCGATGCTGGTCGCCTTCCGGCCGCGGCGCAAGTCGGCCGCCCAGGTCGCGGCCCTCGGCGCGGCGCTGCTGATCGGCACGCAGCTGATCGCGCAGCACTGGTTCTACCTCTACCTGGTCTGGTTCGCTCCGCTGCTCCTCGTCGCGCTCGGCGCGCTCAGCGCGGAACCGGTACCAGCAGCTGCTCGATCGACTCGCGCAGAGCCATTGGCTCCCACATCCACCAGAGCCCCCATCACCCACACATCCTCCTCAGCGGTCTCGAAGCGAACCGGCATCTGCGTGAGGAAGGCCTCCAGCGCCTGCTCGCGCTTGACGCCGATCACCCCGGCCCGCGAGCCGGTCATTCCGGCGTCGCTGATGTAGGCGGTGCCGCCCGGCAGCACCCGGGCGTCGGCGGTGGGCACGTGCGTGTGGGTGCCGAGCACGGCCGCGACCCGGCCGTCGAGGTGCCAGCCCATCGCGACCTTCTCGCTGGTCACCTCGGCGTGGAAATCGACGATCACGACGTCGGCCTGGCCGTCGAGCCGCTCGAGGATCGAGTCGATCTCTGCAAACGGCGAGCGCGCGACCTTGAGCTGCACCGCGCCGCTGAGGTTGACGACGCCGACCCGCAGCTCGCCGACCTCGACCACCGTGTGGCCGCGGCCGGGGTTCGCGTGCGGGTAGTTGGCGGGGCGGATCACGCGCTCGGCGCGATCGAGGTAGGCGTAGGCCTCGCGATGCCTGTAGACGTGGTTGCCGGTCGTGATCACGTCGGCGCCGGCGGCGAAGAGGTCGCCGGCGGTCGCCTCGGTGATCCCCAGCCCGCCGGCCGAGTTCTCGCCGTTGACGATCACCATGTCGGGGGCGTGGCGCTCGCGCAGCTCGGGCATTGTCTGCGCGAAGCCGCGCCGTCCGGGAGCGCCGACGACGTCGCCGATGAAGAGGACTCGCATCGCGGTCAGCGTATCCCGGCTGCGCTGGGCCGAGGCGCAGCCGCGCTGAAATCGACCCGTCTAGCTTGTCGGCGATGGAAGCCAGGGACTTCGGGGGCGGCTCGGGCGCGGCGCTGGAGGCGCACGGGATCGTGAAGCGCTACGGGCAGCGGGCGGCGCTGCGCGGGGTCGACTTCGAGGCCGATCCCGGCGAGCTGCTGGCGGTGATCGGGCCCAACGGCGCCGGCAAGACGACGCTGCTCTCGATCCTCGCCGGAATCGTGCGCCCCGACGAGGGCGAGGTGCATCTGCCGCGCGGCGAGGTCGGATGGGTGCCGCAGCAGGCGGCGCTTTACCGCCGCCTCACCGTGGAGGAGAACCTGCGCCTCTTCGCGCGCCTCGAGCGCCGCCCCGACGTCGAGGCGAGCGTCGAGCGGATGCTCGAGCAGAGCGACCTCGCCGATCGCCGCCACGACCAGGTGGCGCGGCTATCAGGAGGAAACCAGCAGCGGGTCAACATCGCGATCGGGCTGCTCGCGCAACCGGTCGTGCTGCTGCTCGACGAGCCCAGCGCCGGGCTCGATCCGCGCCAGCGCGCGCGGCTCTGGGAGTTCGTCGCTGCGCTGGCCGCAGCCGGCACGACGGTGATCTTCTCCACCCACAACATCCAGGAGGCGGAGCGCTATGGCCAGCGGTTGCTGGTGATCGCCGACGGCGAGCGGCTCTTCGACGGCAGCCAGGCAATGCTGCGGGAGGCGGTCGCGCGCGAGGCCGCCGACGCGGCCGCCGCCGACTTCGAAGCCGCATTCGTCGCCTACCTTCACCACCGCGGACACTGATGCGCTGGCTGCTGCTCAAGGACCTGCAGATCCTCCGCCGCTCGCCGCTTGCAGGCCGCGCTGCTGATCGTCTACCCGGTGCTGATCGCCCTGCTGGTCGGCTTCGCGATCTCGCGCGGGCCCGAGAAGCCGCGGGTCGCGTTCCTCAACAACGTCCCCAAGGACACTCCCTTCAAGATCGGCAACCAGAGCGTCGACATCGTCGGCGCCCGCAGCACCCTCTGCGAGCGGATCCAGTGCGTGCGCGTCGACAGTCGCTCCGAGGCGATCGACAAGGTGCGCAGCGGCGACGTGCTCGGCGCCCTGATCCTGCCCCGCGACCTGGTCAGCAAGCTCGAGTCGCTGACCGGCTTGACTCCCGAGCGGCCAAAGGTCGAGGTGATCGTCAACCAGGAGGACCCGGTCAAGGAGCGGTTGGTCGACGACCGCATCACCGCGCTGCTCAGCGAAGCGAACCTGCGGATCGCCCACGAGGTCGCCAAGACCTCGACCCGCTATCTCGACCTGCTCCAGCGCGGTGGGTCGCTGAACCTGCTCGGGCAGTCGATCGACGTGCTTGGGCTGCAGAGCGCGGAGCAGATCCTGCGCGCGCTGCGCCCGTCGCTGCGCTCCAGCGCCGAGATCGAGGCGCTCGACAAGGTGATCCGCTTCACCGCGCTTGCGAACCAGAACCTCAACCTCGCCAACCCGCTGCTCGCCTCGGTCGCGGAGCCGATCAACGTCGACAAGCAGGTGATCTCCGGCAAGACGCCGCCGCTCGACGTCTTCGCGATCGCGATCGCGGCGACGGTGACGCTGATGTTCGTGACCGTGCTGCTGGTCGCCGGCTCGCTGGCGCTGGAGCGCGAGGAGAACGCCTTCTCGCGTCTCACGCGCGGACTCGTCTCGCGACCCGGGCTGCTGGCCGAGAAGGTCGGGCTCGGGGTCGTCGTCGCGCTCGTGGTGACGATGCTGATGCTCGCCGGCCTGGAGATCTTCGTCTCGCTGCAGTGGCAGCGAGTCGGGCTCTGGCTGGTCGCGATCCTGGCCGGCGGGGCGGGGTTTGGCGCCGCCGGGGCGGCGCTGGGCGCCGCGACCCGCGAGGTGCGCGCCGCATCGCTGCTCGCCTTCATGGTCTCGCTGCCGGTCGCCTTCCTCTCCCTGGTCCCCTCCGGGTCGGTCGGCCCGGGGCTCTACGACGTGATCGGCGTGGTGACGGCGCTGTTCCCGTTCAAGCCCGCGCTGCACGCGATGGAGCGGGCGCTCGACGCATCGGGCCCGGCGATGGGAACGGCGCTGATCCACCTCGCGGCTCTGACCCTCGCCTACGCGGTGCTGGCACGCTTGGCCCTGCGCCGCTTCACGGCGGTCTGAGCTCCACCATTCCGGCGCATCGACTCGATGCGGGCGGAGACAAGATGGCGAAGGTGTGCATTTGCGGCGGCCCTGGGCGCCCAGATGTATAGGCGCTTCAGCGCGGACTGCGGCAGGTGCCGCGAAGGGGTGAACCCTAGAATCGGCCCGATGGCCTTCCCGTCCACCCGCATGCGCCGCCTGCGGCGCACTCAGGTCCTTCGCGATCTCGTTCGCGAGACCGAGCTCGGCCCTGGGCATCTCGTGCAGCCGCTCTTCGTCGTCGCCGGCGAGGAGCTGCGCGAGGAGGTTCCCTCGATGCCCGGGATCGAGCGCTTCTCGATCTCGGAGCTGGTCGCCGAGGCGACCGAGGTCGCTGCGGCCGGGATTCGCGCCGTGCTGCTTTTCGGGATCCCCGCCGCCAAGGACGAGCAGGGCTCGGGCGCCTACGACGACGAGGGCGTCGTGCAGATGGCGGTGCGGGCGCTCAAGGAGGCGCACCCGGAGCTGACCGTGATCACCGACGTCTGCCTCTGCGAGTACACGACCCACGGCCACTGCGGCTTCGTCCGCGACGGCGCGGTCGACAACGACATCACCGTGGAGCTGCTCGCGAAGACCGCGATCTCGCAGGCCGAAGCCGGAGCCGACGCGGTCGCGCCGAGCGCGATGATCGACGGCCAGGTCGCCTCGATTCGCCACCAGCTCGACGAGGAGGGCCACCCGAACGTCTCGATCCTCGCCTACAGCGCCAAGTACGCCTCCGCCTTCTACGGCCCGTTTCGCGACGCCGCCGAGTCGACTCCCGAGTTCGGCGACCGCCGCGGCTACCAGATGGACCCCGCCAACGCCGCCGAGGCGGTGCGGGAGGCAAGGCTCGACATCGAGGAGGGCGCCGACATGGTGATGGTCAAGCCCGCGGTGCCCTACCTCGACGTGATCCGCCGGGTCAAGGAGGAGACCGATGCCCCGCTTGCTGCCTACCACGTCTCCGGCGAGTACTCGATGCTCAAGGCCGCCGCACGAGAATGGCTGGATCGAGGAGCGCGCCGCGGTGCTCGAGACGCTGACCGGGATCCGCCGCGCCGGCGCCGACGTGATCGTCACCTACTACGCCAAGCAGGTCGCGCCTTGGCTGTGACGCCGAAGCTGCGCTCCCGGAAGGGCGGCGCCGCGGTGCCGCTCGACGACGTCGACCGGCGGCTGATGAACCTGCTGCAGTCGCGCTTCCCGCTCGCCCGCGAGCCCTTCGTGTGCGATCGCCGCGGAGGCGGAGCTGGAGCTCGACGAGGCGATGGAGCGCGCCCAGCGGCTGCTCGACGAGCGGATCATCCGCGAGATCACGCCGATCTTCGACACCAGGGCGCTCGGCTACAGCTCGATGCTGGTCGCCGCCAAGGTCGACGAGCAGAACCCGCAGCGACCGGCGGCGATCGTCAACTCCCACCCCGGTGTCTCGCACAACTATCTGCGCACCCACGACTTCAACCTCTGGTTCACGATCGCGACGCCGCCCGACTCGGAGCTCGGCCTCGATGGGACGATCGAGGCGCTGATGCGCGAGACCGGCGCCGAGTCGATGCGCAAGCTGCCGACCCTGACCCTGTTCAAGATCAACATGAACCTGGAGATGGAGGGGGGCACGGAGGCGCTTGCGCAGCAGCGTCGAGGCGTCGCCCCCGCGCGAGCTCGAGGCGCAGCCCTACGACGAGACCGACGTCGCGGTGATCCGGGCGCTGCAGGGGCCGATGGCGGTCGCCGATCGACCCTACGACGACGCCGCCGCGGCGGTCGGCATGCAGCCCGACGCCTTCCTCGGGCACCTCGAGGCGATGGTCGAGCGCAAGCTGCTGCGCCGTGTCGCGGCGATCCTCTTCCATCGCCGGGCCGGCTTCTCGGCCAACGGCATGGGGGTCTGGAAGGTCCCCGAGGAGGAGATCGGGGAGACCGGCGCCCGGATGGCCAGCTTCCGGGGGATCTCGCACTGCTACCAGCGGCCCACCTATCCGGACTGGCCCTACAGCGTCTTTACGATGGCGCACGGCCGCTCGAAGCAGGAGTGCGACGCGATCCTCGACTCGATCGCTGCCGATACCGGAATCGACGGCGAGGATCGCGCCACGCTTTACTCCTCGACCGAGTACAAGAAGATCCGCCTGCATTACTTCACCGACGACTACGCGCGCTGGGAGGCGGAGCACGGATGAGCTCCGTTGCCCGCTACCTGTTCCTCGCTGCCGGTCCCTAGCCGCGGGAGCGAGGAACGAGGAACGTGAGTCGAACGGAGCGTTCAGACGCTCTTTACGCCCGCGCCTCGCGGGTGCTCCCCGGTGGGGTCAACTCGCCGGTGAGGGCGATGCGCCAGATCGACCGCGACCCGATCTTCATCGAGCGCGGCGAAGGCCCCTACCTGCACGACGTCGACGGAAACCGCTATCTCGACTGGGTCGGCTCCTGGGGCCCGTTGATCCTCGGCCACTCTCACCCCGCGATTGTCGAAGCCGTGCGGGCCGCCGCGGCCCGCGGGACCAGCTACGGGGCCGCCACCGAAGCCGAGGTCGAGCTTGCCGAGGAGGTCGCCGAGCGGGTGCCATCGGTCGCGATGCTGCGCATGACCAGCTCCGGGACCGAGGCGGCGATGACCGCGGTTCGGCTCGCCCGCGCGCTCAGCGACCGCGAGGTCGTAGTCAAGTTCGCCGGCGCCTACCACGGCCACTCCGATGGGCTGCTCGCCGAGGCAGGCTCGGGGATGGCGACTCTCGGGGTGCCGGCGAGCCCGGGGGTGACGGCGGCGCAGGCGGCCGCGACGGTGGTCGTGCCCTGGAACGATCGCGAGGCGGTCGAGCGAGCGCTGTCCGAGCACGAGGTCGCCGCGCTGCTTGCCGAGCCGATCGCCGCCAACATGGGAGTCGTCCCCCCGGCAGAGGGCTTCCTGGAGCTTTTGCGCGAAGCGACCCGGGAGCATGGCGCTCTGCTGGTCTTCGACGAGGTGATCACCGGCTTCCGGGTCGCCCGCGGGGGCGCCCAGGAGCTCTACGCGGTCGAGCCCGACCTGACCGTGCTCGGCAAGGTGCTCGGGGGAGGCCTTCCCGCGGCGGCGCTCGGCGGTCCCAAGGAGCTGATCGAGCGCCTCGCGCCGGCGGGCGACGTCTACCAGGCCGGGACGCTCTCCGGCAACCCGCTCGCCGTCGCGGCCGGGCTGGCCACCCTGCGCGAGCTCGATCCGAGCGCCTATGCGCGGCTCGGGCAGCTGACCGATCGCCTGGCGGCGGGACTGCGCGAGGTGGCGGGCGAGCTTCCGCTGCAGCTCGACGGGGCGCCGGGGATGCTCACCCTTTTCTTCAGCGACAAGCCCGTCGTCGACTTCGCGACCGCCTCCGCCTGCGACGTCGGGGCCCACGCCCGCTTCTGCCGGGCGATGCTCGAGCGAGGGGTCTATCCGCCGCCCTCGCAGTTCGAGGCCTGGTTCGTGTCCTTGGCCCACGACGAGGCGACGATCGACCTCACGGTCGAGGCAGCGGCAGGGGCGCTGCGGGAGGCGCTCGGATGAGCCCCGATTCGGCGTTGACCCAGATCGCCGAGCAGCTCCGGGCCGAGGGCTCGGTGATCAGCCGCCACGTGGTCGAGCCCTCCGCGACGCCGGCGCTCGGCCCGCTGGCGGCGGCGGGCCCCCGCGCAAGGGCGAACCCGGATGCGTACTCGCTGGTCGTGGAGTCGATCCGCGAGGGATACGAGCTTCATTACGGCACCTCTCGCGTGCTCTTCGGGCAGGACGAGAACCTCAGCCTGCTCGCCGGCGACTATCTCTATGCCCTCGGCCTCGAGCGCCTGGCGGAATTGCGGGACCCCGATGCGGTGGCGGAGCTCTCCGACCTGATCAGCCTCTCGGCCGCCTGCCACGCGGAGGGGACCGAGGCGGCGCTGCCGGGGCTCTGGCTGGCCACCGCGGTCGCGGTCGGCTGCGGTAGTGGCAAAGCTCACGAAAACGCCAAGATCGGGCTTCGTGAGGCTGTGCCGGAGGCGGGCGCGGCGCTGCTTGCCGCGGCCGCGGGTGTCGCCGCCGCCGCGGGCCTCGGAGCCGCCCTGAAGCGGGCCGGCGAGTCAATAGACTTTGCCATCCCTGAAGCGGCTGACAGTGGCTGACGAGCACCCAAAACCAGAGGTCGGGACCTTCGCGGGCCAGGAGCCCGCAAAGCCCGATCCGCCCGGCTACTTCCCCGGCGAGTCGATGACTCGCCGGCGCGCCTTCACCGTCGCGGTGCAGGCGCTCGGCGGCGTCGCCGGCGCGGCCGTCGCCTTGCCGGCGATCGGCTTCGCGGTTGCCCCGATCTTCCATCGCGGCAAGGAGCGCTGGGAGGCCGTCGGCCCGGTCGCCGACTTCAACGCCGATGACTACAAGCAGACCACGATCACCGCGGTCCAGGGAATCGGCGAGGCCGGCAAGACGACGGCTTTCGTCCGCCGCGGCTCGAAGCTCTTTCACGAGAACCCGAGCGAGTTCGTCGCGGTCTCGTCGCGCTGTGTGCACGCTGGCTGCCCGGTCACCTACGTGCAGGCGGCGGGCAATTTCGTCTGTCCCTGTCACGGCGGCGTCTATGACTTCGAGGGCAAGCGGATCGGCGGCCCGCCGGTGCGACCGCTCGACCGCTTCCAGACCCGTGTGCGCGCCGGTAAGGTCGAGGTCGGCCCTCGCTACAGCGTCACCTCCCAGCTCGAGCCGGTGCGGGCCCGCGACCCCGGCGAGTTCGTCGGCGGGATCTGGGACTACATCTATCCGCCCCGCCCGTCGACCTTCCCACCGCCGAGCGGATGAGCAGAGTGAGTAGCCGATGAAGCTCCCCGACCAACTGATCCCCGGACCGCTGCGCAAGCCGGCCAAGCCGGGCGCCAACGGCGGGGCGCGCGGGCCGGCGCCGGCCAACCTCAAGGACGAGCCGCCGCAGCGCCCGAGCCACTCCGACAAGCTCGTCGAGGACTCGATCGAGGGCGCCAAGGACGTCGTCGGCTGGGTCGACCAGCGCACCGGCGCCTCGGGCTTCCTCACCGGGATGCTCTACCGCAAGGTCCCGAAGGGGACCAACTGGTACTACACGCTCGGCTCGGCGACCCTTTTCGCCTTCCTGATCCAGGCGATCACCGGCGTCTTCCTGGCGATGTTCTACACCCCCTCGCCGACCCAGGCGCCGCAGTCGATCGACCACATCGACAACGGGGTCTTCCTCGGCGCGTTCGTGCACGGAATGCACAAGTGGGGCGCCAGCGTGATGATCATCCTGATCTTCGTGCACATGGCGCGCGTCTTCTTCTTCGGCGCCTACAAGTACCCGCGCGAGCTCAATTGGGTGATCGGCGTGGTGCTGCTGATCCTGACCATGATCATGGGCCTGACCGGCTACCTGCTGCCATTCGACCAGCGATCCTTCTGGGCCACCGTCGTCGCCAGCAACATCACCGGCACCGGCCCGGTGCTTGGCCCCTACCTGGCCGACTTTCTGCGCGCCGGGCCGGATATCGGGGCGACCACCCTGTCGCGCTTCTACTCGATCCACATGCTGCTGATCCCAGGGGCGATGTTCGCGCTGATCGGCGCCCACCTCTACCTGGTCGTGAAGCTGGGCACAACGGCGCCGCCGTGGCTGAAGGCGGAGCGACCCCAAGCGGCGCTGCCCGTGGAGCGGGTGAGCGCCGGCGCCAACGGCGCTGGGGGCAACGGCGCCCGTCCAAACGGCGGCGGAGCCGCTTCGAGCTGACGAGGACGGCGGGGAGGCGACTTGGACAACCGCGCGAAGGAGGAGTACCTCCAGGAGTACGAGGTCCTGAAGAAGAAGGGAAAGCCCTTCTTCCCCTACGCGGTGCTGAAGGACTCGGCGATGGCGCTGATCGTGGTCGTGGTCGTGATCGCGATGTCGCTGATCCTCGGCGCCGAGCAGGGGCCACAGGTCGACCCGACGACGACGACCTACGTGCCGCGGCCGGACTGGTACTTCTTCTTCCTCTTCGAGCTCTTGCGGGTCTTCAGGACCCACCCCTACTGGACCCCGCTCGCGACCGTCGGGATCCCCACGGTCGCGATGGTCATGCTGCTGCTGCTCCCCTTCTACGACCGCGGCCGGGAGCGCAACCCGCTGCGGCGGCCGATCGCGACCACGGCCGGGATCCTGACCATCCTCACGATGGCCTACCTGACCCTGGCCGGCGCCGACTCCGGCTCGCCGCTGGAGATCGACATGACGGTGGCCAAGCAATACGAGCCGGGCAAGCAGGTAGTCGCCCAGTCGGGCTGCCTGTCCTGTCACAAGCTGGGCACGAACGGGAACAACGGTCCAGGCCCGGAGCTGTCTGAGATCGGGGCCCGGATCCCGCGGGCGGCGATCATCCGCTCGCTGCAGATCGGCCCGGGAATCATGCCTTCCTACAAGGACCTGCCGCAGAAGAAGCTCGACGACGCGGCCGCCTTCCTCTCATCGCTGCACTGAGGCCATCAGGCGGCGGTCCCCAGCGTGCCTCGATGACGACGCCCGGCTCGGCGCGTCCGCAGCGCAGCTCCGAGCAGTTCGCTTCGCAGGTGAACCGGATGTTCGACCGCATCGCCGGTCGCTACGACGCGATGAACTCGCTGATGACGGCCGGGCTTCACCATCGCTGGCGCCAGCGCACGGCGCTCCGTGCCGAGCTGCATGAGGGAGAAAGCGCCCTTGACGTCTGTTGCGGCACCGGCGACCTGGCGCTGGAGCTGGCCGGGCACGTGGGGCCGGCGGGAACGGTGGTGGGCTGCGACTTCTCGCAGCCGATGCTCGAGCTTGCGCGGGCGAAGTCGATCGAGCGCTGGGCGACCAACGTCCGCTTCGAGCTCGCCGACGCGCTGGCGCTGCCCTACGAGGACAGCTCCTTCGACGCCGCGACGGTCGGCTTCGGAGTCCGAAACCTTGCCGACCTCGACCGCGGCCTGCGCGAGATGACGCGGGTGCTGAAGCCCGGCGGGCGGATCGTGATCCTCGAGATCACCCAGCCGACCCGCCCGCCGCTCTCGACCTTCTACTCGCTGTGGTTCGATCGCATCGTGCCGCTGATGGGATTGCTTGCCGGCGATCGTGACGCCTACTCGTACCTGCCCGAGTCGGTGCGCAGCTTCCCCTCGCCGCGCCTCCTCGCCGAGCGCATGGACGCCGCGGGGCTGGAGCGGATCCGGGTGACGGTGCTGGCCGGCGGAATCATCGCGATCCACAGCGGCGCCAGAAGGCCCGAATGACACCGCGCCACTCCGCGGTGCCGCCTCCGGTCACCGCGGTCATGGACGCGGCAAGCGCCTGGCTGCCGGCTCGTCTCGGGGCGGTCGAGAGTGCGCTGCGAGAAGCGACGGCCGGACACGGGCCGGCGCTGGAGCGCGACGCGTCGGCGACCCTGCTCGCGGGGGGCAAGCGGCTGCGGCCGCTCTTGGTCCTGCTTTGCGGCGGCTCCGCCGGCGCCGAGGCGGCGGTGCGCGCCGCCACCGCGGTCGAGCTCGTGCACATGGCGACCCTCGTCCACGACGACGTGCTCGACCAGGCGCCGCTGCGCCGCGGCCGCCCCACGGTTGCCGCGACGTCTGGACGCGCGGGCGCGACCGCCACCGGCGACCTGCTCTTCTCGCGGGCTTTTGCGCTGATCGCCGAGGCCGGCGACGTCGACCAGGTGGCGCTTCTCAGCGCAGCCTCGGTGGCGCTTGCGGAGGGCGAGCTCGCGCAGCGTCACGACGAGTTCGACACCTCAATCGACGCGGAGCGCTACATGCACCGCTGCCGGCTGAAGACCGCGCGCCTCTTCGAGTGCGCCTGCCGGATGGGCTGGATCTCGAGGTCCGGCTCGGCCGACGGTGTCGGTGGCGAGAAGCTGCGCGAGTTCGGCAACCGCATCGGCCTCGCGTTCCAGCTCCTCGACGACGTCCTCGACGTCACCGGCCCGCCGGAACGGACTGGAAAGGCGCGTGGCACGGATCTGCTGGACGGGACCGTGACCCTGCCGCTGATCCTGGCGATTCGGCGCGATCCCGCGCTCGCGGTGGTCGAGTTGCGCGGGATCGACGCGGCCGAGGCGGAGCGGGTCTGCGATCAGATCGCCGCGAGCGGGGCTCTCGAGGAGGTTCGCGAGCAGGCGCTGGAGCTGGTCGCCGCAGCGAAGCGAAGCCTCGCCGCCGCGGGCATCGACGACGAGCAGCGAGCGCTGCTCGAAATGGTTGCGGATGGGGTGGTCGATAGATATGGGTAGGCCGTGTCGGCCTAAAGGGACCCATTGCGGCGGCTTCGCCGCCTGACATGCATCTGCCGCTCCACTTCGTTTCGCGGCCTAAAAATCTTCGGGGAGGATCAGGTCGCTCTGCAGGGCGGCGATGAAGCGGTCGGCAGCCTCCTGCATGTTGGCCTGCTCCAGCGAGCGCAGCTCCTCGGCGAGCTCGCGGGTGCCGAAGTCGAGCCGCTCGTCATAGTCGTCGATCGAGCTCTCGCGGTGGACGTCGTCGCCGTGCCACTCGCACTCCGGGCAGCGGCGCCAGAGACGCCACTCGTCGCGGCTGGCGACCTGCTCCCAGGCGACCGGCTGGACGAGCTCGGAGGTGCACTGCGGGCAAACGTGAAGGTGAGCCTTCTCGGGGCTCCGCGGGGTCTGGGTGGGGCCTTCGTTGGCTGCCATTTCGATCCGCATATCGGGACATCGGTACCTCGGGTTGACCCCACTTTTCGAAGATCCTCCGAAAACCCTGATTACCGGGTAGGCAGGCATCGTCAATAGACTGGATTCGCCCATGGATGAGCCGACCTTTGCGCCCCTGCCGTGGTCCTGAGCGACCGCACGATCAGGCAGGAGATCGAGGCCGGCCGCATCGTTTTCGATCCCTACGAGCCGGCGATGGTGCAGCCGTCGAGCGTCGATGTGCGGGTCGACGGCAAGTTCCGGGTTTTCCATAACGCCCGCTACCCGTACATCGACGTGCGCGAGCCGATGGAGGATCTCACCGAGCTGGTCGAGATCGGCGCCGAGGACAAGTTCATCCTGCATCCGGGCGAGTTCGTGCTCGGCCAGACGCTCGAGCGGGTCCGCCTGCCTGACGATCTCGTCGCGCGGCTGGAGGGAAAGAGCTCGCTCGGGCGGCTCGGGCTGCTGATCCATTCGACCGCCGGGTTCGTCGATGCGGGCTTCGAGGGCAACCTGACCCTGGAGCTCTCCAATGTCGCCAACCTGCCGATCACGATCTACCTCGGGATGCCGATCGGCCAGATCTCCTTCATGCGCATGGACGGGCCGGTCGAGAGCCCCTACGGCTCCGGCGCCGCCGGGAGCAAGTACCAGGGCCAAGCGGAGCCGACGCCGAGTCGCTACCACCTCAATTTCGAGCCCAGCGCCACCGACGGCGGGTCCTGAACGCAGATCTGCCGGGCGAGGGGCCAACGCCGGTACCATTTCCGTGATGCCCGGCAATATCGGTTTGCCCGAGATCCTCGTCGTCCTGGTGATCGCCCTGATCGTCTTCGGGCCCAAGCGCCTGCCCGAGCTCGGCCGCTCGCTGGGCAAGGGAATCAACGAGTTCAAGGGCGCGATGAGCGGTGAGCATGAGGACGAGGAGGACAAGGAGATGCGCGAGCTGCATCAGTCCAAGGCTGCCGCGGAGGCCGAAGCGGTCGAGTCCGCGGAGGCCGAGGTAGTCACCGAGAAGCGGGCCTAGGGGGCCCTTCCGGTGCCCCGCCTTTCGGCGGTCCGCCACGAGGATCGCATGACCCTCGTCGAGCATCTCGACGAGCTGCGCGCCCGCCTGATCGTCTCGATCGCGGTCTTCGTGATCGCGCTGGCGCTCTGCTTCTGGCAGAGCGACCGGCTGCTCGATCTCGCCAACGGTCCACTCCCGGCTGACCACGAGAAGCTGCTCACCCTCAGCGTCACCGAGCCGTTCACGACCACGCTGACGATCTCGGTCTACGGCGCCCTGCTGCTCTCCCTGCCGATCATCCTCTACCAGCTCTACGCCTACGTGCTGCCCGCGTTCAGCGAGCGCGAGCGCCGCGTCGTCACCCCGATCCTGCTCGCGATCCCGCTGCTCTTCGTGGCCGGCGTCGTCTTCGCCTATTTCGTCGTCATGCCTGCGGCGACCAAGTTCCTGCTCCACTTCAACGAGGACCAGTTCAACGTCCAGGTCCGGGCTCGCGACTACTACTCGTTCTTCTCCACCACCATGCTCGCGGTCGGAGTGATCTTCCAGCTGCCGGTCGGCATCCTCGCCGCCACCCGGCTCGGCTTCGTGACCCCGAAGCAGCTCTCGTCGAACCGCCGCTACGCGATTCTGCTGATCTCGATCGTCGCCGCGGCGCTGCCCGGTGTCGACCCCGTGACGATGCTGATCGAGATGGTGCCGCTGGTGGCGCTGTATGAGTTGAGTATCTTGCTTGCCCGCCTCTTCGGGACTCCCTCGAGCGGGCGAATGCCCGAGCCCTCCACCCAGGAGCGTTAAGCGTGGCGAAAAGCAGCGAGCACAAGATGCTGTTCGACATCCGCGGTCGCCGCAAGCGGGTGATCCAGGTCGTCTACGCGGTGCTGGCCGCCCTGATGGGATTGAGCCTCTTCACCGTGGTCGGGCCGGTCAACCTCGGCGATCTGATCGGCGGCGGCGGCGGCTCGAGCAGCAGCAGCGCCTTCACCGACCAGGCGGAGCAGATTGAGCGCAAGCTGGCCAAGGATCCGCGCAACGAGACCCTGCTGCTGCGCGACATCAGGGCTCGCTCCACGGCCGCCACCGCGGAGATCCAAAGCGATCCGGCGACGGGTGCGCAGAATGGGATCACCCAGGAGGGCCTTGACAGCTACCGGAAGGCCGGTGACGCCTGGATCCGTTACATGAAGCTGAACCCCAAGCAGCCAAGCCCGAGCGTCGCTCAGCTTGCCGCGACGGCGCTGCTCAACAGCAGCAACTTCACCGAGATCGACACCAGGGTGAAGAGCGCCGCCGAGGCGCAGGCGATCTACGCGAAGGCGCGCCCGAGCCCGAACTCCTATCTCACCCTTGCGCAGCTCCGCTACCTGATCGGCGACACGAAGGGCGCCGCGCAGGCCGGCGAGCAGGCCAAGCAGCAAGCGCCAGCAGCGCAGCGCAAGCTGATCGACCAGACTCTCAACCAGTACGCCAAGCAGAGCGCCCAGCTGCGCAAGCAGGCCAAGAAGGCGACGAAGGCCCAGAGTGGCAATCGCGCCGCCGCCAAGCAGGCGCTCGAGAACCCGTTCGGCGGCCTCGCCGGCGGCGGCACCGGCACTGCCTCGGCGCCCTAGAAGCGTTCCTATACTTGAACCTGGCCTCGGGAACCCCGAGGCTGCTGTTCGAGCGGGCCGTTAGCTCAACTGGCAGAGCAGGAGACTCTTAATCTCAAGGTTGAAGGTTCGAGTCCTTCACGGCCCATGCAAAAGCCCCGCTAACGCGGGGTTTCGCTTGCTCGGGGGAGGTCCGGGGCATCCCCAAGGCAACCCCTGGGGCAACCCGCCGCGTTTCGGTTGTCCCCGATCATCACCGCGGCGATCGCCTCCCCGGTTGCCGCCGATCGTCACCGCAGAATCGGTGACATCGACTAAATAGGCGGTGGAGAGCAGCAGCATCGCGGTGAAGTGGTGAAGGAGGAACGCGCGATGTTGACGACGACGAAACAGAGGCTCTCCGAGATCGAGGCCCAGGTCCGCGAGCTGCGCGAGGAACGCGCTGCGAAGGTGAAGGAGCGGGACGAGGCGCAACGCCTACTCCGACAGCCCGGCGCCCCCCCTCTGCTCCACTGAAATTGGCCCGTCGAGCGCGTTGGAATGCCGATGATGAATAAGAGGGGCGAAGTCTCAGGCGCGCCTCTACGAGAGCTCGGTCGGGTCCGACTGCTGCGCCCGATGATCGAAGCGGCGGATCCCTCGCCACCCCTTAATCAGCATTTACCCCCAACGAGGAATGTCAGCCCACTCGCTGTACCGGATCGCTTACTCGGACAGCCCGGCGGCTTCGAGGGCTTCCGCGTGATCCCAGAAGAAGTCCTGGTGGAGGATCAGGCCCTTTCGCACGGTGGTGACCTGCGTGGTTTCGATGTTCGACTCAGGTCCTTGGCCTGTCCCACGCCAGACGTGCCTGACCACAACTCGGTCCTCGGCATCGATGAAGTCGCTGATCGGTTCCACGACGTCGGCATCCCAGGTTTCGCGGGTCTGGTGCCACTCGCGCATGAACGCCTCCCGACCCACGAAAGGCCCCGGTTCCGGCCAACGCTCCGGGGGTCGCATGATGATCTTGGGGTCGTACAGATCACGAAAGGCGTCCATGTCTCCCGCATTCCACGCCTCGATCAGTTTCCGCACGATCTCCACGTTCTCCTGCGACATCGCCCGCGCAGTATCTCGCCTCGACCGCGGCGGGGGAGCGAAATCACGCGCTCGACCGGCCGATCTTCACTCGTCCCGAGCCGACCTCAGCCGAGGGCTTCCCCGGTTTGAGTGGGTGAGTGAGTGACGGCGAAGGCCCCGGCCCACCTGCGAGCTGCCTCGATGTTCGTCAACTCGTGCAACCGCTTCGGGTTGCCGCTGGTCGTCCTCGTCGATACCCCCGGCTTCATGCCCGGCCGCCGCCAGGAAGCCGTCGGTGTGATCCGCCACGGCGCAGCGCTTCTGCTCGCCTTCGCAAGCGCCTCGGTGCTGCGCTTGACCGTCGTGCTCCGCAAAGCCTACGGCGGCGCCGTGATCACGATGAACTCCAAGGATCTCGGCGCTGACGCAGTCTATGCCTGGCCCGGAGCTGAGATCGGCATCATGGCCGCCACCGAGGCGGTTCGGATCGTCGACCGGCGACGCCTCGAGGCCGCCGCTCGCCACGACGCCCTCCAAGGAGCGCTCAGCGCCGCCTACGCGCAGGAGCACCTCGCCTCCGAGGTGGCCGCCGCGAGCGGATTCGTCGACGAGATCATCGATCCGTCCGAGACCCGCGAGCGCCTCGCCTGGGCCCTGACCGCCCGCGCAGGCCGTTGATCGAGGCATCGAGAACGCTGGTTAAGCTCGTCCCGCCCTCCCGTGATCCTTGACGGCAAGCGCATCCTCGTCACCGGCGTCATCGACCGCCACAGCATCGCCTACTCGATCGCCGAGCAGGCGCAACGCCAGGGAGCGGACGTCGTGCTGACCAGCTTCGGCCGGGTGCGGCGGATCACCGAGCGCGCCGCGCAGGGGCTTCCCGAGGCCGTTGAGGTGCTGGAGCTCGACGTCACCCACCCCGAGCACTTCGAGGCGCTTCATGGCGACCTGGAGGAGCGCTGGGGGCAGCTGGATGGCGTCGTGCACGCGATCGCGTTCGCCCCCCCGGACGCGATCAGCGGCGACTTCCTTGCCACGCCCCGAAAGAGCGCGGTCACCGCCTTTGAGATCAGCGTCTTCTCGCTCAAGGCGCTCGCGCAGGCACTCGTCCCCCTGCTCGGCGAGAACAAGAGTCAGGGCAGCATTGTCGCGCTCGACTTCGATGCCCGGTTCGCCTGGCCCTCGTATGACTGGATGGGAGTCTCGAAGGCGGCGCTCGAATCGGTCTCACGCTACCTCGCTCGTGACCTAGGCCCGCAAGGCGTGCGCGTGAACATGATCGCTTCCGGTCCGCTTCGCACAATCGCCGCGTCCAGCATCCAAAACTTCGACGGCCTGGTCAAGGAATGGCTGCGGGGCGCGCCGCTGGGCTGGGACGATGGCGATGCCACCCCCGTGGCGAACGCAGCCGCCTTCCTGCTCTCCGACCTGGCCAGCGGGATCACCGGCGAGATCCTCCACGTCGACGGTGGCTTTCACGCCACGGGGGGCGATTTGACCGACGCCGGTTAAGGAGCTGCCGCGGGTCCTAGCGGACCGGTCCGCGGCCGCCTGATATCTGGTAGTTGAGGTACCAGACCAGGTGGCGGGCGGCATTCATGCTCGTGACCGTCGGCTGCAGGATCCTGCGCATCGAGGCAATCCTATTTCCGGATTCGGTCGCGTCGCGCCGGTCAAATACCCAAATTACGAGTTCTGAGCCGCTCGCCACCCTAGTATTTCGCGCAATGAAGGTTGGAGTCATAGGGCTTGGCTATGTCGGGCTGCCACTCGCGGTCGCCTTTGCCGAGGCGGGTCATGAAGTGGTAGGCCTCGACAGCGACGCTCGCAAGGTCGAGAGCATCGGCGGGGGCCACAGCTACGTCGAGGACGTTTCGTCCTCGGTCATCAAGGAGCATTCGGATCGCCTGCGCGCGACCGGCAGGTATGCCGATCTCGCCTCCTGCCACGCAGTGATCATCTGCGTGCCGACCCCGCTGACCAGCGCCCGCGAGCCCGATCTCACCCACCTGGTCGATACCGCACGCTCGCTGTCCTCGGTGCTGCAGCCCGAGCAGCTGGTCGTGCTCGAGTCCACGACCTATCCCGGCACCACTCGCGAGCGCCTGCGACCCCTGCTGGAGGAGTCGGGGATGGCCGCGGGACGCGACTTTCACCTCGCCTTCTCGCCGGAGCGGATCGATCCCGGCCGCACCGATTTCACGATTCGCACGACGCCGAAGCTCGTCGGTGGGCTGACCGAGGCCTGCGGCGAGCGCGCGGCGGCGCTCTACAGGGAGATCTGCGACCAGGTTGAGGTGCTCTCGGCACCAGAGGCGGCGGAGCTGGCGAAGCTGCTGGAGAACATCTTTCGCTCCGTCAACATCGCCCTGGTCAACGAGCTCGCCCAGCTCTGCGATCGGCTCGGCATCGACGTCTGGGAGGTGGTCGAGGCGGCTGCGACGAAGCCGTTCGGGTTCATGCGCTTCGACCCGGGGCCCGGCATGGGCGGTCACTGCCTGCCGATTGACCCCTTCTACCTCGCCTTCAAGGCACGCGAGCACGACTTCTATCCGGAGTTCATCGAGCTGGCGGGGAAGGTCAACCAGTCGCAGCCGCACTTCTGTGTCGAGCGAATCGAGCGGGCGCTCAACGAGGCCGGCAAGCCGGTGCGCGGCTCACGGGTGCTGATCGTCGGCGCCGCCTACAAGCCCGGCTCCAGCGATACCCGCGAGTCGCCGGCCTTGAAGATCATGCGGCTGCTCCGCGATCTAGGCGCCGAGCTTGCCTACCATGACCCGCAGGTGAGCGAGCTGCGTGACTTCGACCTGCGGTCGGTGGCGCTCGAGGACGAGGTTGGGAGCGCCGACCTGGTCGCGATCGTCACCGCGGATCCGGGGATCGACTATCCCAAGCTCGTCCGTGACGCCCAGCTCGTGGTCGACTTCCGCGGCGTCACCCGGGGGATCTCGGCCGAGAACCTGGTCCGCCTCTGACCATGCGTGGCAGCGGGCGCCTGCGCACCCGGCTCAGCCGCCGCGCCCGCGCCAGGGCGCGCTGGCGCTGGCGCCGCTCCGAGCAGATCACCGCCGGCCTCGCGCTCGCCTCGCTGGCGAGCGCCGGAACCGTGCTCGCCGGTCAGTTTGCGCGCATGCTGGGCCGTCGGGCCGGCGGCGGCGAGGGGGACGCCCTGGTCGGGGCCGCGCCCGCCGCAGCCCTGGACACGGTCGGGGTTGCCCTGGAGGGCTACAACGCCACGCCGCGCTCCGAGGCGGTGCTCTTCAACCTGCTTGCTGGGTTCCTCGGCGCCTTCGGCTTCGTGCGTCTCTCCACCTACGGGATCCGCGGGGGTTGGTGGCCGCTCGGCAACACCAGCGTCGGGGGAACCCACATCCATCACTTCGTGCCCGGGATCCTGATCTCGTTCGCCTCCGGGACCGGAGCCCTGCTCACCGACAACGACGAGCTCGAGGACAAGCTCGCGCTCCCGATGGGCGTCGGCATGGGCCTTACCTTCGACGAGGCGGCGCTGCTGCTCGACCTTCGCGACGTCTACTGGACGCGGCAGGGCCTGCTCAGCATCCAGCTCAGTCTCGGGCTCAGCGCGATCCTCGGCTCGGCGATCCTCTGGCTGCGGATGCTGCAGCGCGGCGAGCAGCATCAGGAGGCGGCTGGGGCGATCCCACCCGGCCAGCTGGTCATGCGTCACACTCGCCGGAATTAGGCGGCCGCAGGCCGCCGCAAGCTATTCAGTCGAAGTGCGCGAGTCAGGCAGCCTTCAACGCCGGGCGCTCGCCGATCCAGACGACCTGCTCGCGGTCCGGGCCGACGCCGGCGAGGCGAATCGGCACGCCGACGAACTCGCTGACGAAGCGCAGGTAGTCGCGCGCCTGCGGCGGTAGGTCGGCCTCGCTGCGACATTCGCCGATCTCGCCGTCGAAGCCGGGCAGCTCGCGGTACTCGGCCTCGGCGCCGTGCAGGATCGACTGGTGGTAGGGGAACTCATCCAGCGCCGCACCCTCGCTGGAGCGATAGCGGACCGCGACCCGCAGCGGGTCAAGGCCGGCCAGGACGTCGAGCTTGGTGATCGCCAGCGCCGTCATCCGGTTCAGCCGTGCCGCGTACTTGAGCGCCACCAGGTCGAGCCATCCGCAGCGCCGCTCGCGACCGGTCGTGGTGCCGTACTCGTGCCCGCGCTCGAGCAGCATCCGGCCGGTCTCGTCGCTGAGCTCGGTAGGGAACGGCCCCGCTCCGACCCGGGTCGCGTAGGCCTTTGCGACCCCCCAGACCTCGTCGATGTCGGCGGGACCGACGCCGGCCCCAACGCAGGCCGCCCCGGCGACCGGGTTGGAGGAGGTGACGAACGGATAGGTCCCGTGGTCGAGGTCGAGAAGGGTTCCCTGGGCTCCCTCGAGGATCACCGTCTGGCCGCTGTCGAGCGCCTCCCAGCAGAGGTGGGCGGTGTCGGTGATGTAGGGCTCGAGGCGGTGGCCGTAGGCGCCGTACTCCTCGGTCATTGCGTGCAGGTCGAGGGTCGGGTCCTTCTCGTACTCGCGCAACGCCGAGCGCTTCGGCTCCATCGCCGCCATGATCTTCTTGCGCAGGATCTTCTCGTCGAGCAGGTCCTGGACTCGGATTCCCAGCCGCGAGGCCTTGTCCGCGTAGCTGGGGCCGATGCCGCGCCTGGTGGTGCCGATCGAGAGCTTGCCCAGCTTCGTCTCGCCGGCGGTGTCGAGCAGCACGTGGTAAGGCATGATCAGGTGCGCGTTGGCGGAGATCCGCAGGCCGCTGACGTCGACGCGACGGCGCCGCAGCTCCTCGAGCTCGCCGAGCAGCACTTTTGGGTCGACCACGACCCCGTTGCCGATCACGCAGAGCTTGTCCGAGTAGAGGATCCCGGAGGGGATCAGGTGGAACTTGAAGGTCTCGCCCTCGCGGATGATCGTGTGGCCGGCGTTGTTGCCGCCCTGAAAGCGCACGATCATCTCGGCGCGTTCGGCGAGCAGGTCGGTGACCTTGCCCTTCCCTTCGTCGCCCCACTGGGCGCCCACTATGACCAGACCTGGCATGGCGGGGGAATTATGAGGATTGCCCGGACGGGGCGAGTGCCGGCAGCCGCCAGGCGCCGAAAAGTTCAAGTTTTCGCTTGCGCATGCGCACGAGGCGCCTATAGATTCCCGCCGCGATGCGGAGAAAGGGCCTTCTCGCGGGATTGATCGCACTGATCGCGGCCGGCGTCTTGGCGGCCGCTGCTTCGGCCGCCAATCTGGTCGCCGACTACCAGTTCCAGAACAGCTTCGCCTCCTCCGGCGGCGGGGCGGGGGCGATCTCCCCGGTCGGAGGCGCGAGCTTCGTCAACGAGACCGTCGGCTGCAGTCAGACCAAGGTCTTGAGCTTCCCGAAGGGAAGCGGGCTGCAGATCAGCACGCCGAGCTTCGCTGCCGGGGGCTACTCCCTCGTGATGCTCTTCCGGCTATCCGATCTTTCCGGCTACCGGCGGATCTTTGGTGCCGGCAACGCCGGCTTGACCTTCAACAACGACAACGGGCTTTACGCACGCGACGCCAAGATGGCGATCTACGACAACAGCAACCCCGGCTTTCCGTTCCTGAGCCCAACACCGCTATTCCAGCCGAACGCCTACGCGGAGGTGGCGCTCACCGTCCCTGCTGACAAGGCCACGAATGTCACCGCTTACTTCAACGGCGCGCAGGTCGCCAATGACATCAGCGACACGGCGGAATTCAACGCTGGCGGCATGCGGTTCTTCAAGGACAACGACGGGGCCAACTCGACCGAGGACTCGGGCGGTGCAGTGCAGCGGATACGAATCTTCTCCGGGCAGCTAACTCCGCAAGAGGTCTCGTCGACCTTCAGCTCTGCCCCGATCGGTGGCGGTTGCAACCCGGCGAACCTCGCGAAAGCCGCGGTCAACGGCAAGGTGAAGGTCAAGAAGCGCGGGAAGCGCTTCGTCGTGCTGACCGGGATCGACGCGAGTTGTCCGGAGGGCGGCGCCGACTGCAGCGGCATCGCCAAGGTGATTAAGGGCGTCAAGGCTGGGCGGGCGAGCGTCTCGAAGGTGCCGAAGAAGCTCGGCAGGGCCAAGCTTTCTGTGGGCGCCGGCAAGACGAAGGCCGTCAAGGTGAAGCTGACCAAGAAGGGCTCGAAGGCCCTGGCCAGCAAGGGGAAGCTGAAGGCGACGATCTCGGTCAGCCTGGCGCCGCCCGGCGGCAACCCCGCGGTTGCCTCGCGCAAGGCGAAGCTCAAAGCGCCGCACTGATCCTCACCCATTCGCCGCGAAAGTTCGATTTTTGCGCTTGTGCGCCGCTTCTGGCCGCGGATAATTGGCCCGATGCGGAGTCTGGCGGGCGAACCCCGGCGAGCTGGGGAAACGAGGTGGGGGGTTGTGGCGATCTTGCTGGTCGCCGGTTTCGCGATGGCGCTCTGGGCAGGCTCGGCCAGCGCGGCGACGATCGTGGTCCAGAACACCGGCGACGCTCCTGCCGGGGGAGTCGACGATGTCGGCTGCACTATTCGCGACGCGGTGCAGGCCGCGAACACGAATGCCGCGGTCTCCAACTGCAATTTCGACAACGCCGGCGCCGACACGATCGTCCTGCAGAGCGGCAAGACCTACACGCTCAGCCAGCACGCCGTCGACGACACGAACGCCAAGGGTGATCTCGACATCACCGGTCAGACGACGATCAAGGCCGACGGGGCCGGGCTGGCGACGGTCGACGCCCACACGACCTTCTCGGCGGGGGGACCGGTGACCGGGCACGACCGGGCGATACAGGTGGCCTCTTCGTCCGGAGGGGTCACCCTCGACCACCTCCGCGTCACCGGCGGCCTCGTCGACGCTGGGAACACCTTTGACGGCGGCGGGGGCATCCTCGCCAACGCCCCGCTCACGATCGTTGACAGCGAGGTCGTCGGAAACGAGGTCCAGGGCACTATGGATCCTCCGGGCGGTGGGATCTACGTGCGGGGGGCGCAGGGCACCCTCAGCATCACGGGAAGCACGATCTCCGACAACGCCGTCTCCGGCGGCAATGAGCCGCTGGGCGGAGGCATCGCGGGGTACGAGTCGTCCCCGAGCATGACGATCACCAACAGCACGATCTCAGGCAACACCACCAGCGCCGGCGGGGTCGGGGCCGGAATCTTCGGAGGCGACTACCTCAACCATCCGGCCGTGACCCTGACCAACGTGACCGTCACCGACAACCATGCGAACGGACATGACTCGCAGGTCGGAGGCATCTACCTCAGCTCCGGGTCGAACGTCACCGGATCTCTGATCGCGGGCAATACCGCCGACCCCGGCTACATTCCCGACACCTTTGACTGTGGCGGCGGGCAGGTGTACAGCTCGGGCGGAGGAAACGTCATCGGAGTCAATGGCTGCAATCTCAATGGCCCCAACGACGTGAGCGGGACCACGGCGGCGCCGCTTCTGCCCAACCTTGGCCTGCTGCTGGACAACGGCGGGCCCACCAGGACCCACCTTCCCAATCCTGGCAGCCCGGCGATCAACCGCGGCGGCAGCTGTTCGCCGACCGATCAGCGGGGGCTGTTCCGGGGCGGCTCGGCGGGGGCCTGCGACGCCGGTGCGGTCGAGGTCGGGGCGACGGTAAATCCGCCACCGGGCGCCGCATCCGCAAGCACGCTTGCCCAGGCGCTCGCGAAGGCGGGAGTCAAGGGCAAGGTGAAGGTGAAGGGCAAGTCGAACGCGTTCACCGTCGTGACCGGGATCAGCGCCAGCTGTCCGGCGGGCGGCGCCGCCTGCAGCGGCAGCGTCACCGTCAAGAGCGCAGGTCGGTCGCGACTAGCGCGAGCATCGAGGGCCTCGAGAAAGCTCGGCAAGGGCACCATCTCGATAGCTGCCGGTCAGACGCAGACGGTGAAAGTGAAGCTGACCAAGAAGGCCTCAGCGGCGCTGGTGAACGCCGGCAAGCTGAAGGCGAAGATCTCGGTCAAGCTGGCGACGCCGGGCGGCACGCCCGCAGTCGCCTCGCGCACTGCGAAGCTGAAGGCTCCGAAGAAGCGCTAGGCGCCGCCGACGCGGATCCGGCGGTCCTCGCCGAACAGCGGCAGCGGGTCGCCGCAGATCTCGACCAGGCGCGAGACGGTGCGGGGGCCGATCTGCTCCTCGAGCGCCGCCTGGTCGAGGTTGGTGGTGACGAGGATCGAGCGCTGCGCCTCATAGCGCTCGTTGATCAGCGCGTAGAGCTGCTCGAGCACCCAGTCGGAGCGCTTCTCGGCGCCGAGATCGTCGATGTGCAGCAGGTCGACCGAGGTCAGCTGCTCGAACAGCGCCAGGTAGGAGTCCTCGCCCGGCGCGGCGTCGTAGGTGCGCCGGATCCGCGCCAGCAGCTTCGGCAGCGAGTAGATCGCCACCGCCCTGCCGCTGGCCAGCACCTGCTTGGAGATCAGCATCGCCAGGGTTGTCTTGCCGGTCCCTGTGTCGCCCATCAGCCAGAGGCCCCGGCCCGCGTCGAGGTTCTCGTCGAGGTCCTCGGTAAACGAGCGCACGACCCGCACCACCATCGGCTCGATCTCGGTCACCGGGGGGCGGTCGAACGAGACCCCCCTGTACTTGGCTGGGATCACCGACGCGATTCCACGGGTGCGGGCCCGGCGCAGGCGCTCGGCGCGGCAGCCGCAGGGGCGGGCGACGTCCTCGGGGCCGAGGATCCAGCCGGAGCCGTCGCAGACGCCGTTGGGGCAGACCCGGCGGCCGTCGCCTGACGCGTCGGCGCGGGCCATCTAGAACTGCGGTCCCTCGAGCGCGGCGCTGACCTCCGGCTCGACGCCTGCCGGTCGCTCGATCGGCTCGTCCTGGCCGCTGTAGTCGGCGAACTTCGGAAAGCGGTCGAGGAAGACCAGCCGCTTGGTGCCGACCGGACCGTTGCGGTGCTTGGCGATGATCACTTCGGCGAGGCCGGTCGGCTCGTAGTCGGGATCGCGCTGGCCGTAGGCGTCCTCGCGGTAGAGGAAGGCGACCAGGTCGGCGTCCTGCTCGATCTGGCCCGACTCGCGCAGGTCGGAGAGCTGGGGGCGCGGAGGGTGGCGCTGCTCGGGCGCTCGCGAGAGCTGTGAGATCGCGATCACCGGCACGTTCAGCTCCCGAGCGAGGATCTTCAGGCCGCGGCTCATCTGCCCGACCTGCTCGACCCGGTTCGCATGCCTGTTGAGGTCGTCGGCGCGCATCAGCTGCAGGTAGTCGACGATGACCAGGCCGAGGCCCCCTTCGGACTGCGACTGGGCGTGCAGGCGGCGCGCCTTGGCGCGCAGGTCGAGGATCCCGAGGTCGGAGGAGTCGTCGAACCAGAGCGGCGCGTCCTCGAGCTCGTTGGCGGCTCGGATCACCTTCTTCCACTCGTTCTTGACCTTGCCCTTGCGCAGCGCGTCGCCCGAGATCCGCGCCCGGCAGGCGATGAAGCGCTGCGCGAGCTCGACCTCGGACATCTCAAGCGAGAAGAAGGCGACGGGCTTGCGTTTCTCGACCGCGACGTTCTCGGCAATGTTGGCGACCCAGGCGCTCTTTCCCATCGCCGGCCGAGCCGCGATGACGATCAGGTTGCCGGGCTGAAAGCCGCCGGTGATCGCGTCGATGTCGCGAAAGCCAGAGGGGGTGCCGGTCAGCTCGATCTCGCCGGTGGAGAGCTTCTCGAGCCGGTCGACCTCGTCGTGAAGGATCTCGTCGATGCGCCGGAAGTCGCTCGCCTGCTCCTCGTGGGCGACCTCGAAGAGCAGCTTCTCCGCGTCCTCGGCAAGCTGGCGCGGCTCGTGCTCGCGGCCGCGCACCCATTCTTGGATCTGCTGGCCGGCGCCGATCAGCCGCCGCAGCAGCGAGTTCTCCTGCACGATCCGGGCGTGATGATCGGCGTTGCCGATCGCCGCGACGCTCGCCGCAAGCTCGGAGACGTAGTGGCGGTCGCCCGCCTTCTCGAGCTCGCCGCGGGTCTTCAGCGCCTCGGTCACCGAAAGCTCGTCGGTGGGCCGCGATTTCGTGTAGAGCTCGTACAGGCAAGCGTAGATGAGCCGGTGGCGGTCGAGGTAGAAGTCCTCGGCCTTCAGCTTCACCTCGTCGATGACCGGCGAGACCGCCGAATCGGAGACCAGCATCGCGCCCAGCACGGAGCGCTCGGCCTCGAGGCTCTGGGGTGGGACGCTTGCGGTTTGCGGCGACGCCATCTGCAATCAGTAAAGGCGGCGCGGCGGCGGATTCATCCCCGCCCCTGGCCGGTCGCTACAAGCAACCACAGGCAACCAGTGCCCGCGCGGCGCGTTTGACCAAACGCCGGGAAAATTAATTGCGCCGAGCGGCGCTACTTCTGCTCGGCGACGATCGTCTTGACGCTGGCGCTGACTCCGTTGGCCAGCTCGATTTCGACCATGTAGGTGCCGGTCTCGTGGATCGGCTCCTCGAGCTTGATCTTCCGGCGGTCAATCTTTAAGTCGCGCGCGTCGCGGATCCCGTCGGCGATCTCCTTCGCGGTCACCGAGCCGAACAGCTTGCCGTCCTCGCCGGCCCGGTGGTGGATCGTCAGCACCGTCTTCGAGAGCAGCGCAGCCGTCTCGGAGGCCCGCTCGGCGCTTTCTCGCTCGGCCCGCTCCTGGACCTCGTGGCGCCGCTGGGCCTCCTCGAGGGCCCCCTTGGTCGCCGGCTGGGCGAGCTTGCGGGGCAGCAGGTAGTTGCGGAGGTATCCCGGCGAGACATCGACGGGATCGCCACGGCTGCCGAGGTCCTCGACGTCCTGGAGCAGGATCGCCTGCGCCATCGCTCTCCTAACGTTCTCCGACGTAAGGCAGAAGCGCGATCTCGCGAGCCCGCTTGACTGCGAGCGAGAGCTGCTTCTGGTGCTTGCGCGAGAGGCCGGTGACCCGGCGCGAGCGCGACTTTCCCTTGTCGGAGATGAAACGGCGCAGCAGGGTGAGGTCCTTGTAGTCGATCTCCTCGACGTTTATGCGCGTGTACTTGCGCGGGCGGAAGCGATCCGACGGCCCGCGCCGCCGCCTTCCTGCCGGTTCGCCTCTTTGCTTTGCCATTGGTCTGAGCGCAACAACGCCCGGCCTTTGCCGGGCGAGCGGCCCATCCTAGCGATTTGACGCGTTCAGCCCGAGCAGGTCAGGGGATGACCGAAGACCCTGAGATGCGAAGGGCAGAACGCGTCAGAAGGGGATGTCGTCGCTGCCGCCCTCGCCGCCGCCGCCGCTGGCCTCGGCGCCCTCGAAGTCCGAGGTGTCGGCCGGGACGTCGGACTTGCCCTGGAAGCCGTTCCCGTTGCCGCCGCCGTCGCGCGAGCCCAGGAACTGGACCGAGTCGGCGATGATCTCGACGGCCTGGCGCTTGCCGCCGTCCTGGGACTCCCATTCGCGCCATTCGAGCCTGCCGTCGACGGCGACGGGACGGCCCTTGGAGAGGTAGTTGGCGCAGTTCTCGCCCTGCGCTCCCCAGACCGTGACGTCAAAGTAGTTGGGCTTGTCGACCCATTCGCCCGTCTGGCCGTCCTTGCGGCGGCTGTTGACGGCTACGCGCAGCTTGCAGACAGCGGTGCCGCCCGGTGTGCTGCGCAGCTCCGGGTCGCGGGTCAGGTTGCCCGTGATCGTGACGCGATTGATGTTCGTGGCGGCCAAAGTCTTCGCTCCTCTTTCAGTTGCTCAAGGACAGCAGTCTAAGTCGCGACTCGGCGCTTTTCCTTCCCCCCGCGGTCGAAAAGGCCGCAAGGTGGGGTGAAGGCCCGCCGCTCAGGAGCAGCGGCCGGTGTGCGGGGCGCAGCTAGGCCTCGGAGCCCTCTGGCTTAGCCGCGGCGGCGGGTGCCGGAGCGCCCGTGGACGGCGGGGCGACCACCGGTGAGCGCGGGTCGACGCGGAAGATCCGGAAACGCAGCACCCCGTCGGCGATCTTCAGGTTGTGGTCGAGCTGCTGGAGCAGCTCCGGCGACGCTCCGAAGCGCAGCCAGCGATAGTCGGCCTCGGTGCGCTGCTGGATCTCGTAGGCGAGCTTGCGAACGCCCCAGCTGTCCTGGTGCTTGAGCTCACCGCCGGAGTCGATCCGCGCGCGGACCTCTTCGGCGAGCTTGTCGCGGGCCGAGTCCTCGAGGCCCGGGTCGATCATCAGCACCAGCTCGTATTCGCGTGGTTCGGCGGCCATCAGCGGTGGCTGAGGATAGCTAGGTGGGTTGGCCAGCGGCGTTGCGCCGCGCCGGCCGCATGTCAGCCGGCGCAGCCGCGGCGATAGGTGGGGCGAGCCCGGCACCCAGGTTGATTAGCGCTGCGTGTCCAGACGAATCCGCTGGGGCACGGCGTGGCGCCTGGCCGCCGTGCTGCTCGCCTGCGCGGCGATCGCCAGGCTCGGCCCCGCCCTGCTGCGTCCGCCCGATCCGCCACCGCTCGAGCCCGACGTGGGCTTGCCGCGCGCGCTCCATCGCGAAGGTCGGGGCGGCTTGCACCCCAAGCGCCGTCCAGCACTCCGTGCGCGCAGGCATCGACGCCATCGCAGGGACTCGGCTCGACGCGACGCCGAAGAGCGCCGGCAAGAGCAACACCACTCCAAGGCCCGCCGGCGGAGCACCTCACCGCGGCATCGGCATCGCAAGCCGCGCCCGCCGCGAGGCCAGGAACGGCACGACAATGCAGGCCACGGCGGGCCACGGGTCGAGCAACATGGCGGTTCGACCACGGCCCCACCGCCGGTCCCTGCGTCGCCGGCCGCGCCGGAGTTCGGACTGTGACCCAGCTAGCCGACCTCGGCCGGCGCGCCGCGCTTGCGGCGGATGTCGGCGAGCTGCTCGTCGACCCAGTCGCCGGGGTCACGGGCGAGGATCACCTCGCGGAGCCGCTCGGCGCGCATGCGGCGCTCCTCCGAGTCCATGGTCAGGGCGCGGTAGATCGTGTCGGCCTGCTCCTGGATGTCGAAGGGGTTGACCGAGAGCGCGCAGTCGGCCAGCTCCTCGTGGGAGCCGGTGTTCTCGGAGAGCATCAGCACCCCGTTGCGGGTGTTGACGATCGGCGCCTCCTTGGCGACCAGGTTCATCCCATCGAAGATCGAGTTGACCATCAGCAGGTCGAAGTGCTTGTAGCGCGCGACCGCGTCGTGAAAGTTCTCGTAGATGCGCAGGTCGATCGGCATCCAGTCGGTTGTGCCGTGGCGGTGGTTGACGATCGCGACCAGCGCCTCGATCCGCTCCAGGTACTCGCTGTATTCCGCCACGTCCTGCCGCGACGGCTGCAGGTGGGCGATGAAGGTGACCTTCTCGCGGAACTCCGGATGCTGGGCCAGGAAGGTGTCGAAGGCGGTGAAGCCGCGCAGCACGTTCTTCGAGAGGTCGGCGCGATCGACGCGGATGATCAGGTGCTCGCGGCGGCGTTCGAGCACCTCCTTCTCGGCCTCGGCGACCTCCTCGGACTCGGCGGCGCGCTCGAGGCGCTGCACGTCGACCGCGAGCGGATAGGCGCGGACCCAGGTCTCGCCGGCGGGGTGGCGGACGCGCAGCTGGTGGAAGTCGACGTCGAGCTCGAGCAGCTCCTGGCAGCAGCGCAGGAAGTTGCGGCAGTAGGCATTGGTGTGAAAGCCGATGATGTCGTTGGCGAGCATCCCGCGGAAGATCTCCTCGCGCCAGCGCCCCGGCAGGACCCGCCAGCTGTCCGGCTGGGTCCAGGGAATGTGGACGAAATGGTGCAGGAAGGCATCCGGCCGCTCGGCCCGGATCAGGGCCGGCGCGGTGTAGAGGTGGTAGTCGTGCAGCATCACCAGGGGCTCCTGGTGGTCGCGGATCTGGCGCAGCACTTCGGCGGCGATGTCCTCGTTTACCGCCTTGTAGCCGAACTCCCAGGCGTCGAGCTCCTCCTCGCGGATGTCGGGCGCGTTGGAGAGGTCCCAGAGGTAATGCTGGATGAACCAGATGATCGGGTTGGCGATCACGTTGTAGAAGCGGTCGTAGGCGTCGGCGTCGCTCTCGACCAGGCGGAGGCGGTAGGTGACCCCTTCGATCTCGACCTCGACCGGCCCCTCGCTTCGCTCCGAGACCTCGACGTCCTCGTCGGTCATCGCGGAGGCGATCCAGAGCGCATCGCGGTGCGAGACCAGCCCGGAGAGCGCCGTGACCAAGCCGCCGCCGCCGCGGCTGACCTGAATCTCGCCCTCCTCGTCGCGCTTGAATTGCGCCGGCCCGCGGTTGGAGACGATCGTCAGGGGGCCGAGGTCCGGCATCCGGCCCAGGGTACCCGGCTCAGCTCTCCAGATCGGTGAACAGCTGCAGCCAGTCGCGCAGCAGGCGCGGAGTGAGGAAATGCGCCCGCGCGTGCTCCTTGCCCTTGCGGCCGAGGAACTTGCCCAAGGCCGGATCGGAGAGCACCTCGAGCGAGCGCCGGGCGGCGTCTTCGGAAGTGTCGACGAGGTAGCCGCTCTCGCCGTCGTCGATCTGAAGCGGGATCCCGCCGACGTTGCCGGCGATCACCGGCCGCACCTTCCAGAGGGCCTCGGTGACGGTCAGCCCGAATCCCTCGCGGATCGACTTCTGTAGCACGATGTCGGACTGCGACTGAAACGCGTTCACCTCGATCGCGCCGACGTTGTTGAGGTTGTTGAGGATCTTGATGTCGGGGTCGGAGTCGGCGTACTCGAAGGTCTTCTGGAAGAACTCCCAGCCCTCCGGGTCGTCGGTCGCCATCGACCCGACCAGGGCGAGTTGCACGTCGGGCATCTCGCGGGTCACCTCGCGATAGGCGTCGATGACGCCGATCGGGTCCTTCCAGGGATCGAATCGCGAGACCTGGCACATCAGCGGCCGGTCGACGTCGATGCCGAACTGGCTGCAGACGAAGGAGGCGTCTTCCGGTGAGAGGGCCATGTTCTTCGGAGACAGGGGGTCGATCGCGGGGGGGATCAGGCGCACGTCGCGGCCGATCTCGCCTGCGAGGCCGGAGGGGACGTATTGCCCCATGTGCCAGACGGTCGCGTCGTAGTCGCGCATCTTCGGCAGCAGCCGCTCGATCGGGGCCGGGTTGGGCTCCGAAAGGTCGATGTGGCAGCGCCAGACCCAGTGTTTGGCGTGCCCCGCGGCGATCGCGTGTATGCCGATCGGCTGCGGATCGTGGACGACGATCACGTCCCAGTCCTCGTCGATCTCCCGCCCGTTCTGCTCGTTGACGGCGTCGAAGAGCTCCCACTGCTCGTCGGTGAGGGTGCTCTCGTCTCCCTGCAGGGAGTTGTGAAGCAGCTTCGTCGCGTTGAAGAACTCCTCGCGACCGAGGATCACCTGCCAGTGCGCGTCGAGGCCGACGTTGCGCATCAGCGGGACCAGCGTGTAGAGGATCTCCGAGACGCCGCCGCCGAAGGCGGTGGCGCTGAGGTGCAGGACCCGCCTTCCGTGCAGCGGCTCAGCCAGCTCGCGGATCCGCTCGGTCAGATCGCGTCCGACGAGGTGCGTGTAGTCGGCAAGCGTCTTGTCGGCGACGGCGACTTCCTGCAGCAAGGCCAGTACCCCCTTCTCCGAGTTTGGCGATCAGCTTGAGGTCGCCGCCAGACGGCCAATTCCCGCCTCGATGGCGGCGCAGATCTTCGCATGAAGGTCCCGGTTGGCGGCGGCGATGCATGAGATCTGAAAATCGGCCCCCGAGCCGAGCAGCCTGCGCCCTGCCAGCGGCTTCCCGTAAGCGTCGGTCACCGTGGCTCCGCCCTCCTGCAGGCAGATCACCGCGGCGGCGAGGTCGTAGGGAGAGTTGTTGAGCACCGCGCCGCCCCCGACCCGCTCGAACTCGGCCCGCAGCCCCGGAACGTCGGCGACCATCCGCGGTCCCGGCTCGACGTAGGCGTCGAGCTGGCCGGTCGCGATCCGCGTCATGTCGTAGGTGGCCGAGCCGAGGTCGAAGGTTCCGCCGCCGACCGAGGAGGCGTCGAGCAGCTCCGCGATCACCTCGATTGTCTGCCGCGCCGGCCGGCCGCGCAGGCCGTAGGCCCAGAACATCCGCGCCAGGTTCGTGTTGGCGGAGAGCTGCGGGGCCGGGTCAAGGCCCTTGCCGCGCTCGGCGAGGAAGCTCGCGCCGCTCTTTATCTCGACGATGCAGCCGGCGACGACGTCGCCCATCGTCGGCTCGCCGTCAAGCGGCGCCGCGGCCACGGAGACGCAGGAGGATTCGAAGCCGGCCAGCGCCGGGCGGGTGCCGTCGATCGGGTCGACGATCAAGACCAGCTCCGGATCTCCGCCGGCCGGGTGGACCATCCCGCGGTCCTCGGAGTAGAAGGCGACCGCAGGGGCCCGCTCGGCGAGGAAGGACTCCATCAGCGACTCCGCCCGCTCGTCGATCGCAAAGGTCACGTCGCCGCCCTCGCCGCGACCGTTGTCGGCGCCGACGTGGTCGCGCCCGCTGTGCGCTCCCAGCTCGCCGGCGAGGTCGGCGCGCAGCGCCTCGGCCAGCTCCGAGCAGAGCGAGCGCGCCTCGGCCGGGCTCAAGGAGCGGCCTGGGTGCCGGGCCGGGTGCCCAGGGTGACCTCGACCTGCCGGTGCTCGCCGTCGCGCAGGATGTCGAGGCTCACCTTCTCGCCGGGGTCGTGCTGAAGGATCAGGTTGGACAGGTCGCTCGGGTCGACGATCTTCTTGCCGTCGACCGCGAGGACGACGTCGCCGCCGGTTCGAACCGGGGTGGCCTGGAAGCGAATCGTCTTGTCGGCGCCCTGCAGTCCCGCCTTGTCGGCCGGTCCACCGGGAACCACCTTGGCGATCAGCCCCCCGTATTCGGTGTCCAACCCGAGGTGCTGTGAGAGCTGCGGGTAGAGCGCCTGGCTGGAGAGGCCGATGTAGGCGTAGTCGGCCTTGCCACTGGAGCGCAGCTGGTCGATCGAGCGCTTGACGGCGCTGATCGGGACGGCGAACCCGACCCCGGCGTTGGCGCTCGACTGCGTCTCGATCTGCTGGTTGATGCCGACCACCGCCGCATCGGAGTCAAGCAGCGGCCCGCCGGAGTTGCCCGGGTTGATCGCGGCGTCGGTCTGGATCGAGTTCTCGATCTGAAACTGGGTCAGCGACTTGACCGAGCGCCGCTTCGCGGAGACGATCCCGACCGTCAGCGACTGCTGCTCGCCGAACGGGCTGCCGATCGCCGCCACGGGATCGCCGACCGCAAGCTTGTGGTCGTCCCCGAGCTGCAAGGGCACGAGATCGAGGCCATCGGGGTCGATCTTCAGCAACGCCACGTCGGCGAACGGGTCGACGCCGACCACGTCCGCGGAAACCCGGTTTCGGTCCGCGAACTCGACGTAGACCTGGTCGGCCTTGGTCAGGTCGGATCCCTGGCCCTCGCTTACGACGTGGGCGTTGGTGACTATCTCGCCGTCCTTGTCGACGACGAAGCCTGAGCCCTGGCCGGCGGACGCCCCGCCGAGCGCGCTGTCCCCGCCGCCGAACTCCGAGAGCACGGTCACCACGCCTGGCGCGGCGCGCTTGTAAACCTGCACGGGATTGAACCCGTTGCCGGCCGCCTGCACGATCACCTGCGGCTTCGGCGCCGCCGCAGTCGACGTCGTGGTCGAGGCGGCGCCCCCCTCATCGCCGCAGGCGACGAGCAGCAGCGCCGCCAGGATCGCGGCGAGGAGCGCGCCGGCTCCCGCGACGCGAGCGCCGCCCTTTGCCAGGCTCATACCGGCGCCCCGCTCTGCGCCTGCTCGGGCCTGGGCCGTGCGGGGCGGGGTCTACGAGGCGCCTGGGGCAGCTCGAGGATGAAGGCCGTGAAGCCCTTGCTGGAGACGACCCCCAGGCGGCCGCCCATGCGCTCGGCGAACTCGCGGGCGATCGCCAGTCCGAGCCCGGACCCGCTCGCCTCGCCGCTGTAGAAGCGCTCGAAGATGCGCGCCTGGGCACGGGCGCCGATTCCGGGCCCGCCCTCGTCGGAGACGATCAACTCCGCCCTGCCGCTGTCCTGGGTCGTGGTCACAGTCACCTTGACGCCCTCGGGGGTGTGCCCGAGGGCGTTGTCGAGGAGGATACGGATGATCTGGCGCACCCGATCGGGATCGGCCTCCGCGACCGCCGCCCGGGTCGGGGTTCGCACCTCGAGCCGGGAGCGATGCTGATCGGCGGCAGGGCCGAACTCCTTCGCGATCTCGGTCGCCAGCTCGCCGAGGTCGACGGTCCCGCTCGAGATCTCCATCGCCCCCGCATCGAGCTTCGAGAGGTCGAGCAGGTCGGTGGTCAGCTTGGTCAGCCGCGCGACCTGCTCGCGCATCGTCTGCACGAACTCGGCTCGCACCTCGGGGTCGGGCTCGTCCTCGTCGAGCAGCTCGACGAAGCCTCCCAGCGAGAAGATCGGCGTGCGCAGCTCATGCGACGCGTGGGCTATGAACTGCTTGCGCGCCTCGTCGAGCTGCTCGAGGCGGCGCTGCATGTCGTTGAAGGTGCGAGCGAGCTGTCCGAGCTCGTCTGAGGAGTCGACCGGGATCGGAGCGAAGTCGCCGCGGGCGACCCGGCGCGCGGCGGCGTCGAGGCGGCGGAGACGCTGCGAGATCGCCCGCGCGGCCCAGAACCCGGCCAGCAGCGAGAGGACGAGCGCGATCCCGCCGGCGATCAGGATCTGGCGCTTGATCAGCGCCACGTTGTCGCTCACCTCGCCGAGCGACTGGGAGAAGACCGCGATCCAGGCAGGTTCGGCGGCGGGCAGCGGCACCGCGACCGCGGCGCTGCGCGACCCCCCGATCACCTCGGTGCCGGCGCGCGTCTGACCGTCGACGGACTTCGCGGCGACGTCGTAGCGTGAGGAGAGCGAGCCCGCCGTGGACTGCGAGTCGCCGATCACGAAGCTCGGCGCCCGGGAGCCGTTCGTCTCGCGGACGCCGAGCAGGGTGACCCGGGAGTCGGTCGCCTGCGAGACGCGTCGAAGCAGGATCTCGAGCTGGGGCTGGGAGAGCCCTTCGCGCATCGCGCGCCGCAGGCGGGCGCTCTGCTCGGTGCTGCGGTCCTCGAGCCGGGAGAGCTTCTCGGACGTGAGGCTCGACTGCAGTTGCGGGACGACGTAGAGATAGACGAACCCGACGGCGGCCGCGGTGATGGCGAAGAAGAGCAGCAGGAGGCGATTGCGCACCGTGTTGAAGCGCTGCAGGCGCGTCGACTGCATCACCACACCCACCAGCCAGTCGCCTCGCAATCGCCCGCTCTGCCCGCTCTGGTCGCCGCCACAATCACCGTCAGGGCTCCTCGCGAAAGCGATACCCGACCCCGCGTACCGTGAGCAGGTACTCGGGGCTGCGCGACTGGCGCTCGACCTTCTCGCGCAGATGGCGGATGTGGACGTCGACCGTGCGTGGGTCGCGGTAGTCGGAGTCCCCCCAAACGTGCTGGAGCAGGGTCTCGCGCGACATCACCCTGCCCGGAGCTGCCGCGAGGGCGCCGAGGATCTCGAACTCGACGAAGGTCAGCTGCACCGGCTCGTCGCGCACCGTCACCGTGCGGCGCTCGAAGTCGATGTGCAGGTCGCCGATCCGGATCGGCTCGGCGACGGCCTGGCCCGCCCCCGGCATCCGCGAGCGCCGCAGCGCCGCCTTCACGCGGCTGCGGAACTCGCGCATCGAGAACGGCTTGGTGATGTAGTCGTCGGCACCCATCTCCAGCCCGACGACCTTGTCGATCTCATCGCCCTTCGCGGTCAGCATGATGATCGGGACCTGGCTGCGCGAGCGCATCCGCCGGCAGACCTCGATCCCGTCGAGCTTCGGAAGCATCAGGTCGAGGACGACGAGGTCGAAGCGCTGCTCAGCGAATCGCCGCAGCGCCTCCTGTCCGTCCGCGGCCGCAATCACCTCATATCCGTCGCGTCGCAGCGGATAGGTGAGCAGTGTCTGCACGGCCTGCTCGTCGTCGACGAGCAGGATTCGCGCCGATTCCTCGGCCATGCGGAAAGGTTAGAAGGCGCAGCTCCGTAGGCAGAATGGGAACGACCACGGGGCCGTGCGCCCCCGCGCCCGCGGCCCGCTTCTGCTTCCCTGCCGGGAGGCGGCGAAGCCGCCGCACTGCGTGATGCTGGAGCTGCGCCTCTACAGATTCGGATTGCTGCTCGCCCTCGCCGCGGCGGTAGTGCTGATGTTCTCGGTCGTCTCGCGTCCGCAGCCGCTGCGCACCGACGTGGCCGCTGACGCCTTCGACGGCGGCACGGCCGCCGCGCTGACCCGGCGGGTGGTCGAGTTGGCGCCGCAACGCGAGCCCGGCAGCGACGGCGACGCCGCCGCCGCGGCCTACGTAGCGAAGCGGTTCGGCGCGATCCAGGGCGGCTCGGTCTCGGTGCAGCGCTTCAACGGCAGCTTCAACGGCAACGAGGTCGGAATGCGGAACGTCAGCCTCGTCCTGCCCGGCCTCTCGGATCGCAGCATCGTCGTGGTCGCTCCGCGCGACTGCGCGGGCGGGCCGTGCGCCGCCTCGAGTGGCGCCGCGACGGCGGCACTGCTCGAGCTCGCCTCGACCTTCGACGGCGCCCCGCACCAGAAGACGCTCATCTTCGTGTCCACCGACGGCTCGGTCGCCGGCGCCACGGGGACGAAGGTGCTGGCCTCCCAGCTCCACGATCAGGCTGCCGAGGCGGTGATCGTGCTCTCCCAGCCGGGCTCCGGGCTGGGCCGCCGGCCCTACGTCGTGCCCTGGTCAAGCGGGCCGCAGAGCACGTCGATCCAGCTCCTCGAAAGCGCCCGCGCGGCGGTCTCCTCCGAGCTCGCCGGCGGCGACCCCCTGAAGCTGGGCACCCTGTCCAGCCTCTTCGCGCTCGCGATTCCCAGCGGCCTCCAGGAGCAGGCGCCTCTGATCGACCGCGGCGTCGACGCGATCGGGATCTCCTCGGCCGGCGACCGCCCCTTGCCCGCCTCCGAGGACGGCCTCGGCTCGCTGGACGCGGGAGCGCTTCAGTCGTTCGGCCGCTCGGCGCTCTCGCTCGTCTTCGCGCTCGACAAGCTCCCGGAGCCGCTTGACCACGGCCCCGACGCCTATCTGCCCCTGGCCGGGAAGCTGATCCCCGGTTGGGCGCTGGCGCTGCTGGCGCTCGCGCTGCTGCTGCCGATCGGTCTCGTCTCGGTCGACGGGCTGGCCCGCGCCTCGCGAGCCAGCGAGCCGGTCATGCCGACCCTTCTGTGGACGGTCGGGCGGGCGATCCCGTGGCTCGCCATGCTCGTGCTCGCCTACGCGCTCTCGCTGGTCGGCTTGATTGCCCGCCCTGCGTTCCCGTTCGATCCCCAGAGCCATCCCTTCGGGGTCGGCCCGGCGCTGGTGCTGCTCGCCATGCTCGCCGCGTTTGCGGCGTCGATCGCTGCGACCAGGCCGTTGCGCCCCCCCGCTGGGACGCAGGAGGCCACCGCTCCGGCGATCGGGCTGTTGATCTTCGTCTCGCTGGGGGCGGTCTGGCTGATCAATCCCTTCCTTGCCCTGGTTCTGGTCCCGACCGCCCATCTCTGGCTCGCGGCCGCGCTCCCGGAGCTGCGCCGAGCGCCCGTCCTGGTAGCGGTGCCTCTGCTGCTCGGCCTCGTGCTGCCGCTGGTCGCGGTCGCTTTTCTCGCTTCGGCCCTTGGTGTCGGCTGGGGCGTGCCTTGGCCGATGGTGCTGATGTTCACCGGGGGGCAGATCGGCCTCCTCGCGGCGACCGCGATGGCTCTGCTCGGCGGCTGTCTGATCGCGATCGTGGATCTTGCGGCGACGCGCCGCAGCGGCGGCCCGGTGAGGGATCTCGGCCACCGCCCTGCCGGGCGCCACCGCGGCCCCGGAGCACTGGGCGGGCCGGCCTCAACGTCCGTTCGTGGACACAAGTTCTAGTACCGAGAACTTATGACGCCCTGGGTGGATGCCGATACTGGGATCGTCAGGCAGACGGAAGGGATTCCAGCTCGGAATGACACGGAGAATGTCACCAAGACAGCTCAAAGCTCTGATCCAGACGGGGCACTACAGGATGGAACCGGTGCTCGTCGCGGAAGCGATGTTGGAGCGCCCGGGGGTCCGGGCATTCCTCGCTCGCGAGCGTGAAGAGGATGCGGCAGCTGACCTCAAGTCAGCTGGTCGAACCCCTGCGCTCGGAGCTCGCGGCCGTTTGGGGAACTGAGCCTTACCCCCTCGCCGGGGACGCAGCGCCCGACCGTGGTCAGGGTGCCGCCGACGTCCCGCACCGTTGAGCGGGCTCGCTCGAGGGCCTCGGCCGGCAAGCAGCAGAGAAGCTCGTAGTCCTCGCCCTCGCCGCTCGCGAGCAGCAGGGGATCTTCACCGAGGGCCTTCGCCACCTCGCAGACCCCGTCCTGGAGCGGCAGCGCGTCGAGGTCGATCTCCAGCCGCAGGCCGCTTTGCTCGGCGAGATGTCCGGCGTCGGCCCCGAGGCCGTCGCTGAGGTCGATCATCGCGCTGGCGCCCGCAGCCGCCAGCGCCCGCCCCTCGGCCAGCCGCGGCCGCGGGTCGAGCTGGCGGGCGCGCAGGGCGGCCGCGAGATCTTCGCCGACCTCGACCCCGTCCTGGGCCTCCAGCAGGCGCAGTCCGGCGGCGGCGCCGCCAAGCTGCCCGGTCACCGCGACGAGTTCGTCCGCGGAGGCACCGGAGCGAAGCACGAGGTCCCCCTCCCTCTCCGCGTACCCGACCACGGTGACCGCCAGGAAGAGGGTCGCGGAGCGGCTGATGTCGCCGCCCGCCAGCGTCGTCGTCGTCTCCGCCGCCAGCGCCTCGGCGCCCGCGAGCAGCTCCAGGCAGGCCGCCTCGTTGAGGTCCTCGGGTACCCCGAGCACGATGTAGGCCTCACCCGGCAGCGCCCCCATGGCCGCAAGGTCGGAGAGCGCTGCGGCCAGCGCCTTGCGTCCGATCGCCTCCGGAGGGGTCGTCGGGCGTCGAAAGTGAACCCCTTCGACGACCGCGTCGACCGAAGTCGCGGTAACGCCGCGCGGCACCGCGACCGCCGCGTCGTCGCCCGACCCGACCACGACGCCCGGCCCCAGCTTCGGGAGGCGGGCGCGCAGCGCCGCGATCAGGTCGAGCTCGCTCATGGCCGGATTGTGACGCCGAATCACGAACGGGCGCGAAAACCGAGCAGTCCGGTGTACGCAGGGAGGCCGGCGAAGCGAGCGCACTACGAACGTGCGTGAGCAAGGCGGCCGACCGAGGACGCCGTAATGCGACGGTTTGCAGCGCCCGCCTCCCGTTACCCTCGTCGCCCGTGGATCGCCCGCCCCGATCACTGCTGCACCGCATCGGCGACGCCGGCGCGACGGTCGGCAGCCGCCCGCCCAGACGGCGCGCCGTGCGGATCGCTTTGCAGGCCTCGATCGGCGTCCTGATCTTCGGCTTCCTCGTCCTCACCGTCGCCCAGCAGTGGGGCGAGCTGCAGGACAAGGGCGTCCGCTTCGACCTGATCTGGCTGTTGCCGGCCTTCGGCGTGTTGATGGTCTTCTACGCGCTCAGCGCGCTCGGCTGGGACCTGCTGCTGCGCTGGCTGGGAGTGCGGCTGAGCCCGGTCCGGGCCCAGGTCGCCTGGGGGCAGCCGATGCTGGCTCGCTACGTGCCCGGCAGCGTCCTCTACGTGCTGGCGCGCCTTGTTCTCTCCGAGCGCGCCGGGGTACCGCGGCGTTTGACCCTCGCCAGCATCGTCTACGAGCAGGCCCTGGGAGCGGCGGCTGCGGTCGGCATCTCCAGCTACTTCATCATCGATCACCCGGACCTCCAGGGTCACGCCTGGCGCTGGGCGGTACTGATCGTCGTCCCGGCCGCGATCCTGCTTCTTCATCCGCGCGTCTTCGGGCCGCTCGCGAACCGCCTGCTTGCCGCCTTCGGGCGTGACCCGCTGCCGGCGACGATCCCGCTGCGGGGGATCCTCGTGATGCTCGCCTACTATGCGTTTACATGGGCGGTTGCCGGGGTCGGCATCTTCTTCATCGCCCGCTCGGTTCACCACTTCCCCCTCGCCGATCTACCGACGGTGGGCTCGGCGCAGGCGTTCGGCTACGTCGCGGCGCTTGTCACCGTGGTCGCCCCGGCCGGGCTCGGGATTCGCGACGCCGCCTTTGCGTGGGCGGTGAAGGCGGCGCTGCCCAGCAACAGCTTTGCGGTCGGGGCGGTGATCGCGATCGCGGTGCGGGCGGTGCTGACGGTCACCGAGCTCTGCTACGTCGGCATCGTGACCCTGGTCGCGCGCCGCGAGGCGAAGCGCGGCATGAACTGGCCGAGGACGCGAGAAGGCATCCCGGTCGAGGCAGCAGCGGCCGCCTCCCGTAGCGAAACCCGCTAGCCGCCGCCGACGCCGCCGGTCGGCGGTGCGGGAGGCGTTGGGGCCGGGCTCGGCGGCGGAGTCGAAGGCGGCTTCGGCGGCTTCGGCGGGTTTGGCTTCGGCGGCTTCGGCGCCGGCTTCTGACCGGCCCCGGGGGCGTAGAGCGACGGGTCGTAGGGTCCGGAGCCGGGGTTGCTCGCGGAGCCTGGCTTCGGGACGCTCTTCAGCGAGTTGCCGCTGGTCGATGAGGAGGTCGCGAACCTGCCGACGAAGGGCGACCATTGGACCTGCTCGGACGGCTGGGTGAAGGTCTCGCACGGCACCCCGGCGCTGGAGTAGAAGCTGTTCCAGATCTGAGCCGGGAAGGTGCCGCCGTAGACGGTGATCCCGTGCACGCTGGTCATCGAGATCGCCGCGTTCGGGTAGCCGACCCAGGCGGCGGTCGCAAGGTTCGGCTGATAGCCGACGAACCAGCCGTCGGTGAAGTCGTCGGTGGTTCCGGTCTTGCCGGCCTGGCCGCTGCAGCCGGTGTAGGCGGCGGTGCCGGTGCCGCCGGTGATGTTGTCGTGGAGGATCCTCGTGACCTCGTAGGCGACCGCCGCGGAGATCACCCGGTTGCCCTGCGGCTTCTCGGGGCGGTCGATGCGATCGTCCGGGAAACGGACCCTGCGGATCGCGACCGCGGGGTGGTGGATGCCCCCCGAGGCGAGGGTCGCGTAGGCGTCTGCCATCTCCAGCGGCGAGACGCCGATCCGCAGCCCTCCGATGCCCTCGGCCGGAATCCCGTCGAGCGGCGAGGTGATGCCCATCCTGTGGGCCATGCTCGCCACCGACTGCGGTCCCATGTCGAGATCGAGCTGGGCGAAGACGGTGTTGTCGGATAGCACGGTCGCCTGCGCGATGCTGATGTTCCCGGCATAGCTTCGCTCCGCCGTGGAGACGCTCCAGTGCCCGTACTCGGGCAGGTCGAGCTCGAGGTGGTGGGAGTCGTAATAGGTGCTGTACGGGTTGACGCCACGGTTGATCGCGTCGGTGAGCACGAAGGCCTTGAAAGCGCTGCCCGGCTGGCGGTGGCCCTGGGCGGCGAGGTTGTACTGATTCGACGAGTAGTCGCCACTTGACGCCATCGCGAGGATGTCGCCGTTTTTTGGGTCGATCGCCACAACCGCGGCGGCGGGGTCGGTCGAGTAGGGCAGGTGCGCGACGATCGCCTCGCGGGCGGCGGTCTGGTAGTCGGGGTCAAGCGTGGTGTAGACCTTCAGCCCACCCTGGCGGACCGTGTTGACGCCGTAGTCCTCGATCATCTGGTTCTCGACGTAGTCGAAGAAATAGGGCTCGCGGATGTTCGTGTACTGGTGCGAGCGCTTCAGCTCCAGGCCGCGCTGGTAGCCCTCGATCGCGCGCTGGCGCGAGATGTAGCCGAGCTGGGCCATCTTCTGCAGCACCTCGTTGCGGCGCTCGCGCGCCCCCTGCGCGTTCAGGAACGGGTTGTACTCCGAGGGGGCCTGGGGAAGGCCGGCGAGCAGCGCCGACTGCTCGAGGGTCAGCTTCCAGACCGGCTTTGAGAAGTAGGTCCGGGCGGCCGCCTGCACGCCGACCGCGGTGCGCCCCTCGATCGTTCCGTAGGAGGCGTCGTTCAAGTACTGCTGGAGGATCTGCTGCTTTGAGTGGTCCTTCTCGTACTCCAGCGCCATCTTCGCTTCCTGGATCTTGCGCTCGATGTTGCGCTTCGGGTCTGAGATGTAGAGGTTGCGCATCAGCTGCATCGTGATCGTCGACCCGCCTTCGACCACCTTGCCGGCGTCGATGTTCTTGACCAGCGCCCGCAGGCCGCCTTCGACGTCGACTCCGTCGTGGTCATAGAAGCGCTGGTCCTCGATCGCCACCGTCGCGTACTGCAGGTCGGTCGGGATCCGCTTGATCGAGACCGGTTGGCGGGCCTGGTCGGATTGGATGTAGCCGAGGCGGCTGCCGTCGCCCGCGAAGATGGCCGAGTTCTGCCCCTTTTTGACCGGCTTCAGGGTGTCCGGGTTGGGCGCCTCGTCGGCGATGCTGACAACCCAGGACCCGGCGGCGAGGATCGCCGCCGTGATCACCGAGAAGACCACAATCAGGGCCACCGCCAGCTTCGAGCGCTTCCTGCCGCGACGGTGACGCCTGCGCTGCCGCTGCGTCATCGGAAAAAGGGTACTGCGCTAGGGCTTCCGGCCCGCCGCCTCTCCTGCAAGCAGGCCGGCCCCTTGCAGGGCGCCCTGCACGCGCTCGCGCAGCACGGTCTCCTCGTCGCCGACCCTGGTGCGATCGTGGCCGGCCTCGACCTTCACCTCGAGGCGCAGGCCCTCCGGCGTCCACTCGACGAGCTTCACGGAGTCCGCGCCGGCCTCCTTGAGCGCTCGCCTCGACGCGCGCCATGTCCGTGGTCGTCTCGACCCAGGCGGAGATCGTCACCGGCGCCGAGCGGTCGCCGGTCGAGTGGTTCTCGATCGTGCCGCTGACGATGCTCTCGTTCGGCACCACGATCAGCCGCCCGTCGCCGGGGTCGATGTAGGTGTAGACCAGTGAGATGTCGTCGACGCGGCCGGTCGCGTCCCCGAAGGTGACCCGGTCGCCGATCCGGATCGGCTGCGAGATCGCGAGCACGACCCCGGCGACCATGTTGCCGAGCGACTGCCGGGCGGCGAAGCCGATCACCAGCCCGAGCACGGCGCTCGAGGCGAGGATGCCGGTGGCGAGGCGCTTGATCTGCGGGAACTGGCTCAGCGCCAGCGCGACGCCGATCAGCAGGATCGTCACGAAGATCAGACGCCTGATCAGGCGCAGCCGGGTCGTCGCCGCGCGCGAGACACCGCCGTCGGCCATCGCCACCGCGACCCTGGTGCCGCGGGCGATCACCAGGCGGTCGACAAGGAAGGCGACGACGATCGAGATCAGGATCGTGATCGCTGCAGAGATCTCGTCGCCGTGCTCGTGCCAGAAGGACTGGTCTGCGGCCAGGAGCAAGCCCATTGCGCCGATCCTTTCATCTAGCGCCCTGAGAGAATCGCCTGCCTGTGACGACGACCAAGGCAGTCTTCCTCGACGCGCTCGGCACCATCGTCGAGCTCGAGCCCCCGTGGGTGGGGCTGCGCGCGGCGCTCGGCGACGGCGTCCCCGACGACCGCCTGGTTGCCGCGGTGCGGGCCGAGATGGCCTACTACAAGGCGCACAGCGACGAGGGCCGCGACCCCGAGTCGCTCACCGACCTGCGGCGGCGCTGCGCGGAGCTGCTCTCGCGCGAGCTCGGCATCCAGGTGGACGTGCGGACGCTCGTCGACGCGATCCGCTTCGCGCCCTACCCGGATGCGGCCCCGGCGCTGCGGCGGCTGCGCGCCGCCGGCCTGAAGCTGATCTGCGTCTCGAACTGGGACGTCTCGCTGGAGCAGGTCCTGGAGCGCTGCGGGCTAGCCGAGCACCTCGATGCGGCCCTGTCCTCGGCCGCCGCCGGCGCCCGCAAGCCCGACCCGGCGATCTTCGCGGCGGCCTTGGAGCTGGCCGGCTGCCGGCCCGCGGAGGCGATCCACGTCGGCGACACCCGCGAGGAGGACGTCGCGGGCGCGCACGCGGCCGGCATCAGGGTGCTGCTGCTGGATCGCGACGGTGGCGGGGACGTCTCCAGCCTCGAGCAGGTAGCGGAGCTGGTGGCGGGGTGAGCGAAGAGTTCACCGCTCCGGCGCCGGCGGGCTCCCGGCCGGTCGAGTACGCGAGCTTCGCGCGCCGGCTCGGCGCCGCGCTGCTCGACAGCCTGGTCTGGGTCATCGGGCTGTTCTTCTTCAACCCGTTCGCGATCACTGGGGACAACGAGACGGCGGGCGCGATCGCGGCCCTGATCGTGCTCAGCGCCTGGTTCAACTACTTCGCCTTCTGTGAGTGGCGCTGGGGTCAGACGATCGGCAAGAACGCGACCGGGATCCGGGTGCTGGCGCTGGAAGGCGGCGGGATGACATGGCAGGCGGCGGCGCTCCGCAACCTGCTTCGCCTCGTCGACCTGCCGCTGGCGCTGTTCGGCGCCGACTATTTGATCGTCAACGGCTCGCCGCGCCGCCAGCGCCTCGGCGACCGCGCCGCGAAGACGATCGTGGTGCGGGAGCGGCCCGCGGAAGCGGCCGCGAGCGAGCCGACCGCGGCTCTCCCCAGCGCGTCTCCCACCGCGGGCGAGCTGTTCGGCGACGCGACCGCGGCGCTGGCACGGCACCCGGCGGCGGGGTCGCAGTTGCCAGCGGAGGACGGGTGCCGGGGGGTGCGGCCGTCTGCCCGCCAAGCCGCTGCCCATCCGGCCCCACCCCCAGGACCCCGTCAAACGGCCGCACGGTCGAGTTGGACCGCCGCCGGTTTTCCCTACGCGAGCTGGGACCTGCGCCGCACCTGGCTGGGCCTGCTGGCGGGCCTGCTGATCGGCGGCCTGTTCGCGCCGCTGCTCGTCGTCCCCTTCGACCCCGGTCTGGACTCGACCTGGGCGCTTCTGGTCGCCCAAGCGCTGCTCTCGGTGACGCTGGTGGTCGTCGCGACGCAGGTCGCCACCGGCGGGGGGCGCACGAACGTGACCCGCGCCGACCTCGGGCTGCTCGGCCTGCGCAGCTTTCGCCCCTCCGCCTTCGGCTGGCTGGCGTTGGGTCTGTTCTCCTACTACGTCTGCGCGATCGCCTACGGGACCCTGATCACCGAGCCCGATCAGAAGGACATCGCCCGCGACCTCGGTCTCGACCAGGGGGTCCTGGCGGCGATCCCGGTGGTGTTCCTGATCGCCGTCGTCGCGCCGATCGCCGAGGAGATCTTCTTCCGCGGCATGCTCTTCGGGGGATTGCGCCGCCGCCTCTCGACCTTTCCGGCGGCGGCGATCAGCGCCCTCGTCTTCGGCGGCCTGCATGCGACCACCGGGGTCTCCGCGGTGCCGCCGCTGATCATCTTCGGCTTCGTGCTGGCGCTGCTCTACGAGAAGACCGGCTCGCTGCTGCCGGGGATGCTCGCCCACGCGCTCAACAACGCGCTCGCGCTCGCCGTCTCTTCCTGAACGGCTCCCGACGGGTTGCCCGGCAAGTTCCGTCCGCTGCCGCAGCGAGCATTGGCCTCCACTCGAACGTTCGTTGGCACCGACAGCGGGCCTGCGCGCTCCTGTGTTAGGAGGGCACATGCTCAATCAAGCTATGGATCGCCTCAATCGACCTCGGTTCTCCGGCCAGGCCCGCTTTGGGTCCGGCCGATTGGCGGCGCTCGTCGCTGGGCTGGCTGTGCTGTTGGCGGCGGCCGCGGCGCTGGCCCCGGCGGCCAGCGGCGCCGACCGCGTCTACTGGGCGAGCACCGGCTCCTTCGGGGGTGCGCAGGCGATCTCCTTTGCCTCTCTCGACGGCTCCGGCGGCGCCGACTTCAACACTGGTCTAGCGACGGTCAGCAATCCGAACGGAGTCGCGCTCGATCTTGCGACGAATCGGATCTACTGGGCGAACGCCGGCGCCATCCCGGGGGCGGAGCAGGGAATCTCGTTCGCCAACCTCGACGGCTCCGGCGGCGGCGCCAACCTCAACACAGGTGCTGGGACGCTCGGCAACCCGGCCGGAGTCGCGCTTGACCACGCGGGGGGAAGGGTCTTTTGGGCCAACGCGGGCGGTGACGCAATCGCGTTCGCAAGCCTTGACGGAAGCGGCGGGGGCGGCGATCTCAACACCGCCGGCGCGACAACCAACACGCCGGTCGGAGTCACAATCGACCGCGCGGCGGGAAGGATCTACTGGGCGAATCCCGATTTCGGGGGAAGCGGCTCGACGGGGATTAGCTTCGCCAACCTCGACGGCTCCGGCGGCGGGGATCTCAATACCGCCGGCGCGACGGTGCAAAACCCGTTCGGAGTCGCGATCGATCCGGCGGCGGGGAGGATCTACTGGGCGAACTCCGATGTAGGCGGCATGGGTGATCAGTCGCTCTCCTACGCCAACCTCGACGGCTCCGGCGGCGGGGATCTCAACACCGCCGGCGCGACGGTGGACAACCCGTTCGGGGTCGCCGTCGACACCCGGGCCGGGAAGCTCTACTGGACGAACGGGGGCGGCGGGGGCAACCCCGGCGTCTCCTTCGCCAACCTCGACGGCTCCGGCGGCGGCAACCTCAACATTGCCGGCGCGACGGCCGATGCTCCAGTCCTTCCTGCCCTACTCAAGACCCCGCTGGGCATCGGCGCGCCGAAGCTGAGCGGCGGCCCCGGCTACCGCGCCCGCCTTTCCTGCTCGCAGGCGAGCTGGGCCCCGGATCAAAACCAGTCGCGGCTCTTTCAGGCGCCGACGTCTTCCAGCTTTCGCTGGAGCCGATTCGGAAAGAAGATCAAGGGCGCCAAAAAGCGTCGCTACCGCAGCCACACGGTGGGCGCCTACCGCTGCAGCGTGACGGGGGAAAACCCGGCCGGCAAGGCCAGACAGACAAGCGCTGTGCACCTCACCTTCCGCCTCGCCAATCTCACCCACAACAAGCGCCGCGGCACCGCGAAGCTGATCGCAAAGCTTCCCCGCCGCGGCAAGCTGGTGCTGCGGGGGGCGAAGGTAAAGAAGCTGGCCCGCCGCACTCGCCTGGCGTCAAAGCAGCGCCACCTGCACAAGGCAGCGCTTCTGATCCGGGCCAGGGGCGCCGCAGCGCAGTCGCTTGCGCGCAGCGGAAGCGCCATGCTGAAGGTCAAGGTCACCTACCGACCCAAGAGCGGCAAAGGCGGCACGCTCTCGCGTACCGTGACCCTGCGCCAGCCACCGCCGGTCTCAGACGTCGCCTTCCCGCTCGGGCTGGGCGGCTAGGCGAGGCTGGCCGGACACAGGAAACTCCCCATTCGCGTCGTACCGAAGACCATGAAGCGGCTCAGGCCAGCCCCCCTCTGCCTTGCCCTGCTCGTCCTGCTTGTATGCGGCGGAACCATGGCCCAAATCGCGGGTGCAGCCGACCGCGTCTACTGGGCAAACACCGGCGGTTTCGGCGGCGTAGGCCCCGAGGGGATCTCCTACGCCAACCTCGACGGCTCCGGCGGCGCTGACCTGAATACGGCCGGGGCGACGGTGAACACGTCGGTCGGGGCGGCGGTCGATTCGGCGGCGGGGCGAATCTACTGGCCGAACGCAAATGGGACCGTGATCTCTTTCGCGGCCCTGAACGGCAGCGGAGGAGGAGACCTGTCGACGTCCGGCGCCACCGTGAGTGGCCCGGTCGGGACCGCGGTCGACCCCGCGGCGGGCAGGGTCTACTGGGCGAATTCGGCTGCCAACTCGATCTCCTACGCCGAACTCGACGGATCCGGCGGCGGTGACATCAACACGACTGGAGCCATCATCGACCTCCCCGAGGGGCTGGCGATCGACCCTGCCGGCGGGAGGGTCTACTGGACTAACACTGGACTTGCGGGCGGTGCGATGGGAATCTCCTACGCCCGCCTGGATGGATCCGGCGGCGGTAATCTGAACACTGGCGCGGCGACGGTGGCCGCCCCGCTCGGAGTCGCGATTGACTCCGCCGCGGGGAGGATCTACTGGCCGAACCTTGCCGCAGACGTGATCTCTTTCGCGGCCCTGGACGGCAGTGGTGGCGGCAATCTCTCGACGCCAGGGGCGACGCTGAACAATCCCGGTGGAGTCGCGATCGATCCCGTGGCACAAAAGATCTATTGGGCCAACACCGACGTTTCTGGAGGTGGCGGCCCGCAGGGGATCTCCTACGCCAACCTCGACGGCTCCGGCGGCGGCGACCTGAGCACGGCGGGGGCGACTCTCAACGCACCCGGGCTACCGAGCGTCCAAATCGTTCCCCTGGGCACCGGCGCTCCGACCCTGAGCGGCGGCCCCGGGCACCGCTCGCGCCTTTCCTGCTCACAAGCAAGCTGGGCCGCCGACGTCCCGCAGTCGTTCTTCTTTAGGGCGCCGACAACCACAACCTACCGCTGGTCCCGCAACGCAAAGAAGATCCACGGGGCAAAGAAGAGGATCTACCGCGCCCACGCGATCGGCAACTACCGCTGCACCGTTACGGCCGAAAACGCAGCCGGCAAGACCCACCAGACAAGCTCAACCCATACGGCCTTTGCCTTCGGGCGGACCTACCGAAACAAGAACCGCGGCACCGCGAAGCTGATCGTGAGGCTCCCGAGCCGCGGCCGGGTGACCCTGAGCGGAAAGACGCTTAAGAACCTCAACCGTCGCCCCCGCCCGGCCGGCAACCAGAAGCACCTCTTCAAGGCCGCGCTGCCGATCAACGCCCAGGGCAAGGCAAAGCTGAGGCTGAAAAGGACCGGCCACAGCAAGCTGAAGCTCAAGGTCCGCTTTGAGCCCAAGGGCGCCAAGGGGGGAACCCTGACCCGCACCGTGACCTTGCGCCTGCGCCAGCCACCCTCCCGCACGCAGGGCTCCTTCCCGCTCGGGCTCGGCCGCGGGACCTAATCCCCGGGGTCCCGTGCAGGAGAACGAGCCCAAACGTTCAATTGCAAGCAGATGAAGCGGGTGCTCAGCAGCCTGGCAGCGGTGCTGGCGGGGATAGCCCTCCTCGCCCCTGTCGCCAGCGGCGCCGATCGCGTCTACTGGGCCAACCTCGGCGATGGGATCTCCTTCGCCAACCAGGACGGCTCCGGCGCCGGCGGCAACCTCGACACGACCGGCGCGACGCTGAACTACCCTGCCGGCCTGACGATCGATTCCACCACGGGAAGGGCTTACTGGCCGAACAGCGGCCTTGGTGGTGGCCAACCGAGCATTTCCTTTGTCAGCCTTGACGGCAGCGGAGGCGGTGGCGATCTCAACACGTCCGGCGCTTTACTGGAAGTGCCGCTCGGGTCGGCGATCGACCCCGTGGCGCGCAGGATCTACTGGGCCAACTCCGGGATCTTCGGCGGCTCGCAGGGGATCTCCTACGCCAACCTCGACGGGTCTGGCGGCGGCAACCTCAACACCCCTGGAGTGACGCCGGACCAGCCGGTCGGGGTGACGATCGACCCTGGCGCAAGGAGGATCTACTGGGCCAACTCAAACTCAAATTCGATTGCCTACGCCAACCTGGATGGTTCCGGCGGCGGCATCCTGAACACCACCGGGGCGTCGGTGGGCAACCCCTCTGGGTTGGCGGTCGATCCCGCGGCGGGAAGGATCTACTGGTCGAACGCCTCTGCCGGGATCTCCTTTGCCAACCTGGATGGCTCCGGCGGCGGCGGCATCCTGAACACGTCCGGCGCACTGACGAACTTTCCGATTGGAGTTGCGATCGACTCTGGCGCGGGAAGAGTTTATTGGGCAAACAGCGACGTCGGGGGCGGCGGCGTTGGCCCGCAGAGGATCTCCTACGCCAACCTGGATAACTCAGGTGGCGGCGACCTTGGCACCAGCGGCGCAACCGTCAGTCTTCCCAATTACCCCTTGTTGCTGCACGCGCCAGTGAGCAGCGGCGCTCCGAAGCTGAGCGGCAAGAGCGGCCATCGCGCGCGGCTCTCCTGCACACAGGGGTCCTGGGCCGCCGATCAGTCGGAGTCGAAGCTGTTCCGCGCCCCGCACACCTTTACCTATAGCTGGTCCCGCAACGGAAAGAAGATCCACGGCGCCAACAAGAGCACCTACCGCGCCCACGCGGTCGGCAACTACCGCTGCACGGTGGCGGGCAAAAACCCCGCCGGCGAGACCCCGCAGACGAGCTCCCCGCACGCCAACTTCGGCTTCGGAAGGCTCTACCGAAACAAGCGGCGCGGGCAAGCGAAGCTGATCGTCAAGCTGCCGGCTCGCGGCAAGCTGACCCTCAGCGGCCACAAGGTCAAGCACCGAACCCGCCGCCCCCACCTGGCCAGCAAGCCCAAGCACCTCTTCAAGGCCGCGCTCTTGATCCAGGCCAAGGGCAAGGCAAAGCGCCAGCTAAAGCGCAGCGGCCACACCAAGCTGAAGCTCAAGGTCCGCTTCAATCCCAGCAAGGGCACCTCCGGAGCCCTGACCCGCACGGTGACCTTGCGCCTGCGCCAATCGCCCCCGCGCACGCAGGGCTTCCCGGTCGGGCTGGGCCGGGCAGGTTAGAAGCTCGCACTCGGGCCGCGTCGGCCAACTCGGTCGTGTGAATGCAACCGCAGGGCGCCGGGCCGCATCGCCCGGCATCCTCTTGCAGATGTCAGAGCCTTCACCTGGCGCCGGGCAGGTCGCGGACGGCCATGGTGGCCCCGGGCCGGGGGCGGACGGCCGCGCCAGCCCCGAGCCGGCGATCGTCGGACGCGATCTGCGCAAGAGCTACGACGGCCGCGTCGCGGTCGACGGGGTCGACTTCGCCGTGCGGCCGGCGACCTGCTTCGGGTTCCTGGGCCCGAACGGGGCCGGCAAGACGACGACGATGAAGATGATCTACGGACTCGCCACGGTTGACGCCGGCGAGCTGCGGGTGCTGGGACTGGACGTCGCGAAGCAAAGGCGGGAGGTCAAGGCGCATCTCGGCGTCGTCCCCCAGGAGACCAACCTGGACGGCGAGTTCACGGTGCTCGGCAACCTGCTGATCCAGGCGAGCTACTTCGGGATCGCCCGCGCCGAGGCCGAGCAGCGGGCGCGGCGGCTGCTCGAGTTCACCCAGCTCGCCGAGCGCGCCGAGGACCGCATCGAGACCCTCTCCGGCGGGATGAAGCGGCGGCTGCTGGTCGCGCGGGCGCTGATCAACGAGCCCGAGGTCGTCGTCCTCGACGAGCCGACGACCGGCCTCGACCCGCAGGCGCGGCTCGCCGTCTGGAGGGCGATGGAGGAGCTCAAGGACCGGGGGGTGACCCTGCTGCTGACCACCCACTACATGGAGGAGGCGGCGCGGCTCTGCGACCGCCTCGTGATCATGGACCTGGGCCGGATCGTCGCCGAGGGGGAGCCGGCGGGGCTGATGCGCGAGCATCAGGCCGAGACGCTGGAAGAGGTCTTCCTCGACCTGACCGGAAGGCACCTGCGTGAGGACTGAGCGCTCCGACCTGATCCCCTCGCCGCGGCACGCGCTCAGCGTCACCGGCCGCAACTGGCGCGTCTTCCAGAGGCTCTGGAAGGGCTCGCTGGCGCCCCAGTTCATCGACCCGCTCTTCTACCTCGTGGCGATGGGCTACGGGCTCGGCAGCTACGTCGCCTCGATCAACGGCGTCCCCTACCGCGACTTCATCGCCCCGGGCCTGGTCGCCTCGGCGGCGATGTGGTCGGCGTCTTTCGAGTGCACCTACAACGTCTACATCCGGATGCGCGAGTACCACCTCTACGACGCGGTGCTCTCGACCCCGATCGAGGTCCAGGACCTGGTCGCGGGGGACCTGATCTGGAGCTCGATCAGGGCGACGATTTACGGGACCGTTTTTCTGATCGTCGTGACCGCGTTCGGGCTGATCGACTCCTGGTGGGCGGTGCTGATCCCGGTCGCGGTCTGGATCGGCGGCCTCGCCTTCTCGACGATCGCCTACACGTTCACGGCGCTGATCCCGCGCATCGACCTCTACAGCTACTACTTCACGCTCGGGATCACGCCGATGTTCCTCTTCTCGGGGATCTTCTTTCCGTTCGACCGGCTGCCGAAGATCGCCGAGGTGGTCGCCTGGTTCACGCCGCTCTTCCACCTCGTCGAGGTGACCCGCGGGCTCGCCAACGGGCCGCACCCGATCATCCTCGTCCACGTCGGGATCCTGCTCGCGATCAGCGCCGGGCTTTTCGTGGTCCCGGTGCGGGCGGTGCGGCGCCGCCTGGTGGCCTGAATGGCGATCCGTCCGCTTTCGGCCCTGCTCCCCGGCGGCGCCGCCCAATAGGGCACAATTGCCGTCCCGTGAGTCGCCGCACGCCACTCCTCCTTGCGCTTGTCGCCGCCGCCGTCCTCGCTGCACCCGCCGCCGCCGAGGCCGTTCCCGGGCCGGCCAATATCGGCCTGCACGTCGGGCACCTGCGCGGCGGCAAGGCGAAGATCCTCAGCCGGGTGCCGATCAGGGGCACGCTGTCGCCGTTCGTCGCCGGCCAGCGTGTCGACCTCCTCTTCTTCCGCAACGGCCATCAGGTCGGAGCCGAGGCGGTCGACGTCCACAACGGGCCGGGTGCAAAGGGCACCTTCAAGAGCAACTTCCTGGTCCGCCGCGGCGGACGTTTCGCGATCCAGGCCGTGCACGGGGCGAGCCCCGCGCAGGCGGGCGCGACGACCCCGCGCCGCAAGTTCGGTGTCCGCTACCCCTCGATCGGGCGCGGCAAGTGCGGTCGTCTCGTCCGCGGCTTCAAGAAGGCGCTGCGCCGGCAGGGCTACGTCCCCAGCGGGGGCTCCTGCTTCAACGAGAAGGACGCCCGCGCGGTGCTCGCCTACCGCAAGGTCAACAAGGAGGGCCACAACTTCCACAGCGGGGCGGGGATCGTGAAGAGCGTCTTCGCCGGGCACGGCGCCTACCACCTCAGACACCCGAAGGCCGGCAAGCACGCCGAGGTCTCGATCTCCAAGCAGGTGCTGGTGCTGGCGGCACGCGGCAAGCCAGTGCAGACCTACCACGTCTCGACCGGCAAGTCCTCGACCCCGACCGTCACCGGCCACTTCAACTTTTACCTGCGCCAGCCGGGCTACAACGCGGAGGGGATGTACTACTCGACCTACTTCCACGGCGGCTATGCGGTGCACGGCTACGCCTCGGTGCCGCCGACCTATCCGGCGAGCCACGGCTGCGTCCGGGTTCCGATTCCCGACGCTCATCACATCTACAACTCGGTTTCGCTCGGCGAAGACATCTTCGTCTACTAGCCGCGAGCCGCGGCGCAGGACGAGGCGGTTCGCGAGCCCTTAGGCTGACGGGCGCATGACCGAGTCCACGATGAGGCTGACACTGATCCTCGCCGGGGTCGTCAACCTTGGGCTGGGCTTGCTCGCGCTGATCGCCCCCGACACCTTCTTCGATCAGATCGGCCGCTACGGGGTCGAGAACAGCCATTACGTCGGTGACAACGGTGCCTTCACGGCCGCGGCTGGCGTCGGTCTCCTGCTCGCCGCGAACCGGCCGAGCTGGCGAGCGCCCCTGCTCTGGGTCGGCGTGATCTGGTTCGGCCTCCACGCGCTCAACCACCTCTTCGACATCGGCGAGGCGCGCAGTGATGCCCGCGGCATCTTCGACACGGTTGCGCTGGCGGCGATAGCCGCTCTGACCGCCTTCCTGGCCCGGGACGCCGAGCGCCTGCGCGACTCGGCGCCGCCCGGCTCGGCGCGATGAGGGTCTTCCTCGCCGGGGCCAGCGGCGTCATCGGGCGGCGTTTGGCGCCGAAGCTGATCGCGGCCGGCCACGAGGTCACCGGGACGAGCCGCAGCGAGCGGGGCGCCGACCGGGTCCGCGCCGCCGGCGCCGAGGCGGCGGTCTGCGACTGCCTCGACCCGGTCGCGGTCGAAAAGGCCGTGATCGCCGCCAACCCCGAGGTGGTCGTCTCCGAGCTGACCAGCCTGCCCGAGGACTATGACCTGCGCACGATCGACTACGGGCCGACCAACCGCCTCCGCGTCGAGGGCGGCTACAACCTGATCAGCGCCGGGCGCAAGGTCGGGGCGCAGCGCTTCGTCACCCAGAGCATCGCCTTCGTCTATGAGCCCGAGGGCGGCTGGGTCAAGGACGAGAGCGCTCCGACCTTCCGCGATCCGCCGGGGCGCTTTAAGTCCGGTCTCGAGGCGACGCTGCTCAGCGAGCGCGAGGCGCTCGGCGCCGAGGGGATGGACGGGCTGGTGCTGCGCTATGGGCAGTTCTACGGGCCCGGCACCTACTTCGACCGCGACGGCAGCATCGCGAAGCAGGTGCGCTCGCGCCGCCTCCCGGTCGTCGGTCGCGGCAGCGGGGTCTTCTCCTTCATCCACGTCGACGACGCCGCCGACGCGACCGTCGCCGCGGTCGAGCGCGGAGCCTCCGGCATCTACAACGTCGTCGACGACGACCCGGCCCCGATTCGCGACTGGCTTCCGGTCTATGCGGCGGCGATCGGGGCAAAGTCGCCGTTTCGCGTCCCGGTCTTCCTCGCCCGCCTGCTCGGCGGCAAGGCAGCGGCGGTGATGAGCACCGAGCTGCGCGGCGCCTCCAATGCGAAGGCGAAGCGGGAGCTCGGATGGACGCCCGCGCACCCGAGCTGGCGCCAGGGCTTCGCCGAGGCGCTGACTTGAGCGGCGGGCTTGAGGCGGCCCGCGAGACGCTGCTCGCAGAGCTGCGCGAGCACGCGCTGGTGATCGGCGACGTCACTCTCTCCAGCGGCAAGACGGCGGGCTATTACGTCGACGCGAAACGGGCGCTGCTCTTGCCGGAGTGCTTTCGAGCCCTCGGTGAGCTGGTCGCAGCCGAGGCTCGCGAGCGCGAGGCGGGCGCGGTCGGCGGGATGACTATGGGCGCTGACCCGATCGCCTGCGCCGCGCTTGCCGCCGACGCCGGGTCCGGCCTGCGCGCGTTCTTCGTTCGCAAGGAGCGCAAGGAGCACGGGCTGCAGCGCTGGATCGAAGGCCCGCTCCTGGAGCCAGGGTCCCGCTGCCTGGTGGTCGAGGACGTGGTCACCACCGGCGGCTCGACAGTGAAGGCGCTCGAGCGGATCCGCGAAGAGGGCTTTGAGGTGGCTGGGGTGCTCGGCGTCGTCGACCGATTCGCCGGCGGGGCCGCGGCGATCGCCGCCGCTTCGGGAGGCGCGCCCTACCGGGCCCTGGTTTCGATCGACGAGCTCTATCCCGAGCGACCCGACCGCTCTTAATCCTCGCTATTTCCGCGTTTTCGCCGGTTCGCCCGCGTCCGGGATGCTCGAAATAGTCCCGCCTGCGGCAGCCCACCCGACGACTCTGTCCGCGAGAGAGGGAGAAGCGTGAAGCTGGTGATCGGCATCGTGCGGCCCGAGAAGGCCAATGACGTGCTGGAGGCCCTCTACCGGGCTGAGGTCCGCGGCGTCTCGATCAGCCGCGTGCAGGGCCACGGTGGAGAGCTCGACCGGGTCGAGACCTATCGCGGCACGACGGTGCAGGTGGGGCTTGCCGACAAGGTGCGCTTCGAGATCGCCGTCTCCGACCCCTTCGTACAGCCGACCATCGACGCACTCTGCGCCGGAGCCCGCACCGGAGAGGTCGGCGACGGCAAGATCTTCGTCGTTCCGGTCGAGCGGGTGGTCCGGATCCGCACCGGTGAGACCGACGACGCCGCCGTGACCCCGGTGGGCGCGTGATCACCGCCCCGCTCATCGCTGCGGTCGGAAAGGTCGACAGCGGCGACACCGCCTGGATGCTCGGCGCCACCGCTCTGGTGCTGCTGATGACCCCAGCGCTGGGGCTCTTCTATGCCGGGTTGGTGCGCTCCAAGAACACCCTCAACACCTTCATGATGTCGATCGCCGCGATCGCCGTCGCGACCGTCACCTGGGCGCTGGTCGGCTACTCGCTCGCCTTCGACGGCACCGGCGACTTGATCGGCGGCCTCAACAACTTCGCGCTTCACGACGTCACCTTCGCACCCCGCGAGGGACTGACGATCCCGGAGCTGGTCTTCTTCGCCTTCCAGGCGACCTTCTGCATCATCACCACGGCGCTGGTCTCGGGCGCGGTTGTCGAGCGGATGCGCTTCGGCCCCTTCCTGCTCTTCGCGGCGCTCTGGTCGGTGCTCGTCTACGCGGTGATGGCGCACTGGGCGTTCGGGGGCGGCTGGCTGTTGGAGCGCGGCACCCTTGACTTCGCGGGCGGCGTCCCGGTCGAAATGGGGTCGGGATTCTCGGCCCTGGCTGCGGCGCTGGTGGTCGGGGCGCGCAAGGACTACGGGCGCCAGGCGCTGCTCCCGCACAATGCCGTCTACGTGCTGCTCGGCGCCGGGCTCCTCTGGTTCGGGTGGTTTGGCTTCAACGGCGGCAGCGGCTTCTCGACCGGCAATGCGAGCGTGCTCGCGTTCACCAACACGCTGCTCTGTCCCGCCGCGACGATCGCCGTCTGGTTTGCGCTCGACGCGATCCGCGGCCGCCAGGTGACCGCGATCGGCGCCGCGACCGCGATCATCGTCGGCTGCGTCCTGATCACCCCGGCGGGCGGGTTCGTGAGCCCGGGCTGGGCGCTGGCGCTGGGGGCGCTGGGCGCGCTGCCCTCCTACTGGGTCATCGCCTACCGACCACGGACGAGGGTGGACGAGACGCTCGACGTGCTTGCGGCGCACGGGGTCGCGGGCTTCACCGGCATCCTGGCCGTCGGTTTCGTCGCCCAGGCCTCCTGGAACGGCGTCTCGGACGGGATCCTCTACGGCAACGCCGGGCAGCTGCTCGACCAGGTCCTTGCGGCGCTCGCGGCGCCCGCCTACGCCTTCGTCGCCACCTACCTGCTGCTGCGCCTGATCGGCTTGCTGACGCCGCTGCGCGGCTCTGAGCGAGACGAGGCGCTGGGCATGGACGTGATCCACCATGGCGAGGAGGCCTACGCGACCGGCGAGGGGGCGATCCTGGTCACCCCCGAGGCCGGCGTCGAGGCCGACGTGCCGGTCGCACAGCCCTGACGGGCGAAGCGGCTGCTACGGCAAGGCTGCGGCCCGGGATATGGTGGCGCCACCCGTGAAGAAGCACGTCTTGATCCTGGGAGCCGGCTTCGCGGGCCTGGAGCTGGCCGCGCGGCTCTCGGAGTCGCTCGCTGACGAGGTTCGCGTCACGCTTCTCGATCAGGCCGACTCGTTCAGCTTCGGGTTCTCGAAGCTGGACATCATGTTCGGCCGCAAGGCCGCCGCCGACCTGCGACTGCACTACAGCGACGTCTCCAAGCAGGGGGTCGAGTTCCGTCAGGAATGCGTGACCTCGATCGACCCCGAGAGACGCAGGGTGACCACGAAGGAGGGCTCCTACGACGCCGACATCCTCGCGATCGCGCTTGGGGCGGACTACGACGTCGCGGCCACGCCGGGCTTCGCCGATGGCGGGTATGAGTACTACTCGGTGGCGGGAGCCGAGCGACTGCGAGGGGTGGTTCCGGGCTTTGAGGCGGGAACGATCCTGATCGCGATCCTGGGCCAGCCGTTCAAGTGCCCGCCGGCTCCGTTCGAGGGAGCGCTGCTGCTGCATGACCACCTCGTCGAGCGCCGGGTCAGGGAAGCCGTCGAGCTGCGCGTGGTCGGCCCGATGGCGGCGCCGGTCCCGATCACGAAGGAGGTCTCGGAGAAGTTCCTCGCAGCTCTGGGGGAGCGAGGGATCGAGTATGTGCCGAAGCAGCTCGTCGTCGGTCTTGACACCGCCGGCAAGAGGGCCCGCCTCGCGAGCGGCGAGAGCCTGCCGTATGACCTCTTCATCGGGATACCGGTTCACCGCGTGCCCGAGGTGATCGAGAGCTCCGGGCTGGCCGTCGACGGATGGGTGCCCGTCGACCAGGCGAACCTGATGACCCGGTTTCCCGGCGTCTACGCGCTCGGCGACGTCGCGGCGTTGCCGATGGCGAAGGCCGGCGTGTTCGCCGAGGCAGCAGCCCGTGTCGTGGCCGACGACATCGCCGCCCGCCTCCACGGCGTTGAGCTCGAGCGACCCTACGAGGGGGCCGGCAGCTGCTATCTCGAGTTCGGGGGCGGGACGGTCGCGAAGGTCGAGGCGAACTTCCTCGGCGGGCCGAAGCCGACGGCGCAGTTGGTAGGACCCTCCCTGGAGTTCGCGACCGACAAGGAGGAGTTCGCCGCGAGCCGGCGCGAGCGCTGGTTCAGATCCTGATTCGGCGGCTTCGGCGACCCTCACCCGCCCCAGGCGGGCTGAACCAACGCCGAGTCATTGACTTGGCAGCGGCGAGCCGGCGAGCAGAAAAAACCAGGCGGTCGCCGCCACGATCGCAAGCAACACCGAGATGACGATCACAGACTGCAGGACCGTGGGGTTGGCGCGCGGGGCCTCGCTGTCGCGCAGGCTCTTCAACCATCGGGGTCTGATCGGCTCGACGGTGGTGCTGCCCGTGAGCTCGACATAGGCCATGTTCATGCGCCCAAGCAGCCAGGAGACGATCAGGATCGAGGTCACGATTCCGAGCAGAACCACCATGTAGGGCCCCAGCGCGGGCGCTTGGCCTTGGGAGATCTGGGAGCCCACCCAGACCCAGCCGAGCGGGATCGCGGTCCACATCGAAAGCGCGGCGACCACCATCGCTGCAACGAGAATCTTTGCCGCGACGTCTCGCCCCACTCGTCGGGGAGCTTCGCTGCCGGAGGATTCGTTTGCGACGCTCAATAGGTGCTCTAACAGTCCACCTCAGACGGTACGTCTTATACAGACGGTACGCACTGTACCATGCCCAAGCGGGATGCCGGACATCCAGCTCACCGCGACCTCCTACATCGTCCTCGGCCTGCTTGCCCAAACGGGCGAGGCCACGCCCTACCAGCTCAAGCAGATGGTGGAGATTTCGGTCGGACACTTCTGGTCGCTCCCGCGCTCGCAGCTCTATGCAGAGCCGGCTCGCCTCGCCCAAGCCGGCTACTTGACCGAGGATCGCGAGCTGGACGGCCGCCGCCGCAAGCGGTACGCGCTCACCGAACGCGGCCGTGAAGCGCTGGAGCAATGGACCGGCACGCCCACCGCGGAGTTCGTCGAGTTTCGCGACCTTGCCTTGCTGAAGCTCTTCTTCGGGGCCGATCCAGAGCTCGTGGCTGAGGCGCAACTCACCGAGCTGCGCCCGCGGCTCGAGGTCTATGAGGCGATGGACGCCCTCGACGACGGCTCGGCCCCTCGCGGACCTTGGCAGGCTCTGGAGGCCGGAGTCGAGCACGTCAAGACCTCGATCCGTAACTGGGAGCGGATCGCCCAGGAAGGGCGCCAGACAGCGGCCACCTCGTCCCACACGCACTCCACCCGGTTGGGTCGTTAACCGCCCCAATTGGCCGCAGGGACTGCCACTCAGCCGAACGCCCCGAGCAGGATTCGAACCTGCGGCCTACTGCTTAGGAGGCCCACCCGACTTCGTCTTCGCCCGACTCGGAGCGAGTAGTTCAGGCGGTGACGCGAGAATCCGGCCAAGTCCCCGTGTTCACACGTTCATAAAAGCTGTCAGGCGCTAGATCGGCATAACCGGGCCAGACCACGGTGCCGGTCTCTCGATCACCCCTGACCTTCGCGAAACTCTCGGTGGTCCGCGCGGTCTCGAATACCGGACCTCGCATTCGCTCCAGCACAGCGACTTCCCCGACCGCACCGGCCGAACCGATGGACACCCGCGAGTACAGAGGGTGGCTCAACTCGCCGTCGCCGTTTCCTGAGTGGGAGGAGTGTGCTTGACCACCCGGTAGCGGATGTGGATCGTGCCGGGAGCCTCGAGCACGCGCACCAGCTCGAGCTCCGGCTCTCCCGGCTCGAAGCCGTCGAGGAGCCGCTCCCCCGCGCCGAGGATCACCGGGGACACCTGGAGGTCGACCTCGTCGACCAGCCCGGCCTTGAGGGCCTGCTGGGCGCATGAGGCGCCGCCGGCGATGGAGACGTTCTGGCCTCCGGCCACCTCCTTCGCCTGCTCGTAGGCGGACTCGATCCCTTCGGTGACGAAGTGGAAGGTCGTGCCTCCCTCCATCTCGATCGGATCGTGGGCGTAGTGGGTGAGGACGTAGGTCGGAGCATGGTACGGCGGATCGTCTCCCCACCAGCCCTTCCAAGCCGAGTCGCCCCATTCGCCGCGGATCGGGCCGAACATGTTCCGCCCCATGATGAAGGCGCCCATCCCGTCCATCATCTCCGACATCACCTGCTCGTTGACGGGGTGTCCGCCGCTCTCGGGCCCCTCATCGAGGTGCCACCTGTGTAACTCGAACCCGCCGACGCCGAGCGGATTGTCCTCGTCCTGGTTGGGCCCGGCGACGAAGCCGTCGGCGGACACGGACATCGAGAGATTCACTTTGTTGCCGGCCGTGCTCATGCGGCACTCCTGTCAGCGGTTGCGATCCGGTAGCTGAGGTGCGTCACCTCGGGAGTCTCGATTGTTCTGATTCTCCACCATCCAACGCAGCGGGCCGTCCTCCCGCCAGACCCGGCTCTCCTGTCTTCAGCCCGCCCACGGGAACCTAACGCAGCGGGTCCGACCTGATCAGACTCAGAAACCGCCTGCAAATGAAGAGCGCCCCGAGCAGGATTCGAACCTGCGGCCTACTCCTTAGGAGGGAGTCGCTCTGTCCAGCTGAGCTATCGGGGCCGGGGTGAAGGGTACGGCTCTGTCCAGCTGAGCGACCGGGGGTACGGCTCTGTGGCACGGCTTCGCGACCTTCTCAACGGCTACGACTACTCCCGCAGGGCGGCGGCTTCAAGGGCTTCGGCTTCGGTCGAACAATTGCGCCACCAGACGCACTTGCCGTCTCGCCACCTCATCGGTTGCCAGAACGGGTCGACAAGCGGCGTCGCGCTGCCAGCACCATGTCCCCAGCCGCGGGCATGGACGAGCGTCACGTCTCCGAGATCGCGCACCTCCTCGACCTCGAGGGTGTAGTCGGGAAAGGCTCCCAGGAAGTTGTCCCACCAGCGGCGCAGCCCCTCGCGCCCGCGGTAGGCGCCCTCCATCGCGACGAGACGCGACTCGACCTCTATCTCGTCGTCGGCGAGAGCCACAAACGCGTCCCAGTCCCGCCGGTTGAAGGCATCGACAGACCGGTAATACAACTCCACGTTCTGCTGCGACATCGCCCGCGCAAGTATCTCGCCATTGGCCTTCTCAGTCCACGACAAACGCTCCGCTTCACTGGGCGCCTACATGCCGAGTTGGATCGGGCGCTTGAATGGGCAGAAATCCCGATCCGGGCGCTACGCTGGCCCCGGACGCCGCAAGCGCCCGTCCAAGGACACGGCAGTCCAGAGCCGAAATCTGGACCTGGCCCCGGTAGCTCAACTGGATAGAGCGACTCCCTCCTAAGCAGCCCGGTTTCGTGCCTGGCCGTGCGCAAATGCACGGCTCGGATTCGGTCCGATTAGCGGCGATTGGGTTCGATTTGGGCAGGGAAGCGGGCTTCCTGCCCACTGGACGCTCATCGAGAAGCTCGCTTCGGGGTGGCCGATCTGCTCAGCGACGTAGATCGGGTCATCTGCAGCGCAAGCCGCACATTCGCGTAGGTGCGCCGCAGCGAGGTAGGTCCGAGTGGTGATCGTTCCGAGACTGGCCTGGAGGCCCGCAAGCCCCAAGACCCCCAGGGGTGAGCCGCAATCCTCTGTCTGGGCGAGCAAGTAGTGAGCCGTCGCAGCACCGAGATACTGCGTACTGCGCTGGCGATGTCACACGAAACGTGAAGCTGGGCAGTCTGCTCCTGCTGCCATTGCAACCTTTTTCACCTTGACGGGCTTCGTCCGGCCTGGTCTAGGGTCTCAGGTGCGGAGGGCTGAATTGTTGGCGGCGACGTTGGGGAGGCATGAAGCGGTTTTTGGCGACGTTCTTGGTTTCGGTTGTTTGGCCCGGGGCGGCGAGTGCTCACGTCACGACGATCGTCGATGCGGGTGTGCCGGGCGTTGCTATGCCGCGCGACGTGACCATGGCGGCAGATCTCGGTGCTGATTACTTGCGGCTGCGGATTGAGCCGACGACTCCGACCTGGGCGACTGACTGGCTGCTGCGCTCTGTTCACGAGCAGGACCAGATCGGGGCCATGCTTGTGCCCTGCTGGACGTGGGGCGAAGGAATCTCTCCCGACGATTACGAGGAGTGGTTTCGTTTCTTGGGCGAACGCTACCCAGGTGTCCATGCTTGGGCCGTAGGAAACGAGCCCGATCTCAGCTTGCCGGGAGGGGCTGCTGCCTACCGAGAGTTGGTACGAGCCGCTCGGCGTGGCCTGGATGGGTCGGGCCATGCCCACGACATCTTCCTGATTGGGGAGACGTCCCCAAGTTCCTACGGTCCCCGCTTTGCACATCGGGTTATGCGCGACCGGCGGGTGCGCCGACGCGTGACCGGCTGGGCGACTCACCCCTACAACATCACCGACGCACAGGGCGTTGCCACCTTGATGTGGCTGCACCGTGCCACGAAGTTGCCGATCTGGAACACCGAGTACGGCACCCGCGATGATCCGTCCGAGCTTTGGGCAGCTGTGCGCCGTACTGCCAATCGTCCCTGGATCCGGAGCTTCTCGCAATACACGCTTCGTTCCGACTGGTTCGGCACCGGCCTGCTGACTGCCGCCGGAAAACCTCGCTCGACGCTGCGCGCGTTCGTCGCTGCAAACCGCTGGCTCCGCCTCCCGTGAGCGGGCACCCCAGGGAGCCCGCTAACACGCCCAGCCAGGCACGAAACCGGGCTCCTTAGGAGGGAGTCGCTCTATCCAGCTGAGCTATCGGGGCCCCAGCGAAGGTTACGGGCCCTGCGTGGCGGCTTCGAGCGCCGCTGCTCTGGTCTCGTAGTCGCGGTAGGAAACGGTCTTCCCATCACGCAGGGTGATGAGGGAGAAAGCCTCCAAGGAGACGGGAGCGCCGCTGGCGCGCCCTTGCGCCGCGTAGTGGGTGTGGACCAGCACCGAGTCACCGAGATCTTCGATCGACTCGGCCCTGGCTTCGAAATCGTCGAATCCCGCGACGAGGTCTTCGGTGAAGAACCTCCGCAGAGCGTCCCTTCCCCGCACCGGCTCCACACCCAGAACTCCGGCGAGCACCGGATCCCACTCAACTCCCGGATCCATGGTCGCCAAGACGCCTTCGATATCGCCCCTCGCGAAGGCCTCGTATCCGCTGCGAACGACCTCGACGTTCTCCTGCGACATCGCCTACTCCGACAGCCTGGCGGCTTCGAGGGCTTCGGCGCGATTCGCGTAGACCTGGTTGCGAACCAGGCGGCCTTTCCGGACCGTCCAGACAAACTCCCACGTGCCCTCCAGCGGCATTCCGGTTCGCTTCTCGGTGCCGCTGATGCGGGCGGCTACGACGACGTTCTCTCCCGCGTCGATGAAGTCCTCGGGCTGTACTCGGAAGTTCTCGTAGATCTCGAAGATGTTCTTCAGCGAATTGCCCACCTGCCCACCGCGCCGTGTGCCCGGCTCCACGGCCTCGGCGTGCTGTTCCCACTCGAAGTCCGGATCCAGCAATTCAGCGCCGACGCTGAAGTCGCCTCGCGACCAGCCGTCAAAGATCCGCCGGACAATCTCGACGTTCTCCTGCGACATCGCCTACTCACGCAGGCCGACGGCTTCGAGGGCCGCAGCGCGGTCCATATAGCCCTGCATACGGACCACCCGGCCTTCGCGAACCGCAACGACAACGGCCGTGTCGGTTTCCAGCTCAACTCCGCTGCCTCTGCCTCGCCGGTATTCGTGCAATAGGACAACGACGTTGTCGCCCGCGTCGATGAACTTCTCTGCCTCCAGGCGGCGTACTTCCCACGCCTCCAGATCCTCCGCCTCGAACGTCTGGTCGATCTCGGCAAGGCCGTGGGCTTTCTGGCCCTCTTGGAGCCCCCCGACGGTGCCGTGGAACTCGACCTCGGGATCGACCAGCTGTGCTGTCTTTTCGGCGTCCCCTCCCTGGGACGCCTCGAAAGCCGCCCGCACGATCTCCACGTTCTCCTGCGACATCCCCGGCAGTATCTCGCCTTGGCCAGGGCTTATCCATTGGGCAGAAACGCCGGTCGTCTGCCCACATCGAACCAATCACCCTAATCGCGCGGTATCCGCTGCCATTTCACGCACGGCCCGCAGGAAGCCGAGCTGTTTAGGAGGGAGTAGCTCTTTCCAGCTGAGCTATCGGGGCCGGCTGAGCCAGTCTAGGCTGCCGCTGGCTGGAATCACTTGAGGTTCCATTGGGCGGAGTGGCCGCCGATAAAGAACGGCTGGTAGCGAAACTCGGTTGCCTCGACCCCTCCCGGAACCTTGAAGGGCAGGCAGCCATTGGCGGTTCGACCATCCTTCAGCTTCACCCTCGGAGGCTTGCACCCGGAGATCCCGGATTGCCGCACCGCATAGGTCTTGCCGTTGGATCCGACCAGCGTTCCCAGAAAGGCCCGTCCGGTGGTGTCGAAACCCGTCTTTCCGATTCCAGTGACTTTGATCTGAAGGGTGACGTAGGGGCCTTTCCGACCGAGGCTGATCGGCGCCATCGCGAAGTGCTGGTCGCCGTCGCGAACCTTCGCTGGCGTGCCCAGGCTCGGCGTTGCTGTCTTCCCAGGGCTCGGCGTACCCGATCCTGCCGGGCCCTTGCCCTCCCCCTCGGGGGTCGTCGCGGCGCTCTTCCCGCGCCTTGCCTGAGACGAATTCGACTTCGTGGTCGTCGGCTCCGAGGTCGCATCCGACCCGTTGCTCGCAAGGCCGCGCTTGGAGCTATCGGAGCTGCCGCCGAGGTTCGCAAGCGCGAAGATCCCCAGGCCGATGACGACGATCCCGGCGAGAATGGCGGCAGGCACCGTCCACCTGCGGCCTGCCTGCGGGGGCCGGCCTGCCTGGCGGGACCGCCCTACTTGGGAAGGTCGTCCTGCAGGGACAGGTTGAACTTGCGCCGCGGGCTCGACCCACCGGTCGAGTGAAGCCCTGATCGCGTCTCGAACCCGGTCCAGCTCAGCGCTCAGCGCATCAGATGTGAGCGGCTCGCTTTCGGTGTCGGTTCCGATGATCCGAACATCCGTGGCGTCTCCGGACTCGCTGAGCACCACCTCAACCCGCGGCGAGCTCTCGGGCCCGACCGCTTGTCGAGCAACGATTCGGTTGGCCTCGACGGCCTCGAGATTCCAGCCGAGCCGGTCGATCGCGTCGGCGCAGGAGAGGACCATCTCCTCCGGCGGCAGATCGGTCCGGAACTCGCCAACCAAGCGGGTCAAGAGCTTTTCCCTTTCAAACCGCAGCGAAGTCTAGGCAGCAGCGGCTCTAGTCGTAGAGGCTCTCGGCGGCCAGCGGCATGCCACGCTGGTTCCAAAGCGTCACGTCCATGAATATGTCGTCGCCGTAGCCGACCAGGGCGTCGAGGGCGACGAGGCTGAAACGGTTGTCGGAGATCAGCTCCTGGTCCACCGTGTCGCCTTCCAGCTCGGCGGTGGCGGCGACGGCGCCCGGGACCAGCGGCGTGCCCCAGACCAGGGTGACGTCGCCGGCACGCCCGTCCTCACCCCGCCAGCGCCCGATCACGTCGTCGTTGAGGTCGATCTTCCAGTCCGGGTTGTCCTCGGCGAGCACGTCGGTGAAGTCGGCCTTCGCGCGCAGGTCCTCCGGGTCGCCACCCTCCCGGCGCAGGTAGGAGACGTGGCCGAACAGCTCCACCGTGCCCTCGCCGGCGTTGGTCGTGGCCGCCGCCGGCACCCAGGTGCGCCCGCCCCAGGTCCGCTCCGGAAACCAGTTGATCTCGGCCGGCGGCGAGACGCCGCCCGGCAGCTCCTCGATCTCCGAGCAGGCGACCTGGAAGGCGTCTGCCAGCTGCTCGGCGAAGCGCCCGTAGGGAATCCCCTCCTGGGAGCTGTCGGCTATGAAGCGCGGGATCGGCCGCGGGTTTGGCGCCATCGCTGCGCCACCCTACCCGGGGAGGGTCTCGCGCAGATCGGCGGCGGCGCGCTCGGGTGGGTAGACGTTGATATCGACACCGGTCGCCAGCTCGAAGCCGGCTTTGATCGTCAGCTTCGGCGCGATGTCGATGTGCCAGTGGAAGTGCTCGGCTCCGTGCGGGGCGCTTCGCACCCAGAGGTTGAGCTCCGGCGATTCGCCGAAGCGCGCCGCCAGCGCCCGCACCGCCGTGCCCAGCATCGCCGCCCCGGCCGTGTCCTCCTCGAAGCGGGCCGCCTCGGTGCGGGGCACGATCCGCAGCTCGAACGGCGAGCGCGAGGCCCAGGGGCAGATCAGCGCCGCGTCGTCGTCGATCGCCACCAGGCGCTCCCGGCGGCGCACCTCCTCGGCGAGCACGTCGCTGAGCAGGCCGGAGCCTCCGGTCCGCTCGCTGTAGGAGGCGACCCGCTCGCGCTCGCGGGCGATCGTGGCGGGGACGAAGGACAGCGCGTAGAGCTGCGCGTGAGTGTGCTCGCGCGAGGCTCCGGCGCCCGGGCCCTCGTTGACGGCCAGCTGCACGCAGGCCGCCTCGGAGTGCTGGCGCATCCGCGCCCGCCAGGCCCGCACCGCGCCGGCGACCTCATCCGGATCCAGCGCCGCAAGCGAGCTGACGTGACGGGGGCTGTGCACGATCACCTCCTGGGCGCCGATCGCCGGCCGGGAGCTGAACAGGTCCGGCTCGCGGATCCGCGACGAGCTGCGCAGCGGGTCGGCCGAGGCTGCAAAGCCGCTGTCGGGCTCGTTTGCCCCCTCGCCCTCGCCGGCCTCGATCAGGGCCGGATAGAGGTTGGGCACTGCCCGTTGGGTCCAGCCGGGCGAGTTGGGCTCGCCTTCGTCAGGACGGGCGACCCAGACCTCGCCCGGTGTCTTTTCCTCGTGCCCCTCGCAGAACGGACAGCCCTCGGGGTCCGAGAGCGGCCGGCGCTCGACCGCGAAGGCGTTCGGCCGGTCGGCACGGGCGGGGGCGAGGATCGTGCGCAGCCCGGTGAGCTGATCGATGCGGATCTCCGGCTCGCTCATCGGCTACGCCGGTCGCGACCGGAGCGCCGATCCGCGGCCGGAAGGCGTTTGCGCATCTGCACGTGCGGAATGCCCTCCTCGAGGAAGGTCTCGCCGCCGGCCTCGAAGCCGCAGGAGGCATAGAACGCCTCGGCCGGACGCTGGGCGTGCAGGACGATCTCCGCCGCCCCCCGCCGCTGCGCCTCGCGCTCGGCCTCGCGCATCAGCGCCACGCCGATCCCGGTCCGTCGCAGGGTCTGATCGACCGCCATCCGCTCCAGCTTGCACTGCCCGCGCGGGTAGCGCAGCCGGCAGGTTCCGACGACGCTGCCGCGCCGCACCGCGACGAGATGGGTCGCCTCGGCATCGAGGCCGTCGATCTCGGCGTCGCGGGCGACCCCCTGCTCACCCGAGAAGACCCGCAGGCGCAGCTGCTTTGCCTCCTCGATCTCCGCCGCGTCGCGCGCCTGGCGGACCTCGACGCCGTTCTCGCCCAACCCCGGCTAGGTCCGGGAGGGCGGCAGATCGCCCTCGATGTCGGGATCCGGAGCAGCCGGGGGCGGCGGAGGCGGGGGAGGAGAGGGCTTGCGCGGCGCGCCGTCCGCGCCGCCCCGGGCCATGTCGACGAAGGGAGTGATCACGTCCATCGGCAGCGGGAAGACGATCGTCGTGTTCTGGTTCACGCCCATTTCCAGCAGCGTCTGCAGGTAGCGCAGCTGCAGCGTCGCCGGATTGGTGCTGATGATGTCGGCGGCGTCGGCGAGCTTCTGGGCCGCCTGGTACTCGCCCTCGGAGTTGATGATCTTGGCGCGGCGCTCGCGCTCGGCCTCGGCCTGGCGGGCCATCGCCCGCTGCATCTGGTCGGGAATCTCGACGTCCTTGATCTCGACCGTGGTCACCTTCACGCCCCAGGGCTCAGTCTGCTCGTCGATGATCGTCTGCAGGTCCTCGTTGAGGCGCTCGCGCTCGGCCAGCAGCTGGTCGAGCTCCGCCTTGCCGAGCACCGAGCGCAGCGTCGTCTGGGCGATCTGGGAGGTGGCGAGCAGGAAGTTCTCGACCTCGACGATCGCGTTGTTGGGGTCGATGACGCGGAAGTAGCAGACCGCGTTCACGCTCGCGGGGACGTTGTCGCGCGTGATCACTTCCTGGGGCGGGATGTTGAGGGTCACCGTCCGCAGGTCGACCCGCACCATCCGGTCGATGATCGGGATCAGGATGATCAGCCCGGGCCCCTTCTGGGCGATCAGGCGACCAAGGCGAAAGATGACGCCGCGCTCGTACTCGCGCAGCACCCTGATCGCGGAAAGGAGGGCGATCAGAGCGAAGACGACGAACACCGCCAGGATCCCGAGTGCGACTCCCATCAGTCCTCTCCTTGCTCGCTTTCAGATTCGGCGCCCGGCTCCGGCCTGACAAGGAGCGTGAGGCCGTCGACCGACTCCACCCTGACTCTATCTCCCGCGTGCAGCGGGCCACCCCCGTCGCTCAGCCGCGCCCTCCACAGCGCCCCCTGGGTGAAGATCTGGCCCTCCGGCTGCGGCGGCACCCTGACCTCCCCGAGCGCCCCGACCAGCTCCTCGTGACCGGTGTGCACGGGCAGGCGGCGAGCCTGCACGGCGCGCTGGACCAGGAGGGCGAAGAAGCCTCCCATCACCAGGCCGGCGGCGATCACCACCGGCACCGAGACGCCGAACCCCTCGTTCGTGTTGAAGAGCAGCAGGCCGGAGAGGATCAGCGAGACCACGCCGCCGATGCCGAGGATCCCGTGGCCCCCGAAATGCGCCTCGGCGACGAAGAGGGACATCGCCAGCACCAGCAGCAGCACCCCGGCGGCGCTGACCGGCAGCTGGGCGGTGCCGTAGAGGCCGAGCAGGAAGCAGATCAGCCCCAGGACTCCGGGCGCGATCAACCCGGGGCTGAAGAGCTCGATCGCGAGGCCGATCAATCCCACCGAGAGCAGCAGGAAGGCGATCGTCGGGTTGACGAGCACCTGCAGGACGTCGTATTGGAAGGGCATGTCGTGATCGGCGATCTTTAGCCCTGCGGTGTGAAGCGTCTGCGCCTTCGGCCCAAGCACCCGGAACCCGTCGATCTGGCGAAGCAGGGCTGTCTCTGACGGGGCGATGACGTCGATCAGCCCGGCCGCCTTGGCCTCGGTCGCGGTCACGTTCACCGCCCTGCGGACCATGCGCTCGGCCAGGGCCGGGTTGCGCCCGTGCCCGGCCGCGAGCGCCCGAATGTAAGCGGCGGCGTCATTGGTGATCTTGCGGTCGAGAACGTCGGATTCGCCGCCGGGGCCGATCGAGATCGGCGTCGCCGAGCCGATGTTGGTCTGCGGGGCCATCGCGGCCACGTCGGCGGCCTCGGTGATGTAGACGCCCGCCGAGGCGGCGCGGGCCCCGTTCGGGGACACATAGACGACCACTGGCATCGGCGCCGCGAGGATGTCCTTGACGATGTCGCGCAGGCTGGCGTCGAGGCCGCCGGGCGTGTCGAGGCGGATGATCGCCAGTGGCGCCCTCTGATCGGCGGCGTCGCCGAGCGCATGGTCGACCCAGGAGGCGGTGGCGGGGCTGATGTCGCCGCTGAGCTCGAGCGAGTAGACCGGCGGGCGCGAGGACTGGCCGAGGCCTGCGCTCGCAAGCAGCAAGGCTGCGCCGACGGCCAGCAGCACGGTCCAGAGGAGCACCCGTTGGTGGCGCAACGTCATCGCCTCTCATTATCCGCCGAGCAGGGTTTGACCGGCCGCAGTCGACGGCGTAGGGTCGTGTCGGGGAGGGTGTTTCTTCTTCAGCCGGCTCCGCAGACAGCTCAGCTACGCAAACGTGATGGCCACGATCGCGGTCTTCCTGGCGCTCGGCGGCGGCGCCTACGCGGTCTCACTCGGCAAGAACTCGGTCAAGTCCCGCAACATCGCCAAGAACGCGGTTCACGCGTCCGATATCAAGCGCAACGCCGTGCGCTCGTCCGAGATCAAGAACCAGCAGGTCAGATCGGCCGACATCGGGAACGGGCAGGTGAATTCCGCTGATATCGCCGACGGGCAGGTCGGGATCGCCGACGCCGCCAACAGCCTGCGGCTCAACTGCCCCGGTGGCACTCTCTTTGTCGAAGGCGCCTGCCTGGAGACCGCCGCGCGCGGCAGCGGCAACCTCACGACAGCAATCGTGACCTGCAGGGATTTGGGGCGCAGGCTGCCGAGCCTCAGCGAGCTTCAGGCGGCGAGAGATGAGCCGGGGATCGACCTCACGCCGGGGGGCAATTGGGCCGACGGAGGCTACGGCGGCCAGGGGACCGCGGTAAACGATTCCGGTAACGAGCTGGGATTCGGGGTCTCCAGCACGGTTGCGTTTCGCTGCGTCACCACGACGCTGCGTTGAGTGTGTGATTCCGGCGCTGCCCGACCGGCTCAGCCGCTGGCTCCGCTGAGCGCGTAGCGGCGGATGTCGGCCAGCAGAGCTGCCTGGTCGGTGTAGGGCCCCTGCTTGGTGAAGACGAGTTGGCCGCTGCGATCGTAGAAGGAGGTGTCGGGGAGCCCGAGCGTCGCCTTCAGGACCGCGCCGATCTTCTTGTCGGGATCGACGTAGCTCGGGTAGGGAAGCGGCTCCTCGCCGAGGAAGGTCTTGGCGGCGTCGTCGGAATCCTGCGAGTTGACGCCCACGAACGCGACCCGCTTGCCGAGGTTTGCCGAGGCCGTCTGGAACCAGGGAAACTCCTCGCGGCAGGGGCCGCACCAGGAGGCCCACTGGTTGACGACGACGGGATAGCCCTTCAACTCCTCGATTTGCTTCCGGAAGGCCGCTGGTCCCCCTTCGAGCAACTTGTTGGGCTGCGCGTAGAGCACCGCCAACGGCTCCGGGGCGCCGGCCAGGGCGGCCTTGTAGTCAGGCGGCTTCGACGTCTTGCTTCCCGCTTCGCTTCCGCAGGCGGCGAGCGCGATCAGGCACCCGATCGCGAGCGCGAGGCTGCAAATCAGGCGACCTTTGGCCGTTCGGTCCATGGCAGTGATTAAATACGAGGTGATTGACTGTTCGGTTCGCGCCCTGCGAACCGCATGGATCATCGGGGAGGGGCAAAAGGCCGTCTCCCCGCGGGATACCACTCACCCGGCTCTCGTCGTGAGTCTCTCGTTCCGGCGCGAGCCACCCACAAGCCTTCATGGCCAAGACCAGTGAAGTCGTCGCGACTGCGGCGCTGCCTTCAGCCTCTGATATCGAGCGGGCGGCGGAGTTCGCCCGCGAGCGGATCCTGCTCGAGGGCGAGGCCCCGGAGGCGCTGGCGCCCGGCACCGCCCGCCGCCGGGCGATCGAGGCGGCGCTGGCCGAGATCAAGGACGGCAGGGAGGAGCCCTCGCTTGAGTGGCGGCGCGAGTACTCGCTGCTGCTCGGGCTGGAGCGGCTGCTTGCCGACGAGACGCCGAAGCTCAATGACGGCGCAGAGCTCTCCGCGCACCAGGTCGATGCCCTGGCCGGGACGCTCGCCGAGCTGATCGCCGAGGCCGAGGCCGCAAACGGGCGCCGCAACGGCAGCGCCGCGAGCGCGGCCGCCAAGCAGGCCGAAGCGGAAGCTCAGGCGGAGGCAGAGTCGGAGGCCGAGTTCGAGCCCGATCCTGAGCAGGAGCCGGATTCGAACGGCGCCGGGCCCGCAGAGGAGCTCGACCTCGAGGGGGAGGCCGACTCAGAGCCCCAGGACCTCGACGAGGAGGAGGAGCCAGACTCCGAGCCCCAGGACTTCGCCGACGAGCCCGACGAAGACGCGGTCTCCGAGGCACCGGACGACCCCGGCGCCGCGCGGCGCTTCTGGTTCGAGCATGCGACCGGCGCCGGCAAGACGGTCGCCGCGGTCGGCTTCATCGAGGCATCACGGACCGGAGGGGTCCTGATCCTCACCCACCGCCGCAACCTCGTCGACCAGTTCATCGGCGAGATCTCCGATCGCGGCTACTCGGACCGCCTTTCGCCGCCGCTGCTCGACGGCAAGGACCGGGCCGACGGCCCGGTCACGGTCGAGACCTACCAGTGGTTCGTTCGCAACGCCGACCGCGTCTCGGACGCCTACACGATCGTGATCTGCGACGAGGCCCACACCGCGCTGGGCGAGAAGACCAGCGGCTGCATCCGCTCCTGGCCCGGGCCGGTCTTCATCGGCATGACCGCGACCGGCGCGCTGATCGCCCGCCACGTCGCCGACCTCTTCCCGACCCAAACCTCGCGCTTCGACCTCGCGCAGGCGGCGCGGCGGGGGGTGATCTCGCCACTTCGCTGCATCCGCATCCCACCCGGACCGGGGGTGAGGACGATTGCCAAGGTGCCGCTTCGAAAGGGCGAGGTCGACCAGGACTTCGACCAGGAGGAGCTGGCCAAGCTGCTCGACCAGGCCCCCTTCAACGTCGCGATCGCCGACCTCTACCGATCGCGGTTTCGGAAGATCCCCGGGGTCGTCTACACGGCCGGGGTGAAGCACGCCACCAACGTCGCGAAGGCGTTCCAGGAGGCTGGGATCAACGCCCGCGCGGTCTCCGGGGAGACCCCGAAGCGCGAGCTGGCCGAGATCCTCGCCGGCTTCGAGCGCGGCGACGTCGACGTGCTCTGCAACGCGATGCTGCTCGCCGAGGGCTGGAACTCGCCCCGGGCGACGATCTGCATGCACCTGGCGCCGACCGCTTCACGGCGCGTCTACCAGCAGCGGGTCGGCCGCGTCACCCGCCGCGCCCCCGGCAAGGAGTCGGGGCTGGTGCTCGACTTCGTCCACCCGGCGACCACCCACGACGAGACGATCGTTACCTTGCACAGCCTGCTCGACCGCGACGTCTACCGGGGCGGCGCGATCGTCGTCGGCCCGGTGCGCCGTGGGCGCGGCCGCAGGGTGCGGGTCGAGCGCCGGATCGTCCCGGTCTCCGATGACTCGCAGCGGCGCATGGAGGTGCTCGAGCGCGAGCTCTGGCGGATCGCGGTCGAGAACCTCGACTACGCCGAGCAGCACGTCTGGGCGGCGCTCGCCGGCGCGCGGGTCAACCCGTCCGGATGGCGGCGCGCCAAGGCGATGCTCCAGCACGACCAGTCCAAGGAGCTGCGGCGGCGCTTTCTGATCACCTGCGTGCAGCGCAATCGCAACTCGCAGCTGCGGCTGAAGGCGCTGGCCGAGATCGCGGCGCTTCGCGACCCCGATGCCTTCGACGACGCCTGCGACATCGTCGGCGGCTGGAGCCGCGACGAGAAGCGGGCCGGCGTGAAGGCGCTGCTGCAGGCGCTGATCGACAAGCGAATCGGCCGCCGCGACCAGGCCCAGGCCTGGGTCTGGCGACTCGCTTCCTATACGCGCGAGCTGCACGAAGAGTACGCCGTGCAGCGCTGGCCGGAGACCAAGCGGCTGCTCGGTCTGCTCGTCAACTCCTCCGGCCGCGCGCACGGACGCAACGCGCGCCGCCTCGTCCACGCGGCCCGCAAGCAGGACCGACGCCTGGCGGTGGCACTGCTCGCCGCCGCCGTCGCCCACACCCCGGAGGGCGAAGAGGTGCTGCGGGGGGCGCGGATGCGGATGGCCCGGAAGCCCTCCGCGGTTGCCCGCGAGCTGCTCAAGAACTTCCCCAAGGCCGGGCGGCGCCGGCGCCGGCGCCGGCGCGGCAACGGAGGCGCCGGCAATGGCGAGGGCACTGCGAAGGCGGAGGCGGCAAAAGGCGGAAACGGCGCAAGCCCGGATGGCGCCGATGCGACCGAGCCGGGCGTCGTGCCAGACATGGCGCCCGATCCGCTCGACGCTGCGGACGAAGAGCCCGGAACCGAGGCGCTGTAGGGAAAGCAGGCGTCGGCGTCGAACTGCAAGGCGATGGCTCCCCGCAGGCCGTTCGCGACGATTCGACGCCTGGTGCGTGCCCGCGATGTCTTCGGCAAGCCGGTCGCAGCGACGGCGTGACCGTGATCCCGGTGGCTTCAGTGATCGGTGGCGGAGGAGGCGGGCAAAACGATGGCACGCCCGAACCGACGCCCGCGGGTGCCGGCGGCGCCCAAGCCGCTCAGGCCAATGCCGGGCTCGGGTTCGGGCTGGCCGCGCGGCCGGTTGGTGCGTTCGTGATCCGCGACGGCAAGGTCGGATGGCGGCCCGCGGTCGACGTGACCAGCCTGCTGATCGCAGCGACGATCAGCGGCGCCGTGGTCGCGCGCTGGATGCTGCGAAACCGCTAGGCGACCTTGAGGTGGACCTCGCCGGCGCCGAGGCTGACCTCGCCGGAATCGGTCGCGACGAGCAGGTTGCCCTGTTCGTCGATCCCCTCCGCCGTTCCCTCGCCGCTCTCCCAGGAGATTCCCCGGCCGCGCAGCGCGTCGCGCTCGGCGAACGCCTCCAGGACCTCCGCCTCCTCGGCGGCGACCCAATGCGCGAGGCGGTCGTTGAGGGCCTCGATCGTCTCCTCCACCGAGACATTCGGGCCGAGCGAGACGGCGGTTGCCTGCAGCGCCGAGGGGAACTCGCTCTGCGCGGTCGCGACGTTGATCCCTACCCCGATCACCGCCCAGCCGTCCTCGGGGCGCGCCTCGATCAGCACCCCGGCGACCTTGCGGCCCTCGATCCAGACGTCGTTGGGCCACTTCACCTCGCAGCGCACCGGCGCCACCGCCTCGGCGGCCTCGGCGACCGCGATCGGCACCGCCAGGGGCAGCAGACGGTGGTGGGGGGCGAGGGGGCGCAGAAGCGCCGAGTAGAGGACCGCCTTGCCGGCCTTCGCGGTCCAGCTGCGCCCGCGGCGACCCCGGCCGGAGCGCTGAGCGTCGGCGGTGACGATCGTCCCGGAGGGAAAGCCGGTCGCGGCGAGGCGACGGGCGCGCTCGTTGGTCGAGTCGCAGACCATGTAGTGGATGTGGGGCTCTCCGAAGCTCACTTGCGTCTACCTCGCCGGAGTCAGGACCACTTCGTCGTCGGGGGCCAGTTTGAGCAGTTCGGCGGCGCTCTCGCGGTTGACGGCGAGCGCCAGGCTGCGTGCTGAGTCCTCGTACATGATCCCCTGTCCCGCACCGACGTCCGAGAAGGTTCTGCCGAACGGCACGGTCACACTACTGCGACCGGCGGCGACCAAGACCCGGTCCCCGAGGCGAAGGAAGGTAGAGGCGAGCGCCTCGTGGCTGACGTTCAGGGTCAGGTTGCCGAAGCCGTCCACGTAGAGGACGTGGGCGACGATCCGGTCCGGGTAGATCCTCGGCTCCGGCAGCTCGACGAGGGTCAGCGAGGACGGCTCGAGCGGCTCGCCCACCTCCTCGAGGTCAGCGCCGAGGGCAAGATGGGCGGCGACGGGAGCGAACAGGTCGCGCCCGTGAAAGGTCGAGCTGACCGGCCGAAGGCGCTTCGGAGAGCTGGTCAGGTCGACCGCCGCGACCGCGGAGCCGAGCCGCTCGCAGGCGAGGCCGAGCACACCGTTGTCGGGGCCGACCAGCAGCCGATCGTCCCCGGCGACCCGCACCGCGACCGGCCGGCGCCCGCTGCCGACTCCGGGGTCGACGATCGTGAGGTGCACGCCCGGCGGCGTGAACGGAATCGCGTTGGCGAGCAGCACCGCGCCCTGGCGCACCGCATGACGGGCGAGCCCATGGGTGATGTCGATGACCCGCGCCCCCGGCGCGATGCCCGCGATCACGCCGCGGCAGACGCCGGCGAACTCGTCGGCATAGCCGTAGTCGGAGAGAAAGGTGATCGGCCGCGCCACCGAAGCCAGCGTAGTGCCCGGCTATGGAGTCGGCCAATAACCCGTAAACCGTGGGATCAGCCGTCCCCCGCCGCATCGGCGAGCAACGCCTCGAGGAGGCCGTCGATGTCGTGGCGCTTCGCCTCAACATGGACCTCGATGCCCATCTCGCGAGCCGCTTCGGTAGTCACCGGGCCGATCGAGACGACGCGCGCCCCGGAGAGCAGATCGGGTCCGATGGCCTCGACCAGGTTGCGCACGGTCGAGGACGAGGTGAAGGTCAGATAGTCGGCGTGCCGGGCGGCCTCGACTGCGTCGGGCTCGGGCGTCTCCGCCACCGTCGCATACAGGGCGACGTCGTCGACCGCGGCGCCGCGCTCGCGCAGCGCCTCGGGCAGCACGTCGCGCGCCTCCGCGGCCCGTGCGACCAGCGCCGGGCGCCCGTTCACCGGCACCACCGCAAGCGCCTCGACGAGCGCCTCGGCGACGAAGCGCTCGGGGACTACGTCGGCGTGGATTCCGTTCGCTTCGAGCTCCGCCGCGGTGCCGGGGCCGATCGCGGCGACGGTCGCGTTGGCCAGCGCCCGAGCGTCGAGGCCGGCCGCGGCGATCGCCTCGAAGAGCAGCCGCACCCCGTTGGGGCTGGTCAGGCAGACGAGCGCGTAGCTGTGCAGGTCGTTGACCGCCTTGCGGACCGGCCCGGAGTCGATTCGGGGCTCGATCCGGATCGCCGGCAGCTCGATCACCGCGGCGCCGAGGTCGCGCAGCTGGGCGCTGAGGCCGCTCGACTGCGCCCGTGCGCGGGTCACGACGACGCTGCGCTCGTGCAGCGGCCGGCGCTCGAGCCAGGCCAGCGCCTCGCGGCGGGCGGCGACGGGGCCGACGACGATCACCGCGGGGGCGCCGAGCACCTCCCGCTCGACCGCTTCCGCGAGCTCGCCGAGCGCCGCCGTCACGACCCGCTGCCCAACCATCGTGCCGCGCTCGATCGCGGCCGCCGGCTCGTCTCGATCGCGGCCGGCTGCGATCAGCGATCGCGGTGATTCGAGCCAGCTGCTTGACGCCCATGTAGATGACCAGCGTTCCCGGGAAGGCGGCGAGGGCGTCCCAATCGAGCGCCGACTGCGCGCTTACCGGGATCCTCGTGCCCGGTCACGAAGGCGACCGCCGAGGCGTCGTCGCGATGGGTGACCGGGATCCCGGCGTAGGCGGTCGCCGCGATGCCGGCGCTGACTCCGGGCACGACCTCGAACTCGACACCGGCGGCGCGCAGCGCCTCGCCCTCCTCGCCGCCGCGCCCGAACACGAACGGGTCGCCGCCCTTCAATCGCACCACGCTGCGTCCCGACCTCGCCGCCTCGGCCATCCGCCGGTCGATCTCGAACTGCTCGGAGCAAATGCCCGACACGTCCTCCCAGGGAGCCGAAGGCGACCGGTGATCCGAGCTTGCTCGGATTCGTCTGGCCGTGTCGGGGTTCGCGTAAGGCTGCTTGCCGACGTAGACGAGCTCGGCGTCAGGGCGTGCTCCGCGCAGCGCCTCGGCCGGGATCAGCCGGTCGTGCAGGATCAGGTCGGCACCGGCGATCAGCTCCAGCGCCCGCGCGGTGAGCAGCCCCGGGTCGCCGGGGCCGGCACCGACCAGATAGACGACGCCGGGACGGGCGCTCATCGCGGCGATCCTCGCTGCTGGTCGCTCGCCAGTTGAGCCTCGGCCCGATCGAGGAGATTGCGAGCGCCGACGGCGAGCATCCGCGTTGCCAGCTCCGCCCCCAGGGACTCGGGGTTCGCGACGCTGCCCTCCACCCGCTCGCGGAGCGACTCGCTGCCGTCCGGAAGGCCGGCGAACCCGTCGATCGTCAGCCGCTCGTCCCCGCGGCTGGCCAGGATCCCGACCGGGGTGTTGCAGCTCGCGTCAAGCCCGGCCACCGCGGCGCGTTCAGCCCTCAACTCGGCGCTTGCCCCTGCATCGTCGAGCGCCGTCACCGCTTGCAGCGCTTCTGAGTCCCCGGCGCGGACCTGCAGCGCCAGCGCTCCCTGCCCCGCCGCCGGGGTCATCTCTCCGGGCTCGAGCAGGAAGGAGATCTCCTCGGCGCGGCCGAGCCTGCGCAGACCGGCGGCAGCGAGCACGATCGCGTCGAGCCCGCCCTCACGCAGGCGTCTGATCCGGGTGTCGACGTTGCCGTGCAGGTCGACCACCTCGAGGTCGGGGCGGGCGGCGAGCAGCTGCGCGCGTCGGCGCAGGCTCGCGGTGCCGACCCGGGAGCCTTCCGGCACAGCCTCCAGCCTCCTGCTTTCGCCGATCCAGGCGTCGGCGGGGCTCTCGCGGGCGGGAACGCCGCCGATCACAAGTCCCTCGGGCAGCTGCGCTGGAAGGTCCTTTGCTGAGTGGACGCCGACGTCGGCGCGCTCGTCGAGCAGTGCCCGCTCGACCGCGCGCACGAAGCGCGACTTGTCGCCGGGCTCGCCGTCGGAGGAGGCCTCGATGATCGTGGCTCCGCCGAGCAGCTCGGCGACCGCGCTCGCCTGCGCGAGCGCCAGCCCGCTGCCCCTGGTCGCGAGGCGCAGCGCCACCGCCGGCTCAGCTCGGATTGCGACCCTTGCGGCCCTCGCGGCGCAGCGGGGTCACGCTTGCGTCGCGCCCCTGCGCCGGCGCGCTTTCGACGTCGAGCCCGAAGAGCTCGCGCAGGGCGTGGACATAGACGTAGGCGTCCTCGTCGGTGGCCGAGCGCTTCATCCGCAGGGTCGGCTCGTGGAGCATGCGCGAGGCGATCGCCCTCGCCATCTTCTCGAGCCGCTTGCGATCCGCGTCGCTGAGGCTCTCCCAGCGGGTCTCGTTCTCGGCCAGCACCCGGCGCACGATCTCATCGCCGCGCTCGCGCAGCGCGGTCACGGTCGGGAGCACCTCCAGTGACCCGAGCCAGCGCTCGAAGCGGGCCAGCTCGGCGTCGAGCAGGCTGCCGGCGCGCCGCGCCTCGGCCTCGCGGCCGCTTGCGTTGCGTTCGACGATGCCCTGCACGTCGTCGACGTCATGCAGGCTGACCCCGGCGATTGCGCGGCAGGCCGGGTCGACGTCGCGGGGCACGGCGATGTCGACGATCAGCAGCGCCCGGCCCTCGCGGTCCTTCATCACCTCGCCGAGCCCGTCCGGCTCGACGATGTGGTGCGGGGAGTTGGTCGCCGACACGACGATGTCGGCCTGCTCGAGCTGCTCGGGGAGGTCGTCGAAGCGAACCGCCCTGCCGCCGAAGCGCTGCGCCAGGCCGATCGCGCGGTCATAGCGGCGGTTGGCGATGAACACGGTCTCGACCCCGCGGGCGGCGAGCGCCCGGGCGGTCAGCTCGGCGGTCTCGCCGGCGCCGATCACGAGCACCCGGCGCTTGCCGAGGTCCCCGAGCGCGCGCTGGGCCAGCTCGACCGCGACCGAGGAGATCGAGACCCCCTTCTCGCTTACCGCGGTCTCGGTGCGGGCCCGCTTTCCGGCCCCTAGTGCGCCGCGGAAGAGCCGGTTGAGGATCGGGCCGGTGGCGCCTTCGACGAGGGCCAGCTCGTAGGCGCGCTTGACCTGGCCCTGGATCTCGACCTCGCCGAGGATCATCGAGTCGAGCCCGGCGGTGACCCTGAACAAGTGTCGCGCCGCCTCGCTGGAGCGCAGCGAGTAGAGATGCCCGAGCAGCTCGGTGAGGCGAATGTCGGCCTCGCGGGCGAGCACGCCCAGCGCCGCCGACTCGGCCTCGACCGGGTCCGAGACGACGAGGTAGAGCTCGGTGCGGTTGCAGGTCGAGAGCGCCGCTGCCTCCTGCACGGGCTCGGCGGCGCGCAGCTCGTTGAGCACCCCGGTCGCCCGGCCTTCCGGCAGCGCGAGGCGCTCGCGCAGCCCCAGCGGCGCGGTGTGGTGCGAGATTCCGAGCGCGAGCAGCTCAGACATTGCTTCGGCCTCGCTGCTCCGCGAAGCTGGCCAGCTCGGTCAGCTCGCGCTCGATGCGCTGCAGCTTCGCGGCCATGATCGCGACGTAGATCAGGATCAGCACGACGAAGACGACGTAGGCGCCGGCGACGTACTTGCCGGCCTCATCGAGCGGCAGCGCCGGGGCGTCGGCGAGCAGAAGCATCTCAGTCCGGCCTCGTCGCGACGCCGGGGGCGATTCGCGCCGCGCCGGCGCCGGAGCTCTGACTGTCCAGCGCCCGGCGCAGCCGCGAGAGCTGCGCGCTTGCGTTCTTGGCGGTCATCTCGAACTTCACCAGGGTCATCCAGAGCAGCGCCATCGCCGCCAGCGAGACCAGGAAGGTCAGCCACATCTTGCCCGGCAGGCCGCCGTCGGCGGTGGCGAAGACGCGCGGGTGCACGAGGCTCTGCGCCAGTCGCACGGCGAGGAAGTTGAGCGGCACGAAAGCGCCTGCGGTGATCGCGAAGACCGAGGCGTAGCGAGCCTGGCGATCACGGTCCTCGATCGCGTAGCGGAACGGGTAGTAGGTCGCGTAGAGCAGGAAGACGATCAGGAAGCTGACCAAGGTCGGCTCGTCCCAGACCCACCAGTGGCCCCAGGAGGCCTTGGCCCAGATCGAGCCGGTGATCAGCACCCCGACCCCGAAGATGACCGAGAGGTGGATCGCGACGTAGGAGCGCATGTCATAACGCGAGTCACCGGTGCGCAGGTGCTGGATCGCGTAGACGCCGCCGACCATGAACCCGACCAGCGCCACTGTCGCCAGCGGCACGTGCAGGTAGAAGATCTTCTGGATGAACCCCTGGTCGGCGTCGAGCGGGGCGTAGAAGAAGACCAGCGAAAGCGCCGCGGCGATGCTCACCACGGTCGCGATCGAGAGGGAACGGAGGCCTTTGCCGTACATGCCGAGTCAGTCCTCCAGCAGGAAGTCGAAGACCGCGTAGCCGACGAGGAGGAAGACCAGATCGTATAGAGCAAGCACGGCCAGCCAGGTGCCGAAGCGGTCGTATCCGGGCCCGCCGGCGTCGAGCAGGTGCTGGGAGGCGCCGGTCGCCGCGATCATCAGCGGAACGACGAGCGGCAGCAGCAGCAGCGGAACGAGCAGGTCGCGGGCGCGCGAGTTGACCGCCATCGAGGAGACCAGCGCCCCGGTCGCGGCGAGGCCGAGGTCGGCGAGCAGCAGGACGGCGCAGAGCGGCCCCAGCGCCGCCGCCGAGTCGAGGAAGAAGAGGGCGAAGACCGGCACCGTGATCAGCTCCAGCGCCAGCAGGTAGACGAGCAGCCCCGCCGACTTCGCGGCGAGCAGCGAGGTGCGGTCGATCGGCGCCAGCCGGATCGCCTCGAAGCCGCCCTCGTCGCGCTCGGAGACGAAGAGCCGGTTGATCCCGAGCACGGCGGCAAACAGCAGGGTCGCCCAGAGCACGCCGGCGGCGAGGCTGCCGGAGAGGCTGGTTCGATCGAGTCCGAAGCGGAAGATCACGAAGGTCGTGACCGCAAAGAGCGTCATCGCCGGAAGCGAGCGCATCGTGCGCAGCTCGGTGCGCAGGTCCTTGGCGAGGATTGCGCCGAAGGCATCGCGCCAGGGGGTCATGCCGCCGCCCCCGCGAGGGCTCGCGCCTGCTGCCGGATCGATCGAGCTTGCGGCCCCGAAGTGCGCGACGCGTCCGCCGCGCTCCAGCACCAGCACGCGATCCGACTCCGGCAGGGTGCGCTCGGGATCGTGGCTGACCAGCACCCGGGTGCGCCCGCGTCCGATCAGCTCCCGTGCCAGGCCCTGGCCCTCGGCGTCGAGATGGGCGTCGGGCTCGTCGAGCAGCAGCAGGCGCGGGTCGTGAAGGACGCAGCGGGCGACCGCGAGCCGCTGGCGCATCCCGGCGGAGAGATCGTCGACGCGCTCGTTGGCGCGCCGCTCCATCCCGATCGACTCGAGCAGGACGTCGATCCGCTCCTCTGCCGGACCGGCCTCGATGCCGTGCAGGCTGGGCGTTGAAGCGCAGGTTCTCGCGCCCGGTCAGGTCGCGGTAGAGCAGCGGCTCGTGGCCGAGGTAGCCGATCTCTCCGCGCAGCTTCCAGGCTTCGCCGGGCAGCTCGCAGTCGAGCACCCGTGCCGCTCCCCCGCTCGGCCTGAGCAACGTCGCCAGCAGGCGCAGCAGGGTCGTCTTGCCGGCTCCGTTCGGGCCCAGGACCAGCAGCGTCTCACCCGCCGCAAGCTCGAGGCTGACTCCGGCCAGCGCCGTGCGCTCGCCGAAGTCGCGGCGCAGCCCGCGCAGCTCGATCGCGCTGCTCATCGCGAAGATTTTCCCGCCCTTCGCTCCGCTTCGTCCTTGATCTGCTCCAGCGAGTGACTCGCACGGTGCGCTCCCAGGGAGCGGCGACCTGGTCGGCCCACCACTCGCCGAGCTGCCAGAGGTCGGCGCCGATCTCACCCCCGTACTCGAGCTCGGTTCGCTGCACCCTCGAGCGCAGCTCGTAGTGCTCGACGACATGCGGAACCGGACCGCGGAGGACCCGGAACGCAGATCTCGCTCGGGACGCTCGAAGCGAACCGTCTCGACCGTCGTCGCGGTCAGGCGGCCGACCGCGTGAGATGCGCGGCGAGCACCATGTCGGCTGCCGCGCTCGAGGACATCGAGCTTCTACCGCATCGCCCGCGGCGTCTTGCCCAGGTAGGGGCCGGCGATGACGTCGAAGACCGTCTCGCGCTCGGCAGCGATCTGGACCCGGATCGGCCCGAGGGGGCGGATCCGCCGGCCCACTCCGAGGTCGATCGTCAGCGCGCCGCGAACGACCTGCGTGTAGACGGCCGCCGCGCCGGCTCCGAGGGCGGCAAGGCGATACATGCGGCGCACGCGGGCAAGGATAGGGAGGCGAGAGTTGCCGCTGGGGTCAGAATCTCCCAGCATGAGCACGAGGCGAGCCCGAAGCTGGGTGATGGCGGCAGCCGAGGCGCCTGCGCTGCGGCCAGAGCGCCGGCGAGCTCTGGACCGCGGAGGCGCTGGCCGAGCTGCGCGCTGGCCGCTTCCGCGCCGTCGGCATGGAGCCGGTTCCTGGGCGCCTCGCTGGAGCGCTCTGCACAGACGCGTACGGCGCGGCCGGAGATCGCCCGGCAGGCCCGGCGCTGGTGCGCTGCGGGCGCCGCTGGGTGGTTGCTTGCCTGCCTCGCCGTGCGGCGGTCCGGCGCCAGCGATGCGCCCCGCGCCGGGACTGATCTGGTGGCTGGCGACCTGGCGGATGCTCGACTGGCACCTGGGCATGGCCGAGAGCCCTGACGGCGCCGTCCGCCCGCGGCTCTCCGCAGCGGACGCTGTGACGATCGGCCCGCCTTTGGCTTGTCCCGCTTCTGCCGTCCGCGCGCAGATCGCGTGCGGCTGTTCCCGGCCTTGATCGTCGCCGGAGGGCTCAGCGATTGGCTCGACGGCAACCTGGCGCGCCGTCGCGGATCCACGCGGCTCGGTCGCGATCTCGATACCGCCGCCGACGTTTGCTTTCTGACCACCGCGGCGGAAGTCGGCGCGGGCGGCGGAGCTGCTGCCGGCAGCCGCAGCGCGATGCCTCGTTGCCCGCCACGCGCTTGGCGTCGGCTTCGCCGTGAGCCGGACGTTCGCCCGCGGTCGGCGCCCGCAGCTGGGCGGGCGACCCGCGGGCGCCGTCCTTCGTGTCGCCGGGCTGGCCGCCGCGGCAGCCGGTGGGCGTCGCGTCGGTTCCGCGTTGCTGATCGCCGGATGCCTGGCGCCGCCCCGCGCGAGGGCCGGCGCTTGCTAGCCCTGGTCCTGCGCGATGTGGCCGGCGACGTTGATGACGTGCCCGTCGGGGTCCTCGACGAAGAAGCGCCGAACGCCCCAGGGCTCGTCTGTGATCGGGTAGACGACTCGCAGCTCGCGCCGCTGCGCGTCGGCATAGGCGGCGTCGACGTCCTCGACCTCGACTGACATCTTCACGGCGAGGACGCGCGGGTCCATCGTCGCGCCGGTTCGCGAGGCGGCGATGACCTGCGCGGTCGGGTTGCTGGGCGAGCGGAACATCGTGAAGCCCTGCTCGTCCATCGCCACCTCGAAGCCGAGGAAGTCGCTGTAGAAGCGGCGGCACTGCTCGAGGTCGTCGGCGCCGAGGATCGGGATCGCCCTGCGGATATTCATTCCCGCCTGACCGCCATGGCGCCCTAGCCGCCGTTGCGGCGCAGCATCCGCCCGGTGACCTTGACCAGCGGCGCAATGCCCTCACGAAGCGCCGCGACCCGCTGGCCGTTGCGGCCGTAGAGGATCCGCGCCGAGGAGCTGATCGCCTTGCCGAGCGACTCGTCGTAGGGGTGCCACCACATGTCCTTCGCGTACGCCGGGTCCCAGGCCATCAGCTTGATGTTCACGCACTCATAGAAGCCGAACTTCGAGTGCGAGCGGCCGAGGCCGGAGTCCTTGACCCCGCCCCAGGAGCACTGGCAGGCGCCGTGGCTGTAGGAGTGGTCGTTGATCCAGACCATCCCCGACTCGATCTGGCGCGCGATCCGCTCGCCCTTCTGGCGGTCGGCGGTCCAGACCGAGGCGCCGAGGCCGAACTCGGAGTCGTTTGCCAGCGCGATCGCCTGCTCGTCGGAGTCGACGACGACGATCGGCAGCACCGGGCCGAAGATCTCCTCGTTCATGATCCGCATCTCGTGCGTGACCCGGCTCAGCACGACCGGGGCGATGAAATTGCCCGGGCAGGCCGGGCACGTCGACCGGGCCGCCGCAGAGCTTCTCGGCCCCGTTGGCGACCGCGTCGTCGACCAGCTCGAGCACGATCTCGTACTGCTCGTCGGAGGTCATCGGGCCGATCTCGACGTCCCAGTCGAGCGGGTTGCCGAGCTTCAGCTCACGCGCCCGCCTCGCGACTTCGGCGATGAACGGCTCGGCGATCTCACGGTGCACATAGACGCGCTCGATTCCCGAGCAGGTCTGGCCGGCGTTCGCGAAGCCGCCCCAGAGCGCGCCGGAAACCGCGTGATCGAGCTTCGCGTCGGCGCAGACGACCATCGGGTCCTTGCCGCCGAGCTCCAGCACCGAGCCCTTCATCTCGCTGGCGCAGACCTCGCCGACCTTGCGGCCGACCTCGACCGAGCCGGTGAAGAAGATCTTCCCGGCCGAGGAGCGGGCCAGCGCGTCGCCGATCCGCCCGCCGCCGTGCACGGTGCGGACCAGGCCCTCCGGCAGCCCCGCCTTCTCGAAGACGCCTCGGATCCGCTCGCCGAGCAGCGGGGTGAGGCTGGCCGGCTTGAGAACCACCCCGTTGCCGGCCTCAGCGCGATCGCCACTTCGCCGAAGGGGATCGACCAGGGGTAGTTCCAGGGGGCGATCACGCCGACGACGCCGATCGGCTCGTAGCGGAAGTGGGCCGGCTTCCCGATCAGGAACGTCTGAGCGTTCTTGATCTTCTCGTCGGCGAGGATCTTCGGCCCGTTGTCGGCGCACCAGTGCAGCAGGTCGATGGTCGGCAGCAGCTCCATCGTCAAGGACTCGGCGCGTGGCTTTCCCTGCTCCGAGGAGAGCAGCTCGGCGATCTCGTCGAGCTCGTCGAGGACGACGTCGGCGGCGCGGCGCATGTAACGGCCGCGGTCCTCGAGGGTCAGCTCCGCCCAGGCCGGCTGCACGCGGGCGACGTCGTCGACGATCCCCTGCACCTGCTCGGGCGTGATCGTCTCCACCGTCCCGAGCGACTCGCCGCTGGCCGGGTTAAGCGACTCGAGCTTGTCTTCGGCGACGCTGGACTGGGGCTGGGTTGCGGTGGCGGATTCCACGGGCACTCCTCGGTCGGGTACACCGCAAGTGTATGGAGGCGGCGTCGCCCGGCGAGGATTCGCATGCCCGCAAGACGCGCGACCGGAGGCCCCCCAGTCCGGGTCTCCGGTCGCGGCATCCGCCCCCTGGCAACTCCTGATCAGGGCGACCGTAAAACCCGATTTCGAAGGCCAAGTTGCGCGGAGATTGGACGGCCGCGAAACGAAGTGGAGCGGCAGGTGCATGTCAGGCGGCGAAGCCGCCGCAACTTCAGTCGAAGCGCCGGCGAAGCTGCTCCAGACGCCTGCGCAGTTCTTCCTCGAAGCCTCGATCGGTCGGCTCGTAGAAGCGCCGGTCCTCCAATCCCTCCGGCATCAGCTGCTGCTCGGAGACGCCGCCGGGCTGGTCGTGCGGATAGGAGTAGCCGATCCCTCTCCCAAGCTTCTCGGCGCCCGGGTAATGGGCGTCGCGCAGGTACTCGGGCGGCGGCTTCGCGCCCCGCTCGCGGATCTCGGCCGTCGCCGCCGCGATCGCCGCCGTCGACGCATTGGACTTCGGCGCCAGGGCCAGGTAGGCCGTCGCCTGGGCGAGGTTCAGCGCGCACTCCGGCATTCCGACCCGATCGACAGCCTGGCCGGCGGCGGTCGCGACGACCAGCGCCTGCGGGTCGGCGTTGCCGATGTCCTCGGAGGCGAGGATCACCATCCGCCGGGCGATGAAGCGCGGGTCCTCGCCGCCCTCCAGCATCACCGCCAGGTAGTAGAGCGACGCGTCCGGGTCCGACCCCCGAGTCGCCTTGATCCAGGCCGAGATGTAGTCGTAGTGGCGGTCACCCTCGCGGTCGTAGTCGAGCGCCTTGCGCTGCAGGGCGTCCTCGACCGCGGCGATGTCGATCTCGCCGCCGGCGGAGCGCTCTACCGCGCGCTCCAGCGCCGAGAGCGCGACCCGGGCGTCGCCGCCGCTGCGCGCAGCCAGCATCGCCAGCGCCTCGTCGGAGATCGGCGGCGGGTCGGGGATCCCGCGCTGGTCGGAGAGCGCCCGCCGCAGAAGTGCCTCGACGTCATCCGGCTCCAGCGCCCGCAGCTCGTAGATCTGCGAGCGCGAGAGCAGCGCCGAGTTGACCTCGAAATAGGGGTTCTCCGTGGTGGCGCCGATCAGCGTCAGCAGACCTTCCTCGACCGCCGGCAGCAGCGCATCCTGCTGGGCCTTGTTGAAGCGGTGGATCTCGTCGAGGAAGAAGATCGTCGGGCGGCCTGTGGCCCGGCGCCGCTCCTCGGCCCGCTCGATCGCGGCCCGGATCTCCGCCCGCCCGGCGTTCACCGCCGATTCCTCCTCGAAGGCGGCGTCGCTGTGGACCGCGGCGACTCGCGCCAGCGTCGTCTTGCCGCTCCCCGGCGGTCCGTAGAGGATCGCGCTGTGCAGATGGCCGGACTCGATCGCGCCGCGCAGCGCCGAGCCGGGGGCGAGCAGGTGCCCCTGGCCGACCAGCTCGTCGAGGTTGCGCGGCCGCATCCGCGCCGCCAGCGGCGCTTCGGACTCCGGCACGCTGGTGCGGCGCTCAGTCGCTTCCCCGCTCTCGAACAGGCGCTCTTCCACCCCGCTGAGTATGCCGCCGTCGCTCAGCCTGGTGCGGCAACCTCTCCGAGGGTGTTGCGCCCGCTCGGGTGACCGGCGAAGAACTCCTTCCCGGCCTCGTAGCCGGAGCGGTAGAGGAAGTCGCGTTGCGCGGAGCTGAGCTTGAAGTCGAGCGTCTCGACGTCGCCGGTCGGGATCGAGACCACCCGGTCGCCGAAGGCGAGCAGCTCGTGGCGATCGAATGCGTTCATCGCTGTCTCGAGGATTCCCCAAGCCATGTCGATCGGCCAGTCGAGACCGCCGATCTCGCGCTGGGAGGGATGTTCGGCTCCGAAACCCGAGTGGAGGCGGAAGCCCCACGTGGGTTGGCGGGGCTGGGTGCGGTCGAAGACGAAGACCGGGAAGGCGCTCGCGACGCCCCCGTCGACGAGCACACCGTCCTTGCCGGTGGCCCGGTCGCGCAGCCCCAGCGGTGGGAAGTAATACGGATACCCGGCGCTGATCCGCACCGCCTCTGCGATCGAGAACTCCTCCGGGCGCAGCGGCTTGCCGTGCTCGTCCTCGTAGAGACCGACGTCGTCAGGAAGGACGACGAGGCGGGAGTGAGCGAGATCGCAGCCGACCACCTGAAGGCGCCCGTCGAGCTCGCCGAAGACCCGGGCCGGCTGCGGCGCGTCGCGCAAGAGGCCCTCGATCCACTCCTGAAGCCCTTGGCCGCGGGTGAGGCCGTGGCGCCTGACCAGGTTGACGGCACGGCCGAAGACGTTGGTCGTGTCGGCGATCCGCGAGTAGTCGGTCGCCCCCAGGGCTTCGCGAATTCCCGTCGCGTCGTAGCCGACCGCGAGCGCCATCGCGGCAATCGCGCCGGCGGAGGTGCCGGCGAGCCGCTCCCACTGCGAGTAGCCGGCCTCCTCGGCTGCCTTGATCGCCCCAGCGAACGCGATGCCCTTCACACCGCCGCCGGAGAAGACGCCGTCTGCGCGCACGAAGCGGAGCTTCGCAAAGGCGAAGGTCGGATGCGGCTAAGGTGGCGGCATGGAGCAGAGCTCGGTCCAAAGGCAGGTCCCTGCGGGCCTCGGAGGCGAAGCGGTCGACCTGCTGCAGCGGCTGATCCGCTTCAACACCGTCAATCCGCCCGGCAACGAGCAGGAGGCGCAGGACTTCCTCTCCGCGCAGCTCGGCGATGCCGGCTTCGGATGCGAGCAGCTCGCCGCCGAGCAGGGCCGCCCCAACCTGGTCGCGAGGCTGGGCGGCGAATCGGAGGGCCCCTCGCTGGCGATGATCTGCCACGTCGACACCGTCCCCGCCGACGCCGACGAGTGGTCGCGGGACCCCTGGGGAGGCGACCTTCACGAGGACTACGTCTGGGGCCGCGGCGCCCTCGACATGAAGGACCAGGTCGCCTCGGAGGCGGCGGCCTGCATCCGCCTGGCCCGGGACGGCTGGCGGCCCGAGCGCGGCGAGCTGCTGATGATCGCGACCGCCGACGAGGAGACCGGCGCCCATGCGGGAGCCAAGTGGCTTTGCGAGCAGCATCCCGAGAAGGTGCGCTGTGACTACGTCGTAAACGAGGGGGCCGGGATCGCGATCGATTTCGACGGCCGCCGCTTCTACACCCTCGCGGTTGGCGAGAAGGGGGTCTTCCGCTTCCACCTGCGCGCCCATGGCGTCGCCGGTCACGCCTCGCTGCCACTGGTCGGCGACAACGCGCTGCTCAAGCTCGCGCCGCTGATCGAGCGCCTGCGCGACCAGCCTCCCCCCGAATCGACACCGGACACCGATCTCTTTCTCGAGCGCCTGCTCGGCGAGGCGCCGAACGACCTCTCCTCCGCGCTTGAGCAGGTCCGGGCCGCCGACCCGCTGCTCGGGGCGTTGCTCGCCGGGCCGATGCTCGGGGTGACGCTGACCCCGACCAAGGCCCATGCCTCGGACAAGGACAACGTCGTGCCCTCGCGCGCCGAGGTGCTGGTCGACTGCCGGGTGCCTCCGGGCATGGGCGAGGACGACGTCCGCCAGCGAGCCGCGGCGGTGATCGGCGAAGGTGACTACGAGATCGAATTCGTCGAGAAGGTGGTCGGCAACCGCTCCGACTTCTCCGGGCCGCTCGCCGAAGCGGTCGAGGGATGGGTGTCGGAGGTCGAGCCCGAGGCCGAGGTGCTTCCCCTGGTGATGCCGGGGTTCAGCGACAGCCACTGGTTCCGCAGGGCTTTCGACGCGACCGTGTTCGGGTTCTGCCCGCAGGGCACGATGAGCCTTGCCGAGGCCGTGCCCCTGATCCACGCCGCCGACGAGCGCGTCGCGGTCGCCGACGTCGAGCTGATGGCCGGCTTCTTTTACGACCTGCCGCAACGACTTCTGTCGAACGATGGCTGAGCAAGGCAACTCGAACCCCGGTACCCCCGGACGCGAAGCGGAGGAGGTGCCGGGCAATGGTTCGAGAGCGCCGAGCGGAGCGAGTACGCCGGCGGAAGATGGTTCTCCCATTCGCCTCGGCGGAATGGCGCTGCGCAACGGGCTGCTGATCCACGGACCCGACCCACTGGGCCGCCGCGGTACGCGACGCCGATGGCGAGATCCAGGTCGCCTCGCACCCGAAGCCGACCCTCGCCCCCCGGCTGACCGGCCGGGTGCCGCTGCTGCGCGGGCCGGTCCGGCTCGCCGAGGCGATGGCGGTGGTGCCGATCGTCCGCCGGCGCCTGCGGGCCGCCCGGCTCCCGTTCGAGGACCGCGGGGTGATCGCGGCGATCCTCGCCACCCTCGCGCTCAGCTCGCTGCTGCGCCGTCGCTTTGCGGCGACGCCACTGCGCGAGGGGGTCCTGCAGGCGATCGGCGTCGTCCCGGCGCTGGTCGCGCTGCGCGACCACGACCTCGCCGCCTACCACGGGGTCGAGCACAAGGCGATCGGCGCCTACGAGCAGGGCTCCGACGACCCCGCCAGCGTCCCCAAGGAGCATCGGCGCTGCGGCTCCAACCTGATCGCCCCGATGGTCGTGCTCTCAGCCGGCGGGACGGTGCTGCTCGAGCGGCTGGTCGAGAGTCCGGGCCCGGTCGCCCGCGCCGGCGTCGGGCTCGGCGGCGCCGGGATCGCGGTCGAGATGTTCGCCTGGAGCGACCGCCACAGCGACACGACCCTGGCCCGCGCCTTCCACGCGCCCGGGCACGAGATCCAGCGGCTGATCGCGACCCGCGAGCCGACGCCGGAGCAACTTGAGGTCGGGATCGCGGCGCTCGCCGAGATCCTCCGGGTCGAGGTGCAGGGCGACGCCGCTCAGTAGGTTGGAATCCTTGTTCGAACGCATCGATCACATCGGCGTCGCCGTCGAGGACCTCGCCTCCGCGATCTCGCTCTACGAGCGAAGCTTCGAGATGCAGCTCGCGCATCGCGAGACGGTCGAGTCGCAGGGCGTCGAGGCGGTGTTGCTCGACGTCGGCGAGGGCCACGTCGAGCTGCTGCGCCCGCTCGGGCCCGAGACCGCGGTCGGCAAGTTCATCGCCAAGCGCGGACCGGGCCTGCACCACGTCGCCTACGCGGTCAGCGACATCGACGCGACGCTGGCGTCGTTGAAGGAGGGCAGCGTCGAGCTGATCGACTCAGAGCCGCGAGTCGGGATTCGCGGCAGCCGGGTGGCGTTCCTTGCGCCCCGCTCCACCGGTAGCGTGCTTACCGAGATCGTGGAGCCCGCGCACTGACATGGCTGAGCGAGTCGACATCGGCTTCATCGGCGGCCAGGTTCTGACCGTGCGCCTCGATGACGGGGCGCTTGAGGGCCTGCGCCGCGCGCTTCAGTCCGGCTCCGGCTGGCAGGACCTCGAGGCCGAGGACGGCCAGGTGGCGCTCGACCTCGCCAAGGTCGCCTACGTGCGGCTCGATTCCGGCGAGCACCGGGTCGGCTTCATCACCGAGTCCTGATGCGCGCGCGGACCCTGCTGCTGCTCGCCGGCGCGGCGACGCTCGGTGCGGCGCTCTGGTGGCGCAACAACCCCTCCGCCTGCCCCTACGGCCAGAAGTTCTGGGTCGAGGCTCCGCATCCGATCATCACCCGCGGGCGGCTGCGGGCGGTGCTCGAACCCCGGCCGGGAGAGCGCGTCCTCGAGATCGGCCCGGGAACCGGCTACTACACGCTCGACGTCGCCGAGTGGGTGGGCCCGAGCGGGACGGTGGAGATCTTCGACCTCCAGCAGGAGTTCCTCGACCACACGCTCGATCGGGCCGAGCAGCGCGGGCTCTCGAACGTCGAAGCGACGCAGGGCGACGCGACCGAGCTGCCCTACGAGGACGCCTCGATCGACGCCGTCGTGCTGACCGCGGTGCTGGGCGAGGTCCCCGACCGTGCCGCTGCCCTGCGCGAGATCGAGCGGGTGCTGCGGCCGGGCGGCCGGCTTGTGGTCGGCGAGCTGTTCGGCGATCCCCACTTCACGACCTTTCGCTCGTTGCAGGGGCAGTGTGGGGATGCGGCCTTGCAGCTCGAGCGGCGCTCCGGCAACTGGCTCGGGTACTTCGCCCGTTTCACGTCGGCGTCTCCGCCGCCAGGGCGCGTCGTGGCCGCCAGCTAGCTTTCGGCGCGCGCTTCGGCTTGCTGATCGCGGCCGGCGAGGTGGCTCCAGAGCGCTTCCTCGCTCGCCGAGGACGGCGTTGGTCAGCTCGCCGATCCGGCTCCAGGTGCCTGGCTGTGGGTCCTCCTGCTCGCTTGCCTCGTGAAAAGCGCCGGCGAGCGTCGTCCAGCTCGGCCGCCGCCGTCGCGGCAAGCCCGGCGCCCTGGCGTTCGCCGACCTCATCGAGGAAGCGCGCGTACATGAGCCGGAAGTTGCCGCCGCCGGTCCCGCGGCGCTCGATCACCTGGTAGCCGAAGCGCGCACACCACTGCCAGTCGGGGGCGTCCCGCGGCCAGCGCGCGACCTGCTCCGCGACCTGGCGCAGCGCCGGCAGCCCGGCGAACTGGCCAAAGCTCGGCTCGACCATCTCCTTCGTCGCCTGCGCGATCGCCGCGCCCGCCGACTCGTCGCAACCGCTCCGGCTCGGCTTCTGCGCTGACCGTGAACATGTGGCCCCGCAGCGAGAAGGCAGGGTGGTCGCCGTGGCGCGCCTCCCGCAGGCTCTCGATCCGACAGACCTGGAGCTCCTCGAAGCCGGTGTCGGAGAGGTAGACGTTGTCGTCGTCATAGCCGGCGAGCACGACCGCGTGGCCGGGAAAGTGGGCCGACTTGCCGTAGTGATCGAGGTAGTAGAGGTCGGTGAGCAGCAGCGCCGGCTGCCCGGCGTCGACCTTTGCCCGCGCGGCGTCCCAGGCGGCGTCGGGCTCGTCGAAAGTCTCCAGCTGGAGCGGGGCGCCGCTGAGCTCGAGGAAGTTGTTCTCAAGCTGCGCCGTGCGCCCGTTGAACCAGCGCGTCGGCGACGCCGCCTCGAGCACCAGGTAGTAGAAGCTCGCCCCCGCGCCGAGCCCGAAGGCCATCTCCTCGCTGAGCTCTACGCCGTGGTGGGCGAGCAGGTTGCGCAGCGCGGTCGAGCCGCAGTGGTGTCCGGGCCGGTGCTCGTAGCCGGGGATCAGATGACGCTCTGTGGAGACCTCCATCGGCTCCATTGTGAGGGACGAGCGCCGTGGGCGGTCGGTTCGCTGGCCCTAGTGCCTGAGTTGCTGCAGCAGGTGGAGGAGGCCGCTAAAGCGGCACCACGAGTTCGAGGGAACGCCGAAGCACGGGAAGGGCATGCTGCGCTGGCGCGGCAGCGGCAGCATCTGCACGTTGGTAGGACGGGGGTAGTCCATGCCCGGCGCCGGCGGGCAGGGGCCGAACGCCTGCGTCGCGCAGATCACCTGGGCGGCGAGCGGATCCCCAAGCCCCGCTCCCGCGTTCGGTATGCCGCAGGTGCCGTGAGTGACCTGGAGATTGTCGGGGGCACTGGTCACGGCACCGCCGAAGAGGCGCCGGTTCCCGTGCCAGCAGTTGCCCGGGGTTTCCGGGTTGGAGATCTCCGCCAGGTCGCCGTTGGTCGGGTTGCCGAAGAACCCGTTCCCCGCCATCACGTTGTCGGCCACCTCGTTGCCCCAGTCGTCGTAGTAGCAGGGGACGACGAAATTCAAGGTCCCGCCCTGGCAGTGCGAGGGCGTGTCGAGCGGGTCGCTGGTCGCGTCCGGGAATGGGGCGAGCAGGATTCCCCAGGACCCGTTGTGGGTGACCAGGTTGTGCGAGACCGTGTCGAAGCGGCCGCCGGAGACGACCAGCCCGCCACCGGGCGGGCCCAGGGATGCGGACCCCGCACTGGGAACGTTGGGGTTGTTGTTGTCGTGGATCCAGTTGCCGCGGAAGACCGTGCAGGAGTGGGTCGTGCTGCCCGGGCAACGGCCGTCCTGCGGCGACGGCGCGTCGTCGTTGTTCTGCGAGTTGGTGACGATGCCGGTGTTGTTTCGGTCCCACTCGGAGTTCTCGATCACCAGGTGGCCGCCGGAGTTGGTGCCTGAGTAGCCGAGCGCGCTGCCCTCGGCGTGCGCATGGGTGATCACCTGGTTGCAGTCCGGACAGGCGCCGATGTAGTAGCTGGCGTCGTTCATGTTGCTGGCGTAGGTGTGATCGAAGATCCCGGGGCCCTTCGAGTTGGAGGAGAACAGCCCGTAGGTGCCGGCGGGCGCATCGGAGCCGCCGTAATAGGTGGACGTTGTCGAGAGCCAGTTGCCACGGAACGAGCCCATGCCAATCTTGCCGCTGCCGTCGCCGCCGTTGAACCAGACTTGGTTGCCGCCTTCGCCGGAGCCACTGAGGAAATTGCAGACCGTGAGGTTCTCCACCGTGACGCTGCTGGCTTTGTAGATCTCGATTCCATTGCGGCCCAGCGGTGCTCCGTCAGGGCCGATCGGGCCGAGGTCCTGATCCTGTGCCGCCGAGGAGCACTGCCGCGAGCCCGGCTTGGTGCCGTCCACGACGACGCCGTTGCGGTCCAGGCCCCGCAGATGGATGTTGGGAGTCGTGATCCAGACCCCTGCCCATGCCTCGTCGCCAGGTGGCTTTTGGGTCGTGTAGTCGCCACGCTCGTGGTAATCGCCCGGCGCGATCAAGATCCAGTCGCCGGGATGGGCGGCGTCAACCGCGGACTGAATCGTATGGAACCGGGCCTGGTGCCGGCCGAACCAGTCCGGGCCGTGGGACTGCGACTGCGCTACCAGCAGCACGCGGGCGGCGGCGGGAGAGGCGGCGACCAGCAGCGCGGCTGCCGTCGCGAGCAGCAAGAAGCAGGTCCGACGGCGAAGCGTCCGTGCGCGCTTGGAAGTGTCTGGCTCTTTCACGCCAACACCCCCTCCCAATAAGCACATCACTACCACAGCGAGGCGTCCAGCGCAAGACCGCGCCCCCGGGTTCCCCCAGAGTTTGGCATTGCCGGGGCACTGCCTATCCTGGCCCGGGAGCGCGAACCTTCTGCCTTATGTCCAACCCCGATCTGGCACTGCTGCGCCTGATGCGCACCCGCGGCCACTCGCATTCCGCCGAGCGCGCCGCGCAGGCGATCGCGGCCGCGGGCGAGTATGGGGCGATCTGGGCGGCGATCGGACTCGCAGCCGCCGCCTTCGACCCGCCGCGCCGCCGCCGCTGGCTCGGCGCCGGTGCACTGGCGCCGGCCGCGATCGGGATCAACTTCGCGGTCAAGCTCATGGCCCGACGGCAGCGACCGCGGCTTGATGGGCTGCCGCCGCTCGGCGGTGCCCCAAGCTCGCTCTCGCTGCCCTCGGCTCACGCCACTGCCTCATTTGCCTCCGCGACCGCGATGTCGCGGATCGCGCCACGCCGCGGCCCGGTGCTGTATGCGGGCGCCGTCCTCATGGCGCTCACGCGGCCCTACCTCGGGATGCACTACCCCAGTGACGTGGTGGTCGGCGCCGCTCTCGGCACCGTCCTGGGCAAGGTCGTCCCGGGATTTGGCCCCCGGCAGGGCGGACGCGAAGCGGAGCACCTGCCGGTTCATTCGACGTGAAGGTCGGCATCGTCGGCCTGCCGAACGCCGGCAAGTCGACCCTCTTCAACGCCCTCACCCGGGCCGGCGCGCAGACCGGCGAGTATCCATTCACGACGGTCGAGCCGAACGTCGCCCTCGCCGCCGTGCCCGACGAACGGCTCGAGCGCCTCGCCAAAACGCTGCAAACCTCGGAGACGGTCCGGGAGACAATCGAGTTCGACGACATCGCGGGCCTGGTGCGCGGCGCCTCCGAGGGCGAGGGGCTCGGCAACCAGTTCCTCGCCGCGATCCGCGAGACCGACGCGATCTGCCATGTGGTCCGCTGTCACGACGACGCCCGCGTGCCACATCCGGACGGGCAGGTGGACCCGGTCGCCGACGCCGAGATCGTCGAGACCGAGCTTCTGCTCGCCGACCTGGAGCAGGTCGAGCGGCGCCTCGAGCGGGTCACCAAGCAGGCGCGCTCCGGCGAGGCGGAGGCGATCGCCGAGCGCGACTGGCTGGCGCAGGTTCGCGACGCCCTCGCCTCGGGACGGCCGGCCCGCTCGGTGGCCGTGCCGGAGGCGGCCGCCGACGCCCCGCGCAAGCTCGCCGCCCTGACCACCAAGCCGGTCCTCTACGTCGCCAACGTCGGCGAGGAGCTGATCGCGGTGCCCGAGCAGCTTGCGGTGCATGCGGACGCGGCCAGCGCGAGCGCGATCGCGGTCAGCGCCCGACTCGAGGGCGAGCTGACCGAGCTGGAAGGGCCCGAGGCGGAGGAGATGCGCACCCAGATGGGAGTCGAGGAATCGGGATTGGAGGCAGTGGTCCGCGCCGCTTACGAGCTGCTCGAGCTGATCACCTTCTTCACCGCCGACCGCGGCAAGGAGGCGACGGCGCGCAGCCTGCGCCGCGGCAGCACGGCGCTTGACGCCGCCGCCAAGGTGCACACCGACTTCCGCCGCGACTTCATCAAGGCCGAGGTGATCGCCTGGGACCGCCTCGTCGACGCGGGGGGGTACGCGGAGGCGCAGCGCCGTGGCCTGCTGCGGATCGAGGGGCGCGACTACGTGATCGCCGACGGCGAGGTGGTCACGATCAAGATCTGACCCGGGCCATCGCCCTGCTACGCGTCCCGACCGGTCCCGCTGCCGCCGAATAGGCTGCGCCCGATGGAGGAGGCGAGGTTCCCCGGCGTCGCCGCGAAGGCTGGGCATTACGAGAGCTTCTACATCAAGGCCTGCCGGCCGGGCGGCGGGCGCGGAATCTGGGTCCGCCACACCGTCCACAAGCGTCCCGGCCAGCCGCCGAAGGGCTCGATCTGGTTCGTGCTCTTCGACGCCGACGCGGAGGCGCCGCGGGCGACGAAGCTGACCGTCGCGGCCGAGCGGCTGAGCTCTCCGGGAGGAGCCTGGATCCGTGTCGCCGACGCCGAGATCGGTCCCGGCCGCGCCCAGGGCTCGATCGACACCGAGGCGCTTTCAGCGTCCTGGGAGCTCGGCTTCGAGGGCAGCGCGGCACCGTGCCGATACCTGCCGGCCGACTGGCTCTACGAAGCGCCCGTACCTCGCACCAAGTTCGAGGCGCCCTACCCGGACGCCCGTTTCAGCGGCACGCTGAAGATCGACGGCGAGGCGGTCGAGATCTCGGCCTGGCCGGGCATGATCGGCCACAACTGGGGAAGCGAGCATGCCGAGCGCTGGGTCTGGCTCGAGGGCACCGGCTTCGCGGACGAGGCGACCTACTTCGACGCCGGCGCTGCCCAGGTCAAGCTCGGGCCCCTGCGCACGCCCTGGATCGGCGCGGGGATGCTGCTGCTCGAGGGTGAGGCGCACCGGCTCGGCGGCTTCGGGCGCATCCGCTCCTCGAAGATCGCCGCGACCCCGACCAGCTGCGACTTCGTCCTCCCCGGAGAGGGAGTCGAGGTGCGCGGCCACCTCGCCGCCCCGGCGAAGGACTTCGTCGCCTGGGTCTACGCCGACCCGGAGGGCCCGGAGCACAACGTCGTCAACTGCTCGATCGCCGACCTCGAGCTGACCGTCGAGCGCAAGGGACACCCGCCGCGCCGCCTCAGCCTCGCCGGCGGCGGCGCCTACGAGCTCGGGATGCGGGAGACCGATCACGGCATCCCGATCCAGCCGTACCCGGACGGTTAGCCGCCCTTGCTGAACGTCATCCAGGTCGAGTAGAGGCCGAGCGCCGACTGCAGCTGGCTGCCGCTGACCTTGGTGGTGCCGTTGCTGCCGACGACGTTTGCGGAGACGATCCGCGGCGAGACCCCGGTCTTGGTGACCTGGACGTCCTCGAGGGCGCCTTTCACGTAGCCCCCCAGCGCCGCTTGGAGCTTGCTCTGGCTGTAGGTGCGCTTCCAGTTGTGCAGCGGCGAGGTCGTGTCGTAGGGGTCGTCGACGGCCTTCAGGTAGGGGACGGGGTCGCCGCCGAACGCGAACTCGACGCTCTCGGTCTCACCGCCGGAGCTGGCCGAGTAGTAGGTCGTCGCGACGTCGCCGTTGTAAAGGACGACCTCGTGCTTGGTCGCCGCCGCCGCGCGGTTGGTCGCCGCGGTCTCAGCGGCGATTCCCTTGTAGACCTGGCTGCGGGTGTCGTCGTAGACGTCGAAGCCGTGGCCGGCGACGCTGGCTGCCAGCGCGTAGGAGCGGGCGGCGACCGCCTGCACCTTCAGCGCCTCGATCGGCCACGAAGAGGGCATCTCACCGGCGATCACGCCGCGCACGTACTTGTCGATGTCGAGCGCGTTGATCACGTTCAGGGTCGTGCCCCTGCCGCTCGGGATCACGATCAGCGCCCCGCGGTAGGCGCCGTTGCCCCGGATCCGGATCCGCCCCTTGCGGCCCTTCGCCTTCAGCTTCCTCCCGCACCTGGCCAGGGTGTGGCCGCGGAGCGAGAGGAGCTTCACGGCGCCATGCCTGAGACCCGCACGGTAGGGCTTGCCGGGGTTGAGCTTCCGCCCGCAGGCCGAGGTCGCCTTCTTGAATGTGACGTCGGTGCGGGCGACGGTGAGCAGGACCCGGACCCTCGACTTCGGCGCCTGGCCAACGGTCGTTCCCTGGTAGTAGTGGGCGAGGATCGGCTTGTAGGTGAAGCCGTGCAGCGCGTAGCCGTAGGCGCCGTACTGGCCCATCCCGACCCCGTGGCCGAAGCCGTGCCCGGTCACGGTCCAGGTGACGGCGGCGCGGGCGCTTCCGGCAAACAGGCAGGCGAGCGCGACGACGCAGGCGACCGCCGTGGCCGCCGCCGTTCTGAGCCCCAGGTAGATCCAGGCCTTCACCCCTGCTCCAACATCTTCGCCTCGAATAAGTATCGGCCTGGCCGGACCCTGACGAACCGGCTGGCCCGCTCGTCACCGGCCTTGCTTCGCGGCGCGGGAAGGCCGGTGGACTACCCTGGATCGGAGCGGGAAGGGGCGTCAATACAGGCAACTTCGAAGGAGGAGCCCCGTGGCAACCGAGACCGTCCAGGCAACCGACCACAAGCTCCTGGTCGCCGGCGAATGGCTCGAGACCGGCGAGTGGTCCGAGGTGCGCAGCCCCTACGACGGGACCGTCGTCGGACGGGTCGCGACCGGGGACGCCGACCTCGTCAAGCAAGCCGTGAGCGCCGCCGACGATGCCTTCCGCGCCGACGATTTCCCCCGCTACGAGCGCGCCGCGACGCTCGACCGCGCCGCCCGGCTGGTCGCCGAGCGGGTCGACGACCTGACGCTGGCGATCGCCGCCGAGGCCGGCAAGCCGCTGAAGGCCGCGCAGGTGGAAGCGAATCGCTGCGTCGACACGCTCACCTTCACCGCCGTCGAGGCCCGCAAGCTGACCGGCGAGACCGTCCCGATGGACGCCTCCGCGACCGGGGCCGGAAAGCTCGGCATCGTGATCCGCAAGCCGTATGGCGTCGTCGGCGCGATCAGCCCCTTCAACTTCCCCCTCAACCTCGTCGCCCACAAGCTGGGGCCGGCCCTCGCCGCCGGCAACGCGGTGGTCCTCAAGCCGGCCGGCCAGACGCCGATCTCGGCCCTGAAGCTGGCCGAGATCCTGCTCGAGGCCGGAGTCCCGGACGGTTGGCTGAGCGTCGTGCCCGGACCCGGCGGCGAGGTCGGAAACGCAATCGTCGAGAGCGACCTGGTCGGCGCGATCACCTTCACCGGCTCGGCGCCGGTCGGTTGGGAGATCCGCGCCAAGGCCGCGCACAAGAAGGTCAATCTCGAGCTGGGCTCAAACGCGCCGCTGATCGTCAACGAGGACGGGGACTGGGAGACCGCCGCCGACAAGGCGCAGCTGCATGCCTTCTCGCACGCCGGCCAGAGCTGCATCTCGATCCAGCGCATCCTCCTGCACGAGGCGATCGCCGGCGACTTCACCGAGCGCTTCCTCTCCAACATCGAGGCGCTCGTGGTCGGCGACCCGCTCGACTCCGAGACCGACGTCGGCCCGCTGATCTCGCCTGACGATCGCGACCGCGTCAAGGAGTGGGTCGACGAGGCCGCGGCCTCCGGAGCCGAGGTGCTGACCGGCGGCGAGCTGGTCGACGAGGGCCGCTGCCTGGCGCCGACCGTGATCGCAAACCCGCCCAAGGAGGCCAAGGTCTGGTGCGAGGAGATCTTCGGCCCAGTCGCCACCCTGACCCGCTTCTCGAGCTTCGACGAGGCGCTGAGGATGGCCAACGACTCGAAGTTCGGCCTCCAGGCCGGGGTCTTCACCCGCGACGTCGGGCGGGGGATCAAGGCGGGCCGGACGCTGGAGTTCGGCGCGGTGCTGGTCAACGAGGTGCCGACGTTCCGCGCCGATCAGCAGCCCTACGGGGGCGTCAAGGACTCCGGCAACACCCGTGAGGGCCCGGCCTACGCGATCCACGAGCTGACCGAGCCTCGCCTGGTCACCTTCCAGGGCTAGCCGCAGGTCCAGGGGCCGGTTCTCAGGCCCCGCCTAGTGGCCGAAACCCCGAGGTTGGCGCTGACATGGATCGAAACTTCGCGCTTGGCGCTAAACCCGCGGCGATCGGCTAGATTGCCCGTGGGCCTATGGAGGAGGACTTGTGAGCATCCTCAGCGGGGGGAGCAGGCTGCGGTTGATAGCCGTGGGCGCGGCCGTCATTTCCCTTGCTCTGATCGGGGTCGCTCACTCGCTGGCGGCGAACGAGGACACGTTGGCGAAGACCACCGTTCAGCAGCGCATCGTGCCCAACGCCGATAGCGGGTTCCGCGAGCTTTCGCTCGGATCGGGCGAGGGCTACACAGTGCGCGAGGAGCTCGGCAGCGCCCAGGCGGGCCGCGAGTCCCGCCGCACCTCGCTGGCCTACTTCGGCCAGCTCTCGGACTTCCAGCTCGCCGACGAGGAGAGCCCGGCGCGGGTCGAGTTCATCGACCCGATCGGCGCGCCGTTCGACGCCGCCTGGCGTCCCTGGGAGGCGCTTGAGCCGCAGATCGACGACGCGATGGTGCGCCAGATCAACGCGTTCACGGCCGCCAGCCCGCTCACCAACGGCAATGGAACCCGCAGCCACATGGATTTCACGCTCGACACCGGCGACTCGGCCGACAACCAGGAGCTCAACGAGACGCGCTGGGTGCGGACGATCATCGAGGGCGGAACGCTTGACTCGAACAGCGGCGTCGATCCGGCCAGCTCCGGCGACGCCGCCTGCGCGGCGCTGAAGCCGTCGATCGTCGACGCCGACCACCCGGAGCGCTACACGGGCGTCCAGGACTACGACGACTACGCCGAGGGTCCCAACCCCTACTTCTACGACCCCGATCAGCCGGCCGGGCTGCACGCCGACTTCCCGACCTACACGGGATTGATGGATGCGGCGCAGAAGCCGTTCACCGCAACCGGGCTCGACGTCCCCAGCTACCTGGTGTTCGGCAACCACGACGCCCTGATCCAGGGCAACCAGGCCGCCAACCAGGGCTTCGAGGGGATCGCCACCGGATGCGTCAAGCCGCTCGCGCTTCCCCCCGGCGTCAACATCACCGACATCACCCCCGCCGACCTCCAGGCTCTCACCCCCGACCAGAAGATCCTCGTCCCGCCAGACCCGAGTCGCCAGTTCGTCTCCAAGGCGCAGTACAAGGCGGTCTTCCAGGCGGGGACGCAGGCCGATGGCCACGGCTTCGACTTTGTCGACCCGGCGGAGAACAGCGCCTCGGGCGGGTCCGCGGGCTATTACGCCTGGAGCCCGCTGCCGCGGATGCGCTTCATCGCCCTCGACACCACCTGCTCGGGCGGTGTCATCGGCCCCTCGGCGGACGGCAACATCGACGACTCGCAGTTCCAGTGGCTGCAGGGGGAGCTGCAGGCCGCGCAGACGGCCGGCCAGTACGTCGTTCTCTTCAGCCACCACGCGATCCAGAGCCTCACCTGCAACGTCCCCGACGAAGTCGCGCCGGCCTGCAGCGTCGACGATGCCCACGGACATGACGTCAACCCCGGCTGCGACGTCGACCCCCGCAGTTCCGCGCCGCTCCACCTCGGCGCCGACGCCACCGCGCTCCTGCACCAGTTCCCGAACGTGATCGCCTGGGTCGCCGGGCACAGCCACGTCAACGACGTCACTCCCTACCCGGATGGCAGCGGCGGCGGGTTCTGGATGATCCGCACCGCCGCCGAGGCTGACTGGCCGCAGCAGAGCCGTCTGCTGCAGATCTTCGACAACCATGACGGCACGCTCTCAATCTTCGGCACGATCCTCGACCACGCAGGTGCCGCGACGGCGCCGACCGCCCTCACCGATCCGACCAACCCGGATTCCTCCGAGCTGGCCTCGATCGGCCGCACTCTGTCCTACAACGACAAGCAGAAGGGGGCCCGGGCGTGCACCCCCGCCTGCGGCGAGGGCCTCGCCAAGGACCGCAACGTCGAGCTTCTGCTGCGCAACCCGCTGCCCGAGCAGCCGCAGCCTCAGGGCAAGATCTCCGCCCGCGGCACGGTCGAGACCGAGCAGGGGCCGTCGATCGGCTTCTCGGCGGTGAACAACTGCGACGCCGCCCAATCGACGCGGCCGAGCATCGTCGGGACCCCCTCGGGGGCGATGATCTGGAGCAAGAGCGCGGTGACGGAGTCCGAATGCAGCGACGCCCCGCCCGCCTCGAGCCTCGGCTTCGACACCCAGAGCGGCACCGCGACCGGCACCTTCGGGGCGGGGGCGCCGGGGGGCCTGAGCGGCCAGCCGGGGACGCTGCAATGGACCTACTACGACAACGGCCCCGACAGCGTCGAGTTCACCCTCAAGGACAGCTCCGGCGCGATCGTCTATCAGGTCGACGCGCAGCGGCCGACCGCCTACCGCGGCGCCTCCGGCGGCGTCTGGACGTTCGGGCCCTGAGCCGCTGCTGAGCGAAGCCGGAAACGCGACGAGAACCTAGCCGCGTACCAGGCGCTCCTCGGCGGGCGCCTTCCCGTTTGATCCCCGGTCCGGCGCCTCGGCCCTGCCGTCCAGCGGCAGCTCGACCCGGAAGGTGGTGCCCTGCCCCTCGCTGCTTTCGACCCCGATCGCGCCGCCGCGGGCCTCCGCGATCGCCTTCCCGATCGAGAGCCCCAGGCCGATCCCCGGGATCGCCAGCTTCGTTGCGTCGTCGGTGCGATAGAAGCGGTCGAAGAGGTTCCGCTGGTCGGCTTCGGAGATCCCCATTCCGGTGTCGGCAACTTCGAGGATCGCGCTCGTCCCGCCGTTGCGCAGCCGCACCGTCACCGACCCGCCCTCGGGGGTGAACTTGATCGCGTTGGAGACCAGGTTGTCGACCAGCTGGCCGAGCCGGCCGCCGTCGCCGGCCGCGATCGCAGCCGCCTCCGAGTCAACGCTCAGTCGCACGCCCTGCTTGTCGGCCTGCGGTTGCGCGGCTTCCACCGCCTCTGTCGCGACACTCTCCAGCTCGACCGGCTCGCGGTTCAGCGGCATCCTCCCGGCCTCGACCTGAGCGACGAAGAGCAGGTCGCTGACCAGGCGCTGCAGGCGGCGGGCGTTGCGGTCGATCACCCCGAGGTAGCGCTGGCGCTGCTCGCCGGCTTCGCCCGCCCCCTCCTCGTCTTCGCGAAGCATCTCCAAGTAGCCGACGATCGAGGTCAGCGGCGTCTTCAGCTCGTGCGAGACAAGCGCGAAGAACTCGTTCTTCATCCGCTCAGCCTCGAGCTCGGCGTCGCGTCGCTCCATCACCTGGCCGATCAGGTCGGTGATCGAGCGCAGAGCCGCCAACCGCGCTTCGTCGGGGGCTTCGGCGTCGCGAGTGCCGAAGGTCAGCACCCCGCGCATCTCCGCGCCGCCGTGCACCGGCATCGCAAGCCCCGCCCGCAGTCCCGAATCGCCGGCCGCCTGCTGGCGCTCGGAGAGCTCCTCGCGCCCGGGCACGTCCCAGCAGACGCTCTGCGAGTCCCAGGCCTGCTTCAGGACCGGCAGGTCCGGCATCGGCCCGCCGGGGGTGTAGGTGAGCTCGCGGGCATAGTCCTCGAACTCGGGAAACTCGAAGCCGTCTTCGGTCCAGATGCGAGAGCAGCGCACGACGCCCGCCGCCTCGTCGTGTTCCCAGAATCCTCCCAGCGGCCAGCCGAGGCTCTCTCCGAGCGCCGCGATGATCGCCACGATCGGGTCACCGTGGGGGTCGACCTCGGCGAGCGCCCTGCTCACGGCCGCGGCGGCGGCGCGCTCCGCTTCGCGGCGCGTCTGGTCGGTGATGTCGCGGGAGAAGTAGGTGACCACGGATCCGGCCGAGGTGTGCACCGCCGCCGCCGAGGCCTCGACGTGAATCGGCGCCCCGTCGCTGCGCTTCGCCCAGACCTGGTAGCGCTCCAGGCTCTCGCCTCCCCGCGCCGCCTCCAGGATCTCCCCGCGCCGCTCGTCGTGGGCCGCTCTCGCCTCCGGGTCCTCGGGCAGCACCAGCTCCGCGACCGGGCGCCCCAGGGCGTCGGCGGCTGCGATCCCGTAGAGCGACTCCGCGGTCGGATTCCAAGCCAGCACGATTCCGTCCGCGTCGACCGCCACGTAGGCGTCCTGGGTGCTGTCGAGGACGGCCTGGTTGAGCGCCGCCGCGCGCTCGCTGGCTTCCAGTGAGAGCGCATTCGCGAGCGCGACTCCCGCGGCGCCCGAGCGCTGCGCCAGCCGTTGCTTCTCTTCCTCGCTGAAGCCGGATTCACCGATCTTCCCCAGCGAGACGACGCCGATCATCCCACCGGGGCGGCCGATCGGGACGTGAACCTCATGGCGGATCCGAACCCGGCGCCCGAAGGCGTCCAGCTCGAGCCCCCCCTCGCCGTGATCGCCTTCGACCGGGCGCTCCTCGAGCAGCGCCCGTCCGGCAAGTCCGGAGCCGGGCACGATCGAGGGCGGCAGTCCCTCCGGGTCAAAGCCGCTGCATGCAACCAGCCGCAGCTCCTCGGCCTGATCGGGCCCGGTCGGCTCGATTGCATACAGCGCTGAGGCGTCGGCGCCGCTGATCCTGCCCAGCTCCTCCAGCAGCGCCTCGCCCAGCGGCCCCAACTCGTACTCCTGCGCCAGGCGGGAGACGAAGTCGTAGAAGCGCTGGATGCGATCCCGCTCCTCGGCAAGCTCGTCGACACTTCGCTCCAGCTCGCCCTGCTGCGCCTCCAGCTCGGCGTTCTGGCTCTCCAGCTCGTCGCGGTTGTGCTGGAGCGAGGTCGCCATCTCGTTGAAGGCCGAGCCCAGCGTGTGGACCTCCCCGAGTCCCGTCTCCTCGACCCGGATCGCGAGATCGCCGGCGCGAAGACGCTCGGCGGCATCCGCGGCCCGTCGCACCGGCGCGGCGACGGTGCGCGACATCAGCCCGATCAGCACCAGGATCAGCAGCGGGACCAGGATCAGCCCGATGACCGCGAAGAGCACCGCGATCGAGGCGGAATGAGCGGCGCTGGCACTCACCGCGCGGGCAGCATCGCTCTCCGCCCGCATGAACGCTTGGAGCTCGGCGCGCATCGCGTCGACGCGCCGCTTGCCCTCGCCGGTGAGCATGATCTGGCGGGCGCTGCCGAGGTCGACCTCGGCTGCCGACACGAGCCTGTTCGAGAAGCCGATGTAGGCGTCGAGGTGGCGAAAGGTCAGCTTCAGCAGTTGCACCCTTTCGAGTGTCCCGTCGCGTCGCTCCTGGCCAAGAAGTCGTCCGCGAATCCGCAGCTGCACCTTCAGGGCATCGCTGCGCGGCTCGAGGAATCGTGGCTGGCCGGTGATCACGAAGCCGCGCTGTCCGGTCTCGATGTCGACGATCCTGCGCTCGAGCTGGTTGGCGAGCGCGATCCGATCGTCCGCGCGCTGCACGCGATCGGAGCTGTCGCGCTGGTTGGTGATCGCGACCAGCATCACCACGAAGGCGACGATCACCACCGCGAGCAGCGCCCCGCCGCCGATCATCACCGCCTGGGTAAGGCCGATCCTTCTCACGCCGGCTTTCGGTACAGGCTCGCGCCGACCCGGCACAGATCGAGGGCGGCCGGGTCGCCGATTCGCTCGCTGCGGCCGAGCATCAGGAATCCCCCCGGCGCCAGGGCGGCGGCGAGCTTGCGGTGCAGGTCGTCGCGCACTTCGGAGCGCAGATAGATCGCCACGTTGCGGCAGAGGATCAGGCGCCAGTGCCCGGGCGGGGAGGGCTCGGTGGCGAGGTCGCGCTGCTCCCAGCGCACCCGGGCGCGCACCGGCGGGCTCGCCGCGGCGCCCTGCTTGGCCCGCGCGAGCTGCAGGTTCTCTTCGAGGATGTCGCTGCCGAGCAGGTAGGTGCGCTCAAGCTCCCCGGCGGCTTCGAGGATCGCGCCGAGGTCGTAGAGCTCCGATCCGTCTGCGCAGCCGGCCGACCACGCTCGAACGATGCCCTCGCGCTTGAGGATCGCCGGAAAGACCTCGTCGCGCAGCAGCTCGAACTGATGCGCGTCGCGCAGCGGTCCCGAGACAGAGATCGCGATCGAGCTGCGAAACCGCAGTCGCGCGTCGACGCTGCGCGTCATCAGCTCGGCCAGCTCGCCCGGACCCGATAGCGACTCGCTCTGCAGCGTTGCCGCGACCTGTCGCTCTACGTGCTCGGGCCTGAAGGCCCGCAGGGCGAGGCCGCTCGTCCTGCTCAGCAGGCCAAGTGAGTCGGCGCGGACGGGGGTCGCTGGCTGGGCAGCAAGGGGCACTCATGAGTTATCGGTAACCCCGTGCCTGGCTTGAGGATTGCTGGGGCTCGCGCCTGAATTACTCGTGCGGCTTCGCCATCCGTGCGTGGTCGAGCGCCCGCTCGAGGATCTCCTCCGAGACCCCCATCTCCCGAGCCACCTCGCGCAGCGGCCGGCCGGACTCGTGTGCCGCCTGGACGATCTCGGTGCCGCGGTCATAGCCGATGTGCGGATTGAGGGCCGTCGCGGTCGCCAGCGTCGCCTCGGCGTGGCGCTCGTTGACCTCGCGATCGGCCTCGATGCCGGCGACGCACTTGCGGTCGAGCAACCTTGCCGCGGCGGAGAGGAGCTTGATCGAGTCCAGCAGGTTGCGGGCGATCACCGGCACCCTGACGTTGAGCTCGAACTGCCCCTGGCTGCCGGCGACCGTGATTGCGGCATCATTGCCGATCACCTGCGCCCCGACCTGGATCACGACCTCGCAGATCACCGGGTTGACCTTGCCGGGCATGATCGAGGAGCCCTTCTGAAGCGCCGGCAGCTTTATCTCCGCCAGGCCGGCACGCGGCCCCGAGCCCATCAGCGCCAGGTCGTTGGCGATCTTTGTCATCGAGACGGCGATCACCTTCAGCTCCCCGGAGAGCTCGACCAGGGCGTCGCGGCTCGCCTGCGCCTCGAACGGGTCGGAAGGCGCTGAGATCTCGAGCCCGGTGTCCTCGGAGAGCCGACGGCGAACCTTCTCGGCGAACTCAGGATGGGTGTTCAGCCCGGTTCCCGTGGCGGTGCCCCCGAGCGGGATCTGACCGACGCGACCGAGCGTGCCGCGCACCCTCTCGGCGCCAAGCATCGCCTGCGCCGCGTAGCCGCCGAACTCCTGGCCCAGGGTCACCGGGACCGCGTCCATCAGATGGGTGCGCCCGGCCTTGACAACGTCGTCGAACTCCTCCGCCTTGTGCCTCAGCGCCTCGCCGAGGCCGTCGAGCGCTGGCAGCAGGTCGTTGGTCACCTCGTCGAGCGCCGCGAGGTGAACGGCGGAAGGAAAGACGTCGTTGGACGATTGCCCGCGGTTGGCGTGATCGTTGGGATGCACGTCGTCGCCGGCGAGGGCGGCGATCACCTCGTTGACGTTCGTGTGCGAGGAGGTGCCCGAGCCGGTCTGAAAGACGTCGATCGGGAACTGGTCGTCATGCTCGCCGGCGGCAACCGTGTCCGCCGCTTCCGCGAGCCGCTCGGCCAGATCGCCGTCGAGCTCGCCGAGCTCCGCGTTGGCGCGCGCGGCCGCGGCCTTGATGCGACCGAGCCAGTGCACGACGGCGGCCGGAATCGGCTGCCCGGAAACGGGGAAGTTCTCGACCGCCTTCGCGGTCTCCGAGCCCCAGAGCCGCTCGTCTGTCGTGTTCTGGGCGCTAGCCATCCTTGCGTCCGGCAGCGTATCCCTTCATGTATTGGTGATCGAAGGGCTGCGGAGGCGGCTTGCCGGCGGGGCCGTAAAGGGCCGCGGCTTGAACCCGGCGCAGGAGCTCGTCGTGGATGCCGTTCGTGTTGGAGGCCCCGCGGGTCACCGCGCCGACCAGGTAACCGTCCCGCACCGTGGCGGGCGCGGCGGGATTCCGGCGGGCCTCTGCGTTCAGCCGGGTGGCGACTCGGACAAGGGTCGCGCCGACGGTCGTGAGATCGCCGGCGCCCTGGTTGTCGACCAGACAGCCGCTGATCGGCGTTCCTCCGGGAAGCCGTACGGCACCAGGCGCCTTGCGAAGCGCCGAGGTGAAATAGCTAGGGCCGCTGAGGCAGGCGTCGGGCGTGGCTCCCTCGTCGGCCGAGCCACAGCCGACGCCCACGAGGGCGGTGACGAGGACTAGAAGAGTCGTGCGGCGCACCCTTTGATCCTAGGGGGGCGGTGCGGATCAGAAGTGGTCGGAAAGGTCGAAGAGCTCGACCCAGTCGGCCTTGTGGAATGGCTTGGTCGGCGCGTGCGACCACGACAGGTGCAGATGGTCGCCACAGCCGTGGCCCGCGTCGTGGTTGTAGCCGACCCAGCGAAACGGCGGCCGGGGGCGGTTGTGGCGCGGCTCGGCCCAGCGGGCAATGCGACTGATCTGGCGCCAGGAGCCGTCGCAGCCCTTGCCGTCCCAGTCCAGCGGCTGGACGTCGACCGCCAGCCCGAGCGGATGCTCGCCGTACTTGGTGTGCGGCTTGCCGCCGTAGGCGTCCTGGATCTCGAAGCTCGGGAAGCGGTCCGAGAGGTAGCGGATCTGCGGCAGCAGCCGGCGGTCGATACGGTCGCGTGGCTGCAGGTGCGGGATCGAGTCGGGGATCTCGACCAGCATCTTCTGCCCGTAGGTGATGTGGGTTTCGCGCGGCATCGGCCCCCAGCCGAGGGCAGGCGAGGGCACGGTCAGCATCGTGATCAGAACACCGAGCGCCACGCCGGAGGTCAACCGTAAGCTCATCCGAACCACCAGCTGGGCTTTCCCCATTTCACCTTCCCTCCGGGACCGAGGTTGCTCCAGGCCCGGCGCGCATACTCCTCTTGTTCGGCTGGGCGGGCGGTGACGAACTCGGTGCGAAAGGGACCTACTTTGAGCACGAAGACGATGTCGTTGACGTGCGCCTCGACCTCGGCGGCCGCAACCGCTTGCTCGCGGGTCGGATAAACCCCCCTCCATTTGCCGCCACAGCTGATCTTGTACTTGGCCATAGCCCGGGATATTCGCCTTCCGAGATCGCCGACTTGAGCGTCACGGCAGAGCGCGGACAATCTAGCCAGGAACCCAGCGCTGCAAGAATCCCCCGCTCGTGAGGAACTCGTGAGCGGATTCCGCGCAGTCGATCCGAAGCAGTCGTTCCCCGAGCTGGAGCTCGGCGTGCTGGCGAGCTGGCGCGACACCGACCTCTTCCGACGCTCGCTCGAGAACCGCGCGGGCGCCGAGACCTGGAGCTTCTACGAGGGGCCGCCGACCGCCAATGGCCGTCCCGGCTCCCATCACGTCCTCTCGCGCGTGTTCAAGGACATCTACCCGCGCTACAAGACGATGTGCGGCTTCCGCGTCCCGCGCAAGGCGGGCTGGGACTGCCACGGGCTGCCGGTGGAGCTGGAGATCGAGCGCGAGCTCGGCCTCGCTTCCAAGGAGGAGATCGAAGCCTTCGGGATCGCCGAGTTCAACCAGCGCTGCCGCGAGTCGGTGTTCCGCTACATCGAGGACTGGAACGCGTTGACCGAGCGGATCGGCTTCTGGATCGACCTCGACGAGCCCTATTACACGCTCGACAACGAATACATCGAGTCGGTTTGGTGGGCGCTGCGCCGGATCTGGGACGACGACCGCCTCTACGAGGGCCACAAGGTGGTGCCCTATTGCCCGCGCTGCGGCACGGCGCTGTCCTCGCATGAGGTCGCGCAGGGCTACCACGACGTCGAGGACCCATCGGTTTACGTGAAGCTCCCGGTCCGCGACTCGCTGCCCGACGGAAGCCCGCTGGAGCGGAGCGATCAACTGCTCGTCTGGACGACGACCCCGTGGACGCTGATCTCCAACGCCGCGGTCGCCGCCGGCCCCGAGATCGAGTACGCCCGCGTGAAGCTCGGCGGCGAGGTGTTCGTCCTCGCCGCGGCGCTGGTCGAGAAGGTGCTCGGCGACGGGGTCGAGGTGCTGGATCGCTTCAAGGGCGAGGCGCTGGCCGACAGCGCCTACGAGCCTCCCTTCGACTACATAACCGACTACGGACCGCGCGGGCACACGGTCCTGCTCGCCGACTTCGTCTCCACCGACGAGGGCACGGGCCTGGTCCATACCGCGATCGCCTTCGGCGAGGACGACTTCCGGCTCGGCGAGAAGTACGGGATCACGCTCCAGAACCCGGTCCGCTCCGATGGCAGATTCGACGAGCGGGTCACCGAGTTCGCCGGCCGCTTCGTCAAGGAGGCGGACCCGGACATCGTCGCGGCGCTGGAGGATAAGGGCAGGCTGTTGCGAGCCGAGACCTACCTGCACTCCTATCCGCACTGCTGGCGCTGCGACACGCCACTGCTCTACTACGCGAAGTCGAGCTGGTACATCCGCACCAGCGAGGTCCGCGAGGCGCTGCTCGCCAACAACGAGCGGATCGGCTGGCACCCTGAGCACATCAAGCACGGCCGCTTCGGCAAGTGGCTCGAGAACAACGTGGACTGGGCGCTTTCGCGGGACCGCTACTGGGGGACGCCGCTGCCGATCTGGGTGTGCGACGTGGCGGATTGCGAGGAGATCTTCTGCGCCGGCTCGACCGACGACCTGCGCAAGAAGGGAGGCAAGGTTCCTGACGACCTGCACCGTCCCTACATCGACGAGGTCTCATGGGCCTGCGAGGCGGAGGGGTGCGACGGGACGATGCGCCGCAGCCAGACCACGATCGACGCCTGGTTTGACTCCGGCTCGATGCCGTTCGCCCAGTTTCACCATCCGTTCGAGAACGGGGAGGCCTTCCAGCAGCGCTTCCCGGCCGACTACATCTGCGAGGCGATAGACCAGACGCGCGGCTGGTTCTACACCCTGCACGCGATCGCGACCCTCCTCTTCGATGGGCCCAGCTACCTGAACTGCGTCTGCCTCGGGCTGATCCTCGACCCTGAGGGCCAGAAGATGTCGAAGAGCCGCGGCAACGTGGTCTCGCCCGCGGAGGTGATCGACCGCCACGGAGCCGATGCGCTGCGCTGGTACTACTTCACCTCGCAGCAGCCCTGGGCCGGCTACCGGTTCAGCGCCGAGACGGTGGGGGAGGCTATGCGCCAGTTCCTGCTGACGCTCTGGAACACGTATTCGTTCTGGGCGCTCTACGCGAATACGGAGGGGCTCGGCCCGGAAGACTTTCGCGGCGGCGCCCACCCGCACCCCGGTCACCCGACCCACGCGGGCAGCGCCACCGCTCTCGACCGCTGGGCGATCTCGCGATTGCACAAGACGATCGAGATCGTCCGCGAGCGCCTCGACGACTTCGATTCGACGCTCTCGGGGCGCGCCATCGCGAGCTACGTCGACGAGCTCTCGAATTGGTACGTGCGCCTCTCGCGGCGCCGCTTCTGGGAGGGCGACCGTAACGCCTTCGCGACCCTGCGCTACTGCCTGGTCGAGACCGCGAAGCTGCTCGCCCCGTTCACCCCCTTCGTCGCCGAGGAGCTGTACGGAAACCTGGTCGGGGGCGAGGCCGGCGAGTTCGGCGAGCTCCCGGACTCGGTTCACCTCTGCGACTACCCGGTCGTCATCGCCGATCTTCTCGACCCCGAGCTGGAAGCGGAGATGGAGGCGGTGCGGCGCACGGTCGAGCTCGGCCGTGCGGCGCGCGCGCAGGCGAAGGCGAAAGTGCGCCAGCCGCTGCGCAGGGCCGTGATCGTCGCCACTGCGGCCGAGCAGGCCTCGATCGAGGCGCAGGCGGACCTGGTGAAGGCGGAGTTGAACGTCAAGGAGCTCGAGTTCGTCGGCGAAGCCTCGGACCTCGTCTCCCACCGGGTGCGCCCCGACTACCGGGCGCTCGGGCCGCGCTTCGGCAAGCTGATGCCGCAGGTGGTCGCCGCTGTGGAGGCTCTGGACGCCGAGCACGTCGCCGCCGCGATCGAGGCGGGAGGCGAGGTCGGGATCAGCGTCGACGGCAAGGACCACACCCTCGCGCCGGCCGACCTCTCACTGGCGATGGAGCCGCTCGAGGGCTATCAGGTCGAGGCCGAGGCGGGCCACGCCGTCGCCCTGGCGCTCGAGCTCGATGAAGACCTTCGCCGCGAGGGGCTGGCGCGCGAGATCGTCCACGCGGTCCAGAACGCCCGCAAAGAGTCCGGCCTCGACGTCTCCGACAGGATCGAGCTGCGCCTCGGAGGCGACGATGAGCTTCTCGAGGCCGCCCGCGAGCATCAGGCCTACGTCGCCGGCGAGGTCCTCGCCACCGGGGTCAGCTACGACCGACCCGATCCCGACGCCGTCCGGGCCACGATCGACGGCCGCGAGCTCAGCATCGGGGTGGTCAGGAGCGCGTGACCCGGGCCCGACCGTGCAGCCGAACCAACGAGATGCCCCAGCTGATCAACGCCCCGGCCCCGGCCACGGCGCCCGCCAGCCACATGAGGATGAAGGTCCCCAGGTAGTTGTGGCCCTCGCGGGTCTCGCCGTCGCACTCGAAGCATGACTTGACGTGGCCGCTGAGCATCACCGGGATCAAAAAAAGGGCGGTGGCGAGAATCGTCAACAGGGCGGCAGCGCGAAGCCACCCGCCGGCACCGCTGGCCTGCAGATTGGGCCGGCGAAGCTCGGCCAGCAGGTGGAGCTCCGCGGCAGCGACGATCGCCATGACCAGGATCCTGATCGGTCCACCACCGAGAGCAAGCATCGAGATCACCAGGCCCCCGAAGATCAATCCGACGGTGAACTCGAGTGGGGTGATTTCCCTCCGTATGCGCATGTCTAAACCAACCGCTGAATCCGGTTTCGGCATGCATCGACCTGACCGGCTGATCTCTTAGATCGGATAGGTTCGACCCGTGAGCGGCTTCGAGATCACGCCCGAGGAGGTTGTCGACGCCGTCAACGAGCGCTACGGCCGCCATCCCGGCTATCGGGCGCTGCATGCCAAGGGCCGGTTCTACAAGGGGACCTTCACCGCGACCCCCTACGCGTCGCGGCTCACGCGCGCCGCCCACATGCAGGGCGAGCAGGTGCCGGTCATGGCCCGGCTCTCGAACGGCTCCGGCGACCCGCGCTCGCGCGATTACGTCCCCGACGTGCGCGGCTTGGCGGTCAGCTTCGAGCTCCCCGACGGCTCGCGCACCGACATCCTTGCCCAGACGGCGCCGAACTTCCCGGTCGACACTCCGGAGGGGTTCGTGCAGGTCGTGCAAGCCAACGTCGCCGGGCTGGCGCGGCTCTGGAAGTTCCCCGCCTTCCTTGCCCGCCACCCGGGCGCGATCCCGGGGCTGCCCGGCAACCTGAAGGCCCTGGCGCCGCCGCGCAGCTACGCGACCCGCTGCTACTACGCGATCCACGCCTTCAAGTGGGTGAGCGTCGACGAAGGCGAGCGCTACGTTCGCTACACCTGGGTCCCGCAGGCCGGCGAGGAGAGCCTCTCCGGCGGAGAGGCGAAGAAGCTCGGCTCCGACTATCTCCAAGAAGAGATGCGGGACCGGCTCGCCCGCGCCCCCGCCTGCTTCGACCTCCGGGTCCAGATCGCCGAGCCCGGTGACAGGACTGACGACCCACGCGAGCACTGGCCCGACGACCGCGAGCGGGCCGTCGTCGGAACGCTGGAGCTCACCGCCCTCGACGATTCGCCGGAGAGCGATGGGATCGTCGTCTTCGACCCGATGCGGCTCACCGACGGGATCGAGGCCTCCGACGACCCGATCCTCGCCTACCGGCCGCGCGCCTACTCGGTGTCGGCGGATCGTCGTGCCAGGTAGACGACCCAGGCGATCGCAGCGGCGAGCGAGCCAGCTGCGGCAAGCACGAAAGAGAGGTAAAGCAACGCGATGACCCCGAGGCCACAATCATCGCGCCCCTCGGCGCAGCCCGCCGATATGAGGGGGTCAGAAAAGAGAACCAAGGTAGGAAGCAGACAGAGGATCGCTGCTGTCCCACTGAGCCAGACGGCGATTCGTTGGCCGCGAGTGCCCGCCTTACCTCTTTGCGAGAGCGCTAGGCAACCGAACCCGAGGAGGCCGAGGGAACAGATGTTCATCGCAATGCCCATCGCATATGCAGAGTCGGCGAACGCGGGCAGGCGTGTAGTTTCGGGCTAGCGCTTGCGCTCGCCGCCGAAGTACCAATCGGCCGGAGCGCCGTCGTCAAAGCGCACCCAGACGTCCTCGCGCTTTGCCTTGCCGGCCTCGACCATCGCCTCGGTGACCCGGCGCGCGACCTCGGCCTTCTGCTCGTCGTCGCGACCCTCGAAC
>CAWJCP010000002.1:0-1686996 GCA_963841445.1 uncultured Solirubrobacterales bacterium
CCAGATCATCAGCTTCGACGACACGTAGTGGCGGGGCTCGCCGCGCGCCTCCCAGATCCCCTGGTCGGGGTTGGGCCAGGCCTCGATCGCGGCCTCGACTGCCTGCGCGATCAGCTCCCAGTTCTCGTGGCGAATGAGGTCGATCGCCTTCGAGTGGATGTAGATCGAACGAGAAGCGCTCCCCAGACGTCGTTCTGGCGCTGCGAGAAGGCGCCGTTGCCGATTCGCACCGGCTGCGCGCCGTCATAGCCGGAGAGGTGCTCGAGGGTGTGCTCGGTGAGCTCGTGCTCGCCGCCGATCCCGTACATGATCTGCAGCTTCTCGCGCCGGCGGCTGACGATCCCGGCGATGAACTGGGCGAACTCCGATGCCTCCTCGTCGAATCCGAGCGTGTGCAGCGCCCAGAGGGAAAAGGTCGAGTCGCGGATCCAGCTTTAGCGGTAATCCCAGTTGCGCTCTCCGCCCGGAGTCTCCGGAAGCGAGGTCGTGGGGGCCGCGAGCAAGGCCCCCGTAGGGGCGTAGGTGAGGCCCTTCAAGACGACGGCCGAGCGCTGTAGATGCAGGCGCCAGGGGTGGTCGGGGAAGCTTCCGTGGCGCAGCCAGGCCCGCCAGAAGTCCGAGGTGGCGTCAAGGCGCTCGCGGGCCTCCGGGGCGCTGCGCGGCGCGCCGCCTCGGAGTCCCAGCAGATCGCCGCGAAGCAGGACTGGCCCTGCTGCAGCCTGAGCTCGCCGGTGACGCGGTCGCCATCGATCGACGGCTCGATGTCGGTGGCGAGATGAATCGAGTGCTCGGAGCCTCTCGCCTCCAGCTCACCTCCAGGGGCCTCGGTCCATTCGGCCTGCTGGGCGCCGTACTCGAAGCGGGGCCGGCAATCGAGGCCGGCCTCGACCTCGCCGTCGATGCAGGTCGCGATCCGGATCAAGGTGCGGTCGGCCTCGTGGTGGGCATCCGGTCGCCCCATCCCGCGCTCCTCGCGCCCCGAGACGGCCCACTCCGTGATCGTCAGCGCGTCGAGGACCAGCAACCAGCCGCTGTCGGTGGTCCAGGTCGTCTCCAGGATCAGGGTGCCGGGCAGGTAGCGGCGCGCCAGCGGGGCCCGCATGGTCGCCGGGCCAATCGCATCGAGCCGGCGCCGCGGTCGAGGATCGCCCCGAAGACGCTCGGGGCGTCGAAGCGGGGAACGCAGAGCCACTCGATCGCCCCGTCGGGCGCGATCAGGGCGCTGGTATGGCAGTCGGAGACGAACCCGTAGCTGGCGATCGCGGGAAACGCCGAGCGGTGGTTGTGCGAGAACGGGTCGTAGCCCGCTCGGCTATTCCGGCCGGGCTTAGGCGAGTCCCTCGGCCTCGTACTCGCGCAGGTATCCCTCGAAGAGGCGCCGGTGTCCCTGCTCGTCGTGGAGGATCGCGATCACCATGTCGTTGGTGACCGGGTCGTCGGGGTCGGTCTCCTCGACGATCCGGGTGTAGTGCTCGATCGCGCCCTTCTCGGCCTCGATCACGCCCTTGATCACGTGCACGATGTCGGTCTGATGCTCGGGCGGCTGCAGGTAGTCCTGCTCGGCGGCGAACTCGCTTGAACCGGGGACGACTCCGTAGAGCTCCTTGATCCGGTCGGCGAATTGCTGCGCGTGCCCAAGCTCCTCCTCGATGTCCTTTTGCAATGACTCGCGGATCTCCTGGGCGCGGACGCCGTCGGGGTTGACCGAGTTGGCGATGTAGCTCATCACCGTTTCGATCTCCATCCAGTAAGCCTTCTTGAGCAGCTCGATGATCTGCTCGCGCTTGTCGTCGTTCTCGGCGGCGAGGATCCCCTCGCTCGCGGTGGCCTCGGCCATCAAGTCGCTCCTTTCGTTGCCTGGCGGAACCTAGCAGTGCCTCGGCAGGACCCTGCCCGTCGGGGCGGAACCTAAACGCGGCGGAGAGCGCCGCCAATGAGCGCGAACCGAATGCTCATGATCGTCGACTGCGCCCACTACAAGGACGGCAAGCGCCAACACGAGGGCGAGCTGCCCCTCGATGCCGCCGCGAGCTGCGTCAGCGGCGAGGAGCCCGGCGAGTTCGTCTGGCTCGGGCTCTTCGAGCCCGGTGCCGAGCTGCTGCACCAGGTCGCCGAGCGCTTCGGCCTTCACGAGCTCGCGGTCGAGGACGCAGAGCGCGCCCATCAGCGCCCGAAGCTGGAGGACTACGACGACTCCTTCTTCATCGTCCTGAAGACGGCCCGCTACGACGAGCGGGCCGAGCAGGTCCATTTCGGCGAGGTCCACCTGTTCGTCTCGCGCACCTACGTGATCGTCGTCCGTCACGGCGAGGGCAGCGAGCTGGCGCCGGCGCGGCAGCGGCTCGAGCAGCGACCGGACCTGCTCAGGCAGGGTACGCCGGCGGTCGTCTGGGCGATCCTCGACAAGGTCGTCGACGACTACTACCCGGTCGCGCAGGGGATCGAGGACGACATCGAGGAGGCCGAGGCCCAGGTCTTCGGGGAGGGCGAGCCGCCTACGCAGCGGATCTACTTCCTGAAACGCGAGGTAGTTGAGTTTCATCGGGCGGTCGGGCCGCTACTCGTGCCGCTGGAGCGGCTCGAGGCCGGCGGGGTCTCGGGAGCGATCGGCGACGAGCTGCGGCGCTTCTTCCGCGACGTCGCCGACCACGCGCGCCGCATCGACGAGCAGGTGAACTCGCAGCGCGAGCTGCTGACCAGCGCCCTGGAGGCGAACCTCGCCCTGGTCAGCGTGCGCCAGAACGACGTCATCAAGGAGATCTCGAGCTGGGCCGCGATCATCACCGTGCCGACCTTCATCGCCAGCGTCTACGGGATGAACTTCGAGCACATGCCGGAGCTGCGATCGCAGCTCGGCTACCCGATCTCGCTGCTCGTCATGCTCTTTGCGGTGATCCTGCTGCGCCGCTTCTTTGTGCGGATCGGCTGGATGTAGAGAGCGCCGGCCCTTCTGGCCGCGGCGGTCAAGGACTACCCTGAAGGGTGCAGGTGGCCGTGCTCACTAGCTTTCCGCTCGCCCACGTGGCGGGGGCGTTTGCGCCGATCGAGGCGCTGCCGCCGCTGCTCGCGGCGATCCTCTACGCGAAGCGCGTCACGACGCTGGCCGGACGCCGCAAGCCGGTTCCGATCTGGCGTCAGGTCTGCTTCGCGGCCGGCCTGCTGACGATCGGGGTGGCGCTGTTCTCGCCGATCGGCCACATCTCCGACGAGCTGCTGCTCGCACACATGGTCGAGCACCTGCTGATCGGCGACATCGCGGCGCTCCTGCTGGTCCTCGGGCTGACCGGCCCGCTGCTGCAGCCACTGCTCGGGCTGCCGGGGCTGCGCCACCTGCAGGTGCTTGTCAATCCGCTGGTTGCCTTCCCGCTCTGGGCGATCGACCTCTACTTCTGGCACATCCCCGCGATCTACGACAAGGCCTACGGCGGCGCCGCGATCCATGCGCTCGAGCACACCGCGTTCATCTTCTTCGGCTGCCTGATGTGGATGGCGCTGCTCGGTCCGCTTCCGCGACCGGCCTGGTTCAACAACGGCTGGAAGCTCGGCTACGCGATCGCGGTTCGCTTCACGGCCGTCGTGCTCGGCAACGTCTTCATGTGGTCCGGCTCGGTCTTCTACTCCGACTACGGGCGGGGAGAGGCCTACTGGCACGTGGCGCCGCTGACCGATCAGAGCATCGCCGGGGTGATCATGATGGTAGAGGGGACCTTCGTATCGCTGGGGATCTTCGCCTGGCTGTTCTTCCGCAGCGCCGAAGAGGGCAGCGAGCGTCAGCGGCTGATCGAGCTCGCCGAAGCCCAGGGGGTGGTCCTCGACGAGGCCCGTGCCGCGCGCGCGGTCGCTGCGGGGGAGGGGAAGCGGCTCGAGCGGCGCCTGCTCGCCGGCCGCCCGGCAACCGGCGATGGCTAGCGCCCGATCGGTGCAGCGCCGCCGGCCGCTCCCACCCGTCGATCGCCTGTTGGCCTGGCTTGTCAGCGGCCCGCTCGGCCGCTTCGCGACGGTCGCGATCGAGCTCGGGGCGGCGCTTGCGAACCGGCTGCGCCGCCGCTAGCCCGCACCCGGTCATCCTCTAGGGTCAAGCCGGTGAAGACCGAGGTCACCGAGCTGCCCGATTCGCGGGTCCGCGTCGACGTCGACGTGGCGCCCGACGACGTCGACCGGGGCATAAACCGCGCCGCCCGCGGCCTCGCCCGAGACATGCGCCTTCCCGGCTTTCGGAAGGGCAAGGCGCCGCCCTCGCTGATCGTGCAGCGGGTCGGCCGCGAGGCCGTTCTCCAGCAGGCGGTTCGCGACTCGCTGCCCGATTGGTACGAGCAGGCCCTGGTCGACTCGGGCGTCAGCCCGATCGGCGAACCCCAGATCGAGCTAACCGAGGTCCCCGGGGACGAGGGGGAGGCGCTGAAGTTCCAGTTCGAGGTCGGGGTCCGCCCGCCGGCCAAGCTCGGCGAGTACAAGGGCCTCGAAGTCGGACGCCCGGATACCGAGGTGCCCGACGACGCCGTCGATCGAGAGATCGAGCGGCTGCGCGAGAACTTCGCCCGTCTCGAGACCGTCGAGCGCCCGGCGGCGCAGGGCGACTACGTATTGATCGACTTCGAGGGTGAGATGGATGGGAAGCCGTTCGAGGGCGGGATCGCACGCGACGAGCTGGTCGAGCTCGGCAGCGGTCGCCTGATCGCGGGCTTCGAGGCGCAGCTGCAGGGGGCCGCGAGCGGCGAGGAGCGCGAGGTGGAGATCTCATTTCCGGCTGACTATCGCGCCGAGGACCTGGCCGGCAAGCAGGCTCGCTTCGCGGTCACCGTGAAGGAGGTGCGGGAGAAGGAGCTGCCGGAGCTGAGTGACGAGTTCGCCGCCAACGCGGGAGGCTTCGACAGCCTTGCGCAGCTGCGCGACGACGTTCGCGAGAAGCTGGGAGAAGCGGCGCGGCAACAGATCGAGGCGGAGTTTCGCCTCGCCGCCGTCGACGCGGCCGTCGATGCCTCGACCGTCGAGGTGCCGGCGGAGATCCTCGAAGCCCGCGCGACGGAGCGTTGGGAGCGGGTCGAGCGCCAGATCCAGGCGCAGGGGATGGACCCCGCTGCCTACCTGCAGATGCAGGGCAAAAGCCGCGAGGAGATCATCACTGAGTCAAAGCCGGACGCAGAGCGCGAGCTGATGCGCGAGGCCGTGCTGGAGGCGATCGCCGACGCTGAGGCGATCGAGGTCTCCGAGGAGGAGATGGTGGAGGCGCTGGAGCACAGCGCCGAGCACGAGCGCATCAGTCCGGCGAAGCTGCTCGAGCGGCTGCGCAAGAGCGGGCGGGACGCCCTGGTCCGCGAGGACCTGCGGGTCCGCAAGGCGATCGACCTGGTCGCCGAGGCGGCGAAGCCGATTCCGGTCGCCCAGGCAGAGGCTCGCGAGCAACTCTGGACGCCCGACAAGGAGGCTGCCGAGCAGGAGGCCGAGGGGGCGCAGGAGTCCGGGCTCTGGACCCCCGGCTCCTGATCCCGCCGTCCGCGACTCGAGCCGGCGGGGAGCGCTTGGCATAATCGGCTCGATGAACAGTGAGCAGGCAACCTTCGCCGCCGGGTGCTTCTGGCAGGTCGAGATCGACTTCGCCAACACGCCGGGAGTGCTGTCCACCGAGGTCGGCTACACGGGCGGCAACACCGATTCGCCGGGCTACGAGGAGGTCTGCACCGGCCGCACCGGGCACGCGGAGGCGGTCCACCTCACCTTCGATCCCGACTTGGTCTCCTACGAGGAGCTGCTGAAGATCTTCTTCGATCTCCACGATCCGACCCAGCTCGACCGCCAGGGGCCCGACGTCGGCCATCAGTACCGCTCGGCGATCTTCTTTCACACCCCGGAGCAGGAGCGGGCGGCGATCGCCGCCAAGGAGCGCGTCGGGACCGAGCACCGCAGCGAGGTCGTCACCCAGATCGTCCCGGCGGAGCGCTTCTGGCCCGCCGAGGACTATCACCAGCGCTACCTGGAGAAGCGCGGCCTCGCCACTTGCCAGATCCCCAGCGCCGCGACGACATAGGGCGGCCGCATCCTCCGCTTCGTGTCCGCTGCGGCCGGGTGGGCGCCGATCTGCGAGCAGCGAACGACCCGTTTTGACGGCCGGAACGCTTCTATAGACTCGCCCGCATGAGCCCGATGGTCCCGATGGTGGTCGAGCAGACGTCGCGTGGCGAGCGCGCCTTCGACATCTACTCGCGCCTGCTCAACGAGCGCATCGTCTTCCTTGGCACCCCGGTGACCGAGGACATCGCCAATCTGATCGTCGCCCAGCTGATCCATCTCGAGTCCGAGGACCCCGAGAAGGACATCAGCATCTACGTCAACTCACCCGGCGGCTCGGTATATGCGGGCCTCGCGATCTACGACACGATGCAGTACATAAAGCCCGACGTGCAGACGATCTGCGTCGGCGTCGCGATGAGCATGGGCGCGCTGCTGCTCGCGGGCGGCTCGCCGGGCAAGCGGATGGCGACTCCAAACTCGAAGATCCTCATTCATCAGGTCTCCGGTGGCTTCCAGGGCCAGGCGACCGACATCGAGATCCACGCCAAGGAGATCATCGACGTTCGCAGCCGACTCGACCAGATCATCGCCAAGCACACCGGTCAGCCGCTGGAGAAGGTCGCCAAGGACACCGAGCGCGACTACTTCATGAGCGCCGAAGAGGCGGTCGAGTACAGCATCGTCGACCGGGTCATCTCAGAGCACTAGCGGCTCGACGCAAGGACTGGTCGATCCCCGAAGCAGGCACTCAAGGGGGTCGTTTGGCTATCGGAGGGGCACCGAGAGACCACCGACGCAGCGATCGTCGATCATCTCTTCGCCTCGCCTCCTCGGCCGCCGCAGTCCTCTGCCTGTGCGAGGTAAGCGCTTCAGTCGCCGCAGCCCACGGCACCGCTGATCGGCAATCGCAAGCCGACCGCCGGCCACCGCCGCAGATATTTCCCGTCCGCGGACCGCACTCGACCCGCGGCCCGATCGGCGACTTCGGTGCACCGCGCAGCGGTGGACGCACTCACGAGGGCTTCGACATCGTCGCCGCCTGCGGCACGAAGCTGGTCGCGGCGCGTGGCGGCAGGGTGCTGCAGAACGACTTCGACCCCCTGCTGGACGGCAACCAGGTCCTGATCCACGCGCGCGGCACCGGCCGCAACTACCGCTACGCACACCTCCGCAGGCCGGCGATCGTCAAGGTGGGGGAGATCGTCAAGACCGGTCAGCGGATCGGCTCGGTCGGCAAGACCGGCAACGCCGTCACGGTCGGCTGCCACCTCCACTTCGAGATGCGCATCCACGGCCATGCCATCGATCCCGAATCGGCGCTGCGCCGCTGGGACCGCTGGAGCTGAGCCGCCTTCAACGCTTTGCGTGACTTTCCTCCGCCTATGACCGAGAAAAGTCACGCGCGCGATCGTTGAGCAAGCTCCGCACCGCGGCGCCGACCCTGCTTGCCTCTTCCATCACCTGCCTGTAGCTGAATCGCACGACTTCGTAACCCCGTAGCCGCAACTCGACGTCGCGCCTGCGGTCGTCTTCGAAGGCCTGGCGACCACGGTGGAAGCGATAGCCGTCGGTCTCGACGACAAGCTGGGCCTCGGGCCAGACGAAGTCGACAACGAACGGCCCAATCCGGACGTCCACCTCAGGCAGCGGCAGGCGGTGGCGACGGCAGAGCCGCAGGAACTTGTGCTCAAGCTCACTGCGAGTCGGTTCGGCGCCGCTCTCGGGCCCAATGTCGAGCCCGAGCACCTCCGCTTGGCGGGCCGCTCGGTGCTGTTGTGCAGCAGATAGGACTCGACGAAGGTCGGCGATCGTTCGGGCGGGTGTGGTGACGGGGATGCCCTGACGCACCACCGTAGTCTCGGGGGTCAGGCTCAAGGACCGATGCAATCTGATGCCGCGCCGCTTGGCTCGCGAAATCCGCCCCGGTAGCGAAACGTCGACCGGGCCAGCCATCGAAGGAGGCAGTTGCCAGAGCGCGGCGGCAGACCGGTGGCTGAGCGCGGCGCAGGTGCCCGAAGCGAGAACCGCCGCCATCCAGCGGCCTTCGATGCTCAATCCGCGGTGCCCGACGGCATAGACACCGCGATGAAGTCGATGCAGACGTCCGGACCGGACACGCACGGTGACTCCGTCGCTGCGGACTCCCACGCCGCGGAGCTGCGCAGTGGTGACCACACCGTGCTGTCTCACCGCGATCTTCGCGACCGCCAGGTCGGGTGCGTGACTTTTGTCCGGCATAGGCGGAGGAAAGTCACCCAAAGGGGCTGATTCGCCCCCGTCGCTCGCAGGGCCTGGTGGCGATTCGGGCGACTGCGCAGGCGCAGCGCCAACGTTTTCAGGCAACTCAACGCCCAGTAGCAGGTACTCGAAGGCGCTCGGAGTAATGACCCTCGCAGCAGACAAAGATTCCATTCAGCCGGCGCGCCGTCCCGTCTAAGCTTTTGGGCGTCGGTTGGGAAGCAACCAACCGGCCCGAGGAGGGATCACGCTGGCACGTCCGACAGACTCAAACGAGCAGCTTCTCTGCAGCTTCTGCGGCAAGTCCCAGCGCCAGGTCAAGAAGCTGATCGCGGGTCCCGGCGTCTACATCTGCGACGAGTGCATCGATCTCTGCAACGAGATCATCGACGAGGAGCTCACCGCTCCGCCCGTCTTCGAGCTCGAGAATCTTCCCAAGCCGCGCGAGATCTTCGAGGTCCTGAACGAGTACGTGGTCGGCCAGGACACCGCCAAGCGGGCGCTGTCGGTGGCCGTGTACAACCACTACAAGCGGGTTCAGATGAGCTCGACCAGCGACGAGACCGACGTCGAGCTGCAGAAGTCCAACATCCTGCTGCTCGGGCCGACCGGCTGCGGGAAGACGCTGCTCGCCCAGACCCTGGCCCGGATCCTCAACGTGCCGTTCGCGATCGCCGACGCGACCGCGCTGACCGAGGCTGGCTACGTCGGCGAGGACGTCGAGAATATCCTCCTGAAGCTGATCCAGGCGGCCGACTTCGACGTCAAGAAGGCGGAGACGGGGATCATCTACATCGACGAGGTGGACAAGATCGCCCGCAAGGCGGACAACCCCTCGATCACCCGTGACGTCTCCGGCGAGGGGGTCCAGCAGGCGCTGCTGAAGATCCTCGAGGGCACCACCGCGTCGGTACCGCCGCAGGGCGGCCGCAAGCACCCGCACCAGGAGTTCCTCACCATCGACACGACGAACATCCTCTTCGTCTGCGGTGGCTCCTTCGCGGAGCTCGACAAGGTGATCGAGCGCCGGATTGGCCACAAGGGGGTCGGCTTCGGGGCCGCGATCTCCGAGCCCTCGCACAAGGACACCGGCGAGCTCTTCGAGCATGTGCTCCCCGAGGACCTGATGGAGTACGGGTTGATCCCGGAGTTCATCGGCCGCCTCGCCTTCGTCGCCGCGATCCACCAGCTCACCCGCGACGACCTGATCACGATCCTCACCGAGCCACGCAACGCGCTCGTCAAGCAGTTCCAGCGCTTCTTCCACTTCGACGACATCGAGCTGGTCTTCGCCGAGGACTCGCTGACCGCGATCGCCGACCGCGCCCTGGTCCGCGAGACCGGCGCTCGTGGGCTGCGCTCGATCCTCGAGGAGACGTTGCTCGACGTCCAGTTCGAGCTCCCCTCGCGCCGCGACGTCACCAAGTGCGTGGTCACCAAGGAAGTGATCGACAGCGGCCGCAAGCCGACTTTGGTCACCGAGGCCGTCGCGCCCGAGATCGAGCCGGATGAGCTGGCGGAGGAGTCCGCGTAGCGGACGGGTTGGGCCGCGACACAGAGTGTCGCGGCAGGTCCTGGTCAGGCGGCGAAGCCGCCGCAATATGTGTGCGAAGCCCTAGCTAGGGCCGAAGGCCGCCGCAAGTGATTGCTGGAGAACCGATCGCTAGCGGCGCTGCATCACCCGCTTGGCGAGCACGTCAGGCGGCATCGGGATCGAGAACAAGAACCCCTGCCCGTAGCGGCAGCCCATGTCGCGCAGCGCGGCCAGCTGGCCCGGCGACTCGATTCCGTTTGCGATCACTCTGACGCCGAGCTGCTCGGCGAGTCGCAGCGCCGCGGCAGCGATCTCGGTCTGGCGTTCCCCGTCCGGGATCCCGGCGACGACCCGGCGGCTGATCTTCAACGCCCGGACCGGCAGCGCGGCGATTCGGTCGGCCTCCAGGGTGCCCGAGAAGTCGTCGATCGTCAGGCCGACACCGAGCTCGGACACCTCGCGCAGGCGGGTCAAGCGACTGTCGCCCGGCGCGGGCAGCGCCGCCTCGGTGATCTCGAGGCTGAGCCGCCCCGGCTCGACCCCATGGCGCTCCGAGACGCTCTTGATCTCCTCCGGCAGCGGGGCCCCGAAGACGCGCTGCTCGGAGATGTTCAGGGCGACGTCGAGGTCGGTGGCGCGCTTCCAGCCGGCGAGCTGGCCGAACGCGGCTTCGATGGCCCAGCGCTCGAGGCTCCCCATCAGCCCGAACTGCTGCGCGACCGCGATGAAGTCCGCCGGGGCGAGGATCTCGCGCCCGTTGCGGGGCCAGCGCAGCAGCGCCTCGACCTCGCTGGCGACCCGATCGACCAGCGAGACGACCGGTTGGTAGTAGAGGCGGAGGCGATTCTGGGCGATCGCCGCTTCCAGCTCGGCGGCGAGCGAATCGCCGCTCGGCTGCATCTCGGTCGCGCTCATGCAGCCGCCGAGACGCCGAGCTGGGCGCGCAGGAAAGGGAGCACCGCTGCGGCGGTGCCCTGTGGGTCGTCGGCGAAGGGGAAGTGCCCGCTGTCCTCGAAGACAAGGAGCTCGGCGCCGGGGAAGAGACGCTTCACAGCTTCCGCGCGACGCGGCCCGACGTAGGGGTCCTTGGCTCCCCAGACGATCAGCGCCGGGCGATCCAGTTCGGCAAGCGCCGCCACCCATCCGGATGCCGGCGGGTAGGGAAGGTCGGTGGCCCGGTAGAGCCGCAGGACGGCGCGACGGGTGTCGCGGTCGAAGTCGTCATACATGCGGTCGATGAAATCGGCGGGAAGCGGCCGCGAGTCGCCGGAGCTCATCGCCCGGCGCCATGCCCGCCGGTTGGTTGCGGCCATGACCGCCTCACCGACCCCGGGGGTGCGCCAGAGCTTGGCCATCCGATGCCAGCGCCGGTTTGTGAGCGAGCCGGTGTTGAACAGCACCGCGCTGGCCAGGGCCTCGGGATGCTCGGCCGCCCAGCAGATGCCGAAGGGACCGCCGAAATCGTGCAGGACGATGTGGACTCGCTCGACCCCGAGCTGGTCGAAGGCGCGGGCCAAGAGGGCCGCATACCCCTCGACGGTGTAGTCGAAGTCGTTCGGCGCGTCCGCCTGGCCGAAGCCGGGCATGTCGAAGGCCAGCGCGCGCCCGAACTCCCCGACCGCCTCGACCAGGCCGGCCCAGTCGAGCCGCGACCCGGGGTTGCCGTGCAGGAAGACAACCGCCTCGGACGCATCCTCCGGGCCGGCCGAGATCAGCGGCGATCGCAGGCCCGCGACCGAGATTTCCCCCCCGCTCAGCTCGCTCATGGTCCGAAACTAGCGGCAAGACGCACGTTCGCGCGCCAGCGGCGTTTGGCCCACTGCGCAGATTGCGCCCGAAGGCGATCCGTCCTGCTGGATCGGCTCCGAAACTAAACTCGCCCGACCGTGCCGGACGACCGCCGCAAAGCGCTTGAGCAGAGCACCCGCTACGACCCCGCGAAGGTCGAGCGGCGCGTCTTCGACGAGTGGCTCTCGGCGGGCTACTTCCACCCGCCAGCCGAGGGCTCCCCGGACGACAACTACTCGATCGGGATCCCGCCGCCGAACGTGACCGGCGTCCTGCACATGGGCCACGCGCTGAACGGCTCGATCCAGGACACGCTTGTCCGGATGCAGCGGATGCGGGGCCGAAACACGCTCTGGATCCTCGGCACCGACCACGCCGGGATCGGAACCCAGGCGGTGGTCGAGAAGGAGCTTGCCCAGGAGGGCGCCTCGCGTCGGGAATTGGGTCGCGAGGCCTTTGTCGAGCGGGTCTGGGCCTGGAAGGAGCGCTTCGGCTCCGAGATCGTCGACCAGTACAAGCGCCTCGGCGCCTCCTGCGACTACGAGCGCGAGCGCTTCACCCTCGACGAGGGGTACGTACGGGCCGTCTACAAGGTCTTCGTTGCGCTTTACGAGCGCGGGCTGATCTATCGCGACAACTACATGGTCAACTGGGACCCCGGCCTGCATTCGGCGATCTCCGACCTCGAGGTCGAGGATCGCGAAGTCACCGACACGATGTACGAGATCAGCTACCCGCTCGATGAGATCGAGGGGGCGATCACGGTCGCCACTGTGCGACCGGAGACGATGCTCGCCGACACCGCCGTGGCGGTGAACCCCGACGATGGCCGCTACAAGGACCTGGTCGGTCACCACGCGATCCTTCCGCTGGTTGGGCGGCGCCTGCCGATCGTCGCCGACGAGTACGTCGACCCCGAGTTCGGCACCGGAGCGTTGAAGATCACCCCCGGCCACGACCCCAACGACTTCGAGATCGGCCGTCGTCACGGGCTCGAGGAGCTGTCGGTGATCGGCGAGGACGGCCGCATGACCGAGGCGGCGGGCAGCAGCTTCGCCGGGCTCACAGCCGAGGAGGCACGCACGGCGGTGGTCGGGGCCCTGCGCGAGGAGGACCTGATCAGCGGCGAGGAGCCATACACGCATGAGGTCCCTTTCTCGCATCGCTCCGGCGTCCGGATCGAGCCGCTGATCTCGTTGCAGTGGTTCTGCCGCATGGACGAGCTGGCCGGGCCGGCGATCGAGGTCGTGGAGCGCGACGAGGTGCGCCTCGTCCCGGAGCAGCACAAACGCGTCTACCTGGAGTGGATGAGAAACATCCGCCCCTGGTGCATATCGCGCCAGCTCTGGTGGGGGCACCGGCTGCCGGTCTTCTACTGCGACGCCTGCGAGGAGACCTACGTCGCCGAGACGAGGCCGGAGCGCTGTGGCGCCTGCGGTGGAGAGCTGCGCCAGGACGACGACGTCCTCGACACCTGGTTCAGCTCCGCGCTGTGGCCTTTCGCGACCCTCGGTTGGCCCGATAAAACGCCCGAATTACAGGCCTTTTATCCGACCAGCTTCCTGACCACTGCCCGCGAGATCATCTTCCTCTGGGTCGCGCGGATGATCATGATGGGGATCGAGTTCCCCGGGCAGGCCCCCTTCCGCGACGTCTACATCCACTCGATCATCCAGGCCCGCGACGGGCGGCGGATGTCGAAGAGCCTCGGCACCGGCGTAGATCCGCTCGAGGAGATCGATCAGCATGGCGCCGACGCGTTGCGCTTCGGGCTGCTGGCGATGTCCTCAACCCAGTATGTCCGCTACTCCGACGCCAAGGTGCAGCAAGGTCGCGACCTCGCGAACAAGCTGTGGAACGCGAGCCGATTGATTCTGCTGAATACAGATTCTGGGCAGAATCAATCGGGAACAAATGCCCAACAGGACCAAGCTCCTGTTGGGGTCCCGGAAGGGACCACGTCACCTAGGCCCGCCCCCTCGGCGTCCGTCCGGCCAGCGCCCGAAGTCTCGGCGCCCGAAGACAAGTGGATCCTCTCGCGGCTGCAGCGGGCGATCGCCGAGATCAGTGAGGACATCGAGGGCTACGACTTCGCGCACGCCGCGCTCGCCGCCTACCGCTTCATCTGGTCCGAGCTCTGCGACTGGTACCTGGAGATCGTCAAGCCGCGTCTCTACGACGGTGAGCCAGTCGCGTCGGCGACGCTGCTCTCGGTGCTCGAGCAGACGTTGGCCCTGATCCATCCGATGATGCCGTTCGTCAGCGAGGAGATCTGGTCCTATCACCCCTACCGAGACGGGCACCTCGCGGTGCATCCCTTTCCCGAGGGCGACGAGTGCCTGATCGACGCGAAAGCCGAGGCGGAGGTCGGTGAGGCGATCGAGCTCACCCGCCGTCTGCGCGCCTGGCGGGAGCTGGTCGGGGTTGACGTCCGCGAGGTGCTGCGGGGGCGCTTCGACGGCGGCGTGCCGCACGAGTTCGTCGGCCGCCTCGCCCGCTTCGAGCTCGCCGACGACGGTGGAGACCCGATCGCCTCGGTGGGTCCGGTGCAGGTTCTGGCTACCGATGCGATCGATGCGGAGGCGGTGCGCACGCGGATCGCAGCCCGTCGAGCCGAGCTCGACGCCGAGGTCAAGCGCGCGGAAGGCAAGCTCGGCAATCAGGGCTTCGTCGAGAAGGCGCCGCCGGAGGTCGTCGAGGAGGAGCGTCGCAAGCTCGAGCGCTACCGGGCCGAGCTGGAAGACCTCGGCTCCTAGCAGTGGCGCCCTTCGACGCCGAGGCCTATCTCGACTCCCTTGAGCCGCTCGGCTGGCGGCTCGGCCTCGACCGCATGCACAAGCTGACCTCGGTACTGGGCATGCCGCAGCATCGCTTCGCCTCCCTGCACGTGGTCGGGACAAACGGCAAGTCCTCGGTCGCGCAGATGATCGCGGCGCTGCTCGAGGCGCATGGGATCAGCGCCGGCGCCTGTCTCTCGCCGCACCTGCTGCGCTGGTCAGAGCGGGTGCGGCTGCGTGGCCGCGAGATCGAGCCGCAGCGTTTCGCCGCCGCGGTGAAGCGCACCGCGGAGGGCGCCGAGGTCGTCAATCGGACCCTCGACGACGGCGACGCCGTGACCCAGTTCGAGGCGGCGACCGCGACTTCGTTCGTGGCCCTCGCCGCGGATCGCGTCTCCGCCGGGGTGATTGAAGCGGGCCTCGGGGGCAGGCTCGACGCCACCAACGTGATCCCCTCGCGGGCGACTGTCCTCACCTCGGTCGGTCTCGACCACACCGAGTGGTTGGGCGAGACCGAGCTCGAGATCGCGGCCGAGAAGCTGGCGGTGCTCCGCGATTCCTCGATCCTGGTCACGGGCGCCCTTTCCCCGCCGGTCGAGGAGCTCGCCGCCGAGACCGCCCGGCGCCGCGGCGCACCGCACGTCCGCGCGCCGCTCGACCCCGGCGAAGGGATCGTCCTGCGCGCGCCGGGAGCCTTCCAGCGCCGCAACTTCGCGCTCGCATGCGCCGCCACCGAGGCGTTTCTCGGTGAGATCGATCCCGGCCGGGTACGCGAGGTCGCGGCGGAGATCGTGATCCCGGCCCGGCTCGAGCTGGTCGCCGACGATCCGCCCACGATTCTCGACGTCGCCCACAACGCCGACGGGGCCGTCGCGCTGGCCGAGGCGCTGCCCGAGGTCAGCGGCGGACGCCCGGTGTTCGCCTGTCTTGCGATCCTCGCCGGCAAGGACGCCGAGGCGATGCTGGCGGCGCTGGCGCCGGCGCTCGACTACGCGGTCTGCACCGAGCTGCCTGCCGAGCGCCTGCGGGCCAGCGGCCGTCCGGGAGCAGCCTCGATCCCGGCGCTCGAGCTGGCGGCGATCTGCAGGCGGCAGGGGCTGGCGCAGGAGGTGATCGACGACCCCGCGACGGCGCTGGCGCGAGCTCGCGCGCTGGCCGCGGCGGGCGGGGGTGTCGCGCTTGCGGCCGGATCCCACTACCTTCTTGGGGCCGCATGGACAAGGAGGCACGCTCAGAGCTTCTCTCGATGATGGGTCTCGTCGCCGCCGTTGTCGCGGTCGTGATCCTCGTCTTCTTCATGATCGGATACGGCCTCGGGCAGATCTTCTTCTGAGCCGCGGCGGGCGAGCTGTCCCAACCTGGTGAGAAGGGGATTCGCGAGAGGCACGCCGAAGTAGACTGGCCAGCCTCCTAAGCAGGGAAAAGCATGGAATTTGCGATCTTCGGCATCTCCAACGGCGGTCTCAACCTGGTCGCCAACCTATTCGTCTTCGCGCTCGTCGCGATCTACCTGGCGCTGATCGTCTGGACCTATCTTGACGCCCGCCGCCGGGTCGAGGATCAGGTGCTGGTCACCTGCGCGACGGTCGGGGCGCTCGTTCCCTTCGTCGGGGCATTCGTCTACTCGATCCTGCGCCCGCCCGAGCTCCTCGACGACGTCAAGGAGCGCGAGCTGGAGATCAGAGCCGCGGAGCTGCGGGTGCGGCAGCTCGCCGAGCTCTCCTGCCCGGGTTGCCGCTCCCCAGTCGAGAAGAGCTATCTGCGCTGTCCGCATTGCCAGCGGCGCCTCAAGGATCCCTGCGAGAGCTGCGGCAAGCCGGTCGATCCGCGCTGGTCGATGTGCCCCTACTGCGAGACGACGCTTCCCGGCGCCCGCCAGCGCAAGCCGGCGCGGAGTGGCGCTCGCGCCGCGGCGAGTCGCAGCGAGCCTCCGCCGCGACCCGCCAAGCGGGCGCCCTCGCCCGCGGCAGGCAAGCGGGGCGCCGCCGGCAAGCGGAGCGCAGGCAAGCGGAGCGCCGGCAAGCGGAGCGCCGGCAAGCAAGGCTCGGGCAACTCGGGCGACGGCGCCAGGGACGCCGGCGAGCGGCCCAGCCCGGCGAGGCGCAAATAGCGGCCGCATGTCCCGCACGCTGATCCTGGTCAAGCCGGACGCCTTCGAGCGCGGGTTGACCGGCGAGGTGATCGGCCGCCTCGAGCGCAAGGGCCTGCGCCTGGTCGGCCTGAAGCAGGTGCACATCGACGCGGAGATCGCCAACGTGCATTACGCCGAGCATGCCGAGAAGCCTTTCTTCGGTGAGCTGGTCGAGTTCATCACCGGCGGCCCCCTGGTCGCGATGGTCCTCGAGGGCCCTGAGGCGGTGCCCGCCGCCCGGCAGCTGATCGGCGCGACCAACCCGCTGGAGGCTGCGCCGGGCTCGATCCGCGGGGACTACGCCACCGAGGTCACCTTCAACCTCGTCCACGGCTCCGACTCAGACGAGTCGGCCGAGCGCGAGATCGAGATCTGGTTTCCGGAGCTGGGCGGCTGACGCCCAGCCCCGGACTGACAGTAGTCCTCGCCTCGCGCTCGCCCCAGCGCCGCGAGTTGCTCGGTCGGCTGGGGATCGAGTTCGAGATCGAGGCGCCGGAAGTCGAGGAGGTCAGTGGCGACGCGGCCGAGCCCGCAGCCGCGGTGCTCGAGAATGCGCGGCACAAGGCTGCTTCAGTCAAAGCTCCGGGCTCGCTCGTGATCGGCTGCGACACGGAGGTCTCGGTCGACGGTCGCCTGCTCGGCAAGCCAGGCGACGAGGCCCGAGCGCGCGAGTACCTGACCCGGTTGTCCGGTCGCTCGCACGAGGTGCTCAGCGGGCTGGCGCTCCTGGGCCCCGAGCCGGATCGGATCCGCGACGGAGTCGAGAGCAGCACGGTTACGTTCGCCGCTCTAGGCGAGGCCGAGGTCGATCGGTACGTCGCCTCGGGCGAGTGGCACGACCGAGCCGGCGGCTACGCGATCCAGGGGCTCGGCTCGACCCTGGTCGAGCGGGTCGATGGCGACCTCTCGAACGTGATCGGGTTGCCACTGCGGCTGCTGCTCAAATTGGCGCCGGAGATTTGATGGGTGCGATTCTTCGCGCACTTTGCGCGCTTCGGGACCGCGCCAGCGCCTTCGCTAGACTTCGCCCGGCGTTTCGCCCCCGAAATCGCAGACCCCGGCGAGCGCCAGGCGTCCGCTGGGTCGCCGGGCGCGACCCAGAATTCCTCACCTAGAGAGCGTTTTCAAAAACCCATCGAATGGGCGTACTCAGCTACCTGACCGGACTCGGTGGCCGCGACATGGCGGTCGATTTGGGGACCGCGAACACGCTCGTATACGTGCGCGGACGCGGCATCGTCCTCTCGGAGCCCTCTGTGGTCGCGATCGACGCCCGCAACGGCGCCGTGCACGCGGTCGGGATCGAGGCCAAGCGGATGCTCGGGCGCACCCCCGGCACGATCAGCGCGATCCGGCCGCTCAAGGACGGCGTGATCGCCGACTTCGACGTTACCGAGCAGATGCTGCGCCATTTCATCAACAAGGTCCACCAGAATCGCTTCGCGCATCCGCGCGTCGTCGTCTGCGTCCCGTCCGGCGTCACTGGGGTCGAGAAGCGGGCGGTCGAGGAGGCTTGCCTCTCGGCCGGCGCCCGGCACGCGTACCTGATCGAGGAGCCGATGGCGGCCGCCATCGGCGCCGGGCTGCCAGTCGCCGAGCCGACCGGCTCGATGGTCGTCGACGTCGGCGGCGGCACCAGCGAGGTCGCGGTGATCTCCTTGGGCGGGATCGTCGTCTCGCAGTCGATCCGGATCGGCGGCGACGAGCTCGACGAGGCGATCGTCAACTACTGCAAGCACGAGTACAAGCTGATGATCGGCCAGCAGACCGCCGAGGAGCTGAAGCTCGAGGCTGCCTCGGCGTCGCCGCTCGCCGAGGAGGTGCGGGCGGAGATCCGCGGCCGCGATCTCGTATCCGGGCTGCCGCGCACGATCACCCTCACCTCGGAGGAGATCCGCGCCGCGATCGAGGAGCCGCTCGGCCAGATCATCGGAGCGGTCAAGGACACCCTCGACCGCACCCCTCCGGAGCTCGCCGGTGACATCATGGACCGTGGCATCACGCTCGCCGGCGGTGGATCGCTGCTCCAAGGGCTGGAGCAGCGCCTGCGCGACGAGTGCCAGATGCCGTGTCAGCTCGCCGAGTCTCCGCTGACCTGCGTGGCGGTCGGCTCGGGCCTCTCGCTCGAGGAGTTCGAGACTATCCACCGGGCAAGCAAGAATTCGGGGTCAAAGCAATATCTCTGACCAACCACCCAAGACTTAGGTCCCCTTCGTGTACCGAAAGCAAGTTCGCCGCCGCCGCGCGGTCCTGGCGCTGCTCGTCGTCAGCTCCTTCGCCCTGCTGACCGCGACCTACGGTCAGCAGTCCGGAGGGCTGCAGCGAGGCGTAAGCGCGGTCTTCGGGCCTCTTCAGGAGGGTGCCGACCGGGCCCTGAAACCGGCCCGTGACCTCGTCAACTGGGTCGACGAGACGTTCGCCGCGCGTGGTGACCGCAACCGCCTCGAGTCAGAGGTCCAGCAGCTGCGCGGCCAGGTGACGGCCGGCGAGACCGCGCTCTCGGAGAACAACCAGCTTCGCAAGCTGCTGGGGCTGCGGACGGCCGGCAAGCTGCCCTACGGGTACAGGACGATCACCGGGCGGGTGATCGCCCGCTCGCCGACGATTTGGTACTCGACCGTGACGATCGATCACGGAACCAGCGCCGGGGTGGCGGTCAACGACCCGGTGATCACCGGCGACGGCCTGGTCGGACGGGTCACGTCGGCCACCGGGGGGACCGCCCAGGTGACCCTCATCACCGACCACACCAGCGCTGTCTCGGCGAAGGTGGTTCCGGAAGGGATCCAAGGGGTGATTCGCCCCGAGGTCGGCAATCCGACCGACCTGGTGCTCGACTTCATCGACTCCAGCAGGCACGTGCGGGTCGGCGAGACGGTCGTCACCTCGGGCTGGAAGGCGAGGGGGCTCTCGTCGCTTTATCCCTACGGGATCCCGCTCGGCCGCGTGACCCGGGCCTCGGTCGCCGAGCAGGAGGCCAGTCAGCAGGTCCACGTCCGCCCCTTCGCCGACATGCGCGAGCTCGAGTTCGTCCAGGTGCTCAGCAAGGGCGGTCGATAGGCGGTGATCGTCACCCCACGGATCCTGATCCGCATCATCGCGATCGTGCTCGTCGCGGTGCTGCTGCAGCTCTCCTTCTTCTCGCAGGTCGAGCTGCTGCGCACCAGCCCCGACATCCTCCCGGCCGTCGTCGTCTCGCTGGGGCTGCTCGGCGGCAGCCTGCTCGGCGCGGTCAGCGGCTTCTCGGTCGGGCTGCTGGTCGACTGCCTGCTCGTCGAGACGCTCGGGGCCACTTCGCTGGTCCTGCTCTCGGTCGGTTACCTCGCCGGCCTCTACAGGGAACGATTCGACGTCACCAGCGCGCTCGTCCCGCCGCTGCTCTGCATGGCCCTGACCCTGCTCGGCGAGGTCTCGTTCGGCGCCGTGCAGCTGATGCTCGGGGTCGACTCACCGATCAGCGCGCTGGTGATCCGCGACATCGCGATCAAGAGCATCTACGCGTTCTTCCTCGGAATCCCGATCTACATCGTCATCCGCCGAGTCCTGCGGCCGGCGCTGATCGAGGAGCGGGCGGTGCGCCGCCGCACCCAGCCGAGGATGATCGGGGTCTGATGAGGTCGAGGAGCATCTGATGTACCTGCGAAACGACGAGCGGCGCCCGACGATGAGCTCCGGCTTCGCGCTGCGGGTGGCGATCCTCGGCGGCATCGCGCTGGTGATGTTCGCGGTGATCTTCTTCCGACTCTGGTACCTGCAGGTGCTCTCCGGCGACAAGTACCTCGCCGAGGCGAACAACAACCGCATCCGCGAGATCAGGGTGACCGCGCCGCGCGGCGAGATCCTCGATCGAAACGGTGAGGCCCTGGTCGAGAACCGCACCAGCCTCGCCCTGCAAGTCAGCCCACAGAAGCTTCCCGCCGACGTCAAGCGGCGGCGCGCCGAGCTCGGCCGCCTCGCCGGCGTCGCCGGCCTGCGCCTGCGTGCGATCCGCCGCGAGATGCGCAAGCAGCTGCAGACGCTGCCCAGCGCCCCGGTGACGCTGCAGCGCGACATCGGCAACGACCTCGTCTACTACCTGCAGGAGCACCAGGTCGAGTTCCCGGGCGTCGTCGTGCAGCGGGTCTTCGTGCGCCGCTACCCGCACGGCACCCTCGGCGCTCATCTGTTCGGCAACGTCGGCGAGATCGACGAGGCGGAGCTGAAGGAGCCCCGCTACAAGGGGCTGAAGCCCGGCGACGAGATCGGCCAGGACGGGGTTGAGTACACCTACGACCGCTACCTGCGCGGCCGCGCCGGGCAGACCCGGGTCCAGGTCGATTCGCTCGGCCGGCCGAAGGGCCAGCTCAGCGCGATCCCGCCGAAGCCGGGCGACAACCTGCAGCTGAGCATCGACTCGGGCGTCCAGGCCGCCGGCGAGGCCGGGCTCGCCGGGCGCGGGCTGCCGGGCGCATTCGTCGCCATGGACGTCCGCAACGGCCAGGTCCTGGGGCTGGGCTCCAACCCGACCTTCGACCCCACGGTGTTCACCAAGCCGCTCACCCAGTCGCAGTATCGGGGGCTGACCTCCACGACGACCGACGCGCCGCTCACCGACCGCGCGATCGCCGGGCTCTACCCGACCGGCTCGGCTTTCAAGCCGATCACCGCGATGGCGGCGCTGAACGGCGGTGTGATCACCACCTCGACGCCGATCACCGACGGGGGCAGCCTGACAGTCGGCGGGATCACCTTCCACAACGCCGGCGGCGCCTCCTATGGCACGCTCTCGCTGCCCAGCGCCCTGCAGGTCTCCAGCGACGTCTTCTTCTACACGCTCGGGCTGCGAATGAACGGAACGAGCTTGCTCCAGAAGTGGGCACACAAGCTTGGGATAGGCACTCCCACCGGCATCGACCTGCCCGGCGAGTCGGCTGGCCTGGTCCCGAGCCCGAGCTGGCGCGACCGCCTCTACCGCAAGGGGCTCACCGACCGCCCCTGGTCGGCCGGCGACAACATCAACCTCGCGGTCGGCCAGGGAGACGTCCAGGTCGACCCGCTGCAGCTCGCTGACGCCTACGCGACGATCGCCAACGGGGGCACCCTGCTGCGTCCGCACCTCGGCATGCAGGTGGTCGACTCGGCGGGCCGCGTAGTGCAGGAGATAAACGCGCCGCCGCGCCGTCGCGTCCACATCGATCCGGCGTACCGCAGCGCGATCCTCGACGGCCTCCACATGGCGGCCCAGAGCCCCGGCGGCACCTCCTACTCGGTATTCGGGGGCTTTCCCGTGCCGGTGGCCGGGAAGACCGGAACCGCGCAGCGGACCGGGCAGCCCGACCAGTCCTGGTACTCGGTGCTGGCGCCGTACCCGAACCCGCGCATCGTCGTCACCGTGACCGTCGAACGCGGCGGCTTCGGAGTCGACTCGGCGGCGCCGATCGCCGAGCAGATCCTCTCCCAGTACTTCCACGCCAAGGCGCACGCGGTCGCGAGCTCAAACGGCGGGAGCCCGTACTGATGCAGGCGACGACCGCCACTCGCCGCACGCGGGCCCGTGCGATGCCGTTCTCGACCCGGCCGGGGATCGCCGAGCGGATCGGCATCCCCTACCTGGACGCGGTGCTGCTGATCGCGGCGCTGGCCCTAGTCGGCTTCTCGATCTTCACGCTCGGCGATGCGACGCTTCACGACGTTCCCGGCGACCCCTACTACTTCGTCGATCGCCAGGGCATCTACGCGGGCCTCGGCCTGATCGGGATGTTCGCGCTCACCCAGGTCGATTACTCGCGCTTCCGCGAGCTGCGGGTCGGGATCTACACGCTGATGTTCGTCAGCATCGTGCTCGTCTTCCTGTTCGGCGCCGCCGCCCGAGGCTCGCGGCGCGCCTTCGAGCTTCCCTTCTTCAACTTCCAGCCGGCCGAGCTGGGCAAGGTGCTCTTGATCTGTGCCCTGGCCGGCTTCGTGATCGACGGCGCCAGGCGCGGCTCGCCGCGCCAGCGGACCGCCCGCTATCTGTTGCTCGGGCTGGCCCCCGCGGCGCTCATCTTCCTTCAACCCGACCTCGGCACGTCGCTTGTGTTCGGGGTCGTGACGCTGGCGATCATGTTTCTCGCCGGCGTTCGCTGGAGTCATTTCCTGGCGATCGCAGCCGGCTTCGCCGTCATGGTGACCGCTGTGCTCGTCGTTGCGCCGGCCCTGGGAACGCCGGTCCTCAAGGGGTATCAGGAGCAGCGTCTGACCTCCTTTCTTCACCCCAGCGAGGACCCGGCCGACGCGGGCTACCAGCAGAATCAGGCCAAGATCGCCATTGGGTCCGGGGAGAAGACCGGACGCGGCGATCGAGCCACCCAGACGCGGCTCGACTTCGTCCCCGAGCGCCACACGGACTTCATCTTCGCCGTGGTCGGGGAGCGCTTCGGATTTCTCGGAGCCGCGTTTGTCCTGTCCCTGTTCGCCCTGCTTATCTGGCGGGCGCTGCGGATCGTGACGCTCTCAAAGAACTTGTACGGAACCCTGGTCGCGGGCGGGATAACCGCCATGCTGATGTTCCAGGTATTCGTCAACGTCGGAATGAGCCTCGGGATCATGCCCATCACGGGCATCCCCCTACCGCTCATGAGCTACGGAGGATCCTCCGTGCTGGCTACATTCCTGGCCCTCGGCGTACTGCAGAGCGTCCACATGCAGGCTCAACTCAGCCAGAAGAGCAGGGAGCACTTCTGACCTTCTGACAACTGAACTGAGCTGAGGTAAATGAAAAAGACAATTCTGGTTTCCGCCGACAACGGCGAGACCCGGGTCGCTGTCCTCGAGGCAAAGACAAAGGGAGACGACCCGGAGGTAGCGGAGCTCTACGTGGAGCGCCGCGGCCGCCGCTCGATCGTCGGCAACATCTACATAGGCAAGGTCGACAACGTGCTGCCCGGCATGGAGGCGGCCTTCGTCGACATCGGCCTGGAGCGAAACGGCTTCCTGCACGTCGACGAGATCGTGCTGCCGGGCGGCGAGGCCGCCCCCCGACGCGGCCGCGGCCGCGGCCGGCGCATCAACGAGATGCTCAAGTCCGGCCAGGAGATCATCGTCCAGGTCGTCAAGGACCCCCTGAAGACGAAGGGGGCGCGGCTCTCGATGAACGTCTCGATCGCCGGCCGCTACCTGGTCTACGCATCGCAGGGCAGCGGCGTCGGCGTCAGCCGCAGGCTCGCCGACTCCGAGCGCGAGCGATTGCGCAAGATGGTCGAGAACACCTACAAGAAGGGCAAGGGCGGGCTGATCGTCCGCACCGCGGCCCACGGCGCCAAGAAGGCCGACTTCGTGCGCGAGATCGACTACCTGCACAAGCTCGACGAGGTGCTGCAGCGGCGCGCAAAGAGCGCCAAGGCGCCGGCCCTGGTCTTCCAGGAGGCCGACCTGCCGGTGCGGGTGCTGCGTGACGTCTTCTTGAGCGACTTCGAGAAGGCGGTGATCGACTCCGAGAAGCAGTACGAGCGGGTCACCGGCTTCTTCCAGCGCACCGCCCCGGAGCTGGTCAAGGGCGTGGAGCTCTACAAGGGCAAAAAGCCGCTGTTCGAGAAGTGGGCGGTGGAGGAGGCGATCCTCTCGACCCTGCAGCGGCGCGTCGACCTTCCCTCCGGCGGCTATCTGATGATCGATTACGCCGAGGCGCTGACCGTGATCGACGTCAACAGCGGCAGCTTCACCGGCCGTGGCAAGGGTGGCCTGGAGGAGACGATCACGCGGGTCAACACCGAGGCCGCGGACGAGGTCGTGCGACAGCTGCGGATGCGCGACATCGGCGGGATCATCGTGATCGATTTCATCGACATGGCCCGGGCTCGCAACCGCGAAAAGGTGCTGAAGACGCTGCGAAAGGCCCTCGATGCCGACAAGTCGAAGAGCTACGTGGTCGAGGTCTCGCCGCTGGGGCTGGTCGAGATGACGCGCCAGAACGTCACCGACGGGGTGCGCGAGATCCTCACCGTGCCTTGCCCGACCTGCGCTGGCGAGGCAGTTGTGCTCTCCGAGGAGACGGTGGCGCTGGAGGGGCTTCGCAAGATGCGCGAGATCGTCTCCGAGAACGGCAACCAGGAGGCGTACCTGATCCGCGTGCACCCGAAGGTCGCCGCGGAGCTGATCGATCCCCGCAGCGGGCTGGCCAGCCTCGAGGAGGAGACCGGCAAGGAGTTTCACTTCGAGGGCGGCGAGGCGCTGCCGATCGACACCTTCGAGATCGTCGAGACCGGCAGCAGGCAGCAGATCGTCGAGCGTGCCCTGCCGTTCAAGGTCGGCGAGGAAGTGCTGGTAACGATCGAGGAGCCGCACATGTACAACGCCGACGACGCGGTGGCGCGGGTCGACTCCTACATCGTCAGCGTCACCGGGGGAGGGCCATTCGTGGGCGAGCGGAAGCTGGTGCGGATCGAGCGGGTCGAGCGCTCGGCCGCGGTCGCGTCGCTTCCGGGCGTCGAGGTTCCCGCCTCAAGCGACGGAGATGGCGATCGATCCGACGGTCTAGAATCCTCCGGCTCGGGCGGGCGCAGGCGACGTCGCGGTAGGCGCGGCGGTCGCGGACGTTCACGCGCCGGCTCCGGAGAGGACTCGTGATCGCAGATGCCTGAGACATACGCAATCGTCGAAAGCGGCGGCAAGCAGTACAAGGTCGAGAAGGGCGAGACTCTGCTCCTCGACCGCCTGCCCGCCAACGAAGGCGAGAAGGTGGACCTGCGGGCGGTGATGTTTCGCGACTCCGAGGTGATCACCGGGGCCGCGGAGCTGGAGAAGGTGAAGGTCGAGGCGACCGTCGCCGAGCACCTCCGCGGGCCGAAGATCCGGGTCTTCAAGTACAAGGCCAAAAAGGGCTACAAGCGCACCCAGGGGCATCGCTCGGAGCTGACGAGGGTCGAGATCACAGACCTGAAGAAGCTGTCGCGAAAGCCGGCCGCCAAGAAGGCCGAGCCGAAGGCGGAGGCAAAGGCCGAAACCAAGCCGGCGGCGGAGGCAAAGGCCGAGGCCAAGCCGGCCCCGAAGCCGAAGCCGAAGGCGAAGAAGCCCGCCGCGAAGAAGACGACGACACGCAAGTCGCCGGCCCGCAAGCCGGCGGCCGAGAAGGAGGCCACCGATGGCGCATAAGAAGGGCCTCGGCTCGAGCCGAAACGGGCGTGACTCCAACCCGAAGTTCCTCGGGGTCAAGGTCTTCGCCGGCCAGAAGGTGAGCGGCGGCGAGATCATCGTGCGCCAGCGCGGCACCCGCTTCCGAGCCGGCACCGGCACCGGCACCGGGCGCGACCACACGATCTTCGCGACCCGTCCCGGCACGGTCCAGTTCCGCCCCAAGGGCAAGGGCCGGCTGGTCTCGGTCGAGGAGTAGCCCTCGAACCGCACTCGCGCGGGTCCTGTCACGGCGGACCTGCTCCCCGCCCGTGCTCCACAGTCCGCGCGGAGCGGGAATCAGGCCCGCCGCACCACCCGCGCACGGGCGTCACTCGGTCAGGGCTAGAAGTCGCGCCGGCCGGCGATCTGCGCCGCTCGCTCCGGGCGGGTGAGCTCGTAGATCGCGAAGCGGTTGCCTCCCGGCGTGTCGATCGCGCGGATCGGGCCGTGGGGGATCCCGAGCTCCTCGCCGACCTCGCAGCCCCGCTCGCGCAGCTCGGCGGCGGTTGCGTCGAGGTCGTCGACCCGGTAGACGAGCACCGGCCGCTCGCCCTCGAGGTGTTCGGCGAAGAGCAGCGCCGGCGAGGAGCCGAGCTTGACCATCGCGACCCGGGTTCCGAAGCGCTCGATCGCGAAGACGACCTCCGCCCCGAGCGCCTCCTCGAAGTGGCTGATGTCGGCCGCCGCGTCAGGGCTGGGCATGTAGATGAAGTCGAGGCTCTGGAGCATTTCGCGCGGGTCCTGGCGCGACGATCTTGACGTCAGATGAGTTGGCGCTGCATATCAGCCCAAATGTCCCGCACGTCGCGTAGAGAATCGACGGTGTCGACATCTCGTGCGCTGTCAACCTATCCGCAATGTACGACCGAGCGCGCATCCATGTCGAGGGCGGCAACGGCGGCAACGGCGTGGTCAGCTTCCGCCGCGAGGCGCACGTGCCGAAGGGGGGGCCGGACGGCGGCGACGGGGGCAGGGGCGGCGATGTGGTGCTCGTTTGCGACGCCTCGCTTCGCGACCTCGCGGGCCTGCGCCGGCAGGCGCACTTCCGCGGCCGGCGAGGAGGGCACGGCAAGGGCAAGGAGCGGCACGGCGCCCGCGGCGACGATGCCGAGCTGCGGGTGCCTCCCGGCACCGAGGCGACAGCGCTTGACGGTGGCGTCATCGACCTGGTCAGCGACGGGCAGCGGGCGGTGATCGCGCGCGGCGGGCGCGGCGGGCACGGGAACCGCCGCTTCGCCACCTCGACCCGCCAGGCACCGCGCTTCGCCGAGCGCGGCGCCGATGGCGAATCGGGATGGGTGGAGCTGCGCCTCAAGCTGCTCGCCGACGCCGGTCTCGTCGGCCTGCCGAACGCGGGCAAGTCATCGCTGCTCGCCCGCCTCACACGCGCCGCTCCCAAGATCGCCCACTACCCCTTCACCACGGTCGAGCCGGTGCTCGGAACGATCGAGGGCGATGAGCGTCAGGTCGTGCTCGCCGACATCCCGGGCTTGATCGAGGGGGCGGCCTCCGGCGCCGGTCTCGGGCACGAGTTCCTCGCCCACGTGGAGCGCTGCGCGATGCTGGTCCACCTGGTCGAGATCGCGCCTCTGGAGGGCAGCCCCGAGTCCAACTACGAAGCCGTGCGAGCCGAGCTCGGCTCCTACGGCGCCGGGCTCGCCGAGCTTCCGGAGCTGGTCGTGCTCTCAAAGCGCGATCTCGCCGGCGACGACGAGGTCGAGGGGCTGCGGCAGAGCTGGGCCGAGCGCCTCGGGAGTCGGGCCCTCGGAGTCCTCGCGGTTTCCGCCGCAACGGGAGCCGGGCTGGAGGAGCTCCGGGGCGCCGTCCTCGCCGCGGTTCCGAAACCGGCTCCGGCCCCAAGGGCCGCTGCCGAGCCGCCGCAGTTCGAGGCAGATCACCGCGTCTACCGGCCCGGCGGCGAGGGCGGCTACAACGTCCGGCGCGAGGAGCAGGGCGCCTACCGGATCGAGGGCCGCGGCGTGGAGATGCTCTTCGAGCGCCACGACCTCGCAAACCTCGAGGCGCTCGCCTACCTCGAGCAGCGGCTCGGCGAGATGGGAGTGCTTGCGGCGCTGCGCGATGCGGGATTCGAGCCGGGCGACGAGGTTCGCATCGGCGCGCAAGAGTTCGAGCTTCACCCAGGGGATTAGGCGTTTCGCCCGAACTCAGACAGGAAATGTCACGCAGCGACTTCGATTCCAGCGCCGACCCCGAGGTCAAAGCGGCCGGGGGCGTGCTGGTTCGCCCGGCCGGCGACGGGGTTGAGGTGGCGGTCATCCACCGCCCCAGGTACGGGGACTGGTCGCTGCCAAAGGGAAAGCTCGACCCCGGCGAGGGCTACGAGCAGGCGGCGCTGCGCGAGGTCGAGGAGGAGACCGGCATGCGAGCAAAGCTCGAGGTCGAGCTCGGCTCGGTGTCCTATCGGGATCGCAAGCGGCGCACGAAGCTGGTCCGCTACTGGCTGATGCGACCCGTCGCTGGAGAGTTCGCGCCCGGGCCCGAGGTCGACGAGCTGCGCTGGCTGGGTCCCGACGAAGCCGAGGATCTGCTCAGCTACCGGCACGACGTGGGCCTGGTCCGCGAAGCGGTCGCCGCTCACCAGCGCTCCTAGACTTGCAGCGGCAATGACGATGGTGGCGAAACTGGGCTCTTCGATCGTCGCCGGCGAGGACGGCGAGCTGCGCAGCGACGTGCTCGACCGCGTCTGCGCCCAGGTCGCCGAGCTCGAGAGCTCAGGAGAGCAGGTGGTGATGGTCACCTCGGGCGCGATCGCGCGCGGCGTGCGCTTGCTGGAGCTGGCGCGCCGCCCGCGCGAGATGGACGAGCTGCAGGCTGCCTCCGCTGTCGGGCAAGGAGATCTCTTCCGCGCCTACGAGCAGCGCCTTGCCCGGCACGGCGTGCGCTCGGCGCAGGTGCTGCTGACCGCCTCCGACATCGCTGCCCGCACCAACTACCTGAATGCGCGCCAGACCTTGCGGCGGCTGCTCGACTGGCAGGTGGTGCCGGTGGTCAACGAGAACGACACCACCGCGACCGATGAGATCAGCTTCGGCGACAACGACTTCCTCTCCGCCCAGGTTGCGATTCTGCTCGACGCGCGGCTGCTGGTCCTGCTCACCGATACCGCCGGGCTGCACACGGCCGATCCCCGGCAGGAGCCGGAGGCGGAGCTGGTCGAGGAGGTCTCCGACTTCGGGCAGCTGCGCGACTATGAGATCGGCGAGCGAACCTCGCCGCTCGGTCTTGGCGGCATGCGCAGCAAGGTGGCCGCGGCCGAGATGGCGAGCGAGTCCGGAATCGAGGCCGTGATCTGCGACGGAACCGCGGCCGGCACGCTCGCCTCGGCGAGCGGCGGCGAGCGGGTCGGGACCCGCTTTGCGGCCAACCCCAGCAGGACCTCGAGCTTCAAGCTCTGGCTGCGCTACGGCAAGCCCGCCCAGGGCAGGCTGTCTATCGACGCCGGCGCCGCCAGGGTGCTGCGTGAGAAGGGCAGTAGCCTGCTCCCGGTCGGGGTCACCGGCGTCGAAGGCGGTTTCGAGGCCGGCGAGGCGGTCGAGGTGGCGGTCGACGGCGACGTGGTCGGCAAGGGGATAAGCAACTACTCAGCCGACGAGATGCGCCGGATCCAAGGGCTCAAGAGCGCCCAGGTGCGCGAGCTGATGCCTCACGCCGCCGAGGAAGCCGTGCATCGGGACAAGTTCGTGCTCGCTTAGCTGGCCCCTGAATAACCTGCGGCCGCCTACGGCGGCCTGACACGCATGTGCCGCTCCACTTCGTTTCGCGGCCCAACATAACGGCGGCTAACCTCCTCTGCATGGCAACGACGGTCAGAAGCGTCGCCGCGAGCGCCGCTGCCGCACGCGCGGCCTCGCGAGAGCTCGCCACGGCATCGAGCGCGGCCAAGGACGAAGCGCTGCGCCATGTCGCCCAGCTGCTTCGCGAGCGGGGCGCCGACGTGCTGGCCGCCAACGAGGCCGACCTCGAGGACGAGCGGGTGGCTGGGCTGAGCGCCGCGCTGCGCGATCGCCTCGCCCTCGACGAGGGTCGGGTCGCGGCGATGGCCGACGGGGTGGGGGAGATCGTCGCCCTGCCCGACCCGGTCGGTGAGCAGATCGAGGCGCGCACCCTGGCCTCCGGGATCGAGCTGCAGCGCCTGCGGGTTCCGCTTGGCGTGGTCGCGGTTGTCTACGAGGCGCGGCCGAACGTGACGATCGACTGCGCGGCGCTGACGATCAAGAGCGGCAACGCGATCGTCCTGCGGGGCTCGAGCTACGCCGAGCGCTCCAACGGGGCGCTTGCGGCGATCGTCCGCGCCGGCCTCGCCGAGGCCGGGCTGCCTGAGGACGCCGCCGTACTGCTGCCCGGCGGCGATCGCGAGAACCTGCTCGAGCTGGCGACCCAGGACGAGCTGATCGACCTGCTGATTCCGCGCGGCGGGGAGGGGCTGAAGGATGCCTTGAAGGAGGTCGCGACGGTGCCGGTGATCTATGCCGCCGCCGGCAACTGCCACGTCTACGTGCACGACGACGCCGATCTGGAGATGGCGCGTCGAATCGCCTACGACGCCAAGGTCGACCGTCCCGGCGTCTGCAACGCTGCCGAGACGCTGCTCGTCAACGCCGTCGTTGCCCCAGCCTTCCTGCCCGCGATCCTCTCCGACCTGCACGCCGCCGGCGTCGAGCTGGTCGGCGACGAGCGCGCCCGCGCGGCCGCCGGCGAGGTCGAGGTCGGCGCCGCGGCGGCGGAGGACTGGGACACCGAGTTCCTCGACCTGAAGATGGCCGTCGCGGTGGTCGACTCCGAGCAGGAGGCGATCGACCACATCAACCGCCACGGGACCGGGCACTCGGAGGCGATCGTCACCTCCGGCGAGCAGGCGGCGGAGCTGTTCGCCGCCGGCGTCGACGCGGCGGCCGTCTACGTGAACGCCTCGACCCGGTTCACCGACGGCTTCGAGTACGGGATGGGCGCCGAGATCGGCAACTCGACCCAGAAGCTGCACGCCCGCGGTCCGGTGGGGCTGCGCGAGCTGACCACCTACAAGTACGTCGCCCGCGGCAGCGGGCAGACCCGCGGGTGAGCGGCGCCACCTCAGCGGCGAGGGGGTAGGGGTCCGGTCGCTTCCGTTGGCGTCCTCGGATCGGCGTTCAACCCGCCGCACCTCGGGCATCTTGCGCTCGCCCAGGAGGCGCTCTGGCAGCTCGAGCTCGAGCGGGTGCTGCTCGTCCCGACCGGCGAGGCGCCGCACAAGCGCATCCTCGATGACCCCGGGAAAGAGCTGCGCTTCGCGATGACCCGGCTAGCCGCGACCGACGACGAGCGCTTTGTCGCCTCGACGGTCGAGATTGACCGCGATGGTCCCTCCTACACCTACGAGACCCTCGAGCAACTCGCCGCGCAGGAGGGCGAGGGGCTGGTCTTCGTGATGGGCGCCGACGCGGCGCTCGGGCTGGAGAGCTGGCGCGAGCCGCAGCGCGTCGTCGAGCTGGCGCAGCTGGCGATCGCGCGCCGCGCCGGGATCTCCGACGCCGAGGTCGCCTCGGTCGTGCGCAGTCTCGGCGCTGACGCGCACTGCGAGATGCTCGAGATGCCCGAGTTCGGGATCTCCTCCTCGGCGGCGCGGGAGCGGGCCAAGGAGGGCCGGCCGCTGCGCTACGTGGTTGCCGAGCCGGTCGCCCGTTTCATCACCGAGCGGGGGATCTACTCGCGCTGATGGAGTCGCAGGCCCTCGCAGAGAGGATCGCCGAGCTGGCCGACTCGAAGGGCGCCGGCGAGATCGTTGCGCTCGACATGCGCGGCCTGGTCTCCTATACCGACTTCCTGGTCATCTGCACGGGCCGCAACGAGCGCCAGGCCGCGGCGATCAGCGACGAGGTCGCGTTCCGGCTCAAGGCCGACGAGAAGCTGCATCCGGGGCAGATCGAGGGCGGCGCGGCGGCCGGATGGGCGGTGCTCGACTACCTCGACTGCGTGCTGCACGTATTCACTCCCGAGGCGCGCGACCGCTACCGCCTCGAGGTGCTCTGGGAGGACGCTCCGCGGCTGGCGCTCGAGATCGCCGGCGAGGCGGCCGACCAGCGAAGCGAACAGGCGTTCGAACGGGCGTCGAACCTGCCGAAATAGCGTCCGATTGCGCGCCTAGCTTGCCTGCTCATGGGTGGCTTCCGGAGGGCGTTCCTCGGCTACCGGCGCGCAGAGGTGGATGCGGCCATCGCCTCCCGTGAGGCGGTGATCGTTTCCCGCGAGGCCCGCGCCACGCAGCTCGAGAAGGAGCTGGGCAGCCTCTCGGCGCTGATGGTCGGGCAGGAGCGGGAGCTTCACTCGCGCGAGCGGGATCTGCAATCGGCGCGCGAATCGCTGCGCCTCGCCAACGAGGGACAGGAGCGCAGCATGGCGGCGCTGGAGGCGGTCGCCAAGCGGCTCGAGGAGATCCACGCGCAGGCGCGGGGCCAGGCGACGAGGATACGCATGAAAGCGCTGGCGGACGCCGTGGAGATCAACCGCCGCGTCAAGGAGATCGCGGATCGGATCGAGATCGAACTGCAGGCCGCCAACGGGACCGACCCGGTCGCGGTCGCGGGCGCCAACGGACGCACGCCGAGCGAGCTCTTCGAGGGCCTGGTCGAGGTCGAGATCGGCCCGCTCGGGGACTTCTCGCAGCTGGTCGGCTTCGAGGATGCGGCGGGCCGGATCGGCGCGACCTCGGAGATCTCGGTGCGCAAGTTCTCCGAGGGCCGCGCGACGCTCTCGATGCGGCTCGATGAGCCGGTCGAGCTGCTGCGCGAGCTCGAGCAGCGCTCGCCGATGGAGTTTCGGGTCCGCAAGACGGCCCAGGACCGGGTCGTGCTGGATCTCGACGACGACGCGCAAGCGGCTTAGCCGGGCCGCGCCTAGAATTCAGCCCGAGGGGCTATAGCTCAGCTGGAAGAGCGCCTCGCTGGCAGCGAGGAGGTCGTGGGTTCGAGTCCCACTAGCTCCATCGCGTGTGACGCGCTTGTCCAGGCGGCAGTCGCAGCGAGTGGCCGTGTCTAAATGAGCGACCCTCGCATGCCGATGGAGAATCCATGAGCGGCAATGAGTACGTGCTCGCCCGCGGCCTGCGCGACACTCGCGCGACCGTCGAGACCTGGCAGCTCGGGCGCTGGTCGGTGCTCGGTGGCTGGGCCGCGCTCAGCTTTGCGATCGCCGTCACCCTGCTCGCCGCGACCTGGGCCGTCTCGAGCCTCGTCGTGCCCGACATCTCGCCGGTCGAGCTACCGGGCGTGAATCGACCGATCGAGCTCGCCAACTTCCTGCACATCCTGGAGCGCAACGCCGTCGTGCTCGCCTTCCACGCGACCGCCTGCGTCGCCGGCTTCATCGCGGGCGCGTCGATGCCAATCGCTGCCGAAACCAAGACCGGCTTCTCGCGCTGGATGCACGTGAAGATGGGCGAGCTCGCGATCACCTACGTGATCGGAGTGACCCTTTTCTCGCTCGGGATCCAGGCCTTCGTGCTCGGCTTCCAGACCGCCCAGATCGGCGCCTACCTTCAGGTCAGCAATCTCGCGGTGATCCTCAGCGCCACGCCGCAGGCGCTGATCGAGCTCACCGCCCTGTTCCTTCCCCTCGCGGCATGGATCATCGCCAGCCGCAGGGGGGAGTGGGGCCAGCTGCTCGCCGCGACGATCGTCACCGTCACCGTCGCGATCCCGATGCTCCTCCTGGCATCGTTGATCGAGCTCTACCTCTGGCCGCAGATCCTGATCGCGATCTCGCCTGCGGCCTAGGTGTAATCCCTGGGCCCATTGTTCATCCGGGCCTCTTTGGAGGCCGGGGGTCCGAGGACGTGAGCACCGCGGTGAACATAACGCGTAAGCGGTCAACCCAAATCAGTTAGTTGACACTTACGTAAGTCTTTGCTTAACTTAGGGAATGATCGATTCCGCAGTTCGCGCCATCGCCGAGCCGCGCCGCCGCGAGATTCTCATGTTGATCCGCGACGAGGAGCTCAGCGCCGGAGACATCGCCTCGCGATTCGAGGTCACGCGTCCCGCGATCTCCCAGCACCTGACGGTGCTCAAGGGCGCCGGCCTGGTCAGCGAGCGACGCGAGGGCACGCGGCGCATCTACAGCGTCCGTCCCGAAGGCCTCGCGGAGCTGCGCGAATTCCTTGAAAGCTTCTGGACCGACCGGCTCGAGCGCCTCAGGATGGCGGCCGAGCTGGAGCAGCAGCGCCGTAAAGCCCCCAAGCGAAAGAGAGCGAAAAGTGGCAGAGACAGAAACCGCCGCCGTCGTCGAGCGTGAGATCCGCATCGCGGCGAGCCCAGAGGTCGTCTTCGAGTTCTTCATCGACCCCGACCGGATGATCCAGTGGATGGGCCGCAAGGCCGAGCTCGATCCGCGACCCGGAGGAACCTTCCGCGTCGACCTCAACGGGCGGCACATCAGCCGGGGCGAGTACGTGGAGCTCGAGCCACCTCATCGAGTCGTCTTCACATTCGGCTGGGAAGGCGATACGAGCATCGTCAAGCCTGGCACCAGCACCGTCGAGGTCAACCTCGACGCAGACGGCGACGGCACGCTGCTGCGCTTTGCGCACCGCGATCTTCCCGTGGAGTCACGCGACTCGCACGGCCACGGCTGGGATCACTACCTGGAACGGCTCGCGGTCGCAGGCGGCGGCGGCGATGCCGGCGAGGACCCCTGGGCCGATCCCGAGGCGGCCGGGTCCTGACCGCGCTGAGGTGGATGCGACCGAAGTGACGACGACAAGGAAAGGAAGACCGATGGGCAATCCAACCAGTTGGTTCGAGGTGGCGGGCAAGGACCGCGAGGCGTTGAAGGGCTTCTACTCGGGGCTCTTCGATTGGCAGATGACCGACGCCGAGCAGATGCCGTACTCGATGATCAACGCAAGCGAGGGCGGAATCCCGGGTGGGATCGGTGCCGCCCCCGAGGGTCATCCCGGCCATGTGACCTTTTACGTCCAGGTCGACGACATCGAGGCGGCGCTCGCAAAGGCGGAGTCGCTTGGCGGCAAGCGGGCGATGGGACCGGTCGAGCTGCCGGGTGGCGGCCAAATCGCGATGTTCAGCGACCCCGAGGGCCACGAGGTCGGCCTGATGACGAAAATGGATGGAGCGGGCAATGGGAGCTCGTCGAGCAACCCGACCGTTCATTTCGAGGTCCTCGGCAAGGACAGAGGGGCGCTGAAATTCTTCTACACCGAGCTGTTCGGGTGGCAGACGAACGACATCACCAGCGCGAGAGGAGACTCCTACGCATTCGTTGAGGCCGAGGAAGGCGGAATTGGCGGGGGAATTGGATCCGCACCCGATGGCACCGAGGGTCACGTGACCTTCTACGTCGGCGTCGACGACCTCGAGGAAGCGCTGTCGCAGGCCGAGGCGCTCGGCGGCAGTCGCCTGACCGAGCCGATGGACATCCCCAACGGGCAGATCGCCCATTTCGCCGACCCCGAGGGGCACGTGATCGGCCTCGCCACCGGCGAGGCCGAGGCGGCCTGAGCTAGAGGCGCTTCGATGCGGCGGCGCGCGAGCAAGCGCGCGCCGCCGCCGCCGCCGTGGCGAGCGCCTTGCGCTGGGGCGGCTTCATCCGCAGCCGGCAGCGCCACACGGCGCCCGAGAAGCCGAGGTTGGCGACGGTGGCGAAGCCGTGCTCGTCCTCGCGCAGCGCCAGCAGCAGGTGCGCGACGCGGTCTCCGCTCGGAAGGTCGGCGGAATCGCCGACGCGGACGCAGAACGAGAAGACTCGTCGTCCGCCCGGGCGGACGAGCAGCGCGCCGCGCTCGCCGAGCAGCCACACACCGAGCTCACCCCGCTGCATCGCCAGGCCGCCCCGGCGCAGCAGGTCGCGCTCCTCGTGGCCAAGCAGGTCGCCGAGCAGGCCGAGCGCGACTGCCTCGGCGCTGCCCGCTGCGGTCGAGCACGAGCCGAGCGGCACCATCGAGGTCACAGCACGCCCAGCCTGCAGGCGGCAGATCAGATAGGCGTGGGCGGCGAGCAGGATCGCGACCGGGAACAGCCAGAAATCAAGCGCCAGGACCACGATCGCGGGGGCCCCGAAGGTGAATAGGATCCCGGCCGTCCAGAGGGTCCAGCGGCGGCCGTCGCGAAGCAGCGTCGCCTCGCCGGCGCGCTCGCGCCAGGGCAGCCGCTGCGCCTCGACCAGGCCCTCGCCGCCGAGCGGGATGCCCGGCGCGATTGCGCCGCTCGACTCCATCGGGGCTAGCCGCCGGCGATCTGGCGTCGCATCACGACCAGCTCGGCGTCGAGCGGCAGCTCGCGAACTACCTCGGCACCGTCGTCGAGGCTGACGCTGGCGATCATCCCGTTCTCGCGCTCTTCCCGGAAGGCCTCGATCGCGCGCTGCTGCGCGTCGCTGTCGGCCGCCGTCCACTCGGCGAGCGTCGTGTGGCCGCTCGCGTCAAGCCTGATCAATCTGGACATCCTGGCCTCCGTCTCATCTCGGGCCGTGGCGCCAGGCCGCGGCACATGCATGTCAGGCGGCGAAGCCGCCGCACCAGGTGAAGCCGAATTCGTCGCCTCGATCCATGGTACGCCGCCGATCCGGCCCGGATGTGGCCACGGTCACGCACCGCACCTATCCCTAAGATCGCCTCGTGAGCAGCTACGACCCGGAAGCCATCGAGCGGCGCTGGCAGGAAGTCTGGGAGGCTGAGCGCACCTGGGAAGTTCCCAATCCCGGCGATCCGGGCTTCAGCGAAGCGAAGCCGAAGTCCTACGTGCTCGAGATGCTGCCTTACCCGTCCGGACAGCCCCACATCGGGCATCTGAAGGTGTATTCGATCGGCGACGCCGTCGCCCACTACAAGCGGCGCCAGGGCTTCCGGGTCATCCATCCGATGGGCTATGACGCCTTCGGACTGCCGGCCGAGAACCACGCGATCCAGACCGGCGAGCATCCGCGTGACTCCACGGCGGCGGCGATCGCTTCGTTTCAGCGCCAGTTCCGCCGCTGGGGCGTCTCGATCGATTGGAGCCGCGAGCTCTCGACCCATGAGCCCGACTACTACCGCTGGACGCAATGGATCTTCCTGCGCCTCTACGAGCGCGGGCTCGCCTACCGGGCCGAGGCGCAGGTGCAGTGGTGCCCGGTCGACGCCACGGTGCTCGCCAACGAGCAGGTGATCGACGGACGCTGCGAGCGCTGCGGGACCGAGGTCGAGGCGCGCCAGCTCGAGCAATGGTTCTTCCGAATCACCGACTACGCGGACCGGCTACTCGATGACCTGGAGACGATCGAGTGGCCCGAGCACGTGAAGACGATGCAGCGCAATTGGATCGGGCGCTCCGAGGGCGCCGAGGTCACCTTCCGTTGCGAGCAGCCCGAGATCGAGTTCCCGGTCTTCACGACCCGGCCAGACACGCTCTTCGGGGCCACCTTCTTCGTGCTCGCCCCTGAGCACCCCGAGATCGAGCGCCTGGTCGCCGGTACCGACGCCGAGGGCCCGGTGCGCGACTACGTCAACGAAGCGGTTCGCGCCTCGACCGAAGACCGAGCTTCCGAGGAACGCCCAAAGACCGGCGTGGCGCTCGGACGCAGCGTCATCAACCCGGTCAACGGCGAGTCGATCCCGATGTTCGTCTCCGACTACGTGCTGATGGAGTACGGGACGGGCGCGGTCATGGCGGTGCCCGCGCACGACCAGCGCGACTTCGAGTTCGCGACGGCGTTCGACCTGCCGATCCGTCAAGTCGTAGCGCCGGCAAGCGAGGAGGATCCCTCCACCGACCCGGTCGCCCCCGGAAGCGGAGCCGAAGAGGCGGACGGCATTGATTCTGCGGAGGGCGTGCCCGGCCTTGCTTCCGCGTATGTGGAGCATTCGGAGAACGAGGTTCTGGTCAATTCCGGCCCCTTCACCGGGACGCCGGCGGACCAGGCGGTCGGCGCGATCATCGCCTGGCTCGAGAAGGAGGGGCTCGGGGAGGCCTCAATCCACTACCGCCTGCGCGACTGGCTGCTCTCGCGGCAGCGCTACTGGGGCTGCCCGATCCCGATCCTCTACTGCGAGAAGTGCGGCATGGTCCCCGTTCCGGAGGATCAGCTGCCGGTCGAGCTGCCCGAGATCGACGACTACGCGCCCAAGGGCCGCAGCCCCCTCGCCGCGGCCGAGGATTGGGTCGCGACCACCTGCCCGCAGTGCGATGGCCCGGCCCGGCGCGAGACCGACACCATGGACACCTTCGTCGACTCGTCCTGGTACTTCCTGCGCTATTGCGACGCCCGCAACGGCGCGGCGGCGTGGGATCGCAAGGTGCTGGGCGCCTGGATGCCGGTCGACCAGTACATCGGCGGGGTCGAGCACGCGATCCTGCACCTGCTCTACGCGCGCTTCTTCGTCAAGGCCCTGGCCGACCTGGAGCTGCTCGACGTTCAGGAGCCGTTCGAGTCGCTGTTCACGATCGGGATGATCACCCGCGACGGGGCGAAGATGTCGAAGTCGAAGGGCAACGTCGTCGACCCGGGCTCCTACGTGGAGCGTTACGGCGCCGACACGCTGCGCTCCTACGTGCTCTTCATCGGGCCCCCGGATCAGGACGCCGATTGGTCGGATGAGGGTGTCGAGGGGATGCGGAGGTTCCTCGCCCGCGTCTGGCGTCTCGGCGAGGAGGTTGCCGCCAGAACCAGCCAGAGCCCCGGGACCCGAGCCCCGAGCGACGAAGCCGGGGACGCCCGAGCCCTGCTCGCCAAGGCTCACTGGGCAATCGACAAGGTCACGCGCGACTTCGAACGCGGCTTTCACTTCAACACCGCGATCTCCGCCGTCATGGAGCTGGTCAACGACGCCTACCGACTCAAGGACTCGCTCTACAAAGATCCGGCCGGCGACGCCGCGGTCCGCTTCGCGACCACGACCGCCGCCTCGCTGATCTTCCTCTTCGCCCCCCACCTCGCCGCTGAGGTCTACGAGCGGCTGACCGGAGAGCGGGTCTGGGAGCAGCCCTGGCCGGTCGCCGATCCGACGCTGCTGCGCTCCGACGTCGTCACCTACATCGTGCAGGTCAACGGCAAGCTCCGGGACCGGCTCGAGGTGCCCGCCGAGGCCCCTGAGGAGGAGGTCGTCGAGCTGGCCCGTCGCAGCGAGAAGGTGAAGCGTCACCTCGACGGCAAGCCGATCGCCAAGGAGATATTCGTTGCGGGCAAGCTCGTGAACCTCGTCGTTCGCTGAGTCTGCTAGAAGTCCGAGCGTGCTGGTCAGACGGCTCAGCGAGGCGTCGGTCGAGGAGTGGCACCGGCTTCGCACTCACGTCCTCATGGACGCGGGCGAGCTCGGTTCGCGCAACATGTCTGTCACCTGGCTCGAGGTGCCCGCCGGAGTCGAGCAGACCCTGCACAGCGACGAGGAGGCCGAGCAGGTCTACGTCGTCGTCCGCGGCTCGGGCGAGATGTCGGTGGCCGGCGACACCGGCGAGATCTCCGAGGGGGACCTGGTGCTCGTACCGCCGGCCACAGATCACGCGATCTCGAACACCAGCGAGGCCGAGCTGGCCTGCGTCTCGGTGCAGTCGCCGCCGGTCGCGGTGGCCGAGCTCTATGGCCGTCAGATGGCCGAAGTCAGCGGCTACGACGAAGACGGCGACGAGTAGCAGCCGGCGATGATCCGGCGCCGCGCCGTCGTCCACGGCAACGTGCAAGGGGTCTTCTTCCGCGACACGGCGCACCGCCAGGCGGAGTCGCTGGGCGTGGCCGGGTGGATCACGAACAAGCCTGACGGGACCGTGGTGGCGGTCTTCGAGGGCAACCCGGCCGAAGTTGAGTCAATGCTGCGCTTCTGCCGCGAGGGGCCTGGACGGGCCGACGTGGAGAAGGTCGAGGTCAGCGAGGAGGAGCCCGAGGGGCTCGCAGGATTCGCGATCCGCTGAGGGCCGCTTGCGTTTTTCGTGATCCCGGCGCGCGGGAGTCTCCACGTTCGGCCCGCGAGGTGTGAGCGGCCAGCGGTGAAGATCGCCGCATGCCGGAGCTTGGTCGCGCACAGATCGCCGTCTACGGGGCGGTCGCGATCGCCGTGCTGCTGATCGGGGTGCGGGCGATCGGCGGCGCGGGCGGCAAGCCGGGAAGCGCCTTCGGCTCGGCCTCAGGTGGCGGGGGCGGCGCGAGCGGCTTCGCGGTCTCCGGGCACGGCGGCCGCGACGTCGTCGTCGACGTCGCCGGCGCCGTGCGCAGCCCGGGCGTCTACCGACTGCCGTCTGGCGCTCGCGTCGTCGACGCCGTCAAGCGGGCCGGCGGAGAGGACGGGCGGGCGATGCTGGAGGGCATAAACCTGGCCGCTCGCCTCGCCGACGGGCAGCAGATCATGGTGCCGGAACGGACCTCTGGATCGTCGGTTTCCGCGGCCGCTACGACGTCGGAGGATGGCCCGATCAGCCTCGGGACCGCGACCGCTGAGCAGCTCGACACGATCGAGGGGATCGGGCCGGTCACGGCCGGAGACATCGTCGAGTTCCGCGACCAGCACGGCGGGCTGTCCTCGATCAACCAGCTCGATCAGATCAGCGGCATCGGCCCGGCCACGATGGAGGCGCTGCGGGCCCGCTTGCAACCCTGAGCGGAGGCTGGCGGTTCGCGGCGCTCGCCGGCTTGGCCGTCGGGCTGGCGGTCTCGCCCCTGGCGTCGGGAGGCGCGGTGACCGCGACCCTTCCGGTGTTGGCCGCCTGCGTTGCGGCACTGCTTCTGGTGCGGCCACGATCGCGTCCGGCCGGCTTCGCCTGGATGGCGTTGATCCTGGCGGTCGGTGCCGGTGCGGGCCTTGCGCTCGGGACAGCGAGGCTGCGGGCGATCGATGCCGGCGCCTATGCGGCGCCGCCCGGCACCCGCGCGACTCTGCGCGGCCACGTCATCGCGGTTCCGCGGCGCAGCCGCGGAACCGTGCGGGTCCGGGTCGAGACGGCGGCTGGCAGGCTGGCGATCGAGGCGCCTGAGCCGATCGCTGACCTCCCGATCGGCGCCGAGGTGAGCGCCTCGGGAGTCGTCGTGCGGCCGCCTCCCTGGCTGCGCGCGAACCTGCGCCTGCACGGCGTGACGAGAATCCTGCGGGCCTCGCGGATCGCGCTAACCGAAGCGCGTCGAGGGGGAATAGCCGGCCGCATCGATGCGGTGCGCTCGCGCGCCGAGCGGGCGCTCGGACGCGGAATGCCCGCCGAGCAGGCCTCGCTGGCGCGCGGCTTCGTGCTCGGCGAGGACGACCGGATCTCGCCCGCGACCACGTCGGCGTTTCAGCGCAGCGGTCTCGCCCATCATCTCGCGGTCAGCGGCGAGAACGTGCTGCTGCTGGCGCTCCTGGCGGCCCCGCTGCTCGCCGCCCTCGGGTTGTCGCTGCGGGCGCGGTTGGTCTGGCTGCTGGCCCTGATCGCCCTCTACGTTCCGCTTGCCGGAGGCGGGGCCTCGATCCAGCGCGCCGGCGTGATGGGGGCGGCGGCGTTGATCGCCACGCTTGCTGGCCGCCCCGCCTCGCGTTCATACGCGCTGCTGCTCGCCGCGGCCGCGACCCTGACGCTCAATCCACGCGCCACCTCAGACGTCGGCTGGCAGCTTAGCTTCGCGGCGGTGGTCGGCATCTTCGTGTGGGCGGCGCCGCTGCGCGGGCTGCTGCTGGGCCGGGCTCGCGGAGGTTCCGGCTGGCGTGCTGGTCTCGCCGACGGGGTTGCGGTGACGGTTGCGGCGACGCTGGCCACAGCGCCGTTGATGGCGCACCACTTCGACGCGTTCTCGGCGACGTCGCTGCCGGCCAACGTGCTCGCCCTGCCCGCGATCGCCCCTTCGATGTGGCTCGGGATGACGGTCGCGGCGCTGGGACAGTTCCCCTTCGTCCCAGTCGAGCCGCTCAACTGGATCAACTCGGCGCTGCTCGCCTACGTCGGGCAGATCGCGAGCTGGATGGCGGCACCGGGCTGGGCGCAGCTGCCGCTTCCGATGGGGAGTTGGGCGTGCGTGGGCGCCGCCTATGCGGTGCTTCTTGCTTCCAGCTCGGCGTTGCGGCGATGGGGCGCCCGGCGGCGCGGATTGCGCGCCGCCGGGTTCCGAGCCCACCGCCGTCCCGGAAACCGGAGCGCAGTGCGGCTGGCCGCAGCCTGCCTGTCGCTCCTGTCGCTCCTCGCCGCGCCGGGCCTGCTGGGGGGCGGTGCGGCGGGCCGGCCACCCGCCGGTCTCCGGGTTTCGGTGCTTGACGTCGGCCAGGGAGACGCGATCCTGCTCCAGCCCAGCGACGGGCCGGCGCTGCTGGTCGATGGTGGCCCGCCCGGCGACGAACTGAAATCTGATCTCGACCGCCTCGGGGCCGACTCGCTCGCGGCGGCGATCGCCACCCACGACCAATCCGATCACACCGGTGGTCTCGAGGAGCTGCTCGGCTCGCTGCCGATCGATCGCTTCGTCTACGCGGACGTGGGGCGCCATCTGATCACCGAGGCGCGGTCCGCCGGCGCCGCGCCGACCCGAGTCGTTGGCGGAAGCGGGCTGCGCTCAGGCTCGTTGCAACTCGAGGTCCTATGGCCTCCCCGCGAGCTGCTCGGCGGTGCGGCGCCGGAGGATCCCAACACTCGCTCGTTGGTGATCCTTGCGCGCTGGCACGGCTTCTCGATGCTGCTGACCGGCGACGCGGAGGCGGAGGCCGTGCCGATAGACCCCGGCCCGATCGACGTCCTCAAGGTCGCCCATCACGGCAGTGCCGACGCCGGCCTCGGCGCCCTCCTTGACCGGACGCGGCCCCGGCTTGCGGTGATCTCGGTCGGCGAGGACAACCCTTTCGGTCATCCGGTTGCCACGACGCCGGCGACCTTGGCGGCGCACGGTGTCGAGGTCTTGCGCACCGACCGGGTCGGAATGGTCACGATCGAAGCGGGTCGCCGCGGGGTCGAGGCCTGGGGTGCTCGCTGACAGATGGACGAAAAAACTGCTCGTTTTTGGGTGAAGCCGTGCCCAGAGGTGGCGGCCCCCGCCGCATTTCATGCCAGAATCGACGCGTGGCGTAGCCGCCGATCCCGGTCGGACGGTGCTGCGGTAGGTGCCTGAATAGATTTCTCGCGACGAAAGCTCAGCTGGTGGTGGAGCCAGAACTGGAGGAAGTCTCGCTACCTCCTTCGCGCTGGCGCAGTCTCGGCCGTCCTCCTCATCTGCGCGATGGCGGCGGCGTTCCTGGTCGGCGACTACGCGGGCTTCAGCGGCTGGCCCACTTTGTTGAGCGGCAACGGAACAAGGGCGGGCACGGCCAGGCTCGCGACCGGGTCTGGCCGGGCCGCCAGGAGCGGCTTTCTCAACCTTGGTCCGGGCAGCCTTCCGTTCCGAGTGCCGGGCAGCATCAGCCCTGTGTTCACGCTGCCAGGCGTGGCTCCGGCCGGACCGGCCGGCTTCGCCGTCGGCGGCGGCGCCGGGGCGCCCGCTGGGGGTGGCGCGACCGGCGGCAGTGGCGGCGCGAACGGCAATGGCGGCAACGGCGGCGGCAAGGGCGGCAACGGTAATCCTGGCGGGGCGAACACCGGTCCCGGGCAGGGTGGCACGGGCACCCCGGAAGGTCCAAGCGCGCCGGGAACGCCCGGGCAGCCCGGGCAGCCGACACCCCCGGGCGGGGGGAGTGGGGGCCCTCAGCAGCCACCCAGCGGCTCCGGGCCGGTCAAGCCGCCCTCTTCGCCCTCCTCGCCCGCATCGCCGTCCCAGCCAGCCGGGGGGGGCGAGAAGGGCGGCAACGACAATGGCGGCGGCTGCAACGGTGGCGGGCAGAAGAACGCCTTCGCCGCCCAGCCGGAGAGCTCGGACTTCGCTCCCGAGGACGCCGGCAAGGGCTCCGGGGCCTCCAAGAGCTTTGAGCCTTCCAAGGGCTCAGGGTCGTCCAAGGGCTCCGATCAGTGGGGCAGCGGTGAGCAGCAAGCGGCCGATGGAAGCGGGCAGTGGGGCGGCGAGAAGACCGAGCAGGCCAGCGAGCCCCAGGTCGTGCCGCCAGTTGAGAAGCCCGAGACGGCGTGGGTCGAGCCCAAGCCGGATGTTGTCGAGGCGCCTCCGGCCGTGCCGCAGGCGGCGTTGGGGCAGACGCCCGAATCCGAGCCGCCACCGGCACCCGAGCAGCCACCCGGCGACTGAGACTCGTCCGACCTCCGCGCTTGCCCGAAGCGCGATCGGCCGCCTGGTCCTGAGCGGCGGGAGCCGACCTTAGACGTATGTCCTAGTTGCAATCGGGTTTTGGGCGCGACCGCCCTTATCGCATGCCTGTGCCCGGGCGATGAAGAAGAAGGCACTGTCGCGTGTTCTCACTCTTCAAATATCCCCTCTCGGTTGCGAGTCGCGTTCGCGCGCCTGATCTCGTCGATCGAACCCGAATTGCTGCGATCGCGGCCCTGGCCGCCTTCGCGGCCCTCTCTCTTGCGCTGATCAGCCACTTCGCGCTGGCCGGAAACCCGCTCACCTTCCCTGGGCTGCAAGGCAGGGGCCAGGTGCTGATCACCCCGACCGAGCGCTCCAGCTCGAACGGCCCGGGCCGGTCCGCGGCCTCTCCGGTGGGGGGCTCTGCCCCGACGACCTTCCCGCTTGGGACCGTCGCGGCTCCGGCTGGCGACTCGCCTCAGCCGGCGACGGCCCCGTCGCGTCAGGCCGGCGCGCCGGACTCGAGCGGCTCGGGGCCGCGCCAGGTCGGAGTCTCGATCGGCGACGCGCCGCCCAGCCAGCCGCCTTCGACGCCGCAGGCGCCGTCCCCCGCCCAGACCCCTGGAACGGGCGGCTCCGGAAGCAGTGGCACGGCCGACAGCGGCACCGGCGACAGCGGCACCGCCGGAACCGGCGGCGAAGAACAGGATCCAGGGGCCCCGGCGCCGCCATCGGAGCCGGCACCGCCGGGCCCCGGCAACGATTTGAGCCACAGTCCGGTTGGCGGTTCGGCCGCACCGACAACCGGCACCAGCGGCGGGACGAGCGCGTCCAGAACGCGACGTCCAACGACACCAGCGGGACGTCCAACGACACCAGCGGGACGTCCAACGACACCAGCGGGACGTCCAACGACACCAGCGGGACGTCCAACGACACCAGCGGGACGTCCAACGACACCAGCGGGACGTCCAACGACACCAGCGGCGCCTGCAGCAACACCGAATCAGGCAGCACCGCGGCGCCGGCAGGTTGAGCCCGAAGGCAGCACCGGCGCCCATCCCCGCCAACCCCGCGACCGCGACGGCCACCGGCAAGGCGAAGCGGTCCTCCAGACCCCCTGGCTGAGCTCGGCCGGGACCGCAAATACACTCGCTGCGATGAGCGCGGAGCTGAAGCCCGTCTATCTGATCGCGGGCGAAGACGAGGCGAAGATCGCCGCCACCCGGAGCAGGCTGCGCACTCGTGCGGAGTCAGAGGGGGGCGCAGCCGGGCTACAGGTTTTCGATCCTCCGGAAGGCCGGGGCGCCCCGAGCGCGGCTGGGCTGATCGCCGCGATCCCGGCGCTCTCGCTGACCAGCGAGCGCCGCTATCTGCTCGCCGATCACATCCAGCGCTGGTCCGAGAAGGACCAGCAGGCCGTCATCGAGGCGCTCGCCGCCCTGCCCGACGACGTCGCCTTGGTGCTGGTCGCGCACGGCAAGCCGGCAGCGAAGCTGGCCAAGGCGGTCGAAAAGGCCGGCGGCGAAGTCCATACCTTCGAGCTGCCGCGCCAGCGCGACCTCCCCCGCCGCCTGGTCGCCGACGCCAGAGAACGCGGCTTTCGGCTTGACGCCGAGGCCGCGAAGCTGCTCGTTGCGCGGATCGGCCGCAGCCCTATTCGGCTCGCAAACGAGCTCGACCGCCTGGCGATCTGGGCCGGCGACGGCGGTGCGGTGAGCGCCGAGGACCTCGACGCGATGATCAGTGACAGCTCCGAGTCCGCCGTCTGGTCACTCTCCGACGCGCTGCTGGAGAGCGACGCCGCGGCGGCGCTGGCGATCTCCGAGCGCCTGCTGGCCCAGGGCGAGACCGTTACCGGGGTCGTCTATGCGCTCGCCTCGCGGCTTCGCAAGGCGAACCTCGCGCTCGAGCGGCTCGAGTCAGGAACGCCTCCGAAGCAGGTCGAGTCGGAGCTGGGGATGCACCCCTACGCCGCCAAGCAGCTGATCGGCCGGCTGCGCGAGACGTCGCCCGGGCAGCTGCGCAACGCCACCGCCGTTCTGGCCGACCTTGAGGTCAGCTGTCGCGGCGGCGCCGAGTACGGCGACCAGCTGGCGCTCACCCTGGCGCTTCGAGAGGCTGCCGCTTAGCCTCGCCGGTCTGCTCAGCTTGAGGCGAGCCGCGCCGCGCGGGCCTTCTTGCGAGCGGCGCTGCGGCGGTGCAGGGCGCCCTTCTGGGCCGCCTTGTCGATCCGCGAGACGAGCGCCTGATGCTCCTCGGTGACCGCTGAGGAGTCGTCGTCAGAGACCGCCTTCTCGAGGCGGCGGAAATGGGTCTTCACCGACCCGACCAGGCGCCGGTTCTCGTCCTGCTCGCGGGCCGTTCTTAGGATCCGCTTCTTCTGTGAGGCTATGTTGGCCATCTTCGAGGGCCGAGCCGGATGCCTTCCGGCTTCGAGCGGCCGCCGACTATAGCGAGCCAGTCGCCTCATCCTGATGCCCAACCCTCAGGCACCCGACAGCCCAGACCAGGCACCGGACGAGCTGGCGGTCGACGCGGCGGAGCGCGCCGCCGAGGCCTTCGACCCCGGCGAGGAGCCGGCTTCTCAGCCCGCGCCCGGAGAGCGCTCCGGGCGCCTGGCGCGCTCCACGGCGTTCTTCTCGGTCGCCACCGCCGCCTCGCGGATCGTCGGCCTGGTGCGCGAGATCGTCGCGGCGAGCTACTTCGGGGTCAAGGGGCCGATGTCGGCCTTCACCGTTGCCTTTCAGGTCCCCAACCTTGTCCGCAGCCTGTTCGCCGACGCCGCGCTGCAGCCGGCCTTCGTCCCGGTCTTCACCGAGCAGCTCGAGAAGGGCAACCACAAGGAGGCCTTCCGGATGGCCTCGGCGCTGCTGTTCGTGGTCACCATGGTGCTCGGGGCCTTGACGGCGTTGTTCGTGCTGCTCGCGCCGCTGGTGATGCCGCTGTTCGCGCCCGGCCTGAAGGGCGAGATCCGTGACCTGATGGTGGTCCTCTCGCAGATCCTCTTCCCGATCCTGATCCTGCTCGGGGTCACCGGGTTGGTCGTCGGCATCCTCAACAGCTACGACCGCTTCGGCGCCTTCGCGATCTCACCGCTGTTCTGGAACCTGACCATCATCGCGACGCTGGTCGTCCTCGTGCCCTCCTTCTCGGGCAACGATCGCATCTACGCCTATGCGATCGGCATCCTCGCCGGGACGGTCGTGCAGCTGGCGATCCCGGTCTGGGACCTGCGCCACACGCCGATCCGCTTTACGCGCAGGATCGGCAAGCCTTGGCGGAACCCGGCGGTTCGCAGGGTGCTGTTGCTGATGCTGCCGGTCACGATCAGCCTCGGGCTGATCAACTTCAACCTGCTGATCAACAGCTTCTTCGGCAGCCTCGTCTCCGACCGCGGCCCGGCGGCGATCGACAAGGCGTTTCGCGTCTATCAGCTCCCGCAGGGGATCTTCTCGGTCGCGATCACCACCGTCCTCTTCCCGACCCTGGCCCGCTTCGCCGCCCGCGGCGCCCGCGACGACCTGCGGGCGACGATGGCCAACGGGATGCGCCAGATCCTCTTCGTTCTCCTGCCCGCCGCCGCGGCGGTGCTGGTGCTCTCCGAGCCGATGATCAGGCTGATCTACCAGCGCGGCGAGTTCACCGCCTCGCAGACCGACCTCGTCTCGACCGCGCTGTTCTGGTTCGCCTTCTCGCTGCCGTCCAACGGGCTCTTCCTGCTCCTGACCCGGACCTTCTTCAGCCTCCAGCGCCCCTGGATACCGACCGCGATCTCGGCCGCCAACCTGGCCGTGACCGCGATCGCCGCTCTGGCCCTCTACGGACCGTTCGGCGTCGGCGGCATCGTCGCCTCGACGGCGATCGCGACCGGGTCAAGCGTCGTAGTCCAGTGCGCCGTCCTGCGCCGCGAGCTCGGCGGCTTGGAGCTGCGGCGGCTCGGCGACACGGCGCTGCGCATCGCGGTCGCCGCCGCGGCTCTCGCGGCGGCCAGCTTCGGGGTCTGGGACCTGCTCGACTCGGCGCTCGGCCGCTCGCTGCCCGCCCAGGTGACGTCGCTTTCGGCCGGCCTGCTGATCGGCGCTGCCGTCTACCTCGGCCTGGCGCGAGCCATGCGGGTCGCCGAGCTCGATCAGATCATGCGCCTGATGCGACGAAGATGAGCGCCGGCGCCTACCTGCTCGGCGCGGCAGAGCTGGCGATCGTGCTGCTCGCGGCCGCCGCGGGGGCGACGCGGCTGCGCTCGCGGTTGCTGCCCGGCTGGGCCGGGCCCCCGGCCTGGCTCGTCGATCTGGTGATCGGGATCGCGATCGTGGTCTGGGTCGCCGAGCTGCTCGGCTCGGTGGGCGCCTTTCGGGAGCTCCCCTACGTCGCCGCGGTCGCCGCCGCCGGGATCGCGATCCGCGCTCTCGTTCGCCCAGGAGCCGCGGCGCCGCGGATGGCGCCGTTGCCCGCCCCGCCACCGTGGGGGGTCGCGATGTGGGCGGCGCTATTGGTCGCCGGGCTGGTCATCGCGCATTGGTCGGTGAGCGTGCGGCTGATCCTGGACAGCGGGATCACCAACTTCGACTCGACCTGGTACCACGGCCCGTTCGCGGCCGGCTTCGCGCAGAGCCACTCGACCTTCGATTTGCGCTTCATCGCGCCCCAGTTCCTGGCCTGGTTCTACCCGCAGAATTCCGAGCTCCTGCACGGAATCGGGATCCTCGCCTTCGGGCGCGACAACCTCTCGCCACTGCTCAACGTCGGCTGGCTGGTCGGCATCCTGCTCGCCGCCTGGTGCATCGGCCGCCCGTTCGGGGTCGGGCCGCAGTCGCTGATCGGCGCCGCGATCGTGCTCGACTCCGGAGCGCTCGCCGACCAGGCCGGATCGATGCGCAACGATGTCGCGGCGATCTTCTTCCTCACCGCCGCGGTCGCGGTGGCGGTCAACGCCCGCGCCGCCGACCGCGAGCGCTCGCTTGCGCCGGGCGTGCTGATCGTCGTCGGGCTCGCTGCGGGGCTGGCGGCCGGCGTGAAGCTCAACTACCTGCTGCCGGCGCTGGGCCTGGCGGTCGGGCTGGTCGCGATCACCGCGCCCGGGACGCGCCGCCGTGCGGCGCTGGCGGTCGGCACGCCGCTGCTGGCCGGCTGCGGCTACTGGTACCTGCGCAACCTGATCCAATCGGGAAGCCCGCTGCCCTGGGCCAGGTCGCTGGGGCCGCTGTCGCTGCCCGGGCCCGACCAGGCGCTCGGGGGTCGCCGCCAGGAGTCGGTGCTCGGCTACCTGTTCGACGGCTCGACCTGGTCGGATTGGTTCCTGCCCGGTCTGCATCACTCGCTCGGCTGGCTCTGGCCAGCCGCGCTCGGGCTCGGGCTGCTGGCATTGGTCGCCTGCCTGGGGCGGCGCCGCGACCCTCTGCTGCGGGTGCTGGGCCTGGTCGGGCTGCTCACCTTCGCCGTCTGGCTCGCCGGCCCGGCATCCGCGGCCGGCCCGAGCGGGATGCCGCTCAGCTTCGCGTCCGGGCTGCGCTACCTGGCCCCGGCTCTGATCCTTGGCCTGGCGCTGCTACCGGTCGCCGCCGAGGCCGGCCGCGGTACCCGCGCGGCCGTCCTGCTGGCGCTGCTGCTGGTGACGCTCGCGTTCGCCGACGCATCCGGCGCCCCCTGGTACTCGGGCTACGTGGCGGGCGCGATCGCCGTTGGCGCGGTTGTCGTCGCCGTCGCCGCGCTGCCCGGCTCCGCGCGCCTGGCGCGGATGCCCCGCGCCGCGCTGGCCGGGGGCACGGCGCTTGCTCTCGGCGTCGCCCTGGTCGGCGGTTGGGTCCAGCAGCGGCGCTACCTGGAGCACCGTTACGCGGACCCGCACTTCGCGGCCCCCGGGCTCAACGCCGCCTTCAAGTGGGCTCGTGACCTGCGCGGGCAAAGGATCGCGACCACGGCGACGCGCCAATACCCGCTCTGGGGGGCGGACCTGTCGAATCGGGTGCAGTTCGTCGGTGCGCACCGCAGCAACGGCGGCTTCGTGCGTGCGAGGAACTGCGTGCAATGGCGGCAGCTGATCGACTCCGGCGACTACGACTACGTGGTCGCCAGCCTCGACCGAGTCGGTCCGGGAGAGCGGCGCTTCCCTCGCGAGGCCGCCTGGACCCGCGACCCCAACGCCGCGGTGGTGTTGCGCGTGGCGCCCACGGTCATCTACCGGATCAACGGGCCGCTGCCCGTCGCGGGCTGTGCGGATGCTCACTCGCGGCAGAGGCAGGGGTCGGCTAACCCGAACAAGGCTCCTAAGCCCGCATTTAGGTCCGCTTGGAAATCTGCACAGCGATGACCCGAAGCGAGCCAACGGCAACCATGAGCGAGGATTCGATAAGCGGCTCCGGCGTCGCTGCGCTGGCTCGCCGCATCGGCGTCGGCACCAGGAGCGCCGCCAACTGGCTGCAGCTGATCAAGTTCGGGCTCGTCGGCGGCTCCGGCTACCTGATCAACCTCGCCGCCTTCGCGATCCTCACCGAGGACCTCGACCTCGGGCACATCGCGGCCGCCCTCGGCGCCTTCTGCGTGGCGGTTGCCAACAACTATCTATGGAACCGCCACTGGACCTTCGGAGCCGGATCGGCGCCTGCCCACTTTCAGGTGGCCCGCTTCTTTGCGGTCAGCGTGGCGGCGCTGGCGGTGAACCTGATCGCCCTTGAGCTTCTCGTCTCGGCGGAGCTGACGGAGTTGCAGGCGCAGGCGGTCGCGGTGGTGATTGCGATGCCGTTCAGCTTCCTGGGCAACAAGCTCTGGACCTTTCGCTAGCCCCGGAAGCCCGGGGCGGAAGCGGGCCGATGCTGCGCGGCTGCGGCCGTCGATGATCACGCTGTTGCCGGCAAATCCGGTCGGCAGGTGGCGCAGGAGTCGGAGGCCGAGCACCTGCCTGCGCGGCGCTCGGTAGCGAATCAGCGTGAAGCGCCCCAGCGGCACGACCTCGCGGTGGGGGAACCGGCCTTCGAGCAGATCGGGGGCCCGCACGTCGCCCCGCTTGGTCACGAGGTCGACCTCCGGCACCCGGAGCGGGCCCTTGCCGGGACCGACGTGCTCGGCGCCGTCGTGGAGGTAGAAGCGCAGCGGAGCGTCCCCGAGAGTCCAGGTAACGATCGCCCGCGGGTGGCGCGGAGACCCCAGCCGCGCCGCGATCTGACGCCACTCCGGTCGCTGCAGCCCGGCGGTCGTGTCGACGTGGACGGCGAAGAGCGCCCAGTAGGCGCAGAGCCCGGTCGCGAGCACCGTCCCGACGCCGCGGGGACGAATGCCGGCGGCCGCGACGCCGAGTCCGGCCAGGAGGGCGGGCAGCGCCGGCAGCATGTTGCGGGCGAGCACGAAGTCGTGGCCGAGCAGCGCCGCGGTGACCGCCAGGGCGATCGTTGCGGCCCCGATCGCCCAGGCAACGGCGATGCCGCGCCGCGTCCCGCCACGGCCACGAAGAAGCGCCAGGGCGGCAATCGCCGCGGCCAGCAACCCGGGCAGCAGCGCGTAGCCCTCCCGCGGCCCGGCCGCGCCGATCACCTTGCCGGTCTCGCCGATGAAGATGCTGTAGCCGGCGTCCTCGAGGCGATCGAGAAGTGGGGTAACGGCGATCCAGTCGAAGTGGGTCGAGTTGGCGGCCTGGTGAAGGGCGAGCGGAGCGAGCAGGGCCGCGGTTGCGGCGATGCCGCCCAGCGCGACCAGAAGCCGCCGGCGCGGGCCGGTTTCGAGCAGCAGCCAGCCGGCCTCGATCGCGATCGGAAACGCGGCGAAGTAATGGCTGGCAAGCGCAAGCGCCGAGCTCAGCGACCACAAGGCAAGATCAGAGCCGGCCGCGGTGCGGCGAAAGCGCAGGAAGAAAAGGAGCGAGAGCGAGCAGAACAGGACCAGCAACGAGTAAGCGCGCGCCTCTTGCGAGTACCAGATCAACATTGGGTTGACGACCGCGAACGCCATCGTCATCAGCCCTGCCCGCCGGCCGGCCAGCTCGCGCCCGATCAGGTATGCAACCGGGATCGTCACGGTGCCGAAGACGGCGGACAGCGAGCGAAGCCCGAACTCGCCGAGGCCGAACGCCTTGCTCCATCCCCAGGCGAGGACGTAATACAGCCACGGGGTCGACTCGCTGCGGTGCACCTCGCGCAGCATGTGACCGAAGCTGCCCGGCAGCACCCGCGCCGCGGTGACCACCTCGTCGTGGTGATAGCTCTGCAGCCCCAGGGTGGGGAATCGAATCGCCACCCCGGCAGCGGTCAGCCCCATCCCCAGCCAGAAGACCCTCGAGCCAGCGATCGACAGCCGCAGGTTCCGCGGCCACCCCTTCTCGGCCTGGGCGGTTGCCGTCGCGAGTTCCACCGCGCGGCCAATCCTGGCCGGAGCCGATGAGAGAAAGGTGAAGGGTTGCTAAGCGGAACCTAAGCGTCAGGCTCAGCTTGCACAGGCGCTTGCCGGTGCCGGGCGGTTGGGCGGGTAGGAGGGCGGCCGCGCCGCAGCCCCGGAGCCCCAGCGAGGCTTCGGCCGCGGCGCCAGCCTGAAGTGCAGATGCGCCCCGTGCGCGAGCGCGCAGTAGGAGGTCCATGGCTTCGCGTAGCGGTGGCCGTTGACGGCAAGGCCGCGCACGTAGCGAGCCGAGGGGCCGGCGCCGCTGGCGTCGATCCGCACCCGCTTGCCGCCGATGCGCAGGCTTGTGTGGGCAAAGAGCGGGCTCGAGAGCGCAAGCACCCCCGTTCCGGGGACCTCGGGGTAAAGGCCCAGGGCGCCGAAGACGTACCAGGCGGACAGCGTGCCGAGGTCGTCGTTGCCGGGGTAGCCGGCGGGTCGTGGCGCGTAGAGCGAGAGCATTGCCCGCCGCACCTGCGCTTGGGTCCTGAACGGGCGGCCGAGCCAGTCGTAGAGCCAGGGGGTGTGAAGCGTCGGCTCGTTTCCGAGCAGCGCGTGGTCGGTGTCGCCGCCGTCGGGAGAGTTGAGCACGCGCAGGAAGCGGTCGAGTCGCGCGGCGGCCCTGCCGCTTCCGCCGATCGCCCGGGCAAGGCCGAGCGGGTCGAAGGGGACCATCCAGGTGTACTGGACTGCATCGCCCTCGACGAATCCGGGCCCCCGCAGCGGGTTGTAGGCGGGCAGAAACGACCCGTTTGCCATTCGGGGCTCGATGAAGCCGCTGGCTGGATTGAAGAGCCGCCGCCAGCGCCCCGCCCTGCCCATGAAGCTCGAGTAGGTCGCCGGGTCGTTTGCGAAGCGGGCCGCGAACTGTGCGATCGAGAAGTCGGCGGTCTGGTACTCGAGGGTAGTCGCCGCCGAGGCCCACACGGCGTGGGGGCTTCCGAACAGCGAGTTCGCGTTGCGCTGCCCGGAGTCGATGTCATAGGGCAGATAGCCGAGCCGCTCGTAGTCGCTCAGGCCCTGGCGTTGAACGTAGGAGCCGGCGCTGTGGCATGTCTGGGTCGCGCCCTTGACCATCGCGGCAAGCGCGGCAGAGTGGTCGAAAGCGTCGGCTCCGAACGCCGCCGCGGAGGCGATGATCGGGTCCGACGGGTCGCCGACCATCGTCATGCCCTGACCGTTGGCGTAGGACCAGCGCGGCAGGCAGCCGCTCTGCGCGGCGTCGTTGAGCATCGAGCGGACGATCCCGCTCGCTCGAGCCGGCTTGAGCATCGCTAGCAGAGGGATCTGGGTCCGGTAGATGTCCCAGCCGGAGAAGTCGGCGTACTGGGTCTCGCCGCCGCTGGAGTGCAGCAAGCCGTCCATGCCCAGGTAGCTTCCGTCGGCGTCGTTGAAGGTCCGCGGCGCCAGCATCGCGTTGTAGAGAGCGGTGTAGAGGGTGGCGGTGTTGCGGTTGCGGCCGCCGCCGACCCTGATCGTGCCCAGCATCCGGTCCCAGCGCCGGCGCGCCTTGGCTGCGACGCGGTTGAAGGCGAAGCCGTGCTGCTCGGCGGCGAGGTTGCGACGGGCATCCTCGACGCTGACGAACGAGACCCCTATCGCCACCTGCAGTCCGCGCCTGTGGCGGGTGTCGAAGGTCGCGTAGGCGCCGGCCTGGGCGGTGTCGGACCCGTTGGTCGAGACCAGCCTGTCGTCGGCGGCGGCGGTGGAGCCGGGGCCCAGCGCTCCCCGTTGCCAGGTACCGAAGGCCTTGAAGGGCCGATTGAAACGAGCCGCGAAGTAGATCCGGTAGCGGGGCCGCTGGGCGCAGAAGAAGCCGCTGGAAGCGGATCCGGTGATCTCGCCTGCTGCGGGGTTTACCTGCACGTCGGCGTGGTCGTCAGGATTGGCGCTGCCGCCGGCGTTGATCAGCACGCTGGCATGGGAGTTACGCGGGAACGTGAAGCGGGCAAGGCCGGTGCGGGTGGTCGCGGTGAGGCGGGCGTCGATCCTGTGTCCGTGTCGGTTCAGCTGGGTCGCATAGAGCCCGGGATGGGAAGTCTCGTTCGCGTGACTGAACCCGGGCCGAAACTGCGGCGCAAGGTCGGCGCTGTGCGGGAGCGCCGGGGACTTCTGCAGCGGCTCGGTGGTCGGCAGCACCGGGAAGTCCGCATAGAGGGTGCAGCCGGCTCCGCTCAGGTGCGTGAGGCTGAAGCCGCGCGTGTGGGAGTCCCGGTAGTCATAGCCCCCCGAGGCTCCGTCGGGTGAGGTGTCAGGGCTGAACTGAACCATCCCGAACGGCATCGCCGCACCGGGAAAGTTGTGGCCGCCGCCGAAGGTGCCGGGGCCCGGGCGAGTGCCGGCGAGCGGATGAACGTGGTCGGCGAGGTCCGCGGTTGCGGGCGCCGGGGCGGCAAGCAGAATGCCGAGAGTCGCCACCAGGTAAGCGCGCCGCATCATCAGGTCAACCCCTCGCCCGTGGCGGGGTTGTCCTGCGAACCTAAAGATCTTCTCTAAAAGTTTGAGAACCGTCTGATGCTTGACCCTCCCCAGTACCTGCTCGGCAGCGGCGCCCTGCTGCTCTGCGTCGGCTCGCTCGCTCTCGCGGCGACACGGGTCCGGGGGCGGCTCCTCTTCGGATGGTCCGGGCTGCCGGCGCGCTTGGCTGACGTCGTACTCACTCTGGCGCTGCTGATCTGGACCTGCGAGCTGCTCGGGGCGTTCGGCCTGCTCGGCAGGCTGCCTCTGCTCCTCGCCTGCCTTGCGACCGGCGCCGCGATTCGGCTCGCGGTAGCGGCGCCGGGGAAGCGGAGCGCCGATCCGCCGCCGGAGCCATCGCCCGGCGCTTGGGGGGCTCGCTTGGGAGCGGCGATCGCCGCCGTCGTGATCGCGCATTGGATGATCGGAACGGTCGACGCCCTGCGCTTCGGCATCACCAGCTACGACTCAACCTGGTACCACATGCCGTTCGCCGCGCACTTCGCGCAGACGGGCTCGACGCTTGACTTCGCTTTCGTCTCCCCGCGTTACCTGTCCTGGTTTTATCCGCAGAACTCCGAGTTGCTGCACGGGGCGGGGATCGTGCTCCTGCGCCGCGACCTGCTCTCGCCACTTCTCAACCTGCTTTGGCTCGGCGGTTGCCTGGCCGCGGCCTGGTCCGTGGGGCGACCCTATGGAAAGGGGCACTGGACGTTGGTCGCGGCGGCCGTCCTGCTCGACTCCGGCGTTATGGCCGATCAGGCCGGGCAGGCGCGTAACGACACGCTCGGGGTCTTCTTCCTGCTCGTCGCGCTGGCGATCCTGGTCACCGCGGCGGCTGCCGACCGCGAGTGCGGGCCGCGGCTTGGCCCGCTTGCCGTCGCCGGACTCTCGATCGGGCTGGCGGCGGGCACGAAGCTGACCTTTCTGGCCCCGGCCGCGGCCATGCTGATCGGTATCCCGACCATCGTCGCGGTCGGGCGGCGATGGCGCGCCCTGCGTGCATTCGCCGCCCCGCTGATCGGCGGTTGTGGATTCTGGTACCTGCGCAACATCGCTTTCGCGGGCAACCCGCTGCCCTGGATTCGCAGCGTCGGTCCGCTGCGGCTCGATGGCCCCGATCAGGGCCTTGGGGGCAGGCCCCAGCACTCGGTGCTCGACTACTTCGGCAACGGGGACGTCTGGCGGCGCTGGCTCGAGCCCGATCTCAGCCACCGGCTCGGCGAGCTTTGGCCCGTGCTGCTGGCCCTGGCGGCGCTCGCCGCTTTCGTCTGCCTGCTGCGCGGAAGCCCGACCCTGCGGCTGGCCGGCTTCGCCGCCGTCGCTGCCCTGCTCGCCTACCTGCTCGACGGCACCTCGGCCGAGGGCCCGGCGGGGATTCCGCAGGGCTTCGCGTCCAGCTTGCGCCATCTGCTGCCGGCGCTCTTTCTCTGTTTGGTGCTGGCGCCGCTCGTCCTCGGCCGCGCCGGGCGGGCCGGATGGGCGCTTGCCGGCGCGCTTGCGGCCCTGCTGGTGGCGAGCGATCTCTCGGCCACGACTTGGCGTCCCGGCTTCGCTATCGCGGCGGCGGTCGCGGTCGTGGCGATCCTCTGCCTACCGACGGTGCGCGGGCGCCTGCACCTGCCGGTCCTCTCCATCCCGGGACGCCGGGTCGGGCTGCGTCCGATCACCACAATCCTTCTGACCGCCGCGATAGCGACGCCGCTTGTCGGCGGCTGGTTCATCCAGCGCGACTACCTCAGCGACCGCTACGCCGGCCAGGCCTTTCGCTCGGCTGGGCTTTCCGCGGCGTTTGACTGGGCCGCCGGACAGCGCCAGCAGCGGATCGCGACGACGGTGCCGATCCAGTACCCGTTGATGGGAACCGACCTGTCGAACCGGGTCGACTTTCTCGGCCGCCACGGCGCCGACGCCGCCTTCCACCACTTTCGCGGCTGCAGGGCCTGGCGGGCCGCCCTCGCGGCGGGCCGCTATCGCTACGTGGTCACCGCAGGCGGGCGCTTGCCCTCGGATCGGGGCTCGAGCCGCTGCCTGGTCTCCCACCCGGGGGCGCGCCTGGTCATCCACGCGAAGAAGATCTTCGTCTTCCGCCTCCATGCGCAGCGCAGCTCGCGCTCCTGAGGGGGATGCTGGCGCATCAACGCCCGCCATACTCACGCTCCAGTGGAAGAGATCCGCAACTTCTCGATCATCGCCCACATCGACCACGGCAAGTCGACGCTCGCCGATCGCATCCTCGAGGTCACCGGCGCGATCGACCCGAAGAAGATGCGCGCCCAGGTGCTCGACTCGATGGAGCTCGAGCGCGAGCGCGGGATCACGATCAAGGCGCAGGCGGTTCGGGTCTCCTACCGGGCGGCGGACGGCAAGACCTATCACCTGCATCTGATCGACACTCCCGGCCACGTCGACTTCTCCTATGAGGTCTCGCGCTCGCTGGCCGCCTGCGAGGGGGCACTGCTGGTCGTCGACGCGTCGCAGGGCGTTGAGGCGCAGACGGTGGCCAACACCTACCTGGCGATCGAGGGCGGGCTGGAGCTGATCCCGGTGATCAACAAGGTCGACCTCCCGGGCGCCGAGCCGGAGCGGGTCGCCGGTGAGATCGCCGACCTGCTCGGTGGCGAGCCGCGCGAGGTCCACCGGATCTCGGCGAAGACCGGCGAGGGCGTGATCGAGGTCTTGGAGGCGATCGTGGAGCGGATCCCGCCACCGGTCGGCGAGCCGACGGCGCCGCCGCGGGCGCTGATCTTCGATTCGGAGTTCGACCAGTACCGCGGCGTCGTCGCCTATGTGCGGATGGTCGACGGCGAGTTTCAAAAGCGGGGTCGGATCATGGCCATGCAGGCCGGCTCGGAGGCGGACATCGACGACATCGGCTTCTTCAGCCCCGAGATGCGCCCGGCACCCGGCCTCGTCGCCGGCGAGGTCGGCTACGTGATCACCGGGATCAAGGACGTCGCACGGCTGCGCGTCGGCGACACGCTGACCGACCGCAGTCGCTCCGCCGCCCACGCCCTTCCCGGCTATCGCGAGGTGCGCCCGATGGTCTTCTGCGGTCTCTACCCGATCGACACCGACCGCTACGAGGACCTCCGCGACGCGCTCGACCGCCTTTCGCTCAACGATGCCGCCCTCTCCTACGAGCCCGAGAACTCACAGGCCCTGGGCTTCGGCTTCCGCTGCGGCTTTCTCGGCCTCCTGCACATGGACATCGTGCGCGAGCGGCTGGAGCGCGAATACGACCTCGAGCTGCTCGCAACCACCCCGAACGTCCGCTACGAGGTCGAGTTGACCGGGGGCGAGGTCGCCGACGTCCGCAGCCCGACCGAGATGCCCGATCCGGCTTCGGTCGTCGAGATCCGGGAGCCCTACATCCGCGCCACGATCATCGCTCCGTCCGAGTATGTCGGCGCGGTGATGGAGCTCTGCCAAGGGCGCCGCGGCTCGCACGTCGACTTGCACTACCTCTCCCCGCAGCGGGTCCAGATCCGCTACGACCTGCCGCTGGCCGAGATCGTGCTCGACTTCTTCGACCTGCTGAAGTCATCGACCCGCGGCTACGCCTCGCTTGACTACGAGCCGATCGGCAACCGGGCCTCGGAGCTGGTCAAGCTCGACGTCCTGCTCGCCGGCGAGACGGTCGACGCGCTGAGCCAGGTGGTCCACAAGGATGCGGCTTACGACGCCGGGCGGAAGCTGGTCGAGCGGCTCCAGAAGACGATCCCGCGCCAGCTCTTCGACATCCCCGTGCAGGCCGCGATCGGCTCTCGGGTGCTCGCCCGGGAGACGGTCAAGGCGCTGCGCAAGGACGTCACCGCGAAGCTCTACGGTGGCGACGTGACCCGCAAGCGCAAGCTGCTCGAGAAGCAGAAGAAGGGCAAGAAGCGGATGAAGCAGGTCGGCTCGGTCGAGGTCCCGCAGGAGGCATTTCTCGCCGTGCTCGAGATCGATGACTAGCGCGGAGCGAAACGTCGCCCGCGCGCGGGCGGCAAACGAAGCGTTCCGGCGCGGCGACATCGAAGCGTTCCTTGCCACCATGCACCCGGAGGTCGAGATCTTCAGCACCCCGGACCTGCCCAATCCGGGCAGCTTCACCGGCCGGGAGGGCTGGATCGAGTGGACCAGCGAATGGTTCGAGGCCTGGGAGGGCTTCGAGGTCGAGATCGAGGAATACGAGCCGGTCGGTGACCACCACGTCCTCATGGCGGCGCGCCAGAGCGCCAAGGGCGCCGGCAGCGGCGTCCCGGTCGAGATGCGGGTCTGGTACATGACCGAGTACGAAGACGGCCTCGCGACCCGGTTCCATCTTTACCCGTCACGCGAGCAGGCACTCGAGGCGGCCCGGGCGGGCGAGGCCGGCTAGGTCTTGGTGATCTTGACCGCCGTCCCGTAGGCGCAGATCTCGGTCCAGGTCGAACCGAGCTCCGAGGTGTCGAAGCGAAAGGCGATGATCGCGTCGGCGCCCTTCCCCTCCGCCTCCTCGACGAGGCGATCGGTGGCGTGGGCGCGCCCGTCGGCAAGCATCTTGGTCATCCCCTTCAGCTCGCCGCCGCCGAGCGATTTCAGCGCCGCGCCGATCTGCGAGCCGATGTTGCGGGAGCGAACCGTGAGGCCGAAGACCTCGCCGAGCACCTCGTCGATCGTGTAGCCGGGCAGGTCGTTCATCGTCGTGATGATCATGGATATCTCCGCTTCGCGCTCGCCCGGAGCGATTGCGCCTTGCTTGAGCATCGCGCTCCCGCGCAACCTACCGCTTCGCCGCCAATACAATCCGCCGCCGAGATGCCGGTCTCCAAGGACGCAATCGGAAAGCAATGGCCGCCGGTCACCTACCAGGCGGGCCGCGAGAAGATCCGCGAGTACGCGAACGCGATCGGGGCCCAGAATCAGGTCCACCACGACCGTGAGGCAGCGTTGGCGGCCGGCTACCGCGACGTGGTCGCGCCGCCGATGTTCTGCGTCGTCTACAGCGCCCCCGCGATCGCGCCGGGGATCCTTGACCCCGAGGTCGGGATCAACTTCGCGACCATGGTGCACGGCGGCCAGGAGTTCGTCTGGGGCGAGCCGGTCTGCTCCGGCGACGAGCTGACCACGACTGCGACGCTTGCCGACGTCTTCCAGAAGGACGACAAGGGCTTTTACGTCTTCGAGTCGGAGTCGGTAAACCAGGAAGGCGAGCAGACTGTGCGCGGCGTCTGGACGAACATCGTCAGGGGGGTCTGATGGCCGACCTCGCCAAGGGCGAAGCGATCCCGGAATTGCGCGAGACGCCGGACAAGTACCTGCCGCACCGCTACGCGGGGGCGTCCGGGGACTTCAACCCGATCCACATCGATCCCGAGTTCGCCAAGCAGGTCGGACTGCCCGGCAACATCCTTCACGGCCTTTACATGATGGCCCTGGTCGCGCGCGCCAACGCGCAGATCGCCGACGGCGACCCGAAGGCCCTCAAGCGGCTTTCGGTCCAGTTCCGCGGCATGGGCGCGCCCGAGCAGGAGATCGTCGTCTCCGGCGAGGTCACCGCGGTGGAAGGCAACCGCATCCACACGGAATGCGTCGCGAAGCAAGGTGACAAGAGGGTCATCCGCAACGCGGTCGCGGAAGTAGAGCTCTAGGCAGCTTCCGCGGGTGGCGGCGGCGGCGGGGCCCCCGCACGGGCCGCAGGCCGGCTCGAGAGAAACAAGTTCACGAGGCGGACGTGGCCGCGCCGAGGACGGGCGGGGAGCCGCCGCCGACAGGACCCGCGGCCGGGCGCCTGCGAGCCTACTTCTAGAATTCACGCATGCTCTCTGAGCGGCAGGAGGAAATCTTGCGCTGCGTCGTCGGCGCCTACCTGGAGTCCGGCAAGCCGGTTGGCTCCAAGACCGTCGCCGGGCAGGGCGACATCGGCTGGAGCGCCTCCACGGTGCGCGGCGAGCTGGCCGCCCTCGAGCAGGCCGGCTTCCTGAACCACCCGCACACCTCGGCGGGAAGGGTGCCCACCGATGCCGGCTACCGTCGATACGTCGACGTGCTGCTGGCCGGCGGTCCGGCGCCCGGCGGGGCGCGGGTGGAGCTGGAGCTCTCGCGGATGCGGGCCGAAGTCGACGAGGCGATGCGCGAGACGACGACGGCGCTCTCGAAGATGACCGACCTCGTCGCGCTTGTCACCGCGCCGCCGCTGGACACCGCGACAATCCACCGGGTCGAAGCGCTGCTCCTGCAGCCGACCGTGGTGATGGTCGTCGTGATCAGCTCCGCCGGCGGAGTTACCAAGCGGACCTTCAGCTTCGAGCAGCCGGTTGACACCGGGCTGGTCGAATGGGCGTCGCAGTACCTCAACGAGCGCCTCTCCGGGCTCGGCCTCGGGGCGCGGATGATCGTCGACCGGCTGGCGGACCCGGAGCTCGCCGTCGCCGAGCAGCGCTTCCTGAACAGCATTCGTAGCGCCTTCAGCTCCCTCGAGGGAGCCGGGGAGCAGCAGCTCTACATGGAGGGCGCCGCGCGGCTGCTCTCCGAGAGCCACTTCGACGACCTGCCCGACATCGATCGCCTGATGCGTGTCCTCGAGCGCCGCGCCGCGGTCTTGCGGATGCTCCGCTCGGCACTCGACGAGCGCTCTGTCTTCCTCTGGATCGGCGACGAGAACCCGCAGCCGGAGCTGCGCACGGTGAGCGTCGTGGGGGCCAACTACGGGCTTGGCTATCGAAACCTCGGCTCGGTCGGCGTCGTCGGGCCGCTGCGGATGGACTACGCGACCGCGATCGCCTCGGTGCGTGATACGGCACGCGAGCTCTCGCGCTACTTCGAGTCCGTCTACGAGTAGGCGATGGCAACCGATTACTACGAGCTGCTCGGCCTCGGCCGCGACGCCTCCGAGCAGGAGATAAAGAAGGCCTTCCGGCGGGTCGCGCGCGAGCTGCACCCCGACGTCAACACACACGACCCCGAGGCCGAGGAGAAGTTCAAGGAGGCCGCCGAGGCGTACGAGGTGCTCTCGGACCCCTGGCGGCGGCAGACCTACGACTCCTTCGGCCGCGACGGGCTGCGCTCCGGCGGCTGGGCCCCGCGCAGCTCCGGCTTCGGCTCGATCGACGACATCTTCCAGGCCTTCTTCGGCGCCGATGACCCGTTCGGCTTCGGCCGCAGCGGGCCGGCCAGCGGCGGCGACATCGCCGCGACGATCGAGGTGTCCCTGGAAGAAGTCGCCGAGGGCGTCACGCGTAAGCTCAGGTTCGACGCGGTCATGCGCTGCGAGCACTGCCGCGGCAACGGCGCCGAGCCGGGGACCCCGATTCGCACCTGCGAGCGTTGCGGTGGCAAGGGCCAGGTTCGCTACGTCTCGCGCACCGCATTCGGCCAGCTTGTCCGGGCGGCGGACTGCGAGGACTGCCACGGCGATGGAAAGGTCGCCGAGACGCCCTGCGCGGAGTGCAGCGGTTCGGGCCGCCGCGCCGGCATTCGCCACTTCGACGTCGAGGTGCCGGCCGGGATCGCCGACGGGCAGCGGATCCGAATCGCCGGCGCCGGGCATGCCGGGGATCCCGGCGGACACCCCGGGGACCTTTACGTCGAGGTGCGGGTCGCCGAGGACGATCGCTTCCACCGCGACGGGGAGGACCTGGTGTCGATCGTCGACGTCGCGGCGCCCGCGGCGATGCTCGGGGCGACGGTCGAGGTCGAGACCCTCGACGGCGTCCGCGAGGTTGCGGTCCCGCCCGGCTCTCAGGGCGGGACCGAGGTGCAGCTGCGCGGCCTCGGCCTGCCGCGGCTCGGCGACCACCATCGCGGCGATCACCGCGTGGTCATCAACGTGGTCGTGCCCGGGAATCTCAGCGACGAGCAGCGCCGTCTCGCCGAGCGGCTCAACGAGACGATCGAGCCCGAGAACCTGCAGCCCTCGCAGGAAGGCTTCTTCTCGCGGGTGCGCCGCGCCCTCGGGTGATCAGGCTCGCGATCCGCTGCCGGCCCGAGCAGGCCGACCTGGTGCTCGGCGAGCTCGCCGCGCTGGCCCCGAACGGCTTCGAGGAGGAGCAGGGCGCCGACTATGTCGAGTACGCGATCTACGGGGCCGAGGGGGAGCTCCCCGACCTCGGCCGGCTCGAGGCCGCAACCGGCGAGGGCCTGGTCGAGGTTCAGGCAAGCGAGATCCCCGACGACTGGGCCGATCGCTGGAAGGACTTCCACAAGCCGCTGCTGATCGGCGAGCGCGTCTGGGTGCGCCCTTCGTGGTGCGAGCCCCGCGAGGGGGCGCTCGACGTCGTCATCGATCCGGGCCGTGCGTTCGGAACCGGCGCCCACGCGACGACGCGGATGTGCATCGAGGCCTTGACCGAGAACGGCGGCGAGGCCGCCGGGGCCTTGACCGACCTCGGGACCGGATCGGGAGTGCTTGCGATCGCGGCCGCGAAGCTGGGCTGGGCCCCGGTCACCGGCTACGACCACGAGGCGGCGGCGCTCGAGGCAACGGCAGCGAACGCCGCCGCCAACGGGGTCGAGCTGGAGCTCTGCCGGGTCAATCTGCGTGAGACCCTGCCGCCGCTTGACCCGACCGTGGTCGCCAACCTGACGGCGCCGCTGCTGCGCCACCTCGCCGTGGGCCTGGAGGCACGCGAGCTCCCGAGGCTCCTGGTCTGCTCGGGTTTGCTCGAGAGCGAGGCGGGCGCGGTCAGCGCGGCCTTCGAGAGCGCCGGCCTCGCGGAGGCCAAGCGACGCTCGGAGGGCGAGTGGGCATCGATATCGTTCGCGCCGCGATGAGCCTGCCGCTCGCGGTGACCAGCTACAACATCTCGCTGTTCCTCCACATCACGGCGGTGATGGTCGGGTTCGGCGCGACCTTCGCCGAGTCGATCATGTTCCCGGTCGCGGTCAAGGCCGGGGTGCGTCACCTCCCCTACGTGCACAAGCTGCAGCTGGCGATCAACCAATGGTTCGCGACGCCCGCCCTGGTAGTCGTCCTGGCGACGGGCCTCTATCAAGTCGACAAGCTGAATCTGAGCCTGGGTGAGTTCTGGATCAGCGCCGCCTTTCTGATCGTGATCGCGCTCGGCGCTCTGAACGGCGCCTACTTCATCCCCACCGACCGGCGTCTCGCTCCGATGGTCGAGGCGGAGATCGCCGCGGCCGGCGATCGCGAGCTGACCCTCGCCGACCTCTCCGCCGAGTACCAGCGGGCGGGGCGGATCGAGGGGATCGTCGGCGCGGTCACCGGCCTGCTGCTCGTGATCGCCGTCTACCTGATGGTCGTCAAGCCCGGAGCCTGATTCGGGCTTGAACGACCGCCCGCACCGCGAGCTTCCGGTCGCGGTCTTCGACTCCGGGGTCGGCGGCCTCACCGTCCTTCACGAGTGCCTCGTATCGCTGCCCGAGGAGGACTTCCTCTATCTCGGCGACAGCTCCCAGTTTCCCTACGGGATCAAGGGCAGCGGGGAGCTGCGGGGGCGGGTCGAGCAGGTCAGCGCCTTCCTGCTGGCGCGCGGCGCGAAGCTGCTCGTCGTCGCCTGCAACTCGGCGACCTCCGCGGGCGCCGAGGCGGTGCGGTCGATTGCCGCCGAGCAGGGGGTCGAGGTGGTCACGGTGATCGAGCCCGAGGCGGAGATCGCGGCCGCGATCACAGGCAGCGGCCGGGTCGGCGTCCTCGCCACCCCGGCAACCGTCGAGTCGGGTGCCTACCGCAGGGCGCTGGAGCAGCAGGGGCGCTCGCTGGAGGTGACCGAGGTCGAGGCCCCCGACCTCGCCCCGATCATCCAGCACGGCTTCCCTTTCGACCAGGCGGTGGTCGAGAAGGCGCGCTCCTACTGCGCGCCGCTGCGCGAGGCCGAGATCGACACCCTGATCCTCGGCTGCACCCACTATCCGCTTGTCGCGCCGATGCTGCAGCGGATGCTGGGCCGCGACGTGCGCCTGATCACGGCCGGGCACGCGGTGGCCGCCGCGGTGCAGCGCTCGCTGGAGGGTGCGGGGCTCAACTCCCCCCACCGCGAGGAGGGGGACTACCGGTTCCTTTGCACCGGCGACGTCGATTCGTTTCGCGAGCTCGGGACCCGCTTCCTGCAGATGCCGCTGGGAGAGGTTGAGCGGGTCGAGGTGCCAGACTCCCGGTCATGAGCACCCTCGAACGGATACAGGAAGACGTGCGCAGCGCGATGAAGGCGGGCGAGCGGGAGAAGGTCTCGGCGCTGCGCCTCGTCGTCGACGCCCTGCAGCAGGATCACAAGCTCGGCACCGGCGACGAGGTCGCGGTGCTGCAGCGGGAGCGCAAGAAGCGCCTTGAGGCGGCGGAGGCATTTCGCGACGCAGGGCGCTCAGAGCAGGCGGACGCCGAGCAGTCGGAGGCGAGCCTGATCGAGGCATATCTGCCCGCGCAGCTCTCCGATGCGGAGCTCTCGCAGCTGGTCAAGGCCGCGGTCGAGGAGAGCGGCGCCAGCGAGCAGAGCCAGATCGGCCAGGTGATGTCGGCCGTGATGCCGAAGGTCGAAGGCAGGGCGGACGGAAAGCGAGTCAGCCAGGCGGTGCGCGAGCAGCTTGGCGCGTAGGCAGCTAACCCTCGACAACGAGGTTGCCGCCGAGCTGGCCGGCTCGGGCGACGCGGTGCTCCGCACCCTCGAGGGCCACCTCGACTGCGACCTGCACCTGCGCGGGAACGTGCTCACCCTCGATGGGGGCGACGGCGAGGTGCAGACCGCCGCGACGGTCGTCGATGAGCTCGTCGAGCTGATCGAGCAGGGCCACGAGATCGCGCCGGGGACGATCGAAGCGGTGACCGGGGCGCTGGACGCGCACGAGAGCCCGGCGGAGATCCTCGAGGACGTGATCTGGCGTCACCGCAACGCCAAGGTGGCGCCGAAGACGCTGAACCAGAAGCACTACGTCGACTCGATCCGCGATCACACGATCACCTTCGGGATCGGGCCGGCTGGGACCGGCAAGACGTTTCTGGCCGTGGCGATGGCGGCGGCAGCGCTCACCGCGCGCCAGGTGACCCGGGTCATCCTCACGCGCCCCGCGGTCGAGGCGGGGGAGAGGCTCGGCTTTCTGCCCGGAGACATCCAGGCCAAGGTCGACCCGTACCTGCGGCCGCTCTTCGACGCGCTCTACGACATGCTCGAGCCGGACCGGGTCAACTCCTACTTCGAGAGTGGGGTGATCGAGGTGGCGCCGCTGGCTTTCATGCGGGGGAGAACTCTCAATGACTCCTTCGTGATCCTCGACGAGGCTCAGAACACGAGTCCCGAGCAGATGAAGATGTTCCTGACCCGGCTCGGGTTCAACTCGAAGATGGTCGTGACCGGCGACATCACCCAGATCGACCTGCCGCGCGACCATCGCTCGGGGCTGATAGTGGTGCGCGAGATCCTCGGCGGGGTCGAGGATGTCTCCTTCGTGCACTTCGGCGGCGAGGACGTCGTGCGCCACAAGCTCGTACAGCGGATCGTCGCCGCTTATGGGGAGCACACGGAGACGCAACCGCCGCCCGCCACGGACAATTGACCGTAGACCTCACCGACGTTCCGCGCGAGCTGCAAGCGCCGGTTACGGCGGGGCTCGAGGTTGCCGGCGTGAATGACGGGCACGTCGCAGTCGACGTTGCCGACGCGGAGCGGATCCGGGAGCTGAACCGCGAGCACCGCGGCATCGACCGTCCCACCGACGTGCTCGCTTTTCCGCTCGACGGGGCCGAGCCGGCGCGCGGACCGCGCGAGCTCGGAGACGTCGTGATCTGCCCGCAAGAGTGCAGCGACGTGGACGAGGCCGTCATCCACGGCGTTCTTCACCTCTGCGGCTACGACCACGAGACAGACGAGGGGGAGATGCTCGCTTTGCAGGAGAAGGCGATGGCGAATCTTCTGAAGCCCCGCCGCCCCCCGACGGGGAGCCGAGGAGGCGGCGGGCGTTGACTCGCGCAGGCTTCGTCGGGCTCGCCGGCCGGCCCAACGTCGGCAAGTCGACCCTGATCAACGCGCTGGTCGGGGCGCGGGTCGCGATCGTCTCGGAGCGTCCACAGACCACCCGTCGGGCGATCCGCGGGATCGCCACCGAGGCAGGGTCGGGCTGGCAGGTCGTGCTGGTCGATCTTCCCGGAGTGCAGCGCCCCCGCGATGTCCTAACCGAGCGGATGCAGCAGCGGGTCGAGCGCGAGCTCGCGGACTCCGATGCCGCGCTGCTGGTCGTAAACGGTGAGCAGGGGATCGGGCCCGGAGATCGGTTCGTCGATCGCGCCCTGCTCGGCGCCGGGGGGCCCGTCCCGGTGGTCTGCGCGGTCAACAAGTGCGACCGGCTCGGCAAGGGGCAGATCGCGGCGGTGCTCTCCGACGCGGCCGAGCTGCGGTCGGTCGACGAGATCTTCCCGATCTCGGCCCGCCGCGGCGACGGCTTGGAGGCGCTGATCGGTCGCCTGGCCGAGCTGATGCCGGAAGGCCCCTACCTGTACCCGCCCGAGCAGCGAGGCGATCAGCCGAGCGAGGTCCTGATCGCGGAGCTGGTCCGCGAGCAGGTCCTCAACCGGACCCGCGAGGAAGTGCCGCATTCCGTTGAGGTCGCGGTCAGCGAGCAGAGCACTCGTGAGGACGGCCTGGTGACGATCCAGGCCGAGGTCTGGACCGAGTCGGAGTCCCAGAAGCGGATCCTGATCGGCGCGGGTGGACGCAAGGTGAAGGAGATCGGGACTGCGGCGCGCAGCGAGCTGGAACGCGAGCTCGGCGCCCGCGTGCACCTCGACCTGAAGGTCCGCGTGCGGGAGCGCTGGCGCCGCGACGAGAGCCTCTTGGACCGGCTGGGGATCGAGTAGCTCGAACGGGATCGGCGCGGCACTTGGGCGGCCATCACAGCCCAAAGGCCGCAGCGAGATGTTCGTGAATCACTTGCGGCGGCCTACGGCCGCCCTGTCATGCGCTGTGCCGCTCCACTTCGTTTCGCGGCCCTGCGCAACTCGGGCGCGATCTTTCAGTTCTGAGTATCAAGCCCATCGAACAGACGGCCGAATAGACCCTCATGCCCGGGCAGGCGCCGGCTCGAGCATGTTTCCTAGGTCTGCGTCAGTCCACGAAGACGAAGACAGGGGCAAGAGCCAGGATGTACTTTTCGCAGCTAGATCGCGGGATCAGCCAACGAGCCGCTCGCGGCGCGCGGCCTTTCGAGTCCGCCAAGTTGGCGCTTCGCCTGGCGCCGTTCGTCGCCCTGACCCTGATCACGCTGATCGTCGTGCCGTTCGCTTACGACGGAGTGACCAGCGAGATGATCATCAGCTGGGCAACCCTGGCGGTGATCGTCGCTTCCGCCTTTTTGGTCCCCTGGGCGCGGCTTCCGGCCAGCTGGCAGGGCGCGCCGCCGCTGCTCTTCTACGTGATCGCAGCACTGGTCCGCGACGCCTCCGGTGGCGGCGAGTCGGTGTTCACGGCCTTGATCCTTCTGCCGGTGGTCTGGTTCGCGCTCTACGGCACCTTCAACCAGGTGCTCTGGTCGGTGGCCGGCTGCTTCATCGCAATCGCGCTCCCGGTCGCCGTCGAAGGCGCCCCCAAGTACCCGACTCGCGAGCTCGGGCGCGCGGCGCTCGACTCGCTGATGACCGGGGCGCTCGGGATCACCGGGGTGCACCTGATGAGCCAGATTCGCGAGCGCGAGGAGGTCTCTCGGTCGATCCTCGATTCGACCCACGAGGCCTTCATCGCGATGGACGGGGAAGGACGGATCGTCGAGTGGAGCCTGCAGGCGGAGCGCGACTTCGGCTGGTCGCGCCGCGAGGTGATCGGGCGCCCGCTGGTCGAGATGATCGTGCCGAGCTCCGACGTCGAGCATTACCAGCCGGGGCTGCAGCGGATGCTGGACGGCGATCAGTCGCTGCTGAACCGAAAGATCGAGATCACCGCCCAGCGCCGCAACGGCTCGCGCTTTCCGATCGAGCTCAGCTTCGCGCGCATGCACATCTCCGGCGGGGCGCGCTTCAACGCCTTCGTCCACGACGTCTCGGAGCGCCGCCAGGGAGAAGAGGCCCTGCAGCAGGCGAACCAGCGCTTCCGAAGCGCCTTCGACGACGCCGCGATCGGGATGGCGATCGTCAGCCCCGAGGGCCGCTGGATGCGCGCCAACCGCGCCCTCTCGGAGCTGACCGGCTACCCGCTCGAGGAGCTGATCGGGAAGCGTTTCGCGGACATCACCCATCCGGACGACGCCCCCAAGGACATACATGCGCTCGAGGAGCTTCTCGACGGCACTCGGGACCGCTTCCAGACCGAGAAGCGCTACCTGCACGCGGACGGCAGCGTGATCTGGATCAGCCTCAGCACCACGATTGTCCGCGGCAACCGCGGCGAGCCGCTGTACCTGCTCTCGCAGATGCAGGACATCAGCGAGCGCAAGGAGACCGAGGAGCGACTCGCTCACAGAGCCTCACACGACGATCTCACCGGACTGCCGAACCGCGGCGTGCTCGAGGACCGGATGATTCTCGCCTTCAAACGTCAGCGCCGCGAGCGCAAGCCGGCCGCGGCCCTCTACCTCGACCTCGACGGCTTCAAGCGCATCAACGACACTCACGGACACGACGCCGGCGACTTCCTGCTCGTCGCGGTGGCGAAGCGGCTCACGGCGCTGGTTCGGCCCACCGACGTTGTCAGCCGGCTCGGCGGGGATGAGTTCGCGATCTTCTGCGAGGCCATGAACGAGGCCGCCGCCACGAAGCTGGCGAAGCGGATCGTCGAGGTGGTGCCGAAGCCGATCGACGCGCAGGGACAGAGCCTCACCGTGGCCCCGAGCGTCGGCATCGCGCTGACCCGCGACCCGGCTACGCGGCCCGCCGAGCTGCTCGCCGACGCCGACATGGCGATGTACTTCGCCAAGCAGCAGTCAGACGTCGGCTACGCGTTCTTCGAGGACGACCTGCGAGCCCGCTTCGAGGGCAGGCCGGCCGCCGGGGCAGCGAACCAGGCCTGAGGCTTCGGATCCGGGCACCCGAGCCGGCGAGAGGCGGCTCGTAAACTGCCTGCATGCTTGAAGGAATCGTGTTCGACGACCGGGGGCTCGTCCCCTGCGTCGCGCAGGACCACGCCAGCGGCGAGGTCCTTACCCTCGCCTATATGAATGAAGAGGCCTTGAAGCTGACGCTGGACACCGGCGAGATGCACTTCTTCAGCCGCTCGCGGGGCGAGCTCTGGCGCAAGGGGGAGAGCTCGGGCAACGTGCAGCGGCTGCGCCAGCTGCGCTACGACTGCGACGGCGATGCCCTGGTGGCGCTGGTCGAGCCGGCCGGGCCGGCCTGCCACACCGGCGAGCGCTCCTGCTTCTACCGCGAGCTTGGCGGCGCCGCGTCGACAGAGGCCGACGCGCCGGCGGCGCCCGGGGAGCCCGCCCCGGTCGCCTACGAGGCGCTGCCGGCGCTGGAGCGGATCTTGCGCGAGCGCGACACCGAGCGTCCCGACGGCAGCTACACGGCCGACCTTCTCTCCGATCCCGGCCGCCTCGCCGCCAAGGTCGCCGAGGAGGCCGAGGAGGTGACCCGGGCCGCCCGCGATGAGTCCGATGCCCGCGTCGCCGAGGAGGCGGCGGACCTCGTCTATCACCTCAGCGTCCTGCTGCGCTCCCGCGGCGTCGAGGGGGCAGATGTGATGGAGGTCCTCAATGACCGTCGTCGCTGATCTCGCCGGTCTCGATCCCGACCTCGGGCGCGCTCGGGAGCTCGCCCGCGAAGCGAACGTGGTCCCGGTTCGATTGAAGCTCGTCGACGACTGCGAGACTCCCGTATCGGCGCTCTTGAAGCTGCGCGGCGAGGGACCCTGTTTCCTGCTCGAGTCCGCCGAGCAGGGCCAGGTCGGTCGCTGGTCGTTCCTCGGCTTCCGTCCCCGCTCGATTCTGCGCTGGAGCGGTGGCGTGCTCTCGGAGTGGCGCGGCGAGACGGCCCTGGATGGAGGGCCGTCGTCGGCGAGCTACGAGGCGCCGGACCCCTACGCGGCCCTGGCCGATTACCTGGAGCGCTTCCGTCTCGCCGAGGTCGAGGACCTGCCGCCGTTCGCCGGCGGCGCGGTCGGTTTCTTCGGCTTCGACCTGGTGCGCACGGCGGAGCCGCTTGGGGACCCGAACCCCGACCCGCTGGGGCTGCCGGACATGGCGCTGATGATCACCGACGTGCTGCTCGCCTTCGATCACCTGCGCCACGAGCTGACGATCCTCGCCTGCGCGTTCAGCGACGACGAGGGGGGCATCGACACCGCCTACGAGCGCGCCGCCGGCGCGATCGCCGAGGTGCGCGAGGGGCTGCGTGGCCCGGTGCCGACGCCGAAAGGTCCACAGAACAGCGAGCCGCCGCGGTTCGAGTCGAACATGACTCGCGAGCAGTTCGAGGGAGCCGTCGCGCGGATCGTCGAGTACATCCACGCCGGAGACGCATTCCAAGTCGTTCCCTCGCAGCGCTTCAGCGCCCCGGCTCCGGTCGAGGCGCTCTCGATCTACCGCGGACTGCGCGCCGTCAACCCCTCCCCCTACATGTACTTCCTCGAGTTCGGCGACTTCCAGATCGCCGGCGCCTCCCCGGAGCCGCTCGTCAAGGTGACCGGCGACCGGGTCGAGACTCGGCCGATTGCCGGCACCTATCCCCGGGGCGCCAGCGAGGAGGAGGACCGCCGCCTCGCCGAGCGGCTCGTCGCCGACCCGAAGGAGCGCGCCGAGCACGTGATGCTGGTCGACCTTGGGCGCAACGACCTCGGCAGAGTCTGCGAGTACGGCTCGATCTCGGTCGACGAGCTGATGGTCGTCGAGACCTACTCGCACGTGCTGCACATCGTCAGCCAGGTCTCCGGCCGCCTCCGCGACGGGATCGGGGCAATGGACGTGCTGCGTGCGGCGCTGCCGGCGGGAACCCTCTCCGGCGCGCCGAAGGTGCGGGCGATGCAGATCATCGACGAGCTGGAGTCGCAGAAGCGCGGCTCCTACGGCGGCGCGATCGGCTACCTCTCCTGGGGCGGCGACCTCGACACCGCGATCCACATCCGCACCGTCGTCGTCAAGGACGGGCAGATACACGTGCAAGCGGGCGGGGGTACGGTCGCTGACGCCAAGCCGGCCTACGAGTACAACGAGTCGGTCAGCAAGGCAAAGGCGATCTTCCGAGCCGTCGAGCTCGCCTGCGAGCAATCGGACTGGCCGTGAGCGCGGCTCGCACCGGGAGCGCTTATCGAGGCCGAGCGCGAACATCGGAGCTTGTAATGCGTGTTCTCGTGATCGACAACTACGACTCCTTCACATACAACCTCGTCCAGTACCTCGGCGAGCTCGGCGCCGAGGTCGAGGTGCATCGCAACGATGCGGCTGGGGTCGAGGAGCTGCTCGAGCGCGGCGCCGACCGGCTCGTCGTTTCGCCGGGGCCCTGCACCCCGGCGCAGGCAGGGATCTCGGTCGAGGCCGTCGGCGCCTTCGCGCGCGCCGGGACACCGGTGCTCGGGGTCTGCCTCGGCCACCAATCGCTGGTCGAGGCGTTCGGCGGACGCACCGTCCAGGGCCTGCCGGTGCACGGTAAGGACGCCGCGGTCGAGCACGACGGCCGCACGATCTTCGCCGGCCTTCCGAAGCCGCTGATTGCCGGCCGCTACCACTCGCTGGTCGCCGCCCCCGACCTGCCCGATGAGCTCGAAGTCAGCGCCACCTACGAGGACGTGGTGATGGGGGTGCGCCATCGCGAGCTTCCGGCGGAGGGGGTCCAGTTCCATCCGGAGTCTGTTCTGACGCCGCACGGCAAGCAGCTGCTGGCGACCTTCCTCGACGGCTCGGACGCCTAGCGATGCCGAACGACATCGTCACCCGGGCGATCGATGCGGTCTGCGCAGGCGACCATCTGACCAGCGACCACGCCGCCGCGGTACTGGCCGAGATCATGGAGGGACGCAGCAGCGAGGTGCAGACCGGCGCCTTTCTGATCGCGCTGCGGGCGAAAGGGGAGACGGTGCCGGAGCTGGTCGGCCTGGCGCGGACGATGCGGGCGCTGGCCGATTCGGTCGAGATCGACCGCGCCGACCTCGTCGACACCGCCGGCACCGGAGGCGGGCCCGCGACCTTCAACATCTCGACCGCGGCGGCGCTGGTCGCGGCGGGCGCCGGATGCGCGGTCGCAAAGCACGGCAACCGCTCGAGCACCAGCCGCAGCGGCTCCGCCGACGTGCTCGAGGCCCTCGGCGTCAACATCGAGCTCGGGCCCGGCCAGGTGGCCGCCTGTATCGAGGAGATCGGGTTCGGCTTCATGTACGCGCCCCGCCATCACGCGGCGATGGCCAACGTCATCCCGGCTCGCAGGGAATTGGGAGTGCGGACGATCTTCAACTTCCTCGGTCCGCTCACCAATCCCGCCGGGGCGACGCGGCAGCTGCTCGGGGTCTCCGATCGCCGCTACCAGGAGACGATCGCCGAGGCGCTTGTCGGCCTCGGCGCCGAAGCGGCCCTCGTGGTCAGCGCCGAGGACGGGCTCGATGAGCTCTCGATCTGCTCCCGCACCCGGGTGATCGAGGTCAAGGGCTCAGGAACCGAGGAGTGGTTCACCGAGCCCGGCCAGTTCGGGCTCGCCGAGGCGCACCTCGACGAGCTCGCGGGGGGCGAGCCGGAGCGCAGCGCGGCGACGATCCGCTCGGTCTTCGAAGGCGCCGAAGGCCCGGCCCGCGACGTCGTGCTGCTCAACGCCGGTGCGGCGATCTTCGTCGGCGGCGTCGCATCCGACCTCGGAGCCGGGGTCGAGCGGGCTCGCGAGACGATCGACTCGGGCGCGGCGTCGAAGGTGCTCGAGCGCCTCGTCGAGCGCAGCGGGGATCCCTCCCCTTGAGCGCCCCGGCATCCTCTATGTTCTTCCAGGCACGATGGGGATGATCGAGCAGCTCGTCGCGGCGGCGACTGATGGGGTCGAGCGGCGCCGTGCGGAGGTGCCGCTCGCCGAGCTCGAGGGCCGGCTTCATGGTCGCGGCGAGGATCGCCCGTTTCGGGAGGCGCTGGTGCGGCCTGGCCTCTCCCTGATCGCCGAGTTCAAGCGGCGCTCGCCGAGCGCCGGGCCGATCAGCGCCGAAGCGCCCGTCGTGGGAACCGTTCAGGCATTCGAGCGCGGGGGCGCCGCGGCGCTCTCGGTGCTCACCGACGAGCCGCATTTCGACGGCACCCTGGATGACCTGCGTGTCGCTCGTGAAGCCTGCGACCTGCCGATCCTGCGCAAGGACTTCCTCGTCGATCCTTACCAGCTCTACGAGGCGGCGGCCTACGGCGCCGACGCGGTGCTGCTGATCGTGCGGGCGCTGGACGACCCGCTGCTCGAGTCGCTGCACTCCGAAGCCCTCGGGCTCGACCTCGATCCGCTTGTCGAGGTCCATGACGGGCCGGAGCTGGAGCGGGCGCTGGAGCTCGACGCCTCGGTGATCGGGGTCAACAACCGAAACCTCGACAACGGCATCATCGACGTCTCGACCACCTTTGAGCTGATGCCCGACGTCCCGACCGGCAAGACGGTGGTCGCCGAGAGCGGAATCTCCGACCCCGCGCAGCTCTCCGAGCTCGACCGGGTCGGCGTCGACGCGGTGCTGATCGGCGAGGCACTGATGCGGGCCACGGACCCCGAGGCGCAGACGCGTGAGTTCGCCGGAGAGGAAGACCACACCCGCGAGCAGCAGCTGCCCTAGAGCCGCCGAATTTAGCTTCGCTTAGGGGTTTCTTTAATGGCCGATCATGCCCCGCCGCCAGGATCCGCGGCGATGGTCTCACGGGTCAAGGACTTCTCACGCAATCCGTTCGGCTCCGCCGTGCTGGGCGGGCTGGTCGTTGCGGCCTTCGGCTGGATCGCGATCGCCGCCGGCCTCGTCCATGCATCCTCCGACCATGCAAGCGTCGCGCCGGCGCTGACCCCGCCGCCCGTCGACGCGAAGTCGGTCGGCAAGGGCAACGCGGTCTCGCGCATCTACCGGGCCGAGTCGCCCGGCGTCGCCTTCGTCGAGGCAGAGGAACGGCCGAAGCCCTCCTCGCCGTCCGACCTCTTCGGGGTCCCGCAGGGTGGCGGCACCGCGACGGGCTCCGGATTCGTGCTCGATACCGACGGCGACATCCTGACCAACAACCACGTCGTCTCCGGCGCCCAGTCGATCCACGTGAAGCTGGGCGGCACCGACACCACCTACAACGCGAAGGTGGTCGGGCGCGACCCCGCGACCGACCTGGCCCTGCTCAAGATAGACGCCCCATCCTCGGACCTTCACCCGCTGCCGCTCGGCAACTCCTCGAGCGTTCAGGTCGGTGACCCGGTGGTCGCGATCGGCAATCCCTTCGGCCTCGATCAGACCGCGACGACCGGAATCGTCTCCGCCTTGCAGCGCCAGATTCAGGCCCCGAACGGGTTCGCGATCTCCAACGTGATCCAGACCGACGCCTCGATCAACCCTGGCAACTCCGGTGGCCCGCTGCTCAACTCGGCCGGGCAGGTGATCGGGATCACCTCGCAGATCGAGACCGGGGGCGGCAGCGGCTCGGTCGGGATCGGCTTCGCGATCCCCAGCAACACCGCCCGCCAGGTGGTCTCGCAGCTGCAGCAGAACGGTGTCGTGGAGCACGCGTTCCTGGGCGTCTCCGGCACCACGATCACACCCCAGATCGCCGACGCGCTCAACCTGCCGGTCAATTCAGGCGTCCTGATCGAGGAGGCGGTGAAGGGAGGGCCGGCCGAGAAGGCCGGGATCCGCGGCGGGAACACTGCGGCGACGATCGAGGGATCGAACCTTCGCCTCGGCGGCGACATCATCACCTCGATCGACGGCAAGAAGGTCCTCTCGATGGACCAGGTGATCAACATCGTCAACAGGGCAAAGCCGGGCGACACCCTCGACATCACGGTGCGCCGCGGCGCCGCCACGCACACCTTCACGGTGACGCTCGCCGACCGCCCGAGCAACGCCAGCGGATCTTCGCTGGGCCGCTAGGCGCGCCCCGACGCACAAATTGCGGCGGCTCCGCCGCCTGACATGCCTGTGCCGCTCCACTTCGTTCGCGGCTATTCGCAAGTGCACCGCGTACCCTTGGCCGACCATGCAGGTGCGGGTGAAGATCTGCGGGATCACGAACGCCCCCGACGCGCGCGAGGCGGTGGGCCTCGGCGCCTGGGCGATCGGCCTGGTCCACCATCGAGCGAGCCCTCGCTATTGCGAAGCCGAGGCAGCTGCTGAGATCGCCGCGGAGCTGCGCCGCCGATGCGAGGTTGTCGGGGTGTTCGTCAATCCGAAGCTCGAGGAGGTCGAGTCGGCTGTCGCCGACGCGGGCCTCTCGGTCGTGCAGCTGAACGGCGAGGAGGGCCCGTCGTTCTGCACCGAGATCGCCCGCCGCACCGGCGCCAAGGTGATCAAGGCGATCCACGTCTCCAGCGCCGCTGACGTGCGCGGCGCCGAGGCCTACCGAACCGACTTCCACATGTTCGACAGCCGCAGCGGCGAGCTCCGTGGTGGCACCGGCCGCAGCTTCGACTGGGACCTCCTTGGCGGACGCAGCTCCGAGGTCCCGGCGATCCTCGCCGGCGGCCTGCGGCCGGACAACGTCGCCGCCGCGGTCGAGGCGACGCACCCGTTCGCCGTCGACGTGGCGAGCGGGGTGGAGGCGGAGCCGGGCCGCAAGGACCGCGCGCTGCTCGCCTCCTTCTTCGAGAGCGTCCAGGCGGCGGCAGCGGCAACCGCACCGTGAGCACCGCGACGCTCGAGGAGCGCTTCGGCCCCTACGGGGGGCGCTACGTGCCCGAGACCCTGATCGCGGCTCTGGACGAGCTCAGCGAGGCCTGGGCGCAGGCCCGCGACTCCCCCGACTTCAAGGCCGAGCTGGCCCGCCTGCATCTCGACTTCATCGGCCGCCCGACGCCGCTCTATCGCGCCGCTCGACTCTCCGAGCGGCTTGGGCGGATCGTCTATCTGAAGCGCGAGGACCTCGCCCACACCGGCGCCCACAAGATCAACAACGCGGTCGGCCAGGCGCTGCTCGCGAAGCGGATGGGAAAACGGCGCGTGATAGCGGAGACCGGCGCCGGCCAGCACGGGGTCGCGACCGCGACCGCCTGCGCGCTCCTCGACCTCGAGTGCGTCGTCTACATGGGCACCGAGGACATGCGCCGCCAGCGCCCCAACGTCGAGCGAATGAACCTGCTCGGAGCCGAGGTGGTGCCGGTCGAGGCCGGTGCCCGCACGCTCAAGGAGGCGGTAAGCGCCGCGATTCGCGACTGGGTCGCGAACTCAGCCGGCACCCACTACGTGATCGGGTCAGTCGTCGGGCCCGCCCCCTTCCCGGTCCTGGTCCGCGACCTGCAGCGGGTGATCGGCGACGAGGCGCGCCGCCAGGCGCTCGAGGCCGAGGGAGCGCTGCCGGCCCGGGTGATCGCCTGCGTCGGCGGCGGCTCGAACGCGATCGGCACCTTCACCGCCTTCCTCGACGACGCTGACGTGGAGCTGATCGGCGTCGAGGCCGGCGGCGAGGGCCTGAAGAGCGGCCGGCACGGAGCGTCGCTGGCCGGGGGGCGCACTGGGGTGCTGCATGGGTCGCTCTCGCAGGTCCTCTCCGACGAGGACGGCCAGATCCTCGAGGCGCACTCGATCTCGGCCGGGCTCGACTATCCCGGCGTCGGGCCCGAGCACGCGCAGCTGCGCGACAGCGGCCGGGCCCGCTATGAGGCGGTCACCGACGTCGACGCGCTGCGCGCCTTCCGGCAGCTCGCACGGCTGGAGGGAATCATCCCGGCGCTCGAACCCGCCCACGCGATCGCCTGGCTGCTCGCAAACCCCGGCCCTGCCAGCGCCGGCACGCCCGCAGCGGAGGACGTGCCGGGCTTTGACGTTGTCTGTCTCAGCGGCCGCGGCGACAAGGACCTCGCCGAGGCGCTTGAGGCTTTCGGGGACCTCGATGGCTGACGCGACCGGCACCGCGACCGGCCTGGCCCGGATCGAGGCCGCCTTTGCGGCCGCCCGCGACGACGGCCGGGCGGCGCTGATGCCGTACATGATGGGCTGCTTTCCGGATCGCGCGTCTTCGCTCGAGGTCGCTTACGCCTATGCCGACGCGGGCGCTGACCTGGTCGAGGTCGGGGTGCCGTTCTCCGACCCGCTCGCCGATGGGCCCCTGATCCATGCCGCGGCGACGCGGGCGCTCGAAGGCGGCGCCGACCTCGACGGGGCCCTGGGCGCCTCTGAGGCGCTCGGAGAGGGCGTCCCCTCGGTGGCGATGTGCTACGTCAACATGATCATCGCGCTCGGTCCGCGCCGCTTCGCGGGCAAGCTGGCGGCGGCGGGGGCGGCCGGGGCGATCGTCCCGGATCTGCCCCTCGAGGAGGCCGGCGAGATCGGCGCGGCACTGGAGGGCGAAGGAATGGCGTTGATCCCGCTCGTCGCACCGACGACGCCACCGCAGCGGCGCCGGCGAATCTGCGAGGGGGCGAGCGGTTTCGTCTATGTCGTCTCGGTAGCCGGAGTGACCGGCGAGCGCGCCGAGCTACCCGCTCACCTCGAGGAGCTCATCAGCGCGGTCCAGGACGAGGCGCCGGTGCCGGCCGCGGTCGGATTCGGGATCGGCACCGCCGAGCAGGCGGCGGCGGTGGGAAGGATCGCCGACGGGGTGATCATCGGCACCCGGCTGGTCCGCGAGGTGCTCGACGCCGCCGAGCCCGCGTCGGGGATCGAGTCGGTCGCCGCGTTCCTGCGCGACGTGCGCACCGCCCTCGACGGCTAGGATTCCGCCCGATGGCCCTCGTCGTCGCACTCTTCCTCGGCCTCTGCGCGATGGTTGTTTCCTATGCCTTCGGACAGGGGGGGCCGATCGCGGGTCTGGTCTTCTTCGCGATCATGATGATCGGCGTGCTGGTCAAGCTCAGCGAGCCGATGCGCGAGCGCTTGCGGCCCTGAGCGACCCTTGGGCTCACAGAATCTCTTGCGGCGGCCTACGGCCGCCTGACATGCCTCTGCCGCTCCACTTCGTTTCGCGGCCAATCACATCCGGGTCGCGAGCACACGCGCCGGGCTTGCAGACTCGAAGCAGCTCGTCAGCCGTCCCTCTGGTGGTCGGGGGAATCGCCTTCGGACCAGACCTTCCGCTGAACCTGCTTGACCGCTTCCAGGTCGATCGTCTGCTCGCTCAGCCCCCGCTTCCGTTCGTGGACCACTCCAGGCCAGCCCAACTCGCCTCGAAAATGAGATCGTGCAATCGGTCGCTGACGGGTCCCGTCGGTACCCTCGCGGCATGCGGATAGGCGTGCTCACCGGCGGCGGCGACTGTCCGGGTCTCAACGCCGTGATCCGGGCGATCGTTCGCAAGGGCGTGGCCGAGTACGGGCACGAGTTCATCGGCTTCCGCGACGGCTGGCGGGGCCCCCTGGAGGGCGACTACAGGCCGCTCGGCATCCCCGAGGTGCGGGGGATCCTGCCCCGCGGCGGGACGATCCTCGGCTCCTCGCGAACGAATCCTCTCGAGGCTGACGGGGTCGAGAAGATCGTCGCCAACCTCGATGCGGAGCGGATCGAGGGTCTGATCGCGATCGGCGGCGAGGATACCCTCGGCGCCGCCAGCCGGCTGGGGGAAAAGGGCGTCAACGTGATCGGGGTGCCGAAGACGATCGACAACGACCTCGGGGCGACCGACTACACGTTCGGGTTCGACACCGCGGTGAACATCGCGATGGAGGCGATCGACCGGCTGCACACGACAGCCGAGAGCCATCACCGGGTGCTGATCATCGAGGTGATGGGCCGCCACGCGGGATGGATCGCGTTCCACGCCGGCCTCGCCGGGGGCGCCAACGTCATCCTGATCCCTGAGCATGAGTTCGACCTCGACCAGGTCTGCCACTACATCGAGCGCCGCTTTGAGAGCCAGTACTCGCCGATCGTCGTCGTCTCCGAGGGAGCCGAGCCGAAGGGCGGGGTGCCGGAGACCCAGGACGCGCCCCGGGATCAATTTGGCCATGTGCGGCTGGGCGGCATCGCCCACTGGCTCGAGGGCGAGATCGAGCGACGCACCGGCAAGGAGGCGCGGGCGACGGTGCTCGGCCACGTCCAGCGCGGGGGCACCCCGACCGCGTTTGACCGCGTGCTCGCCACCCGCTTCGGCCTGCACGCGATCGACGCTGCCCACGAGGGCCGCTGGGGGAAGATGACCGCCCTGCGCGGCACCGAGATCGAGCTGGTCGAGCTCTCCGACGCGACCGCCGAGCTGAAGCTGGTCCCGGAGTCGCTCTACCGCGAGGCCGAGGTGTTCTTCGGGTGAGGCCGACCCGAGCCGCGATCGCAGCGATCGCGGCTCTGGCGCTCGCGGGATCCGGCTGCGCCGCCGACAACGTCGGGTCTGGGCCGGAGACGCTGCGGATCTACGTCAGCGCTCCCCTGCGGGGGGCGAGCGGGACCGAGGGGCAGGCGATCGAGAATGGCGCCCGCCTCGCGCTCGCGAAGGCGGGCGGGCGGATCGGCCCGCTGCGGATCCGCGGCGTCTATCTCGACGACAGCGACGCCGGCGGATGGAGCATCGCCCGCACGGCGGCAAACGCCCGCCGGGCGGCCCAGGACGTCGCCGCGATCGGATACGTCGGCGACCTCGACTCGGGCGCGACGCGGGTCTCGCTGCCGATCACCAACCAGGCGCAGATCGCCCAGATCTCGCCCGGCAGCGGCGCCGTCGACCTGACCCGGCTCTCGCCCGCCGGGGGCTCAGACCCCGATCGCTATCGGCCCAACGACACGCAGAGCTTTGCGCGAGTGGTTCCCGATGACGACGTCACGGCCCGGGCGGCGGCCATTTGGGCGAAGCGGGAGGGGGCAAGGAACTTCGCTGCCACCGGCGACCGCACGGCCTTCGGGAAGATCACCTCCGATGCGTTTGCCTCCGAGGCCCGCGCCCTCGGGATGAGGCCATTCACTCCCGACCAGGCCAGGGGCCCCGGGAATCTTCTGAGCCCCAAGATCCCGAGCCCGGATGCGGTTTGGTACGGGCTCGCGTCCCTGCCCACCTCGCCGTTCTTCGAACGTCTCTTGCGGCAGATCAGCTCGAAGATCTACCTTCCCGCCGCGATCCTCGAGCCGGCCTTTCTCGCCAAGAGCGCTGCGGTGCAGGATCAGCTCCGCGCTGTCTCCGGCTTCCTCGATCCCTCGCTTGCTTCCGGCGAGCGCCAAGCCGTTCCTGCGCGACTTCCGCAGCCGCTTCAAGCGGCCGGCGCCGGCCGCCGCGGCCTACGGGTACGAGTCGATGGCGCTGATGCTCGACGCGATCCGTCGCGCCGGCGACGACGGCGACTCGCGCGCCGCTGTGATCGACGCGCTGCTTTCCACGACCGAGCGCCGCTCGATCCTCGGTACCTACTCGATCGACGGCAACGGAGACACCACCCTCGACAGCGTCTCGGGCTACCGGATCAGCGACGGTCTGCCGGTGTCCCCGGTCAAGCTGACCGCGCCCAGATAATTTGCGGCGGCTTCGCCGCCTGACATGCCACTGCCGCTCCGCTTCGTTTCGCGGCCCTTCACCTAAGGAGGTCGCGCAGCGCCGGCTCCAGCTCGGGATGCTCGAAGCGGTAGCCGAGGTCGAGGGCACGGCGTGGAAGCACTCGCTGGCCACCCTTCACGGTCTCGGCCAGCTCGCCACCGAGGATCAGGTTGAGGGCGAAGCCCGGCACCGGCAACCGAGACGGTCGGTGCAGCACCCTGCCGAGCGCCGTGGAGAGCTCGCGGTTGGTGACCGGGTTCGGCGCCACGGCGTTGACCGTCCCGCTGGCCCGCTCCTCGCCGAGCGCCCAGAGCAGCAGCCCGACCTCGTCGTCGATGTGGATCCAGGACATGTACTGGCCGCCGCCGGCGATCGGCCCGCCGACGCCGAGCCGAAACGGAGTCAGCAGCTGCTTGAGGAGGCCGTCGCGCGGATCGAGCACAAGGCCGGTGCGAACGACGACCACGCGGAGCAAGTCGTCGGCCTCGTGGGCCGCCCGCTCCCATTCGACGGGAACCTCGGCAGCAAAGCCGGAGCCAGGCGCGGCGGACTCGTCGACGATCGCGTCCCCGCTGTCGCCGTAGTAGCCGATCGCGGACTGGCTGACCAAGACGCGGGGCCTGCTCTCCAGCGCCCCGATCGCCTGCACGAGGTTGTGGGTGCCGGCGCGGCGGCTCTCCAGGATGCGCTGCTTGGACTCCGGGGTCCAGCGCTGGTTGATCGGCTCGCCGAGCAGATGCACGACCCCATCGACGCCCTCGAACGCCTCCGCGGGTGGGCGCTCCAGGGTCGCCTCCCACGCGAACCAGCGCACAGTCGGGTTGCTCCGCCGCGCCTTCTCGGGATCGCGGCTGAGGCCGACGACCTCGTCGCCGCGGGCGAGCAGCCGGTCGGCGAGCGTGCCGCCGATCAGCCCGCTTGCGCCTGTGATCAGGACTCGCATTCGCTTCCCCTACCCGGAGCGGAGGAAGGAAGAACCCGGATCAAGTCTCAATTGCTGCGAAGGTCCCGGTCTCGGTCGAGATCCGGGCGATGCCGGCGCGCTTGGCCTCCTCGACGACCGCCTCGGCGACCGCCGGAGCGACCTCGCGGTTGAAGACGCTGGGGATGATGTAGTCCTCGGAGAGGTCCTCCTCGGTGACCACGTCGGCGATCCCCTTTGCCGCCGCCAGCTTCATCTCCTCGCTGATCGCCGGCGCCCCGGCGTCCAGCGCGCCGCGAAAGATTCCCGGGAAGCAGAGGACGTTGTTGATCTGGTTGGGGTAGTCGGAACGGCCGGTGGCCATGATCCTCACGTGCGGATCGGCGTCCTCCGGCATCACCTCGGGGTTCGGGTTGGCCATCGCGAAGACGATCGCGTCCTCGTTCATCTTCTGCAGCGCATCGGCGTCGATGATCCCGGGGCCGGAGAGGCCGATGAAGAGGTCCATTCCCTCGATCACCTCGTCGGGAGACCCCGCGAGCTTCTCGGGGTTCGAGCTCTCCGCGTACCAGCGCTTGATCTCCGACATCTCGCCGCCGCTGTAGTCGGCCCGCTCGGTGGAGATGGCGCCGCTGCGGTCGCAGCCGACGATGTGGCTGACGCCCGACTCGAGCATCATCTTGGTGACCGCGACCCCGGCTGCGCCGAGTCCGACCATCAGCACGCGCAGCGACTCGATCGGCTTGCCGACGATCTTCAGGGAGTTGAACAGGGCCGCCATCACGACGACCGCGGTGCCGTGCTGGTCGTCATGAAAGATTGGAATGTCCAGCGACGTCTTCAGCCGCTCCTCGATCTCGAAGCAGCGCGGCGCCGCGATGTCCTCGAGGTTGATGCCGCCGAAGGTGGGGGCGAGCAGCTCGACCGTCTGCACGATCTCGTCGACGTCCTGGGTGTCGAGACAGATCGGGAAGGCGTCGACGCCCGCGAACTCCTTGAACAGCATCGCCTTGCCTTCCATCACCGGCATCGCCGCTTCGGGGCCGATGTCGCCGAGGCCCAGCACCGCGGAGCCGTCCGAGACCACCGCGACGGTGTTGCGCTTGATCGTGTACTCAAAGGCCTTCGAGCGATCGGCGTGGATCTCCTGGCAGACGCGCGCGACGCCGGGCGTGTAGGCCATCGACAGGTCGTCGCGCGTCTTCAGCGGGTACTTGTTGCGCTGCTCGATCTTGCCGCCGCGGTGCATCTGCATCGTGCGGTCCGTGTACTCGAGCACCTTCGCGCCCCGGGTCGAGCCGATCGAGCGCAGGATCTGCTCCCAATGCTCCTGGTCGCGGGCGTCGATCGTGAACTCCCTGACCCGCTTGCCCTCGGCGCCGGCCCCCGGCACCAGGTCGACGCCCTGAAGCGAGCCGCCCGCCTCGGCGATCGCGGCGGTCAGCTTGCCGAGCGGCTCCTGGCGAGCGTCGAGCTCGACCCGGATCGTGACGCTGTACTGGGCCTGGGCAGGACTCATCTGATTTCGCGCTCCGCGCTCATCGGGCGGACGATTCTACGTAGGGGGCGCGCCGGCGCTCGGCGCCGCTCAGGCGACGCGCACGGGAAACAAGGGGCGAGGAAAGGGGAGACATCGCGTTAGCTGGCGCCTTTTTCGTCATATGGGCGAAAAACGCGCCAGCGCCGATCAATTGGCCGCTCAGGTCGCCGCCCGGCAGCACGGTGTTCTCACCAACCAGCAGCTCCAACTGGTGGGGCTGTCCAAAGATGCTGTCCATGCACGGGTGAGGGCGGGCCGCATGCATCGGGTGCACCGCGGTGTGTATGCAGTCGGGCATCCGGGTTTGAGCAGCGAGGGAAAGTGGATGGCGGCGGTTCTGGCCTACGGGCGTTCGGCGGTCCTCAGCCACCGATCGGCAGCAGCCCTGTGGCGGTTGTTGCCGCCGCGAAGAGGATCGATCGACGTCACGGTCTCCGGCGACGCGGGTCGACGCCGCCGCCAAGGAATCCGCCTGCATCGCTCCTCCTCACTGCAATCAGTTCACGTCACGCGTCGTTTGGGCATCCCGGTCACCAAGCCCGCCCGCACGATCGCCGACCTCCGTCGTGTAGCCGCTCCGAAGTTAGTGCGGCAGGCAATTCGTCAAGCCGAAATGCTCGGCTTTCCTCTCAATGCCGATGTTGAGCAAGCCCTCGGCGGACATGACCGCACCCGGAGCGAGCTGGAAAGCCACTTCCTCCGCCTCTGCCGTCGCCACCGGCTCCCAATGCCGGAGGTAAACGTGATCGTGGGGCGCTTCACGGTCGACTTCCTCTGGCGCGAGCAGCGGCTGATCGTGGAGACGGACGGCTACCGCTACCACCGCGGACGCCAGGCGTTTGAGGACGATCGCGCCAGGGACATGGAATTGAGGCGGTTGGGCTTTGAGGTCCTGCGAGTCAGCCACCGGCAGCTGACTCGGGAGAAGGCTGGCCTTGCCGACGCGTTGCGAAAGATCCTTGCGCATGGTTGAGCCGCTCCCTCATGCATCTGTTCGTCGTCCCCCCGGCATGACAGCCGGCGAACACTCTTCGCGCCCTCCTATGATCGCTGCGTGGCCGCCACGAAGACCCAGCCCGAGCTCTTCCTGATCGACGGCAACTCGCTCGCCTACCGGGCCTTCTTCGCCCTGCCCGAGTCGATCGCGACCTCCGACGGGCGACCGACCAACGCGATCTACGGCTTCGCCTCGATGCTGGTCAAGATCATCACCGAGCACGAGCCGGGCGGGGTGATCGTCGCGTGGGACGCCGGGATGTCGGGGCGCGAGAAGCAGTACAAGGAGTACAAGGCGGGCCGCAAGCCGAGGCCCGACCTGCTGCGCGACCAGTGGCCGCACATGATGCCCCTCGTCGAGGCCTTCGGATACGTCAACGTGAAGGTCGACGGCTACGAGGCCGACGACGTGATCGCCTCGCTGGTGCGCCAGGCGCGCGAGGAGGAGATCCGGGTGATGGTGGTCTCCGGCGATCGCGACGTCTACCAGGTCGTCACCGACGGGGTGCGGGTGATGACCACATCGCGCGGGATCACCGACACCAAGGTTTATGACCGGGAGGGGGTGATCGAGCGCTACGGGGTCCCCCCGGAGCTGGTCACCGACCTGATCGGGCTCAAGGGCGACACCTCCGACAACATCCCCGGCGTCCCCGGGATCGGCGACAAGACCGCGGCCCAGCTCCTCCAGGAGTTCGGCTCGCTGGAGGAGGTGCTGGCCAACGTCGAGAAGATCTCCGGCGCGAAGCGCAAGCAGAACCTCACCGAGCATGCCGAGGACGCCCGGGTCTCCAAGCAGCTCGCGACGATGCACTACGACATCGAGACCGGGCTCGACTTCGACGAGCTGATGGGCTCAGTGCCCGACTGGTCGACGCTGCGCGAGTTCTCGCGCGAATTCGAGCTGCGGGTGATCCTCGAGCGGCTTGAGGAGGCGCTCCCGGAGGGCGCCCAGGTGCCGGGACGCAAGGTCGAGCGCGAGCTCGACGTCGAGACCACTGAGGGCTCACCGGAAGACCTCGCGGCAGGGCCGGTCGCGCTTGCGGTGGCCGAAGGACGCTGGGCGGGCGCTGACGCGAAACGGTTGCTTGGCGGCGACTACGACTCGCTGCCGAAGCTTGCCGCGGCGCTCGCAGCGCATCCCCTGATCGCGCACGACGCGAAGTCGCTGGGTGGAGGGCGTCACGGGCTGCTCGCGGGAGCGGCCGAGGCCGGCGTCGAGCTGGAGCTCGAGCACGACACGATGCTCGCCGCCTATCTGATCGACCCGGCGCGGCGCAACTACGACCTCGTCGAGCTCGCCGCCGATGCGGGCATCGGGCTTCCGGAGGCGGTTGGGGAGCAGCTCGAGGCGCTCGGGGGGGATGCCGAGCCCGACCGCGGCACGCCCGGACGCGCAGCGGAGGACGTGCCGCGCGGTGGTTCTGCCCAGCTGGAGCTCGCCGACGAGGTCGAGGCTGCGCTTGACCCAGCCGAGGAGGCGCGGCTGGTGGCGGCGCTCGCCGACCTCCAGCGTCCGCGCCTCGACGAGTGGGGCTTGACCGACCTGTTGCGTGACGTCGAGCTGCCGCTCGTCGACGTGCTCGCGGCGATGGAGCGCGAGGGAGTCAAGCTGGACGCGAGGCGGCTGGAGGAGATCGGCGCCGGCTTCGAGGAGGAGATCGAGAAGCTCGAGTCTGAGATCTACCAGCTCGGCGACGGGGAGTTCACGATCGGCTCGCCACAGCAGGTCGCAAAGGTTCTCTTCGAGGACCTCGGCCTGACCCGCAAGCGTCGCGGCAAGACCGGCTTCTCCACCGACGCGCGGGTGCTCGCCCAGATCCGCGACGAGCACGAGATCGTCCCCAAGATCGAGAGCTGGCGCGAGCTGACGAAGCTGAAGAGCACCTACCTCGACACGCTCCCGGAGCTGATTGACCCGAAGACGAAGCGGATCCACACCACCTTCAACCAGGCGGCGACGACTACCGGCCGGCTCTCCAGCACCAACCCGAACCTCCAGAACATCCCGATCCGCACCGAGCTGGGGCGGCCGCTTCGCTCCTGCTTCGTCGCCTCCCGAGGCGCGCGCCTGCTCTCCGCCGACTACAGCCAGGTCGAGCTCCGCGTCCTCGCCCACGTCGCCGACGAGATGGTGCTGAAGAAGATCTTCGCGGCGGGGGACGACGTGCACGCCGCGACCGCCTCGGAGGTCTTCGAGATCCCCCGCGAGGACGTCGACATCGGGCAACGCTCGAAGGCGAAGATGGTCAACTTCGGGATCGTCTACGGGCTGACCGGCTTCGGGCTCGCCGACCGTCTGGCGATTCCGCAGGCGGAGGGAGAGGAGTTCGTGGCCCGCTACCTGGAGCGATTCCCCGCCGTGCGAGCCTTCCGCGAGCGCACGATCGAGGCGGCCCAGGAGGACGGCTACGTGACCACGCTGATGGGGCGCCGCCGCCCGATCCCCGAGCTTCGCTCCAGCCAGGTCCAGACCCGGCGGCTGGGGGAGCGGCTCGCCGTCAATACGGTGATCCAGGGCACCGCCGCGGACATCATCAAGGTCGCGATGGTCCGCTGCCAGAACGCTCTTCGCGTGACCGCGCACCAGACCCGGCTCGTCCTGCAGATCCACGATGAGCTTCTCTTCGAGGGCCCGCCGGACGAGATGGAGGATGCCTCGAAGCTGGTCGACCGCGAGATGTGCGGGGCCTACGACCTCGACCCGGCGCTCGAGGTAGACATCGGGATCGGCAAGGACTGGCTGGGGGCGAAGTAGGTTTCGGTGCACAGCAGCGAACAGCCCGGTGGAACTAGAGAGGGCCCGTTCTGGGACGTGATCGAGGGGAGGCGCGATCCTCCCCCGGCGGCCATGCTGCTCGGCTGGGACCTGATTGCCGTCGACCCCGATCGGGGCACGATCGAGATCTCGTTCACGGCCGACGAGAGGTTCCTCAACCCCGCCGGACACGTCCAGGGTGGCTTCCTGGCCGCGATGCTCGATGACACGCTCGGCCCGGCGCTCGTCGCCACCCTCGGAGCCGGGCAATGGGCCCCCACGGTCGCCCTGCAGGTGCAGTTCCTCAAGCCGGCCAAGCCGGGGTCCCTGCGTGGCAGCGGCCGGGTCGTCCGACGCGGCAAGGAGATTGCCTTCCTGGCGGGCGAGCTGCGCGACCTGGACGGGGAGCTCGTCGCCACGGCAACCGCGACGGCGACGATCCGCGGAAGCTCCGTGTGACCCGATCGCGCCGGCGCTGCAACTGCTCGTCAACGCTGCTTGCGGGGCGGGGAGCATCCGGGGCGAGATCGTGTCGGTGGCGCTCCTGATATGACAGCAGGGCGGGGGCCGCCGGTCCTCCATCTCCTGATCACGTGCCGGACGCAATGAACATCAGCGGTCGCGATGGATAAGGGCACTGCAGTCGTGCTCACCGCCTGCGCTGGCGGGCTGATCGCCCTGCAGGCGCCGATCAACGCCGGGCTCGGCAAGGCGACGGGTGACCTCACCGCGGCGATGGTCTCGTTCTTGATCGGCAGCGCCGCCCTTACGCTGATCGTCTTGGTCAGCGGCAAGGCCGCCGGCGTCGCCAGCGTCGGCGACGTGCATTGGTACTACCTGATCGGCGGACTGCTCGGCGCCGTCTACGTCGCCAACGCGCTGGTCGCGGTTGGCTCGATCGGCGCCGGTGGAGTCGCAGCCGCGACGATTGCCGGACAGCTGACCGCCTCAGTGGTCGCTGACAGGCTCGGGATCCTCGGCCTCGATCAGGTCGCTCTTTCGCCCGCCCGGATCTTGGGCATCGTGCTGCTGCTGGCCGGGACGCTGCTGATCGTCCGCTGAACGAACCCCGGCGGTGCGATGTCCAGGTAATGCCCGAAGGACCAGTCGACGAAGCGCTTGCTCGCCATCGCGCGCAGCGCCGGCGCCAGGAGCCGCGGAGGGACGCGCGGGATCAGCTGCTGGACACGAAGCATCGCTTCGAACTTCCAGCGGTGCGAATCGGAGAAGGCGGCATAGTCGGCCAATGCCTTGCCGAGCGGCTTCGAGCCTGCGTGCACCTGGCGCAGCTCACGGCCGCAGGCGATGGCGAAGTAGAAGGCGGGGCGGATCCCCTCCGCGGTCAGCGGTAGGCAGTGCCCGGCCGAGTCGCCGGCGAAGAAGACGCCGGAGTCGATCGCGGGGCGGATCCGGTGCGGGATCCAGTTGCCCTGGTAGCGCACGGCATCGACCTCCAGCCGCTCGGCCAGCTCCACGGTGGGCCCCTTGACGTGGTGGTGCGGATCGAAGGAGCCGACCCCGACGCGGATCTCGTCGTCGGCGGGAAAGCTCCAGCCGTAGCCGGCCGGGACGACGCCGCGCTCGATCCAGACCTCGAGCTCGCCGCTGCTGGAGTGGGGATGAACCTCAAGACCACGGGATAGGCGCGCCTCGGGGGGCTGCACGTTGGATCCGGAGCCGAGCACCCGGCGCCATCCGAGAGCGTCGACGACCAACGGCGCGGCCAGCTCGCCACGGTCGGTTCTCACCCTGATCGACGCGTCGCCGTTCGGCGCCCCGCCGCGCCCCTCGACCTTCGCGGTCTCGAACTCGGCCTCGCACTGCTCCCAGAGCAGCCCGCAAAGCGTCCGGTAGTCGAATGTCGAGAACTCCCACGGCAGCTCCATGCGAACGCTGGTGTGCGGGGTGTGGATCACCAGCTCGCCGAAGGTCTGCTTGATCGACTCCTCGAGCCCCAGCGCCCGCAGCCACCCGGTCGGCGCGGCGCAGGCCGAGGTCTGGCGCTCGCCGATCTCGTAGCGGTCGAGCACCAGCACCCGGGCGCCCGACCCGGCCAGCTCGCGGGCCACGGTCAGGCCCGCGAAGCTGGCGCCGCAGATCAGGACGTCGTAGTCACCTACCAGCGGCGTGCGCGCGTCGCCGCGCTTGGTCTCGCGAGTGGGCATGCGGAGATCGTAGAGGCGGACCTGCGTCGGGCCTCACTTCTGCGATCATTCGCCGCCGTGTCCACGCCTGACGCAACCGTCGAGCAGCCCACCGGAACGCCCGCGCCTCCAACCTCGAAGGACTTCATGATCGAGGTCGACGGCAAGCTGGTCCCCAACTATGCCGCGACGATGGTCGTCTTCAAGGAGGGCGACGTGGTCAGCGGCAAGGTCGTGCGGATCGACAAGGACGAGGTCCTTGTCGACATCGGCTACAAGTCGGAGGGCGTCATTCCCTCCAACGAGCTCTCGATCCGCAAGTCGGTCGATCCCAGCGACGAGGTCTCGCTCGGCGAAGACGTCGACGCCCTGGTGCTCACCAAGGAGGACCAGGAAGGACGGCTGATCCTCTCCAAGAAGCGCGCTCGCTTCGAGAAGGCGTGGCGGCGCATCGAGGCCGCCGCTGAGTCGGGCGAGCCGGTCGAGGGGACGGTCATCGAGGTGGTCAAGGGCGGCCTGATCCTCGACCTCGGGGTGCGCGGCTTCTTGCCCGCCTCGCTGGTCGACATCCGCCGCGTCCACAACCTTGACGAGTTCATGTCCGAGAAGCTCGAGTGCAAGGTGATCGAGCTGAACCGCAGCCGCAACAACGTCGTGCTTTCGCGCCGTGCGGTGCTCGAGGAAGAGCGCAAGGAGGTCCGCGAGCAGATTCTCGGGCGCCTGCAGCCGGGTCAGACCGTCGAGGGCAAGATCTCCAACATCGTCGACTTCGGCGCCTTCGTCGACCTCGACGGGATCGACGGCCTGATTCACATCTCCGAACTCTCCTGGAGCCACGTCAACCATCCCTCCGAGGTGGTTGGGATCGGCGACACGGTCCGGGTCAAGGTGCTCGACATCGACCGCGACCGGCAGCGGATCAGTCTTGGCCTCAAGCAGACCCAGGAGGACCCCTGGCAGCGGGTCGTCGACGGCCAGCAGCCAGGCGACGTGCTGGAGGGGAAGGTCACCAAGGTCGTCGCCTTCGGCGCCTTCGTCGAGATCCTGCCCGGGGTCGAGGGGCTCGTACACATCTCCGAGCTCGCTGAGCATCACGTCGAGAACCCGAGCGAGGTCGTCGAGCCGGGCACCGAGCTGCGCGTCAAGATCCTCGAGGTCGACGAGGAGCGGCGCCGCCTCTCGCTGAGCATCAAGCGGGTTGAAGGCCAGGACCTTCCGGTCCCCGACCTCGGCGGTGAGGGGGCTGGGACTGCGGAGGCCGTTGCAGAGCCGCCGCCGGAGGCGGCCGGCGAAGGGGCGGCGGAGGCTCCCGCCGAGCAAGTCGAGGAGGCTCCCGCGGAGCAGGCGGAAGAGGCTCCCGCGGAGCCGGACGAGGAGCTTCCCGCCGAGCACGGCGAAGAGGCTCACGAGGGCGAGTCGGTCAGCGAGCGCCCCGATTCGCCGGACGGCGAGCAGGCCGCCGCCGACGAAAGTTGAGCGGGGCGGCGATGGCGCCGCTGATGATCGGGCTGAGCGGCGGCATCGCGGCCGGCAAGTCCGAGGCCCTGGCCGCGTTCGCGCGCCTTGGGGCGGAGACGATCTCCAGCGACGCGGTCGTCCACGAGCTGCTTGACAGCGAGGAGATGCGCGAGCTGCTGCGCGCCCGCTGGGGTGAGCAAGTCGCCCCGGAGGGAGCAGTCGACAGGGCGCGGGTCGGCGAGCTCGTCTTCGAGCAGCCGGAGGAGTTGGCCTGGCTGGAGTCGCAGCTACACCCGAGGGTTGGCGAGCGGCTCGACGCCTGGCGCCGCTCGCTACCCGCGGCGACCCGCTTCGCCGTCGTCGAGGTGCCGCTGCTGTTCGAGACCGCGATGGAGGGTGCCTTCGACGCGACGGTGGTTGTGGTCAGCGACGAGGCAACGAGGCGCGAGCGGGCCGCCCAGCGGGGCCATGCCCTGGTCGAGGAGCGAAGCGCCCGCCAGCTCGCCCAGGAGGAGAAGGCCGAACGGGCGGACCACGTGATTCGCAACGACGGAACGATCGAGGACCTGGAGCGAGAGCTGTCCGGGCTGCTCGCGAAGCTGAGCGTCCAGGTGAAGACTTGATGGGTGATCCCACGATCCGGGCAATCGTCTGATGGAAGCGCGGACCAGTCATCGCTATCCGCCCGGTCAGCGGGCTCACCGCCGAGGCGCGGGTCGCGCCAGCGGTCGGGTGCGCCGCCGCCGCTGGGGCCTTGGGATCGCGGTCGCCGCGGTCGTCGGCATCGCTGTCGGGATGCTGCTGCACTTCGGCGAAGTGGACCGTGCGCTGCGTGAGTTCACGCTCCCGCTCCGTCACGAGGACATCATCCGCCAGCAGGCCGCTGAGAAGGGCGTCGACGCGAGCCTGATCGCTGGCGTGATCTACGCCGAGTCGCGCTTTCAGGACCAGACCTCGCATGCCGGCGCCCGCGGCCTGATGCAGATCACACCCGCTACCGCGAACGACATCGAACGGCTCAGCGGCGGCACCACCTTCAGGGTCAAGGACCTCTCCGATCCCCAGATCAACATCTCATACGGCACCTTCTATCTCGGTGAGCTGCTGCAGCGCTACGACGGCAACGCCGTGGCCGCGCTGGCCGCTTACAACGCCGGCCCCGGCAACGCCGATTCCTGGGGGGGCAGCTCGATGTCGCTCGACGACATTCCGACCGCCGAGACGCGCGGCTACGTCGAGCAGGTGCTCGACAAGCAGCGCGATTACCGCAAGACCTACGTCTCAGAGCTCGGATACGACAAGAACCGGGGAGGTTGAGGGCGCGAAAACCGAGCGATTCGGTGGACGCAGGGAGGCCGACGAAGCGAGCGCACTGGATCGTGCGTGAGCGAGACGGCCGACTGAGGACGCCGAAGCGCGAAGGTTTGCAGCGCCCTAATGCCGGAAGCGGTCCTTGCCCGGGCCGCCGATCATCAGATCGTGGCCCTTGCCGCCGATCAGCAGGTCCCTGCCGCCCCGGCCGGCCAGCTTGTCGTTGCCCGGACCGCCCTTGAGCACGTCATTGCCGGGGCCGGCGCAGACCAGGTCGTTGCCGCCCCGAGCGCGGATCACGTCATCGCCGCCATACGCGGCGATGACGTCGCGCTTGCGGGTGCCGACGAGGCGGTCGTCGCCGCGGGTTCCGGTGATCGTCGGCCTGATCGAGCCGCACAGCGAGGCGCTGGCGCCAACCTGGATCTCGTGCGTGCTGACCCGATTTTGGCCACCGGGCAGCGATGCGACGAGGGTCACGTCATAACTGCCATCGGGCACGTTGGGTGGCACGTGCAGCTTCACCGCTGCCTTGCTGCTCGGGCCGGAAGGGGTGACGCTGGGCGGCTGCACCTTGGCGCTGGCGCCCGGGATGTCGGTCGAGGCCTTGAGCGAGAAGGCGGGCGCCGGTCGGGCCCCCGCGAAGACGAGCCGGAACTGCACCGGCGCTGCGGCCCCCCGTCGAGCCCGCTGGCTGGCTACCTGATCGAGGATGCCGAGGTCCTGGGTCGGCTGCTGGAGGTCTGAACCAGCCTCGGAGGTGGAGGGCGAGTCGACGCAGCTGGTCTTGTTGGAGTCGTTGCCGGCCGGATTGGGCCCGCAGTCGACCGGCGCGTTCGGGTTTCCCGGAGTCACGCGGGCGCCGCTGACGACCCGGTAAGAGAACGGCCCCGAGAACGGCGCCCCATCGCTGCCCTGGCGCAGCCCAAAGCTTGGAGCGACGCTGAAGGTCGGGCTCGAGGGAGCCGAGTCGAGGCCCGCTGTCCGGTAGCCGACCCATTTCTGGCCTTCGGGGGCGGGCAGCAGTCGCTGCAGCTCTGCCGCGTAGCTGCCGTCGCGACCGAAGGAGAGGAACTGCCCGGAGGTTGTGTTGAAGGCCTGCGGGGCCGAGGCGTCCTGGGGAATCCGGTAGCCGAGCATGACCTGGAAGCCCGCGTGGGTCGCCCCGTAACCGCTGTTGCCCGTGTCCGGGCAGCCGGCCTGCTGAGAGAAGCAGATCGTGGTGGTGATCCTCACGGCGCCGATCGTGCCCAGCTGCTGCGCGGTCTGAGCGGCGATCACGGCGCAGCCGCTGAGCAGCGTGACGGCGCCGAGGGCGATGACGAGAAGCAGCGGTCTTGTTGGCGTACGCATGGCCCCCGCCGAGCGGCGCTACTGGATCATCCGGTCCTTGCCCGGGCCTGGAGAGATCACGTTGCGGCCGCGGCCGCCGGTCAGCAGGTCGTTGCCGCGCCGGCCGGCGAGCTGGTCGTTGCCGCCGCCCCCGCGCAGCACGTCGTCCCCCTTTCCGGCGCAGACGATGTCGTTGCCGCCGAGCCCGAGGATCGTGTCATCGCCGGCGTAGCCGGCGATGACGTCGGGTCCGTTGGTGCCGATCAGGACGTCGTCGCCCCGGGTTCCGGTGATCGTCGGGGCGTAGTCGCTGCAGCGCACGGTGGTCGGGGTGACCAGCACGTCGTGGGTGCTGGAGCGAGTCTCGCCGCCGGGCAGGGTCGCGGTCAGGGTGACGCTGTAGTGCCCCGGCGGGGTCACCGCCGGAACGTGGGTGATCGCACGCAGCTGCGTTACCCCGTCGTCGGGGGTGATCAGAGGGGTGCTGGGGGTCGCCTCGGCGCCCGGAATGTCGGTGCTGGCGCTGAGGTCGAAGGTCGGCGCCGGATCGCCATCGCCGGCGTACTCGAGCTGGTACTTGACCCGCGCGACCTTGCCCTGCTCGGCCGACTGGGTTCCCGGGGCGTCGAGGATGCCGAGGTCCTGGGTCGGCTGGGAGGCGTCGGTCGCGATCGTCGCCGGGGAAGGGCTGTCGGCGCAGACGGCTAGCTCGCTGGGGTTCCCGTCCGTGATCGGGCTACCGCAGACGACCGCGCGGCCGGCGGCGTGCGTCCCGTCGACGGCGCGCTCGCCGACCACGACGCGGTAGTTGAACGGTCCCTGGAACGCGGCGCCGTCGCTTCCCTGCTCGAGCTTGAAGTGGGGCGAAACGACGAAGTACTCCTGGCTGCCGCCGACCTCGGTGTAGTTCTGGGTCGTGGAGATGTAACCCGCCCACTTGCGGCCCGCGCCGGGAGGCAGGGCGCTGTTGAGCTGGCTCACGTAGCTGGGGCTGGGGGAGAAGCTGAAGGCGCTGCCGCCGCCCGGGTCGATCGTGGTGATCGTTTCGGGAGGTGTGACGCCGGTCGGGATCCGATAGGCGATCAGGAGCTGCGTCTGCTGGTCTGAAGTGTCGTTGTTGGCGTTGCCCCCCTTGCCGGCGCCCTGGCAGGCGGGACGCGCGGGGGTCGCGTTGGAGTCGGTGTCGGAGGCGCAGGCCGTGGTCGTGATCTGCACGTCGCCGATCCCATCGAGCTGGGCGGAGCTCTGCGACTCGATCAGCACGCAGCCGCTCATCGCCAACGCGGTGGCGATGACTGCGACGATCGCTGAGAGGCTCTTGATGGGTTTCGGCATCGGGTACTGCGCCTTTCGGCTCTGCCTGATACTTCGGACGGGAGCCGAACGACCTTGAGCCGTCAAGAACCCACCAATACCGGCAATTTGGTAACCAAGGGTCCATCTAGGCGGGCGATCGCCTTGGCGCTGGCCGTCGGCTTGGTGTTGGCCGACTCCTCGATCGTCGTCCTGGCCCTGCCCGAGATCTACCGCTCGCTCGAGGTCTCGGTCTCCGGAGTCGTCTGGGTCCTCGTCGCGTTCAACCTGGTGTTGGCTCTTTGCGCAGTTCCGGCCGCCTATGCGGCGCGTCGACTCGGCTCGGCCCGAGCGACGGTGGCGGGACTGCTCGTGTTCGGCGGCGCAAGCCTCGTTTGCGGTCTCTCGACCTCGCTGGCACTGCTGCTCGGGGCTCGCTGCGTGCAGGCGGTCGGTGGGGCAGCGGCGGTCTGCGGTGCGCTGGAGCTGCTTCCCGAGCAGGTCGGCTCCGAACGGCGCGCGGCGCGGATCTGGGCAATCGCCGGAGCGCTCGGCGCTGCCCTCGGCCCGGCGGCCGGGGGCCTGCTCACCGAGCTGATCTCATGGGAGTCGATCTTTCTCGTTCAGGTGCCCTTGACCGCGATCGCGGCGGTCGGGTTGCTCGGGTCAGGGGCCTCGGCGGTCGCTGCCGGCGGGGGGGCGGCGCAGCTGGAGCGGCCTGGGCGGCCGCACCTGGCCGCCAACGCTGCGCTAGGCCTCGTCGCGGCGGCGCTGGTTGCGGCGCTGTTCTTGATCGTGCTGCTGTTGATAGAGGGCTGGCGCCTCAGCCCGATCGCAGCCGCCGCCACGGTCTCGGTGATGCCCGTGGCGGCGCTGCTCGGGTCGCCGCTTGCGCGAACGACGCCGAATCCGGCCACCCGTGCGGCCGCGGGCGCGATCCTGATCGGCGGTGGCTTGGCGGGGCTGGCGCTGCTTCCCAAGGCCCTGGTGATCGCGACGATCCCCTCCCAGGTGCTGATCGGCATCGGTCTGGCCCTGACCCTCTCGGCGCTCACCGAGGCGGCGCTGGACGGGCGCTCGCGGCAGGCGATCCACGGTGGCTGGACGATCGCCTTTCGCCATGCCGGGGTAGTCGTCGGGCTCTTGGTCCTGACGCCGGTCTTCACCTCCGACCTCGTCGAGCAGCGAACCGCGGCCGAGGCGGCGGGGACGGCGGAGCTGCTCGACGCCCGCCTGCCGCCGCTGCTGAAGATCGAGATCGCGACCCGGCTCGCAGGCCGTCTGAACGAGGAGAAGGGCAGGGTGCCGGTCATCGACCCAGCCTTCGACCCACCTCCTGGCGGTCGCGAGGACAGGGCGGGTGTCAAGCGCCTGCAGGCCGCGCTGCAGGACCAGCTCGACCGCGCCGCGACCCACGCGTTCAGCAACTCGTTCCTGATCGCGGCGGGCTTCGCGCTCGCTGCGCTGCTGCCGATCGCGATCGTCAGGCGCCGGCCGGAAGAGGTGAGCCTGTGACCTTTCGTGGAAGCTGGCTGCTGATCGCGGCGCTGGCGACCTCGCTGGCACTCGTGATCACCTTCCTGGCTCTGGGCGGAAGCTCCTACGCGCCCACTGACGTGCGCGACCCCTGCAAGCCGCGCTCCTGGCCGCAGACTGACGGAATCCAGGAGACCGCCGAGCAGTTCACCCTCTCGGCCCTCGATGGAGCCGCCTGCCACCTGCACGTCTCGCGAGAGACCCTTGTGGTTGCCCTCGCCAGCTCCGGTGGACGCGAGCGCTTTGCCGAAGACCCGCGCTTGGAGTCGGCGGTGCGCGCCGGCCTCGAGCGGGCGATCGACGACGGGGAGCGGGCCGGGGCGATCAACGGGCTCGTTGCCGATAGCCTGCGGCAGCTGGCCCGCCACGCGCCGGTCACTGAGGTGATCGGACTGATCCGCGACGCAGCCCCGATCTTCGGGGACCTCGGCGGCCTGCTCGGCCCGCTCGGGAGCCTGCTCCCCGACCAGGTGCAGGGCTTGCTGCGCTGAGCACGCTCAGCGCTCGGTTGCGCGCACGACCCAGAGCATGATCAGCGGCTGCAGCGGCAGCCGCGCCCAGAGAGCCCAACGGGGGATTCGGTCCAGGTCGAGGCCGCGAACCTGCTCCGGGTTGACGGCCATGTGCACGTTGGCCGGGAAGACCGCAACCAGGAGCGCGAGCAGCCACCAGCGACCGAGCCTGCGGGTGGGGGAGGCCGCCACCGCTGCGGCCCCGGCCAACTCGGCGGCGCCGCTGACCATGACCGCTTCGCGATGGCGGGGGATCCAGGCCGGCATGATGGCCTCGTAGGCGCGTGGGCGGACGAAGTGGAGGGTCCCGGCGAGGGTGAAGAACCCGGCCAGGAGTCGCGGCGAACGGCTCATTCGGCGTAATTCTTCCAACCTCAGCTTGATCGGGCGGCGTCGGCTCAACCCGCGGCGGCAAGACGGCCGGCAAGCCGGGCCCGGGGCGCGAACGCGACCGTCGTCCGCAGCCCTGCGCTCGCCAGCGCGACCGACCCGCCCCGCAGCGACCAGACGCCGGTCCCTTCGGTTGGCTTTGCGCCCAGCTCCCGTAGATAGGCCCGCATCGCGCGACTGAACTGAAGCACGTCGACGCGATGCTCCCAGCGCCAAGCGGCGACCAGCGCGTCGCGCGCCCGGCAGGGCAGCTCGCAGGGCGCGCTTCCGCGGCGCCAGATCTCCAGCCGCTGCCCAGCCCAACCGGCGGCCGCGCGGCGCGCGACCCGCACGTCGTTGCCGGCGCGAAGCATCTGCAGGCTGTCGAACTCGCCGAGCACGCCGCCGCCGAGCTGCCGCCAGCCGGATCCGAGCACGCGCCCGGGGTTGACCGCAACCGGTTGCGGCCTTTCATAGCTGAGGTACTTGAACGGGTGCATGACCTGTGCGGTGGAGAGCGGTGGCCGCCCGCGCAGAGCGATGTTGACGAGGCTCCATTCACGACCGAGGTCGCGCAGCGAGTCGACGAACTTCCGCCCGCCCAGGTAGGCGAAGTTCTCCTCCGCCTTGATCAGGTCCGGCAGCTCGCCGAACCTGTCGCCCTGCAGCAGAGCCGGCTCCTGGGTCGCCTTCAACAGGTCTGCCAGGTCGATGAACCGAGCCGCGTAGAGGATCATCGCCTCGGTCGCCGACCCCTCGACCAAGGCCTGCTCGGCAAGCGCCCGGTCGTCCGAGAGCCCCTCCAGGTCGGGCAACCCGAAGCGCTGGTCCTCGAGCGCGTGGTCGAGCTCGTGCGAGAGGACGAACTCGACGAGGGCGGGGTTGCGCAGCGACGGCTCCCGGAGGATGTAGAGGCGGCCGTTCGCCGGGTCGTAGGCGCCCGCGATGTCCGACGCGATGGCCGCCGAGGCCCGGTCGATGTCGAAGTTGGGCGGCAGCAGCCCGAGCAGCGAGAGGGCCGCGACGCTGGCCTTCTCCTGCGCGGGGTGCTCATCCCTTCCCTGCTCGCGCGCAAAGGCGCGCTGCAGCTGCGCCGGGTCGACGATGCGCGGCTTCGGGAGGCTGTCGTACCTGAGTCCGCGCACGGCTTCGACTCCGCGGGCGATTCGCGGCAACCCGGCGACGACAGCCCTCGGCGTGGCGCCCGCGCTCGCGGCGCGCGACTCGACCCGGTCGGCGCCGAGCCCGGCGATCAGCAGCGGCACGCCCACGGCCGCGGCGACCGCGAAGAGGCTGAGCAGGTAGCGGGGGCCGCTTGTCATCGTCGATCCAGACATCCCCGGGAGGAGGCCGCAGCTTGAGGGTAGGCGCCGCTGCGGCCGAGGAGCGCCATTCGGGCATCGCCGGAAGCGGCACCGGGCGCCTCGCTATCTTGGCTTCGTGCCCGATTTCGCGCTCAACCCGGCGTATACGCCGACCGCCGACCAGCCGCAGGCGATCGAGGAGCTATCCGCCGGCCTCGAGGGCAAGGGCCGCTTTCAGACCCTGCTCGGCGCCACCGGCACCGGCAAGACCTTCACGATGGCCGCGGTGATCGAGCGCGTGCAGCGCCCCTCGCTGGTGATCGCGCACAACAAGACGCTGGCCGCGCAGCTCTGCAACGAGTTCCGGGAGTTCTTCCCCGAGAACAAGGTCGAGTACTTCGTCAGCTACTACGACTACTACCAGCCCGAGGCCTACGTCCCGGCGCAGGACCTCTACATCGAGAAGGACTCCTCCGTCAACGACGAGATCGACCGCCTCCGCCATGCGGCGACGGCGGCGCTGTTCGCGCGCCGCGACGTGATCATCGTCGCCTCGGTCTCCTGCATCTTCGGGATCGGCTCGCCGCAGCTCTACAACGAGCAGATGCAGCTCTTCAAGGTCGGCGAGTCGATCGACCGCGACGACGTCTTTCGGAAGCTGATCCGGATGCAGTACGGGCGCAACGACACGACCCTTGCCCGCGGGACCTTCCGGGTCCAGGGCGAAGTGGTCGAGATCCAGCCCGCCTACGCCGAGTCGGCCTACCGGATCTCGCTGTTCGGCGACGAGATCGAGGCGGTTCAGCACTTCGACCCGCTGACCGGCGAGGTGCTCGACGTGATCGACCACGTCTCGGTCTGGCCGGCGACCCACTACGTGACCAAGGACGAGACGATCGAGCGGACGGTCAGCCAGATAAAGGCGGAGATGGACCAGCGCACCTGGGAGCTCGAGAAGGAGGGCCGCCAGCTGGAGGCGCACCGGCTGCGGCAGCGGACGATGTACGACCTCGAGATGCTCAAGGAGCTCGGGTTCTGCTCCGGGATCGAGAACTACTCGCGGATCCTCGACGACCGGCCGCCGGGCAGCCCGCCGCACACGCTGATCGACTACTTCCCCGACGACTTCGTCACCTTCGTCGACGAGTCGCACCAGACGATCCCGCAGCTCGGCGGCATGTACGAGGGCGACCACTCGCGCAAGCTGACCCTGGTCGAGCACGGCTTCCGCCTGCCCTCGGCGATCGACAACCGGCCGCTGCGCTTCGAGGAGTTCCTGTCCCGGATCGGTCCGCTGGTGATGCTCTCGGCGACGCCGGGGCCTTTCGAGCGCACCAAGTCGGATCGGATCGTCGAGCAGATCGTGCGGCCGACCGGGATCGTCGACCCCGAGATCGAGCTGCGCGAGACCAAGAACCAGATCGATGACCTGATGAACGAGATCAAGCGTCGCGCGGAGCGCAGCGAGCGCGTCCTGGTGACGACGCTGACCAAGAAGATGTCCGAGGACCTGACCGCCTACCTGATCGAGTACGGGGTCCGGGTGCGCTACCTGCACTCCGAGGTGGACACCCTGGAGCGGATCCAGATCATCCGCGACCTGCGGCTGGGCGAGTTCGACGTGCTGGTCGGGGTCAACCTGCTGCGCGAGGGCCTCGACCTTCCCGAGGTCTCGCTGGTCGCGATCCTCGATGCCGACAAGGAAGGCTTCCTGCGCGGCGAGACGAGCCTGATCCAGACGATCGGGCGCGCCGCCCGCAACGTCGACGGCAAGGTGCTGATGTACGCGGACCGCGAGACCGAGGCGATGCGCGCGGCGATCCGCGAGACCGACCGCCGCCGCGCGATTCAGGTCGCCTACAACGAGGAGCACGGGATCACGCCGGAGACGGTCCAGAAGGGGATCTCCGACATGACCGAGTTCCTCGCCATGGAGTCGCGCGGGCCGGCGCGGCGCAGGCGCGGACGCGTTCCCGAGGGAGTCGAGAGTGCCGAGGACCTCGAGCGGGTGATCGTCGAGCTCGAGGAGGAGATGATGGCCGCGGCGGAGGACCTGCGCTTCGAGGAGGCGGCGCGAATCCGCGACGAGATCAAGGAGCTGCGCCGGGACCTCGAGGGGATGCGGGCGGGCGCCTAGGGAGAGGCGACTCCAAGGTCTCCGGGTTGCATTCCTCCCGCTATGCGGGAGGAAACTGACCCACTGGGCTACCCTGGACCGATGAAACGGCAGGAGATCATTCGCGACGACTTCCCGACTGCCCGTAGGGGCTATGAGCCCTCGGCAGTGGACGCTCACCTTCGCGAGGTTGCCGAGAAAGTCGAACGCGCCGAGGGCGCCGACTCGCTCGCCGGCGTGGCCGCCGAGCGGGTGCGCAGCATCGTCGAGGCCGCCGAGGCGAAGGCGCGCGAGATCGAGGCCGATGCGCGGCGAAACGCAGATGAGATCCTCTCCAACGCCCGGGCGCAGGCTCGCGAGCAGGTCGACCGCGCGCAGGGCTCGGTGGCGAAGCTGATCGGTCAGGCGGACGAGCTGCGCGAGCGGATCGGGGCGATGGCTCAGGACGTGGTCGGCGGAGCGGGGGAGAGCCCCGAGACCCCGCAGCCGGTGACGGTCCCCGAGCCCGGGCCCGAGCCGGTTCCCGAGCCGGCGCCGCCAGGGCCCGAAGTCGACCCGAGCCCGGCAATCGTGCCGGAGCCGGAGCCGCCCCGCGAGCCCGAGCCGCAGCCCGATCCACCTTCGATCCCCGAGCCCCAGCCCGATCCGCCGGCGCCGGCGGCGATCAACGGCTCCGATGAGAAGGCGGCGCGCCTGGTGGCGATGAAGATGGCGCTCGACGGCTCATCGCGCGAGGAGGTCGCCGAGCACCTTGCATCCGCCTACAGCCTCGATGACTCCGAGGACCTTCTCGACCTGGTCTTCGAGCGCGTGGGTCGTTAGTCCAACGCCTTATAGGCAAGCGCGAGTCGGGTAGGCGTTAGGTATGCGCCGTTTTGTCCCCCTTACAACCGAGACTGCCTCCGACTACCGCTGCGAGGGCGCGGTGGTCACCTGCGCGCGCTGTGGCCGGCCGCTCACCGAGTGCGAGGGCGACTGCGAGACAGTCCTTGAGACCCGTGGCCACCGCGTGCCGACCGCACGCGACTTCGCCGCGGTTCGCTGAACCCCGGTCTAGCCGCCCTCCCTCGGAGGAGCGAGCGGTCCGGGCGGTCCGTCGCTGCGCGCGCCGGCTGTGTATTCGGCCATGTCCTGGGACCAGAACTCGACCACGTTCCCGTCCGGATCGGTGACGTAGATCGCCCTGCCCGGCCCGAGCTGGATTGGGCCCTCGACTTCCGCACCGGCCTCACGGATCCGCTCCAGCAGGCGGTCGATCTCGGGGTCCTCGACGTGGAAGGCGAAGTGGACGTGGGAGCCGCCCCGCCCGCCGGCCAGCCCGACCTGGGGCGTCCAGAGCCCGAGCCGAGCTGTCTCGCCGATCAGATACCAGTAACGGCCGTCGCGGCCCTCGCCGTAGAGCGTCTCCTCGAAGCCGAGAACGTCCCGGTAAAAGCACCGCGCCGCCCCCATGTCCGAGACCTCGAGCACAAGCTCGGAGATCGCGCTTGCCGGAGGTGGCTCGGGCATCGCGCGAGCCTATCCCGGAGCCCGCCACGGAGTCATGTGGCGGGAACGCCGCCGGCCGTAGAGTGCCGGCATGCTCCGAATCGAGACCCAGGTGCGGACGCCTGACGGGCGCACCCTCGCGGTCCGGGTCGCCGGGCCCGAGGACGGCGATGCCGTCATCTACCACACCGGTACGCCGAGCTACCGGCGGCTGTACGAGCCGCTGGTCCAGGCCGGCGAGCGGCGCGGCCTGCGCCATGTCACCTACTCGCGCCCCGGCTACGCCGAGTCCGACCGCCAGCCCGGGCGCACGGTCGCCGACTGCGCCGCCGATGTCGTCGCGATCGCGGACGCGCTCGGGATCGAGCGCTTCTACGTCACCGGGCAGTCCGGCGGCGGGCCACACTCGCTCGCCTGCGCGGCGCTGCTCGGTGACCGGGTCTGGTCCGCCTCGACGACCGCGGGCGCCGCTCCCCGTGATGCCGAAGGACTCGACTGGCTCGCCGGCATGGGCCAGGAGAACCTCGACGAGGTCGCCGCTCTCGATGCAGGCGACGAGGAGCTGATCGCGTTCCTGGAGACCGAGGCCGAGCAGTACGGCAACCTCACCGGCGACGAGGTACTCGTGGCGCTCGGAGATCTGGTCGGCGAGGCCGACAAAGCGGTGCTGACGGGCGAGATCGCCGAGCACCAGGCGCGCGGCCTTCACCACGCCCTCGCGGCTGGGATCTGGGGTTGGTTCGACGACGACAAGGCCGAGCTCAGCGGCGACTGGGGTTTCGACATCGGCGCGATCGAGATCCCGGTGACGGTCTGGCAGGGCGGCGACGATCGCATGGTCCCCTTCGCGCACGGGAAGTGGCTGGCCGAGAACGTCCCGGGCGCGAAGGCGCGTCTACTCGACGGCGAGGGGCACATCTCGCTCGAGCTCGGGCACCACGGCGACGTCCTTGACGACCTGATCGCCTCGCGCTCCTGAGTCGCGCAGTTTGCGGCGTTGCCCCGCCTGAGCCGGGGGGAACAACCGTTCGCCTCCCTAGAATCTCCCTAATGCGGCGGCTGCGCCGCCTGACATGCACGACTCGTCGCTAACAACGCTCCTCGACTGAATATCCAGATGACTGCTTCGAGCAAGATCGTCGTCGCCGGTGCCCGCGAGCACAACCTCAAGGACATCGACGTCGAGCTGCCCCGCGACGCCCTGATCGTGATCACCGGGCTCTCCGGCTCGGGCAAGTCGAGCCTCGCCTTCGACACGATCTATGCCGAGGGGCAGCGCCGCTACGTCGAGTCGCTCTCCGCCTATGCCCGCCAGTTCCTCGGCCTGATGGAGAAGCCCGACGTCGACTCGATCGAGGGGCTCTCGCCGGCGATCTCGATCGACCAGAAGACGACCTCCCGCAACCCTCGCTCGACCGTCGGCACGGTGACCGAGATCTACGACTACCTGCGCCTGCTCTGGTCCCGGATCGGGATTCCGCACTGCCCGACCTGCGGCGAGCCGATCACCGGCCAGTCGCAGGAGCAGATCACCGATCGCCTGATGACCCTCGACGCCGGACGCCGTTTCCTGGTCATGGCGCCGGTCGTCCGCGGGCGCAAGGGCGAGTACGGCAAGCTGCTCGAGCAGATGCGGCTCGAGGGCTACTCGCGAGCCAAGGTCGACGGGGAGCTATGCCGGCTCGACGAGAAGATCGAGCTCGACAAGAAGTACAAGCACGACATCTCGATCGTCGTCGACCGGCTGGTGATGAAGCCAGACCTGCGACGGCGGCTCTCGGAGTCGGTCGAGGCCGCTGCGGGCCTGGGCGCCGGACTGGTCGAGATCGAGCTGCTGGAGGAGGACGGCGGACGCGAAGCGGAGCCGAAGAGCCGGCGACCCGCCGGCGGCGGACGCGAAGCGGAGCAAGCCGGCGGAGATGTTCTGCTGTTCTCCGAGAAGTTCGCCTGCCTCAACTGCGGCACCTCGATCCCGGAGCTGGAGCCGCGGATCTTCTCCTTCAACTCCCCGCACGGGGCCTGCGACCGTTGCCACGGGCTCGGCTTCCAGCGCGTCATCGATCCGGAGCTGGTCGTGCCCGACCCGACCCTTTCGCTCGCCGAGGGGGCGCTGCAGCCCTGGCGGCGCGGGCACTCGCACTACTGGAAGCGGGTCGTCGAGGCGGTCGCGACCGACAACGGGATCGACGTCGACGCCCCATGGCAGGAGCTCAGTGACGCCGAGCACGAGGTCTTCCTGCACGGGACAGGCGACACCCGCCACCAGGTCAGCTACCGGAACCGCTTCGGCCGCCGGCGCTCATACGCGGTGCGCTTCGAGGGCATCCTCGCCAACCTCGAGCGCCGCTACGAGGAGACCGACTCCGAGAAGGTTCGCGAGCGGGTCGAGGGCTACATGGCCGAGCAGCCGTGCCCGGCCTGCGAGGGCGCCCGCCTGCGGCCCGAGAGCCTCGCGGTGACGATCGCGGGGATGAACATCCACCAGTTCTCCGAGCTCTCGGCGCGGGCGGCGCACGATTGGATCGAGAACCTGAAGCTGACCGATACCGAGCGCGCGATCGCGCGACTGATCGTCCGCGAGGTGCAGGAGAGGCTCTCGTTCCTCGACAACGTCGGGATCGGCTACCTGAACCTGGCCCGGGCCGCGCGCACCCTCTCAGGCGGCGAGGCGCAGCGGATCCGGCTCGCGACCCAGATCGGGTCGAGCCTGGTCGGGGTGCTCTACATCCTCGACGAGCCCTCGATCGGGCTGCACCAGCGCGACAACGCAAAGCTGATCGGGACCCTGGAGCGGCTCCGCGACCTCGGCAACACTGTGATCGTCGTCGAGCACGACGAGGGGACGATGCGCTCCGCCGACCACATCGTCGACCTCGGGCCGGGCGCCGGCGAGCACGGTGGCCACGTCGTCGCCGAGGGTCCGCCGAAGGCGATCGTCGCCGAGCCCGCCTCGCTCACCGGCCTCTACCTCGCCGGCAAGCGCGGGATCGAGATCCCGGAGCGACGCCGTGATCCGACCGGTGAGCTGGTCGTGCACGGCGCCCGCCAGCACAACCTCAAGACGATCGACGTCGAGGTTCCGCTCGGCGTCTTCTGCTGCGTGACCGGCGTCTCCGGCTCGGGCAAGTCGACGCTGGTCAACGAGACGCTCTATCCGGCGGTCGCCAATCGCCTCCATCAGGCGAAGCTGCGGCCCGGCTCACACGACCGTATCGAGGGGCTCGAGCAGGTCGACAAGATCATCAACATCGACCAGTCGCCGATCGGCCGCACGCCCCGCTCCAACCCGGCCACCTACACCAACGTCTTCGACCACATCCGCCAGCTCTTCGCGCAGACCCAGGAATCACGCGCGCGCGGCTACAAGCCGGGCCGCTTCAGCTTCAACGTCAAGGGCGGGCGCTGCGAGGTCTGCCGCGGCGACGGCCAGATCAAGATCGAGATGCACTTCCTGCCCGATGTCTACGTGCCCTGCGAGCAGTGCCACGGCAGGCGCTACAACCGCGAAACCCTCGAGGTCCGCTTCAAGGGCCGCAGCATCGCCGACGTGCTCGAGATGACGGTCGAGGAGGCCTGCGAGTTCTTCGAGAACATCCCGAAGATCCACCGCCGCCTCGTCACGCTGCGCGACGTTGGGCTCGACTACATCCACCTCGGTCAGTCGGCCACCACTCTCTCGGGCGGCGAGGCTCAACGGGTCAAGCTCGCGACCGAGCTCGCCAAGGTGGCAACCGGCAAGACGTTGTACATCCTCGACGAGCCGACAACCGGCTTGCACTTCGCCGATGTGCAGCGGCTGCTCGAGGTTCTCGGGCGGCTCGTCGATGCCGGCAACACGGTGATCGTGATCGAGCACAACCTCGACGTGATCAAGACCGCCGACCACATCATCGACCTCGGGCCCGAGGGCGGAGAGGAGGGCGGCGAGCTGATCGCAACCGGGGCCCCGGAGGAGGTCGCGGCGGTGCAGACCTCCTACACGGGCCGCTACCTGGCCGACATGGTCGAGCCGAAGGTGACGCGGCGCCGCAGGCGAGCCGCGAAGCGGACCCCTGTTGCGGCGTAGGGCCGCTGGCGGCACAAGTGAGCGGCGCGGCTTTGCTGCCTATGCGACGGCAATTCCGCACCGCCCGGGTTTGGCGCTCCGAGCGCCGGGTAGCGTCGCCGCATGGAACTGTCAATCCTTCTGATCATCATCGGGATCGTTCTTGCGATCTTCGTCTGGTGGGGCCTTGGCGTTCTGGTCGTGATCATCGGCCTCGCGATGCTGATCATTCCGCGCCTCAGCGCGGGTCGCGGACGCGTCTAGCCTCGGGCCTTCAGGCAGGCGTCGGAGCGGGCTTCGCGACCAGCAGCGAGGCTCCGATCGCCCCACCCAGGTCGCCGAGCGCGGCGAGCTTGAAATCCGGGGGGCGGTCGGCGACGAAGAGGTGCTTGTGCATCTCGCGCTTGATCTCGTCCGCGTAGGACTCGCCCAAACGCAACCCGAGGCCTCCGCCCAAGATGATGGCCTCGACGTCGAGCAGGTTCTGGGCCGAGGCGACCGCAGTCCCGATCGCACGCACCGCGCGCCGCAGCAGGCTCTCGGCGAGGGCGTCGTTGTCACGCAGAGCGTGCTCCCAGACACCGCTCGTGAGACGGTCCTTGCCGCGCTGCTCCATGATCTTGAAGAGCTTCGTCTCGACTCCGTCCCGGTGGTCGCGGCGCGCCTTGCGCTCCATCGCGGCCCGTCCCGCGTAGGCCTCCATGCAGCCGCGACGGCCGCAAGGGCAGCGGGCTCCGTTGCGGTGCACAACGACATGGCCGATCTCAGCCGCGGCGCCGCGTCCCAGCCACGGCTTGCCGTCGAGGACCAAGCCGCCGCCGACCCCGGTGCCCCAGAAGACACCGAGGATCGTCTTGTACGGCTTGCCGGCCCCGAGCTGGAACTCGGCGTCGGTCGCCACCTGGACGTCGTTTCCGAATCCGCACCTCGGTCCCGAGCGCCTCGGACGAGCGCCGGCGCCGAGCTCGAAGCTGCCCTCCCAGCCGGGGATGTTGCGCGCCGCCGACACCGTCCCGGTCTTCTCGTTCGGCGTCGCCGGGCGAGCCGACGCCGACGCCCTGCAAGGTCGGCGGTCTTCGATGCCCGCCGCCTCGGCCGCCTCGCTCAGCGCCGCCGCCATCTCCTCCGCGACCGCCTTCGGGCCGCCCTCGTGGGGGGTCTCGTGGCGCGCTTCGCCGAAGACCTTGCCGTCGTGCGTCGACGATCGCGGTCTGGATCTTGGTTCCGCCGAGGTCGATGCCGCCGCGTAGCTCGCTTGCCGGGCTCACCTCTGGAAAGCTAGCTTGATGGACGGTTCGGGTGGCTGGAGGCTCTGGTGGCAGAAGCGGCGCTGGTACGAGCGCAACCGGCGTCTGGCGCGGCGCTGGCGCATCAATCGCCACATGGCGCGGGCCGGCGCCTTCATCCGCTACCCGGTCGAAGGGGAGGTCCTGGAGGCCCTCGACGAGGGCAGGCTGCGAATCGGCGCCGGCACGCTGCTCGAGCCGGGCTGCTGGCTCACCCTCTCCCCGGAAGCGCGGATCGAGATCGGCGAAGGGTGCTTTCTGAATCGAGGGACGATGCTGGCCGCTCTGGACCGGATCGAGATCGGCGACCACGTGATGTTCGCCAACGGCTGCTTCGTCGGCGACGCCGCGCATCGTTTCGACGACCCCGAGCAGCCGGTGCCCTGGCAGGGGTTCACATCGAAGGGACCGGTTCAAATCGGCGCTAACGCCTGGTTCGGGGTCAATTGCGTGGTGACCAGCGGGGTGACGATCGGGGAGCGCTGCGTGATCGGCGCCAACTCGGTCGTCACCGAGGACCTGCCGCCGCGGACGATCGCGGCCGGCTCGCCTGCCAAGGCGATCAAGCAGATCGAATACCCCGCGCGCATGCCCGAGTGAGGCACCGAAACGCCGGATCGCCGAGCGCCTCGGGGCCGCGTCTGGCCGAATGTATGACGGCGGGCCATGGGTCCAATCGGCGCCGGACACGCTGGTACCCTCAGTCTCTGCCGGGGAGGTAGAGGACTGAGTTCGTTGCTGACAAGAGGTCGGCTTGCATGGGCGGTGGCGATCGCCGCGCTCACCTACTCGTCCGCAGTGGCGACGGCGGAGGCGGCGCCGCCCGATTTGACCCATCCATCGTTCGTCCGCCAGTGGGATCCCGGTTCGCCGAGCGCCGACAGCAGTACGGGTGCCAGGTCGATCACCGTCGATCCATTCGGCAACGTCTACGTGCTGCGGGTGCTCTCCGGCACCGGAGCCGGCTCCTTTCGGGTACAGAAGTACGCCCACGACGGCACGCCGATCGCGAGCGGGTTCGATAACCCGTTGACTGGATTCGTGAACGACGGGTTTGCCACCGATCCGCAGGGGCACGTCTTCGTGACGGTCCCGGGCGGCTCCGCCGGCGCTGTCGTGCGCGAATTCACCTCCGGGGGCGGCGAGCTTGCCCAGCTGAACGTGCCGCGACTTGTGGGCACGACGATCGCGTTCGACACCTCCGGGCACATGTACGGGAACGGCCGCGACGCGGCCGGAAACCCGGCCCTCAACGAGTACATGCTGTCGGGCGGCAGCGTCGCGCTGCTCAATTCGACCCCCTACCCGGGGAGTCCCAACACCGGTTTCTTTCCCTACAACTTCTTCAGCGTCGCCACCGACGCGGCTGGCTACGTCTATGCGAGCGGTGTTTCGAGCGCCGGGCCCTTCCTGAACAAGTACGGATCGGGCCTCTCCGGGCCGATCGGCCAGCTTGAAGCCTGCTCCGTGGCGGGTTCCTGCTTCGGCGGGTTCAGTCTCTCGTTCGGCTATTCGCTGCTGCTGTCGAGCGGCACTACCCCGACCATCTTCTCCGGCGGCGGCTACGGCGGCGGCGTCAGCTCCAGCAACTTCTACAAGGCCGGCGTTTACAGGACCGACGCCGACGTGCCCACGGTCCGGACCACCGACTACCTCGGCAGCTTTGGGCCCGATCCGGTTCCCGGCGGCGCTTTTGCATCCGCCGCGCAGCTCGCGGCATCGCCCTGCCACGCCGCGGTCTACCTGCTCGCCAGCGTCTACGGGGGGCCGAACTCGACCTACAGCGGCAACGAGGTGCAGGAGTTCGACACCCACGCTGCCGCCACGCTTTGCGCTATCCCGCCGATCGCCGCCGTGGCCGGCTTCAAGAAGAGCTACGTGCTGAAGAAGCTCGGCAAGAAGGGGTCAAAGCCGTGCACGCCATGCGCGGAGCTGCTCCGCTCCGGTGCGCTCGCCCGGGCTTCTGACTCGCAGCTCGCGGCGAGCAGCGCAGCGCGTTCGAAGCACTCGAAGAAGAAGAAGAAGCGCGCCGGGGTGAAGCTGCGCTTCCGTAGCGCAGCGGCTGCCGACGTGACCTTCCTCTTCACTCGGGTCGGCGGCAAGGGCCATGGGCGTCACAAGAGAAAGAGGCTGGGAGGCTTCATCTACGCTGCCCACGCAGGACGCAATGCGTTTCGCTTCAGCGGGGCGCTGCACAAGGGCCGTCCGCTTCACCGCGGCCGATATCGGGTGACGGCGTCCGGCGGTCAGGGCAAGCAGCGTTTCAGGCTCGTCATCAAACGCAGCCGCTGAGCCAGCCTCTTTTCTCCGTCTGCCGATCAGCTGACGACCTGGACCACGACCGTGCGGTCGCGGGGGCGGTCGTCGAAGTCGATCAGCACCAGCTGCTGCCAGGTCCCGAGCGCGAGCCGGCCGTCGCTGACCGGGACCGACTCGGAGGCGCCGACGATCGATGCGCGTTGATGCGCGTGGGAGTTGCTGTCGTGGTTGAGCCGGTTGTGCGCGTAGTCGCCCTCGCGCGGCAGCAGCCGCTCCAGCGCCGCGCCGAGGTCCTCGACTCCGCCCGGCTCGAACTCCATCGTCGTGATCGCGGCGGTCGACCCGCGCACGAAGGCGGTCGCCTGGGCGTCGACGACACCGGCGGTCGTGACCACCCGGGCGACGCCGTCGGTGATGTCGACGACGTCGTTGTCGCCCTGCGTCGAGAGCCGCAGCTCGCCGGTGTGGATCGGCATCGAACACAGACTATTGCGGGCTGCTTCGCAGCCTGACGGTTTCGCGGGGCCGGTGCCGCGGGCGCCGGCAGCGGTTGGTCAGGGCGTAGCCCGCAAGTCATTTGGCTGCTCCGCTTCGTTTCGCGGCCCGACATCAACGACGGAGCCGGGCGTCTCAGCCCGGCTCCGCGTTTTCTTGCCGGCCGTCCCTGACCGGTAACGGTCCTTACTTGGGGCGGCTACGCCGCTTGACATGCATCTGCCGCTCCACTTCGTTTCGCGGCCTCACCCAACCTCAGGTGCCGCGGGGGTGGACCGAATGGCCACCGCCCAGGTGCAGCGCCTCGAGAAGCTTCGGGATGTAGACCAGACCGCTGACGCCGACGATCACGTAGACGACGTTGAGGAGCGTCCCGTCACCGAAGACGCTGGACAGCACGTTCGTGTCGCCGTCGGTGATCCCGATGATTCCCCAGTTCAGTGCGCCGAGCACGATCACCAAAAGGAAGAGGGGCTCGAATCGCTTGATCATCTCCATCTGTTGCCTCCTGCAAAGGGAAGAGGGATAGTGCGTGATGTAACAAGCATTACCCCTCGATTTGCAGGGGGTTACCCGTTGGTGGGCAATTCGCGGGCGCTTCGGGCTTGAGGGCGGGATACTGGCGCCGTGCCCGAGAACGTCGAGATCGTGCGCTCCGTATCGCAGGCCTTCGAGGGAATCGACATCGCCGCGATCGCCTGGCGATCCGAGCCGGTCAACGAGATCGTCAAAGGCGTCTACACGCCGGACGTCGAACTGAAGACGTTGGAGTCGGGGCTCGGCAGCGGCGTCGACGGTTCTTACCGGGGCTGGGATGGCGTGGTCGAGTATCTGGAGGACTGGCTTGAGCCGTTCCGCGAGTACCACGTCGAATGGCTCGAGTACATCGACGCGGGCGACTTCGTCCTCGTTCCGAGCCGTCAGTGGGGCATCGGCCGCACGAGCGGCGCCCGGGCCGAGCTCGAGCTCACCTGGGTCTACGAGCTGTGCGACGGTCTGATCGCGCGCGCCTGGCAGTACGACACCCTCGATGAGGCGCGCGAGGCGGTCGAGAAGCTGCGGAGCCGCTAGGGAAGCGGCTCCCAGTCCCAGCTCGACGAGGTCATCGACTCCTGCTCCAGGTAGTGCCGCAGCTCCTCCAGCTCCGCCGGCTCGATGCTGTAGATGTGCTCCGGGCCAGGGAACTTTCCCGAGCGGACCTCATCCGCATAGGCGCGCAGCCCGTCAGTCATCGCTTGGCGCACCTCGGCGTAACGCTTCACGAACCTGGGGGTGCGGCCCTCATGGATGCCGAGCAGGTCGTGGAAGACGAGCACCTGACCGTCGGTCATCGCACCGGCTCCGATCCCGATCACCGGAACCTCGAGCTTGCCGACCAGCAGCTCGGTCACCGCTGCCGGCACCGCCTCGAAGACGATCGCGAAGCAGCCCACAGCCTGCAGGGCCAGTGCCTCCTCGGCGAGCTTCGCCGCCTCCGCCGCCGTCTTTCCCTGAGTCTTGAAGCCGCCCAGCGCCGCTGCCGATTGCGGCGTCAGCCCGACGTGTCCCATCACCGGAATGCCGGCGCGGACGATCGCCCGCGCCCGATCGACCGAGGCGCCGCCACGCTCCAGCTTCACGGCGTCGCAGCCCGCTTCCTTGACGTAGCGCTGCGCGCTGGCCACCGCCTGCTCGTTCGATCCCTCGTAGGAGCCGAAGGGCAGATCTCCGATCAGCAGCGGCGTCCTCAGCCCGCGTCGCACGGCGCTCGCCATCGTGACCATCTCGTCCATCCGGATCGGCGTCGTCGCGTCGTAACCAAGCACCACCATCGCCGCCGTGTCGCCGACCAGCACGACGTCGACCCCGGCCTCCTCGACCGCCTGCGCGGAGGGGAAGTCATAGGCGGTGACCATCACGATCGGCTCCCCTTCACGCTTCATCTCCGCGAGGCGCGGAATCGTCACCGGTTTCATGCGAGGCCTCCTTCGCTGCTGCCGCTGAACGCTCCGGGCACCTCTTCGGAATCCCAGGCCGGGACCAGCTCACCGAGCAGGACCTCGGGATGCGAGTCGACCCGGATCGCGCGGTTGTCGGCGCTGACGTGCACGACGATCGGCGCGTAGGCCTCGAGGTCGCGCTCGTCATAGGAGCCGAACGAGGCGACGATCACCTTGTGGCTGCTGCGCACGAGCCGCGCCGCGGCGCCGTTCACCTTCATGTCACCGGACCCGGGCTTGCCCTCGATGACGTAGGTGACGAAGCGGGACCCGTTGTCGATGTCCCAGACGTGCACCTGCTCGTTCGCGATCAGGTCGGCGCTCGCCATCAGCTCCGGGTCGACGGTGATGCTGCCGACATAGTCGATGTCGCAGTCGGTCACCGTCGCCCGGTGGATCTTCGATTTCAGCATCTGCCTTTGCATCGGCCTCCGATCATTCCCCCGCTGGATCTATCAAGACGTTGTCGATCAATCGCGCCGGGCCGACCTGGGCCGCGACTGCGAGCAGCACCGGGCGGCCGTTGAGCTCCGCCACCGGCGCGAGGTCGGACGCGTCGCGCGCCTCGAGGTACTCGGGATCGATCCCGGCCGCCTGCAACCCGCTGCGCGCCCGCTCGACCGCTGCGGCGAGCGAGCCCTCTGCAGCGGCCTTCCTGGCGGTCCGCAGCGAGCGCGGGATCGCGGCGGCGCGGCGGCGCTGCTCGTCGTCGAGGTAGGCGTTGCGCGAGCTCAGGGCCAGCCCGTCCGGCTCGCGGACGGTTGGCCGTACCTCGATCCCGACCGGGAAGTCGAGGTCGGCGACCATGCGCCGGATCACGATCGCCTGCTGGGCGTCCTTCTGGCCGAAGTAAGCGACGTCCGGCTGCACGGCATTGAGCAGCTTCGCGACCACCGTGGTGACGCCGCGAAAGTGCTCACGCCCGCGCCGGCGGGGGTCGCCGCAGAGCACATCGGTCAGTCCCTCGACCTCGACGTGGGTCGCGAAGCCGGCGGGGTAGACCTCTTCTACAGAAGGGGCGTAGATCAGGTCGACGCCGGCCCCCTCGGCCAGCTCGTGGTCGCGGGCCTCGTCGCGCGGGTAACGGTCGAGGTCCTCGCCGGGGCCGAACTGGGCCGGGTTGACGAACAGGCTCATCACGACCAGATCGCACTGGGCGCGGGCCGCGCGCAGCAGCGAGAGGTGCCCCTCGTGCAGGAAGCCCATCGTCGGGACGAGGCCGATCGAGCGTTCCTCGCGACGGGGCCCGGAGAGCGCGTCGCGCAGCTCCTCGCGGGTGCGCAGGGTCTTCAAGCCGGCACCTCGGTCCGCTGTGAGGCGATCGCGCGAGTGCGGCCAGCAAGCGCCTCATAGAGGTCCAGAAGCTCCGGCATCTGAGCCTCGACCGCGGCCAGGTGGCGCCGCACGGTGGCTTCGTCGCCGCGGGCGATCGGACCGGTGAGAGCTTCGCCGCCGCGCTCGGCCCAGTTCGCGGCGCTGCGCAGCGTCAGCGGCGCGAGCAGATCGCGAGCGTCCTCGACGCCGCAGCGCTGCAGCAGCTCCGCCGCCGACTCCTCGAGAGCGACGAGGAAGTTAGACGCGATCGACGCGGCGGCGTGGTAGGCGCCGCGCTGCTCGTCGCTGAGCTCGAACGGCCGCATTCCCAGCCGCCGTGCCAACGAGCCGGCGAGCTCCAGCGCCTCCGGCGAGGATCCGCTGACCGCGCCGGCGCAGCCGGCCAGATCCGCCTCGCCGTCGGGGATCGTCTGCAGCGGGTGAAGGCCGAAGGTCGCCGCCCCGGCAGCGGCCGCGGCGGCAAGCGGCCCGGCCCCGAGGGCGCCGCTGGTGTGGCCGACGTACGCCGGCGGGCCGGCGAGGGCGATCGCCCCGCAGGCGCCCTCGATCTCGGCATCGGGAACGCAAAGCAGCGCCGCCTCGGCATCCTCTGACACGGCGACGGCATCGTCGCGGCCCGCCAGGCGGGCATCGATTCCGGCCGCCCGGGCCGCGCGCTCGATCGCACGGCCGACTCGGCCCGCTCCGATGATCGCGAGCGCCGCGAGGTCGCGTTCGTTTGGGTTCATTTCCCGTTCCAGCTCCCGCATCCGAGATACCAGACGAGCTCCAGTCGGCTCTTTTGTGGATGGCCGCTCCGCGGCCGGTCCGTGCCCGAAGGTCACGGCCTGCGGAAATTATAGATCCGGCAGGGGCGCGGGACTTCGGTTCTGATCTCGGAGGGGGGCGAAACCCGGTAGCCGTGACGCCTGCGAATCGCCCAATTTGCGACCCTGAAGGCGGTCCTGCGAGTCTCCGGTCGCCATTACCATCGGCGCGATGCCGATCTACGAGTTCGAGTGCGTGCGCTGCGGCGGCCGCTTCGAGGAGCTGGTCGGGGAGGGTGGGGCGTCGCCGCCTTGCCCGGACTGCGGAACGATTCATGCCCGGCGTCTGCTCTCGCCGGTCTCGCCGTCCGGCCGCGCTCCCCGCGGCGCCAAGGTGCGCGACTCCGAGTCGCGGCGCCGCGAGCGGGAGGGGGCGCGGAAGGAGCGAATCTCCGCTGCCCGCAAGGCGAGGAAGGGCAGATGAGCGCGACGCCGGAGCAGCGACGCGAGCGGTTGGTCGAGGTCTACAAGGAAGCCTCCGTATGCGAGAAGTGCCCGCTCTCGAAAACCCGGACCAAGGTCGTCTTCGGGGCCGGCAACGCCGACGCGGACCTGATGTTCGTCGGCGAGGCTCCGGGCGCCGAGGAGGACCGCCAGGGCCTCCCGTTCGTCGGGCGCGCAGGCGGGTTGTTGACCCAAATGCTGGAGGGAATCGGGATGTCGCGCGAGGACGTCTTTATCTGCAACACCTTGAAATGCCGCCCCCCCGGCAACCGCGACCCGCAGCCGCTCGAGATCGAGTCATGCCAGCCGTATCTCGCCGAGCAAGTGCGGCTGATCGAGCCGCGCGTGGTCTGCACGCTGGGGAACTTCGCCACCAAGCTGCTCACCGGCAGCCAAACCGGGATCACCCGGGTGCGAGGCGCCGCTCAGGTGCATGAGCTCGGTGGGCGGACCGTATTCGTCCTACCCCTGTTTCATCCCGCCGCCGCGCTGCGGACCCCGGCCGTCGCCGACACCCTGCGCTCCGACTTCGAGCGCCTGCCCGACCTTCTCGCGCAGCCGCTGCCGCAGGGTCAACTCGACCGCGGCACGTCGGGACGCGCAGCGGAGGACGTGCCGCGCGCTGATTCGGTGCCGGAAGCCGAACCGGAGCCCGTCGTCCAGGTCGATCAACTCGACCTGCTCGATTGAGCGCATTGCGCGAGCTGCACAGCGATTCCCCGGCCGACACCGAGGAGATCGGCGCCGCGCTCGCTGCCGGGGTCGGCCGCGGCGACGTCGTCCTGGTCTCCGGGGAGCTCGGCTCCGGCAAGACGACGCTGATCCGTGGCGCCTGCCGCGCGCTTGGCGTGACCGGCCGGGTCACCTCGCCGACGTTCACGATCGGCCAGCGCTATGCCGGCCGGATACCGATCTCGCACCTCGACCTGTTCCGGCTCAAGTCGCTTGAGGGAGAGGACCCGGGGCTGCTCGAGGACTATCTGACCGCCGACGCCGTCGCCTTCGTCGAGTGGCCGGACGTGGCCCTGCCGCAGCTCGAAAGGGTCACGGTCCGGGTGCGCATCCGCCATGCGGGCGGCGACAGCCGGTCGATCGAGGTTCGCTAGGAGCGCACCGCCCTAGTTTCCGTTCGCCTTCTTCTTGGCCTTGTTGACCGCGCTGTCAGCCTTGCTGCCGGCCGTGTCGATCGCGTCGTTGGCGGTGTCGCCCGCGTCGTTGATGGCCTTGTCCGCCTTGTTCTGCGCTTTGTTGATCGCCTTGTTGGCCTTGCGCTGGGCCTTGTTTATCGACTTCTGCGCATCGTCGGGCAGCTTCTTCTGCGCCTTGTCGATCGCGTTGTTGACGTCGTCGCTGCCACACCCGGCGAGGGCCGTCCCGCCCCCTGCGGCGATCGCCGCCACCAGGATCAAGCTTGCAAAGCGTCTGCTCTTCACCGGAGTCCCTTCCAAGTTGCTTCGACTGATCTCCGACCAGGCACTATAGGCCGATGCGGCTGGTCGGATTCGACACTGCCACCGATGAGACCGTCGCCGCCGGGTGGCGCGACGGAGAGACGGTCTTCTCGAGCTCGGTGGGACGGTCCTCGAACGGCCGCCCGGCACACGCGACCCGCCTTCTCGCCGAGGTCGAGAAGGCGGCTGACGCGCTGGGCGGCTGGGGGTCGGTCGACCGGATCGCTGTCGGGACCGGTCCCGGGTCGTTCACCGGCCTGCGGATCGGGCTCGCGACGGCGCGGGCGCTGGCGCAGGCGCTCCAGATCGAGCTGGTCGGGGTGATAACGCTCGAGGGACTTGCCCGGGGAGCCTCCGCGCGGGCCGGCGATCGACCGGTGCTGGCCGCGGTCGACGCCCGCCGGGGCGAGCTCTTCAGCGCCATCTACGGGCCCGGAGGCGAGCAGCTGTCGCTTCCGTCGGTGGACCCGCCGGCGACGCTGGTGGAGGGCCTTTCGCAACTGCCCGAGCCCCCGCTGGCGGTCGGTTCGGGGGCGCTACGATTTCGCGATGAGCTGCATGAAGGCGGTGTCGAGATCCCAACCGACGACGATGCCTCACACCGGATCTCGGCCCTCCAGATCTGCGCAATCGGCGCCGTTGGAGCGCCGGATCGCCCCGTAGAGCCGCTCTATCTGAGACGACCGGACGCGGAACGCTGGCGTGAGCGAGATCGAAATGACAACTGACGAGGGGCTGGGCGCCGCGGAGCTGCGCGTTCGCCACCTGTCCTACAGCGATCTGCCGGCCGTGATCTCGATCGAGCGGCGCTCGTTCCCGACCCCGTGGTCGCTTGCCATGTTCGTCCTTGAGCTCTCGAAGCCGTCCGGGATCTGCCTGGCCGCGGTCGACCCGCAGGGAAGGTTGGCGGGCTATCTGGTCTGCTCGCGCTATGACACCGTCTGGCACCTGATGAACGTCGCTGTGGACCCGGAACGCCGCCGCCGGGGAATCGCCACGACGCTCATCAACCAGCTTTTCGATGAGGGCGGGAGCGCGAGCCCCTACACGCTCGAGGTCCGGGTCTCGAACCGGGAGGCGATCCTGATGTACGAGCGCTTCGGATTTCGCTCCGCCGGCCACAGGCGCGGGTACTACCACGACAACGGCGAGGACGCCGTGATCATGTGGTACGAGCATCAGCTTGCGCCCTCCGCGGCATCGGCTTCTTGATCCTCGCCCTGGAGACCTCATGCGACGACACCTGCGCGGCAGTGGTCGAGGACGCCCGAGTGCTCTCCAACGTGATCTCCTCGCAGGCCGCGGCCCACGAGCGCTACGGCGGCATCGTCCCCGAGGTCGCCTCGCGCCGGCACCTCGAGCTGGTCGGGCCGGTCGTCGAGGCGGCGCTCGCAAAGGCCGGCGCGGAGCTCGACGACGTCGACGCCGTGGCGGTCACCACCGGCCCCGGCCTGATCGGCGCGCTGCTGGTCGGCGTCAGCAGCGCCAAGGCGCTTGCCGCTTCCCGGCGCCTGCCGCTGGTCGCGGTCGACCACCTGCACGGCCACGTCGCCGCCAACTTCCTCGCGCCCGAGCCGCTCGAGCCGCCCTTCCTATGCCTGCTCGCGAGCGGCGGCCACACGCTGCTCGCCGCGGTCACCGAGCCGTCCTCCTACGAGGTGCTGGGCCAGACCCTCGACGACGCCGCCGGCGAGGCGCTCGACAAGGCCGCGCGGCTGCTCGGGCTCGGCTTCCCCGGCGGCCCGGCGATCGAGAGGGCGGCGCGCGAAGGGGACCCGAACGTCTTCGACTTCCCAGTCGCGATGAGCCGCGACCCCAGCCTCGACTTCAGCTTCAGCGGCTTGAAGACGGCGCTCGTCTATCGCTGCCGCGAGCTCGGCGGCGATGAGACGGAGCGGCGGCGCGCGGACCTCGCGGCCGCGTTTCAGGCCGCCGTCGTCGACCAGCTGGTCGCGAAGCTGGAGCGGGCGCTACGCGGCGGCGAGTGGGAGGCGGTGGCGCTGGGCGGCGGGGTCGCCGCGAATGGGCCGCTTCGGGAGCGAGTGGCTGAGCAATGCGCCGGGCGCGGCCTGCGGATGAAGCTGGTCGAGCCCGAGCTCTGCACCGACAACGCCGCGATGATCGGCTCGGCGGCGCGCTTCAGCCAGCCGCTCGCCTATCCCGAGTACCTCTCCCTCGATGCCGCCCTCTAGTCACCCGCCCCCCGCCGACTACGGCAATCTGCAGGCCATGGGCCGAAGAAAACCGCACTCGGCCCCGAAGGTCACGTTGTACTCGCGCCCCGGCTGCCACCTCTGCGACGAGGCCCGGGAATCGATCCTCGCGCTGCGCTCGGCGGGCCTCGGTTTCGAGCTCGAGGAAGTCGACATCGAGGGCGACGAAGAGCTGCACGCCAGGTACTTCGAGCGGATCCCGGTCGTGACCGTGGACGGTGAGCCGGTCTCGGAGCTGGTCCTCGACCCGGACGCGCTGCGGGCGAGGCTCGATACCGTACCCGGATGATGGAGCAGGGAACAGTCGAGCCCGCCGGCACCGCGCTCACCGACGGCGACCGGCTTTCGCTTGGTGTCGCGGCGCGATTGTCGCGCTACCTCCAGGTGCTGACCCAGGCGCGCAAGATGGGGCGCGAGACCCTCTCCTCACAGGAGCTCTCCGACTACACCCACATAAACCCGACCCAGATTCGCCGCGACCTCTCCGGCTTCGGCAAGTTCGGCAAGCGCGGGGTCGGCTACAACGTCGAGTCGCTGGTCGCCGAGATCCGCAAGATCCTGCGGACCTCGGGCCAGCACAACATCGCTCTGTTCGGGGCCGGCAACCTTGGCCAGGCGATCGCCTCCTCCGACATCTTCGCCGACCACGGTTTCCAGATCGTCGCCATCTTCGACGTCGAGGAGAGCGTGATCGGGATGCAGGTCGGGGACCTGCGGGTTCGCGACCTCTCCGAGATCAAGGACGTCGTCGGCGAGGAGGAGATCGTCGTCGGGGTGCTCGCGGTTCCCGCTTCGGCCGCGCAGGGGGTCGCCGACAAGCTTGTCGAGGCGGGTGTGAAGATCATCTTCAACTACTCCGAGCAGCTGCTCCAGGTTCCGCCCGAGGTAACCGTCCACACATCGTCTCCGGCCGTAGACCTTCTCTACGCGCTCTACTTCTATCTGGCTTAGTCCCGGCGATGTCTGAGCGCCGTCCGTCCTCCGGCCTCGATCTGGGCGAAGTGCGGGAGGTCTTCGAGGCCTCGACCGACTTCACGATCGGGCTCGAGGAGGAGTTCGCGATCGTCGATCCCGGAAGTCTTGATCTCGTGCATCGATTCAGCGATCTCTACGAACGATGCCAGGAGCACGAGCTGCTCGCGGAGTCGGCCGCCGGCGAGCTGATCGACACCGAGATCGAGATCCGCTCCGGCCGCGGCGAGACCTTCGCGGACGCGATCGAGCGCCAGCAGCGCTTTCGCGCCGCGCTCTTCGGGCTTGCCGGGGAGATGGGGCTCGGCCTCGCCGCCACCGGCACCCATCCCTGGGCCGATTACCGGGACCAGCGGATCATCGACACCGAGCATTACCGCCGCCTGAAGAACGACCTCGGGTGGGTGGCGCGCCGCAACAACACCTGGAGCCTTCACCTGCACGTCGGCATCCAGGGCGCCGACCGGGCGATCGCCGTATGCGACTGGATGCGGGAGCTGCTGCCGATTCTGCTCGCGATCTCTGCGAACTCGCCCTTCCTCGATGGCGAGGACACCGGGCTGCACTCGGTCCGCACGGAGATCTTCACCCGCGTGTTTCCCCGCTGTGGGGTCCCGGACCGATTCGGGGACTTCTCGGAGTACGGGCGCTTCGTCGAGTTGCTGCGGCGGATGAGCTCGATCGTCGAGTCGACGCAGCTTTGGTGGAGCGTGCGGCCGCATCACCGCTTCGGGACCGTCGAGGTGCGGATCTGCGACGCGCAGACAAGGGGCGACGAGTCGACGGCGCTGCTGGAGATGATCGCCGCATGTGCCGCCCAGACCGCGATCGACTACGACAATCACGGCTACGACGGAGCCGGCGAGCCGCTTTTGGGTCGCGAGATCGAGGAGAACCTCTGGCGCGCGATCCGCTACGGGATGGACGCGAAGCTGATCGACTTTCGCGGCGGCCGCGAGGTCGAGGCGAGGCAGGTGCGAGAGGGGCTTTTGGAGTGGACGGCTCCGGCCCGCGAGCGCCTCGGCCTCGAGGTGGCGCTGCCGGAGGCCAACGGCGCCCAGCGCGACCGACGGGCGCTGGACGACGGCCGCTCGATCAAGCAGATATACAAGGACGCCGTGGCCGAGACGAAGCGCACCTACACCGCCGAGGAGCTTGTGAAATGACTGAGCAAACGGGAGCTGAGCAAGGTGGGCAGGACCCCGGCACACGCGGACGCGAAGCGGAGGACGTGCTGGGCGGTGGCTCTTCAGAGCAGCCCAGCCAGGAGGAGATGCGCGCCCGGCTCGAGGAGCAGCTGCGCAACCTGCGAGTCGAGGACCTGATGGTCGAGAGCGTCGTCAGCGTCCTCAACCTGACCGCCCGCCGGATCGCGAAGGAGGACGAGCGCGACCTCGAGCAGGGACGGGTGGGGATCGAGGCGATCCGCGCCTGGGTCGAGCTGCTCCCGAAGGAGGCCGCCGACCAGATCCGCAGCGCTCTCGCGGAGCTGCAGCTGCTCTACGCGAACGCCGCCGAAGGTGGCGGTCAGCCTGGCGGCGAGCGCGGCACGCCCGAACGCGAAGCGGAGGACGTGGCGCGTGGTGATGCCGCGCCGGGGGGTGATTCCCAATCCGCTACGGCACCGCCGCCTCCCAAGCCGGCCAGCGCTGAGCCCCCACCGCGGCTCTGGACCCCGCCCGGCGCATCCTGAGCCCCTTGTAGCCCTGTTGACGTTGGCGCGGGGCTCGTAGATAGACTCCCGCGCCGCTAAGGCCGGGCCCTGACAGCTCGGCAGCCGACCTTGGAGGAGCGAACTTGACGGACTTCCTGATCTCGTACGGGCCAGTCGTGGCTCTCGCCTGCGCGGCCGCCGCAGTCGTCTACGGGCTGTTGATCACCCAGAACCTGCTCGCCCGCTCGCCCGGCAGCGAACGGATGCAGGAGATCTCCGGTGCCGTCCAGGAAGGCGCCCGGGCCTACCTGACCCGCCAGTACACGATCATCGCCGGAGTCGCGATCGTCATCGCGATCCTGCTGATCCCGCTCCAGAACTACAAGACCGCGATCGGCTTCGTGATCGGGGCGACGCTCTCCGGCGGCGCCGGATTCATCGGCATGAACCTCTCGGTCCGAGCCAATGCCCGGGTGGCCGAGGCGGCCCGCGGTGGCGTTCCCCCGGCGCTCGACGTCGCCTTCAAGGGCGGCTCGGTGACCGGCCTTCTGGTCGTCGGCCTTGCCCTGCTCGGGGTCGCCGGCTACTACGGGATCCTCGTGGTCACCGGATCCAGCGACAAGGACGCGATCGACGCGCTGGTCGGGCTCGGCTTCGGTGGCTCGCTGATCTCGGTCTTCGCGCGGCTCGGCGGCGGCATCTTCACCAAGGCGGCCGACGTCGGCGCCGACTTGGTCGGCAAGGTCGAAGCCGGCATTCCCGAGGACGACCCGCGCAACCCGGCCGTGATCGCGGACAACGTCGGCGACAACGTCGGCGACTGCGCCGGGATGGCGGCGGACCTCTTCGAGACCTATGCGGTGACCGCGGTCGCGGTGATGCTGCTCGGCGTCCTCACCTTCTCCGAGTCGGCTCAGGTCGCGATCTATCCGCTGGTGATCGGAGGTGTGGCGATCATCGCCTCGATCATCGGGGCGCTCTCGGTGCGCACGAAGTCCGATCGAGTGGAGGGCGCCCTTTACCAGGGCCTGATCGTCTCGGCGTTGATCTCGGCGATCGCCTTCTACCCGGTCACCAAATGGCTGATGGACGGCCTCAACGTGACCAGCACCGACCTGACCGCGAACGCGCCCGGGGTCGGCGACCTCTATCTCTGCGCGCTGATCGGCCTCGGCGTCACGGCGCTGTTGTTCGTGATCACCGACTACTACACCTCGACCCGTTTCCGGCCCGTGCGCACGATCAGCAGCGCCTCGGAGACCGGCCACGCGACCAACATCATCCAGGGGCTCGCGCAGGGCTTACAGTCGACCGCCGCCCCCGCGATCGTGCTGGCGCTGGCGATCCTTGGCGCCAACGAGCTCGCCGGGATCTACGGAATCGGCGTCGCGGTGATGGCGCAGCTCTCGCTCTGCGGGCTGATCGTCGCGCTCGACGCCTTTGGGCCGATCACCGACAACGCCGGCGGCATCGCCGAGATGGCCGAGCTGCCGGAGGATGTGCGCAACGTCACCGACCCGCTCGACGCGGTCGGAAACACGACCAAGGCGGTCACCAAGGGCTACGCGATCGGCTCCGCGGCACTGGCGGCGCTGGTCCTGTTCAGCGCCTTCGAGCAGGAGCTTCAGGACGAGGCCGGGGTCGGCCACGTGGTCAACTTCAGCCTCACCCAGCCCGACGTGCTGATCGGGCTGATCGTCGGCGGGATGATGGTCTACCTGTTCGCCTCGCTTGCGATCGAAGCCGTCGGCCGGGCCGGCGGCCAGGTCGTCGAGGAGGTGCGACGGCAGTTCCGCGAGAACCCGGGGATCATGGAGGGCACCCAGCGGCCCGAGTATGGGTACACGGTCGGCATCGTCACCGCTGCCGCGCAGCGCGAGATGATCGCTCCCTCGCTGATTCCGATCGTCGTCACCCTGGTCGTCGGTCTGCTCAGCGCCCAGGCCCTCGGTGGCCTGCTGATCGGCGTGATTGTGGTCGGCCTGTTCATGGCGATCTCGATGACCGCCGGCGGCGGCGCCTGGGACAACGCCAAGAAGCTGATCGAGGACGGCGCCCACGGCGGCAAGGGAACCGAAGCGCATGCCGCCTCGGTGACCGGCGACACGGTCGGCGACCCCTACAAGGACACCGCGGGACCGGCGATCAACCCGATGATCAAGGTCGCGAACATCGTCGCGCTGCTGATCATCCCGATCGTCCACATCAGCTAGCACCGCGAAGTAGGCACCGCGTGAGCGCGAGGCTCAGCCAAGGAGCATCGGGCAGGGCTGAGCGCGAGAATCTTCGCTGATGGCCGAACCGCCGTCCGCACCGATCAACGTCGCCGACTACGAGCGGCTCGCCGCCGAGCGCCTCGAGCCAGGGCCACTCGGCTACTTCGCCGGCGGGGCCTGGGACGAGGTCACGCTGCGCGAGAACGTCAGCTCCTGGCGGCGCTGGCGGATGCGGCCGCGGATGATGGTAGACGTCGGCGGGGTGGGCACCGCGACGGAGCTGTTGGGCGCCGAGGTCTCGATGCCGATCGTCGTCGCTCCAGTCGCCTTCCAACGGATGGCCAACGAGGAGGGCGAGGAGGGGATGGCGCGGGCCGCCGCCGAGGCTGGCACCCTGATGTGCGTCTCGACCCTCGCCACCGCACGGCCCGCCGAGGTCGCGGCCGCCGCTCCCGGTGCGCACCGATGGTTCCAGCTCTACTGCTTTCGCGATCGTGGCGTGACCCAGGCGCTGATGGACGAGGCGGTGGAGTCCGGCTATGAGGCGATCGTTCTGACCGTCGACCTGCCGCGGCCGGGATGGCGGGAGCGCGACCTGCGCAGCGGCTTCGTTGTTCCCGCCGAGATCACCGTGCCCAGCGTCGCGGCGGCGATCGGAGCCGACGCGACTGTCGGCCCGGCCGAGGTGTTCGCGCTCATCGACCCGACGCTGACCTGGGACGACTTGGAGCAGCTCGTCGCCGCTTGCGATTTGCCGGTGCTGGTCAAGGGCGTGCTCACGTCAGAGGACGCCGAGCTGGCGCTCGAGCACGGGGCAGCGGGGGTGATCGTCTCCAACCACGGCGGTCGTCAGCTCGATGGCGTCGCGCCCACGGCGGAGGCCCTTCCCGAGATCGCTGACGCGGTCTCCGGGCGCGGCCTGGTGATGGTCGACGGGGGCGTGCGCCGAGGCACCGACGTGCTGGTCGCGCTGGCGCTCGGCGCCGAAGCGGTGATGGTCGGCCGCCCTGCGCTCTGGGGCCTGACGGTCGATGGGCAGCGGGGCGCGAAGCACGTCCTGGAGATGCTGCGCCTCGAGCTCGAGTTCGCGCTGGCTCTGGCGGGTTGTCCGACGCCGGCCGACGTCACCGGCGAGCATGTGCGCCACGCGCCGTAACCCGCCCGCCGCCTGTGCACTTGAGGTCGCTACGGCATCCATAAGCGCACACTCGACCTGCGGGAACGGGCCGCGCGCGTCCCTATAGTCGGTCCCGTGACTGCGTTGAGCAGAGGCCGCGAAGCGGCCGATTGCGAAGCGACTCGCTGGTGGGGTTGATGTAGTGGCTCAGCGAATTCCTCGCGACGAGAGCCTCAGCCGCGTACACGGAGTCGGCGCGCTCTTCTCGGCTGCCTACGGCAACGTCGGCTCCTCGATCTACTACGCGCTCGGCGTCACTGCCGCGTTCGCCCTCGGGCTGACCCCGGTCGCCTTCGTCGTCGCGGGGCTGATCTTCGTCTTCACCGCCGCCTCCTACACCGAGGCCACGGTGATGTATCCCGAGGCCGGCGGCTCCTCGAGCTTCGCGCGTCACGCCTTCAACGAGCTGGTCAGCTTCATCGCGGCCTGGGGGCAGATGCTCAACTACGTGATCACGGTCGCGATCTCGGCCTTCTTCGTGCCCCACTACCTGGCCGTCTTCTGGGACCCGCTCGGGCACGGCCCCGGCGACGTGATCGGCGGCATCGTGCTGATCGCGGCGCTGGCGGCGCTCAACGTCAAGGGCACCGAGGAGTCCTCGCGGCTGAACTTGATCCTCGCGATCGCCGACCTCTGCACCCAGGTCGTGCTGGTCGGAATCGGGATCGCGCTGGTGCTCAGCCCCAACACCCTGATCGACAACGTCCACCTCGGTGTCGCCCCGACCTGGAGTGACTTCGCGCTTGGGGTCGCGGTCGGGATGATCGCCTACACCGGGATCGAGACGATCTCCAACATGGCCGAGGAGGCCAAGGACGCTCCGCGCACGATTCCCCGCGGCGTCGGCTTCACGGTCCTCGCCGTGCTCGGCCTGTACTTGCTGATTCCGGTCGTCGCGCTCTCGGCGATGCCCGTTCATCAGCTCGCCAACGGCGACTACACGACGGCGCTCGGCAGCCGCTTCGCCGACGACCCGATCCTCGGGATCGTCGAGAACCTCGGTCTTGGGCACGGCCTCGAGCAGGTCCTGCGCTATTACGTTGGTGTGCTCGCTGCGGTGATCCTGCTGATCGCCACCAACGCGGGCCTGATCGGGGTCTCGCGGCTCACCTACTCGATGGGCCAGCACCGCCAGCTGCCCGAGCAGCTGCGCCAGGTCCACCCGCGCTTTCGCACGCCCTACATGGCGATCCTCGTCTTTTCGCTGGTCGCGATGGTCACGTTGATTCCCGGTAAGACCGACCTGCTGGCGACGATGTACTCATTCGGCGCCATGCTCTCGTTCACGATCGCCCACGCAGCCGTGATCCGGCTGCGCCAGCGACGATCCGACGTCGAGCGGGCCTGGAAGCCGCCGCTGAACCTGCGCGCCTTCGGCTTCGACGTTCCGATCACCGCGGTGCTCGGGGGAACGGGGACCTTCACGGCCTGGATCGTGGTGATGGCACTGAACCCACGCACGCTTGCGATCGGGATCGGCTGGATGGCGCTCGGCCTGCTCGTCTACACGCTCTACCGGCGCGCCCAGGGGCTGCCGGTCACGCAGACTGTCAAGGTGGTGCTGCCGGAGCCGCTCGGCGTCGAGGAGATCGAGTACCGAAGCGTCCTGGTCGCCTTCCGCGACAACCAGCCGTTCTCCGAGGAGATGGTGGCGACCGCGGTGAAGCTCGCCTCGAAGCGGCGCCGCGGAATCCACGTCCACGCGATGATCACCGTGCCGTCGCATTTGCCTCTCGACGCCGAGCTGGACCGCCAGGTGGGCGAAGCGCAAAGCAAGATCGAGCAGGCGAAGCTGATCGGCGGACTGCGGGTCACCGGGCACGTCGAGCGGATTCGCACCGGCCAGGCGGGTTACGCGATCGCCGAGGAGGCGCGGATGATCAACGCGGCTGCGATCGTGATCGGGTTGCGGTTCCGCAACGGGCAACCGCTTTACGACGACACCCTGCAGACCGTGCTCGGAGAGCGCCCCTGCCGGGTGATCGTCGTCTCGGACCCCGAGGCCGAAGGCGTGTCCCGGCCCCGGCGCCCGCTAGTTTCAGCGACATGACCACGCCCGAGCGCGTCTATGCGGGCTCCGTGCGGGCCCTCTCGGTGGTGATGATGGGCCTCGGCGTGGCGATCCTCGTCATCACCCTGGCCCGCGGTGGCGGATCGGTCGGGATCGTGCTCGGGCTCGCCTTCGTGGCGGTCGGCGCCGGACGCCTCTGGGTCGCTTCGCGGATGAGCAGGTGAGTGAGGAGAAGGTGAGCGAGGCCGGCGGCGACGGCGCCGGGGGAGAGCGGCAGCCGACGACGCTGAAGCGCGCGGTCGGCGTCCCGTGGCTGTTCGCGGTGATCTACTCCACGGTCGGCTTCTCGATCTACTTCTCGCTCGGCGTGGTCGCCGACCGCGGCCTTGGCCTGACTCCGGTGGTCTTCCTGGTCGCCGGCCTGCTCTTCGTGCTGACGACGTTCACCTACATGGAGGGCGCGGTGATGTTCCGCGAACGAGGCGGCTCCTCGACCTTCTCGCGCTACGCCTTCAACGAGCTGGTCTCGTTCACCGCCGGCTGGGCCATCCTGATCGACTATCTGATCGTGATCGCCCTCGCGGCGATCTCCGTCCCCCATTATCTGGAGCCGATCTCATCCGACCTCGCCGAGCCCGGGTATGAGGTCGCGATCGGCGGTGCCGTGATCGCCGTCGTGGCGGGGCTCAACATCGTTGACATCGGCGGCCGCCGCTACCGCAAGCTGCTGGCCGGGTTCGCGCTCGCCGATGTCTTCCTGCAGGTCGCGGTGATCCTGGTCGGCGCGATCGTCGTCATGCACCCGGACCGCCTCACCGACCAGGTCGACCTGTTCAACTCCCCGGGCGCCGTCGACCTCGCCTACGCCGCCGTGGTCGCGATGCTGGCATACGCCGGCATCGAGGCCTCCTCGAACCTGGCGCCGGACATCCGCTTCGAGCCCAAGGACCTGCGGCGGATCATCTCCACCGGCGCCATCGCTGTGCCGCTGATCTACGCGGGCATGGCGGCGATCGCCCTGATGGCCGTGCCGGTGACCCAGGGGCCGCACGGTCCCGAGACGGCGCTCGCCGGGCGCTATATCGAGGCGCCGGTCCTCGGCGTGGTCTCCGCCTATGACCCGAACTGGCTCTCGGAGCTGATGCGCTGGACGGTCGCGCTGATCGCCGCGCCGGTCCTCGTGATCGCCGCCTATGCATCGATGCTCGGTGTTTCGCGACACATCTACACGCTGGCGATCAACCGCCAGATCCCAAGCTGGCTGGGCAAGCTCGGCGCCGTTCACGAGACGCCCTACATCGCGATCATCGTCTCGGCGCTGATCGCCTTCGGGCTGCTCGTGCCGACGGACGTGAAGCTGCTCGCCGGGATCTACGCCTTCGGCGCGATGCTCGCGATCACGATCGCCCACCTCTCGATCATCCGGCTGCGGATCCTCGAGCCGGACCGGGAGCGGCCGTTTCGGATCGGCGGCAACGTGCGCTGGCGGGGGGCCGAGCTGCCGGTGACGGCGCTGGTTGCCGCCGTGCTCAGCATCGCCGCCTTCGGAAGCGTGCTGGCGTTTCACAGCGGCGCCCGGATCGTAGGAGGCGGCTGGATGGCCTTCGGGCTGACCTCCTACTTCGTCTACCGGCGCCTGATCGAGGACACTAGCCTCACCAAGCGGGTCTCGGTCAGCGCCGAGGCGCTCACCAAGCAGGCGTTGGAGGTCGAGTTCGGGCGCATTCTCGTCCCGATCTTCGGCACCGAGCTGGATGACGACATCGTCGGCACCGCCGGGCGGCTCGCGGTCGCCGACGAGGACACCGACGATGAGGCCGGGGCGCGGATGGACGTCGTCTATGTCGTCGATGTGCCGATGACGCTGCCGCTGGACGCCAACCTTCCCGCCGAGCGCGAGCAGGAGGCTCGCAGGGCGCTGGCGCGGGCGAAGGAGGTGGGGGAGGAGTACGACTCGGTCGAGGTTCGCACCGAGATCGTGCCGGCGCGCTCGATCGGCGCCGGGATCGTCGAGATGGCGCGCCGCACCGGCGCCGAGGCGATCGTGATGGGCGGCGAGCCCCCGACCAAGGTCCGCGGCGGGGCGATCCTCGGGGGCAAGGGGACGGCGCGGCCCGACGAGGTCGGCGCGGCGACCGAGTACGTGCTCAAAAAGGCGCCCTGCCGGGTGCTGCTGACCGCTCCACCGGCGCCCTCCGACGGCGAGTCTGCATCTGCATCGGAGCCTGCGCCGGGCGACGGTGCGCAGGCGAGCAACGTCCATCCGTAACTGCGGCGGCTTCGCCGCCTGACATGCAGGTGCGTCGACACTGTGTGTCGCCGCCCAACACCTCTGTCTAGTATCCGGGCATGTTCATCCTCATCGTGGGATGCGGGCGGGTCGGGTCGTCGGTCGCCAGGGCGATGCTCCAGGACGGCCACGAGGTGTCCTGCCTGGACGAGGACCCCGAGTCGCACGCCCGGCTCGAGCTCGGCATCGATCAAAGCTGGGAGGACCTCGGTGGCAGGTTCACGGTCGGCACCGCGCTCGAGGTCGACGCGCTCCACGAGGCCGGGATCGAGAATGCCGATGCCTTCATCGCCGCAACCGACGGCGACAACACGAACATCATCGTCTCCCAGGTTGCGCAGAGGCGCTACAACGTTCCGACCGTGATCGCCCGCATCCTCGACCCCTACCGGGCCAGCTGGTACGAGCATCAGGGGGTGCACACGATCTGTCCCACGAAGGTGGCGATCGAGATGCTCGAGAACGAGGTGCGCGCCGCGGCGAGCAAGCACAATGGCGCTGATGGCAAGGCGCCGGCGGGCGCGGGCGAATAGCGGAGGCGCTGGCGTGTACATCATCATCGTCGGGGCGGGGAAGGTGGGGTGGAACCTCGCCCGCGAGCTGCTCGAGAAGCAGCATGAGGTGACCGTGATCGAGGGCAATCGGCGCCGTTACCTGACCGTCGAGCAGGAGCTCGAGCACAACATCCAGTACGGCGACGCCTCCGAGCTCTGGGTGCTGGAGCGGGCGGGGGTCCAGCGGGCCGACATGGTGATCGCCGTGACCGGCGACGATGAGGACAACATGCTGATCTGCCAGGTCGCGCGCGAGAAGTACATGGTCGAGCGAATCATCGCCCGGGTCAACAACCCCCGAAACCTGCAGCACTTCGAGCTGCTCGGCATCAAGCCATCGGTCTCCGCCACCGGGCTGATCCTGAACCTGATCGAGCACGAGGTGCCGGAGTACGGGCTCGTGCATCTGCTCGACTTCCCCGAGGAGCGGTTGGAGATCATCGAGATGCTGCTCGAGAAGGACTCCAAGGTCGCCGGCGAGAGGGTCGCCGACCTGCAGATGCCGGAGGGGAGCCTGCTGATCTCCGTGCTGCGTGACGGACAGGGGTTCGTGCCCGGTCCGGAGACGGTGCTCGAGCCGGGCGACGAGGTGCTCGCCGTCCTCGACCCCGGCAAGGAGGAGGACCTGAAGGAGTTTCTCGGTGCCGACGGCGACGGCGACGGTGGCGGCGGCGGCGATGGCTGATCGCAAGGTCGACTTTCTGCTCGTCGGCGGGGGCTTGGCCGCGGGCCAGTGCGCGGCGGAGCTGCGCAAGCGCGGCGCCGAGGGCTCGATCCTGCTCGCCGGCCGCGAGCCGGAGCCGCCATATGAGCGCCCGCCGCTCAGCAAGGAGTACCTGCGCGGCGAGGCGGAGCGCTCCGACGCCCACGTCAACCCCGCGTCCTGGTATGAGGAGAACGAGGTCGAGCTCATGACCGGCACCAACGTGATGTCGCTCGATGCCGAGACGCGGACGGCGAAGCTTCAGGGGGGCAGCGGGGTGAGCTTCGAGAAGGCGCTGCTCGCCACCGGCGCGAACGTCAACATCCTGCGCGTCGAGGGGGCCGAGAACGAGGGGATCCACTACCTGCGCGCGTTCGGCAACTCGGACGCGATCCGCGCGGACGCCGAGAAAGCCGAGCACGTGGTGCTGATCGGGGGCAGCTACATCGGCAGCGAGGTCGCCGCCTCGCTGACCGCGAAGGGCAGCAAGTGCACGATCGTGATGATGGAGGACGTCGCGCTCTCGAACAGCTTCGGCGAGGAGGCGGGGCGCTTCTTCCATGATGTGCTCGAGTCGCATGGGGTCGACCTGTTCGGCGGCGAGGAGCTGGCCGCGTTCGAGGGCGACGGCAGGGTCAAGGCCGTGGTCACCAAGAGCGGTCGCCAGATCCTCTGCGACGCGGTCGTCGTCGGCGCCGGGGTGCGCCCGGACGTGATGCTGGCCGAGCGGGCGGGGCTCGAGGTCGACAACGGGATCGTCTGCGACAGTCAGCTGCAGAGCTCGGCGCCGGGGATCTACGCCGCCGGCGACGTCTGCAGCTATGACAGCGTCGTGCACGGACGGCGGCTGCGGGTCGAGCACTGGGACGTCGCCCTCCAGCAGGGCCAGGCGGCTGCAGCGAGCATGCTCGGCCAGGGCTCCGACTACGACGTCGTGCCGTACTTCTTCAGCGACCTCGCCGACTGGGCGAGCATGGAGTACGTCGGCCCGGCGCAGGATTGGGACGAGGTCGTCTGGCGCGGCGAGCGCGACTCGGGCGAGTTCTCGGCCTGGTACCTGAAGGACGGCAAGGTCGCCGGCTGCCTCAGCGTCGAGCGCTCCGAGGACCTCGGCCGAGCGCGTGAGCTGCTCGCCGCCGGCACGGACGTCTCCGCCGACCGCGAGAAGATCGCCGACCCGAGCACCGATCTGAGCGAGATCGGGTAGCCGGCTGCGCGGGCGCTCTCAGCCCCGGCGCGTCGCTATCTTTGACGCTATTGCGCCCTGGTGTAATGGCAGCACGCCTCGCTCTGGACGAGGTAGTCGGGGTTCAAATCCCTGGGGCGCAGTTCGAATCTCGTTACCCCAACTTGGCTTGAGAGGCGGTTCCGTCCGGGGGTGTTGCGAACATGTGTTCGTATGCAAGGACACCGGACTCGAGAATCGGTGGGCGAGATGCTGAGAGCGGGCTACACCCGCAAACAGATTGCTCGTGCGCTCGGAATCAACGAATCGACTGTGTCGATTCACGCGCTCAGGTTCGGCTACCGAGCAGGGTCGACCAAGCCGAAGATCTACGACTGGGATGCGATCCGGGCTTACTACGAGGACGGCCGTTCGAATCGGGAATGCCGAGAAAAGTTCGGGTTCTCGAGCGGGGCCTGGGATCACGCAGTGGCTCGCGGAGACATTGTCCTCAGACCCCGCGAGGCGGCCCGTCACTCGCACACGACACGGAGTGCGGTGGCCCGATTACTGGATGATGGGCTTACGCAAGTGGAGATCTCTCGGTGCCTCGCGCTCTCGAAATCGACGATTTCGTTTCACGTGCGAAATCTCGGCATCGAGGCCGACGAACGCTTCAATCGGCGCTACGACTGGACAGAAGTGCAGCGAGCAGTCGACGAGGAAGGATCTGACCGAAACCAATGTCAAGCACGCTTCGGTTTCTCGAAGCATGCCTGGTACTCAGCAGTCAAGAGAGGTGACATCACGCCGACTCCACAAGTGGTCTCAATCGAGGAATTGCTCGTCGCAGGTCGCCGACGCGGGCGGGGACACGTCAAAAGACGGTTGATTCGGGAGGGGTTAAAAGAAGATCGCTGCGAGCTGTGCGGGATTGACAACTGGCGGGGAAGGCCAATTCCGATGCAGTTGCACCATGTCAATGGAGATGGCAGTGACAACCGAATCGAAAACCTGCAGCTGCTTTGTGCAAACTGCCATTCGCAGACCCACAACTGGGGCGGCCGCGGGAAGGGCAAGAACGGGGATCGCCCTGACGACGATAATTGACCCGGTGCTCTTTTCTCGTGGGTCGAGAACTCCGGATGGCCTTTGCTACCTTGCCGCCCTTCATGAAACGTGCCCTTTGCCTCATGGCTGCAATCAGCGCCGGCGCTCTTGCTGGCTGCGGCGGCGGTGGCGACTCGACGACGACGACGATTCCCACGCCGACCACCCAGGCTCCGAAGAAGCTCAGCAAGCAGCAGTTCATCACCCAGGGCGACGGCTTCTGCGCCGAGGTGGACGCGGCGCTGGGAGCCCTCTCGGGCGACGCCAGCAGCGACGCCGGGCAGACGGCTGACCTCTACGCCGGGCTGATCGAGCACCTGCGCGGGCTCGGCACCCCCACCGATGACACAGGCCTGACCGATTTCTTCAGCGCCGGAGACGATCTGGTCAACGCTGAGCAGGCGGCCGCCAAGGCGGCCCAGGACAGCGATCAGCAGGCCCTGAGCAGCGCCGAAAGCGACGCCGCCTCGGCGCAGTCCGCCTTCTCGACCGCCGCGAGCTCCTACGGCTTCAAGGAGTGCGGCCACGGCCCGAACGCGCCGAGCGGCTCGGCGACGGTCCCGTCGACGGGGGCACCATCGGGTACCGCTCCTGCACCGGCAACGACGACACCGACGCCCGTCGCACCGACGCCGGCGCCGGGCAGCACCGGAGCCGGGGAGGGACCGCCGGCACGGGCACCGGTGGCGGTACCACCGGCACCGGGGGCGGCTCGACAGGCGGAACGACCGGCGGCTCGGGCGGCGTCGGTCCCGGTTAGCCGGGCTCAGGCGGCCGCGGAGTCCTCCCAGGCGCCGTAGAGGCGCGCGTAGGAGCCACCCGCCTCGATCAGCTCCTCGTGGGTGCCGGCCTCGGCGATCCGGCCCCCCTCCAGCACGACGATCTTTCCGGCGCGGCGGATCGTCGAGAGGCGGTGCGCGATCACGATCGCGGTCCTGCCGGCGAGCAGCCGCTCCAGCCCGCGCTCGATCACCTTCTCGGTGCGCACGTCGACGTTCGAGGTCGCCTCGTCGAGGATCAGGATCCGCGGCTCGGCCAGCAGCGCCCGCGCGAACGCCACCAGCTGCCGCTGCCCGGCGGAGAGCTGAATCCCCCGCTCGCCGACCTCCGTTTCGAGCTGCTTCGGCAGCAGGGCGATGAAATCGCTTGCGCCGACCGCCGCCACCGCCGCCTCGATCTCCTCGTCGCCCGCCTCGGGGCGCCCGAAGGCGATGTTCTCGCGCACCGTGCCCGAGAACAGGAATCCCTCCTGGGGGACGATGCCGAGCTGGCGGCGCAGCGCCGTCTGGGAGAGGTCGCGCAGGTCGTGCCCGTCGATCGAGACCACCCCCTGCTGGGGGTCGTAGAAGCGCGCGACCAGCTTCGCGAACGTGGACTTGCCGGCCCCGGTCGCCCCGACCAGGGCAAGGGTCTGTCCCGGCGGCACGTGCAGGTCGACGTCGCGCAACGCCCAGTCGGCATCGTCCCCGCTGGCCTGCGGGTCGTAGGCGAACCAGACGCCGGCCATATGAATCTCGCCCCGCAGCGTGCCCGGATCAAGCGCCCCATCGCGGTCGGTCATGTCGGGGGCGGTGTCGAGGAGGTCGAAGATCTTGTCCAGGGCCGCCATCCCCTGCTGGTAGGTGGTGTAAAGCTGGGAGAGCTGCTGGATCGGGTCGAAGAACGTCTGCAGGTAGGCGACGAAGGCGACGATCGTGCCGATCGCGATCGCTCCGTCGATCGCCTGCGAGCCGCCGTAGAGCAGGATCACCGCGGTGCCGACTGCGGAGAGCAGCTCGACGGCGGGGAAGTAGGCCGCGTTGAGATAGACGGTTTTCATGTTCGCCTCGCGGTTCTCGTCGTTGAGGCGCGTCATCTCGGATATGTGGTGCTGCTCCTGGCCGAAGCTGCGCACGACGCGGACGCCGCTGAGGCTCTCCTGCAGGTAGGCGGTGATCGAAGCGATCTTCTCCCGCGTCGCCCGGTAGGCGCCGGCGGAGACGATCCGGAAGATCAGGCTGGCGACCGCGAGCAAGGGGAAGGTCAGGAAGGTGACCAGCGCCAACTTCACGTCGAGCAGCAGCAGGATCACCACTACGCCGACGAGGGTCAGGGTGCTGGAGAAGAGGGTCACGATGCCGTCGCTGACCAGCTGGTTGAGCGCCTCGATGTCGTTGGTCAGGCGCGAGATCAACACGCCCGGCCGGTTGCGGGTGAAGAACCCGATCGACATCGCCTGCAGGTGCGAGAAGACACGCTCGCGCAGGTCCTGCAACGCCCGCGTGCCGACCCATCCGACCAGGTAGGTCTGCGCGTAGGTGGCGATGGCATAGACGATCGCCACCCCGATGAAGGCGAGCACGATCCGGTCCAGCCTCGCGATGTCGGCGCCGTTGTTGCCGGGCTGGGCCCCGGAGGAGATCGCGTCGACGGCGCGGCCGGCGAGGTATGGGGGAGCCAGCCCGGCCCCGGTCGCCACCAGCAGAGCGACGAACATCAGGGCCACCCTGCCCCGGTACGGCTTCAGCAGGCCGAGCATCCAGCGCACCTTGCGGCCGCGCTGGTCCTCGCCGCGCAGCAGGCGCCAGAGGGCCGCGAACAGCAGCGAGACCTCGCGCAGCCGGTTGCGCTCCGGCGACCAGGTCGCCTCCTCGCGCTCGACCTCCTCCTCGGCGGCGACCTCGCGTGCCTTCTCCTGGCGCTGCATTTCCCGCTCTTTTCCGGCTTCGCTCATAGCTTGGCCGCCTCCTCGCGCTCCTCGAGGTCGTGCTGGAGGAAGACCGAGTCGGCGAGGCCGAACTCGGCGATCTCGGCGTAGAACGAGCAGCCCTCCATCAGCTCCTCGTGGATGCCCCGGTCGACGATCCTGCCGGCGTCCATGACCACGATCTCGTCGGCGAGCGAGATCGTCGAGAGGCGGTGGGCGATGATGAAGGTGGTGCGGCCCTCCATCACCTCGCGCAGGCCGCGCTTGATCGCGCGCTCGGTGCGGGCGTCGACCGAGGAGGTTGCGTCGTCGAGGATCAGGATCCGCGGGTCGGCGAGCAGGGCGCGGGCGATCGCGACCCGCTGGCGCTGGCCGCCGGAGAGGGTCAGCCCGCGCTCCCCGACGACCGTGTCGTAGCCCTGCGGAAGGTCGCGTACGAAGGCGTCGGCCTGGGCCCGCCGCGCCGCCTCGGTGATCTGCTCTCGGGTCGCGGCCGGGTTCGCGTAGGCGATGTTCTCGGCCAGGGTCGCCGAGAACAGGAAGCTGTCGTCGGCGACGAAGGCGATCTCCGAGCGCAGCGACTCGACATCGACGCTGCGCACGTCGGCCCCGTCGACGGTCACCGCGCCCTCCGAGGGGTCATAGAGGCGGGCGATCAGCGCCACGAGGCTGGTCTTGCCGGAGCCGCTGGGCCCTACCAGGGCGATCGTGCGACCGGGTGCGACGTCGAGGTCGATGTCGGTGAGCGCCGGGCCGGCGCCGTCGTAGCGCAGCGTCACGCCGCGCATCCGCACCGAGCCGCCCCCGGCCGGCAGCGCCGGCGCGTCCGGCGGGCTGGTGATCTGCGGCTCGCGGTCGAGGATCTCGAACAGGCGGTTGCCCGAGGCGACCGCCCGCTGCGCCATTCCCATCGCGACCCCCAGCATCCGCAGCGGCGAGGCGAGCATCGCCAGATAGATGTAGAAGGCGGTCAGGTCACCGAGGCTGAGGCTGCCGTTGATCACCTGCCGTCCGCCGACCAGCAGCACCGCCGCGATGCCGAGCTGAGGCAGGAAGCCGATCAGCGGCGAGAAGAACGCCTGCAGGCGGGTCGAGTAGATGCTCTGGTCGAAGACCCTGGCGACGGCGCGCCGGAAGCGTCCCAGCTGGTACTCCTCGCGCGCGAACGCCTTCACGATCCGGATCCCGGAGACGTTCTCCTCCGCCTCCGCGGTCAGCTCCGCGATCCGCTGCTGGACCTCCTGCACGGCGGGGCGCGAGAGGCGGTTGTATCGGGCCGCGGTGAGGACCACGAACGGCGCCGGCGCCATCGCGATCAGCGCCAGCACCGGGTTGAGCACCAGCATCACCGCCGCGGCCAGCGTGATCGTGAGCAGGTTCTGGGTGATGAAGATCAATCCGTAGCCCAAGAAGAAGCGAATCGACTGCAGGTCGACGGTCGCGCGCGACATCAGCTGCCCGGTCTGCTGGGAGTCGAAGAACTCGAGCTCGAGCGCCTGCAGGTGGTTATAGAAGCGCTGGCGCAGGTCGAACTCGACCGACAGCGACACCTTGCCGGCGACCAGGCGCCTGACCAGCGTCAGCCCGAGGCGCAGGATCGCGGCGCCGACGATCGCGCCGGAGAGCAGCAGCAGCGAATCGTGGGCGCTGCCCCTGGCGCCGGCTTCGATCTGGTTCACCGTGTGGCCGATCAGCAGCGGGATCAGCACCGTGAAGCCCATCGCCGCCCAGGCGAAGGCAAGCGAGCCCCAGAGCTGCTTTCGGTACGGCCTCAGGAAGCCGAGCAGGCGGCGGAAGGTCTGCACGGCCTCTACTTTACAAAGTGAAGTAGGCATCCGCCCGAGCCTCGCGGGAGGCGATACTTGGAACGTGGATCGACCGCCGGCCGGGCTCTGTGACAGCTGCCGCCACCAGCGGCTGGTGCGCAACACGCGGGGGTCGAGCTTCTCCCTCTGCGAGCGCTCTCGCTCAGAGCCCGAGTTCCCCCGCTACCCGCGCCTGCCGGTGCGCGAGTGCGTCGGCTATGAGCGCCGGGATCCGCCGCCGAGCTGAGGCGGCGCGCTACTCGATCCGGAAATGGGTGACCGAGTGGTACGGGGTCGCGGTTCCGTCGTTCTGGGCCAGGGTGATCACGACTCTGAAAAGCCCCTCGGGAAGGCCGTGGTAGTAGATCTGGGGCTGGGTGGCCGGCGAGAACTGGCCCTCGGAGTGCAATCGCTCGGCGAGGATGCCGTTCGGGCCCGAGAACCTGGGAAAGTCGAACGAGCGGCCGATCACCTTTCCCGACCCGAGCGGGTTGCTGGCCGCCTCCTCCTGCTGGCTCTCGTCGACCGTGTCCGGAATCTTGTTGAGCGAGAAGCGCAGGATCCCCTCGCCGAGCTGCGGAGTTCTGCCGAACTGGCGCGGCGCCAGGGCGAAGTTGTGGACCTTGACCCTGACCACGACCGCGTCATCGCGCGGCTTGGAGCCGTCACGGGGCGAGATCACGTCGATGTACGGGGTGCCCGGGATGTCCGGCTTTACCACGTGGCGCTCGGCGCCTTGGACCAGCAGCGCCGCGGAGACGCTCCCGCCGACCAGCAGGACGGCGCCGAGGAGGGCAAGAATTCGGATTCGCATGGCGGGAAGACTACGGAGGCACGGCCGCCGCAGGATCGGATAGGTTGCGCTCAGCGCAGCCCGCCAGGCAGAGGAGAACATCGATGGATGCCACCCAGTTGAAGCGGATCCCGATCTTCGCGGACGTTCCCGAGGAGGATTTGAGCGTGATCACGACTTTTGCGACCACCGAGGAGGTCCCGGAGGGCAAGACGATCGTCCGCGAAGGCGACTACGCGAACGCCTTCATGGCGATCGAAGAGGGAACCGCCAGGGTCACCCGTGATGGCGACGAGGTGGGCCAGCTCGGCCAGGGCGACATCTTCGGTGAGATCGGCGTGATCGAGAAAGAGAGGCGCACCGCGAGCGTCGAGGCGACCTCGCGGGTGCGGCTGATCAAGATCGAGCACTGGGAGCTGCAGCGGATGAAGAAGAAGCTTCCTGCCGTCTACGAGAAGATCGCCAACCTCGCGGCGGAGCGGGGGGCGGGCAGCGGCGAGTGACTTGCGGCGGCTTCGCCGCCTGACGTGCCTGTGCCGGCGCGAAGGGCGCCGGCCTTGAACAACCGCCGAGTCGAGCCCGGTTGGGCGGCGCTGCGACCGGTTCTGATCGGGTTTCTGCTCGTCGCCGACGCCTCCACCGTCGCCGCGCTCGCGATTGCCCGTCCGAGCGGCTTCGCCGCCCCGCTGGCCGCCTTCTCGATCGCGCTCGCCGGCCTGATCGGGCTCGAGCGGTGGGCAGTCGCGCATCGTCACGACGACGACCCGTCTGCGAGCCGCTAGAGGAGCAGGCTGACGAGTATCGCGACCGGAGTGCCGAACAGGGAGAGGTTGCCGAACAGGGCTCGTCCGGCTCCCCGGTACTGCTGGCTGTTGAAGAAGACCAGCCCCACCACGTGAGCCAGGTTGAGGAGCGCGAATGCCGTCGCGATCAGGATCCGTGCGGCAGCGGCCCCGCCGCTGGTGTCGCCCGAGCTTGCCGCCAGCAGGGCGAGGACGATCGTCCCGACGATCGCGACCCCGATGCCGAGCAGGTCGCGCTTCGAGAACGGCGGAAGGTTCGGGGAGATCTCCAGCGCGTCGTCCGCGCCCCGGTCGGCGGCGATGCCGGGGCCGGCCTGCTCCACCTCGGCCAGTCCGGCATTTCCTCCGCCGGTCAGCTCGACATGGATGACGGGTGGCGCCAGACGGCGGCCGGCGCGATCGAAGAGATCCTGCTCGAACCACTCCGCGTCCCGCTCGCGGTGGGTGACGATCAGGACCTCGTCGGCCGGGAAGGTCCCAAGTGCGTCCTCGGCCGCGACCATGGGGTCGTTGTCGCCGATCGCGCCGGACGCCTCGACTCGGCCGCCCCGCAGCCCGACGAGCATCCGCTCCAGGCGCGCCGAGGCATCCCCGAGCGCCTCGTCGACGTCCCCGAACGCACTCTTCAGCTTCGAGTCGGTCACCGCCGGGGAGACGACTCTCACCTCCGCCGGCCGCTGGCCGCTCCGCTTCTCGATCTCACTGCGCAGCGCGGCGCCATCGACAGCGGTCGGTGCGATCACCAGCGTCCGCTTCGCCTGCGCCATCTCAGCTCTTCTTGCCGGCGACGGCGCGCTGCAGCTGGCCCTTGTCCATCTTCGAGCGCCCCTCGACGCCGAGCTGGCGTGCCTCGTTGTAGAGCTGCTCGCGGGTGCGTCCCCGCGATCCCGAACTGCCGGAGCGCTTTCCCCCGCGCCGTCCTGACGACATGTCTTTGAGCGAGCTTCGGGAGCCCTGCCGCGACTCGCCGGCGCGCGCCTTCTCCTTGTTGACGGTCCGGGCGGCGATCTCCTCGGCCCGACTCTCGGAAGCTCCCTGGCGACGTTCGCTCTTCTTGATCTTCTCGTATTGACGGGCCCGCTTGGTGCCCTTCTTCACGCCTCTCGGTGGCATCTCGACCTCCTCTGATTTCTCGGTCGGGCTTGAAATACCCGAGGCGTCGCCCACCCATACGCAGGCGGGGCACGATGCGCCGGCTTCCCGGCAAGGGGTTTACAGCCAGCTCAGCCGGGGATAGGAGATCGGTAGGGAACCGAGATCTGCGCAGGTTGGACCGCGGGTCTCGCTTTGAGGCCGTCGAGCCTCCCCTGCAAAGCCGTGCCCGGCCCTGCGCCGGGCACGGTGCTGTTCGGTGCCGGCGCCGCCGTTGCTCGGGCGTCTCAGTCGCCCCGAGCCTGCTGAACTGGCCACTTGGCGCCAATCGCTGCGTGATTGTGGTGGCCATAGCCACCCAAACAACGCAATCGCCTGCGGCGCGAGCAGGCCTACAAGCGCAATCGCTGCCGCGAGAAGGCCGACGACGCAATCGGCTGCGGCGAAGGGCTTACGGTCCGGTCCAGGACCCGGCGTAGCAGGGGCTCCCGCCGCAGGTGTCGGTGATCACGCCGGCCGGCTGCAGGAACCCGGAGACGAGCTGCTGCTCGGCCACCGCGGCGCGCGGGGCGCCGTGCGGATCCTGACCGGATCGGTCCGGGGTGTTGGTGAGCGGTGGAGGATCGACGCCGAGGGTGCCGCCGGGGTTGGACGGGTCGGGGCGGATCGGCCCGATGTCCCAATAGAAGATCGCCGAGCCGCCGTACGGGTAATGCCAGATCCGCGGGACGCCCCAGAGGACGTCGACGTCGGGCCAGCGGCCCGGGTCGAGCACAGGCGCATGCGCCTTGGCGCCGATCGTGCGCGCCTCGACGTCGGCCTGGAAGTCAGTCACCTGATGGTCGCCGAGGGCGACGTCCATGAGCACCTTGTGCCGCGGCGTGTCCGGGAGTGGATCGCTGGTCATCCGATGCGCGTAGCCGTTCGCCTCGGAGCGATCCCAGAGCATCTGCAGCATCGAGAGCCCGAGGGCCTGGGTCAGCTTGTCCGGGTAGCTGGGGTCGAGGACCGCCGCGAAGGTGTCGAAGTCGGTCGAGCGCTGCAACAGGACCGAGTAGTTCATCCCCGGCACCCCCAACGATGCGCGGGTGAAGTCCGGTGAGACGGCGGTCAGCGCCCCGCCCAGGATCCCGCCCTGGCTGTTGCCGTTGTAGTAGAGGTGGCTGGGATCTATCACCCCCGGCGAGGCGGTCGTGCCATCGACGTGGAAGGCCCCGCTGGTCAGGAAGCCGCTCGGGTTGTCCATCAGCCGGCCGAGGTAGAGCTCGTCGAGCAGGCCCTGCTGGGTGCGATCGCCGAGCTTCGGGAAGTTGGAGAAGTTCTGCAGGGTCGCGATCGCGTTGGGGACGTCGGCGGAGGAGAACCCGATCTCATCGGTGGCGCAGGACGTGATGTCGCCCAGCTGCCCGAGCGCCTGCTGGGGGCTCGAGTTGACCTCCGAGGCGCTGCCGAGCAGGCCGTGGCCGTAGAGCGACGGGCGGCTCGGCTGCGCGCCGGGATCGATCGCCGCGCGCGGGATGATGCAGTCGAAGTTGGCCGTCCAGTCGCCGTTTCGGGTCGGCAAGCCGTGGGAGTCGAGCTGGAAGGTGCCGCCGGGAGCGCAGCTCGGCTGCAGGTAGCAGGGCACCGTGAACGTCCCTTGCACTCTCCGGGCGACGTTCGGATTCTCGGCGGCGGTGAAGTCCTGGGCGCTGGTCACCGTGAACGCGGGCGCGTGCCCCTGCACGACCCCGTCACCGAGGTTGGTGTCGCCGAGCTGGGCGAAGGCGTCGTTGCGGATGTGCAGCATCCGCTCCGCGAGGTTCTTGTCGCTGGCGACGGTGAAGTCCCAGGCCAGGTAGAGGTCGTGACGGTCGATGTGGGCCCTGCGCAGGACCTGGAAGATGCGCTCGAAGTGCCAGCGCCGCTTGTTGATCACCGGCGAGCTCGAGCGCAGCCTGTCGCGGTAGTAGCGGAAGCCGTTCGGGGCCGGGATCGATTGACCATCGGCTGTCTTGAGGTTGCGCATCGCGACGATGTAGCGGTGCTTGGCGGCGAAGTTGACGGCCGGGTGGATCAGCACGGCGGCGCGGCTGGGGTCGGTGGCGTTGGAGTCGATCTCAGACCAGATCGGCCAGCGGCGCCCGGTCGTGGCGTCGATGACCACGATCGGCTGGTTGCGGTCCGCGTAGCGCCCGATGTGGTTGATCGGGACCGCCCCGGTCCGTTGCATCGCGGCGATGCTGTCCAGCCCCGGCACCTTGACGACGATCGTCTGCCCGGGGCTGAAGCCGTCGTTCAGGTTGTACGGCGCTGTGTCGACGCGCTGCCCGGCGACGTTCGGCTGCGTCGCCTCGGTCTTGAGGTTGATTCGCAGCCCGGTCGCGGAGTGGCGGTCGGGCACCGTGTAGTAGTTGTCGGGGAAGGGCAGCAGGCAAAGCGAGCCCTGCTGCTGGCCGATGAAGTCGCAGTGGTCGGCCTCGGAGAGGTCGACGGGCGGTCCCTGCTGCCAGGCGCTTGCGCTTGCGGTCCAGACTGCACCGAAGCAGAGGGCGCTGATCAGCAGCGCGAGCCATGGCTTGAAAGAGCGTCTCATCCGACTGTTCCGCGGGGCGAGCACAGACTTTCCAACTCCGACCCTACCACCGCTCGGACCAGCTCGCGACCTGCGGCGATAATCAGCTTCTACGGGCCCCGGGTGGGCCCAGGAGCCAACACATGACCGACCCGACATGGCTGTTCATCGTGGGCTGCTGGATGGCCTGGCTCGCCTATTGGCTGATCATGGCCTTTGCGACCAAGCGAACGGTGGAGCGAGGAGGATTCGTCGGTTATCGGCTCATCGCGGGCCTTCTCATCGTCGGATTGCTTACCGCCGGGCACCTGGTGCATCTTTCTGGGCAGTCAAGACCCTGGCGGACAACGGTGGCGTTGGGAGTTGTGAGCGACTGCATCGTCGTTGCCGGAGTTGCGTTCACCGTCTGGGCGCGGATCACGCTCGGTCGCAACTGGAGCGCAGAGGTGACGTTCAAGAAAGATCACGAGCTGATTCAGTCTGGCCCCTACGCGCTGGCGCGGCACCCGATCTACACCGGCCTGATCGTCATGGCGCTCGGCACCGCGATCAATTACGGGCGGGCTATTGGCTTTGTCCTGTTCGCCGGAATATGCGGCGCCCTGTGGTGGAAGGCCCGCGAGGAGGAGCGGATCATGAGCCGGCACTTTCCTGACGCCTACGCCGAGTACAAGGCGCGCGTCCCCGCGATCATCCCGTTCGTGCTCTAAGGGACGGCATCGCCGGTCACCTGTCGGGCGAAGGGGGAGCGCCGACTGGGACCTCTTAGGATTCTCGCGTGGGCAGCGCAGACCGCTTCGCTTTTGCCTTCGCCCCGACGTATCGGCGGCTGGCGCGGGTTTTTGGGATCACGCCCTCGACGGCCTGGCTTGAAGTGAGCGAGGAGAAGCTCGAGGTGCGGTTCGGTCCATGGCGGGTCTCGACGCCGGTCGAGAACATCACCGGCGCGGCGATCACCGGCCCCTACGCACTTCTCAAGACCGCGGGTCCGGCGCGCCTGGCAATCACGGATCGCGGCCTTACATTCGCCACCAACGGTGATCGCGGCGTGCTGCTCACATTCGCGACGCCTGTGCGGGGCCTCGACCCGCGCGGGCTGATGCGCCACCCCGAGCTCACCGTCACGGTCGCCGACCCCAACCGGCTCACGGCCCTGCTCAACGAGCGCTTGGCTCCGGACCCGGGACCCCCTCTCGAATAGCGTGGTCACACCCGACAAGGAGGTTCAGGTGATCCTGGTGGTTGGACGCGTTCGCTGCCCGGCGGAGAAGCGAGACGCCCTGGTTGCCCTGATGGAGAAGATGCAGGACGAGTCGCGCCGCGAGGAGGGATGCATCCGCTACGGATTCTTCGCCGCGGTCGAAGACCCGCTCAGCTTCATCGCGGTCGAGGAATGGGCGGACCGCGAGGCCCTCGAACGTCATTTCGCCGAGCCGCACCTGCTCGAGTTCGCCTCCCGGCTGCTGGGGGTGGTGTCTGAGCGGCCCGAGGTGGCGATCCACGAGGTGGCGGAAACGTCCGCGTTTCGAGAAGCCTCGTAGGCCAATCAGACTCGGCAGCCGCCGACGAGCCCCGCGGCCGACAACTTGCAGGTACCTCATGCCGGGGGAGGGACTCGAACCCCCGACACGCGGATTATGATTCCGCTGCTCTAACCAGCTGAGCTACCCCGGCGGGGAGCCGAATCGTAGCTTCGATCGGCGGCGGCTCAGGGCTCGTTCAGCTCGGCGACCTCCTCGTCGCTGAGCTCGATCGCGGCCGCCGCGACGTTCTCCTCCAAATGCTCGACCGAAGAGGTGCCGGGGATCGGCAGGATCACCTTCGAGCGGGCCAGCAGCCAGGCGAGCGCGATCTGAGCCGGCGCGGACTCGTGACGCTCGGCTAGCTCGGCTACCGGTCCACCCGGCTCGGCCAGCGAGCCGGCCGAGAGCGGAAACCATGGGATGAAGCCGATTCCCCGCTCCTCGCACTTTTCGAGCACGGCCTCGGCGCTTCGGTCGCTGAGGTTGAAACGGTTCTGCACCGTGACCACCTCGAGGATTGAGCACGCCGTCTCGAGCTGCTCGATCGAGACGTTGGATACGCCGGCGAGGCGGATCTTGCCCTCGTCCTGAAGCTCCTTGATCGCGCCCACGGACTCCTCGTAGGGGACGTCGGGGTCGGGGGCATGAAGCTGGTAGAGGTCGATTCGCTCGACCCGCAGGCGCTGCAGCGATCCGTCGCAGGCTTCGCGCAGATGCTCGGGGCGGCCGTTGCGGGGCCACTGTCCGGGGCCCGTCCGGGTCAGCCCGCCCTTGGTGGCGATCACGAGGTCGTCGGGGTAGGGATGCAGAGCCTCGGCGATCAGCTCCTCGCTCACGTGCGGGCCGTAGGAGTCGGCGGTGTCGATAAAGGTGATGCCAAGCTCGACCGCGCGCTGCAGCGTGGCGAGCGCCCCGCCGCGGTCCTGCGGCGGTCCCCAGACGCCGTCGCCGGTGATCCGCATCGCCCCGAAGCCGAGCCGGCGAACGGTCAACTCTCCTCCCAGCGAGAACGTGCCCGCGGTCTCGTCGCTCAGCTCGATCGTCCCTCCTGCCACTCGTCGCTCCTTCGTCGCCGTCGTTCCCCAACATAGCCGAGCCCTTCGGTGGGCTCTTCCCAGCCGGTCGGCGGGCCCGCTGAATAGCCTTCGATCGTGCCTTTGCTCGCGGTGCCGAACTTCTCCGAGGGGCGTGACACGGCGGTGATCGCGGCGATCCGGGTCGCGCTGGACCGCGATCGCGGCCTGCTGGATCGTCATTCCGACCCCGAGCACAACCGGACCGTCTACACCGTCGCCGGGGAGGCGCGGGGCATCGACGAGCTGCTGGTCGGCGCCGCGCGGGTGGCGCTGGATCGAATCGACATGCGGCGCCATCGTGGGCTTCATCCCTGCATCGGGGCGCTCGACGTCTGCCCGCTGATCTGGCTTGACGAGTCGGCGCGTGAGGACGCGGCGACCCGGGCCCGCGCCGTCGCTGAGGCCATCGCGGCGCTCGACGTTCCCGTCTTTCTCTACGGCGAGCTGGCCGCCACCGAGCAGCGACGGGAGCGGGCCTACTTCCGCAACGGCGGCCTCGAGACGCTGCGCCGGCGGATGATGACCGGCGAGCTGGCGCCCGACTTCGGTCCCGGCGAGCCGCACCCGAGCGCCGGAGCGACCCTGGTCACCGCACGGGCGCCGCTGGCTGCCTTCAACGTCGAGCTTGACACCGCCGACGCCGTGGTCGCGCAGCGGGTCGCGGCGGCGCTGCGGGAGGCGGGAGGGGGGCCGCCCGGGGTGCGGGCGATCGGGCTGCCCCTCGAGGGGGGCCGATCGCAGGTTTCGACCAACGTGCACGACCCAATCGCGGTGCCGCTTCGGGTCGTTGTCGCGCGTGTCGCCGAGCTCGCCGCCGAGCACGGCGCCCGGCCCGTGGCCGCAGAGGTCGTCGGCTTGGTCCCGGCGGCGGCGATGCAGGGCTTCCCGAACGATCTGCCGATCGTCGGCTTCGTTCCGGAGCGCCACCTGATCGAGCGCCGGATCGCGGGCCACTCGCCCGGCTAGGTGCCGGCGGGTCCGTCTCCTTCGCGGCGGGCTGGCATCGGTGGTCCCTTCCCCTCCGGGGCGAGGCGGGCATCTGCGATCGCGCTTCGCGTAGGCTCAGAGCCATGGCGCAGACGAAGAAGCGCAGGCGGCGCAAGCATCGCGGCACCCAGGGTGGGCGAGTCGACACCAAGCAGCGCGGGCGCCCGCGCAGCCGCTCGGAGGCGAAGTCGCGGGCCCGCTCCAAGCGCGGCGCCCCGCGCTCCGACACGCCGCCGACCTGGCGCAGCGCGATCACGCGAGGGATCGTGATCTCGGCGCTTCTGATCGCGACCCTGCTGGTCTTCAAGAAGCCGATTGGCCCATCGATCGCGTTCGGCGCCTTCATGCTCGCCTTCTACATCCCGATGGGCTTCTACCTCGATCGGTACATGTGGAGGCGGCGCCAGCGGATCAAGATGAGGGACCGCTGATGGAGGTGCGCTCGTTCACGGTCGGGGCGGTGGCCGAGAACTGCTACCTGATCCGGCGCGAGGGATCCGATCGGGCCTTGATCGTCGATCCCGGCGACGAGGCGGAGCGGATCCTGGCCCCGCTCGCGGAGCTCGGGCTCGGCGTCGACGCGATCCTCGTCACCCACTGTCACTTCGACCACATCGGCGCGGTCGCGCCGGTCGCCCGCGAGACGGGCGCGCCGGTCTACTGCCCGCGGATCGAGACCCCGGTGCTCGCCGACATCATGTCCTGGGTGCCCGGCCCCTTCGGCCCCTTCGAGAGCTACGAAGCCGATGAGACGGTCGCCGGCGGTGAGACCCTCGAGCTCGCCGGCTTCGAGATCGAGGTGATCTTCACCCCGGGGCACAGCCCCGGCCACGTCACCTACTCGATCCGCGACGAAGGCGCGATCTTCTCCGGCGACGTGCTGTTCCAGGGCTCGGTCGGGCGGGTTGATCTGCCAGGCGGCGACTGGCCGACGCTTCTGGCCTCGATCCAGTCGCTGGTCGACGGCCATCCGGCCGAGACGACCGTGTACCCCGGCCACATGGGCGTGACGACGCTGGGCGCCGAGCGCGCCGGCAACCCGTTCCTGGCCGAGCTTGCGTCCTAGGATCGTGCGAGCCTCAGTCTCGTGAGCGACGGGTTTCAGGCCCCGAAGGGCACCTTCGACGTCCTTCCCGACCAGGCTGCCCGGCGGGCAGCGATCCTGGCCACGGCCGGCTCGATCTTCGCTCGCGCCGGCTACGGGGGCATCGAGACGCCGATCTTCGAGGACACCGAGCTGTTCAAGCGCGGGGTCGGTCAATCGACCGACATCGTGGTCAAGGAGATGTTCAGCTTCGAGGACCAGGGGGGGCGAAGCATCACCCTGCGTCCGGAGGGCACCGCTCCGATCTGCCGCGCCTATGTCGAGCACGGGATGCACACGCTTCCGCAACCGGTCAAGCTCTGGTGCGCCGGGCCGTTCTTCCGCCACGAGCGCCCGCAGGCCGGGCGCTACCGCCAGTTCACCCAGATCGACGCCGAGGCGATCGGCAGCGACGACCCGCTCGCCGACGCGGAGATCATCAAGTTGCTCGCCGACCTGCTCGACGAGCTCGGCGTTCCCGGCGTCGAGCTGCGGCTCGCAAGCCTCGGCTCGATCGAGACCCGGGCCCGCTACCTCGATCAGTTGAAGGCCTACCTGCGCGAACACGAGGACGAGCTGTCAAAGGAGGTGCGGGAGCGGATCGACCTCAACCCGCTGCGCGCCTTCGACGCCGATCACGAGGGGACGCGGGCGGTGATGGCCGAGGCGCCGAAGCTGCTCGACAAGCTCGAGGAATCCGACGCCCAGCACTTCCAGCGGGTTCGGGCACTGCTCGACTCGGCCGGGGTCGCATACTCGCTCGATCCGACCCTGGTCCGAGGGATCGACTACTACACGCGCACGATCTTCTCCTTCGTCTGCGACCGGCTCGGCGCCCAGTCCGAGATTGGGGGAGGGGGGCGCTACGACGGCCTCGTCGAGCAGCTCGGCGGCCCGCCGACGCCGGCGATCGGCTGGGCGGTCGGCATCGAGCGGATCCTGCTCGCCCTCGGGGAGGAGAAGGTCGAGCAATCGCGCGACGTCTTCGTCGCCGCCGCCGAGGACGCCCAGCGCCACCGCGCGATGGCGATCGTGCTCGAGCTGCGCTTTGCTGGGCTCTCCGCCGAGGTGGACCTCGCCGGTCGCAGCCTCAAGGGCCAGATCCGCCAGGCTGACCGGATCGGCGCCCGGCGAACCCTGATCCTTGAGGCCGACGGCGGCGCGCAGCTGCGCGACATGCAAAGCGGCGAGCAGAGCCAGGTCAAGGCTTCCGAGGCGGTCGCCCGGTTACTCGCCGACTCTGGCGCGACGGAGGCTCGATGAGCGACGCGCTGCCGTTCCTTGCCACGAACGAGTACCGCGACACCTGGTGCGGCGGGGTGCTCGACGACCGCGTCGGGCAGCGGGTTCGAGTCGCCGGCTGGGTGCACCGGCGTCGCGACCACGGCGGGCTCACCTTCATTGACCTGCGCGACCGCACTGGGCTGGTGCAGCTGGTCTTCAACCCGGCGGCGGGCGGCGCCCACGAGCTGGCCCACGGGCTGCGGGCCGAGGACGTCGTCTCGGCGGCCGGAGGGGTCGTGCGGCGCTCCGAGGAGACCGTGAACCGCGAGCTTTCCACCGGTGAGTTCGAGATTCAGGTCGAAGACGCCGCCGTGCTCGCCGACTCCGAGACGCCTCCGTTCGGAGTCGAGTCCTACGGCGGCGAGGTCGGCGAGGAGACGCGGCTTCGCTACCGCTACCTCGACCTGCGCCGCGAGCCGATGCGCGACGCGATCGCCCTGCGCCACGCGGTCGTCTCCGAGATGCGGACCTTCCTCAACCGCGAGGGCTTCTATGAGATCGAGACGCCGGTGCTGACCCGCTCGACCCCGGAGGGGGCGCGCGACTTCCTGGTCCCGAGCCGGCTGCAGCAGGGCTCCTTCTATGCGCTGCCGCAATCGCCGCAGCTTTTCAAGCAGCTGCTGATGGTCGCCGGCTTCGAGCGCTACTACCAGATCGCCCGCTGCTTCCGCGACGAGGACCAGCGCGCCGACCGCCAGCTCGACTTCACCCAGCTCGACATCGAGATGTCGTTCGTGACGGTCGAGGACGTCCTCGACCTCAACGAGCGCCTGATCGCCGCGCTGCTGGGAGAACGGGGGATCGAGGTCGAGCTGCCGCTGCCGCGGCTCGGCTACGACGAGGCGATCGCGCGCTTCGGAAGCGACCGGCCCGACCTGCGCTTTGGGCTCGAGATCGCCGACCTCACCGACGCTCTGCGGAGGACCGAGTTCAAAGCCTTTCGGGGCGTGATCGAGGACGGCGGAACGGTGCGGGGCCTCAACGCCGGCCCGCGCGAGCTTTCGCGCGCCGAGCTCGACGGATTGATCGACGAGGCCAAGGATCTCGGGGCGAAGGGCTTGGTCTGGGCCTATCGCGAAGGCGAGGGGTGGCGTTCCCCGGTCGCCAAGTTCCTCTCCGATCAAGAGATCGCGCACCTCGACGAGCGCCTTGACGCTTCCGAGGGCGACTTGCTGCTGGTCGTCGCCGACAAGCCGCGGGTGGCCGCGGCGACGCTCGGCGGCCTGCGCACGCGCCTCGCCGCCCGCTGGGAGATGATCCCGGCCGACCGCAACGAGCTCGCCTGGATTGTCGACTGGCCGCTGCTCGAGCTCGACGAGCAGGAGGGTCGCTGGGACCCTCTGCATCACCCGTTCACCTCGCCGGCCGGCGACTTCGATCCCGCCAGATCCCGGGGAGGCGCGGGCGCTTGCCTACGACATGGTCTGGAACGGAGTCGAGCTCGGCGGCGGGTCGATCCGAATCAACCGTCCCGACGTCCAGCGCAAGGTCTTCGAGGCGCTCGGGATCGGCGAGCGGGAAGCCGAGGAGCGCTTTGGCTTCCTGCTCGAGGCGCTGCGCTTCGGCGCCCCTCCGCACGGCGGGATCGCCTATGGCATCGACCGCATCGTCGCGCAGCTTCACGGCTCGGAGTCGATCCGCGACGTGATCGCGTTTCCGAAGACCGCTTCCGGGTCCGATCCGTTGACCGGCGCCCCGGCGCCGGTCGAGGAGCGCCAGCTGCGCGAGCTCGGGCTGGCGCTTCGGGGTCAGCCGCGTGCGGGCTCCTGAGCCCGGGGACGGCAGTGCTAGTTTCTGGCTGGGGCTCGAGCCCGTACGCGAGCGCCTCGTGTTTTGACCCAACACAAGCGGCTAGGGAGTCGCATTCCCGGCGTCCCGTGGGGCGTTGGGTAGACACCCACCTTCCATGAAGGGATCAAGCCGGAGGTAGCAACGGCGGGCTGGGGCCCCACTTCTATGCCTTAGGTCTGTCCGACCTGCTCGAGCGCGCCTTCGACCCAACCGCGGACGGTCGCGTGGTGGATCTGCCAGCCGTCCCAGACCGAGCGCGCCCAGGCCTCGATGGCCTCGCAGTGGCGCATCTCGCCGCGCATCGTCAGGACGTCGTGAATGTTCAGCGCTGCGTTGGAGTTCGGCGGGTTGAGCCAGACGAAGCCGGGGTCCGCCGCCGCGACGCGATTCTTCAGCGCCGTCGCCGCCGGCCCGTCGAGGCCCCGCTCGAGGACCAGGTAGAGGCCCGACGAGATGGGCGCCGAGTGCCTGGATCGAGCGCGGGTCGCGCTTTCCCGGGTGCTGGGCGGCGTAGGCGTCGACGGTGAGCCGATGGCACTCCGGGTAGCCCAGCTCGGCGTACTCGTGGGCGAGAAGCTCGCCGTAGAGCGCCCAGCAGGCGGCGCTGGAGCCGATGTAGGGATGGGTCGGGCCATCGTGCTCGGATAGCACGACTCCACACCCCGCACAGGGCGCGCTCCCACTCATGCGCCTACAGTAGACCGGTGGGCAGGCCGATGTCGCACCTGCGCTGGAGCCAACCGTCACATCGGGGCCCCGCTCCTGACGGTGCGTTCAGCGGCGCCGCGGGGGGCTCGGCTTGCGGCGACCTGGCGCGCGTCTCGCTGGCGATCGAGGGCGAACGCATCGGCGCCGCCAGCTTCGACGCGGAGGGCTGCGCGGCGACGATCGCCGCCTGCGCCGCCGCGGCCGAGCTCTGCGAAGGGCGCACGCCGCTGGAGGCGGCCCGGGTCGGCGCGCGCGACCTCGACGAGGCGCTGGGAGGGCTGAGCCCGGCGATGCGGCACGCCGCCGGCCTCGCGGCCGACGCGCTTCACCGCGCCCTCGCCGCCGCGGCCGCTTCGGGGCAGCGGCTCGCCGAGTCGCGCAGCGATCGGGTCCTGGTCGCGATGAGCGGCGGCGTCGACAGCGCCACCGCGGCACTGCTCGAGCGCGAGGCGGGCCGCGAGGTTGTCGCGGTGACGCTGAAGCTGTGGGCGGACCGCCGCACCGACGGGGAGCGCAGCTGCTGCTCGCCGGAGGCGGTCGTCTCGGCCCGCGAGCTCGCCCATTCGCTCGATCTGCCGCACTTCACGCTCGACCTCGAGCAGCGCTTCCGCTCCGCGGTGGTCGACCGCTTCGTCGCCGGCTACGCCGCCGGGCAGACGCCGAACCCGTGCGTGCTCTGCAACGGCGAGCTGCGCATCGAGGCGATGGTCGAGATGGCCGAGCGGCTCGGTGCGACCCATCTCGCCACCGGGCACTACGCGCGCATCGCCGACGACGGCGAGGGCGCGCTGCTCGCGGCCGCCGCGGATCCGGCCAAGGACCAGAGCTACATGCTCGGCGCCCTGCCGCCGCGGCTGCTCGACCGGCTGCGCTTCCCGCTCGCCGAGCTGCGCAAGCCGCAGGTGCGCGAGATCGCGGCCCGCAACGGCCTTCCGGTGGCGCGTCGCGCCGAGAGCCAGGACCTCTGCTTCCTGGCCGGGCAGGGAAAGCGCGCCTTCCTGCGCCGCCACGGGGACATCGCCGACCGCGAGGGCGAGCTCGTCGACCTGAGCGGACGCAGCGTCGGCCGCCACCGCGGCCACCACCACTTCACGGTCGGCCAGCGGCGAGGAATCGGGGTCTCGGGCCCGCGGCCGCTCTACGTGCTCGGCACAGACGCAGCTACGAACACGGTCACGGTCGGCGGCGAGGAGGAGCTGCGGACGCGCAGCGTGTCGGTGCGCGACGCGATCCTGCACCGGCCGGGGAGTCGGGTCGACAGGGTGCGGCTTCGCTACCGGTCCCGGGCGGTCCCCTGCGAGCCGCCGGAGGTCGAAGCGGGCCGCCATCGACGCCTCGAGCTTTGCCTCCGCGAGCCGGTGGCCGGCGCGGCGCCCGGCCAGCTCGCCGCGCTGCTCTGCGGCGAGACGATCGTCGGTCACGGCACTATCGCCTGACCTGGGAGCGACATGGGTCAGGTTCCTCCCGGATAGCGAGAGGAGATCAACCCATCGCGCGGCTCGCGGGGGCGCCGGGCTGGCGGCGCGGCCCGGATGCCGCGGGTCACTCAAGCAGGCGCAGCACCTCCGCCGCGTCGCTGCCGGGCGGAAAGACCGGGTAGATCACGTCGCTGATCTCGCCGCCGCGGACGATCAGGGTGATGCGCTTGTAAAGGCGCGATCCCGCGGCCTCGAAGGTCGGCAGGCCCGGGTCGTTGCCGAGACGAAGCTCTGAGTCGTTGAGCAGCGGGTAGGGAATCCGCTCGCGCTCGGCGAACTCGCGCTGCTCGTCCAGGGGCTGGCTGCTGCAGCCGTGCACCGTCGCGCCGCGGCCGCGCAGCTCCTCGTGGAGGTCGCGAAAGGCGCAGTTCTGCGGCGTGCAGCCGCGGGCGCCGGGGATCTCGTCCCAACCCTCGGGTAGCGGCTGGCCGGGGGCGCCGGTGCGCGGGTAGACGTAAAGGACGAGGGTTCCGGCCGCGGCGACGCCGAGGTCAACTTCCTCGCCCAAGGTGGAGCGGAGGAGCAGCGGCGGCAGCGGCGCGCCAGGCAGATGGTCCGCCGCTCCGTCGTCCTCGGGCACCGGCAGGCTGGGCGGGAGGTCGCGGTAGCTCTCCATCCCCTTACATTCTCACCTGTGAAGGCCGACCAGATCCGCAAGACCTACCTGTCCTACTTCGAGCAGCGCGACCACAAGGTCGTCCCCTCGGCGTCGCTGGTGCCGTCGGTCCATGACCCATCGGTGCTGCTGACGACGGCGGGGATGCAGCCGTTTCGGCCCTACTTCCTCGGCCGCGAGCAGCCGCCCGCCCCGCGGGTCACCGATGTGCAGAAGTGCTTCCGCACCACCGACATCGAGGAGGTCGGCAACACCGCCCGGCATTTGACCTTCTTCGAGATGCTCGGCAACTGGAGCTTCGGCGACTACTTCAAGGAGCAATCCATCGCGATGGGCTGGGAGCTCTCCACGCAGGGCTTCGGCCTCGACCCCGACGCGATCTGGGCGACGGTCTTCGGGGGCGACGAGGAGCTGGGCCTTGGGCCCGACAGCGAGGCGATCGAGATCTGGAGGTCGATCGGCCTACCCGAGGAGCGGATCGTGCAGCTACCGCGCTCGGAGAACTTCTGGCAGGGCGGCCCGACGGGGCCCTGCGGCCCCTGCTCGGAGCTCTACCTGGATCGCGGCGAGCGGTACGGCTCCGCCGCGGAGCGCCCCGGTGACGACACCGACCGCTACCTCGAGTTCTGGAACCACGTCTTCATCATCTTCGACCTCGGCGCCGACGGGTCGCTCTCGGAGCTGCCGATGCGTAGCATCGACACCGGCCTCGGGGTCGAGCGAATGGCGATGCTGCTGCAGGGGGTCGACTCGGTCTACGAGACCGACGTCCTGCGCCCGCTCGTCGACCTCGCCGAGGAGATGTCGGGCCGGCGCTATGACGAGGACGATGCGACGACCCGTGCGATGCGGATCGTCGCCGACCACTCGCGCGGGATGACCTTCCTGCTCGCCGAGGGCGTCGTCCCCTCCAACGAGGACCGCGGCTACATCCTGCGCCGGGTCATGCGGCGGGCGATCCAGCAGGGGCGGGTGCTCGGCCTCGAGTCGCCCTGGCTGCACCGCTTCGCGGAGCGGACGATCGAGATCCTCGGCGACGTCTACTCGGAGCTGGTCGACGGGCGGAGCACGATCGAGCAATGGGTCCGCGACGAGGAGGAGAGCTTCGGCCGCACGCTGGAGCGGGGCACCGAGCTGCTCGAGCGGCTGGTCGCCGAGGCTGAGGAGTCGGGCACCTCCTGGATCGACGCCGCCGAGGCCTTCAAGCTGCACGACACCTACGGCTTCCCCTATGACTTGACCAAGGAGCTGCTGGCCGAGAAGGGGCTGGCCGTCGACGACCAGGGCTTCGAGGAGCTGATGGAGCAGCAGCGCACCCGGGCCCGGATGGGGGTCGCCGACGCGCACGGCTCCGAAGACCGCCACGGCAAGGTGCTGAGCTTCGCCTCCTCGGCGCCGGCGACGCGCTTCGTCGGCTACGAGCGGCTGCGTGCAACGACGGGGGTGAGCGCCGCGAGCAGCGAGAACGGCCGCGGCCTCGTGAAGCTCGAGGAGAGCCCGTTCTACGCCGAGGGCGGAGGCCAGGTCGCCGACAGCGGGCGGCTGGTCTGGGAGGGCGGCGAGGCCGGGGTCGCCGACGTCTACCGGATCGGCGAGGACCAGGCGCTTGAGGTGCGCGACGGCGAGCTTCCCCAGCCGGGCCAGCGGGTCGAGGCGGTCGTCGACCCGGATCTGCGCCACGCGACGATGCGCAACCACACCGCGACCCACCTGCTGCACGCAGCGCTGCGGCAGCGGCTCGGTGCCCACGTCCGCCAGGCCGGCTCGGCCGTGCGGCCCGACAAGCTGCGCTTCGACTTCACACATGGCCATGCCCTCACGGCGGAGGAGCTGCGCGCCATCGAGGACCTCGTCAACGAATGGGTGAAGGCGAGCCGGCCGGTGCGCTGGATGACCATGGACCGCGCCGAGGCCGAGCGGCTCGGGGCGATGGCGCTGTTCGGCGAGAAGTACGGCGAATGGGTGCGGGTGGTAGAGGTCGAGGACGTCTCGCGCGAGCTCTGCGGCGGCACCCACGTCGCCAACACCGGCGAGGTCGGCATCTTCGCGATCCTCAGCGAGGGCTCCAGCGCCGCCAACGTCAGGCGCGTCGAGGCGATCACCGGCCCCGCGGCGATCGACTGGTTCCGCGAGCGGGTCGCGGAGCTGCGCCAGACCGCTGAGGTCTTGGGCTCCCCGCAGGACCCGGTCGGCGGGGCCCGCCGCGCCTCCGAGCGCCTCGAGCAGCTCGAGGGGGGCGTCCGCGAGGCCGAAAAGGGACAGCTCGCGGATCTGGCCAAGGAGCTGATCGATTCCGGAGAGGAGGTCTCCGGGATCCGGGTCGTGGCCGCGGAGACGCCGGTCGCCGACCAGAAGCAGCTGCTCGCCCTCGCCGATCGGGTGCGTCAATCGCTCGGCGACGCCGCGGTCGTCCTCGGCGGGGCCGGCGACGGCCGGGTTGCGCTGGTCGCCTGCTTCGGGCCGCAAGCGCTACGGCGCGGGCTCAGCGCCGCGGAGGTCGTGCGCTCCGCTGCCGAGATCGTCGGCGGGGGCGGGGGCGGCCGCGACGATGTGGCGCAGGCCGGCGGGCGGCAGCCGGAGCGCCTCGGCGATGCCGTGGCGGCCGCGAACCAGGCGATCAAGAGCCGCCTCGCGGGCTGACAGCGGATGCGCATCCTCGCGATCGACTATGGGAGCGCCCGGATCGGCTGCGCGATCTCGGACCCGAGCGGGTCGCTCGCGCGGCCGCTCACGGTGATCGAGCCGGCCGATCCCGCGGCCGTGGCGGAGCTGGTCGCCGAGAACGAGGCCGACCGGGTCGTGATCGGCATGCCGGTGCGCCTCGACGGGCGCGAGGGCGAGCAGGCGGAGGAGACGCGGCGCTTCGGCGAGCGGCTCGGCGAGCTGCTCGACGTCCCGGTCGAGCCCTACGACGAGCGGCTGACGACGCGGATGGCGCAGGCCAGCCGCCGCGGCGGGGCGCGGTCCGAGGAGGACGCGCTCGCCGCCGCCCATCTGCTCGAGAGCTATCTCGCCAGCCGCCAGGCCCAATCGGAATGAGCGCCGTGGAGCGCCTTTTGCATCCAAACGGTCACCAAGCTGATCCGCGAGGTGTCGGGTGACAAGCGACGGCTGGACGGACGACCCACTGCTGGACCCCGACGACCCGGATGCCGCCGCGCGCGAGCAGCGGCGCCGCGAGCGCGAGGCGCGGCGGCGCGAGCAGCCAGCGGAGCGGGTCCCGCCTCGAAAGCAGCGACTACCGAGCAGCCCGGGGAGCACCCCGCTGGCCGGCCGCGTCGCTGCGATGCGCACCCGACTCTCGAACGCGCGCGAAAGCCGCCAAGCCCGCCCGCCGAAGCCACCGCGCCCGCCCAGGGAGGGAATCGGGCTCGGCTGGCTCTCCTCTCACTGGGGCGCGATCGCCGCGGTCGTGGTCGCGCTGATCGTCGTCTGGTTCCTGGTCGCCCTCTTTCAGCCCTTCCACGGCTCGGCGGGAAAGACGGTGACGGTGACGATCCCGAAGGGGGCGAGCGCGGGCGACGTCGGCGACCTGCTCGACGACGCCGGGGTCGTCTCCAGCAGCAGCCTCTTCCAACTCCGCGTCAGCCTGGCCGGCAAGCGCTCCGACCTGCTGCCGGGCACCTACACCCTGCATCGAAACGAGACCTACGGCGACGCGATCGACGATCTCACGACTCCCGCCCAGGAGCGGACCACGGCGACGGTCACGATCCCCGAGGGGCTGAGCCGGGCGCAGATCGCGCCACTGGTCAAGCAGGCGGGGCTGACCGGCCGCTACCTGAAGGCAAGCGTCCACTCGAAGTACCTGAAGCCGAACCGCTATGGCGCCCAGGGGCGGGCCCGCAACCTCGAGGGCTTCCTGTTCCCCGACACCTACGAGCTGAAGGCCAAGGCGCCAGCGTCAAATCTGGTCCAGCTTCAGGTCGAGGACTTCGCACGGCGGATCAAGGGCGTCGAGATGCGCTACGCGAAGTCGAAGAACCTGACCACCTACGACGTGCTGATCATCGCGTCGATGATCGAGCGCGAGGTCCAGGTCCCGCGCGAGCGCCGCCTCGTCGCGGCGGTGATCTACAACCGTCTCCACGACCGGATGCCGCTCGGCATCGACGCGACCACCCGCTTCGCGGTCGGCAACTACACCAAGCCGCTGACGCAGCTCGCAGCTGAACAGCCCCTCGCCCTACAACACCCGGCTGCGCACCGGGCTGCCGCCAGGGCCGATCGGCAACCCCGGCCTGGCGGCGATTCAAGCGGCGGCGCGGCCGGCCAAGGTCGGCTACCTCTTCTACGTCGTCAAGCCCGGGACGTGCGGCGAGCACAGCTTCTCCTCCAGCGAGGCACAGTTCGCGAAGGACCAGGCCGCCTACCAGAAGGCGCTGAAGGCGAAGGGCGGCTCGCCGACGAGTTGCCCGGGCTGATGGGCACCGGGTTGGATCAGGGGGCCAGCCTGATGCGCCGGCTCGCCGTGCTCGGAATGCCGGTCGGGCACTCGCGCTCGCCGGCGATCCACAACGCCGCTTTCGCCGCGCTCGGCATCGAAGCCGAGTGGTCCTACGAGGCGATCGAGGTCTCCCCGGAGGAGTTCGCCGCGCGGGTCCGCGCGATGCCCTCCGAGGGCTTCGTGGGCGCCAACGTGACCGTGCCGCACAAGGGGGCGGCGCTATTGGTCTCCGAGCGCCGCTCCGAGGTCGCGCGCGAGATCGGCGCCGCCAACACGCTGGTCTTCGAAGACGGCGAGACGCGGGCCGAGAACACCGACGCGCAGGGGTTGATGGAGGCGCTGCCGATGCCGGCCGCCGGGCGGCGGGCGCTGCTGCTGGGCGGCGGGGGCGCGGCGCGGGCCGCCCTCTGGGCCCTGACCAGGGAGGGCGCCGAGGTCGCGGTCTGGAACCGCACCGAGGAGCGCGCCGCTCAGCTCTGCGCTGAGCTCGGAGGCCGCGTCGATCGCCGACCCCGACGGCGCCGAGTACGAGCTGATCGTCAACTCGACCAGCGTCGGGATGGACGGGGAGGATCCCTTCGAGCAGCTGCCGCTCAGCGTCGACTGCTTCCGCGACGCGCAGGTCGTCGTCGACCTCGTCTACGCGGGGGAGAGCCGGCTCCTCAAGGCCGCCCAGGCCGCTGGTGCCGAGATCGTCGACGGGCTCGAGATCCTGGTTCGCCAGGGTGCGGCCTCGTTTCGGATCTGGACCGGCCTCGAGCCGCCGGTCGAGGCGATGCGCGAGGCGGCTCGCGCCGCCTGAGCCAGGCGGCCGGCAAAGCGCCCTTGCTAGCTTCTTGCCAATGGCAAATCTTCGCCTGCTCGACTCAGATTCAGCGGCGCTCGACCCGGGTGCCGCCAACGGCGGGGGCTTCGATGAAGAGCAGCGACGGCTGCCCGACGCGGAGGCCTTCGACGCCTATTCGCGCACCGTTGCCGGGGTCGCCGAGCGGCTCGGACCCTCGGTAGCCCACCTGACCGTCTCGCGGCGCACGCGCCGGGGGCGACGCATGGACGGCGCCGGAAGCGGCGTCGCGATCAGTCCCGACGGATTCATGCTCAGCGCCGCGCACGTGGTCGACGGGACCGACGGCCGCGGCCGCGCCTCGTTCCCGGACGGGCGCCAGTTCAGCTTCGAGCTGATCGGCGCCGACCCGCTCTCCGACCTCGCGGTCCTGCGCGCCGACGCCGGCGACCTGACCCCGGCGCGGCTCGGCGACGCCGAGGAGCTGCGGGTGGGCCAGCTCGTCGTCGCGATCGGCAGCCCAAACGGCTTCAGCGGCTCGGTCACGGCCGGGGTGGTCTCGGCGCTGGGCCGCTCGCTGCCGACCCGCAGCCGCTCCGCCACCCGCCTGATCGAGAACGTGATCCAGACCGACGCGGCGCTCAACCCGGGCAACTCGGGCGGGGCGCTTGCCGACGGCCTTGCGCGGGTGATCGGGATCAACACCGCCGTCGCGGGAATCGGGCTCGGCCTCGCGGTGCCGGTCAACGACACGACCCGCCGCATCGTCGCGGCCTTGATGAGCGAGGGCCGGGTGCGCCGCGCCTACATCGGGATCGTCGGTGGCTCGCGGCCGCTGCCTCCACGTCTCGCGGCGCAACTGGGGCGCGGTGCCGGAATCGAGGTGGTCGAGGTGGTCGACGGCAGCCCCGCCGCCCGGGCAGGCCTGCGGCCCGAGGACCTGATCGTCGAGGTCGACGGAGTCGCGCTCGCCGACGTCGGCGACCTTCAGCGCCTCATGGTTGCCGAGCGGATCGGCCGCGGGCTGGCGACGAAGGTGTTTCGCGATGGTCACACGAGCGAGTTGACCCTCGTCCCTGAGGAGTTGCCGGCGTAGAGACGCCGCAGCGCCCGCTGTCGGGCCTGCCGACCAGGACCTGGCCGACGAGCCGCTGGGGATCGACGATCCGCACCGGGAAGCGGCCGGTCGCGGTCGCGAGCAGGTCGAAGCTCGCGGCTGCGAACGGCGTCACCGGCTCGGTCAGCCCGAATCCGGGGATCTCGACGTCGGCGCCGAACGGCGCTTCGACCTCGAGGCGCAGCTCGTCTCCACGCTCGATTCGCACCGTCTTCGGCTGTCCGCCGGAGATCTGCATCCGCGCGACCAGCAGCAGCCCGGTTGCGGCGCGCGGCGGTGAGACGTCAACGGGCGGCTCACGGGTCGTGGTGGTGGCGGGCGTCACTCGGTGGTCGGGTCGCGGCAACAGGACGGTGGCGAGGGTCGAGATCGCCAGGAGCACGAGCATGACGACGACCAATCGGCGCGCAGCCACGCCAGTAGCCTAGGCACACCTTGGGACTCCGTTTCGTCACAGCAGGTGAATCGCACGGCCCCGGGCTGACCGCAATCGTCGAGGGCCTGCCCGCCGGGCTGAAGCTCGACCGGGCGGCACTGGACCGCGACATGGCGCGACGCCAGCTCGGCCACGGTCGGGGCGGGCGGATGAAGATCGAAAGCGACGCGGTCGAGATCCGCTCCGGAGTGCGGCACGGGCGCACCCTCGGCAGCCCGATCGCGATCCTGGTCGCCAACCGCGACTACGCCAACTGGGAGCAACGGATGAGCCCCTGGCCGGTCGATGCCGAGGTCGAGGAGGTGCACCTGCCGCGTCCCGGCCACGCCGACCTGGCGGGGCTGCAGAAGTTCGGCTACAGCGACGTCCGCGACGTGCTCGAGCGGGCCAGCGCCCGCGAGACCGCGGCGCGCACCGCGGCGGGCTCGCTCGCGCGCGCCTTCCTCACCGCGCTCGGGGTCAGCGTGCACAGTCACGTGATCCGGATCGGCTCGGTGGCCGCGCCGGAGCGCGACGATCTCGGACCGGCCGACTTCGCGAGCGTCGACGACGATCCGGTTCGCTGCCTGCACGCGGAGACGAGCGCCGCGATGGTCGCCGAGATCGACCGACTTCGCAAGGCCAATGAGAGCCTCGGCGGCAACTTCGAGGTGCGGGCATTCGGCCTCGTGCCGGGGCTGGGCTCGCACGTTTCCTGGGAGCAGAAGCTCGACGGGCGGCTGGCGCAAGCGATCGTCTCGATCCAGTCGATCAAGGGGGTGACGATCGGCCCGGCGTGGGACGTCGCCGCGAGCCCGGGCTCCGAGGCCCACGACGAGATCTTCCACAGCGCGCAGCGCGGCTATTACCGCGAGACCAACCGGGCTGGTGGCCTGGAGGGCGGGATGACCAACGGCCAGCCACTGGTCGTGCGGGCGGCGATCAAGCCGATCTCGACCCTGACCAAGCCGCTGCGCTCGGTCGACACCGAGACCAAGCAGCCGGCCGAAGCGCTGCGCGAGCGAACCGACTCGACCGTGGTGCCCGCCGCCGGCGTGGTCGGCGAGGCGATGGTCTGCCTCACCCTTGCCGCCGCCTACCGGGAAAAGCTCGGCGGCGACCACATCGACGACGTGCTCGGAGCGCTCGACGCATACAAGCGGCGCATCGGGTGGCGAGATTGAGCGGCGCCAGGGCGCTCGTCTTCATCGGCTTCATGGGGGCGGGCAAGTCGACCGCGCTCGCGGCCGCCCGCTCCACCGGGCTGCCGACGACCGAGATCGACGATCTGATCGAAGAGGAGATCGGGGCGCCGATCGGCGAGTTCTTCGAGCAGTACGGCGAGGCGGAGTTCCGGCGTCGTGAGGCAGGGGTCGTGCTGCCGCTGCTCGAGCGGGCCGAGGGCGGCGCGATCGCGCTCGGCGGCGGCAGCGTGCTCGTCGAGGGCGTGCCGGAGGCGCTGCGCCGGCACCTGGTCGTCTGGCTTCAGGTCGACGTCGAGGAGGCCTGGCGGCGGGTCCAGGGATCCGAGCGGCCACTGGCCCGCGACCGGACCGCGTTCGAGGCCCTGTTGCCGGCCCGCGAGCCGCTCTACGAGCAGCTCGCCGACGCGATCCTGCCGCCCGCGGACCGCGGGATGGCGGAGCGAGCGATGCCGGCCCTGCTCGCGATGCTCGACGAGCTGCCGGACACGACGAGGATGGCCTGGGCGGCCTCGGAGTCGGGCGACTATCCGGTCTTCATCGGCCAGGGGCTGCTCGCGAGCGGCTATTGGCCGCTTAAGAGCCGCCGCTTCTGCGTCAGCGACAAGACGGTGGCGCCGCTCTACGGCGGGCGCCTGCAGCCGCTCGCGGGATCGGTCGAGGTTGAGCCCGGCGAGGCGGCGAAGTCGCTCGGCGAAGCCGAGCACGTCTTGCGCGAGCTGGCCGGGCTCGGGATGACCCGCGATGATCACCTGGTCGCGCTGGGCGGCGGCGTCGTCGGCGACCTCGGTGGCTTCTGCGCCGCCACCTATCAGCGTGGGGTCCCGGTGGTGCAGGTGCCGACAACGCTGCTCGCCCAGGTCGACTCCGCGATCGGCGGCAAGACCGGCGTCGATCTCCCCGAGGCGAAGAACTACGTCGGCGCCTTCCATCTGCCGGCGGCGGTGCTCTCCGACACCACGACCCTCTCGTCCCTGCCGGAGCAGGAGCTGGCCGCGGGCTGGGCCGAGGTAATAAAGACCGGGCTGCTGGCGGGGGGCCCGCTCTGGGAGCGGGTCAGCAACGTGCAGCGCCCCGACGCCGCCGAGCTCGCCGCGCTGGTCTTCGGCTGCGCCCGCTTCAAGGTCGAGGTCGTCGCCGCCGACGAGCGCGACTGCGGTCGCCGGGCGATCCTCAACCTCGGGCACACGGTCGGTCATGCGATCGAGGCCGCGACCGGCTATGACCGCTACCGTCACGGCGAGGCGATCGGGCTGGGGCTGCTGGCGGCGCTGCGGCTATCGGACGCCAAGCAGCTGCGCGCCCAGGTCGCGGCGATGCTGACCCGCGCCGGGCTGCCGACTCGGATCGACTCCGCGACGTCGCCGGAAGCGATTGTCGAGGCCCTGGGCCGCGACAAGAAGCGCGACGCCGAGGGGGTGCGGTTCGTGCTTCTGTCCCGTCCCGGTGAGCCGCGCGAGGGACAGCTGCTGGAGGCGGATAGGGTCAGGGAGGCGATCGTGGAACTGGTCCAGTGATGGTTGAGTGGAGTTGAGCGCGCGCAACAGGGTCGAGGTCCTTCATGGGGTCAACTTCGACGTGCTCGAGCGCCGCGACCCGGAGATCTACGGAGGCCTCTCGTTGACCGAGCTCGAGAACAGGATCAAGCACTGGGCACGGGAGCTGGACCTCGAGGCTCGCTTCTTTCAGACCAACAGCGAGGGCGAGTTCGTCGAGTACCTGCATCGGCTGCCCGAGCTCGCCGACGCCTCGCTCATCAACGCCGGCGCTTGGACCCACTACAGCTATGCGATCGGGGATGCGCTCCAGCTCGCCGCGATGCCCGCCGTCGAGGTGCACCTTTCCGACGTCTCCTCGCGCGAGGACTGGCGGGGCGTCTCGGTCTTCGAGGGCATGGTGCTGGCGAAGATCTCCGGCAAGGGGCCGGAGGGCTACCGCGAGGGGCTTGAGATCCTCGCCAGGGAGCTGCGCAAATGAGCGTTGAGCGTGCCGACCGCCTCGCGAAGCTCGTCGCCGAGCAGGGCCTGGAGCGGATGCTGGTCACCAACCTCGTCAACGTCCGCTATCTGACCGCGTTCACCGGCACCAATGGCGCCTGCATCTGTGGACCCGGTGATCGCGCGTTTCTGACCGACTTCCGCTACATCGAGCGCGCCGCCGCGGAGATCGGCGGATGGGAGCTGGTCGCCGTGAGCGTCGAGTGGACGACCGGGCTCGCCGAGCGGCTCTCCGGCCGCTGCGGCTTCGAGGACCAGCACCTCAGCGTCCGCGCCCTGCGCGAGCTGACCGAGAAGGCTCCCGAGGGGGCGGAGCTGGAGCCGGCCGGAGAGCTGACCGAGGACCTGCGCCGGATCAAGGACGACGGCGAGCTTGAGGCGATCGCGGAGGCGGCAAAGCTCGCCGACGAGGTCTATGAGTGGACGATCGAGCAGGGGCTCGCCGGCAAGACCGAGATCGAGGTCGCTCGCGCCGCCCAGGCGAGGATGCGCGAGCTCGGCGCCGAGCCGTCGTTCCCGCCGATCGTCGCCGCCGGACCCAACGGCGCGATGCCGCACGCGGAGCCCGGCGAGCGCGAGATCGGCCGCGGCGAGATGCTGATCGTCGACATGGGCGCGCAGCTGGACGGCTACTGCTCGGACTGCACCCGGACCTTCGCGGTCGGAGAGCCGAGCAGCGAGGCGGCCGAAATCTACGAGCTGGTTCGCGAGGCGCAGGCCAAGGCCCTCGATGCGGTTGCAGCAGGGAAGACCGGGGTGGAGGTCGACGGGGTCGCGCGCGAGATAATCTCCGCCGCCAACCACGGCGACCACTTCGGCCACGGGCTCGGCCATGGCGTCGGCCTCGAGGTTCACGAAGCACCGCGGCTCTCGCAGCGCTCCGAGGACGTGCTCGAGTCCGGCGAGGTGGTGACCGTGGAGCCCGGCGTCTACGTCCCCGCCCAGCTGGGGGTGCGGATCGAGGACCTGGTCGTCGTCACCGACGACGGGCACGAGAGTCTCAGCAGCCTGCCGAAGGAGCTGCGGGTAGTCGAGTGAGGCGGCTCTCCGGGCGGGCGGCTCCCGCCGTCGCCCTCGTCCTTCTCGCGATCGTCTCGATCCAGTGCGGCGCCGCTATCGCGGTGGGCCTGTTCGACGACGTGGGCTTCGCCGGGGCCGTCCTACTCCGCAGCCTGCTCGCATTGCCGATCCTTCTCGCCTTCTGGCGCCCCCAGCTTTCTGGCCGCGCTCCGACGCATCTACGCCTTGCCGTTCTCTTCGGGATCGCCCTCGGAGTCATGAACCTGGCCTTCTACGCGGCGCTTGACCGAGTCCCGCTCGGCATCGCGGTCACGATCGAGTTCCTCGGGCCTCTTTCTGTCGCCGTCCTCACCGGACGCGGACCGCTGGCCACGATCTGGGCACTCCTCGCGGCGGTCGGCGTTGTCACCCTCGCCGGTCCATTCGGGGGCTCGCCCGACGCGTCCGGGATCGCCTTTGCCGCGATAGCGGCGCTCTGCTGGGCCGCCTACATCCTGCTCGGCCGCCGCATCGGCCGCGTCTTCCCCGGCGCGTCCGGGCTGGTCATCGGGGTCGCAATCGGGTCGCTGATCCAGCTTCCCGGAGGGATTGCGTCCGGAGGCAGCGAGCTGCTCGCCCCCGGCGTCCTGGCCATCGGAGCGGCAGTCGCCCTGCTCAGCACGGTGATCCCCTATGCCGCCGAGATTGAGGCGCTCCGGCGCATCCACCCAGCGCCATTCGGGATCTTGATGAGCCTCGAGCCCGCGGTGGCGGCGCTGGTCGGTCTGATCGCGCTCGGCCAGAACCTCGACGCCGGCGAGGTTGCGGGGATCGTGCTGGTCGTGGCCGCAAGCATCGGCGCGATCAGGACCGCGCCGATGCCGCCGCCGATCGTCGACTGACCGGCCCTTCGATTAGTTGGCGCTGCCTTCGGCCGCCATCTCGTGCCGCAGCCGCTGGCGCCCCTCGCCGTAAGTTCGGGTTTCATAGACGATCATCGCGGCGAGCAGCACGTCAAGGGTGGCCACGACCGCGACCGGCGGGACGACGGTCGCCAGCGGAATAGCGGCGATGAGCGCGACGGCGAGGCCGAGGCGCTGGCGGTTGACCGTGTGGACGTGCCGGTAGCGGAAGGCTACGTGGCCGAGCAGGTAGAGCGCCAGCCCGCCGAGCAGCGCGATGGCGGGGATCGTCTTCAGTGGGTCGTCGACGTGGGCAAGGATCGTCTTCAGCCCAAGGGCGACGAGGACGATCCCGGCGACCATCAGGAAGTGCAGGTAGGAATAGGAGTCGCGCGCCATCTCGTTTCGCTCGAGCCCTTCGGGAGCTTCCGCCAGTCGGCGCCCAGCTACCAGGGCGACGACGTCGAAGTACAGCCACCACATCGCCGCGGCGAGTGCGACTCCGAGCACCGCCGCCACGACAATGCCCGTGGTCAAACCTTCGGTCGAGCCTGCCCCGATCGCGACAATCGATTCCCCCAGCGCGATGATGATGATCAGGCCGTGGCGCTCGGCGAAGTGGCCGGGGACGAGCTTCCATCCCGTGGAGCCGAATAGATACGGACCCGCGAGGTCGAGGATCAGCGCAAGCACCCACAGGATCGCCTGCCAGCTGCCACCTCCCAGGGCCCCGATGACGAGCAGTCCGACGCCAATCGCGGTGCTGACCGCAAGCCCGAGGATCGAGCGCCGCAGCGCCGGGTCTTCGCGGCTGGCGAGAATAAACAGCGCGATCTGCCCGGCGCGCACCGCGCCGTAGGCGATCGCGAAGGTCAGCGCAAGATCGCCGAAGGCCCCCGGGATGCAGAGTGAGACGATCAGCAGCGCCGCCATCGCGGCGAAGATCGAGACCCGCACCGCATCGTCCTCGGGGTCCACGACGCTGGTCAGCCAGGCGTACCCGACCCACGACCACCAGAGCAGGGCCAGCACCAGCACCCCCTGGCCGAGCCCTTCCCAGGTCGGGCGGTGGAACATCAGCGCGGTGCACTGGGTGATCGCGAGCACGAAGACTAGGTCGAAGAAGAGCTCCAGAGGGGAGACACGCTCGCCCTCGCGGAGGGCGGGGGCGATCCTCGGCGTCCGCCGGACGGGCTCGATAACCATCGTCAGCAATCCTGGCAGCTCCCGAGCCTGGTCCCGCTCGACGCCCGCCGGCGGGAAATGGCTCAGTCGGCGGCTTCGACCTTGCCCGCGACCCGCTGCATGCGCTCCATTGCCTTATGCATGATTCTCGACACCTGGCGCTGGGAGACGCCGATCTCGTCGGCGATCTCGTGCTGGGGCCACTCCTCGAGGAAGCTGAGGCGCAGGACCTGGCGCTGCTGCGGGGTGAGGGCGGCGAGGGCCCGCGCGATTGTCGACACCTCGTCGACCCGGTCGTATCGCTGGTCGAGTCCCCGCTCGACGTCTTCCCTGCGCCGGCCGCCGGCCCGGCGGCCGAGGTACTCGGTGCGTGAGAGCAATGCGAGCTCGACCCGCCTCGCCTCGCGCACCTCCTCGATCGACAGCCCGCCCTCGGCGGCCAGCTCAGCGATGGCCGGCGCCCGCCCGAGGCGCCCGGTGAGAGCCTCGCTCGACCTGCGTACGCGCTGCATCAGCTGCTGCAGCTGCCGCGGCGTGCGCACCGCCCAGCCGCTCTTCTCGAGCTCGCGCTTCAGCTCTCCCTGAATCACCGGCACCGCGAAGGTGCTGAATGCGACTCCGCGGCCGGGGTCGAAGCGATCCACGGCCCCGACCAGGCCGAGGTTTGCTACCTGGACCAGGTCCTCGAGGGAGACTCCGGTTGCCCGGTGGCGTTTCGCCTGTCCGCGCGCCAGCGGCAGGAAGCGATTGATGAGCGCCTCGCGGGCGCGGAGGTCTCCGTCCTCTTTGAAGGCTCGCCAGAGCTGCGCCTCAGGTTGTGCAAGTCGGGTCATAGGACCCCCCGCTGATCCCCCGCAAGGGTAGTAAAGCTAACCCCCTGGCAGGGTAATCAGTCCGACTCCGGCTGGGCTCGAGCTGGCGGCGTCCGGAAGCTCGAAATAAGACGACCCCGGCGGGCCAAAAGCCCGCCGGGGTCGCTCATCACCTGGAGATGTGAGGCGCGAGTCGCGCCCTACATCAACAGGCCGAACCCAGGAATGTCAAAGGCAATCGCGTTGCCGTTGAACTTCTGGGTGTTGCCGGATTTGGCGTTACCGCCATTTCCGCCTGTGGCGGTGGGGTTGCCCCCAGTCGCCGTGTTGCCGCCCTGGTCGACGTCGGAGTGGTTCTCCTGGTCGATATCGGACCCGTACTGCTTCTTGTGCTTGCAGCCGTACTGGTTGTCGTTCCGCTTCCAGTCCGACTGCTGCTTGTGCTTGCAGCCGTACTGGTTGTCGTTCCGCTTCCAGTCCGACTTGTCCTTCTTGGACTCACAGCCGCAGCTGTTGCTGCTCTGCGAGTCGTTTTGCTGCTTGACGGTGGCGTCATTCTCGGCATTGGCGTTGCCGCCCTCTGCCTTGGCGTTGCCGCCGTCACCACCGGAGGCATTGCCGCTATGGGCATACGTGTTGCCGCCCTCGGCCTTCGTCTCCGAACTGTCATGGCCACCCTCACCCGGGAAGAAGCATTGGTTTAGGCAGGGATTGCCCTGACCGCCGCTTCCGCCAAAGGTGATGGCGTTGCCGTTGAACTTCTGGGTGTTGCCGGAACTGGCGTTACCGCCATTTCCGCCTGTGGCGGTGGGGTTGCCCCCAGTCGCCGTGTTGCCGCCCTGGTGGATGTCGGAGTCGTTGTCCTGATCGGACCTCGATCCGCCACCGTTGGGCTGGAAGCCGGACTTCCCGTCCTTGCTCCACTTGTCATTTGACTCACAGCCGCAGCTGTTGCTGCTCTGCGAGTCGTTTTGCTGCTCGATGACGGCGTTGTTGCCCGCACCGGCGTTGCCGCCGTATGCGTGCGCGTCGCCGCCGTCACCGCCGGAGGCGTTGCCGCTATGGGCGGTCGTGTTGCCGCCTTCGGCCTTCGTCTCCGAACTGTGACGGCCACCCTCACCCGGGAAGAAGCATCGACAGGGATTGCCCTGACCGCCGCTTCCGCCAAAGGTGATGGCGTTGCCGTTGAACTTCTGGGTGTTGCCGGAATTGGCGTTTCCGCCATTTCCGCCTGTGGCGGTGGGGTTGCCCCCAGTCGCCGTGTTGCCGCCCTGGTCGATGCCGGAGTCGTTGTCCTGCTCGGACCCGGACTTTCCGGAGCCCTCGCTGGAGTTGCTCTGACCGACCAGCGCGTTGTTGTGGGCGTCGGCATTGCCGCCGTCGGCGGAGGCGTTCCCGCCATTGCCACCGGAGGCGTTGCCGCTCTTGGCATGGGTGTCGCCACCCTCTGCCTTGGTCTCTGAGCCACTCTTGTGGGGTGGCTCAAACGGCGACTGCTTGGATGCCACGCCGTCGATGACGGGGCTCGTGCTGCCACCGAAAGCAACGGCATTGCCGTTGCCGACCTGGGTGTTGCCGGAACTGGCGTTACCGCCATTTCCGCCTGTGGCGGTGGGGTTGCCCCCAGTCGCCGTGTTGCCGCCCTGGTGGATGTCGGAGTCGTTGTCCTGATCGGACCTCGATCCGCCACCGTTGGGCTGGAAGCCGGACTTCCCGTCCTTGCTCCACTTGTCGTTTGACTCACAGCCGCAGCTGTTGCTGCTCTGCGAGTCGTTTTGCTGCTCGATGACGGCGTTGTTGCCCGCACCGGCGTTGCCGCCGTATGCGTGCGCGTCGCCGCCGTCACCGCCGGAGGCGTTGCCGCTATGGGCGGTCGTGTTGCCGCCTTCGGCCTTCGTCTCCGAACTGTGACGGCCACCCTCGAACTTGTTCTTGCCGAGGGGGATCATCGAACCACCACCGATCGACACGGCAACCGCGTTGCCGTTGCCGACCTGGGTGTTGCCGGATTTGGCGTTACCGCCATTTCCGCCTGTGGCGGTGGGGTTGCCCCCAGTCGCCGTGTTGCCGCCCTGGTGGACGTCGGAGTCGTTGTCCTGCTCGGACCTCGATCCGCCGCCGTTGGGCTGGAAGCCGGACTTCCCGTCCTTGCTCCACTTGTCGTTTGACCCACAGCCGCAGCTGTTGCTGCTCTGCGAGTCGTTTTGCTGCTTGACGGTGGCGTCATTCTCGGCATTGGCGTTGCCGCCCTCTGCCTTGGCGTTGCCGCCGTCACCACCAGAGGCGTTGCCGCTTTGGGCATACGTGTCGCCGCCCTTTGCGTCTGTGCCTGAGCCGTCCTTGTCACCGAACCGCTTGCCGTTCAGATCGGCGTAGGTCGACTCGCCCCCGAGCGACACCGCGACAGCGTTGCCGTTGAGGACCTGGGTGTTGCCGGATTTGGCGTTACCGCCATTTCCGCCTGTGGCGGTGGGGTTGCCCCCAGTCGCCTTGTTGCCGCCCTGGTCGACGTCGGAGTCGTTGTCCTGATCGGACTTAGACCCGCCACCGTTGGGCTGGGAGCCGGACTTACCGTCCTTGCTCCACTTGTCGTTCTTCGAATCACAGCCACACCCGTTGGCGTTGGTGGACTGGTTGCTCTGCTTGACGGTGGCGTTGTTGCCGGCATTGGCGTTGCCGCCCTCTGCCTTGGCGTTGCCGCCGTCACCGCCGGAGGCGTTGCCGCTGTTCGCGGTCGTGTCGCCGCCTTCGGCCTTCGTGTTGCTGTTGCCAATCGACACGACAATCGCGTTGCCGTTGCCGATCTGGGTGTTGCCGGAACTGGCGTCTCCGCCATTTCCGCCTGTGGCGGTGGGGTTGCCCCCAGTCGCCGAGTTGCCGCCCTGGTCGACGGTCGAGGTGTTGCTCTGCTCGCTCTCGGTGCTTCCCGAGCTCGAGCTGGAGCTGCTCTGACCGACCAGCGCGTTGTTGGAGGCATCGGCGTTGCCGCCGTCGGCGTAGGCGTTACCGCCGTTGCCGCCGGAGGCGTCGCCGCTCTGGGCGGCAGTGCTGCCACCCGCGGCCTCCGTCCCGTTGTTGCCGATCGGCACCGCGATGTTCGCGGCAGCGCCGGCCGGCAGCAGCGCGAGGAGAAGCAATACCGCTCCAAGCGCTACGTAGAACTTGCTTTTCATCACTGCCTTTCGCTCAAGTGACTACTTCAGCTGCCGGGCGACAAGGCCCCCGGCTCGGCCTGATGAACCCCTCGGGGTTAGTCAGGCCGCTCGAGCAGCGAGAGGTAAGGCGCCGGCCGCCAACTCGCCGGCGCGATTGCAAGGCGTCGAGTGATCGCGGGGGCTGCGGGAGCAATCAGGCTCAACAGCAGCGCCGCGAATCCGAAGAAGAAGAGTCCGTTGGCCGAGCTGCCGCCGACGGCCGGCACGCTGCCCGGGAACTGGATCGGGAGCGGACTGCGCGGGAGCGGACCATCACCGGCAGGGGAGCCGCTAGCGGAGGCGGTGGCGTGGGGGCTCGAGCTCGGCCCGGGGAGCGGAGAGGGCCAAGATCCAGCGGTTCTGCCGAGCGAGGCGCGCCCGGCACTGCGTTCGACCTGTCGGATGCTGATCGTGATCGAGGCCGGGACCGATCCGCTTGGGTGCACCACCGGGGGATTGAGTGGAGCGATCCCCCCGAGTCCGGTCGCCTGATCGGTCGCAGCGGTCCCGGGAACCTGCGGCTTGGGGATCGGGAGGATCTGTGACTTGGGGGGCGTCGGGACCTTCGGCTTGGGGACCTGCAGCGTAGGAATCGTCGGGAGCTGCAGCGTCGGGAGCTGCAGCGCAGGAATCTGGGACGTTGGGATCTGCAGTGTCGGGATCGTGGGGACCTGCAGTGTCGGGATCTGCAGGGTCGGGATCTGGAGGGTCGGGATCTGGAGCGTCGGGATCGTCGGCACCTGCAGGTCAGGGATCTGCAGCGTCGGGATCTGAACCTTCGGGATCTGTGGGGTCGGGAGCTGCAGCGCAGGAATCTGGGGGGTCGGGATCTGGAGCGTCGGGATCGTGGGGACCTGCAGAGTCGGGACCTGCAGGTTCGGGACCTGCAGCTTCGGGATCTGGAGCGTCGGGATCGTCGGCACCTGCAGGTTCGGCACCTGCAGGTTCGGGACCTGAACCTTCGGGATCTGCGTCGTCGGGACCTGCAGCGCAGGAATCTGGAGCGTCGGGATCTGGAGCGTCGGTATCTGCGGTGTGGGGAGCGTCGGGATCTGCGGCGTGGGGAGCGTCGGGATCTGCAGCTTCGGGATCTGCGGGTTCGGGATCGTCGGGATCTGCGGGTTCGGGATCGCGGGCAGCGCCTTCGCGGCGGGCAGGATCGGCGCCTTCGTCGGGAGGGCAGGCGCCTTCGTCGGGAGGGCAGGCGCCTTCGTCGGGAGGGCAGGCGCCTTGCGGCGGGCAGGAGCGGCGCCTTCGTGGGGAGGGCAGGCGCCTTCGTGGGGAGGGCAGGCGCCTTCGTCGGGAGGGCAGGCGCCTTCGTCGGGAGGGCAGGCGCCTTGGTGGCGGGCAGGATCGGCGCCTTCGTCGGGAGGGCAGGCGCCTTGGTGGCGGGCAGGATCGGCGCCTTCGTCGGGAGGGCAGGCGCCTTCGTCGGGAGGGCAGGCGCCTTCGTCGGGAGGGCAGGCGCCTTCGTGGGGAGGGCAGGCGCCTTCGTGGGGAGGGCAGGCGCCTTCGTCGGGAGGGCAGGCGCCTTGGTGGCGGGCAGGATCGGCGCCTTCGTCGGGAGGGCAGGCGCCTTCGTCGGGAGGGCAGGCGCCTTCGTGGCGGGCAGGGTCGGCGCCTTCGTGCGGGAGGGCAGGCGCCTTCGTGGGGAGGGCAGGCGCCTTCGTCGGGAGGGCAGGCGCCTTCGTCGGGATCACTGCGTTCAGCGGAGACGACGAGGGAGCGGCAGCCGCGGGTGCTGCGGTGAGCGCGAGCGTGGCGCAGAGGGCGAGGGCGAGCGCCAGCAGGAGGAGGCGGCCAAACCGTTGTCCTTCGACCTGAATCGATTTCGCCATGCATAGCTGTCATCAACCAAAACCCCAAATCTGAGACACCTAATTTTGATTAAGGCGGGACCGCAAACCCATGTGCGAAGCGGAATCGCGATTCGCCTTTTCGCCGGCCGACGCTTGCGATGAGAGATGTCAAGTCTAGGCTTGAAAGTCAAGCCAACCGCTAGACTGCCCGCAAATGGCGGTATCCGAGTCCTTCGACGAGTTCGCGGCGAAAATGCCTGTCTCGGACCTTGAGCGAGGGCTCGAGGTCGATCATCGCCGCTTTCGGGCAATGCTCGATCGCTACGAGCAGCTTCGCGGGGAGCTCGAGGATCTGGTCGAAGACATTCACCGCCGCGAGCGCCTCCTCGAGGCCTATCGCGATTTCGCCGCCAATGCGTCCGCCGGACTCGGGAGCCAGGGCTCGAAGATGACCAAGCCACAGATTGTTCGCCGCGTCCTCTGGGCCAGCGTCGAGCCTCTCTATCCGAGGCAGGTTCGAGAGCTGGCGGTGAGCAGGGGCTGGTTGCGCGACGACTCCGCCGCCCACAACCAGCTGGCGGTGGCGATGAGCAAGATGGCGCGCAAGGGCAAGCTGGTCAAAGGAGAGGACGGCCGCTACAGCCTGCCGGCGCGCGAGGGCGGGTAGCTACCCTGCAGGCGCATGGCTCAGATCTCCACCAACCAGTTCCGCAACGGGTCCCACATCGAGATCGACGGGACCGTTTACAAGATCCTCGAGTTCCAGCACGTGAAGCCGGGCAAGGGCGGCGCTTTCGTGCGCACCAAGGTGCGCCGGGTCGGGGACGGAAGCGTGATCGACAAGACCTTCCGCGCCGGGGAGAAGTTCCGCCCTGTCCACACCGAGAGCCGCAAGATGCAATACCTCTACGACTCCGGCGACGCGGCGGTGTTCATGGATTCGCGCGACTACGAGCAACTGGAGCTGCCCCGCGCGTTGGCAGGCGACTCGATGCGCTGGGTGCTTCCCAACGACGAGGTCGACGTATTGTTCATCGACGATCAGCCGACCGACGTGCAGGTGCCGAGCGCGGTCGAGATGAAGGTGGTCGAGACCGATCCCGGGGTCAAGGGAGACACAGCCTCGGGCGGCGGCAACAAGCCGGCGACGCTGGAGTCCGGGGTGACGGTGCAGGTGCCGCTGTTCGTCGAGGAGGGCGACAGCGTGCGGGTCGACACGCGCAGCGGCGAGTACGTCTCGCGCGCCTAAGCTTCTGGCCATGCGCCGTTCCGACCAGCGCCGCGACGCCGTCTTCGCCTGCTACCAGCACGACCTGACCGGCCGCCCGCTCGATGAGTTGCTTGCCCGCGACGCGAAGCCGTTTACGCGTGAGCTCGCGGAGGGGGTCGACGAGCACCGCGCAGAGCTCGACGAGGTGATCTCGCGCCACGCGAAGGGATGGTCATTGGGGCGGATCGCCCCCCTCGACCTCAACATCATGCGGATGGCGCTCTTCGAGGTCGAGCATCGCGACGACATCCCAACCGAGGTCGCGATCGACGAGGCGGTCGAGCTCGCCAAGCGGTACTGCGGCCTCGACGCCCCGGGCTTCATCAACGGCGTGCTCGGCGCCGCGGCGCGCGACTCCGAGGCTCTCGCCAGGCACGAGGGCGAGGCGCGATGAGCCGGCTAGGGCAGATCACCGAACGCCTCGATGCGATCACGGCCGAGCTCTCATCCCCGGAGCTCGACGACGAGCGGGCGGTGCAGCTGACGCGGGAAGCGGCCGAGCTTGCCGCCGAGGCGTCGCAGGAGGTGGAGCGGACGCTGGCTGAGGCGTCCGACGATGAGTGAGTACCCGGAGGACCTGCGCGGCCTGGTCGACGATTATCTCGACGGTCTCCGCTTCTCGGATGGCGCCGCGACCGCCGGCCTCGGGGAAGCTATGCGCTACTCGCTGTTGGCCGGCGGCAAGCGGATCCGCCCGGTCCTGGCGCTGGCGACGGCCCGGGCTCTGGGCGCCGATCCGTCAGGCTACCTGCCCGCCGCGGCGGCGATCGAGCTGATCCACACCTACTCGCTGATCCACGACGACCTGCCGGCGATGGATGACGACGAGCTGCGGCGCGGCCGCCCGACGTCGCACGTGAAGTTCGGCGAGGACGTGGCGATACTTGCCGGTGATGGGCTCTTTGCCGAGGCGGTGAGCCTGTTCTCGACCCAGCCCGGGTCACCGGAGAACGTGCTGGCGGCACTCGCGGAGCTGACCGCCGCCGCGGGAGTGGGGGGCATGGTCGGCGGCCAGTACGTCGACGTGACCCAAGCCGACCTTGACGCCGACGCGCTGCGCGCCCTGCACGGCCTGAAGACCGGGCGGCTGATCTCGGCCAGCGTTGGGGTCGTACTGGTCCTCGAGCAAACCGGCGAACCTGAGACAATTCCCTACCGGCGTTTCGCGGACGAGCTCGGCGTCCTGTTTCAGATCGTCGACGACATCCTCGACGTCACCGGCAGCGACGAGGAGCTCGGCAAGCCGCACGGCTCCGATCAACGGCATGGAAAGGTCACCTACGTCAGCCTCTTCGGTCTCGACCGCGCCCGCGAGCTGGCTGGCGAGTCGCACCGCAAGGCGCGCGAGGCCCTGAGCGAAGCGGAGCCGGGCAGCGACGACCTGAAGCGGATCAGCGACTTCATCTACACCCGTCACGAATGAGCGACGAAATCCAAAGCGAGCCGCCGAGCGACGAATTGCTCGCCGGGATCGACGGGCCCGAGGACCTCGAGGGGCTCGACGACGAGCAGCTGCAGCAACTTGCCGGTGAGCTGCGCGGCTACGTGATCGACGTGATCGGGGAGATCGGCGGCCACTTCGGCGCCAACCTCGGGACTTGCGAGCTGGCGGTGGCACTGCACAGCCTGCTCGACTCGCCGCGCGACAAGATCCTCTGGGACGTCGGCCATCAGGCCTACCCCCACAAGGTCCTGACCGGGCGCCGCGACCGCCTCGCGACGATCCGCCAGTACGAGGGGCTGGCGCCGTTCTGCTCGATCTTCGAGTCCGAGCACGACATCATGGGGGCCGGTCACGCCTCGACCTCGATCGGCTATGCCGTCGGCCTCAAGGAGGCGATGCTGAAGGGGATCGGCGAGGACGGCAACGTGGTCGCGGTGATCGGGGACGGGGCGCTGACCGGAGGCGTCGCCTACGAGGCGCTGCACAATGCCGGTGGGCTCGAGACGCCGATCGTGATCGTGCTCAACGACAACGGGATGTCGATCTCGCCGAACGTCGGCTCGCTCTCGCGGCTGTTCCAGCGCATGCGCCTGAAGCCCGGTCTGTACCACGCCCGCGAGGGAGTCGAGGACCGGCTCACGAAGCTGCCGCTCGGGCTCGGCGAGCGCATCGAGCGGCTCGGACCGGAGATCAAGTCGGCGATCAAGTCCTATGCCGCACCTGGCTTGCTGTTCGAGGAGCTCGGCCTCGCCTACATGGGCGTGATCGACGGTCACGACGTCGGCGAGCTCCGCAAGGCGTTGCGCGAGGCGCTCGACGCCGACCGGCCGGTCGTCGTCCACATAAACACCGTCAAGGGCAAGGGGTTCGCGCCCGCCGAGCAGGGCGGCCTCGAGGGGATGGAGAAATGGCACGCCGCCAAGCCAGGCTCGATAATCGACCGGGAGCCGGTTGCATCAAAGCCGGCCGCGTCCTCCGCTTCGCGTCCGGGCGCGCCCGGGTCACTGGTGGTCCCCGTCAAAGAGTCCGATGCGCCCGACGCGATCGGCCCCGAGAAGCTCGAGAAGCCGAAGCCCTCGTCGCCGCCCCAGTACACCGCCGTCTTCGCCGATGCTCTGGTCGCGGAGGCAAAGCGCGACAAGCGGGTGATCGGGATAACCGCGGCGATGGCGGGAGGGACGGGCCTTTCCAGGCTTCTCAAGGAGGTTCCGAAGCAGTACTACGACGTCGGCATCGCCGAGCAGGACGCTGTCCTCTTCGCCGCCGGTCTCGCGTTGCAGGGCGCGAAGCCAGTCTGCGCGATCTACTCGACCTTCCTGCAGCGCGGCTATGACCAGATCGTCCATGACGTTTGCCTGCAGCAGCTCGACGTCGTCTTCGCGATGGACCGCGCCGGCCTGGTCGGTGACGACGGGCCGACCCACCACGGCGCCTTCGACGTCTCCTATCTGCGCCCGCTCCCCAACATCGTCCTGATGGCGCCGCGCGACGAGGCGATGCTGGTGCACATGCTGCGCACCGCGCTCGAGCACGAGGGTCCGGCCGCGCTGCGCTACCCGCGCGGCGCCGCCGAAGGCGTGTCGATGCCGAAGCGTCCGCAGGAGATCCCGATCGGAAGCGGCGAGCTGCTCGCCGAGGGGGAGCGGGTCGCGCTGCTCGGCTACGGCTACGGCGTCCAGGTGGCGCTCGAGGCCGCGCGCACCCTCGGGGAGCACGACCTCAGCGTCACGGTCGCCGACGGGCGCTTCGCGAAGCCGCTCGACGGCGAGCTGGCCCGCCGCCTGGCCCGCGAGCACGATCTGCTGGTCACGATCGAGGAGAACGTCCTGCCGGGCGGGTTCGGCGCCGCCGTGCTCGAGCATCTCGAAGATGCATTCACCGACCCGGGCTCACGGGCTCGGGTGATGCGGGTCGGGCTGCCCGACCGCTATGTGACCCACGGCAAGCCGGCGCTGCTTCGCGAAGAGGTCGGCTTCACGGGCGAGTCGGTCGCCGAGCGGGTGCTGGCGGCGCTGCGCTCGCCCGAGCGCGTTAGCGGCTAGTAACGCGCGGTCGTCGTAGCGAGCGGTGCGGCCGCTGCGCCGCGACCACACAGCCGCCTGCCAGATCGCGAAGACCAGACCCGACGATTCCGGCGATGATCAGGATCAGCCCGATCACGTCCTCATTGACGTGCTTGATGTGGAGATTGACGCCCCAGCGCAGAATCGCGCCGGCGACGATCAGAAAGATGGCTCCTGCGAACGTCATGCGCGGAGATTACCCGGACGCCGCAGCGACAAACTCAGATTTCTGTGCAGGGGGACTGCTGCACTCACGCCGTTGCCGCGAGACTTCTGACCTGCTCGGCGATCGCCGGCGCCTGGTCCTCTTGGAGGAAATGCTTGGCGGGCAGGCGATGGATCGTCTGAAGACCCGCGATGCGGCGGGCCTGGTCGCCCTGCACGTCCAGCTTCAGCGCCGGGTCACGATCTCCCCAGACGATCTGGACCGGGTAGGGCACGTCGCGGAGCGTCGCCGCATAAAGAGCGCTCTTCTCGGGCGTGCGCTCGAATCCGCGCATGATCCGCAGGAAAGCGGCGCCGTCGTCCCCGAGGCGCAGCAGATCGACGTAGGCATCCAGCTCGTCCCGCGTCACCGCGTGCATGTCTTCGACACCCTGCAGCCGCATCAGGGCGCGGAACGCCAGCTTGGTCAGGGTACGCAGGTAGAGCTCGCCGATCCCCCGGCGTGCGAACGGCTCCATCGACCACGGTCGCTTGAACCCGTCCACCTCGACGATTGTGTTCAGGACAGTCAGTGAAGCGATCCGATCCGGAGCGGCGGAGGCGAGCTCGAACCCGACCGGGCCGCCGATGTCATGGACGACGAGATGGAAGCGGTCGAGCCCCAGCTCGTCGACGGCGGCGCGGCAGAAGCGACCCAGACCGGTCCAGGTGTAGTCGAATGCGTTGGGTCGATCGGCGAGACCCAGGCCGGGCAGATCAAAGGCGATTCCGCGCAGCCCTCGCGCCGCCAGCTCGCTGAGCACCTTTCTGTAGAGAAAGCACGAGCTGGGCACTCCGTGCAGGCAGACGACCGCCTCGCCCTCGCCAGCCTCGCGAAGGAAGCTCTTGACGTTGCCCGCGCCGAACCGCCGCCCGTCGCGGCGGTGCTGCTCGATGACCTCGGCGGCGCTCACCAGGGAAGATCCTAAGTCGACTTCGCCTCACGATCCAGCCGCGACGGCGTCCAGGACGTCGGAGGATCAAGCTGAACAGGCTAGGCGCGGACCGTCCTCGGGGGCCGCCGCGACCGGCGCAGGCGCAATGCGTAGAGGATCGCCGAGATCCCGAACAGCACCCCGGTGAGCAGCAGCCAGCGGGCTGCCGAAGGGTCCGGTCGATAGCCCGGTCGCGCCCATGTAGCGGTGCTCGCTGAGCCCGAGGATGAGCGGAAACCAGACGAGGAAGGCGATCGCGGAGAGGACCGTCGGGACCCGCAGGTAGTTGAGCGGCGAGATCCGCCAACCCGGAGCCACGCGGTTCCTCGGCCCGGTGGCCCCGTAGGCGATCAGGCCCAGCAGCGAGTAGACCGGGAAGGCGATCAGGTCGTGGGCGATGATCGCCCCTGCGAACCAGACGATCGTGTTGACCGGCGCGGGGCTGTGCGAGATGCGCAGGAAGCCGTAGCTGGCGAGCGCGAAGCTCGCGATCACCGCGAGGAGGTGCAGCGGGCTCGCCCCATAGGCGCTCGCGAAACGGCCCTTGGCCTGCCCGATCGCGGTCATCACTGCTCGGTGAAGGTCATCGAGCCGACCCACTTGGTGTTGTGGACGCCGGGAGCCGCCGGGACGATCAGCCGGGCGGGGAATCCATGATCGAGTGAGAGGTCGGCGCCGTTGACCTTCAGGGCCAGCAGGCAGCGGTCGTCGCCCGCCTGGGCGCTGCTCAGCGTCACCTCGCGAAACGAGCCCCCCTCCTGGAGCGATTCGACGTGGACCTGCGCGGGGACGGTGGTTCCTGCCAGCCTCGCCAGGTCGCGGATCCGCACTCCGGTCCAGGTCTGGGTCGTCGACCATCCCTCCACGCATGCGATCGGAAGGTCATAGGTGAATTGCTCCATCGCCAGCAGCTGCTCCCGGCTCAGCGCGGCCCGCCGGCGGCCGCGCAACTTCAGGCGCCAGGAGGCCCCCGTCTGCTTTGGCGTGATGCCGACCGCATGCGCGGTCTTGTTGATCTGAAACCCGTTCGGGCCGCTGCCCGGGTTGCGGCCGCGGGGCGCCAGCAAGGCGAAGCGGCGCAGCGGCCCGCCGATCGATTGCGACGCCGCCATGAACGCGAGCCCGAGCGACGCGCCGCCAACCGTCGCCAGCAGCCCGCGCCGGGAGATCGTCGGCGGCGCGGGGTCCGAAGGAGCTGTGCTCTCCTCCCCGGCGAGCGGCGGCTCGGGAGCGGTCTGCTGGAGGTTCTCGCGCAGCGGCTTGACGACGCCGCGCTCGCGGAAGGAGCGGCGAACCCGCCCGATCTTCAGGCCGACGTGCAGGGCGAGCGCCGCGAGGAAGACGATCGCGGCGTAGTAGTGGGAGGGAACGAACGAAAAGCCCCAGGGGTAGTAGTTCTGGATGTTCATCACCCCGGTGAAGAACACGAAGATGCTGCCCCCGACCAAAAGCGCCAGGCTCGCCCGCTCGAGCGCATGCCCGAGCGAGCGCACCGGCGGCCACTCGTAGAGCTTCGGCATCGCCGACCACAGCTTCGCGAGCAGCAGAGGGATGGCGGCGAGCCCGCAGGTGACATGCAGGCCCTGGGTCAGCGCGTAGAGCCAGCGCGGGCTGACCGGCCAATCGAAGAAGTAGACGTTGATGCCGCCCCCGGGGAGCACCGAGTTGGTCCCCAGGTTCGGCTGATAGGCAGCCTGGGAGAGAAAGCCGGTGACCGCACAGATCACGATCAGCGGCAGCAGCGCCGAGCCGAGGATCGAAGCCAGCCAGGGGCCGCGCAGGGGGCTGCGCCAGAACTCGGGCCGAAATGGGCCGGGCGGCGGGCCGGGCAGCTGTCTCACGGTTTGCTCCCCCCGGCAATTCGCTCCACCACTCCCGCGCTGCGGCCGGCGACGAAGGCGTCTCCGGTGCTCGAGTCGACGGCGATCGAGTTCGGCTGGCGCACGGTCGGATAGGCGGCAATCCTCACCGGGCGCCCGGAGCGCAGGTCGAATTCGAGCACCCTGTCGCGGGCCGTGAGGGTCAGCCAGAGCCTCATCCGCCGCCGGTCCAGCGCGATTCCGTAGGGAGACCCCGGCGCCGCCACTCGGCCGGCGGGAACCGGGCGACCCTGCCGGAGTCCGAAGACGCGCAGCGCGTCGCCCTGCGTGTCGGCGACGTAGATCCGGCCCGCGGCGGCGACCGCGTGGGTGGGGCCGACCCCGGCCGGCCGGCGCGCGATGGGGCGCAACGAGCGGGCGTCATAGGTCTGAAGGACCCGCGCGCGCACCGCGACCAGGGCGACGTAGCCGTCCAGGGAGGTGATCCCTCCCGGCTGCAGCGGGGCGCGCATGGTGCTCGCAGGCCCCTGCAGCCCCGGGACCACCGAGACGGCCTTGCCGTACTCGTCGGAGACGAAGGCCTTGCCGGCGGCAAAGGTGGCGTCGTGGGGGTGGCGACCGACGGCAACGCTGCGCAGCTTGCCGGAGGGCAAGTCGACGACGATGAGCGAGTCCGCGGACTCCGCCGGGACGAGCACCGGACCACCCGGGCGGGCCAGCGAGAGATGACGCGGCGCGGCCGGCAGGTCGACGCGCCGGACGATCTTGCCGCTTGACCGATCCAGAAGCAGCAGGCGATCCGGGTCGCGGCTTCCCACGGCGACGAGCCCGGTCACCGGATCGGCGGCGATCCCCTCCGGGTCGCGCCCCGCCGGGTACACGGTCCCTGCCGGCGTCGCACTCAGGGGAGGAGACTCGGCCGGCTCGGCCGCCTTCGGCGGCAGGCCGGGCGATCCGGAGCCCTCCCCGCATCCGCTCAGCGCCAGGCCGGCAAGGCCGGCGGCGATCGGGATCGCGCGTCGTGCCCGCGCTGCGATCACGGCGCCGGGCTCTGAATCGCTGCCGAGGCCACCGGGACCGCGTCGTCGCCGCCGAGCATCGCCGCCAGGGCAGCAGCGAAACGCGATTGCGGGCAATGGCCGGCGACGGCGAGCGCGTCGTCGAAGGTGTCGACGTCCCGCTTGACCGCAAGCTCGGCCCAGCGCAGGCACAGCTCGTGCAGCCTGCGCCGCTGCGCCGCCAACGTCCAGGGCGTGCTCATCGGGATCTCCCGGAAGACGCGCGGATCGGGGCGCCGCAGCCCGATCGCCCAGTAGCCGCCGTCGATCGCGGGCCCCAACACCGCGTCGCGGCCTGGCTCCGCCAAGGCTGCAAGGGCCTTGCGCAGGTCGCTCGATGTGAGCTGCGGGGTGTCCATGCCGACCAGCAGCGCCGGACCGGTGGCCGCCGCGAAGGCGCCGGCCAGGCGCTCGGCGAGTCCTCCGGCGACCTGCGGTACGACATCGAAGTCGCCGGCCAGCCAGTCGCCAGGCGAGCCGTCAAGCGCGAGCAGGTGTCGGCCCGGCACCTCGCTGACCGCCGCGAGGGTGTCCTGCAGGGCGGCCTGGGCGAGGGCCGCCGCCTGTTCTGCGGTGCAGGGCGGGCAGAGACGCGTCTTGGAGCGTCCCGCTGCGGGGGCCTTGGCGATCACGATCAGCGTCGGGCTCACCGCAGCGCCCTCGCCATGTCGCTTGCCGTCAGCAGCGTGCCGCGCAAGGTCCCGGTCACCTTCGAGGTTCCGGCCCGGCCGCGGTAGCCGACCGGAACCTCCGCGATCGACCAGCCGGCTCCGGCGGCGCGAAGGACCATCTCCAGCGGCCAGCCGAAGCGCCGGTCGCGGATCCCCAGCTCCAGCAGCGCCTCGCGGCGCGCCGCCCGCATCGGGCCGAGGTCGCGCAGCACGACGCCGGTCCGGCGCCTGACCTCGAAGGTGAGGATGCGATTCGCAAGCCGCGCGTGCAACGGCCAGGCTCCGGGCTCGGCGAGGCGCCGGCCCAGCACCAGGTCGGCCTCGCCGTCGAGAAGCGGCGCGACCACCGCCGGCAGGTCACCGGGGTCGAGCGAGGCGTCGCAGTCCATGAAGCAGACCAGCTCGTCGCTCGCCTCCCGCAGACCGGCGAAGCAGGCGGCGCCGAAGCCGCGGATCGGCTCCGACACGACCGTCGCTCCCAGCTTTTTGGCGATCGCCGCCGAGCCGTCGACGGAGCCGTTGTCGACCACGATCGGCCGGTATCCGGGTGGCAGCGCCGGGAGCACCCGGGGCAGGGCCGCGGCTTCGTCGAGCACCGGAAAGACGACGTCGGGCATCGGTTCAGCCTCGCGAAGCGCGATTACGGGGCGCTTAATGACTCTGCAAGGACCGCTTTCTACGCTGCGCCGGAGTGGAGCGCGTCACCACGATCCCCGCGCACCCGCGGACGCCGTCCGCCCTCGCCTGGCGCCGGTTCCGCGCTCTCGTCAGGCGCGCGCCGGAGGCCGCGGCGATCACGGCCTGGATCGGGCTGCTGGCGCTGGTCGCCGTCTGGGGCCAGGCCCTGAAGCCCGGCATCTCGCTCCCGACCCCGCCGCTGCTGGCCCGGGTCGACCCGCAAGCGTCATTGTCACTGCTACCTGCCGTCGCCGTCGCCGTCGCCCTGGTCCTCGCCGGCCCGCGGCTTGCGGCATCGCTGCGCTGGCGTTCGCTGCTGGTCGGCGGCTTCGCGGCGACGCTGGCCTGGGTCGTGGCGCTGGCCATGGCTCGCGGCCCCGACGGGTTGGTCGGGCCGGTGTCCTGGCCCTCCGAGTACCTGGCCGGCGTGCATTTCGTCGCCACGCCGGGGGGCTTCCTGGCCCACTTCACGGACAGGATCGGCGCCTACAACGTCCACCTGCGCGGCCACCCGCCGGGGATGGTGCTTCTGCTGTGGACGATGCGCGAGGTCGGCCTCGGGGGCGAATGGCCGGCCGCGGCGCTGATGGTCGGCGGCGGTTCGCTGACCGTCCCCGCCGCCCTGATCGCGCTTCGCGAGGTCGCCGACGAGCGCCGCGCCCGCGCCGCCGCCCCCTACTTGGTGCTGCTTCCGGCCGCACTGTGGATCGGCACCAGCGCCGACGCCCTCTTTGCCGGCGTCACCGCCTGGGCCGTCGCGCTTGCAATTCTGGCCACCCGGCGCCGCGGCTTGCGATCGGCCCTGCTGGCCCTCGGCTCCGGCCTGCTGTTCGGCGCCGGGCTGATGCTCTCCTACGGGCTGGCGCTGGTCGGCCTCGTTTGCCTTCCGGTCGCGCTGGCCCGCCGCCGCGTCGACGTGTTGGCGATCGCCGCGGCCGCTGCGGGCCTGGTCCTGGCGGGCTTTGCCGATCGCCGGCTTCTGGTGGCCGGACGGATTGATCGCGACCCGCGGCCAGTACCTCGCCGGCGTCGCCGCCCACCGCCCCTACGGCTACTTCCTGCTCGCGAACCTCGCCGTGCTCGGTCTATTGCTCGGCCCCGCGGTGATCGCCGCGCTGGCGCGGCTCCGCGACCGGCGGGTCTGGCTTCTGGTCGGGGGCGCGGCGGCGGCGGTGGCGGTGGCCGAGCTCAGCGGCATGTCGAAGGGCGAGGTGGAGCGGATCTGGCTTCCCTTCGTGCCCTGGCTGGCTCTCGCCGCCTGCACCCTGCCGGCCCGCGGGCGCTCGCTCTGGCTGGGCGCCCAGGCGGCGGCGGCGCTTGCAGTCGAGATGGCTCTGGTGACGAAATGGTGATCTCGCGAGTCCTGGTCACCGGCGGGCTCGGGTTCGTCGGCTCCCAGGTCGTCGACGAGCTGGTCGATCGAGGCCTCGAGGTCGTGGCGCTGGACAGCCTCAACCCGCGCGCACATGCGGAGCAGCCCGACTACGCAAACTCCGACGCAGACCATGTTCGAGCGGATTTGCGCGACCCGGACGCGGCCGACCGCTGCCTGCGCGGCGTCGACGCCGTCTGCCATCAGGCGTCGATGGTCGGTCTCGGCCTCGACTTCGCCGACGCGCCGGACTACGTGCAGCACAACTCCCTCGGCACCGCGAACCTGCTCGCGGCGATGGCCCGGCGGCGCTTTCGCGGTCCGCTGGTGCTCGCGAGCAGCATGGTGATCTACGGGGAGGGGCGCTACCGCTGTCGGGTCCACGGGGCGATGCGTCCCTCGCCCCGAGATCCAAGGCAGCTGGCCGCGGGCCGCTTCGAGCCGAGCTGCCCGGGCTGCGGCGGTGAGCTCGAGCCGCTGGCGGTTGGCGAGGATTCCGCGCCGGACCCGCGCAACGTCTACGCGGCCAGCAAGCTCAACCAGGAGCACCTCTGCTCGGTATTCGCCCGCGAGACCGGGAATCCGGTCACGGCGCTTCGCTACCACAACGTCTACGGGCCACGGATGCCGCGCGACACGCCCTACGCGGGCGTGGCCAGCATCTTTCGCAGCTCGCTGGAGGCCGGTGCAGCGCCGCGGGTCTTCGAGGATGGCGCCCAGCGCCGCGACTTCGTGCACGTGCGCGACGTCGCCCACGCCAACGTTCTCGCCCTGACCGCGGACCCGCCGCCGTCGGGCGCCTTCAACATCGCCAGCGGGCATCCACGCTCGATCGGGGCGCTGGCGGGCGCCCTCGCGATCGAGCTGCGCGGTCCGGCCCCGCTGGTCAGCGGCGAGTACCGGCTGGGCGACGTGCGTCACGTTTTCGCGGCGACCGAGAAGGCGCGCGAGGAGCTTGGCTTCGAGGCCCGGGTCGGGTTCGGGGAGGGGATCGCGGAGTTCGCGCGCGCACCGCTGCGCAGCCCGGTCGATCGCATCCAGGCCTCCCAGCAGGCGGTCGAGCCGGGCTGGATGGAGGCAGGGCTCGCGAAAGGCCCGGCCTGACCGTGGGCTCGAAGCGACACAATGTCGCCATGGCTTCCTGCGAAGCCCGCGTGCTTGTGGTCGACGACGAGCCGATCGTGCGTGACGTGCTGCGGCGCTACCTGGCTCGCGAAGGCTTCGAGGTCAGTACGGCGGCCGACGGCCAGGCGGCGCTGGATGCGTGGCAGGGGACGAGCCCCGACGTCGTGGTGCTCGACCTGATGCTGCCGCGGATCGATGGCCTGGAGGTGTTTCGCCGCATGCGGGGGCACGGCGACACCGCGGTCCTGATGCTGACCGCCCGCGGCGAGGCGACCGACAGGATCGTCGGGTTGGAGCTGGGGGCCGACGACTACATCGCGAAGCCGTTCTCGCCGCGCGAGATCGTCGCCAGGGTCCGGGCGGTGCTGCGCCGGACCCAGAACGGAGCATCGTCAGTCGAGGATCACCGCCCGATCTCCCTCGCCGGCCTGGAGATCGATCCTCGCGCCCGTGAGGTGCGGCGCGGGGAATCGGCGCTGCGCCTCACCCCGAAGGAGTTCGACCTCCTGCGCTTCCTCGCTTCCAACCCGGGCACGGTGTACAGCCGCAGCCAGCTGCTCGAGCAGGTCTGGGACATCGCCTATGACGGCGACCCCTCGACGGTGACCGTCCACGTGCGGCGTCTGCGCGAGAAGATCGAGCGGCAACCCTCCGATCCGGTGCACCTGGTCACCGTCTCCGGCGCCGGCTACCGGTTCGACCCGTGAGTCGCCGCTCGCCGCTGGCGATCTCCGCCGCCCTCGCGGGAGCCGGGGCGCTCGCGAGCATCGCGATCAGCTCCACGAGCTCGAGCTCGACCGAGCTCGTGCACCTGGGCGAGTTCCTGGCAATCGGAACGGCGATGACGGTGGCGCTGACCGTTCTGGTCGCACCGCGATTGTCGCGGCTCGCGCTGGGGCCGCGGATCGTCTCGATCGGCTCGCTGGCGGTACTGGTCAGCCTCCTCAATCTCGCGGTGCTCGCCTGGCTGATGTTGATCGGCCATGACGAGCTCGCCGCCGTTGCGGCGCTGATCGTCTACTCGGCCGCGGCCGGCATCGGGGCGGCGCTGGCGACCGCGCGGGCCTCGTCCGACGCGATGGCACAGCTCTCGGAATCGGCTCGGCGGCTTGGCGGTGGCGACCTCGATGCGCGCACCGGCAAGCTCGACGGCGGCCCGGAGCTCGATGCCCTCGCGGGAGCGCTGGACGAGATGGCAGACCAGCTGAGCCGCTCGCTGGAGCGGACCCGCTCCGCCGAGGAGCAGCGCCGCGATCTGATCGTCGCGGTCTCGCACGACCTGCGGACCCCGCTCTCCGGTGTCCGGGCGATGGTCGAGGCGATCGACGAGGGGGTTGTCGATGACGTGGAGACCGTGCAGCGCTACGTGCACGAAATGCGCTCCTCGGTCGATTCGCTGGTCACCCTCGTGGATGACCTATTCGAGCTCGTGCAGCTCGATGCGGGGGCGATCGTCTCCGCGACTGAGCAGGCACGACTCTCGGACGTCGTCGCATCCGCGATCGCAGCCTGCGATGCGCAGGCGTCGGAGAAGGGGCTGGCGCTCGAGCTGAGCCTCGACGGAGCCGGGCAGGTGATGGTTTCCCCTCGGCTCACCAGAGTGGTCCAGAACCTGCTCCAGAACGCGATCCGCCACACGCCGGCCGACGGCACGGTGCGGGTAGAGGCGCGACGCGCGGGCGAGGGCGTCGAGGTGATCGTGCAGGACAGCGGCAGCGGGATCGACGAAGCGTCACTGGAGCGCGTCTTCGAGCCCTTCTGGCGCGGCGACGCGGCCCGGGTCGGCTTCGGCTCGGGGCTCGGCCTGGCGCTCGCCAAGCGAATCGTCGAGGCGCATGGCGGCACGATCGCGGTCGAGAGCGTTCCGGCACAGGGCTCACGGTTCGCCGTTCTTCTGCCTTAAGCGATTCGAAACCCCGGGCCGCGAGGATGGGCCGATGCCTGGCCTCGCAGGGGAAGCGATCGGGACGCGCTCCGCGCTCGAGCTCTACGGGCAGGCGCTGCTGCAGGGTTCGGCCGGCTCAGCTCATGTCTGCCGGGTGATCGCGGACGACGGAACGAATCGGCGGCTGCCGCTGGAGCGTTGGCTGGGTCATCCGGACCCCGGGGAGACGGAGCTCTTGGCGCACGCCGCCGCTCCGGTCCTCGACGTCGGTTGCGGGGCGGGGAGGCACCTGGCCTGGCTGCGGTCGCAGCGCGTTCCGGCGCTCGGCATCGATGTCGCCCCTGGCGCCGTGGCCCTGGCCCGCAGACGTGGCTTGGCGGTGCTCCAGGCGTCGGTATTCGACTCGCTGCCCGCCTCGGGCTGCTGGCGCAGCGCCTTGTTGCTGGACGGGAACATCGGGATCGGTGGCGACCCGGTGTCGCTGCTGGCCCGGGTCCGCAGCCTGCTGGGAGAAGGCGCGTGCGTATTCGTGGAGCTCGAGCCGCCCGGGCGTTCGTCGCGGGCCGTGCGAGTGCGGATCGAGAGCGCCAGCGAGAGCAGCGATTGGATTCCCTGGGCCTGGATGAGCGCCGATCACATCGACGCGATCGCCGAGCAGGCGGGCCTGAGCTCGCGGCGCTGCTGGCAGAGCGGAGGGCGCTGGTTCGCGCGGCTGGCCTCTGAACCGCGTCCCCGAGCCTCCGAGGGAGCCCGTGCCGCCGCTGGTTGAGCAGGCGGAGAGATCTGGGTCGGCGACCAAAGCGTCCGCTACGGTCACCGCATGGCCGAGCCCGCCGGACAAATCGTCGAGATCAACATCTCCTCGCGGCACGAGCAGCTGCCGACCGCGGTCGAGCGAGTCGCGGCGCTCGCCGGACGCGGGCTGCGGGGAGACCGCAACTTCCTCGCCGATGGCGAGCCGCAGCCCGGGCGCGACAAGGACCTGACCCTGATCGCGATCGAGGCCCTGGATGCTCTCGCCGAGGAGCACGACATCGAGCTGTCGGCGGCCGAGTCGCGCCGCAACCTCGCCACGAGGGGGGTCGACCTCAACGCACTGGTGGGGAGAAGGTTCCTGGTCGGCGAGGTGGAGTGCAGGGGGCTGGAGCTGTGCGAGCCCTGCGCGCACCTGGAAGGCCTCACCCGGCCTGGGGTGTTGCGCGGACTGGTCCACCGAGGCGGGCTGCGCGCGGAGATCGTCGAGGACGGCGAGATCGCGGTCGGCGATCAGGTGCGGCCACTGTGAGTCGCTAGCCTCGAAGCGTTGGCCACCGAGTCCCTGATAGACGGGCACGGGCGCGAGATCACCGACCTGCGGGTATCGGTCACCGACCGCTGCAACTTTCGCTGCCAGTACTGCATGCCCGCCGAGGGCCTGCCCTGGCTGGAGCGGGAGGAGATCCTCAGCTTCGAGGAGGTCGAGCGCCTGGTGCGGCTGCTCGTCTCAATGGGAATCGAGGACGTGCGGCTCACCGGGGGCGAGCCGCTGGTGCGCCGACAGTTCCCCCGCCTGGTCGCGATGCTGGCGGCGATCGACGGCCTGCGCGATCTCTCCCTGACCACCAACGGGTACCTGCTGGAGCGCGATGCGGCGGCCTTGCTCCACGCCGGCGTCCAGCGCGTCAACGTCTCGATCGACTCCCTGCAGCGCGATCGGTTCTTCCAGATCACCCGCCGCGACGCGCTGCCGCGGGTGCTGCGGGGTCTGGAGGCGATCGCCGCCCATCCGCAGGTCCACCCGGTGAAGGTCAACGCCGTGGCGATGCGAGGCTTCAGCGAGCACGAGGCGCTGCGTTTCGCCGATTTCGCCCGCTCGACCGCCTTCCAGGTCCGCTTCATCGAGTTCATGCCCCTCGACGGCGATCACGCCTGGACCCCGGACGCGGTGCTGAGCGGGGAGGAGCTGCGGGCGATGATCGACGCCGTCCACCCGCTCGAGGAGCAGCCACGCGAGCCGGCCGCCACGGCGCGGGTCTTTCGCTTTGCCGACGGTCAAGGCGAGATCGGCTTCATCAACCCGGTCTCGGAACCTTTCTGCGCCGACTGCAACCGGATTCGCCTGACCGCGGACGGCAAGCTGCGCACCTGCCTGTTCTCGCTGCACGAGACCGACCTGCGAGGCCCACTGCGCGAGGGGGCCGATGATGCGGAGCTGGAGCGGATCGTCCGCGAGGCGGTCTGGCGCAAGGAGCTCAAGCACCATGTCAACGAGCCCGGCTTTCGCCAGCCGCAGCGGACGATGAGCGCGATCGGCGGTTAGCTGCTCGTAATCCTGCCTATGCGATGCTTAGGCAGGATGACGGACTTGGGAATAGGAGAGGCGGCGCGGGCCCTCGGCGTCAGCACCGACACGCTGCGGCGCTGGGATCGGGCCGGCCGGCTGAAGACGACCCGCGACGACCGCAACCGCCGCCGCGTCCCGGTCGAGGAGGTCGAGCGGTTGCGGGAGACGCCCAGCCGGCACGCCGCCGGTGACGACTTCTCGGCCCGCAATCGCTTCCCGGGCGTGATCCGCTCAGTGGAGGTCGACGGCGTCATGGCCCTGGTCGAGATCGAGGCGGGGCCGCACCTGGTCACGGCGGCGATCACGCGCGACGCGGTCGAGGAGCTGGGCCTCGGCCCCGGGATGAAGGCAGCGGCGACGGTGAAGGCGACCTCGGTGATGGTCGAGCGCGGAGATTGAGCTGAGAGGTGCGGTCTTGATCGGCTTGGCGGTATCGGTGGGGGTGCTTGCTGGCTGCGGAGGAGGTGATCAGACCCTCGTCGTCTCCGCGGCCGCGTCGCTTCAGGGCGCGTTCAGCAGGTACGCGGACTCGTTCCCGAATGCCGACATACGGCAATCGTTCGCGGGCTCCGATCAGCTCGCGGCCCAGATCCGCAGCGGCGCCCGGCCTGACGTCTACGCCGCTGCCTCCACGGACTACCCGAAGCGGCTCTACCGCGCCGGGCTGGTGTCACGGCCTCGGATCTTCGCCGCCAACCGCCTGGTCGTCGCCGTGCCGGCCGGCAGCGGGATCAGCTCGCTGTCGGACCTCGCGAAACCGGGTACGGCCCTCGTGATCGGCGACCGCAGCGTTCCGGTCGGCTCCTATGCCCGCGAGGCCCTCGACCGGCTGCCGAGCGGCGAGCGCGCTGCGATCCTCGCCAACGTGCGCTCCGAGGAGCCCGAGGTGAGCTCGATCGTCGCCAAGCTCGCCGAAGGGGCCGCGGACGCCGGATTCGTCTACGGCACCGATGCCGAGGCTGCCGGCGGCGAGCTGCGGACGATCCGACTTCCGGAATCTCTGCAGCCCGACGTCGCCTACGGGGTCGCGATCGTCAGGGGCGCCGAGCACCAGGAGCTGGCGCGGCGCTTCGTCGGCGGGCTGCTCCGCGGGGCGGGCGCCCGCGACCTGCGCGCCGCGGGCTTCCTGGCGCCGCCATGAGCCGCGGCCCGTGGTTTGCGCTGCTGACCTTCGGCGCGCTCTTTCTGGTTCTCGCCTTCCTCACTGTGCCTGTGATCGCGGTCTTCACCGGCACCGGGCCCGCCAAGTTGCTCGACGCGATCGGCGAGCCGAGCGCTCGCGAGGCGCTGTGGCTCAGTCTGCGCACCTCCCTGGCGGCCGTCGCGATCATCGTCATCGTCGGAACCCCCGCCGCCTACCTCCTGGCGACGCGCAGCTTCCGGGGGCGCGCCCTCGTCCTCACCCTGATCGAGCTGCCGCTGGTGATGCCGCCGGCGGTCGCGGGGATCGCGTTGCTGGCCGCGTTCGGGCCGCAGGGGATTCTCGGCGGCGCGATCGACGATGCCGGTATCCAGCTGGTCCTCGAGACGGCCGGTGTGGTCGTCGCGCTCACCTTCGTCTCGGCGCCGTTCTACCTGCGCCAGGCAGTGGCCGCGTTCGGGTCGCTTGACCCGAGCTGGCTCGAAGCCTCGCGTACGCTCGGCGCCGGACCGGGGCGGACCTTCGCCAGGGTCGCCGTCCCCAGCGCCCGCGCCGGGCTCTCGACCGGGCTGGCGCTCGCCTGGGGCCGGGCGCTGGGGGAGTTCGGCGCGACGCTGCTGTTCGCCGGCTCCTTTCCCGGCATCACGCGCACGGCGCCGCTGGAGATCTTCGCTCGCTTCAACGAGCCGGATGGATTTTCCGTGGCGTTGGCGCTTTCCGCTGTGCTGATCGTCTTCTCGGGCGCGCTGCTGATCGCGGTGAAGCTGTTGGCGGGCGAGCGGGCCCTGGAGGGAAGGGCGCTGTGAGCGGCCCGCTCGAGGTCCGCGTTGAGGCGCCGCTCCGCGACTTCCGGCTCGACCTCGAGCTGCAGGTGGCCGAGGGCCGGCGGGTCGCACTGGTCGGCCCCTCCGGGGCGGGGAAGACCAGCGTGCTGCGGATCGTCGCCGGACTTCTCTCGCCGCGCCGCGGGCGCGTGTCGCTCGGCGGCTCGCGCTGGCTCGACACCGACGCCGGCGTCGACCTGGCTCCCGAGCGGCGCCGCTGCGGCCTGCTGTTCCAGGACTTCGCTCTCTTCGCCGAGATGAGCGCCTGGCGCAACGTCGCTTTCGGAATGCGGGGTCTGCCGCGCGCGCAGCGGCGCCGCGCGGCCGTCGCGCTGCTTGACCGCTTCGGCGTCGCGGCGCTGGCCGAGGCTCGCCCGACGGCGCTCTCGGGTGGGGAGCGCCAGCGTGTCGCGCTGGCGCGGGCGCTCGCCGCCGGGCCCGAGGTGCTGCTGCTCGACGAGCCGCTGTCGGCGCTTGACCCCTCGACGCGATCGCGGTCGATGGGGGAGCTTGACGCGCTGCTCGCGGGACTCGGGATTCCGGTGCTGCTGGTCACCCATTCCTTCGACGAGGCGGCGGTGCTCGGCGACCGGGTCGCGGTGCTCGACCACGGCTCGGTCGTGCAGAGCGGCACCGCGGCCGAGATCGCGGCACGCCCGTCCTCGTCTTTCGTCGCCGACTTCGCGGGCGCGATCGTCCTCAACGGAGACGCGTCGATCGAGTCCGACGGGCTGACCGTCGTCCGGCTCGACGGCGGCGGCGAGCTGCGCAGCACCGATCGGGCCTCCGGTCGGGTCGCGGTCAGCGTCTATCCGTGGGAGGTCGCGCTGGAGCCGCCTGGGATCGAGCCATCCGACTCGGCGCTGAATCGGCTCGAGGGGAGAGTGACATCGGTTACTCCGATCGGCAACCGGGTGCGGGTCGGGATGGCGGCCCGGCAGCCGCTGAGCGCCGAGATCACCTCCCGTTCGGCGCGGACGCTGGGCCTGGGACCGGGTGTGCCAGTAAACGCGGTCTGGAAGGCGACCGCGACGCGGCTGCTCAACCTGTAGACATAGCGGGCCAGCAAGCGAGGAGAGACGGCATGACCAGGGACGAGTGGATCGAGCAGTTCGCCGCGCGGATCGCGACGCAGCCCCCTACGCCGGAGGAGATCGACGCCCTGCTGGAGCTGGCGGCGGTCGCCGCCCACGCCTCGGAACGCACCGCGGCGCCGCTTGCCTGCTGGCTCGCCGGCCGTTCCGGGCGCCCCCTCGACGAGCTGCGGGAGGCCGTCGAGCAGGTAGCCGAGTAGGGCGGCGGTCTCAGCGAACCCGATCGGCGCCGGTGTAGACGTTCACCGATCCCCGCCGCGCGAAGCCGCAGAGGGTCATCCCGCGATCCGCCGCGAGCTCGACCGCGAGCGAGGTGGGCGCCCCGACCCCGACCAGGATCGGCGCCCCGGCGACGGCGGCCTTCTGCACGAGCTCGAAGGCGAGCCTGCCGCTGACGCAGAGGAGGCGGTCGCGCAGCGGCAGCAGCCCGTCGATCAGCGCCCGGCCGACGACCTTGTCCATCGCGTTGTGGCGACCGACGTCCTCGCGGGTCAAGATCAGCTCGCCGTCGGCCTTGAAGAGCCCGCTGGCATGCAGGCCGCCGGTGCGCGCGAAGACCGGCTGGCGTAGGCGATCGGGCAGGGCGGCGAGCAGCTCGCGCTCGAGCACCGGCCCCTCGGGCAGGAGCGGGGAATGGACCGCCACCTGCTCCAGCGCGCCCTTGCCGCAGACCCCGCAGGACGAGGTGGTGTAGAAGCGCCGCTCGCCGGGGTCGGCGCGAAGCGGCCCCGCGACCTCGACCGTGTTGGCGGCAAAATCCTGCGTCGGCCCCGCTGCGTGCGCGGCGTCGATCAGCCCCTCCCCGTAGAGGAAGCCGAGGGCCAGCTCCTCGTCGTTTCCCGGCGTCCGCATCGTCACCGTCAGCGGCCTTCCGTCGACCCGGATCTCCAGCGGCTCCTCGACCGCTACCTGATCGCTGCGCCCGTCGCGAGCGACGGTCGCATAGCCACGTTGCTGGGGGCCGACCTCGGGGGACACATGTAGCAACATAGATGGCCGATGCTGAGGAAACCCCGTCGCGGGCCGACCCCTTCGAACTGGGCGAGCTGGAAGCCGTTCGGCATCGGCGAGCAGCACCCGAACAACTTCGGCGAGGTTACCCGGGCGATCCGGGAGAACCGCGACAACGCCGGCTATGCATGGCGCATCCTCAGCCGCGGTGTCTGCGACGGCTGCGCGCTCGGCACCAGCGGCCTGCGCGACTGGACGATCGACGGGATCCACCTCTGCAACATCCGCCTGCGGCTGCTCCGCCTCAACACGATGCCGGCGATGGACGAGTCGATCCTCGCCGACGTCGACCGGCTGCGCGGGCGCAGTGGCGCCGAGCTGCGCGAGCTCGGCCGCCTCCCGTACCCGATGCTGCGGCGCGCCGGCGAGCCGGGCTTCAGTCGGATCGGCTGGGAGGAGGCCATGGATCTGATCGCGGAGCGAATCCGCGCCGCGGCGAGCGACCGGGTCGGCTTCTATCTGACCAGTCGCGGGATCCCCAACGAGTCCTATTACGCGGCGCAGAAGGCGGCTCGCGCGATCGGCACCAACTCGATCGACAGCTCCGCCCGCGTCTGTCATTCGCCGAGCACCTTCGGGCTCAAGGAAGCGCTCGGCGTCGCCGCGACGACCTGCTCGTACTCGGACTGGATCGGCACCGACCTGATCGTCTTCATCGGCTCCAACGTCGCCAACAACCAGCCGGTGACGACCAAGTACCTGCACCTCGCGAAGAAGGCGGGGACGAAGGTCGCGGTCGTCAACCCGTACCGCGAGCCGGGCATGGAGCGCTACTGGGTCCCCTCCAACGTCGAGAGCGCCCTCTTCGGCACCCGGATCGACGACCGCTTCTTCCAGATCAACGTCGGCGGCGACGTCGCGTTCCTCTCCGGGGTGCTCAAGCACGTGCTCGAGAACGGCTGGCTCGACGAGGAGTTCGCGGCGACCCACACCAGCGGCCTCGAGGAGCTGCGCGGCGAACTCGAGGGGGCCGACTGGGAGGCGCTCGAACAGGTCGCCGGCGCCTCGCGCGCCGAGATGCTGGAGCTTGCCCGGATGGTCGGCGAGGCCGGGCGGGCGGTCTTCGTCTGGAGCATGGGGGTGACCCAGCACGAGAACGGGGAGGACAACGTGCGGGCGATCGTCAACCTGGCGCTCAGCCGCGGCTTCGTCGGCCGCGAGGGATGCGGGCTGATGCCGATCCGGGGCCACTCCGGGGTGCAGGGCGGCGCCGAGATGGGCTGCTATGCGACCGCGTTCCCGGGCGGGCTCGCGGTTGATGCGGAGAACGCCGCCCGGCTGAGCGCGCAGTGGGGATTCGAGGTCCCGGCGCAGCCCGGGCTGACGGCCCCCGAGATGCTCGACGCGGCGGGTCGCGGCGAGCTCGACGTGCTGTTCTCGGCGGGCGGCAATTTCACCGAGGTGCTGCCCGACCCGGCTGCGGTCGAGCGGGCGTTGGGGCGGATCCCGCTGCGCGTCCACATGGACATCGTCGCCTCGAGCCAGATGCTCATCGACCCAGCCGAGGAGGTCGTTCTGCTGCCTGCGGCGACCCGCTATGAGACACCCGGCGGCGTCACCGAGACCAGCACCGAGCGCCGGGTCATCTTCAGCCCCGAGATTCCGGGCCCGAGGATCGGAGAGGCGCGCCCCGAATGGCAGGTGCTGAGCGAGCTCGCCGCCCGGGTGAGGCCGGACGATGCAGATCGGGTGCGCTTCGAGGGCACGGCGGAGATCCGCGAGGAGATCGCCGCGATAGTCCCGATGTATGAGGGGATCGAGAAGCTGCGCGAGCAGGGCGACTCGTTCCAGTACGGCGGCGCGCTGCTGTGCGAGGGGCCGAGCTTCCCGACTGCGGACGGAAAGGCGCATTTCAGCGTCGTGCCGATCCCCGAGCCGGTTCCCGAGGATGGCCGCTTCCTGCTTTCGACCCGGCGCGGCAAGCAGTTCAACAGCATGGTTCAGGAGAGCCGCGACACGCTCACCGGCGCGGCCCGCGAGGCGGTGCTGATCAATCGCCACGACGCCGAGCGGCTTGGCTTCTCGCAGGGGGATGAGGTGGTGCTGCGAAGCGAAGCCGGCGATCTGCGCGGCCGTCTGCTCCTCGCGCCGATCGCCCCCGGCAACCTGCAGGTCCACTGGCCCGAGGGCAACGTGCTGATCGGCGGCGAGAGGCGCTCACCGCAGGCCGACATGCCCGACTACAACGCCCGGGTCAGCGTCGAAGCAACAGGTGCTCGGCCTCGGAGAGGTCCTCGGGAGTATTGAGGTTGAAGCAGAGAAGGCGCGGATCGCCGAACCGAGCCAGCTCGGTCTCCCCGACCACGCGTGGTGCAAGCGAGGCGACCAGCTCCCGCAGCGCAGCGTGCCGAGGCAACGCGGCCTCCAAGGCTTCGATCAGCACCGGGTCATAGCGAGCCAGCAGCGGCTGCAGCCCAGCTCCCCCGTCGGCCACCACGAGCGGCTCCTCCAAGGAGGCGAGCCAGGCGAGCAGATCGGCGCTCAGGAACGGCATGTCGCAGGCAAGCGCGAGGATCGGGCGGGGGGCCGAGGCGCGCAGCGCTGCGAGCACGCCGCACAGTGGGTGCCGCGGTCGCTGCGGCTCGAAGAGGACCGCGGCCTCCAGCTCGGGCAGCTCGCTGTCGCGCTTCGCCACCACGAGCGTCTCCAGACCTGCCTCAGCCGCCGCAGCGAGCGGGTAGGCGAGCAATGGCCGGCCGGCAAGCTCCAGCGTCGCCTTCGGCCGCCCGAGTCTGGTCCCGCGGCCCCCGGCGAGGATCGCGGCGCGGCAATCCACGCCCGCAGTCTCGCACCGATCATCATCTCTGGCCGATGCCCGAGAATCTGATCGAGTTCGAGCTGGCGCGGCGGCTGGTCCTGGAGCGCGCGGCGCCGCTGGCGGCGGAGGACGTTGAGCTCGACTCCGGCCTCGGCCGCGTCTTGGCCACCGACGTGAGCGGCGCCGAGCCGGTGCCCGGGTTCGACAACTCGGCGATGGACGGCTTCGCGGTCCGCGCCGCCGACACCGGCGGCGCTAGGTCGGGCGCACCGGTGCGCCTCGCGGTGGTCGGCGAATCGCGGGCCGGAAGCCCGAGCGCCCGCGAGCTCGCCGCCGGAGAGGCGATCGCGATCTCCACCGGCGCGATGCTCCCGCCCGGCGCCGATGCGGTGGTGCCGGTCGAGATCACGCAGCGCAGCGACGCGCGGGTCGAGGTGCTCGCCGAGGTGGAGGCCGGGCGCAACGTGCGGCGTGCCGGCGAAGACGTCGAGGCGGGGGAGACGGTGCTGCGCCGCGGCGCTGCGCTCGGCCCGGCCGAGCTCGGGGTGCTGGCGTCGGTCGGAGTCGATCCGGTCCGCTGCGCGCGCCGGCCGCGCGTCTCGGTGGTGGTCAGCGGCGACGAGCTCGTGGCGCCGGGCGAGCCGCTCGGCCCCGGCCAGATCCGCGATTCCAACGCCTTTACCCTGCCCGCGCTGGTGCGTCGCTGCGGCGCCGAGTGCGTCGGCGCCGAGAGGGTCGGCGACGACGCGGCTGCCACCCGCGCGGCGATCGGGCGGGCGCTGGGCGCGGACCTGGTTGCGATCAGCGGCGGGGTCTCGGTCGGCGAGCACGACCATGTTCGCCCGGTGCTGAAGGAGCTTGGCGCCGAGCAGGTCTTCTGGGGGATCGCGCTTCGACCCGGCAAGCCGACCTGGTTCGGAGTTCACTCCGGTGGCGCGCTGATCATCGGCCTGCCCGGCAACCCCGTCTCGGCGATGGTCTGCTTCCTGCTGCTGGCGCGCCCGGCGCTCCTGGCGATGATGGGCGCGACACCGAGCCGTTACCGAAGCTCGGCGTTGCTCGAGGCCGACTACTCCAAGCGGCCGGGGAGGATGCACGCGATTCGCTGCTCGCTCGAGCTGCACGAGGATGGATGGCATGCGCGTCCGACCAAGGAGCAGGGGTCGCACGTGCTCACCTCGATGCTTGACGCCGACGCCCTGGCTCTGATCCCGGCCGCGAGCGGGCCGGTGGACGCCGGGGACAGGGTCGAGGTGGAGTTGCTGCCCCGAGACTGATGCGCGGCGCGGATACAGTGACTTGGCGATGAACGTGACCGTGCGGCTGTTCGCGATCCTGCGGGAGCGGGCGGGCAGCGATTCGATCGAGCTGAGGGTGTCCGACGGAGCCACGGTCGCCGATGCGATCGAGGCGCTGCGCGAGCAGCCCGGCCTTGCGGACGTGGTGACGAGAATGCCGCTGGCGATGGCGGTCAACCGCGAGTACGCGCCGCCGCAGACCCGGCTGCGGGCCGGCGACGAGCTGGCGCTCATCCCCCCGGTCAGCGGCGGCGCGGCGCGTGAGCAGGACGTTCACGCCAGCGTCACCGAGCATGCGTTGGAGGACCTCTCGCGCCTGGTGGTGCGCCCGGGCGCCGGCGCGCTGGTTAGCTTCCAGGGGATCACCCGCGATGTCGAGCGGCTCGACTACGAGGCCTACCGCGAGATGGCCGAGCAGAAGATCAGGGCGATCCTGCTCGAGTGCGTCGAGCGCCACGGGCTGGCCGCCGCCGCCGCATCGCATCGGGTCGGGTCGGTTCCGCGCGGCGAGGCGAGCATCATGGTCGCCGTCTCGGCGGCGCACCGCGGCGAGGCCTTCGCGGGCGCGCGCGAGGCGATCGACCGGATCAAGGCCGAGGCGCCGATCTGGAAAGAGGAGATCGACGGCAGCGCCAAGCGCCGGGTCGAGGGGACGGCGGCGCCGGGGGCATCGGCCCCGGCCATGCGGGGGCAGGCTCGGTGAGCGAGGAGGGCCTCAGCCACCTGCACGCCGACGGCTCGGCGCGCATGGTCGACGTCGGCGGCAAGGAGCCGAGCGAGCGCCGCGCTCGGGCCGAGGCGCGCCTGCGAATGTCGCCGCGGACCGCGGAGGCGATCGAGCGCGGCGATGCGCCGAAGGGCGATGTGCTGGGGACCGCGCGGCTGGCCGGGATCCAGGCCGCGAAACGCACCGCCGAGCTGATCCCCCTCGCCCACCCGCTGCCGCTGACCTTCATCGACGTCGAGATCAGGGTCGAGCCCTCCGAGGGGCTGGTCGTGGTCGGCACGGAAGCCCGGGTGACCGACCGCACCGGGGTCGAGATGGAGGCGATGACCGCCGCCGCGGTCGCGGCGCTGACCGTCTACGACATGGTCAAGGGGCTGGAGCGGGGGGTGGTCATCGAGGCAATCGAGCTGGTTGGCAAGAGCGGCGGCAAAAGCGACTGGGCTCGGCAGGGCTCCGGGCGATAGGGATGCGGGTTGCGATCCTCACCGTGAGCACGTCGAAGGCCGGGGGTCGGGGAAGCGACGAAAGCGGGCCGGCGCTCGCGGGGCTGGCGGAGTCGATCGGCGGCGAGGTGACGGTCCGCGAGATCGTCCCCGACGACGAGGCGCAGATCGAGGAGCAGCTGCGCCGCTGGGCCGACGAGGACGGCTGCGAGCTGATCCTGACCAGCGGCGGGACCGGCTGCTCGCCGACCGATCGGACGCCGGAGGCGACCCGCGCCGTGATCGAGCGCGAGGTCCCGGGCATCGGCGAGGCGATGCGCGCGGCCTCGCGGCCGTACACGGACCATTGGGCGCTCTCGCGCGCGATCGCCGGCATCCGCGGACGGACCCTGATCGTCAACTTCCCCGGCAGCCCGCGCAGCATCGCCGAGGTCGGCGAAGCGATCGGCGCTGCCCTGCCGCACGCCCTGGAGCAAATCGCCGGGCGAAGCGGCCACTGAGGCATGCCGATGCGAGGCACCCGCAGCGCGGAAGCCGCAGGGCGTTCTACTCCGCGACGCCGGCGGCTGTGAGGCCCGCTTCCCAGTCGTGATAGACGGCAAGCGTGACGGCGTTTCCGCGCCGCATTGTCCACAGGTGGGCGAGCCGGGATTCGGTTTCGTTGCCGGACTCCCTCGTGAGTCCGGAGAGCTTTACCCGCACCAGCACCCGCTCGTCGAGGTCGACGAACCGCTCCGGTTGCCAGCGCGGTCGGTCGACAGGCTCGGGGTCGCCCGGCGAGCGGTCGACCGAGCGGTGCTCGCCGCCGATCCGCTCATCGAGCCAGCGAAGGCTTTGCGTCTCGCCGCGGGCTGCGGCCCGGTAATGACCGCGGACGGTCTCTACGTTCAGTTCAGACATAAGGCCCTTCCGCACTCTCTCTTGGGGCAAGGCCACGCGAGAGGCAGAGAGGGCGCTGAGAACCAGACGGGCGGCACGATCAGCGTAGCGGGCCTGCGATGATCGCGAGGCCGCGAGGCCGCGAGGCCGCGAGCCGCTGGTTCGTGTCCGGGTCGAGTCCCGGGCCTGAAAGCGGCCCTTCGCGCCTGCAAGTGCCAGCGCTGACCGCTTGCTGGCAGAGTCGCCTGGAGTCGCTAGTCGTCCTGGGTCTCGCCGGCCGGTACGCCACCGCTGGTCCGGGTCACGATCGGACGGTGGGTCGTCGAAGTCCGCGCGTTGGTGCTCTGGACTACCGCGTTGCCGGTCGAGCCGCTGGAGCTGGTCACGATCGGACGGCCGGCTTGTGACGCCGTCGCCCCGGCATGGCTCGCGAGCTGATGGCCTGGATTCGAACCGAGCGCGACCGCCCCGAGGCCACCGAGTCCGGCGATCGTGGCTACTGTGGCAACTCTTCGTCTTGTCATGCCCATGATGGGTCCCTTTCCTCGTTTGCCACCGATTCTTGACCGAGACGGGCAATAGCCCTCCAAACGGTGGGCAAAGAAAGGGCAAATCTTGTGGCCCTTCGGGCTCAGGGGAAGACCGTGTCGCCGGTATCGCTGTCGATCACCGATATCGCCAGCGCCGGACAGGCCTCAGCGGCCTCGAGGATCAGCTCATCGGGGCCGTCGCCAACCACTTCAGCGGTCTCCTCGAGCCTGAACACCTGAGGCGCGATGTCGACGCAGTCGCCGTGCGCGCTGCATGCGTTCGGGTCGATGCGCGGTACGTAGCTCATGCTGCCCTCGCTTCCGGTTGCCTTCCCTTGTTCCAATAGGCCTCGTCGATCTGCTTGCGCATCCGCGCGATAGTCCGGGGGCGATCGACTGCCAGTGCCGCCACCGGAGCTCCGTCGCGGGCGAAGATCGCCGCGAAGTCGCGAGCGTCGGGATTGCCCTCGATCACGAGTCCGTTGCTGCGCTCGGCGTGACCGACGTACTGGATGCGCAGCCCGTACTGATCACTCCAGAAGCTTGGAAGAGACGGGATGCCCGGATAGATGCCGAGCATTGCCTGCGCCGCCGCCGCCCCCTGGCGCGCGGCGGCGTCCCAGTGCTCGGTACGGGCGTGCTCGCCGAAGCGGGGCTCGAACTGAGCGGCGGCGTCGCCGGCCGCGAAGACGTCCTCGATCGCGGTGCGCCCGGACGCGTCGGTGCGCACCGGGCCGCCCTCGAGCGCGGTCCCTCGCAGCCAATCCACCGAAGGGGCCACTCCGACGCCGACGAGGACCGAATCGGTGCCGATCCGGCGGCCGTCGGCGAGGCGCAGCTCCTCGGCGCGCCCGTTGCCGCGGGCGCCCTCCAGCCGCGCCGAGAGCAGCAGCTCCGCGCCCTCCTCGGAATGAAGTTGCGCGAACCAGCGTCCGATTCTCTGGCCGAGGATCGGGGCGAGCGGAAGCTCGAGCGCCTCGATGATCGTCACCTCGACGCCCAGCCCACGAGCGGTCGCCGCGACCTCCTGGCCGATGAAGCCGGCGCCGACCAGGGCGAGGCGCGACCCCGGGTGCAGCTGCGCGCGCAGCCGGCGGGCGTCCTCGAGCGTGCGCAGAGCCTGTACGTTCTCGAAACCCTCGAGCATCGGCAGGCTGCGCGCCTGGCTTCCGGTCGCAATCAAGAGCTTCTCGTAGCCAAGCAGCTCGCCGTCCTGGAGCTCGACCGTCCGGCGCGAGGGATCGAGTGCGGTGGCGCGGCGGCCGAGCAGCAGCTCGACCGCGTTGTCCTCGTACCAATAGGGAGTCCTGTAAGCAACCTCATTGGCATCGACCTCCCCGCCCAGCAGTTGCTTCGAGAGGGGTGGGCGGTCATAGGGGGGCTGCGACTCGCCGCAGACGGTCCGGACACGGCCCTCGTAGCCCCGCGCGCGCAGGGTTTCCGCGCAGCGCTGTGCGGCCAGGCCGCCGCCGACGATCAGAACTCCTTCTCCTTGGCTCATGCTTCCTCCAGGACAGCGGTGGGACGGGGTGAAATGGTGTGCTCGCGGGGGCGGTGCGCGGGGCCCTGCTCCTGCGGCCGCGCCGGACGGCGGCTGGACCGCAATCCATGCAGCAGTCGGAGCCCGAAGAGGACGGCGATCGGCGGCGCGGTGAGCAGCAGCCACCAGCGCATCCAGGGAGTCGAGGCGTCGGTGCCGGCGCCCAGGGTGTGGACGACCGCCAGCCCATAGACCAGAACCGTGAAGCGGTGTGCCTTGCGCCAGAGTCGGGCGCCGATACGGCGCCGCGCGTAGAAGCTCAGGCCTAGGAGCGCCGCCAGGTACCCGCCGATGATCCCGAGGCCCGTGAACAGGGGCCGGTAGTCCATCTTGAAGGGGATCGCGATGCCCGCGACACCGGGATTCAGCCAGGCGTCGCCGAGCAGGGTGACGCCGTGCACACCGATCGCGATGATGCCCGCGACCGCCGCGTGCTCGTGGATCGCGGCCAGCTTCGGGCCCAGCCCGGGCCGCCGCAGCAGCTTCCCACCCATGATCAGGCCGATCCCGACCGAGACAGTGACCAGGGCCAGCGCGACCAGCCCGGAGGCGCGGCTCGCAAGCCACCATCCGTGCTGGGCGAGGAGGTTTTGACCGCCGGCTGCGTTCATGCAGCCACCCGGTCTTGTTGGAGGGTGGGGGCAAGATTGAGCCGGGGCTGAACGTTCAGCCTTCCGACCAGCTCGACGCGGCCGCTGTCGTGGACGATCAACCCGCCGCGCTCGTCGAGCAGCTCACGAGCCCCCTGCGGGCCGGCCAGGAGGGCCGCCTTGGAGAGCGTCTCGGCTTCGAGCGCCGACCCTCCAAGCGCGGTCACTCCGATCAGCCCCGTCCAGGCGGGCTCCCCGGTGGCCGGATCGAGAAGGTGGTGGGCGTAGCCGCCGTCGGGCCGACGCCAGATCCTCACGTTGATGCCGGATGTCGCGACCCCGCCGGTGCCGAGCCGCAGGACGAAGGCTCGCTCGCCGGTCAGCGGATGCTCAACTTGGATCTCATAGGGCCAGACCGGAGCGCCGTCGCCGCCGATGCGGATGTCGCCACCGCAATCGATCAGGAAGCGCTCGTGCCCGCGCAGCTGCCGCGCGATCAGGTCGGCGGCAAGGCCCTTGCCGACGCCACCGCTGTCGACGGTCAGACCGGCCGGGCGGCTGATCGTCTGCGAGCTGTCATCGACACTGAGCTGACGCCATCGAGCCGCAGGATCGGGTGCGGCCGGGTGGCGGGGCGGCGCGTCTTCCAGCGCCGCGCCGAGCGGAGCCGCCGGGACGCCGGCGCGCGAGCGTCGGTAGCCGGCAGCCTCGATCTCGGAGACCAGGGTCGGGTCGACCAGGCCGCGGCTGCACCGCGCGGCCCAGACGCCGGCGTTGACGCACTGGCGAAGCAGTCGCGACGCCGGAACCCGGTCCCGGGGGTCGGAGTTGAGGGCGCAGAGCTCGCTGTCGTCTCGAAAGCGTGAAAGCGCTCGTTCGAAATCGACGATGAAGAGTCGTGCCCGCTCGGCAGCCCTCGGGGCGGGACTCGCCCCTGGGCCCGGCTCGCCGATCAGCAGGCGAACGTGGGAGCCCATCGCGTCGAATGTGACGTCGTGCTCGCTCATGATGCGCTCGTGGTCACCGGTGCCGCCGTGGGCGCCGCGGTTGTCGCTGCGGAGTTGGTCACGACCGGACCGGAGCTGGAGCTGACGGTGGCGCCCGAGGCGCTGGGCGGAAGCACGGTGGTGACGATGCGCCGGCGGATCACCCGCCGGACCAGCACCTTGCCAGGGGTATTCGAGCTTGCGGCGCCCGAGGCCCCGATCGCCGGGTCATGGCCCGATCGCAGCTGGTACGTGAGAAAGCCGAACATCATCGCGAAGCTCGCCACCGATGCCGTGATCACGGCTCCCGGACCGGGCCGGCGGCGGCGTGCGGACTGTCTGGCCCGCGCGGGCGCCGCGGCAGGCTCGGGCTGGTGGATCGGCCGCTCAGGGGTGGGCCGTTCAGTCACCGTGCTCACCTCCGTCGCCGCCCTCGTGCTCGCCACCGTGCGAGCCGCCACCGCCACCGCTGGCGGAAGTGTGGATCGGCGTGCTCGGGTGGCTCGAAGAGGCCGGATGCCCGGAGGCCCCGCTGGTGTGTGTCACGACCGGGGTGGAAGTCGGCGCCGGCGAGGAAACGGGAGCCGGCGCTGAAGAGCTGGCCGTCACCGCGGGGGGCGGGGCCGCGGAGGCGACCGCGGGAGTCGGCGCGCCTGCTGCCATCGCCGGGGTGCCTCCCTGTCCCGCGGCGCCGACGCCCGACCCCTCCTTCGGCTTCGCATGCCTGGTCACGTGAATGGTCCGGCGGATCACATGGGTCCGGACCTTCGGCTTCGAGGGCAGGTTGGCAGAGCTGTTGCCGCCCGAGTTAGAGCTCATGGCGGCGCCCGCCAAGCCGCCCAGCCCGACCAGCGTTGCAGCCGCCGCGATCCTTGCCTTGAAGTTGTTCACCAGCAGACCTCCTGAATTGAGTTGGTGGAGGCCATTGTGTGAAGCGCCCCGCCAAGGCTCGAGAAGGCGCAGGCAAAGAGCCGGCAAAACCTGACCGGGCGCCGGGCAGGCTCGCGTTACAGTGGCGCCATGTCCGAAAGTGGGGCCAGCAACGCACGCATTCTCTTCGTAGAAGACGAGGAGTCGATCTCCGAGCCATTCGCAAGAGCGCTGCGCAGCGCCGGATTTCAAGCGACGGTGACCCGCACTGCCGCGGGCGCGCTCGAGCTGGCCGAAAACCTCGAGCCCGATCTCGTGCTCCTCGACCTGGCGCTCCCAGACGGCGATGGCCGCGACGTCTGCCGGGAGCTGAGACGCCGCTCTGACATCCCGATCCTGATGCTGACCGCCCGCGGCACCGAGCTCGACAAGGTCGTCGGACTGGAGCTGGGAGCCGACGACTACGTCGTCAAGCCGTTCAGCGCCCGCGAGGTGATCTCGCGGATCCGGGCGGTCCTACGGCGCAGCGAGCGCAGCCCGGGTCAGCAGCCGATCATCGAGGTTGGCGAGCTTCGCCTCGACACCGAGGCCCGCACCGCCAGCCTCGATCGCAGGCCGCTCGAGCTCAGCCTCAAGGAGTTCGACCTGCTCGCCGAGCTGGCTCGCAACGCGGGCAAGGTGGTCAAGCGCGAAGACCTGATGGCCCGGGTGTGGGACGTCAACTGGTTCGGTTCCACCAAGACCCTCGACGTGCATGTCGGATGGCTGCGCCGCAAGCTCGGCGACGACCCTTCCGATCCGAAGTTCATCGAAACAGTGCGAGGTGTCGGCTTTCGCTTCGTCGCAGCGGAGGAATCGCAGCCGTAAGCCTGCGAACGACCCTCCTTCTGGCGCTGGCCTACGTCTTGCTGCTGGCCCTCATCGCCCTTGGCGTCCCGTTCGCGGTCAGCCTGCGTGACCGTGTCGACTCGGAGGTCCGAGGCCAAGCGCGCAGCCAGGCCGACGTGGTCGCCGCCACCTCCGCGGAGTTGCTCGGCCACGGGCAGCGCCCCGGGCTGCAGAGGCTGGTGAACGTCTCGGCGCGCATCGTCCGCGGCCGGGTAATCGTGGTCGACCGTCGCGGCGCGGTGGTAGCCGACAGCGCGGGCGAGTCGACGGCCGGTGCCGATTACGCCAACAGGCCCGAGGTCAGCGTCGCCCTGGCGGGGCGGGCGGAGCAGATCCAGCGCCACAGCAGCACGCTCGGCGAAGAGATCCTCGCGACCACCGTCCCGATCGTCCACGGGGGTGGAACCGCGGGGGCGGTTCGGATCACTCAGAGCGTGGCCGCCGTGCATCGCGCTGTTCGTAGGGAGATCGTCTATCTCGCCCTGCTGGGCGGGGTCGTGCTGCTGCTCGGCCTGGCCGCCGGTGCCCTGGTCGCACAGCGAGTCGCGCGGCCGATCCGGCGTCTTGACACGGCGGCGCAGAGGGTCGCCGCCGGGGACCTCAACGCCCGCGTCGATGTGGAGGGGAGCACCGAGCAGCGCTCCCTCGCCGGCACCTTCAACGAGATGACGACACGGGTGAAACGGCTGTTGCGCGGCCAACAGGACTTCGTTGCCGACGCGTCACACCAGCTTCGCACGCCGCTGACAGGGTTGCGGCTGCGATTGGAAGCCCTACGCGAGCGCTTCGGCGACGACCGGGCGGCGGCCAGCGAGCTCGACGCCGGCATGCGCGAGGTGGACCGGCTCTCGCGAATGGTCGACGAGCTGTTGGTCCTCAGCCGCGCCGGCGAGCGCGAGCTGCCAGGCCAGCCGGTCGATCTGGAGGCGGCCGCTGGCGGCGCCGCGCAGCGCTGGCGCGAGGCCGCAGGGGAGCGCCGGATCGAGCTGAAGCTCGCGATCGACGGGCCGCCGGGAGCCACGACTTGCGTCCCGGCCGACCTCGACCGGATTATGGACGCCCTGCTGGAGAACGCGATCCGCTACTCGCCACCCGGCTCAACTATCGTGGTCCGCTGCTCGCCCGGCCGCATCGAGGTGATCGACGAGGGGCCCGGCCTGCAGCCAGGCGAGCCGGTCTTCGACCGCTTCTATCGCGGTAGCGCTGGACGGCGCCGGCCCGGAGGCACCGGCCTTGGGCTGCCGATCGCCCGCGAGCTGGCGCGCGAGTGGGGCGGCGAGATCGAGATCGAGAACCGTGACGGCCGCGGTGCACGCGCTGTGGTCGCGATGCCTACAGCATGACCTTTACCCGCCCTTTGCAGCTAGGTTCCTATCGTTGACTAGATGCCCGTCTCATCATCCGACACCCCCCGACCCGCCCTCTCCTCAAAGTTGACTTGGATCGCGCTTGCCATACTCGGCATTCTGGTTGCTGCCGGCGTCTCGGTCGCGGCCAGCCGGCTATCCAGCCAACGAATAGGCCTCGCCTCGGAGCCAATCTCGGCCGGGCGCGATCTGGCGCCGGCGGCGGCGATTCAGAGATCGGATGTCGGGCGGCGGCATGGTCGGCGTCACGGACGCCAGCCGGGTTCCGGGCCCCGCTCGACACCCACTACCTCGACTGCGCCTCTGACAGCCACGACTACTCCGGCGGCGCCACTAGCCGCCCCTGCGCCGGCGACCCCACACGCGGATGACAGCGCCGATTCGCACGGCGGCGGAGGTGGAGGCGATGACTAGCCTCCCGCTCGCCGACCTCTCGCACTATCTGCCAACGGCGGCAAACCGGGCGATGCTCAGACTCAGGCGATACTTCATCGACAGCTCAGCGGCGGCGGTCCGCCGCTCACAGCGCGGAGGCGATTGACTTCGCCCAGTTGTGGATCGCCTGCCAATCGCGGAAGTCGCCCTCGGGGGCTTTCAGCGCTCTGACCAAGAGGCGCTCGACCCGCCCGATCACCGCGTAGTCGAGCTTGCCGGCGAAGACCATGTGGCCCTTGGCGCTCGTCGCCTCGACGACCTCTGCGATGCCCTCGGGCTCGCCCTCCTCGGGTTTCGGAGGATCGCCGATCGGACCGCTGCTGAACAACTAGACCGGGATCGACGTCAGCCCTCCTGCGTGATCTTCGGCGAGCTTCTGCGCGGCCTTCAGCCAATGACCGGCGTAGATCGCGCTGCCGAGCACCACTGCATCAGCTCCGTCGAAGCTGTCGACGTCTGCTGCATCTTTGAGGTCCACTCCCAAGCCACCGGCGCCGAGCTCCTCGGCAATCGCCGCAGCGATCTCGCGAGTGGCCCCGTACTTGCTGGCGACGACAACCCAGACCGACATCTTCTTGAGCCTAGGCAACCATGGTCGGACTTTCATCCGTGCCCGACACGGATGCGGCGTTACTACGGATCAGATTGCGCTAACCCACCGATGTCGCGGCCAGCGAGACGGTCTAACTTTGCCCTCGTGACCGACGAGCGGGCGCGACCCGGGCTCAGCAAGCTCATCGTTGGCTATGACTCGCGCCCTGAAGGACGCGACGCGGTCGAGCTCGGTCGCCGCATCGCTGAGATGACCGGCGCCTCGTTGTCGCTGGTCACGGTTACAACCGAACGCTCGGGCTCCCTGGAAAGGAAGGCGGACGAGGATCCCTTCGCCCCGCTTCTCGATCAGCTTGGCGATTGCCCGGTCGAGAGCCTGATCCTCCGGGACAAATCTCCTGCCGAGGCCCTTGTCGACCTTGCCGGCAAGCAGGAAGCGGACTTGATCGTCGTCGGCTCGACGCATCGCGGCGCGCTGCGCCGCGTGCTGCCGGGAAGCACGGCTCAACAGATGCTTACGACCGCTGGTTGCCCGATCGCCGTCGCGCCCCGCGGCCTCTCGAAGCCGCAGAGCGGGGCCGACTCGCGCATCCGGGTCATCGCTGTCGCCTACGACGGGAGCCCGGAATCGACCGCTGCGCTGCAGCTGGCAACGGATATCGCCTGGGAGGAGCGGGCGACCCTGCGGGTGATGACCGTCAACCCGCCGATCCGCGCCTCTGCGTATGCGGCCCCAGCAGCCCCCAAGACGATCCGCCAGGGGTTCAGCGACTCGCTGCAAGAGGCCCTCGCCGCGCTGCCGGATGAGCTTCATCCGCTTGGGCAGATGTTGAACGGCGAGCCTGCTGAGGTCCTGCTGGAGCAGCTGGAGCTGGGAGTCGACCTCCTGGTGATGGGCTCACAGGGCCGGGGATCGCTGCGCAGGGCGGTGCTTGGCAGCGTCGCCTCCAGGGTCCTGAGCCGAGCCAGCTGTCCGGTGATCGTCGTCCCGCCCGGCGCCGCGAGCGTGGGCAAGGCGTGAGGGCCGATCGGCGCGGGACGGCACCAGGGCAGATCATCGGCTCAGGCATCGGCGATAAGCACGGAATCTGAGTCCGTAGTTGCTGACCCGTTGATGGGTGCCGGACACCGGTGGCGATGCGGTCCAGAACTGATCTGCTTTGAGTAAATTGGTGGACCGAGAGCTGGGCCGCGTTCCCGGTTTCCTGTCCAGGGACGTCTGCCGGCAATGAAGGAAGGCGAACATGTTCCAGACCGTCGTTCTCGCGCTAGATGGATCCGAGGGGTCGCAGCGGGCGATACCGGTGGCCGCCGATCTTGTCCGGGACAATGGCAAGATCGTCATCGCCCACGTTGAGGAGGACGTGATCGGCAAGGGGGGCGGCCCCCTGCAGGCGGACGAGGACGAGATCCAGGCCGAGATCAAGGGCCAGGCAGCCGAGCTCTCCGACAAGGGCATCGAGACCGAGGTCAAGATGACCAGCGCCATGCTCGGAGGGCCGGCCCCCGCCATCGTCGCGATCGCGGATGAAGTAGGCGCCGATGCGATCGTGGTCGGGACCAGGGGTCATTCGCCCGTTGCGGGCCTGCTGCTCGGCGGCGTAGCTCAGCGCCTGCTGCACATCGCCGCCCAGCCGATCCTGGCCGTTCCCGCGGCCAAGCGTTAGTGGAAGCTCCGCGTCCGGCGGATCCGCTGAGCCGCAAGGCCGGCGGCTACCTCGAGGCATCGGGCGAAGGACCCATGCACGTCGTCATCGCCGGAGGGGGAGTCGCTGGATTGGAAGCGCTCCTGGCGCTCTCGACGCTTGCCGAGGGTCTGGTCGATGTGGAGCTCGTCAGCCCGGAAAGCGAGTTCGTCTACCGGCCGCTGCTGGTTGCCGAGCCATTTGGCGTCGCCGAAGCACTGCGCCTGGAGCTGAAACGGATTGTTGGGGACGTCGGAGCGCGCCATACCGAGGACGCCCTGGCTTCGATCGACCCGGGGAAGGGCTCGATCACCACGTCGTCGGGCAAGACGATCGCCTATGACGCCCTCTTGCTCGCGCTTGGCGCAAAACCGGTCGAGGCGGTGCCCGGCGCTATCAGCTTTGGTGACCAGTCCGAGCGCCGCCGATTCACCAGCCTGTTGAGGGATCTGGGTCGCAAGCGAACGCGGCGGATCGCCTTCGTCGTCCCGCGAGCGGTGAGCTGGTCAATCGCCGCCTATGAGCTGGCCCTGCTCACCGCGGCCGAGTGCCGGGAACGAGATCTGTACGGAGTCGAGATCACCCTCGTGACCCACGAATCCTCGCCGTTGGAGGTCTTCGGCCCTGCGGCATCGCAGCTGGTTGCCGCTCGGCTTGACGAAGCGAGGATCGCTCTGCGGACTTCAGCCGTGGCCGATCGAGTGTCCGACGGCCGGCTGATGATCGACGGCGGTGAGGCGCTCGACGTTGACGCAGCGGTCGCCCTTCCGGCCCTTGAGGTCCCCCCGCTGGCCGGTGTCCCGCAGCGCCAGGGCGGTTTCATTGAGACCGACACCGCAATGCACGTCAGCGGCCTGGAGAAGGTCTGGGCGGCGGGGGATGCCACCTGGTTCCCGATCAAGCAGGGCGGCCTGGCGACCCAGCAATCCGACGTCGCCGCGCGTTCGATCGCGGCTCGCGCCGGGGCGCACGTTCCGATCGAAGCCTTCCAGCCGGTGCTGCGGGCCGCCCTGCTGACCGGGGACGCTCCGGATTTCCTTCGCTCGGCGAGGGCCAACCCCGGAGCGGCGACGGCGGAGGCGGGCGCGCTGTGGGCGCCGGCGATGAAGCTGGCCGGCAAGTACCTGGGTCCGTACATCGCGACAACTCTGGGTGAGGATTCCCCGGTCGAGCTCGTAGACGTCGAGCCCTCGGCCGATCCCACCGCGGTTGCGGGAGCCCACGAGCATGCTGTCGCGCTGCTCCTGACCTCTGCCGATGCCGACGCGCGCAGCGGGGACTTCGAGGGGGCGCTGGGGTGGCTCTCCCTGGTCGAGCAGCTCAACCTGGCCATCCCTCCCGGTTACGTGGTCAAGCGCCACGAGTGGAGAGAGCGCCTTGACCCAGATCTCGGCTCGGACCTCGCTGCCGAACGCATCGACCCCAGCCTTGCCGGCGCTGAGGAGGCGATCTGGGATCTCCAGAGGCGGGTCGGTTGGCTGCGTGAGATCGAGCTGCGCGCCGAAGAGAATGGAGAGCGTCAGCTGGCGGGGCTGGATCAGGGAATGGCGCATCTCGTCGCGCTCTGCCGGCGCACCGGAGCCTTGCAGGGCTCGCGAGATGACCAAGACAGGGAGCACGAGTGAGCCTGTTCCTGGGGATCTTGATCATCCTGTTCATCCTCGTTGTCGTTCCGATCCTGTATTGGGTCTTTCTGTCCTTACGCAGGTTGATCGATCGGCTTCGACGGGGGGGCTGAGCATCACTTCGGGCGCACTCACGCAGTGGGTTTATCCCATTCAGGAGGGCTCCGCGGCGATGCGCGAGCTGCTCGGCAACGCTTTCGCTCGACCGCGGATGCGCAGTCCTCTGAGGCCAAATAGCCTGCGCCTTGCCATCAAGACAGGGAGAACGTGATGTCCGGGAGGATCGTGGTGGGCCTTGATGGTTCCGATCAGGGGCGCGACGCGTTGGCGCTGGCTGAATGGCTGGCAGGCGACGGCGACGTCGAGCTCGTTGCCGCCAACGTCTTTCCGCATGAGAGCTGGGGATACACACTCCCGGGGTCTTATGAATGGGAGGCCTTTCTACGCGAGGAGGCGGAGCAGAAGGTTGCCGACGCCGAGAGCGTGGTGTCCGATTCGACCGAGATCACGAGCAGGACTGTCTCGTCAAGCTCTGAGGTGCACGGCCTCCACGAGCTGAGCGAAGCACTCGATGCCGAGATGATTGTCGTCGGATCGTCTCATCACGGACGCCTCGGCCAGGTCCTCGCCGGCAATGTCGGGGAGCGCCTTCTACATGGTGCCCCTTGCCCCGTAGCCATCGCCCCGAAGGGCTTTCGTACTCGAAGCCATCGGGGTCCGCGGACGGTGATGGTCGGTTATGACGGATCTCCGGAGGCAAGGGATGCACTTGCCGGTGCGATCGAGATCGCCAGTCGGCTAAACACTGGCCTGCACCTTCTGACCGTTGCCGCGGCACCCCCGCTCATCCGTAGCAAGGGCGAGTCGACGGGTGGCTACAAGACCCTGAGCCACGCGATAGAGGAGACGATGAAACAGCGTCTGGATGAGGCCTTGAGGGACCTTGGAGGCGAACTCAACGCCGAAGGCACGCTGCTTCGCGGAAGCCCGGCCGGGGAGTTGGCGCGGGCGGGTGTCGACGCTGGGCTACTCGTAGTGGGGTCTCGGGCCTACGGACCGTTGCGAAGTGTCCTGCTTGGGGCCGTGTCTAATCGCCTTGTGCGCGAAGCTCCCTGCTCGGTGATTGTCTTTCCCCGCGGCGTCGCCGCAGCCGAGGCTTCGGATCGGCCAGCGCCGGCGACGGCGCCTTGATGGATGCGCGCTCAAGGTCTTGGGTTCTCCGCCGCTGCCCCTCCGACGAGAGCTGTCTGCCAGCGCGGATCGGTGAGTTACCGCGGCCCCGGCTCCCGCGGTCCCGAGCATGCGATCAGGACTCTTGCGGCGGAAAGCGAACCTCAATGCGCAACGAGCCGTCCGGCTCCGGGTCGAGCGCCGGAAGCGACGCCGTCGTGACCGCGGCCAGGTACGGGGCCAGGTAGCGGCCCGAGATCTTGCCCGGCGGCCACCACAGCGGCTGAACGCTGGCCATCGAGTCGTCTGCTTGGCCTGCTGACAGCGAGCTGCGCAGATACTCCGGTGCCTCACCGGTCAGGAGCAGCCCGCGCAGCACCGGATCGAAGCGATGCGGTTCGACATCGGCGCCGCTTTGGCGTGCGATGTGCACGGCTGCCGCGTCTGCCTGCTGGGCGGCGATGCCTCCTTGCTTGATCGGAAAATCGACTGCGTCTCCTGCCGCGTAGACGGCCGGTTCGCCGCGTACTCGGCAATGCTCGTCGACAGGAATGAACCCACGCGCGCTGGTCGGCAAGCCACTGATCGCCGGTCCGGCGATGCGCGGCAAGGTCACGACCCACTCGGCAGACAGGCGCGCCCCAGAGACGAGCTCCAGATAGCCCTCTCGGGCGGCCAGGGAATGGGCATTCGCCAGCAGGCGGATCCCGGCCTCCGACAGCAGGGCCTCGACGGTTTCGCTGGCCTGCCGCCCGAACAGCTCCACGGCCCGGGCTTCTGCGGTGACGAGGGTCAGGCGAGCATCCCGGCGTCCCTCGTTCGCGAGCCTTCTCGCGGTCATCAGCGCGAGCTCGTAAAGCGGAAGCGACCAGCTGGGCGGCTCGGGAGCCACGAACGCCACCTCGGAGAGCACCCCGACCTCAAGGCCGGCGAGAACGCGCCGCATCTCGGAGCTGTCGTTGACGCCGAAGGTCAGCGCGCCCGGCAGCCAGGCTTCGGCATGTCCGCCGCAGGCGATGAGCAAGGCGTCGTAGCCGAGTGTCTGTCCGCTCGATGTCGTCACGCTGCCCGATTCGGAGTCGACGCTTTGCAGGCGCCCGACCTTCAGCTCGGCGCTCCTGGTCGGCGGCGATCTCGGCGAGGGCGAACCGGTAGACGCGGCCGAGGTCGAAGGGCTCGGCGACCAGCATCGGCTTGTAGATGAAGTCGGGCTCGGGGGCGAGGAGGGTCACCGACACTCGGTCCTCGGCGAGGCGACGCAGCCCGAGCAGGGCTTCGAGCGCCGCCACGCCACCCCCGGCGATCAGGACATCCATCGGCGCTCGGGCGTTGGACAGCTCATCCTCTCGGGCAGGCTAGGGCGAGGCCCCGGAGCTGTCATCCGTAGCGATCCCGGAGACTGCTCGGCCAGCCGCACGGATGACCGAGCGGCCAGGCAAACCTAGGCTGCGGAACTCAGGTGTACACGAGGATCCTTGTCGCATACGACGGAAGCGACGGCGCCCGGGCCGCGCTGGTGGAAGCCTCGCACCTGGCAGAAGCCTACGGGGCAAGCCTCTCGCTCGTCTGCGCAACCGGCAAGCTCGGCGACGAGGCGCTCGCGCCGGCGCGAGCGGATTCCGGTACGGAGGCCGCCCAGCAGCGGATTCTCGACGAAGCGCAGGAGGAGCTGGACGCCCGGGCGCAGGTGCAAGCCGCGGCAGTGCTTCTGGGCGGAGATCCGGTGCAGGCGATCCTGGAGCGGGCCGAGCAGACGAACGCGGACCTGATCGTCACCGGGTCACGGGGCAAGGCGATGCTGCCGCAGGCCGTGCTGGGTCGCGTCTCCAGCGGGGTGGTCAGCGGCTCGCCGTGCGACGTGCTCGTCGTCCATCCACGGGCGGATCCGGTCTAAGAGCCCAGGCGGCGCCGTATAGCCTGGCCGCAGGCATGAAGAAGGCCGCGGCCGAGGACCGCATCGAGGACAGCGCGATCACGATCGTGCTCGCCGACGATCACGAGATAGTCCGGCAGGGGATCCGGATGGTGCTCGAAAGAGAGTCCGACATGGAGGTCGTGGCCGAGGCGGGCGATGCGGACTCCGCCGCGCGCTACGTGCTCGGTCATAAGCCCGACGTCCTGGTCCTCGATCTGAACATGCCGGGCGAGCCGAGCCTGGAGGCGATCCCGCGGGTGGCGGAGTCCTCGCCGCAGACGGCGGTGATCGTCCTGACGATGCAGAACGAGCCTGCCTATGCGCGCGAGGCGTTTCGGATCGGGGTGCGCGGCTTCGTCGTCAAGCACGCCGCGGTCCACGAGCTCGTGGAGGCGATCCGGCGCGTCGTCGCCGGCGAGACCTACATCAACCCGGCGCTCGGCGCAAGGGTGGCTGCCGAGCCGGAAAGCCTCGGCGTGCCGCCGGGGGGGCTGACCGGCCGTGAGGCCGAGGTCCTCGGGCTGATCGCGCTTGGCTACACGGGCCCGCAGATCGCCGAGCGCCTCTTCTTGAGCGCCCGGACGGTGGAGACGCATCGCAAGAACATCCAGAGCAAGCTCGGGTTCAGCGCCCGCTCCGAGCTGGTCCGCTTCGCCCTCGACCACGATCTGATCGACCGCCAGCGATAGCCTCGAGCGGCCTCGGCTCAGCGAACCGGGAAGCGAGCCTTGACGGTCGTCCCGGCGCTCGAATCCGATTCGATCTCGACCGCTCCCCCGGCGAGGCTGACGCGCTCCTTGATCCCAAGCAGCCCGAGGCCGGAGCCGACGGTGGCCGGATCAAAGCCGCGCCCGTCGTCGTTCACGGCCGCTTCGATGAGCTCGCCGTGGCGCACGATTCGGATCCGCACCAGGGTTCCGTCGGCGTGCTTGACGGCGTTGCGCACCCCCTCCTGAACGAGGCGGTAGATCGCGACCTCGAGCTCCGGGGCGAGTCGCGCCGGAAGTTCCCCTGATCGCTCGCCAAGATCGACATGGCTCGTTACCTGCATGCCCGCGGTTGCGGCGGCCCGCTCGGCCAGGGCCTCGACCGCTGCCGCCAGGCCGAGCTCGTCGAGCGATGCCGGCCGTAGGTCGGCGATGATCTCCTCGAGCGATTGGATGCCATGCTCGACGTGGCCGATCGCCTGTCCGAAGACAGCCGCGGAAGCGTCGTCGGAGCCTCCGTCGCGGTTCGCGTCCAGCAGGACCTTCAACGCCCCGAGCTCCTGTAGGGCCTCGTCGTGCAGCTCCCGCGCCCAGCGCCGCCGCTCCCCCTCGGCCGCCTCAAGCGAGAGTCGCAGCCGCTCGGCGCCGATCTGGCGAGCATTCTCGATCGCCACCGCCGCCCACTGCGAGAGCAGGACGACCAGCTCTTCGTCGATCTCGTCGAATAGCGCTCCGTCTCTCTTCTCGGTCAGGTAGAGGTTTCCGTAGACCTCGCCGCGGATCTCGATCGGCACCCCGAGAAAGGTCGTCATCGGGGGATGCCCCGGAGGGAAGCCGTAGGAGCGGGGGTCCCGGTCGATCCGCTCCAGCCGCAGCGGCTGCGGGTTTCTGATCAGCTCGCCGAGGATTCCCCGTCCGCGCGGGAGTGGGCCGATCTCATTTCTCGTCTGCTCGTCGACGCCCGCGAACAGGAAGCGGTGGAGCTCGCGCTTTTCGTCGTCGAGGACCCCGAGCGCGGCGTATCGAGCCCCGGTCAGCTCCCGGGCGACCTCGAGGACCTGACCCAGCACAGCCTCCAGCTCCAGGTTCGAGACCAGGCTCGTCGCAAGCTCGTGAAGCCGCCGAAGCCGGCGCACGGCGGGCGACCCCTCGCCCGATCGTGCCTGTGGGAGGTCGCCGGATTCGATGCGGCACAGGCTACCCGCCCGATTCCAATCCCAGGTCTGAACCGGGGGGGTTTCTACGGAGGCTGACTACCCCCACAGTCCCGATGACCGCAGAGGCGTTGGCGCCTACGCTCGATGCAAGCTGAAACGGAGGCTTGGTGTACGAGCGGATAGTGGTCGGATTCGATGATCGCGCTGAGGGGCTGGACGCCCTTCAGCTGGGAGCGTTGATCGCCCGAATCACCGGTGCGGAGCTGACCGTGGCCAGCGTCTTTCCCTATACGGCGGCGGAGACCGGCGCCGAGGAGTTGGAGCGGGCGCTCGAAATCGACTCGGCGCCGCTGTTTGAGCGTGCGCAACAGGAGGCGAAGGTCCTGGGGCTGAAGACGGTGGCCACGGGGGCACGCTCGCCGGCACGGGCCCTTCATGACCTGGCGGAGGGCGAGGATGTCGACCTGATCGTCCTCGGCTCGAGCCACCGCGGAAGTTTCGGTCGAATACTGCCGGGCAGCGTCGCCAGCAGATTGCTGCATGGCGCTCCCTGTGCGGTGGCCGTCGCCCCGCGCGGTTTCGCGCGGCGCGAGGCCTTCGGTCTGGGCGTGATCGGAGCCGCCTATGACGGATCGCCCGAGGCCGGCGAGGCTCTCTCGGTGGCCGCTGGGCTGGCCGGCGCCGAGGGCGCGTCGCTGAAGCTGCTCACAGTGATCGAGCCGCCGCCTTTGTTCGCGGGCTATGGGGAGGCGATCGCGATGCTCAGCGAGGAAAGTGACGCCCTGCTCGAAGCGGGGCTCAAGGCTGTCGCAGCAGACGTCCCAGCCTCGGGAGAGGTCCTGCGTGGCGAGGCCGGCGCTGCCCTGGCGCGGGCCTGTGAGTCCGGCGTCGATCTGATCGTCGTCGGCTCGCGCGGCTACGGGCCCGTCCGCCGAGTCCTGCTTGGCAGCGCCTCGTCGAAGCTGGTCCAGGAGGCGCCCTGTCCGGTCCTCGTCGTGCCCCGAGGCAGGCTGGCCAAGCGCGGCGACTGGGCTCCCCGACAGGCGGCTGCTGAGCTGCGCTAGAGGCGGAGACGAGTACGCGAGGCGTTCCCGAGCAGCGGCTCAAAGCGCACCGGAGCACCCGTGGTGTCGTTCTACGCTTGTTCTTGATTCGACGGCTTCGAGGGATCGGAGTCGGCGATCGCTATCGCTCGTCTGCCTGAGCTAGCGTTGTCCACAGCATGTACAGGAGGATCCTTGTCGCATATGACGGCAGCGACGGCGCGCGAGCCGCGTTGCGAAGTGCGGTGGCTCTCGCCGCTGCTTCTGGTGGCTCGATTCATCTCGTTGGCTCGACCGGTCATCTCGAGCGCTCAGAGGAGGGCGTAACCCAGGGAGATTTCGGGGCCGAGTCGGACGCGCGCGAGATCCTCGAAGAGGCCGCCGAAGGGCTCGAAGACGTACCGGTTGTTACGAGGGTTGTCGCAGCTGAGCCGGTGCGGGCGATTGTCGGGGCGGCCGAAGACATCCACGCGGACCTGATCGTCACCGGGTCGCGCGGACGGGCGATGATGCCCGAGGCCGTTCTGGGCCGGGTAACCGCCGCGGTGGTCAGCAATTCCCCATGTGACGTCCTGGTCGTGCATCCTCAGCCCTGATCGGAGACGACCCTGCCGCGATTAGCCAACTCTCGAGGAGCGGCTCAGTGCTTGTGGTTTCACGGGCCGCATAGGATCAGCTTCCCTAAATGAGGAGGACGGGATGTCCGTCGTGTTGATGCTCGAGCTGCCTGGCATGACCCCCGATGTCTACGACGCCGTCAACCAGCGCACCGGATTTCCAGCCTCGGCGCCGGAAGGCCTTTTGACGCATATCGCGGCCGTCGAAGATGCCGGGATGCGGTTCGTCGACGTGTGGGAGTCCGAGGAGCTCTTTGAGCGCTTTCTGCAGGACGAGCTCCTTCCCGCCATGGGAGAGGTCGACACTGAGACCAGCGTCTCGCCGCCGCAGGTGGCGCAATTGCATCTGCACGAGCAGTGGACCAGCTGAGTGTGGCCCATGGCTAGCTGGCGAGCACGCCCGCCATCAACCACAAGCTGAAGTCCGTGCCCCGCAGGAAAGAACCTCTTCCCCTCTTCGCTTAAACCTGCTCCGGCACCATCTCGATCGCGCCGCAGGGGCACTCGGCGACGCAGATCCCGCAGCCCTTGCAGAAGTCGAGGTCGATCTCGTAGAGCTCACCGGGCTCGCCGAGCTTAATCACCGCGTTGTCGGGGCAGACGCCGTAGCAGTTGTCGCAGGAGAAGCAGCTTCCGCACGACATGCAGCGCCGCGCCTCGTATTGCGCGGTTGACTCGTCGAGGCCTCGCACGACCTCATCGAAGCCGCCGGTTCGCCGCACCAGCTCGAGCTCGGGCTGGATGCTGCGCGGCGCGTCGGCGTAATACCAAGTGTTGAGCGTCTCGAAGCTCGCCAGCTCGTGCTTGGGCTGTGGCTGATAGGGCTCGCCGCGCAGCCAACCGTCGATGCAGCGCGCCGCCTTCTTGCCGTGCCCGGCGGCGACCGTCACCGAGCGCTCCGCCGGCACCATGTCGCCGCCGGCGAAGATCCCCGCGTGGCCGGTCATCAGGTCGGGCCCGACCTTGACTACCCCGTCCTCGGACTCGATCCCGGGCACTCCCTCCAGCAGTGACAGGTCGGCCTCCTGGCCCAGCGCCAGGACCAGCGAGTCCGCCTCCAGCTCCTCGACCTCGCCGGTCGGCTGCGGGAAGCCCGAATCGTCGAGCTCCATGCGCTCGATCAGCAGCTTGCCCTCGTCGGCCTGCTTGACGGTCGAGAGCCAGCGCATCTCGATGCCCTCCTGCTCGGCCTCGCTTACCTCGACGTCGTGGGCGGGCATCCGCTCGCGACTGCGCCGGTAGACGACCACGGCGTCGCTGGCGCCGAGCCGCTTCGCCGTGCGAGCCGCGTCCATCGCCGTGTCGCCGCCGCCGTAGACGGCCACCCTGCGCCCCAGCAGGGGCCTCTCGCCTTCCTCGACGCCATGCAGCAGCGAGACGGCGTCGAGTATTCGGGCGCTGTCGCCGGCCGGGATGTAGGCGCGCTTGCCGATGTGGGCGCCGACCGCGAGGAAGGCGGCCTCGAAGCCGCCCTCGCGCATCGCCTCCGGCACGTCGGTGACCTTGCTGTCGAGCTCAAGGGTCACACCCAGGTCAAGAATGCGTCCCGCCTCGGCATCGAGCACTTCGCGGGGGAGTCTGTACCTGGGTATCCCGTAGCGCATCATCCCGCCCGCCGCAGAGCCCGCGTCGCGTATCGTCACCTCGTGGCCCATGCGGGTCAGGTGGTAGGCGGCGGCAAGCCCGGAGGGCCCGGCGCCGACGATCAGCACCCGCCTGCCGCTCGGAGCGTCGGAGGTCTCGACCGTCCAGCCGCGCTTGATCCCCTCGTCGCCGAGGAACCGCTCCACCGAGTGGATTCCCACCGCCTCGTCGAGCTGTCCGCGGTTGCACGAGGTCTCGCAGGGGTGGTAGCAGACCCGCCCCATGATCGCCGGGAAGGGGTTGTCGTCCATGATCTGGCGCCAGGCGCGCTCGTAGCCGGCCTCGCCCTCCTCGGCGTCATAGAGCCATTGCTGGATGTTCTCTCCGGCCGGGCAGGCGTTGTTGCAGGGCGGCAGCCGGTCGAGGTATTGGGCTCGCTCGGTTCGCCAGTTGCCGGTCTTGTTGGCGAGGCTCGAGCCGACGTCAAGGGTGATCGCAAAGGGCTTTTCCATCATCACTGCGGCCCGTGCGGCGTCGATGCCAGCAACCGCATCAGATTTGTCTCCTGCTCGGCGGTGCGGGCTGGGTGGGCTTTGCCCGGGGTCGCGCCGCCTGCCGAGTCGGTCGCCTCGCCGGGTAGGTTCGCGCCTTCGTCGGCATCCGCGAGCAGGCCGAAGCGGCGGATGTTGCGGTTGGCGACCGCCTGGATCCCCTCGATCACGTCGGTCAGCGGCGGATCGCCGAACAGGTGCGCGTAGCGGCGCTGCAGCCGCAGGTACTCCTCGACCGGAACCGGGCGGCGGATCTTCGAGACGCCGGTCACCGCTCCGTCCTCCGCCTCGAACACCGGAAACAGGCCGGTCTCCTTGACCAGCCGCGCGACCCGGATCGTGTCGCGCGAGGCCGAGCCCCAGCCGAGCGGGCAGGGCACGAAGATGTGGATGTAGCGGGCGCCGCGCAGCTCCATCGCCCGCTCGACCTTGGCCTCGAGGTCGCGCAGCTCGGCCACGGTCGCCGTCGCCACGTAGGGGATCTCGTGCGCCATCGCGATCAGCGGCGCGTTCTTGCCCTTGCCGAACGCGTTGCCGGGCTGGCCGCCGAGCGGCTTCGTGTTCGAGGTCCGCGCCGCTGGCGGCGTGGCGCCGGAGCGCTGCACGCCGGTGTTCATGTAGGCCTCGTTGTCGTAACAGATGAAGAGCACGTCATCGTTTCGTTCGAACATCCCCGAGAGGCAGGCGAAGCCGATGTCGAGCGTGCCGCCGTCGCCGCCCTGGCCGACCACCCGCACGTCATCGCGCCCCTTGACCTTCAGCGCCGCCGCGATCCCCGTCGCCACGGCCGGCGCGTTGCCGAACAGCGAGTGGATCCAGGGAAGCTGCCAGGAGGACTCGGGATACGGGGTCGAGAAGACCTCCAGGCAGCCGGTCGCATTGGCGGCGATGATCTGGCCGTCGGTCGCCCGCATCGCCGCGTCGAGCGCGTAGCGGGCCCCGAGCGCCTCGCCGCAGCCCTGGCAGGCTCGATGGCCGGATGTGAGCGTGTTGGAGCGCTCCATGCGCGCCTGCACCGAGCGCTGGTCGGGGTCCAGCAGCCGGTTTCCGACCGCGAAGGTGTCGGTCTGGTAGAGCTTGACCTTCTGCTCAGGTGTTTCCTGGTGTTCGCTCATCAGTGCGACCGGGCGGCGACCACGCCCAGCTCCCTGAGGATGTTCTCAGCATGCGGGCCGCTGCGCGGCCCGAGCCGCATCCTGTCGAGCTCCCGCTGCACGCGCTCGCCGTTCAGGTCGAGGAAGGTGAGCCTGCCCTCCGGAAGGCGGTCCGCGATCGCGTCGGCGAACAGCGCGCCCAGTGACTTCTTCGTGATCGGGCGCCCCCCCAGCCCGGCCACGACGGGGTACACGCGGGGCGCCAGCCCGGCAAGCGCCATGCGCACGTTCTGCGCGACGATTCCGCCAGCCCCCACCGCGAAGGCCTTTTCGACGACGACAATCCGCTGCGCACGGGCGAGCGCCTCGCGCACGTCCTCCAGCGGCCAGGGCCGGAAGCACTTGATCCCGAGCGCCCCAATGCTCTCTCCCTGACCGCGCAGCTCGTCGATCACGTCCTCGATCGTCCCCAGCACCGACCCAAGCGCGACGACGATCGTCTCCGCGTCGTCGCTTCGGTACTCCCTCATGATGCCGCCTGAATCGCGCCCGAAATCGATCTTGAACTGCTCCGCGATCTCCGGGATCGCGTCCAGGGCTTGAAGCTGCTTGGCGTGCATCAGGTACCTGACCTCGAAGAAGGCCTCGGGGCCGACCATGGCCCCGATCGTCAGCGGGTCGGCAGGATCGAGTACCTGGCGCCCCTCGAAGGGTGGCAGGAAGGCGTCGACCTGCGCTTGGGCCGGGATCTCGACCTGCTCGTAGGCGTGGGTGAGGATGAAGCCGTCCATGCAGACCATCACCGGGAGCGAGAGCTCCTCGCCGAGCCTGAACCCCTGGATGTGCATGTCCAGCGCCTCTTGGTTGGACTCGGCGTAGAGCTGGATCCAGCCGGAGTCGCGCTGGGACATGCTGTCGGAATGGTCGTTCCAGATGTTGATCGGCGCCCCGATCGCCCGGTTGGCGACCGTCATCACGATCGGCAAACCGAGGCCGGACGCGTTGTAGAGCGCCTCGACCATGTAGAGGAGGCCCTGGCTGGCGGTCGCCGTGTAGGCGCGCGCGCCGGCGGCCGAGGCGCCGATCGCGGCCGACATCGCGGCGAACTCGGACTCGACCATCAGGTACTCGCAGGGCTCAAGCTCCCCGGTCCTGACCATGTCGGAGAGGGCCTCGACGATGTGGGTCTGGGGCGAGATCGGATAAGCGCTGACGACCTCGGGACGGCAAAGCGCGACGGCCTTCGCCACCGCCTGCGATCCCTCCATCTGCTCAGGCACTGATCCGCTCCCGCATCTCCGCCTCGACGGACTCAAACGCCGCCGCGGCCGCCTTCTCGTTCTTGTCCCCGACCGGTCCGGGGAACTTCTCGCGGATCGCCGCGGCGACGGAACCTTGCGAGACCACTCCGCTGAGCGCCGCAAAACCGCCGAGCATCACCGCGTTGGGGATCGGCCGGCCGAGCACTTCGCGGGCGATCTCGGTTGCTGGGACGGTGAGCAGGCGATCTTCTCGGAAGCGAGTCACCAGATCGCCCAGCCCCAGCTCTTCGAGGCCGCGCGACGAGTTAATCAGAATGTAGCCATCGGGCACGAGCCCGCTGAACACGTCAACCTGGTGCAGCAGGGTCGGGTCTTGGACGATCAGGGCGTCGGGGTGGGCGATCGGCTCGTGGGCGCGGATTTCGTCGTCGTCAATGCGGCAGAAGGCGACCACAGGGGCACCTGAGCGCTCCGACCCGAAGCTGGGGAAGGCCTGGGCGTGGCGGCCCTCGTTGAAAGCCGCCAGTGAGAGCATCTCGGCGGCGGTGACCACGCCCTGGCCGCCGCGGCCGTGAATTCGCACCTGGAACATGTACTCAGGGTCCTTCTATAGCCGTCACGATGCAAGGAGAAGTATCCCCCTGTCCGGCCCATTCTCCATCAGAGCCGAGTACGGGGCCAAATCAGTGTTAAGACCGGATGCGTTTGCCATGACAACGCATACTGTCTTCGCAACGTGGCCGATTACACACGGTTTTTCGAAGAACTAGGCATCGATGACGTCCCGCTGGTCGGCGGGAAGAACGCCTCGCTCGGCGAGATGTACCGCGAGCTCGGCGACCAGGGGGTTCGCGTCCCGAACGGCTTCGCCACGACAAGTCAGGCCTACCGCGACATGCTCGAGCAGGCGGATGCCTGGGAGCCGCTGCACGCGGCCCTGGACGGGCTCTCCCCCGATGACGTAAGCAGCCTCGCTCGGGCCGGGAAGCGCGCCCGCGAAATCGTCTACGGCGCCGGGCTGCCGGCGCAGCTGAAGGAGGAGGTCATCGCCGCCTATCGCCGCCTTCAGGAGGAGTATGGCGAGGAGGTCAGCCTCGCGGTGCGAAGCTCGGCCACCGCGGAGGACCTGCCAACTGCGAGCTTCGCGGGACAGCAGGAGACCTACCTCAACATCCACGGCGACCAGAGCCTGCTCGACGCCTGCCGCCGCTGCTTCGCAAGCCTGTTCACGGACCGCGCCATCCACTATCGAATCGACCAGGGGTTCGACCACTTCGACGTCGCGCTGTCGATCGGGGTGATGAAGATGATCCGCTCCGACCTCGCTGCGTCCGGTGTCTTCTTTTCGCTGGACACGGAATCGGGCTTCCGCGACGTCGTCTTCATCACCGGTGCCTACGGCCTCGGCGAGAACGTCGTCCAGGGAGCTGTCGACCCGGACGAGTTCTACGTCCACAAGCCGACCTTCGAGGCGGGCCACCGCGCGGTGCTGCGCCGGCTGGTCGGCGACAAGGCGGTGAAGATGGTCTTCGTTGAGGGCGAGACCAAGCACACCGTCCGCAACATCCCCACGCCCAAGGCCGATCGCGAGCACTATTGCATCGGCGACGAAGACGTCCTCGAGCTGGCGGACTACGCGATCAAGATCGAGCGCCACTACGGCCGGCCGATGGACATGGAGTGGGCCAAGGACGGGCTTGACGGCAAGATCTACCTGGTTCAGGCGAGGCCGGAGACGGTCGCATCGCAGCGCAAGCCCACCGAGCTGGAGGCCTACGTCCTGGACGGCGATGGCGAGGTGATCACCCAGGGCCGCTCGGTTGGGGAGAAGATCGCCTCCGGCAATGCACGTCCGGTCAAGGAGCTGACAGAGCTTTCCGACTTCGAGCCGGGCGAGGTGCTGGTCGCCGACATGACGACCCCCGACTGGGAGCCGGTCATGAAGACCGCGGCGGCGCTGGTCACCAACCGAGGTGGTCGCACCTGCCACGCGGCGATCATCGCCCGCGAGCTCGGGATCCCGGCCGTCGTCGGGGCCGGGGACGCGACCGGCTCTGTGCCGAGCGGCGAGGCCGTCACTGTCTCATGCGCTGAGGGCGACACGGGGCGGGTCTACCGCGGTTCCGTTCCCTTCCACGTCGACCGCACCGAGGTTGGTGACGACGTCCGCCCGGCGACCGAGATCATGGTCAACCTCGGCAACCCCGATCTCGCGTTCAAGACCTCCTTCTTGCCCAACGACGGCGTCGGGCTGGCGCGGATGGAGTTCATCGTCAGCGAGTACATAAAGGCGCACCCGCTGGCGCTCTTGCATCCGGAGAAGGTCACAGACCCCGAGGCGCGCGAGGCGGTCGCTCGCCTGACCCGCGGGTACGACGATGGCGAGGCCTTCTTCGTACAGCGGCTGGCGGAAGGGATTGGGACGATTGCGGCGGCGTTCTGGCCCAAGCCGGTGGTGGTGCGGATGTCGGACTTCAAGACCAACGAGTACGCGAGCCTTCTCGGCGGCGCCGACTTCGAGCCTGCGGAGGCAAACCCGATGCTCGGCTTCCGCGGCGCCGCCCGCTACGCGCATCCTGCCTACGCCGAGGGATTCGCCCTCGAGTGCAAGGCGATGAAGCGGGTTCGCGACGAGATGGGCCTGGACAACGTCATCCTGATGCTCCCGTTCGTGCGTCGGGTGGAGGAGGGGGAGAGGGTCCTCGCGCGGATGGCGGAGCTAGGACTGCGAAGAGGCGATAACGGCCTCAAGGTCTATGCGATGTGCGAGATCCCCAACAACGTGCTGCTGATCGATCGCTTCGCAGAGCATTTCGATGGCTTCTCGATCGGGTCCAACGATCTCACCCAGCTCACGCTGGGCGTTGATCGAGACAGCGAGATCGTCGCCTTCGACTACGACGAGCGCGATGAGGGCGTCAAGGAGATGATCCGGCTCGCCGTCGAGGGGTGCCGCCGCAACGACATGCACTCGGGGCTCTGCGGGCAGGCGCCCTCGGATTACCCCGACATGGCCGAGTATTTGGTCGAGATTGGGATCGACTCGATGAGCCTCAACCCCGACACCGTCCTGAAGACGACCGCGCAAATCCTCGAGCTGGAGGAGCGGTTGGGACAGGCTCCCCGCGAGGCGGTGGCGCCCCGGGAGAACACCGGCTCGGTCGCCTGAGGAGTCGAGCAGCGCCGGTGGGCGCAGGGCGCTCCTTACTTCTTCTCGGAGCCTCCGAGGTGCTGGATGAAGATGTCGGAGCCGGGAAAGACCTCGGATTCATTCCCGTCCTCCCAGCGCACGACGTAGGGCGGCGCTCCGTTCTCGCCGAGCACCTTCAGCACCTCCGCGTCTCGCGGCTGCTCTCCCTGGTGGTGTCCGCGGACCACGAGGCGATCGCCCGGGCGTGCGCGCAAGGTCGATTGGTCGTCTGGAGTCATGATGTTCCTTCCTTTCGATAGGGGGCTGACGCCCGGTACAACGCGGCCCATTCGCAGAACCGCACTGAGAAGACGTTCTTCTCCTGACCATAGGACACCTCGTTGACGACCACATCCGACCTGACTCCCGAAGTCGATCAGTACATCGTACGGACGCTCTCGCCGCCGGCGCCTGAGACGATTGTGGCTTCGCCGGGAAGGGGCAAATGGGAAGCCGGAATCCATCGTCAAGTCGCGTCGCTTTGTGCTTATCCCGAGAAGCGGCTCGACGACGCTGGACGCCGCGGCTAGCCTCGCCGAGCGCTGAGGTCAGTCTCGCCCGTAGGCGAGCACGGCGGCGATCGTGCGCGCCGAGATCATGCCGGCCGGCCGGCCGCTGCTCGGCTGCACCGCGACCAGATGGGTGATTCGGTGCTCCGCCATCAGCTCGGCGGCCTCGGAGAGCGGCCGGTCGGACTCGATCGTCACCAAGTTCGTGCTCGCCACGTCGCTCGCACTCGTAGAGTCCAGCTCGGCGGCGTTGCGGGCCAGGTCGAGGCTGGTGACGATTCCCCAGAGTCCGGCGTCGCCTTGGATATCGGAAACCACGACCGAGTGGATTCCGTATCCGTCCATCATCCGGGCGATGTCGGCGAGCTTGGTCTCGGCGCGGCAGGTGACAACCCCGACACGCATCGCGTCGTGAACCTTGGCCTTTTCGAAGGCTGGGCCGATATAGCTGGGCTGCACTAGACCGAACCGTACTCACTTGTCGATCGGGCCGGCTCGCCGTGGCTCGGCTCGCGAGCAAGGCGGGCCGCGGGGTTAGCCCGAGAGGAGGTTCGCCGCATGGACTGACCGTCCGGGTGCCTGGCCAGCCCAGGTCACAGTGGCTCGGAGACGCGATCTGCGCCGGCGACGTATGCCCGGTGGCTCAACGCTGAGGCAGCATTTATGAGCCTACGATTCGCGCGTGCCAAAGGTCGCCGTGTTCGGTCCCCATCCACTGCTCTCGATATCGATCGAGGACCGCGGCTCGGGGGGCGACGACATCCACATTCATGCCGCGGGGCAAGGGGTCTGGGTCGCGCAGATGGCGGCTGAGCTGGGGGCCGAGCCGATACTCTGCGGATTCGCCGGCGGTGAGACCGGGGGGCTTCTGAAGCCGCTGCTGAATCGCCTGCCCGGGGAGCGGCGCCTGACCGAGACAGCGGGCGCCAGCGGCTGCTACGTGCTCGACCGGCGCGGCGGCGAGCGAACCCCGATTTCCGAATCGCACAGCCCGCCCCCCTCCCGTCACGAGCTGGACGAGCTGATCTCGAGCGCCTGCGCGGCGGCGCTCGACTGCGAGGCGTTTGTGGTCTGCAACCCATATCCCGGCGACGCGCTGCCGGTCGACGTCTACGGCAGCTTGGTCGCCGATGTCGGTCGCAACGAGGTTCCGGTGCTCGTCGACCTCTCCTCGCCCCGTCTCGACAGCGCCCTGGAGGGCGGCCCCGACCTGGTCAAGCTCAACGACTGGGAGCTCGCCGAGTACGTTTCCGGACCCGTCGACACAGCCGCGGAACGGCGCGCGGCGGCGGAGCGGTTGCGCGATGCTGGCGCCGCGACGGTCGTCGTCACCCGGGGCGGGGAGCCGGCATACGTTCTGCATGGCGAAGAGGAGTGGACGCTGACCCCGCCCCGGTTCGAGCGCGGCTTCCGCGAAGGTTGCGGGGACACGATGATGGGCGCGATTGCGGCACGGCTGGCCGCGGGCGCCGGCTGGCGCAAGGCGCTGATCGACGGGGCGGCGGCCGGCGCGGCGAACTTCCTACGCCATGGCCTCGGCAGCGGCTCGGACGCAGTGGTGGCCGAGCTCGCCGCTCAAGTGACCCTGGAGCCCGTTGATGATGTCTAAGCGGCGCCTCGTTTCAGCTTGCTCGGTCCGGACTCAGCAGGGCCGCAACCTCGCGCTCGAAGGCGCTGACGATCTCGCCCGGGTCGGGGACCAGCCCGCGGTCCGCCATCACGCCGACCCGAACCTCTCCCGCGTAGCTGAATATCGAGAAGCTCATCGACACGCTTCCCGACGTCGGCGCCCAGACGAGCACGCCGCGAACCGGTGTCCCGGCAAGATAGACCGGCTCGCGGGGGCCTGGGACATTGGTCATCACCGCTGATCCGGAAGCGGAGAAAAGATCAAGAAGTCGCTGCTCGACCGCCGCCGGCGTCGCGCCGATCGTGGCAAGCAGCCCGTAGCCGATCGCGCCTTCGGGCGAGTCCTTGATTTCGGCCATCCGACGGTGCACCTCCGCCAAGCGCCGGCGACGGTCCTCGATTCCGACCGGTACCGCCAGCAGCACGAGCCCGAATCGATTGCCCAGGTCGCGCGGCAGCGGCTGGTCGAGCGGACGCAGGTTGAAGGGGACGAATGCGTGCAGCTCGTCGACGAGGCTGTCGCGCGTGGTCAGATATGCACGCAGGGCCCCCGCAATTGCGGTCAACACCACGTCGTTGACGGTGGTCCCGGTGGCGTGGCCGATCGACTTCACGTCGTCGAGCGGGAGCGGATCCGACCAGGCAACCTGCTCGGCTACACCCAGCTCGCCTTTGAAGACCGTGCGCGTGTCGGGGCCGGAGAAGAGCGCCTTGCCGATCGCCTTGGCGTCATCACGCGCGGCGGCGACGAGGTCGATCAGCTCGGAGGGGTCGCGGACCAGCTCAATCGCCTCATGGGTCACGCTACCGCCGAGGTCGCGGCTGATCGAGGCCGCGCGCCGGGCAGGGCGAACCAAGTCGGCGACAAGTCCGCTGCCCTCACTGCTCTCGTCGTGCCCGGTCTCGCCTGGCTCGATGCCGTCAGGTCCCTCGTCCGTGAGCGAGAGAAGGACCCTGGCCAGCGCGATCCCATCGGCGATGCAGTGGTGCATGCGGGCGACGATCGCCGATCCCGAGCCGTAGCCGTCGACCAGGTACCAGTCCCATAGGGCGCGGGACCGGTCAAGTGGCTGGGCGATGTGGTCCGCGACCAGCTCCTGCAGCGCGCCCTGGTCACCGGGAGCAGGCAGGGCGATGTGGTGAAGGTGCAGATCGAGGTCGAAGTCGGGATCGTCCTCCCAGCTCGGCCCGCGCAGCGGGATCGAGCTCTCCGCGACCTTCTGGCGAAAGCGCGGGAAGCGGTTGACGAGGCGGGTCGAGATCACCTCCCGAACCGCTGGCCAATCGAGAGGCTCGTCGAACCACAGCGCCCCGGTTATCACCATCAGGTTGGTCGGGCGGTCCATGTGCAGCCAGGCGGCGTCCGCGCTGGTCATCCGCTGAGCGGAGCTCATCGACCCCAGGTTAGGGCTCCGGCAGGGAGCCTGCAGGCGCGGCGCGCTGGACCGGCGACTCGTGGCGCTCCTAGTGCGGCTCGAAGGGCGCTTCCAGCTCTTCGCCTCGGACGATCGCCGCCGGCGCCAGCTCGTCGATCCAATCGAGGTGAGGGCGAAGCAGCTCGACCTCTCCCAGGACCTCCAGCGCCGCCGAAAGATGGACCGGCCGGCCGATCCGCGCAGAGTGCGAGTCGCTGCCGAGGACGTGAACGAGGCCGCGCTGGGCGAGCTCGAGCATGTAGGGAGCGGTCTCCTCGCGCAGGAAGAAGTCCGCGGTCGCCTGCACGAGGGCTCCTTCTCTCACGAGAGCGGCCAGCCGCTCGCCATGGGCTTCGGAGAGATGGCGTTCCGGATGGGCGATCAAGGACCGATATCCGCGCTCCGCCAGGTGCCTCACGCGCAGATGCAGCGAATCGGAGAGTGGTCCGAAGGCCGGCTCGAGCAAGACCCAGGGGCCGTCTCCGAGGGTGACCCGCCGCAGCTCGTCAGCTTCGAGCCCCTCGATGACGTTCTCCGCGACCTCCCCTCCCGCGATCACCGAAACCGGCACACCCCGGCGCTCCAGCTCAGCCCCCAGGTCGGCGACGCGATCCTCGACCTCCTGGATGTGGACGTCGTGGTCATGGCGAATGTGGGGAGTAGCGCAGATCGCCTCGATTCCATCCTCGGCGGCCTGGCGTGCCATGTCGACGCTGTCGGCCAGCTCGGCCGCCCCGTCGTCGATGCCGGGAAGGATGTGGCAATGCAGGTCGATCACATTCGACGCCAGCCTAGAGCGCGACGGGAGCCATCCGTACTCTCTTGCACCGTTCAATCGGGGCGACGGGATTTGAACCAGCGGCCTTTCGGCCCCAGCCGCGCGGACTCAGGCGTCGATGCCCTCGGGGAGCGCCCGGCTATTTGCTGCGCGGGCGCGAAGCGGTGCGAGGTCCGGTTTGCTTGGCGGCTGAGCGTCCCGCCGTCTTGCGGCGCGTACCGCTGCGGCTCGGCGTCTTCGTCTTCGTCTTCGTCTTCGTCTTCGAAGGACTCGTCAGCCGCCCTTGCAACTTCTCGATGTCGCGCTCGAGGGCCTTGCTCAGCTTGCCGCTGTCGCGTCGAGCGTCGCGTACGAACCTCTCCAAGTTTTTTTGAAGCGCCCGCCCGCCAGCACCGACGTCTCTGCTCAGATCCTTGCGCAACGAGACGAGCGCATCCTGGGCCGCGTCGAGCGACTTGTTGAGGCGCTTGATAGCCGCCGGCTCTTTGTTGGTTGGACGCTTTCGCGCCCCGCTGCTACGGCGAGATGCGGGTTTCTTGGCAGGGGGCATGGGAACTCTCCTTGGATCGTTATTCGATGGCTCGCAGCTTAATGCGATCTCGTGACAGCTGGGCTCCCAAGCCGCCTGCCATCGGTACTTCTCGACTGGAGCGGGCACGCTCGGTTGGTGGCTCAACCCTCTGCTTCGAAACTGGTCGAGCGCCGCCATAGCCTCGGCGCCGTAGACGACCAACGGCCCGTCACCGTCGTGATCGCGACGCCGACTGCATCGGCCATTTCCTCCTGGCTTGCCCCCGCTGGAAGTGAGTCGTGGACGTGGTATGCGATGCATCCGTCGCAGCGCACGCTGATCCAATCGCCAAGGCGATCAGCTCCTTGGTCTTTCGGCTCAGCGCGCCGTCGGCGGTGGCTGCTTGGTGAAGCTGCTGGGACTCTGTCATCGGCGCCGTCCGACACGGAAGCGGTCGAACCGACATCATCTCCGGTCTGTTCGCGTCTGCTCCCCGCCGATCGCCCCGAACGTTCGTCTCATCGGGTGAGGCGATCCGCGACCTGGTTGGCGTCGTGCGCCGGGCGCGGCCCCTGGCCGCCGCTTACCTTCGTGGCGACCTCGACCCAAAGCTGCGTGAGCAAGTCATGGTCGGCGTCAGCCGCGTCAACTCCTGCCGCGGCTGCACCTTCGTGCACGAACGTTGGGCGAGCCGCGCGGGCGTTTCGTCCGACGATCTGGAGGCGATCGGCTTGGGCGACCTGGGCGCTCTCGACGATCGCAACCGGGCGGCAGTCGCCTACGCCGCGGCGCTGGCCGAAGCACGCGTTCGTGGGCCGGTCCCCGCTGGTCTGGTTGCCAGCGCGGCCGATCACCTGGCGCAGGAGAACTTGCTGCCGTCGATGCCGTGGCACGGGCGATGGCCCTCGCCAACCTGTCCGCGAACACGGTCGAAGAGCTGGTCGGACGTCTGCGTTCCGTCGTGACAGGCGACGATCGCGTCGACTGACGATTGTCGATCACGTGGCGCCTTCAGGCACCCTGATTGGAGTCTCGTTGGTGGTGCCCTCGAACGACAAGGCGATCACCCGGACTTGCCCGGGAGCTCCGGCTCGTTGGCTGAGGCCGTCATTCGCTTGGCTCCAGCGCTTGCTCGATCTGTGCAGCAAGCTGGTCGCACACCTTCTGCGCTGTTGCGTTGTATCGCTCCGCGGTCAGGACGCCGAGCACGATCTCTGCGTCGGCCTTTGTCAGGGTCAACGTGACTGTCTGATCAGGCATCGCTCCTCCTTGTCGTGTGCTCGATTTGCCTGCATCCCGGCTTACCGGCGCCATGAGAATTCACCTCGCGCAGCACCGCGGCGGCGACCGGGTCGATCGCGGCCGCCACGCCCGGCGAGAGGCTGGAGCCGGGCTCGAAGCGGGCGCCCTCGACCCCGAGGACGATCAGGCGCTCGGGCAGGTGGTCCAGCGCCCGGGCGATCTCGATCGCCTCCCCGAGCCCGAGGGCGTGGGTCGAGGAAGCCGAGACCGAGGCCGGCAGGGGATCGGCGGTTGCGTCGAACCGGGTCACGGCGCCCGGATGCGCGCCGGAGCAGACGGCGTCCACGACAACCGCGAGACCGGCGCCCTGCCAGGCGTCGATCAGGCGCGCCGGCTCGCCCTCCAGCTCGATCACCTGCACCCCGGGGTCGGCGAGCTCCCCGACCCGGCGGGCGACGAGCAGGCCGATCGCGTCATCGCCGCGCAGCGGGTTGCCGATCCCGATCACCCTCACGATCGATCCACCTCGAGGCGCAGGAAATGGGTCGCGCAGGAGATGCAGGGGTCGTAGTTGCGGATCGTCTGCTCGCAGCGCAGGGTCAGCTGCTCGTCGTCGAGGTCGATGTTGCGTTGCACGAACTCGCGCAGGTCCTCCTCGATCGTGCGCTGGTTCTGCGAGGTCGGCGGCACGATTCTGGCGCTGACGATCCCGCCCTCGCCGTCAAGCTCGTAGCGGTGGTAGAGCATGCCCCGTGGCGCCTCGGTTGCCCCGTGGCCCACCGCCGCCCGCGGCTCGGCGTCGATCGCAGGCGGATCGGGCGGCTCGTAGCCGTCGATCAACCGCACGGCTTCATCGCAGGCATAGAGGATCTCCACCGCGCGGACGACGATGCTCTGGAACGGGTTGCGACAGCCGGAGCCGATCCCGGCTTCCCGCGCCGCCTCGCGGGCGATCGGCGAGAGCCGGTCGAGGTTGAGGTTGAAGCGGGCGATCGGTCCGCAAAGGTAGGAGCCGCGGCCCCGGACGCGGCTGTGGAGCGCGTTTGAGTGCGACACCTGCTCCTCCTCGAAGGTCTCGTCGAACTCGCTTGCCGCGATGTCGATGCCGCCTGAGGAGACGATCCGCCCGCGGTCGATCGGGTACTCGTCGACCGGAGAGCGAAGGCAGACGAGCTCGTAGTCCGGCTCCAGCTCCGGGAAGGGAAGCGACGCGGCCCAGCGCACCGTCTCCGCCGCTTCCTCACGCGCAGTCGCGAGGCGCTCGCGGAGCGGCATCAGGTCGCGGCGCTCGGGCGCCCGGTAAAAGCCCCCGACCCGGACGTTGATCGGGTGGACCTCGCGCCCCCCGAGCGCCGCGATCAGCTGGTTGCCGGCTTTCTTCGTGCGCAGCCCGCGCTCCACGATCTCGCCGTGCTCGCCGGCCATCGCGAAGGCGCTCTCGTAGCCGAGGAAGTCGGGCGCGTGCAGCATGTAGAGGTGAAGCGAATGGCTCTCCAGCCACTCTCCGCAGTAGATCAGCCGCCGCAGGGCTCGGGTCTCCTCCGGGATCGAGATCCCGAGCGCGTCCTCGATCGCCTCGCAGGCGCTCATCTGGTAGGCGACCGGGCAGATCCCGCAGATACGCGCCGTGATGTCGGGCGCCTCGCCGAGGGCGCGGCCGCGCAGCAGCGCCTCGAACAGCCGCGGCGGCTCGTAGATCCGCAGCTCGACGTCGGTGACCTCGTCGCCGCGAACCCGCACGTACATCTCGCCCTCTCCCTCGACCCGAGCCAGGGCCTTGGTGCGGATCGTGCGGGTGCGCCCGTTGCCGTCAGCGGTCATCGGACTCGCTTGACTCGTGCGCCTCACTCTCGGCGCGGAAGGCCGGCTTGGCGGCGTAGAAGCTGCGGAACTCCCGCACCAGCTCCGGCTCCTCGGAGCCGAGGCTGTCGCGCATCCAGCCGGCCAGCGAGGGGGTGTTCGGGGTCTCCATCGGCCCGTAGCAGCCGTAGCAGCCGCGGTTGTAGGAGGGGCACAGCGCACCGCAGCCGGCCTGGGTGACCGGGCCAAGGCAGGGGGTGCCATGGGCGACCATCACGCAGACGTTGCCGCGCCGCTTGCACTCGATGCAGACGCTGTAAGCGGGGATGTTGGGTCGCCGCTCCGCCAGGAAGGCGCCGATCACCTCGAGCAGCTGGCGCTTGTTGATCGGGCAGCCCTGCAGCTCGAAGTCGACCGCCACGTGGGCGCCGATCGGGGTCGAGGTCTCAAGCGTCGAGATGTACTCCGGGGTCGCGTAGACGGCGGCGACGAGCTCCGAGCTGTCGGCGAAGTTGCGCAGCGCCTGGATTCCGCCCGCGGTCGCGCAGGCGCCGATCGTCACCAGGCGGCGGGAGACGCTGCGCACCTGCTGGATCCGCTCGGCGTCCTCGGCGGTCGTGATCGACCCCTCGACTAGGGAGAGGTCGTAGGGCCCTTCCACGGTCGCCCGCCGCGCCTCCAGGAAGTAGGCGATGTCAACCTCGCCGGCAAGCCCGATCAGCTCGTCCTCGCAGCCGAGCAGGCTGAGCTGGCAGCCGTCGCAGGAGGCGAATTTCCATACCGCGAGCTTCGGCTTCGGATCCGCCATCAGAGCTCCCGGACGGCGAGGAACGGCTCGATCTCGGAGAGGCGCATCACCGCGCCCTCCCGACAGGCATAGGTGGGGCCGAAGACGCAGCGGCCACAGTGGGTGAGCGCGCATTTCATGTTGCGCTCGATCGAGATGTGGATGCGATCGGCCGCCACGCCGTGATCGCGCAGCGCCCGGGCCGCGAAGCGCATCATCACCTCCGGCCCGCAGAGCAGGGCGATCGCGCGCTCGGGCTCGAAATCGACCCGGTCGAACAGCTTCGTCACCACTCCCACCTCGCCCGACCAGTCTGCGGCGGCGCTGTCGACCGTGAGGCCGAGCTGCAGGCGCGGGTCCGAGTCCCAGCGCCCCAGCTCGGCCCGGTAAAGCAGCTGCTCGGGCTCGCGGCCTCCGTAGAGCAGCAGGACCCGGCGGAAGTCCTCGCGCTTATTCATCGCGGCGAGCAGCGCCGGCCGCAAGGGAGCCAGGCCGAGGCCGCCGGCGACGATCAGCAGATCGCCCCCCGCGGCCCGCTCGATGGGCCAGGAGCTGCCGTAGGGGCCGCGGACGCCGAGCTGCTCGCCGGGGCGCGTCGCGCAGATCGCTTCGCTGACCGAGCCGACGGCGCGGACCGTGTGCAGGAGCGGTTCGGGGGCGGCCGGGTCACCGCAGATTGAGATCGGCACCTCGCCGACCCCGAAGGCATAGAGCATGTTGAACTGCCCCGGCGCGAAGGGGCGGGGCCCGGCGCCATCGCTGGGCTCGAGCTCCAGCGTCCAGGTGTCGCCGGTCTCCCGCACCCGGTCCCGGACCCGAAAGGGGGCCGGGACCATTGGTCCGGGGCCGGCGCTGCGCTCAGCTTGCCGCGACTTGGCCATAGACGTCGATCAGTTGCACCCGGGTCACCTGCAGGCGCTCGACCATCTGCGCCGCGAATCGCTTCATCAGCTCGTAGCCGAGGTCGTGGTCCGCCTCCGCCTTCCCGCGCAGGCACTTCCCGTCGAAGACGACCGCTGAGCCACGCTCCCGCGCCCGAGCGTCGAGGTGCCAGCGGTAGGGCGGGAACAGCCACGACCACCCCAGGAGCTCGCCCGGCCCGTGGGTCGAGATGGTCAGCGAACCGCGTCCCGGCATGAACAGCTCCAGGGCGACGCGGCCGTGGCGCAAGAGGTAGAAGGAGTCTGCTCGCTCGCCCTCCTCGAACAGCCTCTGTCCCGCGTCGATGGCCATCAACTTGCCGCATCCGGCGATCAGCTCTAGATGCTCGCCGCTGAGGCCCGCGAAGACGTCCGTCTGCGCGAGCAGCTCGTCGATTCCGCGCTCGCTCATGTCCGGTCTCCGGGTTCGGCCGGCGGCTTGCGGGTCGATCCATCGGTCGCCCGGATCGCGGCTGCCTCCTCGGTGATGTCGATCGCCACCGGGCACCAGGTGATGCAGCGCCCGCAGCCGACGCAGCCGGAGCTGCCGAACTGGTCGATCCAGGTGGCCAGCTTGTGGGTCATCCACTGGCGGTAGCGTGACCGGGGCGAGGAGCGCACGCTGCCGCCGTGCACGTAGGAGAAGTCCATCGTGAAGCAGGAATCCCACTCGCGCCGCCGCTCGGTCTCGGTCCCGGCCAGGTCGGTCACGTCCTCAACCGTGGTGCAAAAGCAGGTCGGGCAGACCATCGTGCAGTTGCCGCAGGTCAGGCAGCGCTCGGAGACCTCGTCCCAGCGCGGGTGCTCGAGGTTGCCGTACAGAAGCTCCTTGATTCCGTCGGTCTCCATTTCTCGGCCCATCTGTCCCGCGGCCCGCTCCGCGGCCGCCTGCGGCGCGCGCTGGTCTTGCTCGCCGCTCGGTCGGCTCGGCACCTCCTTGAGAACCTCGGCGCCCCGCTCGCTGCCGATCTCGACGACGAAGCGATGCGATTCGTCGTCGATGACCTCGGTGAGCGCGAGGTCGTAGCCCGCCTCCACCTTCGGCCCGGTTTCCATCGAGACGCAAAAGCAAGTTCCGCCGGCCTCTCCGCACTGGATCGCGATGATGAACGCTCCCTCGCGGCGAGCGGCGTAGTGGGGGTCGGGATGCGCTCCACCGAGCAGCACCCTGTCCTGGGTTGCGATCGCGTGCAGGTCGCATGAGCGCACGCCGAGAAAGGCGTAGCGGGGAGGCTCGTCGGGCTCCTCGGTGATCTCCAGCTCGCTGTCGTTGCGGCGTGCACGCAGAAGGGTCAGCTTCGGTGGGTGCAGGAAGTGCTTCCAGGAGCGCGGCCCGACGACGTAGCCGAACAGCGCATCGTCTTCGCGTCGGAGCAGCCGGTATGTGCCGCCGTCCTGCTCATCGGTCCAGCCGACGGGAAGATCCTCGCTCGAAGACAACTCGTCATAGACGATCGCTTGGTCCCGGACCGTCGGGCCGACCACCGTGAAGCCCCTTCGTTGCAGCGCCACCAGAAGAGCATCGAGCGAATCACGCTCAATCGTCTTCATGCCATCTCCCTCGAGCGACCGTGGACGCCGACCCCTACGATGGGCGCCTTCATGTATCGCAATGTGGTAGTCGCTTTTGACGGCAGCGAGGGAGCGCAGGCGGCGCTCGAAGTCGCGGCCGGGATTGCCGAGGCGGGTGGAGCCTCGCTTACCCTAGTGCGTTCGGTGGAAGCGGAGGGGGTTGCGGGCATCGCTCTTGCGGCTGACCCGGATCCCGAGCGGATCGCCGCGGCGCGGCACTCGCTGGAGTCGGCGGCCGCGAATCTCGACCCGCAGCTCGCGCCAAGTCCCTGGGTCACGTCGGGCCCGGCCGGGGAGGCGGTCGCCAGCGTCGCGAAGGAGATCGGCGCCGACGTCATCGTCACCGGCTCGCGAGGAAGGGGCAGGGTTTCGCGGACGCTGCTGGGCAGCGTCTCCAGCCACCTGGTCCATGAGGCGCACTGCGACGTGCTCGTCGTGCGCCTGCCAGGCGACTGAGCGCTCAATTCGGAGTCCGGCTCGGCACCCGGGCGGCCTCGCGGAGCTCCGCGAACGACGCCTCGATTCCCTGCGCCAGAACCTCGAGGTCCGGCATCGCGTCGCGGTCTGCGTTGAGGCCGAAGAACACTCGGCCGTCGTAGCTCAGCACCGCCAGACCGACGGCGTGATCGGCGGCGAGGGGCACGAGCGGCCAGATGTCGGTCATCTTGGACCCCAGCCCGTAGAGGGGAAACTGGGGCCCGGGCACGTTGGTGATCGTGAGGTTGAAGAGCCGAGTCGCGAACAGGGATCGGGCGAGGAAGCTGTGGATCACCGGCGGCGCATGCCTGGTGAGGTCGAGCAGGGTGCTGGAGCCGAGGGCCTGAGTACCGGATTTCAGCCTCTCCGCCTCCGCCATCTGGCTCGCGAAGCGCTCGCCTGGATCCTCGACCGCGACCGGCAGGTGAACGAACAGGGAGCTGATCCGGTTGCCGAGCGCCAGCTCCTCGCCGGCGGCCCGGACGTTGACGGGCACCATCGCGCGCAGGCCCCCTTCGGGCAGCGTTTCGCCGCGCTCGATCAGCAGCTCCCGGAGGCCGCCCGCGGCAACCGCCAGGACCACGTCGTTGACCGTCCCGCCCAGCGACTCCTTGATCTCCTTCAGCTCGCCGAGCGGCACCCAGGCGACGGCGAGGCGGCGCTTGCCGCCGATCGGGACGTTGATGCTGGTCCGCGGGGAAGCGGCGAGCTCGTCTTCGACGATCACGTCGGCGAGCGCGCGCGAGCGCTGCAAGACGTCCGCCGCGCGCCCGGGATGGCGGGCGGCGCCGAGCGTGCCGCCGATCACCCGGGTGCCGGCTTTTGCCAGCTCGATCGGCAGCTTGGCCAGGCGGGCCGGGGTCCGCGCCAAGCTGCTCGCCGTCCCGATCAACGACTGGAGCGCGGTGGGCGCTTCCGGCGCCGCGGGCGCCGCTGGGGGAGAGGCGGGTGCCGGCGTGTCCGGATGCGGTTCGGTGTCGAGCACGATTTGGATCGTGTCGATCGAGCCGACTCCGTCGACCATGCAGTGATGGGTCTTGCTGGCCAGCGCCCAGCGTCCGCCGGCGAGCCCGTCGATCAGGACCATCTCCCAGAGCGGTTGCGCTCGATCGAGTCGCTCGGAGTAGAACTCGCCCGCCCAGTCGAGCAGCTCCGCCCGGTCTCCAGGCGCCGGCAGGCTCACCGACCGCACGTGGTTGGCGACCCGGAAGCGCTCGTCCTCGCCCCAGAAGGGCCACGAGAGCCCGCCGGTGCTCGGAGACGAGAGGCTTTGGCGGAAGCGCGGCAGTTGCGCCACCCCGTGCTCCAGCCGGGCAACCAACTCCTCCAGCGGCGGCGCCCCCCCGTCCGATCGCGGCTCGAAGATCATCACGCCACCGATATGCATGTGAGCGCCCTGGTCAGCCTCCTCGAGCTCGAGGAAGGTGGCATCGAGTGCGTCTAGCTGGTCGCTCATCAAGCTCCCCTTTCCAGGGTCTTCTCTACGATCACCTTAGGTCGGAGGATCCCTGCGTTCATCCGCTGAATCCCACCCTTTGACCCGTGCTGAGTACGGATACCGTGGCGCCCATCGAAGCTGTTAGGGGACCAGCACCAGGCGGCCCGTGGAGGCCGAGCTCTGGAGCAGCTCGTGGGCGTGGCGGGCTTCGGTGAGCGGCAGCCGCTCGGCTACCTCGGGGTTGACCTTGCCCGCGCGAAGGAGCCGGATCAGGTCCGCGAGGTCGTCGCGGAACCAGTCCGGATGGAGGTCGGCGAGCTTGGCGATCCGGTAGCTGAGCACTTTGCGCCGCGGCCACAGGAAACCCATGGCCCCGACGAGTCCGGTGGCAGCGAACCACTCGATCCATCCGCGCCGGCTTCTGCGTCCCTCGGAGATCGTCGAGGAGTGGCCGAAGATCACCAGCCTGCCGCCGGGCCGTAGGGCGCGGAAGGAGCCCAGCGACAGCCAGCCCCCGAAGCCGTCGAGGGCGATGTCAACTCCATCGCCCGTCTCCTCCCGGACCCGGGAGACGAAGTCCTCGTTGCGGTAGTCGATCGCCACGGCTCCCAGCTGCTCGACCTTCTCGCGGTCGCGCGCCGAGGACGTGCCGAAGAGCCGCAGGCCCATCGTCGTTCCCAGCTCCAGGGTTGCGGTTCCTACCCTCCCGGCGGCGCCGTGGACCAGGACCGCGTCGCCGCTCTTCGCCCTGGCCGTCCGGTGCAGCAGCTGGTAGGCGGTCATGTAGGGGAAGACGAGATTGACGACGTCGGCGGGGTCGAGATCGGCAGGGATCTTGACCGCTTTGCGCTCCGGAATGCAAACGCGCTCGGTGTAGCCGCCGTAGACGAGCAGCGCGGCGACCCTGTCGCCCGGCGTCAGCTCCGAGACTCCGTCACCCGTCTCCTCGACCTCGCCGACGATCTCGTATCCCGGAGTGAATGGTGGCTTGGGCCCGCCGAGGTAGGTGCCGGCGCGGATCAGCGTGTCGGTGAACGAGACCCCGGCCGCCAGAACCTTCACGCAGACTTCGTCTGGCCCAGGTCGGGGGTCGTCCTGCTCGATCACTTCCAGGACCTCCGGACCGCCGACCTCCTCGACCACGACTTGCTTCAACGAGCCCAGGCTATAGCGCAGATTGGCCCAGAGGACGCGATGCTCGCGGTGCGGGCTCGCGTAGGGACGCGAGATCGCTTCTCGGACGGGCCATCGCTTCTGGCTGAGTGGGTCAGCTTCGCCGTCGCGGCAGGACCTCCTGAAGATGGAAGAAGTACTCGAGCAGGCGGTCGATCTGCAGGAACTTGTCGATCACCCGTTCGCGGGCCGCCTGCCCGATCGCGGCCGCGCGCTCGGGATCGGCCAAGAGGCTGTCCAGGGCCGCCCCGACCGCGGCGAGGTCGCGGGGGTCGTCGACAAGGACGCCGCTCTGGCCGTCGACGATCTGATCCTGAATGCCGCCGACACGGCCGGCGACCACCGGACGCTGCTTCCACATCGCCTCGGCGACGGTCAGCCCGAAGCCCTCGGCGACGCTCTTTTGAATCACGACGTCGGGGCGGCGCTGAATCGCGTTGACCATCGCCGCGTTCTCGTCGAGGTCGTCCATCGGCAGGCTGACAAGGTGAACACGCCGGCGCACGTCGGCGGCGAGTTGCGCATAAGCCTCCCGCACGTCCTTCAGCACCTGCAGTCCCTCGGGGTCGTCGTTCACTGCCGTGACATCCGGCCCGGCGAGAACGAGATGCGAGGCCTGATCCTTGACGTTCTCGGCAAAGCAGCGCAGCACGCCCAGCGGATCCTTGAGGCGATCCCAGCGCGAAACCTGAGCCAGGGTCGGCGCGCCGGCCGGGAGCCGGGCCTCCTGCACGATTTCGGCCTTGCGGTCGACCCGGGCTGGGGTCCCGTCCGCTCGCTGGAAGATCGGGGTTCCCGTTGCTCCATCGGGCCCCAGCCCGATCGTCCCCAGCACGGCCTCGACGGTCTCCGCGGTCATCTCCTGGTTCTTGGGGGAGAAGGCGTCGATCGTCGGCGCCATGATCCAGATCAGGCGGTCCTCCAGCCCGTCCCAGACGAACTCGCGCCGCGAGAAGACAAGGGCGTCGGCATCGTCGAGATCGGTGCGGATGAAGTCCCATGCCCGGTGGACAAGCTCGCCGCGCCCGTCGTCACCGACGTGGCAGCGCCAGATCACGGCGGCGCCGAGGGCGCGAACTCGCGCCGCCAGGCCCGCGGTCTGGGGGTCGTGCAGGTAGACGACGTCGCCGGCGCGAACTTGCGCCGCCAGGGCTTCGGCAGACGCAGCCAGGCCGCGCTCGTAGGCCTGATGCTCGGAGGCTCCGAGCGATCCTCCGTCCCCGGCGTTGCCGTGCAAGTTGTTGTGGAGGCGCTTGGTGATCTCGAAGAACTGCGGATCGCCGGGGATCACCACCCAGCGCACGTCGACACCGGCGCCACGCGCGTAGGCCAAATAGGAGCGCAGCATCTCCGCCACGCCGCCCCCGCGGGCGGTGGAGTTGACGTGCCAGACGACCCGGCCGGCCAACTGGGTGCGCGCACGAGCGATCTCTGGCTCGATCTCTGCGAACTGCTCGCCGAGCACCGACCGAAAGCGCTCCAACGGCAGCGACGGAAGGGTTACCTCGCTGAGGTTCGTCATCGCCGCCCGTTTCCTCTCCCATCGCCTGGCTCCTTTCGCTTGACGCCCGGCTCCCTTCGCGGACCCTAGACCGGGATCCCGCCGGCGGCATCCGAGGCGCGCCCGTAGCTCGCGTCCGTGTTTAGGACGGACGGCCTCCAAGTCTGCCGTCATAGCCGGGAGCCGAGGCGGTCAACCCTTCGCCCAGCCGGGCGGACCATATGGGTCCAGCGCCATCGGGTCCTCGTGCCATTCCGACGGCAGCGCCACCTCGACGTCGATCGAGTGGGGGGGCGGCTCGCGTTCGGTGTGGGCGAGCCCGTGACCGAGCCAGGCGGACAGGTAACGGCCGGCGACCTTGCGCGGCGGCCACCAGAGGGTATCCGCGGATGCCGTCCCCTCGCCAGTGCCGCCGGTGACCCGGTGCTCCATGTGCAAAGAGTCGTCGCCGGTAAGCAGCTTGCCGCGGATCACTGGATCAAAGGGCTTGGTCTCGACCGGGGCCCCGAGGGCCGCGGCGATGTGATGCGCCGCCGCGTCGGCCTGCTCGGTGCCGATGCCCCCGTGCTTGATCGGGAAGTTGGTGCCGTCACCGGCGGCATAGACGTCCTCGACGCCTCGCACCTTGGCGTAGCCGTCGATCGGGATGAATCCCTCTCCGTCGGCGGGGATGCCCGCGAGGTTGGGGCCCTCCAGCACGGGCAGCGAGATCATCTGTCCGATCTCGATCCGCTCGTCGTTCGGGGCCAGCAGAAGCTCGCCACCCGCCGCCTCCTTCACCCACGTCCCGGTTCGGATCTTGATGCGCCGCGCAGCCAGCAGCGAGCCGACTGCTTCGCTCGCCGTGCAGCCAAAGACGATCAACGGGGCTTGCTCCGGAGTCACGATGCAGCACCTCACGTCGGTCAGCCCCAGCTCGCGCGCCCGCCGCTGGGCCATCAGCGCCAGCTCGTAGACCGGCAGCGGCCAGGTTCGACCCGCGGGGATAACGAATGCGATCACGCCCGAATCGCTCTCCGCCGTCTCCCGGAGAAGTGAGTCGATCGGCAGCGGGGATCCATCGGTTCGCAGCGGAATCGCATCCTCAAAGGCGGGGCGAGGGCGGGCGCCGATGCAGAGGATCAGCTTGTCGTAGGACAGCCTCGAGCCATCCGCCAGGGCGACGTCGTGCTCTTGCGGCCGAACGTCTGCGATGCCCTGCTGAACGAACCTAGCCTCGAGCTCCTCGGCGATCGGCGCCAGCGCCTGCTGCTCAGCCGGCTGGGATGAAAAGGGCTCCTCGACGATCTCCGGCTTGTAGACGAAATCCGGCTCCGGTGAGAGGAGAGTGATCCGGACTCTGCCGCCGGCGAGGTCTCGCAGCGCCATCAGCGCCTCGAGCCCGGCGATCCCCCCGCCGGCGATCAGGACATTCGCCTCGGGTTCGGAATTCTCGTTCACCAAGCCGGCGCCAGCTTGCATCGTTCTCCTTTCGCCCGCAAACGTTAGTCGAGAGAGGGCAGGGTGCATCCGAGGCGCGCCCGGAGATCGATCCGTATTTGGCCGTCGCCGACACCGAATCAACCCATACGCGGTTGCTCTTTACCGGTCCGATTTCCGGGGCCTCGTCGTCGACCCGCTGCTCATACCGCTTCACTAATTCACAATGGTTTAATTGTGATAGGTTGTCGGCTGATGGCTCCTGCAACCGCACTTCCCCATCCACTTCCGACGCCACTGCTGGAGCGCATTGCCGAGCGCTTCCGGGTGCTGGGAGAGCCGATGCGGATCAGGCTGTTGGAGGAGCTGAAGCGCGGGGAAGCGACAGTGCAAGAGCTGCAGGAGACCAGTGGCGCCTCGCAGCAGAACGTGTCCAGGCATCTGGGGGTGCTTCTGCGGGCCGGGATCGTCGGGCGCCGCAAGCGAGGCACCTTCTCGGTCTACTCGATTGCCGATCCGATGGTCTTCGAGCTTTGTGAGCAGGTCTGCGGAGGCATGCGCCGCGAGCTCGACGAGCTCGGCGCTCTACTGGAGGCAGGCAGCTGACGTGTATCGCCTCTCGAGCCAGACGACTCGCTGGCCGCTGGAGCGGGTGCTCTTCGCGCTGGCTGGGACCGTCACCCTCGCGAGCGTGCTCCTGGTCGTCCTGATCTCTCCCTGGTTTCTGTTGCTGACCGGCTTCGTCGGCGTCAACCAGTGGCTCTACGTGGTGATCGGCGCCTGCCCCGCCTCGCTGGCCCTGAAGCGCGCATTCGGTCTGCGCTCGCTGATCTACCCCTCTTGCGGCAGGGAGATCTGATCGCGCCCTTCGGACCGGTGGGCCGGCTCGGCCGCTACACCGCGACCCACTTTCGGGTCGTGCTGGCGGTTTGGGCGGTCGTCGCTGTGGGCCTCGGTCTCTTTGCGCCTCGCGTGGAGAAGGCCCTCTCGGGCGCCGGCTGGGAGACGACGGCGTCGCAATCGGTGCAGGCGCGAAAGCTGATCGACGAGAACTTCCGGGGGCTCTCCAGCTACGGGCTGATGACCGTGCTTCACTCCCCGGCGAGCACGGTCAAGGACCCAGCATTCGCGTCCAGGACCGCTGCGGTGAAGCGCCTGCTTCGCGCCGATCCCGCGGTGCGCACCGTGGTCGCGCCGCAGGAGGGCGCTTCGATCTCGCCCGACGGGCACACGGCGATCGTCGAGGCCGGAGCCGCCCGCGACTCCAACGCGATGGTGCGGGCAGCCGAGCGGCTCAAGGGCCCCCTCAATGGGCTGAGCCGCGCGGGCGTCGATGTCCATCTGACCGGCGCCGCCGGCATGTGGTCGGACTTCAACGCCGCCAACAAGAATGCGATGCTTCGCTCGGAGGTCATCTCCTGGCCGGTGACGCTGGCGATCATGCTCCTCGCATTCGGCTCGCTGGTCGCCGCGGGCCTGCCCTTGATGCTGACCATGGTCGGCCTGCTGGCCGCCGCGGGATCCCTCTACCTCGGCACCCAGGTGCTGCCGATCTCGATCTGGGCGATGAACTTCGCCCTGATGTTCGCCCTGGCGCTCGGCATCGACTACGCGCTCTTCGTCGTCTATCGCTTCCGCGGCGCCTTCTTCGGCTCCCGCCTCGACGCGGTCGAAGCCACGGCGCAGACGATGGACACCGCCGGCAAGGCGGTGCTGTTCTCCGGGCTCACCGTGCTGATCTCGCTGACCGCGGTGATGCTCGTGCCCAGCCCGGCATTTCGCTCGATGAGCCTCGGGATCATGCTCGCGGTCCTCTTCGTTCTAGCGGCGACGCTCACCTTGCTGCCCGCGGTGCTCGCCAAGCTTGGTCCTCGCGTCGACCGGCTCTCGCTCCCCTGGGCGCACTCGGGCGAGCACCGCTCGGCGCGGTTCGCGGCCTGGGGCGAGCGGCTGTGGCGGCGGCCGCTCGTCTACGGGGGGTTCGCCCTCGCCTTGCTCCTGGCCCTCGCCTTCCCGGTGACCCAGCTGCGGACCGCGATGCCGTCGATCAAGGTCGTTCCACCTGGCGACTCCTCAAGAGTCGGCTACACCCAGGTCCAGGCGGCGATGGGCCCCGGGTCCACCGGCCCGCTGCAGATCCTGGCGCCGAAGGGCCAAGCGCGCCGGGTCGCGGCGGTGGCCAGGGCCGACTCCGGCGTCGCCCGGGTACTGGCGGCGCAGCGGGGCGGCGGCGGCCTGGTCATGGTCACAGCGGTGCCCGACCAGGACCCCTCGAGCCCGGCCGTGGGCGCCACCATAGATCGCCTGCGATCGGCGCTGCCGGCCAACGCGATGGTGGGAGGGGCGGTGGCGGAGAACCACGACCTCGAGGCTGCCCTCTCGGCAAAGACACCGCTGGTGATCGGCGTGGTGCTCGGGCTCGGCTTCCTGCTCCTGCTCTTCGCCCTGCAGGCGCCGCTGATCGCAGCGGTCGGGGTCCTGACGAACCTGCTCGCCACCGGAGCCGCCTTCGGCGTCGCCAAGTGGATCTTCCAGGACGGTGCGCTTCACTCGCTGCTCGGCTTCCAGCCCCAGGGCTTCCTGGACGCCTGGGGCCCGGTGTTCTTCTTCGCGATGATCTTCGCGATCTCGATGGATTACACGGTTTTCCTGCTCTCCTCGGCGAAGGAGCATTGGGATCGCAGCCACGATCCGAAGCAGGCGATGGTTGGCGGCCTCGCCCATTCTGGGCGAGTCATCTTCGCCGCCGCCGCCGTGATGGTCGCTGTGTTCTTCACCTTCGCGCTCTCCGGCCCGTTGCCCCCGAAGGAGATGGGGGTGATCCTGGGCATCGCGGTGTTGCTCGACGCGATGCTTGTCCGCCTCGTGTTGATGCCCGTCCTGCTGCGCCTCCTGGGTCGCTGGGCCTGGTACCTGCCCTCTTGGGCGCACCGCGTGCTGCCGGCTGTGCGCTTCGGACATACCTGAGGCGACGGACTGCGCCGGCGCGCCGCATCGGGCGCCGCTTCGATTTGCGGGTTTTCTACGGATGGGGAGCCGCCGTCGGCCGCATTAGACTCGTCGCGCTTTGGAGGGGTCGGAAGCTGAATCGAGGGGCGAGGCGGCCGCGCAGCGACGCGGGCTGCTCGTCTCCAAGGGCTGGGTGCAGGCGACGCTCTTGGTGGTCCTGTTCGGGTTCCTCGTCCTCGGGATCCTCGCCTACCAGAGCTACACCAGCGACCCCCCGATTGCCGCCAAGGTCGTCGACCCAGGGGGGCGGACGCTGTTCACGCGCGCCGACGTGCACGCCGGGGAGCGGGTCTTCCTGCGCAACGGCCTGATGGAGTACGGCTCGATCTTCGGTCACGGCGCCTACCTGGGCCCCGACTTCACCGACGATTACCTGCACCGCGCAGCTCTCTCGGTTCGCGACCGCTACGGCGGTCCGCGCTCGGACCGCGCGACCCAGAAGACGATCGACGACTTCCAGGCCAACCGCTACGACGCGGCGACCGACACGATCACCTACAGCGCCGCCCAGGCTGCGGCGTTCAGCAAGCTGCGCCGCCACTACGCCAGCTACTTCGGCGACCCAACGACGCAATACGGGCTGCGCCCCGACGCGATCACCGACCCGCAGAGCATCAAGCAGCTGACCGCCTTCTTCAGCTGGACGGCCTGGTCGGCGGCCGCGCGGCGTCCTGGGCACGCCTACTCCTACACCAACAACTGGCCGCCGGAGAAGCTGGTCGACAACGCCCCGACCGCCAATGTCGTGCTCTGGAGCGTCGTCTCGCTGATCGCGCTACTGGGCGGGATCGGCCTCCTCTTCGGCGCCTTCGGGCGCTGGGACTTCCTCGGCTGGCGCGGACGTGAGCAAACGACGCTTTCGTTCCGGCTGCCCGGCGACGTCGCGCTGACGCCCGCCCAGCGCGCGACCGCCTGGTTCTTCTTGGTCATGGCGCTGCTGTTCCTGATCCAGACCCTGGTCGGGGCGGCCTCGCAGCACTACCGCGCCGAGCTCGGCGACTTCTTCGGCTTCGACCTGGCCAAGGCCTTTCCCTACAACCTGGTTCGCACCTACCACGTGCAGCTGGCGATCTTCTTCGTCTCCAGCTCCTACCTGGCGGCCGGCATCTTCCTGGTCCCGATGATCGCCGGGCGCGAGCCCAAGGGCCAGCACTGGCTCGCCTACGGCCTGCTCGGGGCGGTCGCCCTGGTCGTCTTCGGGAGCCTCGCCGGCGAGTTCGCCGGCATTCACGGCTGGCTGAGCACGATCGGCGGCTGGTTCGGCGCCCAGGGCTTCGAGTACCTCGACCTGGGGCGCTTCTGGCAGGTGCTGCTGGTGATCGGGCTCTTCGCCTGGGTTGCGATCCTCTACCGCGGCCTGCGCGGCCGCCTCCGCCACGAGCACATGGGCAACATGCCCTGGCTGTTCTTCTTCGCCGCGCTGGCGATCCCGGCCTTCTATGCGGTCGGCCTGCTGACCCACACCACCGAGAGCTTCACGGTCGCCGACTTCTGGCGCTTCTGGGTCGTGCACCTCTGGGTCGAGGACTTCCTCGAGCTGTTCACGACCGTGATGGTGGCCTACGTCTTCGTCCTGCTCGGGGTGGTGCGCGAGCGCGTCGCCCTGACCGTGATCTTCCTCGACATCCTGCTCTATTCGGCCGGCGGGGTGATTGGGACCATGCACCACCTCTACTTCTCCGGCGAGCCGGCCCAGCACATGGCGCTCGGCGCCGTCTTCTCGGCCGCCGAGGTGATCCCGCTGACCTTCCTCACCGTCGAGGCCTGGAGCTTCCTGCAGCTCGGAGCCCGGCAGGAGTCGCGCTCGAAGACGCCTTTCCCGCACCGCTGGGCGGTGATGTTCCTGGTCGCCGTCGGCTTCTGGAACTTCCTCGGCGCCGGGATCTTCGGCTTCCTGATCAACCTGCCGATCGTCTCCTACTTCGAGATCGGCACCGCGCTGACCGCAAACCACGGGCACGCGGCGATGATGGGCGTGTACGGGATGCTGGCGGTGGGGCTGGCGCTCTTCTGCCTGCGCTACTTGATCCCTGACGACAAGTGGCCTGATCGGGCGGCCAAGACGAGCTTTTGGTCGCTCAACATCGGGCTCGCTTGGATGTGCTTCGCGGACCTGTTCCCGCTCGGGTTGATCCAGCTCTACAAGTCGGTGGGCAGCAGCTACTACGACGCCCGAACGCTGAAGTTCCTCACCAACTCGACCAACACCGCGATCGAGTGGTTGCGCTTCCCCGGCGACGTGCTGTTCATCGTCGGCGGCGTCTTGCCGCTGCTCTACATCTGCTGGATCGGCGTCCGCTACCGGGTCGCCCAGGTGACGCTCGACGAGCCCGACGACATCCTCTTCACCGATGTCAGCGAGCCCACCGAGGGCGCGACCGCGGCGGCGCAGCCATGAGCGCCGAGGCAGCGGCCGCAGGCGCCTACGTGCTGGTGCTGATCGGCGCCGCGACGGCGCTCGACCTCGCCGCCCGCCATACGCACCACCGCTCGGGCCGAATCCGCACCGGCGGCTTTCAGTACCTGGATCACCTCGACGCCTGGAAATGCCCCGAAGGGGAGTTCCTGCGCCGCATCGACCTCGATCACTCGGCGCGCCTGGTGCGCTACCGCGCCCGGGCCGCGGTCTGCAACGCATGCCCGGCGAAGGACGATTGCACCGACTCCGACCAGGGCCGCGAGGTCGTACGCCCGATCGACCCCTGGCCGCACTCCGAAGCGGGCCGATTTCATCGCGGCATATCGGTTGCGATCCTGGTCCTCGCCGTGCTCATCTCGGTGGTCGGCCTGGCCCGCAACCACACCGGGCCCGACCTCGCGGCGCTGAGTGGAGCACTGTTTCTAGCCACGGCCCTGCTACTGCGAATGGGCTCGGTCTTCCTGCACACGCCGTCGAACTTCCCGACCCCGGCGCCGCCCGGCGGTCGGGCCGGCTGATGGCCTCCGCGCCAGACAACGACACGGTCCTGATCGCCTACGACGGCTCCGATCACGCCAAGGAGGCGATCGCGCAAGCCGGCACGCAGCTGCGCGGGGGCCGGCAGGCCGTCGTGCTCACGATCTGGAATCCGGTCGAGGCGATGCCCTTCGCCGGGGTCGGCACGATGACGATGGTCCCCGACGTCGACGAGGAGATGCAAGGGCAAGCCGAGAAGACCGCCCGCGAGGGCTCCGAGCTGGCCAAGCAGGCGGGCTTTGAGGCGAGCGCCCGCGTCGAGCGCACCGCAGATGCATCCTGGGCCCGCATCGTCGAGGTAGCCGAAGAGCTCGAGGCAGGGGTCGTGGTGATGGGGTCGCACGGGCGCACGGGGCTCGGCCGAGTGCTGCTGGGAAGCGTGGCGACGGCTGTCGCGCACCACGTCAAGCGGCCCGTCTTCATCTCCTCGAAGCGCTGATCGGGATAGGCACTTAGCCGCGCAGCGCCCGCAGTGCGTTGAGGATCACCGCGACGTCGATGCCCTCCTGAAGCAGCGCCCCGGCGACCGGGGGGATGAACCCGAAGGCTGCAAAGCCCATCGCGATGAAGCTCATCCCGAGCCCGGCGAGGATGCTCTGGCGGGCGATCGAGAGCGAGCGCCGCCCGATCCGGATCGCATCGATCACCCTGTCGACGCGATCGACCGCGATCACGGCATCGGCGGCCTGCGAGGAGACGGTGGCGCCCGCGCCGCCCATCGCGATGCCGACGTCGGCGATCGCCAGCGCCGGCGCGTCGTTGATCCCGTCACCGACCATCAGCACGGCTCCGGACCCGTCCTTTGACTCGCGCACCACCTCGACTTTCCGTTGCGGGGAGCATTCGGCGTATACGCGGTCGACCCCGACGGCCGCCCCGACCGGCTCGGCGACGCTGCGGCTGTCGCCGGTGACCAGCGCAATGTGCTCGACCCCGGCGCCATGCAGGCCCTTGGTCAACTGGTCCGCGTCCTCGCGCAGCCGGTCGGCCAGCACGATCGCGCCGGCGAGCGAGCCGTCGACGCCGACCAGCACCGTCGCCCAACCGGGCTCATGGTGCGAAACGAGCAGCGCATCGGCGCCGACGCCCAGCTCGTAGCCCCGCCGCCGCAGCCAATCCGAGCTGCCGACCGTGACCCGCCGGCCGTCGACAAGGCCCTCGATGCCCTGTCCGGGGTCCTCGGCCACCTGCTCCGGGAACGGCAGCTGGATTCCGCGCCGCGCCGCGCCATGGACGAGGGCCTCCGCCAAGACGTGCGCCGAGAGCTGGTCCACCGAAGCCGCGAGCCGCAGAAGGGCCTCTGCCGGCAGCCCGTCGGCGCTCTTGACCTGCTCGATCTCGGGCCGGCCGTGAGTCAGGGTGCCGGTCTTGTCGAGCAGCACCGTGCGGGCTCGGCCCAGCAGCTCGATCGTCGTCGCACCCTTGACGATCACCCCGCGCCGCGCCGCGCGTGAGACGCCGGAGATCAGGGCCACCGGAGCCGCGAGGATCAGCGGGCAGGGGGTGGCCACGACAAGAACGGCGAGGCCGCGAACCGGATCGCCGCTCAGCGCCCAGGCCGCGCCGGCCACGACGAGCGTCACCGGCAGCAGCAGGGCGGCGTAGCGGTCCGCCATGCGAACGAACGGGGCCCGCTGGCGCTCGGCCTCGCGCACCAGGCTGACGATGCCGGCGTAGGCGCTCCGCGCGGAGGTGCGCGTTGCGCGCAGGTCGAACGCATCGCCTGCGTTGGCGGTGCCGCTCGCAACCGTCGTTCCGCGCGGATGGTCGACCGGCAGCGACTCGCCGGTCAGAGTCGATTCGTCGAGCACGGCGCGCTCGCTTTGAACCGCGCCGTCGACCGGCACCACCTCGCCCGCCCGCACCAGGATCAGGTCGCCCACCGCAACCTCCTCAACCGCCACCTCCTCGAGCATCTCGCCGTGCCGGCGGTGAGCGACCCGCGGCGCCCGCTCCAAGAGCGCCGTCAGCTCACGCCGCGCCCGCCGCGCCGCCGCCGCCTCGAGCGCATTGCCGCCGCTGAGCATCAAGGCGACGACGGCCCCCGCGAGGTACTGGCCGAGCGCCAGCGCTGCGGCCATCGCGACCAACGCGATCGCATCGACGCCGATGTCGCCGCCTGCGACGCTGCGCAGCACCGACCAGCTGAGGGGAAAGAGCGCGATGACGATCGCCGCCGCCCAGACGAGGTCGCCGGCGCCGCCAACTCCAAGCAGATGCAGGATTCCACCGATCGCGAGAGCGAGCAGAATCGCGGCGGCAAGCATCAGCGGCTCTGACGCTCCGAGCGCGGTCAGGCGCAAGCGCAGGGTTTCGAATCCGCGCTCGGCCTCGCTGGTCAAGGACTTCCGCAAGCTTTTCACGACCCTGATGGTGGCCTACATCGCCCGCTAATAGGAGAGGTCGAGCCCGATCCAGACGATCGCCAGCGTTGCCAGGAACACCGCGGCCTGGAGCCAGTGCGCCTGGCCCCAGCGCAGGTGAAGGGCGACGAGGATTGCAGTCAGCCCGACCAGGGCGAGCTTGAGCTGCAGCTCACCGTCGCCCCAGAGGCGGTAGTGGGATGCCATCGCCGAGCCGGTGATGATCAGCACGGCCAGCGCGACCAGCGAGCCGATCCCGAAGCGTCGCGCCGTCGCCCGCAGCCGCTCGCGGTCAGGGTGGCGACGCTCGACGGGGACGACCGCCACCGCGAGCAGAAGCTGCCCGCCGAGGAAGAAGGCCATCGCGATCACGTGCAGGTACCGCACCGCCAGCCAGGCGTCGGCGCTCACCCTGATCCCTCCGCCTCGTCGTCTTCCCGTGACATCGCCTGCCAGTATCTCGCGCGGTGAGGAGGCGCTCGAATGCCCTGCGCGAAGATACGCGCCGCCGCCGGTGGGTGAGGTGTCGCCAAATGAGAATTCGTCTAGCGGTATGTCTGAGCCTGGCCGCGCTTGCCTGCGGGTGCGGCCACAGCTCGGGGCAACCGCGGGAGGCGTTTAAGGCCCAGGTTCACGTCGCCCGGGTCGCGAAGAGCAGGATCGCCTGGTATGAGCGCGGCCAGGGGCCGCCGCTTCTGATGCTTATCGGCACTGGCTCGACGATGGCCGAATGGGATCCAGCGCTGCTTCGCCTGCTCGCCAAGGAGCACCGGCTGATCCTCTTCGACTACCCCGGGGTGGGGCTCTCGGGACCCTGGCATGGGCACTCCTTCGACTCGCTCGCCGCCGCCGCGGCCGGCCTGATGCGTGCGATCGAGGTGCCCAGGGCAGACGTCCTGGGCTGGTCGATGGGCGGCTTCGTCGCCCAGCGCCTCGCTGTCGATCATCCGCGCGAGGTCTCCCACCTGATTCTGGCCGGGACCAACCCGGGAGGCAACCGAGCCGTGCTCGGCTCCGCGAAGGCCCAGGCCATCGACAGCAAGCCCAATCCGTCGGACAGTGAAATCCTGACCGAGCTCTATCCGCCCGATCGCCAGCGGGAGGGCCGGCGGTTCCTGCGCCGGCTCGAGCGCGCCAGCCAGAGCGGCGAGATCCCCGACGACTTCCACGTCCCTGCGGCCACCACCCGGGCTCAGGTCGCGGCCGAGGATCCCTGGCTGCGCAGCAACCGCAACTACCGCCAGCTTGCCGGCATCGGCGCCCCCACCCTGGCAGCGGCCGGCGCCGCTGATCCGGTCGTGCCGCCGTTGAACCTGAGCCGGATCGCCGCTCGGATCCCAAGCTCAAGGCTCGTTGTCTTCCCCGGGGCGCATGCGTTCCTGTTTCAGGTGCGCCGCCCGTTCACGCGCGCGGTCGACGACCTCCTCGACCGCTGAGTCGACTCGATGGCGCAGCTACTCTCGCAGCCCGGCGGCTTGCAGGGCTTCCGCCTTGTTTCGGAAGGCCTGCTCTCGAACGCAGCGCCCGTCCTTGATCGTGAAGACGAACGCGAAGCTCTCGTCGGTGGCGATCTGGCTCGCCGAGCCGGCGCCGCCGACCCGCGCCACCGCGACCACCTTGTCGCCGGCCTCGATCAGCTCGACGGGGTCGACCGTGTAGCCGGACATCGTCTTCTGGTTCTCCTCGTAGATCAGGCGGATGGCCTCCTTGCCGCGGTGGGTCCCGAGGAGCAGGGTCTCGAACACCGCGTCCGGGGCGTAGAACTCGCTCAGGGCATCGAGGTCGCCGCGGTTGTGGGCGGCGAACCCCTCCTTGACCCGCTCGATGTTCTCCTGTGACATCGCCCGCAGTATGCAGGCCGGCGGCGATCACGAGCGGCCCGACCGTGAGCGGACTCTCGGAAGGGCGTGGGGGGAGCGTCAGCTGAGCTGCGCGGTCAGACCGAACAGGTCGACCTCGTCCCAGGCCTCGACGATCAGCCCGTCGGCCAGCCTCAGCACTGCGGTGGAGGTGAACTCGACCGAGCGCCCGCTTGCAGCGTGGCCGAGGAAATCGCCGTCGTGCGTGCCGTGCCAACGTTGATGGGCGGCGACCAGATCGTCCTCGGCGAGGATCAGCCGGATCTCGTTGCGCAGGTCGGAGAAACCGGCGAGAAAGCCTTCCACCGCCTGGCGCTGCCCCGCGCGTCCGCGCCGCTCGCCGTTGTGTGTGAAGTCCTCGCTCAAAAGCCGCTCGACGGCGCCGAGATCGCGCTCGTTGATCGCTTCGGCGTAGAAGCGCTTGACGAGCTCCTTGTTGTCGGACTCCGATGTCATCTCGAGGAGAACGACTCAATCACAGCCGCGCAGCGCTCGGGCGCCTGGGCCATGAACGCATGCCCGCCGCCGTTGAAGCGCTCCACTCAGCCGCGCAGGTCGCGCTTGCGGATCGTGGCCATTGCGACCCCGGTCAGCGTCAGCGCCACGCCGCCGAGCACGACCAGGTGAACTGCGTCGATCCCGTTGCTGAGCGGATCGCTGCCGGAGTAGTAATAGAAGGGGGAGAGGTACTTGAGCCATTCGATCGCGCCGACAAGGGGGGCGAAACCGTTGATCAGGAAGGCCGAGACCCCGTACGCGGCGGCGCCTCCGAGCGCTACGGTGCGCTGACCGGTTCCGGCTCCCAGCGCCAGCGCCAGCGCTCCCAGGACGAGGCCGAAGAAGGCCAGGTGGACCGATTGGGCCGCAAGGTCGCCGGCGCCGATGCCGCCTCCGGCGATCGCGACGCCCGCCAGCAGCCCCAGCCAGGTCGCAAGGCCCAGCAAGAGCACCATCACGGCGACTGCCGCACCCTTCGCCAGCACCAGCCGGGACCGTTGGACCGGATGGGCCAGCACCAGGGCCATGATCCGATCCTCCTCCTCGGCGGCGGTCGTCGCGACCGCGCTGGTGATCGCGACGGCCCCGACGACGAGCGGCCCCAGGACGGACACGATCTCCGCCTTGAGCCAGCCGCGCAGCGAGCCGTAGTCCGCGCCCCCGAGCAGGTTGCTCACCCCCTCGCCGACCTTGAGCTTGCCAAACGTGTCGCCGACAGCCGGGAACAGCGCGCCGACCATCAAGATGGCCGCGATCAGGCCCAGCGCCGCCAGCAGCACGACTCGCAGGCGCAGCCGCAGGGCGATCGTGAAGGTCGGGATGCTCATCGGCCGTCCCCTTGATGCGCTTGATCGGCTCGATCGCCGCCGTCGTCTCGGTAGTAGCGCAGGAAGATCTCCTCAAGGTCGTCGTCGCGACTGCGGATCGCGCGCACCTCGTGCGCGGCCGCTGCCTTGACGATCGCGTCGGCGGAGCCCTCGAAGGCGACCGTGAGATGCCGATCCTTGGCATCGACCTCGCGCACGCCGTCGAGGCCGCGAAACTCCGCCGCCGGGGCGTGGTCGGCGAACTCGATCTCGAGGCGCTGCACGGCGATTGAGCGCAGGTCGTCGAGCGAGTCGACGACCACCAACCGCCCCTGGCGCAGCACGGCGACGCGCTCGGCCACCCGCTCGACCTCGCTCAGGGTGTGGGAGGAGAGAAACACCGTGCGCCCCTCGTCCCTTACCTCCGCGAGCAGGGCGTGAAAGCTCTGCTGCACGAGCGGGTCGAGGCCGGCGATCGGCTCGTCGAGGATCAGCAGCTCGGGCTCGTGCATGAAGGCCTGGATCAGCCCGATCTTCTGCCGGTTTCCGGTCGAGAGCTCGCGCACCGGCCGCTCGAGATCGGCCTTGAATCGCTGCGCCAGCGACCGGAGGAGCACGTCGTTGACATCGCCACGCAGCTCCGCGAGATAGGCGAGCGACTCAGCACCGCTCAGCCGCGGTTGCAGCGCGAAGTCTCCGGGCAGGTAGCCGATCCTGCGCCGCAGCTCGAGGCTGTCGCGATGCGAGTCGAGCCCGAGCACCCGCGCGGCGCCGGAGGTCGGTCGAATCAGGTCCAAGAGCAGCCGCATCGTCGTCGACTTGCCGGCGCCGTTGGGCCCGAGGAAGCCGAGGATCTCGCCTTGCTGGACCTCGAGGTCGAGATCGAAGAGGCCACGCCCATCGCCGTAGTCCTTGGAGAGGCCCTCGATGCGGATCGCCGGGCCATCGTTCTTGATCTCGGGATCGCTCATCGTGCGGTCGCGGGATCGTTACAGGAGAGAGCCTTAAACAAAACGTTATGCCGCCCTGATAGTGATCGTACGATCGGGCATCGCAGAAGTTTTGTGCACCCCGCTGACCAGGAGGTACCGATGAGCGCGTCCCAAGCCCAGACCAGGTCGCAAGAACCGCGCCCCAGCGCGGTTTCCGCCGCGGAGCTTCGCTTGATCGATGCCTGGTGGCGCGCTGCCAACTACCTCTCGGTCGGACAGATCTATCTACTCGACAACCCGCTGCTGCGCGAGCCGCTCGAGCCTGAGCAGATCAAGCCGCGACTGCTCGGCCACTTCGGCACCACCCCCGGCCTCAACCTCCTCTACGTGCACCTGAATCGCGCGATCCGGGAACGCGATCTCAGCGTCATCTACATCACCGGACCGGGGCATGGCGGCCCGGGCCTGGTCGCGAACGCATTCCTCGAGGGCACCTACAGCGAGGTCTATCCACACATCAGCCGCGACGAAGCCGGTCTGCGCCAGCTGTTTCGCCAGTTCTCGTTTCCGGGCGGGATCCCGAGCCACGCCGCCCCGGAGACGCCGGGATCGATCCACGAAGGGGGCGAGCTCGGCTACTCGCTCGCGCACGCCTACGGAGCTGCCTTCGACAACCCCGACCTGGTCGTCGCCTGCGTGATCGGCGACGGCGAGGCCGAGACCGGTGCGCTTGCCACCAGCTGGCACTCGAACAAGTTCCTCAGCCCGCGCAGCGATGGCGCGGTGCTGCCGATCCTGCATCTCAACGGCTACAAGATCGCCAACCCCACCGTGCTGGCCCGCATCCCCGAGGGCGAGCTCACCGCCCTGCTGGAGGGCTACGGGCACCACCCGATCGTGGTCAACGGCGGCCTCGATGGCGAGGAGCCGATCGCCGTGCATCCGCGCCTTGCCGCCGCGTTCGACCAGGCGCTCGCGGAGATCGGCGAGATCCAGCGCGCTGCCCGATCGGGCGGCGCAAGGGAGCGACCGCGTTGGCCGATGATCGTGCTTCGCACGCCGAAGGGCTGGACTTGTCCGAAGCTCGTCGATGGACTGCCGGTCGAGGGCACATGGCGCGCGCATCAGGTGCCGCTGCCGGAGGTGCGGGACAACCCCGAGCACCTCGAGGCGCTGGAGCAGTGGATGCGCAGCTACCGGCCCCAGGAGCTCTTCGACGAGCGCGGCACGCCGGCGGCCGAGCTGGCGGGGCTCTCGCCGCTCGGTGAGCGGCGGATGAGCGCCAACCCGCGCTCAAACGGCGGCCTCTTGCTGCGTGAGCTGCTCTTGCCGGACTTCCGCGACTACGCGGTCGAGGTGCCGAAGCCGGGCAGCACCACGGCACAGTCCACGCGCGTGCTCGGTGCCTTCCTGCGCGACGTGATCGAGCGAAACCCCGACAACTTCCGGCTTTTCGGCCCCGACGAGACCGCCTCCAACCGCCTCGCGACGGTGTTCGAAGCGACCGATCGGGCCTGGGAGGCGGAACGGCTGCCGACCGACGAGAGCCTCGCACCCGAGGGCCGGGTCGCCGAGGTCCTCTCCGAGCACCTGTGCGAAGGGTGGCTGGAGGGGTATCTGCTGAGCGGGCGCCATGGCCTCTTCAACTGCTACGAGGCGTTCATCCACATCGTCGACTCGATGTTCAACCAGCACGCCAAGTGGTTGAAGGTGAGCCGCGAGATTCCCTGGCGGCGGCCGATCGCATCGCTCAACTACCTGCTCAGCTCGCACGTCTGGCGTCAGGATCACAACGGCTTCTCGCATCAGGATCCGGGCTTCATCGACCACGTCGTCAACAAGAAGGCGCAGGTGGTGAGGGTCTATCTGCCGCCCGACGCCAACTGCCTGCTCTCGGTCGCCGACCATTGCCTGCGAAGCCGCGATTACGTCAACCTGATCGTCGCCGGCAAGCAACCGGAGCTGACCTACCTCTCGATGGAGGAGGCGATCGCCCATTGCACCCGTGGGCTCGGCATCTGGGAGTGGGCGTCGAATGAGCCCGGGGGGGAGCCCGACGTCGTGATGGCCTGCTGCGGCGACGTCCCGACCCTGGAGACAGTGGCGGCGACGGCGCTGCTGCGCGAGCATCTGCCGGAGCTGAAGGTCCGGCTCGTCAACGTCGTCGACCTGATGCGCCTGCAGCCCGACAGCGAGCATCCGCACGGCCTGTCAGATCGCGAGTTCAACTCGCTGTTCACGACCGATCGCCCGATCATCTTCGCCTACCACGGCTATCCGTGGCTGATCCACCGCCTGACCTACCGCCGCGCCAACCACAACAACATCCACGTGCGCGGCTACAAGGAGGAGGGGACGACGACGACGCCCTTCGACATGGTGATGCTCAACGATCTCGATCGCTTCCACCTGGCGATCGACGTGATCGACCGCGTCCCAGCACTTGGCGAGCGGGCGGCTGAGCTGCGCCAGGAGATGGCCGACCAGCGGCTTCGCTGCCGCGCCTGGACGCGCGAGCACGGCGAGGACCACCCCGAGGTCAGCAATTGGAGCTGGCCCTGGTGAGCAGGCGGACGGTGGTCTCGCCGCGCGATCACCTCGCGCCGCGGCGGGGGCTGGGTGAGTGAAGCCGACGGCGATTCTCGTCGTCAACGCCGGCTCGACGAGCCTCAAGCTCCAGCTCGTCGACGAGCGCGAGCAAAGCGAGCCGCTCGACGCAATCGAGTCCGCCGACCCTCGCCGCGTCGAGGCCGTCGCGCACCGGGTGGTGCATGGCGGCCAGGGGTTTCGCGAGCCGGTGCTGATCGATGCGGCGGTGCGTGAGCGGATCTTCGCGCTGGAGTCGCTCGCGCCCCTGCACAACGCCCCCGCTCTTGAGGGAATCGAGCGGGCGCAGTCGGCCCTGCCCGAGGTTCCGCATGTGGCGGTCTTCGACACCGGGTTCCACGCCACTATTCCCAATCAGGCCGCCGTCTATGCGCTGCCACTTCGCTGGCGCAGGGACTGGGGGATCCACCGCTACGGCTTTCATGGGCTTTCGGTGGCCTGGTCTGTCGAGCGGGCGCCCCAGCTGCTCGGTCGCGAAGGAGACGGTCTTCGCCTTGTGGTCTGCCATCTCGGGGGCGGCTGCTCGGTGAGCGCGGTTCTCGACGGTCACTCGGTCGATACCACGATGGGATTCAGCCCGCTGGAGGGGGTGCCGATGGCGACCCGCTCCGGTTCGGTCGATCCCGGGGCGCTGATCTATCTGATCCGCGAGCACGGGATCGGTGGGGAGGAGCTTGACGAGGCGCTCAATCTGGAGTCCGGTCTGAGGGGGCTGAGCGGAGGCTCGGGAGACATGATCGAGCTCGAGCGTGCGGTTCGCGACGGCGATCCCGACGCCGAGCTTGCGATCGAGGTCTTCGTCCACCGCCTGGCCGGCGCCGTCGCATCGATGACCGCCTCGGCCGGCGGTCTGGACGCGCTCGTCTTCACCGCCGGCATCGGCGAGAGCTCGGCCCTGGTGCGTGATCGGGTCTGCCGACGCCTGGCCTTTCTCGGGGTCGCAATTGACCAGGTCCGAAACCAGGAGGCGAAGCCGGACTGCGAGCTGACGGCGTCAGGCGCCACGGTGCGGGTCCTGGTCGTGCGGGCGCGCGAAGAGCTGGTCGCCGCGCGGGCGGCGCGGCGTTTGTGCCGGGAGAGCTGAGCGCCGACGCCCGGCCAATGTCGCGGTGCCGGCGCTACTGCGTGCTGACCGACGACGACGCTTCGAGCACCGGGTGGGCGCTCCGTGAGTGGCGATGCGGACGCCCGGGGATGCTCCAGCGCGAGGCGCGGTGGTGGATGCGACGCTGGTGCGGGGGGCGAGGACGGGAGACCGGCGCGCCTTCGGTTTGCAGGCGGTAGAAGCGGCGTTTGCCGAGCTCGATCAGCAGCAGGTAGATGAGGATCATCGCGACCAGAGCGGCAAGGAAAGCGGCTGGGAGCGCGGTGAAGCCGAGCACGTCCGCAAGCGGCGAGAAGGGCAGAAGGACGCCGATGGTCACGCAGGCAAGGGTGGCGATCGTCAGCGGCCTGCTGGGGCGGCTGCGAAAGAACGGTACGCGGTGGGTGCGGATCGCGAAGATCACCAGGCTCTGGGTGGCGAGCGACTCGACGAACCAGCCGGAGCGAAAAAGCGTCGCGTGCGCGTTGAAGACCCAGATCATGATCCCGAAGGTGGCAAAGTCGAAGATCGAGCTGATCGGCCCGAAGAAGGTCATGAAGCGGCGGATCAGCCTCGTGTCCCAGTGCGCGGGGCGGCGTAGCTGCTCCTCGTCGACGTTGTCGGTGGGGATGGTCATCTCGCTGGCGTCATAGAGCAGGTTGTTGAGCAGGATCTGGGTCGGCAGCATCGGCAGGAAGCTGAGGATCAGCGAGGCCCCGCCGGCGCTGAACATGTTTCCGAAGTTCGACGAGGTGCCCATCAGCACGTACTTGATCGTGTTGGCGAAGATCCGACGTCCCTCAACGACCCCGCCGGCGAGGATCTCGAGGTCCTTGTCGAGCAGGACGATGTCGGCGGCGTCCTTTGCCACGTCGGTCGCGGTTTGCACCGAGATCCCGACGTCGGCGTCGTGCAGGGCGACGGCGTCGTTTACGCCGTCGCCGAGAAAGCCCACCGTGGAGCCGAGTTGATGCTGGGCCTTGATCACCCGTGACTTCTGCTCGGGGGTGACACGGGCAAAGATCGTCGTTCGCGGCAACGCGGCGGCGAGCTTCGCTTCGTCGAGCCGGTCTAGCTCTGGGCCTGTCAGGGTCCCGAGCACGGGCAGGCCGAGGTCGGCGCAGACCTTCTGGGCGACGCGATCGTTGTCACCGGTGATCACCTTGACCTCGACGCCGAGACGCTTGAGGCGTTCGAGCGCGTCGGCCGCGTCGCTCTTCGGCCGATCGAGGAAGGTGAGAAAACCCGCGAGCTCGAGGTCGCGCTCATCGTCAAAGGCCAGAGTCGTCTGACCGTCGGCCGTACGGGTGGCGACGGCGATGACCCGGCTGCCGGCCGCGAACTGGCGGTCCAAGACCTCCCGCGCCGCCGGTGCGACTCCTTGGCAGCGAGCAAGGACCGCCTCGGGGGCCCCCTTGACGATGATCTCGCGCTCGCCGTCATGGTCCTCGACGAGGACCGAGGAAAGCCGGCGCTGAAAGTCAAATGGGCACCTTGCCAAAGCACGGAAGTCAGCCGACCTGACCTGATCCGCATTCGGCGCGTCCCAGAGCGCCCTATCGAGCTGGTTGCCGCCGATGACCCGACGATCGGCAAAGACCGCTTCGTTGCAGAGCAAGCCCGCCCGCAGGACGTCGTCGGAGCTCCCGCCGCCGGGGTCCAGGGCGGCGGAGAAGGTGATCTGGCCTTCGGTCAGCGTTCCGGTCTTGTCGGTGAAGAAGACCTCGATGTTGCCGAGGTCCTCAATTGCGACCAGCCGCTTGACCACCACCGAGCGCTCGGCCAGCCGCCTGGCCCCGGTCGAGAGGCTGATCGTCACGATCGCTGGCAGGAGCTGGGGCGTCAGGCCGACCGCGATCGCCAAGGCGAACAGGACCGACCCGAGAACCGAGCGGCCGATCACGATGTTGAGGATCAGGATCGAGCCGGCCAGAAGAGCAGTGACCCGGACGAGCAGAAGCGAGAAGTCCCGCAGGCCAAGCTGAAACGCCGTCTGAGGCTGGCGGTCTCCGAGCCGCAGGGCGATGGCCCCGAACTCCGTACCGCCTCCGGTCTGCACCGCCACCCCCAGCCCGCTGCCCTCCCGCACCACGGTGCCCATGAATGCGCAGGAGGCGAGCTCGAGCGGCGAGTCGGGCGCCTTGATCGGGCCCGCCTGCTTCTCGGCGGGCAGCGACTCGCCGGTGAGCACCGCCTCATCGCACTCCAGCCCGTCCGCCTGGAGCAGGCGCAGATCCGCCGGGATGACATCGCCCACCCCGATGCGGACCACGTCGCCGGGTACAAGCTCGGTGACATCGAGTGAGACCGCCTGCCCATCACGCAGGGCGAGGGCGGTGTGGCGAAGCTGCGAGTGAAGGGCCTCCACCGCCCGCTCGGAACGGTACTCGTTGAAGAACCCAAGCCCGATGCTGAGGCAGATGATCGCCAGGATGATCAGCGCACTGGTGTGCTCGCCGACGAAGAACGAGGTCAGCGCCGCGCCGACCAGCAGGATGAGCAGCGGATTTCGCAGCTGGCGCATCAGCACCGCAAGCGGCCGGGCGCCGTGGCTTCGCAGCGCGTTGGGCCCCACCTCTTGCAGTCGCCGGCGCGCCTCCGGATCCGACAGACCCTCGCTGCTTGCAGCGAGGGCGGTGAGCACGGCCTCGACTGGCATCGTGGCGGCCGATCGCAGCTTCAGCCGGTTCCAGACCCCGGCCCCGGCGGAGGGACGTTCGGTCGCGACGGACATGCCCGTATCGTCCCAGTCGGACGTCGCCGTCATCTCCGCAGGAACGACTCAATCACAGCCGCGCAGCGCTCGGGCATCTGGGCCATGAACGCATGCCCGCCGCCGCGGAAGCGCTCCACCCGGCAATCGCCCCAGTGCGCGGCCAGCGCCACGGCGTTCCCGGGCGGGATCACGACGTCCTCGGTGCCGCAGGCGGCCAGCACCGGTGGGGCCGGCTGCGGGCGGGCTTGGCGGTTCTCATACCAGGCCGCCATCGCGGCCTCCTGGGCGCGAAGTACCTCCGGCGAGAGACCGGCCCGGGCGTCGGCCACCAGCTGCCCGAAGCGGCGGTCGATCTCCGGCGCAAGCTCGGAGGGGAAGAGCAGGGAGATCAGGCGGCTGGCCTGTTCGCGCGGCGCGCCAGAGTGGTCGGTGAGCCGAGCCCACACCTGTGGCGCAGCCCGAACGGCCGCCGTTCCACCGGGGTCGCTTGACAGCAGCGCTAGCGACTCAACCCGAGCCGGCGCGCGCGAGGCGAGCCGCTGGGCCACGAAACCTCCCATCGACCAACCCACGACCGGGACGCGCTCGAGCTCCAGCGCGTCGAGCAGCGCCTCGAGGTCCCTCGCCATGCTCTCGATCGTCAGCGGGTCGTCGAGATCGCCTAGCTCGGAGCCGCCGATGCCGCGGTTGTCGGGACAGATCACCTCGAACGACTGCCCCAGCGCCTCTAAGAAGGTCGGGTCCCAGTCCGATCCCGCAGCCGCATAGCCGTTCACCAGCAGCAGCGCGGGCCCGCTCCCAGCCGAGTGCCACGCGAGCCTCCGCCCGCCGACCTCTATCGATCCACTTCGCTGATGCTCGTCCACGACCCTGCGAGCATCTCAAGCATCCGCAAAAGACGGGCCAGGGCAGTGCGGCATGGCCGACCGGCCCGAGGTGATGTCGATCTTTGAGGGCCGCCCGGCCCTCGAGCTCGTCGATCGGCTGCTGCCCCCTTGGGCGTTTGAGTCGGGATTGGAGTCGCCGAAGCGACCTGTGCCGGCGCTGCAGCCGCAGCCCGGACCGTGGCTCTCGCCGCAGCATTCAGCCTTATCGCTTGACTCGCAACAGTCGGCCTGCGCTTCGGGTTCGCAGCAGCTCTGCTCTAACTCAGCCATCGCGCCAGCTCCGTGACCGCGTCGGGTCGCACGTAGTAATAGGCCCAGAGGCCTTGGCGCTCGGACTCCACGATCCCCGCCTGGCGCAGCACCTTGAGGTGGTGCGAGACAGTCGGCTGGGAGAGATCGAACAGCGGCACGAGCTCGCAGACGCAGACCTTGCCGGCGTGCTTTCGCAGCACGTCAACGAGCTGCATCCGGATCGGATCGCCGAGTGCCTTGGCGACGGTCGCCATTCGCTCTGCCTGCTCGCGCTCGATGTCGGGGTAGACGACCGGTTCGCAGCACGGCTCGCCGGCAGGGCGCTTTTGCTTCGGGGCGAGCTCCAGATCGACGGCCATCAATATACGTATATCGATTGAAGTGATGTTTGTCAATCGATAGGCTGCGGGTGATGGAGCGGGTCGCGGTGATCACCGATATCCACGGCAACCTGTTGGCGTTGGAAACCGTGCTGGCGCGCATCGAGCAGATCGACGTCGACACCATCTATTGCGGCGGCGACCTGGTCGGTTACGGCCCCCGGCCCAACGAGGTCTGCCGGCTGATCGAGGAGCGCGGCATCCCGACGATCTACGGCAACTACGACTACGCGATCGGCCGCGACGAGGAGGACTGCGGTTGCGCCTACCGCGATCCTCACGACCGCGAGCTCGGCCGGAAGTCGATCGCATGGACCCTCGAGCGCACCGACCAGCGCTCCAAGGACTTCATGCGCGGGCTCCCCTTCGATCTGCGCTTCGAGCTGGCCGATAGGCGGGTCCGGCTCGTGCACGGCTCGCCTCGCAAGGTCAACGAGTACCTGTTCGAGGACAAGCCGGCGCGAACCTTCGAGCGGATCGCCGCCGGCGCCGAGTGCGACGTGCTGGTCTTCGGCCACACCCACCAGCCGTGGGTCCGCGAATACGGCGATGTGCTCTTCGTCAACTGCGGCTCGGTCGGGAAGCCCAAGGACGGCGACCCGCGCGGCGCCTTCGCGGTGCTGGAGGGCGCCGATGGCCAGGTGACCGCTCGGATCGAGCGCGTTGCCTACGACGCTGCCGCGGTGGCCAAGGAAGTGGCCGCCGCGGGCCTGCCGGCCGAATACGGCGAAAAGCTGGTTCTCGCCGCCTAGGGATGGACAGCTCGCTTCAGCTGTGGCGACGTTGCGCGGCCGAGAGCCTCGCCGCTTTCGCCCTCGTCGTCGCGGGATGCGGGGCGATCATCACCAACGCCCAATACGACGGAACGCTTGGCACTGTCGGCGTCGCGCTCGTGTTCGGCCTCGTGATCATGGTCATGGTCTATGCCACCGGCCACCTCTCCGGCGCCCACATCAACCCGGCGGTGACCCTCGCTTTCACCCTCACCCGACACTTCTCGCCGCGCGAGGCCGTCGCATATATCGCCGCCCAACTCGCTGGAGCGACAGCCGGGGCGCTGCTGCTGCTTGCGGTCTGGACCAGCAAGCCGGCCTCGCTGGGCGCCACGGTGCCGAGCGTCGGCGCCGGCAGCGCCCTGGTCTATGAGGCGGTGCTGAGCGCATTTCTGATGTTCGTCATCCTCGCCGTGGCCACCGACACCCGGGCCGTTGGGGCCGCCGCGGCGATCGCGATCGGCGGCACGATCGGCCTCGACGCGCTGTTCGGCGGTCCGGTGACCGGGGCGTCGATGAATCCGGCCCGATCGTTCGGTCCTGCCCTGGTGTCTGGCGAGTGGCGCGACTTCTGGGTCTACGTGGCCGGCCCGATTGCCGGCGCCGCAATCGGAGCGCTCTCCTACCAACTGGTCCGCGGGGAACATCGGGGCCCGGGAGATTCGAGGCGCCGCGGCTGATCGGGACGTCGAGCACGACAGCGGGGATGGCTCTGACCCAGGGGCGCCTGCGCCCGAGGGTGCCGGGTCACAGCTTCAAGGGTGACCGATTTGGAGTCCCAGCAATCCGAGCTAGGATCGTCCTGTGTCCGTCTCCAATAGCCGCAATGGAATTGCGGCTCGGCTGCTCAAGCCGCTCCCCGCGCTGCTCGCTCTCGCTGCTGGCTTCGGTCTGGCGACCGCAATCGCGATCGGCAGCTCGACCGAGGTGGGTCAGACGACGGCCTCGCCGGTGTTCGGGGTTCAGACGCCGGTTGTCCCGGTCTCAACGGTCCCCGGTACCCCGTCCTACGAGACCCCCGCCGGCGTGCTCACGAGCTGGAAGTTTCACAGCAGTGGCGACGCAGCCGCCGGAGCGGTGCGGCTGAAGATCTTCCACTACACCGGGACGGGACTGGCCTACAAGGTGCTCGCGGAAAGCGATCTCAAGACGCTCGATCCCGACACCGCGTACGAGTTCAAGGAACGCATCCCGGTCCAGAAGGGCGACCTGCTGGGTCTGACGGCCGTGGACAGTGCCGAGGTCGGGATCACGGCGCCGAACACGCCCGGGAACCAGCTGGGGCAATTCGGGGGCGGTGACATTCCTGTCGGCCAGACGGGGACCGCGACGATCGCATGGCCGGACCTGCGCCCGAACGTCGCCGCGACGGTCGAATCCGACGCCGACGGTGACGGCTTCGGCGACGACACTCAGGACAAATGCCCAGTCGACGCCAAGACGCAGAGCCTCTGCCAGTTCAGCTACGGCAAGCTGAAGCGGAACAAGAAAAAGGGCACCGCGATCCTTCCGGTGACGGTTCCGGGCGCCGGGACTCTCTCGCTGAGCGGGAAGGGGGTCGTCAAGCAACGGGCGGCAGGTGCCCACCGCGCCGCGGGGGGCGCCGCCAAGGCGGTGTCGGGCACCGGCGTCGTGAAGCTCCGGGTGAAGTCGAAGGGCAAGGCCAAGCGGAGACTGAACCGCAAGGGTCGAACCAAGCTGAGGGCGCTCGTCACTTACACGCCGTCCGGAGGCCCGCCCGTCGCACGGTCAAAGCGCGTCAAGCTGGTCAAAAAGCACTAGGGCCAGCGCCCCGTTTGGCCAATGGGGGGGCCGCGCCAATGTGGGGGCGCTCTGGACGACTATAGGGCGGTCAGCCCCCGTGTGTGCGCTCTCCAGAACCCGCAGCGAGCTCGTCCACCGCTGGTTGATCGCCTGGCTTCAGGAGCCGCCCGCCCGACAGGTAGACGAGAGCGTGGTATGCGATCGAGAGCGCTCCCAGCGCCAGTCCGAGGGCGTGCTGCCCGGACTCATACCAGGCGAGGGCCGCGAGCCCCGATACGGCGAGCTCCTGGGTCAGGCGCAGTGGCTCGGCGACCTGGCCCGCCTGGTGGAAGTCGATTGCGCCCCAAAAGCCGAAGCCAACGAGCGGCGCACCGATTCCGAGGGCGATCTTTGCGCCTGTCCCCATTGCCGGTGTGAAAGCCCCAGTAAGCGAGCGCAGCCACGATGCCGATCTCCATCAGGAGGCGAAGTGTCAGGTTGACTCGCTGGAAGGCAGTCATGGCGGAGCTCCCGTCATTTCGCCGGTCACGGGGCTGAGTATCGGTAATCGCGCTTTGCAGGAGCGAGTGCGAGGAGTCCTAGAACACCGCTCCGGTTCACCGAGCTATTGAACTTTCGAAGCCGGATGGGCCGCCGGGTTCGCCATCACCAGGGCTGAGGCCCGCGAGCTCGGCCATTGCCGCGAGCCCAGGGCCGACCGCGGCACGGAAGCGCTTTTCGGCAGCTGTCAGCTCGGCATCAACGGCCGGTTCGGCGGGGGCGCGCGCGGGGTTCAGCGCCACGCGGTCGACCCACTCCTTGATATCGGGCTCGGCGCTAGATGCGAGTGACGAACGGCCGCCCAGGACCTGCATCAACGCCCAGTCCGTGGGTGTGTCCGAGAGCGGCGACGGGAGGCACAGCCGGTTCTTCTCAGCATCGTCTTCGCGGGTTGCCTCCACGTATCCGATCAGTGCCGCCGCAAGGCACGGGAAGCCCGCCCGGACCGGCTGAATCGTGATCCCCTCGTCGCCCCAGATCGGAACCAGCGGGGGGTATTGGAGCCCGGACGCAGCGCAGTGGACGATCGCCGCGTCCCTGCGGATCGGCGCTTCGCCCTCGTCCAGTTCGATCCTCCCGGGCTCGACTCCGCGAACGTGTCCGAGCCTGACGACCCGCTCGATACTGCGCAACAGGTCGAGCTCCCAGCGGGCGAGCGTCGGTGTCTTCGCCATGGTTGGCGTCACCGAGGGGTCGATGCGAAGCATCACCCCGGCGGCCTCCATTCGCAGGAAGAGGTCATCTGGCGAGGACGCCGAAATTGCCGCCTCCATGACGTCTGCAGCCATCCCGATGAACACGGCGGGGTCGGGCTGGAGGACCGCGCGGTCGAACATCCACGGCTCGCGGGGGGCGAACCCAGCAGATCGAATCCGGGTCGACGCCGCTTTGGAGCAGCCAGACGCAGGCGTCGGTTGCGGTCTTTCCGGATCCGACGATGACGAACTCCCCTGGTGCGGTTTCAAGCCTCGGTAGCTCGTTGACCGGCAGCGCCCGGATCCCGTCAGCGACACCGAACGGCGGCTCGGGGTCGCGGGGATCTCGGGGGCAACGTAGCGGGCGTCGACGATCCTGCAATCCGGCCCCGCCTGGTAACGCTCTCCGGTCAGGCGGGAGACGAACGAGCCGTCACCCAGGTATTCGCAGCTCGGGTGGAACTCCACCCGGCCCGAGGGCAAGAGTTGCTCGTTCAGCACCTGCTCGTAGTAGGCGCGGACCTCTGCAGCGCTCGCCCGCTCGTGCAGGCCGGCCTCGGACCCTTCGCGCTGGATCGATCCGGACCCCAGCACCGTCGAGGCGACGCCGTAAAACGAAGACGCCTGGTGCAGACGCACGAACGGGTACGCATCGAGCCAGTGGCCGCCGGGCCCGTATCGGCGATCGACCAGGCCGACCCGTACGTCCGCATGACCGGTCAGGGCGTCCGCAAAAGCCATGCCCGACGCCCCGGCTCCGACTACCAGGTAGTCAGCCTCGAGCGCACGTGGCATAGCGGTCATTCAATCACGGGCCCGTTCACACACCACGCGGAGTTACAGTCAACGCCAAGGAGCTCTCCATGGGCCGCCAGGCCGACGAGAAGCCGCCGGAGACGGGAAGCACGCTGCGGCCGTCTCTTTTCCCCGAATCCCCGATGGGCGATGAATTCACGCGGAAGGGCGGGTCTCTATCTCCATGAGCGATAGAAAAGTGATTCTCAAAATGGTCTTGTCCCTCGACGGTTTTGCCACCAGCCCCGACGGGACCCATGAATGGATGTTCGAGTGGTTCGGCGACGACTCGAATGAGCGGAGCCTCCGCGCGCTCGAGGAGGCCGGCGTTCACGCGATGGGCCGCCGCAGCTACGAGATCATGGGCCCGCACTGGGCCGCGTCCGAGGGCCCGATCGCAACCGCGATGAACGAGAAGCCAAAGGCTGTCTTCTCCCACACCTTGGAGAAGGCGGAATGGGGACCGGTCGAGATCTTCGGCGGGGACCTGAGCGCGGAGATCGCGGACCTGAAGACCCGGGACGACGAAGGGACGATCCTGGTCCACGGCGGTCCCGGCTTCGCCAAATCGCTGACCCGCCTGGGCCTCGTCGACGAATACCAGCTGTCGACGGTCCCGATTGCGATCGGCGCGGGCCACAGCCCATTCGCCGAGCTGGATGAGCACCTGAAGCTCGACGTCGTCGAAGAGGAGCGCTTCCGAAGCGGAGCCCTCGCGCAGATCCTGGTGCCGAAGCGATAAGCGAGCGCCCGAGCAGGAGGGCGACCTCGAGCCGATCATGGGCCGCTGAAAGGTCGAAGCGGCTTTCGACCTCGATCCGCCGATGCACATAGCGGGAGAGTCGGTCCACGAGTGGCTCGGTGAGCTCCTCGTGATCTTCCGCTTGCGCCGTCAAACCAGAGCGCGGATCGCTTTGGTAGGGCGACGCAAAAGAGACGCCCCGCCGAAGCGGGGCGCTCTGGGGTACTACAGGGAGGAGAGAACTGCCGCAGACTGCTTGAGCAACCGGATTCCGCATGAGCAAGCCAAGTGAGATCCGGGTTAGGTCCGGTTATTTCCGGTCGGACTTGCGAACGACTGGCGAACGAAGCGGCCATCGGCACCTCGAGGTTGCTTCCAACCTCGCATGGCGCTTTCGGCGACCGCCCATTTGGGACACAGCGCTGCCGCTTTTCGCGTGAATGCGAGCGCGCGCGGGTCCCGAAACCCCCTCCGCATGGGCGTGCTGAGCCGATACGGCGTGCCCAATGTCATTTGTTTGAGCCGATCGTCGTATCAGGTCGATCCGCAGCGGCCGACCGCCTACTTCAGCTCGTCGGGCGGCGTCTGGACGTTCGGCCCCTGATCATGAACGGATTCCGCGGCGTCGCCGAGGGCTTGTGCGACAGCCTCGCGTGAAAGCGAAAGTGGCTGTAGGAAAACACCGCTGCTGCTCGGGACGAAAAGCGGGAGCGGAGGCCAACCCCTCTCAAGCGGTATTAGTGGCTGGAGAGCCCCACGAACAAGGGCGGCACCGAGTAGCGGGTTTGCGCTCAGCCGCCGGGAACCCGTAGGATCGCTCCATCTCAACGAAAGCTCGCATGGGGGGAGCTGTCGGGCGGCACCGAAGTAGGTGGCGGGGGTGTGCTCTTGCTTTGGTCTTCTTCGCCTGCACGCTGGCAATGCCCTCCTCCAGCGCCGCCTCAACAACGATCGGGCAGCTTGCCCCCGGGGACTTCGCCGCCAGCTAGCTGCGGCGGCGGGCCCCTTTGACTCCTTTAACCAGACCGTCACCTCGGGGAGCAGCTACATCGTGCCGCCTACCGGCGTAAAGGTCACGTCTTGGAGCACAAACGCCGCCGCCGCCGGTGTCGGACAGCAGATGCTGGAGATGAAGATCTTTCGCAAGGTCGCCGAGCCGCTGACCTACAAGGTCGTCGGCCACGATGGCCCTCACCCCATTACCCCGGGCGTCCTTAACAGCTTCCAGACGGACATCGCAGTCCAGCCTGGCGACGTGGTCGGTCTCAACGACCAAAACGCCAGCACGGTCCCCAACGCATGCGACTTCTCAGTTCCCGGGGAAGTTTCCCCGCTCGAACGGGCTGGCGACTTGGCTGACGGAGCAGGCGGCGACTGGGTTGCCAACGGCGATCCCGACTACCGAATGAACGTCACCGCAGTCGTCGCACTGAAGCCCTCAAACACCTATGGCTTTGGCAAAGTTAAGGACCACAAGCACAACGGCACGGCGACCATCGCCGTGAAGGTTCCGGGGCCAGGAACCCTCTCGCTGACCGGCAAGGGCATAAAGACACAGCGAACTGGCGGAGCCGTAGCGAGCAAGGCAGTCACCGCAGCTGGCACGGTGAAGCTGCCGGTAAAGCCCAAGGGCAAGACCAAGCGCAAGCTCAGCAAGAGGGGCAAGGCGAAGGTCAAGGTCACCGTGACCTACACCCCGCATGGGGACATCGTTGGCGATCCGAACACCCAGACCAAGCGCGTCAAGCTGATCAAGAAGCACTAGAGCCGCCTGCGGCGCAAGCTCGACCCGATTTCCGTGCCTGGGAGCCGCCGGTAATGGGTCGACTCGAGCTTCAAATCGCCCGTTTGCGCTCCTGGGTCCCGCCGCTGAGGGAATCCTCGCCTCGCGGTCTCGGTGAGACCGAGCCCGGCTCAGTGGTGGCGTTGCGCTGGGTCTCAGCAAATATCCCGCTGTATTAGAGGTTCCCTGATACTGTCTAATACATGGGCAGAGGCGCCGATACGCGCAACCCCTACACCCCCGACATGGGAGCTCGCCCACCGTTCCTCGCCGGCCGCGACCCGGAGATGGCGTACTTCGAGGAGATCATCCACCAGGTCGGTGCCGGTGGCACCCAGAAGCACCTGATTCTGACCGGCCTGCGCGGGGTCGGCAAGACGGTTCTGCTGAACGAGTTCGAAGCCGACTGCGAGGGCGCCGGCTGGCCCGGTGAGACCCGCGAGCTCGCCGAGGACTCGCGCATCGCAAACATCGTCGCGAAGGCGACCCGCAAGGCCCTGCTGCAGATGAGCGCCAGCAAGCGGGCTGGCGAGGCGATCAAGCGCGGCCTGAGAACGTTGAAGGGCTTTACCGTCACCTACGGCGAGCTGAGCATGAAGTTTGACGTCGACGCCATCCCTGGCCTGGCCGACTCGGGCGATCTAGCCGATGATCTGCGCGATGTCCTAGTCGAGGTGGGAAACGCGGCGGCGGCCCACGGCAGCGGCTTCGCCCTGATCCTCGACGAGATGCAGCACCTATCTAAGCCCGACCTCGAGGTGCTGATCATCGCCCTGCATCGCGCCAAGCAGAAGGGACTGCCGGTGGCGCTAGTCGGGGGCGGACTGCCGCTGCTACCCGAGCTGACTGGCGAGGCAAAGAGCTACGCCGAACGCGGTTTCGAGTTTCGCCCGATCGATGCGCTTGAACACGGAGCGGCGCTGAAGGCGCTGGAGGAGCCGGCATCAGAGCAAGGGGTGCGCTGGGAGCGCAAAGCCACCGCGCGAGTGGTCGAGTTGACCAAGGGCTACCCCTATTTCCTGCAGGAGTACGGCCGCGAGATCTGGAAGGTCGGCCAGGGCCAGACGATCTCACTCGACGACGTGCGCGCAGCAGAGCCGCTGGTGCTCGAGTACCTCGACGACAACTTCTTTCGCCAGCGAATCGGCAAGCTGCCCGCCTACGAGCGCCGCTACATGGCGGCCATGGCCTCGCTCGGCGACGGACCGCAGAAGACCAACGCCGTGGCCGAGGCCCAGGGGAGCACTCCGCAGAGCGTCTCCCTGACCCGCGACGCGCTGATCAAGGCCAGCCTGATCTACGCCCCCAAGCGCGGCTACGTCGATTTCACCGTGCCGCTCTGCGGCGACTACATCCGCCGCCATCACCCGCTCGCCGCCGAACCGGGATAGGCCGTTAGTCAACGGCTCCATGGCGCAAAGGGGGAGAGCTGCCTCGGCGTTGGCGCTTAACGGCGCATGCTTCCGCAGCCAAAGACACTCGCCACGGTGGTGGTATGCGAGGACGACGAGCCGACCCTGGAGCTGCTCTGCGACCACCTCGCGGCGGACCGCTACGAGGCGCTGCCGGCCCCGGCGGCCTCCGACGCGCTGCGGCTCTGCCACTACAAGCAGCCCGACCTGCTGGTCCTCGACCTGATGCTGCCCGATGCCGCCGGCCTCGACGTCCTGCGCGAGGTGCGAGCCGCCGACGGAGCGACGAGCAAGTGCGATCCGGCCCTGCCGGTGATCGTGCTCAGCGGTCGCGGCTCTGAGCACGACCGGGTCCGCGGGCTTCGGGAGGGCGCCGACGACTATCTCGTCAAAGTGACGGCGTAATTGTTTTCGGCTTGCTGAAGCGGCTCGCGGAACCGAGGGACGATGGCTTCGCCGTCCTGCTCCAGCGCCTGGTGGCGGATCACCGGCTCGATCCAGACGTCTCCGATCAGCTCCACATGGGCTCGCTCGGGCAGGCCGCGATGCACGACAAACCCCTCGAACAGCCGGGAGAGCGCCGCCCTTACGGCGTCGGTACTGGCGGCGTCGTTGATCTCCCCCGCGATCGCCTTGCGGATCTCAGAGAGTCGCCGCAGCGTCTCGGCCTCCGCGTCCACCTGGTCGCTGCCGGCCGCAGCGTCCTGCTCGGATGCGATCAGCCGCTCAGCTTCGGCCTCAGCGGCCTCTAGATCGGCCTCTATCTCGGCCATCAGGGGCTCAAAACGCTTCCCGCTCAGGTCGCCGCTGCGATAGTCACGCTGGGCGCGCTTCGCTTCGGCCCGGAGCTCGCGTGACCTCGCTGTCGGCCTGCTCGCGTAGCGCCCGGACCTCAGCAGTCTTTCGGTCGCGGGCCTCAGTGATCGCTTGGCGCGTGGCCTCCACATCGAGGCCCACCTGCTCGAAGTAGCGGTAGACGGCGGTGTCGATCCCAGCACGGGGTAAGGGGCCGCATCGAGCAGGAGTCCTTGTCGCGGTGGCGTCCGTAGCAGCGATAGACCTCGCTGGAGGCGCTGGCGCGATTGCGGTGAAGTCCTCGGCACCATCGCCTCGCCGCACTCTCCGCAGCGCAGCATCCCCTTGCGGAAGAGGTGGGAGCCAGCAGGCGGTCGCCCGCCCCCGTAGGTGCGGGTCCGGGCCGCTCGCAGCGCCTCGACCTGCCTCCAGACCTTCTTCTCGATGATCGGGGCGTGGGCGGCGACGAGAAGGTCTTCACCAACGCGCAGCATCCCGGCGTAGAGCGGGTTGGCGAGGATCATCCGCACGGTGCCCTTGGTGCCACTTGCCGCCGCGCAGGGTCGGCGACGCCGTCCTGCGTGAGAGGCTTGCGCGAGATCGAAAGCTGCGAGGCGCCGGCCGACGTACTCAGCGAAGATGCGGCGCACGACCGCAGCCTCGGCCTTGAGCCGTGGAGCCAGATTGCCGTCGCGGTAGCGGTAGCCGTAAGGCCGGGGTCCACCATGATGCTTTCCGGCCTCCCGGCGGCGCTTCATGCCGGCCTTGACCGCCTCGCTCTTACGACTGCTGTCCTCCGCGTTGCGCTGCCCCATCAGCGCGGCCATCATCAATCCGATCCTCGGGTCACCGAAAAAGTCGTCTTGAACTGTCCGCAGCGCGACGCCGTGGCGGCGAAGGTCCGCGACGACCTCGACAAGATGGTCTGCCGCCCCCGGAGCTATCCCCAGCGCCGCGAGCGACGCGATCGGAGTGCTGGACAACCAGAACCGCCTCGCCGGCCTGTTGGGCCGTTCTCCGCGGCTCGTTTGGCAGCTTCGAGGCCAGGCCCGCGGTTGCCGCTGTAGGCGCTGAACCCCTCGTCTTGAAACTCGCCGATGATCTCCCACCCTTCGCGCTCGGCCATCGCTCGGGCGTCGGCGAGCTGGGTTGGGATCGAGCCGCGTTTGTCCTCGGTGGACTTCGCGGCGTATAGGACGGCGTTAGCCTGAGTCTGGGCCATGGACTTACCTCCTTGGCTCCGGGCCGGGGGCGTTTTGGCGCTGCCCGGCCATTTCCATGTCCTCACCATCGTACTGCCGTCGAGTGTCGTCGGCAGCACGCTGAACGGCCGCGATGATCGCGGCGGTGTTGGACTCGGCGCCAGCATCCCGCAGCACCCTGAGGTTGGCGACAAGCTGGCGGTATTGGGTCGCGCTGGGGGTGATCTCGACTCTGGCGGCGCTCATTGCTCCAGCTCCGCGATCCGCTGCCGCAGGCGCTGAACCGTCCGATCGACGTCGTGGCCGCCCCCGCGGACCCGGACCTTGCCGGCCTCCAAGGTCTCGATCGCCCGTCTCGGCTTCGCCGCCAGGCTGCGGCGACTGTTGGCTGAGAGGCGGGTCATCCTGAGCCCCACTTCGCCCGCACCCGCTCGGCCTCTTCCTCGGGGGTCGCCTCTTCGATCGGCGATTCGTCGCCGTTATCCGAAAACCCGGAGGAAAGTGCCTGGGCGGTCGGAGGAAAGGTCTCTGGGCCACCCCTTTGCTCCGAAGACTCACGCACTTCGCTCCGGGGTCCGGCGTACCAGGTGTGCGCTGGTCGCCCAGGGGTCTCAATAGTCCGTTCGTGAGCCAGACCTCGCGTTGAGAGGAACCGGAGTCCCTGGTCGATCTCCTCGGCGGGAACGTGTCCACCGACGAGGGCGCGAATGTCGGTTCGAGATAGGCCCTCGGCGCCTGCCTCGCGGATCGCGGCCAGGATCTTGTCTGCGAACGGGTCGCCGACCTTGCCACCGAAGATGTGGGCAGCGCTGGCTGCGCAGTAGTCCCAGACTGCGATTGCCGCCCGGAGGTGGTCGACCTCGACGACGAGGCTCTGATCCAGCAGGGCGTAGAGGACGCCGAGACGACGAACATGCGCCTCGGCGCGAGCGGTGACAGCGCCCAGGAGGTCGTCGCTGCTCTCGCTCAACTCGTCGTAGAGAAGCTCCCAGATCGCCCAGGCGTTCTCGGACATGCCGAGCATGCCCCGCGTCTGCGCAGCCCGCAGCGCGTCCCTGACCGTATCTGCCAGCGGCTCAAGCGCCGCGTCCTCAGATCTGGCCACCACGCGGCAACTTCTTCGACCGCTTCGCGTAGACCCAGAGCCAACGGTTGGCGAAGCCGTTTGCCGACTCGGCCTCGGTCAGCTCGTTCCGCAGCTCGCGGACGGTGATGTGACCGATCAGAGAGACGAGCGAGCCGGTTGTCTTTTCCGGCTGCTGCTTTGACATGCCGCGAGCGTTGCCGTGGTCCCACAAGTCGCGCAGGATCGGGCTGACCGTGTTGCCCTCCCGCTGCATCACCCGGAGTACCTGGGCAAGCTCGCCCTGAACCACAAGCAGGCGCTTGTCCTGGATGCCGGGATCGACCTCATCCTCGATCCGACCGTCCTCGTCGGCGCGGCGCCTTCTCCTCCTTGTTCTTCGCCTTGCGCCAGATCACGACCGGATCGCGCACGGCGTGGATTAGGCCCTCGCCGCTGGCGATCCCCGAGCCGATACAAGCCTCCGACCACGCAGCATCGGCCAGCGCCATGACACGCCGAACGTGGCCCCACGAGGTTCCCTTGCGGGCCTTCGCAGTTTCGCCCACGATCCCGGCGAACTCGTTGGTGCCGTGGTCGTCGCTCTCGACTCGGAAGCCAGGGCCGCGACCACAGGCATTGCCGAAGGCGAGCAAGAGCTGGATCAAGGTCGCCGCGGGGTCAGCCTCGGTGTGCGGCTCGACCGTGCGAACGAACTCGCCAGCCAGACCGTGGAACGCTGCCTCCCGCAAGTGCGCAGGGGCCGGAGGAAAGCCCGTTTCGCCGGAGGAAAGCCCCTTTCCGTTCTGGCTCGGGTTCTGCCTCTGTGCCTGCTGCTCAATGTGGGCGACGATGCGCGCGGCGTCATTCATCGCCGGACCTCCATCCGGAGCCCGAACTCGGCGACCTCATCTACCAGTCCCAGAACCTCATCGACGGACCCGGAGGTTTCGATCAGCAGACCGCGGTCGCGGAGTGCCTGTCTCCGCCGCTCGCCGTCGATCCTGCCGACGCTGCCGCGAATGGCCTGCGCTATCTCTCGTTGGCGGTCGCCGCGCTCGAGCTCGGCAATCTCGGCCGGCGTGAAGCTGCTCCTGTAGCAGCGAGCGCACACGGTCTGTCCAAGCCGCAAGCTCTGAGCCGCGTACCCAGCTCGCTCGCACCGTTCGCAGGCACTCATGTGGCCCTCTCCCGCGCTGCGAGCAGGGCCTGCGTAATGCGGGTTGCCTCATCTCTGCGATCGGCCCAGCGATCGGGGTGCGTAAGTGCAGCAGCCCGTGTCAGCGTCTCTCGATCGAGGAGCGCACCGGCGGGGCGCTGGAGATCGCGATCACGCCTCCAGCAGCTCCGGCAAAGCCAATGGCTCGCGCGCAGCGGGTAGAAGGCATCGCCGCACCGACAGACGCGATAGCTCACCGGGTCACCCGCGCCTGTGGGGTTTGGCAGGCCGCTCCATCGCGGACGTGCGAACGGGCTGTGGCCTTACGACAGCGTCGGAGGGAAGCCGCGTCGCCAGCCCGCCCCAACGGCCGCTGCCGATGTGGCGCTTGCGGAGAACGCGGTATCTCTGCCCATCTGCATCGGTGACCATGAGGGCCAAGACCAGCTCATGTCCATTCGGGGAGCTCGGGGTCCCGATCAGCGCCCCGCAAGCGATGCAGACCGGATCGCCGTCGAGGTCAGGAACCGTGAAGGAATGTGCGCACGTTGGCCGGTGTCGCTCGGAAACCACCGGGGCGGGAGCCTTCTGCCATTCCTCGCGCTCGGCCGCGCGATGGGCTCGGACGGCGTGCGTATGACTCAGATACCGCGCGTTGCGCCGCTTGTGATCGAGCGAAGCGCCGCAGCCGCACTGACAGGTGCGGTGCGGCTCGGCATCACCGTCGGGGTCGTCGGAGCTGGAAGAGGTAGCGCGCTCCCCGCGTCGACCACCGCGGCGGCGCTCATTCGTGGCGGGGCGCGCGGCGCGCCGGATCGGCGGCCCGTGTGGGAGCGCATGATCTTGTCGACCTCACGCTCACGGACGGCCGGGGAGGCGATCGACTCGGCGCGGCGAAGCTGCCTTACTGCCGGCCGGTCTTGCGGTGCAAAAAGCTCGGGGTGTTCGAGGCAATGCTCGTATGCCCGCCTCAGGATCGGGGCGCAGCGTTTAGCCGCCTGCTCGCTTAGCGCCTTCGCTTCCGGCCGCTCCAGAAATTCCCGCTGCTCTGCCGTCGCGCGCCCAGCCGCCTCGGCAAAGCCGGCGTCCAACCATCGCTTTTTGATGCTCTGTTCCGTCACTGCACCCCTTCGGGGGATCGATTGAAGTTTGCCTTGCGTCCTCGCCGGGGTGTTTCGGTGTCGGCGCCGGCTCCTAAGAGCCGACGCCAATCACCAAGACACTTCGCAGCGACGGACTGCACCGAACAGTCTATTTGCGGGGTGTGACGGTTTCCTCCAAAACCACCCCTGGTGGCGCCTATTCGCCCGCTTTCTCCGGCTGGGCTTATAAAGTCGCCGGTTGATGCGGTCTCGATCTGGGAAGGGAGCGTCGTTGAAGCGAGACTGGCTGTTGCCTGTCTTGCTCGTCTCCGGGCTGCTGATGATGGGCGCGTCAGGGTGTGGAGAGAGCAGCAATGGTGGCGGAGACACGAAGCAGCAGGCCGCGAAGGTGAAGTCCACTCCGGAGGTGAAGTCCACTCCGGAGGTGAAGTCCACTCCGGAGGAGCAGCCCACTCCGGAGGAGCGGCCCACTTCGGAGGAGCCTGCGATGACCACGGGACAGGAGAACGCTTTGCGGTCAGCGCAGGACTACCTCGACCTCTCGGGGTTCTCGAAGGCCGGACTCATCGAGCAACTGTCGTCTTCGGCAGGCGAAGGTTTCTCGAAGGCTGACGCGACGTACGCGGCAAACCACGTGGATGTGGACTGGAACGCGGAGGCCGTCGAGTCGGCGAAGGAATACCTCGACCTCGGAGGGATGTCCAAGTCGGCGTTGATCGAGCAGTTGTCTTCGTCAGCGGGTGAGAAGTTCACACTTGCGCAGGCGCAATACGCAGCGAACAAGGTCTACGGGGGTTAGACCCGTCGAGCTTCTCGAATCTGCCGGCAGCTCGAATCACTGTGCCACTGACCGGCGCACGCCGACGCGAGATACTGAGCACCAGGATGCGTGGTGGTCCGTTTTTCCCCCTTGCTCGCCGGGCGTAGGCCGGTGTAGGTTCGCGTCGAGTCCTCAAGTAGCGGGCCGAGAAACGGCCATGATGGTTTAGGAGGCAACTATGGGTTCCCGTGTATCGCTTCCGATTCGGGGCGCTTATCGTTTGCGTGCGGGCATTCTCGCATTGATGGTGTTCGCGCTCGTCGCTGGCGCACACGCGCGGACGGCGCATGCGGCCGTTCCAGTCGGCTACGCGTGCACTGGCAACTGCGACACCCTGGGCGCTGATGGTGTGGTGACGCTCTCGCCGTTCGGCAGTGCCAAGTACACGTACATCTCGACCACTGATGGGCAGGGAGGGGTAGGTGGCCTGCCGACGGGGCCGTTGGGTTCCGAAACCAACGGGTCCTTGCTCGTGTCGCCCGTGTTCTCCGCGAATGCGGGGGATCTGCTGAAGTTCTACTTCAATTACGTCACTTCCGACGGCTCTGGCTTTGCCGACTACGCCTGGGCGGCAGTGGCAGATCCCGCCCTCACCCCCGCCTCAGTGGAATACCTGGTCACCGCTCGCACCCAGCCGGAAGGCAGCATCATCCCCGGGTTCGGCATGCCCGGTGTCGCCTCGACGCTAACCCCGGCTTCGGTGCCGATCATCGGCGGCGCCCCGGTTTGGTCGCCGCTGGGCGGCTTTTCAGGGTCATGCTATGCCGAAGGCTGCGGTTACACCGGCTGGGTGTCAGCGGAATACTCCATTCCGGCTGCGGGGAACTATGTCCTCGCCTTCGGGACGGTGAACTGGAGTGATCAATCGTACGATTCGGGGCTAGCGATCGATGGCGCTACCATTGCGGGCGAGCCGATCGGGGGCGGCAAGATCTCGGCCCGGGGGACCGTGCAGACGGAGGAGGGCCCGACGATCGGCTTCTCCGCCGCCAACGACTGCAACCCGACGCTCTCGACGCGGCCCAGCTTCGTCGGCACGACTGCCGGTGCCGTGATCTGGAAGAAGAGCTCGGTGACCGACTCGACCTGCAGCGACCAGCCACCGGACTCGCCGCTGGGCTTCGACACCCAGAGCGGCACCGCGACCGGCACCTTCGGGGCTGGGGGCTCCGGGCGGGCTGAGCGGCCAGCAGGGCACCCTGGAGTGGACCTACTACGACAACAGCCCCGACACGGTGCAGTTCACGCTGCGCGACAGCTCCAACGCCGTCGTCTATGAGGCCGCCGAGCAGACGCCGGGTGCCTACCACGGCGCCTCGGGCGGGGTCTGGACGTTCGGGCCCTGATCGGCTGCCGAGCTGACGACCGAAACCCGTCAAGAAAGGAGCCCTTCGGGGCTCCTTTCACTTTGGTGACACGGGGCCGAGCGTTTGCGCGCCGCGGCCCCATATTTGATGGCGCGATCCTACACCCCGTCTCGGCACGACTCCGGCGAGCCGCGCGGATAAGCTGACGCCGAGTGGCAGCTCTCGCGCACGAACTTGACGTGACATATCCCCCGGCCGAAACCTTTCGGTTGGCGCTTCTGCGCCTGAGCCCCAACCTTTCTAGCTGGGGTTTCGTTCTCTCCGCGCAGGACGAGCGCAGCCTCACGTTCACCCGCCGCTACCGGTCGGGATGGGTCATCGCCGCCTGCATCTTGTTGTTCCCGATCGGCCTGCTGGCGCTGCTGATCGAGAGAAGAACCCAAACGATTTCCGTAGTTTTGACGCCCGCCGGCGAGGGCACCCGGGTGATCTTCAGCGGGGAAGTCGACTCCAGGCTTGAGAAAACCATCAGCGGCACGGCCCCTGAGTGGATCGAGGCGAAGCCCTGAGCTGTTCTTCACGTTTAGGGGGGATGCGAACATACGTTTGTGACCTCCCAGGGCACCGCCTACGGCCGCTTCCGTCGATCGCTGGACGCTGGCCAGGTCCTCGGCGCCCTTGCTGCCGCTGCAGAACTGCCGGCCGTAACCCTGGAGGACGCGCTCGAACTGTGCCTCTTGCTTGCGGAGGAAGGCCACGACCGTTACCTCGGAGCGGCGCGACGCTGGCTGTCGCGCTTCGCTGAGGAGCGAGGTCCGAGCATCAACGAGATCCTGATGGCCGGCAGCGCCTTCGCCGAGCTGGCCGAGATCCCGAGCTCGCCAGTGGCGCGGGACACGCTGCGGCAACTGATCGAGTTGTGAATTCGCCCCTAGAACCGAGCCCTGGCGTGTCTGATCGATAGCTCGTACAGTGGTTAGCGGCATCTGACCATGGCGCTGAGAGGGAGAGACCTCGCGCCGAAATACGGGAGGCTTCTGTGCCAGCCATTCGACGCCGTCTGACCTACGCCAACGTAACCGCCACTCTCGCGCTGTTTCTCGCCCTGGGCGGGACCACCGTGTGGGCCGCAAGAAAAATTCACAGTAGGCAGATCGCAAGGGGCGCAGTAAAGACCAGGAACATTGCCAAACGTGCAGTGACGGGCCCCAAGGTCGCCCCAAATGCTGTTGACAGCTCAAAACTGGCCGCCGGCGCGGTCGATTCCTCCGAAATCGCAGCAGGCTCGATCACAGGTGCCAAGATCGCTTCCAACGCGATCGATGGTTCAAAGGTTGTAGACGGCTCATTGGGACGCACTGATCTCGCGGGTGGTGCGCTGCCGGGAATCTTGGTCGCGGATCAGTCGGCGGGTCCGGTGGCGAGCATCTCGAACGGGGGCACCACGGTGCTGCCGGGATTTACATTTACGCCGGAGGCCGGAAGGGCCTACTTGGTAACGCTGGAGGCGCGAGCAACTCTGGCGGCGGTGGGCGCGAATCCGTGTGGCGGTTCCATTGTGGTTGCGAACCAGCAAGACCAAAGCGTCGCCGCGGCACAATTCTTCTCTACTGGGTCCACCCCCAACACTGTGACCAGCTCGGGCGTAGGGACTGTCGGTGAAACACAGATCGGTATTCCTCAAACGCTGTCGGCCACAGCCTTTGCGGGAGCGGATTGCTCGGCGGCGTCGGTTGACGCCGTGCGCGTATCGGTTGTGCGACTCGGCTGATCGTGCCAAGGGCCCTTCGGCGCTTGCAGCAATACGGAGTGGGTCACTCATTCGCTTCTCCGGTGCCCGTCTGACGGCGAGGGGGAGGTCAGGGCCAGGGGTCATCGGCCCGCCCCCAGGCTCAGCAGCGCGGACTCGGCCTCGGCGTCGTGGAGGCCGCGAGCCCGGCCAAGCGCGTCGAGGACAGACATCGTGCCCTCGGCCCCCATCTCCTCCAGGGCCGCGGCAAGACGTTGCTCTGCGTTCTCGTCTCCCGAACGCAGCACGTCAATGACAAAGCTGGCCCGATTGGAAAGGTCGAGCTCGAGGAGCTTGCTGGCGAGCGTCATTGCCGGGCCCTCTCGATCCCCAGCTCCGCCCACGGGTCTGCCTCCCCGTCAGCCTCACCCGTGTTGAGCATCCGGTGATAGAGCTTCGCCGCCTCGACGCTTCCGGCCTCGACCATCGCCCAAACCCGCCGCTTCAGCTCCGCAGCGTCCCCCGGCTGACCCGAACTGGCCTGCTCGCGGGCCTGCTCGATGCCCGTCGCGAAGTCGTGATAGTCGCCCGTGTCCTCGCGCCGGCCGCGCGCCAGCCAGGTCTTCGCGGTGGCTGGCTTGACGCCCGCGGCCCTCGCAGCGTCGACGTAGGAGGCCCCCAGCTCGACCCGTGCCGTGATGGCAGCCCGGACCTCCGGGGTGAAGGTTGAGCGCCCGTTGCGGCTCATCCCTCGTCCGCCCTTTCGAGCGCAGGCGCGCGCCACCGCAGTCCTCTCCGGTCACGGACGACGGGGGGAGGGGGAGGCGATCCGCAGGGTGCGTACATCGCCATCACGCCGCCGCCACCTTCCGACGCCGCGACCCTCGCTCTGCTCGCAGCTGTGCCCGCCGCTCTACACGCTCAGCGATACCCCGCAGCTCATCCGCCCAATCGGCAAGAGCACCGAGATGGGCCTCCGGTCTGTTGGATCGGTCGGCGGTCGAGCGAATGGGCTCAAAGCCACGAGCCTGCGTGCGCTCCTCCTCGACGGTGGCGATCGTCGTCAGCGCCCCGACATTTTCTTCCTGCCGGTTCAGCGCGGCGCCAAGGTCGGAGAGCAGTCGCCTGATCTCCTCATCGCCCCCGGTGATCGGCAGCTGCTCGACCAGCGCGGCGCTGTCCGCCTTGATTGCCTGCGCGAGCTCGGCCTTCGCCGCGGCTTCGTCCCGCTTGGCCTGACGCAAGGTGTGCTCGGCATCCTCCGCTTTCTCGGTCAGCTTGCGGATCTCTGCCGGTGGTGCGTCCTGGCGCTCAGCCTGGCGGAGCCTCGAGCGTGACTCGCGCACCGCTTCGACGGCTGCCCTCGCTTCCTTGATCGCCTTCGCGTATCGAGTGTTCGCTTCGCCTGAGAGCTTCGGCGGCTTCAACGCTTCGGGTAGAAGCAGCGAGGTCGGTCGGCGTCGTCGTCTCGTCGTCATCAGTCGTTCTCCTTCGGGTCGTTGGCTTCAAGCTCGTCAGTGCTGCCCTGCGGACTGACCGAGGGCTCGGCAGACTCGGGTTCCGGGCCGAAGAACCGCTCGTGTGCGGCTCGCTCTCGCTTCTCTCGCCGGGTCCGCCAGTCGGCGAGGGGATCGGTTGCGCCACTTTTCGTCAGGGCCTCTACCGCAGCGTCGACCGTGAGGTTGCCGTTCCCATCGGCAGCGGCGCGCAGCCGTTCGGCGATCTCGTCGGGAGGCGGGCCGTTCTCGTCCTGGCGTCGCTTGGCGGCCTCGATGGCTCTTCGCGCAAGGTCGATTGCCGCCTCCTGATTACGTTGTGCGCTCATCTGTTCCCTTCTTTCCGAAGCTGGCGCCGAGCCGCGCGGCCGGAGGGCCCAGGGAGCCGGCGGCTCGGCTGCGGTTTCCCTTCCGGGAATCCCGCGCTTTGCCGGCCTTGACCGGCGAAGTGGTCGATGGTCCTGCCGCCTGGCGGAGTCTTGCCGGGCACCACCCTGCGAGTGCAGGGACCGCTGGGGGTCGGAGCGCCGCAGAGGATTGGCTCAGCCACCTTCCACCCCCACAGGGATCGGACCAAACAATGAATCTACGGCCAAGCCGGTCCACTATCCGGAGCTGGCGGCGCGAGTGGCGGCGGTGCTGCGCCGGCGCCAGGGCCCGCGCGAGGGCCCGCGGCGGATCGGCGACCTGGTCGTCGATCCCGCCACCCGCTCGGTGCAGGTCGGCGAGCGGGCGGTCGAGCTGGCGAACAAGGAGTTCGCCCTGCTGCGGGCGCTGGCGTCTGACCCGATCCGGGTCTTCACCAAGGAGGAGCTCCTGCGCGACGTCTGGGGCTTCCGCTCGCTGGGGCGGACCCGAACCCTTGACTCGCACGCCAGCCGGCTGCGGCGCAAGCTCGACCCCGAGCACGCCCGCTTCGTGGTCAACTGCTGGGGCGTGCCCCAATGTCATTTGTTTGGGCCGATCTTCGTGCGTGGATCGAGCTAGTCGGGGCGTTCTTTTCGCCTCGCGCTTCCGCAAATCGACGAAAAGCGGGAGCCGAGGCCAACCCCTCTCAAGCGGTATTGGTGGGTGGAGAGCCCCACGAACAAGGGCGGCAGCGCCATTTTCGGGAACCCGCCCAACTCATGGGAGCCGTGGCGTTGCGGGCCTGCAATCCAGAGCGAGATACTGCGTGGGCGAGGTCGCAGGAGAACGTGAATAGTCGTCTGCCAGAAACCGACTAATGGGGATGGACAGCCGCCTCCCACCCGATGTAGGTTGGGGCGCTGCTAGATAAGTCAGACGGTCGCTGAACGGCTACCTAGGCAGGCAGGCTCGGTCGTCGAGCTGCTCGGCCTCTGCCTGACTCCCGGTCTATGCCCAGGAGGTCGACGATGCCGACAAGTATGAGAAAGCCGAACCCGGCCTTGCGGCGGGCATCGCGGTGAAGTTCGACTCGTCCATGAATCGCCTTCACGTATCGGTCCAGTCCGGAGTTTCGCTGAGTAGACGCTTGACGCTCATCTTTGCCCTCTCTGGTGCGATCGTCTTCGTGATCGCGTCCACGGCGTGTGCGAGCGCCTCTGCCCACGTTCTCTATGACCAGACCACCGGGACGCCTGGCGGGTTCGTGCCGTCGGAGGGGGGGGTTGTAGCCGACGAAACCGACACCTTCGCGGCGGACGACTTCACAGTCCCGCCTGGCCCGAGATGGTATGTGAATGGGGTTCACGTGGACGGCTCTGGCGGCATTGGGAGTTATATGGGTTGGTTGATTTTCCGTGGTGGGGATGTGCCGGCAGAGGGAGAGGGCAGCATTGGCCTTAAAGACAGCGGATTTAATTTGCGAGGTGCGTCTAAGCTTTCTCCCTCGGGTGACCTTATTTTCGGAAATCGTCATGGGAAGGAATCTTTGGGGTCTGATTCTTTGGGGACGGCCTTGCCACCGGGCCATTACTGGCTCAAAGTCCATCACTGGGTGCAAATAGGTTCGTTCAGCACAACGCGGAATAATTGGGGATGGCAGACTCAGTCGCCCCAGGCAGGCTCGGCGGCGGTATGGCTAGACCACACTAGCGGAAGCTGCAGCGACGAAAACCACCACTATCTCTGGCATCCCCTCGCCGACTGTAACCAACCCGGGCCCGACCTGCGCTTCCGCATTTTGGGCCAGGAAATGGGGCGTAAGTTCTACAAATTCCAGCTCGGCAAGTCCCGGCGCATGCCAAGCGGCGGGCTGGCATTTCCTCATGTCACGCTTCCAGGCTACGCGTGGTACAGCCATTCAGACCAGTTTCTTACCGTTCACAAGGTATCTGGCAAAGGCGGAGTCAAAAGCATTACGCCCCATAGGCTTTGGCGCTTCGCGGGCAGCTACCCGGATAGCTACTTCACGGGCCCCTTAAAAATCAAGCCGACTCCGAAGACCAGGAAGCAACTGAAACGGGGGAGAGTTCTCAAGTTGCGGGTCAAGGTCACATACAGGCGCAGTGTCGGCCTCTTCCATCCGTCCCCGCCCACGACTCAGAAACGAAACATAGTCCTGAAGAAGCCGTAGGGCTAGAGACGAGGATGATCGAGATGAAAAAGCTCGAGATCGGTCTCCGCCGCAAAGCCGGCGTGCTCGCTCGTACCATGCTCGGGCATCATGTGACGTGATCTCGCTGCTCACTTACTGTGACTCGAAGTGCCTGGTGCAGAGTGTGCCTCCACGCTCGTGGCTCACCGTCGCGGCAAACCCTCCAAGTTCCGCCCAGCCGGCCTAACTGGACTCGCGAAGCTCGCGGAAGTTCTCGCGGATCGCTCTCGCCATATCGAGCAATCCGGGCAACGAGCTCGGGGACGTGGACCGGCTTGACCATTTTCCCCAAGTCGGTTTCGATATTCGAGCCATTCCACGCGCCCGCCGTGCAGACGGCGCAGGGGCCGTCGATCGGCTTCTCGGCGGTGACCAACTGCGACGCTGCCCAATCGACCCGGCCGAGCATCGTCGGGACCTCGTCGGGCGCCCTGATCTGGAGCAAGAGCGCGGTGACGGAGTCCGAGTGCAGCGACGCGCCGCCCGCCTCATCGCTGGGCTTCGATACCCAGAGCGGCACCGCGACCGGCACCTTCGGGGCGGGCGCGCCGGGCGGGCTCAGCGGCCAGCAGGGAACGCTCAGCTGGACCTACTACGACAACGGCCCCGACAGCGTCCAGTTCACCCTCAAGGACAACTCCGGCGCGATCGTCTATCAGGTGGACGAGCAGAGGCCGACCGCCTACCGCGGCGCCTCCGGCGGCGTCTGGACCTTCGGGCCCTGATCAGCGCTGAGCTGATCACACGCTGGGAGCGCCCCCTCAAGGGCGCTGCTTACTCGTATAGGCAGGCCCCTGGTCTACATAACTCCATTAATGGGGATTGCGCTGCGCTTGGCCGGATACATCTAACGAGAGGCCCTGCACCTGGTCGTGTGATGAGCAGCGCGCGTATCCAACCGTGTGAATCGCCGGGTAGACCCGTCTAGGTCGGGCTGTTCCCAGAGGTGATCAACCGGATCGATAGCATCTAATCCTGAGTCACGGCCCGTGCCAGCTGCAGCACTCGCTCAGCCCCGGCCTGGCTGAGAGCGTCCGCCATCGCCCCGAGCGTTGACCCTGTGGTCGTGACATCGTCGAGTACAACCACCGTCGCCGCCGACACTTCCTCCTGGCACTGATAGCGGTCGGCCCTAAGTTCCCTTTTCTTCTCCCGATTTAAGTGCTTGTAGTTCTTCGGCACTGGCTTGGACTCAAAGATCCCATCGCAAACCTCGGCTTCGAGCAGCACGCAGGCCAGGCGACGATAGCGGGTTATAGCAACTTATGGGATTCTATGACAATAGCTGTCATAACCCGTCATAACTCGGCAGAACTCCCTCGTCCCTTGCTGCCTGGCAGCCGTAGCGAAAGACCCGAGGCGAGGCGGGGTGGTCACCTCGGCATCGCCAGGAACACCCGAGTCTTCTAAAGGGCTTAGATCGACGCTGAGATAGTCGACCCTCGTTCCCGGCGGCGCAAGCTCTGAGGACCGAACTTCATGGCTACCCGAAACAGGGGTTGCGCTGCACACAAGGTGCCTGAGAGGATGCCCTGGGGGGACAGGTTCCATTTTTGCGCGGATGGAAAAGACGCGCTCACCGTGGTCTGCGGGCGCCGAAGGCATCGGCAAACCACGTGAGTGCAGGCATAGACCTATGCGACCTAGCCAACAGCTCACCAGCAAGCGGCGCTTCGTGATTCTGGCGTTGGGAGTCGGGCTCACGGCGCTCACACTTGTGACGGCGAGCTCCGCAGCGACTCTCTCTAAGCCCTCCAGCAAGAAGGGAGGGGCCTTTACGGCGCGGTCCCGTGAGTGCTTGGGACCCATACACGTATTGACTCTCGAGCGGTTCGGCAAGTGTCGTCCGAAGCTCACGCTTGCTGCGGTACGGAAGTTCGCAGTCGCTTCCGTCTACCAGTTCCCTCGATTGCCTCCAGAGCCGGCTCCTGCTCCTGGGGTGACCATTACTCATCCACCTGTCTACAACGTCTTGCTTCAGTCGTATGAAGAGACTCAGGAAGGTGACAACCTTCTGTACCACGCCAGCAGTCAGATCAGCTTTGTCGCTATGTCTGGCTGTCGCCGCAACTTCCCGCATTTGCACGGCGATGACGGGTGCTCGGTAATCACCAAAGATATTCACCACGAGGACACCACTGTCAACGGTCACCTCCAAAGCAGCTCGGATAGCTGCTACATCCGATCCGAGAACGCCGTGACCGTCTCGCCGGAAGCAGCTGGTATGTCCTCGGCGAGTTCGGGCGACTCCGACACAGTGGTGCTTAACGTCAAGAGACCGATTCGATTCCAGGTGGTGGTTGATGCATTTGGGCCCAATCCGGCAGGGGAGCAAGCGGCTCCCTGCTGACGATCAGCCACTCGGGCTTATCGCGGGCGGCACAGCACGAAGTGGACGGTTGCTGCGATCGCCGCGCTTTGCCTAGTCGTCCTACTCGCAGTCGCACCACCGGCCGGTATCGGCAAGGCCAAAAAGAAGAAGAAGCTGCCCAAGGTCACGCGGTCATTCGCGCAGCACGCGGCCGCGAAAGCGGCACCGCAGATGGCGGGCCATCACGTCGTCGTCACGGTCCAAAATCCCCCCGGAAGCGGCATCTCTTCCGCAACCACCGACTTCGAGCCTGAGCAGGTCGTCCAGGTCCTTCCCTGCGCCAAAAAGCTCGTCATCCAAAATCCGCCACAGCTATTTGGTTGCAACGCCGTCTACCGCGAGACGTCGACGACTACCTACACCTATGAGCCGGGGGTGCAGGGCCCCAACTCTTCGACCAAGACGTCTACAGCCTGCGCGCGGTTGGTTGTGGCAATCCCGCACCGCGGCTACGGACCACCAGACACTGGAACTCCCCAAGGGGGGACAGCCCCTGGCGTGACGATAACCGGCGATCGGTCGAGAGCTCTCGCTGTGGACATTCACCTCAAAAAGAAGTGGTTCGTCACGGTCAGCGACATCGCCGTCGGAGCGATCCCAGGGCTCTGCGAGTTCAAGCACTAGCAATATGCCAAGGCCGGTTGTTTCCTACATGAGTCCTGCACGTCGCCTCGCACCGCCTTTGAGGGTCATCACGATTCTGTGCGGTCTCGGCGCCCTCGTCTTCGCCTCGACGGCCACGGCGAAGACGATTCACAAATCGGTTCCCACCCACATCGCACTTTCTGCTGCGAGGTCCGCAGACGGGACAGTTACCGCTACTGCCACATTCACTTCGCCAAACCCACGGTGTCTGCGCGCAGCTCGGTTTCCAAAGACACACAACGGTCATCCGCTGCTCCTTGTGAGCGCCCACCCGGAGTATGGCGGGCCGTTCGACACCCGAAAATACGGTTTCGATGGAAGCGCTTCATTTCCAGGCAATTACCCGCAAAGCGACGCAATTGCCCCCGTTTCCCCCGCCGGAAGATCTCCCTATATCTGGCAAAGGAGCTGGCCGGGAAATGGCGTGACGCGTGTCGACAACGAAACTAACCCGAACCTGCCCCATTACTACTATTCGACCGTCGCTGCAGCGTCCGGAATAGGTATGAGCGCTGCGGCGCCGGGCAGTGGGCCCGGTTTTAGAAAGCCCTACAAGGTCACTTACGCGCATGGTGGTAATCGGATCAAGCTGCGGTGCCGCCCCTCGACAATTTTGTTCGAGGAGCTCGGACTATGAGGAAGGGGCTCAGCGACCAAGTTTGCCTGCCTCCCCGATTTAGAACGCTGATGGCGGGTCGGCCAAGTACCTGCGGGACATAGGAGTAGGAATATGGCAAGGCCGTTTTTCTTCAGCATGAGTCCTGCGCGTCACTTCGCATAGCCTTTGAGGGGTCTACCCCGCGCCTATCGGGCCCGCCTTTCGTCTTTTGAACCTCGCTGAGGCTTACGGCTAAGGGCCCTGATCAGTGCCTTGGCAGCATCCTCCCGCTTCAGACGGTCAGGCTCGATGCGCGGTCCAGTTGAGAACACCGGAGTCGCAGTCCGCGACAGTGCCACCTTGCAGCAGGATTTTTGCCGAACTGGTGGATCGTCCCTGCGAAGAGAGTGCCGCTCATCTGCACCGTCGAGTGGAGAACGCTGCCGTCCCTCTTAATTATTGGGATGTCGCGGGTTACGTTGAAATGGCCCTGGTTCAGCCTCGTCCGGTTAGGCACGCCGCCAGACGCCACGTGAGGGCCGTCCGCGCAGTTGAGCGGAATTGAGAAACTGATATCGACGGTCTTCCTCTTCGGGTGCTGCTTCCTCTGGATGACAACGAAGTCGACCGATCCGGAGGGGGATATCGTCCCAACGTAGTCCCGTCTGATGACTTGGGGCTTCCCCTTAGTGCCACCGCCTGGACCGGCACCACCGAGGCGATGGCTAGGGCCACCGGGATTAGAAACTTCTTCACGTGGACTTCCTTGATAACTACGGCGCGTAGTGGAGGCGGCCAGCGGGATGTCGTGACTCCGGCCAGGAGGATCGGTGCGGACCTGTGGCGAGATCCAGCGTGGTCATCGAACTGACCGAGCAAAAGCTTGGGTGAGGGAATGTGGAGGAAGCTTCTCGATTGCTGAGTACTGAGTAATTACTGCTGGCGCAAGCTGAACCATTGGATCTCCAAAAATTTGGGTTGGCCCCCCGAACGCCCCTGGCTCAGCTCTGGATAACGCCGTAATACCGAGAGCGCTCCAGGCACGCTAGTCCTCGCGGCGGTGCCTGTCGACCCCGATACTGGGGCTTCTTGAGCGGGGCCGAAGCCCCAGCGTGAAGGCGCGCGCGAATTCCCGATTAGGTCCTTGCGCTTTGGGGTGGAAGCGGAAGCGTGGACCGCTTTGTATGTAGAACGGGTTGCCGCCAAAAGAGACGCCCCGCACTTGGCGGGGCGCTCTGGGGTACTACAGGGAGGAGAGATATGTGTCTCTATGTATGTGGATCCGTGGGAGGTAGTCGGGCCCGTTAGGCGCCGCGGACGCTGAACCGAGTTGAAGCGGTCAGCGCCATGTGTGCGACGCCGAACCCGACCAGAAAGATTGTTGCCACCGGCGGCGCGCCGCCGAGGGCCAGCGCCAGGCCGGTGAAGATCGCGATCGCGGCGATCAGGTAGTCAAAGCCCGCGTGGGTGGTGACCGGGATCGAACGGTTCTCCCCGTGGGAGGAGAGCGCCAACCCCATCAGCAGAGCACCGAGCGCGATCGACGTGGCGCCCGCCGCGTACCCGAAGCCGAGCACGAAGGGGGCGGCGATCAGCACCGGCGCGGCGACGATCTCGACGACGCCGTGGATGGCCAGCGGGACTGTGCGGGAGAGAGTCATCTGATTAACGAGGCTACGAACGTATGTGCGCTTTGTCTGTGATCGGCCTCACACTTGCTTAGTTGTAAGGGTCCTCACAAGTGGACTCCGCGAGGTCACGAAAATGAAAACCCGTGCAACTGGCGCTCCCGCCGCTACCGTTCGCGCCATGCTTCGCCAGCGCCTCGACGCCCTGCTCGCCGAACGGGGGAAGTTTCCCTCGCGGACGGCCGCCGCGGCGGCGGTGCGTGCGGGCGAGGTGCAGCTGGGGCGCGACGGCCCCTACGCGCAGAAGCCGAGCCAGCTGGTCGATCCGCAGCTCGACCTGGTCGTTGAAGAAGGCCCTCGCTTCGTCTCCCGGGGGGGCCAGAAGCTCCAGAACGCGCTCGAGAAGCTGCAGATCGATGTCACTGGCCGCGAATGCCTCGACGTCGGCGCCTCGACCGGCGGCTTCACGGACTGCCTGCTGCAGCGCGGTGCCGCCCGCGTGGCGGCCGTCGACGTCGGCCACGGCGAGCTTGATTGGCGCCTGCGCAACGACGAGCGGGTCGCGGTGCTCGAGCGTCTCAACGCACGCGAGCTCTCACCCGCCGATTTGCCGTTCATCCCCTCGCTGGCGACGATCGACGTTTCGTTCATATCGCTGGGGAAAGTCCTGCCGGCGGTGGTGCGGACGCTTGACTCGCAAGGCGAGATCCTCGCCCTGGTCAAGCCGCAGTTCGAGCTTGGACCTGGGCGGGTCGGCAGGGGCGGCGTGGTTCGCGACCCGGGTGCCCGACGTGAAGCGCTCGCCGGGGCCGCGAGCGCCGCCGACTCGCTGGGGCTCGCGGTGCGCGGCTTCGCAACCTCGGGGTTGCCGGGTCCGAAGGGCAATCGCGAAACCTTCCTCTGGTGCTCCCGGGAAGGCGATTCGCTGCCTGATCTCGAAGCGGCGCTGCGCGGGGTCGAGCCGTGAGCGCGGAGGCGCGGCAGCCCAGGGCCGTCCGCAGCGTCGCCCTGGTCACCCACTCGCACCCGCCGGCCGCGAGCGAGGCGGTCGCGGTCGCCGCCGCCGTCGCCGAGAAGGCGTCCTGCCGGCTGATCGCCAGCGGCGCCGAGGCGTCCAAGCACGACGGCGAGGCGAGAGGGATCGAGGTCAGCGAGGAGCTTCCGCGCGAGGTCGACCTCTGCCTTGTCCTCGGCGGCGACGGCTCGATCCTCTGGGCTCTCCGCCACTACGCGGCCACGGGCGTGCCCGTCTTCGGGATCAACTTCGGCACGATCGGCTTCCTCGCAGCCGCGGAGCGAGAGCAGCTCGACGAGGGGCTGTGCCAAGCGCTTTCGGGCGAGTTCGAGGTCATCGACCTTCCCGGGCTCGAGCTCTCGGCCGGTGGTTCGACCGGGGTGGCGCTCAACGACGTCACCTTCAGCCGCCGCCCCCACGGCCGGGTCGCCGAGCTCAGCTACGGGATCGCCGACGAGGAAGTCGGCAACGTGCGCTGCGACGGGCTCGTCGCCGCGACCCCGACCGGCTCGACCGGTTACAACCTCGCCAATGGGGGGCCGATCCTCGCCTGGGGGGTGAAGGGCTACGTGGTCAGCTACATCGCGCCGCACACACTGACCGCGCGGGCCCTGGTCGTGGCTCCGGATGACGTGCTGCGGGTGGGTAACGCGACTGGCCGCGAGGCGGTCGAGATCGCGCTTGATGGAGAGAAGCTCGGCGAGCTGGCGCCCGGAGCCGAAGCGGAAGTGAGCTTCCGCAAGAACGTCGGGCGGCTGGCGCAGCTCCCCGGGGCGAGCTTCTACGGCCGGATCAGCGAGAAGTTCGGCCACCTCGCGCACTGAGGGGCTTGCCTTCGAACATCCGCCGCCCCGCCGAGTGAACAGCTGGCCCGGCCGCAGGGGGAACAAGTGTTCAGTCGGCCCAAAACGCGGGCGCTCGCGGGCGGGAGCGGAAGCTTTCCGCCCATCCTGTAGAAAGTGAAGTAATGGAGCGCAAGTGGTGGACCCTCACCCTGGTCGTCATCGCGACCTTCATGTTGCTGCTCGACATCACGGTCGTGAATGTCGCGCTGCCCGACATCCAGCGCGACCTGAACGCCAGCCTCTCGAGCCTGCAGTGGGTCGTAGACGCATACTCGCTGATGCTCGCCTCGTTCCTCCTCACCGCCGGCTCGCTCGGCGACCGGCTCGGCAGGCGCAGGGTCTTCTCGCTCGGCTTCGGCATCTTCACGCTGGCCTCGTTTCTGTGCGGCATCGCGTCCGACCCGACCCTGCTCAACCTCGCCCGCGGTCTGCAAGGCGTCGGAGGCGCGGCGATGTTCGCGACCTCCCTGGCGCTGATCGGCCAGGAGTTTCACGGCAAGGACCGGGCGACGGCGTTCGGCGTCTGGGGGGCGACGATCGGCGGCGCCGTCGCGATCGGCCCGCTGGTCGGCGGGCTGATCACCGAGAGCCTGGGCTGGGAGTGGATCTTCTTCGTCAACCTGCCGATCGGGATCACCGCGATCGTGCTGACCGAGCGCAAGCTCGAGAACGTCGCGGCGCAGGACCCGCAGCCGATTGACCTCCCTGGCCTGCTCACGTTCTCGGGATCGCTGTTCCTGCTGATCTTTGGGCTGATCCGTGGCAACCCTGAGGGCTGGGGGAGCACCCAGATCCTCGCCTCGCTGATCGGCTCCGCCGTGCTGATGCTCGCGTTCCTGGCGATCGAGCGGCGCGGCGCGAACCCGATGCTCGACCTGGCCCTGTTCCAGAAGCCGGCCTTCAACGGGGCGTCGGCGGTCGCCTTCACGCTCTCGGCCTCGATGTTCGCCCTGTTCCTCTACATCACCCTCTACATCCAGGGCGTGCTCGAGTACTCGCCGCTGCAGGCGGGGCTGCGATTCCTGCCCCTGACGCTGATCTCCTTCGGCGTCTCGCCGATCGCCGGCGCGCTCTCGAACCGGATCCAGCTGCGTGTGCTGATGGGTGTCGGGCTGACCATCGTCGGCATCGGTCTGCTCCTTATGCACGGCGTGCAGGCAGACTCGAAATGGACGACTCTGATCGCCGGCTTCCTGGTCGCCGGAGTCGGTGTCGGGCTGACCAACCCCGGCATCGGCCAGGCGGCGATCGCGATCGTGCCCTCGCAGCGGGCGGGGATGGCATCGGGCATCAACACGACCTTCCGTCAGGTTGGAATTGCCACGGGGGTGGCCGCCCTTGGGGCAGTGTTCCAGTCGCAAATCGACTCCAAGCTCGCGGAGCTGCACGCACCCGGGAACCTCAGCGAGGCGATCGCCTCCGGTGGCGCACAGGCGGTACAGGCGCAGCCCGGAATTCCGGCGGGGCAGCGTGCCGAGCTCGCCCTCGACGCGAAGATCGCCTTCACCAGCGCCTTCAACGAGATCCTGCTGATCGGCGCGATCACCGCCTTCGCCGGCGCCGTGCTCGGGTTCCTGCTGGTGCGCGAGCGCGACTTCGTCGTGTCGCCTCGCGCGGAGGCCGCCTCCGGGGATCGCGAAGCGACCGAGCCCGCCGCCGCCTAGTCGAAATCCGGAAGAGTCCGTCGGCAGGCGCTGCTAGAAGCAGCGGGATGCTGCGTGAGCTGCGAATCGAGAACCTGCTCCTGATCGAGCGCGCCGAGCTGCGCTTCGAGGCGGATTTCAACGTGATCACCGGCGAGACCGGCGCCGGCAAGACGGTGCTCGCACATTCGCTCGACCTCTTGATGGGTGGGCGAGCGCGGCCGCAGATCGTCCGTCCCGGAGCCGCCGAGGCATGGGTCGAGGGTGTCTTCGACCTGCCCGCGGAGCTGCGCGAGGACCCACAGCTTGCCGAGCTGGCCGAGCGGCTCCCCGAGGACGCCGAGGAGCTGGTGCTCGGGCGGCGTGTCTCGACGTCGGGGCGGACGTCCGCGTTCGTCGGCGGCCGGGCCGCCTCGGTCGGCGAGCTGAAGCTGCTCGCCCCGCGCCTGCTCGCCTTCTACGGCCAGCACGAGCACCGCAAGCTGCTGCTCTCATCGGCTCAGCTGGAGATCCTCGACGGCTTCGCCGGGCCGGGGCATCTCGCCAAGCGGCGCGACTACCGCCGCGCCCACGCCGAGGTGCTCGACGCGCAGCGTGAGCTGGAGCTCCTGCGCGAGGGCGGGCGTGAGCGCGACCTTGACCTGCTGCGCTTCGAGCTCTCCGAGATCGAGGCTGTCGCCCCCGACGAGGCCGAGGAGGCCGAGCTACTCGCTGAGCGGCGCCGGCTCGGCCATGCCGAGGGCCTTCGGACTGCGGCCGCCGGCGCCCTCGCAGCGCTCGCCGGTGCGGACGAGGACGGGGGAGGCGCCGGAGCGGCCCTTGCGCAAGGTGAGGCGGCGCTGCGCGCCACCTCCGGCGTCGACCCCGAGCTCGACCGGATCGGCGAGCGCGCCGCTGCCCTTGCGGTCGAGGCCGGTGACGTCGGCGCCGAGCTGCGCTCCTACCTCGATCGGATCGAGGCGGACCCGGCCCGCCTCGCGGCGGTCGAGGAGCGCCTTGACGCTCTCGATCGGCTGCAGCGAAAGCACGGCGGCTCGATCGGCGCCGTCCTCGACCATGCGGCGCGCTGCCGGGAGCAGATCGAGAGCCTCGACAGCGCCGAGGGGCGGGGAGCCGAGCTGCGGGCGCGTCTCGCCGACCGTGAAGCGCATCGCGCCGGGATCGCCGCCGAGCTGACCGCCGCGCGGCGCCGGGCGGCCGCAAGGCTCGAGAAGAAGGTGGCGGCCGAGCTCGCGGAGCTGGCGATGCCGGGAGGCGGCCTCAAGGTCGTGCTCGATCCGGTCGCGGACGGGTTCGGCGCGTCGGGTGCGGAGACGGCGACCTTCCTGATCGCGACCAACCCGGGAATCGAGCCGGCGCTTCTGCGCGACGCGGCAAGCGGCGGCGAGCTCTCCCGAGTCATGCTGGCGCTTACCCGGCTGGGCGCCGCGGGCGCTGCGGCAACGGTCTGCTTCGACGAGATCGACGCGGGCGTGGGGGGCAGGGCCGCCCGCAGGGTCGGCGAGCGGCTGCGCGAGCTGGGTGCGGACCGGCAGGTGATCGCGATAACCCATCTGCCCCAGGTTGCGTCGCTGGCCTCCGGACACTTCCGGATCGCGAAGCGAGTGCGCGGGGCAAAGGCGACTGCCGCAGTGGCGCGGGTAGAGGGCGATGACCTGGTCGCCGAGATCTGCCGCATGCTCGGCGCCGACCGTGACGACGCCGCGGCCAACCGTCACGCGGAAGAGCTGCTGGCCGCCGCCGCATAGGCGTCGGGCCGCGAAACGAAGTGGAGCGGCAGTGGCATGTCAGGCGGCCGCAGGCCGCCGCAATTTGAGTCGCCTGACGCACGCCTGGTCCCGTGAAACCCCTTCAGCGCGGGTAACCTGAGCGCGTGGCAACGGTGAGCCGATCCAGGTTCGGCCGCCATCTGCTGTCGCGGCGAAACGGCGATGGCGACGGCGGAGCGATTCACGGCACCGCCAGGCTCGGTCGCAAGACCAAGCACCTGGTCAAGCGGCTGCGCCCCGGCGACGTCGCGGTGATCGATCACACCAACATCGACCGGATCGCCGCCGAGGAGCTGATCGCGACCGGCGTCGGCGCGGTGATCAACTGCTCGGACTCCTCCAACGGCCGCTATCCGAACTCCGGCCCGCTGCTTTTGACCAGCGCCGGGATCCGGCTCATAGACGCGCCCCGGGCGCCACTCTTCGACCAGCTGAAGGACGGAGATCCGGTGGCGATCGACGGCGGCCGGGTGAGCAGCGGCGGCGAGGAGCTGGTCGCCGGGACCGAGCTCGAACCGGAGGTGCTGGCGCGCCAGCTCGACGAGCAGCGCCGCCGCGTCGACGAGGCCCTGGCTGCCTTCGCCGAGAACACGATGTCCCACCTGCGCCAGGAGAGCGACCTGCTCACCGGGCACATCGAGCTCCCGACCACGCAGACGAGCTTTCGCGACCGCCACACCCTCGTCGTCGTCCGCGGCACCACCTACCACCGCGACCTGCAGGCGCTGCGCGCATACATCCGCGACGTGCGGCCGGTCCTGGTCGGGGTGGACGGGGGAGCCGACGCGATCCTCGAGGCGGGGCTGGTCCCGGACATCGTCGTCGGCGACATGGACTCGGCCTCCGACGCGGTGCTGCGAAGCGGCGCGGAGCTGATCGTGCACGCCTATCCCGACGGTCGCGCGCCGGGTCGCCAGCGCGTCGTCGACCTCGGCCTCGAGCACAAGGTCGTCCCGGCGGCCGGGACCAGCCAGGACGTCGCGATGCTGATGGCGCATGAGAAGGGAGCCGCGCTGATCGCCACCGTTGGGGCCCACTTCAACCTGATCGAGTTCCTCGACCGCAGCCGCGAGGGGATGTCCTCGACCTTCCTGACCCGGCTTCGAATCGGAGAGAAGCTCGTCGACGCGAAGGGAGTCAGCCGCCTTTACAACCCCGGCGTGAGCGGCGGCCTGCTGGCCCTCTTTTTGCTCGTATCGCTGGTCCTGATCGTTGTCGTGATCGTCAGCTCGGACAGCCTGCGCGAGTTCGTCGACCTGGTCTGGCTGAAGATCCGCGTCCTCTTCGGTCTCTGATGGGCGGCGACACAGTGTCGCCGCAGGGGCAATGTCAGGCGGCGAAGCCGCCGCATTCTGTGACTATCTAGATGGGCTACAGCTCGCGCTATCACGCGGCTTCGCTGGCCGCCGTCTTTCTCGCCCTCGCGATCGGGATCCTGATCGGGGTCGGCTTCGGCGACAACGTCCTCTCGAGCACCAAGAAGGACCTCGAGTCGAGCCTCACCGGCGACCTCGAGGCGGCGCGCAGCCGTTCCGACCAGCTGTCGGGGCAGCTGAGCCGCTCCAACGAGTTCGCCCAGCGGGTCTATCCGGCGCTGGTCCGCGGACAGCTGCGGGGACAGCGGATCGGGGTGTTGGCCCTTGGCGGTCTCGACGACGCGCTCTCGGGGGCGATCCAGGAGGCCCTGCAGCCGACCGGCGCGCGCCTCGTCGCGGTTGCCGTGGTCAGCGAGCCCCCCGACCGCTCGAGCCTCGCCGGCGCGCTGTCGAAGACCCGGCTCTCCGACATCGGGGAGAACGACGACTCCGTCGAGGCGCTCGGAAAGGGGGTCGGGCGCCAGTTCGTGATCGGTGGCACCCTGCTCGACAAGGTCAAGAGCCGGCTGCTCTCGCGCGCCAGCGGTCATCTCAACGGCGTCGATTCGGTGATCGTGGTCCGCCAGCAACCGTCTGATCTGGATCCCGCCGATCGCGCCTCCACCGCGCGCCTGGAGTCGGGGCTTCTGGACGGGATCGCGGCGACCGGGGTGAGGGTCGTCGGGGTCGAGGGCTCCGAAACCGAGCCGTCTTCGATCTCGTTCTTCGCCTCCCACGACCTCTCGACCGTCGATGACGTCGACCTCGTCTCGGGCCAGGTCTCGATGGTGTTCGCGCTGCTCGGCGCGGAGGGTAAGTTCGGCGTAAAGGGCAGCGCCGACCGGCTGCTCCCCGACCTGCTGACGCCGGCGCCCGCCAGGCCCTGAGGCCGCAGGGTCGGCACCGATGACCTGGATCGGGTTGCCGCTCTCGATCGCGCTTGCCCTGGCGATGGTGCCCGCCGGGATCAGGGGCCTCGCCGACTCGGGGCTGGCGCGCGAGAACTACCGCGGGCTGCGGGTGGCCTTCCCGCTCGGCGCGGTGCTGGCGACGACGGCGCTCGTGGCGCTGGCCCCGCTCGCGTTCCTCGACGATCGCGCCGACGTCAACCTGCTCGACGCCGACCTGCGCCGCTGGATCACATATCTGCTCGGGGTGGCGTTCCTCGGCTTTCTCGACGATGCCCTCGGTGACGGCGGCGCCGTCGCGGCGCCGCGCGGCTGGCGCGGACACGCGCGGGCGCTTCGCGAGGGACAGCTCTCGACCGGCGCGATCAAGGCGGTCGGGGCCCTGGCGCTGGCCGCCTACGTCGTCTCCGGGCGCGGGCTTGCAGTCGTTCGACTACCTCGCCGACGTCGTTCTGCTGATCCTGGCCACGAACCTTTTCAACCTGCTCGATCTGCGCCCGGGCCGGGCCGAGAAGGGCTTGGTGCTGCTCGGCGCCGGCCTCTGCCTCGGCGCCTCGACGACGGAGCCGCTGCGGCTGCTGGGCATCTTCGTCGGCCCGGTGCTGGTGGGAATGTGGTTCACGCTGCGCGAGCGCGCGATGCTCGGCGACACCGGTTCGAACTTGATCGGGGCGATCGGTGGGGTCTGGCTGCTGACGACTCTTGACGAGACCGGCCGGCTGATCGCCCTCGCGGTGGTCGCCGCGTTGACGATTTACGGCGAATTGCGGTCGATTTCGAAGGCGATCGAGTCGATTCCGCCACTGCGGTCTTTAGACTCGCTCGGCAGGGTCAATGAGTAGACGCGAGCACGGAGACACAAGGTTCATCTTCGTCACCGGCGGAGTGCTCTCGGCTCTCGGAAAGGGAATCGCCTCGGCCTCGATCGGGCGGCTTCTCGTCAGCCGCGGCTTCCGCGTCCAGCTGCAGAAGTTCGATCCCTACATGAACGTCGACCCGGGGACGATGAGCCCGTTTCAGCATGGGGAGGTCTTCGTCACCGAGGACGGCGCCGAGACCGACCTCGATCTGGGCCACTACGAGCGCTTCACCGACGAGAACACCTCGCGCGCTTCCAACGTCACCGCGGGGGCCGTCTACAACTCGGTGATCAGGCGCGAGCGCCGCGGCGACTATCTCGGCGCGACGGTGCAGGTGATCCCCCACATCACCGACGAGATCAAGCACCGGATCCTGATCGTCGCCGAGTCGCAGGCGGTCGATTTCGTGATCACCGAGATCGGCGGCACGGTGGGAGACATCGAGTCGCTGCCGTTCCTGGAGGCGATCCGCCAGCTCTACACCGACCTCGGCCCGAAGCGCTGCATGTTCATGCACCTCACCCTGGTGCCCTACGTAGGTCACGCCGGCGAGCTGAAGACCAAGCCGACCCAGCACTCGGTCAACGAGCTGCGCAGGATCGGGATCCAGCCGAACGCGCTGCTTTGCCGCTCCGAGGGCGGGCTCGACCGCGAGATCCGCCGCAAGATCGCCCTTTTCGCCAGCCTTCCCGAGGAGGCCGTGATCTCGGCCCGCGACGTCGACAACATCTACAAGGTGCCGCTGGTCTACCGGCCCGAGGGGGTCGACGACCTGGTGCTCGACCACTTTGGAATCGACGACGCGCCCGCGCCGGACCTCAGCGACTGGGAGGAGATGGTGCGCCGCGCCGACGTCGCTCAGGGCACCGCCAAGATCGCCCTGGTCGGCAAGTACGTGCAGCTCGCCGACGCCTACAAGTCGGTGATCGAGGCGCTCAAGCACGGCGGCTTTCACCACGAGATAAACGTCGAGGTCGAGCTGGTCGACTCGGAGGACTTCGACCCGGAGCGCCTCGACGACGTCGACGGGGTCCTGATCCCGGGTGGCTTCGGCGAGCGCGGGATCGAAGGCAAGGTGCAGGCGGCGCGGATCGCGCGCGAGCGCAGGATCCCGTATCTCGGGGTCTGCCTCGGGATGCAGATCGCAGTTGTCGAGTTCGCCCGCAACGTCGCCGGGATGGAGGGCGCCAACTCGGCCGAGTTCGACCCCGAGACCCCGTTCCCGGTCATCGACCTGCTGCCGGAGCAGAAGGAGGTCTCCGAGATGGGCGGGACGATGCGGCTCGGGGCCGACCCCGTGAAGCTCCACGAGGGCACCCGCGCCCGCGAGATCTTCGGTGAGGCCGTGATCTACAAACGCCACCGGCATCGCTACGAGGTCAACAACATGCTGCGCCGCCGCCTCGAGGACGAGGGGCTGATCTGCGGCGGGACCTCTCCCGACGAGCGCCTGGTCGAGATGATCGAGCTGCCCGACCACCCGTTCTTCGTCGCCTCCCAGTTCCACCCCGAGTTCAACTCGCGCCCCAATCGTCCGGAGCCGCTGTTTCGCGAGTTCGTCGGAGCGGCGGCGGGGCTGGCTCGTGAGCGCGGCGGCGACGCCGAAGATGTCGAGCGGTTCGAGGGCCCGCGGGTCCGGCGCGGCTGAGTCGGACGCACAGAAGCCATCGACGAGCGGCGCCGGGGGATCTCGCTCTGTCGGAGATCGACCCCGCCCGATCGCTTCCAGCTGCGGCGAACAGCTCATAGCCTGTGCGCATGACCGAGAACCAGCAGCTGCACGACCGCTTCGTCCGCCTCTGCGAGATCGCCAGCCCGACCAGCGATGAGCGCGCGGTCGCCGATGCCGTCGCGAAGGAGCTGGAGGAGCTGGGGGTCGACTTCGTCGAGGACGACTCCGCCGAGCGGGCCGAGGCGGGGGCCGGCAACCTGATCGCCCGAGTTCCCGGCGTCGGCGATCGCTGGGTCGCCTTCACCGCCCATCTCGACACCGTCCCGCACGACGCCCCGGTAGAGGTCGAGCTTGACGACGGCGTCTACCGCAGCCGCGGCGAGACGATCCTTGGCGCCGACAACAAGGCCGCGGTAGCGGTCCTCATGGAGCTTGCGGCCCGCCACGCGTCCGAGCAGCCGCCGGTCGGGATCGAGCTGGTCTTCACGGTCGCCGAGGAGGACGGTCTGCGCGGCGCCACGGCGCTGGAGATCGACTCGCTGCGCTCGCCGTTCGGGTTCGTGCTCGACCACGCGAGCCCGATCGGCGAGGTGATCGACGCGGCGCCGACCTATCAGCGACTGATCGCCGACTTTTCCGGCGAGGAGGCGCACTCCGGGATCAACCCCGAGGACGGCCACAGCGCGATCGCCGCCGCCGCGGCCGCGGTGGCGAAGATGGACCTGGGACGCCTCGACGATGAGACGACGGCGAACGTCGGGGTAATCGAGGGTGGCACCGCCTCCAACATCGTCGCCGGGCACTGCCGGATCCTCGGCGAGGCGCGCAGCATCGACTCCGATCGGGCCGCCTCGACCGTGGGGGCGATGGTCGACGCCTGCACCTGGGCGGCGACCGGGCACGGCTGCGACGTCGACGTGCAAGTGATCGAGATGTTCCGCGGCTACCGGGCCGACTCGGGCTCCGAGCCGTTGCGGCTGGCGATCGCGGCGCTGCAGCGCTGCGGGATCGAGCCACGGCGCACCGCGACCGGCGGTGGCAGTGACGCCAACGCCCTGATCGCCGCCGGCTGGGACTGCGTGCTGCTCGCCAACGGCACGGCCGCCAACCACACCCCGCAGGAGAGCGTGCCGGCGGCCAACCTCGACCGGATGCTCGAGGTCTGCGAGGCGATCCTCGAGGAAGCGGCGGCCGGGTGATCGCGGCCGGCTGGGGGTCGCGCCAATGCTGAAGCTGCGCCGCGGGGTCGTCGTCACGGAGGATCCGCTGACGGTCGAGATAGGAGGCGAGCGCCGCCCGGCTTGGGCTGACGTCGGGCTGGTCGGCGAGGTCCGCGAGGGCGACGCGGTGGTCGTCAACACCGAGGCCCGCGACCTGGGGCTGGGGTCGGGCGGCTTTGACGTGGTGCACGTCAACTTGACCCGCGGCATGCACGGGCGCGGCGCCGAGGACGCCCACGTGATGAAGCTCAACTACACCTCGCTGCAGCATCCGGTCGAGCCGGTCGAAGGAGCGGCCGACGAGGATTTCGAGGCGAGCTCCAGGTCCGCGATGCCGGTCCTGGTGATCCCCCTGCATGGGCACCTGGCCCCGGCGGCGTGGGCCGTGGCGCAATCCTCTCCGGGGATGCGAATCGGCTACGTGCAGACGGCCGGCGGGGCGCTGCCCGGGTCGCTCTCGGAGGACGTGAAGGTCCTCCGAGAGCGTGGACTGCTCGATTCCCACATCACCGTTGCCCCGTCATTTGGAGGGGAGCACGAGGCGATCAGCGTCATCGGTGCTCTGGATGCGGCGGCCGGGCTCGGCTGGCAGGCCGCGATCGCCGGACCGGGGCCGGGGATCATCGGATCCGACACCCGGCTCGGACACGGTGGGCTGGCGGCGCTGGACACCGCGCACGCGGCGCTGGCGCTCGGTCTGCCGACGCTGGTTTCGCCGCGCCTCTCATCGGCGGACGAACGCCCGCGCCACCGCGGCCTCAGCCACCACACGGCGACCCTGTTGGAGCTGCTGCTGGATGGTGTCGAGGTGCCGGTGCCCGACTCCGACTCGGAGACGATCGCGGCGCTGACGCCGTTCCTGCGTGACCTCCACGAGGTCAGCGAGCGCCCGTTCGACCTCGACGGCTACGCCGCCAGCGGTCTTCCGGCCCGGGTGATGGGGCGCGGCCCGGCCGACGACCCGTCCTTCTTCGCCGCGCCCCTTGCCGCCGGCGGCGCGCTTGCCGAGGCCGCAAGCGGGTAGGCGGCGCGCATGGAGCGGATCGATTCGCGCACGACCCACGACGGGGAGCAGATCTCGGTTCGGATCGACGAGTTTCGCTACCAAGACGGCTCGACCGCCGAGCGCGAGGTCGTCGTTCATCCCGGCGCCGTCGCGATCGTCGCCCACGACGACGAGGTGGTCTTCATGGTCCGCCAGCCGCGCGAGGCGGTGGGGGAGGCCGCGATGCTGGAGCTCCCGGCGGGGAAGCTGGACGTCGAGGGGGAGACGCCGCTCGAATGCGCGAAGCGCGAGCTGGTCGAGGAGGTCGGAGTCGAGGCCAGCGAGTGGCGGCAGCTGAAGAGCATCTACACGAGCCCCGGTTTCACCGACGAGCAGGTGCACCTCTTCGTCGCCACCCGCCTGACTCAGGTCGAACCGCAGCCCGGCGAGGGCGAGCGGATCGAGATCGTCGAGGCCCCGCTCGGCGAGCTCGAGGACGCAATCGAGGCTTGCGTCGACGCGAAGTCGCTGGTCGGGCTGCTGCTTTTGCGTTCCGAGCTTCGTTGAATGACTTGCGGCGGCCTACGGCCGCCTGACAGACACGTGCGGCCGCTTCGCGGCCCAAGATCTATTGCGGCGCAAGGGGAAACCAACGGCTCGCAGAAATGGGCGCCATGAGCTCAGTCGTGGTCAAGGAGCCAAGCGGCGGGGCGCCGAAGCCCGAGGAGCGCTTCGAGGGCCTGGTGCTCGACTTCCTCGCCTACCTGGAGCTGGAGCGCGGGCTGTCGCGCAACACGCTCAACGCCTACCGCACTGACCTGCTCCAGTTCGGCGGCTTTCTCGCCGAGCGGGGCGGCGACGCGCTCTCGGTCGGTCCCACCGACGTCTCCGAGTTCCTCGCCGAGCTGGCGACCGGCAACGGGCGCCCACCATGCTCGGCGGCGACGATCCATCGCAAAGCCGCCTGCCTGCGCTCCTTCTACAAGCACCTGCGCCGCGAGGAGCTGATCGCCGAGGACCCCACCGCGGCGCTGAACGCGCCGCGCCGGGCGCGCAAGCTTCCCCACGTTCTCAACTACTCCGAGATCCAGCATCTGCTGGCCGTTCCGCGCGGCAGCGAGCCGACGGCGCAGCGCGACCGAGCCCTGCTCGAGGTGATGTACGCATGCGGGCTGCGCGCCTCGGAGACGATCGGGCTGGAGCTCTCCGAGATCGACCTGCAGCGCGGCTTCCTGCGCGCACACGGCAAGGGCTCCAAGGACCGCTTGGTGCCGCTGGGGACGAAGGCCGTCGCCGCGATCAACGCCTACCTGCGATCCGGCCGGCCGCAGCTGGTCGGCGAGCGGCCGGAGGCGAAGCTGTTCGTCAACTTCCGTGGCGGTCCGCTTACCCGCCAGGGCCTCTACAAGATCGTCCAGAAGAACGCCCGCGCGGCGGGGCTGGACGGCAAGATGAGCCCGCACACGCTGCGCCACAGCTTCGCCACCCACCTGCTGGCCGGCGGCTGCGACCTGCGGGCGGTGCAGGAGATGCTCGGCCATGCAGACGTCTCGACCACCCAGATGTACACCCACCTCTCCGGGGAGCAGCTCAAGGAGGCCTATTTCCGCGCCCATCCGCGGGCAACCGCCGGCTGAGCCGGTCAAATTACCGGTGCCGCCACCCTGATAGAACGGGGCGGTGCAAAGACGCCGGCTCGCGTGGCTTGCGGTGACCGCGCTGGCCCTGGCCGGCGCCGGTTGCGGCAACGAGCGCAATCAGGCGACCGGCCTCTCGCAGCTCGGGCCGCCGGTCTCGCTGGTCAACTTCACGACTCCGAACGGCGACGTCAGCTTCGGTCATCCTTCGACCTGGAGCGTGCTCGGCGGAACGCTTCCGAAGCTGGCGCAGGTCTCCTCGGGCACCGCGGTGGCGACCGTCTACGCTTACCCGCGCACCGATCTGTCCCAGACTCGGACCGGAGTGGAGGCCTCGCGGCGGCGTCTGATCGCCTCCCTGCACCGGCGAGCGCCGTCCTTCGAAGTCGAGGACAGCCGGATCCGCAAGGTCGACGGGGCGATCGCGGTGCAGATCGACGGAAAGGGCCGCATCGCCGGGCATGAGGTGCGGACCCGCAGCGTCCACGTCTACAAGGGGGCCGCGGAGTACGTGATCGACGCCTACGCGAAGCCGAAGACGTTTCACGCCGCCGAGACCGAGGCCTTCGAGCCGATGCTCGCGACGATGCGGCTCGGCGGCTTTCCCGAGGGGCACGTCTCGGGGGGCATCAAGGCGCCAGGCTGATGCCCGAGCTGCCGGAGGTCGAGACGATCCGCCGCCAGCTCGAACCAAAGCTGCGCGGGGCCAGGATCGAGCGCCTCGAGGTGCTCGACCCGCGTTGGACGCGGCCGGTCGACCCGCGTCAGGTGGAGGCCCGGGTGGGCGGTCGGACCATCGAGGCATTGCGCCGCCGCGGCAAGTACCTGCTGCTCGAGCTCGACGATGATTTGACCCTGGTCATGCACCTGCGGATGACCGGCAACCTGCTCCTGGTCGAGGAGGGGGCGATTGTCGCCGCGGTCGAGGAGGACGTCGCGCGGGGGGCCGACGATCGCTTTCTGCGGGCTTGCTTCCTGCTCGAGGACGGTCGCGAGATGCGCTTCAGCGACGCGCGCCGTTTCGGCGAGGCATTCCTCCTCGCCGACGATCGGGTCGAAGAGCGCTTTCTCGGGCGAGTCGGAATCGAGCCGCTCTCGGACGAGTTCACCGCCGAGGCGATCGAGCGGATCGCGGCGGGCAGGCGGGTGCCGCTGAAGTCGTTTCTGCTCGATCAGGCCGGTGTGGCCGGGGTTGGGAACATCTACGCCGACGAGGCCCTCTGGCGGGCCGAGCTTCACCCGCTCTCGCCGGCGGGCTCGATGCGGCACGAGCACGCCGCAGCGCTGCGCGAGGGGGTGGTCGAGGCGCTGGAGGCGGGACTAGCCGAAGGCGGGGCCTCGATCGACGACTACCGCGACTCGCGCGGTGCCCGCGGCTCGATGCAGGATGAGTTCATCGTCCACACCCGCGAGGGAGAGCCATGCCCTCGCTGCGGAACGTCGATCCGCAGGATCGTCGTCTCCGGCCGCTCGACCTACTTCTGCCCCGGCTGTCAGGTGCGGCTGCGCAGGCGGCCCCGGCGCAAGCGCCGGGGCCACACCAACGCCTAGCCCTTGACCTTCAGCTTGAAGTTCTTGTGGGCCCCGTTGTTGCTGTTCTTCACCTTGACCTTGACCTTGAGCCTCTGCGTGCCCTTCTTGCCCAGGACCTTCTTGGCCTTGTGGCTGAGCCGGACCTTGATCTTCTTGGTCTGACCCGGCGGATGCAAGGGCCGCGGACGGGATCGCTCGCCCATACTGTCGGCGTGATCGCGGTCCCGGAAGGATTCTCGGTCGGCCATTGGAGCGACGCGGAAGCGCGCACCGGCTGTAGCGCCGTGATCGCGCCCCCGGGCAGCCGCGGCGGGGTCGACGTGCGCGGAGGGGGGCCGGGCACCCGTGAGACCGACGTCATCGGCCCCCTCGCCGGCACCCACGAGGTCACCGCCGTGGTCCTCGCGGGAGGCAGCGCCTTCGGCCTTGCCGCGGCCGACGGCGTGGCGCGCTGGCTGGAGCGGCATGGGCGCGGCTATGAGACGCCCGGGGGGTTGGTCCCGATCGTCCCGGCGGCAGTGGTCTATGACCTGATCGGGGGCGATCCGTCGGTGCGACCGGGGCCCGAGCAGGGCTTCGCGGCCTGCGAGGTGGCGGCGGGCGGGGTGCCGCCGCGCGGCCGCGTCGGCGCCGGCAGCGGCACCGCGGTCGGGAAGCTTTTTGGCCGCGAGCGGGCCACGGCGGCCGGGGTCGGCTATGCGGCGGCGCGCAGCGGTCGCGGCGAGACGATCGCCGCGCTGGCGGTCGCGAACGGGTTCGGTGACGTGATCGGCGCCGACGGCACGATCCTGGCCGGGCCGCGCGGCGACGACGGCGCGATGCGCTCGACCGCCCAAGAGGTCCAGGGGATGCAGGGGTCGCCCGACTGGACCCGGCTCGAGGAGCGCAACACGACCCTGGTCTGCCTGATGACCGACGCACCGCTTTCCAGCCCCGGCTGCGCCCGGGTGGCGCGGATGGGCAGCGCCGGCGTGGCGCGGGCGGTCGATCCGACCTTCTCCGACTTCGACGGCGACGTCGTGTTCTGCCTGGCGGCGGGAAGCGGGGAGTCGGACCGCTTCACCTCGCTGGGAATCGGGAGCCTCGCCGCGACGCTGACCGCGGAGGCGATCCGCGACGCGGTTCGCTCGGCCGCCTGACAGCGGTGCCACCGCCATTGGGGCGCGCGGTGCGGCTTTGGAGCCCTGAGCCCACCCAAGCCGCACCAAGCCGGTGGTACGTCCGCCGGGCGCGCAATGTTTGGCGGTCCGTGCCCGGCAACTTCAAGACCGAGGCAGTGGTCCTGCGCAGCATCCGCTTCGGCGAGGCGGATCGGATCCTGCATCTCTACAGCGCCCGGCGGGGGCGGATCGGGGCGATCGCGAAGGGCTCGCGGCGGCCGCGCTCGCGCTTCGGGGGCCGGCTTGAGCCCTTCTTCCGCCTCGACCTGGTCCTCTACGAGGGGCGCGGCGACCTGGCGACGGTCACGGCCGCCGCGACGGTCGACGGCTATCCGCGCCTGCGCGCCGCCGCGCCGGCCCTCGGCGCCGCCGCCCGCGCCTGCGACGCGGTTCTGCGACTGCTCGATGCAGCGGAGCCGAACCCGGCCGCCTACAACCTGCTCTGCAACTACCTGGCGATGCTCGACGACCCCGCGCGGAAGGGCCGGGCCGACCTCGCGGAGGCGCTCGCCTTCCGGCTCAAGCTCGCGCTTGCCGCCGGCTTTTCCCCCGAGCTCGGGTCCTGTGCTCGCTGCGGGGAGGCCGACCACCTGACCGGTTTCTCGGGCGCCGCCGGGGGGGTCGTCTGCACGAGCTGCGAGGGCGCAGGCTTCGAGCTCTCCGTGGAAGCGCATGCCTTCATGGTCGAGGGGCTGGCCCGGCCGCTCGCCGAGGCTCCGACCGCCGGCGCCGCGGCACTGCGCCAGGCCGAGCGCGCCGTATCGGAGACCCTCGAGCACCACGCACACGTGCGGCTGCGGTCCGCGGCTTGAGGCATGCGCCTCGCACGCACACGTGCGGCTGCGGTCCGCGGCCTGAGGCGACGCGCCACCTCCGCACGCCTGTACGCAAATACAATCGTCGCGGAGGGCCCGACCGACTTGCCGACCATGACCAGATCGCTTCAGGAGCGCGTCGAAGCGTGGGAGGCCGAGTTCTTTGCAACCGATGCGACCCGCTCCTACCCGGCGACGCGGGCGGTCGAGGAGGCGGACAGCCCGCTGCGCACGCCCTTTCAGCGCGACCGTGACCGGATCCTCCACTCGAAGGCGTTTCGCCGCCTCAAGCACAAGACCCAGGTCTTCATCGCGCCGGAGGGGGACCATTACCGGACCCGGCTCACCCACACCCTCGAGGCCTCGGCGATCTCGCGCACGGTCGCGAGGGCACTCGGCCTCAACGAGGACCTCACAGAGGCAATCGGGCTCGGGCACGACCTCGGTCACCCGCCCTTCGGGCACATCGGCGAGGAGACGCTCGACGAGGCGCTTCGCGAGCGCTGCGATCGCGGCTTCAAGCACAACGTTCATTCGCTGCGCGTCGTCGACGTGCTCGAGCGCGAAGGTGAGGGGCTCAATCTCACCGAGCAGGTTCGGGACGGGATCCTCAACCACACCGGGCCCGAGAAGCCGGCCACCCTGGAGGGGCGAATCGTGCGGCTCGTCGATCGGGTCGCCTACATAAACCACGACATCGACGACGCGCTACGGGCGGGCATCCTCGTCGCATCCGATCTTCCGGAGGCGGAGATCGAACTGCTCGGCCCAACCGGGTCGAAGCGGATCGACACCTTGGTCCGAGACATTGTCGATCGCTCGGCGCGGGAGGGAGACATCGTGCAGAGCGAGCAGATCGGCGGGGCGATGCTGAGGCTGCGCAAGTTCATGTTTGAGCGCGTCTACCTGGGCCCGGCCGCCCGTCAGGAGGTCGAGCGGGTGCAGCGGGCGCTGCGCGGGCTCTTCGATCACCACATCGAGAAGCCGGACGAGGTGCCGGCGCTGGACCCCAGCGCCGATCCTTGCCAGAGGGTCACCGACTACATCGCCGGGATGACAGACCGGTTTTGCATTCGTCGTTTCGCCGAGCTGGCGGTTCCCGAGGAGGCACGTTTCTAGGCTGACGGGACGCCGCGCCGCCCGGGCCGGTACCGTCGGCGAGGTGGCCCGCTTCTCCCCGCAGAGCGTCGACCGGGTCCGCCAGGCGGCGGACATCGTCGAGATCGTCAGCGCCCACACCGACCTGCGCCAGCAGGGGGCGCGCTGGGTTGGGCTCTGTCCGTTTCACGAGGAGAGAACGCCCTCGTTCTCGGTCAATCCCGCTGACAAGCTCTACTACTGCTTCGGCTGCGAGGCCGGCGGAGACGTGTTCGGCTTCGTGCAGGAGAAGGAGGGGCTCGAGTTCCCCGCCGCGGTCGAGCTGCTCGCGGAGCGCTACGGGGTCGAGCTGGAGCGCGAGCAGGAGGACCCCCGCGCGGAGGCGGCGCGCAGGCGGCGCGATCGCCTTCGCGAGCTGCTGAAGCGCACCGCGGCTTTCTATTCCAGCTACCTCTGGGACTCACCCGAGGCTGCGAAGGCGCGTCAGTACCTCGCGAGCCGCGGGCTCGGCGAGCAGGTGCTGCGCGACTTCGGGATCGGCTATGCGCCCAGCGCTTGGGACCAGGTCCTGACCCGGGGCCAGCGGGCCGGCTTCAGCATCGACGAGCTGCGTGCCGCCGGGCTTGCACAGAAGGGACGCGGCGGCGGGGTGTATGACCGTTTCCGGGAGCGGATCACGTTTCCGGTCCGCGACGCGCGGGGCCGCGTGCTCGGGTTCGGCGCCCGCGCGATGCGCGCCGAGCAGGGGGCCAAGTACGTCAACTCGGCCGAGGGGGAGCTCTACAGAAAGAGCGAGACCCTGTACGGGATCGATCGCGCCCGCGGGGCGATCGCGAAGGCGGGACGGGCGGTCGTCGTCGAGGGCTACACCGACGTTCTCGCCCTCCATCAGGCCGGGGTCGAGGAAGCGGTCGGGGTGATGGGCACGGCGATCACCGAGCAGCAGGTGCAGATGCTCTCCGGTCAGATCGGCGAGGTCGTGCTGGCCCTCGATGCCGACCGCGCCGGTCAGGAGGCGATGCTGCGGGCCCAGCGCAAGGCCGCCGGGAGGAGGATGCGGATCCGGGTCGCGGCGATGCCCGAGGGCAAGGACCCGGCCGAGATGCTCGGCGGCGAGGGCGGCGCCGACGAATTCGGGGCCCTGGTCGACTCGGCGCTGGAGCTGCCCGAGTTCCAGGTTCGGCTGGTGCTCGACGGTGCGGATCTCTCCTCGCCGGCGGAGCGCGATCGCGCCCTGGCCGAGGTGGCGCCGGTGCTGGCCGAGATGGGCGAGAGCGCCAGCCGCGAGGAGCTGGTCCGCTACGCGGCCGGGCGGCTCGACATGGACCCGGCGATGGTGATCGGGCGGATCGCCGCGGCGCGGACCCAGGTCGAGGCGGGGATGCGGGCCGAGCAGGCCGGCCGGATCCCCGGCGAGGCGACGCTGACCTCGCGCGAGCGCCGCGAGCGGGCACTGCTCGCGATGTCGATCGCCGACCCGAAAGGCGGTCGCGAGGTGCTCGAGCGGCTGACACCAGAGCATCTTTCCTCGCCTCGCGTCGGGCGGGCCCTGGAGTGGCTGCGCGAGAACCTCGACGAGCCGCTCGCCGGCCTTCCGCCCGAAGACGAGGAGCTGGTCGGCTTGGTCACGCAGCTGGTGATGAGCGCCGAGCGCGAGCCGGCCAGCCGCGACGCGATGGAGCTGAACTTCCTGCTGCTCGAGCAGCGCCGGATCGAGGACCGGATCTCGGCGGCCGAGCGCGAGGGCGACTTCGAGGGGCGGGCGGAGCTGAACCGCGAGCGCGCCGCGCTGGTCGAACAGATCGCCCACCCGGAGCGACTGGCGAGTTAGCCGGCGCAATTCGCGGGTCGACGAAGGTCCCGGCTTTCGAACACACGTTCGATTTTCCGTCCGGCCCAAATGCCAGGATTTCCGCATGGACAAGCGGTTTCTGGAGGATTGTCTGGCAAAGGGAATGTCCCTTCCGCAGATCGGCAAGCTAACCGGCAAGGACCCGTCGACGGTCGGCTACTGGGTCGAGAAGCACGGTCTGACAGCCAATGGAGCTCGGAAATACGCGGCCCGCGGTGGAATCGTCGAAGAAGTACTCGAGATTGCGGTTGAGGAAGGGATGACGCTGGGGGAAATCGCTGCAGAGCTTGAGTGCAGCGTATCCACCGTGCGCTACTGGCTGACGAAGTACGGATTCCCCACCGACGCTGGTCAACCCAAGCGATCCAGGAAGCTCGCAGATCCGGTTGGAACCCGGAAGGTCATGGAGTGCAGCCACCACGGCTCGACCGAATTTGTCGTAGAAGGGCGCGGCTATTACAGATGCGTCAGATGCCGCTCAGAGGCAGTGGCCAAACGTCGCCGCAAAGTGAAGCGAATCCTCGTCGAGGAAGCCGGAGGATGTTGCGTGATTTGTGGATATTGCGGGAGCCCGTCGGCATTGGAATTTCATCATCTTGATCCGAAGCAGAAGTCTTTTCCCCTCTCGATTCGCGGACGAACCTCGGGAATTGACAAGCTTCGTGCCGAGGCCCGGAAATGCATTTTGCTCTGTGCGACCTGCCATGCGGAGGTTGAGGCAGGAGACGCGGAGGTGCCGTTAAAGTTGACTGCCGTGGCGGGCGATTCGAAGTAGCACACGGTGGATTAGCACGCTGCGTTAATCCGGGGTAGCTCAATTGGAAGCAGCGCTCGGCCGTTAACCGAGAGGTTGTGGGTTCGAGTCCCACCCCCGGAGCTTCTGTAACTGAACTGAGTCGCTTAGTTAGCGGCGAACCGCTCCACCAACTCCGCGCCGCATTTCGCCCCGTCGTTCTCGCGCCGCCAGGCGGCGAGCTCCTCAGCCCGCCGCCTGAAGCTCGGCTCGTCGAGTATCCGCCGCGCCACCCACCGCAGCGGCGCCGGCTTGCAGAGCCGCCAGGGAACCGACTGACCGGCCCCCGCCCAGCTGGCCCTCAGCGCGTTCTCGGCCATGTCGCCCTCGGCCGGGACGCAGAGCACCGGGGCGCCCGCACCGAGCGCCCGCGCCAGCGTGCCGTGACCGCCGTGGCAGATGACCAGCGACGCCAGCGGCATCACCTGGCTGTAGCTGAGCCAGTCCACCAACACTGCGTTCTCCGGCACCTCGATCGGCTCCGACAGCTCGCTCCTGTTGGTCGTTGCGACGATGCGCAGGTCTTCGTCCGCGAGTCCGGCCAGGGCCGAGCGGATCAGTCGCGAGTCGGCGTCCTTTGCGGTGCTGGGGGCGACGAGGACGAGCGGCGCATCTCCTGGCGGCAGCTCGATATCCGGATAGGCGAGCTCGAAGTCCATCGGCCCGGTCACATGGACCTGAGGGGGCCAGTCGCGCGGATACTCGAGCTGCGGGAAGGTTGCGACGAGCACCAGGCGCTCGCTCATCCCGCCGTGAAATCGCTCGGTGGGCCGCAGGCCGACCCGCGCGCGCTGCCGGTTGAGCTCCTCGCGCCCCTGGCGCAGGCCGATCTCCAGCAGCGGCGTCGCACGGCGCCAGAGGGCGCGCCCGACCCGCGTGCGCGACGGCGCTAGGCCGGCGGCGAAGAACGGCATCCCCGGCTCATTGATCGGAAACAGGTGCGGGACAAGCGTCGCGTGGCGCACTCCCGCGACCTCGGCGGCGAGGGTCGGCGCGAGGGTGAGGATGTCGCTGACCAGCGCGTCGGGCTTCCAGTCTCCCAGCAGCGGCGCCAGCGCCTTGGCCGCGTCGGCGGCGCTCGCGTCCTCAGATCCGAAGGCCGGGGGAGGGAAGACCGTGTACTCCTCGGCGGCGGCGAAGCTGAGCCCGAGCGCTTCGACCGGCTCCCGCCAGCGTGCCCAGGTCTCGACCACGACCTCGTGCCCGCGCTCCGCCAGCGCCCGTCCCAGAGCGATCGCCGGGAAGGCGTGCCCGGCGTCGCCGAATGCGGCGACCATCAGGCGCAGCTTCGATCCCTCGCTCAAGGCCGGCGCTTCACGGCTGAGCCCGTCTTCGCCTAGGGGCCTTCGCTGTCGCCCGGCCGGCTGAAGACGATCTCGGGAACCACCGTGTTCGGCGAGGTGCGCAGCAGGAAGCGCACCGCCTCCGCGAGGTCCTCGGGGCGGATCATCTTCTCGGCCTCGACCTGCTCCTTGACGAAGTCGGTCATCGGCGTGTCGACGAACCCCGGCGCCAGCGCGGTGACCTGAATCCCGGCGTCGCCGAACTCCTTCTGGGTCCCGACGCTGAAGTTGATCACCGCCGCCTTGGTCGCTGCGTAGACGGACAGCCACGCCTGCCCCGACTTGCCCGCTATCGATGCCGTGTTGACGATCAGCGCCTTGCCGTGCTCGGCGCCCGCCTCCTTCAGCATCGGCAGGGCCTCGCGCGTCGCGATGATGAGCGAGCGAAGGTTGACCCCGAGCTGCAGGTCGACGTGCTTGGTCTGGATCGAATCCATCGCGGATCCGATCCCGATCCCGGCGTTGTTGACCAGCACGTCGAGGCGCCCGTACCTATCGCGATGCGCGGCGACCAGCTGCACGACGTCGTCCTCCTCGGCCATCTGGGCCGGCACGCTTTCGACCTCGAGCCCGTCCGAGCGCAACCCCTCGGCCGCTCCCTCCAGCTTCTCGGCCCGGCGCGCCGAGAGCGTCAGAGCGTAGCCATCCTCGCCGAGGGCGCGGGCGATCGCCAGCCCGATGCCGCTCGAACCCCCGGTCACAAGCGCCGCACGATCCGCCAAGACGTCCTCCTCTCGCAGTTGGCGCGGACCCTATAGGGGGCGCCGTGGCACCGTCCTGGTGCCCGCTGTTCGCGATCGAGCCTCAATAAGATGAGATCCGTGCGCTTCCCCCGAGTCGCCTCTCTCGCAGGGCTGCTTTGCCTTGCCGCCCTGCTGGTCGGCGGCTGCGGCGGCAGCTCCAGCTCCAGCGCCAGGGTCGAGGACCGGCCCGCCCCACCGACCAGCGATTTTCCCAGCGCCAATGGCAAGTCCCTGGCCGACGTCCTCAACCAGGCAAGCGCTCCTACCACCCTGGCGCTCACGCCCACCGAGCGGGTCTTCTACAAGGGGGAGAACCGGTTCGGCTTCGGAGTCTTCACTCGCAGCAAGCGCGAGCAGGTGCCCGACGCTCAGGTTGCGCTCTATGTGGCCAAAGCGCCGCCGCCCGGTCAGCTTCCGACTCCGAAGGCGAACGGAGCCAGCGCGAAGGGCGGCAGCCAGGGCCGCCTACAGGCCGCGCTGGGAAACCCGGCAAGTGGCCCGTATCCGGCCCGAGTCGAAAGCCTCGCGACCGAGCCGGCGTTCGAGGCCCAGACGACGGCCAACGACCCCGACGCCGGCAAGGTCGTCTACGTCAGCGACGTACCGCTGCCGAAGAACGGCGAATGGCGGGTCGGCGCTCTGATCAAGGAGAACGGCAAGCTGACCGCGACGATCCTTCCAAGCGCCGTCGTTGGGGAATTCACCACCATCCCGCGGGTCGGCCAGAAGCCGCCTCGGATCCATACCCCGACCCCGAAATCGGTCGGAGGCGACCTGAGCAAGTTGACGACGCGGGTCCCGCCGGAGAGGATGAACAAGGTCGACTTCGCCGACGCGCTCGGAAAGAAGCCGATTGTGCTCTTGTTCGCGACCCCCCAGTTCTGCCAGAGTCGGGTCTGCGGCCCGGTGGTGGACATCGAGGCACAGGTGCAGCGCGATTACGGAGACAAGGCCGACTTCATCCACATGGAGATCTACAAAGACAACGATCCGGACAAGGGAGTGCGCCCGCAGGTGCGCGCCTTTGGCCTGCCCAGCGAGCCCTGGCTGTTCGTAATCGACGGCAAGGGCGTGATCCGGACCGAGATCGAGGGCGCTTTCAACCTCAAGGAGCTGACCGACGCGGTGAAGGGGGTGACCGGGGGTGGCTGAGGAGGTCGACACCAAGCTCTTCGAGTCGTTCGCCGAGGAGGCACGGCGGCGCTGCGACGTGATCGTCGCCGGGCTGGAGACCGGGACCACGGATTACGAGGCGCTGCGGGCCGAGTCGCACGCGCTGAAGGGGACCGCCGCGGTGGTCCAGCTGCAGCGGCTCTCCGAGCTCGCCGGGCTGATGGAGTCCGACCTCGCCGAGGCCGCGAAGACGGGCCAGCTGCGCGACAACCGCGTGGGCCAGCTCTCCGACGCGGCCAAGGCGCTCGCCGAAGGCGCCGAGGCAGCGGCGGCAGGGGGCGAAGAGCCCCCCGACGTGGGCCGCTCGCTGGCGCAGCTGTTCAGCGCCTGAGGCCGCGCTAGGCTCGGCGGCGCCCGGGCCGGTAGCTCAGTTGGTCAGAGCAGCGGACTCATAATCCGTCGGTCGGAGGTTCGAATCCTCCCCGGCCCATGACCCACTTTTGCCGATGTTTTTGGCAAATGGCTCGAGTAGGCTGCGCGCGGGTCTGAAGGGGGCGGCTATGCGGAAACACACCTACGAGGGAGGACCGGAGATGAGCGGCGCGCGACGCCTGGGAGCCGCGCTCGGAATGACCGGCCTGCTCTTTGCCCTCGTCTTTTCGACGCTCCTCTCGAGCGCGAGCGCGGCAGGGTCGAGCGGCACGAAGACCTTCACCTTCACCGGAGGCGAGCAGACTTTTGTCGCCCCCGACGGCGTCACCAGCCTCGACGTGACCGCGGTCGGGGCGACGGGAGGCGTCGGTGTCACTACAGGTGCATCCAATCCCCCCGGGGGCCACGGCGCTGTCGCGAGCGGCAAGTTGCCAGTGACGCCCGGGCAGGTCCTGTTCGTCGAGGTCGGTGGCAATGGGGCATCCGGCGGCAATCCGATCGGGGGATTCAACGGCGGCGCAGGCGGAGGAACGGGCGGGGGCATTCCCGGAGGGGGCGGCGGGGGCGCTACCGACATCCGCACGATCTCGACAGCGGCAGGCGGTGGCACGAACCCCAGCCTCAACTCGCGCCTGCTCGTCGGCGGCGGCGGTGGCGGCGGCGGTGGCGACGGCCTTGGTTTTGCCGGAGGCGCCGGAGGCCAGGCTGGATCGCCGGCTCTGCATGGCGACGGAAACCGCGGCACTGACGGGGTTGGCAACGGTTCAGACGTGAAAGGTGGTGCGGGGGGCTCCGGCGGGACAAACCAATACTCGCTCGGTCAGGGTTTTTCGGGTATCGGGATTGGCTGCGATTGCGGCACCGGTGGCGGCGGTGGTGGCGGACTCTTCGGCGGCATAGGCGGGGATCCCGGTTTTGGACCCGGCACGGGGCCACCCAGAAGCGGCGGTGGTGGCGGAGGCGGCGGTGGTTCCTCCGGTTTCGCGAGCACCGCGAGCACCACTTCGATGGCCACCGACACCAGCGGAACGGGGCGAGTCACGATTGCCTGGAAGGCCGGCAACCCTAACGCCAGCGGGCTCAAGTTCGGCAAGGTGAAGCTGAACCGCAAGAAGGGGACCGCGACTCTGCCAGTGACGGTGCCCGGAACCGGCACCCTCTCGATCGGCGGCAAGGGCCTGGTCAAGAAGCGCCCCGCCTTGGCCCGGGCAGCGGCGATTGCCCGCCAGATCACCGAGGCCGGCAACTACAAGCTGAAGGTGAAGCCGAAGGGCAAGAGCAAGCGCAAGCTCTTTTCCACGGGCAGGCTCAAGGTGAAGGCCGTGGTGAGCTTCAAGCCGACCAGCGGCGACAAGGTCTCCGACACCAAGCGGATCAAGCTGAGGAAGAACTAGGCGCCGGGGACGCTTGCCGACGACCGTCGGGGACTTCGTCCCGAACTTTGTCCCCGACTCCACCGAACTCCTTGGACTCAATCGATCCCAAGCGATCGGTTCAGCCACGATCGAAGTCCTCAGACGCGATCCTGAGCCACTCATAATCCGCCACGCCTAGGTTCGAGTCCTACCCGGCCCATCGGAAAAGACCAGTAAATCGCCACCGCCGAGACCCCTTGGACAGAGCGACACCCAAAGGGTCTCAGCGGCCCTCAGAAACGTTCCTAGCCGAGGCAGACCACGTAGACGGTTGGGTTTGCCGGCAACTGAGGGGCAGTGTTGGCCCAGATGACTCGCCAGCCGGTGAACGTCCCGCCCTGGGTTGCGCCCGTGGTGGTGCCGGTCACCGGACGCGAATCTTCGATGAACACACCGTTGATGCTGGGATCGGACAGGCCGCCTCCCGCGATCGCCTTCTTGCCGGCCGGGCAGCTCGCTGTGGCTCCGCCGACGTCTCCAGGGTCGATCGTTGGAACAGGTTGGTTAAGGGCGGTGATATCGACGTTCGTGCTAGCGATCGCGCCAGTTGCGATCTTGGCAGCGGTCACAGCACCGTCCTTGATCTTCTTCGTCGTCACGGCGTTTTTCTTCAGCTGCCTACTGCCGATCTTCTTCGCCGCGTAGGCGGTGCCGCCAAGGGCAACGATCAGCGCGATCAGCGCGACGATCATCGCCGGCGACGGCCGGAGTACGTGAAGCCTCTTCATTTACATCCTCCTGCGTGCGGTTGAGCCAAGAGCTCCCGGATGAGGTATCTAGGCCTTCCCGAACGCTCGAGACGAAGGGGCCACCCTATGAGCGTCGGGAGGTTCACACAAGCGCACTATTTGAGTTTTGCTTGACCTTGGAAGGGGCGAAACCTTGTCCCGAAGTTTGTCCCCGACTCCACCCGACTCCTTGGACTGAGTCGATCTCAGACCTCCGTTTCAGGCATGATCGAGCGCCTCGGACGGCATCCAGGGCCACTCATAATCCGTCGGTCGGAGGTTCGAATCCTCCCCGGCCCATAAGAGCCCTCGCAGTCGAGTCCAAACGGATGAACTTCTCCGACAGCTGTCCGGACTCCACCATGCCCCAGTTCCCGTCATCCGCGTGCCAACGACAACTCGGTCGTCCCCGGGCCGAGTAGTCCCGTGTCTTCCAAGCCCCGAAGACACGCCGCACGATCTCGACCTTTTGCTGCGACATCGCCGCCAGTATCTCGCCTTGCCTCGTGGCCCGCCAGGGCCACGGGCCCCAGGAGTCGTGGCACTTCGTTGTGTGCCTTGGCCCATGAGACGTTCAGGACGGAACGAGCGATTGAGGGTCTTCAGCTGTCCACTCTGCAGATACTTCCGCCGCGAGCCGAGCATTCCCGATCCGTCGCTCGTTGTCACCTAGCGAGCTGAAGCCAGCTCGGCCCATGCAAGGGGCGGGCGCGACCTACGAAGCTCGAACCAGACCCGAGTTACGCCATCTTGCCGAGTGGCGCCCCAGCTCTCCGCAATGGCATTGAGGAGACGAAAGCCGAGGGCGCCCGTCCGGGTTTCGATCCGGTCATCGCGGGCCCTGAACTCCCTTCCCGAATCAATGACTCCCACCTGAACTATCTGCGACCGAACTATTACCTTGAGTCCAATCGCCTGGTCGGGCTCCAAATCGGCGTCTTGGACCCTGTTTGTGACCAAATCGCTGACGAGCATGACGAGATTGGCGAAAGTCGGCTGGCCAAGCGTCTGCCGCAGCGGAGCCAGTGCGGCCCTTGCCCGCGCCGGAGCTTTCGGGGTCGCAAGCAATCGCTCGGTCACGCTCGGCGGCTTGGAAACCCCCGCCTTTGTCGAGGCGCTTGCCCCAATAGGAGCCGCCACCTTACCGGTTGCTTCCCAGCGCCTTTCGAACTCGCTTGTAAAGCCAGTCGTCGGCAGGGCGGCGGGGCACGCTACGTGAGCGGGTGCGGTCTTCGTGCTCGCGCACCGCTTGCATGACGCCGGCGAGCCTTTCCGCTGAGGTTTTGGCGTCGTCTACCGGCCCTGGAGCATCGTAGGTTTCGGCGAGCAGCCGTGAGGCTTCGATCGACTTGGTTCGCTGCGCGACGTCGGGCAGATAGGACCACGCAAAAAGCCACAGTGCCGACCGCTCCTCCTCGCTTAGGGCCGTGGAGTTGAGCTCTGCCTCAATCTGCTCAAACGTGGCGCCCGCCTCCATGCGCTCCGTTATTTGATCCCGTAATACGACCAGCTTGTCCATGTGTCTCCTTAGTTTTCCCGCCCTAGGCCTTGCGCACGTTCATTCGCGCCCTTTGGAGTGGCGGTGTTTGCGATCGCTGACCTCTGGCTTCGCTCAAAGCTCTCCATCTCGGTCCGAGGCTCCCCGGCCATGAGGAATATCTCGACCGCAACCTCGTTCTCCAGGTGGGTCTCGGACAGAAATGACTCCACTTTGTCGCCCGTAGCCTGCTCGACCACCGCCGAGAAGTCCTCCCCTGAGAGCTGTTGAAAGCGGCGGCGTGAATGCTGAATCGCCTCAGCGTCGCCATGGCTAATCAGCATCTTCTCGGCCGGGGTAAATGTCTCGCGCAGCACCACCATGACAATTTCGCCGGGAATCACGTACGCGCGGGCCTGCTTGGGGGCGACTCCGTAGTACTCGGCCTGAAGCAGCGCGATCCGATCCGCAATACGGGTCTCGAGTTCGCTTGCCCCACTCGAGTCAGTCATGACACGCCCTTCGACGCGATGGCGGTTGCATTCGGGTTCCCGGCCTCCACACGGGCGTCAAGCCAGCGGGCGTCGAGCGGGATCGACCTGAGGCCGTGCAGCGACAAGGCCAAGGCGCCCCCGCATCGCGGGCAGCGACGCTCCTTGGTCGCTCCGTCACCCGGGGTGTAGAACCGGTGCCCGCAGTCCGAGCACGCGTGAAGATTCATCGTGGCTCCTTCCTCAGATCAGGGGGGAAGGAGGCGATTCGGTCCCGCTGCGAATCTGATGGCCGGGCATCAGCCGGGCCGTGCCGCATGGGTCAGAACATCAACGACGGTCCGACGTTGAACCCCCTCGGCCTGCCCGCTCCACGCGAGTAGCCACAGGGCCGCCTTCTCGTCATCCGAAGCCGACATCCCCTCGATGCGATCTTCGATCTCGTCGAAGGAACGACGTTCCGAAAGCATCCGCTCGACCTGAGTCGCGAGGGCAAACATTCTGCCTCCTCCTCGATCGTCGCTTTAGCTTCCAAGCCGCATTGTCCAGCAGGATGGGGGCAAGCGCAAGCACTGCTCTGCCCCAAAGTGCGGCGTTTTTTACCCGACGCTACGAACTGACCGGTTCGGCGCCGCTGGCCCCTTGTTCGAGCCTCGATTCAGGTTCGATGACTTCAACTGCCCCAAAGCCCTTCAGAGGACCGTCCATCACGAATGCTTCCAGGGTCACGTCGGGGTCCACATGGGCCTGACTTAGAAAGGCGATCACCTTCCGCTCGGTCAGTTCCTCGATTGCCTGCTTGTACTGCAGGCCCATCATCTTCTGAAACTCGTGCCGCATCTCGACCACCTGCTGGGGCTTGCCCTGGTCCATCATCGTCTGCTCAATCGGGATCATGCCGTCGCGAAGCACGGTGACCACGAGGTCGTCAAGCACGTATGTCTTTGCCTTCATCGGGCCCTTGCCGTAGTGCTTTCGCAGGATCGCGACGATCCTGGCCGAGATCGCGGAGAGCAACTCGCCGCCCGATAGCTGGCTCTGCTCACTCATCGAATTCACCTCTCACCCTCTGACTCAGTCGCATTCCCATGGTAATCCCTGGCCCAGGAAATCGGATACTTCATGTCGCCTCTGGCTACCCGGATTCGGTGGGGGCCGGAAGCCAAACTTTGTCCCGAAGTTCGTCCCCGACTCCACGGAACTCCCTGAACGCAATCGATCTCAGGCGATCCGCTCAGCCAGGATTGAAGTCCCTGGACGCTCTCCTGCGCAACTCACTATCCGTCGGTCGGAGGTTCGAATCCTCCCCGGCCCATCGCAAAGCCCGGTGCAACAATGAGCTCCGGTGTCTGACTGCCGACAGCAGGCGTGGATCGACGCCCCGGTGGAAGTCGTGTGGGAGCTGATCCGTGATGTACGCCGGCACCCGGATTGGTGGCCGAGGGTCGTCGAGGTTCAATGCGAGGGTCTCGAGGAAGGCTGCAACTACCGCCAGGTGACCGAAACGCCGTTTGGCCACCAGGAGTTGAATGTGGTCGTGGATCGGCTCGAGGAGTGTCGGGAGCTGAAGATCCGTTGCGTCAATACAGGAACCTTCGTCGACCTGGCTCTGGCGGAGGCGCAGGACGGCACGTTCGTCGATGCGCGGTTCGGAATGGATCCGCTGACGATGAGGATGCGTGTCTTCGACCTGACGGCGGGAAAGCGCTACTTCCGGCGCTGGCTGGAGCAGTCGCTCGCCGCGATGGAGAAGGCCGCCCGAGAGCGCGCAGCCATCTCTCCCCGAGCCTGATCCAGGCCTCAATGCTTTCCATTCGAGTCGCGGTGCAGCCCGCGATGCTCACGGCCCAGCAGTCGCTGAGCGTGGCGATGAAGGCGCGCTGCGAGGGTGTCGAATCGCGATCGTTCGGTAGGAGGAGATAGTAAAGTGGGTGGGCAGTCACCCATTTTAGGATCCAGGTAGCAGCTACTTCGCCCCGCAGCAGATGCCCCGCCTGACAGAGGAGAGCAAATCCGCAAACCGCGAGCGCCTCTTGGCCGCCGCAGCCGACGAATTCGCCCGCAAGGGATTGGACGGCGCGAACATCAACGAGATCTCGGTCGCCGCCGGGTTCGCCAAGGGAACCGTCTACAACCACTTTCCCTCCAAAGAGGGGCTCTTCCTCGCGGTCGTCGAGCAGGCTTGCGAGCTTGCCGCATCCGGGGCGAGCGTCGCTACGTCGAAGGCCTCAACTCGCACTCGCCTTCGTGCCGTGCTCGCATCGGACGTCGAATGGGCCCGGTCGCATGAGCCCTTCGCGCGGGTTCTCGTGCACGAGATCATCACCGCAAATCCGCGCTTCTACCCGCAGGTTCTCGAAGCAGCCGAACCCTTCATCTCCCGGGTTCGCGAGATCCTTGCCGACGGTGTCGAGCGGGGCGAGGTCCGCTCAGACCACTCCGTCGATGAGCTGGCGCTGACCTTCGTCGGCCTCGGCGACCTGGCGCTGATCCAGCATTGGGGGTCCGGAGGAGCCTGGCCTGCCCTCGACGACATTCCCGAACTCGTCGTCGGGGTGTTCCTGGAGGGAGCCGCCCCCCGCGGCACCCCAGCGGAGCGCAGCCGATGACCGAGCCGCTGGTTGCGCTCAATGGAGTGAGCAAGGCATACGGCAGCGGCCTCGCCGAGCAGGTTGTGCTCGAGGACATCTCGCTCGAGATCGCGAGCGGCCAGCTGGTCGTAGTGCACGGCCCCTCGGGGTGCGGCAAGACGACGCTTCTGAACCTGCTCGGAGGACTGGACCGGGCGGACAGCGGGCGGATCCACTCCTGCGGGATCGATCTCATCGGCGCCTCGCGAGCCGATCTGACCGACTATCGCGCGCGGTCGGTGGGCTTCATCTTCCAGTTCTACAACCTGCTGCCCACCCTGACCGCGCTCGAGAACGTCGAGGCAGGCGTGCGAGTGGCCGGGGTGGAGAAGGAGGAGGCGCGGAAGCGCAGCAGCGACCTCCTGGCGCGGGTCGGACTGGGCGATCTGGGCGGACGTTTCCCGGCCCAGCTTTCCGGTGGCGAGCAGCAACGGGTTGCAATCGCGCGCGCGCTCGCCAAGGAGCCACGCCTGCTGCTCGCCGACGAGCCAACCGGCAACCTCGACGAGGAGCGATCAGCCGGCGTGCTGGAGCTGATGGGCGACCTCAACCGAGAGACGCGGGTGACCTTCGTGATCGTCAGTCACAACCCGGCGATCGCGCGAACGGACGACCGTGTGATCCGCTTGTCGCATGGTCGCCTTGCCGAGGCCGCAACGGCCTGATGCTTTGGCGTAAGGCATACCGCGATCTGCGGGCGATGGGCCTGCGTGCCCTGCTCATCGTCGTCGTGATCGGCGTCGGCCCCGGAACCGCCGCGGGCATATCCCTGGCGCTACACGATGTCGAGCGCACGCGCGACGCCTTCTACTCACGCAACGCGCTGGCGGACCTCGACCTGCGGTTGCGGCGACCGCTTGCCCCAGCTCAGCTGCTCGCGCGGGCCCGGGACGCTGGCGCGAGCCGCGCGGAGGCCCGCCTCATCCTTCCCGGCGCGGCGCTTCCGGGTGGGCAAGCCGAGGCGGCGGCGGAGCTGGTCGGGATGAGCCCGCAAGCGACACTCAATCGCCTCGCCGTGACCGACGGGCGGGGCCTGGGCGCTCCAGCGACTGGTGGTGCGGTGTTGGAGACCGACTTCGCCAGGCGCTTCGACATCCATCCTGGCGACCGGCTGCGGCTGCGACTCGGCGGGCGGAGGGTCGCGGTGCCGGTGCGCGGCCTGGCCCGCAGCCCCGAGTACCTATTGGCCACGGCCAATCCGGACTACCTGGTCCCGCAGCGCGGCTCGCTAGCGGTGACCTTCATGCCCCTGCGGGCCCTGCAGGCACTCGCCGGGGTTCGCGGGCGTGTCAACGACCTGGTGGTCGATCTACCCGGCAGGGGGACAGGCCGGGGTCAGGCAATCGCTGCGGGTTTGCCGGTGGCGCGCATCATTCCTCGCGCACAGCAGTACAGCCTGCGTCTCACGAACGCCGACATCCACAGCTTCTCGATCTTCGCGCCGGTGATGGGCGCCGTCTTCGCAGTCGTTGGCTTGCTGCTGATCGGGCTCAGCCTGCGTCGCCTGGTCAGCTCGCAAAGGCGCGAGTTGGGCGCCCTGCTGGCGCTCGGCTATTCGCCTCGCACCGTTGTCGCCACAGTGCTGTTGCCGGCGGCGATTCTGGCTGTGGCCGGAGGGATGGTGGCGGTGGCGGCGACGATCGGAGTCGGCCGACTGGTCGCCGATCAGTATTCGGCGGCGGTCGGCTTCCCAGGCACCCAGCATCCGCTGGCGGCCGGGCCGCTCGTCCTTGCCGCAGGGCTCGCGATCGGCTCGACGTTGCTCGCCGCGCTCCTCCCGGCCTACCGGCTCGCCCGCCTCGACCCCACCCAGGCGATGCGCGGGGAGAGCATCGGCTCCTTCGAGCTGCCGGAGCGGCTGCAGCGTGCCACGGCCTTCGCTCCACCCGCCCTGACGTACGGGATCCGCGGTCTCCTGCGCCGCCCGCTGGTGACCGTCGCCACAGTGGTCAGCATCGGCGGTGCCATCGGGCTCGGAGCAGCGCTCAACATCCTTGTCTCCTCGACCAATGCGTCGGTCGACGCAGAGTTCGCGACGCAGGGCTGGACGCATTCGGCCGACCTCGCCAGCCCGCTCCCCGCACGGCGGGCATCTGTTCTGGCAAGGCGGGCAGGGGAGAGGCGTGCTGAGCCGACGGTCAAAGGGCCAGCCGACCTCCGCTCCCCAGAAGGCCGGAGCGCCCGGGTCCAGCTCACCGGCTTGGCCGAACGGCCGGCGCTCCTGCACTTGAACCTCACCGCCGGCACGGGTCCGGCCCCTGCGCGCATCGTGCTCAGCGAGCAGACCGCTCGGCGGCTCGATGCGGGGCTCGGCGCGAAGCTGGCCTTGGCCACGCCATCGCACAGGACTGAGGTGAGGGTCGGTGGGATCGCCCGCACCTTGGCCACAGAACAGAGTTACCTGCCCCGTGGGCAGGCATCCACGCTGCTCGGCATCCCCGGACGGGCGACCAACCTGCTGGTGGCCGGCAATGCGGCGGCAGCGCAAAGGCTGCGCGACGACCCAGCAGTGACCCGGGTCACCTCCAAGGCCTCGGCGCTTGCGGCGGAGCGCGATCTGATCAAGGAGCTGACCGGCCTGATCGGCGTCCTTCAGGCGATCAGCCTCGGGGTGGGAGCGCTTTTCCTCGTCTCGACGCTGACCTTGTCCTACCTCGACCGTCGCGGCGAGTTCGCGACGCTCCGGGCCCTGGGCTACGCTCGGCGTCAGATCGCTGCCGCCGTCGTCGGTGAGGCTCTCACCCAAACGCTCTTGGCCGCGGCGCTGTCGGTTCCCCTTGGCGTGCTGATCGCCTCGCCGCTGTCCCAGCGGATCGCTGAGGCCTGGTTTGAGATTGGACTGCACGCTGAGCCGCCGAGCTTCTTGCTGGTCATCTTGCCGGCCCTCGGTCTGGCTGTGCTCGCTGCGGCGCACGCCACGCGTAGGGCTCTCCGCCTGAACATTGCCTCCACGGTCAGGGAGCGCCTAATCGGTTGAAGGTGTGACTATTTCGGTCGGCCGGGAGCACCAGAGCCTTGTCCCGAAATTTGCGGCCCATCTGCAGCATGCGCCTTTGGTGTTGAAATCGCGCCTGCCGGCAGGGCGCTGTGATGTCGGCACTCGCTTCGGCGCGCATCCGTTTCAGCCGCGAGCCTGCGATCAGGCCCCGAGGCAGGAATCGGTGGCGTTCATGAACGCGTCAGTCAAGGCATTGAGTCCGGCAGTATTCGGATGCACGGGATCGATCGCGGCACCGCTCCAGCTCCGACTTATCCGCTCGCGTCGATGTGCAGACGATCAACTTCTATGACGGATCAGGCAGGCGCAACCGCTCCCGCGCCTTTGCCACCGCGGGGACCGACGAGCGGCAGGTGCGCGCGATCTCCCCGTTGGAGCGATCGGGCGTCCGGCTGACCTCGAACTCCAGAAGGGCCGCGCGACGAAGCTGCGCGCGCTTCTCCTGGCTGGTGTCCTCCGGGGCGGCCTCGAGCGCGGCCTCCGCCGCAAGCGCCCGCCTGCAGATCAGGCAGATCTGCCCGTCGCCAGAGCTCTGCCAGTTCTCCGGCAGGGTGGTGCGCTCGCCATTCATCTGGCTCACGGAGACTCCGCATCGATCGCACGTCCAGGTATCGGCCTTGATTGTCTTTGCGCTCACTTTCTGCCCTTTCGTTCGATTTGACCGGCCCTCGGACGTCGACGGTGCGAGGAAGAATGTTTCGGGGCACGCTCGCCGTCAAACTCGCGGCCGAGGCCGAGGTCGCGGGCGATGCGCCGCATCTCAACAGCTTGATCGGAGAGAACGAAGCTGGTCCCGATGCCACGGCGGCCTGCTCGCCCGGTGCGTCCGACGCGATGGACGTAGGCGTCGCGGTCCGCCGGCGCGTCGAAGTTGATCACCTGGTTGATCTCCGCGACGTCGATGCCGCGTGCAGCGACGTCGGTGGCGACCAGGGTGTCGACGTCGCCGCGCTCGAAGCGGGCGAGGGCACGCTCACGCTGGCCCTGTGACTTGTCGCCGTGCATCGCTACCGCGTCGATGTCGCGGCTGCGCAGGCGCTTGACGAGCCGGTCGGCCCCGCGCTTGGTGCGAACGAAGACAAGGGTGCGGTTGCTCTTGCCGCTGCGCAGCTGGTCGATCAGGTGGTCGATCTTGGCCGCCTGCGAGTCAACGGGCAGGAACCGGTGCGAGATGTCGGCCTGCTTGCGGGACGGCGCCGCCTCGGTATGGCTGCGGCCGTCGTGCGTGTAGGCACTCGCGAGCTTGCCGGTCATCCCCTCTAGGGTGGCGGAGAAGAAGAGCGTCTGGCGCTTCGCCGGTGTCTTGGCGACGATCCGATCCACGGCGGGCTTGAAGCCCATGTCGAGCATTCGGTCCGCCTCGTCGAGGACGAGGATGCGAACCCGGTCGAGCTTCACGACGCCACGCTCGAGCAGATCTTCGAGGCGGCCCGGGGTGGCGACGATCACGTCGGCGCGCCGCGCCGCGCGGATCTGGGGACCGAACCCGACCCCACCGTAGACGGCGGCGATGCGCAGCTGGCGCACCTGAGCGAGCGAATGAAGTTCGTCGACGATCTGGCTCGCCAGCTCGCGGGTCGGCGCCAGGACCAGCGCTGAGGGTCCCTTGGGCTCGGACTCGAGCCGGTCGATGAGCGGAGCTCCGAAGGCGAGGGTCTTGCCCGAGCCAGTCGGAGATTGGACGAGGACGTCGTTGCCCGCGAGAACGTCGCGGATGACACGATTTTGAATCGGAAACGGCGCGGTTATGCCGCGCGCCGTAAGGGCCCGAACAAGCGGCTTTGAAATGCCGAGTTCGGCAAAGGATTGAGACATACGTTTGCGTGCTCCTTCTTGAGCTGTCGTGGGGAGATCCAGTGGCCCCAAGACGCATGGAGCGCACAGAGGAAACGGAACCTCTCGGGTGGCGATTGGGCCAACCCGACTACTACACGGTAGCAGCGGCAACGGCTGAACCCCCGCGCAAGCAGGCAATTCGGCCCTATCGGACTTCGCCGCGAGCAGAAGGAAGCCGGCCGCCGGGCACCGCAAGTGAGGGGCCCGCTACGGCGCCAGGGAGTAGAGTGACCGGGAGGCGCGAAGCGCTTGCTGCGCCTCGTTCAGCGATCAGCCAGATCGAGCGCTCCTGCCCCTCGGGCAAACGCCCATCTCCGACTCGCAGGGTTTTCAAGAATGGACGTGACGGAGGTGCACAAATGGTGGATGCAGACAACGCTCGCGACGCTGGGGCGCCGATTGAAGCGCAGCCCGGTGAGGCGCTGCAGGCCGATGCGATGAAGGACCGGGTGCAACGGTTGGTCGCCTCTCGCGATGCGGGAGAGCTCAGTGACGCTGAGCTCGAGGAGCAGAAGGCGAAGCTGCGCTGGAGCATCGGCCCCTGATCGCACTCGCTTAGCGGCCCCTAGCTCTTCTGCTGCCAGAGGGCGATCTCGGCGCCCGCCGGCTCCGAGATGACGCTGCGCCAGCCGGTCGGGCCCTCGCGCGAGTCGAGCAGGACGCGGGCGCCGAGCTCGCGTGCCGACACGGTGGCCGCGGTTATGTCGCCGACCTCGACATAGGGAAGCCATAGTGAGCGTGGCGTCTCGCACTGGACCACGCCGCCGGGGATCCCGTTTCCCAGCTCGAGCGTCTGGTAGGAGCCGGCACGCAGCCTCACGGTTTGGGCCCGCCACCCGAAAAGGCGGCCGTAGAACTCGCAGGCGCGCGGCAGGTTGGCGGTGTGCAGCTCCAGGTGTACGACGGGGCTATTTCGGGCCGGCATCTGGTCCTTGCCCAATCAGACTGGATCTGGGCCACGAACTAATCGCTACGGCGATGAGTTCGGCTCCTTCACTGGTCTACCCTGCTGGACGGATGAGCCTGGCTTCGAGAAGCGCCACCGCGTCGGGTCAGGAGCTGCTGGAGGCGGCCCTGGGCGGCGACGAGGACGCATTTCGCCGTCTCGTAGAGCCGCGGCGCGGGGAGCTGCAGGCCCACTGCTATCGAATGCTCGGCTCGATTCACGACGCCGAGGACGCCTACCAGGAGGCGATGCTGCGCGCCTGGCGGAGCCTCAAGAGCCTCGAGGACGAGAGCGCGCTGCGGGCCTGGCTCTACCGCATCTCGACCAACACCTGCCTCGACGCGATCGGGCGGCGGCCGAAGCGGGTGCTGCCGATCGACTACGGCCCCGCCGCCGACCCGCACGACGGGCCGGGGGCGCCGGTCGTCGAGTCGGTCTGGGTCGAGCCGTATCCGGACGAGACGCTCGCCGTCGCGGACGGCTACGCCTCCCCCGACGCCCGCTACGAGCAGCGCGAGGCAGTCGAGCTGGCCTTCATCGCGGCGCTTCAGCACCTGCCCGCGAACCAGCGCGCGGTGCTGATTCTGCGTGAGGTGCTCGGCTTCTCGGCCAAGGAGGTCGCCGAAACGCTTGAGACGACGGTCGCCTCGGTGAACAGCGCGATACAGCGGGCCCGCCAGTCGATCGAAGAGCGCCTGCCCGAGCGGAGCCAGCAGGAGACCTTGCGCTCGCTCGACGACGAGCAGCTGCGTGAGATCGTCGACGCCTACGTAGACGCCTGGGAGCGGAACGACGTCGAGACGGTGGTCGAGTTGCTCGCCGAGGACGCGACCTTCACGATGCCACCGCTGGCGAGCTGGTTCGGCGGCCGCGAGCAGATCGCGATCTTCCTCGCCCGCGCGCCGATGTCCGGAGACTGGCGCTGGCGCGCCGTTCGGACGCGCGCCAACGGGCAGCCCGCGCTCGCCTACTACACCTGGGATCCCGAGACGGAGCGCTACGAGCCGTTCGCGCTCAACGTGCTGAGCTTCACGGGCGACCGGATCAGCGACGTCACCGCATTCATCGCCCACACGGCGCCCGACGCGGACCCGGAGACGATCCTGCGCATGCCCGAGCACCCGATCGACGCGGTGATGTACAAGGCCGCGTTTGAGAACTTCGGGCTGCCCGAGCACCTCGACTGACCGCCGAATCCGAGGCCGAGCGATGAGTCTCGGCGTTCCCGGCAGTCTCAGCGGGCAGACCAGAAAGGAGACCCATGTTCAAGCAGACGGAGGCATTCAGCAGCTTCGCGGTCCCCGACATCGATGCCGCGAAGGACTTCTACGGTGAGACCCTCGGGCTGGATGTCAAAGCCGAGGAGATGGGCTTTCTGACCATCAACCTCGCCGGCGGGCGGCCGACAATGATCTACCCGAAGCCCGATCACGTGCCCGCCAACTACACGGTCCTGAATTTCCGCGTCGAGGACCTCGATGCGGCGGTCGACCAGTTGCGCGAGCGCGGGGTGGAGATGCAGCGCTACGACGCTTTCGACCAGGACGAGAAGGGGATCTCCCGCGAAGAGGGTCCGAGGATCGCCTGGTTTGCCGACCCGGCCGGAAACGTGCTCGCGGTGATCCAGGCCGACTGATCTTGGCGATCGGCCGGCGATCAGTTGTCGGCTGCGCGCCAGTGCAGGCAGCGCTCGGGCGCCAGCGCCAGAAACGGTCCCGGTGGGGGGGACTGGCGGTACGGCTCGTACTTGGCCGAAAGCGCCGCCAGTCCCTCCGCCCCGCGGGTGGCCTCGATGATCTCGACCTCCCCCAGCACCTGCACCCAGCTCAGCTCGGTCCAGTCGTCGGCGTAGCGATCGACGGTCACCGCGGCCCGCGGGTCGCGACGCAGGAAGCGCAGCCGAGCCAGCTCAGCCGGCTCCACCGATTTCGGCTTCTGATCGACGGCGCTCCAGATCCGTCCCCCGGCGACGGCGAAGGTGACCGGCATGACGCGCGGGCGGCCCTCGGCGTCGAGCAGCCCGAGGCGGGCAACCGGCTCGGAGTCGAGCAGTTCCGCAGCCCAAGCGGGGAGCTTGCTTAGATTCGACTGACCCACCGCAGCGAATATAGGCGAGCCGAAAGGAGCAGCATGGAGGTAGGGATCGGACTTCCGAACGCAGTGCCGGGGACGACCGGCAAGCAGCTCACCGATTGGGCGCGAGCGGCCGAGGGGGCCGGGTTCTCGACCCTCGGGACGATCGATCGGGTCGTCTACGGGAACTTCGAGCCGATGACCGCGCTGGCGGCGGCCGCCTCGGTCACCGAGAGGATCCGCCTCGCGACCACCGTCCTGCTGGCTCCGATTCGTGCCAACCCGGCGATGATCGCCAAGCAGGCGCTCTCGGTCGATGCTCTGGCCGGCGGCGGTCGATTCGTGCTCGGAGTCGCGGTCGGCGGCCGCGAGGATGACTACGAGGTCAGCGGTTTTCCGATCGGCAAGCGCGGCGCTTGGTTTGATGAGCACCTCGGCGATGTGCGGGAGATCTGGGACGGAGCCGGCGACCTGGGGGCGAAGGTTGGTCCGCGGCCCCTGAACGGTGGCCCGACTCTGATCGTCGGCGGAAGCGTCGACGCCGCTTTCGAGCGAGCCGCCCGCCACGGGGACGGCTGGATCATGGGCGGCGGCGCCCCGGAGCAGTTCGCCGAGGGGCTGGAGAAGCTGAAGGCCGCCTGGTCGAAAGCGGGGCGCGAGGGTGAGCCGCAGGCCAAGTCGCTCGCCTACTTCTCGCTCGGCGACGACGCCGAGCAGAACGCCGAGAGCTACCTGGGCGATTACTACGGCTGGCTGGGGGAGGAGACCGCCGGCATGATCGCCGCCAGCGCCGCCAAAGACGCCGACACGGTGAAGGGCTACATGTCGGCGTTCGAGGACGCGGGGTGTGGCGAGCTGATCTTGTTTCCGTGCGCCAGCGATCCAAAGCAGGTCGAGCTGCTCGCCGAAGCGGCCGGAATCTAGGAGGCGACTACAGATGTGCAGAAACATCCGCACGCTTCACAACTTCGACCCGCCCGCCACCGAGGAGGAGATCCACGACGCGGCGCTTCAGTACGTGCGCAAGGTCAGCGGCTCGACCAAGCCCTCGCAGGCCAACGCCGAGGCCTTCGAGGCAGCGGTGGTGGCGATCGCCGACTCGACCAGGGCCCTGCTCGACGGCCTGATCACCTCGGCGCCGCCGAAGGACCGCGAGATCGAGGCGCAGAAGCGTCGCGCACGCGCTGCCGCCCGCTTTGCTTGAGCGAGGCCGCGGCTCCCAGCCACGGCAACCGTAGAAACGTCCAGATTCGCCGGCGGGCGCGAAATCCTGTGCCACCATGGCCCCGGAAGGCGCACTGGAAGTGGGCGAGCACAGAGACCCCGAACGCTACGCGGAGCTGCTCCTGCTCCTCGATGGAGCGGCAGCGTCCCGCGGCGTCCTGGAGGGAATCCTCGAGGACGGCTCCGAGACGGTCGAAGTCGCGGAGATCGAGTCGGCGCTGGAGCCGCTGACCTCGGTTGGCCGCGTGTCCCCGGGCGGCGCCGTGATCGGCGGCTCGGGGGCGCCGCTGCGGATGCTCGGGCCGTCCGAGGCCGAGGCCGCCTCACAGGAGTTTCGCGCCGGAACCGTGATCGTCGACTTCTCGGGCGAGGACTTCGACGATCTCGATCGGGTGATCGGGGCGCAGGCGATCCTCGAGCTCGACGACCCGGATGAGCCGGGCTTCGAGCTGGTGCGCTTCGGCGATCTCGAGGAGCTCGTCTCCTACCAGGCGGAGTGGGCGGTGGTCACGGTCCCAGGTTGTGGAGGGATCCTCGCCAGGCTCGACCTCGAGTTCGATCGCCCGCATCGCTTCTCGCTGCGGCTGCTCTTCGACGTCACGTCGCATCAATGGGCCCTGCGGGCGATGGAGCTGACCGGCAACTGCATGATCTCGGTGCGAATCGGCAACGACCGGCGGCGGATCGCGGTGCGCGCGCCTCGCTCGGCGCAGCTGATGAGCGCCCTGACGGTCGTGCGGATGCTCGATCCGATGGCCAACGTGTACGAGGACTACGACCTCGGAGAGCTCGACCGCGACTCACAGCTGGAGCCGTTCCTGGGCCCAGAGCAGGCCTCCTGAGTCCCGGCTCAGCAGCGATCTCGACGTTTGTCCGTCTCAAGCCGGCTCGGCACGCTGCCGAAGGGAGGAGCAGCGATGGCACTCACTGCCACAGAGGAAGCACGTCGCGAGCTGGCCGCGCTGCGCAGCCGCATCGCCGACTGCCGCCGCGAGCTCGGGATCGAGGCAGGCAAGCCGGTGGAGATCCGTGCGACGCGCTCCCGGCGCTCGCGCCAGGCATCGGGCGGATACGATCGCGCGCGCCTGCACGTCCCAGCCGCGTAGACCGACCGCCGGCGCGCGGCTCCGATCGCGCACCCGACGGGTCCAAGCCGGCGGGTGACCGGTCTCGATAAGGCCTGACGCGAAGTTCGCCCGATGGGCGAAGAAGGCGCCAAGCCCGCGGGAGCGGTTTACGTAATCCGTTACCGATAACCCGGTATTCGCGAATCGCTGCGTTCGGTCGATACCTGCCCCATGCTCGTCGCACTGATCGCACTTGCACTTGTGATGGCTGTCTGGGCGGCGGTCACCTGGGACGACCGGCCGGACCCGGCCGAGCGCAAGCGGCACGTCTAGGCTCGCAAGGCCTCGTGTCACGGTGACGGGACGAGCTCGCCGGCGCTCGCTGACCGAGCGACCTGAAACGATCACCCGCCGATGCGAGCCGTCCGTAGAGCACCTGCGCTCGTCCTTGCGAGCCTGCTCGCCGCCCAGCTGATCATCGCCTGCGGGGGCGGCGACTCGGCGACTCCGGAGCAGTTCCGGGCCGACGCCAACAAGGTCTGCAGGGACCTCGAGCGGCAGCTGGACAGGATCCAACGCCGCGTGCCCAGTACCGCCGATCAGGCCGAGAAGCAGGCCTCCGCGGTCGTCGACGTCTCACAGCAGGCGCTCGACAACCTGCGCAAGATCGACGTGCCGGGTGATCTCGGCGACCCCTACAAGCGCTATCTGGACGCTCGCGAGAAGGCGATCGGCTTCGCCGAGGACAGCCGCGACGCCGCCGCCGACAACGACGCCGACAGCTACGCGCGCGGCAAGCACCGACTCGCCGCCGGGCAGCCGGCCCGCCGCCAGCAGGCCCTGAACCTCGGTCTGAGCGCCTGTAGCCGCCCGTCGGTGCCGAAGTAGGAGCGGCTCGAGAATCTATTTATTGCGGTGGCTTCGCCGCCTGACATGCGTCTGCCGCCCCTCTTCGTTTCGCGGCCCATCACCTCTTCGAAAGCCAGCCGAAGCCGAGCGCGACGATCAGGTTGAAGGCCCCGGCGAGGCGCAGGCCGAGCTTCGCCCCTGGACGGCTGACCGCCGGTGACTGGGCCCAGAGCGCGTCGGTTGCGATCTCGGTTCCACGCAGCCAGGCGACGGCCCACCAATCCTGCTCGAATCCCCGCCGATCGGCCACGGTGTGGGCAGCCGCGAAGGTGAGCCAGATCGGCGCGCAGCGGCGGAACAGATGCTCGGCGTCCTCGGAAGGCGAGTCGTGCCCGAGAACTCGCAGCGTCTGGGCGGGAGCGAGCAGAGCAGCCGAACCGAGGATCAAATCGAAGGCGATCAGGTTGCGGTTGGTGAGGCGCAGCGCCTGCTCGGCCGTCACGGCTCCCATCCAACCAGATCGCCGCCCGGGAGCTGGCCCGCCTCCGCTATCAGCAAGGCCGGCGGAAGGGAAACCCGGGGCGGGGGCGAATCTCAGCGCCGTGACCCGGACCTCGACACGGTCTCGTCCGAAGCGCAAGAGCCTGTCCAACTTCATCTCCGAGCGCTTCGACGAGTTCTCCCGCTCCCAGAAAGATGTCGCGCGCTACATCGTCGACCATCTCGACGAGGCGGCATTCCTGACCGCCGAGGAGCTCGCCCGCCGCGCCAGCACGTCTTCGTCGACAGTCGTTCGCTTCTCACAGGCGCTCGGATTCGACGGGTACCCCGAGCTTCAGCAGGCAGCGATCGAGGAGTACCGCACCGCGGCCACCGGAGAGGGAGAGGCGAGTGGCACCCAGACCGGCTCGCTGTTCGACTTCGACCATTCCGAGTTCGAGGCGTCGCTGGGCGCCGACCACGCGAACCTGGAGGAGACCGCCCGCAGCCTCACCCGCGAGCAGATCGAGGCGTCGGTCGCGGCGCTTGCCACCGCCCAGCGAGTCGTGATCGTGGGCGTCGACCAGATGGCCTTCTTCGCAAGCTACCTGCGCCACATGCTCAGCCTGCTCGACATCAGGGCCGAGATCGTCGCCAGCACCGGCGGCGAGTCGCTGCAGCGACTCGGGCGGATCGACGAGGACACCCTCGTGATCGCGCTCTCGGCCGGCCGCGCTCACCCGCTGCTGCTGCGGGCGATGAAGCTGGCCCTGCACCGCCGCGCGCGCACCCTCTCGATCTCCGACGCGACCCTCTCCGAGGTCGGCGAGCACGCCGAGCTGACCCTCTACTACTCCTCGAACAGCCCCTCGTTCGCGCGCTCGAACACCGCGCTGATGGCGCTGGTGCAAGCCCTTGCGCACGGGGTGTACGCTCGCGACGAAGCGGCTCACCGGGATCGGATTCGCGCCTTCAAGCTGAAATGAACAACTTGCGGCCCCTCCGGAGCCTGACCAGCCAGTGCGTCGACACTTTGTGTCGCCGCCCGGAGTAAATCGACTTCTCCGATCACGCACCCGAGCCAGTGAAGGGCCCGCACTTGCTGCGGGCCCTTCACATTTGCCGGCCTCTATATTTGGGGCATGGCGGAGCGCGCCACATTCCGGGTCAAGTCCGGCCTTGCGGAGATGCTCAAGGGCGGCGTGATCATGGACGTGACCAGCGCCGACCAGGCGAAGGTCGCGGAGGACGCGGGCGCCTGCGCAGTGATGGCGCTGGAGCGAGTTCCCGCCGACATCCGCGCCCAGGGCGGCGTCGCGCGGATGGCCTCGACCCGCAAGATCATCGAGATCCAGGCGGCGGTGACGATTCCGGTGATGGCGAAGGCGCGGATCGGCCACTTCGCCGAGGCGCAGGTGCTGCAGTCGCTCGAGGTCGACTACATCGACGAGTCCGAGGTCCTGACCCCGGCCGACGAGCAGAACCACATCGACAAGCTCGCCTTCGAGGTCCCGTTCGTGTGCGGAGCGACGAATCTCGGCGAAGCGCTGCGCCGGATCGGGGAGGGCGCCGCGATGATCCGCTCCAAGGGCGAGGCCGGGACCGGCAACATCGTCGAGGCGGTCCGTCACATGCGCGAGATCACCTCCGAGATCAAGCGGCTGTCCTCGCTCGGGACCGAGGAGGTGGCGTCCGCGGCGAAGGAGCATGGCGCGCCACTCGAGGTGGCCCGTGAGGTGGCCGAGCGCGGCTGGCTTCCGGTGCCGCTCTTCTGCGCCGGCGGGATCGCGACCCCCGCGGACGCCGCCCTGATGATGCAGCTCGGCGCCGAGGGCAACTTCGTCGGCTCGGGGATCTTCAAGAGCGAGGACCCCGAGCGCCGCGCCCGCGCGATCGTCGAGGCGACGACCAACTTCGCCGACCCCGCCCGCGTCGCCGAGGCGATGTCGGAGCTGGGCGAGCCGATGCCGGGACTGGAGATCGCGGCGCTCGGCGAGGAGGGCAAGCTGCAGGGCCGCGGCTGGTGAGTGACGCAGCGCCGCAGTTGCGGGTCGGCGTGCTGGCCGTCCAGGGTGACTTTGGGGCCCATCTGCGCGTCCTACGCGGGCTCGGCGCCCTCGCCACCGAGGTTCGCACGCCCGAGCAGCTGCGCGGCCTCGACGGTCTCGTCATCCCCGGCGGCGAGAGCACGACCATCGCGATGGGAATGCGGGCTGCGGGGCTCGATACGGCGGTTCGCGAGCACCACGACGCCGGCCGGCCGATCCTCGGCACCTGCGCGGGGATGATCGTCTGCGACGACCGGCATCTCGGGCTGATCGACGCGACAGCACGCCGCAACGCCTTCGGGCGCCAGCTGCAGAGCTTCGAGGCCGATCTCGAGGTCGAGGGGATCGGCTCAGAGCCGCTTCGGGCGGTCTTCATCCGCGCCCCGTGGATCGAGCGTCACGGTCCCGACGTCAGCGTGCTGGCTCGCTGGCAGGACCATCCAGTCGTCGTGCGACAGGGCACCGTTCTCGCCTGCGCCTTTCATCCCGAGCTCACCGACGATGGGCGGATCCACGCCCTCTTCCTTGCCATCGTCACCGAGGCGGCTCGCGAACGCGAGCGGGTTCCTTGAGGGACCCCCGTGTCACCAACCTGGCCCGGATCCTGGTCGGATACTCGACCGCGGTCAAGGAGGGCGACGCGGTGACGATCGACGGGGAGAGCCCGGCCGAGCCACTGCTGACCGCGATCTACGAGGAGGTCCTGAAAGCAGGTGGCCATCCGATCCTGCAGATGTCGGTCGAGGGGCAGGACGCCATCTACTACGAGAACGCCAATGATCGCCAGCTCGATTGGATCTCGCCGGTTTCGCGCTGGACCGCGGAGCAGGCCGACGTGCGGATCTCGGTCGGCGCCAGCACCAACCCGCGCGAGCTCTCGGGCGTGCCCCCTGAGCGTCAGCAGCGCCGCTCGCAGGCGACCGGGGACCTGATGGCGAAGAGTGATGGAGCGGAGCGCCGCCGGCTCCTATCGCTGGTGCTACACGTTGTTTCCGACTGCTGCCTATGCGGCGGAGGCGGAGATGAGCCGCAGCGAGTACGAGGACTTCTACTTCTCCGCCTGCCTCGCCGACGCAGGCGATCCGCTCAGCAACTGGAAGCAGGCCTCCGAGGAGACCCGGCGCCTGGCGGAGTGGATCGATGGGCACGAGGAGGTACGCGTCACGGCTCCCGGCACCGACATAAGGCTGGGGATCGCCGGGCGCAAGTTCATCGGCTCGGTGGGACGCCACAACATGCCCGACGGTGAGTTCTTCACCGGGCCGGTCGAGGACTCGATCGAGGGCGAGGTGACCTTCCACCTGCCCGCCGTGCTGCGCGGCCGGGAGGTCGCGGGGGTGCGCCTGCGCTTCGAAGCGGGAAAGGTGGTCGACGCCAGTGCTGAGCGCGGCGAGGATTACCTGATCAATCTGCTCGACACCGACGACGGCTCACGCCGGCTCGGCGAGCTGGGGATCGGCACCAACTACGAGATCGACCGCGGCACCCGCGAGGTCCTGCTCGACGAGAAGATCGGCGGCACCGTCCACATGGCCCTCGGGCGCTCCTATCCGGAGACCGGCGGCGTCAACGAGTCGGCTGTCCACGAGGACCTGGTCTGCGACCTGCGCCAGGGCGGCAGGATCGCCGTCGACGGCGAGGACCTCCAGGTCGACGGCAAGTTCGTCGTCTGATCGGCGCGCCGAGGCTCCGCCCCCTGCCCCGGACTGATGCTTTTTGACCCCGATAGGGGCGCGAAAGCATCAGCGCACTGGGGGTCCTCCTCGGACTGATGCTTTTTGACCCCGATAGGGGCGCGAAAGCATCAGCGCATTGTGGGGTGTTCCGTTGGCGCTACTGGCTCGGCAACGGCGAGCCGGCGGCGATGAAGAACCACAGCGTCATCGAGATGATCGCGAGGATCACCGAGGTGACGATCACAGCCTCCAGCACGGTCGGGTTCGCGCGCGGCGCCTCGCTGTCGCGCAGGCTCTTCAGCCAGCGCGGCCGGATCGGGCCCACGTCTCTCTCGCCGGTGAGGTGGATGTAGACGCGATTGAGCCTGCCCAGCACCCAGGAGATGATCAGGATCGAGGTCACGAACCCGAAGAGGACGACCATGTAGGGGCCGCCCGACGGCGCTTGGCCCTTGGAGATCTGCGAGGCGACCCAAACCCAGCCGAGCGGGATCGCAGTCCACATCGAGAGCGCCGCCAGAACCATCAGGCAAACGAGGAGCGTGGCCGCGACGTTGCGACCTGCACGCTGGGCGGCATTGGGCGTGGGCATTCCCTCCATACAATCGACCTGTGTCTGGTCACTCTAAATGGTCGTCGATAAAGCACCGCAAAGCGGCCGCCGATGCGAAACGAGGCCAGCAGTTCACGAAGTTGGCGCGTGCGATCACGGTCGCGGCCCGTGAGGGCGGGGGAGACGCGGATGCAAATCCGGCCCTCGCGACAGCGGTCCAGAAAGCCCGCGACGCCTCGATGCCGAAGGACAACATCCAGCGCGCGATCGATCGCGGCAGCGGGGCCGGAGCCGACGCGGCGGCGATCGAGCGGGTTGTCTTCGAGGGCTACGGGCCGGGTGGAGCGGCGATTCTGGTCGAGGCGCTGACCGACAACCGAAACCGGACGAGCGCCGAGGTCCGCCACGCGTTCACGAAGCACGGCGGCAGCCTCGGCGAGCCCGGCTCGGTGGCCTGGATCTTCGAGAAGCGGGGGGTGGTCGTCGTCGACGCCGAGTCGCTACGGGGAGGATGACCTGATCGCGGCGATCGACGCGGGAGCAGAGGACGTGCAGCGAGACGGAGATCTGCTCAAGGTGATCACCGATCCCTCCGACCTCGCCGCGGCCCGCGAGGCGTTGGAGGGAGCCGGGGTCGAGGTCCAGTCCTCCGACCTTGCGATGGAGCCGGGAAACGTGGTCGAGGTCGACGAGTCCTCCGCCAAGCCGCTGCTGCGGCTGCTCGACGCGCTCACCGAGCATGACGACGTCAACGAGGTGCACGCGAACTTCGACATCCCTGAGGAGATCCTCGAGACCGTCGCCTGAGGTCGCTGCAGGCTTCGTCCTCGCTCAGCCGGGCCCGACGCCACCGCTGCCCGGCTGCTGTGCGGGCGGCCCCTGCGCAGAGCTGTTGCTCTGCTCGTCATCGTCCCCGTCGGCGCCGGGGGCGGGGGCTCCGGTCCCGCCGCTCGAGCTCACACCGGCCTCCTGCTGGGCGAGCGCCAACTCCTTCGAGACGACGCCGCGTTGGTTGTTGGTCAGCTGCAGCCGCTGCCGTAGCAGCGGGATCGCGTCCTCGGGGTGGCCGGCGAGCCGCAGCGCGTGGGCGAGGTTGTAGAGGGCGTAGGCGTAGTCGATGTCGGTCGAGCCGTCCGGGAAGGCGTCCACCGCCCGCCGCAGGACCCCGATCGCGTCGGCGTAGCTGCCCTGCTGAAGCAGCGAGAAGCCCTGGCCGTTGAGCTCCGCGCCGAGCGCCGCGCCGGTCAAGGGGGCCGGCTCGGTGGTGGCCGGCTTCGCCTTCGTGGTCACCGTGTTGGTCTTTGTCTTCACGCGGACCGGCTCGGTCGCGGCCGCCGTTCCCGGAGCCGAGCGCGAGGACCGCGATCACGACGCCGAGCGCCGCCGCGAGCGCCGCGAGCGCCGCGAGCGCCGCGGTGCGACCGCGCGTCCAGCCCCCGACGGGCCTGGGCGCGGCGGTTGGGGACGGGTCGATCGCCGCCGGCGATAGGGGCTCGGCCGCAAGCTGGGCGGTCTCGATCAGGGTCTGGCGCCGCCGAGATCGACTCCCCTCGCAATGCGGCCGAGAGGCGAACGGTCAGCTCGCCGGCGCTCCGCGGACGGCGGCTGGGGTCGCGGGACAGGCCCTCGGCGAGGACCAAGGCGACGCCCGCCGGAGCCTGCGGCCAGACCTCGCGCAGGTCGGGCGGCTCCCCCGCGGTGACGATCTCTGTCGGGGTCTGGCCCCGCTGCGCCTTGCGGCCGCTGAGCGCTTCGAAAGCGACGGCCGCCAGCGAGTAGATGTCGGCGGAGGGGGCGTCGGGGGCGCTTTCAAGCCGCTCCGGGGCGATGTAGGAGAGCGTCCCGATGATGTCGTTGACGCTCGTGATGCGAGTCGCGTCGACGGCCGTCGCGATCCCGAGGTCGGCGAGCTTCGCGACTCCGTCGCGCGCGGTCAGCACGTTCGAAGGCTTGACGTCGCGATGGATCACCCCGGCTGCGTGGGCATGGTCCAGCGCGGCGCCGATCTGGACGAGGACCTCGCTGGCGCGGTCGGCGTCGAGCGGGCCGCGCAGCAGCTGCTGCTTCAGCGAATCTCCTTCTACGTACTCCATCACGATCAGCAATGAGTCGTCGTCGGTCGTCGAGTCGAAGATCGAGACCACATTGGGGTGATTGAGCGAGGCGCCGAGGCGGGCCTCGCGCCGGAAGCGGGCCAGGGCGTCCTCGGGGCTGGAGGTGCGCAGCCGCTTCACCGCGACAAGCCGACCGAGGCGCTCGTCCTCGGCCAGCAGCACGCTGGCCATCCCGCCGGAGCCGAGTTGGCTGATGACTCGATAGCGACCGGCAAGGGGGGGCGCGTTCTGGGTCGGCTCTGAGCGCATCCCGGCAAAGCCTTCCACAGCCGCCTAAGAGATTGGCAATCGTGCGACCGGGGCAAGGCATCCGGGGCTGGCCGCAGAATGGGTTTCAATGAAGGTCGTCATGGGAGTCGATCCCGGTGCGGCCAACCTCGGTTTTGGAGTCGTGCGGATCGAGGGTGCCCACATGGTCGCGCTGGACGGTGGAGTAATCGAGACACGCTCGGGCGAGCCGCCCGAGCTGCGGCTCTCGCGCATCCACAAGGCGCTCTCGGAGCTGATCGACTGGCATCAGCCGACGGCGGTGGCGCTCGAGCAGCTGTTCTTCAGCCGCAACGTCGCCTCCGCGATGACCGTGGGCCAGGCTTGCGGCGTCGCCTTGCTGGCCGCCGGCCAGCGCGGCGTGAGCTGCTTCACCTACACACCACAGGCGATCAAGATGGCGGTCTGCGGAAGTGGCGCGGCTGGCAAGAAGCAGGTCCAGCGCATGGTCGGGACCCTGCTCGGGCTTCCCGAGCCCCCGGCCCCGGATCACGCCGCGGACGCCCTCGCCGTCGCGATCTGCCATGCCGGCGGGGGCGATCTTCAGGATGAGATCAAGCTTCGACGAACCAGCGACGACCCCACCACGCCCGGAGGCGAAGCACAGGACGTGCCGGGGATCGGCTCCGGCGTGGAGAAGATGCCCGGATGATCGCCGCGGTGCGCGGGCAGGTCCTGGTGCGTCGCCCAGACCACGTCGTCATCGACGCCGGCGGCGTCGGCTATCGGTTGGCGGTCTCCGCGGAGACGCTGAAGGCCGTGCCGGCAACGGGACGGGAGGGGTTCCTGCATGCGGAGTTGATCGCGCGCGACGACTCGCTTGCGCTCTACGGCTTTGCCTCCGAGGAGGAGCGCGACCTGTTCCGGGAGCTGATCTCGGTCAGCGGGGTCGGGCCGAAGGTGGCGATCGCTGTGCTGAGCGGCGGTGCCCCGCGCGACATGCTGCGCGCGATCGCCGCCGGAGACGCGAAGCGCTTTCAGGCCGTGCCGGGGATCGGCAAGCGAACCGCGGAGCGGATCATCGTCGAGCTGCGCGAGAAGGTGGCCGGGAGCCTTGAGGAGTCGATCGCGAGCGGGACCAAGCAGGGAGGGGATCCGTGGACGCTTGCCCGCGACGGCCTCGTCAACCTCGGCTACTCGCCCGCGGAGGCGGAAGAGCTGCTCCAGGGAGTCGAGAGCGATGAGCCCGAGGAGCTGATCGCGCAGGCGCTGCGCCGTGCCGGAGAGGCGAGGTCGGCGGCATGACCGAGTTGCCCGAGATCGACGGAAAGCGGATCGCGATCAGCGGCCCAGGCCGGCATCCTGTCGAGGACCGCGCCGCCCGCGGACGCGAAGCGGAGCAGGCGGCGCGCATCGATTCTCGTCTCCCCGATGCCCGGACGGGCACCGGGGACGAGGAGCTCGACCGCTCGCTTCGCCCGCCGACCCTGGCCGACTTCGTAAATCAGGAGCAGGTCACCGATCAGCTGGCGATCTTCATCGAGGCGGCGAAGCGGCGCGGCGAGCCGCTCGACCACGTGCTCCTCGCCGGCCCGCCGGGGCTCGGAAAGACCTCGCTTGCCTTCATCGTCGCCGCCGAGCTCGGCGTCCCGCTCGTGCAGACCGCTGGCCCCGCGCTGGAGCGCAAGGCGGACGTCGCTGCGTTTCTGACCGCCCTGGAGCCGGGCAGCGTCTTCTTCATCGACGAGATCCACCGTCTCGGGCGCGCCGTCGAGGAGACTCTCTACCCGGCCATGGAGGACTCACGGCTGCCGGTGGTCCTGGGTCAGGGAGCGGGCGCTCGAACCGTCACCCTGCCGCTGCCTCCCTTCACCCTGGTCGGCGCCACGACCCGCAGCGGCCTGCTGACTACGCCGCTTCGTGATCGCTTCGGCGTCTCGCATCGGCTCGAGCACTACGGCCCTGCCGACCTGGCGCGGATCATCGAGCGCTCCGCTCGGATCCTCGGGGTCGAGGTGGAGCCCCAGGGGGCGATTGCGATCTCGGAGCGCTCACGGGGCACGCCCCGGGTCGCGAACCGGCTCCTGAAGCGGGTGCGCGACTTCGCGCAGGTGAAGAACGAGGGGATCGTGACCGCCGACGTGGCCCTCGCGGCGCTGGAGATGCTCGAAGTCGACCCGGCCGGCCTCGACCGCCACGACCGAATCTTGCTGGAGACGATCGCGAGCAAGTTCTCCGGCGGCCCGGTCGGGCTCTCGACCCTGGCCGTCGCGATCGGCGAGGAGCAGGACACGATCGAAGACGTGCTGGAGCCCTATCTGCTCCAGCAGGGCCTGCTGAAGCGCACACCGCGCGGCCGGGTGCTGACCAGGCGTGCCTTCGAGCACCTCGACATTCCCGTGCCCGAGGGCGCCGCGGCGACCCTGTTCTGATCGTGCCGGCGACTCAGCCGGCGCCAATTTGTAGCCTGTTCTCAGCATGCCGTTCTTCATCTGCCCCAACTGCGGCAACCGAGAGGTCAGCGGCGACCGCAACGCCGGTTTCAGCACCCGTCCGAAGGGTTGCTCGAAGTGCGGCTTCGGATTTCTCTTCGAGCTGCTCGACGACTACTACCCGGCGCCAAACGCCGCCTTCTTCGTCTGCGACAAGGAGAGCCGCGTGATCGGCGCCGGCCGCGGCACGTTTGAGCTCACCGGCCTCGCCGAGGATCAGGTGATGGGGCGCCCGGTCAAGGAGGTCCTGGGGTTGCGCTGGCTCGAGCAGGGCGACGGGGGCGAGGAGGCCGACACCAACGGCGACGGCTTCACCGATCCGATCGAGACCTCGCTGGAGTGGGGGGTCCGCTCGCTTGGCAAGCGGGTCTCGGTGAACGCCGAGGGCGACCTTCCCGCTGAGGCGGTGGCCGACGTCTTTCCCGGCTACGACGAGGACGGCGGACTGCTGATCGTTCTCACGCCAGAGTCCTAGGACGCACGTCGTGACCCACCGCCGAAGGCAGCACTGATGACCGGTCGACGCCGAAACCTTTTCATCCTGCTCTTCGTGGTCGGGCTGGTCGTCGCCTCGGGAGCGGTGATCGCCTCCAAGAAGACCCAGCTCGGCCTCGACCTGAGGGGCGGCGTGGAGCTGATCTATCAGGGCCGCCCGACCCCGCAGCAGCCCGAGGTGACCGGGGAGGCGATCAATCAGTCGATCGACATCATTCGTCAGCGGATCGACGCCTTCGGCGTCGCCGAGCCGGAGATCTCGCGTCTCGGCGCGGACCAGATCAGTGTCGGGCTGCCGGACGTAAAGAACGCCAGCCGCGCCGCTGACCAAGTCGGCACCACCGCGCAGATGTACTTCTACGACTGGGAGCCGAACCTGATCGGCCCGGCTCGCCAGATCGCCGGCACCCCGGGAGTCAACCCACCCTCCGGGCCGTTGACCGCGCTGCAGGCGGCCTGGAAGAAGGCCGGGCGCAAGCCCAACGACCCGCTCAACCAGGGCCTTATCGCCGCCGGAGCGGAGCCGACCGCCTACGACGCGGCCCAGCTCGCCTCCAAGCAGCCGCCACAGCCTGACTGCAAGGACTGCACGGCGCCGAATCGCTTCTACCTCTTTTCGCGCGACAAGTCGCACCGCCTGATCGCCGGGCCGGAGACCGAGCGCCATGACCTCTTCGTCAGCCCGACCGGGCAGAAGCGCCCCCGCAACGGGCTCGTGGTCGAGGTCCCGAAGGGGACCCTGGTGGTCTCCGAGCAACCGATTGACCCCAACAGCGGCGACACGGTGCCCGAGGGGGATGCGAAGCCGGGCTGGTTCACGATCAAGGACCGTCCGGCGCTGGCCGGGACCGAGATCCGCAACCCGGAGCAGAACTTCGATCCCCAGACGCAGGCGCCGATCGTCACCTTCGACTTCACCGACACCGGTCGCAGCGAGTTCCAGGACGTCACCCGCAAGATCGCCCAGCGAGGGGCGGCGAGCTACCTGCCGAGCTCCGGCGTCTCGCCCGACCAGGCCTCGGGTCACTTCGCGGTCGTGCTCGACAACGCGGTCGTCTCGCGGCCGATCATCAACTTCCAGGAGAACCCGGACGGCATCGACGGGCGCCAGGGCGCCCAGATCTCCGGCCTCAGCATCACCGAGGCGCAGAACATCTCCAAGCTGCTGCGGATCGGCGCCCTCCCGATCGACCTGAAGCTGATCAGCCAGAGCGAGGTCTCGGCGACCCTCGGCGAGCAGGCGCTGCATGAGGGCCTGCGGGCCGGAATCGCGGGCCTGATCCTGGTTGTGCTCTTCCTGATCGTCTTCTACCGCTTTCTCGGCATCGTGGCGAGCCTCGCGCTGGGCGCATACGGGGTGATCTTCTTCGCGCTGATCAAGCTGATTCCGATCACCCTGACGTTGCCGGGCATAGCGGGGTTGATCCTCACAATCGGGGTCGCGGCCGACTCCAACATCGTGATCTTCGAGCGCATCAAGGAAGAGGTGCGCACCGGGAGATCGATGTCCTCGGCGATCGCGGCCGGCTACCGGCGCGGGATCGCGACGATCATCGACGCCAACGTGGTCACGCTTCTGACCGCGTTCATCCTCTTCGTACTCGCCACCGCCGGCGTCAAGGGCTTTGCGTTCACCCTCGGGGTCGGGACGATCGTCTCGCTGCTGACCGCCGTCGTGTTCACCCAGGCGCTGCTCAGCTCGATCAGCCACTCCCGCTTCCTGCACTCGCCCGCGGCGCTCGGGGCTGGGACTCAGCGCGCCCGCTGGCACTTCGACTTCATGGGCGCCAGCCGCTGGTTCTTCACCGTCTCCGGGCTGATCCTGGCGGTTGGGGCGATCTCGATGGCCACCAAGCAGCTGAACCTCGGGATCGACTTCGAGTCGGGGACCCGGATCGCCGTCTCGCTTGAGCGGCCGACCGACGACAACGGGGTTCGCGACTCGCTCGACAAGGCCGGGATCGGCGACGCGGAGGTCCAGCAGGTGACCGACCCGACCTTCGGCGCCAACACCTTCCAGATCCAGAGCCGCACCCTGCAGCCGGGCCAGGTCGACAAGGCCCGCTCGGCACTGCAGTCTGGGTTCGGGATCAAGGCCGGCAGCTTCGAGAACCAGAGCGTCGGCCCGACGTTCGGCTCGACGGTCGCCAACAACGCCGCGAAGGCGATCTTCTTCTCGATCCTGCTGATCTGCGGCTACGTCGCGATCCGCTTCCAGCCCAAGTTCGCGATCCCGGTGCTGATCGCGCTCTTCCACGACATCCTGATCACCGGCGGGGTGTACTCGCTGACCGGCAGGGAGGTGACCAGCGGGACCGTCGCCGCGTTCCTGACCATCCTCGGGTACTCGCTCTACGACACGATCATCGTCTTCGACCGCATCCGCGAGAACCTGCCGCGGATGCCGCGGGCGGCCTTCTCGCAGATCGTCAATCGCTCGATGAGCGAGGTGATGACCCGCTCGCTGGCGACCAGCTTCTCGACCCTGATCGGAGTCACCTGCCTGCTGATCTTCGGCGGCGCGACCTTGAAGGACTTCGCCTTCGCGATGCTGGTCGGGATCGCATCCGGGACTTACTCATCGATCTTCATCGCCTCGCCGGTGCTGACTGCCTGGAAGGAGCGCGAGCCGGAGCTGCGCGCCCGCAAGGAACGCATCGTGTCGGCGAGTGGTTCGGTGCCCGCCTTCATGGAGGAGCTGCCGGTGGCGAAGATCGACGCGGAGGCTCAGGAGGCCGAGCCGGAGCCCGCGGCCCCGGCGGTCGAGGAGCCGCAGCTGACCACCGCGTCGCGCTCCGAGGGCCGCCGCTCGCAGGCTGAGATCCTGCGCGAGGCCGGAATGGAGGGCAAGCGCTCCCGCAGCGGCGAAGGTGTGGTGGAGGGCGATGGAAGCGGAGACGGCGCCGGCGCGGCATCCGAGGACGCTGCGCTCGGTAGCGGCGGCGACGGTGAAGCAGCGCCGCGTAGCGGCAAGAAGGGCTCAAAGCGCCGCTCCCGCCAGCGCCGCCGCAAGCACGGGAGGCCTAGGTAATGGCATTACTTGTCTGGTTCACGACCGGCATCGCTCTCTGGCACTTCACAGTCTTTCTCCCCGACCGCTTCTGGCAGGGAATCGTCGGCGCCTTTCTCGGCGCCGTGGCCGGGGCGATGGCTTCCGGGGCGATTGCCCAGGTCGCAAGCGGCCGCGCGATCGGCGACACCGACCTCGGCACCGTCCTCTTTGCGCTTCCCGGGGTCGCCCTCGGACTCCTGGTCGTCTACGCGCTCGGGCTTCGCGAAGAGCAGACCAGGCAGGCGTAGAGCCCCTGAGCGTGCCCCGGCAGGATCGGCCCGTAGGCGGGGTTCCGTCGGGTCGCCCGCTTAGCCTCGCAGGATGGTTGAGCCTGCCCGCGCCTACGTAGCAGAGCCTTACTCCTATCGCGAGGCAAAGGCGCTGGCCGACGAGCTCGGGGTCAGCGTGCCGCTTGCCGTGATCCTGGTGAGGCGCGGCTACCGCAGCGTCGAGGACGCGCGGCGATTCCTGCGCGCCGAGGAGTTTCACGACCCACTGCAATTCGATCGCATGGATGAGGTGGTGGAGGGGCTGCTCGCCGCCTGCCGCTCCGGACGTCGGATCAGCGTGCATGGCGACTATGACGTCGACGGAGTCTGCTCGACGACGATCCTGGTCGCGGCGCTGCGCGAGCTGGGGGCCGACTGCGACTGGTACATCCCCGACCGCCTCGGGGAGGGGTACGGGGTCAGCGTCACCGGAGTGCGGCGGCTGGCCGAGCGCGGCACCGACGTGCTCCTGACGGCCGACTGCGGGATCAGCTGCGCGGCAGAGGTGCGAGAGGCGCACGCCGCGGGCCTCGAGGTGATCGTCACCGATCACCATTCGCCCTCCGAGCAGATCCCGGAGTGCCCGATCCTGCATCCGCAGCTGAGCGGCTACCCGTTCGCCGAGCTCTGCGGCACCGGGGTCGCCTACAAGCTCGCCTGCGCGCTGCGCGCCACGGCGCCTGGCTGGGACGAGGACGCCGCCGATGCCGACCTTGACCTGGTTGCGCTGGCGACGGTCGCCGACGTGGTCCCGCTGCTGGGCGAGAACCGCTCGCTGGTGCGACGGGGACTGGAGATCGCGCGGCGCGGCGCACGTCCCGGGATGCGAGCCCTGATCGAGGCCTCGGGCTCGGATCTGGAGCGCCTCGACGAGGGAGATCTCGCCTTTCGCCTCGCGCCGCGGATCAACGCCGCCGGGCGCCTCTACAGGGCTGATGCGGGAGTCGAGCTGTTCCTCAGCGACGACCCCGAGCGGACGGCCGAGATCGCGGTCGAGCTCGATCGCGTCAACCGCGAGCGCCAGTTCGCCGAGCGCGAGGTCGAGGCCGCCGCCGAGGCGGCGCGTCGCGAGCTCAGCGAAGAGCAGCAGGATGCGGCGGCGCTGGTGATCGCCGGCAAGGGCTGGCACCCGGGGGTGGTGGGGATCGTGGCCTCGCGCCTCGTTGAGCGTCACTGGCGCCCGGTCGTGCTGCTCTCCTTCGACGAGCGGGGCAGCGGCCGCGGTTCGGGGCGCAGCATCCCCGGCTTTGACCTCCTCGGAGGGCTGCAGGCGTGCTCGCAGCACCTCGCCCGCTTCGGCGGCCACAAGGCTGCGGCCGGGCTGGAGCTGGCCGAGTCGGAGCTCGACTCGTTCCGGGCGGCGTTCGTGGCCCATGCCGCGCAGCACCTCGGGCCCGAGCAGCTGACCAGGACAGAGCGGATCGACGCGCTCATCGGCGGTGACGGATTGGGCCTCGAGCTGGCGACCGAGCTCGAGCAGCTGGCTCCGTTCGGGCCCGGGAACCCCGGCGTTCGCCTGTTGGTTCCCTCGGCGCGGCTCGGCGACGTGAAGTCGATGGGCGACGGCAAGCACTCGCGCTTCAGCCTTCAGAGCGCCGGCGCCCGCGCCCTCGGCGTTGCCTTCGGCCGCCCGTCGTTGCCGGTAACCGACAAGGAGGCCGTCGACGCGGCGATCCGCCTCGAGGTCAACCAATGGAACGGCTCGATCGAGCCGCGGGTGGTCCTCAACGAGCTCTACCGGCTCCCGGCCGAAGCGCCTGGCGAGCCGCTGCACAGCTGTAGCTGTGAGGAGGACGAATGGTGGGGTCGCTTCGAGGCAGAGCTCTCGGCGCCGCTGGAGTCGGCCGAGAAGCCTGAGTCAGCGCCGCCGCCGGCGGCTCGGCAGCTGGCTCGAGCGGCCTCGCCGATCGCGACGCTGGCGGAGCTCGTCTCAAGCGGCGAATCGGTGCTGGCGCTCTGCGCCGACGCTTCGCGCCGCGCCGAGCTCGCGGTTGGCGCTGCCGGGCTGGCCCGCTTTGCCGGCGGCGCCGCGCAGATCGCCTGCGGTCGATGCTCTGCCGCGGTGGTGGGTGCCCTCTCAGGGCGCTCGGGAGCCGGGCTCGCGCTCGCCGACTTCAGCGCCCTCTCCTTGGCGCCCGATCTGGCGCTCGGATTCGACCACGTCGTCCTCGTCGATCCGCCGGCGTCCGAGCAGCAGGCGCTGCTGGCGGCGCGCGGTCCCGAGGAAACGTTCCTGCACTCCGCCTGGGGTGAGCAGGAACGCGGCTTCGCGCTGCGGGTGCTCGACGACGAGCTGGGCATGCAGCGGGCACTTCGGGCGGTGTTCAGGGGGCTCGCGCGGGCGGAGTCGGCGGAGGGTGCAGAGTTGCGCGAGGCGCTGAGCGGCGGCGGCGAGCACCCGCACGGTCCCGAGCTTGCGGGACGCTGCGTGCGCGTCCTCAACGAGCTCGAGCTGATCGTCTGGGACCCCGACAGTCGCGAACGCACCCTGAGGGTCGTATCCTCGAAGCACACCGATCTGGAGCGCTCGGCCGCATTTCGTGCCTACGGCGCCCGCCTCGAGGAGGGCAAGACATACCTCGCAAGCCTCAGACAGCCGTAAAGCGCGACGCCGCCAAGGGCAAGCAGCGGCGCGCTCCGTCGCGCTCGAAGGCGAAGACGCCGAAGACAGCGAAGGACAAGCGCGAGCCGGCCGCAGACGCCAAGGCGACGACCGAAACGGCCGCGAACGGCAAGGCCGCCGCCGCGGCAGCCGAGACGGCGCCGAAGTCGGAGCGCAACGGCGCACCTGATGATCGCCGCGGTCACACGAAAGTAGGCGCCAGCGCCGATGCCGGCAAGGCCGCGCCGCTCGACGAGCTGACTCGCGAGCTGACCAGCGAGCAGCGCGGGCTGCTCGGCGACCTGTTCGCGGTGATCGGGGAGCACGAGGACGAGTCGGGCGTCCCGATCGATCGTGACGCGGTGCAGCGCGCTTTCGTGTTCTCCTGCGAGCGCCACGCCGACCAGAAGCGCAAGTCCGGCGACGAGTTCATCACCCATCCGGTGGGCGTCGCTCAGATTTGCGCTGGGATGCGGCTCGACACCGAGACCCTCTGCGCGGCGCTGCTGCACGACACCGTCGAGGACACCAGCGCCAGCCTCGAGGAGATCGAGGCCGAGTTCGGGGCTGAGCGTCGCGGGGCTGGTCGACGGGGTCACGAAGCTGACCGGGATCACCTTCGAGAGCCGTGACGAGCGCCAGGCGGAGAACTACCGCAAGATGATGGTCGCGGTCGCGACCGACGTTCGCGTGATCCTGATCAAGCTCGCCGACCGGCTGCACAACATGCGCACGCTCTCCCCACTGGCGAAGCAGAAGCAGATCGCCAAGGCCCGCGAGACGCTCGAGATCTACGCGCCGCTCGCGCACCGGCTCGGGATCCACGCGATCAAGTGGGAGCTCGAGGACCTTGCGTTCGCGACCCTGCACCCGCGCAAGTACGACGAGATCAAGAAGCTGGTCGCCCAGCAGCGGCTCGAGCGCGAGCGCTATGTCGAGGACGCCGGCGCCTTTTTGACCGGGGAGCTGGAGCAGGTCGGGATCGAGGCCGAGATCTCAGGCCGGGCGAAGCACTTCTATTCGATCTACACGAAGATGACCCGCAAGGGGCGCGAGTTCAACGAGATCTTCGACCTCACCGCGATGCGGGTCCTGGTCGGCTCGGTGAAGGACTGCTACGGGGCGATCGGCGTCATCCACTCGATCTGGAAGCCGCTCCCGGGCCGGTTCAAGGACTTCGTGGCGATGCCGAAGGCGAACATGTACCAGGCGTTGCACACGACCGTGATCGGCCCTGAGGGGCGCCCGTTGGAGATCCAGATCCGCACCGCCCAGATGCACCAGATCGCCGAGTACGGGATCGCCGCGCACGTCTCCTACAAGGAGGGCCGGGCCGGCGACGACGCCGAGCAGGAGCGGATGACCTGGCTGCGGCATCTGGTCGAGTCGGAGGGCGAGCAGGACCCGGAGGAGTTCCTGGACTCTCTGAAGGTCGACCTGTTCGAGGACGAGGTCTTCGTGTTCACGCCAAAGGGCGAGGTGAAGAACCTCTCCGCCGGCTCGACGCCGCTCGACTTCGCCTACGCGGTCCACACCGACGTCGGCCACCGCTGCGTCGGCGCGAAGGTCAACGACCGCCTGGTGCCGCTGCACTACACGCTGCGCAGCGGCGACATCGTCGAGGTGATGACCTCCAAGCAGGAGCGCGGGCCCTCGCGGGACTGGCTGAAGCTGGTTCGGACCAGCCGCGCCCGCAACAAGATCCGCGCCTGGTTCAAGCGCGAGCGCCGCGAGGACGCCGAGCGCCACGGCCGCGAGCAGCTCCAGCAGGCGCTGCGCAACCGCGGCTTGCCGTCGCAGAAGGTCGCCCCCTCGGACCTGCTCGCCGACGTGATCCGCGAGATGGGCTTCCGCAAGGCCGACGACTTCTACATCGCGCTCGGCCAGGGCAAGGTCTCGTCGCGAGTCGTCGCCAGCAAGCTGATGCAGCGTCTGAAGGCGGGGGAGTCGGTCGAGAAGGAGCAGACCGTCGACGACCTGGTCCGGGATCGCGATGACGAGCGCCGCCGCACCCGCGAGGCCTCCAACTACGGGATCGCCGTGAAGGGCGTCGAGGACGTCGCGGTGCGGCTGGCGAAGTGCTGCCGGCCGGTCCCCGGCGACGAGATCGCCGGCTATGTCTCGCTCGGCCGCGGGATCACGATCCATCGCGAGGACTGCAAGAACCTCAAGGCTTTGCGCAAGGCCCCGGAGCGCTTCGTCGAGGTCGGCTGGGACGGCGAGAACGAGGCCTCCTACCGGGTCGAGCTGCAGGTCGACGCCTACGACCGCACGCGCCTGCTCGAGGACCTCTCGCGGACCTTCGCCGAGGCGGGCATCAACATCCTCGAGGCAAGCTGCGCTACCAAGCACCCGATGGTCAAGAACCGCTTCGTGGTCGAGGTCGGCGACACCCAGCAGCTCAAGCAGTGCGTCTCGAGGCTCCGCAACCTCGACTCGGTCTTCGACGCATATCGGGTCACGCCGACCGAGTGACCTCGGAGTCCGCCAACGCCGAGTACGTCCGTGCCTTCGCCGCAGCCTGGGATACGCGGGGTATCTACTCGAGGCCGGCGTCGCGGCGCGCCTGGTCCTGGTCGAGGTAGAAGTCGACGGAGGCGATCCGGCCGTCCGCGACTCGGTTCAGGACCGCGATCCCCTGCGTCAGGTCGAGACCGCCACTGCGGGTCCGCACCGCGGCCCGGCCGAGAACTAGGATCTGGCCGTCGCCGACGTCGATCAGCTCTTCGAGGCTGACCCTGAAGTACTCCCAGGCCTGCATCCACAGTCGCCATCCCTCCTTCAGCCCGTCGATCCCGACGAACTCCTGCCGGTCCATGATCTCAATGCCTGACTGAGGGGTCACGAAGGTGACCTTGACGTCGGGTGCGATCGAGTCGCGGTTTCGCTCCCACATCGCGTCGTTCTCGATGTAGGCCTCCATGTCGATCTCCTGATTCGGCACCGGGGTCCCGAATACCCCTTCAACGAGCTGGACGTCGTCGCCGGACACGTCCGAACCTAGCCGAGCTCGCGCAGCGTTGCGCGGATCGCGTCGCGCGCTTCGTCGCGCTGCTCGTCTGCTTCGTACTTCTGGCGCGGCCAGAAGAACCCCCGCAGCCCGTCCTTCGGCTTTCGCGGCACGACGTGGACGTGGAGGTGGGGAACGCTCTGGCTGACCACGTTGTTCATCGCCACGAAGCTACCGGGCTTGCCCATCGCCGCGGGGATCGCGCGAGAGAGACGCTGGGCGGTCGCGAAGAATGATTCGATCTCGCCCCGCGGCAGGTCGGCAAGAGTCTCATGATGCCGTCGCGGAATCAGCAGGCAATGGCCCGGAAACAGTGGGCGATGGTCGAGGAAGGCGATTGCGTGTGGCTCGTCGAGGACAATCGCAGCGTCGGTGTGATCGCCGGCCGCGATGCGGCAGAAGGCGCAGCCGGCGTTTTCAGTCATCGGCGAAAGCGGAAACCGATGACGCCGACCGCCTAGGCAACGACGGTCAGCGCTCCTGCCTCGACACTGAGCTCGACCCGGGACTGCTCGCCGATGTAGTCGCCGTCGACCTGCACCGGAAAGTGGCGCGGCCTGCCCGCGGAGTCGAGCGAGGCCGGGCTCACGCGCAGCTCGCGCAACCCGTCGAGCACCTCGATCTGGCGGTGGTCCGCGGCGCTGAGGCGCTGACCCAGGAGGCGCGGGACCAGGGTGAGGACGTCGCGTTGCGCCGCGCGGCGCAGAACCGCGACCGAAAGGGTGCCGTCATCGAGCGCGATTCCCTCGCAGACGCGGATCGGGCGCGAGGCGAAGTACGTGTAGGGATCGGAGTTCTGGCAGAGGGCGGTGATTCCCTCGAGCTCGTGCCCATCCGCCTCGACCCGCAGGGTCACGGCGTTGCGCAGGTAGCGCCGGTAGAAACTCGAGACGGCCGCCCAGGAGTAGTAGTAGGGGCCGGCGGTCGCCTTGAGGCCGGGGCGCGCGTCGACCCGCTGGGTGACGCTGGCGTCCAGCCCGCATCCGCAGGAGAAGACGAAGTAGCGGCCGTTGACCATCCCGAGGTCAATGCGGCGGGGCCTGAAGTCGTCCGCGAGGCCTAGCAGGTGCTCGGTCGCGTCGACAACGTCATCCGGGATCCCCAAAGTTCGACAGACGACGTTGGTCGAGCCCCCGGGGAGCACCGAGACCGGAACGTCGGTGCCGGCGAGCCCGTTTGCGACCTCGTTGAGGGTGCCGTCGCCGCCGAAGGCGACGACGACGTCGTAGCCACCGTCGCGGGCCTCGCGGCCGATCTCGGTGGCGTGGTTCTGCGCCTGGGTGGAGACCGCCTCGACGTCGTAGCGTCCCTGCAGCGCATAGACGACGAGGTTCTTGAGCCGGTCCGAGACCGTCGTCGCGTAGGGGTTGACGATGATCAGCATCCGCTTCTTCGCGGGGCGGGGCACGCCGGAAAGCGGCGACTCGGTGGGCGAGGCCTGATGGCCATGAAGCGGCGACTCGGCGGCGGAGCCCTTGTCGCCGGAAGCCGGGGGCGCGACTGTTGTCGGCGAGCTGACCACTGGGGTGAGCCTAGCCCTCGAGGCCGTCACCGGCCGGCTCGCCGTTGCCACTGGCCTCATAGCGGATCACCTTGCCGTCGTCGACCTCGCGAACGCGGCCGTCGTTGACGAGCAGGTCGAGGTGGCCGATCACCTCCGAGAGAGTCAGGAAGGCCTGGGTGACGGCGACGTTTCCCCACAGCGCCTGAGCGAGCTCGTAGCCCGTGCGCGGTTGCTCCGAGACCAGCCCGTAGAGCTTCTCTGCGCGGCGCTCGTGCATCGCCAGGCGGTCGTCGATCAGCGCGACGTGATCCGTGATCGGCTCGCCGTGACCGGAGAGCACGATCTCGGCCGGCATCTCCCGGGTCTTGCGCAGCGACTCGATGTAGGCGACCAGCGCCTGGGTGCGCTCCTGCGATTCGTCGAGCGGGCGGCTGATCAGGGGGTTGGAGGAGATGTGCTTGATCAGGTGATCGGCGGCGATCAGGATGCGCCGGTCCACGTCCCAGAAGATCGTGTCGGAGGGGCTGTGGCCTGGCCGGTGCAGGACCTCGAGGCTGCGATCCGCGAACCGCAGCGGCTCGCCGTCGCGCAAGGGCCTGGTCACGTGGGCCTTCGCGCCCCAGCCGCGGAAGCTTCGCGAGACGCTCTGCAGCGCGTAGACGACGTTCTCCGGAATCCCATGGCGGCGCATCAGCTCCGCGGCCGACTCGTCCTCGCGCTCGGCGTCCTCGCCGAAGTTGGCCAGACGTCGAACCGCGACGTCGATCGCCGCGACGTCGGCGCCGGAGTGCTCGACGATGATCTCGACCAGGCCGAGGTGATCGATGTGCTGGTGGGTGAGGATGACCAGCTCCAGGTCCTTGATCGAGTGCCCGTGCTCCGCCAGCCCGCGCTGCAGCTCGTCCAGCGCCTTGCCGGAGTTGGGGCCGGTGTCGACAAGGGTCAGCGGGTCGTCTTCGATCAGGTAGCAGTTGACGCGCCCGACCGCGAACGGCGTCGGGATCCGCAGGCAGTGGATCCCCGCCTCCGCGGCCCGCTGCAGGGCCGCTTCGGGTGTCAGCTCGGCCGCCGACATCTCAGCCGCGGATCAGCCCCAGCACCTCGTCGCGCTTTGCCTCCATGTCCTGCGGCGAGACCAGCGACTCGAGGTTGAGCCGCAGCAGCGGCTCGGTGTTTGAGGGGCGGACGTTGAAGTGCCAGTCGGGGTAGTCGATCGAGACGCCGTCGAGGTGGGTTGCCTCGCCGTCGGCATAGCGCTCCTCGATCAGCGCCATCCTCGCGGCCTGATCGTCGACCTCGGAGTTGATCTCGCCGGAGATGAAGTAGCGGGAGCGGAACTCGGCCATCAGGTCGCCGAGGCTGCGCCCCTCGACGCTGAGCAGCTCGAGCATCAGCAGGGCCGGGATCGTGCCCGAGTCTGCGCACCAGAAGTCGCGGAAGTAGTAGTGGCCGGACACCTCGCCCCCGAAGGCAGCGCCCTCCTCACGCATCCGGGCCTTGAAGAAGGCGTGGCCGACCCGGCTCAATGCCGAGCGTCCGCCCGCAGCTTCGATCGTGTCCGGAACGGCGCGACTCGATCGCGGGTCATAGAGCACCGTCGCACCCGGCTGCTTGGCCAGCGTCGAGCGGGCGAGCAGGGCGCAGACAAAATCGCCGTCGCAGAAGGTCCCGGTCTCGTCGATGAAGAAGCAGCGGTCGGCGTCGCCGTCCCAGGCGATCCCGAGATCGGCCTTCTCGTCGCCGACCCGCTCGATGATCAAGGCGCGGTTGCGCTCCAGCAGCGGGTTGGGCTCGTGGTCGGGAAAATTGCCGTCGGGCTCGAAGTAGAGCGGCACGAGGTCGAGACCGAGGCTCTCGAGGATCGGGCCGACCATCGGACCGGCCATCCCGTTGGCGCCGTCGACGACGGCCCGCATCGGCTTCACGCTCGCGGGGTCGATGAACGAAAGCGCGCGCTCGCGAAAGCCCTCCCAGACGTCGACCTCCTCGACCGATCCGCCGCCCGGAGGGTCGCCGAAGCCGCCCTCGATCTCGCGTCGCACGTCGTCGATCCCGGCGTCGCCGGAGAGTGCCAGGGCGCCCTCGCGGACCAGCTTTACGCCGGTGTAGGCCTTCGGGTTGTGCGAGGCGGTGACCATCGCGCCCCCGTCGAGCTCCATTGACCCGACCAGCTGGTAGAGCATCTCGGTCGCGATCATCCCGCCGTCGAGCACGGTCACCCCCTCGGCGACCAGGCCGTCGCGCACCCGCTCGCTCATCGCCGGGGCGGTCAGGCGCATGTCGCGGCCGAGGCCGACGCGAAGCTCGGCCGGCGGCTTGTCGCGCAGGCGCCCGAGCACGTGCGCAAAGCCCCTGCCGACCGCATAGGCGGTGCTCTCGTCCATCTCGGACCCGTGCAGGCCGCGGATGTCGTAGGCCTTGAAGATGCTCGCTGGAGCGAGCGCACCTGTGCCCGCCACGCGCTCAGCTCCGCTTTCGCGCGCGTCGGGGTTGGAGGCAGGGTCCTCAACCAAGGCCGCCTCGCAGCGCCTCGTAGGTCTGCTGCGGCGTCTGCGGCATCACCCGGGTGTCGGCGAGGACCGGCATGAAGTTGGTGTCTCCGCCCCAGCGGGGGACGACGTGCATGTGGATGTGGCTCTCGAAACCGGCGCCGGCGATCCTGCCCTGGTTGAAGCCGACGTTGTAGCCGTGCGGGGAGTAGACGTCCTCGAGCCGCCGCATCGCGCCCTGGGCCAAGGCCATCATCTCGGCGATCGTCTCGACATCGAGATCCTGGAGCGCCCCGCAGTGCTCGTAAGGCGCGACCATCAGATGGCCGTTCGTATAGGGAAAGAGGTTGAGGATCACGAAGCAGCGCTCACCTCGGTGGACGATCAGGTTCGCCTCGTCATCGTCGGCCGCCGGCTTGGCGCAGAAGATGCACTCGTCCTCGTTGTCCTTGGCGGCGTCCTTCACGTACTCGAGGCGCCAGGGCGCCCAGATGCGGTAGTTGGCCACAGGAGGCTGATCCTAGAGCCGCCGTCGGGCGGGCGCCTAGAGCCAGCCGCGGCGGCGGAAGTAGGCGACCATCGCGACGAGGATCGCGAACATCGCCCCGACCACGATCCAGAACGCGGTCATCCCCTCCTCCCCGGGGACGCGCACGTTCATGCCCCATATGCTCGCGACCAGGGTCAGGGGGAGGACGATCACGCTGATCGAGGTCAGGACGCGGAGGATGTCGTTGACGCGGTGCGAGATCACCGACTCGTTGGACTCCTCGAGCGCCTCGATGACCTCCTTGTAGTTCTCGAGCATGTCCCAGATCCGCTCGTGTGCGTCGACGATGTCGTCGAAGTAGATCTCCAGGTCGAGGTCCTCGGCGAGGTAGCGGGTCTTGACCTTCTCGAGGTCGCGCAGCACCGGGCGCTGCGGCCGGATCACCTTGCGGAAGTTGATGATCTCCTGCTTGGCGTTGGAGATGTCGCGAACGATCTCCTCCGAGCGGCCCTCGAAGATCTCCTCCTCGAGTGCGTCGAGCTTGTTGCCGATCTTGCGCAGCATCGGGAAGCAGTAGTCGAAGCTGTCGTCGACGATCCGATAGAGCAGGTAGCCGGCGCCACGCGAGAAGAGCTGCTCGCGCATCTCCTCCTTCGAGCGGCAGCGCTCGAACAGGTACTCGACCGGCTGAAGCGGCTGGTTGGGAAGCGTGATCAGGAAGCCGGGGCCGACGTAGAGATCGAGCTCACCGGTCCCGAGGCGACCCACCGAGCCGTCGAAGATCGGGAAATGAAGGACGATGAACAGGTACTCGTCATAGACGTCGATCTTCGGGCGCTGGTTGCGCGAGAGGACGTCCTCGAGGTCGAGGGCGTGAAAGTCGAAGTGCTCCTCGAGCCAGGCGCGCTCGGGGGCGCCGGGCTGCTCGATGTTGACCCAGCGCAGGCCCTCGGCGTCGATCTGCTCGATGTTGGGGCCGCGGCGCTCAGGCTGCGCGGGGGAGACGAGCCCCGACCGCGCACGCGCGCGCCTCAGCCTTGGCTTCGGGAGGTTCGGCATCGGTCTGGCTCATCTTCTCGCTCGCGGTGGTCATAAACAGTGGTGAAAGGTTAGTCGGTGCCTGACGGTGGGAAGCTTTAGGCGTGTGACTGCATCGGCGGTGAACGTGCACGGCCGATCAGCCGTAGGGCAGGCATGAATCCAACCGAAGGACTTGCAATGGAGCTGCGCGAGATACAGAAGCCGCTGAAGGATCGGTACCGGGAGGACCCGGATTCCTCGAAGGTGACGCTGCGCGCTGACGGGGCGCAGGGCGAGGACGCGATGAACTGCTCGGTCGACATCGGCCGCGCGGTTCAAGCCGCGCAGGCGCACGGTGGCGTCGGAGGCGCCGGGACCGTCGCCTGCTCGGGAGACCTGCTGCTTGCGGCGCTGGCCGCCTGCGCGCAGCTGACCTGTCAGATGGTCGCCGCGAACATGGGGATCGAGGTGAACCGAATCGAGGTCGGAGTCGAGGGGGATCTCGACCTGCGCGGAACCCTCGGGGTCGACAGAAGCGTCCCTGCCGGCTTCGGCGCGATCCGGCTCCGGTTCGTGATCGATGCGCCCGGAGTCGACCAGGCGGAGCTCGATTCGCTGCTCGAGAAGACCGAGCGCTACTGCACGGTGCTGCAGACCCTGCGCCAGGCGCCGCCGATCGACGTTCAGCTCACCTGACCCGGCGGGACCCGCTGAGGCCGCTGGTATAGTGGCGCCCACACATCAAGAGGAGTGGAGGGACTGGCCCTTTGAAGCTCCGGCAACCCCCCGACATATAGGGACGGTGCCAATTCCAGCAGGCAAAGGAAAAGCCTGCGAGATGTGGAAGTCCGATCGGACCTCTGCCCCTCGCCAGGCGGAGGTCTTTTTCGTATCGGATGACAGTCACGGTCAATGAGCTGAGATGCAAGGAATGCGGCGCGGGCTATCCGCTCGAGGCCCGCTTCGTCTGCGAGCAGTGCTTCGGGCCGCTCGAAGTCGCCTACGACTTCTCCGGGCTCGACCCGGCCGAGGCACGGCGCAAGGTCCAGGCCGGCTCGCGCGGCATCTGGCGCTACGCAGACTTCCTGCCCTTCGAGTCGCGGCCCACCGACCCGCTCGAGCCGGGCCTGACGCCGCTGATTCGCGGCGATCGACTCGCCGAGCGGCTGGGCATCGACGCCGAGGTCTGGATCAAGAACGACGCCGCCAACCCGACCCATTCGTTCAAGGACAGGGTCGTTTCGGTGGCGCTCGCGAAGGCCCGGGAGCTCGGTTTCGCCGTCGTTGCCTGCGCGTCGACCGGCAACCTCGCCAACGCCGTCGCCGCGCACGCCGCCGCCGCCGGCCTCGACTCATACGTATTCGTCCCCTCCGACCTGGAGGAGCAGAAGCTGCTCGCCACCGCCGTCTACGGAACCACTCTGGTCGGGGTGCGGGGAACCTACGACGACGTCAACCGCCTCTGCACGCAGCTCGCCGAGTCGCGGCCCTGGGCGTTCGTCAACGTCAACCTGCGCCCCTACTACTCCGAGGGCTCGAAGACGGTCGCCTTCGAGATCATCGAGCAGCTCGGCTGGGAGCTGCCCGATCGGATCGTCTGTCCGGTCGCCTCCGGATCCCTGTTCACCAAGATCGCGGCCGGCATGCGGCAGTGGCTCGACCTTGGGTTGGTCGATGGCGAGCTTCCGGCCTTCAGCGGCGCCCAGGCGGATGGCTGCAGCCCCGTCGCCACCGCCTTCGAGGAGGGTTGGAGCGCCCCCAAGCCGCAAAAGCCGGACACGATCGCGAAGAGCCTCGCGATCGGCGATCCCGCCGACGGCATCTACGCACTGGAGCTGGCGCGCGAGAGCGGTGGCGGGGTGAGCGCGGTTTCTGATGCCGAGATCCGCGACGGCATCCGCGTGCTCGCCGAGACGACGGGAATCTTCACCGAGACGGCCGGTGGCGTTACCACCGCCGTGCTCGCGAAGCTCGCCGAGCAGGGCCAGATCGATTCCGGCGAGCGGGTCGTGCTGGTGATCACCGGCGAAGGGCTGAAGACCCTCGACGCGACCCGCGAGGGGTTCGCGATGCACGAGATCGATCCCGACCCGGCGAGCTTCGATGCCGAGGTGGTCGAGACGGTCGGAGCCCAGCGATGAGCGTCACCGTGAAGGTCCCGACCCAGCTTCGCGCCGCGACCGGCGGCGAGGCGGAGCTGGAGGTCGAGGGGACGACGGTGGGGGAGACGCTTGAAGCTGCCTTCGCAGAGCACGACGGGCTGCGCGACCGGATCACCGAGGACGGCGAATTGCGGCGCTTCGTCAACGTCTTCGTGTCCGGGGAGGACATTCGCTTTCAGGATGGCCTGGCGACGCCGGTCGCCGAGGGCGACGAGGTGACGATCCTTCCCGCTGTCGCCGGCGGCTGAAGCATGCAGGCCGTCGTGATCGATGAGACCGGGGGGCCGGAGGTGCTGCGGCTGCAGGAAGTCGAGCGACCCCGAGCCGGGCGACGGCGAGGTTCTGGTCGAGGTGCGTGCCGCCTCGGTGAACCCGATCGACGTCAAGCGTCCGCCGCGGCCTGGTCGCGACGTCCTTGCCCGCCGTGCTCGGCACGACATCTCCGGGGTCGTGCGAGGAGTCGGAGTCGGGCGACTTCTCGAGCGGCGACGAGGTCTTCGGCTGTGCCTCCAGCGGCGCCTACGCGGAGCTCGCGACCGCATCGACCGGCGCGATCGCCCGCAAGCCGGATGGCGTCAGCCACGAGCAGGCGGCGGCGATCCCGGTCGCCGGGTGACACGGCTTGGCAGGCGCTCTTCGAGCCGGCGGCCTCGAGAGTCCGGGCAGACGGCGCTGATCGCCGGCGCCGCTGGCGGGGTCGGCCACTTCGCGGTTCAGTTCGCGAAGGCACGCCGGCGCCCGGGTAATCGGCACAGGCTCCTCGCGCAATCGCGACTTCGTCCTCGGCCTCGGCGCCGAGCGAGTACGTCGACTACATCGAGCAGGACGTCTCCGAAGCGGTCTCCGGCGTCGACGTCGCCTTCGACACCGTGGGCGGGCGAGACGACCGAGTCGCTTCGTGCCCGACCCTGCGCGAGGGCGGCGTCCTGGTCACGATCGCCGCGGAACGCCGCCCGAGCGAGGCGGCACAGGAGCGCGGGGCTCGCGCCGAGCTGTTCGGCTCCGAGCCCGAACGCCGAGCAGATGGCTCGCATCGCCGAGCTGGTCGCCGCAGCGGAGAGGTCGAGGTGGAGATCTCGCGAGGACCTCCCGCTCGCGCGAGATTCAGCGTGCCCACGAGCTGAGCGAGACGGGCCACACGCGCGGGAAGATCGTCCTCACCCTCGATAGCTAGCGGCTCCGCGGGGCCCCGGCGGCGCGGAATAATCGCGGGATGGACGTTGTCAAGACCGTCGCGATTCTCTGCGGCGGACGCGGCACCCGGCTTCGCGAGCGAACCGAGTCGCTGCCCAAGCCCCTGGTCGAGATCGGCGGCCGGCCGATCCTCTGGCACGTGATGCAGATCTTCGTCGCTTACGGCTGCCGCCGGTTCGTCCTCTGCACCGGCTATCTCGGCGAGATGGTCGCCGAGTTCGCCGCCGCCGAGGACTGGCCGGAAGGGGTTGAGGTCAAATGCATCGACACCGGCATCGACACGCCCACCGGCGGGCGGCTGAAGCTGGCCGCCGAACCGATCGGGACGCAGACCTTCTTTGCGACCTATGCGGACGGAGTCGCCGACATCGACCTCGGCAAGCTGGCCGACTTTCATCGCGGCCATGGCGATCCCGGGACGGTGACCGTCGTGCGCCCCCACCTGCAGTTCGGGATTGCCGAGCTCGACGGTGACTCCCGGGTGCGGCGGTTCATCGAGAAGCCGCGCTCCGAGCAGTGGATGAACGGCGGCTTCTTCTGCTTCGAGCCCGGCGCCCTCGACTACATCGCAGAGGACAGCGTGCTCGAACGGGAGCCGCTGGAGCGGATGGCAAGCGAGGGACGACTGCACGCATTTCGCCACCAGGGCTTCTGGGATTGCATGGACACCTACAAGGACGCGGTGATGCTCGATGACCTCTGGCGCTCGGGCAATGCCCCCTGGAAGGTGTGGGCGGATACTCGGAATTGACGAGGAGTTCGGTTTCGCTCGCCGGCGGTGTGCGAGTATCCACATCCAGGGATGGAAGCAGGAGGGAATAGGGCAGTCGGCGCTGTCCGTCGCCAGCGGCTCACCGGCGCCCAGCGCCAGAAGGTGATCCTTGAAGCTGCTGCGGAGGTCTTCGCCCGTCGCGGTTACGAGGGGGCACGACTCGAGGAGATCGCCAGGACCGCCGGCGTGTCGAAGGCGCTGATCTACGAGCACTTCGAGGGCAAGCGCGAACTCTACGCGCAGATCTTCCGGCGCGGCACCGACGAGTCGTTCGGGACTGCCCTCGCTGCCGTGGCGGCCGAGGAGCAGAGCATCAGGCGCCTCGAGGCTGGGCTGGGAGCGTTCCTCGACTTCGTCGCGGACCAACCCGACGTTTGGCGTGTGATCGAGCAGGAGGTCTCGGACCCGGAGATCGTCGAGCTCGACCAGAGTCGCCAGGTCCGGGCCGAGAAGGCGATCGCGGAATTGCTAGCCGTCGACGACGGAATCATGGGCCAGGATCTCGATCCCGCTCAGATCGAGCTGTTTGCGGTGATGGTCAACGGCGCCATGGTCAGAGCTGCCAACTGGTGGCTTTCCCATCTTGAGACGCCTCGCGAGGTCGTGCTCGAGAGCCTGATGGATTTCATCTGGCTCGGCATGGACCGAATCCGTTCGGGCGATCACGAGCGCGTCTCCGCCTGAGCGCTTCGCATAGCGTCAGCGCGTGAGCTCGTACCTCGTCACCGGCGGACACGGCTTTGCGGCGTCCTGGCTGATCAAGGCCCTGCTCGACCGAGGCGATCGGGTGCGCTCCCTCGACCGCCCCGGCCCTCGGATCGGCGACACCGGAGCGTCGAGGCCGTCCGCTCTCGAGCTGCACGGCATCGCCGCGGAGGTCGAGATGATCGAGGCGGACCTACGCGACGCGGATTCGGTCGAACGCGCCGTGGACGGTGCGGAGACCGTGTTTCATCTCGCCGCGCAGACGATCGTCGGGAATGCCCGCGCCGCGCCGCGCGAGACTTTCGAGGTCAACGTGCTCGGGACCTGGAACGTCCTCGACGCCTGCCGGCAGAAGGGGGTCGGACGGCTGGTCTTCGCCTCCTCGGACAAGGCCTACGGGGCCAGCGACAGGCTTCCCTACCGCGAGGACTTCCCGCTGCGGGCGGCGCATACCTACGATGCCAGCAAGGCCGCCGCGGACATTCTCGCGCGCAGCTACTGGCCCAGCTACGGGCTGCCGGTGGCGGTGACGCGCTTCGCGAATCTCTACGGCGGCGGTGATCTCAACTTCACCCGCCTGGTCCCCGAGGCGGTCAGCGCGGCGCTCGACGGACGTGCTCCCGTGATCCGCTCCGATGGGACGCCGCAACGCGATTTCCTCTACGTCGAGGACGCGGTCGCCGCCTACCTCGCGATCCTCGACGCGATCGACGCCGGGCCCGCCCGTGGAGAGGCATTCAACGCCGGCGGCGACGCGCCGCATTCGGTCGCCGAGGTGGTGGGCTTGATCGCCGAGATCTCCGGGACCGGGGTGGAGCCGCGGATCGAGGGAAGCGGCAACCCGGAGGGCGAGATCGACCGCCAGTACGTCGACAGCACGAAGCTTTGCGAGCTGACCGGGTGGCGCCCAAAGATCGAGCTCCACGAAGGCCTGCGAAGGACGATCGAGTGGTACCGCGAGCACCCGGAGGCACGGGCCCCGGCGCTGACCGCCTCCCGCTCACTTCGTTTCGCGGCTGAGAAGCATTGCGCCTGACCAGCCTCTGCCGCTCCACTTCGTTTCGCGGCTGAGAAGCATTGCGGCGGCTTCGCCGCCTGACCAGCCTCTGCCGCTCCACTTCGTTTCGCGGCTGAGAATATGTGGGCATGTGCGGACGCTTCACGGTCACCACCAAGAACACCAAGAAGGTCGCCGATCGCTTCGAGGTAGAGCTGGAGAAGGCGCTTGGCGCCAAGGGCATGGAATCGGCTGGCGGGCGCTACAACGTCGCGCCGTCGCAGGAGGTGCTCACAGTGCGCTCCTCCCCGGAGCCGGAGCGCGCCGACGAGGGCGAGCGCGAGGCCCTGATGATGCGCTGGGGCCTGGTGCCGCGGTGGGCCAAGGACCTCAAAGTCGGCTACAAGATGATCAACGCTAAGACCGAGCGGCTGACCGAGAGCCGCGCCTACGCGCCGCTGATCGGCAAGTTTCGTCATCGCTGCCTGATCGTCGCCGACGGCTTCTATGAGTGGCTGAAGTCGGAGGACCCCAAGCAGCCGCGCCTACCGTTCCGCTTCACCGTCGATGGCGGCGAGCCGTTCGCCTTCGCCGGCATCTGCACCCGCAAGGAGTGGGAGGGCGACTGGCTCTACAGCTGCACGATCATCACGACGACGCCGAACGAGGTCGTCAAGCCGGTCCACGACCGGATGCCGGTCATACTGCCCGGCCCCGAGGCGGAGCAGGCGTGGCTGAGCACCGGCCTGGGCGCCGAGGACGCGGTGGCGATGTGCGCGCCACTCGATGCCGATCGGATGCAGAGCACGCCCGCCAACCCGAAGCTGAACAAGGTCGGCAAGGGAATCGAGGGCCCGGAGCTGCTGGTGGTGCCGGAGTGAGCGCCGAGGCCTCGGATCGGGTTGCGTCCGACTCGCCGTTTGAGGCCAGCATCGGGTTCAGCCGCGCCGTGCGCTGCGGCCGCCGGGTGGTCGTCTCCGGCACCGCGCCGATCTGGCCCGACGGGTCGTGCGACGAGGATCCCGCTGCCCAGGCCCGCCGCTGCCTGGAGATCGTCGCAACGGCCCTGGAGCAGGCGGGGTCGGGCATGAACGAGGTCGTTCGCACCCGCATGTTCCTCGTCGATCGCGCCGACGCCGAGGCGGTCGGCGCCGTTCACGGCGAGGTCTTTGGGAAGGTGAGGCCGGCGGCGACGATGGTCGTGGTGGCTGGGCTGCTCGACCCGCGCTGGAAGGTCGAGATCGAAGTAGAGGCTGGGCTCGCGGAGTAGCCTCGGGCGCCTTGGACCTCGATAGCGCCAGGCGGTTCCTAAGCGAGCACCACCACGCGGTGTTGGCGACGCGCCGCAAAGGCGGGACGCCCCAGCTCAGCCCTGTGCTCGTAAACGTCGACGGCGATGGGCGAGCGATCATCTCCAGCCGCGAGACCGCGATCAAGGTGAAGAACCTCAGACGCGATTCGCGGGCCCAGGTCTGCGCATTCACCGACCGCTTCTTCGGTGAATGGATCCAGGCCGAGGGCACCGCCGAGGTCCTCTCGCTGCCGGAGGCGATGGACCCGTTGATCGACTACTACCGGCGCTTCCCGGACGAGAACCCGGACTGGGACGACTACCGCAAGCGGATGCAGCGGGAGAAGCGGGTCCTGATCCGCATCGAGCTGCAAAGCGCCGGCCCCGACCGCAGCGGGTGAGCGGTCCTCGGGAGCCGATGCCGAGCGGCTTGCGGCCGATGAAGGCGCGGCTGGGGGAGATCCCGGGCGACGAGGATGGCTTCGGCTTCGAGATCAAGTGGGATGGGGTGCGGGCGCTGGCTTACCTCGTTGGCGGCAAGCTGCGGCTCGAGAGCCGCAGCGGACGCGACCTGACCGCCCAGTTCCCCGAGGCCCGCGGGTTGCTCGAGCACCTCGGTCGCCGCCAGGCGGTGCTCGACGGCGAGCTGGTCGCCTTCGACGACGGCGGCCGGCCCAGCTTCCAGGCCCTGCAGGGCAGGATCCATCTCGCCTCCGAGGCGCTGGTCCGCGAGCGGATGGGCTCGATCCCGGTGACCCTGATGCTCTTCGACGTCCTGCACCTCAGCGGACGCAGCACCCGCGAGCTCAGCTACGAGCAGCGCCGCGACCTGCTCGAGGGGCTGGGCCTCGACGGGGCGGGCCTGCAGACGCCGCGCTGGCATCGCGGCGAGGGCTCGGCGCTGCTGGAGCTCAGCCGCGAGCGAGGGCTCGAGGGCGTGATCGCGAAGCGGCTCGACAGTCGCTACCTGCCGGGCAAGCGCAGCGCTGCCTGGCTGAAGGTCAAGAACCACCGCAGCCAGGAGGTCGTGATCGGCGGCTGGCTGCCGGGCAGGGGCCGGCGCAGCGACACCCTGGGCGCGCTGCTGGCCGGCTACTACGAGGATGGCGAGCTGCGCTTCGCGGGCAAGGTGGGGACAGGGTTCTCCGATCAGGATCTGCGCTTGCTGGCCGAGCGCCTGGGACCGCTGCGCCGCGAGCGGAGCCCCTTCGTCGGTCGCCAGCCCGAGCGCGGCTCGATCTTCGTCGAGCCGCAGCTGGTCGGCGAGGTCGAGTTCGGCGAGTGGACCAACGCCGGGACGATGCGCCATCCCGCCTTCAAGGGCCTGCGGGTCGACAAGCCGGCGAGCGACGTGGTGCGGGAGGAGCCCGGCTAGCCCGATTCGGCTTCGCTCTTCAGGCCCTCGGCGGCGCTGCGGGTGAGGAACTCCTTCACCCGGGTCTCGACCGGGCCGCGCAGCAGCAGGCCCAGCATCCGGCCGGGGTCGCCGCGCAGCCCGTAGGTGGCCCGGGTGCGGTCGTCGCCCAGCTTCTCGAAGTCCCAGTAGCCGTGCAGCCACTTGACCTCGCCCTTCTCCTGCTCCCAGCGGATCGCGGCGGGGGGCTCGTAGCTGAAGCGCAGCTCCGAGGAGACCTTCTTGACGGTCGCGTCGGAGACGGTGTGGACCAGCTCGGCGCGACCCTCGTCGTCGCGGGTGATCACCTCGACCTCCTCCAGGGTGCCCTGCCATTTGGGCGCTCCCTCGACGTCGGCGGCGATCGCATAGCAGCGATCGAGCGGAGCGTCGATCTCGACCGACCAGCTGGCTTCGAGGACTCCCATCGGGCGCGAGCCTACATCGCGCCGGCCCGCGCGGGTGCCATGCTCACGAGCGGCGACAGCGCAGCGATGATTGGCGAAAGCCCGCGATCGAGGAGGTTTCCGTGCAGCCCAGCCAGGACGAGAAGGCGAAGAGGTTTCGCTCTCTGCACGACGGCGATCCGTTCCTGATCCCGAACCCCTGGGACATCGGCTCGGCGCGGATGTCGGCGGCGCTCGGATTCGAGGCTCTGGCGACGACGAGCTCCGGCTTCGCGTTCACGCTCGGCCGCCTGGACGGCAACGTGTCTCTTGACGAAGTCGTCGATCACGTCCAGGCCCTGGACGAGGCGACGCCGCTGCCGGTCTCGGTCGATCTGGAGAACGGTTACGGGCGCTGGCCCGAGGACGTCGCCCTGGCGATCACCCGTGCCGCAGGGGCGGGGGCGGTGGGCGGGTCGATCGAGGACTATGGCCCCGAGAAGGGGCTGTTTGAGGCGGGGCGCGCGGAGGAGCGGGTCGCTGCCGCAGCCGAAGCCGCCGCGCGGCTCGATTTCCCCTTCACGCTCACGGCGCGGGCGGAGAACCACATCCGCGGCAACCCCGACCTCGAGGACACGATTGCCCGCCTGCTGGCCTACGAGCGGGCCGGCGCCGACGTCGTCTATGCGCCGGGCCTGCGCAGCCTCGACGAGATTCGGACCCTCTGCGAAGCGACGACCAAGCCGGTCAACGTGCTCGCCTTCGGTGGGCTCTCCCTGGACGAGATCGTCGCGGCCGGCGCGCAGCGGATCAGTGTCGGTGGCGGTCTTGCCTTCGCTGCCGTCAACGCCTTCGTCGAGGCGGCCGTGAGGATGCGTGATGCGGGCGACTTCTCGGGCCTCGGTACACCGAAGCGGGTCAAAGAGTTGCTGGGCGGCTGAATCGGGATAGGCTCCGCGCGTGGGTTGCTTCGTCGTCCTCTTCGCGCTGATCTCGCCGCGCCTGGCGCTGTTCTTCGTCTGGCTGTTCAGCGACTGGCTCAGCCGCGCCTTCGACAGCTGGGCGCTGCCGCTGCTCGGCTTCTTCCTTTTGCCCTGGACGACGCTCGCCTATGCGGCGATGTACGTCTACGGCAGCAACGAGGTCAGCGGCTTCGAGTGGTTCATCGTCATCCTCGCGTTCCTCGGCGACCTCTCCTCGTACGGGAGCGGATCGCGGTACCGCTCGCAGCAGGTCTAGCGCTCAGCCCGGCAAATGGCGGAAAGGTTCCGCCATGCGGAACCAACTCGCCATTAGCGCCAACGCAGGCGAAGCGCGCCCGGCAGGATTCGAACCTGCGGCCTCCGCCTCCGGAGGGCGGCGCTCTATCCAGCTGAGCTACGGGCGCTTGCGGGGTCCAGTCTAGAGCTGGTCGCGAGGCGGGCAGGATGCCGACCGCACCCGCAGCGCGTCGCATCTACGCTTGCCGGCATGGACCTCTCGGTCGCTTTTCTGGGCACCGGCGGATCGGTGCCGACGGCTCGTCGCGCCACGGCCTGCCTGCTCGTGATGCGGGGCGGTGATCGGATCATGTTCGACTGCGGTGAGGGCGCGCAGCGCCAGCTGCACCGCTCGCTCGGCCTCGTGCAGGTCGACGAGATCTATCTCACCCACCTGCACCTCGACCACTTCCTGGGCCTTCCCGGGTTGCTCAAGACCTACGACCTGCAGAGCCGCGAAGCACCGCTGACCGTCTACGGCCCTCCCGGGTTGCGCGAGCTGTTCGGCGACCTGCGGCCGGCTGATCGGCCGGACGCGCTATCCGGTCAGCGTCGAGGAGCTTGCCCCGGAGCAGGCGGTCGCCCATGATGGATATGAGGTGCGCGCGTTCGGGGTCGAGCACCGGATGACGGCATTCGGCTATCGACTCGCGGAGCGGGACCGTCCCGGGCGCTTCGACAAGGAGGCGGCCGAGCGGCTCGGCGTTCCCGAGGGGCCCGGATTCAGCGCCCTGCAGAAGGGCGAGGAGGTGCGGGGCGCCGACGGCCTCGTGCGTCCCGAGGACGTGATGGGGGAGAGCCGCGCGGGGCGCGTCGTCGTGATCAGCGGCGACACGGCGCCCTGCGTCGCGACCGCTGAAGCGGCGCGGGGCGCGCAGCTGCTGATCCACGACGGCAGCTTCGCCGAGGAGGAGGGGCAGCGCGCCGCCGAGACCGGCCACTCGACCGCCGGCCAGGCCGCGGCGCTGGGACGCGAGGCGGCGGTGAAGATGCTCGCCCTCGTGCATATCTCCTCGCGCTACAACATCGGCCAGGTCCTCGAGGAGGCGCGGGCCGTGCTTCCCGGCGCGATCGCTCCACGCGACTTCGACCTGGTCGAGATCCCCTTTCCGGAGCGAGGCGATCCGCTGCTGGTCCCGAACGGCGCCCGCGAGCGCCGCGAGGCTCCGCGGCCCGATCCGGCCGAGGCCGCCTCCTCCGGTTGACCAATTTGCGGGCCTCTTGCGCCCTGGATCCGCGCCGGCCCTTGCTAGGCTGCCCCTGTCGGTTCCTTTAACCCGGTCCGGAGAGGCCAGGAAGGGGCGAGTTTTGAGCGAGAAGATCGTGCTCGAGCGCGATGAGCTGCGGCGAACGCTGGTCCGCATCTCGCACGAGATCGCGGAGCGCAACCCGGGGCCCAAGGGCCTCGCCCTGGTCGGCATCCACACCCGCGGCGCCCTGCTGGCGCAGCGCCTGCACGCGCTGGTCGGCGAGCAGAGCGGCACAGAGGTGCCGCTCGGCGACATCGACATCTCCTTCTACCGCGACGACGTCGGCGACCGCGGGCCCGACGCGCAGCCGCAGGTGCACGCCTCGCACCTCGACTTCGACCTCTCCGGGCGCACGATCGTGCTCGTCGACGACGTGCTCTTCACCGGGCGCACCGTGCGGGCCGCGATCGACGCGCTGTTCGACTACGGGCGCCCGGCGCGGATCCAGCTCGCGGTGCTCTGCGATCGCGGCCATCGCGAGCTGCCGATCCGACCCGACTACGTCGGCAAGAACCTTCCCACCGCTCGCGACGAGCGGGTCAACGTCCGCCTCGAGGAGTCCGACGGCGTCGACGAGGTGACCATCGCCAATGGCGGCGACCGCGCAAGCGCGCTCGCCGGTGGGGTGAGGGACGGCGAATCGGAAGACGACCGATCGGAGGACGAAGGGATATGAAGCACCTGCTGTCGATCGGGAGCCTTGAGCGCGATGAGATCGAGGCGATCCTCGGCCGGGCGGAGAGCTTTGCCGAGGTAGGCCGGCGCGACATCAAGAAAGTCCCGACCCTGCGCGGCCGCACGGTCGTCAACCTCTTCTTTGAGTCCAGCACCCGCACCAGCTCCTCCTTCGAGCTGGCCGCGAAGCGCCTCTCCGCCGACGTGGTCTCGATCAAGTCGGCGGGCTCCTCGGTCGACAAGGGCGAGTCGCTGAAGGACACGATCGCGACTCTCTCCGCCTATGACCCGGCGGCGATCGTGATCCGCTCTCCGCACGCGGGCGCCGCTGACCTGGTCGCGCGCTGGACCGAGGCCTCGGTCATAAACGCCGGCGACGGCAAGCACGAGCATCCCAGCCAGGCGCTGCTCGACCTCTTCACGCTGCGCCGCCATCTCGGCGACCTCGAGGGCCGCAAGATCTGGATCGTCGGCGACGTCCTGCACAGCCGCGTCGCGCGCTCGAACCTGATCGCCTTCCGGCAGCTGGGCGCGGAGCTGACCGTCTGCGGCCCCCCGACCCTGATCCCGCGCGGGGTCGCCGAGGAGCTCGACTGCGCGGTCGCCTACAACCTCGATGGAATCGAGGACGCGGACGTCGTCTACGCCCTGCGGATGCAGCAGGAGCGGATGAGCGAGAGCTTCGTCCCCTCGCTGCGAGAGTACGCCGCCCGCTTCCAGATCGACGCGCGCCGCCTCGGCCCTCGGCAGCTGCTCATGCACCCGGGGCCGGTCAACCGCGGGGTGGAGCTCTCCGGCGAGGTGATCGACTCGCCGCGCTCGCTGATCACCGAGCAGGTCGAGAGCGGGCTGGTGGTGCGGATGGCGATCCTCTACGAGCTTCTCGCCGGCTCCGACCGGCCGCGCTCGGCGATGACGGGAGAGCCGGCGCCGGATCCGACCGAGATCGGACAGCCAGCGTGAGCATCGAAGCGCGGAGGTCGATCTCGGAGCTGCTGAGCTGCCGCGAGACGGAACCCGCCGAGCTGGTCCTGCGCGGCGTCACGGTCCTCGACCCCGGCGCCGGCATCGATGCCGCCCACGACATCGTGATTCGCGGCGGTCGGATCGCGGAGCTGGCGGCACCCGGAGCCGCCGACGCAGGGCTCGGCCGAGGTCGTCGAGGCAGACGGGCTGCACGCCTTTCCCGCCTTCTTCGATCCGCACGTTCACCTCCGCACCCCGGGTCGCGAGGACGAGGAGGACATCGAGACCGGCAGCCGCGCCGCCGCCGCCGGCGGCTACTGCGGGATCCTCGCGATGGCGAACACCGAGCCGACCGTCTCCACCGCCGCCGACGTCGGCGCGCTGCGCGAACGCGCCGAGCGCGAGGCCTCTATACCGGTCGGCTTCCTGGCGACCGTGACGCGCGCGATGGGCGGCGAGGAGCTGACCGAGATGGCGGAGCTGCGCGACGCCGGCGCGATCGGCTTCTCCGACGACGGGCTGCCGATCCGCAGCGCTCGCGTCCTGCGCCGGGCGCTTCAGTACCAGCGCCTCTGCGGCGGCGTGATCGCCCTGCACGAAGAGGACCCCGAGCTCTCGGGCGAAGGGGTGATGCACGAGGGCCTTGCATCGGCGGCGCTCGGGATGGCCGGGATCCCCTCCGTCTCGGAGTCGACGACGATCGCCCGCGACGCGGCGCTCGCCGGCTACGAGGACGCCCGCATCCACGTCCAGCATCTCTCCTGCCGCGAATCGGTGGAGGCGGTGCGGGCCGCGAAGGCAGCGGGGGTGCAGATCAGCTGTGAGGTGACGCCGCACCACCTCACCCTTACCGAGGACGCGGTGCGGGGCCTCGACGCCCGCTTCAAGATGAACCCGCCGCTGCGCTCCGACGACGACCGCGAGGCCCTGATCGAGGCGCTGCGCGACCGCACGATCGACTGCATCGCGACCGACCACGCGCCCCATTCGACCGACGAGAAGGAGGTCCCGTTCGAGGCTGCGGCGATGGGGGTGACCGGGCTGGAGACGGCATTCGCGGTCCTGCACAGCGAGCTGGTGTTGCCGGGGACGATCGAGCTCTCGCTGCTCGTCTCCGCCCTCGGCGCCGGGGCAGCGCCCTTCGGCCTGCAGGCGCCGAGCCTGGCGCCGGGCGGCGAGGCCAACGTCGCCCTCTGCGACCTCGGCGCCGAGTGGACGATCGGCGCCGAGGGCTACGAGAGCCGCTCGGAGAACAGCTGCTTCGGCGGCATGCCGGTCAAGGGGAGGGTGCTGATGACCCTCGCCGGCGGCCGGGTGGCCTACCGGCTGCGCAGCTTCAGCATGGGCGTGGCCGCGTGATGGCCGCGCCGAAGCTCGACCGCGAGCGGGCCGCCCTCGTCGTCGTCGATCTCCAGGAGGCGTTTCGAAAGGCGATCCCCGACTTCGATCGGGTCGCGGGCGCGGCGGCAACGCTGATCGACGGTGCCGAGGCGATGGGGGTGCCGATCAAGGTCACCGAGCAGTACCCGAAGGGGCTCGGCCGCACGGTTCCCGAGGTCGCCGAGCATCTGCCCGACACGGTGCGCCCGATCGAGAAGGTCCGCTTCTCGGCCGCCGAGGCCGACGGCTTCGACCTCGACGGGCGCAACCAGGCCCTGGTCTGCGGGATCGAGACCCATGTCTGCGTGAGCCAGACCGTGCTCGACCTCCTCGACGCGGGCGTCGAGGTGCACGTGGTCGCCGACGCGGTGGGCTCGCGCACCGAGGCGAACCGGGAGCTCGGACTGCACAAGGCGGAGCGCGCCGGCGCGGTGCTGACCAGCGTCGAGGCGGCGCTCTTCGAGCTGCTCGGCGGCTCCGACGCGGCCGAGTTCAAACAGGTCCAGGGGCTGGTGATGTGACCGAACTTGGCTACCTGCTGCTCGAGGACGGGACCCGCTTTGACGGCGAGCTCTGCGGCGCGCTCGAGGCCGTCACCGGCGAAGTCGTCTTCAACACCGCGATGACCGGCTATCAGGAATCGGTCACCGACCCCTCATACGCGGGCCAGATCATCACCTTCACCTACCCGCTGATCGGCAACTACGGCGTCTGCGCGGACGCGATGGAGTCCGACCGCGCGCAGGCGCGGGCGGTGGTGATGCGCGACGCCCACAATGGCGAGGACGTCGCGACCGCCGAGGGCGGCTGGCTCGACTGGCTCGCCGACTGCGGCGTCGCCGCGATCAGCGGCGTCGACACCCGCGCCCTGGTGCGCCGCATCCGCAGCGCCGGCGCGATGCGGGGCGGGATCTTCCCGGCCGCGCTCGAAGAGGAGGAGGCGCGGCGCCTGATCGACGCCGAGCCCTCGATGGCGGGCGCCGACTTCGCCCGCGATGTAAGCCCGCCAGAGCCGCTGCGCTTCGAGGGCGCCGGCCCGCACGTGGTCGGGATCGACACCGGAATCAAGCTCAGCATTGTTCGGCAATTGCGCGAGCGCAATTGCCGGTTGACTCTGCTTCCGTGCACAGCCCCAGCGTGAGGCAGTGCTCGCGGAATCGCCGGACCTCGTCTTCCTTGCGAACGGCCCTGGGGATCCGGCTGCATTGGACTACGTCGTCGACACGGTCCGCGAACTCATCGGAAAGAAGCCGGTCTTCGGGATCTGCCTCGGCCACCAGCTGCTCTGCCGCGCGGTCGGGCTCGAGACCTTCAAGCTCCCGTTCGGGCACCGCGGGGCCAATCACCCTGTCAAGGACCTGGAGTCGGGACGAATCGACATCACCTCCCAGAACCACGGCTTCGCGGTCAGCGGCCCGGCCGGCGAGGCGACGATCGAAGCCGACGAGCCGCTGCGCTGGGAGACCGACTTCGGCGCCGCCGAGCTCTCCCACCTCAACCTCTACGACCGCACGGTCGAGGGCCTGGTCCTGCGCGACGTGCCGGGGGCGACCGTCCAGTACCACCCCGAGGCGGGTCCCGGCCCCCATGACGCCCGCTATCTGTTCGATCGCTTCCTGGAGCTGGCGGCGGCATGACGCAGCAGCAGAGCAATGCCGAAAGGCTCGAGCGTCTCTGGGATGCGTTCGAAGCGGAAGGCCCCGAGGGAGCAGGCGACCTGATCGCCCAGGTCTACGACCAGGAAGTCGAGTTCAACCCGCTGCAGGCGGAGTCGGCGGGGGGCCGCACGTATCGCGGCCTCGACGGCGTGATCGCCTTCTTCGGGGAGCTCGACGAGATCTTCTCAGACGTCCGCTACGAGCCGCCCCAGTTCCACCCGGTCGGAGAAGACCTGGTGGTCGTCTTGACGCGCCTGATCGGCATTGCGCGCGACAGCGGCCTGCCGATGCGCCAGGACCTCTCGCTGGTCTACGAGTTCAATGACGGCCTCGCCTGGCGGGTGACTGCCTACGAGACGCCGGCCGAGGCCCTGGAAGCCGCGCAGCGTGGTCACGCGGATGCCTAGGCGCGAGGACATCGAAAAGATCCTGCTGATCGGCTCCGGGCCGATCGTGATCGGCCAGGCCGCCGAGTTCGACTACTCCGGCGTGCAGGCCTGCAAGGTCCTGCTCGAGGAGGGCTACGAGGTCGTGCTGGTCAACTCGAACCCGGCGACGATCATGACCGACCCCGAGTTCGCCAGCGCGACCTACGTCGAGCCGCTGCTGCCGGGGCCGGTGGCGCGGATCATCGAGAAGGAGCGCCCCGACGCGTTGCTGCCGACGCTCGGCGGGCAGACGGCGCTGAACCTGGCGATGGCCCTGCACGAGGACGGCACCCTGGAGCGCTTCGGCGTCGAGCTGATCGGGGCCGACCAGGACGCGATCCGCCGCGCCGAGGACCGCGAGGTCTTCCGCGACACGATGCAGGAGGCGGGGCTGCGGGTGCCGTGGTCGCTGATCGTCGGCAACGTCGGCGAGGCGGAGGCGGCGCTCGCCGACGGGCGCATCAAGCTGCCGGCGATCGTGCGCCCCGCCTACACCCTCGGGGGCGAGGGTGGGGGCGTGGGGGAGACCGAGACCGAGCTGCGCCAGGTGGTCTCCGAGGGCCTTGCCGCGAGCCCGATCAATCAGGTGCTGGTCGAGGAGTCGGTGCTCGGCTGGGGCGAGTTCGAGCTCGAGGTGATGCGCGATCGCAACGACAACGTGGTGATCGTCTGCTCGATCGAGAACGTCGACCCGATGGGGGTCCACACCGGGGACTCGGTCACCGTCGCGCCGGCGCAGACCCTGACCGACGCGCTGTACCAGGAGCTTCGCGACCAGGCGATCCGGGTGATCCGCGCGGTCGGGGTCGAGACCGGGGGCTCGAACATCCAGTTCGGGGTCAACCCGGAAAACGGCGAGATCGTCGTCATCGAGATGAACCCACGCGTCTCGCGAAGCTCGGCGCTGGCCTCGAAAGCGACCGGCTTTCCGATCGCGAAGATGGCCGCCAAGCTCGCGGTCGGCTACGCGCTCGAGGAGATCCCCAACGACATCACCCAGGCGACGCCGGCCTCCTTCGAGCCGACGATCGACTACGTGGTCACGAAGGTGCCGCGCTTCGCCTTCGAGAAGTTCCCCGGCGCCTCGGGCCGCCTCTCCACGCACATGAAGAGCGTCGGCGAGGCGATGGCGATCGGGCGCACCTTTCGCGAGTCGTTCGCGAAGGCGATGCGCTCGCGCGAGCTCGATGCCGAGCCCTCGTTCCCCGACGACGACGCGGAGCTGCTGCGCAGCCTCGAAGCGCCGGCGCCGGATCGCTTCGACTTCGTCGCCGAGGCATTCCGGCGCGGGATCGGGATCGAGGAGGTCCACGAGCGCACCCTGGTCGACCCCTGGTTCCTGCGCGAGCTGCGCCAGCTCGAGGTCGAGGGCGACGGCACCGAAGGCCTGCAGCGCACCTACAAGTCGGTCGACACCTGCGCGGCCGAGTTCGAGGCCGCGACTCCCTACTACTACTCCGCGCACGAACGAGGTGGCGCCGAGTCAGAGGTCCGGCGCGGCGAGCGCGAATCGGTGGTGATCCTCGGCTCGGGGCCGAACCGGATCGGTCAGGGGATCGAGTTCGACTACTGCTGCGTGCACGCGGCGATGACCGTGCGCGAGACGGGCCGCGACGCGGTGATGATCAACTGCAACCCGGAGACCGTCTCGACCGATTACGACACCTCCGACCGCCTCTACTTCGAGCCGCTGACCACCGAGGACGTCCTGGCGGTCGTCGAGCAGGAGCGGCCCGAGGGGGTGATCGTGCAGTTCGGCGGGCAGACACCGCTGCGGCTCGCGAAGGCGCTTGAGGCAGAGGGCGTACAGCTGCTCGGGACACCGGTCGACGCGATCGACCTCGCCGAGGACCGGGGCCGCTTCGGCGCTCTGCTCGGGCGACTGGAGATCAAGCACCCGCCCTACGGCACGGCGCTCTCCGCCGACGAGGCGACGGTGATCGCCGAGCGGGTCGGCTTCCCGCTCCTCGTCCGCCCCTCCTACGTGCTCGGCGGCAGGGCGATGGAGATCTGTTACTCCTCCGACGCGCTCGCCGCCTACCTGGAGGCGAACGTGAAGGCCGACCAGGAGCACCCGCTGCTGCTCGACCGCTTCCTCGAGAACGCGATCGAGGTCGACGTCGACGCCCTCGCCGACGGCTCCGACGTCCACGTCGCCGGGATCATGCAGCACGTCGAGGAGGCCGGCGTGCACTCAGGGGACTCGGCCTGCGTGATCCCGCCGATGAGCCTCGGGGCCGAGATGCTGGAGGAGATCCGCACCACGACGCGCCTGATCGCGACCGAGCTGGGCGTGATCGGCCTGATCAACATCCAGTACGCCGTCGCCGGCGGTGAGCTCTACGTGATCGAGGCCAATCCGCGGGCCTCGCGCACGGTGCCCTTCGTCTCGAAGGCGATCGGCGCCCCGCTGGCGAAGATCGCCTGCCGGCTGATGCTCGGCGAGCGCCTCGCCGACCTCGAGCTTCCCGACGGCCCGGGCGACCACGTCAGCGTCAAGGAGGCGGTGCTGCCGTTTGCCCGCTTCGCCGGAGCCGACGCGGTGCTGGGGCCGGAGATGAAGAGCACCGGCGAGGTGATGGGGATCGCCGCCGACTTCCCGACCGCCTTCGGCAAGGCGCAGGCGGCAGCCGGCGTCTCGCTCCCGCTCGAGGGCACCGTCTTCATCACCGTCACCGACACCGACAAGGCCGCCGCTACGCAGCTCGCGGCCCGTTTTTGCGACCTCGGCTTCCGGATCGTCGCCACCGCCGGCACCGCGCAATCGATCTCGGCGATGGGGGTGCCGGTGACGCGGATCAACAAGATCGGCGAGGGCTCCCCGCACGTCGTCGACTGGATCCGCAACCAGGAGGTCGACCTGGTCATCAATACTCCGACCGGTTCCGGCGCCCGCGCCGACGGGATCGAGATCCGCAGCGCCGCGGTTCGACAGGGGATTCCCTGCGTGACCACGATGACGGGCGCCTCCGCGGCCGTCCGGGCGATCTCCGCCCAGCGCGAGAGCGAGGCCGAGGTGCGCTCGCTTCAGGAGCTGCACGCGCTGGCGAGCGCGCGCGAGTCCTCCGGGGCCAAGTGACGCCGCCCGGCAACGGCTCCGGCGCCGCCCGCGTCGAGGCCCCGTTCGGGCGGCGAGCCCTGAAGGTCGTCGATGTCCATCGCTCCGGGGGCTACCGTGTCTTCTCGCTGCTCGACGGCGACGGCCCGGAGCCAAGCGCCGGCCAGTTCTACATGCTCGCCACGTGCGAGCGCTGGGCCGAGCGCGAGGAGCGCCCCTACCTGCCGCGGGCCTTCTCGGTCGCCGACGCGGTTTGCGAGGACGATGGCCTGCGGCTCGACTTCCTCGTCGACGACGTCGGCCCCGGAACCGCGCGGCTCGCCGGGCTGGCGCCGGGGGAGCGCGTCTGGGTCAACGGGCCGCTCGGAAATCCGTTCTCGCCCCCGAGCGAACTGGCACCCGGGGCGGCCGGCGCGATCCTGATCGGCGGCGGGATCGGAATCGCGCCGATGGCGATACTGCGCCGCCAGCTCGCCGATCGCGGCGTCGCGACCAGGGTCCTGCTCGGCTTTCGCGACCGCAAGCACTCCGGGGGCCTCGAGGACCTCTTCGCCTGCTGCGAGGTCCGGCTCGCCTCCGAGGACGGCCATGCGGGCCACAAGGGATATGTCACCGACCTGCTCGCGGTGCTGCTGGAGGGAGATGACGCGGTCTCGGCCGCGGTCTACGCCTGTGGGCCGCCGGCGATGCTGGAGGCGGTGCGGCTGATGTGCAGCGAGCGCGGCGCGCCCTGCGAGCTGGCGATGGAGTCGCCGATGGCCTGCGGCTTCGGCGCCTGCTTCGGCTGTGCCGTGCCGCTGACCGAAGGGCGGCTACATGCGCCTCTGCGTGGACGGGCCAGTGGTCGGCGGGACGGAAATCGAGACCGCCCTGGTGGCCGGGTCGGGGCACTGAATGGCCGATCTGGCGACCAGCTTCTGCGGGATCGAGCTCGAGCACCCCGTAATCAACGGGTCCGGCACATTCGACGCGATCGCCGCCCGGCGCGCTTTCGGCGAGCGGCTGCTGGCCGAGTTTCCCTTCGCGGCCTTCGTCTCGAAGACGATCACTCCGCAGCCCCGGGCTGGCAACCCGCCGCCACGCCTCTGGGAGGCCCCGGCCGGGATGATCAACTCGATCGGGCTTCCGAACAAGGGCCTCGACGGCTTTCTCGAGCACGACCTGCCGCTGCTAGCCGCGCCTGCCGGTGCCGTTGATCGTCTCCGTGATGGGGGAGAGCCAGGCCGAGTTCGCTCATCTCGTCGAGGGCGTCGCACCGCACCCCGAGGTGGCGGCGCTGGAGCTCAACGTGTCCTGCCCGAACGTCGAATCGGGGCTGATCGTGGGCGAGCAGCCCGCCGAGGCACGCTCGCTGCTCGAGGCCCTGCGACCGCTGACCCAGAAGCCGCTGATCGTGAAGCTGACCCCGAACGTCGCCGATCCGGGCGAGAGTCGCGCGGGCCGCGGAGGAGGGAGGGGCTGACGCGGTCTCGTTGATCAACACCCTGAAGGCGACCGCAATCGACCCGGCGAGCTTGCGGCCCTGGCTTGGTGCCGGCAGCGGCGGGCTGTCGGGGCCCGCCGTGCGTCATGTCGCGCTTGCGCAGCTGCGCTCGGTGGCCGCGCAGGTCTCGATCCCGATCGTCGGCATGGGCGGGATCGCCGCCGGCGCCGACGCGCTCGCGTTTCTTGCCGCCGGAGCAGATCTGGTCGCGGTCGGGACCGAGAGCTTCCGCGATCCGGCGGCCGGCTCGCGGGTCCGCATCGAGCTCGAGGTGGAGCTGGAGAGACGCGATGTCGGCTCGCTTGCGGACCTTCGCAAAGGGTCGGTTCGGGAGCCCGCGCTGAACCTCAAGTCGAGGTCTAGCTGAATTTCGCGGGTTTGCCCCGGATCGGCTTGCACGTGATCGGGGCAGGCATATAATCGCCGCCGCATGGCCCCGCCCGTCAAGACGTCCGCCGCCGCTCCGGAGAGGTCACTGGACCAGCGGATGGAGGCTCTGAAGCGAGCCAACGACATCCGCTCCGCGCGCGCGAAGCTCAAGAAGGACCTCAAGGGGGGCAAGAAGAGCATCCAGTCGCTGCTCCTCGATCCGCCCGAGTACGTGGCGACCGCGAAGGTCTTCGACATGCTGCTCGCGGTTCCGAAGTACGGCCGCGTGAAGACGAACCGGATCCTCAACCAGTGTCGGATTTCCCCCTCGAAGACGATCGGCGGGCTCTCTGAACGTCAGAGGGCGGAGCTGGTTGCGCAGTTGCGTCGCTAGCGCGGCCGCTGCAAACCGTCGCATCTCGCGGTCCTCGTCCGATCGTCTCGCTCACGTAGGTTTCGACTACGCTCGCGTCGCCGATCGGGCTGCGTCCCACGACCTGCTTGGTTTTCGCGGCCGTTCGTAGCGCGACATGAGCAAAGTCTTCGTCATAACTGGACCCAGTGGGGTCGGCAAGGGAACGCTGATCGCGGAGCTGCTGCGGCGGCTGCCCGAGCTCGAGCTTTCGGTCTCGGCGACGACACGGCAGCCGCGCGACGGTGAGATCGACGGACGCGACTATCACTTCCTGACCCCGGAGGAGTTCGATCGCCGGGCCGAAGCCGGCGACTTCGTCGAGTTCGCGACCTACAGCGGCAATCGCTACGGGACGCTGCGCTCGGAGATCGAGCGGCGGCTGAACGGCCGGCCACTCAGTCGTGCTCGAGATCGAGGTGCAGGGGGCGCGCCAGGTGCGGGCGGCGATGCCGGAGTCGGTGCAGATCTTCATCGCGCCCCCGCAGCCCGCTGACCTGCGCGCACGGCTGCAGGAGCGCGGCAAGGACAGCGCCGAGGCAATCGACGCCCGGTTGGCGGTCGCGGCCCAGGAACTGGCTGCAAAGGACGAATTCGCGCACCAGGTGGTCAACGATGAACTGGATCGTGCGGCGGCGCAGCTGGAGGGGGTCGTGCGCGCCGAACTCGTAGACTCCAGTCCATGATCCATCCACGCGTCGACACATTGCTCGAGCATGCCGACTCGCACTACGCGGCAGTCGTGGTCGCCGCAAAGCGTGCCCGGCAGATCAACAGCTACTACCACAACATCGGCGAGGGCAGCTTCGGCGAGTACCCGCCGCCGATGGTCGATACCCAGACCGGCAAGAACTACCTCTCGATCGCCCTCGAGGAGCTGGCGACCGGGAAGCTCAGCTACGAGTACCGGGCCTAGCCGCCCCGGGGATATCCGGTATGGCTCGGATCCTGCTCGGGGTGAGCGGCGGCATCGCCGCCTACAAAGCGCTGGAGCTGACCCGCCTAGCGACCCAAGCGGGCCACGGTGTGCGGGTCCTGATGAGCGAGGGCGCGAAGCGCTTCGTCGGGCCGGCTTCCTTCGAGGCGATCAGCGGCGCCCCGGTCCTGAGCTCCGAATTTGAGCGCGATCCGATGCGCGGCGCCTTCCCCGGCGACCCGAGCCCGGACCACGATCCGATCGGGCACCTCGCGGTGGTCGCAAACGCGGACGCCTACCTGGTCGCGCCGGCATCGGCGAACACGATCGCCAAGCTGGCGACTGGAATCGCCGATTCGATGCTGGCCACCGCCTTTTTGGCCTGCACGGCCCCGCGGCTGGTCGCGCCGGCGATGAACGACCGCATGTACGCCGACCCCGCCACGCAGGCAAACGTCGCGACGCTGCGGGGGCGGGGGATCGAGGTGATCGAGCCGGGGGAGGGGGCGCTGGCCTCGCGGGGAGAGCACGGGGTAGGGCGACTGCCCGAGCCCGAGCAGCTCTTGGCCCGCCTCGAGTCGATTCTGCCGGCCGGGGAGCGGCCCTGGGACGGGCTACGAGTCCTGGTGACCGCGGGCGGGACCCGCGAGCCGATCGACCCGGTGCGCTTCGTCGGCAACCGCTCCAGTGGCCGGATGGGTCTGGCGCTGGCCGCGGCGGCGCGTCGCAGAGGCGCCGAGGTGACCCTGATCGCCGCCAACGTCGCGCTCGACACGCCGCCCGGCGTGCAGCGGATCGACGTCGGCAGCGCCGCCGAGCTGAGCACTGCGTTGGCTGAGCGGTTCCCGCGAGCCCAGCTGCTGCTGATGGCCGCGGCTCCGGCAGACTTTCGCCCCGCGAGCGTCGCTGATGGGAAGCTGAAGCGCAAGGGCAGCGGGCTCGACCTCCACCTCGAGCCGACCGAGGACATCCTCGCCGGGCTCGCCGCGCAGCGCAGCGACGAGCAGACTGTCGTCGGCTTTGCGGCCGAGCACGGGGTCGGGGGCACCGGTCGGGCCCGCGACAAGCTGGTTCGCAAGGGCGCTGACCTGATCGTATTCAACGACGTCGCCGACGCCGAGATCGGCTTCGAGAGCGAGCGCAACGCCGTCACCTTGATCTCCGCCGAGGACGAGCGCGAGGTGCCGATCGACTCCAAGGAAGCGGTCGCGGAGGCGATTCTCGACCGCGTCGACGAGCTGCGCGATACCTCTCGCCGGGCCGTCGAGCGCTGAGCGTCTCCTCCCTAGACTTGGTTCGATGACCGAGTCGACCTACACGCTCTATCGAAAGGGGATGGAGCTGCTCGAGGACGGGAGCTTCGAGGAGGCCACCGAGCCGCTCGCCGAGGCGGCGCGACGGGCGCCGGGGAAGAGCTCGGTGCGCGAGGCGCTGGGGCGCGCCTACTTCCGCAATCGCCAGTTCGTCGAGGCGGCGGCGGAGTTCGAAGCCGTGGTCGAGAGCCATCCGGTCAACGACTACGCGCACTTCTGCCTCGGCAGGGCGCTCAGCCTCACCGGGCAGACCAAGCGCGCCCGCCATCACTTGGCGCTGGCCTCGAACCTGCAGCCGCAGCGGCGCGACTATCGCGTCTACCGCGAGCGGCTGGCCAGTAATTAAGGGCCGCGAAACGAAGTGGAGCGGCAGAGTCATGTCAGGCCGCCGAAGGCGGCCGCAAGTTGTTCATTGAGCCCTTGCGAGCTTTAGTCCAAAGGGTCAGCCAGGCGGCGGTCGACGTCGAGGGCGAGCGGGTCGCCCAGATTGGCCCGGGCGTGCTGGTCCTGCTCGGGATCCAGCGTGGCGACACGCCTGAACAGGCCGACCGCCTGGCCACCAAGGTGCGGGCGCTGCGGATCTTCGACGACGCCGACGGCAAGATGAACGAGCCGCTCGGCGATCGCGAGGCGCTGTGCGTGAGCCAGTTCACCCTCTACGGGGACACCCGCAAGGGCAACAGGCCCAGCTACGTCGACGCCGCGCCGGCCGAGGAGGCCGAGCCGCTGTACGAGCGCTTCTGCGAGCAACTCGGGGCGGGGCGGGGCGTATTCGGCGTCTGCATGGGCGTCGCGCTGGTCAACGACGGTCCGGTGACACTGCTGCTCGAGGCCTGAGCGGCAAACTCGATTCAAGCCCGAGACCCGCGCTTGGCCAGGCACGGGGCCGGGGCTATACTGGCTTCCAAGCTTTTCCACGTCCATACGCCGTGTCGAAAGGTGGGCAGTTGCCCACTTTTTTTTGGCCCGGAATTGGGCAAATCCCACCCAGATGAGCGATCTTCAGCGACATATCGTGGAGCAATTGGCGGCGCTCGATCCGAGCATCGAGCTGATCTCGCTCGAGCATCCGAGCCAGGACGGGCTGCGCCTCTACATCGACCATCCGCGGGGCGTCGACCTGGGGCTCTGCGAGCGGGTCACCGAGCAGCTGCGGGACCTGCTCGCCGACCATTCGCTCGAGGTTTCCTCACCCGGATCCGAGCGCCCGCTGACCAAGCCCGAGCATTTCGAGCGCTTTCGCGGCCGGCGGGTCAGGGTGAGAACACGCCAGGCGCTGGAGGGCCGCAGCAACTTCACCGGCACGATCGCCGACGTCGACGAGGAGGTTGTCTCGGTCGACCTGGGCGACCGCTCGGTAACCATCCCGCACGAGCGCATCGGGCGATCCAACCTCGTGCCCGACTTCAAGGAGGAGCATCGGTGACGAAGGAGATCGTCGAGGCTGTACACGCCCTCGAGCAGGAGAAGGGAATTTCCGCCGACAAGCTGATGGACGCGCTCGAGGACGCGCTTCTCTCCGCTTACAAGAAAACTCCTGGGGCGGCCAAGTACGCGCGCGTCGATCTCGACCACGGGACGGCTGACTTCCGGGTCTTCGAGTTGATCCTTCCCCCCGAGCTCGAGGACAAGTTGCTCGAGCAGGCGATCGAGGAGGAGCGCACGATCGACCCCGAGACGGGGGAGATGCGCGAGCCCGAGGAGCCGGAGCTGACCCCGGAGCTGCTGGCTCCCTACGAGAGCCAGATCGAGTCGCGCGACGTCACCCCGGACGATTTCGGTCGGATCGCCGCCCAGACCGCCAAGCAGGTGATCCTGCAGCGGATCCGCGAGGCCGAGCGGGCGATGATGTTCGACGAGTACCAGGACCGGGTCGGCGAGCTGATCACCGGGATCATCCAGCAGTCCGACAAGCGCTACACCCTCGTGCAGCTGCGCGAGCGAGTCGAGGCGCTGCTGCCGAAGTCCGAGCAGGTCTACAACGAGCGCTACGACCACGGGATGCGCGTCAAAGCGGTCATCACCGACGTCTCCGACGCCGCCAAGGGCCCCAGCATCGTCGTCTCGCGCCGCACCCCCGAATTGATCGGCAAGCTGTTCGAGCTCGAAGTTCCCGAGATCGCCGACAAGCTGGTCGAGATCGTCGGCGTCGCCCGCGAGCCGGGTTATCGCACGAAGATCGCAGTCGTCTCGCACGCCGACGGTGTCGACCCGGTCGGCGCCTGCGTCGGTCCGCGTGGCTCGCGCGTGCGGATGGTCGTCTCCGAGCTGCGCGGCGAGAAGATCGACATCATTCCCCACAACGACGAGCCCGCCCGCTTCGTCGCCAAAGCGCTCTCGCCGGCTCGCGTCCGTGAGGTGCTGGTCGATGACGAAGACCAGCAGGCGACGGTGATCGTCCCTGACGACCAGCTGTCGCTGGCGATCGGCCGCGACGGCCAGAACGCCCGGCTCGCCGCCCGCCTGACAGGTTGGCGCGTCGACATCAAGTCCGAGACCGACTTCTCTCGCGAGGAGGACTCGATCGAGTACGAGGGCGAGGAGGAGTTCGACGGCCGCTGCATGGCGATCCTCTCGAACGGGCGCAAGTGCCCGAACGCGGCCCTGTCTGGCTCCACCTACTGCGGCCTGCCGCAGCATCAGGCGCTGGCCCGGTTCGACACCAATCAGGTGGCGGTACTGGCAGACCTCTCCGACGAAGAGGTTGCGACGCTGGCCAACTCCGAGTCCGACGAGGGCGCGGTCAAGCCGATCGTCGAGCGCGCCAGCGCCGCCTTCGACGAGGCGGAGATCGAGGCGGAGGAGGCTGTCGAGGAAGCCGAGGAAAGCGAGGAGAAGGCCGAGGTGGAGGAGGAGATCGCAGAAGAAGAAGCAGCGGAGGAAGAGGACGCCGAGGCCGAGGCTCGCGAAGAGGCAACCGAGGAGTCAGCAGTGGAAGCTGACCCCGATACGCCCGCAGCCGGACAGAGTCCGGCTGACCGCTCGTCTGACGGCTCGCTGGAAGCTGAGGACGTGTCGGGCAGCGATGCCGAACTGGACGAAGTCGAGGAGGACGCCGCGGAGCTCTCCGAGCAGGCCGATGAGGCCGCTGAGGAGGTCGAGGAAGCCGGCGAGGAAGCCGAGTCAGAGGCTGCCGAGCTCGAGCGTGCCGCGGAGGACCAGGAGAGTGGCCAGGTGCCGGAGCCGGTTGAGGAGGGCACCGAGTAGGGCATGGCGCGCAAGCGGGTCCACGAGATAGCCAAGGCCCAGGGTCTCACCAGCAAGGAGGTCCTCGCGGCTCTGCAGGCAGCCGGCATCGAGGCGACCGCAGCAGCCTCCAGCGTCGAAGAGGATGACGCGATGAAGGCGCTGTCCTCGAAGGCGAAGGGCGACGGCAAGCCGGGCCCCAAGCCAGCCGCGAAGGCAGACGGAAAGCCGGCCGAGAAGCCAAAGGCCAGCGCCGCGAAGCGTCCGGCGCGCCGGGGCGACGCTGCGAGCCCGGCCAAGCCGGCAGGCAAGCGCCGGCGCAGGGTCGTGATCGACTCCCAGGCCTCGCGGCGCGACGACATGCGCCAGGCCCCCCCTCCGCGCCCACCTCGGCGCCGCGGGGGCCGCCGGCGTCGGCCGCTGCTGGAGGAGCCGCCCAGGGGCCCCGCCGAGGTCGTCGAGCCGGAGGCGATCCGGGTGCCGTCGGGCGCGACGGTGCGCGAGGTGGGAGAGCTGCTCGGCCTGGGCAGCGCCGAGGTGATCAAGAAGCTGATGACGATGGGCGAGATGGCGACGCTGACGCAGACGCTCAGCGACGAGACCGTGCGCGCGATCGCCGACGAGTTCGATCGCAAGATCGAGATCGTCACCGCGGCGCAGGAGGAGCCGGAGGAGCCCACTTTCGAGGACTCCGCCGACGATCTCGAGGAGCGCCCGCCGGTGGTAGCGGTGATGGGGCATGTCGACCACGGCAAGACCTCGCTGCTCGACGCGATCCGCGAGGCCGAAGTGGTCGCCGGCGAGGCGGGTGGGATCACCCAGCACATCGGCGCCTACCAGATCCATCATGGCCCGAAGACGATCACCTTCCTCGACACGCCCGGCCACGAGGCGTTCACGGCGATGCGCGCGCGCGGCGCCCAGGTAACCGACTTGGCGGTGATCGTGGTCGCCGCGGACGACGGTGTGATGCCGCAGACGCTGGAGGCGATCGACCATGCCCGCGCCGCAGAGGTCCCGATCCTGGTCGCGGTCAACAAGATCGACCGCCCCGAGGCGCAGCCCGACCGGGTTCGGACCGAGCTTGCCGGCCATGACCTAAACCCCGAGGAGTGGGGGGGCGACACGGTCTACGTCGACGTCTCGGCGAAGACCAAGGAGGGGCTCGACAACCTCCTCGACATGGTCGTGCTGGTCTCCGAGCTGGAGGAGCTGAGCGCCAACCCCGACGCTCCGGCCTCGGGCTCGGTGATCGAGTCCAAGCTCGATCCCGGTCGCGGACCGGTGGTCAGCGTCCTGGTTCAGCGCGGCACCCTGCGAGTCGGCGACGCGGTCGTGACCGGTTCGAAGTGGGGCAAGGTGCGTGCGATGCAGGACTTCATGGGCGACCGGGTGCAGGCCGCGGTCCCGGGGATGCCGGTCGAGGTCCTCGGCATCGACGGGGTTGCCGACGCCGGTGAGCTCGTTCAGGTGGTCGAGAACGAGCGCCGCGCCCGCGAGCTCGCCGCTGAGAAGGCGAACCGGCTCAAGACCGAGGCACTGGCCCGCCGCCAGGCCCGCAAGGTCACCCTCGAGGAGGTCTTCGCTCGCGCCCAGGAGGGTGAGATCAAGGAGCTCAACATCGTGCTCAAGGCCGACGTCGCGGGCTCGCTGGAGGCGCTTCAGGACGAGATCGCGAAGCTGCCCCAGGAGCAGGTGCCGATCAACATCATCCACGCCCAGACCGGCGGCATCAACGAGTCCGACGTGATGCTGGCGGCCGCCTCTGACGCGGTGATCATCGGCTTCAACGTCCGCCCGCTATCCGATGCGCGCCGCACCGCCGAGCAGGAGGGGATCGACATCCGCACCTACTCGGTGATCTACAAGGTCACCGAGGAGCTGCGCGCGGCGATGGAGGGCATGCTGGAGCCCGAGGAGGTCGAGGAGACGACCGGCGAGGCCGTGATCAAGCAGACCTTCCGCGCCTCAAAGGTTGGCCGGATCGCCGGCTGCGAGGTGACAGAGGGCAAGGTCACTCGCGACGCCCAGGTGCGATTGATTCGGGACGGCACCGTGGTCTGGAACGGCCGCCTCGGCTCGCTGCGACGCTTCAAGGACGACGTCAACGAGGTCGATGCGGGCCAGGAGTGCGGGATCGTGCTCGAGGGCTTCGCCGACATCAAGGAAGAAGACGTGCTCGAGTTGTTCCGCACCAGGCAGGTCGAGAAGACCCTCGAGTAGTCGATGGGCTCAACGCCCATTACGCCGTTCATTTGCGTAATCGAGCTGCGCCTTCACTACGGCGAGTCGCAGGACCTGAAGGGGAAGCGAAAGCAGCTGCAGTCGCTGAAGGCACAGCTGCGCCAGCGCTTCGGAGCTTCTGTCGCGGAGGTCGACGGGCAGGACAGCTGGCAGCGCTCGACCGTCGTCTGCGCGCTGATCGGAGGTCCCGAGGTGGAGGATCGCGCCGCCGCCCTGGAGCGCTTCGCGGAGAGCTCGTTGTCCCGATGGGTGCTCGGTCGACCGCGACCTTCTCAGCCTCAGCGACATCCGCGATTGAACCTGCAGGGGGCCGGTTGACCGGCTGTATAGTCGCGACGCGATGCCCTCCGGCCGCATGCGCCGCGTCAACGAGATGCTTCGCGAGGTAGTTGGGGCGGCGATCTCAACCGATCTCAACGACCCTCGGATCGGATTCGTAACCGTGACCTCAGTAGAGACAACCCCTGACCTGCGCGCGGCGCGCGTCCACGTCAGCGTGCTGGGAAGCGAGGAAGAGCGCCGGGCAACCCTCGCCGGGCTGGAGTCCTCCCACGGCGTGATCCAGGCGCGGATCGCGCGTGAGACGCGAATGAAGCGCACCCCGACGCTGAGCTTTCACTACGACGACACGATTGAGAAGGGCATGCGGATCTCGAAGCTTCTCGAGTCCGAGTGATGTCCAGCGCGCCGCAGGCGGTGGCCAGCGACATGGACGCGATCGCCGCCGCGATCGGCGAGCGGAGCCGCTTCCTGCTCACCACCCACGAGGGCCCCGACGGCGACGCGCTCGGCTCGCTGTTGGCGATGCATCATCTGCTCGGCCAGTTGGGCAAGGACTCGGTGATGTTCCTGGCCGCGAAGGAGTTCCCGCTCCCGATCGAGTACCGCTTCCTGCCTCTCGAGGAGGTTTTTCACGAGCCGCCGGCCGACATGGCCGACCGAACGGTCGTCTTCCTGGACTGCGGAAACATCGACCGCATGCCACTCGACTTCCTGCGCAACGACGGCACTCAGGTCCTCAACATCGATCACCATCACGACAACACGCGGTTCGGCGCCGTCAACCTCGTCGACACCGCCGCCTCCTCGACAGCCGAGATCGTCTATTCGCTGGCCAAGCAGATGGAGGTCGTGATCACACCGGAGATCGCCGCGGCCCTCTACGTCGGGCTGGTCACCGACACCGGCCGCTTCTCCTACGAGAACACCAACGCCGGCACCCACCGCATCGCCGCCGACCTGATCGAGGCGGGCGTCGACGTCAACGACACCTACCGGCGCCTCTACGAGCACGTTCCGCTCGAGAAGCTGCGCTTGATCTCACGGGCGCTGGACTCGATCGAGCTGCCCTGCGAAGGCCTCGCGGTCACCTACATCACCGAGGCCGACTACGAGGCGACCGGCTCGGGCGAGGAGATGACCGAGGGCATCATCGACTTCCTGCGCTCGCTCGAGGGCGTGCGGGTGGCGGCGGTCGTGCGCGAGCTCGGCAGTCGCGGCAGGGCGTCGCGCAAGGTCAGCCTGCGCTCCAGCGGCGACGCCGTCGACGTCTCGGCGATCGCCCGCCAGAACGGCGGCGGCGGGCACGTGCGGGCGGCCGGGTTCTCGACCGACCTCGCGAAGGACGAGATCGTCGAGCTCCTCTGCGCGCAGCTGGACCGGCAGCGCTCCGCTTAGGTCGATGAGCCCGGCGGCAGATCGAGCCGCGGTCCTGCTTTGCGACAAGCCGGACGGCATCACCTCCCACGACCTGGTCGCCGAGGTTCGTCGCCAGCGCGAGCTGAAGGCGGGTCACGCAGGAACCCTGGACCCGTTCGCCACCGGGCTGCTGCTCGTCCTGCTCGGCCGCGCGACAAGGCTGCAGCGCTATCTGCTGCCGCTCCCGAAGACCTATCGGGCGGTGGCGCGACTCGGTTGGCGCTCCAGCACCGGCGACCCGGAGGGAGAGCTGACCGAGACCGGGGTGATGCCCGGCCGGCTCGAGCTTCCCACCGGCCGGGTGCGCCAGCGGGTCCCGATGACCTCCGCGGTGAGGGTCGGAGGCGAGCGCCTCTACCGAAAGTCCCAGCGCGGCGAGACGATCGAGACCCCCGAGCGCGAGGTCGAGGTTCGCCGCGCTGACCTTCTGGAGTCCGATGCCCAGAGCGCGAGCTTCGAGATCGAGTGCTCATCGGGGACTTACGTGCGGACCCTGATCGAGACCCTGCATGACGCCTACTGTGAGAGTCTGCGCAGGGTGGCGATTGGGCCGTTCAGGGTCGAGGACGAGGGCGCCGAGCTGAGCCCCAACGAGGCGCTCGGGTTCATGCCGGAGTATCGCCTCGACGAAGCACAGGCACAGGCGGTATCGCACGGACGGGCATTGAGGGGTAGGGAGTCAGCCATCTCGGGCCAAGGGGCGCCGAGCGGTGCGCCTTTGTCTCGCTATACGACCGAAAAGCGCACCGACCCCGTCCGACTCACCTTCGATGCCCAGTTGTTGGCTGTAGCTCGCCCTGAGGGCGCGTTCCTGAAGCCGGAGGTGGTGCTCGCGTGAGCATCACTGTGACCAGGCTTCCCGATGCTCAGCCGCGTCCCCGCGAGGTCGCGATCGGGACCTTCGACGGGGTGCACGTCGGTCACCAGGCGGTGATCGACGACGCCGACACCGTGCTCACCTTCGATCCCCATCCGCTCGAGGTGCTGCACCCGCCGGCGGCGCCGAAGCTGATCATGCCGTTCGAGGTCAAGCGCGACGTGATCGAGGGGCTGGGGGTCTCCGAGCTTGTCGTGATTCCCTTCGACGAGCAGTTCTCCACGATTCCCGCCGAGGGCTTCATCGAGCAGGTGCTGCTGGAGCGGCTCGGCGCCGAGCGGGTCTCGGTCGGGGAGAACTTCCGCTTCGGTGCGAAGGCGAGGGGGGACCCCGAGATGCTGCAGGGGCGGGCTGAGTTCGCGACTCGCGTCGTGCCGCTGATCGAGGTCGACGGCGAGACCGTCTCCTCGTCGCGGATTCGCGCTTTGGTCGCGGCCGGCGATGTCGAAGAGGCGGTGCGATGCCTCGGCGCCCCGTTCATGCTCGAGGGCCCGGTCATCGAGGGCGACAAGCGAGGCCGCGAGCTTGGCTTTCCGACCGCCAACCTGGTGCCCGATGACCGCTTGGTGATCCCCGGACACGGCGTCTACGCCGCGTTTGCCAACGGGCATCCATCGGCGGTCAACGTCGGCGTGCGGCCGACCTTCGAAAGCGGCCGCGGGGTGCTGATCGAGGCCTACCTGATCGACGTCGACGAGGACCTCTACGGGCAGAACCTGCGGGTCGCCTTCGTGTCGCGACTGCGTGGTGAGCGGCGCTTCCCGAGCGTCGAGGAGCTGATCGCGCAGATGCATCTCGACGTCGAGGAAGCGCGGTTGCGGTGTGCGGCGGCGGTCTCCGGTGCAGATACTGGTCAGGCGTCGTAGGCGCCGCAAATCCTCTGTGCTAATTTCAGCCGCGCTTGAGGCCTGCGGGCCTCTAGTCTTTTTTAGACCTCGATGACCCTGACTCAGGAAAGAAAAGCCGAGCTGATCGGCAAGTACGGGCGCTCGCCCGCTGACACCGGCTCGGCAGAGGTCCAGGTCGCGCTGCTGACCGAACGCGTCAACGAGCTCACCGAGCACCTGCGCGGTAACCCCAAGGACCATCACTCGCGCCGCGGCCTGCTGATGCTGGTCGGCAAGCGTCGCCGCCTTCTCCGTTACCTGGAGCGCAGCGATCTGGAGCGCTACCGGACCCTGGTGGCCGAGCTCGGCATTCGCCGCTAGCTTCCCCGGCGTGATCGAGCCCGGCACAAAGGCTCCCGACTTCACGCTTCCCAATCACAGGGGCGAAGAGGTCTCACTCGCCGACTTCCGCGGCCGCAAGCTGATGCTGCTCTTCTACCCGGCCGACTTCAGCCTCGTCTGCACGGACCAGCTCTCCGTGTACCAGGAGGTGCTCGGGGAGATCGAAGCGGCCGGAGTGCAACTGGTCGGCGTGAGCGTTGACTCGAGTTGGAGTCACCGCGCCTTCCGCACGCAGCTCGGGCTCGACATCCCGCTGCTCGCCGACTTCCATCCCAAGGGCGAGATGAGCTCGAAATACGGCGCCTACCTGGAGGACTGGGGGACCACCAACCGCTCGCTGGTGCTGATCGACGAGGACGGGGCGGTGCGCTGGGTGCACGAGTCTCCGACTCCGCTGGAGATTCCGGGCGCCAACCTGATCTTTGACGCCGTTGCCGAATCCGCCTGAGCGCTCGCGCCAATGCGGCGCCCCAATCCGCAAAATTGGTGATTAGAGACGCAGGCGATCTGCGCAGCGATGCGGTCCCGGCGATCGGGCCCGACGATCACCTGCGAGGAGAAGGGGAGGAGCTGATCGTCTACGCGGATCTCGGCTGTCCGCACTGCGCTGCCGCCTGGGAGCAGATCGAAGCGCTGCCGGCGCGGATCGCGTTTCGGCATTTCCCGGTTGCCAGCAAGCACCCCCGTTCGCCGGCCCTTCACGCCGCCGCCGAGGCGGCCGGGGCGCAGGACGCCTTCTTCGAGTTCGTCGACTCGCTGTTCTCCGATCGCGGCCACGTCGACGACCCGCACCTCTGGGAGCGCGCAAGACGACTGCGGCTCGATCTCGAGCGCTTCGAGGCCGAGCGGCGCTGCGAGGCCGTTGCGGCGCGGGTGCGCCGGGACTTCGAGTCCGGGATCCGCGCCGGCGTGGTTGGGACACCGGCGCTGTTTCGAGGGAGCCGACCCGTTGAGCTCAATGAGCGCTGAGCAGCGGCCGGGTTGCCGCCGGAGAGGACGCTCGCCGGATTCCTCTCGGCGCGGCAGGAAGGCCGCGGGAAACGCCCCCTGTGTAACCTGACCCCGACAGAGAACGACAGTTCTGAAAGCAAATGGCCGCCAACCGGGCGGCCGGAGGTAAAAACTAGATGAGCATGTTTGACGTTAGCCGCGTCTCGACGGATGTTGGCGAGAGCGAAATCTCCTTCGAGACCGGCAAGCTCGCCAAGCAGGCGAGCGGCTCCGTGGTCGTACGGGCGGGGGACACCATGGTGCTCTGCACGGCGACGATGGGCAACCTGCGCGATGTCGATTTCCTGCCCCTCACCGTCGACGTCGAGGAGCGGATGTACGCCGCGGGCAAGATCCCGGGCTCGTTCTTCCGTCGCGAGGGGCGCTCGGGCGAGAAGGCGACCCTGACCGCGCGCATGATCGACCGCCCGCTTCGCCCGCTTTTCCCGAAGGGCTGGCACTTCGAGACCCAGCTCGTCGCCCAGCCGATGTCGGTGGACCACGTCCATCCCTACGACATCCTGGCGATGAACGGCGCCTCCGCGGCGCTGGCGATCTCCGAGATACCGGTCGGCGCCCACGTCGGCTCCGTGCGGGTCGGGAAGCTCGACGGCGACTTCGTCGTCAACCCCGAGGAGGAGAGCCTCGACGAGCTCGAGCTCGACCTGATCGTCGCCGGGTCCGCCGACGCGATTCTGATGGTCGAGGCGGGCGCCAGCGGTGTCACCGAGGCCGAGATCCTCGACGCCCTCGACATCGCCCACGCCGAGATCAAGAAGCTGTGCGCGACGATCGAGGACCTGCGCGGCAAGGTCGGCAAGGAGAAGCTCGAGGTCGATGCGCCCCAGGTCGACGAGGGTCTGAAGGAGCAGATCCGCGCCTCGCACGGCGCGGGCCTCGACGGCGCGACCCAGATCGAGGCGAAGCTGGAGCGCCAGGACGCGATCAACGAGATCGAGGAGGACGTCCTCGCCGAGTACGGCAAGGACGGCGACGAGGTCGATGCCTCCAAGACGGCAGCCGCCTCGCTTGCCTTCGACGCGCTCGAGAAGGAGATCATCCGGCGCCGCATCGCGATCGACAAGAAACGCCCCGACGGGCGGGCCCAGGATGAGATCCGCCCGATCGAGTGCGAGGTCGACATCGCCCCGCGCGTGCACGGCTCGGCGCTGTTCACCCGCGGCGAGACCCAGATCCTCTCCAACGTCGCGCTCGGCACCAGCCGCATGGACATGCGCCTGGACACCCTCGGGCTGGCGACCACGAAGCGGTTCTGGCACCACTACAACTTCCCGCCCTTCTCGGTCGGGGAGGCAGGGTTCATGCGCGGCCCGAAGCGCCGCGACATCGGCCACGGTGCGCTCGCCGAGCGCGCCCTTGCGCCCGACGATTCCCTCCGAGGAGGACTTCCCGTACGTGATCCGGGTCGTCTCCGAGACGCTGGAGTCCAACGGCTCGTCGTCGATGGGCTCGGTCTGCGCGTCCTCGATGGCGCTTCAGAGCCGCCGGCGTTCCGGTCAGCGCACCGGTCGCGGGCGTCGCGATGGGCTTGATCAAGGAGGGCGACGACTACGTCGTGCTGACCGACATCGCGGGCGTCGAGGACCATCTCGGCGACATGGACTTCAAGGTCGCCGGCTCAGCCGAGGGGATCACGGCCCTGCAGATGGACATCAAGATCAGCGGTGTCACGTTCGAGATCCTGCGCGACGCGCTCGACCAGGCCCACAAGGGCCGCCAGTTCATTCTCGGGGAGATGGCGAAGGCGATCGACGGGCCGCGCGAGCAGCTCTCGCCGTTCGCGCCGCGGATCGAGTCGATCCAGATCGACCCGGAGAAGATCGGCGCCGTGATCGGCAAGGGCGGGGAGACGATCCGCGCCCTCTGCGAGGAGTTCGAGGCGGAGATCGACGTCGACGACGACGGCACGGTGAAGGTCTACGCGACCAGCGGCGAGCTGGTCGAGGCCTGTATCGCGCGGATCGAATCGATGACCAAGGAGGCCGAGGTCGGCGACCGTTACAACGCCGCGAAGGTCGTCAAGACGACCACTTTCGGCGCCTTCGTCGAGCTCACCAAGGGCACCGACGGGCTGCTGCACATCTCCAACGTCAAGCCCGGCGAGCGGGTCGAGACGGTGGACGACGTGCTGAAGTCCGGCGAGATGCTCGACGTGACCGTGGTCGAAGTGGACCGCGAGCGCGGCCGGATCGGGCTGCGGCTCTCCGACGATCCCGATGTCGCGGGCAAGAGCCCCGAGGAGCTGGTCGCGGTCGGCACCGGCAGCGACGGAGGCCGGCGCGGCGGCGGAGAGCGGCGGCCGCGGCGCGATGGTGAGCGCGGCGGCGGTCGCCGTCGCGAGCGCAGCAGGCGTGATCGGTAGTCAGCTAACCGAGCTCGAATCCGGGGTCCGGGTCGTCACCGAGGCGGTGCCCTCGGTGCGCTCGGTCGCGCTCGGGCTCTGGGTCAGGACCGGATCGCGTGACGAGGCACCCGCGCAGGCGGGCGTCTCGCACTTCCTCGAGCACATGTTGTTCAAGGGCACCGACACCCACTCGGCGATCGAGATCTCCGAGACCTTCGACGAGCTCGGCGCGTCGGTGAACGCCGCGACCGGCAAGGAGACGACGCATCTGCACGCCCGCTTCCTCGACGCGCACACCGAGGGCGCCTTCGAGCTGCTCGCCGAGATGCTGCTCGGTCCGACCTACGCCGAGGTCGACTCCGAGCGCGAGGTCGTGATCGAGGAGATCGCGATGTACGAGGACGAGCCGATGGATCGCGTCCACGACTTCCTCGCCGACGCCGTCTTCGGCGAGCACCCGCTCGGGCGCCGGATCCTCGGCACGAGCGAGGTGATCGGCTCGATCCCGGTGCCCGAGATCGCCGCCTACCACGACGCCCGCTACGTGGCTCCGAACCTCGTCGTCTCGGCCGCCGGGCACGTCGACCACGAGGCGATCTGCGAGCTGAGCCGGCGCCTGGTCTCGCCGCAAGGGGGCAACGGCGCATCGAACGGCTCCACCACCGCGCCGCGGCCGCGGCTGCGATTCCACGAGAAGGACACCGAGCAGTACCACGTCTGCTTCGGCGCTCCGGGCTTGGTCCGCGACGACGAGCGCCGCTGGGCGCTCGCCGTTCTCGATTCGATTTACGGCGCTTCGAGCTCCTCGCGGTTGTTCGTCGAGGTGCGCGAGAAGCGCGGTCTCGCCTACTCGGTGGGCTCCTACAGCGACCAGTACACCGATGCCGGGCTGGTCGCTACCTACGTCGGCACCCGGGAGGAGAACGTCGAGCAGGCCTGCGAGCTGATCGCCGCCGAGTTGCGGCGGCTGCGCTCCGAGCCGGTCTCCGATCGCGAGCTTCGACGCGGCAAGGAGAACGTCAAAGGCCGTCTCGTGCTCTCCTCGGAGTCGACGGCGACGCGGATGTCGCGCAACGCGCGCTCGGCGCTCTTCGGCACGCCCGTCTACAGCCTTGACGAGATGCTCGCGAAAGTGGACGCCGTCACGGTCGAGCACCTGACCGCGCTGAGCGAGGAGCTTTACGACCCCCAAAAGCTCTCCGCTGCCTGCATCGGGCGCGACGAGAAGCTCTTTCGCACCGCGGTCGCCGCGGTCGCCGAGCCGCTGGCGGCGGCATGAATCGTCGCTCTTCGCCAGTCGCTGGTTGCTCGGGCGAGGGGTTTGCTCATAGATGATGATTAGCGTTGCCGTCTCTGGCGCCGCCGGGCGAATGGGGCAAGCCGTCTGCGAGGCGGTCGAGGGCGCCGACGACCTGAAGCTCGCGGCGCGCGCCGACCCGGCGCTGGACGTCGAGCTCGGCGACGTGCTCGAGGGCGCCGACGTGGCGGTCGACTTCAGCATCCCCGATGCGGCGCCGGGCAACGTGCGCAGCTGTCTGGACGCGGGCGTGCACGCGGTCGTCGGCACGACCGGCTTCGACCTCGAAGAGCTACGGGCGGCGACGGAGGGAGGCGGGGGAGAGGCGAACTGCTTCGTGGCCCCAAACTTCGCGATCGGGGCGGTGCTGATGATGCAGCTGGCCCGCGAGGTCGCTCCGCACATGCCCGAGTGCGAGATCGTCGAGCTGCATCACGAGGGAAAGCTCGACGCGCCGTCGGGGACCGCGAAGCGCACCGCGGAGCTGATCTCGGAGGCGGGTGGCGCGGTCCACGAGCCGATCCACTCGATCCGGCTGCCGGGCCTCGTCGCCCATCAGCAGGTGCTGTTCGGCGGCGCGGGACAGACGCTCTCGATCCGCCACGACAGCATCGACCGGCGCTCGTTCATGCCCGGGGTGCTGCTCGCCGTGCGCAGGGTCGGCGATCTCCCTCAGCGCTTCACCGTTGGGCTCGAGCAGCTGCTCTAGCCGGCGAGGCTCCGCGACCCGGGTCGCCACATGCTCGTTTTTTGCGCGGCGCGGAAGGTGGGCACGATGAGATCGGCGAGCCGCGAATCTGGCGGCGACTCTCCAGTCGGCCAGCCTGTCTCACGTCATACCATCCCGGCATCGGACTCACTCGCCAACAACCACACTTCCAGCCCCCGTTCCGCTGCCAGCCGGAACTCGACCGGCTGCGGAAAGCTGCGAAGGACCGCCAGGCGACGCAGGCGGAGTGCCGGGATTGGCTGCTCGAAGCAACGCCGCTAGAGGAAGGTCGGACCCGGCTCAATCTCGCGCCACGGGGTGAAGTCGAGCTCTCAGGTGCCGAACCGCTGGCCAAGTACTTCTTCTCAGGCAGCATCGAGCGAATCTCTTCGGAGCAGGATCAGGTCACATTCGAGGGCACCGTTTAGCTGAGCCAGTGCAAGCATCAGCGGTTGCAGATGAGCGTGTCCGCCATCGCAGTGACTGCGATCGCCGGTCTGAGCCGACGGCGGCCGCTGAGTCGGTCGTCGCGGCCCATCAAGCGACGAAGCGGATTCCGCTCCTGGTCGGGCTGGGGAGGTAAGTCGACGCAACTGTCGGTGGCGCAGGCGAGGATCTCCTCCTCGCGCAAAGGAGCGTGTAAGTCCGGCGCGGTTGGCGCTCTCCAGAGCATTGGCTGCGATGTCGCGACGAACACCGCTTTCTCTCGCCTCTGGCTGTCCCGAGGCGTATAAGCGCAGCGTGAAGGAAGAAGATCGCCGATGTCGAGGCTTGGTCGAGTCCGACCTCGTGCGTAATGACGACGATCTCGATCGCCACCAGCGTCGGGAAAGCCGATCCAGCGGCGGGTTTCCAGTCTTCGCGCCGATGTTGCCCCGTCGGTGGAGGTGCTCACGGATCCCCGTCTTCAGACGCGAAGCCGCAGGCCACGGACATAGGTCCACCCGTCCATGTCGACCTCTCGGTGCCACTGACCAATCCCACAGCGAAGTCGGCCATCAGAAATGCCTCATCGGCGTGACGGACGATCTCGAAAGGCCCAGCGACATCGCCCGCCGTATCTCGGCCTCGCTAAGGCCTCCGGTCTCGACTAGGCCCATCCAGGATCGACGCGGGCGAGTGCGGAGTCGAACTCGGGCTCGCTCAGCTCGAGCCGGGTGCGCGCAGGTGTCCAGCCAGAGCGGCGGCGCCGACGTGCTCGAGCACTCCGCCGATGTCGAAGACGACCGCACGCACTGGCTTCAGAAGAGAAATCGACACTTCGACGCTGACCGCGATGAACTCGATTTTGGCGGCACGCCGCACTGTCTGAGGCGACGGCCAGGAAGAAGGCGCGCTCCCTTCCCTCAGATGATGAAGCGTCGTCCACGCTCCCTCTCGCGCGAGCAGCAGGGTGGCGTCACCGATCGCGTCAGGAGGCCGAGACGACAGAGCTCGGATGCCGTTCATTCCCTCTCGGTCGAGGCTGACTCTCGGATGGAGGCGATCGATCCGACGAACTCCTCCGCTATGTACCCGGCGAGGAGGCTCCCGCTCGAGCTGTTCTCAGCCATCTCCTGGACATACGCGAATCCGCCCTCGCTCCTCTTCGCTCAGGCCGTCGAGTACCACCGCGATTGCGCCAGCGGCAGTGTTGAGGGAATTCCCAGTACTCGTCGCGCTCCTGTGAATCGAAAACTGAAGGTGACGTCCTCGATAGCGGGATCCGAAAAGCCCGCCCCGGTGAAGAGGCGGCGGACGGCGGATCTCGATCGGCGAGCGCGAGGATTCCCGGCGCGCCGGCTCGCGGCGCCGGCATGTGACCGCGCTCATGGAGCACATACGACGCTATCGCGGCCCACGGGTTCTGCTCCGGTCCGGCGAAGACAGCGCACGCCACCCGCCCGCCGGCTCTCAGGACGCGGCGTGTCTCTCGGAGTGCCTCGGCCGGGTCGGCCATCAGCATGTAACCCCAGCGGCAGACCACGCCGTCGACGGAGTCGTCCGGAAGCTCGAGACGCTCGGCGTCGAGGGTGCGGCACTCGACATTCTCGAGGCCCAGTTCCTTTGCGCGGCGGCGAGCAACCTCGACCATTGCCCTGGCGAAGTCGCTGACGATCACTCGGCCGCTCGGTCCGACGAGCCCGGCCGCTGAGAACCCTACGACCCCGGTCCCGGCTGCCAAATCGAGGATCGTCTCTCCGGCAGACGGTTCGAGCCGCTCCAGCATCTGTTCGGTCACGGGTCGCGCAACCTCCTCGATGTAGGCGTGGCGTTCGTCCCATCCCGGTGCCATCGCCTCCCACACGGCACGGCTAGCACTCTTGAAGTTGCCCGCGTTCACACCCTCTCAGGCTAACCGGCCGCGAGCGCGGCTGCTGCCTTCGCGCGTGGAAGCGAGGGTCGCAGGCGAATCTCAGCGTGCCGTCGACCGACGGTTCTCGCCATGCCTCCGCAATCCCTGCCAGTGGAAGATCCGTGTGCCAATAGGATGCACGCGTGACCGAGCTCGCCCAGATGGACGGGACCGGGCAGGCAGCACTGGTCCGCGATGGCGAGGCGAGCCCGGCGGAGCTCGTCGAGGCAGCGATCGCCCGCATCGAGGCGCTGAACCCGAAGCTCAACGCGGTCATCCATCCGCTCTTCGAGGAGGCGCGCGCGGCAGCGGCAGGGTCGCTCCCCGAGGGGCCATTCCGCGGCGTTCCATTTCTGCTCAAGGACCTCGGTGCCGCGTTCGCGGGCCAGCCGCTTCATCTCGGCATGGAGTTCCTCAAGCGCCACGGCTTCCGCGCTCCGGTCGACACCTACCTGGCCGAGCGCTTCCGCGCCGCCGGCTTCGTGACCGTCGGCAAGACCAATACGCCGGAGCTCGGGATCCTGCCGACGACCGAGCCGCGCGCCTACGGGGCGTCGCGCAATCCGTGGAACCCCGAGCACTCGACGGGCGGCTCCAGCGGAGGCTCAGGCGCCGCGGTCGCCGCCGGCCTGGTGCCGGTCGCGCACGCCAACGACGGCGGCGGCTCGATCCGGATCCCGGCCAGCGAGTGCGGGCTGGTCGGGCTGAAGCCGACCCGCCAGCGAATCAGCGAAGGGCCGCTGATCGGCGACAACATGTCGGGGCTGACGGTCGAGCTGGTGGTCTCGAAGTCGGTCCGCGACACGGCCGCGATCCTCGACGCTGTCCAGGGTCCGGCGCCGGGCGACCCCTACGTCGCCCCGCCGCCCGCCCGCCCCTACGTCGAGGAGCTCGAAGCCGACCCCGGCAGGTTGCGGATCGCGCTTTGGACCGACCCGGTCAGCGACCATGTCGCCGACCCCGAGGTGGTCGCGGCCGCGAAGGCGACCGCCACGACCCTGGAGGGGCTGGGGCACACGGTCGAGGAGCGGTCCATGGACGCGGTCACCGGCTTTGACCTGATCGGCACCTTCATGGTCCGCTGGGCGGCGGGCCAGGCGGCGACGCTGGCCGAGCTTGGCGAGGTGGTGGGAGAGCAGATCGGCGAGCAGGACGTCGAGCCGCTGACCTGGGCGCTGGCCGAGCAGGGCCGGGCGGCGAGCTCCGGCGATTACCTGCGGGCGGTCGGCGCGCACCAGCAGATGAGCAGGGTGATCGCCGGCATCCACGAAGAAGGCTTCGACCTGATCCTCTCGCCGACGCTCGGCGAGCCGCCACCGCCGCTGGGCACATTTGACGACTCCGGCCCCGACCCGCTCGATGCGATCCGCCGCGCCGAGTTGACGGCGACGTTCACCGCCGCCTACAACGCAACCGGCCAACCGGCGATCTCGCTGCCTTTGCACACGAGCGAAGCGGGGCTGCCGATCGGCGTGCAGCTCGCCGCGGCCTACGGGCGCGAGGACGTTCTGATCCGGATCGCCTCGCAGCTGGAGGCGGCGCAGCCCTGGGCGCAGCGACGCCCGCCGCTGTTCGCCGCCTGAGCGGTACCCTGCTGCGATGGCCGAGCTCCGCGGAGTCCTCACAGCGATGGTCACGCCGTTTCACGAGGACGGTGGCCTCGACGAGGGCGGATCGAGGCGGCTCGCTCGCCACCTGCTCGAGCACGGCTCGCACGGGCTGGTGCTCGCCGGCACGACCGGCGAGTCGCCGACTCTCTCCGACGACGAGAAGATGGTGCTGCTGCGCTCGGTACGCGACGAGCTCGGCGATGACGCGACGCTGGTCCTCGGCACCGGCTCCAACGACACCTTGCATACGGTCGAGCTGACCAAGCTCGCCGCCGAGGCGGGCGCCGACGCGGCGCTGGTCGTGACGCCGTACTACAGCAAGCCGAGCGAAGATGGCTTGCGCGCCCACTACGCAGCGGTCTCGCAGGTCGGAATCCCGATCGTGCTCTACAACATCCCCTCCCGGACGGCGCTGAACATCGGCCCGGGGCTACTCGCAGAGCTCGGCAGGCTGCCAAACGTCGTGGCCGTCAAGCAGGCCAACGACGACGAGCTCGGCCCGATCGAGGGGCTCGAGGTGCTGGCCGGAAACGATGGCGTCTTCGGGCGCACGATCGAGTTCGGCGGCGCCGGCGGCATCCTCGTCGCCTCGCATCTGGTCGGCCCCCAGATGCGCGAGATGTGGGAGGCGGGCCAGGAGGGAGATCTCGAGCGCCTGCATCGGATCGACGCCGACCTCGAGCAGATCTACGAGATGACGGCAGTTGCCGGTCCGGCGCCGATCGCCGTCAAGGCGGCATTGAAGATGCTCGGGGTGATCGAATCTGACGCGCTTCGCCTGCCGCTGGTGCCGGCGACCGAAGACCAGCTGGGGACGATACGCGCGGCGCTGGAGACAGCGAGAATCCTGGCAGCGGCGGGTTGAGCGGCAAGCTGAGAGTCCTCCCCCTCGGCGGGCTGGGGGAGATCGGCAAGAACATGACCGTGGTCGAGTACGACGGGCGGATCGTCGTCGTCGACACCGGTCTGATGTTCCCGAGCGCCGAGATGCTCGGGATCGACCTCGTCCTTCCCGACTTCTCCTACCTGCGCGAGCGCGCCGACGACATCGAGGCGATCGTGCTCACCCACGGGCACGAGGACCACGTTGGCGCGCTGCCCTACGTGCTGCGCCGGATCGGCCGGCCGCCGGTGATCTACGGCGGGCTGCTGACCGTAGGCCTGGTGCGCTCGAAGCTCGACGAGCACAAGCTCGGCGACGCCCCGCTCGAGGAGCTGGAGGCGGGCGAGCGGGTCAAGCTGGGTCCGTTTGAGCTCGAGCTCGTCCACCTCTCGCACTCGATCCCCGATGCCCGCGGCGTGCTGCTGAGCACCGAGTTGGGATCGGTTCTGCTGACCGGCGACTACAAGTTCGACCAGACGCCGGTCGACGGCCGCCCCGCCGACGTCTCGCGGCTGGCGGAGGTCGGACGCGACGGCCTGCTGCTGCTCTGCGGAGACTCGACCAACGCCGACCGCCCCGGGGTAGCGCCCTCGGAGTCAAGCGTCGGGCCGGCGCTGCTGGAGACCTTCTCCCGCGCCAAGGGGCGCATCATCGTCACCAGCTTCGCCTCCAACGTGCACCGGGTCCAGCAGGTCATCGACGCCGCGGTGCAGCTCGATCGCCGCGTCGCCCTGGTCGGTCGCTCGATGCGCAAGAACTTCAACATCGCCTCCAATCTCGGAATCGCGAACGCTCCGTCCGGCTTGCTGATCCAGCCGAAGGAGATCGAGGACTTTCCCGACGAGAAGGTGATCGCGATCTCGACCGGCAGCCAGGGCGAGCCGCTCTCTGCCCTGCGCCGCATGGCTCACAACGACCATCGCGACGTCGAGCTTCACTCCGGCGACACGGTGGTCTTCTCGGCGACGCCGATTCCCGGCAACGAGAAGGCGGTCAACGAGACCATCGACCGCATCTTCCAGATCGGCGCCTCGGTGGTGACCGCGCGAGACGCGCCGATCCACGCCTCTGGCCACGGCTGGCAGGAGGAGCTGAAGCTGATGCTGAACCTGACCAAGCCGCGCTACGTGCTGCCGATCCACGGCGACCACAAGCGCCTGCGCCTGCACACCCAGCTTGCCGAAGCTGTGGGAATCGATCCCGAGAGGGCGTTCATGAGCTCCAACGGCGTCGCCCTGGAGCTCGACAACTCCGGCGCTCGGCTCGGGGAGGACGTGGGGGCGGGAATGATCTTCGTCGACGGCGTCGACATCGGCGATCCCGACGACGTCGCGCTGCGGGATCGAAAGACGATCTCCGCCGACGGGATCTTCATCGTCGTCGCCACGGTTGCCTCCGGCGACGGCTCGATGGTCGCGCCGCCGGAGGTGATCTTCCGCGGCGTGCCGTTCCTGGAGGAGGCCGACGGGCTGCTCGACGAGCTGCGCGACGTGGTCGAGGACTCGCTCGCGGACGCCGCCCGCAACGAGGTCAAGGAGCTGCAGCTGCTCGAGGAGGATCTCCACGACGACATCGCCGAGTTCGTCTACTCGAAGCTGCGCCGCCGCCCGATGGTCCTGCCGGTGGTGGTGGAGGTCTGACCCGACGAGTGCGGAAGGCCTTCGAGCGCGAAGGGCCTGAGAACCGAGCAGTTCGAGGGACGCAGGCCGAGCGGCGAAGCGAGTTTGCTGAGACGCAATCGAGCGAGACGCGAGGCCGAGGACCACGAAATGCGAAGCGTTCGCAAGGCCCGCAAAAAGATGCCGCCGGGCTTCTTAGGGAGGGGGAGAAGCCCGGCGGCTGCTTCGACCCTTGAGCCGAAGGAGGCTCACCGGGACTATTTGGGGAGATCCCGGCGGGCCCGTGTGTCTCGTCCGTTGCGCAACCTATGGGCGGCCTCTAAAGCGTCCCTAAAGAGGGCGTAACGGTTGGCTCAGTCTTCTGGGCAGGCAGGCTGACGGCGATCAGCGCGCCACCGAGCGGCGCGGTCTCGGCGCTTACCCGGCCGCCGTGCGACTCGGCGACCGCCCGCACGATCGCCAGCCCGAGCCCGGTACCGCCCCCCTGCGCGGTGTCGGCCGGGCCGCTGCCGCGCACGAAGCGCTCGAAGACCTGCTCGCGCATCTCTCTCGGGATTCCCGGGCCGTCGTCGGCGACCTCGACCCGTGCCCGTCCGCCGGCGAGCTCGGTGCGAAGCTCGATCGTGCCGTCCTCGGCGGTGTGGCGGACCGCGTTGTCGAGCAGGTTGATGACCATGCGGTGAAGCTCGTCGCGGTTGCCGCGCACGGGCAGCGGGCGCCCGTTGCTCATCTGCAGACGCCGCGAGCCCGCGACCGGCGCGATCTCTTCGGCGGCGTCGCCGACGATCTCGGCCAGGTCGCAGTCGCTGCGCTCGCTGATTCGCCCCGCGTCGGCGCGGGCGAGGAGCAGCAGGTCGGCGACCAGACGGCTCATCCGCCGCGAGGAGCGCAGGGCCGAGTCCACCATTTCGCGCTCCTCGGAGCCTTGCGGCTGAAGGGAAGCCTGCAGGAGCTCGAGATTGGCGATCACGCTGGTCAGCGGCGTGCGCATCTCGTGCGATGCGTCGGCTACGAACTCGCGCTGCTTCTGCATCGCCCCCTCGCGCTCGGCGCGGGCGGCGTCGAGAGAGCGAAGCATCTGCTCCAGCGTGCGCGCCAGCTCGCCCACCTCGTCGTCGGTCTCCGGTCCGGGCATCTGCCGCGAAGGGTCGCGGGTGCTCGCGATCTCGCGCGCCGTCGCGGTCAGCGAGGCGATCGGACGCATCGCGCGGTTGGCGATCGTCAGCCCGGCCAGGCAGGCGAGCAGCACGCCGCCGATCACTCCCGCTGCGATGAAGAGCCAGAGGCGCTCGATCGTCGAATCAATCGGCCCCTCGTTGCGCGCGTATTGGACGTACGCGGCGACGCGACCGCGATCGCTGATGATCGGGGCGGCGACAACCCGCAGCGATCCGTGATGGCTGAGCCCGACCCGCGGCGGGCCCAGGTCGGGGGCTCGGCGGGTCTGCTCCTGGACCCGACCGTTGACGTCGAAGATCCTCACCACCGCGGCGTTCGGCTGAGCGAAGTCGTCGAGCTCCGGCCCTGTGACCAGCAGGCCGCTCGGGGTCTCGGTCACCCGTATCTCGGCCGCGAGGTTTGAGGCGGCGGTGCGCATCTCGCGATCGAAGTCGCCGCGGATCCGCTCACTCGCGAGGTGACCGATGACCGCCGCAAAGAGGAGCAGGATCGCGAGCGTCAACCCCGCCGAGGCGGCAGCGAGACGCCAGCGCACCGGCCAGGTGCGCGGGTCGAGGGGCCGCTTCCGGGCCATCATCGCTATTCCTTCAGCACGTAGCCGGCGCCGCGCTTGGTGTGCAGCAGGCGCGCCTCTCCTCCGGACTCGAGCTTGCGCCGCAGGTTGGAGACGAAGACGTCGATCGTGTTCGTGGCCGCGGTCGGGTCATATCCCCATACCTCGTCGAGGAGGCGCTGGCGCGAGACGACCAGACGCTTGTTGCGCATCAGGTACTCGAGCAGCTCGAACTCGCGGTTGGTGAGCTCGATCTCGCGACCGTCACGGTGCACCTCGCGGGTGTCCGGGTTCAGCACCAGGTCGCCGACTCCCAGGGATGCCGAGCCCCGTGGGGGCCGGCGGCGCAGCAAGGCCCGGATCCGGGCCAGGAACTCCTGGCGCTCGAACGGCTTGACGAGATAGTCGTCGGCACCGCTGTCGAGCCCGGTCACCCGGTCGTCGGTCTCGGTGCGGGCGGTGAGGATGAGGATTGGCACGTCTCCGTCGGCGCGCAGCTGCCGGCAGACCTCGATCCCGTCGAGCCGGGGAAGCCCGAGGTCGAGCACGACGAGATCGGGCACGAACTGCAGGGCGGCGTCAAGCGCCTCGACGCCGTCACCGGCGGTGCGCACCTCATAGCCCTCGTGGCGCAGCGAGCGCCGCAGCACGTCGGTTATCTCGGCATCGTCCTCGACCACCAGGACGCGTCCGCCGTTGTCCAGCTCGTCGAGGGCGGCCATGGCTCGATGTTAGCCCGGCACCGCTTTGGGCCGCGGAGGATTTATGGCTTCTTTATGCGCATTTGCCGTGCGCAGGGGAGGGCGCTCAGGCGTCGAATCAGGTCTCGATGTCCAGGCGGCGAAAGCGCCGAAAGCGACCCGTGCGATCGCGCGGCGGCTCGCGCGCGCCCGCGCGCCGCAGCGGCGCCAAGCCCGGCGTCAAGGGGCGGTCCAGGAGCCGCCCGAAGTCGGCGCCGCGACTCAGCCGCGAGCAGCTCGAGAAGGTCGAGCAGCGCCAGCTCGACGTCATCGGCCTCAGCTTGATCGCGGTCGGCGCCTATCTCGCCTTCGTGCTCTATCTGGGCTGGAACGGGGGGCGGGTGGGGTCGGGCGCCGAGGGCGGGCTCACCTACCTCTTCGGCAGGGTCGCCTACGTTTCCCCGCTGGTCTTCTTCGGCAGTGGCGCAGCGCTGATCCTGCGGCCGTTCCTGCCCGCGATCCGACCGCTGCGAACCGGCGCGATCATGATCGTCGCCGGGCTGCTGCTCGCCTTCGCTGCCCAAACGGCTCACATCGGGCCCGACAATCCCCTGCGACCCGGATACTTCGACCCCTCCTGGTTCCCAGATCACGGCGGGCTCGCCGGAGAATCGCTCTACTGGTCGACCGCGACCCTGTTCCAGCGCGTCGGCGCCCACATCATCGCGGTCCTGCTCGTGCTCGCCGGCGCTCTGCTGCTGACCGGCACCTCGATCGCCACCTTCATCAGCTCGACCGGAAGGGCGTTCTCGCGGGCCCGCACCGGCAGCGCCGAGATGGCCCGGACGATGGCCATGTCGGCACGGCAGAAAGGGGATCGATTCGCGGCCGCGGAGACACAGGCCGCCCCGACCGGCGTGATGAGCGACTACCCCGACGAGGACCTCGAGCCGACGGTGCGCGTGGTCGAGTTCGACCAGGACCCCGAGCCCGAGCTGCCCGACTCCGAGGCGCCGACGGGGGAGCTTGTCGTGGCCGCCCATGAGCTCGAGGATGACCACCCAGGAGCAGACAGGGACCCAGCGGCAGAAACCGCCCCGGACACCCCCGGACGCACGGCGGAGGAGGTGTCCGACATTGATTCTGAGGACGTGCCGGGCGTTGATTCCGAAGGGCCTCCGAGCGAGCCCGGCACACGGACGGAGATTGGTTCTACCCCGATGGGAAACAAGCGCGGCGCCACGGTCTCCGACGAGATCGCCTACGTCCCGCCCCCCGCCAAGGTGCTCGAGAAGGGAAAAGCGGACAAGGGCCCGGATCCCCGCGATCACGAGACGATCGGACGCAAGCTGGTCGAGACCCTCGGCCACTTCGGGGTCGAGGCGAAGATCGTCGGCATCGTCAGCGGGCCGCACGTCTCCCGTTACGAGCTGCGGCTGGCGCCTGGCACCAAGGTCAAGAAGGTCACCGAGCTCTCCAACGATCTCGCCTACGCGCTCGCCTCGACCGACATCCGCATCCTCGCCCCGATCCCCGGCAAGCAGGCGGTCGGAGTCGAGGTCCCGAACTCGAGACGACGACTGGTGCGCCTCGGCGACATCTACCAGGGCCGCCCCGCGAAGGCCTCGCCGCTGGTCGGTTGGCTGGGCAAGGACATCGCCGGAAACGCTGTCTGGACCGACCTCCAGAAGATGCCTCACGTCCTCGTCGCCGGCACCACCGGGTCGGGCAAGTCTGGCTGCATCAACGCCGTGCTCAGCTCGATCCTGATGAGCGCCTCGCCGAACGAAGTGCGGATGGTGCTCGTCGACCCGAAGCGGGTTGAGCTCAACCACTACGAGTCGATCCCGCATCTGCTGACCCCGATGGTCACCTCGCCGCGGATGGCCGCCAACGTGCTCGCCAACCTGATCGGCGAGATGGAGAACCGCTACGGGATCATGGCCGAGGCCCGCTGCCGCAACCTCACCGAGCTCAACCGGGCCCGCAAGCGGCTCGGCGAGGCGCCGCTGCCCCACGTGCTCTGCGTGATCGACGAGCTCGCCGACCTGATGATGGTCGCTCCGGCCGAGGTCGAGGACTCGATCATCCGCCTGGCCCAGAAGTCGCGAGCCACGGGGATTCACCTCGTGCTCGCGACGCAGCGCCCCTCGACCGACATCATCACCGGCACGATCAAGGTCAACATCCCGGCCCGGATCGCCTTCGCGGTCTCCTCGCAGACCGACTCACGGGTGATCCTCGATCAGGGTGGGGCGGAGGCCCTGCTCGGTCAGGGCGACATGCTCTTCCGGCCGGCTGGAACATCGAAGATGCAGCGGATCCAGGGCGCCTTCGTGACCGAGGAGGAGATCGCCCGGATCACCAAGCACTGGGAAAAGCAAGGCGAGCCCGAGTTCGCCGACGACCTCCTGGAGGCGCCCCCTCCGGCAGAGGGCGAGGCAGAGGAGGGGGACTTCGATCCCGACCAGGACGACCTGCTCGACGACGCGATCCACATGGTCGTGCAGACCCAGACCGCCTCGGTGTCGATGCTGCAGCGACGCCTGCGGGTCGGTTACACCCGGGCCGGACGACTGATCGACATGCTCGAGCGCCGTGGTGTGATCTCCGGCTATGAGGGCTCCAAGCCGCGCCAGGTGCTGATCAGCGAGGCCGACCTCGCGCGAGTGACCGGCGGGCCGGATCAGGCACGATCGGAGCCTGACCCCGTGACTGAGGCCGAGCCGGTCTCGAGCGCCGACGGCGCCTGAATCCCCGTCCCCATCCGGGCGTCCCCACTAGGCGACAATAGGTGCCGTGGAGACCGAGATCGGGCCGACCCTGCGCGAGGCGCGAATCCGGCGCAAGATCGACCTCACCGAGATCGAGCAGCAGACGAAGATCCGGGTCCGCTACCTGCGGGCGCTGGAGAACGAGGAGTGGGACCTTCTACCCGGCCCCACCTACACGCGCAGCTTCATCCGCACCTACGCCATCGCCCTCGGGCTCGACGGTGAGCGCCTCGCCGACGACTTCCGCCGCCAGGAAGAGGAGCGCGCGCTCGATCTCGCCGGCGGGCGCGAGCCGTCGCCGCGGATGCCGCGGCCGGCGAACGAGGGCGACGGCTCCCGCATCGGAGCCGGACTCATCGGAGCCCTGGCCGTCGCGGCGCTGATCGCGGTCCTGATCGTGCTTGGGCTCACGGGTGGGGACGGAAACGACAGCAGCTCCGGGACAACTGCCGGCAGCGGACTCGCCAAGCAGGGGAAGGGCAAGGGCGCGGCCCAGCCGGGCAAGCCCAGGCCGCCCGGCGTCTCGATACGCCTCAGCGCCACGGCCGAGGTCTGGGTCTGCGCGATCGCCGCCGACGGGACCCCGGTCGTCAACGGCGAGATTCTCAGCGCCGGCGCGCGGCGCGGCCCGTTTCGCTCCCGCAAGTTTCAGCTCGCGTTCGGCAACGGATCGGTGGACATGCAGGTGAACGGCAAGCCGTTCAAGGTCGAGAACACCCCGAGCCCGGTCGGGTACCAGGTGACCCCGAAGCAGGTCAGTGTGCTGCCCGAGGGCTCGCGGCCCGACTGCACGTGAGCGCGAGGCGCAGCAGGCAGGCATGATCGAGCCCCCAGCACGAGCACCGAGTGGTTCGCCCGTACGCGCCGGCATCGTCGTCACTGGCACCGAGGTCCTCAACGGCCGCGTGGTCGATCGCAACGGCCCTTGGGTATCGGAGCGCCTCGCCGATCTGGGGGTCGAGGTCGCCGTCATTCTCGTCGTCGGGGACCGTCCCGACGATCTCGGGGCAGCCCTGCGCTTCATGGACTCCGAGGGCCTGGACCTGGTCGTCACCTCGGGTGGGCTGGGGCCCACGGCCGACGACCTTACCGCTGAGGTGGTGGCTCGCTTCGCCGGCCGCGAGCTGCGCCTCGACGAGAGCATGGAGGGCAAGATCGCGAGGATCCTGCGCGGCTTCGCGGCTCGCCTGCGCCTCGACGAGGAGGCGCTGCTGGCCGCGAATCGAAAGCAGGCGATGGTCCCCGAAGGGGCAACCGCGATCGACCCGGCCGGGACGGCGCCCGGGCTGGTGGTGCCCGCGGAGCGGCTCACGGTGATCGTCCTGCCGGGCCCGCCGCGCGAGCTGCAGTCGATGTGGGACGCCGCGATCACATCGCAAGCGGCTCAAGAGGCGCTCGACGGGGCGACCCCGTTTCAGAGCTACACGCTGCGCATGATCGGGATCCCCGAGTCCGAGATCGCCAAGAGCCTGCGCGAGATCGAGTCCGAGGCCGACCTGTCGCCGCTTGAGATCACGACCTGCCTGCGGCGCGGGGAGATCGAGATCGACGTGCGCTATCGCGAGGGCGGGGAGGCGGCCGCGGAGGCGGCCCGGCGCGGCCTTGCGGAACGCCATCGGCGATACCTGTTCAGCGAGGACGGCACGACGATCGACGAGCTGGTCGCCGGCCTGCTGCGCGGCCGGCGCCTCGGACTCGCCGAGTCCTGCTCGGGTGGCCTGCTTGCGGCTCGGATCACCAACGTGCCGGGCTCCTCGGAATACATGGCCGGCAGCGTCGTCGCCTACTCCAACGAGGCGAAGACGAGCCTGCTCGACGTCGACCCAAGCCTGATCGACGAGCACGGGGCGGTCTCGCCGCAGGTCGCCGAGGCGATGGCGCGCGGCGCGCTGCTGCGCTTCGACGCCGACGTCGCCGTCTCGATCACCGGTATCGCCGGCCCGGATGGGGGGACGAAGGAGAAGCCGGTCGGATACGTGTGCCTGCATGCGATCACGGCCGCAGGCGCGAGCGCCGGCCGCGACCCCGTGATCCCCGGAAACCGGCAGGACATCCGCGAGCGCTCGGCGCTGGTCGGCATGCACATGCTGCGACTGCTGCTGGGCGGCGGCGAGGGACCTCCTTGAGCGGGTGGGTGTCGCGACGACGCGCCATGAGCGGGTTGCCGGGGCTGAACTGATGGGCAGTGAGAGGGGTGGGGTCGAGCCGTTCGAGATTTCGATCGACGATGGGGTCTTCGAGGACCTGCGCGAGCGCCTATCGCGCACCCGCTGGCCACGGCAGCCGGGTGGCGACTTATTCCCGCATAGCGGGAATAAAGCGCCATTAGACGCCTGGGACCTTGGCGCGAACCTCGGCTACGTGCGTGAGCTGTGCGATTACTGGGCCGATTCGTATGACCCGGCGCGGTTGGCGCGGCTGCTGAACCAGTTCGAAAATTTCCGTCGCGCCGGCATCCACTTCCTCCATGAGCAGGCCGCCGAGGGCACCGGCGGGGACGGGAGCGAGCTCCCGCTGCTGCTCCTGCACGGCTGGCCCGGGGGCCCGATCGAGTATTTGGAGCTGATCCCGCGCCTGCTCGAGGCCGGGCATCCGGTCGCGGTGCCCTCGCTGCCCGGCTTTGCCTGGTCCGCCGACCCCGGCGAGCCGCTCAACATCGCTGCGGTCGCGGCGCGAATCCGCGACCTGGTCGAGGCCGGTCTCGGCTGGGACGGCTACGGCGTGATCGGGGGCGATTGGGGTGCGCCGGTCGGCACCCGGATCGCGTTCGACTCCCCAGACCGGGTCGCGGGCCTCTACGTGTTCACCCCGGGCGTGCTGCCGCCGGCCGCTGAGCTCTCCGAGCCACCCCTCTCAGAAGCAGAGGGGGAGTTCGTCGAGCAGGGGCTGCGCTGGCGCCGCCGCCACGGCCACCACATGATCATCCAGTCGACTGTGCCGGACGTCCTCTCGACCGCGCTCAACGACTCCCCCGCCGGGCTCGCCGCCTATCTGGTCGAGAAGTACCGGCGATGGAGCGACTGCGATGGTGAGGTCGAACGCAGCTTCAGCAAGGACCAGCTCTGTGACTACCTGACGATGTATTGGGCCACGGGCACGATCGGCTCCTCGATGCGGCTTTACTGGGGCGAGCGTCGCGATCGCTGGCGGCCGGGGCCGGGGGAGACCGTCGAGGTCCCCGCCGCTTGCGGCGTCTTCCCGGGCGAGATCATCAACCCGCCGCGCGAGTGGACAGCGCGCCTGCTGGCAGACCTGCGCAGTTGGACCGAGATGCCCCGCGGCGGCCACTTCGCCGCCCACGAGGAGCCGGAGCTGCTCAGCGACGATGCGTTGGGGTTCTTCGCGGGGATCTGAGCGCCGCCGGTCCTCCCGCTCTTTGACCTTGCAGCCGCCCGGAGCTCGGCTCACCGAGCTGAACAACCCGGCCGGGCTTTCAGCTAGCTCAGGAACGCCAGGGCCCGGCGAGCGACCAGATCCGGCTTCTCGTTGACGATGTTGTGTCCCGAGTCGGAGACCAGCTCGAGCCTCATGTCGTCGGTGTGGGTCTCGAATCCGGGCAGGAGCCTGGGGGAGATGTAGCGGTCCTGGGCGCCGAAGAGAAGCAGGGTGGGAACGGACAGCCGCCTGGAGCGAAAGGAGCCGCCGCGGCGCAGCATGGAGGCGAGGAGTCGCAAGTAGTGGCGGTAGAGCTTCGTCGATGCATCGGCGCGGGCCGGCTCGCGAAACTGCTCCAGATAGACCTCGAAACCGTCCGGGAAGGGGTTGTCGACGTTGCCGTGCCCGAGGAGCAGGCTCGCGATGCGGGACGATTGCGAGATCCGCCTGCCGACGACCGGCGTCGCGTTGACGACGCGCGTACCAGCTGCGCCAGGTCTCGAGCAGAAGGCCCGGCTGGACCCTGAGCCAGGGATGGGGCGAATTGCAGACCACCATCCGCTCGACTCGATCGGCATGGTCGATCCCGAGCAGAAACGAGGTCCAGCCGCCCCAGTCGTGCCCGATGACACTGGCGCGCTCGATCTCGAGGGCATCGAGCAGCGCCACCTGATCGGCGGCGAACGTCTCGCCGTCGTAGCCGTGGCCCGGCGCCTCGGTCCAGCCGAAGCCGCGCAGGTCCGGCGCGATGAGGCGGAAGTGCGACGCCAGCCGCTCGATCACGCCCCGCCACATGTACCAGTGCTGCGGCCAGCCGTGCAGGAGCAGCACCGGCGGGGCTTCGCGATCGCCTGCTTCGGCGACGTGGACGGTGAGCCCGTCGGCATCGACGTATCGATGCTCGACGCCCGCCACCTGGGGAAGGTCGAGGATCCGGTCTCCGGCGTAGGCGGCAGGCGCTCCGCTCATCGTGAACGAGTCTATTTCGTGCGCTCTATTACGCAATCTCGCAGTGTGCCGAGCGCTCTGTCCCCGTAGCTTGAGGCGGATGGCAAAGGAGCGGCTCAAGTCTCCGCGGGCGCGCCTGTTCGTAGCGCTGGACCTGCCCGACGGCGTGCGCGCCGGGATCGTCGCCTGGCAGCGGGCCGAGCTGACCGACGAGGCGCTGCGCGTGGTCGAACCGCAGAACCTCCACATCACGCTCGCCTTTCTCGGCTATCTGCCCGAGAGGGCGATCAGCTCGGTTGCCGCGGTCCTCAATTCGGTTGCCGCACCAGCGCCTCGGATCGAGCTCGCGCCCGAGCCGGTCGCAAAGCCGAAGCGGCGACCGCGCATGATTGGCCTCGATGCCGTGTCCGAGGGGGCTGTCGCCCTGCAGGCGGGCCTCGCGGGGGAGCTGGAGGCGCGGCACCTCTACAAACCGGAGACGCGGCCCTTCTGGTCCCACCTGACGGTGGCCAGGGTGCGTCCGGAGCGCCGCGGCTCAAAGCGCCCGGCACGATTGCGGAGCGTCCCGGGGGCGCTTCCGGGGGCGCTTCGCGAGCCCTTCGGTGCCGTCCGAATCACGCTCTACCGTTCGACGCTCAGGCCGCAGGGCGCCGAGTACGCGCCACTGGCGCAAGTCGAGCTGCCCGCGCAACAGACGTGAGGTGAAAGGGAACATGGCAGAGAGCAAGGCAACACTCAAAGAGGCCTCAGCAAAAGACGCTAAGGCGAAGGACGCGGCGCTGAACGCCGCGGTGACCCAGATCGAGCGCCAGTTCGGGGCCGGCTCGGTGATGAAGCTCGGCGACGACGCCGCGATCCCGGTCGAGGCGATCTCGACCGGGGCGCTGTCGCTGGACCTGGCGCTCGGCGTCGGGGGAGTTCCCAAGGGCCGGATCGTCGAGATATTCGGCCCCGAGTCGTCGGGTAAGACGACGCTGATCTACCACATCCTCGCCGAGGCGCAGGCGAAGGGCGGGGTTTGTGCATTCGTCGACGCTGAGCACGCGATCGACCCGATCTACGCGCGCCGAATCGGGGTCGACACCGACGAGCTGCTGGTCTCCCAGCCCGACTACGGCGAGCAGGCGCTGGAGATCGTCGACGTGCTGGTTCGCTCCGGCGCCGTCGACGTCGTCGCCGTCGACTCGGTGGCTGCGCTGACGCCGCGCGCCGAGCTCGAGGGCCAGATGGGGGAGACCCAGGTCGGGCTGCAGGCGCGCTTGATGTCGCAGGCGCTGCGCAAGCTCGCCGGCAACCTCAATCGCGCCGACACGGTCTGCCTGTTCACCAACCAGATCCGCGAGAAGATCGGAGTTCAGTTCGGAAGCCCGGAGACCCAGCCGGGCGGGCGGGCGCTGAAGTTCTACTGCTCGCAGCGCCTCGACCTGCGCCGCATCGAGACCCTCAAGGACGGCACCGAGGCGGTCGGCAACCGGGTTCGCGTGAAGGTGGTCAAGAACAAGGTTGCGGCGCCGTTCCGGCTCGCCGAGTTCGACGTCGAGTACGGGGTCGGCATCTCCAGGCAGGGCTGCCTGCTCGACCTCGGCCTCGAGCACGACCTGGTCCAGAAGTCGGGGTCGTTCTTCTCCTACGGCGAGCTGCGACTCGGCCAGGGCCGCAACAACTCGAAGCAGTTTTTGAGTGAGAACGCGAAGATCGCCGACGAGATCGAGGCCAAGATCCTCGCCAAGGTCAAGGGCGAGCGCGACGACGCCGCGAAGCCTGAGATCGCGCCGGTCCAGGACGCCGCCGCTGCGAGTGAAGCCGCCGCGGCCGCAAAGAAGGCGGAGAAGAAGGCTGCCTGATTCGGCAACTCCTGAGGACTTCGCCAGCCCAGGGGCTACCGGATCCGGCAAGAGCTCCCGAGGAGATAGCGCCAGAGCCACTCTCGCTTGCGCTGCGCGCGCTCGGCCGCAAAGAGCGCACCGTCGCCGAGCTGGGCAGCTGGCTGCGGGCGCGAGGGGTCGACGAGCGAGACAGCGCCGAGGTGATCGATCACCTGGTCTCGACCGGAGTCCTGGACGACGCCCACTACGCACGGCGCTACGCAGAGGACAAGCGGGCCCTGAAGGGCTGGGGAAGCGAGCGGATCCGGCTGGCCCTCCTCGACCGCGGGATCTCGCCCAGCGACGCCGAGGAGGCGCTCTCCGACAGCGATGGCGAACAGGAGGTCGAGCGCGCGGTTGAGCTTCTGCGGGAGCAGGGGACGACCCTCGGCGATGCCCCGAGCGCCAGCGGGCGCTCGGGGTGCTGGTGCGGCGCGGCTATCAGTCGGAGGTCGCCTACGAGGCGATCCGGCGCGCCGGCGTCGAGTAGCCGGCGCAGCCGGCGGCCACCCGGAGGGTTTGGCGACGGCCGATCAGGACGTGACGGGGGCTACTCGGTTTCGATCTGGTCGCGGAACAGCTCCGCCGACATGACCGTCGCGCCGATCACTCGGGCGCGGTCGGCGAGCCAGTGGTCCGAGGTCACGACCCTGACCCGGGTCGGCTCCGGATCCGCCTCGAGACGGCGGACGATCTCGTCGTCGGCCGAGTTGGCCTTCGGGCGCGGAGCGTGGGCGATCTCGACGACGGTGGAGCGGATCGGGGGAGAGGGCGGCCGCTCGAAGACGACTGCGACGTCATCGCCGTTCGCCGCCGAGAAGCGCTCGAGCAGGTCGACGAGCCGCAGCATCGCGGCATGGCGATCCCTCCACCAGCCGTCCGGGCGGGTGCCGATCACGTTCATCCCGTCGACCAGCCAGCGCATGCCCGAAGGGTAGAGTCGCTCGGCCTCGACCGGATCCGTGACCGCCGACCGCTCACCGGGCGGGAGCGGTGGGTAGGATCCGCGGTCCATGAACGGATCCCACGATCTTCGTGCTCGGCATTCTCAACGGCACGGCCTTCTACGTGCTGGGGATCTGCCTGGCGCTGCTCGCGATCGCTGTCACGGCGATCGGCCTGCGCTTCCCCGAGGCGTTCTCCTCGAAGCTCGCGGTTCGGGCTGGAGTGCTGTTGTTCGCGGCGCTTGTCGTGGGCACGACCACTTTCGCGGTTCGTTACTCGAAGGACGAGCAGACGGACCGACGCGCGAAGCTTGCCGCCGAGGAGGCCAAGCAGGGCGCGACTCCGGTCAGCGGCGGCGGCGAGGTGCCGACGCCGGACGCCGCTCAGCTCGGAGGCGCGTCGGGGCCGTCCAAGGCGCCGAGCGCGAAGAGCGCCGCGCCCGTGAAGGGCCCCGGCGGAACGGTGAAGCTGGCAGCGGACCCGACCCAGATCGCCTACCAGCAGAAGTCTCTTTCCTCCAAGCCCGGGAAGGTGACGATCGACTTCGACAACCCGGCTCCGATCCAGCACGACGTCGCGATCGCCAAGGACGGCAAGGTAATCGCGAAGTCGAAGCTGATAACGCGACTCGAAGACCTCGGTCAGCGCCGATCTGGCGCCGGGGAAATATGTCTTCTACTGCACCGTGCCCGGCCATCGCGAGGCCGGCATGGAAGGCACGCTGACAGTCAAGTAGGCGGCGGCCCATGGCGCTTGAGATCGAGCGCAAGTTTCAGCTTCCCGAGGCTCCACCGTGGTTGCGTGACCATGCGGAACCGAGATCGAGCAGGGCTACTCGAGATCGACGCCGGCGGTATCTGAGCGATCGACTGGGCGAGATCGAGCTCGAATCGCAGGCGACGAGAGACGGACGCCGGCTCGGGCGAGGTAACCGGCGAGCGCTGGCTCGCTGGCGAGAGCGTGAGCAGCGCGAGGCGGGGCGACCGTCTTGCGGCTACCGACTCGAGGGCCGCAGGCAGAACACGAAGGAGGAGGGGCCTGCGGCGAATTGGGCGTGAACGGGCCCAGAACGTCGATCGACGAGCTGCGGGAGCCGGACTCCGACGCCGTCCACGAGGCGCGCAAGGACCTCAAGAAGCTGCGCTCGGTGCTGCGCCTGGTGCGCGACGATCTCGACCGGGGCTTCTACCGGAGAGGAGAACAAGCGCTTTCGAGAGGCAGGGCGCGAGCTCGCCGCGCCACGGGACGCGAAGGTGAAGCTCGAGACCCTGGCCTGCGTTGCAGGATCGCTTCGCCGACGAGCTGCAGAGACGACGCCCTCGAACGGGTATCGGGTCGTGCTCGAGCAAGAGCGCGAGTCGACCCTGGACGCGCTCGCCGGCGGCGGGGTCGAGAGGCTCGTGGAAGCGATCGCGGTGGGCCGCGATCGCACCGCTGGCTGGCGAGCTACAGGGGCGCGGCTGGGAGGTTGTCGGCCCCGGGCTGGTGCGCTCCTACCGGCGCGGGCGCAAGGCGATGAAGGCTGTGCCCTCGGACCCGGGCGTCGAGCGGGTCCACGAATGGCGCAAGCGGACCAAGGACCTCTGGTACCAGCTGCGGATTCTGCGCGAGGCGTGGCCGGAGGTGATCGAGGCGACCGCCGACGAGCTGCACGAGCTGAGCGACCTGCTCGGCGACCACCACGACCTGGCGGTGCTCGTCGAGGACGTTCGCGAGCGGAGCGAGCTGTTCGCGGATCGCGAGGTCGTCGCGGCTCTGCTGAGCGGTGCCGCTGACCGCCAGAAGGTGCTGCTGGACAGCGCGATCGAGCGTGGAGAGCGGCTCTACGCCGAGAAGCCAAGGCCTTCGCACGACGCTTCGAGGCCTACTGGCTCGCCTGGCGAGCCGGCTGAGCAGCGCTCGGTAAGCAGCCGCCGCCTCGCGCTACCCTCAGCCGCGATGGGCAAGCGCTACCACGTCACCACGTTCGGCTGCCAGATGAACGTGCACGACTCCGAGCGGATGCGGGGGATGCTCGACTCGCTCGGCTACCAGGAGGCCGGCTCGCGCTCGGACGCCGACCTGATCCTCTTCAACACCTGCTCGATCCGCGAGTCGGCCGACAACCGCTTCATCGCCCACCTCGGCGAGGCGAAGCGGCTCAAGTCGGAGGACCCGGAGCGGGTCGTCGGGGTCGGCGGCTGCTGGGCGCAGTCGGTCAAGGACGAGGTCTTCGAGCGCTTCCCGTTCGTCGACGTCGCCTTCGGGCCGGGCCAGATCCACAAGCTGGCCGAGTTCCTCACCTCCGACTCGCTCAGCGCCCAGGGCTACTTCGAGTTCGAGGACTTCTCCGGGCACCTGCCGGCCCAGCGCGAGCGCGAGTTCCAGGGCTGGCTGCAGATCTCGCAGGGCTGCAACTGCGCCTGCTCCTACTGCATCGTTCCCTCGACCCGGGGGCGCGAGGTGAGCCGCGACCCCGACGAGCTGCTCGCCGAGGTCGAGGCGCTGGCCGCCGACGGCGTCCGCGAGGTGACGCTGCTGGGCCAGAACGTCAACAGCTACGGGCGCGACCTGCCGCGCGAGACGCCGGATCGAGCTTCGCCGAGCTGCTGGCGCGGGTCGACGCGGTCGAGGGGATCGAGCGGATCCGCTACACGAGCCCGCACCCGAAGGACATGCGCGAGGACGTGATCCGCGCCCACGCCGAGCTGCGCGGCGCTCTGCGAGCACATCCACCTGCCGCTGCAGTCGGGCTCGAGCCCGATCCTGAAGCGGATGCGCCGCACCTACGACCGCGAGCGCTACATGGACCGGGTCGCGCTGATCCGCGAGCACGTGCCCGACTGCGCGATCACGACCGACATCATCGTCGGCTTCCCGGGCGAGACCGAGGCCGACTTCCGGCGAGACCCTCGAGGTCGTCGACGAGGTCGGCTACGACAGCGCCTTCACCTTCGTCTTCTCGCCGCGGCGCGGGACCGAGGCGGCGACGCTGGACGAGCAGGTCCCGCACCCGGTCAAGCTCGAGCGCATGGAGCGGCTGGTCGAGCTCGTCCAGCGCCGCGCCCGCGAGCGCTCGCAGCGCTTCGTCGGCCGCACGGTCGAGGTGCTGGTCGAGGGGCCGAGCCGCACCGACCCGACCCGCCTGCGCGGCCGCACCCGCCACAACAAGGCGGTCAACTTCGACGGCACCGCGGGGCCGGGGGAGATGGTCGCGGTCGAGATCGTCGAGCGCGACCTCGCAGACGCTCTCGGGCCGCGAGCGAGATCGTCAGCCGGCTGACGGCCGGCAGCACCGCCTGAGTGCAGGTCCTCGCGATCTTCGGCCCGACGGGGGTCGGCAAGACCGGGGTGGCCGTCGCGCTCGGCGAGCTGCTGCGCGAGCGGGGGGAGGACCCGGTGGCGATCTCCTGCGACGCGCTCCAGGTCTACGAGGGCTCGAGGTCCTCAGCGGCGCCGCCGGCGCCGAGGAGCAGGAGCGGCTCGAGCATCGGCTGCTCGGCGTTCGTCCGCGTCGGCGACGAGTTCAGCGTCGGCGACTTCGCCGAGCTGGCCCACGCGAGATCGACGAGCTGCTGGCCGCCGGGCGGCGCCCGATCGTGGTCGGCGGGACCGGCCTCTACCTGCGCGCGGCGCTCAGCGACCTCGAGCTCGCCCGCCGGTGCCGAAGAGGTTCGCCGCGCGGTCGAGGAGGCGATGGCCGCACGGCTCCGACGGCTTGCATGCCGAGCTCGACCCCGAGTAGCGCCCGATCCACCCAACGACCGCAAGCGGATCGCTCGGCGCTCGGAGCTGCAGCGGGCCGGGCTGGAGCCGCCTCGCACGACCGCGAGGAGGCGCTCTGGACCGCGGCCTGCGCCACCCGACGCTGCTCGTCGGGCTGACATGGACCGAGCGGCTCGCCGAGCGGATCGACGCGCGGGTCGAGGCGATCGTCGCGGCGGCGCGTCGAGGAGGTCGCCGACGCCGAGCGGCCGGCGCCTCGCGCACCGCCCGCGAGGCGCTCGGCTTCGACGAGCTGCTCGACGGCGACATCGAGGCGATGAAGCGCGCTCGCGCAACTACGCGCGCCGCCAGCTGACCTGGATGCGCAAGATCCCGAACCTGCACGGCGATCGACCGCACCGAGCCTCGGCGACGCGCGAGGTCGCCGCCGAGATCGCCGACGTCGGCGCAATAGGCTGCGGCGCCGTGAGATTCGAGAAGTGGCAGGCGCTCGGCAACGACTACCTGATCCTCGAGGCGAGTCGCTGCCCTGGGAGCTGACCGCGGAGCGGGTGCAGCGGCTCTGCGATCCCCATTTCGGCGTCGGGGCCGACGGGGTCCTGCTGCTCGTCGGCCCGAGGAGGGCGCCGAGTTCGTCGCCGGCTGCGGATCTTCAACCCCGACGGCTCCGAGGCCGAGCTCTCGGGCAACGGCGCGCGCGAGGCGATCCTCTACCTGCGCCGCCACGGCTGGACCGACGACGACGTTCGCGATCCGCACCGCCGCCGGGCCGATCACGCCGACGATCACCTCGCGAGCGCACCTGCTCGGTGGCGATGGGCCGCGCCTCGACGGCCTCCGAAGACTACCCCTCGGGCGGCCGAGGACGGCCGCGGCACCCTCGACGCCGGCCGGGCGCGAGTGGGCTTCCAGCACGTCTCGATCGGCAACCCGCAGTGCGCGATCGTGGTCGGCGAGGGACTGGAGGAGCTCGACCTCGGCGAGATCGGGCCGGAGATCGAGCGCCACGAGCTGTTCCCCAACCGCACCAACGTCTCCTTCTTCCGCGTCGACGGCGACCGGGTCCGGGCGCGGATCTTCGAGCGCGGGGTGGGGGAGACGCTCTCCTCCGGGACCGGCGCCAGCGGCGCCGCGGTCGCCGCCTTCCTCGCGGCGCGCCCGAGCCCGATCACGGTCGAGCTCGACGGCGGCGAGCTCGAGGTCGAGATCTCGAGCGACCTCGACGTGCGCGCTGAGCGGCTGGGCCGAGCCGGTCTGCGTCCGGCGAGCTCTCGCCCGAGCTGCTCGCGCCGTCGCCGACGCCTGGAGCGGCTGCAGCCGACCGACGCTGGGCCGATCGACGCGTAGATTTCCGAGCGCGCCGATGCGCAATCGCCGATCCCTCCAAGCGCCTGGAGGCGATGCCTCCCTACAGGTTCGCGGAGCTGGAGCGGCGGATCGCCGAAGAAGCGCGCCGCCGGCGATCGACGTGATCAGCCTCGGGATCGGCGACCCCGACGAGCCGACCTACCCGCACATCGTCGAGGCGATGCAGGAGGCGGTCGCCGATCCCGCCAACCAGCAGTACCCGAGCAACCGCGGCCGCGACGGAGTTCCGCAGGCGCGTTCGCCGACTTCTACGACCGCCGCTTCGGGGTCGAGATCGACCCCGAGACCGAGGTGATCCCGGCGATCGGCGCCAAGGAGTGCATCTACAACCTCTGCTTCGCCTTCCTCGACCCGGGCGACGTCGCGCTCGCCTCCGATCCCGGCTACCCGGTCTACACCGGCGGCCCGATCCTCGCCGGCGCCGACGCCGAGCTGCTGCCGCTGGTGCCCGAGCTCGGCTTCGTCCCCGACCTCGACCGCGGTCCCGGCCGGCGGTCGCCGAGCGGGCCCGGCTGATGTTCGTCAACTACCCGAACAACCCGACCGGCGCGGTCGTCCCCGAGGGCTTCTTCGAGCGGGTGGTCTCCTTCGCCCGCGAGCACGAGATCCTCGTCGTCCACGACAACGCCTACTCGGAGACGACCTACGACGGCTACGTCGCGCCCAGCTTCCTCGCCACGCCGGGCGCCAAGGAGGTCGGGGTCGAGGTCTTCTCGCTCTCCAAGGGCTTCAACATGACCGGCTGGCGCTGCGCCGCGATCCTCGGCAACGCGGAGGCGGTCGAGACCTACTGGCGCCTGAAGACCAACATCGACTCGGGCCTGTTCGAGGCGGTCCAGGAGGCCGCGCGTCGCGGCGCTCGGAGGCCCCGGTGAGCCGCTGCAGCGGATGAACGAGACCTACACGCGCCGCCGCGACCTCGTCGTCGAGACGCTGCGCGAGATCGGCGTCGAGGTCGAGCCGCCGCGAGGGCACGATCTACGTCTGGGCGCCGGTTCCCGAGGGGCAGACCTCGACCTCGTTCGCCGAGCTCGTCCTCGAGGAGGCCGCGGTGGTCGTCTCGCCGGGCTCGATGTACGGGCCCAGCGGCGAGGGCTTCTTCCGGATCTCGCTGACGACGCCCGACGAGCGCCTCGGCGAGGCGGTCGAGCGGATGCGCGAGCACCTCGCCTGACAGCTGGATTCAGCAGACCGGCAGACGCCGTGCTAGCGCTTGCTCCAGTAGCGATCGAGGCCGAGAAACTGCTGCTCGGGCGGCAGCGCCTGCACGTAGACTTGCTCCGTCTGCTCGCCGCAGGCAGCCATCCGCCTGCGGATTTGACGCTCGAACTCCTCGCCCGAAAGCTCGCGGGCGAGATCGGCGACGCCGCGCAGCTCGGCGGCGAACGCGTCCAGATGGGCGTCGGGTTCGTCGACCTGCCCGAAGTGGGTGATCCCGAGGCTCTCAGGACGCCAGCCGCGGACCGTTTCCATCGAGGCCGACCAGGCTTCGACGTCGATGTCAGGCGGCGGCGTGGGGGCGAGCAGGAGCTCGCAGGGCGGGAATCCTCACCCCGGCGACGTCGCCGACGAAGGCGCGACCGCTGTCGTGGTGCAGGAAGCAGACGTGATGCGAGGCGTGGCCCGGCGTGTAGGAGACCGCAAAGCCGAGCACGCTCTCGCCGCCGGCTGAGCGGCGTTCAGGTTCGCCTCCGGGACCGGGAGCACCTCCCCCCAGAGCTCCTCCATGCGATCGCCGTAGAGGCGCGCGGCGCTGGAGAGCAGCTTCTCGGGGTCGGCGAGGTGCGGGGCGCCGAGCTCGTGCACGTAGACCTCGAGGTGCGGCCAGCGGCGGACCAGTGCTCCGGCGGCGCCGGCGTGGTCGAGGTGGATGTGGGTGAGCAGCAGCGCCCGCGGCTCGCTGTCGCCAAGCGACTCGAGCAGGTTCTGCAACGAGGACTCCGGGCCCGGGTCGATGAGGACTTCATCGACCTGCCAGCAGCCGATCACCCGCTCGCGGCCGAGGTGGCGGACGTCGATCAGCCGCAAGCTAGGCGGCTGCTTCGGCGGGGAGCTTGCCCTCGGCGGCGAGGGTGTCGCGGAGGCCCTGCTCGAGGCCGCGCGGCGAGTAGCCGAGCTCGGCGATCGCCTTGTCGTGCTTGGCCCAGAAGGTGACGCCGTCGGCCGACCTGATCAGCTCGCCGAGGTTCGGCCCCTGGTTCATCACCTTGCCGATCACGGGGCCGATCGGGGTCAGGGCCTTCAGCAGCGGCGTCGGCATCGCCCGCTTCGGCGCCTTGCGGCCGCTTACGCTGGCCAGCGTCTCGATGATCTCGCGCATCGTCGTGATCTGGCCGCCGAGCACGTATGACTCCCCGATCTCGCCCTTGTCCAGCGCCAGCAGGACGCCCGCGGCCGCGTCGTCGACGTAGACGAGGTTCATCCCCAGGTCGGGAAAGGCGATCATCGGCATCCGGCCGGCGAGGAACTGCTCGATCTGGCTGCCGAGAGCCGAGTGGTCGTTGGGGCCGTAGACCCCTCCCGGCTGCACGATCACGCAGGGAAGGCTCTCCTCGTCGATCAGCCGCCGCGCGATCCGGTGCGCCTGCACCTTGGTCTCCTCGTAGTAGGAGGTGTAGTCGTCCGCGGGATGCACGTAGGTCTCATCGACGACCTCTCCGTTCGTGTTGCCGAATGCCGCGACGGTCGAGATGTAGACGACCCGCGGCACCTCGGCGTCAAGCGCGGCGCGCAGGACACGCTCGGTCCCGAGCACGTTCGCCTCGTACATCGCCGTGTGCTCGCTCTTCGGGATCCCGACCTCGTAGACCGCGGCGCCGTGGATCACGGCGTCACAGCCCTCCATGCCGGTGCGGATCGCGGCCTCGTCGGATAGATCGCCCTCGACCAGCGCGCAGCCGAGGGCGGCCAGCTCCTGGGCCTTCTCGGGGCTGCGCACGAGGCAGGTCACTTCGTCGCCACGGGCGCGGAGGTCACGCACGACCTGGCCGCCGATGAAGCCTGTTGCGCCGGTCACGAAGACCTTCATGCGCCCAGCCTATCCCGTCGGGCGCGGCTGGGCGAGCGTGGAGTCACGCGACTCTCGCCGTAGAATTCGACCTCGGTGCAGAAATCTAGAAATGGACGCACGGGGGAGGCCCGCGGCCGCGCGGGGACCGCCGGCGTCACCAACGCTCGGGCGCGCCAGCGGGCCTTCGCGATCGGGGTGATGCCGAGAAGCGACGGCGAGGAGCCGCTCGGCGAGCTCAAGGAGCTGCTGCGCACCGCGGGGGTCGCCACCGCCGGCGAGATGGTCCAGGCGCGACCCGCACCCGATCCCGACCGCTACTTCGGGGCCGGCAAGCTGCGTGAGCTGCGCGCCCAGGTGGCGGCAAGCGACGCCAATCTCGTCGCCTGCGACGACGAGCTGGCCCCGCGGCAGGAGCGAAACCTGGAAGCGGCGCTTGACGTACCGGTGATCGATCGCACCGCGATCATCCTCGACATCTTCGCCGACCACGCGCACAGCGCCGAGGGGAAGCTGCAGGTCGAGCTCGCGCAGCTCGAGTACAACCTCGCCCGCATGCGCGGCCTCTGGACCCATCTCGAGCGACTCGGTGCCGGGCGGATCGACGGAGGAATCGGCACCAGGGGCCCCGGCGAGTCGCAGATCGAGACCGACCGGCGCCTGGCCCGCGATCGAATCGCGGCACTGCGTCGCCGCATCGAGCGCGTGGAGCGAAACCGCGGCGTGATGCGCTCGCGACGCGAGAGCTCGGCGATCCCCACCGTGGCGCTGGCCGGCTACACGAACGCCGGCAAGTCGACGCTTCTGAATGCGGTCACCGGCGCCGCGGTCGAGGTGGGCGAGAGGCTCTTTGAGACCCTCGACCCGACGACCCGCAGCTTCCGCCAACACGGGCGCCAATACCTGCTCACCGACACGGTCGGCTTCATCGAGAAGCTGCCCCACCAGCTCGTCGAGGCATTCAAGGCGACGCTCGAGGAGACGGCGCTCGCGGACCTGATCCTGCACGTCGTCGACGCCTCGGCCCCGCCCGAGCGTCGCGAAGCCGAGATGGCCGCGGTCGACGCCGTCCTGGAGGAGATCGGCGCCGGCGGGTCGCCCCGCCTTCTGGTCCTCAACAAGGCCGACCTGCTGAGCGAGGACGAGCGCCGCGAGGCCTTGCTCGGCAATCCCGACGCGATCCCGGTCTCGGCGCTTGACGGCGAGGGGATCGAGGAGCTGCGGGAGCGAATCGAGGCGGCGTTCGCGGAGACCCTGCGCGAGCTCGAGCTCCTGATCCCGTACAGCGAGGGGGCGCGACTGCACGAGCTCCACGAGCTGGCCGGCGAGCTGGAGCGAACCGATCGCGAGGACGGGGTGTTGGTTGTGGCCCGCGTCCCGGTCGCGGAGGCGCACCGGTTCACGGATCTCAGCCTCAACGGCTCCAGGCGTCGATGAAGCTGCGCGTCGTGCGCCTCTCCGAGGAGGCGATGCTGCCCAGCCGCGCCCACGAGGGCGACGCCGGCCTCGACCTCTACGCGGCCGAGCCGGCTCATCTCGGGCCCGGCGAGCGCTGGAGCGTGCGCACCGGCGTGGCGGTCGAGGTCCCGGAGGGGCACGCCGGCCTCGTGCTGCCGCGCTCCGGCCTCGCGCGCAAGCACGGGATCGCGCTCGTCAACAGCCCCGGGCTGATCGATGCGGGTTATCGGGGCGAGCTCACGGTGCTGCTGCTGAACACGGACCCGGCCGAGGTCTACCGCGTGCAGCCCGGCGACCGGATCGCGCAGCTGGTGATCGTCGCGATCGCCGGCGTCGAGCCGATCGAAGCCGAAGCGCTGGGCGAGTCGATGCGCGGCGACGGCGGATTTGGCTCGAGCGGGCGCTGAGCCCGGCTCCCACCGATACGGGCACCCGCGTTTGGGTGCGGTGCCCCGCCGTAAGGCGCTCGCTGAAGCTTTACCGGTGACCTTGCCGACCCACTCGGAGAGCGGGATACTGCGCAAACCGTGCCCTATGAGAACGCGGAGGTCGTGCGCGAGTTCCTGGAAGCGTTCAATCGCAAGGACTACGCAGCTTGCCTGGAGGCGATCGATCCCAGCGTCGAGTGGCATCCGCCGCCGGACCTCCCGGCTGCCGCGGTGGCCAGCGGCCGTGAGGCGCTGATTGAGAGCTTCCAAGACTGGCTCGGAGCCTGGGACGACTACCGGTCGATTCCCGAAGAGATAATCGAGGGAACCGGGGACACAGTTGTCGTGTGCACCCTGGAGTCCGGGCGAGGCAAGGACAGCGGCCTGGAGGTTCATTCACGCCGCATCACTGGGGTCTATGAGCTGCGCGAGGGAAGAATCGTCTTTTTCAAGGCGTACCTCGATCGAGCCAAAGCGCTCGAAGCCGCCGGGCTGGGCGAATAGCCGAGCTGGCTCTCGCAAGCGGGTCATCTGCCCAGCGCTGCCGCCCGCGCACTTTCTTGGGCGGCACCCTCGAGCGCGTCGTCGAGGGGTTGCAGCTCCGGCTCGGATCCCTCGCGGCGGGCGAGCGCCAGCTGGGTCAGGCGATCGGCGAGCCAGGCGTTCTTGGGCAGCAGCGGCCCGTGCAGGTAGGTGCCGATCAGGTTTCCGTCCCGGACCCCTTCGAAGCCGTCGCGGCCGTTGTTTCCGAATCCCTTCACGACTCGTCCCAGCGGCTGCGCCTCAGGACCCAGCTGGGTGCGGCCGCCGTGGTTCTCGAATCCGGCGATCAGCCGCGGGCCGGTTCCCAGATCGGACTCGATCGCGACGTTTCCGATCAGCCGCTCGCCGGGCTCGCGCACGGTCTCCAGATCCGCCAGGCCGAGACCCTTGATGCGCTCCTCACCGAGCTGGTAGCTGTGCCCGAGCAGCTGATAGCCGCCGCAGACCGCGAGTAGGACGACGCCGTCGGAGACCGCTGAGCGAAGGGCAGGACCCTTGCTGGCGATCATGTCGGCGGCGACCATCCGCTGGTCGCGGTCCTGCCCGCCGCCGATGTAGATCAGGTCGTGGCTCGCCGGGTCGACCGGTTCGCCGGGGCCCGCGGCCGAGTAGGAGAAGCCGATCCCGCGCCACTCGCAGCGCCGGCGCAGGAAGATGATGTTGCCGCGGTCCGCGTAGATGTTCATCTGCTCGGGATAGAGGGCGAGCAGCCGAAGCTCCATGTTCACGCCTCCAGGACAACCACGGCCGAACCGACGTGGGCGGCGGTCGGGTCGATGGCGAGTCGCTCCACGGGCCTCAATCCGGCGTCGCGTGCTTCGTGCTCGAGCTGATCCGCATCCAGGACTCGCAGCCGATCCGTGTTGCGGTCCTCGCGCAGGCTTCCGTCCGGCGCGACCGTTTGGCGCAGCCGGTCGACTGTCAGGGCCCCATCGTCGACCCCGACCCCCAACGGCAGGCTCGAATAGACCCAGCCGCCGGCTTCATGCACGTCGGGGAGGGGAGGGGATGCGGGGAAGCCGCTTTCGGCTCCGACGACGATCGCCAGCGCGGCGCGCCCTCCCGGCTCCAGGTGGGCGGCGATCGCTTCCAGGCAGCGCTGCCGCGCCACCGCTCCAGGCAGCAGCTGGATCAGCTGCATCGGGGCAACGATCATTCCGAAGCGCTCGTCGAGCTCGAAGCCGGCCGCGTCCGCGACTTCGCCGCGCACCTCTAGGTCCTCTCGCGCGCCCCGACGGCGCAGCTCGGCGACGAGCTCCGGCGCGCTGTCGATCCCGGTGACGCGGCTCCCGCGCCGCGCCAGGTGCAGAGCGACGCGGCCCGACCCGCAGCCGAGCTCCAGCACGGCGCTGCCGGCGGCTGCGGCGAGCTCGCTCCAGAGGGGCAGGTCGGCCTCGTAGGCGCCGCACTCGAGGTCGTGCCAGATCAGCGCCTCGCCTGCGGCTCCCACCGTCACTCCCAGTAGTCCTCGGCCAGCCCGCGCTCGGCAAGCAGGGTGCGCAGCTCGAGCAGCGCGGTATACGTGGGCAGCGCGAAGAGCGCTACATCGGCTCCGGCCAGAGCCCGGTCGAGGGAGGCTGGGATCCCGGGCTCGACCGCGATCGACCCCGGCTCGAGACCCGCGTACTTGAGCCGCAGCGCCATCTCGGCCGCCCTGGTGCCTGAGCAGGTGACGGTCCTGGCCGCGCCGGCGAGCAGCTCGAAGTCGGCGTCCCAGATCCAGGAGACGTCGCGGCCGTCGGCGATCCGGTCGTTGAGGGCCAGCCAGAGGTCGACACCGTCCCCGTCCGCCTCGAGGCGCAGGGTGCGCAGCACCTCGTTGGCGCCGGCGGGATTCTTGATCAGCAGGATCGAGAGCCGCTTTCCATCCACGTCGATCGTCTCGACGCGTCCGAACACGGCGCGCATCGATCCCAGGCCCGAGCGCACCGAATCGAGCGAGGCGCCGAGCGCCAGCGACGCCGAGATCGCCGCCAGGGCGTTGTAGACGTTGTAGAGGCCCGGGAGCGGGAGCTCGAGCTCGAGCTGGCCCTTTGGCGTGCGAGCGGAAAGACGCGAGCCCCGCATCCCGCGCAGCTCGATCCCGGTCGCGGCCACCTGCGGCTCCGGCCGCCGGGCCCCGCACGATGGGCAGGAGTAGTGGCCGAGGTGACCGACAAAAGCACGCTCATAGAGGTACGGGTTGCCGCAACGGCGGCAGTGCTTGGCGTCGTGGGCGTGCTGGAGCTCGGGCAGCGCCTGGCTGGGATCCTCGATGCCGAAGTAGCAGACGCCGTCGCGAGCGCGCCCCTCGCGATCGCGGCCGAGGTCGGCGATCAGCGGGTCGTCGGCGTTGAGGGCGAACCCGGTTCGGCCGCTGTGCGCCTCGACGAGCTCGGCCCAGTCGTCGGCGAGCCGCTCCAGCTCGCCGTAGCGGTCGAGCTGGTCGCGAAAGAGGTTGCCAAGCACGATCAGTCGCGGGTCGAGCTGCTCGGTCACGCGCGGCAGCCAGGCCTCATCGACCTCGAACAGGCCCTCGTCGCCGCGCTGCTCGAGCAGCGCCGTGGCGACGCCCCAGGTCATGTTCGAGCCGGCGCGGTTGTGGATCGGGGCGCGGCCCTCGGCGGCAAGCACGGCGGCGATCATCGCGGCGGTTGTGGTCTTGCCGTTGGTGGCGCTGACGATCGTCGTTCCGCCCCGGAGCCGCCGGCCGAGCTCCTCGATCGCGGCGGGGGCGAGCCGCAGCAGCACCCGCCCGGGCAGGGTCGTGCCGCCGCCGCGGCCGCTCGTCCGGCTCGCCGCCCCGATCGCACGCGCCAGGGCGACCTTGGCGCCGAACCCGGGTCCGCTCAAGCCCGCTCGGGTGGCGCCAGCACCGAGAGCGCCCTGGGGAGCACGCGCAGCGTCGCCGGAAGGTCGGTGAGGTGCTCGCCGTCGGCGTAGACCGCGAACGGGCGGCTGGCGCTCAGCTCGAGGCTGCGGGTGCGCAGAACGCGCACCTCCTCGTTCTCAAGATGCGTGCCCTTGAACACCTTCGGCAGGTTACTCAGGTAGCGGAGCTTGCCGGTCTCGCCGATCATCACGACGTCGAACTCGCCATCGTCAAGCGAGGCGTTGGGGGCGAGGAACATCCCGCCTCCGAAGGCGCGGCTGTTCGCCGCCGCGACCGACCAGCCGGTGAAGCGCATGTTCTCCTCGCCGATCCGCAGCGTGAAGCGGGCCGGCTTCCAGGACGCGAGGGCGCGCGGGACCGAGTAGGCATAGACGAAGCGGCCCCGGATCAGCTTCGTCTGGTTGGCGATCCGGTTGCACTCGGAATCGAAGCCGGCGCTGGCGATTCCGAGGAAGCGCTGTCCGTTGGCCTCGCCGACATCGATCGTGCGGGCGTGCCAGGAGGCGATCACCGCGACAGCCTGGGCCGGATCGGAAGGGATGTCGAGGACCCGCGCCAGGTCGTTGCCGCGCCCGGCCGGGAAGATCCCGAGCGGGACGTCGGTGCCGGCCAGGGCACCACCGACGATCCCGACCAACCCGTCGCCACTCATCACCACCGGCAGCTCGCCGGCGTCCGCCGCACGCAACGCCAGCTCGACGGCGTGCTCGGCGCTGCGGGTCGGCTCGACCCGAAACGCGAGGTGCCGCTTGTCGAGCTGGTCGGCGAACCGCGGAAGCAGCGTTTTCGTGCGCCCTCCGCCCGATGACGGGTTGACCAAGACCGCCAGGGGCTGCTCCTCTACCTCCACTGCGCAAGCCTATGCGGCGGGCAGCCTGGCGACGATGTAGGTGCCGCGGCCGCCCTCGCCCATCTGCACGGTCTCAAGCCCGCGCTTGCGAAAGCCCCGCTCGAGCACCGCGGGCGGGGTGTAGAAGGGAGTTGCCGGCCCGCGGCTCGAGGCGACGATCGCGTGTCCGCCCGGCCGCAGGACGCGGGCGATCTCGGCGAAGAAGGGGGGCATGTTCAGCTGTGCGACGAGGTCGAAGGACCCCTCCGGCCAGGGCAGCTCGCTCGCATCGGCAACCTTGAATGCGATCCGTCCCTCCGGGTCGAGGCCGACCTTGCCCTGCGCTATGCGGATCATCTCGGGTGCGATGTCGACTCCGCGCAGCCGTGCGGCGGGGAACTCGCGAGCCAGAAAGAGGGTCGTCTCACCCGTCCCGCAGCCGATGTCCAAGGCCCGCTCGGGTGCCGGATCGATGAGGCCGGTGGCCGTCGCCAGGGCTGCGAGGTGCTCGACGGACCCGGCCCCGGTCCGCTCGTCCCAGCCCTGTGCGTTGCCGTCGAAGAAGCCGCGCATCGTGGGGCGCACCAGCGGCCAAAGGACGGGGGCTCGCGCGACGAGGGCGTTCAGCGCCCGGCCGGTGATCCGTACTCGTGCGGGAGGCCCGTCGCTCACGGGCTAGATGATCGCAAGCGGCTACCCTGCGCAGCCGATGAGCACCCGCGCGATCCCGATCTCCGCGATTCTCCTCGCCGCGCTGGCAATCATCGGGTGCGGGGGCGGGGGTAAGGGCGACGACGGCGAGAGCGGCTCGTCGAAGTGCCGCGAGGTCAGTGCCCCCGCTCCCCGCAAGGTGAAGCTGGCGGCGCCGCGCCAGACGGTCGAGCCCGGAGAGAAGCTCACCGCGGTGGTGAAGACGAGCTGTGGGACCTTCGAGATCGGCCTTGACACGGCCAAGGCACCGAAGACGACCAACTCCTTCGTCTACCTGATCCGCAAGGGGTTCTACGACGGACTGGATTTCCAGCGCGTCGTGCCCGGCTTCGTCATCCAGGGTGGCGACCCGCTCGGAAACGGAACCGGCGGCCCCGGCTACCAGGTCGAGGAGCGCCCGCCGCCCAATCTCGCCTACACCCGGGGGGTCGTTGCGATGGCCAAGAGCGGTGTCGAGCCGGCGGGGCGTTCCGGGAGCCAGTTCTTCGTCGTCACCGCCGCCAACGCGGGCCTGCCCCCCGACTACGCCCTGATCGGGCACGTGACCGGCGGGATGCAGGTCGTCGATCGGATCGGCAGCCTCGGCACCCCTGCCGGAACCCCGCGCCGGACGGTGCTGATCGACCGGATCACGCTTAGCCGTGGCTGAGCCCGATCCGCAGCCGCTCGAGCTCGGAAGCGCGGTGAAGCTCGCCGGCGAGCAGCTCGGCGAGGGGCCACTCGTCATCCTCTGCCACGGCGTCACCGCGACCCGGAACCAGGTCGTGCACGGTTCCCGGGTGCTGGCGCGGGAAGGTTTCCGGACGGTCAGCTATGACGCCCGTGGCCATGGCGAGTCGGATCCTGCCCCACCAGGGTCAGGTTATGGATACCCGCGCCTGGTCGCCGATCTGGAGTCGGTCGCTTCGCAGGCGGCCGGCGATGCCTCGTTCGTGCTCGTGGGATCCTCGATGGGAGCCCATACGGTCGTCGCCTATGCGCTCGCGCAACCGCGGCGGGTGGCCGGGCTGGTCGTGATCGGGCCCGTCTACGGCGGACCCGTGGGGGCGGCGGAGCGCAATGCGACCTTCGCGCGCTGGGACGAGCTCGCCGACGGGCTGGAGCAGGATGGGGTCGAGGGGTTCCTCGCCGCGCTCGAGCGCCAGGGAATCGATCCGGGCTGGCGCGACGCGATCCTCGGCTTCACCCGCGAGCGAATGCGCAAACACCGCCATCCCGAGGCGGTAGCCGAGGCGCTGCGGGAGGTCCCGCGCTCTGAGCCGTTCGAGTCGATGGACGAGCTGGAGCACCTCGATCTGCCCGCGCTGGTGGTCGCGAGCGGCGACGTCGCGGACCCGGGCCATCCCTTCGCGGTCGCCGAGGCCTACGCGGAGTGGCTGCCGCACTCGCGGCTGATCACCGAGGCAGAGGGCGAGTCGCCGCTGGCCTGGCAGGGGGGGCGGCTCTCGCGCGAGATCGCGGCCTTCGCCCGAGAGCCCGCGGTCGCCGAGCGGGCCTCAATATCCTCGGCGCCGTGATCGACGACGGCGAAGCGATCCACTACGCGGCCGTGAAGCCTGGCACCTCGGTCTACGCGTCCGACGAGACCGAGATCGGGAAAGTCGAGGCGATCTTCGACAACTACCGTGAGCACATCTTCGACGGCGTCGTCTTCGAGGACCGCGACGGAGTCGTCCGCTTCGCCGACGCGCCCGAGGTCAGCCGCACCGCGGAGCGCGGCGTGACGCTGACGCTGACCGTCGAGCAGGCGGCCGAGCTGCCGCCGCCGGACGAAGGGCACCCGAGCTTCCGCCCGAGCCAGGCGCGAGGCCGGCTGGGCCGTATCTTCGGCGGCGGCTGGAAGCGCCAGTAACGCCGGGCCGCCCTTGCATTAGGGAGGCCTAAGTTTCTTGGTATTGTCGCGCTCGTGACGTTTGCTGAGACAGTTCTGCTCGGTGCATTGGCCGGCTTCACGATCTATCTCGGCCTTCCCTTCGGCCGCATCGAGCTGGTCTCGACCCGCGCCAAGGTCGGGCTGGCGATGTTCTCGGTCGGCGTGCTCGCATTCCTGTTCGGGGAAGTGCTCGTTCAGGGCGTCGAGATCGTCGAGAGGACCTTCGAGCACCTGGGGGAGGGAAAGGGCGACCCTGGCAAGGCCGCGCTCTTCGCACTGATCTTCGGCGGCGGCTTTGCGATTGGAAGCGCCGGGCTGGCCGTCGCCCAGGCGCAAATGAGCCCGGGCCGCGGGGCACCCCCGATCGCCGGCGGGGCCAGCGACGCGATGACGGTCGACCAAGCGGACCTGCTCGCCGCCCAGCAGCTGACGGCGCGCAGGCGGGCGCTTCGAACAGGAATGAGCATCGCCGCGGCGATCGGCCTTCACAACTTCGCCGAGGGGCTCGCGATCGGCGTCTCCGCCAGCACCGGTGAGATCGGCCTCGCGACCGTGCTAATCGTCGGGTTTGCCGTCCACAACGCAACCGAGGGGTTCGGGATCGTCGGCCCGCTGGGCGATGTGCGACCCAGCTGGTCTTGGCTCTTCGTCGCCGGGCTGGTCGGCGGCGGCCCCGTCTTTCTCGGCGCGATGCTCGGCTACAACGTCGAGTCGCAGCCGCTCGAGCTCGCCTTCTACGCCGTCGCCGCCGGAGCGATCCTCTACGTGATCGGCGAGGTCTGGACCGCGATGCGCAGGTTCGGCCACCGCGAGCTCGGGCTGGCGATGCTCTCGGCCGGGGTCTTCCTCGGCGTGATGACCGAGATGGTGATCGCCTACGGGGGAGGCTGACTTGGCCGCCGGTAATCGGTCATCCGCGGAGCTCGGCTCGCGGACCTGGGCCGCGATCGCCGCAATCGGGGTCGGCTTTTTGGTCTACACGGCTCTGACCGCGCGCGGCGGGGTACCAGACCCGACCCAGACCCAGCACCTGAGCGAAGGGGCCGTGGTGCTGAACAGCGGCCTGCTGGTCTTCCGGGAGGGGCTGGAGGCGATCCTCGTGATCGCCGCGGTGACGGCGAGCTTCCTCGGTGCCGATCAGGCCAAGCGCCGACCGGTCGGCATCGGCGCCGGGCTGGCCTTTCTGGCCTCGCTGGCGACCTGGTTCGCGGCCGACTGGGTGATCGGAGCTCTCGGGGGACCCGGGCTCGACATCCAGGCCGCGACCGGCCTGCTGGCCGTGATCGTCTTGCTCGTGGTGATGAACTGGTTCTTCCACAACGTCTACTGGACCGGCTGGATCGCGCACCATCACCGCCGCCGCCGCCGCCTGCTGGCCGGTGGAAACGCCCTCGTCGCCGGTCTGCTGCTGCTCGGGTTCACGGCCGTCTACCGCGAGGGCTTCGAGGTCGTGCTCTTCCTCCAGAACCTGCGCCTTCAGTACGGAGCGGCGACCGTGCTGGAGGGAGTGGCGATCGGCCTTGCGTGCACCGCGATCGTCGGAGTGCTGATGTTCGTCGCCCACCATCGACTTCCCTACAAGCGGATGCTCGTCCTCACCGGCCTGACGATGGGCTTCGTCCTGATCGTGATGGTGGGGGAGGGAGCCCAGGAGATGCAGCTGGCCGGCTGGCTGCCCACCACGCAGCTGGGAATCGTGTTTCCCGGCTGGATCGGCACCTGGTTCGCGATCTTCCCGACCGTCGAGACGCTTGCCGCTCAGGCTCTTGCCGCAGCAGCCGTCGTCGCCTCCTATCTGGTCTCAGAGCATCTGCGGGTGAGGCGCCCCGCCCGACGCGGCCTCGCGCCGGCCCAGCGGGCCGAGCAGCCGCCCGCGCGCGAGCCGATTCTCACCTGAGCACAGGTACGGGCGGAGCCCGTCTCTCCGTCTGCTTCAGGCTCAGATCCTGCGCGCGATAACCGTGGTTATGGAAAGTCGATGGCCGAGTCGGCCAGGTAGGCCTCTGTGCGGCCCGCCTGCAGCCAGGCCTGGAGCTGTTGGCGGCCGTCTCTGCTGACCAGCACGCAGCCGTTCTCGAAGCGCCCCACCTCGGTCAGGTCCTGATTGGCGACCAGCGTCGTCTGCATCTCGCCGTCGCCGAGCTCGTCCTCGGTCGCCGCGTGGCGTCGGGCGGCCTCGGCGACCCAGTTGCTCCAGGTTTCCGGGGTCGGAGCTACGTATGACGTGACCTCGACGTCGATCGCGACGGTTCCTTCGCCCTGGAGGGTCCCGACGATCGCGGCGCCCGGTCGGATGCCGTCGAGGCCGCCGATTCGCAGTCTTCGCGGCACGTAAATCGAAGGTTCCTGGCTCTTCACGATCGTGAAGTCGGCCTCCGCCGCCGTGATCATCGTCGCGCTTTGAACGTCGAGCATGTGGCGATTGTGGCAGCGCCGTCGGGCCTGCGGGGGCGCCTGGACGAATTACCGAGTAGTTAGTAGACGAGCGGTCAGTTTCACGCCGCGGCTAGCGCTGGTGCGGAAACGGCCTCTCGACCACGAAGTCGGCCCTGCCGGCCTCGATCCAGCGCTGGAGCTCGGCCCCCTTCTCGCTGTCGTCGATCAGGATCTCCCCGGCGACGAACTGCCCGACCTGAACCAGCGCCGCCTCGGAGACGAGTCGGGTGTGACGCAGGCGCACCACCTCCTCGTCGTCGGCCGAGTGGCGCTGCGCCGCCCTCGCGGCCCACGAGCTCCAGGCCTCGGGCTGCGGCTCGACCTCGGGCTCCGCCTCGACGTCGATCGCGACCATCCCGTTGCCCTGCGGCGTCCCGACGATTGCGGCGCCGGACTCGATCCCCTCGATCCCGTCGATCCGAAAGCGCCGCGGCACGTAGATGCTCGGTGTCGGGCTGCGCGTCGCATCGAGATCGACGGCGAGCTCGACGGTTCGTCCCTGATCCCTCTCGCGCATGAGCCGATTGTCGCCAGCGCCCCCGCGATTCTGAAGACGGTTGGACGGATTACCGAAAAATCAGTAGAGGCGCCCCGCCCACGCCTCAACGCGCATCGGCGACTCCCTCGGGGGTGCTCTCTTCCGGCAAGGCTCGCCGCCCCCGGGGAACGATCCAGAACAGGAGTGCGAACGCGATCACGGCCACGATGTTGAGGAAGAGCTTGTAGTCGACTTCGACCGAGCCGAAGATGTCGTCGCGGGTCGGCCGCGTGGCCGGGATCAGGTTCGCGGCGCTGAACAGGCCGTCCACGACCAGCGCCGCGATCACCATAGTCACGAGCATCAGGGCGGTGATCCGCAGCGCGAACGCCCAGCCGTAGTACTTGCGATAGGCCGCGATGATCGGCAGGACGATCAGGTCGGCGAAGATGAACGCCATCACGCCGGCGAAGCTGATGCCGCCCGACCAAAGCACCGCCGCCAGCGGAACGTTGCCGACCGAGCAGACGAAGCTGAGAACCGCGATCAACGGTCCCGCGATGACGTTCTCGATCGTCTCCAGGACCGGCGGCGCGTCGCTGATGAAGAGGGCGTTGAAGAAGTCGTTGCCGAGCAGGCCGATGAAGCCGGCGAGCAGAAAGCCGATCGTGATCTCCTTCCAGAGCATCCGCCAATCGATGCGGAAGTTCTCGGCGACGTCGGCCCAGGCGGAGGACGAGGTGAGCCGCTCACGCCAGCCGAGCCCCTGGCCCTCGCTCTGGTGCTGATGGCCCGCCTCGGCGCGCTGGGCATGCTCGCGTGCCTGCTGCTCGAGCCGAGGTGAGACGAAGAGTCGCAGGGTCGCCGCCATCAAGACGACCATCACGATGCCGCCGAGGTACTCGGCGAGGGTGAACTGCCAGCCGATCAAGATCCAGAGCACGAGCCCCAGCTCCCAGACCAGGTTCGTGGAGGCGAACTGAAACGCGAGCGCCGCTGCCGCCGAGGCCCCCTTCTGAAACAGCGACTTGGCGATCGCGATCGCCGCGTAGGAGCACGACGAGGAGGCAGCGCCGAGTCCGGTCGCCCAGGCCACCGGCTTCGGTCCGGAGCCGGCGAGCGCCGACTCGATCCGCTCCCGCGGCACCCAGGCCTGCACGATCGCCGAGATCGCGAACCCGAGCACCAGGGCCCACCAGACCTGGTAGGCCATCAGCAGGGACTGCTGGAGGCCCTCCCACGCCTGGTCGAGAACGTCTCCCATCGTCATTGACGAATATACCCCATAGGGGTATGATCGCCGGATCGCTCCGGCCCCCGGATACAAGGCCTCCAAGGGTCAACTCCTGCGTCGCCTCGCCCGCGTGGAGGGGCAGGTTGGCGGCCTTACCCGGATGGTCGAGCAGGACCGCTACTGCATCGACGTGCTGACCCAGATCCAGGCTGCCCAGGCGGCCTTGGATGCGATTGCCCTCGGCCTGGTCGACGAGCACGTGCGCAATTGCATGCGCATTGGCGCCGCGGACCAGCGCTCCCGCCAGCAGGCGGACGAGCTGATGGGCGCCGTCGGGCGGCTCGTGCGCCGCTAGACGGGAATTCGCTCCCGGTCGCGGCGCCCGACCTCTTCCCAGTAGCGGCGCTCGAAGTCCTCCCAGTCGATCGGCAATGGTGAAGGGTCGCCGCCGCGCGGCGGCGGCGGACCATCGGTCGTCTCCTCACCGCCGTCGTCGGGATCGGAGCGATCGTGCAGCAGCATCGCGCAAGAGCTCGTCGCCATGACCGCCAGCGCGTATGCCGACCCCTTCGCGAGGTCGTCGGCCGTCTCCATCGCCCAGACCAGCGCCGGAACGAAGGCGACCGCGCAGAAACAGGCAACCGCGACGATCGCTGGGCGATCGGAGTCCCGGCAACCCCAGGCCCAACCCCCGATGATGAACAGCGGCGGGAAGACGTAGAGCACGACTTTCAGGGTAGCGCTCGGGCTAGGAGCTTGAGAGCTCCTCGAGCAGCCGCTCCGCGTAGTGATCCTCCCACTTCGCGTCAGGGCTCACGCCGGAGCCGTCCTAGCCGCCGTGCGGCATGTGCTCCCAGCCCTTGACCGTGTTGCCGTCCGCAGGGATCGGGCTCTGCTTCAGGATCCGCGCCAGGTGGACGACGTTGTGGGCCATCCAGGTCGAGGTCTTCTGGGTGTAGGCATGGTTCTTTCCATCAGCCTCGATGAACGACGGACCCGGTCCAGCGTCGCCGACCCAGTAGGTGTCGGCGTTGGGCGGGATCGCGAAGCCGAGGTGGGTGAGGTTGAAAAGCGTCGTCTCGGCGCAGGCGTGGGCGCCATCCTCGTTGCCGGTCACGATCACGCCGCCGACCTTGTTGTACATCGGATACTGGCCCGCCTCGTTGGTCTCTTCATAGACGCCGTCGAGGCGCTCGATCACCATCTGGGCAACGCTGGAGCGGACCCCGAACCAGATCGACATCGCCAGGATCAGGATGTCCGCGGCCTTGATCTTGGCGAGGATCTGCGGCCACTCGTCCCCCTCCCCCATGTCCGAGACGACCCCGAAAGGGATCTCGTAGTCGACCGGCCGCAGGATCTCCGAGGCAACCCCAAGCTCGTCGAGGTGGGCCTTGACCATCTCGATCAGGGCCTCCGTGTTGGACTCCTCGGGTGACTTCTTCAGCGTGCAATTGAGGAGAAGCGCGTTCAGTTCCATGCCGCGTAGTCCTATCAGCGCAGGCGCGGGGATCAAAGCCCCCTTTCCCGCCTCGACGGGAGGGGCTCGCCACGATCCAAGCTCCCCACTAGCATGCCGCCGCATGCGTGCAGCGATCAGACGCGCCCTCGCGTCGCCGCCGCCCCGGGGCGCGGTGGTCGTCGTCGCAGTCGGGCTCCTGATCACCTTCGCGGCGATCGCCCTCTCTCGCGATCCCGGCGGCAGTGGCACGGACGTCTCCTACGCGTCGGAGGCGAATTTCGCCGGCTCGCCGACCGTCATGCTGCCCGGCGGCGGCAACACGAAGATCGTCGACGGGGTCGTCTCGGACACCGCAGCCAACGACCTGCGCCAGCGCCTCTACCGGATCGAGGCCTCGCTGCGGGTGCGGGCCGGGTCCGGGAGCAAAGTCGCCGAGATCAGCTGCCAGCTGCGCTACCCGAAAGGAGTCGAGCTCGGAATCAGCGACGGCCGCGATGCCGCCTTTCCGCGCCCGCTTGCGGACACGGCGGACGACGCGATCAAGGAGGCGACGACGGTCGAGTTCGACACCTCCGACAGCTCCAAGGCAGCGGTGGCGCTGCGCAACGCGTTCTTCAAGTACGTGATCGGGGGCAACCCGTCGGTCTCCTGGCCGAGCCTCGCGCAGGGGCAGAACACCTGGCTCTGGCGCTATCCGAAGCCGGTCGGCCGAACCAGGGTCAACTTCGCCGTGCTCGCGATCGCCAAGGGCGGCCAGCGGGTGCCGATCCTCTGCACCCCGAAGCTGAGCGGCGCGAGCGCCGCAAGCCCCACGATCCGCGCCTCGGTCCGCCTACCCGATTGAGCCATGTTCAGGGGCGGCGCGAGCGCTTCTGTAGCTTCGGCGCACGATGAGTGGCGATCCAGGAAGCGTGGGCGTGCTGGCGGCGCTCTGGGCGGGAGTGGTCTCCTTTCTCTCTCCCTGCGTGCTGCCGCTCGTGCCCGGCTATCTGTCGGCGGTGACCGGCGTCTCGGTTGTCGAGCTGCAGGACGCCGGATGGAAACGCGTCCTGGTGCCGAGCCTGCTCTTCGTGGCCAGCTTCTCGGCGATCTTCATCATGCTCGGGCTGACCGCGACCGGCCTCGGGTCGACGTTGAGCGAGCACCGCGAGCTGCTCGAGAAGATCTCCGCGGCGCTGATCATCTTCATGGGCATTGTCTTTCTCGCCTCGCCCTTCATCCCGATGCTGAGCCGCGAGTGGCACATGGGCTCGCTGATGACCCGGGCCGGGCGCGGCGGGCCGGTGGTCGCCGGTGCTGCCTTCGCCGTTGCCTGGACGCCCTGCATCGGGCCGACCCTGAGCTCGATCCTCGCCGCTGCCGCGCTCAGCGACTCGGCCGGTCGCGGCGCCTTCCTGCTCGCCGTCTACTCGGCGGGGCTGGCGATCCCGTTCCTGCTCACGGCGCTGGCCTTCTCGAGGATGACGACCGCGTTCGATGCGGTAAAGCGCCACTACCCGGTGATCATCGCCACTGGGGGGCTGATCCTGATCGCAATGGGGGTCCTGATCTGGACCGGCGAGTTCTTCCGCCTCAACATCGAGGCCCAGAACTTCCTCGACCGCACCGGCCTCGACTTCTGGAACAGTGTGTGATGGGCCGCGAAACGAAGTGGAGCGGCAGTGGCATGTCAGGCGGCCGTAGGCGCAAGTTATTCAGGAACCTGCGTGACGCTCGGCGGCTACCGGTCGACTCGGAAGCCGCCCTTGTGGCGGCTGTTGAAGCCGATGATGCGGATCGGCGGCGTCGAGACCTGGATCGGGCTCGCGGCGGAGGGATTTGGACGCTGCTGCTTGTACTGGCTATGCACCGCCGAGCTCATCTTCCTTGGGGCCATGGCCCTTGGTTCGGCAGCGAGCGGCGCTTCTTGAGGGCCGACGCGAGGAAGACCGACTAGCGCCGAGCCGCGCGGGCGAGAACTGAGTATCGGCTAGCGATCGACCTCGATCGGCTCGCCGATCGGAGAGCCGATCGCCTCGACTTCCTCGAGCTGCTCGCCGTCGCCCTCCTGCGAGCAGACGATCCGGAAGCGCCCGGTTCCGAGCTCCGGATCGGGCACGATCGGCAGGCCGCGGATCTCCTCCCAGCCGAGGCGCTCGGCCTCGAACGGGCTCATCCGCACCTCCGAGGCCGGGTAGGGGCAGCTCGCATTGTGCTGGTCGATCGCCTTCGAGATCGCTTCGAGGTTCTTCGATTCGGGGGAGCCCATCGGTCTCACTCATTTTAGGTGCAGGCCCGTCCCCCCCGCTCCCTACTCTTGACCCGTGAAGCGGGTCATCGCGCACGTCGACATGGACGCGTTCTACGTCTCGGTCGAGTTGCTTCGCCGACCCGAGCTGCGCGGCCGGCCCGTCGTCGTCGCCACCGGCACCGACCCGACTGCCCGCGGGGTCGTGATGGCGGCAAGCTACGAGGCTCGCCGCTTCGGCGTTCATTCGGCCCTTCCCCTCGCCACCGCCCACCGGCGCTGTCCGCAGATGGTCCTCGTGCCCTCCGACCACGCCCATTACCGCGAGGCCTCGCGGCCGGTGATGGAGATCCTGCGCCGGTTCAGCGATGCGGTCGAGGTTGCGGGCCTCGACGAGGCCTATCTCGACCTGACCGGCTCGCCGGCGCCCAAGGCCAGGGCGCGGCGGCTGAAGGCCGAGGTCCGCGCCGACACGGGGCTCGTCTGCTCGGTCGGGATCGGGCCCAACAAGCTGGTCGCAAAGATCGCCTCCGACCTTGACAAGCCGGACGGCTTCTGCGTGCTCAGCTCGGCGATGATGCTCGAAGCGGTCGGCGAGCGACCGGCGTGGCTGATCCCCGGGGTCGGGCCGAAGACCTACGAGCGCCTCCAGCGCGCCGGGATCCGGACCGTCGCCGCGCTCGCGGCGGCGGATGCGGGGAAGCTGGAAGCGGCGCTGGGCCGCAACGGCCTCGATCTCCAGCGCCGCGCCCGCGGGATCGACGAGCGGCCGTTGGAGACCAGCCGGGTGCGCAAGTCCGAGAGCCGCGAGACGACCTTTGCGACCAACGTCACCGATATCGCGACGCTCGAAGAGACGCTCGAGCGCCTCACGGCTTCGGTGTGCGAAGGGCTCGCGAAGGAGGCGGTCGAAGGTCGTACGATCACCGTGAAGCTGCGTCTGGCCCCGTTTCGCACCCGCACCCGCTCGCGGACCCTCGAGCAGCCGACCAACGATCCCGACGAGGTCGCCCTGGCGGCCCGCGATCTGCTCGGTCGCTTCGAGCTCGATTCGCCGGTGCGGCTGATCGGGGTCGGGATCAGCTCGCTGCGGCGCGACTCCGAAGCAGCGGCCGGCGAGGGCTCAGCCGAGCTGGCCCTGCCGATTTAGAGCGAGCCGCCCGCAATCGCCGGCGGCGACATGCGAAGATTCCCTGGCAGTGGGAGAGGATCGGCTCAGCGGACTTGACACCTCGTTCCTTCACCTGGAACGCGGCGGGGCTCACATGCACGTCGCTTCGACGACGATATTCGAGGGCCCGCCGCCCGGCGAAGAGGAGTTCCGCGAGCACATCCGCTCGCGCCTGCACCTCGTTCCCCGCTTTCGCCAGAAGCTTCGCTTCGTGCCGCTCGCCCAGGGGCGGCCGGTGTGGGTCGATGACCCGCACCTGAACCTCGAATACCACGTCCGCCGCACCGCTCTGCCCCCTCCCGGCTCCGAGGAGCAGCTGCGCAACCTCGCTGCGCGGATCTTCTCCCAGCAGCTCGATCGTTCGAAGCCGCTCTGGGAGATGTGGCTCGCCGAGGGCCTCTTCGAGGACCGTTTCGCGATCATCGGCAAGACCCATCATGCGCTCGTCGACGGGGTCTCCGGAATTGACATAACCACGGTGCTCTACGACGCCGCTCGTGAGCCCGTCGGCCAGCCCAGCGAGGAGACCGAATGGCTGCCCCGCCCGGAGCCGAACTCGGCGAAGCTGCTCGCCGACGCCCTGATCGAACGCGCGACAAGCCCGGCTGAGATCGCTCGCGGTGTCCGCGCGGTGCTGCGCGGCCCGCGCCGAATCGCCGCGCAGCTGCGCGAGGGTGCCAGCGCGACCGGCAAGTTCGTCGGCGCCGGGCTGGCTGCGCCCCGCACCCCGATCAACGTCCCGATCGGGCCGCACAGGCGATTCGCCTACGTGAGCGCCGACCTCGACGAGTTCAAGCGGATCAAGAACCAGCTCGGCGGGACCGTGAACGACGTCGTGCTCGCTGTCGTCACCGGCGCCCTCGGCCGCTACATGCGGGCCCGGGGGCTCGACACCGAAGAGCTCGAGCTGCGGGCGATGGTCCCGGTCAGCGTCCGCGCCGACTCCGAGCACGGAGCGCTCGGCAACAAGGTCGCGGCGATGATGGCCCCGCTTCCGGTCTGGTCCGAGGACCCGGCCGAGACACTGCGCCTGATCGGCGAGCGAATGGGCGACCTGAAGGGCTCCGGTCAGGCGGTGGGCGCGGAGATCCTCACCGGGCTGACCGACTTCGCTCCCCCGACGATCGCCTCGCAGGCGGCGCGGCTGCAGTCGACGCAGCGGTTCTTCAATCTCGTTGTCACCAACATCCCGGGCCCGCAGATGCCGCTCTACGTGCTCGGGCGCGAGATGCAGGCCCTCTTCCCGATGGTCCCGCTGGCGCAGAATCAGGCCGTCTGCGTGGGGATCATGTCCTACAACGGGCGGATCCAGTTCGGGTTGATCGGCGACTACGACGCGATGTCCGACCTCGACAGCCTCGCCCTCGACCTCGAGGCGGCGATCGACGATCTCTCCGGCGCGGCGCCGAAGCCAAAGCGGTCCCGCAGGCCGAAGAAGAAGGGCGCCGCGACGAAGAAGAAGGGCGAGGCGGCGCGGGCCGAGAACGGCGGCGGAGGGTCGACGAAGGCAAGCGCGAAGAGCTAGCCGGCGACCAGCGCCGCCCGGTGGGTCGCGCGTCCGGCGGTCAACGCCCTTTCGCCGGCGAGCTCGAGCAGCAGCGCCAGGTCCTGCTCGCGGCCGCGGTCATAGCTCGAACCGGCGCCGGGGTCGGCGTAGCCGGGATGAACGACCCACTCCGTCGTGCCCGAAGGCAGGCTCCCCTGCTCCAGCGCCGCGGCGATCAGCGGCGGCATCGTCGCCTCGCCTTCGCCCATCCGCCCGACCAACCGATCCGCGGTGGCGATCCCGCGTCGCCGCAGGCGGCGGCGATGACCTTCGCCGACGGCCCGGACCGAGACGTCCAGCTCCAGCGCCAGCGCCTCGATCGCGGCGCAGATGGCCGGTGTCGCGTGCTGGTGGTGGTGACCGTCGATGTGGGCGGGCGGCCGCCCGAACGCCGCTTCGAAAGCGTTCGCCTGCCGGCGCGGAGCTTCGAGAAGGTCCTGCCCGGCGGGCTCGCTCAGCTCGAAGTGAAGGCCGATCTCGACCCCGGACTCGAGCAACGGCTGTGGGTCGAGCGACGGGCGCAGAACCATCGCGCTGACCGCATCGATCGCGCCCGCCCGCGCCGCCACGAGGATCCCTTCGTCATAGCGGCGTGAATAGCCCCAGTCGTCGGCGACGATGGTCAGGTGCGAGGCCCGCACGGTTGGAGGGTTCATCTCGGCCCCGATTCTCCCGCCTGAGTCGCCTCCGGGTGCAGCGAGGTCGTGCCCGGTCTGGGGCGACGACGAGCATCCGCGCCCGGTACAGCATCATTGGCGGGCCAATGACCAAGTTGCGGATACGCCCCGCTGACCCGCAGGACGCCGAAGCGATCGCGGAGATCTACAACCAGGGAATCGCGGAGCGCCAGGCGACCTTCCAGACCCGGCCGCACGATCCTGGTGAGCTGGAGCTGAAGGTCGAGCAGCGCGGCGGGCAGCTGCTGGTCGCCGAGCGCGACGGGCGGATCGTCGGATGGGCCGGCTGGAGCGGTTACGACGATCCCGCGGACCACTACACGGGCGTTGCCGAGTGCGCCGTCTACGTCGCCCGTGGCTCGCGCCGCGACGGCGTCGCCGCTGCCCTGCTCGCGGGCCTCGCGGAGGAGGCGCCGAAGGCGGGCCTTCACAAGCTGCTGGCGAAGATCTTCACCAGCAACCGGGCCAGCGTCGAGCTGTTTCGCCGCAGCGGCTATCGCGAGGTCGGAGTGCACCGGCGCCACGGCCGGCTCGAGGGCGAATGGAAGGATGTGCTGGTCATGGAGCGGCTGCTCGGCGACGCCTGAGTCCCGCAGAAGCGGTATGGAACACCGCGCGGGGGGAAGCGTGATAGTGAGCAACCAAGGAGGGGAGCCCGAATGTCCACCGTCGCAGTGATCCTGATCATCATCGCAGCCGCGCTGATCGCCTTTTTCCTGATCCGCCTGGCCGCGACCCAGAGCCGTCACCGCCAGCAGGCGCGGATTCAGACCGACGCCAAGCGCGACGATGCCCTGCACCATCGCGAGCAGGCCGAGCACAGCCGCACCGAGGCCGCGGTCGCAACCGAGCGCGCCAAGCGCCAGGCGGCCGAGGCGGAGCTTCACGAGCAGCGCGCCACCTCGCGCGAGCAAGAGGTCGAGGGGGGCCGCTAGGCGGTGGCGCGGGTGCTCTTTGCACCGGTCAGCATCGCCGCCGGCCTGATCGCGGGCCTGCTCGGTCGCAAGCTCTTCGAGACGGCCTGGGGATTCGTCGACGACGAGGAGCCGCCGGACGCCGAGCACCGCGAGATCTCGATCCCGAAGCTGGTCGCCGCGCTGGCCATTGAAGGCGCGATCTTCCGCCTCGTCAAGGGTCTGGTCGATCACGGGGCGCGCCGTTCCTTTCGGCGCGCCACCGGCGCCTGGCCGGGCGAGGAGGCCCCCGACCCAGAGTAGCTCCGCGAGCTTCGTTCAGCGCACCGTGCGAGAGTGCGGTCGGTGATCGAGGCAATCGCCTTCGACCTCGACGGGACCCTGATCGAGTCAGAGCGCGTCTGGGAGGCCGCCCGGTGCGGGGTGACCGAAGCGGCCGGGGGTCGATGGCGCAGCGACGCCCAGCTCTCGATGATGGGGCTGAGCACTCCCGAGTGGATCGCCTACATGCAGCGTGAGCTCGGGGTCGCGCTGGAGGCCGAGGCGATCAAGGCGCAGGTGCTGCACCGCATCGCTCTCGCCTACCGGGAGAAACTGCCGCTGATCGCCGGGGCCGCCGAGGCGGTGTCCGCCCTCGGAGCGCGCTGGCCGCTCGCGGTCGCCTCCTCCTCTCCACGCTCGTTGATTGAGCTGGCGCTCGAGATCTCAGGGCTCGCCGACGCGTTCGACGGTGTCGTGTCTTCAGAGGAGGTGGCGAAGGGAAAGCCGGCTCCAGACGTCTACCTGCGCGCATGTGAGCTGCTCGGGTCGGCGCCGCAGCGTAGCGCCGCGATCGAGGACTCCGGCGCCGGGGTGCGGGCGGCTCGCGCCGCCGGAATGCCGGTCGTGATCATCCCCGGAACCGAGTTCCCACCCGAGCCGCAGGTGCTCGCGACGGCCGACCTGGTGCTCGATTCGATCGAGCGGCTCGGCCCCGCCGCGATCGAGCGGCTCGGCTAGCGGCGCAGCAGCAGGGTCGCCGCGAAGCGCTGGTGATCGTGCGTGTAGAGCCAGTCACCGAACGCGAAGCCGGACTGGCGCGGGTCGGCGTTGACCAGCGCCACGGTGATGCGATTGCAGCGACCCGGCTTGCGCAGCGTCACCCCGCGCACGCCGCCGTGCTCGGCGAAGCGGATCTTCGTCCTCACCCTGCCCGTCGTGACCGACCCTTCGCGGCAGATCAGCGCGAAGGCCGAGCGAGTCCCGCGCTGGCCGCCGGCGAGCAGCCGCATCGCCTTCACGTGCCGCGGCTTCACCGAGAGCAGCAGATAGCCCATGTGGCTGATGCGCCGGATCACGAAGCGATGCGGGCGCAGCTTGCCGCGCCGCTTCACGTCCTGCCAGAGCGGCGCGTCGGCATAGGGAAATACTCCGGGCGTGCGCCACTCCGCGGTCGCGGCGGCAAAGCGGGCGAACTGGCGCGGCAGGTCGGTTCGCGCGCGGCCCCTCCGCTTGCGCGCCGCGGCCCTGATCGTCTTGTTGTAGACGCCGAGCGAGTAGCCGGCCGGCTTCAACGCCGCGGCCCGCGCCCATGCGTCGCGCACGAAGCTGTCGCCATAGGTGCCGGCGAGCCAGTGGTTCCAGACCGCGGAGCCGTAGATCTTGATGTTCGATGCCGTGATCGGCAGCTTCGAGCGCCCGACCCAACGGCGGACGTAGCGCAGGTAGTCGTTGATCTGCGGGTAGACGTGGTCCTCCATCCAGACCGCCGAGGCTTCGTAGAACCAGAGGTCCTGGTTGACGTCGTAGCCGAACTGGAGGACGTGGTTGTACTCGTGGGCGAAAGTGACCTCGAGGTCGGCCAGCGGGGTGGTGCCGGGGAACTCGGAGGTCGAGTAGTCGTTGTCGAGGACCAGATAGGCGTACTGCGAGTGTCCCTTCTGCCCAATATCCGGCGCCGAGTAGCCGAAGGCCTGGCCGGCGAGCTGGCTGAGATAGATGTCGATCCTGGAGTCGCCGCCGCGATTCCCGTCCGGCACCGGAAGCTTCCAGCCGAGGCTTCCGTTCTCGATCGCGTAGGAGGCTTCGGCGACGCTTGCGACCTGCTCGACGTAGTCGGGGACGCCGTTGGCGTTCGCATCGGTCAGGTTCGGGGCGTCGGGCGTCGAGTCGACCCAGTGGACGCAGAAGTGCGCACTGCAGAACGGCGGCTGCTCTGACGTCGTGTAGGCGCTGCCGTCGGGGTCGGGCGAGTCGGTCGGCCGCGCGAGCAGGCCCTCGGCCCGCCGCCGCTGGCCAGGGCCGAGGCTGGAAAGCGACCGCGAGAGGGCCAACAGCGTGGTGGTCAGCTCCCGGGGACGCGGCTTCGCGCGCCTGTGGTGCGGGGACCGCAGCACCGTTGTGGCGCGATGAAGCGCCCGCGACGCCTGCGCGGGCGAGAGGCGGACGCCGCGAGGAGCGGACGCCGTGGCGAGTGCGGCAAAGCCGAGGAGGGCAGCGCCCGCCAGCAACAGCACGATTCCTGTCTGCAGGCTGGCTCGCATGCGGCGGCCCACTATAGGGACGCCGCGGAACGGCCCCGCTGCTTTTCGAGCGCTCGGGAGATACTCCATGCGTGACTGGAACACCTCAAATGCGCATTGCGCTCGGTCAGATCAATCCGACGGTGGGCGACATCGAGGGAAACACGGCCAAGATCGCCGCTTGGATCGACCGCGCCCGCGAGGCTGGCGCCGAGCTCGCCGTGTTCCCGGAGCTGTGCGTGCCGGGCTACCCGGCCGAGGATCTGTACCTGAAGCGGCACTTCGCGGAGGCCAACCAGCGAGCGGTGCAGGAGCTGGCCGCGGGGATCACGGGGTTGGCGGCGATCGTCGGATTTGCCGAGCCAATCGAAGGCGCGGAGCCCGGCCTGCCGTCGGTCTACAACTCGATCGCACTGCTCGCCGACGGGGCCGTGCAGGCCGTCTACCGCAAGCAGCGGCTGCCCAACTACGCCGTCTTCGACGAACAGCGCTACTTCCATCCCGGCGCCGAGCCGGCGACCGCCGCCGTCGCCGGCACGCGGATCGGTCTGACGATCTGCGAGGACTGCTGGGTCGAGGGCCCACCCGCCTCGCTGGAGGCGGCGGGCGGCGCGGAGCTCATCGTGAACCCCTCGGGCTCGCCGTATCACCGCGGAAAGGGAGGCGAGCGTGAGGCGATGTTCGTCGACCGAGCTGAGGCCTATGGCACCGCATTCGCGCTCTGCAATCTGGTCGGCGGCCAGGACGAGCTGGTCTTCGACGGCCACAGCCTGATCGTCGACTCATCCGGCGCAGTGATCGCCCGGGCGGGGCAGTTCGAGGAGGAGCTGCTGGTCTGCGACCTGGGGTCGGATCAGGGCTGCTCGCTCACCGAGCCGCTTCCCGATCTCGACGAGGTCTACGCGGCTCTGCGCCTCGGGCTGCGCGACTACGTGCACAAGAACGGCTTCAGCCACGTCGGCGTGGCCCTCTCCGGAGGCGTCGATTCGGCGCTGGTGGCGACGATCGCGGCCGACGCGCTCGGCGCCGGATCGGTGACCTGCGTCGTCATGCCTTCGCCGCATTCCAGCCAAGAGACCCAAGCGGACGCGCGCCAAATCGCCGCCAGCCTCGGCACAGAGCTGGTCGAGATCCCGATCGAGGCAATGATGAGCGCCTACGCGACGGCCCTCGACGGGGCGCAGCTGAGCCAGGACGGAGATCGAGGTCTCGCCGAGGAGAACGTTCAGGCGCGAATTCGGGGCAACTTGATGATGGCGCTGTCAAACCGCTACGGCTGGCTGGTCCTGACGACGGGCAACAAGAGCGAGCTCTCGGTCGGCTACGCGACTCTCTACGGCGACATGGTTGGCGGCTTTGCCGTGATCAAGGACGTGCCGAAGACGCTGGTCTACGAGCTGATGCGGCACCGCAACGAGGCCTCTGCCGGGGAGCTCGTCCCCCTCTCGGTGCTCGATCGACCGCCTTCCGCGGAGCTGCGGCCGGAGCAGCTCGACAGCGACTCGCTGCCCCCCTACGGGGTTCTCGACCGGATCCTCGAGGCCTACGTGGAGCAGGATGCCGGTCGCGAGCAGATCGTCGCGGCCGGGCTTCCGGAGGAGCTCGTCGACGACGTGATCCGCCTCGTCGATCGCGCCGAGTACAAGCGCCGCCAGGCGCCGCCGGGGATCCGGATCACCCCACGCGCGTTCGGCCGCGACCGCCGCCTGCCGATCACCAATCGCTTCGGCGGCTGAGCGGAGCGCCCGCTAGGCCGGGCTCTCGAGGGCGCGCACCGCGACGGTCACCCTGGCCAGCGCGCAGAGACGATCGCCATCGTCGGCCGCTTCGACGTCCCAGACCCAGCTGCCCTTGCCGCGGTGCCGGGCGCGGGCGCTGACGGTGACGGTTCCCTGCTTGATCGATCGCAACAGCGAGACGTCGATCGTCTGACCGAGCGCGACCTTGCCGTCCATGATCACCTGCATCAGGGTTGACCTGGAGCAGAGCTCGTCGGCCACCGACATGATCACTCCGCCGTGCAGGTATCCATACGGCTGCTTGAGCTCGTCGCGCACCTCGATCCGGGCCCGGGCATCGTCGGGATCGTTGCTGAGCCACTCGATCCCGAGCAGGCCGCTGAACGGAGAGACATCTTGGTCATCGGGCCCCATGACGGGCAGGCTATTGGTCGAACCCCCGGTCGGTGAGTCGCAGCAGGGCCGGAGCGATCAGGCCCTGAACCGCGAGCAGCTGCAGGGCGAGGCCGGCAGCTATGCCGAGGCCCAGCTCCTTTTCGAAGCGCGCCGAGCTGAAGCCGAGGGCGACCCCTGCGGCAATCCCGGCCAGGCAGGTCAGCGCGATCGCCGGAGCGCAGCTTGCCAGCGCCTCGGCAACGCGCTGCGGGGCGGGCGGACGGCTTTCGACCTCGCGCGCGGCCCAGGCCAGCGAGACGGCTTGGGCTGCACCGACGGCGGCAACGGTCGCGACAGCGCCCACGAGAGAGCCGAGCTGAATCGCGCCGTTGGACGCATAGCCAAGCTGACCGGCAAGGCCACCGTCCTGAAAGGTAACGACGAGCAAGCCTGCCGTGGCGAGCGCAGGTGCCGCGCAGGCCGCGCCGGCAAGAGCCGCGAGCCGCAATCGGCGCCCGATTGCGGTGGCGAGCGCGATCGTCGCGATCGCAACGCCTGCGGTTGCCGCCAGCAGCTCCAGCGTGCCGATCCGCGGCGCGGTGGGAATCCCGATTGCCGCGGTCACGAGTCGAGCGGCAGGTGCGGCGGCGATCAGAATGAGCAACAGCGCAAAGAGCGCGATCACAAGCGCGAGCAGGCGGCTCCACGCGACCAGCGAGCCAACCCCCCTCCAGACTCCCATCAGGCGCGCGCGCCCGGCGCGCGGATCGCTCGCGACAGTGGCCGCCCCCGCCACGCTAGCCGCCGGCACCGCGAAGGCGGCGCCAAGGCCGCCGCCCAGAGCCAGCCCGGTGAGATAGTCGACCCCAAGCGCCCCCGTGGCCGCGTACGCGATCGCTCCGGCGGCGCCCACCCCCGCCAGCGCCGCGGGTTGCGCCCCGGCTGAAGTCAGCGCGCAGAGCTGCATCGTCATCAGCGTCGCTGCGGCGATTGCGCCGAGCAGCGCCAGCCAGGAAACGTCGAAGGGTCCGGCGAGCAGCTCGCAGACGAGCGCCGCAAGCGCTGCTGCCGCGGCGGCGGCCAGCAGGGCGGCGGCAGCGCCCCGGAAGCCGAGCGTCGCGGTCGCGACGAGCGCGATCACGGGCAGCGCCGCCAGCAGCAGAAGCAGGTCGTCGAGAACTTGGTCCCTGGCTAGCCGCACAGCGGCTGCGGGCCCCCCGAACCGCAGGGTGAGCGGACCGGGGTCCAGGTTGCGCTCGATGCGGTCTATCGCCGCCTCGCGCTTTCGCCCCGCAACCCTGAGGCGCACGAGCAGGGCCGTCGTGGTCCCCCTAGCCGCGGCCTCCCGCTTGCGGACCGACCGAACAGCGGGGTCAGCCGAGATCTGCTTACGCATAGTCGCAACGGTCACCCTGAAGGCGCCGGATTGCGCCGGCAAGCCGCCACGGATGCGGATCTTCAGCGCCGGCGCGCCTCCCGTGCTTCCGTAGAGGGTCAAGCGGTCGGTCCAGCCGGCCGCGAGCGCGGTTCCGAGCACCGCGATCGCTGCGAGCAGCCCGACCGCGCGGCCGGGATGCCCGGCGGCACTCGTGCGCAAGCGCTCGCCCACGCGGGCAAGATATCCCCCACCCCAGTCGTCCCCGGGCGCATACCTGCGCGGCCGCGACGTGTGGATGCGTACCCTTTTCCCATGCCGCTGAGCGACGACCAGAAGGCGATGCTGCAGTTAGTGCTCCAGCACGGCCAAAGCTATGAGGACATCGGTGCGCTGCAGGGCCTCGAGGTCAGGGAGATTCGCTCCAGCGCCCGCGCGGCGCTGACCGAGCTCGGCGGCCAGGACCCCGACCGCGAGGTTGGCCTCACCGATTACCTGCTCGGCCAGGCGGACCCGATCGGCCGCGCCGACGTCGCCAGGCAGCTGCAAGCCGACTCAGGCACGCGCGACCTTGCGGAGCGGCTGGCGGCCCAGCTGCGGCTGATCGCCCCTGGCGCCGAGCTTCCCGATCTGCGCGGCGGCGGGACGGCGGCGCCCGCCAAGCGGGCGCCCGCGCCTGCCAGCAAGGCGGCCTCGTCGGCCGTCACGGGGCCGGATCCGGCAACTTCAGCTTCCACCGCCGCGCCGGCCTCGACCGGCAGCCGCCTTTCGGAGCGGCTGGCGGGCCGCCGCAGCCAGATGATCGCCGGCCTCGCCGGAGCAACGGCCCTGGTCGTCGTCGCCGTGCTTGCGATCGCCGGCGTGTTCGGAGGCGGCGGCGACTCCACTGCGTCGGACAAGAACTCCGGCAACGGGAAGACCCAGACCGCGAGCAACCAGGGACCGCCGCGCGCCCAGCTCGACGCCCAGGATGGAAGCGACGCCAAGGGGGTCGCCGTTCTGGGCCAGGTCAAGCGCGTCCCAACTCTTCAGGTCACCGCATTCAACCTCGCCCCCACGAAGGGCCCGGAGAGCTACGCGATCTGGCTGCGCTCCTCCCAGACCGCGATCCCGCTGGGGAGGACGAAGGTCACCAAGACCGGCCGCATGCAGGTGCGGCTGCCGCTGCCGAGCCAGCTCTTGCAGTTCATCGGCGACCGGACGCTGACCGACGTCGACGTCTCGCTGGCCCAGGACGCGGCCTTCGAGGCCGAGGTGAAGCGCGCCCGCAACAGCAAGAAGCTGCCCCAGTTCTTCGGCAAGAGCATTCTCAGCGGCCGGATAGTCGGCTCGGGCCTCAACCCCGCCGGCAGCTCTGGCTCCTCCGGTTAGCCGATCAGCTTGCCGGGGTTGAGGATCCCGGCGGGATCGAGTCGCTGCTTGGCGGCGCGCAGCACCTCGAGGCCGAGCCCGCCGATCTCAGCCTCCATGTAGGGAAGGTGGTCGCGACCGATCGCGTGGTGGTGGGTGATCGTGCCGGCTACCGCGACGATCGCCTCGCTGGCCGCAGCCTTCACCCGGCGCCATTGCTCCTCCTCCTCGCCGACCCGGCGCCTGGCGACGAAGGTGAAGTAGAGCGAGGCCCCGTCCGGATAGGCGTGCGAGAGGTGGCAGAGGACGATCCCGGGGGTCCCCTGCGCTTGCAGCCCCGCCTGGATCGCCGCGCCGACCCTCTCGTAGAGCTCGGGGAGCCGACTCCAGGTGTGAGCGGTCTCCAGCGTCTCGACCATCGCCCCGGCGTCGAGCAGCGCGTCGCGCAGGTAGGGGCCCTCGTAGCGCCCCCGCTTCCAGGACCGCCCGCCGGCTTGTCCGACGTAGACGGCGCCGGCGCCGCGCAGCGCCCGGGCGACCCGCCGGCGACGCTGAGCCACCCGCTCACGCTCGCCCTCGATGCCGACCACGATCAGGCACCCCCGCGAGCGGCCGCGCAGCGACAGATAGCGTCCGAAGACCGCCCCGGCGACGCCGCTCGGCCCGGAAAGGGCCAACGACATCTGGGTCTCCTCCTCGTCGGAGAGGCGAATCACGTCGGGCAGTGCCTCGTCCTGGGCGAGGTCGCGAATTGCGTCGCAGCCCGCCCCCCAGCTCTCCGCGATCCAGGTCTCGTAGCGCTCCGACGGCGCAGCCTCGTGCACCCGCACGGTCACCTCCGGGATCACGCCCAGCACCCCCTCGGAGCCGAGCGCGAGCTGGCGCAGCGACGGCCCCGCCGCGGTATGCGGGGTCTCCAGCGTTCTCAGCTCGCCTGCGGGAGCAAGCATCCGCACCCCGGTCACCAGCTCGTCGAAGCGCCCGAAGCCGCTCGAGGCCTGCCCGGCGGAGCGGGTCGCCGCGAAGCCGCCGATCGTCGCGTACTCGAACGACTGCGGGAAGTGGCCGAGGGTCACGCCCAGCGGGTTCAGCCTCTTCTCCGCCTCGGGCCCGCGCAGTCCCGCCCCCAGGGTTGCGGTCAGCGAAACGCGGTCGAAGGCAAGCTCGCGCAGCCGGCTGAGATCGAGGCTGATCACCCTCGCGTGATCGCCGCGCAGCGGCTCGACGCCGCCGACGACGCTGGTCCCACCGCCGAACGGGACCACCGCGACGCCTTCGCGAGAGCAAGCCTCGAGCACGGCCGCGAGCTCGGCGGCGCTGCCGGGCAGCACGACGGCGTCGGGTGCGTCCGCCAGGCGTCCCGAGCGCCGTCGCACGAGGTCGACGTACCCGCTGCCGGTCGCGTGCCGGACTCGATCCTCGTGGTCGCTGCGCACGTTCTCGACCCCGATCGCGGAAGCAATCGCGTCGGGAAGTGGCTGCGCGGCGGGCAATTCGACCTCCTCGATCGAGCCGGGCCGCCGCCAGGGCGTGAGCTCACCGAGCCGTTCGCCGAGCAGCTCCAGCGCCGCCGGGTCCAGCGAGGCCTCGTGCCCGACGTCGCCCCACCCCCACCACTTGGTGTCGCGTCGCTCCATCAGGGTGGATCCGGGCCGCCGACCAGGGCGCGCTCGATCCCGTCCAGCGCTTCGTCGAGGGTTCGAGCGGTCGCCCGTCGCATCATCGGCGACCCCAACCGCGACATCCCGCGCAGCTGCTGGCGGCTGGTCAGGCGGACCTCGGTGCCGCCGTTGGAGCCCTCGAGCCCGATCTCGATCCGCGAGCTGCGCAGGACCCGCTCAAAGGGGCTGTCATCGAGCTGCTGCTCCCAGACATAGTGCTTCTGCTCGGCCGAGCTGAGGCAGCGGTAGTCGGCCCGCACCCCCCTCCCCTCGCTCGTCTCCAGCACCTTGGTCCATTGGCTGCGCTTGCCCGCCGAGGTCCGTTCGACGTTCTCGACCCGCGCCGTGCGCGGCCACCAGCGCGGCAGGTTGTAGGGATCTGAGACCAGCGACCAGACGTCCTCGGGAGACGCCTCGATCGAGCGGCGGCGACTGACCTTCGGCACCTATCCGGTGAGACGCCGCAGATCTCTGACGAGGAGCAGATGCTTGAGATGGCTAACTGTCGCGGCGAGGTTCTCGAGGCTCTCCAGCGCTTCCTTGCGGCGCTCCGGATTGCGGGAGCGAAGCGACGCCCCGAGCAGGGTCTCGAGCAGGTTTGCCTCGCGGTCGGCCGAGGAGCGAAACACGCGTAGGTTGCGAGCCGCGACCCCGAAGCGCGAGAGCTCGTTGGCGGTGCGGACGATCTCGCGATCGGTCTCATCGAAGACCTTGCCTCCGTCTCGGCCCTCGGCCTGGATCACGCCGAACTCCTCGAGCTCGCGGACCAGCTCCTCGCGAGCGCCGGTCTCCTCGACCAGCTCGTCGATCGTCAGATAGGCGTTGGAGCTGTTGACGAGGATCGCCCTGCGCACCGAGGCGCCGCTGGGACGGTCGCCGCCGAGGTCGATGTCGCGTCCCGCGGCGAGCTCCTGACGGATCACCCGCAAGGGCAGGAACTCGTCGCGCTGCATGCGCAGGATCGTGCGCAGCCGCTCGACGTCGGACTGGCTGTAGAGACGATAGCCGCCGGCCGTGCGGCGCGGCGAGAGCAGCTTCTGGTTCTCCAGGTAGCGGATCTTCGAGATCGAGATATCGTCGAACTCGCTCTGCAGGATCTTGCAGACGGCGCCGATCGTGAGCGCCTTGCGGGGGCGCGTCGCCGACTCAGGCACCCGTCCCCGATCGCTGTCGCCCTGCACCCTTTGCCTCGTCGCCATCTATTTCTCCAGGTAGCTGAGCTTGTACTTGCCGACCTGGATCTCGTCGCCGTCCTCGAGCCGGTGCGACTCGATCCGGCGCCGATTCACATAGGTGCCGTTGAGCGATCCGAGGTCGTCGATGTAAAGGCCGTCACGGCGCCGCACCAGCAGAGCGTGGTTACGGGAAACGGTCACGTCGTCGAGAAAGACGCCCGCGTCGGGGCTGCGACCGATGCTGACCCGGTCTTCCTCGATCGTGAAGCTCTCGCCGGCGCGACCGCCCCCGGCGCGGATCACCAGCGCGGCCCCCGCCCGCTCGACGACCTCGTCGATGTCCACCGGCTGCATCTCGCCGGTGTCGTCGACCGTGTAGGTCATCGTCGTCGGCTCCTCGCCGCCCTCCGGGCGAGCGCTCAGATAGGCACCGCACTTCTGGCAGTAATTGGCGCCCTCAGGGTTGACGAAGCCGCACTCGGGGCAGTGGACAGCCATTGCCTCCCCTGCTCTAGGAGGCGTCCTTGGGCTCGCCCGGGCTCTGCGTCTTTCCGGCCAGGATCTCGGTCAGCTGGCGCACGTCGTCGCCGGAGATCAGCGAGTCGCCGCGCTCCCGCTTCTGGCGCAACCGGTTGACCAGTTCTGCCCGCAGGATGTCGATCTTCCCGTGCAGCACGCGCCGCCGGTAGGAGATCTCCTGCTCTTCCTCGGTGAGGCTTTCGATCAGATCCTTGAGCTCGCTGTCGTCGAGCGAACCGAGATCGGGGAATGTGTCCTCCATGCGGCGAGTATAGGCCCATTCCCTCAAGCTTCAAGTGAGAGTTGAAGGTTTATGGAGAGTGGGCGCCCGTTTGCGCCTTCGGGCTCGGGCGACGCAGCTCCCGCCATCCGATTCGTGCATAAAGCGCCGTCGCCAGCAGCGCCAGCGCGAGTCCGAGGTACAGCAAGGCCTTTGGGAACCAGCCGGCAAAGACCATCGCGAAGAAGATCGAGGCCATAACCGGGAAGACGGCCGCCCTTCCGAGCCAGTTGATCTCGAGGTCGATCCCGCGTCGCAGGGCGAGCTGGGCAAGCACCAGGGTGAGCAGCTCGCGCGCCGCAAGCACGACCAATGCCCAGCGCGGAAGCAGGTGAAAGTGCCAGCAGACCAGGACGCCGGAGAGGATCGTGAGCCGGTCGACCACCGGGTCAAGGAGCGCTCCGAGGCGGCTGTACTGTCCGGTGACCCGGGCCAGGAGGCCGTCGAGGTAGTCGCCCGCGGCGATCAGCCAGAAGAGGATCGCCGCCGACGCCGTCCGCCCGTCGCCTGAATCGAAGGCGAGGTAGAGGAAGACGGGGATTCCCGCCAGGCGCAGGTAGCCGACCAGGTTCGGGATCGTCAGCGGGTGCAGGGCCTGTCCGGCTCGCGTCGCCTGCGGCGCCGGGGCGCTGCGATCGAGCCCCAACAGCCTCCGCAGGCGGCCGGTCCCGAAGGGCGCGGGCTGAGTCACAGATCCTTGAGGATCTCGCGCGCCTTCTGCGCCGCGTCGTCGACCGGCAGCCGGTGGTCTGCGCCGCTGCGCCGCTCCCGAGCCTCGATCACGCCATCGGCAAGCCCCTTGCGCCCGACCACGAGGCGCAGCGGACAGCCGAGCAGCTCGGCGTCAGTGAGCTTCTCCCCCGGCCCGGCGTCGCGGTCGTCGTAGATCACCTCTTCGCCGCTCTCGCTGAGCTGCTCGTAGAGGGTCTCGGCCGCCCCCCTCTCCTCCTCACCGGCCTTCGCGAGCGAGACCAGGTGGATCGCCCAGGGCGCGATCGCCCGCGGCCAGACGATCCCCTGGTCGTCGGCGCCCTGCTCGATCGCCGCGGCGACGATGCGGCCTGGCCCGATCCCGTAGCAGCCCATCACGACGTGCTGCTCCTTGCCCCCCTCGTCGAGATAGGTGGCGCCGAGCGCCTCCGAGTAGCGGGTGCCGAGCTTGAAGATGTTCGCCGCTTCGATCGCCGGCTCGATCTCGATCCGCCCGCCTCCCGGCGCGAGGTCGCCGGCCTCGACCCGGCGCACGTCAAGCTCCTCGTAGTCGAAGTCACGGCCGGGCTTCACTCCGCGCAGGTGCGCGTCGGCCTTGTTGGCCCCGGCGACGAAGGAGTCACCCTCGATCGCCGCATCCTTGATCACCGGCACCTGGGCCCCGACCGGGCCCACAAAACCAACCGGGCCCAGCTGCTCTGCTATCTCCTCTTCGCGGGCGGCGCGGAAGTCGGCGCCGAGCGCGTTACGAAGCTTGATCTCGTTGAGCCGGTGATCGCCGCGAACCAGGACCACCACGAGGCCGCGCTCCTCGACGATCACCGGCATCGCCTTCAGCAGCGCCCCAGGGGCGGCGCCGAGGGCCTCTGAGACCTGCTCGACGGTGGTCAAGCCCGGCGTCGGGACCTCCTGCGGCGCCTCCGCCGTGGGCGGCAGCTCCACGGGTTGCGGCTCGGCCGAGGCGATCTCCATGTTCGCCGCATAACCGGGCGCCAACGCCACCTCGTCCTCGCCGGCGGGGCACGGCGCCATGTACTCGTGCGCCCCTGTCCCGCCCATCATCCCGACGTCGCCCTCGACCCGGTACCAGCGCAGGCCGCTGCGATCGAAGATGCGGTCGTAGGCCTCGATGTGAAGCTCGTAGCTGTGCTCAAGCCCCTCGAGGTCGCGGTCGAAGCTGTAGGAGTCCTTCATCACGAACTCGCGCGAGCGCAGCACCCCGGCGCGCGGCCGCGCCTCGTCGCGCTCCTTGGTCTGCAGGTGGTAGAGGATCTTCGGCAGCTCGCGGTAGGAGCGGATCTCGCCGGCTACGTGGTAGGTGAGGTTCTCCTCGTGGGTCATCGCCAGCGCCATCGGGGAGCCCTTGCGGTCCTCGAGCTTGAACAGCTCCACGATCTCCCAGCGGCCGCTCTTGCGCCAGATCTCGGCCGGCTGCAAGACCGGCATCAGCATCTCCTGGCCGCCGATCGCATCCATCTCCTCGCGCAGGATCGCCTCGACCTTGCGGTGCGCCCGCCAGCCAGCCGGCAGGTAGGTCCAGAGCCCCGCTCCCGAGCTGCCGGATCAGTCCCGCGCGGACCATCAGCTTGTGCGAGACGGCCTCGGCATCGGCCGGGGCCTCCTTGACCGTGGGCCAGAACAGCTGCGTGGCGCGGGACATGGCGTCGTACCGTAACTGGCCGGGCACCTGCCGCCCAGCCGCTGCGACTGGACATCGTCGCCCTGGCGCGTCGCTTGCTAGACATCAGCGGTCCCGGCGCGTCGCATCGGCCTCCCGCCGAAGCATTCGGCCGGCGGACGGGTTCTATTCGGTGTTGCAGATCTTCGGCCAGGAAATGACCGGCTCCGGCTGCCGCCGGGCGAATTTGGGGGCGGTCCGGATCGCGGCGCTGAGCGCTGCGCTCACGACGATGCTGGCGATGCTGGTCGGCCCCTCAAGCGCGTCGGCCGCCAGCGGGCAGTTCACGATCCTCGACCCGACCCCGTCGCTGCTCAACGGGGAGACCGCGGCGCGGCGCTCGGACATCCTCGATCGGCTCCAGGCGCTGGGCGTCGACTCGGTGCGGATCCAGGTCCAGTGGCGGTTCCTGGCCCCGAGCCCGAACAGCGACTCAAAGCCGCAGGCCTTCACCGCCGACGACCCCGGCGACTACCCCACCCACGCTTTCGAGGTGCTTGACTCGGTCGTGCGCGGCACCGTGGCGCGCGGCATGCAGCCGCTTCTCACCCCCACCGGCCCGGCTCCCGACTGGGCGACTGAGCGACGCCACGGCGGGCTCTTCAGGCCGAATCCGAAGGAGTTCGAGAAGTTCGTCACCGCCCTCGGCGAGCGCTACGGAGGCGACTGCCTGGCGCCCGACTGCGCCGCCGGCCCCGATGACGATGCGCTGCCCCGGGTCGAGCAATGGGGGGTCTGGAACGAGCCGAACCTGAAGACCTTCCTGCGCCCGCAGCGAAACGCCGCCGGGCGGACCGTGTCCGGTCACGTCTACCGCCGGCTGTTCCTGGCCGCGCAGCGCGGCCTCGCCGCCTCCGGCCACAAGCGTGACCTGCTGCTGATCGGCGAGACCGCGCCGAGCCGCGGCAGCGCCTCGACCACACCACTGAGCTTCCTGCGCCAGGTCTTTTGTCTCTCAAACCACTACAAGCGGCTTCGCGACTGTCAGCCGATCGCCGCCAGTGGCTGGTCGCACCACCCGTACAACCCTCACATCCCACCTTGGGAGGCGCCCAGGCGCGCGCACAGCTCGATCATCTCGATCGGGTCGATCGGTCGGCTTGTCAAGGCCCTGAAGCGCGTCGCGCGGGCCGGTGGAACCCTGAGGCGACTGCCCGTCTACATCAGCGAATACGGCATCGAGAGCCAGCCGCAGGGCGGCTTCGGGGTCAGCCCGCAGCGCCAGGCCGAGTTCCTCGGCATCGCCGAGTTCCTGCTCTACCGCAACCCCTGGATCCGCTCGTTTGCCCAATATCTGCTCGACGACGACCCGAACCCGCGCCAAGCTGCTCTCCTTCCAGACCGGCCTGCGATTCACGAACGGGCTTCCGAAGCCGTCCTACGACGCCTTCCCGATCACCCTCGTCGCCCGGCGGCGCGCCGCAGGCGGGATCGAGATCTGGGGCCACGTCCGCCCCGGGGAGGGGCCCTACGAGGTCCAGGTCCGCTATCGCGACAACAGGGTCGGGCCCGGCGAGGAGTGGACGACCCTGCAGACCAACGCTGACGGCTATTTTCGCTTTCGGGCCGCGAATCGCCGCGGTCGCGAGTGGGAGGCGATCAGCGAGCTGCCCAGCGGGACCCTGCTTGTCGGCCCGTTCATTCGCTCCTACCGATTTGACTAGGCACCGCGGCGGCTCGGTGAGGCTGCCGACCAGTCGGTCTGCTAGAAAGCCCGCTTCGCCCGCGAGCCGCTTCGGTCAGGCCGGGCTTGGTCGCAACTTCTCCGCGGCACCCGAGTTTCTTCTGCGATGAGCCAACCAATCTCGCAACGCGCCACAACGTCCCGCCGCGCCCGCGCGCGAATCGCGATCCTGCTCGCGACGGTCGCTCTGCTCGGGCTCTCGCTGCTGGCCGCCTCGGCGGCGACGGCTTCACGAAGCCAGACGACGCTGTTCGATCTCGGCGGCTCGGCCCTGGACGTATCCAAGGAGGGACGCGCCAAGCAGCTCGACGAGCTGAAGGCATTCGGGGTCAACACGGTGCGCGTGATCGTCGCCTGGCGCCAGCTGGCCCCGAACCCGGACTCCCCGGTCAAGCCGAGCTTCGATGCGACCAACCCGAGCGCCTACCCGCCACAGTGGGATGCGCTCGACGACCTGATCCGCGGCGCTCAGGCGAGGGGCATGAACGTGCTGCTCACCCCGAGCACCCCAGCGCCTGATTGGGCAACCGGCGGCCGCGACGGGATCACCAAGCCGCGGGCGGGAGAGTTCCAGCAGTTCGTGCAGGCGCTCGGCACCCGCTACAGCGGCAGCTTCACCCCACCACCCCCTGTCCAGCCCACCGACCCGCCGAGCACGCCCCTGCCGCGGGTCGACTTCTGGTCGATCCTCAACGAGCCCAACCTGACCCTGTTCCTGAAGCCGCAGCTTCGGCACGGCAAGTCGGTGGCGGCGAAGATCTACCGCAAGCTCTTCCTCGGCGCCCAGAAGGGCCTCGCGGCGAGCGGCCACGCAGCCGACAAGCTGCTGATCGGCGAGACCTCCCCCGGCCCGGGGCGCAAGGGCACCGACCCGATCAGCTTCGTGCGCGGCGTCTTCTGCCTGAAGGAGAACTTCAAGCGCAAGGGCCACTGCCCGAAGATCGACGCCGACGGTTGGGCGCAGCACCCCTACGACCCCTTCGACGCGCCCTTCCAGGAGGGCCGCCACCACCTGATCAATCTGGCCACGATCGGCGACCTGGTCAAGGCGCTGAACAAGGCAAAGGCAGCCCACGCCGTGAAGCGCCGGCTGCCCGTCTACGTCACCGAGTACGGGATCGAGAGCGTGCCCGACCGTAGGTTCGGTGTCAGCCAGCTGCGCCAGGCCGAGTACAACGGGATCTCCGAGTACCTGATGTACCGCAACCGGCGCATCCGCAGCTACGGCCAGTACCTGCTCCAGGACGACACCGGCAACGCGCAGGTCAACTTCCAGACCGGGCTGCGCTCCTCCGACGGCGCCGAGAAGGTCTCCTACGACGCTTTCTCGATCGCCCTCGTCGCGCAGCGGCCGAGCAAGAAGCGCAAGCGGGTCAAGATCTGGGGCCACGTGCGCCCCAGCGGCGGGCCGTTCACGGTCACCGTCGACGCGACCGGTGGTCGCACGATCCGGACGATCCACACCAATGCCGCCGGCTACTTCCAGTTCCGCACCAAGCTCCGCAAGGGGCGCCGCTACAGTGCCTCGACCCGTCTGCCCGACGGGACCGAGTTGAGCGGCCCATTCGTGCGCGCCTACACCTTCCGCTGACATGTCCCTGCGCTGGCTTCTAGCGGCGGCGCTGGCCGCGGCCGCGGTGGCCGTTGCCGCGATCGCCCTCGCCAGCGATGACGCCTCGACGGCACCGCCGACGGCCGGCTTTCCGAACGTCCCGGAGGGTCGGAAGCCGCTGATCTTCGACGTCGGCCTGATCGCGGGGTCGAATCCGAAGGAGGCCCTGCGCCAGGCCCACGACCTCGGCGCCGACGCGATCCGGGTGCTGGTTCCCTGGAACATCGTCGCCCCGGCACAGCGTGCGCCAAGGGCTTCCGGGCCTCCGACCCAAACGAGGCGGACTACAACTTCGACTACTACGACACCGCGCTTGAGCAGATTCACCAGCTCGGGATGGAGGCGGTGTTCGCGCCCACGGGGCCAGCGCCCGGGTGGGCGTCCAAGCCTGGCAGCTCCGGGGTAATCGACCCCGATCCGAGGCAGTTCGGCGCCTTCGTCAGCGCGCTGGCGAAGCGATACAGCGGCCACTTCGTTCCCGACGGCGAGACCGCATCCGGTCCAGAAGGCCGACCTCTGGACGGTCTGGAACGAGCCCAACCTCTCGACCTTCCTGCAGCCTCAATATCGCGACGGCCGCCCCTACTCGCCGCTGCTCTACCGAAAGCTCTACCTGGCGGCTCAGACGGCGATCCACGACCAGCAGCCCGGCGCCCCGATCCTGATCGGGGAGACGGCGCCGACCGGCGGCGAGCAGTCCGTCGACCCGCTGACCTTCACGCGCCAGACGCTCTGCCTGAACGGAGATTTCGAGCAGCTGTCGCGCTGTCCCCACCCGGACGAGAGCGTCGATGCGATCGGCTGGTCGGCGCATCCCTATCCGCTGGTCGGACAGCCGCCGTTCGAGCCGGTCACCAATCCCCATTTCGTGACCATGAGCTCGCTGCACACACTCGAGTCGACGCTCGACGGCGCCGCGGCGGCCGACGCGCTGCCTTCGGATTTCCCGGTCTACATCACCGAGTTCGGCATCCAGAGCTATCCGGACCCCAACGCGGTCAGCCTTGAGGCGCAGGCCGCCTACATCGGGATCGCCGAGCACTTTGCCTACCAGGACCCGCGGGTCGCGACCTTCGCCCAGTACCTGCTCAACGACGACAGCCCGCGGCGGTCCCCGGCCAGCGCTATGCCGGCTTCGAATCTGGTCTGCGCTTCTTCAACGGGCGGCCGAAGCCCTCCTACAACGCATTCCGCCTGCCGCTTGCCCTGCAAAAGCTCGGTGACATGGTGTCGCTGTGGGGAATCGTGCAGACTTACCCTCACCCAACCACGGTCCAGATCCGCTTCAAGAACCCCGGCCAGCCGCCTCGAGCCCTGCAGACAGTGGACACGGACCCGGTCGGCACCTTCACGACAAACTACGGCGACAGCCCCGGCCGCCGCTGGCAGGTGATCTGGCGCTCACCCGCCGACGGGCATACCTACCGCAGTCCCTGGACCCGCTCCTACGAGTTCGCGGCGCCGACACCATGAGTTGGGCCGCGAAACGAAGTGGAGCGGCAGTGGCATGTCAGGCGGCGAAGCCGCCGCAATTGATTCAGCGTCCCGCGATTACGCCCGGGTGAACCGGCGCCCCGCGGTCGGCGAGGCTTCCTCGTCGAGCAGCACCTTCTCGGTCTCGCCCGCCCGCGCCGCCTCTGCCTCGAGCTTCGCGATCCGCTCCGGGGTCAGCTCGCCGGCATTCTCCTCCTCGATCCGCTCCAGCCACTCGGCGCCCTCACGCGCCTCGGCCTCGTCGCTGACGACCCGGCCGCGGTCCAGCGTCCGGTCGATCTCCTCGAACAGCGCGTCGACGAGCTCCGCCTGCGGGACCTTCCGCAACGGCTTTCCCTTCGAGAAGATCAGGCCTTCGTTCTTGGCGCCGGTGATCCCGAAGTCCGCATGCGAGGCCTCGCCGATCCCGTTCACGGCGCAGCCCAGGACGGCGACCTCGATCGGCTCCTCGTAGCTCTCCAGGCGCTGCTCGATTTCGGTCACCACGGTGTCCATGTCGAACTGCAGGCGGCCGCAGGTCGGGCATGCGATCAGCACCGGGCCGCGCTCGCGCAGCTGCAGGGCCTTGAGGATCTCCCAGGCAACCTTGACTTCCTCCTCGGCGTGAAAGGTCGAGAGGCTGATCCGGATCGTGTCGCCGACCCCGTCGGCGAGCAGCGTCCCGAGTCCAACCGCCGACTTCAGCGACCCGGACCACTTCGTGCCCGCCTCGGTGATCCCGAGGTGGATCGGGTAGGGAATCCGCTCGGCCAACAGCCGGTTGGCGGCGATCGTGTTGGGGACGTTGGTCGACTTGATCGAGACCTTGAAGCTCTCGAAGTCGAGGCCCTCCATAAGCTCGACGAACTCGACCGCGGCCTGGACCAGCGCCTCGACGGGCTCGGAGCGCTCGAGCTCGTGCAGGTGCTTGGGCAGCGAACCGGAGTTGACGCCGATCCGCATCGGCACGCCCGCCTTGGTGGCCTTGGCGGCGACCTCGGCGACCTTCTCGCGGCCGCCGATGTTGCCGGGGTTGAGGCGGATGCAGTCGGCGCCGGCGTCGATTGCCTTCAGCGCGAGGGTGTGATTGAAGTGGATGTCAGCGATCACCGGGATCGGTGAGCGCCGCACGATCGTCCGAAGCGCCTCAACGTCCTGATCGCGAGGAACCGCGACGCGGACGAGGTCGGCGCCCGCCTCTGCAACCTTTTCGATCTGCTCCATGGTCGCCTCGAGGTTGGCGGTCTCGGTCTTGGTCATCGTCTGCACGGCGACCGGCGCGCCGCCTCCGATCGGCACGTCGCGAACGAATATCTGGCGCTTCGAAGCCACGAGCAGAGGGTACCTGCGGCCATCCATCCGCTTGTGATTGCTCGTGCGCTGCGATACGAATACGGGTCCAGGGATGATCAACAGGAATGGAAAGGGACTTCTGGCGCTCGCCGCATGCGCAGTCCTCGGCTGCCTGCTGGCGGCACCGGCAGGGGCGACCTTTCACCTGATGAAGATCCGCGAGTTCGGGGCGGGAAACTTCGGGGCGGCCTTCAACGATTCCTATGTCGAGTTGCAGATGTATGCCGCCGGCCAGAACCACGTCGCCGGCCACACCCTCAACGTCTGGAGCCACACGGACCCGACACCGACTTCAACGACGTTCTCGGCTGACGTCGCCAACGGTCAGAATCAGGCGACGATTCTGATCGGCGATACCTCGATATCGGCGAGCTCCGACGCCACCAACATGGCGCTCAGCACGATCCAGACCAGCGGAGGCGGCCTGATCTGCTGGGAGAACATCGACTGCATCAGCGTCGGCACCGGACCGGCAGCGGGGGTAGTGCCACCCTCCGCGGTCGGCGCTCCCGCGCCCTTCCCGTTCACCGGAGAGGCAATCGGGCGGACGATCGCGCGCGACTGCCCGACCTCGCTCGACGCCGCCGACGACACTGACAGCGGTGCTGCCGACTTCTCGAAGGTGACGCCGAACCCGCGCAACAACGCCGCCCCGGTCACCGAGAAGGCTTGCGCCCCCGGGGTCGGCGTCGGCGGCAAGCCGAACACGAAGATCAAGAAGCGCCCGAGAAATCGCTCCGCTGACAAGAGCCCGACCTTCAAGTTCAAGGCCGACGAGCCCGGGGCGACCTTCAAGTGCAAGCTAGACCGCAAGAAGTACCGGAGGTGCAAATCGCCGAAGACCTACCGCCACCTGAAGCCGGGCAGGCACAAGTTCAAGGTCAAGGCGATCGACGCCGACGGCAACGTCGACCCGACCCCCGCCAAGGACAAGTTCAAGGTCATTGCCTGACTCACGCGGCTTTCGGTAGCCCCTGGACCGCCATATGAGGCACGAGCCGGTTTCGCTGGCGACGCCTGGCCGCGTCGATATGCTCTGCGCATGGTGCGGCGATGGGCATTCTCCGTATTCCTCGCTTGCTCGGCGTCGCTTTTCCTCGTCGCGCCGGCGAGTGGCGCGGTGACCATCGGAAGCAACCTGACCAGTGACGCGACGGACAACATGCCGGGTTGCGGGAACGCGGGCCTGCCCTGTACTGCTCTGACATTTGACGCCCCACCATCACTGGTCGCCGCGGGAGGTCTGCGCTCGCCGGTCACCGGAGTCGTGACCAGTTGGACGTTCAAGTCGGGCAGCGGCTCTCCAACCAGCGTCAGCTTGCGGGTGTTGCGCCCGACTGCAGGGCTCTCCTTCACCGGCGCCGGGACCAGCCCACCGCGTGCCGCAGTGATTGGCACCAACGGGCCCTTCCTGGCCAGTCTGCCAATCAATGCCGGCGATGCGATCGGACTCGACAGCTCCTCTGCTGCTCTTGTCCTCGCCGACACGGTCGGTGCGACGATGGACTGGTGGCAGGTGCCGAGCCTCCTCGACGGCCAGACGCGGATGGGCACCGCGACGACCTCGCGCGAGGTGATGGTCCAGGCGACGGTCGAGCCGGCCTCGACCACGACGACTAAGCCGGAGCAGACTCTGAGGGCCAAGAAGAGACAGAAGCTTGCCAAGGCGGCGGTGACCGACACGCTCGACAAGTCGGGAACGGTGCGCCTGCGGGCAAAGGTCAAGGTGCCGGGCCACCCGCGTAAGTCACGCGCCCTGCGGGTCGTCGCGAGAGCAGTGAAGAGCAAGAAGGCGAACGCGACGCTTGCGGCGCAGGCGAAAACCCGGATAAGGATCAAGTTCTCGCGCTCCGCCCGCAAGAAGATCAAGCCCGCGATCAGGAAGACCCACAAGCCTCTCAAGGTGGTCGTTACGAGCACGGCGACCGACAGCTTCGGCAACAGTGCGACCGGCAAAGTCCGGTTCAAGCTGATCCGCTAATCGCAGCCGCGTTGGAGAGGGCCCACTAGGGCGAGAGGCGCTCGATCGACCAGCCAGCGCCGTCGCGGCGGTAGCGAAAGCGGTCGTGAAGCCGCTCCTCCCCCTGGTTCCAGAACTCGAGCTCCTCGGCGAGCAGACGATAGCCCCCCCAGTGCGGCGGGCGTCCGGGGGCGGCGCCCGCGAAGCGCTCGTCCGCCGCGGCGACCAGTGCGTCAAGGCGCTCGCGTGATTCGACCGGTTGGCTCTGGTGCGACGCCCAGGCGCCGAGCTGGCGCTCGCGGGGGCGGGTCTGGAAATAGCGGTCCGACTCCTCCCCGCCCAGCTTCTCGACCCGGCCGCTGATCCGCACCTGGCGGCCCAGCTCGCGCCACCAGAAGACGAGCGCGGCGCGCGGGTTCGCGTCGAGCTGCTGCGCCTTGGGGCTGCGGTAGTCGCTGTGGAACTCAAAGCCGTCGGGCCCGAATCCCTTCAGGAGCACGAAGCGCGCGGCGGGGGCGCCGTCGACGTCCGCCGTCGCCAGGACCATCGCATCGGCCAGCGGCGCGCTCTGCTCCGCCTCCGCAAACCAGGCCGCGAACTGATCGATCGGATCGTCGGCGAGGTCGGAGCGGTGCAGCGATCCCCGAGCCATCAAGCGTCGCTGCCGGCGAGGTGCTCACGCCCCGCCCATGCCTCGAGCAGCCAACCGAGCTGGTGGGGTCGCATCGAGCGATTCAGCTCCAGCTCCTCGGGATCGGCAGGCGCGGTGCGGCGCGCAGATAGGTCGCGGCGGCGTTGCGTGCCTGATGGGCGCGCGCGAAGCGCTGCTTGCGGCGAATCGAGCGATAGACCATCTCGGGCATCGGGGTCGAGCATCTGCGCGCCCAGCTCGTTGCCTCCGTAGCTCCAGTCGAGACTGCGCACGGCGACCTCGCGGTAGCGCGGGTCGCCGCTCGCCTCGCTGAGCCCGTGCATGCCGATCATCGCCATCGAGTCCTGATGCATCGAGTAGAGCTCGTAGGGCTCGACCACGGTCCCGCGCAGCGGGTCGTATATCCACGGCCAGGCCCCGTTGGGCATCTGGTTGGCGAGCAGAAGCTCGCCGATCGAGCGAGCGGCCCGCAGAGCCGGGTCGTCGTCGCGGATGCGGGCCAGCTGCGAGAGGGCCTGCACGGAGTGGATTTGGTCGGCGAAATGCGGCAATCGCTTGCGCCGCCCGCGTGCGACATGCGTGACCAGGCCGTCGCGCGGGCGCCGCTCCTCGATCAGCTGCTCGCGGCAGCGGGCCAGGATGCGCTCACCACTGCCGAGCTCCCGGCGCGCGCCCGCCTCGGTGAGCCCGGTGACGATCCATGCGACCTCCATGCTGGTCAAACCCTCGAGCCCGTTGCGCTCCAGGCTGGCCTCCAGCGCGTCGACCAGCTCGCCGACCGCGTCCCCCCCGCTCCTCGATTCGCTCCAGAGCGCCAGGCCCAGGTCGCCGGGCGTGAGCTCCGTTGAACCGACCTCGGAGAGGATCCGGCTGCGCATCGCTCCGAGGTGGAAGGGGTGCTCGATGTCGTGCTCCTCGGCACGCAGCAATCCGATCAGGACGATCAGCGTGTAGCGCAGCGAGCGGCCCTCTGGACGCCCAGCATCCGCCCTGACCTGATGGCAGAAGACGCCGTCGGCGAGCTGAAGCGAGGGAAGCCTGCGCAGCGCGAAGCGCTCCAGCTCGCGAACCCGCTCGACGCGATCGACTGCGGCGGCCTCCACCCCGTCGCTCACGCGGTTTGCGCTTCCTCGAGCAACTCCGGCGGATAGATCGTCGTCCGGCTGAGGGGCTTGGGCATGCCCTTAGGCTAAACGGGCTCCATGGTCGGTCGGAGGACGCCGGCGGGGCTGCGACTACTCGGCGGCTGCCGGCTCGACGCCGCGCGGCCGCTCGGCGTCGAGCTCGCGCGGCTCGCCGATGTAGAAGCCCTGCGCGTAATCGACCCCGAGCCGCTTCAGCAGCTCGAAGCTGAGCCCGTCCTCGACCCCGACCGCGGCGGTCTTGCGGCCGAGCTTGCCGGCGAGGTCGACGATGCATCCCATCACGTGGTAGTCGTCGAGGCTGCGCGGCAGGTCGCGCACGAACTCGCGCCCAACCTTGATCATCTGCGCCGGCAGGAGCTTGACGAACTGAAGCGAGGCGAAGCCGATGCCGAAATCGTCGACCGCGAGGTCACAGCCGATCTCGGTGAGCCGTATCGCAAGCTTTTGCGCCGCGTCGAGGTCGGTGCCGGCGCTGTTCTCGGAGATCTCGAAGGTGATGTTGCCCGGGTCCAGTCCCTCCCTTACCGCGGCCTCCACGGATTCGATCAGCCCGGGCTCGCTCAGCGAGTGGGCGGAGAGGTTGATCGAGACGTGTCGCCCGTTGCGGGCCAGGACGAGGCCCTTGCGGATCATGATCGAGTCGATCTCGCAGGCGAGGCCGAATGCCTCCGCGGTCGCCAGAAAGGCAAAGGGCTGGATCAGCTCGCCGTCGCGGGTCTGGATCCGCACCAGCAGCTCCTCGCTGGCGACGGCTCCGGTTCGCAGGTCGAGCATCGGCTGCGAGAAGACGACGAGGCGATCGTGCTCGATCGCGTCGCGCACCTGCTCGACCGAGAGCGCCGGCGGGTCGCCGACCTCAGCCGGCGTCGGGTTGCTGATCCCCTCTGGGGCCTGTCCTGCCTCCATGGGCGCTCTATCGTCAGCCACAGGCAGGCAGCCAAGCACGGAAAGCCGCCGCCCAGAAAGGCGGCATCCACGCCTGGACGGATGTATCAGGAACCGGCTTGCTTTTCCTGCGAGTAGAGGCGCTCGATCTCGGCCTCATACTTCGCGACGATCGGCTTGCGCTTCAGCTTCATCGTCGGGGTCAGCTCGTCGCCGCCCGGCATCCACTCGGCGGGCAACACGCTGAACTTCTTGACCTGCTCGACTCGCGACATCTTCGCGTTCGCCTCATCGACGGCGGCCTGGATCGCGGCCCGAGTGTGGGCCTCGCCGGCCAGTTGCTCGAGCGAGCCCTCGAGCCCGTTCTCCTGCGCCCAGACCGGCGCGTAGTCCGGGTCGAGGACGATCAAGGCCACGTTGTAAGGCCGTCCGTCACCGATCGCGACGCACTGTCCGATCAGCGGGCTCGCCGCCTTCAGCTTCGACTCGATGTTGGCCGGCGACATGTTCTTGCCCGCCGCGTTGATGATCAGCTCCTTCTTGCGGTCGACGATCTTCAGGTAGCCGTCCTCGTCGAGCTCGCCGATGTCCCCACTCAGAAGCCAACCCTCGGAGTCGATCGTCTCCGCGTTTTTCTCCGGCATGTTGCGATAGCCCGGCATCACCGAGTCGCCCCTGACCAGCACCTCGCCGTCCTCGGCCAGCTTGACCTCGATTCCCGGCACCGGCGGCCCCACCGTCCCCAGCTTCACCTTCCCGGGCGGGTTGCAGGTCGCGACCCCGCAGGTCTCCGACATCCCCCAGAGCTCGCCGACCGGGATCCCGATCGCGTGGAAGAACTCGAGCACCTCGAGCGGCGTCGGCGCAGCGCCGACGTTGACCGCGACCGCCTCGTCGAGGCCGAGCGCGCTGCGCAGTCGCCGAGAACATCGTCCGGTCGGCCTCCTCGGCAGCGGCGGCGACGTCGTCGGGCACGTTCTCGCCGGCCTGCTCGGCGCGCAGCTTCGCCAATGCTGCCTCCAGCCCCTTCTGCGCCGGCTCGCGCTGCTCGGCGGGAAGGCTCGCCATATTGCCCTCCAGCGCCGCCTTCAGCTTCTCGAAGATGCGGGGCACGGCGAAGAACCAGGTCGGCTTCACCTGGGGCAGGAACTCGCCGATCTTGCGCGGGTCGGGGCAGATGTGGACCGAGGGGCCTCGCACCACGGGCAGGTAGTAATGCGCGCCCCGCTCGGCTATGTGCGCGGCCGGCAGCCAGGAGATCACCTTCGCCCCCCGGTCCGGAATCGCGATCATGTCCTCGACCCCGGCCGTGAGCGCCATCAGGTTGCGATGCGTGAGCTGGACGCCCTTCGGCGGGCCGGTGGTACCCGAGGTGTAGATCAGGGTCAGCAGGTCGTCGAGCTCGACCTCTGCTGCCGCCGCGGCCGCATCGAAGCCGGGATCGGCTGACTCGACCTCCTCCAGGGTCGCGGTACCCCCGTCGCCGTCGACGACGATCAGCTGCTCGAGCTCCGGGAGGTCCTTGCGGGCGGCTTCGAACTGCTTCAGGAACGCGGCCTCGACGATCGCGACCTTGGCGCCCGCATCGCCGACCGCGTAGGCGATCTGCTCCGGCGAGGAGGTCTGATAGATCGAGAATGGGACGGCGCCGAGCGCCACCGCGCCGAGGTCGCAGGGGATGAACTCGGGGCGGTTGTTGAGCATGATCGCGACCGTGTTCCCTTTGCCGACGCCAAGCCCGTGCAGTCCACCGGCGATCGCGTCGACACGGGCGCGCAGCTCGCTCCAGGTGATCGAGTAGTCGTCCGGCCCGAGAATCGCCGCGTCGTCGCCGAGGCGATCGACGGTGATCAGGAAAGCCTCGTAGAGATTTTGCGCCGGCGGCTCGGTGCCGGGCCCGCCGCTTGCGTAGCGCTCCGAGGTGATGACTTCCATGCTCGCTCCTCCTCCGCGACGAACGCTACCGCAGCTTGCTTCGCTTGCGCGGACTTCAGCGCACGTTGAAACCTTGGCCCGTGAGCCTCCCGATGTCGTTGGTGAGGCCGATCACGAACAGCATGATCACGAGCACGAACCCGAGCACCCCGGCCCGCTCCATGACGCTGAACGGAACCGGGCTGCCACGCAGCTTCTCGACCAGGCTCCAGAAGATGTGGCCGCCGTCGAGGGGAAGGAACGGGAAGAGGTTGATCAGGCCCAGCGAAAGGCTGACCACGGCAAGCAGCACCAGCGCCTCGCGGGCGCCGAGCCCGATCGTCTGGTGGGCGACGTCGCTGGTCCCGACGATTCCCGAGACCTGCTTGCGCTGCTCGGGCTCGAAGATCCTTCCGATCACGCTGACCGTCTTGTGGGTGACCAGCCACATGAAGCTGACCGAGCGCCCGGCGGCTCCGGCCACGTTGAGGTTCGCGGGCGTTGACCCGTAGGAAAAACCGACCCGGGTCCGCTTCACCGCCGGGTCGTAGCGCGGATAGATCGTCAGCGTCCGGGCCCGCCCATCGCGGGCGATCGTCAGTTTCACCGGAGTCTTTGCGCGACAGCCGTCGGTGGGCTCGCCCGCGCACTTGTGGCTCGCGACTGTCTCGCCGAAGCGGGTCAGCCTCTGCTCGAGGCCGAGATCCGGAAAGCGCTGGCCGTCAACGGCGACGACCCTGTCCCCCGGCTTCAGGTGCGCGGCGGCGGCGGGACTGCCGTGGTCGATCTCGCCGACGCTGTTGTTGATGTCGGTGACCCCGAAGGCGAGCACGAAGAGGATCACGAAGGCGATCGCGATGTTGACCGCGGGGCCCGCGCCGATCACCACGATTCGCTTCCAGACCGGCTGGCTGTAGTAGGCCCGAGGGGCGACGTCCGGAGGCAGCTCCTCCTCCGGATTCATGCCGGTGATCTTCACGAAGCCACCGGCCGGGATGGCGCCGATCCCGTATTCGGTTTCGCCGCGCTTGATCGAAACCAGCTTCGGCGGGAAGAAGAGGAAGAAGCGCTCGACCCGCATCCCGCACAGCTTCGCCGCCGTGAAGTGCCCCGCCTCGTGGGCGACGATAAGAAACGTGAAGCCGAGGACGACGAGCACCCAGCTCATGCGGGCGCCAGCTCCTCGATCATCTCGCCTGCGCGCCTGCGCGCATCCGCGTCGACGGCGAAGAGGTCATCGAAGTGGGTTGGCGTCTTCGTCGGCATCGCCCCGACGACCCTTTCGATTACCTCCGGGATCGCCGTGAAGGTCAGCTTGCGGTCGAGGAAGGCCGCGACCGCGATCTCGTCGGCGGCGTTGAGCACGCAGGGCGCGGTCCCCCCCGCTTCCCCGGCCTCGAAGGCGAGCCGCAGGCAGGGGAAGGCACCCAGATCCGGGGCTTCGAAGCTGAGTTGACCCAATTCGGCGAGGTCGAGCGTCTTGACCTCAGTGTCGGCGCGCTCGGGGAAGTGCAGGGCGTAGGAGATCGGCACCCGCATGTCGGGGAGACCCATGTGGGCCAGTGCGGCGCCGTCGTTGAGCTGGACCAGCGAGTGAATGATCGACTGCGGGTGCACGACGATCTCGATGCGGTCGTAGGGCACGGCGAAGAAATGGTGCGCCTCGATCGCCTCAAAGCCCTTGTTCATCAGCGTCGCGCAGTCGACCGTGATCCTGCCGCCCATGTCCCAGGTCGGATGCGCCAACGCCTCCTCCGGCATCACCGAGTCGAGATCGGCGCGGCCGCGGAACGGGCCCCCCGACGCGGTCAGCACGAGCTTCGTCACCGTTCCGGGCGCCTCGCCGCGGATCAACTGAAAGAGCGCCGAATGCTCGGAGTCGACCGGGAGCAGCCGTGCCCCGGTCGCCTCGGCGAGCGCCGTGACCAGCTCGCCGCCGATCACGAGGCTCTCCTTGTTGGCGAGTGCGACGTCGATTCCCTCGCTCAGCGCGACGATCGTCGGGCCGAGCCCGGCTGCGCCGACGATCCCGTTGAGGACCAGGTCGGCCTCCGATCCGGCGACCAGCTCGCGAATCCCCTCCTCTCCGCCCAGCACCTTGCCGCTCCAGGCTCGCTGGGCCTTCCCCGCGGCCGCCTCGTCGGCGATCGCCAGCGTCGGGACGCCGTGCTCCCGCGCCTGCTCGACCGCCTGCTCCCAGCTCGAGCCCGCCGCCAGGCCGACGACCGAGAGCTCCTCGCTGCTGCCGACGATCTCAAGCGCCTGGGTGCCGATCGATCCGGTGCTGCCGAGGATTACGACCTTCTTCACGCCACGAAGGGTAGATACCGGCCGCTTCGACCCGCTCAGAGGCACCCGGTGAGCTTTCCTTCCGCATGCGTTAAGGAAGGCGCACCGACCGACCTTTCAGGCGGCGTCGTCGAGCGCCAGTTGACCGGGGTGCAGCCAGGCCGGGCGGGTGCGCAATCGGTGCCGCTCGAGGGCGTCCGCGTAGGCGCCGTGGATCGAGGCAGGGCCTGCGGGCGCCTCGATGCCATACGCCTCACGCATCGCCGCCTCGAGGGTGCGCCTGAAGGCGCTGCCATGCCAGCGCCCGCCGGACCGTCCCACCGCGATGTGGACGAGCTCGTGGAGGAGCGTCTCCTGGACGTCGCCAGGCCGGATGCCGGGGTATGCGGTGACCGAGATCCGCCGCTCGGCCGGGACCGCGAAGCCGAGATTGCGGCGCGGGCGCCGCGAGGCGCGGCGGACGGTGAGGTCGGGCGGGTCTTGGGCCAGCTCGCTCTTGGGACCGCCGAACAGCGGCAGTGAGCAGAGGCGGTTCAGCTCATTGCTCAAGTCGAACCCGTTGACCTCGTAGTAGCCGCGCGGGCGGCGCCTGCGTCTCGGTGTCATCGCGCTTGATCCTGCCGTCCGTGGCGGCGTCAAACCGAGCAGTGGCGACTTGGTTCCACCATCCGGAACTAACTCGCCACAGCGCGCGGACGGACAGATCGGCTCGAGGCAGCCGCCGCCTGTACAAGAGGCTCAGTAGACGAAAGCGACGGCCAGGTAGTAGCCGACCACGATCGTGAACAGGACCGCGTCGAGGCGGTCGAGCAGGCCGCCGTGGGGGCCGAAGATGCTCCCGGTGTCCTTGATCCCGAGGTCGCGCTTGACCATCGACTCGAAGAGGTCGCCGATCGGGGCCACGGCGGCGATTGCGGCGCCCATGATCAACGCGTCGGTGCCCGAGAGCCAGTCCTGGTAAAGGCCGGCGAACCAGAAGGCCATCGTGCCGATCACGAAGCCGCCGATCAGGCCCTCGAGCGTCTTGTTCGGCGACAGGCGCGGGGTGATGCGCCGGCTCCCGAACAGGCGCCCGGTCGCGTAGGCGGCCGTGTCGGTTGCGAAGGTTCCCGACCAGGACGTCGATCAGCAGCGCCCCGCCGTGGTCGGGGAGATCGCGCAACAGGACCGCGTGGACGAGCGGAAGCCCGATCCAGATCACACCGAAAAGGGTCATCCCCATCGAAATCGTCACGCCTTCGCGGCGGTCGCGACCGGCCCCGAAGACGAAGAGGAGCGGAAACGACGCAACGGCGACGAGCAGCACCTGGAACGAGTCGCCGTAGTGTGCCGCGACGATCATCGCCGGCACCGCGATGAAGCCGGCCGGCTGGATCGGGTTGGTCGAGCGCGCCATCGTGAAGTACTCGCGCAGGGCGATCGCGCCGAGGAAGATCATCGCGGCCATGAACACGACGCCGCCGAGCGCGGTGATCGCGATCGCGAAGACGATCCACGGGATCGCGACCAGGATCCGCTTCAGCGTCTCCCCGCTCGGTCCCCTGCGGCGTCGGGGCGGCGGTCCCTTCTGCTCTCCGTCGCGCGGCTGGGCTGCCCTCTCGCCCCCGAACGGCTCCATCTCGAATGCGTCGTCGTCGCCGAATATCGGTTCGACCGTGCGGCTGTCGTCGCCGAATATCCGGTCGGCGTCCTCGAAGCGCCCCTTCCTGCCCCCTTCTCGCTCGCCGGACTCCATCGCCCTACCGCGCCCCGAAGCGGCGCCGGCGCGCCTCGAACTCCTGTAGACAGGCGGCAAAGGCATCGCGATCGAATTCAGGCCAGAGCTCGTCGCGAAAGACCAGCTCCGAGTAAGCGCACTGCCAGAGCAGGTAGTTGGAGAGGCGCTGCTCGCCGCTGGTCCGTATCAGCAGGTCGGGATCGTGCATCTCGGGGGCGTAGAGATGACCCCGGAACTCCTCCTCGGTTGCGCCCTGAAACCGGCGCGCCGCGTCGACCAGCTCCGCCCTGCCGCCGTAGTTGAAGGCGATGAAGAGGGTGATGCGGTCGTTTGCGGCCGTCGTCTGCTCGGCCCAGTCCATGCGCTCGACCAGATCGGCCGCGACCCCCTCGCGGCGCCCGATGAAGCGCATCCGCACCCCCTCTTCGTCGAGCTCCGGGGTCTCGGAGTCGATCCGCTCCCCGAACATGCGCATCAGGGCACTGACCTCCTCGTCGGAGCGCGACCAGTTCTCGGTTGAGAACGAGAACACGGTCAGCTCCTCGATCCCGAACTCCGCCGCGTCGCGCAGGCGGGCCTTGACGTTGTCGGCGCCGGCCCTGTGCCCTTCCTCGATCGCCACGCCGCGCTGCTGGGCCCAACGCCCGTTGCCGTCGGTGATTATGGCTACGAAGCGCGGCCCCTGCGAACCGTCGCCTGGCGGTGTCCTCGGTCGACCGACTTCGCTCACGTACGATCCTAGTACGCTCGCTGGCCGATCTCCCTGCGTCCTGGCCAGGCTCGGTTCTCGGCGCCGTCGGCCAAACTAGACCTCAAGAATTTCTTCTTCCTTGCCTTTTAGAAGTTGATCGATCTCACCGATCGCCTCGTCGGTGAGCTTCTGCAGCTCTGACTCGGCGCGATGCTCCTCGTCGGAGCCGGTCTCCCCCTCCTTCTTGAGCTCGCGCAGGTCGGACATCACGTCGCGGCGCACATTGCGGACCGCGACCTTGCCCTCCTCGGCGACGCCGTGCACTACCTTGACCATCTCTCTGCGGCGCTCCTCGGTTAGCTCCGGGATCTGCAGGCGAATAACGTTGCCGTCGTTGTTGGGGGTCAGGCCGACGTCGGACTCCAGGATCGACTTCTCGATCGCCCCGATCGCCGACTTGTCGAACGGGGTCAGGGTGAGCAGGCGTGCATCGGTGGTCGCGATGTTGGCCAGCTGGCGCAGCTCGGTTTCGGTTCCGTAGTAGTCGACCTTGACGCGGTCGAGGAGGTGCGGAGAGGCGCGACCGGTGCGCACCGTGGCGAGCTCGTTGCGGGTCGACTCGACCGACTTGTGCATCCGCTCCTTAGCGTCTGCGAGGAACTCATCGATCATCTCGGCCACGGTTAGTCCTAGCGCTGGCGGGCCGATGCGCTTGAAACCAGCGTCCCGACCCGCTCACCGGAGACGATCCTATCTATGTTCTCCTCGTCGGCCATATTGAAGACGTAGATCGGCAAGTCGTTGTCCATGCAGAGCGAAAGCGCGGTCGAGTCCATCACCCGCAGGCCCTGCTCGATCGCCTCCCGGTGCCCGATCTCAGGGATGAAGCGGGCCTCGGGATGAGTCGCCGGATCAGCGTCATAGACGCCCTCGACCCCGTTCTTGGCCATCAGGATCGCCTCGGCGTGGATCTCCAGCGCCCGCAGCGCCGCTGCGGTGTCTGTGGTGAAGAACGGGTTGCCGGTACCGGCCGCGAAGATCACGATTCGCCCCTTCTCGAGGTGGCGCATCGCGCGCCGCCGGATGTAGGGCTCAGCGACCTCCTTGACGTCGATCGCCGAGAGGACGCGGGTGTGCTCGCCGACCTTCTCCAAGGCGTCCTGGAGGGTGAGCGCGTTCAGCACCGTGGCGAGCATGCCCATGTAGTCGCCGGTCGCCCGGTCCATGCCCCGGGCGGCGGCCTCGAGGCCGCGGTAGATGTTGCCGGCACCGACGACCACGGCGACCTCCACCCCGCGCGCCCGCGTGCTCTTCAGCTGCTCGGCGATTCGCTGCACCTGCTCGGCGTCGGTGCCGTAGTCGAGGTCGCCCATCAGCGCCTCGCCCGACAGCTTCAACAACACACGGCGGAACTTCGGCTCCGGGGTCGCCATCGTGCTCGCCACCCGGCCGCCAGGCCTACTCCTCGCCGACCCGGAAGTAGGCAAAGCGGGCGACGCGAACGTTCTCCCCCGTCTGCGAGGCGATCTCGAGCCGCATTTCCTCGATCGACTTGCTCTCGTGCTTGTCCGTGTTGACGTGCTCCTGCTCGAGCAGCGTCACCTCCTTGGCCCATTTGGCGAGCTGGCCGTCGACGATCTTCGGGATCATCTCGTCGGGCTTTCCGTCCTCGCGGGCGGCCTCCTCGAGGACCCGCCGCTCGGCCTCTCGCTCCTCCTCGGGGATGTCCTCGGCGGAGACAAAGCGGGCTCCGGTGGCCGCCACGTGCAGGGCGACCTCGTAGGCGAAGGCCTTGAACTCGTCGCTGCGGGCGACGAAGTCGGTCTCGCACTGCACCTCGACCATCGCGCCGACCTGGTCGTTGGCATGGACATAGGCGCTGATCGTGCCTTCGTCCGTGCCCCGGCCTTCGCGCTTCGCGGCCGAGGCCTGACCCTTGACCCGCAGGATCTCGATCGCGCGGTCGACGTCGCCGTCGGCCTCGGCAAGCGCCGCCTTGCAGTCCATCATCCCGGCGCCGGTGCGATCGCGCAACGCCTTCACGTCTCCCGCCGAGACGCTCACTTCGAGTCGCCTCCGGGCTTCGCCGACTCGCTCGACTTGGCCGCCGCCGACTCGGCGGGCGGTTGCTGGGCTGCCTGCTCTGGGTCCTGGGCAGCCTGCTTGGCGGGCTGCTTGGCGGGCTGCTGCGGGGCCTGCTTGGCCGGCTGCTGCGGCTGCTGGGCGGGTTGCTTGGGGGTTTGCGAGGACTGGGCCGGTTGGACCGGCGCGGCCTCGCCGGCCTGCCCTTGTGCCTGCGCGGCCGCCGCCTCGGCTGCAGCCGCCTCCTCGGCCTCCTTGCGGGCCTTCTCCTCCTCCTCTCGGCGGCGCTTCTGCTCCTCCTCGCGCTGGCGCTGGGCCTCCTCCTCGGCGCGGCGGCGCTCCTCCTCGGTGCGCCATGCGGACGAGCCCTCCTCGATCGCTTCGCCGACCGTGCGGATCACGAGCTCACAGGAGCGGATCGCGTCGTCGTTGCCGGGGATCACGTAGTCGATCGTTTCCGGGTCGCAGTTTGTGTCGACGAGGCCGATCAGCGGGATCCGCAAGCGGGCCGCCTCGCGAACCGCTATCTCCTCGGTCTTCAGGTCGATCACGAAGACGGCGTCGGGGGGCCGCTGCATGTCCCGCACGCCGCCGAGGTTGTACTCGAGCTTCGCCAGCTCGGCCTGCATCCCCATCCGCTCCTTGGTCGGCAGCAGCTCCAGGCGCCCCTGCTCCTGCAGGTCGGTGAGCTCGTGCAGACGCTTGATCCTCGCCGAGATCGTGTTGAAGTTGGTCAGCAGCCCGCCCAGCCAGCGCTGGTTGACGTAGGGCATCTGGGTGCGGTCGGCCCACTCCTTGATCGCGTCGCGGGCCTGTTTCTTGGTGCCGACGAAGAGCACCGTTCCTCCGCCGCGGGTCAGCTCGGCGCCGAACTCGCGCGCCTTGCCGAGCAGTTGCTCGGTCTGCAGCAAGTCGATGATGTGGATCCCGTCGCGCTCGCCGTGGATGTAACGGCGCATGCGCGGGTTCCAGCGGCGCGTCTGGTGGCCGAAGTGGACTCCGGCCTCCAGCAGCTCCTTGATGCCTGCCTCGGCCATCCGGGTACTTCCTTTCCTTGGATTTGACGCTTCACCCGCCGCCTCCGCGGGACCGGCGCCTTGTCATGCCTGGCTCCGGCAGGGCCCGCTTCGCTCGACGGGGGTAGTTGACGTTCAGCGGGATTGTACGGACGCCGCACGGAGGTGGCGTGGAGGGGCCCCGAGAACTGGGGAATGGCCGCGCAGGTCCTAACCGGGTCAGGTTCCTCCCGCATACCAGGAGGAAGCTCACCCAGCGCGCTGCGGTCGGCGCGTTGGTGCGCTTTGGTCTCGCCTGTCGGGAGCAGACCCGCGCCGCTAGCCTGACCTTGCCGCTCTCAACGCCTGCCTCAGATCTTCCGGCAGCTCGGAGGCGAAGCTCAGCCGCTCGCCACTCACCGGGTGGGTAAAGGCGAGCCTGTGCGCGTGCAGGAACTGCCGGCGCAGGCCGTGCGCCTCGCCGGCGCCGTAAGTCGCGTCCCCGGCCAGCGGGTGACCGATGGCCGCGAAATGGGCGCGAATCTGGTGCGTGCGCCCGGTCTCGAGGCGCACCTCGACGTAGCTGCTCGACGGCAGCAGCTCGAGCACCTCGAAGTGGGTGCGGGCCTCGCGAGCTCCGGCTCCCGCTACCGCCATCCGGGTGCGGGTGCGGCGCTCGCGGCCGATCGGCGCGTCGATCGTCCCGGTCCGCGAGTCGAGGCGGCCCCCCGCGAGGGCGAGGTAGACGCGATCGACCTGGCGGGCCGCGACCGCGGCCGAGAGCGCCCGCTGCGCGGCTTCGCTGCGCGCCACCACAAGCAGCCCGGAGGTGCCCTTGTCGAGGCGGTGGACGATCCCCGGCCGCTCCGGGTCGCCACCCTCCAGCAGCTCGCCGAGCTGGTCGACCAGCGTCGGGCCGCGATGCGACGGCGCCGGGTGAACGACGAGGCCGGCGGGCTTGTCGATCACCGCCACCGCGTCGTCGACGTGCACGACCTTCGCGGTGGGGCCGGTCTCCATCAGTCGGGCTGCTCCATGAAGGTCAGCGCCAGCCCCGCGACCCCGAGCACGATCGCGACATCGGCGAGGTTGAAGGCGGGCCAGAGCGGCAGATCGATGAAGTCGGTGACCGAGTCGATCCGCACCCGGTCGGCGAGGTTTCCCAGCGCCCCCCCGGCCAGCATCCCGACCGGGATCCAGATCCCGGGACGCTCGGCATTGCGCGCGAACAGCACCAGGATCAGGCTCAGCGCTACAACCGTCAAGACGATCAGTCCAGTGCCGCCGCCGCCTGCGAGACCGAAGGCGATGCCCTCGTTGTGGACGTCGGTGAGATGCAGTCCCGGGACGACGGACACCCGCTGTCCTGGCACCAGGGAGGACTGGATCGCCGCCTTGCTGCCCTGATCGAGGGCCACGACCACGCCGCAGAGCGCCAGCGCCAGGCGCCAGGCGCGAGCCCGTCCCGACTCCAGGCTCACGGGTTGAGGATCGCGCCGACGATGATCCGCTCGGCCACCGCGAGGACGATGATCGCGACGATCGGGCTGACATCCATGCTGAGGCCCCCGCCGCCGATCGGCGGGATGAAGCGCCGGAAAAGGTTCAGGTAAGGGTCGGTCGTCTCGGTGATGAAGTCGAGGACTGGCCGCAGGGTCGCGCTGCGCGGGATGCGCGGGATCCAGGACATCAGGATGCGCGCGAAGATCAGGATCACGTAGACGAGGAAGAGCGCGTCGACATAGTTGGCGATGTCGTCCCGGGTGCTGGCGAGTGGGATCACGAATCTCCCCGCATCCTCGCAAGCGAAGCGCGTACCGCGGCCTCGAACGCCTCGCCCACGTCGTCCTCGTCGAGCACCGCGAGTCCCGCCTCGGTGCTGCCGCCCGGCGACGCGACCGCGTCGCGCACCTGCGCCGGATGATGGCGCCGCAGGACCTCGGCGGTGCCGGCGGCTGCGTCAACGATCAATGAATGGGAGAGATCCGCGTCGAGCCCGTCGGCGGCGCCGGCCTCGGCGATCGCTTCGATGACGAGCGCCAGGTAGGCCGGCGAGCATCCCATCACCGCGGTGGCCGCATCGATCAGCTCTTCATCGAGCTCGACCACGCGGCCGAGCAGCTCGAGCTGGGCTCGAACCGGCTCCACGACCTCTGCGGAGGCGCCCGGCGCAGCGGCGAATACGAGCACGCCCTGGCGCGCCTCGACGCCGACGTTCGGCATCGCCCGCAGGCAGGTCGCGGCGGGGAACGCGTCCCCGAGCCGGGCCAGCGGCGTGGCGCCCAGCAGCGAGAGCACCGCGGAGGCGGCCTGCGCCTCCTCCGCCACCTCGTCGAGGGCCGCCGGCTTGACGGCGAGCACGAGCAGATCGGCGCGCTCGGCAAGCGCGCCGTTCGACTCCACCGGCTCACCGCCGACCTCCTCGGCAAGCGACTCCGAGCGTCCGGAGCCGGAGTCGGTGAAGAGCATCTGCGCGGGGCCGCCTTCGGCCTCCGCCCAGCCGCGCGCCATCGCGGCGGCGATGTTCCCGGCGCCTGCGAAGCCGACGACCACGCAGCCCTAGGACTGGTTGAAGAAGCCCTTGTCGATCAGGCGCGCCTTCTCCTCCGCGGAAACCTCGACGTTGCGCGGCGTGAGCAGAAAAACCTTCTCGGCGATCCGCTGCATGCCGCCGTCGAGCGCGTAGGTCAGCCCGGAGGCGAAATCGATCAGGCGCTTGGACAGCTCGTGGTCGGTCGTCTGAAGGTTGAGGATCACCGGCACGGTGCGCTTGAACTGGTCGGCGACCTGCTGCGCATCGTTGAAGTTGCGCGGGATAACGAGATGCACCTGCACGTCGGAGCCGCCGTTTCCGACCGGCCGCAGGACGCTCGTCCGGCCCCCTCCCACCGGCTCGTCGTCGGCGAAGATGTCGTCGATCTCATCGCGCCGCCGGCGCGCGGTGGGCAGACGCCGAACCGGAGCCTCGCGGCGCCCGGTGTCGAAGACGTCCTCGGACCCGGTCTCGGGCTCAAAACCGTCGTCGTAGTCAGGTCCGTAGTCGTGATCCTCGGCGAGGCCGAAGTAGACCAGCGCACGATGCCATGTGTCTCTGAGAGCCATCCTGGGGCGTTTTCGGCTTACGGTCGCCTATTCCTGCCCACCATTATGCCCGGTGGCACCGGCGGATTGGGTCGGCCACGAAACGAAGTGGAGGGCCCTGGGTTGTCAGGCCGCCGGAGGCCGCTGCAAATTGTTCATGCGTACAGCACCGTGCCGAGGCGGATGATCGTCGCCCCCTCCTGCACCGCGACCCGCCAATCCTGGCTGGTTCCCATCGAGAGCCGGCTCAAGCCGTGCTCGGCGGCGAGCTCGGCCAGGCGGGCGAAATGGGGTCGCGAGGCCTCCGGGTCCTGACTGAACGGCGGCATCGTCATCAACCCGGCGACGGTGACCGGGCAGCGCTCGATGAAGTCCTTCAGCTCCCGCGGCGCGACGCCTCCCTTCTCGTCCTCGCCGGCGACGTTGACCTCGACCAGCACCTCGGTCGACGATTCGGCGTGGCGGCCGAGCTGCTCGAGTGCCGAGTCGCTGGCGACCGAGTGGATCAGCCGGCAGATCGGAAGCAGGGACTTCACCTTGCGGCTCTGCAGGTTGCCGATGAAGTCCCACTCGAAATCGGCCCGCCAGCGCTCCTGCTTGGCCTCGATCTCCTGGAGGCGGTTCTCGCCGACGAGCCGAACGCCCGCCTCCGCGAGCGCCCCCATCTCCTCCGCGGGCACGTACTTGGTCGCCGCCAGGACCTCGACCTGGTCCCCGCAGGCCCCCCGCACCCGCTCGAGGTTGGCGCGAATTCGCTCCGGCTCCAGGCCATGAATCAGGCCGGGCATCAGGGCCCCTCCAGCCAGGCGAGACCCGCCTGGCGGCCACTTCGCCCGCCATCGCGCCGGTGCGAGTAGAAGAGCTCCGCCTCGCAGCTGGTGCACAGATCTGCGCATTCGACCTCCCCGACGCCCGCGGCGCCCAGCTGGCGCCGGGCCACCTCGGCGAGGTCGAGCCTGCCTCCGGCGGCGATCCCGTTGCCGAGCCGGGCAAAGCGCTCCAGCACCTCCGGGCCGACCTCATAGCAGCAGGGCCCGATTCCCGGCCCGATCGCGGCCGCCTCGGCTTCCACCGCCGAGGCGCCCCTCTCAACGATGCCCGCGGCAAGCCCGCGCCATCCGCAGTGCAGCACCGCCACTCCGCCCGGGCCCGCCAGTGCAACAGGCAGGCAATCAGCGACGAGGACGAGCGGCGCGAGGCCCCGTGTTGCGGTGAAGTGCCCGTCCGACTCCGCCAGCTCGGTCCCCGGCTTCGCATAGGGGCTCGGGTCCTGGGCGGCGTGATGGCCGATCACCTCGGCGCCGTGCACCTGCAGCCCGATCAGCACGTTTGACGCCGACAGGCCGGCGGCGGCGGCCAGCTTGTGGCGGTTCTCGGTCACGGCTTCACGGTCATCGCCGGTGAGGATTCCCAGATTCAAAGACTCGAACGGTGGCCCGCTGACGCCGCCGCTGCGGGTCGAGAAGGCCGCCCTGGCACCAGGCAGCTGCGCTTCGAGCCAGCGCATGCCCTCGCGGTCACGCCACTCCATCGCCGTTCCCAGGTTCCCGATCGCCGGCCTCTCCCTGCGCGGCCGCCTGCAGCGCTGCCCGCAGCTCCTCATCGCGTCCCTCGATCTCGCCGTCGAGCTTGCGCCGCAACGCCTCTCCGAGGCCAAGGCCGACCGCCGGGCCCTGCGGCACCCCGGCGGCGATCAGGTCGGCGCCGTCGATCTCCAGCGCCACCTGACGCCAATCGCGCAGGTAGTCGTCGAGCCACTCCGCGCCCATCGCCCGGGCGAGAAGCAGCGCTTCCGGCCTCGAGGTCGCAGCGAGCGCGACTGCCTCCGAGGGCCGCTGCGGCGAAGCGGCCGCCAGCTCGCGCTCGCGCCCGATCGGCCCCAGCGCGGCGACCAGCAGGGTGCGCGGCCGGGCGACAAAATCGCTCCAGGCCTCCTGCGCCAGCAGCTCTTCGACCCGGGGGAGCAACTCCTCGGCGCCGGGGCGCGGGCGCACCAAGCCCCAGCGCGCCGCCAGCAGCAGCCCCCGCCCCGCCGAGGGCTCCAAGGCGATCCGCAGCAGCTCCGCGGCGCGGCGGTCTTCCGAGACGCGGCCCAGATCGGCGCCATGGATCAGCTCCTCGGTCCGCGGCTCGAGTTGGAAGTCGAGGCGCCCGGCGTAGCGAGCGGCACGCAGGGCCCTGGTCGGATCGTCGACAAAGGAGCGCTCGTGAAGGACGCGCAGCAGTCGCTGCTCGAGGTCGGCTCGACCCGCATGCGGGTCGAGCAGCTCCGCCTCTCCCTGGAGCGGGATCGCCATCGCGTTGATCGTGAAATCGCGCCGCGCGAGATCCTGCTCGAGCGAGGCCGGCTCGACCACCGGCAGGGCCCCGGGCTGCGGATATGTCTCGGTGCGGGTGCTGGTCAAGTCGAGCTGCGCGTCGCCGAGCCGGGTAGCGGCGGTCAGGAAGCGCTCGTGCTCGAGGGCATCGGCGTCAAGTCGCCGCGCAACCGCCAGCGCGTCCCCTTCAACCGCGACGTCTAGCCCAACCGGATCGCGGCCGAGCAGCAAGTCGCGGACCGCCCCACCGACCAGGAAGAGGGATACGCGGTCGGCTGCCTCGAGCAGCCGGGGCAGCTCCGGAATTGTGCTCTCGACAGCTGCTTTGAGGTCAATCTCGAGGGGCCCTGGTCTTGGCATGAGGTCCACCTCGTACCATGATCGGCTCGCCGGATGCTCGACAACGTCCCCCCGAAGCCGTCGCAGACGCCTCCTGACGGGGCTTGGCAGCAGGTCCTTGACGCGCTCGCAGCAGGGCTCATGTGGTTCACCGAGCGGCGTCGCTGGCCAGGTTTGCTGGCCGCGGGACTGGTCGTGATCGGGATCGGGGCGCTGATTGCTTACAACGACCTCAAGCGCCCGGCCGACGTCCGCAACGGTAACGCGGCCTTCAATGCCAAGGAGGCAAAGCCGGCCGAGAAGAAGGTCAACTGGCCCCTTTACGGCTACAACCTCGCCCGCACCCGCTATCTGGCCGCGAGGGGGATAAAGCCGCCGTTCAAGAAGGTCTGGAAGTACGGCGCCAAGCCGCTGCTCGAGTTCCCGGCCAGCTACGCGAACGGCAAGATTTTCGGGATCGACAACAACGGCCACGCCTTCGGGATCGACGCCGACAGCGGCAAGGTGATCTGGAAGCATCGGGTCGCAAGCCTCAACGCCTCGGCCCCCACCTACTCGCACCACCGCCTCTTCATCTCCAACCTCACCCCTGGGCAGGTGCTGGCGCTGAATCCGTCCAACGGGCACACCGAGTGGCGCAAGGTGCTGCCGGGGCGCTCGGAGTCATCGCCGCTGGTGGTCGGAAAGCGGGTGTTCTTCGGCGACGAGGACGGCACCCTGTACGCCGTTGACCGCCGCAATGGGCACACCATCTGGACGACCCAGCTCTGCGGCTCGATCAAGGCTGCGCCCGCCTACCGGCACGGGATCCTCTACGTGGGCGACTACGGCGGCTGCATGAACGCAGTGAATTCCCACAGTGGGAAGGTTCGCTGGCAATCACACTCGCAGGGACTCGGATTGGGGAGTGTGGGGCGCTTCTACTCCACTCCCGCAATCGCCTTCGGCCGCGTCTACAGCGGTAACAACGACCACCGCGTCTACAGCTTCGAGGCCGACAACGGCACCCTCGCCTGGAGCCACTCGACCGGCGGCTACGTCTACTCGGGGCCAACCGTCGCCGACACTCCGAACACCGGGCCAAGCGTCTACATCGGGTCGATCGACGGCAACCTCTACGCATTGAACGCGAAGACCGGCGAGACCCGCTGGGCCCGCTCGGTGGGCGGGCCGGTCATCGCCTCGCCGAGCGCGGTTGGCAACATCGTCTACGTCGCGAGCTACGCGCCGAAGCAGACTGACGGCTTCGCGATGCGCACCGGCCGACAGGTGTTCAAGTTCGGAACCGGTGGCGCCAACTCCCCGGTGATCTCCGACGGGCATCGCATCTATTTGACCGGCTACTCGAGCATCACGGCGTTGGAGCCGCTGACCAAGAGGCAGATTCGCGGACGGGCCAAAGCGCGGCGCGAGCGCGAAGCCCGCAAGCATCGCCGCCAGCGGGCCCGCGCCAGGAAACACGCCGAGCGTCGCCAGAGGGTTCGCACCGAGCAGCGGGCCAAGCGCCGCCAGCGGGCTCGCGCTGAGCTCCGCAAGCAGCGGCGCGCGAAGCACCGCAAACCGGCGACCAACCAAAAGCAAGGCTCGCGCTCCGGGAAATGAAACCCGCCCAGTACGGCTTCTTGCATGCCCTGGGCTGGAAATCCCCGTAGTCGGCCGGGGCGTGGGCTGGCGCGGCGAGCGCTAGAGGCGGACCGGGATCCCGCGCTCGGCGAGGTGCCGCTTGGCATCGCGCACGCTGTAGGCCCCGTAGTGGAAGATCGACGCGCAGAGGACCGCGTCGGCGCCGGCGCCGAGCCCCGCCGAGAGATGGTCGAGCTCACCGGCGCCCCCCGATGCGATCACCGGGACCGGGACGGCCTCCGAGACCGCCCGGGTCAGGTCAAGGTCGTAGCCGGCGCTGGTCCCGTCGCGGTCCATGCTGGTCAGCAGCACCTCCCCCGCTCCCCGCTCGACCGCCTCGCGAGCCCAGCCGACCGCGTCGCGGCCCTCGACCAGGCTGCGACCGCCGTTGACGTATACCTCCCAGGCGCCCTCCCCGAACCACCCGGGCGGCGCCTCGCAGGTCGGCGAGGCGCTCCCCGGCCCCTCCCCCTCAGGGCGGTATCGCTTCGCGTCGATCGCGATCACCACGCACTGGGCGCCGAAGATCTCCGCCAGCTCGCCGAGCAGCTCGGGGCGCTCCAGCGCCGCCGAGTTGACCGAGACCTTGTCGGCGCCCGCGTCGAGTACCGCCTGCGCGTCGACGACCGAGCGAATGCCTCCCCCGATCGTGAACGGGATGAAGACGTTGTCGGCGGTGCGCCGGGCCAGCTCGACGATCGTCTCGCGATCCTCGTGCGACGCGGTGATGTCGAGGAAGACGAGCTCGTCCGCGCCCTCGGCGTCATAGCGCTCGGCAAGCTCGACCGGATCGCCGGCGTCGCGCAGACCGACGAAGTTGGTGCCCTTGACGACGCGTCCGGCGTCGACGTCGAGGCAAGGAATGACGCGTTTCAGGGCCATGCATCGAGGGTAGAGCAGGACGCGAAACCCCAGCTCGAGCCGCGATCTAGCTGCCGGTGACAGCCTTGCGGACGAGCTCGAAGATTCGGCGCTGCTCGCGGTCGTTGAGGTTGAAGCGCTTGCCGTGTGACTTGCGCAGCAGTTGACCGAGGCGCTCGCGCTCGGCCGGGCTGAGGTTGTCGTACATTCGCTTGCCGTGCCCGTAGATCACCTTGGCGGCCTCGTAGATCGCCATCCATTGGATCGCGCGTCCACGGCGGAGCAGGCTTGTGGGGCCAGGCATCGCCGCGCAGGCTAGCGCCTGCATCCGGCGCCGAAGCCGTCTCCGCTATGCCACCTCGGCATCGAGCGCCGCCTGCCCCTCGGCAACCGAGAAGCGGCCTTCGTAGAGCGCCCGCCCCACGATCACGCCGATGAGGTTGTCGGGCGCATCGGTCGCGAGCAAGTGGAGGTGGGAGATCTCCCCCACCCCGCCGGAGTAGATCAGCTCCGCGCCGGTGGCGGCGGCGACCCGCTGCAGCTCCTCCAGGCCCGGGCCCTGCATCGTTCCGTCGACGTCGATCGGCGTGAAGGCGAACCGGCTCACGCCGGCGCCGCTGAGGCGCTTGATCGCAGCGGCGGCGTCGAGGTCGCTGCCCTCGGTCCAGCCCTGCAGCGCAACGCGCCCGCGGCGCGCGTCCACCGAGACGACGATCTGCTCGCCGTGTGCCTCGAGTGCCGCGCCGAGCAGCTCCGGATCGCGAAGCGCCGCGGTCCCGAGCACGGCCCGCTCGGCGCCCGCGTCGAGAATCGCGGCGATCGCGTCGAGATCGCGCAGACCGCCCCCGGCCTGCAGCGGCGTCTTGACGGTCGCGGCGATTCGGCGCACGACGTCGAGGTTCTGGGTCGAGCCGCAGCGGGCGCCGTCGAGGTCGACGACGTGCAGGTACCGCGCCCCTCCTTCGACCCAGCGTCTCGCTGCCTCGGCGGGGTCGGCGTCGTAGGCGGTCTCGCGCTCGTAATCGCCACGCAGAAGCCGCACCGTGCGCCCGCCCCGGATGTCGATCGCCGGATAGAGGATCACGCGGCGGCTGGTGCCCGTGCGCAGATGCCCGCGAAATTGGCGAGCAGCCGCAATCCGGCGGCGCTCGATTTCTCGGGATGGAACTGGACCCCGAAGAGCAGGCCGCCCTGCGCGGCGCAGGCGAACCGCTCGCCGTGCTCGGTGGTCCCGAGGACCTGCTCGGGCTGTGGCCGGGGCGTGAACGAGTGCACGAAGTAGAACGGCGTCTCCGCCTCGATCCCGTCGGTGAGCGGCGACGGCTGCTCCCAGCGCACCGCCGACCAGCCGATGTGCGGAACCTTCAGCTCTTCGGCCCGAAGGCCGTCGACCTCGCCGGGCAGCAGACCGAGGCCGTCGGCGCCGCCGAGCTCGGTGGAGGAATCGAAGAGAAGCTGCAGGCCGAGGCAGATGCCCAGCACCGGCATGCCCTCGGAGAGGCACTCGGCGAGCATCGAGTCGATCCCGAGCTCGCGAACCCGCTCAATCGCCTTCGGGAAGGCGCCGACACCGGGTAGCACGAGGCCGTCGGCGGCGCGCGCCTCGGCTGGATCGCTCGTGATCCTGGCGTCGGCGCCAACGTGCTCGAGGGCCTTCTCGACCGAGCGCAGGTTGCCCATCCCGTAGTCGAGGATCACCACTCGCGTCGGCTGCTCAGCACCAATGCGCGCCGCCTCCTCCGCTTCGCGTCCGGGGGCGGCGCGGTCGCCGGTAGATGAGGTCACCGGTGGGTCACTCATTCGTTCAAGGTGCCTTTTGTGCTCGGGACGCCGCTCTCGCCGGGGTCGATCGCGACCGCCTCGCGCAGCGCCCGCGCGAAGGCCTTGAACGCCGCCTCGATCATGTGGTGGGCGTTGGTCCCGGAGCGGACCCGGATGTGCAGGGTGAGCTTGCCGCTGTTGGCGACGGCGCGGAAGAACTCCTCAGCCAGGTCGGTGTCGAAGCCCGCGATCGTCGTAGCCGGCAGGTCGGCGTCGAACGCGCAATACGGCCGCCCGGAGATGTCGATCGAGCACTCCCCCAACGACTCGTCCATCGGCACCAGCGCCGATCCGTAGCGACGGATGCTCGCTCGATCGCCGAGGGCCTCATCGAGCGCCTGTCCGAGCACGATGCCGACGTCCTCGGTCGTGTGGTGGGCCCCCGTATCGAGGTCGCCGCTCGCCTCGACCCGCAGCCCAAGGCGGCCATGGCGGGCGAGCAGCGCCAGCATGTGGTCGAGGAACCCGACCCCGGTCGAGATCGCCGCCTCGCCGCCGTCGAGGTCGACCTCGAGGCGGATCTCGGTCTCCTGGGTCTTGCGCTGCTTGGCGGCCGATCTGCTCATCCCGATTCCCCTCGCACCCGCGCCGACTCTCCGTGGACCGGGAGCCCCTCGGCGCACGCCAGCGCATCGACTATCGGCGCGAGCTGGGCCGAGGCGGGGCCGGGCAAGCTTACATTTGCGATTCGGCGCCGGAAGACGGCCGGGCCGAGCGGACCCGTGAATCGCCCGCTGCCGCCGGTCGGCAGGACATGGTTGGAGCCGGCGGCGTAGTCCCCGAACGCGGTGCCGCTGGCCCGTCCGACGAATACGCAGCCTGCGGTGCGCACCTGGGCCGCGAGAGCGTAGGCGTCCTCGCTGACCAGCTGCAGGTGCTCGGGTGCGTAGGCGTTGGCGAGGTCGACCGCGTCGGCGAGGTCGGGCACCTGGACGAGCGCCAGCGGCGCGTCGGCGACGCTGGGCCGCGCGGCGGCGAGCGCCTGCACCTGCGTCTCGATCCCGTCGAGCACCGCTTCCTCTACCGCCGTCGCGATCAGCGGGCTGTCGGCACCGTGCTCGGCCTGCGCGCAGAGATCGAGCGCCGCCCAGTCAAGCTCGGTGTCGTGGCCGGCGATCAGCATCAGCTCCGAGGGGCCGGCGATGCCGTCGATGCCGGCCCGGCCGTAGGCCCAGCGCTTTGCCTCCTGCACCCAGGCGTTGCCGGGCCCGACGACGACGTCAACCGGTGCGACGCTCTCGGTGCCGACCGCGAGCGCGATCACCGCCTGGGCGCCGCCGACCGCGTAGACCTCATCTACCTCGCAAATGGCGCAGGCGGCAAGCGTGACCGGGTGGACCCGCCCATCGGCGGCAGGCGGCGAGGCAACCGCCAGCCGGGAGACGCCGGCGGCGCGGGCCGGCAGGCAGCACATCAAGACGCTCGATGGGTAGGCGGCGCGGCCTCCGGGTGCATAGACGCCGGCCGAGCCGACGGCGACTTCGTGCAGCACCACGGCCTGGCCCTGTGCCAGCTCGACCTTGCAGGGAACGTCATCGATCTGCGCCTCGGCGACGGCACGAATGTTGACCGCCGCGATCTCCAGCGCCTCACGCACGCTCGGATCGACGGCCCCGAGTGCCGCTTCGATCTCGGCCGTCGCGACCCGCAGGCTGGCCGGCGCAACCCCGTCGAAGCGCTCCCCGAGCCGCTGCAAGGCCGCGTCTCCGCCCTCGATCACCTCGCGGGCGATCGGCTCGACCTCGACCTCGGCGGCCGACTCCTTCGCCCAGGCACGGATCTCGGCGGCGACCGCCTCGGCCCGGCCCCACTCGACGCGACGCACCCTCATCGGCTCGTCGCCTCGCGCAGGCGGGCGGTCAGCTCGTCGACCTCGCCGGCGCGGAGCTTGTGGGCGACGCGGTTGGCGACCAGGCGCGCCGTGCTGGCGGCAATCTCCTCGCGAACCTCGAGTCGGTTCTCGGCCAGGGTGCGCCCGCTCGCCACCAGGTCGACAATCCCATCCGCGAGCCCGATCAGCGGCGCGAGCTCCACCGAGCCCTTGACCTCGATCACCTCGGCCTGGCGCCCGGTCTGTTCGAAGTAGCGCTCGGCGACGCGGGGGTACTTGGTCGCGATCCGCACCGTCCCGAGGCGGCGCTCGCTCTCGCCGAGCCGTTGGTCGCCCTCGCGGCCGGCGAGCACCATCCGGCAGGCGCCATAGCCGAGGTCGAGCAGCTCGTAGACGAGTCGCTCGGACTGCTCGAGCAGCACGTCCTTGCCGGTGATCCCGACCGCAGCGGCCCCCGCCTCAACATAGGTCGGCACGTCGGACGGGCGCAGGGTCACGATCGTCACTGCTCCACCGTCGAAGACCAGCGACCGCGAGTCGCTGCGCAGGGCGGCGACCTCGAGACCGGCCCGGTCGAGGACCTCCAGGGTCGGCTCGAAGAGCGCCCCGCGGGGAACGGCGAGCTTCAGCGGCCCCTCGGAGCTCGCCCGGGTGGCTCCGGAGACGTTAGGGGCCTGCATCAGCCCTCGCCCCCGCGATTCTCGGCCTGGGCCTGCTCCTCGGCCTGGGCTACGTGCAGCCGCTCCAGATAGAGCGAGAAGCCGGCAGCGGGCAGGTCGCGACCGAAGCGGGCCAGCAGCCGGTCATAGCGGCCGCCGCCGCCGAGCACGTGACCGAGCGCCGGGTCATAGACCTCGAGGATCGCGCCGCTGTAGTAGCCGAGGTCGCGCAGCAGCCCGAGGTCGATCTGCACGCGCTCTGCGGCCCCGCGGCGCTCGAGCTCGTCGAAGGTGCCCTGCAGGCGCGCCGACGCGCGCTCGACCGCGGAGCCGCCGATCTCGCGGGCCCGTTCGAGCACCTCGCTGCCGCCACGCAGCTGCGAGAGCGCGATGAGGGTCGCGCGTTGCTCGGTCGATACGCCCTCTGTCATCTCCAGCTCTTCGCCGAGGCCGACGAGGTCGTGCCTTGCCAGCCGGGTGAGCAACGACTCGCGCGCCTCGTCGGCGATGCCGAGCTCGGCGAGCGCCTGCCGGTAAAGCTCGGAGTCGCCAATGCCGATCACCGCCCGGTTCAACCCGATCGCGTCGAGGGCCGCCTGCAGCACCTCGACGACCTCGGCGGTCCCCTGCGGGGCCTCCGGGCCGATCAGCTCCACCCCGGCCTGGGTGAACTCCCGCATCTGGCCCTGCTGCGGGCGGACCCCGCGGTAGGCGGGGGCCATGTAGGAGAGCCGGAAGGGTTGCTCAGCGGCGGCGAAGCGGCCGGCGACGAGGCGGGCGATCGGAATCGTCATGTCGGAGCGCAGGGTGAGCAGGTCGCCGCGCTCGTCGAAGAAGCGGTAGGCCGCACCGGCGGTGCGCCCGTCGCCGCGCGCCAGCACCTCGTCGTATTCGATCGTCGGGGTGCCGACCTCCTCGTAGCCGAAGCGTGCGAACGCCTCCAGCAGCTTCCACTGCAGCTGGCGCAGCTCCCGCATCTCGTCGGGAAGGATGTCCCTGGTGCCTGGAGGTATTGGATGGATCACAGTGGGTCCTCGAACGGAAGTTGAAGATCGAACGGCGGCGAAAAGCGAGCAGTTCGGCGGACGCAGCTCGATCGGCGACGCGAGCGTAGTAGATGCCTACGTGAGCGAGACGATCGAGCGAGGACTCCGAAATGCGACGCTTTGAAGCCGCCGCGCTCGCCGTTAAGCGGGTATCCGCTCGGCGCTGACTCGCTCAATGTGCGCGCCCAGGCCCCGCAATCTTTCGTCGATCCGCTCGTAGCCGCGGTCGATCTGGCGGATGTTGCCGATCTCCGAGACTCCGTCGGCCGCCAGCGCCGCGATGAGCATCGCCATCCCCGCCCGGATGTCCGGGCTCTCGAGCCGCTCGCCGTGAAGCCGGCTCGGACCGCTGACGATCGCCCTGTGGGGATCGCAAAGCGTGATCCGAGCGCCCATCGCGACGAGCTTGTCGACGAAGAAGAGGCGGTTCTCGAACATCTTCTCGAAGATCAGCACCGTGCCCTCGGCCTGGGTGGCAAGGGCCAGAGCGATCGAGGTGAGGTCGGCGGGAAAGGCCGGCCAGGGGCCGTCCTCGATCTTCGGGATCGCATCGCCGAGGTCGTCCTGCACGCGCAGGTTCTGCTCCGGGGGCACGAGGACGTCGGAGGAGTCCTCGTCGATCATCGACTGCAGGCCGAGGCGCCGGAACTGGCGCCGCACCGTGATCAGGTCTTCCGGGTCGGTGCCGCGGATCCGCAGCTCTCCCCCGGTCGCCGCCGCCAGCGCCATGAAGCTCGCAACCTCGATGTGGTCGGGGGCGATCGAGTGCCGGGCGCCGCCGAGCGACTCGCGTCCGTGCACGGTCATCATGTTCGAGCCGATCCCCTCGACCTCGGCGCCGAGCTTGGTCAGCAGCCGCGCCAGGTCCTGGACGTGGGGCTCGCAGGCCGCGTTCTTGATCGTCGTCGGACCGGGGGTGAGCGCCGCGGCCATAAGTGCGTTCTCGGTGCCCATCACGGAAGGCTCGTCCATGAAGATCCGGCATGCCCGCAGGCCCTCCGGAGGGGCGCTGAGCTCGATCCAGCGCTCGCCGCCGACCCTTGCACCGAGCTCACGGAAGGCGTCGAGGTGCGGGTCGAGCCGGCGACGTCCGATGAAGTCGCCGCCGGGGGGCGGCATCCGGGCTTCGCCGAAGCGCGCCAGCAGCGGGCCGGCGAGCAGGAATGAGGCGCGGATCTTGCTTGCCAGCTCCTCGTCGACGGCGACCTCAGGGACCGAGGCGGCGCAGATCCGCAGGCTGTTGTCGGCGATCCAGCTGACCTCGACGCCAAGCCGCTCCAGCAGCGCTAGCTGCGCCTCGGTATCGCGGATCCGGGGAACGTTGTCGAGCAGCACCTCCTCCTCGGTCAGCAGACAGGCGGCGATGATCGGCAGGGCGGCATTCTTGTTGCCCGCCGCGGTGATCTCGCCCGACAGTGGGACGCCGCCTTGGATTACGAATTTGTCCATCGAAATACCCGCACACGCAGGGTTTGACGGCGGGACCCGATTCTCCTCTGCCCGCCGCCCGCAGGCGCGACTAGGGTAACAGCGGCAGATGGACGCGATTTCGCGCGACGACGCCTGGGAGCTCTACTGTGAGTGGACCGAGTCCGACTCGCTGCGCAAGCACGCGCTCGCGGTGGAGGCGTCGATGCGCGCCTACGCGCGCCGCTACGGGGAGGACGAGGAGCTCTGGGCGATCACCGGCCTGGTCCACGACCTCGACTACGAGCGCTACCCCGACCTCGAGACGGGACATCCCCGCATCGCCCTGGCCGAGCTCGAGCAGCGCGGCTATCCGCAGGACGTGATCGACGCCGTCGCCGGGCACGCCGACTTCCTCGAGGTGCCGCGCGAGACCCTGATGGCGAAGACGCTCTACGCCGTCGACGAGATGTCGGGCTTCGTCACCGCCTGCGCGCTCGTACGCCCGACCGGGATCGAGGGAATGAAGCCGAAGTCCGTGCGCAAGAAGATGAAGCAGCCCTCGTTCGCCGCGAAGGTCCCGCGCGATCAGCTCGAGCGCGGCGCCGAGGAGCTCGGCGTGGAGATGAACGAGCACATCGAGGCGGTCATCGAGGCGCTCTCCGGACACGCCGAGGAGCTCGGTCTCGGGCCCCGCGAAGGGCCCGCCGCAGACGCTGAATGAGGACCGCTCTGAAGGTCCTGGCCGGCGTCCTCGCCGGGCTTGCGGTGCTGCTGGCGCTGAACGCCGTCGTCACCGATCATCAGACCAAGGATGCGACGGTCACCGTCGCCGGCGGGCAGATCCTGCATTTGCAGGGCGGCGACATCCAGGTGCTGAAGCGAATGCCCGCTGCCTCCTCAGCTGCGCTTCCGGGGGCAGCGGGGTCCCGAAAGGGCTCGAGGGGAGTCCCTCCACCTTCTCCGATCGTGCTGCTGCATTGCTACACCTGTGCGATCGACTGGTGGGATGGCGTGATCCCCCGCCTCCTGCGCGGCGGGCACCGGGTGATCGCGATCGACCTGCTCGGCCACGGCGGCTCCGAGAAGCCGCGCAGCGGCTACTCGATGCCCGATCAGGCGCAGCTCGTCGCCGAGGCGCTCGCCAAGCTCGGGGTCGGCAATGCGACCGTGGTCGGGCACTCGCTCGGCGGCGCGGTCGCGGTCGCCCTCGCCGAGCAGTCCCCGGACCTCGTCGACCGCGTGATGATCCTCGACACCGAGCCCGACTCAAGTTACGGGAGCCTGGACCTGCTGGCCCGCGCGGCGCTCTCTCCGGTCCTCGGCGAAGCGCTGTGGCGGGTGAAGACGAGCTGGACGATCCGCAAGGCGCTCGGGCAGGCCTTCGCCCCCGGCTACGGCGTGCCCGACCGCTTCGTCGACGACGTCAAGCGGATGACCTTCAGCTCCTACGATGGCTCGCACTCCGGCTTTGACTCCTACGTGAGCAAGTCGCCGCTCGACCGGCGGGTCCGCTCGCTGGGGGTGCCGTTCCTGGCCGCGTTCGGCGCCGAGGACCAGATCGTCGACGCTCGCAAAGCGCTGCGCGCCTACGCGGCAATATCGGGCGCCCAGACGGCGCTGATCCGGGGCTCGGGGCACTCACCCAATGTCGAGAAGCCGGCCCGGACCGCGAACCTGATCCTCCACTTCGCTCGAGCGGCCGATCGATCTGCTTAGCAGGGTTCCATCCGCCGTCGTCCCGCAGTCGAGGCGGGACGAGCTAGCGGGTGCTGACGGTGATCGTCGCGGTCCCGAAGAGGTCGCCGCTCTTGAAGTCGCGGCCCGGGTTGCCGCTGCTGTTCGGCAGCACGAGGTTGAGGAAGGTCGCCGAGGCGGCGCTCAGCGAGAGCTCGACGTTTGCGATCGTGAGCTTCCTCGCCTTCGGACGGGCGTCGACGATCATCTGGCGCTTGTCGATCTCGAAGCTGATCGCCACGCCCTTCGGCCCGCCGAGCGGAGGCGGATAGCCGCCGATCACCGCATCGGCGAAGACGTGGTCGCTCGCGAGGTCGACCTGGAGCGCAGTCTGACGGACGTTCGCGCCGTCCGGCACGGAAGCGCACGGGCCGCTGTTCTTGGCCGGGTCCTTGCTGACCACGGTGCCGCCTCCGAGCAGCGTCAGCCCGGCCCTGCCGTCCGGACCGATCGTCCCGCCCTGGACGGGGAAGACGAAGTTGAGGTTTGAGTCCTGCGCGGCCGGCGGGATCGCCGTGATACCGCCGAGGATCGGGTCCACGCAGTGATCGAAGAACTTAAACGCCGCGCCGCTGCCGGGGCTGAGGCTCGGCACCACCCGCACCGTGCCGCTGCTCACGCGAACGGTCTTCGGCCGCACCGAGATCGAGGCGGTTCCGGCCCTTCCGGGATGCAGGGAATGCAGGCCGAGCTTTCGGTTCAGCTGCCTGGCGCCGCGGGGCAGAAGCTTCACCTTGACGCGCTTGAGCTTCGACCCGAAGCCATGGCGATGGACGCTGCCGCCGCGGAGGCTGAACATCTTCACGCCGCCGGCTCGCAGGGCGCCCTTGCGTCCCAGCCGCACGACCGGCTTCCCGAGGCTTGCCTGGTGGCCGTTCCGGCTGAGCTTCAGCCTGCCGGCAAGGGTCAGGGATCCGCGCCCGCCGCTGGGCTTGATCGATCCCTCCTTGATCGCGAGCGAGCGCCGCATTCGGATGCCGCTCTGCTTCAGCTGGCGATTGAAGCTCCCCGAGAGCTTCAGCATCAGCCTGCCCCCCGCAACCGGGTTGGCCGGCGCGGCGTCGGCCGCCGCGGGGACATCGACGACTGCCAACGCCAGCGCGAGGACGAGTACCGGCAGCGTGCCCCGCAGCCTCGAAGCCGACCGCCGGACCGTCGTCCGGGCACAATCCGCAATCGTCCGCGTGCGGGCCACTAGCGGGTCGTGACCGTGATCTCGAGCGTCCCGAAGAGGTCGCCGGAGCTGAACTCCGCGGCGCCGCTGTATGTGTCGGCCGGCTGCCGGAAGGTCTGGTTGAGCACCAGGGCGCTGCCCTTGTTGATCCTGGCGACGATTCCCGTGATCGTCACCGTGTGGTCGGCGGGGCTGGCGTTGACCGTCGCACCGGCCGGATCGAGGTCGATGCCGGGGACGACGCCCTGGTCGCCGGCGGTGGGAACGGTTCCGGACAGCTGCTCGATCAAGACGTGCGATGAGGCGTAGTCGTTAAGCAGGTTAAAGCCGAGCCCGGTCTCGGTGAGCGTCGCCAGTGGCGGCGGCACGGTGTCGCAGTGATCGCTGGGCGGGCTGCCGGCGTTGTTGTTGGCGATCCTGAGCCCGCCGCTGGTCTCGACCGTCCCGGCACTGCCCTGGGGGCCGATCGTGCCACCGCTGACCGGAAAGTCGTAATACGGCATTACCGTCCCGACCTTCACGGCCGGCGCGATCGCGGTGTTGCCACTGTCGAACTTGATGCAGTGGGCCGTAAGCTTCGAGACGACGGTACCCGGCACCCGAGGGTCGAAGGCGAGCGTGAGGCGCGCCGTTCCACCGGTCACGGCGACGGTCTGCGGCTGCTCGGAGACCGACACCTTGCCAGCCCGCATCCTGCGCAGCGAATGCAGGCCGAGCCGGCCGTTCAGCTTCCGGGCTCCCCGGGCGGTCAGCTTCGCCCTGACGTGCCTTATCTCGGCGCCGAAGCCATTGCGCTCCACCTGCCGGCCACGGAGCCTGAACATCTTCACCCCGCCCGTCTTCAAGATCCCGTGCGAGCCGAGCCGGGCGGTGACTTTCCGAAAGACGACCTTGCGGCGCCCGGCGCGAAACCGCAAGCGGCCCTTCAGCGCCAGGGAGCCCTCGCCGGTGATCGGGTCCAGTGAGCCTGACTCGATCGCGAATGCCTTCGGGCTCATCCTCACCCCCTCACGGGCGAGGCGATGCTTGAAGGAGGACGAGAGGCCGAGCTTGAGGTGCCCGCTGGCGATTGGGTCGCCGGCGGCGCTCGCGGCTGGCGCAAGGCTGACGGCGGGTATGGCGAGCACGGCGAGCAGCGCGATCGTCAACGCGCCGGATCGCCTCTTCGCAGCTGAATTCATCTGCCTCATCTGCCCTCTACTGCTATCGACATCCAGGCGGGCGCCCTGAGCTACATGACCCCAGAAATGACGACGGCCGTCGCCCGATCCTCGAGAACGCCGACGAGGCGGCCGCAGCCGCCCCGTCTAACCTCAGGACTTCCTCTTGCTTAACGCGTGCTGACGTTCAGCGTCGATATCCCGAACTTGTCGCCGTCCTTGAAGCAGGTCGGAGCGCTGCTCGGATTCGTCACGCACTCCGCCGGCGTGTTGCCGTCCGGGAACAGCCCGTTGAGCACCGTCGTCGCGGTGGCGTTGTTCTTGATCACCCCACCGTTGACGGCGACCGTATGGGCCGTGGGGTCGGCGCTCACCGTGATCGCGCTCGCGTCGATCACCTGCCCGATCGCGATCCCCTTGTCGCCGGCGAACACGCCGCACCCCGGAGGGCCGCCGCCGGTGAACGTGCAGCCGGGGTTGTCGCCGCCGACCACCGTCTGAGCCTGGATATTGAGCAGGCCGAGGTTCGGGGCCAGGTTGACCGTGTCCAGAATCGAATGAGACGTCGACTCCCCCGGCGTCTCGTCGGCGCAGGCGGCCGGATCGGCACCGAAAACGAGGGCGTCGGCGCCGGTATAGCCGCTTTGTATTCGGACGCCACCGGCGAGCTGCAGAACCCCATCGTTGCCTGCCGGGCTGACCGTGCCCCCAGTCACCGGGAAGCGGAAATGGGCAGCCACCCCACTCGGAGGCGGACCCAAGACCGGGTCGGCTCCGGTCACGGTTGAAAGGCGCGCCGGATTGTTGGGATCGTCGCCCTTGACCACGACGACGCCGTCAGCCGGGCCAATGCAGTGCGCCGGCTGCTTGGCAGCGACCGTGTTGGGGTCGCTGCCGGCCCCGGGGCACAGAGGCTCGAAAGCCGGGTTGGAGAAAGGAGGCAGATAGCCGCACGGGATGTCGACGTAGGCGTATCCGCCGGTGATCGCCACCGTCTTCGGCTGCTCGCTCGCGAACACCTGGGCGACCTTGCGGCTCGTAACGAGAGAATTGAGCCCAAGCTTCTTGTTGACGGCCTTCGCCAGCGGCTTGCCGAGCCGCGCCGAGACCCGCGAGACCTTGGCGCCGAAGCCGACCCGTACGACCTTGTTGCCCTTGCCGGGCTTCGAGCGCAGCCGGAAGAGGGTCTTGTTGGCACCGCTGATCCTGCCCTTGAGGTTGCCGCCCTTGTTGCCGATCTTCGCAATCAGCTTGCTCGCGACGACCTTCTTCCCGTGGCCGCGGAACTTCAGCTTGCCCTTCAGGACGAGCTTGCCGGTCCCGCCAACCGGATTGAGCCGGCTCGGGCCGGACTTGATCTTGAAGTTCTTCGGGCCCATGTGGACGCTGTTCTTCTTCAGCGCCTTCTTGAAGCCCTTCGTGACCTTGAGCGAGAACTTGCCCTTCGCCACCTGGTCTCCGGCGCCGAGGGCCATTGGGGCCGTGACCAGTGCCGCCGACACCACCAGTGCAACAGCAATGCCCAACACGCGCCCGCGGTCCCTCACGATTGACGTGACTACCAAAAACCTCACCTCCGTGGAGTTGGAACTGTGCGATTCATATCAAGGACCGGGGACACCTCCCTGGCTCTCAAGATGAAAAACCCCGCAAGCAGCCGATGTTGCGTGCTCGTTATTGAGCTTGGGTTAGATGCGGACCGTCGCCAGGCTCGATCGGCGGCGGGACTGGACGAATTGCGGCCATTCACTTCAACCGGGTCGAGGCCGTCGCGGCGAAGCCGGGCTACGAGCCATCCTTAGACGATCGGGCCGCCGCCTCCGGACCCCCCACCGCCGCCGAGCGGGTTGGGGAGCCGCCGCCACTGCGCGATCTTGCCGTCCTTGATCACGAACGCGGTGCGGGCGATCTGTCCCGCCCCGGGCCCGCAGGATCCTCCGGGACGCTCGGTGAGCCGGAAGGTGGCGGCGATGAAGCGGCCCAGGGGCCGGGCACGGACCAGCTTCGCCCCGCAGGGCAGTGCGCGGTTGAAGGCGACGACGTCGGCGCGTGATCGCAGGGTCAACGGGCCGGTGCCGTTCTCGGCGATGCTTGGCAGCGCGAAGTAGCCGGCGGCGCCCCGCACGTCGCCGTCGGTCAGCGTGTTCGCCCAGCCCTCGATCACCACAACCCCCTCGTGGCCGGACGGCGGCGATGCATCGTCGCTGCCGCCGCCGCAGGCGGCGAGAGAGCAGGCCAGAGCGGCGATCGCGGCGAGGAGGGCCGGACGAGCACTCACGCGTCGATCATCGCAGGGCGATGGGGCCGGGCTCACTCATCTGCCCTTGACTGGCGAATCTTCCCCTTGACTGGCGAGACGGTTTATACGAACATATGTTCGTATGACGATCGGATGCGTGCTGGTTCCGCGCTTCTCCCTGCTCGCGGTCGCGGGAGAGCGCGAGGAGCTGCTGCGCCGGCCGGTCGCCCTCGCCCCTGAGCCGGGCGGGGCGCAGGTGCTGGGGGAGGTCAGCGGCGCCGCCGAGGCCCGCGAGCTGCGCGACGGGATGCCGCTCGACGAAGCGCTCTCGCGCTGCCCCGGCCTGGCCCTGCTCCCCCCCGATCCGGAGCGAGCCGCGCGACTGTGGGAGCAGGCGCTTCGCGAGCTGGAGGGAATCGGAGCGACGGTCGAATCGGAGCGCGCCGGAGAGGCGTTCTTCGAAGCGGGCGGGCTGCGCGGGCTGCACGGCAGCATCGGCGGGACGCTGCGACGGGCCCGCGACGCGGTCGGGATGCCGGCCAGGGTCGCGGCCGGCCCGACGCGATTCGTGGCCTATGCCGCCGCGACGGAGGCGAAGGGACGGCGTGGATCGCTGCGCGAGCTGGTGATCAGCGCCGAGCTGGCCCGCGAGCTCCTCTCCCCTCTGTCGGTCTGCCTGCTCGGCGCTCGGCTCGACCCCGAAGGGACCCGCGGCCACGAGCTCGTCGCGGTCCTGGAGCGGCTCGGCGTAAAGACGCTCGGCATGCTCGCCGGCCTGCCGCGGGACGCGGTGGCGGATCGCTTCGGGGCCCTCGGGCTGCGGGCGCGGCGGTTGGCCCACGGCGACGACGAGCCGCTGCAGCCCCGCGAGCCGCGGCTGGCTCTGCTCGCGGTCGTCGAGCTGCCGGAGGCGGCGGCGGGGCCGCAGCTGGAGCGGGCCCTGTCGCTGCTCGTCGACCGCCTGCTCGCCGAGCCCGGGCGGCAGGGCCGGATGCTGCGGGCGCTGCGACTCGGCGCCCATCTCGCCGGCGGCGGCGGCTGGCGACGCGAGGTGGCGCTGCGACGTCCGAGCGCCTCGCCGGAGCTGCTGCGGGTGGCGCTTGCCCCCCGCCTGCTGGAGCTGCCCGGCCCCGCTACGGCCCTTGTGCTCGAGGCGACCGCTCTCGGGCCGCCGAGCGGCGAGCAGCTGGAGCTGGCCCGGCGCGAGGTGGAGCGCCGCCGCGCTCGGCTCGGCGAGGCGGTGCGCCAGGTGCGCGCGGCCGCGGGGGCGGACGCGCTGCTGCGGGTCCTCGAGGTGGATCCCACCTCGCGCGTCCCCGAGCGCCGGGCCCTGCTCACCCCCTTCCTTCCCCCTGCCGGCTCCGAAGAGGGCTCGTGAACCCGCCCCCGCGACGCCTCTACGCACCCCGCCCGGCCCGCGTCGAGGTCGGCGTCGACGGCGTGCCGCTTGCGATCGAGTCGGTCGGCGTCGAATCGGTGCGCGAGGAGTGGCTGGTCGAGGACCGCTGGTGGACCGAGCGCCCGCTGCGACGCCGCTATTTCGAGGTCGTCCTCACCGACGGACGGGACGTGGTCGTCTTCGAGGCCGAGGACTCGGCCTCCTGGTTTGCGCAGCGCGCCTGATGGGCGCCTCCGGCCCCCGGGACGATCCCCCCTACGTCGAGCTGCACTGCCACTCGGCCTTCTCATTTCTCGACGGGGCCTCGGACCCGAGCGAGTTGGCGGCGGTGGCGGCAAACTTTGGCTATCCCGCCCTTGCGCTGACCGATCACGATGGCTTGTGGGGCTCGATGGAGTTCGCCCACGCCTGCAAGGGTTTCGGCATACGCCCGATCACCGGTGCGGAGGTAACCGTGCGTCCACCGGGGGGGCAGCATTCGGCCGGTGGGCGGGGTCGCGAGGCAGGGCTATGGGGTGGTTGGCTGCCGAGCGAGCCCCGCCCGACGGCCCCAGCGGTCGGACCCGCGGCCGAGCGGCCCCATCCCGCGGAAGAGGCGTTCCACCTCACCCTCCTCGTCGAAGATGCGACCGGATACAAGAACCTCTGCCGGCTGCTGACCAAGTCCCACGAGCACACGCGCGAGGGGCCGCAGCGCCGGGCCGGGCAGCCGTCAGTCGCGTTGGAGGAAGTCGAGCGGCGCGCCGAGGGGCTGGTCTGCCTCTCGGGATGCGCCGGCGAGGGCGCCCTGGCGGGCCGCTGGGAGCGGGGCCGGCTCGGCGAAGCGGAGCGCTTGGGACAGCGGCTGCGGGAGGCGTTCGGGCGTGATCGGTTCCGGGTCGAGCTACAGCGCCCCTACTGGCGCCGCGACGGGGCTCGCAACCGCTGGCTCGCCGGGCTCGCGGAGCGGATCGGGGTGCCGCCGGTCGCGACCGGCGACGTCCACTGCCACGACCGCTGCCGCTCCCGCCTCCAGGACGCCTTCGTCGCGGTGCGCCTCGGGGCGACCCTGGAGGGATCCGAGCCGGCGCGGCGCGGAAACTCGGCCTCGGTGCTCTCCGCCCCCGAGGCGATGGCAGGGCGCTTCCACGAGCACCCGGCGGCAATCCATGAGAGCTCGGTGCTCGCGGAGCGGCTGCGCTTCGACCTCACCAGCGAGCTCGGCTACCGCTACCCCGGCGCCGAGGACCCGGGCGCCGACCGGCGGCTCGCGGAGCTCTGCCGGGAGCTGCTCGAGCGCCGCTACGCCGGCCCGCGGCGCGGCGAGGCGCGCCGCCGGCTCGAGGAGGAGCTGCGGATCATCCGGACGCTGCGCCTCTCCGGCTTCTTCCTGCTGCATCGGGACATGCTGGAGCTGGCGCGCGAGGTCGCCGCCGAGGTGCGCGGCCCTGAGTCAGCGCGATCCGTGTTGCCCCCGGGGCGGGGACGGGGCTCGAGCGTCAGCTCGATCGTCTGCTATCTGAGCGGGCTCTCGCACGTCGATCCGATCGAGGCAGATCTGTTCGCGGGTCGCTTCCTCAACGAGGAGGTCAGCGCGGTGCCCGACATCGACCTCGACTTCCCCCGCGACATCCGCGAGAAGCTGATCCCGCGCGTTCACGAGCGCTACGGGGCGGATCGCTCGGCGCTGGTCGCCGCCTTTCCGACCTACCGTCCGAAGGGGGTCGTGCGCGACCTCGGCAAGGCACTGGGACTGCCTCCCGGGGAGATCGAGCGGGTGGCGCGGATCGCCGACTATCACGGCGGACCCGAGGCGCTACAGCGCGACGTCGCAACCGCGATCGGCGCTGAGCGGGCGGAGTCGGTGCGCTGGCGGCGGCTGGTCGAGGTCGGCGCCGAGGCGCTGGGCCTGCCGCGCCACGCGTCCCAGCATCCCGGCGGGATGGTGCTCTCGACCCAGCCGCTGATCGAGACCTGCCCGGTCGTCCCGGCGGCAATGGAGGGGCGCCAGATCGCGCAGTGGGACAAGGACTCCTGCGCCGACGCGGGCTTCTTGAAGATCGACCTGCTCGGTCTGGGGATGCTCTCCGCGGTCGAGCGCTGCGTCGAGGAGGTGGCTCGGGCGCGCGGCGAGCGGCTCGACCTCTCGCGCATCCCGCTCGACGATCCGCGGACCTACGCGGCGATCCAGCGCGCCGAGACGACCGGGGTCTTTCAGATCGAGAGCCGCGCGCAAATGCAGATGCTGCCCCGCACCCTGCCCCGGGACCTCGACGACCTCACCGTGCAGGTGGCGCTGGTCCGCCCCGGGCCGATCCAGGGTGGCGCGATCCACCCCTACATCGAGCGGCGTCGGATGCTGCGCGAGGACCCCTCCTACGAGGTGCCCTTCGACCACCCCTCGCTGCGCCCGGCGCTCTCCGAGACGCTGGGGGCGATCGTCTTTCAGGAGCAGGTGATCGAGGTGGCGATGGCGCTGGCCGGCTTCGGCGCCGGCGAGGCGGAGGGCCTGCGCCGGGCGATGAGCCGCAAGCGCTCCGAGGCCGCGATCCTCGCCCACCGCGAGCGCTTCATCGACGGCGCCATCGAGCGTGGCGTGGAGCGCGCCGTCGCGGAGCGCGTCTTCGCCCAGATCGAGGGCTTCTCCGGCTTCGGCTTCCCGAAGGCCCACTCGGCCGCCTTCGCGCTGCTCGCCTACCAGTCGGCCTGGCTGCGCGAGCATCGGGCGCCGGAGTTCCTCTGCTCGCTGCTCAACGAGCAGCCGATGGGCTTCTATCCCCCCGATGCGCTCGTGCACGAGGCGCAGCGGCGCGGGATCGGGGTCCTGCCGCCGGACGTCAACCGCAGCCAGGTGTTGTGCCAGGTCGAGATCTCCGACGCAAACCGCTCGCCCGCGGGTCCTGTCGCGGGAAGCAGCGTCCCCGAGATCTCATCCGCTTCCAGGCTCGTCGTTCGAGTCGGCCTCGGCTACGTCAACGGCGTGGTCGAGGACGAGATGCGAGCGCTTGTCGAGGAGCGGAATCGACGCGGGCCGTACGAGGGGGTCGCCGATCTGGCCTCGCGCTCGGGGGCGAGTCGAGACGGGCTCGAGCGCCTGGCCTGGGCGGGGGCGCTCGACCGGCTCGAGCCAGGCGGCCGACGGGCCGCCCTGTGGAGACTCGGCACCGCGCCGGGCGGACAGCGGCTCGGGGGTGGGACCCAGCTCTCGCTGCCGCTCGAGCCGCCCGCCGCGCCCGAGCTGCCGGAGCTGGGACGCTGGGAGCGCGTTCTGGCCGACTACCGCTCGACCGGGATGACGCTGGGCGAGCACCCGATGGGGCTGCTGCGCGACGAGCTTGGAGACGGTGTGGCGCTCGCCGTCGAGCTGGAAACGATCCGCGACGGCGCCGTCGTGCAGGTTGCCGGGCTGGTCGTCGCCCGCCAGCGACCCGCGACCGCCAAGGGGGTCGTCTTCATGCTGCTCGAGGACGAGTCGGGGACGATCAACCTGGTCCTCCCTCCCCCGGTCTTTGAGCACCACCGCGCCGAGGCCCGTACGGCGCCGCTCCTGCGGGCAAGCGGCCGCCTCGAGCGCCGCCAGGGGGCGACCAACGTCGTCGTCGCCCGCCTGCAGCGGATCGAGCGCCCGGACCTGCCGCTCGCCGAGGTCCGCTCGATCGAGCCGCCGTTCGGGCGCGAGACCGGTCGCGGTCGCAGCGACTGGGAGCCGATCCCGCAGGAGCTTGCCGCGGCCGCCCCCGCCGCGCACAGCTTCGGGCGTCGTGGGCGATGATCATCGAATCGGCCCCCGTCCCACCCGGTGGCCCGTGCCTGGGATGCAAGAAGGCCTGCAAACCATGCTTTCCGTCCGCCTGCGAACATAGGTTCTCATCCATGCAAGGAAGACGAACGCAAATCGCACGACGGCTGGCCGACGCAGCCGACCTGATGATCGATTTCGCCACCCTCGGCGAGTACGGGCTCGAGCCCGTCGCGGAGCCTCAACCCCCGGAATGCCGGGCCGGGAGGCGGCGGGCCACCCGCCCTCCCGCGCATTCCCGGGGCTCCGCTGGGCTCGCGGTTCGCTGACCCGGCTCAGCGAACCTGGGCCGGCCCGCGGCTGGCGATGAATCGCTCGTAGACGAAGAGCAGCAGCAGCACCCCGATCACGGCCCCGATCAGGCCGCCGAGATCGAAGGCATCGTTGTCGCCGATGCCCAACAGCTCGGTGAAGATCAGAAAGCCGACCAGTGACCCGGCGAGGCCGAGGATCAGGGTCATGATGATTCCCATCTCCTGCTTGCCCGGCATCAGCGCCCGACCCAGAAAGCCGGCCACCAGCCCGAGAATTGCCGCTCCGATCATCTTTCCTCCCCTTCGATGGTTGACGCTTGGCCCCCTTCCCCGCTCCGCGGCGGCCAAACCCGAATCGCCAAGCCAAACCTACCGGGCCGGCACGAAAAGGCCCCCGCCGAAGCGGGGGCCAGAAGATGAAAAGAACCGGCGGCGACCTACTCTCCCAGGCGGTTGCCCACCAAGTACCATCGGCGCTGAGGGGCTTAACTGCTCTGTTCGGAATGGGAAGAGGTGTTTCCCCCTCGCTATTCGCCACCGGAAATCTGGCGAGACCGCACCCCGGCGGAGCTTGAAAACTGCACAAAGCCTCAAGGCAATAAATATCCGTCAAGCCCTCGACCCATTAGTACCGCTCGGCTGAGCGCATTGCTGCGCGTACACCGTCGGCCTATCAACCTGGTGGTCTACCAGGGGTCTTACTCCCTCAAGGGGATGGGAGAGCTCATCTCGAGGACGGCTTCCCGCTTAGATGCCTTCAGCGGTTATCCGTTCCGGGCGTAGCTAGCCTGCAGTGCCCTTGGCAGGACAACAGATACACCAGAGGCCCGTTCATCCCGGTCCTCTCGTACTAGGGATGACTCCTCTCAACTCTCCAACGCCCACAGCAGATAGGGACCGAACTGTCTCACGACGTTCTGAACCCAGCTCGCGTACCGCTTTAATGGGCGAACAGCCCAACCCTTGGGACCTACTCCAGCCCCAGGATGCGACGAGCCGACATCGAGGTGCCAAACCGGTTCGTCGATGTGGACTCTTGGAACCGATAAGCCTGTTATCCCCGGAGTACCTTTTATCCGTTGAGCGACGGCGCTTCCACTTGCAACCGCCGGATCACTAAGCCCAACTTTCGTTCCTGCTCGACCCGTCGGTCTCGCAGTCAAGCTCCCTTATTGCCTTTACACTCTTCGCACGATTTCCAACCGTGCTGAGGGAACCTTTGGGCGCCTCCGTTACTCTTTAGGAGGCGACCGCCCCAGTCAAACTGCCCACCTGACACTGTTCACCGCCCGGATAACGGCGCGGTGTTAGAGATCCAGAACACCAAGGGTGGTATCTCAAGGTTGGCTCCCCGGCAGCCGAAGCCACCGGTTCAAAGCCTCCCACCTATCCTGAGCGAGGTGTCCCGAACCCCAATATCAAGTTGCAGTAAAGGTTCACGGGGTCTTTCCGTCTAGCTGTGGGTACTCGGCATCTTCACCGAGACTTTAATTTCACCGAGTCCCTCGTTGAGACAGCGTCCAAGTCGTTACGCCATTCGTGCAGGTCGGAACTTACCCGACAAGGAATTTCGCTAGAAGCCTTACTCAGTACGTCACTGAGCGGACCGCACCCTTCCTTTGAAGTGCCGTCCCTGCATGTCGCCATGCAGACGGGACCATCTCATCACCCTGTGTCCAGGGTGTTCGGCGTATGGCCTCTGAGGATTCTGATCATGTCTTGCCTGGATTTCCGGCGATTCATCGTCTCAGCGATCTGGACAATCTCAATTAGCCCTTCTTGGGTGAGATGTCGACCACTGGCAATGAGCTCAACACAACTCGCGAACTTCTCGAAGTTGCATTGCTTGGACGAGCGCATCGGATGTCGCCTGAAGAACGGGATAACCGTTCCCAGGAGATCGTCCCGCTTGCGCACGACGTAGCGATACAGGTGCTCTCGGTGGTTGTCATAGCGCTTGTTGACAAGCACTTGACCGACCCCGAAGAATTCCCGAATGTCCTCAAGGCAGGAGACGCTCTGCTCGCCTTGAGTGACCGCGAACTCGTGAGACACCTGAAAGCCGGTCTTGTAGCCGCGTCGGCCCGCCCGGTGTGGTTGCCGGACGAAGCCGATAGAGAAGCAACCTTCTCCGTCTACAAAACCAATTATCCAGCCAGTCCTGATCAGCCTTTCCTGCTGGTTTTCCGCACCGATCGGATTTTCACTGCCCACACCCCGAAGGGTAGGACGAGTACCGGTCGGATACTCGGGTTTTCCAGCATATAGCCGAATGCTAACTGTGACATTACTGCCACAGAGGGCAACGATTTACCTTAGGACCGTTCCTTAACTGTTACGACCTCGATCTCTCGAGGCGGGTGACCATTTCTGATCACCTCTCATGGTCGCCCATGAGAGCGGACTATCTCATCTCTCCTTCTCTCTCAGCGGAGAGCTCGGCGTATAGTCTCTGAGGATTCCTGGGGACGGCTCCTGAGTTGAGCCACGTGTCACCAGGCCTTTCCTGCTGATTGCCCGCACCGGACGCATTATCACTGCCACGATAGTGGCGAGTAGCGCCGGATTCTCGGGTGTTCCAGCATATAGCCGAGTTTTACAACTACCTCGGTCAACTGATAGTTACGGCCGCCGTTTACCGGGGCTTAGCGTCACTGCTTCGCGGCGAACCGCTAACAGGTCAGCGTAACCTTCCGGCACCGGGCAGGCGTCAGCCCCTATACGTCGTCTTGCGACTTAGCAGAGGCCTGTGTTTTTGGTAAACAGTCGCTTGGACCAATTCACTGCGGCCCCCTCGGGCTCCCTCCGTATGGAGTTCACCCTACCGGGGCGCCCCTTATCCCGAAGTTACGGGGCGATTTTGCCGAGTTCCTTAACGAGGGTTATCTCGCTCACCTCAGTATGTTCTACATGTCCACCTGTGTCGGTTATCGGTACGGGCACGCGTATCCTGCCTAGAGGTTTTTCTCGGAGGCATGGGATCAGGGACTGGCCGGCGGTCAAGCCAGCTGGCATCGCACCTCGCGTCAAAGCGCCGTCGCGGATTTGCCTACGACGACTGGCTACGTGCTTGCCCCAGGACAACCATCGCCTGGGTTCCCTTACCCTTCCTCGTCACCCCATCGGTCATAACGGAACGACGTGGTACAGGAATATCAACCTGTTGGCCATCGGCTACGCCTTTCGGCCTCGCCTTAGGTCCCGACTAACCCTGAGCAGACGAACTTTACTCAGGAAACCTTGGACAAACGGTGGAGGGGATTCTCACCCCTCTTTCGTTACTCATGCCGGCATTCTCACTTCCTGCGCATCCACGAGGGCTTCCGCACCCGCTTCACGCACACAGGAACGCTCTCCTACCGCGCGTGGAGCCCGCAGGCCCACGCACCCATAGCTTCGGAGGCTAGCTTGAGCCCCGTTGAATTATCCGCGCCCGAACACTTGACCAGTGAGCTGTTACGCACTCTTTCAAGGGTGGCTGCTTCTAAGCCAACCTCTTGGTTGTCTCGGCATTCGGACATCGTTTCCCACTTAGCTAGCACTTAGGGTCCTTAGCTGATGGTCTGGGTTGTTCCCCTTTCGGGTACGAAGTTTATCCCCCGCACCCTGACTCCCGAGTTAACAGTAACGGTCTTCGGAGTTTGCCTGAAGTCGGTAACCTGGTAGGGCCCCTAGTCCAAGCAGTGCTCTACGGCCGAAACTCAATAGCTCGAGGCTATACCTAAATATATTTCGGAGAGAACCAGATATCTCTGGGCTTGATTAGCCTTTCACTCCGATCCACAGGTCATCCGCCCAGTTTTCAACCTAGGTCGGTTCGGCCCTCCACGAGGTCTTACCCCCGCTTCAGCCTGCCCATGGATAGCTCGCCCAGTTTCGGGTCTACCGCCGATGACTGAATCGCCCTGTTCAGACTCGCTTTCGCTGCGGCTCCGCTCATCGCTTAACCTTGCCATCGACGAGTAACTCGCCGGCTCGTTATGCAAAAAGCACGCCGTCACACCCGAAGGTGCTCCGACCACTTGTAGGCACATGGTTTCAGGTACTATTTCACTCCCCTTCAGGGGTGCTTTTCACCTTTCCCTCACGGTACTAGTTCACTATCGGTCACCAGGGAGTACTTAGCCTTGGAGGGTGGTCCCCCCGGATTCAGACCGCGTTTCACGGCAGCGGTCCTACTCAGGAACACGATCGGCAGGTCAGTGAGCTTTCGCCTACGGGGCGGTTGCCCTCTTTGGCGCGAGGTTCCACTCGCTTCGGCTAGCACCTGACTTGATAACTGCCGCCGAGCCGGGTACGGCTCGGACACGTGTCCTACAACCCCCGACAGGCAACGCGTACCCGCTTGCACCTGTCCGGTTTAGGCTGATCCCCTTTCGCTCGCCACTACTCAGGGAGTCTCGGTTGATTTCCTTTCGTCTGGGTACTGAGATGTGTCAGTTCCCCAGCTTGGCTTCCAGCGCCTATGTATTCAGCGCAGGATGACGCCGCATTACCGGCGCCGGGTTTCCCTATTCGGAGATCCGCGGGTCAGAGGCTGTTCAGCGCCTCACCGCGGCTTATCGCAGCCGTCCACGTCCTTCTTCGTCTCCTGGTGCCAAGGCATCCACCATGTGCCCTTGACATCTTGACGGTGAGACGGCCTGCGCGCCGAAACGCTCAGGCCGCTATTACCCATTTTGGCTCTGTGCAGTTTTCAAGGTCCGCCGAGGCGACCGACGAAGGACTTTCGCCGTGCGGTCTCTCAAAACTGAGCAGCGTCGCGGCCGCAAAAACACGGCCGGTGAGCCCGGTCGACATCGGGATTGCTCCCTAGAAAGGAGGTGATCCAGCCGCAGCTTCCGCTACGGCTACCTTGTTACGACTTCACCCCAATCACGGGCCCCACCTTCGACGGCTCCCTCCCGTAAGGGTTAGGCCACCGGCTTCGGGTGTTGCTCGCTTTCGTGGTGTGACGGGCGGTGTGTACAAGGCCCGGGAACGTATTCACCGCGGCATTGCTGATCCGCGATTACTAGCAACTCCGCCTTCATGGAGGCGAGTTTCAGCCTCCAATCCGAACCGAGACGCGCTTTATGGGATTCGCTCCACCTTGCGGTATTGCAACCCTTTGTACGCGCCAATGTAGCACGTGTGTAGCCCTGGACATAAGGGGCATGATGACTTGACGTCATCCCCACCCTCCTCCGGTTTGTCACCGGCAGTCTCCGATGAGTCCCCAACTGAATGCTGGCAACATCGGACAGGGGTTGCGCTCGTTGCGGGACTTAACCCAACATCTCACGACACGAGCTGACGACAGCCATGCACCACCTGTGTAAGTGTCCCGAAGGAAGACTGTGTTTCCACAGTTGTCACCTACATGTCAAACCCAGGTAAGGTTCTTCGCGTTGCGTCGAATTAAACCACATGCTCCGCTGCTTGTGCGGGCCCCCGTCAATTCCTTTGAGTTTTAGCCTTGCGGCCGTACTCCCCAGGCGGGGCACTTAGTGCGTTAGCGACGGCACGGGAGGAGTCGACACCTCCCACACCTAGTGCCCATCGTTTACGGCGTGGACTACCAGGGTATCTAATCCTGTTCGCTCCCCACGCTTTCGCGCCTTAGCGTCAGTACCGTCCCAGCGAGCTGCCTTCGCTATTGGTGTTCCTCCTGATATCTGCGCATTCCACCGCTACACCAGGAATTCCACTCGCCTCTTCCGGACTCTAGCCCGACAGTATCCACCGGCATTCAAAGGTTGAGCCTTTGACTTTTACAGCGGACTTACCGGGCCGCCTACGCGCGCTTTACGCCCAATGATTCCGGACAACGCTTGCCCCCTACGTATTACCGCGGCTGCTGGCACGTAGTTAGCCGGGGCTTCTTCTGGAGGTACCGTCAATCCGCCTCGCTGTTCGCGGGCGGACCTTCGTCCCTCCTGAAAGAGGTTTACAACCCGAAGGCCGTCTTCCCTCACGCGGCGTTGCTGCGTCACGCTTTCGCGCATTGCGCAAGATTCCCCACTGCTGCCTCCCGTAGGAGTCTGGGCCGTGTCTCAGTCCCAGTGTGGCTGATCGTCCTCTCAGACCAGCTACCCATCGTTGCCTTGGTAGGCCTTTACCCCACCAACAAGCTAATGGGCCGCGGGCCCATCCCAATGCGGAGGCCGAAGCTTCCTTTGGTGAACACACTTATGTGTGTGCACCACATCCGGTATTAGCCCGAGTTTCCTCGGGTTGTCCCGGTCATCGGGGCAGGTTACCCACGTGATACTCACCCGTTCGCGGCTTGGCCCCAGGGCAAGCCCTGGTTCGTCGCTCCACTTGCATGTGTTAGGCACGCCGCCAGCGTTCGTCCTGAGCCAGGATCAAACTCTCCGTAAAGAGTGAAACAAAAACGAAGAGCTGTCATGCCTGGCGACCATCGCGTACACATCCTCGACGGTCGGCATGACGGGTTGATGGCCCGTTTCGCCCACGCAAATGCGGCGAAACGGGTCGGGCTCAACACCCCGCGCAGGCGCTGGCGCCCGGCGGGGATGCACGCTGCTCAGTTTTCAAAGACCGCGGTGCGCTCGGCTCGACGGGACTCGCCGAGGCGGCGCCCAAGACGGAGAGAAGCGATCCCGATCCGTCTCAAGTGCGACCGCGCAGTATAGCGCCGTCAAGGCTGAACGCGAAGGCGCTTGTGGCGCCGCTTGCCAACCTGCACGACGGAGCCGTCGAGGCTCGCGGCCGGCAGGTCGAGGCCGACCGGGTCGACCACTTCGCCGTCGAGGCGCACGCCGCCCTGCTCGATCAGCCGGCGCGCCTCGCTGCGGCTGAGCCCGAACTGCTCGGCGAGCAGCGCCGGCAGATGAACCGGGCCGTTGGCCGAGATCGTCACCTCCTCGATCTGCTCGGGCGGCTGGCGGTCGCGGTGCAGCCGGTCGAAGTGCTGCTCGGCCGCCCGCGCGGCGTCGGCGTCGTGATAGCGCTCGACGATCCGCCGCCCCAGCTCGCGCTTGGCCCGCACCGCCTCGGTGCCCGGCATCTCGGCACCGATCAGCAGGCGGTAATAGTCGCGCATCAGCTCGTCGGGAATGCGCATCGTCTTGCCGAACATCTCCTCCGGAGGGTCGGTGATCCCGACATAGTTGTCGAACGACTTGCTCATCTTCCGTGCGCCGTCGGTTCCGACCAACAGCGGCATCGTGATGATCGATTGGCGCGGCTTGCCGTACGCCTCCTGCACGTCGCGCCCGAACAGCAGGTTGAACTTCTGATCGGTGCCGCCGAGCTCAACATCAGCGTCGACTGCCACCGAGTCATAACCCTGAAGCAGCGGGTAGAGCAGCTCCAATGCCGAGATCGGCTCGTCTGCAGCCATCCGCTTTCGAAAATCGTCGCGCTCGAGCAGCCGAGCCACGGTGGTCCGGGACAGGAGGCCGAACAGCTCCTCGGGCTCCATGCTCAGCCATTCGCTGTTGAATCGCACCTCGGTGCGACCGCGATCGAGAACCTTGAACGCCTGCTCCTCATATGTGCGCGCGTTTGCGGCGATCTGCTCGTCATCGAGTGCCGGGCGCTGGGAGACGCGCCCGCTCGGGTCGCCGATTCGGGCGGTGAAGTCGCCGATGATCAGCACGACGACGTGGCCCGCATCTTGAAACTCGCGCAGCTTGGTGAGCACCACCGTGTGCCCCAGGTGGATGTCGGCGCATGGTCGGGTCGATGCCGAGCTTGACCCGCAGAGGGCGGCCTTCCTGGAGCTGTTTGGCGAGCGCCCCAGCGGGCAAGACGTCGACCGCATTGGCCGCCAGACGCTCCGCCTCCTCTCTCGGGTCCGCCATGGGGCCAATGCTAGACTGCCCGACCGGCTTGGCGGCTTCGTAATCGCGCTGCGCGGGTGCGGCGGCGTCGCGATATCGGTGGAGCGACTTTCCTGACGACGTCCCAGGCTCCTGATCAGGCGTCAGCTAGCTGATGGAACGAGGCACAGAGTCGCGATCCGAGCGCCGCAAAGGCGACGATGGCAGCGGGGAACCGACGCCCCCGGCTGACCCGGCCAGCGACCCGAGGTCCCCGGACAGCACGGTCACGGCCGAAGCCGACAGCACGGTCACGGCCGAACAGCCGCGCGATTCGCGCATGGCCCGGGTCGAGCGCGAGTTCCCAGCCAGTCCGCGAAGCAACGGAGACGAGGTAGGCGACGGCGATCAGGGGGGCAACGGAAAGCCGCCCGCGAATCTCGAGCCGCCGCCGGCGCCACCCCAGCTCCCACCCCGCAGAGGCCGCCCGCAGCTGAAGAAGCTGCGCATGCTCTTCGTCGTCGCCGGCCTCGCCGTCCTCGCTCTGGTCTCGACCGTGTTCGGGATGATGGCGGCGGTTTCCACCGACTTGCCTGCGATCTACGACTTCGCCCAGTTCCGCGCCGCCCGCAACACGGTCGTCTTCGATGACACCGGCGCCCCGATCGGGACCCTGAGCAGCAATCAGAACAAGATCCTGCTCGAGTCGGGGGAGATCTCACAGTACGTGAAGAACGCGACCGTCGCGATCGAGGACAGTCGCTTCTACCAGCACAGCGGGGTCGACTACAGGGGCATCGCCCGCGCATTGGTCCAGGACGTCCTCTCGCGCAGCGCCCAACAGGGTGGCTCGACGATCACCCAGCAATTCGTGAAGAACGCTCTGGAAGCGCAGAGCAGCCGAACGGTGTTCGAGAAGTTCCGCGAAGCGGCGCTCGCCTACCGCCTTGAGCAGCACTGGAGCAAGGACAAGATCCTCACCGAGTACCTGAACACGATCTACTTCGGCGAAGGGGCATACGGCATCGAGGCCGCCGCGCGCACGTACTTCGGTTGGAACCACCCCGGCTGCGGCACCCGCTCGGAGCCCTGCGCCTTGGTGCTGCTGCCCCAGGAGGCGGCGATGCTCGCCGGGATCATCGCCTCGCCTTCCGCCTACGACCCGAAGCTGCACCCCCTGGCCGCCAAGCAGCGTCGCGACCAGGTGCTGCAGAAGATGGCCGACCAGGGATACATAACCGACGAGCAGCTGAGGCAATCGCTGCCGGTCGCCGTCCCCTCCGCCTCCAACATAGAGCCGCCGCAGCTGGACTCCAAGGCCCCGTACTTCACCAGCTGGCTACGCCAGCAGTTACTCGACAAGTACGGACCGGGGAGGGCATTCTTCGGCGGGCTGAAGGTGAAAAGCACGCTCGACCTCTCGCTGCAAAAGGCTGCCGAAGCCACTGTCTACAACCGCACCGCCGGACTCGGAATCACCTCCTCGGTGGTCGTGCTCGACAACGAGACTGGGGCGGTGAAGGCGATGGTCGGCGGCGCCGGCTACGAGAATCAGCCCTTCAACATCGCCGCCTACGGCGCCCGCCAGCCGGGCTCCTCGTTCAAGCCGTTCACGCTGGTCTCCGCGTTGAAGCTCGGGCACTCGCCCTACGAGGTCTATCCGTCAGCGCCGAAGGAATTCCATTTCGGTCGCCACAACAGGCAGGTATTCAAGGTGAAGAACTACGACGACAGCTATCTGGGTTCGTGCGACCTCGTGTGTGCGACTGAGTACTCGGACAACTCCATCTACGCTGAGCTCGGCGTCAATCTCAAGAATCGACCGAAGAAGAGCACCCGTTACATCGCCCAGACCGCCCATCAAATGGGCATCACCTCACCGCTATCGCTGAACCCCGCCATGATTCTGGGCGGGCTCAAGGAGGGAGTCAACACGCTGGAGATGGCGCACGCCTACGAGACTCTCGCCGAAGGTGGCCGGCGGGTGAGCGGCACCCTGGCGCCGGACCCCGGCCGCGACCCGATCGCCTTCACCCGGATCACCGACCAGGACGGGCACACGCTCGACGAGAACGACTCGGTCAAGACGCGGGTGATGCCGCAATCCGTGGCCGACACCGCGAAGAGCATGCTCGCCAACGTGATCAGCGGCGGCACCGGGAAAAACGCGGCCGGGGTCTCCGATTTCGAGTGGGGCAAGACCGGGACGACTGACAACAACGGTGACGCCTGGTTCTGCGGCGCCACCAAGGACACGACGACCTGCGTCTGGGTCGGCCACGCGGACTCGGTGATCCCGATGGAGACCGAGTACGGCGGCGCTCCGGTCGACGGGGGCACGATTCCGGCCCTGATCTGGCACGACGTGATGAGCGACTGGGAGAACATCCGGGCCGAGCACGCCGCCGCCAAGGGCGACAAGGGAAAGGGCTCGAGCTCGAGTGACCTGCCCGCAACACCCTCCCCCTCCCCGGCCTACACCGCGCCCGCACCCAGCGGAGGCGGCGGTGCCCCCTCGGGAGGCGGGGGCAACGGTGGCGGCGGTGGTGGTGGAGGTGGTGGAGGCGGTGGCCCTACCGGCCAGGCCCCGCAGCAGGCGGCGCCTGGCCCGACGCCGGCGCCGAGCGGTGGGGGCGCCTCGACCGGCGGCGGCGTCTCGCCCGGCTAGCGCCTCGGCTGCCTCGCTCGATCGGGCCGTTTCGTGCAGCGCTCAGGCCGCCCGCGACAGCGGCCAAGGTCGGGAGACGAAGCGGCTGCCGGCGGCGCAGAATCGCCACGGGTTATCGACCGCCTTGCTGATCCCGATCCGGGCGCCGGCGACCACCTCCACCCCGCTCCATTCCGGCTCCGGCGCCAGCACCGCAAAGGGCGGGGCGCTGAGGCTGGCGCCGTTGTCGGCGAGACCGACGCCGAGCGCCTCGGTGAGCTTCCCGGGCCCTGAGCAAAGGTCCTCGATCGGCTCGCGCCCGCGCCGTCGGCGCATCTCCTCGATCCCCACGGTCGGCTCGATCGCCCGGATCAGGACCGCCGCCGCCTCGCCTTCCGGCTCCGCGACCGCGTTGAGGAGGCTGTGGATCCCGTAGGAGAGATATACGTAGGCGCGTCCGGGAGGACCGAAGAGAACCTCGGTGCGCGGGGTGCGGCCGACAAAGGCATGACAGGCGGGATCGTCGCGCTCATAGCTCTCAACCTCGACGATCACTCCCCCGCAGCCGGCATAGAGCAGAGTGCACCCGATCAGCTCCCTGGCGACGTCGTGCACGGAGCGCCCGAAGAACGCGGCTCTGAGCGGGTCGCCCACGCGAGAAGCTTAGGTGCGCTTCTGGCTGAGGATCGCCTCGACCGCCCCTAGGGACTTGCGGGCAGTCGAGATCTGGTCCCCCAGCGCGCCCGATCCGGTGCCGCCCTCGACCCCCTTCGACTCCAGCCAGCTGCTCTCCTTGAGCACCTCGTAGTACTCGTCGTCGAGATGCTCGGAGAAGCGCCGGAGCGTCTCGGAGTCGAGCTGCGAGAGGGACTTCTGCTGCTCCAGCGCCTCGCGGACAAGCTCACCGACGATCCCGTGCGCCTCACGAAACGGCACCCCTCGACGCACCAACAGGTCTGCCACCTCTGTCGCGGCCAGCATCTCGTCCGCAGAAGCCTCGTGCAGCCGCTCGCGATCGAAACGGATCCCGCCCAGCATTCCCTCGGCGACCTCGAGGCAGAGCTCGATGGTGTCGATCGCGTCGAAAAGCGGCTCCTTGTCCTCCTGAAGGTCCTTGCCGTAGGTGAGCGGGAGGCCGTGCAGCGTCCCCGCGAGCGTCCCGAAGTCGGCGACCACCCGCGGAGACTTGGCGCGCAGCAGCTCCGCCGAGTCGGGGTTCTTCTTCTGGGGCATGATGCTGGAGCCCGAGGAGAACGACTCGTCGAGCTCGCAGAACCCGAACTCGCTGCTTGACCAGAGCACGAGCTCGGCGCCAAGTCGGGAGAGGTGCACCGCGCAGGTTGCCGCCGCGGCCAGGTAGTCGAGCACGAAGTCGCGATTGGAGACGGCGTCGATCGAGTTGGGGGCGACCCGCTCGAAGCCGAGCTCGTCGGCGACGGCGCGGCGATCGAGCTTCCAGTTGACGCCGGCCAGCGCCCCGGCGCCGAGCGGCATCACCCCGGCGCTCGCCAGGGCCGTTTCGAAGCGGCCCGCGTCGCGCTCGAACATCCAGAAGTAGGCGAGCAGGTGATGCCCGACGTAGACGGGCTGGGCCCGTTGCAGATGGGTGTAGCCGGGCATCGGCCAGTCCCGGTGGCTCTCGGCGAGGTCGAGCAGGCGCAGCATCAGCTCGCGCAGCAGCTCGATCGCGCGCAGCGAATGCGACTGCACCACCATCGCCACGTCGGTGGCAACCTGATCGTTGCGGGAGCGGCCGGTGTGAAGCTTGCCGGCGAGGTCGCCGACGATCTCCCCGAGGCGCCGCTCGATCGCCATGTGGATGTCCTCGTCGGAATCCCGGAAGCGGAAGTCCCCCCGCTCGAGCTCGCCGCTTAGCGCTTCCAGCCCGCGATCCAGCTCGGCGCTCTCGTCCTCGCTCAGCACCCCGACGTCATGCAGCGCGCGGACGTGGGCGCGCGACTGGTCGACGTCGTACGGGGCGAGACGCCAGTCGAACTCGATCGAGCGGTTGAGGCGCCAGAAGCGCGGGTCGGGATCCTTGCGAAAGCGGGCCATGAGCAGGGGATTATCCCTGTAAGGCAGAGCTGAGCGCCTCGCAGACCCGATCGACCTGCGTCTCGCGCATCGAGCTGAAGAAGGGCAGCCCGAGCGACCGGGCCCCGGCGCGCTCGGCAACCGGGAACTGGCCCTCCCTGTAGCCGAGCTCGCGCAGGTGCGGGAAAAGGTGCAGGCATGGCAGATACGCCTTTGAGGGAATGCCCCGCTCGGCTAGCGCGCCGATCACGGCGTCGCGGTCGGCGGTTTCGGGCAGCTTCACGACGTAGACGAACCAGCTGCGCCGCTCCTCCCCATGCTCGGAGCGCGGGACAAGGAAGCCGTCCTCGCCGCCACCGAGATCGGCGACGAGCAGAGCGAGCCTCTCCTCGTACGCGGCCGCGACGTTGACGCGCATCTCGAGCAGCGCCTCGATGCGCTCGATCTGGCCGATCCCAAGCGCGCAGGCAAGCTCCGGCAGCCTGTAATTGAAGCCGAGCCGCTCGTGCGCGAGCACCGCCATGTCCTCGGCGCGCCCCTGGTTGCGCTCGCTTCGATAGCGGCTCGCCTCGGACGACCCGGGCGGAATCAGCATCCCGCCCTCGCCGGTTGTCATCTGCTTGTTCGGATAGAAGGCGAAGGTCGCGGCGTTGCCGCGCGTCCCGACCCGCTTGCCCTCCGAGTCGATGGCGCCGATCGCCTCGCAGGCGTCCTCGAGGATGCCGAGGCCCTTCGCCTCGGCCAGCTTCTCAAGCTCGGGCATCGCCGCCGGCCAGCCGAGGATGTGGACGGGCAGGATCCCCACCGTGCCGGGCCCGACCGCGTCCGCCGCGGCAGCCGGGTCGAGGTTGAGGGTCAGCGGGTCGACGTCGCAAAAGATTGGACGCGCGCCCTCGTAGAGCAGGCAGTTGGCTGAGGCGACGAAGCTGAACGGGCTGGTCAGCACCTCGTCGCCGTCCCGCCAGCCGAGCCCCCGCACGCCGAGGTGCAGAGCCGCGGTGCCGCTCGAGACCCCGACCGCATCGTCGACGCCGAGCCAGAGCGCGAACTGGCGCTCGAAGCGCTCCAGCATCGGGCCGAGCGAGAGGCGCCCGGAACGCAGGGCCTCCAGCAGCAGAGCCTCCTCGCGCCCACGCAGCTCCGGCCCTGAGAGCGGGATCGTCTCGCCACCTTGCGTGCTCACGGCCCGCAGCCTAGACACCGGCGAGGATCATCCGCGACCGCGACTACGTCCCGGTCGCCCCGCCTTCGGGCGACTGCCCGCCGACCGCCTGCGCCTCGTCGCCCGCGAACTTGCCGGCCTCTCGGCGGGGCTGAAACGCGTACTCCAGCGACTCGACCAGGGCCTCCCAGGAGGCCTCGATGATGTTCTCCGAGACCCCGATCGAGCCCCACTCCCGCTCTCCGTCGGAGGAGTCGAGCAGCACCCGCGTCACCGCACCGGTGCCATGGTCCTCGTCGAGAATGCGAACTTTGTAGTTGGTCAGCTCGATGTCGGCAAGGTGCGGATGTCGGTCGGAGATCGCCCCGCGCAAGGCGCGGTCGAGCGCGTTGACGGGGCCGTTGCCCTCCGCGACGCGAACGTAGCGCTCGCCGTCGACCCAGACCTTGATCGTCGCCTCGGTCTGCACCCGTCCATCCTCGCGCTTCTCGGTCAGCACCCTGAAGCTCTCGAGTTGAAATAGCGGCTCGTAGTCGCCGGCCTCGCGACGCAGCAGGAGCTCGAACGAGGCGTCGGCGGCCTCGTACTGATAGCCGCGGTGCTCGCGCTCCTTGAGGCGCTCGAGCGTGCGCTGCGCAGCGTCATCGTCGACCTCGATCCCGGCGGCCTCGGCGCGGCTGCGCACCGTGCCCTTGCCGGAGAGCTCGGAGACCAGCACGTCGCGCCGGTTCCCGACAAGCTCGGGGTCGGTGTGCTCGAAGGTGCGCACGTCGGCGCTGACCCCGGCGACGTGCATCCCGGCCTTGTGGGCGAAGGCGTTGCGGCCCACGTAGGGCTGGTTGGGGTCCGGCACCGCATTGCAGAGCTCGTCGACGAAATGGGCGGTCTCGGTGAGCCGCGAGAGCTGCTCGGCCGCGACCACGTCGAAGCCCATCTTCAGCTGCAGGGCGGGCAGGATCGAAACCAGATTGGCGTTGCCGCAGCGCTCCCCGTAGCCATTCACGGTGCCCTGGACCAGGCGGGCGCCCTCGGCGACCGCCGCAAGCGAGTTGGCGACGCCGCAGTCGGCGTCGTTGTGGGTGTGGATCCCGATCTCGACCGCCTCGCCCAGCTCCCCGACCACGGCCCGAGTCGCCTCCGACACATGCCGCGGAAGGCTGGAGCCGTTGGTGTCGCAGAGCGTGACGTTCTCGGCCCCGCTCTCGGCGGCGGCGCGCAGGCACTCGACCGCGTAGCCGGAGTCCTCCCGCCAGGCGTCGAAGAAGTGCTCGGCGTCGTAGATCACCCGCTTGCCCTCGGCCCGGCAGAAGGCGACCGAGTCGGAGATCATCGCCAGGTTCTCCTCCCGGGAGACCTTGGTGACCTTCTCGAGGTGAAGTGCCCAGGTCTTGCCGACCAGGGTCACCGCCGGGGTGAAGCTCGCGACCAGCGCCGCGAGGGCCTCATCGTCCTCGACAGCGACGTCGCGGCGACGGGTCATCCCGAATGCGCAGACGGTCGCGCTGCGCCGCTCCTGTTCGGCGAGCAGCTCGAACAGCTCCGCCTCCTTGGGGTTGGAGCTGGGGAATCCGGCCTCGACGAACTGCACCCCGAGCTCGTCGAGGGCCCGCACGACGCGCAGCTTCTCGCGCGCCGACAGCGACATTCCCTGTCCCCCCATGCCGTCCCGCAGGGTTGTGTCGTAAAGCTTGCACTGATCCATCTGATGCCTTCCTGAGTCGAGGGTTCGGGCGCTGGCCAAATTGGCCTGCGGGCGCAAGCGCGCTGCCGCTGGCCGCTAGGCGGCAGCGGCAGTGGTAATTCGCCCGCTTGCCTCGAATCGACGCTGCATCAGCCGCTGACTCTACTCCCCTTCTCGACCGGCGCCGCCTGCTCGACGATGTCGAGCCACTCGAGGTACTCCTCGGCGCGCCCGAAGAGGGCATCCTCGTATTTCGCCTGCAGATGACGTGTGATCTCGCCCGGCCTCCCGAGGTCGTGATCGTCGATCTCGCGCACCGGCACGAGCTCGGCGGCGGTCCCGGTGAGGAAGATCTCCTCGGCGATGTAAAGCTCGGCGCGCGCGATATCGCGCTCGACGACCTGGTAGCCGAGGTCGCCGGCGATCTGGATGATCGACTTGCGGCTGATCCCGTCGAGGATCGAGGCGGTATGCGGCGGGGTGACCAGGGTGCCGTCGCGGACAACGAAGACGTTCTCGCCGGAGCCCTCGCAGACGTTGCCGCGCTGGTCGAGCAGGATCGCCTCTTCATAGCCGGCCTTGGCCGACTCGGTCTTGGCGAGGATCGAGTTCAGGTACTGCCCCGAGGCCTTGGCATGGGGATTCAGGCTGTCGGGAGAGATGCGACGCCAGGAGGAGACCCTGGCCCGGACCCCGTTCCGCTTCCCATCCTCGCCGAGGTAGGCTCCCCAGGGCCAGACAGCGACCATCACGTCAACCGGATTGTCGGGAGCGTAGAGGCCCATCTCGCCATAGCCCCGCAGCGCCAGGGGGCGGATGTAGCAGGAGCGCAACCCGTTGCGGTTGATCAGCTCATGGGTCGCCGCGCGGATCTGCTCGCCGGAGAAGGGCAGGTCGAGGTAGTACATCTCCGCCGACCTGGCGAGCCGCTCGAGGTGGTCCTTATGGCGAAAGATCGCCGGCCCGCGCTCGGTCTCGTAGCAGCGAATCCCCTCGAAGACCCCGCTTCCGTAGTGAAGTCCGTGACTGAGCACGTGGACCTTGGCCTCGTCCCAGGCGACGAACTCACCATTCAGCCAGATTTGCTCGGCCTTCTCCATCCTCGAGGAAGTATGCCCGATGGAGGCGACCGCGAGCGCGACTAAGTTTGCCGACTCGGGTTAAGGGACGAAACGGCAACCCCGGGAGGTTCATTCGTGCTGACGCGGCTCCGATCCAGGCTCACATACGCAAACGTGATGGCGACGATCGCCGTCTTCATGGTCGTCACCGGCGTCGGCTTCGCCGTCGCGGCGCTTCCCAAGAAGAGCGTCGGGCCGAGGCAGCTCAAGAACGGCGCCGTGCGCTCCAAGAAGATCCATCGCAACGCGGTCAACGCGTCGAAGATCAGGCGCGGCGCGGTCGGGCGGTCGGATCTCGCCAACGGAGCCGTCGGCAGCGGCAAGATCTCCAACAGCGCCGTGATCACCAAGAAGCTGGCAAACGGCGCCGTCACCAGGGCGAAGATCGACGAGGATTCGCTGCCGTTGCTCGGCGACGCTGCGGTCGGGCCAGGAGTTGCGCGGCAGCTTCAACCTCGGCGGCGACTCCACACTGGCCGGGGCAGCGGCCCACGACGGCTACAACTTCCAGTTCCCGCTCACCAACCAGCCCGCGGCGCCAGCTGCGAACGTGATCGACGTCGTGGCCGGCGATCCGTTCACCGCCGGCTGCGGCGGGCTCAGCGGCGGCAACAACCAGACCCCGCTTGCCGCGGCGGGTCAACTCTGCATCTACATAACCGGCAAGACCAACCTCGCAGCCGTCAACCCGGTCGCGATCGAGAACGTCAACCGGCTCGGGTTTGGGCTCAAGGCGACTTCCCTGGCCGCTGGCGATTTCGTCGCCACCGGCTTCTGGGCGGTCACCGCGCCGTAGAGGACCGGCCCGCCCTAGAAGCCGATCGAGTCAGAAGCCGGTCCCGAGGTTCCGGCCCGTAAACCGCTTCGCTGAGCGGTTTGGGCGGCGATAGGCGCCCAAACTGCGCAGTGAAGACGCGCGTTCCGCACTCAGGAGAGCTCGCCCAGCGGCTCGGGTCAGGCTGCGAGCTCGGCGAGCACCGCCTCGGTCATCTCCTCGGTCCCCACCTCGACCTCGGCGGGGAGGTCGGCCATCGGGGGCACCTCGGAGTCGACCATCGCAAGGTCCGGAGTGCGCAGGCCGCGCTCGAGGACCGCGTCGACGGCCTCCTCGACAGCCGACGCCTGCTCGTCCATCTCGAAGCCGTAGCGCAGCATCAGGGCCACGGAGAGAAAGGTCGCGAGCGGGTTGGCGATCCCCTCGCCGGCGATGTCGGGCGCCGAGCCGTGCACGGGCTCGAAGAGGCCCGGGCCACCGTCGCCGAGGCTGGCCGAGGGCAGCATCCCCAGCGACCCGGTCAGCATCGCCGCCTCGTCGCTGAGGATGTCGCCGAAGAGATTCTCGGTCACGATCACATCGAAGTCGGCGGGGCGGGAGACGAGCTGCATCGCGGCGTTGTCGACCAGCATGTGCTCGAGCTCGACGTCGTCGTAGCCCTTCCCCATCCTGGTCATCGTCTCGCGCCAGAGCCGCGACGTCTCCAGCACGTTGGCCTTGTCGACCGAGGTGACCTGAGCGGCGCCCGAATCGTCGCGGCGCTGGCGCGCCGCCGCGAAGGCGGTGGTGGCGATGCGCTCGATCTCGGCCACCGTGTAGAGGCAGTCGTCGTGGGCGCTGTCGCCGTCGCGGCCGCTGTCGCCAAAGTAGATGCCCCCGGTCAGCTCACGGACGACGAGCAGGTCGGTGCCCGCGATCCGCGCCTCGCGCAGCGGGCTTGCCGAGACCAGCGCCGGGCTGGGCCGAACCGGGCGCAGGTTCGCGTAGAGGCCGAGCCCTTGGCGCAGGCCGAGCAGCCCCTGCTCGGGGCGCGGCGCGTCGGGGTCGGTCGTGTCCCACTTCGGCCCCCCGACGGCGCCGAGGAGCACTGCGTCGGAGGCGCGGCAGGCGTCGAGGACCTCGTCAGTCAGGGCCGTGCCATGGGCGTCTATCGAGGCGCCGCCGACCAGCTGCTCGTCGAGGGCGAAGCCGCCGATCTGCTCCAGCAGCCGCCGCGCCGCGGCGACGATCTCGGTGCCGATCCCGTCGCCGGGAAGCATGACAACCCGCTTCAGCCCGCTCACGGCTTGCGGGCCTCGATGTTGAGGCGCACGTAGTCGAGCACCACCGGATCCCCCATCCCCTCCGCGACCTCTTGCGTGAACGGATCGCGCAGCTCCTCCGGCAGCGCCTGCAGGTGCGGGCCGAGGGTGACGGTGGCAAGGAAGGCAAGCGGGTCCGCCGGCTGCACGTTCTTGGGCTGAAGCCAGCAGCGCACGTCCTCGAAGCCAACCTCGCGCAGCACATCCTCGGTTTCCTCGGCGGTGGCAAAGTTCCAGATCCCCTCCATCTCGGTGAAGCGCTCGGCGAAGCGAGGCTGGGCGGCGACCTCGATGATCACCTGAGTCAGCGAGGCGACGTTTCCGTAGCCCCCGCACTGGGCGACGATCCGGCCCTGCGGGCGCAGCGCGTCTCGGAGACGAGTGAAGAGGTTGCGGTGGTCGGGGATCCAGTGAAAGACCGCGTTGGAATAGACCAGCTCAACCTCCTCTTGCATCTCGAGCTGCGCAAGGTCAGCCTCGCGGACGTCGGCCCGATCGCCGATCGCCTCGCGCGCCATCGCGACCATCGAGGCGGAGCCGTCCACTGCGATGACCTTGCCCTCGGGAAGGCGGTCGAGGAGCAACGAGGTGACTCGCCCCGAGCCGCAGCCGGCGTCGAGCACGGTTTCATCGCCGTCCAGCTCCAGGCGGGCGAGAACCTCCTGCGCCCACTCGAGCTGCGGATCGGAGACGCGGTCGTATACCTCCGCGTCCCATTCACGCGGGCCGGCGTTCATGGAGCGAGCCCGCTCGACACTCACAGTGCTGTCGTCACCGGCCCGGCGTCGGCCTTGCCCGTTGATTCGAACTCGTCGATCGCGGCCGCGTTTCGCAGCGTCATCCCGATGTCGTCGAGACCGTGCAGGAGCCGGTGCTTGACCTCTTCGTCGATCTCGAACTTCTCGACGCCACCGGCGTAGTCGACGGTCTGATCGTCGACGTCGATGCGCGCCTCGCCGGAATCGGCGATTCCCCGGCAGTGCTCCTCGGCGAGGATCACCGGCAACAGGCCGACCTTCAGGCTGTTGGCGTAGAAGATGTCCCCGAAGGACGACGCGACAACCGCCTCGAAGCCGAAGTCCTGCAGTGCCCAGGCGGCGTGCTCGCGCGAGGAGCCACAGCCGAAGTTGCGCCCCGCGACCAGGATCGGGTTCGGCTCCAGCTCGATCTCGCCGTCGCGGATCCAGTCGTAGAAGAGGAACTCGCCATAGCCGCTGCGCTCGATCCGCTTCAGGAACTGCTTCGGGATGATCTGGTCGGTGTCGACGTCGGCTCGGTCGAGGACCGACACCTTGCCTTCGATCACGTCCAGCGCGTCCATGGTCAGCTCCAGTCGCGGATGTCCACGAAGTGGCCCTCGATCGCCGCCGCGGCGGCCATCTTCGGGCTCACAAGGTGCGTCCGCCCGCCCTTGCCCTGACGGCCTTCGAAGTTTCGGTTCGAGGTCGACGCGCAGCGCTCGCCCTCGGCGAGGATGTCGGGGTTCATTCCCAGGCACATCGAGCAGCCGGCGCTGCGCCACTCGAAGCCGGCGGCGCGAAAGACCTCGTCGAGCCCCTCCTCCTCGGCCTGGACCTTGACCTGGTTGGAGCCGGGGACGACCATCGCGCGCAGCGTGCCGGCCACCTTGCGGCCCTCGACCATCGTCGCTGCTTCGCGCAGGTCGCCGATCCTCGAGTTGGTGCAGGAGCCGATGAAGACGCGGTCGAGGGGCATCTCGCTGATCGGGGTGCCCGGCTCAAGCGCCATGTAGCGAAGCGCCCGCTCGGCGCTCTCACGGTTGACCGGTCCCTCAAGCTTGGCCGGATCGGGCACCGAGCCGGTCACCTCGACGACCATCCCCGGTGTCGTCCCCCAGGTCACCATCGGGGCGAGGTCTGCGGCGTCGATCTCGATCTCGGTGTCGAACGAGGCGCCATCGTCGCTCGGCAGCGAGCGCCAGCGCTCCAGGGCGGCGTCGAAGTCCTCCGGTGCTCCGGGTCGACCGCGCACCCATTCGAAGGTGGTCTCGTCGGGGGCGATCATTCCCGCTCGGCCGCCACCTTCGATCGTCATGTTGCAGATCGTCATCCGCCCCTCCATCGAGAGCGCCCCGATAGCGGGTCCTGCGTACTCGACCGCGTGGCCGACCATCCCACCGGTGCCGAGGAGGCCGATCGTGGCCAGGATCAGGTCCTTCGGGGTCACCCCGGCTCCGAGCTCGTTGGAGTAGGAGATCCGCATCGTCTTCGGGCGCCTCTGGACCAGGCATTGGGTCGCCAGCACGTGCTCGACCTCCGAGGTGCCGATCCCGAAGGCGAGCGCGCCGAAGGCGCCGTGCGTGGAGGTGTGGCTGTCGCCGCAGACGATCGTCAGGCCGGGTTGGGTGACACCGAGCTCGGGGCCGATCACGTGCACGATCCCCTGTCGGTCGGAGCCCAGCGAGTAGACCGGGATCCCGAACTGCTCGCAGTTTTGCTCCAGCACCTCGACCTGCTTGCGCGAGAGCTCGTCGGCGATCAGCCGCGCCGTCGCGGTGCCGTCGGTGGGCACGTTGTGATCGGCGGTGGCGACCGTCTTGTCGGGGCGACGCACAGCGCGACCTTCAAGCCGCAGGCCCTCGAAGGCCTGCGGGGAGGTGACCTCGTGGACGAGATGCAGGTCGATGTAGATCAGCCCGTCGGCGACCTCGTGCGCCTCCCAGATCTTCTCGAACAGCGACTTCGCCATCAGGACCGCCGCAGGCCGGCGGCAACGACGGCCAGGAAGCGGGTCGCCGAGCCGCCTTCGTTTACGAAGTGGTGCGGGAGGTCGGCGTCGAAGGTGACGCTGTCGCCGCCGCCGAGATCGTGGCGGACGCCGTCGAGGATCAGGGTCAGCTCGCCCTCGAGGACGACCGCGGTCTCACGGCTTCCCGGCTCGTGGATCGGCGGGTCGTCCGGCCGGCCGGTGCCGTTGGCGGGGTCGAGCTCGTGCAGCGAGACGTCGGCGCGCAGGCCGGGCAGGGGCGGGGTCAGCTCCTCGTAGCGGTGGCCACGATGCTCGTAGCTGCGCCGGCGCCCGTCGCGGGTGATCACCGCGTGTGAGCCCTCGTCGAGGCGCAGCAGCTGCGAGAGGGTCAGCTCGAGACCGCCAGCGATCTTCGCCGCGATCGCAAGAGTCGGGCTGGTCTCGCCGCGCTCGACCTGGGAGAGCATCGGGGCGCTGACGCCGCTGCGCTGGGCAAGGTCGCGCAGCGACATCCCCATCGCCTCGCGCAGGGAGCGCACCCGGGCGCCGACTGCGGCGAGCTTCTCACCGGCATCGGGCATCGCCTTGATAGTGGCTGCCGCCATTCGGGTCGTACGCTATCACGTACGCGCGTCTGTCGCTGCTAGCCGATCCGAACCACGGTCTTGCGCTCGCGACCAGCGATCGTCAGTACATAGCGCCCTGGCGCCAGATGCTTGCGGATCCGCAGCCTCGCCCGCCCGCGTCGAGCGAAGACCTTCCCGCGGGCAACGACTCGATGGCCGCGGGTAAGCCGCCAGCGAAGCTTCGCCCTTTGCGCCGCAACGAGCTTCACCTTGCAGCTCACTTTGTTCTTGTGGTGCCTTTTCACTTGGCAGCTCACTTTGGCTCCGCGGGCTGCGGGCTGCGGCGGCGGAACCGGCTCGCTGCCGGTGCCGGAAAGCGCGATCTGCAACGGACTCGAGGAGTCGTCGCTTGCGAGGGTCAGAGTCGCGGAGCGAGCCCCGAAGCCGCTTGGCCCAAAGGCGACACCTAGCACGCAAAAGGCGCCGATCCCGAGAGTTTGGTCAGAACAGCCGTCAGTCGCGATCGCAAAATCGCCTGCCGCGGTACCAGCCACCTGTAGCTGGCCGAGCTGAAGCGGGCCCAGGCCGGTGTTGGTCACCGTCAGCGTGCTTGGAGAGCTGGAGGTGCCGAGCGTCTGGGAGCCGAAGTCAAGGCTTGAGGCGCTCGGCTCGCCGTTCCCAGACCGCCGTCATCTGCTGCTAGGCCCAAAGGCACGGTCGTGGCAATGAAATTCTGGTTGACGTTGCTACCGTCGACGTTGGCGCGGCCCAAGCTACCGCTACTGAAGCTGAAGTTGGTCCAGAAGACATGCTGCTCGTCAACGGCCAGCCCGTTGGGGCTGTTGGCGCCGCTGATCAAGCTCTGATTGACGTTGCCGCCGTCGAGGTCGGCGCGGGCGATCGTGTCGGAGCTAGTGTTGGTCCAGTAGATGAACTGATCGTCGACGGCCACAGAGCTCGGGCTGGTGGCGCTGATGAAGTCAGGGTCGACGTCAGTGCCCTCGAGGTTGGCGCGTCCGATCTCGTCGGAGCTGCTGTTGGTCCAGTAGATGTGGCTGGCGTCGACCGCAAGCCCACCAACGCCGACATTGGTGATGAAGCTCTGATCGACGCCGCCTCCGGTCAAGTTGTTGGCGCGTCCGATCTCGCCGCCGGTGCCCCCGGGGTGACTCCAGTAGACATAGGCGCTTGCCCTGGCGGCAGGCAAAGGCTGAGGGCAAGGGAGCCGACCAGGAGCAACCCGAGCCTCCTGATAGACCCTGCTGTCTTCCACCAGTCGGGCCCGCCGACTCGATTTGAGAAGTCGCCCACCTTAGGCTCATCGGCAACTTCGATCGTGGTTCTTAGGCTTCGCCCTCAGACGCGCTTGGCCTCATCGCGAACCGCTTCCACCTCACCCTCCACCTCGTGCTCGAGATCTTCGAACACCTGCTGCTCGAAGAAGGTGATCTGCGCCGCCACGAAGGACAAGTAGATCGCCGTGGCGGCGACCCCGGCGATCGGCCAAGCGGCGCCGTGCTCGACGAGGTGGGCAACCAGCGAAGCGGCTCCGATCGAGAGCGTCACGGGCACGAAGTGAAAGCTGCCCCAGAGCACGGGGTGGCTGGAGCCGGCCGCGTGCGAGACGGAGGTAGGGCGAAACGCGAGCGCGCCGACGGCCGCGAAGGCGGCCACGTTCCCGAGCATGAACAGGAGCGCTTCCCCGGTGGTCGGGATGCCACGGGCGTGGATCAGCACCGCCCCCGAAGTCCAGATCGTCAACGTATAGCCATACGGACCGGCGCTGGTTCCGACCGCCTTGCGCAGGCCATAGCGGTAACGGACTCCGAGGCTGGGCCTGTCCATCTGTCCAGCGTATTGAAGGGTCCGCCGCCGCCCTAGCGCTGCTGGCCGGTCGGCCTGACCAGGATCTCGCCGACGTTGACCCGCGGCGGCTGGCTGACCACATAGAGGATCGCCGCGGCGATGTCGTCGGCGCTCAGCACCTCACCGGTCTGCTCGCGCATCTTCTCGATCGCATCGACGACGACGGGGTTCTTGTTGTGTCCCTGCAGCTCGGTCTCGACGAAGCCCGGCTCGACGACGGTGACGCGGATGCCCGAATGCATCGCCTCCTGGCGCAGCGACTCGGTGAAGCCGACGACACCGAATTTGGTGAAGTTGTAGACGCCTGACCCGAGCGCCGCCACGCGGCCCGCGACCGAAGAGACGTTGACGATGTTTCCTCCCCCGGACTCGCGGATCAACGGCAGCGCCCTCTGCGTGCAATAGAGAAGCCCGAGCACGTTGACGTCGACCATCTGCCGCCATTCATCGGTGTCCGCACCCTCGATCGGCCCCAACAGCATCACGCCGGCGTTGTTGATCAAGGTGTCGAGGCCGCCCATCGCATCCGCGGCGTCCTCGATCAGCGAGTGAGCGGCGGCTTCGTCGGTCAAATCGACCTCGAAGGCGTGCGCCGTCCCGCCTTCGGACTCGATCCGCTGCACCAGATCGTCGAGGCGGTCCTTGCGCCGCGCGCCAAGCGAGACGATTGCCCCTTGGCGGGCCAGCGCCAGCGCGGTGGCCTCGCCGATCCCCGAGGAGGCGCCGGTGACAGCCGCCTTGCGTCCCTGCAGAGCCTCAGCCATGCGCCGAAATCTATTGCAGGAGTCCGTCCGGCGGGCTTGAAACTCTGTTTTGTGAGCCTGCGCTAACGCAAAGCTCACGCTTTACTCGTTGGAATCTTGCGGAATTTGCATACTTTTTCATCAGAACTGGGTATACGACCCCTTCTTCTCTGCTTAGGTGCCCGCCTTGAGCTTGTCCAACCACTCATACATCGCTAGCCGCTGGCGCCTTGTTGGGAGCCTGATGGCGGGGATCGCCGTGGTCGCGCTGTCGCTGGCGCTGTCGCCCGCCCCCGCCGCCGCCCACGGCGGCTGCGCCGGCGCCAAGAAGCGTCCCGGGAATCTGACCACTGCCCAGTTGCGCGGCGCCACCCTCTGCCTGATCAATCACATGCGGCACCGCCACGGGCTTGGCTCGGTCCACCCCCAGCGCAACCTCCGCAGGGCCGCGACCGGCCACAGCGCCGACATGGTCCGGCGCGACTACTTCTCCCACTACTCGCCGGGCGGCGGTTCGATCCAGACCCGGATCGGCGGCAGCGGGTATCTGCGCGGTGCCGGCAGCTACACCTTCGGCGAGATCATCGGCGGCGGCACTTCGCACAGCGGATCCCCGAAGGGCGTCGTCAAGGCCTGGATGCACAGCGCCCCGCACCGCGGGGCGATCCTCACAGGTTCCTTCCATGACGCGGGAGTCGGCGTTGCCCGAGGATTCCCGGGCCAGGGCAGACGCGGCGCTACCTTCACGGTCGACTTCGGCGGCCGGCACTAATTCCGGTAATTCCGGGCCGCGAAACGAAGTGGAGCGGCAGAGGCTGGTCAGGCGGCCGTAGGCCGCCGCAAGTTATTTAAGGCCCGGGCGTTCGCTCCGATGCGGCATCGGCGGTAGCCGCCTCGGCCTCGCGCACCGCCGCCCCGTCAAGCGCGTTGCCCAGCGCGCGCACGTAGGCGCGCGCCGAAGCCTCGAGGATGTCGGTCGCGACGCCCTGCCCGGTCGCCAAGCGACCCGCGGCGTTGACCATCACGGTCACCTCGCCGAGCGCGTCCTCACCGCCGGTCACGGCGCCGACGTGGAACTGCCTCAGCTCGGCCTCCGCCCCCGCCGCCTGCTGGATCGCACGGAAGATCGCGTCGACCGGCCCGTCGCCCGACGCCCGGGCCACCGACTCCTCACCGCTTGGCAACCGCACGGCCACCTCCGCCTGCGGTGGACGCCGTGATCCCGCCTCGACCTCGAACCAGGAAAGCGCGTAGGACTCGGTGCGCTCGCGCATCTCGTCGGAGACGATCGCCTCCAGGTCGAGCGCGGTCACCTGCTTCTTCTTGTCCGCGATCTCCTTGAAGCGCGAGAAGGCCTGGTTCAGCGCGTTGCCCTCGACCTTGAAGCCGAGCTGCTCGAGCGCGTCACGCAGCGCGTGGCGCCCGGAGTGCTTGCCCAGCACGATCGAGTTCGAGTCCAGGCCGACCTCGGTCGCGTCCATGATCTCGTAGGTCGTACGCTCCTTCAGGACCCCGTCCTGGTGGATGCCCGACTCGTGCGCGAACGCGTTGCGGCCGACCACCGCCTTGTTCGGCTGCACGGCATACCCGGTCAGCCGCGAGACCATGCGACTGGTGCGGGCCAGCTCGCGTGTCTCGATGCCGGTGTCGAGGCCATGGGCGTCGTTACGGGTCCGCAGCAGCATCACGATCTCCTCCAGCGAGCAATTGCCTGCCCGCTCGCCGATCCCGTTCACGGCGCACTCGACCTGACGGGCGCCGGCGAGGACGCCGGCGTAGGAGTTCGCGACCGCCAGCCCGAGGTCGTCGTGACAGTGAACCGAGAGGCGCACGTCGCGCAGCCCGGGCACGAGCTCATAGAGGCGCCTGAAGTACTCGGCGTACTCGGCCGGCGTCGTGTAGCCGACGGTGTCGGGGATGTTGATCACCGTCGCGCCCTCCTCGACCGCGATCGCGCAGACCTCGGCGGTGAACTCGACGTCAGCGCGGGTGGCATCCATGGGCGAGAACTCGACCGCCTCGCAATAGGAGCGCGCCAGCGCCACGGCCGCCCGCGCCTGGCCCTTGACGTCCTCGCGGGTGGTCTTCAGCTGGTGCTCGATGTGGATGTCGGAGGTCGAGACGAAGGTGTGGATCGACGGGCTCTGGGAGTCCTTGACGGCGCCCCAGGCCGCGTCGATGTCGGCCTTGTGGGTGCGCGCCAGGCCGCAGATCACCGGCCCCTCGACCTGGCGCGAGATCTCCCGCACGGCCTCGAAGTCGCCCGGCGAGGTGATCGGGAAGCCGGCTTCGATCACGTCGACGCCGAGGCGGGCAAGCTGCTGCGCGATCTCGACCTTCTCCTGGGTGTTCAGCGAGATGCCGGGGGACTGCTCGCCGTCGCGCAGCGTCGTGTCGAAGATGTGGACACGATCCGCGGCTGCTGCACTGCTCATTGGGGACCTCCTTCTGCTTTGCGTTCCGATGACCTGTGTTGTTCTCGCGGCTCCGCGCCGCCCAGCGATCTATCCCCCTAGCGGGGGAGCAGAAGGAGAAGCGCCAGGCCAGCTGATGTGGGCCGGAGTGCGGTCATTCGGTGCGCGCAGCTTAGCGCAGGCCGCGCGAGGGGTGGTGGCGGCTCAGCAGCCGCGGACCTTGCCGACGCCCCCACCGGGGTGGCACTGATCGTTGCCGGGGCCGCCGAAGATCTTGTCGGGGGCCGGTCCGCCGAACAGCTTGTCGGCGCCGCCACCCCCGTAGAGCTGGTCGCTGCCCGGGCCGCCGTTGACGTTGTCCTTCTCGGGGCCACCCTGGAAGCGGTCGGCGCCGGGCCCCATCGAGACCTTGAGGGGCTGGTCGGACGTCATGTTGAGGTTCCGGCAGGCGGCACGTGCATCGCCGCCCTTTGGGGCGTTGCGTACCGAATCGGCGCACACCGTGTCACTTCCGATGCCCGCCTTAACGACGATCTTGGAGATCCGCGACGCCGGGCAGTGGATGATTCGCTGGCGATGTTCGGGGTCGGGGCTGCACTGCGCGGGATGCGTCCCGAAGATGTCCTGGCCGAAGATGAACTCTTTGGCGGACGCGTCGTAGTCGATCGTGACCAGGTCGTTGGGCTTCGGTATGTTGCCGAGCGGATGGTCACCCGTGATCCTCAGGGTCCCCCCCGACAGCGTGGCGCGCTGGTGGGCGGTTGCTGCGCCAGGCGCCAGTAGCGCGGCTGCGCAGGAGGCGACGGCGGCGAGCAGGATGGCGCGGCTGCGATTCATCGGCGCAACACTATCCACCCCGGCGGGCCCGGACAATCCCCACTATTCGTGCAACCCGCTGAGGCATCGGTCCAGTCCCCGGCGGCCGGGCTTGGCGTCGGGCCCGGCCCGGCTTAGGCTTGCTCGATCGAAGCCAGCTCCGAAAGCAGCTCCGGCGACCCGGTCCCGCGCTCGACCTGGCTCTCGCTGTCCGCTCTGGGCCTGGCGGTGGTCGTGATCGCGAACGACTTCTCGGCGATCAACGTCGCGCTGCCGGTGATGGAGAGGGACTTTCACACCGAGATCAACACCCTGCAGTGGGTCATCAACGCCTACGCCCTCACCTTCGGAGTGCTGATCGTCACCGCGGGCAGGCTCGCGGACCTCTTCGGGCGCCGTGAGGCCTTCTTCGCCGGCTCGATCATCTTCGCCTCGATGTCGGCGCTCGGCGGCGCCGCGCAAACCGAGTCATGGTTGATCGCCACCCGCGTGGTGATGGGCGTCGGCGGAGCTCTGATGTGGCCGGCGATCCTGGGGATGACCTACGCGGCGCTGCCCGAGGACAAGGCGGGCCTCGCGGGCGGGCTGATCCTCGGCGCCGCCGGGCTCGGCAACGCGATCGGCCCGCTGCTCGGCGGCGCTCTCACCGACCTGCTGAGCTGGCGTTGGATCTTCTTCTTCAACGTCCCGGTGACCGCGTTCGCCATGATCGTCACCTATCTGACCGTTCACCAGCCGACGCCCGAGACCGAGGACACGCGGATCGACTACGCGGGCATCGCGACCCTCTCGGTCGGGCTGGTCGCGTTGCTGGTCGCCCTCGACCAGGTCAACGACTGGGGCTGGGGTGACGCGCGGATCACGGCGCTGCTCGTGGTCGCCGCCGTCCTCGTCATCTCCTTCGCATTCGTCGAGCGGAGAGCCGGAGCCCATGCTCTCGTGCCCAGAGACGTGATGCGGAATCGAAGCTTTACGGCCTCCTGCGTGGCGATCCTGCTGATGTCGGCGACCTTCTTCGCGGCGCTGCTCTACCTGCCCCAGTTCATGCAGAAGCAGCTCGACTACTCGCCGCTGGAGTCAGGGGCCGGAATGCTGCCGTTCCTGGCCGTCTTCGCGGCTGTCTCATTCATCGCCGGGCCGCTCTATGGCCGGATCGGGGCAAAGCCGATCGTTTGCGCCGGCGCCGCCTGCATCGCCGCCGGGCCGCTGCTCTTCTCGATGCTCGACCAGGGCTCGGGCTACGCGGCGATCGTGCCCGGGATGATCGTCCTGGGAATCGGGATCGGGCTCTTCTACTCAACCGCGACGACCGCCGGGGTGACCTCGGTGGACGAGTCTCGCACCAGTCTCGCCGGGGGAATCATCTACATGTTCCAGATCGCCGGCGGCTCGATCGGGCTCGGTTTGACGACCACCGTCTTCTCCTCGGCCGACTCGTTCATCGGCGGGCTGCAGAGCGCCTTCCTGCTCGACGGGATGCTCGCCCTGGCGGGCTTCGCGGTCACGCTTATGCTGGTCGGCGGACGCCTACGGCTGCGCCGCACCGCCCCGACCTGAGGCTGCGACTATTGCTTCTCGACGTCGCGCCCGGGCCCGCCCAGCAGTCGGTCCCGGCCGCGACCGCCCTTGAGCACGTCGCGACCCCTGCCGCCCTTGAGCACGTCGCGCCCGGCTCCCCCCTTCAGCTTGTCGCTGCCGTTGCCGCCCAACAGGCGGTCGGCGCCGGTCCCGCCACGGATCGTGTCGGGACCGCTTCCGCCGCGCAGCACGTCGCGGCCGCTGCCGCCCGCGATCGTGACCGGGACGGAAACCGCCGGACCGACGCTGAAGGCGTCGTTGCCGTCACCCATCCTGGCCGAGAAGGCGACGAACTCGGACTTCGGGCAGCTGATCTGGAAGGTGGAGATCTGTGCGCAGGGAGCCGGCGGGGGATTGATCGGCCGCGTGGAGGTGACCACGTACTGGGTCTGGGTGCTGTCGAGGACGACCGAGATCTCGTCGGCGTCAGGGGAGCCCTTGACGCCAAGCTGCAGCGCCGCGGCGTGGGCTCCCGGAGAGTCGGAGCTGAGCCGGATGGAGACCGTTGGGGGCTCGGCGGTCGCCGGCGGCACCGCGACCGCAATTGCCAGCATCGCGACGATGATCGAGATTCCCTGCTTCATGGGCGCGAGGCTAGAACACCGCCGCGGCGGCGGCGATGCGCTCAGGGGACCAGCACGACCTTGCCGATGTTACGCCGCTCGGCGATGAAGCGGTGTGCGTCGGCGGCGCGATCGAATGGGAAGGCCTCCGCTACCACCGGGGTCAGGTCTCCACTCTCGAGCCTTGGCCGAAGCGGATCGAGCACGCGGTCGAGGCCTCCCTCCTCGTCCCACCAATGCAGCATGTTGAGGCCGAAGACCCCCTTGTTCTCGTTCATCACCCCGATGCTCTTCCACCACGGCATCGTCGCCAGAGGGGTTTTCAGCGCCATCCGGGCCGCGGCGACGAGGTTGCGTGTCTCGCCGGCCTGCGCCTCGCTGGCGCCATACATGATCAGCCGCCCGCCCGGACGCAGGATCGCGTAGTCCTTCTTGAAGCTGCTGGGGCCGATCGCGTCGAACGCGACGTCGATGCCCTCGCCGCCGCTGATCCGCATCACCTCCGCGGCGAAGTCGAGGTTGCGGTAGTCGATCGGGTGGTCCACCCCCTGCTCGCGGATCGCGTCGTGCTTGGAGGCCGAAGCGGTTCCGAAGATCTCGACGCCACGCAGGTACGCGATCTGGGTCGCCGCGATTCCGACTCCGCCGGCGGCGGCGTGGATCAGCACCCGCTCGCCCTCCTTCAGCCCCCCCATCACAATCAGGCCGGCCTGCGCGGTCGCGTAGTTGACCGGGAAGGCGGCGCCCTGCTCGAAGGAAAGCTTGTCCGGCAATGGGAAGGCCTGGTCGGCGGCGACCGTGACCAGCTCGGCGTGGCCGCCGAAGCGGGTGCCGGCGACGACCCGGTCTCCGACCTCGTGGTCGTCGACCCCGTCGCCCACCGACTCCACCTCGCCGGCGACCTCGTAGCCGACCACGCAGGGCAGCTTCGGCGCGTCGGGGTAGAGGCCCGTGCGCGCCATCGTGTCAGCGAAGTTGATCCCCGCCGCCTTGACGGCGACCCGCACCTCCCCGGCGCCGACCGGCGGATCGGGCATCTCGCGCACCTCGAGGACCTCGGGACCGCCGTGCTTGCTGATCACCACCGCGCGCATCAAGGCGAACTCTATTCGCGCTTACAGATCGACGGCGCGACCGACCGAGAATCCCTCCAGCTGGAGGATCTTCTCGACTGTCGAATCCTGGACCGGCGCGTCCGTGGTCAGTGCCATGACCGCGCGGTCGCCGGACTGCTCGGCGCCGACCGCGGCGGAGACGATGTTGACGCCCTCCTCTCCGAATGCGGTCCCCACCCGGCCGATCATCCCCGGCTGGTCGCTGTAGCGGAAGACCGCGATGTGATCGCCGAAGGGCAGGTAGAAGCCCTCGCCCCAGACCGAGACGAGGTAGGGCTCGTTGCGCGGCCCGACCCCGGTTCCGGCCACCACGACCGCCTCGCCCCCGGACTCGATTCGCACCGTCACCAGCTCGGTGAAATCGTCGGAGACCGCGTCGCGCTGCTCGATCAGCTCGATCCCGCGCTCCTCGGCCATCTGCGGGGCGTTGACGAGGTTGACCGGCTCCTCGGTGTGGCCGGAGAGGATCCCGACCAGCACCGCGATTCCGAGCAACCGGGTGTCGTACTCGGCGATCCGGCCCCGGAACTCGGCCACGACCCGATCGATCGAGCCGTTGCCGAGCCCCTGTGCCAGGTGCCCGAGCTTCTCGCAGAGCGGCACGAACGGCGCCAGGGCCTCCATCTCCTCGGGACGGACGGCGGCGATGTTGACCGCATTGGTGACCACGCCGCCGCTGAGCGCCGCCATCACCTGCTCGGCGGTGACCAGGCCGGCCCGATCCTGCGCCTCGGCGGTCGAGGCGCCGAGGTGCGGCGTCACGACGACGTCGTCGCGGGAGAAGATCGGATGCTCAGTGAACGGCTCCTCGGGGAAGACGTCCAGGGCCGCCCCGGCCAGCTTGCCCGACTCCAGGCCGTTGACGAGCGCGTCGAGGTCGATCAGCTCGCCGCGGGCGCAGTTGACGATCATCGCGCCGTCCTTCATCTCGGCGATCGCCTCGGCGTCGATCCAGTTCACGGTCTCCGGCGTCTTCGGGAGGTGCAGGGTGATCACGTCGGCCCGCCCGTAGAGCTCCGCTGTCTCGCCCACCCCCTCGACGCCGAGCTCACGGAAGCGCTCCGCGGAGACGAACTTGTCGTAGGCGACGACGTCCATCTCGAAGCTCTGCGCTCGTTTTGCGACCAGCTGCCCGATGCGGCCGAAGCCGACCACCCCGAGCGTCTTGCCGTAGAGCTCAGAGCCGCCGAAGCGCGAGCGCTCCCAGGCGCCGCCGGTCAGCGAGCCGTGCGCCTGCGGGACGTTGCGCAGCAGCGCCAGGATCAGCGCCATCGTGTGCTCGGCCGCGGCGACCGAGTTGGACTCGGGGGCGTTGGCGACGATCACGCCGCGCCGGGTCGCGGCGGCGATGTCGACGTTGTCGACCCCGGTCCCAGCCCGGCCGATCACCTTCAGCCGGCCGGCCCGCTCGATCAGCTCGGCGGTCAGCTTGGTGGCGGAGCGGATCAGGATCGCGTCGTAGTCGCCGATCCGCTCGGCCAGCTCCTCGTCGGACATCTCGAGGCCGAGGTCAACGTCGAAGCTGCCGCGCAGCAGCTCGACGCCGGAGTCGGCGATCTTCTCCTTGACCAGGACCCGCTGCGACTCGTCGGCCACGGCCGGCACCAACTAGCTGACCGGCTCCGGAGCGACGCCCGCCTCGGCGAAGACGCGCTGCGCGGCTCCGACGGCGGCCCCCGGCTCCGCGTCGTGGCCGAGCTCGCGCAGGGCCATCTCCAGGCCGCTGAGGGCGACGACGATGTCGAAGGCGCCGTAATAGCCGCAATGGGCGATTCGCACGATCTTCCCCTTCAGCTGGCCCTGGCCACCCGCGACCGTGATCCCGAGCCGGTCCCGCATCAGCTTCGGCACCGCCACGCCGTCGATCGACTCGGGCAGCTGCGCGACCGTGACCACGTTGGCGTCCGGGTCGTCGGGGCCGAAGCGCTCCAGCCCGATCGCCTCGATCCCGGCGCGGGCCGCGCGGGCGAGGATCGCATGGCGCTCGAAGACCTCGTCGAGGCCCTCCTCGAAGATCATCTCCAGCGCCACGTCGAGGGCCCGCCAGAGGGTCACCGCGGGCGTGAAGGGGCTGTTCGGCGGCTCTTCGCGCTGTCCCTTCGCCGTCTTCGCCCAGTCGAAGTAGTAGCGCCGGCCGGGGTTCTCGGCCGCGGTCGCGAGCGCCCGCTCGGACACCGACGCAAAGGCGAGGCCGGGTGGGCACATCAGCGACTTCTGGGAGCCGGAGACGACGACATCGACGCCCCACTCGTCCTGAGGGAGCTCGACCGCCCCGAGGCCCGAGATCGCGTCGATGGCGAGGATCGTGTCGTGCTCGCGCGCAACCTCGGCGAGCGTCCGCACGTCGTTGACGACTCCGGTCGAGGTCTCCGACTGGGTGCTGAACAGCGCCCGCGCCGGGCGCCCAAGGCCGGCGAGCGCCTCGCCGACCCGAGCCGGGTCGACCCTCTCGCCCCACTCGAACTCCAGGTGGGTCGTCGCGGCGCCGTAGGCCTCGCAGATCTCCGCCCAGCGCTGGCCGAACTTGCCACATGACGCGACCACGGCCGGCTCGCCGGGCACGACCAGGTTGGCGACCGCCGACTCCATCGCGCCTGAGCCCGAGGCCGCGAACGAGAGCACGTCGTTGGCGCTGCGAAAGACCTGCGGGAGGCGCTCCACGGCGCGCTCGTAGAGCTCCACGAAAGCCGGCGCCCGGTGGTACGCGATCGGCTCCGCCATCACCTGGGAGACGCGCGGCGGCAGCGGCGTCGGGCCGGCAGTCATCAGATATTGCTTGTTGTAGATCTCCGGGCTCATTCGCGAGTGCCTGGACAGGCGAGGGTCAACAGGTTATTGGTCGTCGTGGCGGCCAACCGTCCACCCGGCTCGCGTAGCGTCGTTCGCGGGCTCTAGTCTGCGCACCGCGGCCGCAGTGGGGAGACGGTCGCGTCCAACCCGATCGGAGGCACAGATGTACCCAGTCAGCTACGAAGCGGACAACCCGGGCGAGGGGCGCAACCGGCTCACCACCTTCTTCCGAAGCATTCTCGTCATCCCCTGGATGATCGTCGCCTCCCTCTACGGCATCGCTGCGTCGATAGCGGTCGTGATCGCCTGGTTCGCGCTCGTGTTCACGGGCCGCTACCCGGACGGCCTCTACAACTTCGTCGCCGGATACGTGCGCATGATCAGTCGCGTCAACGCGTTCTATTACCTGCTCATCGACGAGTGGCCCCCGTTCAACGGCGATGAGATTCCGGGCTATCCGGTGCGGATCGGGATCCCGGCGCCGAAGCCCGAATACAGCCGTCTCAAGGCGGCCTTCAGGCTGATCGTCGGGATTCCGGTGATGCTGCTCTCCTACGTGCAGTCGCTGATCGCACTCGTGATCGCGATCATCGCCTGGTTCGCGATCCTCTTCACGGGCGCGATCTCCGCGGGGCTCTTCGATCCGCTGCGCTCGGCGTTGGCATACACGACGCGTGCGACCGCGTACTTCGCCCTCTTGACCGAGGACTGGCCACCCTTCTCGCTCGAGGAGTCGGCTCCTGCGCAAGCTGGCACGCCAGTCCCGCCCCCGCCGCCCGATCCGGGCGCGGGACAGTCCTAGACCGGCAACCGAGAAACTGGAGGATCAGGATGTACCCGATCAGCTACGAAGCCGACTACCTCAGGGAACGAAACCGGCTGACGACGTTCTTCCGCATCATCCTCGCGATTCCCTGGCTCATCGTCGCCTACATCTATGACCTTGCGGTCCTGGTCGTTGCGGTGATTGCTTGGTTCGCGATCATCATCCTCGGGCGCTACCCGCAGTGGGCCTACGACTTCAACGCAGGGGTGGTGCGCTACTTCACCCGATTCATCGCCTGGGTGTCGCTGCAAACCGACCCGTTCCCGCCCTTCGGGATCGGCCCCGACCCGACTTACCCGGTGCGACTCCAGGTCGCGCCGCGGGCCGAGAAGCAGAGCCGGCTGAAGGCGCTCTTCCGGATCATCCTGATCATTCCGCTGATCTTCGTCCAGTACGCGATCAACTCGATCCAGACGGGCGCCGCGCTGGTCGCCTGGCTGACGATCGTCTTCCGCGGCTACCAGCCGGCCGGCGTCCACAATGCGCTCGCATTCGTCACCGCTTGGCACGCACGCGCCTGGAGCTACATCCTGTTGCTTCGCGACGAGTACCCGCCGGTCGGCGACGAGCCTGTGCAGGTCGGCGACGTGAGGCCCTCGGGGCCGCCCGCGATGGGCGGCTCGGCGGGCTGATCGATGGCTGATCGCTCCGCCGAGGTCGTCGGAGGAGAGGGCTACTCGGTAGCCCACCTCGACGACCTCGGCGAGGGCTACGGGTTTCGGAAGATTCGCGCCGCACTCGGAGTCGACGCCTTCGGAGTCAACGCGATCGTGATGCCGCCCTCGTATGCAACCGGGCGCCACTACCACGACGAGCAGCAGGAGCTCTACCTCGTGCACAGCGGCCGGGTCGCGATCGAGTTCGGCGACGGCACGACCCACGAGTTGGGACCGGGCGGGCTTGCCCGCGTCGATGCCTCCACGGTGCGCAGGCTCCGCAACCTCAGTGATTCCGAGGACGCCGTCTATGTGGTCGTCGGCGGCAAGGATGGCTATGTCGGCCGCGACGGCCGGCTGCCGGAGGGTGAGGAGAGCCCCTTCGGGCATTCGGGTCGTGCGTGAGCAGGTCGCCCGACTGAGGACAACGCCAAACGACGGCTTGCAGCGGCCTCAGAACTCGGAGTCGATCCAGGGCATCATCTTGCGCAGCTCCCCGCCGACCTCCTCGACCTGAGCGTCGGCTGCTTCGTCACGCAGGCGCTGGAAGCTCTCGCCACCGGCGCGGTTCTCGGCGATCCATTCCTTCGCGAACTCGCCCGACTGGATGTCGGCGAGGATCTTCTTCATCGCCGCGCGGGACTCCGGCCCGATCACTCGCGGGCCACGGGTCATGTCGCCGTACTCGGCCGTGTTCGAGATCGAGTAGCGCATCCCCTGGATTCCCTTCTCGTACATCAGGTCGACGATCAGCTTCAGCTCGTGCAGGCACTCGAAGTAGGCGAGGCGGGGGTCATAGCCGGCTTCGACCAAGGTCTCGAAGCCTGCCTGGACCAGCTCGGTCGCGCCGCCGCAGAGCACCGACTGCTCGCCGAAGAGGTCGGTCTCGCACTCGTCCTTGAAAGTCGTCTCGATGATCCCGGCCCGACCGCCGCCGATGCCGCTCGCGTAAGCGAGGACCAGATCGTGGGCATCGCCGGTCGCGTCCTGATGCACCGCCATCAGGCAGGGCACGCCCTGTCCTTCGATGAACTGGCGCCGAACCAGGTGCCCGGGGCCCTTCGGCGCCACCATGCCGACGTCGACGCCGGGCGGCGGGACGATCTGGTCGAAGTGGATCGCGAAGCCGTGCGCGAACATCAGCAGGTTGCCCGCGGCGATCCCGTCGGAGATCTCGCTCTCCCAGACCTCGGCCTGCTTCTCGTCCGGCAGCAGCACCATCACGACGTCGCCACGGCTGGCGGCGTCGGCTATCCCCAGGACCTCAAGCCCCTCGGCCTCCGCGTCGGCGCGGCTCGAGGATCCCTCACGCAGCCCGACGACGACCTCGATGCCGGAGTCCTTGAGGTTCAGCGCATGCGCGTGCCCCTGCGAGCCGTAGCCGAGGATCGCGACGGTCTTGCCCTCCAGGTTGGAGAGGTCGGCGTCTGAGTCATAGAAGATTCCGTCGTCTGCCACGGGGCCGGAGATCCTACGCGTCCTTGCGGAACATGAAGTACTCCGTGAACTCCGAGCAGCGCCCCTGATCGTCGAAGCGCATCACGAAGCAGTTGAAGTAGGTCCGGTAGATCTCCTCGCCCGGCTCGTGGCGGTAGGAGCTCTGCCCGATCGCGACCGCGGCGTTCCCGTCGATCGCGAATGGCCTGTACTCCGCCGCCCAGGTGCCCGGCTCGTCGCGGTCCGGCGCACCTTCTCCCTTTCCGGTCCAGGAAGCGATCACCGCTGCCCGCCCGGTGATCGGCTCGTCATAGGGGTGGTAACGACAGACCACGTCGGCGCTGAAGAGGTCGCCGATCTGCTCCGGGTCATAGCTTCGCCACGCCTCGACGTATCGGTCCAGCCAGCCCTGCAGCTCCTCACCGGTCACCGCAGCGCCCGTCGCAACAACTTGCCGGAGGGCGTGCGGGGAAGCGCCGAGGCGATCTCGATCCGCTTCGGCACCTTGTATCCGGCCAGCACCTCGGCGCAGTGGCGGCGCAGCTCCTCGGTCGGCAGCTCCGCGTCGCCACGCAGGACTACGACCGCGGTCACGGCTTGCTGCCATTCGGGGTCCTCGCGGCCGATCACGGCGGCATCGGCGACCTCGGGGTGGCGCAGCAGCACTTGCTCGACCTCCGCCGGGACGACGTTCTCGCCCCCGGTCACGATCAGGTCGTCGATGCGGTCTTCGACGTAGAGGAATCCCTCCTCGTCGATCCTGCCGAGGTCGCGGGTATGAAGCCACCCGTCGGCGTCCGCGCAGCCCGGCGCCACGGTCGGGCCTTGGACGAGGATCTCGCCGTCCTTTATCCGCAGGTGGGTGGTGAGCAGGGGGCGCCCGGCCGAGCCGAGCTTTCTCTGCGCGTCTGCCGGCCCCAGGGTGGTCACCTGCGAGCAGGCCTCGGTGAGCCCGTAGGTCTGCACGACGCTGGCCCCTTTCCCAACCGCCTCCTCGAGCGCAGCCTCGGAGACCGGGCCGCCGCCGATCAGAATCGCCCGTGGGCCCGAGAGGTCGACCCCGGCATCGAGCAGGCGGACCAGCATCGTCGGCACCAGCGAGGCGACTGAAGCCTCGCCGCGCTGCAGAATCTCGGCGATCCGATCGACGTCGAAGCTCTCGTGCAGACCCACCGCGGTGCCGTAGATCACCGAGCGCATCACGATCGAAAGCCCCCCGATGTGGCTGAGGGGAAGGCAGCAGAGCCAGCAGTCATCCGGCTGCACGCCGATGTTGAAGGCCGAGCCGACCGCGCTCCAGAGCTGGTTGCCGTAGGTGAGCCCGATCGCCTGCGGCTCACCGGAGCTGCCGCCGGTGAGGATGCGGCAGTGGACGTCGTCCATGTCGTGCTCGCCGAGCAGCGGCAGGTCGGCCTCGGTCTGGGTCAGCTCGCCGGCGTCCGAGAGCTCGACCGCGGGCCGCTCGGCGCGCAGGACCCGCTCGCGCTCGGCGTCGGTGAGCCTCGGGTTGAGCGGCAGCAGCACGGCTCCCAGCTTCATCAGCGCGTGGATCAGGACCACCATCTCGCGCCCCGGGGGCATCGTCAGGGCCACCGTGGCCCCGCGTCGCACTCCCTGCGCCGCAAGCCGGTTGGCGACCCAGATCGCCTCGGCCTCGAGCTCGGCGAAGCTCATCCCGGCGCCGCCGGCGATCAGAGCCGTGCGATCGGGAGAGGTCTGCGCTCTCTGGGCGAGCCAGTTGTCGAGCTTCATGACAAGCTTCGCCCCGCATTCTTGCGAACGCCAGGATTCGCCCGGGAAAAGCAGACCGTGCCGGAACGCCACAAGGACGCCCCGCCCGAAGCGCAGCTCTATGCCCCGATCGAGTGGCGGAGCGCCGGCGAGTACGCCGACATCCTCCACGAGAAGGGCGACGGGCTGGCCAAGATCACGATCAACCGCCCCGAGAAGCGAAACGCCTTCCGCCCCCAGACCCTGGCCGAGCTGCGCGACGCCTTCGGGCGGGCCCGCGACGACCTCGAGGTCGGCGCGATCATCTTCACCGGCGCCGGCACCGACGCGTTCTGCTCCGGCGGCGACCAGGCGATCCGCGGCGACGACGGATACATCGGCGACGACGAGGTGGCCGAGCAGGGCGTCGGGCGGCTCGACGTCGGGGATCTGCACGTGCAGATCCGCCGCCTCCCCAAGCCGGTGGTCGCGATGGTCGCCGGCTATGCGGTCGGCGGCGGCCACATCCTGCACCTCGTCTGCGACCTGACGATCGCAGCCGACAACGCCCGCTTCGGCCAGACCGGGCCACGGGTCGGCAGCTTCGACGGCGGTTTCGGCGCCAGCCTGCTGGCCCGCAACATCGGCGTCAAGCGGGCCAAGGAGGTCTGGTTCCTCTGTCGGCTCTACGGAGCCACCGAAGCGCTGCAGATGGGGCTCGTCAACGCCGTCGTCCCGGTCGCCGAGCTGGAGCGTGAGACGGTCGCCTGGTGCCGAGAGATGATTCAGCTCTCGCCGCTCTCGCTGCGGCTGCTGAAGGCGAGCTTCAACGCCGAGGAGGACGGCCTGACCGGCCTCCAGCAGCTCTCCCACGACGCGACGCTGCTCTTCTACATGACCGAGGAGGGCCAGGAAGGGCGAAACGCCTATCAGCAGGGACGCCGGCCCGACTTCGGCAAGTACCCACGCCGGCCTTGAGCGGGGCTCGCATCTGGCTGATGGCGGCGCGGCCGCGGACGCTGCCGGCGGCGGTGGCGCCGGTGCTGGTCGGCACCACAGCGGCCGTCTGGGCGTCCGGCGGTGCCAGCTTTCGCGTCGCGGCATTCGTCGCGGCGCTGATCGGCAGTGTCTTCCTGCAGGTCGGGACCAACCTCGCCAATGACTACTCCGACGCCAAGCGCGGTGCCGATTCGGTCGACCGGCTGGGGCCGGTTCGGGTCACCGCCGCCGGGCTGGTGGCGCCGCAGCGGGTGTTGGTCGCGACCTGGCTCGCGTTCGCGGTCGTGATCGCGGCCGGCGTCTACCTGATCACCGTCGCGGGATTCTGGATCTTGGTCATCGGGGTGCTCTCGATCGCCGCCGGAGTCTTGTATACGGGGGGTCCGCGCCCCTACGGCTACGAGGGCCTCGGCGAGGCCTTCGTCTTCCTTTTCTTCGGGCTGGTCGCAGTCAACGGCTCCTATTACGTGCAGCTGGAGCGACTCGATGGGCTGCCGTTCGGGCTCTCGGTCTCGGTCGGACTGCTGATCGCGGCGATCCTGGTCGTCAACAACGTGCGCGACATCGACACCGACCGCCGGGTCGGCAAGCGGACCCTGGCGGTGCGGCTCGGGCGTGAGAGGACGCGCCGGCTCTACACCGCGCTGCTCGCGTTCACCTTCGTGGCCCTGCCGCTCTCGCTGCTGGTCTGGAGCGGACCGGCCTGGGCGCTGCTCGGCCTCTTGACGATTCCGATCGCGCTGCGCCTCCGCGTCATCGTGACGACCCGAACCGACGGCCCGTCCCTGAATGGAGCATTGGCCGGGACCGGGATGCTCGCCGGCGCCTTCAGCGTCCTGGTCTCGATTGGGCTGCTGCTGGCGAGCTAGATGATCGATTCCGAATTCGGGCGTGCGCGGGGGCGCACGGCACCAAGCCGGGCGAGGACGGGCGACGAAGCATGTGCTGGTTGGCACAGGCGAGGAGCACGGGCACGATCCGGTGCATTGTGCCCGGGCGTCATCCGCGTGCGTGCGCATTTGGAGTCGGTCATCTAGTGCCGGGCGGCGGAAGCACCCGCGCGGGCTCCGGTGAGATCACCGACTTCGAGGTGATCCCCTATTCGCTTCCGTTCGAGTCGGGCTACACGACCGCGCGGGGGACTCTGCGGCGGCGCGAGATGGTCCTGCTTCGGGTTCGCGACGCCGACGGCCTCGTGGGCCTGGGCGAGGCGGTTCCGCTCTCGCTGCGCGGCGGAGCTTCGCTCGAGACGGTCGTCACCGAGCTGAACAGCTTGCGCGACGAGTACCAAACCGGCACCGAGTCTTCGCAGTACCGACTGCTCAAGGACGCCTTTGACCGTTTCTCCGCGCCGAGCCGCTGCGCCCTGCAAACCGTCTCGCTCGACCTCGGCGCCAAGCAGCAGGGCCTTCCCGCCTGGAAGCTCCTGGGCGGTCAGGGGGCGGCCCCCCTGCCCTGCAACGCCACCTTGACCGTGGGCGAGGTGGCGGAGGTCGCCGAGCAGGCCCTGGCCTGGGCCGAAGAGGGCTTCTCGACCTTCAAGCTCAAGGTCGGCGTCGAGAACGACGTCGACCAGGTCGCGGCGGTGCGCATGGCGGTCGGCGAGGGGGCGGAGCTGCGCATCGACGCCAACGCGGCCTGGAGCGCTGAGGAGGCGATCACCAAGGTGAACCTGATGGCCGAGCACCGCATCGAGCTCGCCGAGCAGCCCTGCTCGACGCTCGGCGAGCTCGGCGAGGTCCGTGCTAGCACCCCGATCCCGATCGTCGCCGACGAGAGCATCGAGACGCCCGAGGACGCGAAGCGGGCAGTCGAGGCCGGCGCCTGCGATCTCGCGACGATCAAGCTCTCGAAGGTCGGCGGAGCGATGCCCGCTATCGGCATCGCCAGGGCGGTCTCCTCGTATGTGTCCAGCGCCCTCGACGGGCCGGTCGGGATCGCCGCCGCGGCGCACATTGCGCAGTCGCTCTACCCAGGGGGGGCCGAGGAGCGGTGCGACGAGAACCGCGAGAGCGCCCGCGATCCGAAGCTTGCCCACGGGCTGGCCACGCAGCGCCTCTTCGCCGAGACGATCGCCGGGCGCGAGTGCGAGCTGCGCGACGGCTTCCTGCATCTGCCGGAGGGGCCCGGCCTGGGCGTTGAGATCGACGATGCGGCGCTGGAGCGGGCCCGGCTCTAACGTCTTTCGGACAATGGATACGACCAACCGCAACACGGCGCTGGCCTCCGCCTTCGTCGAGGAGCTGGCGCGCTGCGGGCTCCGGCACGCGGTGCTCTCGCCCGGCTCGCGCTCCACCCCGCTCGCGGTCGCGCTCTGGCGTCAGCCGGCGATCGAGGTGAGCGTGATCGTCGACGAGCGCTCCGGGGGCTTCTTCGCCCACGGCGCCGCCCAGGCGACGCGGCGGCCGGTCGCCGTGCTCTGCACGTCGGGCACTGCGGCGGCCAACCTGCACCCCGCCGTCGCCGAGGCCGACGAGGCGGGCGTGCCGCTGATCGTGCTGACCGCCGACCGCCCGCCGGAGCTGCGCGGGATCGGCGCCGGGCAGACGATTGACCAGCTGAAGATCTACGGGTCTTCAGTGCGCTGGTTCTGCGAGGTCGGCGCCCACGAGGCTGACGACGACGGCCTGCTGCACTATCGCTCGGTCGCCTGCCGCGCCTACGCGGCGGCCCGCGGCGAGCCCCGGCCCGGCCCCGTGCACCTCAATCTCGCCTGGCGCGACCCGCTCGCCCCGGTCGCGGTCGATGGCGACGTGTCCGCGACCACGGAGCTGGCGCTCGACGGTCGCGGCGACCGCCCGCTGACCGCCGTTACCCACTCGACCGCCGATCCCGAACCGGCGCTGCTCGACGAGCTGGCGGAGAGGGTCGGGGCGAAGACACGCGGTCTCATCCTCGCCGGACGCCAGACGGACTTCCAGCTGCGCGAGCCGGTAATGCACCTTGCAGCGGCGGCCGGCTACCCGGTGCTCGCCGAGCCGACCTCGCAGATTCGTTTCGGCCCCCACGACCGCCGCTTGGTGGTATCGCGCTACGACGCAATCGCTCGCCTGCGTGCCGAGACGCTGGAACCCGAGCTTGTGATCAGGATCGGCGACATGCCGACCAGCAAGCCGCTGCGCCAGTGGATCGGCGGGCTCGAGGACTGCCGCCAACTCGTCGTCGATGCTGGCTTCGGCTGGAACGAGCCCTCGAGCCGTGCTGAGACGATCGTGCGCGCGAATCCTTCCGCACTGGCCGACGGGCTCGTGAAGCGGCTCACAAGGCGCGGGGTCGGTGGTTGGACGCAAGCCTGGCTGGACGCCGATCGAGCCGTGGATGACGCGATCTCGGCAGAGCTCGGCGCGCTCACAGGACCGAGCGAGCCGGGCCTGCAGGCGGCTATCGCCGGCGCACTACGTGACGGCGAGCTTGTCTATACGGCCTCGAGCATGCCGATTCGCGACCAGGAGGCGTTCCTGGCGCCGGGTGACGCCGAAGTGCTCTTCCTCTGCAACCGTGGGGCGAACGGGATCGACGGCCTGGTCTCCTCCGGCATCGGCGCAGCACACGCATCGGGGCGCCCTACCGTGATCGTCACCGGCGATCTCGGCCTGCTGCACGACGTCGGCGGCCTCGCCGCCCTGCGCGACGTCGAGACACCGGTCCGGATCGTGGTCGTGAACAACGACGGCGGCGGCATTTTCCACTTCCTCCCTCAGGAAACAGCGATGGAGGCGGACGAGTTCGAGGCGCTGCTGGGCACGCCGCGCGGCGTCGACGTCGCCAAAGCGGCAGCGCTTTTCGGAATCGAGCACCGGCGCCTCGACGATCTCGGCGAGCTGCCGAATGCCCTCGCCGCCGGGACAGCGCTGATCGAGGTGCCGGTCGACCGTCACGAGAACCTCGCCCTGCATCACCGCATCGCGGAAGCCGTCCGCACACAACTCGTCGCCCCACGCAGCTGACCTTTGCAAAACCAAGGTCGGGGTCTGCTCCTTTGGTGCGAATCGCCCGCTCGCGCTCATCGATGCGCCAGCTCGGTGTGCGACGGCTGTCGCGTGATCCCAAGCGCGACTGCTGAATTTCGCATGCGAAGCAGTCCTGCTGTCTGACCCAAAGAGCGCCGCCGGGAGGAGCCTGGCACCGCGGCGTTGACGCATCAGATCGGCGACTCCAGCCAGGGGCGCCATAGGATTGCGCCGTGCCGTTCACGCTCAGGAACCTCAAGCAGGACCTGGAGGACATCGGGTCCCGGTTCGACGGCGCGCCGGACCTGGAGTTCCGTACGGCGACCGAGGCGCTCGAGCTCGAGGAATTCGGCCTGAGCTACCAGCGCGTCCCGCCCGGCTATCGCTTTCCGTACGGCCACACGCACAAGAGACAGGAGGAGGTTTACGTGGTCCTGCGCGGCGGCGGGCGGATGAAGGTCGACGACGAGATCGTCGAGCTCAACGAATGGGATGCGGTGCGCGTCCCGCAGGGTACGTGGCGAGGTTACGAGGCCGGGACGGAGGGCCTTGAGATCCTCGTCATCGGCGCGCCCAATCTCGGTGAGGCTCCGCGTGAAGACGTCGAGGGGCAGCGTGACTGGTGGGCTGACTAGAGCGAGGTAAGCCGCTTCCGACGAGAGGCTCCTGGGCGGCGACGAGATCAGCGACCGCGCCGGCAGCGACGATGCGCGCCGATTTTGACGCCTGCTCTCGCGCAGCAGGGCCCTGAGGCAAGTCGGAAAGCGCTACCCGCTGAGCAGCGGCAGCATCGCCTCCAGCTTCAGCTCGGTCTCCGAAAGCTCGGCGGCGGGATCGGAGTCCGCGACGATGCCGTTGCCCGCGTAGAGGTGAGCCTCGCGGTCGCGCAGCAGAGCGCTTCGCAGGCCGACGCAGAACTCGCCGTCTTCGGTCGCGTCCATCCAGCCGACCGGCGCCGCGTACCAGCCGCGGTCCATGCCCTCGAGCTCGTCGATCAGCCGCCCCGCCTCGGGCCAGGGCTCACCGCCCACCGCCGGGGTCGGATGCAGGCGGCCGGCCAGCTCGATCGCCGAGCGAGGGTCGGTTAGTTGGGCATGGATCGGGGTCGCGAGGTGCTGAATGTTGGCGATCTTGACCAGGCCGGGTTCCGGGGCGGAATTGACCCACACCGCCTGCGGGCGCAGCCTGCCGACGATCCGGCGCACGACGATCCCATGCTCGGAGCGGTCTTTCTGGCTTTGCAGCAGCCGCTCGCCGAGGTGATCGTCGACGGCGGGGTCGGAGCTGCGCCGGGTCGAGCCGGCCAGCGCCACAGTCGAGGCGCTCGCCCCCGAGCGCCGGATAAGAAGCTCCGGGCTGGCGCCGATGAAAGCGCCCTCCGGGGTGCCACAGCAGAAGCAGAAGCAGCCCGGGAAGAGATCTCGCAGCGCCCCGTACACGGCGCCGAGGTCATAGGCGGCGGGGGCGCGCAGCAGCAGCTCGCGTGCCAGGACAACCTTCTCCAGCCCGCCGGCGCGGATCTCGCCGGTCGCCGCCGCGACCGCAGCCTCAAAGTCGCCCGGCGGGCGGACGCTCTCGATCTCGGTGCGTCCGAGGCGAGCCGGGTCGAGCATCGGCAGCGACGCGTCGCGCAGCGCCGCCAGGCGAGCCCGGAGCCGATCGAGAAGCGCATCGACGTCCGCCCCGGGTCCAGCGATCGCGTTCAGGGTCAGGTGGGTGCCTCCGCCCTCACGGCAGAGCGAAACCTCCGGCAAGACCATCAGGGCAGGCGGAAACGAGGACCAGATAGGCGTCGCGGCGCCGTCATCGGCGAAGGAGAAGCCGCCGGTCCAGACCGGGCCGGCGCCGGCCGGCAGGCCCTCTTCGCCGCTGGAGATGCGATCGCGTGCAATCGAGGCGCAGCCTTCGGCGATCTCCTCGAAGCGCAGCGGTCCGCGGGCCACCGCCTCGTAGGCGCTACCGATCGCCCCCAGGGCGAAGCCTCGGTCGGGCTGCTCCCAGCAGAACCAGCGGTCGCCGGCGCGACGAGAATCGAAGACGGCGGCGCTCGGATCGAGTTCCGGCACCTGGACCGTCGCGCTGACCAACGTGCGGCGGCTGCGGCTCTGGGACTCCTCTAGGCGATGGGCCAGCGAGGAAAGGACGTCCTCGGTTTCGATCGCAGCCACGTCAGAGCGTCAGGTCGACCACCAGCGGGATTCCGGTGTCGAACCAGTAGCGGTGAAGCTCCAGGATCCTCTCGCGAGAGGGAAGCCCACGCAGGTGAAGGTTGCACTCCACGTAGTCGAAAGGGACCACCGTCTCGCAGAACGCGGCGCGCGCCTCTTCCAGCTCGGCTTGATCGGCCAACTCGCGAGCCATTCCGTCAAAGGTCCCGCCGCGGATTCGCAGCCGCACCGCCGGATCGGCGCGCAGGTTGAGAACCCAGGCAGCCACGACCCTCGGATTCTCAATCGCAACGATCGGCGGGCGAAGCATGTTCAGGTAGACCCTGTCCTCCCTGCGGATCGCGCGCAGGCACTTGCGCCGCGTCTTGCCGCTCTTGCGCCCGGTCGTCGTGAGGACGCCGAACCCCGCTGGCGGAAGCGCCAGCATGAACGGCAGCGTCATCGCGCTCGCGGCTCGCCCCCCGGCGGCCGAGCGAATTAGGCGCTTGTGGCTCGATTCTTCGTCGGCGGCCGCCCTGCGAACCTCGGCCGCGCGAGCATCGTCGTCGGGCTTCGTGCGCTGCTCAGTCGCCGCCACGGGCGATCGCGATCTCGCCGGTGCGGACCATCTCGACCAGGCCGTGCGGGCGGATCATCCGCTCGAAGGCCTCGACCTTCTCGGCGGAGCCGGTCACCTCGATCGTCATCGTGCGCCGCGATACGTCCACGATCGAGGCGCGGAAGATCCCCGCGAACTGCATGATCTCGGCCCGGCCCTCGACCGACGAGGTGACCTTGAACAGCGCCATCTCGCGGGCGATCGTCTCCTCCGGCTCCATGTCGCGGATCTTCAGGACGTTGACCAGCTTGTGAAGCTGCTTGGTCACCTGGTCGATCGGGTGCACGGCGCCGTCGAGGGTCAGCGTGATCCGCGAGACGTTCGGGTCGTCGGTCGGGCCGACCGCGAGCGTGTCGATGTTGAACCCGCGGCGGGCGAACAGGCCGGCGATCCGGGCCAGCACGCCGGGCTTGTTCTCGACCAGGATCGAGAGCACGTGCTTGCGGCCGGTCAGATTGCCGGCGACCTGCAGGTCCTCGAGCTTGACCAGCTCCGGAGTTCCAGCCTCCACCGCAGCCTCCTAGCCCACCATGTCCCGCGCCGCTGCACCGGCCGGGATCATCGGGTAGCAGTTCTCCTTCGGGGAGACGTGCACGTCGACGAGCACCGGCCCGTCGATCTCCAGCGCCTTCCCCATCATCTCCTCGAGGTCGGCGGCGTCTTCGCAGCGCATCCCGGACGCGCCGAAGGCCTCGGCCAGCTTCACCCAGTCGGGGCTCGGCCCCATCTCGACCGAGCTGTAGCGCTCGTCCCAGAACAGCTCCTGCCACTGGCGGACCATGCCCATGTAGCCGTTGTTCATCAAAAAGACCTTGACCGGGATCTCGTGGTGCACGCAGGTCGCGAGCTCCTGGCAGGTCATCACCAGGCTGCCGTCACCGGCCAGGCAGACGACCTGGTCGTCAGGGCAGGCGACCTTGGCCCCGATCGCCGCCGGCAAACCGAAGCCCATCGTGCCCAGGCCACCCGAGTTGATCCAGCGCCGCGGCCGGCTGAAGTCGAAGTACTGGGCGCACCACATCTGGTGCTGGCCGACGTCGGAGGTGATGATCGCGTCGCCGGCCGTCGCCCGGTACATCGCCTCGATCATGAACTGGGGCTTGATCTCGGCGCCCTCGCCGGACTCATAGCGCAGCGGGTACTCCTTCTGCCAATCCTCGATCTGCTTCCACCACTCGTCGAGGCGGCTGCCGTTGGTCTGCAACGCGCGGTACTCCTTCGAGAGCTTCGCCAGCACCTGCTTGGCGTCGCCGACGATCGGGATGTGGGCGGGGACGTTCTTGGAGATCTCCGCCGGGTCGATGTCGATGTGGATGAACTTGGCGCGCGGCGCGAACTCCGAGAGCTTGCCGGTGATCCGGTCGTCGAAGCGGGCCCCGATCGCGACGATCAGGTCGGCCTGGTCCATCGCGTAGTTGGCGGTCCGGGTCCCGTGCATGCCGAGCATGCCCAGCCACTGCTCGTGCGGCGCCGGGAAGGCACCCAGCCCCATCACCGTTGAGGTGACCGGGAAGCGATCCGAGAGGCAGAGCTCGCGCAGCTCCTCGGAGGCGTTGGCGTTGACGACCCCGCCGCCCGTGTACATGACCGGGCGAGTCGAGTTCGCGAGCGCCTTGGCGGCGATCCGGATCTGCTTGATGTTGCCCTCGGTGGACGGCCTGTAGCCCGGCATGTCGACCGGGTCGGTGTCGGGCTCGTATTCGATGTCGGCCCGCGAGAGGTCCTGGGGGATGTCGACGACGACCGGCCCCGGCCTCCCGGTGGAGGCGACGTGGAATGCCTCGTGGACGTACTCGGGGATCTGGCGCGGATCCTGAACCTGGAACGAGTGCTTGACGATCGGCATCGTGATCCCGGTGACGTCGGCCTCCTGGAAGCCGTCGGTGCCGAGCAGGTCGGTGCGCACCTGACCGGTGATGAAGACGGTCGGGACTGAGTCCATGACCGCGTCGGCGATCGCGGTGACGAGGTTGGTCGCGCCCGGACCCGAGGTGGCGAAGGCCACCCCGACCCGGCCGGACGCCTTCGCGTAGCCCTCGGCGGCATGGCCGCCGCCCTGTTCGTGGCGGACCTGGATGTGGTCGAGGTCGGCGTCGACGAGCGCGTCGTAGGTGGGCAGGTTGGCGCCACCGGGGATCCCGAAGACGTGCTCGACGCCCTCGGCCTTGAGCGATTCCATCAATGCATCGGCGGCGCGCATCCGGGCGATGGTAGCAACGGGTCCCTGGCTGCCCAGCAGGGATTTCGCGGCCTCAGGCGCTCATTGCCACCCGTCGATCGGCCACCAGCCCCTGCAGCGCGTCAGCAGCCCGTGCCTCCCCCCCGGTGGCTTGGTATCCATCGCGGACGCGGCGTGCTGCGGCGGCGCAATCCCGCGCGCGGCCCACAGCTTCACTGAGCCGCCGCGGCGAGAGCCTGCGCCGCGCCAGCACGACCCCGGCGCCGGCGTGCTCGGCATGCACGGCGACGTCGAGCTGGTCGCGGCCCCAGGGCACGACGCAGACCGGCACCCCGTGGGCCAGCGACTTCTGCGTCACGCCCATGCCGCCGTGACAGACGGTCACGGCGGCACGCTCGAGCAGCGGCCGGTGCGGCAGGAATTTCGCAACGACAGCGCCATCCGGCACCTGCAGCCCGGCCGGGTCCACGCCCGCCGTGGTCACCACGACGCGGTAGGCGTCAGCGAGGCCCTCCAGGGCAGCGGCCGCGATCGCCCCGTCGTCCTGGAACTCCGAAGAGCAGGCGACAAGCACCAGAGGCCGGTCGTCGTCAGGGATTGCGTCGGGCAGCTCCGCCGGCGGATCCCAGGCACACGGCCCCACCATCAGCACTCCCGGGGGCAGCGGCCGCGGATACTCGAATGGCTCGGCTGTGTGATAGAGCGTGAGCGGAGCCCGGTTGCGCGCCGTCGAGGCGCTGCTCAGCGGCTCCAGCCCGGCCGCCTCGCGTCCGGCGTTGACCGTCGGCAGCCTCGTCTTTGCGTCGAAGCGGCTGACCACCTGCCCGAGGATCGCGTCGCGAAGCCGGCCCACCGGTCCTCCGCGCGGACGCAGGCCAAGCCCGAAGGGAGGCACCCCGGGCGCCGGATCCTCGAGCAGGTACGGGCGTGACTCCGCCCACACGAGGCCGTCGGCCTCGGCGACCGCCTTGGCTCCGAACGTGTTCGTATCGACGAGCGTGACGTCCGGCTCGGTGTCGGCGACCGCGGAACGGAAATCCGGCACCTCGAGCGGGGCCCGCTCCGCCCAGACCTCGAAGCCGCGCCGGCCCGCCTTGATCTGCGATTTGGCTCGGTAATCGTCGATCTCGACCGCCTCGATGCGCGGGTCGATCGGCTCGCATTCCAGGCCCGCCGCGCGTACGCCGTCGACCCCGGCCGCCAGCGTGCGCACGTGTATCTCGGCTCCCCTTCGCCGCAGCTCCAGAAGCGGCGCCATCATCGGGTTGAGGTGCCCGCGCGCGGGCGAGGTGTAGGCCAAGACCTTCATCGTTCTGCTCCTCTCGCGTGTTCCACCAGCCCGCGGATCGCGGACTGCGTTGCCTGCCTGCTAAGCCCGTGCCTGCGCCGCAGCAGCGCCCACAAATACACGTCTGTCACCGACGCGACCAAGGCAAGGCGCCGCCTGCGCTGCCCTTCCGGCAGCGGAGCGAGGTCGGGAGCGAACACGCGCTCGACCCACCGCCGGTGCAAGTTCTTGCCGCGCTCGGTCACGCGCCGCGCCGCCGAGTGGCGCTCGGCGGCGGCGAGCAGCGCAACCACCTCGTCGCCGCGCTCCTCGTAGTGGTCGACGAGCCTGCTCACGGCGGTGTCGACGTCACCCGGCTCCGCCTCGCGCGAGCGCATCACAGCCGCTTCCTCGTCGGCGATTGCGGCCGCCATCAATCCTTGCTTCGAGCCGAAATGACGCAGCAGGGTCCTGGTGGTCACGCCCGCTCGCTCGGCAACCAGGTCCAGCGAGGGATCGAAGCTCTCGTGGTCCCGAAAAGCATCCTTCGTCGCCGCGAGGATCGCCTGCCGGGTTCGCTGCGTGGATTCCGCGCGGGCCACCTGGTTATAGGTCCTCAGCGACATTTGATGTCAGTAAGCATGACATCAATTAGACAGCCTGTCAACCGGGCCAAGATCGCCAGGGGCAAAGAGCCTCGATGCAGGCGAGCGCCACCGTTGCGGCCGATGACCGCAACCCGTCCCCGAACCGCAACTCTCGTCCCAGCGCGGGGTCGTCAGGCTGATGCGCGCGAACGGATGCGGAAGCATGGTCGGGCCTCCCCCGTGTCCCGGATGAAGCGATCGACATGCAAGGCAGCGCTGGCACTCGCACTGGCGGCGGCGCTCGGCTCATCGGCCCCGGCCAGCGCCGAGGCGCGCCAGCTCCACTATCGCGGGGATACGGTCGAGGTTCCCGCATCCTGGCCGGTCTACCGTCTCGGCAGGGATCCGACCCGCTGCGTCCGCCTCGACCGCCGCGCGGTCTACCTGGGGCAGCCGAGCCCCGCGCAGCGCTGCCCGGCGCACGCCGTCGGTCGCCCCAGGGCGATCCTGCTCGTGCCCCGGGCCGGCGGCGGCGCCCGCCGGGTCGCCGCGCCGCTGCCGGCTCGCTCGCGAGGGCTTCATCGCCCCCTGCCCGGCGACCGCCACATCGGCCGGGCAGTGGCCCGGGCCGGGGCGAGCGCCTCCTACTACACGGGCCTCGGCTTCGACGCCTGCAGCGCCCCGCCGGTGACCACGATGAGCGCCTGGCTGGCCTCGCCATATCGCGTGGTCGGCGTCTACATCGGCGGGCTCAACCGCGGTTGCAGCCAGCCCAACCTCACCAGTGACTGGGTTGCCGCCCAGATCGCCGCCGGGTGGCAGCTGATCCCGACCTACGTCGGCCGTCAGGCCCCGAGCAACGGCTGCGGCTGCGCCGGAATCAAGCCCAGCCAGGCGGCCGCGCAGGGAATCGCCGCGGCCGACGACGCGGTGCTCCAGGCCGCAGCGCTGGGGATCGGCCTCGGCAACCCGATCTACTTCGACATGGAGGGCTACGCGCGCGGCGGCACCAACAGCTCGGCGGTCCTGACCTTCCTCGACGCCTGGACCGAGCGCCTGCACGCGAGGGGCTACGTGTCGGGCGTCTACGGCAGCGCAACCTCGACGATCAGCGACCTCGTGGGCCAGTACGGGCTCGGCTACAGCGAGCCCGACGACGTCTGGATCGCCCACTGGGACGGGGCTCAGACGACGTCGGACGCCTACGTCCCGGCCGGCTACTGGATCAATCACCAGCGCCTGCGCCAGTACCGGGGCGGCCACAAGGAGGCCTACGGCGGGGTCTCGATCAACATCGACAACGACTACATCGACGGAGCGGTGGTCGGGTCGGCCTCCCCGCCGGTCCGGCGGCCTATCAAGTGCCGCCGGGTCGTCTTCAGCCACAGGCTGAGGTCGGGCGCGTTCAGGATCCGCGGCTTCCACCTCTACCGCTGCGCAAAGGCCCGCCGGGTGGCGAAGGCCTCGCGACGCAGCAGCTTCGCGGCCTCAGGGCACTCGCGCGCCTATATCAAGAAGGGTTTCACCTGCAAGGGCCGCCGGGCCGGCGCCAGGCGCGTGATCTACAAGTGCCGACTGCGCAACGCGAAGATCATCTTCGTGCGCAGAGGCCTGGCGCGGTAGCTAGCGGGCTTCCCGCGAGTCCATCTCCTCCACGGCCCCGCCCTCCAGCTCGCCCGGCTTCCAGCGGGTGCGGGGCACGATCGCGCGCTCGATCACGCGGTCCTTGTGGGTCGCGATGATCGTCAACATCGAGCGCACCAGCTCCTCGCCGAGGAAGTGCGGCTCCAGGCCAAGGTCGAGCAGCTTCGTGTGAGCGGGGTTGTAGTAATGCTCTTCGAGCTCCACGCGCGGGTTGGGGAAGCTCTGGATCTCGACTTCGTATCCGAGCTCCGCCGCCGACTTCTGGACCAGCTCCGCAAGCTGCGAGACCGAGAACTGCTCGGTGAACTGGTTGAAGACCCTGAACTCGCCCAGCTCGCCCGGGTTCTCGGCCGCGAGCTCGACGCAACGCAGCGTGTCGCGGATGTTGAGGAAGCCGCGCGTCTGCCCGCCCTTCCCGTAGACGGTGAGCGGGTGGCCGATCACGGCCTGGACGCAGAAGCGGTTCAGGACCGTGCCGAAGGTCTCGTCGTAGTCGAAGCGGGTGCCGAGGCGCTCCTCGCGCGCGGTTTCGTCGGTCTCGATCCCATAGACGACTCCCTGGTTGAGGTCGGTGGCGCGCAGGCCCCAGATCCGGCAGGCGAAATGGATGTTGTGCGAGTCGTGGACCTTGGAGAGGTGATAGAGCGAGCCGGGCATCTTCGGGAACGGCAGCGTGTCGCGGCGCCCCTTGTGCTCGATCTCGATGAAGCCCTCCTCGATATCGATGTTCGGGGTCCCGTACTCCCCCATCGTCCCGAGCTTGATCAGGTGGCAGTCGGGGACCCGGTCGCGGATCGAGAAAAGCAGGTTCAGGGTCCCGATCACGTTGTTGTGCTGGGTCTCGACCGCGGCCTCGCGCGACTGCATCGAATAGGGAGCCGAGGATTGCTCGGCGAAGTGGATGACAACCTCGGGCGTGAACTCGGCGATCACGCGATCGACGAAGTCGCCGTCCTCCATGTCGCCGATGTAGGACTCGATCGTGATCCCGGAGACGTCGCGCCAGGCGTCGATCCGCTCCTCGAGGTTGAGGATCGGGATCAGCGACTCGGTCGACTGGTCGAGGTGCCAGCGTCGCCGAGAGAAGTTGTCGAGCACCGCAACCTCGTGGCCGCGGTCGGAGAACCTCAGGGCCGTCGGCCATCCGAGATAGCCGTCGCCCCCGAGAACGAGAACGCGCATGAAGGCGGCAGGGTAGCGATACCAGGCGCGGGAATGCGCGACCAGGCGCCCGCCGGGCGGCGATTCTGTGGCCATGAGCGCCACTAGCATCCAGCCGATGTACCGGGCGACCCCGCAGACCGGCGTGCCCGAGCGGTCGCGGACGCGCCCGCTTCGCGAGCTGGGCCCGACCTGGCTGGCGGCGCTCGCGGCGATTCTGCTGGTCGCCGGCGGGCTGCGGATCGGCTTCGCGATCGACCCGCAGCGCCCCCAGGAGCCCGACTCGATCGGCTATGCCCGCATCGCCAAGAACCTCGCCGACGGAAACGGCTTTCAGGAGGGCGGCGTCCGCACCCACCTCCAGGAGCCGAGCAATTACTCCCCCGGCCTGCCACTGCTGGTCGCCGGCCTCTACGAGCTGACCGGCGGACCGCATCTGGAGCTGGCGCGCATCGTGCTGGCCCTGATCGGCTCGCTGGCGGTCCTCTTCGCCTTTCTGATCGCCAACCGCCTATCCGGCCCCGGCGCCGGGATCGCCGCCGCGGTCGTGGTCGCCGGCTATCCGGCGCTGCTCCAGTACCAGGGCATGCTGATGACCGAGCCACTCGCGGTGACCCTGCTGGCCGGGGCGCTGCTGGCCTTCCTGTGGGCCGGTGACGGGCGCGGCAGCTGGGCATGGGCGCTTCCGGGCTTGCTGCTCGGCCTGCTCGCGCTGGTGCGCCCCGAGTACCTGCCCTTCGGAGCGCTGCTCGCGATCCTGGCGCTGTTCCGGGCCCGCGGTCGAGGCGGCACCTGGGCTCCCGGCCTTGCCGCCGGGGCCCTGCTCCTTGCCGCATTTCTGCTTCCGATCGTGCCCTGGACGATCCGCAACGTGATCGTCCTTGACCGTTTCATCCCGATCTCGACAGGAGGCGGCAAGGCGCTGTACGTCGGCACCTACAAGCCGGCCGACGGGGATGGCCCGCGGCTGCGCGAGGACCTGCTGCGTAGCGATCCGGGGCTAGCCCGGGAGCTCGCCGGAACGCCACGCGACGCTCAGCTCGACACGCTGCTGGCGCTGCTGGCGGCGCGAGAGCATCCGGGCGTCGCCACCGACGTCGCGCTCACCCGGATGGGGCGCGACAACCTCGACGACGACCTCTCCGAACCAGCCGGCTTCGCCGCGATGCTCGGCCGCAAGGCCTACCGGGCCTGGCGCGAGGGGCCGCGGCCGATCATGCACTCGACAGCCTGGAAAGCCGCGCAGAAGGTTCTGGCGCTGCTCGCTCTCGCCGGTCTCCTGCTGCTTGCCTACAGGCGTCGCTGGGAATCGATCCCGATCGCGCTGCTGGTCGCCGGGGCGAGCGCCAATGCGGCGCTGCTGATCGCCTCGCCGCGCCGGATGCTCGTCTTGCTGCCGGTCGTCGCAGCGCTGGCCGGAGTCACTTTCGCCTGGCTGCTGCGAGAAGCCCGCACGAGGCTGGCTTGAACACCACAGGCGCCAACCGGGTGGCCGAGTGGTTCGGTGGCCTTCGGCAGCGGCACGGGTCGCGCACGCTCCTGGTCTTGGCGCTGATCGTCGTGCTCGGCTTCGGCCTGCGCGCCCATCGGGCGCTCGATCCGCTCGACCATCCCGGCGACGACGCCCGCGCCTACTTCTCGCTCTCGAAGTCGCTCTATGTGGACGGGACCTACGGGGGCCCGAGCTTTCACGACGCGAGCGACTGGTCGCCGGGAGCGCCGCTGCTCTACGCCGGCGTCTACTACCTGACCGGCGGCGTGCGCGACAACGCCGCCCGGCTCGTGCTGGCGCTGCTCGGCGCGGCGAGCTGTCTGATCGCCTACCTGCTCGCCCGCCGGCTGGCCGGAGCCGGCGCCGGGCTGGCGGCGGCGGCCGGGGTCGCGATCTACCCGTCCTTCATCCACTCCAACGGCGCCCTTCTCTCGGAGCCGCCGGCGATATTCACCTTGCCCGCCGCGGTGCTCGCCTTCCTCTGGGCCCGCGAGCGGTCCAGCCCCTGGGCCTGGCTGGCGCCCGGGGCGCTGTTCGGGCTCACCGCGCTGATCCGCCCCGAGTACCTGCTGGTCGGGATCGGATTCGCGGTCGCGGCGCTGGTCGGCAACGGGCGTGAGCGAGAGTGGCGGACCGGGCTGGTCGCGGCGCTGGTCTTGCTCGCCGGCTTCCTGGCCCCGATCGTTCCCTGGACGATCCACAACCTGGTCAGCATCGACCGCTTCGTGCCGATCTCGACCGGCGGTGGCAAGGCTCTCTACGTAGGCACGAATCTCTCCGCCGACGGCGACTACCAGCGCGTCAAGGCGCAGCTGGTGGAGCGCTATCGGGGCAAGGACCTCGAACCGGGATCGCCGCAGCTCGACGCGGTCAACCCCACCCCGCTCTTCGACCGAGTCGCCGCCCGCCACCCGGACCTCAATCGCGACGCGGCGCTGGGCAGGATCGGCAAGGACCAGCTGCGCGACGACCTCAGCGACCACCCGTTCGGCTACTTCGCGATGCTGGTCCGCAAGACCGGGCGGATGTGGGACCAGGGCGTGGGGCCAACGATGAGCTCGGCCCTGGGCCGGCTGGCGCAGCGGCTCCTGGTCCTGATCGGGCTCGCCGCCCTGGCGACGCTGGCATGGCGGCGGCGATGGTGGGAGCTGACCGCCTTCGGGGTCCCGGTCGCCCTGGTCACCGCGGTCGGCGCGGTGTCGCTGGCGAGCACGCGGCGCAACGAGGTGCTGATGTCGCTGGTCATCCCGCTCGCGGCCGCTGGGCTGGCCTGGGCCCTGGAATACGCGCGCCGGCGGCGCCCAGGCACGCACGCCGAGGCCTGATCGCGAGCGTTCAGGCGGGCACCGGGGCGCTCCCTATCCTGCATGCGCCGTGACGCCGACCGCAACCCTCTTTCCGGGGCAGCTGACCGCGCTGCGCAGCGCCGGGCTGATCGCCGCGGCGCTGCTGCTCGCATTCGCGATCGCGCGCCGGCGCACGCTGCGCAACGCCGACGTGCTGATCCTCATTCTCGCCGCCCTCGGGCTCGCGGTCGTCTCCGGCACCGAGCTGACCGACAAGCTGCTCGACGCCTTCTCCTTCCAGCGCGGCAACGGCGGCCGCATCCTCGGCCTTGCCGTGTTCGCGATCTTCATCCTCTTCCTGCTCATCGTGCGCGCCCTTTCGCAAGCGGGGCGAAACTCGCGCCAGCTCTCCGCGGTGCTCGAGGGGCTCGCCTGGGAGGAGTTCCGAAACGCCGGCCTTGCGAAGCGCTTCGCTGGCCGGATCGGGGTGCTCGTCCCCGCCTACAACGAGGCCGAGAACGTCGGCCACGTCCTCGATCGGATCCCGGAGCAGGTCTGCGGCCGCGAAACCGCGGTTCTCGTCGTCGACGACGGCTCCCGCGACGGGACCGGTGACGTCGCCGCCGAGCACGGCGCGATCGTCGCCCGCCACGTCATCAACCGCGGCGGCGGCGCGGCCCTGCGGACCGGCTACCGGCTGCTCGCCGACTCCGGGGCCGAGATCGTGGTCACCCTCGACTCCGACGGCCAGCACCTGCCCGCGGAGATGGAGCGCCTGGTCGGGCCGGTCCTGGCCGGCAAGGTCGACGTCGCGCACGGCTCCCGGGTGCTCGGCTCCGCGGAGCGCTCGCACGTCTCCCGTGAGCTCGGGATCGTCTTCTTCAACCGGGTGGTCTCACTGATCACCCGCACCCACGTGACCGACTGCTCGAACGGCTACCGGGCTGTGCGCGCCACCGTGCTCCCGCAGCTGGTCCTGCGCCAGGAGCAGTTCCACACCTCCGAGTTCCTGATCGAGGCGATCAAGCGCGGGATCCCGGCCGAGGAGGTGCCGGTGACAGTCGTCAAGCGCCTCCACGGCCATTCGAAGAAGCCGGCCGTGGTCCGCTACGGGCTCGGTTTCGCGAACGCGATCGTCCGCACCTGGCTGCGCTAGTCGCGGCGCGAGCGCATCTGCTCGACCAGCCGGCGGGCACGCGCCTCGATATCGGTGATCTCAGCGAGGTCGGCGCGCAGCTTGGAGACGTAGGGATCCAGGATCGAGTCACCTGCGGCCTTCCCGACCTCGGCGAAGAAGGCTTCAAGTGCGTCGGGCCTGGTGACCATCGTGCGCAGGACGTCAAGGCACTGAACGTTGCCCGAGCCCTCCCAGATCGAGTTCAGGGGGGCCTGCCGGAAGAGCCGGGGCAGCATCGACTCCTCGACGAACCCGTTACCCCCCAGGCACTCCAGGCTCTCCACCGTGTGTGGGGACTCGCGCTTGCAGATCCAGTACTTGAGGACCGGATTGGCGATCCGCTTGAATGCCTCCGCCCTCTCGTCCCCGGCGATCGAATCGTCATAGGCGCGAGCCAGCCGCAAGGCCGAGAAGGTCGCGGCCTCGGACTCGACGCAGAGGTCGGCAAGCACGTTGCGCATCAGCGGCTGCTCGATCAGCGTCTTGCCGAAGGCCGAGCGATGCGCCGCATGGTGGATCGCCTCGACGAGGCCCGCGCGCATCCCGGCGGCGCTGCCAAGCGCGCAATCAAGTCTCGTGTGATTGACCATTTCGAGGATCGCCGGAAGCCCTGCGCCCTCCTCGCCGACCAGTCGCGCCCAGGCACCGTCGAACTCGACCTCGCTGGACGCGTTGGCGCGGTTGCCGAGCTTGTCCTTGAGCCGCTGGAGACGGAAGCTGTTGCGCTCTCCGTCGGGCGTCCACCGGGGAAAGAGAAAGCAGGAGATGCCGCCGTCGGTCTGAGCAAGGACCAGGAAGACGTCGCACATCGGGATCGAGAAGAACCACTTATGGCCCGTGATCAAGTACTCCCCCCCTGGGCCGCCGCCGTTCAGAGGTCTGGCCACGGTGGTGTTGGCCCGCACGTCGGAGCCGCCCTGCTTCTCGGTCATCCCCATGCCGGCGAGAGCGCCGGGCTTCTCTGTGGCCGGCAGGTCGCGAGGGTCGTATTCGGACGAGAGGATGCGCGGCTCCCACTCGGTGGCGAGCTCGGGCTGGTTTCGCAGCGCCGGGACCACCGAGTAGGTGGCGGAGATCGGACAGCCGATCCCGGCCTCGGCCTCGGTCATCAGGAGGAAGGCGGCGCCTCGCGCGACGTGGGCGCCGGCGCCGGGCTCAGACCAGGGAAGCGAGTGGATCTGGTGCTCGACCGCAAGACCGAGCAGCTGATGCCAGGCGGGGTGGTACTCGACCTCGTTGACGCGGTTCCCATAGCGGTCGTGCGTCTTCAGCGTCGGCGGGTTCTGGTTCGCCTGTGACCGGCTCTGCGCCGGACCTCGCCACTGGGCGAGCCCTCCGATCTCCCGCAGCCGCTCCCTGGCCCACCCGGCACCCTCCCGCTCGACCGCCTCGACCAGGGGCCGGTCGGCGTCGAAGGCGTTGAAGTCGACCAGCGGCGGCGGCTGGTTCGTGACCTCGTGCGTGTGCGCCGGGGTTCGGTCAAGCACCGACATCCCGGCGACTGTAGCCGAGGCGCCCAGGCGAATGAGCGCCTCAAGTCGCTGGCCGGCAGGCGTCTCCGTTGGGCCGGCGTCGGTTTCCACAACTCGCGAAGCGGAAGCTGCTCTGAGCGTCGCTTGCCTGTCAGCGACCGAGCAGACGGGACAACAGTCCGGGACGACGTGGCTCAATCTCCTCACGAAGCTGCAGGCGGCCATCCCGTCGGGCGCTCATGACGCACTCTGTGTGGGCATGGCGGCGACGGGAGGGATCCCCATCGGGCAGCACCAGCATGTGATCACTCAAGGCTGGCAACAGGTCGCCGCAAAACGGGCAACGGTAGGTCGCCGGCTTGCGGTTGGCGGCGGGGCGCACCCCGTACCACCGGGCTTCGCGGAAATCATCCATATCGATCCATGTTTCCGGCTCCGTTCCCGACAGGTGGAAACGGCACCGCTACCGACCCGACAGCCGCTAAGCGACGGCCGGAGTGGCCGCCACGCCGTGGTGGATGAGGCTCTCGCCCGTCTCGGCGATCGTGTCCTCGATGGGGCGCGGCTCCCAACCGAGCGAGTCCCTCGCCTTTTGCGAAGAGAGCTCGGTTCGCTTGCCAAGCCCGCCGACGACGGAGCGAATGCCGGGGTCAAAGAGGGCCATGCCCCGCACGAGCAAGTTTGGGACCGTGCGGGTGGGCACCTTCGAGGCCGCCTCTCCGAGGCGCTCGCGCAACACGTCGCCAATCTCGGCCATCCAGAGGAACCGCGTGGCCGCGATGAAGCGCTCGCTCCCAGCTTCGGGCGCCGTCATCGCCCTGAGCTCCAGATCCGCGACGTCGCGCACATCGACCAGGCTGAAGCCCAGCCTCGGCATCCCGGGCATGCCCGTCAAGAGCCGCTGAACGGCCTGCAGGGAGTAGGAGAGGTCATCGCTCAGCACCGGTCCAATGATGGCGCCGGGGTTGACCACCGAAAGGCGATCCTCCTCGCCCCGTTCGCGCACCAGCTCCCAGGCAGCTCGCTCGGCGATCGTCTTCGAGCGCACGTAGGGTGTGAGCCTCGGGCTGTCCGGGTCCGTCCAGTCCCGCTCATCGAGGGCCCTCGCGGCCGTGCCCTCGCTGAGCCTGATCGCCGCCACCGAGGAGGTGACGACGACCCGCTTGGCTCCGGCGTCGAGGCCTGAGCGCAGGACCCGGAGGGTTCCCTCGCGTGCGGGCACGATCAGTTCGTCGGGGTCCTTGGGCTGCTTGGGCGGGAACGGGGAGGCGACATGCAGGACGTAGTCGCAACCCGCCACCGCCTCGGGCCAGCCCTCGTCGCCGGTCAGGTCCGCGGCAAGCACCGTGAGCCGGTCGTCGGCATTGACCTCGGAACCGATCGTGGCTCGAACCTGGGGCTCTCGGGAGAGGCTGCGAACCGTTGTTCTCACCGTGTAGCCCCGGCGCAGGAGCTCGATCACGCACCAGCCGCCCAGGAAGCCCGAGCCACCCGTGACCAGAACCGTCTCGCCAGAACCCTCCTCCATCTCAGCCCAACTCTAACCCGCGAGCCATCGAGGTGAAAGGAGTTGCCTGACGCCGCCCATGCACCGTCCTCGAGCACTCGGGGACCGGCGCGCACAGCGGCGTCGCTGGGTTCCCTACCTTGGATGCGACGAGCGAGGTCCTTAGGGCGTCAGGGTTCCGAGATGGCGTGGTCGCGGGGCTGAAACGCGACCAGGGGAAGCGTTTCGACCAGTCTCCGGCGAGCGGCATCGGAGCCGTCGTAGCGGAACCCACCCAGCGCTGAGAAGCCGGCCCGAACCACTGGGGCGATCACCCGGTTGCGCCGTTCATAGTCGGCCAGCGTTTGGGTCGCCTCCTCCGGGTCGAGCCGGCGCACGCTGGGGAGGAAACGAAGCCGAGCGATCTGGATCTCGATCGCTTCGCCCGCGAGAATGTTCTTGTACCACTGTGCGCCCGGGCCCAGGCCCGAAACCACCACCGCCTCCCGATCCGCCCGCCGCCATGCGACAACTTCCAGGACGGTGCGATGAAGGGTGTGCGTGCGGCGGCCGCGGTGGATGAGGAGCAGGAAGCGATGTCCGAGCATCCAGCCGATACGCGCCTTGTACAGCGCCGCGGGCGCTCTGGCGACAGGCGACCGCAGGAATCGCCGAAGGGCGCGCCCGGCCCGATTGCGATCGCCGCGGGCAGGCACGTGCCCGGCATCGGCGCTGTTTGACGGCTCGTCGAAGTGCGTCAACCGAGAGTACAGCGACAGCAGATGAGCCAGGGCTGAAACGCCCGCGGTCCCGGGGCTCGAGCGACCTCGCCGTGAAGTAGCCGACTGCGGCAGGATTCGGCTCTCGGTAAAGGATTCTCGCGAGTGCTCCCGCTTCTCGCGGAGCGCGAAGCCGGAGCCGACGTTCGTACCCGACTCCGGGTTGGCGGTGGGTCAGCTGTCCAGCTGCTCCGATTGGTAGGTGACGATCAGGACGCCGGTTGTGCTCACGGTGCTGTCGAGGAGTCGAAGCGAGACCGGCGGGCCGCCCTCGGCGAACAGTCGGCGTCCTGCTCCGAGCACGAGCGGGTGGATGAGCAGCAGATACTCGTCTATGAGGTCGTGACGCATCAGCGTCTGGATCAGCTCGCCGCTACCCATCACGGTCAGGTCCTTGCCCGGTTGCTGTCTGAGCTCCGCGACGGCAGATGCGACATCGGCGGGCAGGAGCGTCGAGTTCGGCCAGGGCAGCGGCTCACGCAGCGTCCTGGAGGCGATGTATTTGGGAGCGCTGTTGAGCATGTCTTTGAAAGGGCTGTCTTGGGTGTTCCAGTAGCCGAGCATGTCCTCGTAACTGCGCCGGCCGAGCAGCAGCCCTCTACTCCGAGGCCTCCGCGCGCCTACCGCGGCATTCATCACTTCGTCCACGTTCGGCCCTGCCCAGCCGCCCAGCTCGAAGCCGCCGCGAGTGTCTTCCTCGGGACGGCCGGGCGACTGCATCACCCCGTCCAGCGTCAGGTGATTGATGACGACCACTCTGCTCATCCGGTCATCTCTTCAGCATTCTCCTTGGGATCGGCGAGTCAGCAGAATGGCATTGACGGCACGACCTGGTCGTTGCGGTGCGCTCGCCCTGTCCAGCGCGCCTGGGCTGCTCCTTTCGCGTCCAGCGATAGCCGCAGCTCGCGGCTATTCTCATCCGCACGAACGCTAGACCCGCGGCTGGCGCACCTGCGACGGCTCCGGCAGGTAGAGGTCCTCGCCGCAGCGCGGGCAGACCTGGACGTAGAGCTTCACGACCTTGCTGCAGCGCGGGCACTGGCGCTCCGGCTCGCGCTTCTCGCCGCGAAACAGGATCACCGCGATCAGACCCAGGCCCGGCAGCACCGTCCCGACGATCAGCCAGATCCAGAACGAGCTGCCCTTGGCCCGGCCGATCAGCGCCGTCGCGATGCCGAAGAGCACTGCGATGAACAGGTACTCGAAGCCCATGCAGGCATTGTCGTGCAGGGACTTGAATGACTTGCGGGGGCTTCGCCGCCTGACATGCCCCTGCCGCGACACTTTGTCGCGGCCCAACACCTATAGCGGCCGGTGGCTGCCGCCGCGCTCGTAGACCTCGGCCCGCAGCGGCCGAGGGTGGCCGATCGAGCCGACCTCGGAGACGTCGCGGCTGAACGGGAGGCTGACCGTCCAGTCGACCACCGCCCGCACCTTGCGGGCGAGACCCGGAATCTGGCTCATGTGGTAGGTGCGAGCCATCCACCAGGCCGGGAAGCCGCGGAAGCGGAACCGGCCGAGCTGACCAACCGCCTTGTAGCGGCCCAGGTTCACGAACGAGGCCCGGTCGCGGTACCGAAACGGCCGTGGGCTCCCCACACCCAGGTCGGCGGCGATGTTGCGGGCCGCGACCGGGCCCTGGCGCACCGCCTGCTGCGCGGTCCCGCCCACCTTTCCCCCGTCGGGGTGCGGGACCGCGGCGCAGTCGCCGATCGCCCAGACGCGCTCCAGCCCCTCGACGCGCAGGTACTCGTCGACCGGTACGCGACCGCGCTCGTCGAGCGGCAGCGAGAGCGTGCGCAGGCTCGGGTGCGGGGTCACGCCGGCAGTCCAGACCACGGTTCGCGTAGGTAGCGTCTCGCCGGTCGAAAGACGGGCACTGCTCGCGGTGACCTCCTCCAGAGTGGTGCCGAGGCGGATGTCGATGCCACGGCCGCGCAGCTCGCGCAGCGCATAGTCGGCGAGGCCGGCGTCGGTCTCGGGCAGGACCCGGTCGGTCGCCTCGACCAGGACCCACTGCATCCCGTGCAGCCGTGCCCGCGGGTAGCGCTCCATCGCGTCGGCGGCGAAGTCCTGGAGCTCGGCGAGGGCCTCCAGCCCGGCGTAACCGCCGCCGACGAAGACGAAGGTGAGCAGTTCCTCGCGCCGGCCCGGGTCCTCGCTGTCGTTGGCGCTCTCGAGCGCCTCGACGACGTGGTTGCGCAGCCAGATCGCGTCGGCGAGGCTCTTGAACCCGATCGCGTGCTCGCCCAGGCCCGGGATCGGCAGCACCCGCGAGACCGAGCCGAGCGCCAGCAGCAGGGCGTCGTAGCGGACCTCGTCGGTCTCGCCCTCGTGGTTGCGGATCTCGACCGTGCGCGAGGCCGGGTCGTGGGAGTCGATCGCGCCGAGGCGCAGGTAGCTGCGGCGGAGGATGTCGCGCAGCGGGGTGACCACGTGACGGGGCTCGAGCGTCCCCGCGGCGGCTTCGGGGAGAAACGGCGTGTAGAGCAGGAAGTTGACGTCGTTGACGAGCATCAGCCGCGCCGACTGCTTCGGCATCAACCGCTCCAGCTCGCGGGCGGCGTAGGCGCCGCCGAATCCACCGCCGGCGATGACGACGTTCCAGGCCATCTGACTAGTAAAGCACCACCTTGTGACAACGTGTCACAAAGTATCGAGAGCCACTACCTGGTCGCCCAGGCGGCGATCAGAAGCGCGGAGCCGACCAAGGCACCGACGGCGAGCCGGCCGGCCTTCGGGTCGCGCTCGCCCATGATCGCCCCGTGCTGGGCCGCCGACATCACCGATCCGTTGCTCGCCGCGGACATCGCGGAGCCGAAGGAGGCCGCAGACGCGACCGAGAACCCCGACGCCGCGGAGCCGATCGAGCAGAGCGATCCGAAGGAGCCGATCGACCCGATCGAGAGCACGGAGTTCTTCGAGGCGATCGAAAGGAAGGAGTCCTGCGACCACAGCGACAGCTTCGACTCGTCCATCAGCCTCCCAGCTTCTCGCGGATCAACCGCTGCACGTCCCCCCCGTCGGCGCGGCCCTTGGTCTGCTTCATCACCGCGCCGACGATACGGCCGATCGCCTTCCCGTTGCCGGCTCGGACTTCCTCGGCGGCCTCGGGCTCGGCGGCGATAGCCGCCGCGACAACCGCGGCCAGCTCCGAGTCATCGGCGATCTGACCGAGGCCCTCGCTGGCGACGATCCGCGCCGGGTCGCCGCCGGACTCGACGAGCCGGGCGAGCACCTGCTTGGCGCTGCCGTGCGAGACCTGCTTGGCGCCCACCATCGCGACGAGGCCGGCGAGCGCCTCCGGGGTGACCTTCGAGTCAGCCGGGCTCTCGCCGCCGCCGGCGCGCAGGGCGCCCGCCAGCTCACCGGTGACCCAGTTCGCGATCGACTTCGGGTCGGCGCTGTCCGCGGCCTCAAGGGCGCGCTCGAAGTAACCGGCCATCTCGAGGTCGGCGGCGAGCAGGCTCGCGACCTCCGCCGAGAGCCCGAGCTCGTCCCGGTAGCGCTGCGCCCGCGCGCCGGGAAGCTCGGGCAGCGACTCGTGTGCCTGGCGCAGCATCTCCTCGCTGGGCGCCAGCGGCACCAGGTCGGGCTCGGGGAAGTAGCGGTAGTCGTGCTCGTACTCCTTCGAGCGCAGGGGGGTCAGCGAGCCGTCGCCGGGGTCGAAGTGAAGCGTCTCCTGGGTAACCGCCTGCCCGGCCTGGATTTGGGCCCGCTGGCGCTCGATCTCGGCCTCGATGCCGCGCTCCAGGAAGCGAAAGCTGTTCATGTTCTTCAGCTCTGTCTTGACCCCCAGCTCCTCGCTGCCCGCCGGCCGCAGCGAGACGTTACCGTCGACCCGCAGGCTCCCCTGCTCCATCTGCACGTCGGAGACGCCGAGCTGGCGGATAGTCGTCTGCAGCAGCTGCGCCCACTCGCGCACCTGGGCGGCGCTGCGCAGGTCCGGCTCGGTGACGATCTCGACCAGCGGGGTGCCGGCGCGGTTGAAATCGACCAGCGACGCCCCCGATCCGTGGATCCGACCCGACTCGCCGACGTGGATCATCTTCGCCGCGTCTTCCTCGAGGTGAACGCGATGAATCCGCACGTCGCCGAGCCGCCCGCCGCGGGCAAGCGGGATGTCGTACTGGCTGATCTGGTACGCCTTCGGGTTGTCGGGGTAGAAGTAGTTCTTGCGGTGGAAGATCGAGCGCGGGGCGACCTCGCAGCCCAGCGCAGCGGCGATCATCAGCGCGTAGCGCACCGCCTTCTCGTTCACCACCGGCAGCACTCCGGGGTGCGCGAGGCAGACCGGGCAGGTGTGCACGTTGGGCTCGTCGCCGAAGCTCGGCTCGCAGCCGCAGAACATCTTCGTGCGGGTGGCCAGGTGCACGTGGATCTCGAGCCCGATCACGGCCTCCTGCTCAGCCACCGGGGCCGACCCCCGGCGGCCGGGCGTCAAATCCGATCGCCTGCTCGAGGGCAAAGGCGGCGTCGAGGATCGCGTTCTCGCTGAACGCCGGGCCGGCGATCTGAAAGCCGACCGGCAGCTGCGGCCCGCCGCCGTCGGGCTCAGCAAGCCCGGAGGGGATCGAGATCGCGGGGATGCCGGCGAGCGGCATTGGCACGGTGAAGTAGTCGTTCAGGTACATCGAGAGCGGGTCGTCGGTCTTCTCACCGAGCCTGAAGGCGACCGACGGCGAGGTCGGAGTGACCACGAAGTCGTACTGCTCGAAGGCAGCCGCGAAGTCCTCGGCGATCTTCGTGCGCACCCGCAGGGCGCGGCCGTAGTAGGCCTCGTAGTAGCCGGAGGAAAGCGCGTAGGTGCCGAGCATGATCCGCCGCTTCACCTCGGCGCCGAAACCGGTGGCGCGGGTGATCTCGTACATCTCGGTCAGCTCCTCCGACGGCACCCGCAGGCCGTAGCGCACCCCGTCGTAGCGAGCCAGGTTCGCCGACGCCTCGGCCGGCGCGATCACGTAGTAGGCGGAGATCCCGTGTCCCGCGTGAGGGAGGTCCGCCTCCCCCACCGCGCCGCCCAGGTCCTCGATCTTTCCCAGCGTGGCCTCGAAGTTGGCCTTCACGCCGGCCTCGACTCCGTCCATCGCCAGCCCCTTCGGCACCGCGAAGCGCAGGCCGTCGAGGCTCTCGCGGTCGGGCATCCGGATTCCCCCCTCGATCCCCACCGAGGTCGAGTCGCAGCTGTCGCGGCTCTGCAGCACGGAGAGCAGCAGCGCCGCGTCGGTGACGTCGCGAGTCAGCGGCCCGCACTGGTCCAGCGAGGAGGCAAAGGCGATCATCCCGTAGCGCGAGACGGCGCCGTAGGTCGGCTTCATCCCGACGATGCCGCACAGAGCCGCCGGCTGGCGGATCGAGCCGCCGGTGTCGGTGCCGATCGCCCAGGGGGCGAGGCCGCCCGCGACCGCGGCCGCGGAACCGCCCGACGATCCGCCCGGGACCCGGTCGCGGTCCCAGGGGTTGAGCACCGGCCCGTAGGCGGAGTTCTCGTTCGAGGAGCCCATCGCGAACTCGTCCATGTTCGTCTTGCCGAGCACCGTCGCCCCCGCCTCGTCGAGGTTGCGCACCGCGGTGGCCGTGTAGGCGGGGCGGTATCCCTCGAGGATCCGAGAGCCCGCCGTGGTCTGGGTTCCTTCAGTGCAGAAGATGTCCTTGACCGCGACCGGTGGCAGCTTGCCGCCGTCGACGTCGGCCTCGACGTGGGTGAGGAAGGCGTTGAGCTCGTCCGCGGCAGCGGCCTGGCGCCAGGCGTCGCGATGCTCGAGCGAGGAGACCTCGCCCGCCTCGATCGCCTTCGCCGCCTCGGCGGCACTGAGGTCGAGCAGCTCGGTCATCCCTCGGCCTGCGGCGAGGGCACCCGGAAGGCGCCGCCGGCCGGGTCGGGCGCCGCGGAGAGGACCTGCTCGCGGGGCCAGCTCGGCCGCGGCTCGTCGGCACGCAGCACGTTCTCGAGCCCGACCACGTGGGCGGTCGGCTCGACCTCGTCGAGGTCGAGCTCCGATATGCGGTCGACGTGCTCGAGGATCCCGGAGAGCTCGCGCGCCATCGTCTCGACCTCCTCGTCGCTGAGGGCGAGGCGGGCCAGCCGCGCGACGTGCAGGACCTGCTCGCGGTCGATCATGGGCCGCAGTCTAGAAAGCGGGCCTGCTTCGGTAGCCGCCGGATAGGATGGCGCCGCCGATGCGGGGAGACCGAGCCGAGAAGTTCGTGGTGCTCAACTTGCGCCTCCTTGCGGCCGGCTTCGCGGTCGTCGGGCTCTGCTTCATCGTCTTTCAGAACGGGGTTTTGGACGTGATCTCCGACCTCGGCGACGACATCGGGGGCTTCACCCGCGCCCCGCACACCGACGAGCAGTTCTGGCTCGCGCTCGGCTTCGCCTACATGGTCGTAATCACCGGGATCTGCCTGGTCGCGCAGGCCGACGTGGTCCGCTATCGCCCTTTCCTGCTCGTACTCGCGGCGGGCAAGACCGCCTCCTCGCTTGCCGCGCTCGGCTTTTACCTCTTCGACTCCGACGTCTTCATCTACCTGCTCAACTTCCTCGTCGACGGCTTCCTCGCCCTCGCGGCGCTCTGGCTCTGGTCGCTGACCGGCCGAGTGACGCGCCCCGCGGCGCCCGGCTGAAGGCGCGCGCCGGGGCTGTCGGCCGTCGAGCAACGCACCTTGGAGGCGATTTGCGAGGCGATGGCCCCCGGTTATGACGGGCTGCCCCGAGCCGAGCGCGACGTCGAGGTAGCGGCGCCGATAGCCCGCTTTCTGGTCGCGCTGCCGCCCCGCAACCTTGCGCGCGTGAAGCTCGCCCTGCGGGCCTTCGAGTGGCTGCCATTCCCGTGGCGCTTCTCGCGCCTCGACCTCGATGCCCGCGAGGACTTCCTCGCGAAGCTGGAGCGCTCCCGGTTCGGCCTCTACCACGAGCTGCTGCTGATGGGCAAGGTTCTCTGCACGCTCGGCTATGCGGTCGTCCCCGAGGTCAAGGAGAGGATCGGGTACGAGGTCAGCTGCGGGCTCGCCGACGGCTCGCTGCCGGAGCCAGCCGGCACTCTGGGCAACACCGCGGCCGACGGCGACGGCGAGCGATGCGACATCGCGATCGTCGGCTCCGGCGCCGGCGGAGCGGCTGCCGCTGCGGTACTCGCCGAGGCGGGCCTCGACGTCCTCGTGCTCGAGGCGGGCGGTCACTACAACCGCGATAGCTACCCGCGCGAGCCGATCGAGGCGATCACCTCGCTCTACCGCGACGCCGGCCTGACCGTCGCCGAGGGCCGCCCGCCGGTCCCGGTCCCGGTCGCCCGCGCGGTCGGAGGAACGACGGTGATCAACTCAGGCACCTGCTTTCGTGCCCCCGAGCCCGTTCTGAGCGGCTGGGCGCGCGACTACGGGATCGAGTGGGCCACCGACCTCGAGGCGGAGTTCTCCGAGGCCGAGGAGTTCCTGCGCGTAACCCGGCTCGACCCAGAGCGGATGGGGCGAAACGGGCAGCTGGCGATGGAGGGGGCCGCGACGCTGGGGGCCAGCGGGGCGCCGATCAGCCGCAACGCCGGCAACTGCGTCCAGTGCAGCTCCTGCCCGTTCGGCTGCGCGATCGACGCCAAGCGCGGCATGCACGTCTCCTACCTTCCGCGCGCGGTGGCCGCCGGCGCGCGCGTTCGCGAGCGGGTCGAGGTGCAGCGGATCGAGGTCGAGAACGGCCGCGCCGCGAGCCTTGAGTGTGTCGCCTCGCTGAACGGCGAGCGCAACGGACACCGGCGCCGCTACACCGTGCGAGCCGACCGCGTGATCGTCGCCGGCGGCGCGCTCGGGACCCCGGAGCTGCTGCTGCGCTCAGCGTTGGGAGGCGGGGAGGTCGGCCGCAACCTGCACCTTCACCCGGCGGCCTGGATCGGCGCCCGCTACGCGGAGGAGGTGCGTGGCTGGGACGGAGTCATGCAGAGCTACTACGTCGATCAGTGGGAGGCGCAGGGCGTCCTGCTCGAGGCGACCTTCACGCCGCTTCCCTTCGGCGGTGCCTGGCTGCTCGGCACGGGACGAAAGCACCAGGAGGCGATGCTCGGCTTCGCCAACGTCGGGTCGATCGGGGTCCACCTCTCGGACCGCTCGTCCGGGCGGGTCGGGCTGGCCTCCGACGGCTCGCTCCGGACCAGGTACAGGCTCAGCGACTCCGACGCCGCGCGGCTGGCTTTCGGGATCGCCCGCGCCGCCGAGATCCATTTCGCCGCCGGCGCCACCGAGGTCTATCCGAACATCGGCCGCGTTGGTGTGCTGAAGCGCAACCGGCTCGCCGACTTCGAGGCCACCTCGATCAAGCCCGCCGAGCTGCGCCTCGAGGCCTTTCACCCGATGGGCACGGCGCGGATCGCCAGCGACCCCAGCGCGGGCGTCTGCTCGCCGGACGGGTCGGTCAAAGGGATCAAAGGGCTCTACGTCGCCGACGCCTCCCTTTTTCCGACTTCGGTCGGGGTGAACCCGATGATGACCGTTATCGCGTTCGCGAAGCGGGTCGCCGCCGGTCTGGCCGCATAACCCTGGAAGGCGCCTCGTTGCGGACCGCCCGCCAGGCGCCGTAGGTGACCGCGGCGCAGGCCAGGAGCCCGAGGAAGATCCCGAAGCGCAGATCGAGATCGCCGACCGGGTGGACGAGCCGGTAGAGGACCAGGAAGGTGGCCAGAAAGGCGACCGGGACGGTCAGCGAGGCAGAGGTGATCTGTGAATCGGTCTTCGCGTTGACGCCGGTGACCGCGACACCGATTCCCGCCAGCGCGGTCAGCAGCAGGACGTAGTCGGTGAATCCGAAGGCGGCCCAGGCGCTGAAGTTGCGCCCGCAGGAGTAGCCGGGGAGCGGCGTGCAGAAGGGATCGACCTTCCCGAACCAGGGTAGGAACATCGCGCCGAGCAGCAGCGCTCCCCCAGCCCCGGCGAGCAGCTCTCCCCCTCTCAGCCGGTCGAGCCGAATCACAAGGCCACCATCACTGAAAAATAGACACCCGAGGAAGCTGCCGCCTCGACAGCTCCCTCGGACGCCTCTGGATCGCTAGACGGAGGGCGGCGCCCCGCCGCTGGGGGGTGGCGGCGGAGGAGGTGGCGGCGGCGGCGGAGGCGCGGGTGGCTCGTCGCCTGCCGGCGGCGGAGGCGTGGCGTATGGGTCATCGCCTGCCGGCGGGGGCGGATATGGATCCCCGCCCCCGGCGCCCGCCCCTGGGGCTGGCCCACCGCCACCGCCGAGGCGGTCGGCGGTGCCCTGGAACGAGGTGCCTTCTTCCTGCATTGTGAGCCAGCCGCCGTAGGTCAGCGCCGCCGCGAGGACAAGTCCCAGGAATGAACCGATTTCCCGCGTCTTGTCGACGCTCGATGGAAGGTCACCGGCCCCGAAGTCGGGTGGGCTGATGAGTCGGTAAAGAACGAGGAGCGTGCAAAGGCCGGCGAGTCCGGTCAGGACCGAGCTGAGCGGAACTGGCAGTTCCATGTGGGTATCGCTCGCCCTGATGTAGACCAGCCCGAGTGCCACGACGATCGCGAGCATAAGGAGGATGTCGATGAAGCCGAAGGATCCCCAGGCGTTTCTCGATCCCGCCACGGTGAGGCCGGCGATTCCGGTCGACGCCTTGAGGCCGAACCACTTGAGGATGAACATGTCAAGCAGAAGCAAGATCGCCGAGATCCCGACGATCTTCTCGCCCTGACTCAGCCTGTTTACATCCATATCTGGACTTCCCTCCGTTTGTGACTAGGGTCAGCGGGTGACAGTACAGCGCCCAGAGGTCGTAAGAAAGGGCTCTGGCCGGGCGTTCCAGCCGTGCCTGCGGGTCGCCTAGCCGCGCCTGCTCCGGGCTGCCGACAGGGTGTTCACGAGCAGCATCGCGATCGTCATCGGACCGACTCCGCCGGGCACCGGCGTGATCGCCGCGGCGACCTCCTTGACGGCCTCGAAGTCGACGTCGCCGGCCAGGCCGTCGTCGGTGCGGTTCATTCCCACGTCGATCACCGTCGCGCCCGGCTTCACGGCCTCGGCGCCAATCAGGCGCGGCGAGCCGACCGCGGCGACGAGCACGTCCGCCCGCGCGCAGGTGCCGGCCAGATCGCGGGTCCGCGAATGGCACATCGTCACCGTTGCGTTTGCGCCCAGCAGCAGGCTGGAGACCGGGCGCCCGACGAGATTCGAGCGTCCGACCACGACCGCCTCGGCGCCCTCCAGGTCAACGCCCTGGTGGGCGAGCAGCTCGATCACGCCAGCCGGGGTGCAGGGAACGAGACTCGGGGCGCCGCTTGCGAGCAGGCCGGCGTTGGTCGGGCTCAGGCCGTCAACGTCCTTGGCCGGATCGAGGGCGGCGATCACAGCGTCGGGCTCGATCTGCTCGGGGACCGGGAGCTGGACGAGGATCCCGTCGACCTCCGGGTCCTCGTTGAGGCGCTCGACCAGATCGAGCAGCTCGGCTTCCGAGGTGTCGCCGGGGAGGCCGTGGTGAATCGAGCGCATCCCCGCCTCCTCGCAGGCCGCGTGCTTGTTGCGCACGTAGATCCCCGAGGCGGGGTCGTCGCCGACCAGCACCGTCGCCAGTCCCGGTGCGGTCCCTGCTTCCTCCACGAGCTCCGCGACCTCGCCGCGAACCCGCGCCCGCACCTCGGCCGAGACGGCCTTGCCGTCGATGATCTGGGCGCTCACGTTTCTGTGGTTGGCGCTTTTTTCGTCGTATGGGCGAAAAAAGCGCCAGGTCGAGGTGGGCTCATTTTTTGCGAATCGGGGCGTAGTCGGCCATCAGCTTGCGCTCCTGCGGGTCGCCCGCGAAGCGCACGACGATCACTCCGCCGGGCTCGATGCCGGTGACCACGCCCTCGCCGAAGCTGGCGTGGACGATGTCGTCGCCGGTCTGCAGCTCCAGCGCCGGGCCCGGCTCGATCGGCTGGTTGACTCCGCCGCCCTGCGCCCAGGGGGCCCCCACCGCGGGCGAGCTTTGCTCCTGCTCGACCAGCTCGGTAGGCAGCTCATCGAGGAAGCGCGAGGCGATCGCCGGCTCGCGACGGCCCCCGAAGATCCGCCGCTCGCGGGCGTAGGTGAGGAAGAGGCGACTGCGGGCCCGGGTCATGCCGACGTAGCAGAGGCGCCGCTCCTCCTCCTCCCCCCCTCCTCGAGCGAGCGCAGGTGCGGGAAGACGCCCTCCTCGCAGCCGATCAGGAAGACCGTTTCATACTCGAGACCCTTGGCGTTGTGGATCGTCATCAGGGTGATCAGCGACTCTTGCTCGCGCAGCTCGTCCTGCTGGGTGTAGAGCGAGATCTGCTGCAGGAACTCCTCCAGCGGCGGCACCTCGGCGTCGCCCTCGAGCGCGCGGTTGGCGTCGAACTCGCCCGCCACCCCGATCAGCTCCTGAAGGTTTTCGACCCGACCCTCGGCCTCGACCGTGCGCTCCGCCTCCAGCGCGTCCAGGTAGCCGCTGTCGTGCAGCAGCTCCTCGAGCAGCTCGGCGACCGGCAGCCTGGCAGCGCGTTGGCGCAGCCCCTCGATCGTGAAGTGAAAGCGCGAGATCGCCTTGATCGCCGCTGCCCCGAGGCCCGGCACGGCAGCGGCCCGCCCGGCGACCTCCCAGATCGGCTCACCGGTGGTGTTGGCGTGCGCGAGCAGCCGTCCCTGGCTGGTATTGCCGATCCCGCGCCGCGGCGAGTTGACCACGCGGCCGAAGGAGATCGCGTCGGAGGGATTGACGAGCAGGCTGAGGTAGGCGACGGCATCCTTGATCTCGGCCCGCTCGTAGAACTTCGTGCCGCCGATCACCTGGTAGGGCAGCTCGAAGCGCACCAGCGTGTCCTCGAACACCCGGCTCATCGCATTGGTGCGGTAGAAGACCGCGATCTCGTCGCGAGGAACGCTCTCTTCGCTGACCAGGCGCTCGACCTCGCCCGCCACCCAGCGCGCCTCCTCGTGCTCGTCGGAGAGCTGCACGACCTCGATCGGCTCGCCCTCTGCGCCGTCGGTGAACAGGCGCTTGGGCCTGTTCTCACGGTTGTTGGCGATCAGCGCGTTGGTCGCCGAGAGGATCGTCTGCGTGGAGCGGTAGTTCTGCTCCAGGGTGACCGTCGCGGCATCCGAGAAGTCCTTTTCGAAATCGAGGATGTTGCGGATGTCGGCGTTGCGGAAGCTGTAGATCGAGTTGTGCGTGACCAGGCCATTGGCGATGAAGTTGTGGGTGTCTTCGACATCAATGTCGTAGACGGGTCGTTCAAGGGCCACCCGTTCGACCCACTCGACTACGTCGTACGACTCATCGTCGCCGAAGACGGTCATGCCGGGCCTCACTGAGCTGGCCGGGATGCAGGGGAGCGAATTGCCCACCATCCTTCCGGGTTGCGGCGGACCCAAGCGGCCCTGAATCCGGGTTTCAACATCGAGCGCCGACTGAATTTTCTCCGCGAGGCTCGCGACGTCCTCGAAGTCCTTGAGCACAGTCTCGAAGCGCCAGGTTTGCCGGTCCCTACCGGCAGCTCGAATGCTGAGACCGATTCCTTCAAGGGCGGCCCGACCCTCATCATCTTGACCGTGGACAGCGATCCGGTGGCGAGGCTCAATACCACGCGTCTCCGCGCAAAGGGTCAAGGTCAAATTCCGACGACGGTGTGAACTGTCGGCGCGGTGATGCGGGAAATCGAAGTTCAAGCCCTCGTCTTCCAAAAGCTCACGTCCTCCACCTTCACTGTCAACCGAGGAGAAGACTTCGTCGATGAGCTCCTGGTTTCCGACGAGGCTCTTCCCTGCTCTCGTTGCGCGTCGATAGAACGGAAGCGTTGGGAGGCCATACCGAAGCGAGAGCTGCGCCTCCGCGACCCTGGCCTCGGCATCTGAAGCGTGCGAGGAGATCACCCATACAGCGTCTGCTCGTTCCGAGAAGCAGCGCTGTCTGATCTCGATCGTGGGCTTCTTCTGCCCCTCCGTGTACACCCTCGAAACGCCGACTCGAAATCCAACGTCTCGCTTCCACATCAAGTACGTCAAGTGCATCTGCGGGGTCGTGCCCGGACGAAACCCGGCGAAATGCATGTGATCGCTTGTGCTGACCAGGCGACGCCCGGTCTTGGTGGTGATGGCGATCCCTTCGGCTTCAAAGCCACGATGGACACGGCTTATCCGGGCTGCTCCGAATTTCCCCTTTCCGACGGAAGACATGACTTCGTCGCCGACCTTGATCTTTTCGATCGCCCGTTCGGAGCCATCGGCCATCTTGATAGCCGTGCCTTCGAGCACGCACTGGGCGTCGTCGCCGACGACGAACAGGTTGCGGTGCTCGGAGGCGAGCAGCTGCAGGAGCCGGTACTGGGCCCTGTTGGTGTCCTGGTACTCGTCGACGAGCACCTGGCCGAAGGCGCGGCGCCAGCGCTCGCGGGCCGGCTCGAAGAGCTCCAGCACGTTGACGGTCCGCACCAGCAGGTCGTCGAAGTCCATCGCGTTTGCCTCCAGCATCCGCTTCTCATAGAGCGCGTAGACCTCTGCGGCGGTCTCCTCGAAGGTCGAGCCCTGGGCCTCCGCGAGCTCGGTCGCGTCGAGCAGCCTGTTCTTGGCGCCGGAGATCTGGTTGCGGATCGCGCGCGGCGGGTAGCGCTTCGGGTCGATCTCGAGCTCGTCCATGCAGCGCTTCATCATCCGCAGCGAATCGGCCTCGTCGTAGATCGTGAAGCCGCGCGAGTAGCCGAGACGCTCCGCCTCGGCGCGCATGATCCGCGCGCAAGCCGAGTGGAAGGTCATCACCCACATCGCGCGAGTCGCGCGGCCGACCAGCCCCTCGACGCGGTCGCGCATCTCCTGCGCGGCCTTGTTTGTGAACGTGATCGCGAGGATCTCCCCCGGCCGCGCCCTGCCAGTCGCCAGCAGGTAGGCGATTCGATGGACCAGCACGCGGGTCTTGCCCGAGCCGGCCCCGGCCAGCACCAGCACAGGCCCGTCGCCGTGGCTGACCGCCTTGCGCTGGGCTTCGTTCAGGTCGGCGAGCAGGCGCTCGGCCTGGTCGGCGCCGGCCGTCGTCGGGGCGCCGTGGGCGCCCCCCGGAAGCTCCGTCTCAGCCAACTCCGTCACCCACCCAAGATAGCCAGCGACTCGGCCCGAGCGGCGGGAATCAACCGCGGCGGCTCGCCGCCTGACATGCCCCTGCCGCGACACTTTGTGTCGCGGCCCGGAATCACCCTCCGGCGGAGGAGCGGCCGGTGCGCTTGCCCAGCTCGCGCACCTGCGCGTCCGGCTTCTCCTCGCCGGTCAGCTCGGCGAGCCGGTCCTCGAGGACGCCGATGCGCTCGGAGAGCCCCCGGATCGCGTCGGCGATCGGGTCGGGGAGGTGAATCCAGTCGGTGTCGGGCCCCTCGACCCTGCGCCCGTCGACCTTGACCGTGTGGCCTGGGTTGCCGACCACGGTCGAGTTGGCGGGAACGTCCTCGACGACGACCGTGTTGGCGCCGACCTTGGCGCCGTGGCCGATCTCGATCGGCCCGAGCAGCTTCGCGCCACTTCCGACCGTCACGTTGTCGCCCAGGGTCGGGTGGCGCTTGCCGCGCTGAAAGCCGGTCCCACCGAGGGTCACGCCCTGATAGAGCGTCACGCAATCGCCGATCTCGGCCGTCTCGCCGATCACGACGCCGGAGCCGTGATCGATGAAGAAGTCGCGGCCGATCCGCGCCGCGGGGTGGATCTCGACCCCGGTCACCGCGCGGCTCAGATAGGAGATGCCGAGTGGCGCCAGCGGCACGTCCGCCTCACACAACGCGTGCGAGACACGGTAGGCGAGCAGAGCCTGAACCCCGCCCCAGCTGGAGAGGATCTCGACCGTACCGGCACCCCGGGCTGCGGGGTCGCGCTCGCGCGCGGTGGCGACGTCGGAGGCGACCTCGCGCACCACGTTGCGGAGCGTCCCAAGGCCGAGCATCAGTCTCGACGCGGGGCGCAGCGCCGCAGGCCCGTTTGCGAGGCGAGGGGCTGGTGGGCGTCGTTCATGTCGGGAAGAAGGGCAGCGACATGTAGCGCTCACCCGAGTCGGGAACGATGGTCACCACTCGCTTGCCCGCCATCTCGGGGCGTCCAGCAACCTGCAGCGCCGCGTGGATCGCGGCACCAGCCGAGAAGCCCACCAGCAGCCCCTCGCGGCGGGCGCAGAGCTCTGCCATGTCGAGGGCATCGTCGTCGTCGACCGGCACGACCTCGTCGATCAGGGAGCGATCGAGCACCTCGGGAACGAACCCCGCTCCGATTCCCTGGATCTTGTGGGCGCCCGGCTGGCCGCCGGAGAGGACCGGCGAGGAAGCCGGCTCGACCGCGATCACCAGCGCCTCGGGGCGGCGCTCCTTGAGCACATGGCCAACCCCGGTGATCGTTCCCCCGGTGCCGACCCCGGCGACGAAGGCGTCGATCTCGCCGCCGCAGTCGGCCCAGATCTCCTTCGCGGTGGTGCGACGGTGGATCTCCGGGTTGGCCGGGTTTGAGAACTGCTGCGGCATGAATCCCTGGCGCTCTTGAGCTATGCGACCCGCTAGCTCGACCGCTTCGTTCATTCCACCCAGCGAGGCGGTCTCATGGACCTCGGCGCCGTAGGCGCGCAGCAGATCGGAGCGCTCGCGGGTCATCCCCTCGGGCAGGGTGAGGACGAGTTGATAGCCGCGCCCCGCGCAGACCATCGCCAGCGCGATGCCGGTGTTGCCGCTGGTCGGCTCGACGATCAGCGAGCGCCCGGGCTCGATCAGTCCCGCTTCCTCGGCCGCGTCGAGCATCGCCGCCCCGATCCGGTCCTTGACCGAGCCGGCGGGATTGAGGTACTCGAGCTTCGCGCAGACCTCGGCGTCGAGCTCGGAGGCGAGGCGTCGCAGCGCGACCATCGGTGTGCCGCCGATCGCATCGGCAGCCTCTTGGCCGATGCGCGCGACGGGCGAGCCCAAGTCGGTTGGCCGGGTCGTTGCCATCAACCCAAATTACCGTCAGCGGGGCGCCCGGGGCGCACGGAGGCGGTCAGCCGCTGCCGGTGCCGTAGAAGACGGTCCTGGAGATCTTCCAGCCTCCGCCCAGCTTCTCGAAGTAGACCTTCTGAGGGCCGATCTGGCCCTCGCCCGGATCGAACCCGGTGGCTTGCTTGCCGTTGACGACGATGCGCCCGATGTTCGGCACCACTTGCTGAATCTGAGGAAGCGTGCCCTGATCGACAACCTTCACGCAGACGGCGCCCTTCAGGTCGGAGCGGGTGCCGATCGCCACCGTGCTTCCGGCGCGGCGCCGGAAGGCCGGGGTGAGCAACCCGCAGGCGGTCTTCCCATCGCCCCGCTTCAGCGCGTCGATGTAGTCGTGGTAGGTCTTCGCGACCGCCTTCTCCTGCGGTGTGTCCGGGCTGACGCCGCCGGAGTTGTCCGAGCCCCCGCAGCCGGCCGCCAGGGAGACCATTGCCGCGAGTACGAGGATCGTTGCCCTGCGCATGCCGCTCAAGCTACCGAAGCTCGACGGCCGGCTCGCGTCGCGAACGCGATCAGATGTGGTACATGGTCGTGCCAGCGCCCTCGACCTCGCGATGCGCGATCTCGGCGATCGTGGTGCGGCTGAAGACCTTGCGCAGCGACCCGACGCCCTCGGCCCAGATGCCGCCCGCCTCGTCGGCCTCCTGCCCGATCTTGCCGTCAAGCGCCTGCACGACCTCGAGGACGTTGATCTCCTCGGCGGGCCGGGCCAGCGTGTAGCCGCCCTTGACGCCGCGATGGCTGCTCAATAGGCCGGCCCTGCGCAGGGTCGAGAACAGCTGCTCGAGGAACTGCTCGGGGATGTCGCGGCGCTCGGACAGCTCCTTGATCGGCACCGGGCGATCTCCCCCCCTTGCCAGCTCGGCCATCGCGACGACCGCGTAGCGGGATTTCGAGGTGACGGAAATCACATCGCCTTTGTATCGCAGCCGGGGGCCGTCGCAAAGAGCGCGAACCCGGCTGGCCGCTCGCCCGGCGGGCCCCTACCTCCGCTCCGGGCTCGGCTAGGATCGGCCCTCGTCGTCGCTCCGAGTCCCAGATCGCACCCTACGTCGGAGGCGTCTTCTTGGCTGACATGCCGCGCTGCCTTGTCGTCGAGCCCCAGCCATTGGTGAGGTTGGGGATCCGCGGCGCGCTTGACGACGGATACGAGATCGAGGAGCTGAGCAGCCGCCGCGAGGGCGTCGAGCTGGTGCGCAGCATCGGCGACTTCGAGGTCGTCGTCGTCGACATCCGCTCACAGGCGGCCGGCAACCCCGACGAGCTGCCCGCCTCGCAGGCGATCCACGAGCTGCGGCGGGCGGAGCCGGCGCTGGGCATCGTCGCGCACGGCGACCGCGCCGAGCGTCACCTCGCTTCGCAGGCGCTCTCGGCGGGCGCCAGCGCCTACGTGAGCCGTGGCGCCGCGCCCGAGCAGCTGCGCCTCGCGGTCAGCGCCGCGATCGACCAGGAGCCCTTCATCGACCCCGCCGTGCCCCAACGCGGCAGCCGCGGTCGGCTGACCAGGCGCCAGCGCCAGATCCTGCAGCTGGTCGCAGACGGCGGCTCGACGACGCTCGCGGCCGAAGCGCTGCAGGTCAGCGAGGAGACGGTCCGCACGCATACGAAGAACATCCTTGCCCGCCTCGAGGCCCGCAACCGGGCCCACGCCGTCGCGATCGGCCTGCGCGAGAGCCTGATCGAGTAGCTCGTCAGCTTCCTGCCCGGTCGCCTGATGTAGCGTCCTGATCGTGCCATTGGTCGACCACGTCGACTTGGTCGTCGCTTCGATCGAACGGAGCCTGTCGTTCTATCGGGATCTGCTCGGACCGCTCGGGTGGGTGCAAACCACGAAGGAGCAAGGCGAGCGCGGCGAGACGATCCACTATCTATGGGGACCCGACTGGGGTGGGGTCCTGGGGCTTCGCGAGCGACCCGCCGAAGGAGCTGCTCCTCCATATGACCGCTATGCGATCGGACTGCATCATCTCGCCTTTGAGGCCCCCACTCGGCGCGCCGTAGACGCTGCCGGGGCGTGGGCGCATCGCCGGGGTGTGGAGATCGACGGTGAAGCCGGGGAACGCCATTACACACCCGGTTACTACGCGGTCTTCTTCTTCGATCCCGACGGGCTGAAGCTCGAGGTGGTCCATCGACCGAAGCCGTTCTCCTTCTCGTTCGCGCGCGGGCTGGTTCGAGGGGCTGGCTCGCTGGCAGCGCGCCGGCGCCGCTCGTAGGGCAACTTCCCCCGCGACCGCCCGAGCGGTCTAGATCCAGCCGCGGTCGCGCGCGGTGAGGACGGCCTGGGCGCGGTCGACGGCGCCGATCTTGCCGTAGACGTTGTGCAGGTGGGTGCGGATCGTCGAGACCGAGAGCTGCATCTCCCCTGCGATCTGCTTGTAGACCTTGCCCTCGGCGAGGAGGCGAAGGACGTCAAGCTCGCGGCTCGAGAGCGGGCACGGCTCGCTGGCGCGGGGTGCGTCCTGGCGCGGATAGGGAAGCTCGTAGAGCAGCTCGCGGAGCAGATCCTGGCTGACGCCGGAGCGCATCGCCGCGTTCTCGAGCCGCTCGCGGGAGATCGCCTCGCCCTGCCCGTAGTGGGCGAGCATGTCGGCGGTGGCGATCAGCGCCGAGAGCCCCTCGGCGTCCTCGGCGTGGTGGCGCTCGATCGCGACCGCCATGCGGCTGGGAAGGTTCCAGCGCCGCGCCAGCACGCCGCCGACGATCGCGTGGTCGATGCCGAGCTTGTCGCGCTCCACCCGCAGGCGTTGCTCGGGGGTGCGACCGGTCATGTCGAAGAAGTCCTGATAGCCGGGGTGCAGGCGCAGGATCACCAGCCGCCCGACGTCGTGAAGCAGCGTTGCCACGGCCAGCTCGTCGCGCTCCTTGAAGCCGACCGAGCGCGCGACCCGATCGGCGGCGCGCTGGCTGGCCAGGGCGTGGATGCGGAAATGCTCGGGACGCAGCTCCCAGCCTCCGTTGGACTCGAAGAAGTCATAGGTCGGCGCCGTGCCGGCGATCGCGAGGATGCCGGAGGGCTTCAGCACCTCGACGGCAATCGGGATGCTGGCGACCGTGCCGCTGTTGCGGGCGCCGCTGCGGTTGGCGAACTGAAGAACCGCCATCGTCAATGCGACGTCGGACTCGACCGCCTCGATGATCTCTCCGACGCGGGCGGTTTCGGCGGTCGCCGCTCGCAGCACCCGCTCGCGCGACTCGAGCAGGACCGGAAAGCGCTCGACCGCCTCGAAGGCCTCGGCGAGGCGGCTGCCGGGCGCCGGCGCCTTGCGGCGCGCATCGTCGCGTGCGGCGACGTTGCTGGACGAGCCGTGCCCGTTTCTCTTGCTTTTCGTTGCGGCCATTGCGGCGAACCGGATGCGCAGCCGTGGGCGCGCCCTCCGATCCGCCAGATTCATCGGCAGATGTTCGATCCAGCCTTAGCCGCCAGGCACGGGCCGTTGCAAGGCAAACGGCCCGCCTGGGCGGGCCGTTTGCGGTGGAAGTGACGCGTGGTGCGCTTTGGTCCCGGATAGAGCGACCAAAGCGCACCGGAACGGGACAACCGGCGCTACTTGACAGTCACGACCTTCAACAGGCCCTCCTCGAAATGCGGCTTGCCGCCGTCGCGATCGGTGAGCGGGCAGAAGAGGATGTACTGCCCTGGCTTCTTGAGCTCCAGTGACGTGGTCTGCGACTCACCGCCGTCGAGCACGGCGCTGCTCTGCGAGCCCTTGAAGTCGACGTAGGACGGCGGCGGCCCGCTCGAGGCGATGTCCTTCTCGATCTGACTCACGGGCGGGGCTTTGCCGTTCACGGGGACCGCGGCGATCAAGTGCACCGCGTCCTTGCCCTCGCTGTCGAAGGTGACCTTGTTCTGCCCCGACTTGAGACCGGAGACGTCCCAGGCGTATTTGTCCTTGCCGGTCTTCGCCGCTTTCACCGTGGCCGGGGTGCTCGGCAGATCGCCCGTATCGCCGGCGGTGAACTTCATCTCCGCGGTTGCGGGCGGCCCGCCGCCCCCACCGCCGATCGATGCGGAGTCGGCGACGAGGTAGTTGCCCGCGGGCAGGTTGAGCGTCGCGGTGTCCGTCTGGCCGCCGGGGATCGTCGCGGTGCCGCCCTGGGCCCGAATCCACTCGGGAATCTTGTTCGTGTTCCTTCCGAGCTCGGCTCGAACGTCATCGGCGGTGTGGTTGCCGGTGTACTGGATCAGCTGCACTCCGTGCGGCGCCTTGCCCGAGTTGCGGAAGCTGAGATCGACGAGGCCGCCCTCGGCCGACTTCGGCGCGGTGAAGGTCGCCTTCTGGCCCTGCTCGGTGATCGACATCGAAACCTTCCTGGGCTCTGTGCTGCCTCCACCGCAACCTGCTGCGGCCACTGCTGCGAGGGCCGCAATGACACACGCGAGCCGCCTCGAGTGGGTGGATGACAAGGGAGATCTCCTCTCGGTGGATTGTCGGGATGCTGCGGATCGTCCGCCCCCCCAAAAGCGAACGACGGCAGCCTAGTCGTCGAGGCGGCGGATCGCATCATCGATTCTCGAAATGCTCTGTTCGCGCCCGAGCGCCGCGAGGGTCTCGAAGATGCCCGGCGAGACGGTCGTGCCGGTGATCGCAACCCGGAGCGGCTGGTAGAGGCGGCCCGGCTTGACGTCGAGGCGCTCCAGCAGCGGGGCCAGCGCCTGTTCGACCTGCTCGGCCTCGAACCCGGCGACCCCGGCAAGCGACTCGCGCGCGGCCTCGAGCAGCCGCCGCGTCTGCGCGGCCTTCTCCGGGTCCCCCTCGCCCATCACCTTGCGCCAGGCCTTCTCGTCGCTGACCGGCGGCTCGAACAGGTAGCGGATCAGCGGCCAGACCTCGGCGAGCGTCTGTGCCTTCTCCTGGGCGATCGCGCAGCCGGCGCGCAGGCGCTCGTCGGGCTCGCGGCCGACGAATTCAGCAACCCGCCGCGCGTAGTCGTCAAACCCCAGCTCGCGCATGAAGCGCCCGTTGATCCAACGCAGCTTCTGCTGATCGAAGACCGCCGCGGCGCTGCCCACGTCCTCGACCCGGAAGCGCGCGATCAGCTCCTCGGTTGACATCAGGGTGGTGTCGTCGGTCGTCCCCCAGCCGAGCAGGGCGAGGTAGTTGCGCACCGCCTCGGGCAGGTAGCCGGCCTCGCGCAGCTCCTCCACCGAGGCGGCGCCGTGGCGCTTGGAGAGCTTGCGGCCATCGGGGCCATGCAGCAGCGGCAGGTGCGCGTAGCGTGGCTCCTGCGCCCCGAGTGCGCGCAGCACCAGCAGCTGCTTGGGAGTGTTGGAGAGGTGGTCGTCGCCGCGCACGACGTCGGTGATCCCCATCTCGGCGTCGTCGACGGCGACCGCGAAGTTGTAGAGCACCGAGCCGTTGCCACGGGCGATCACGAACTCGTCCTGGCTGCGGTTCGGAAACGCGACCGGGCCGCGGATCAGGTCGTCGACAACCGTGTCGCCGTCATCGGGGACGTGAAGCCGCACCGCGGCGCCGGGATCGTTGCTGGGCGCCCCCCGGTAGCCGCGATCGGCGCCGTGCTCGGCCTTGAAGGACTTGACGTCCTCGGCCGTTGCCGTGTCGCGGTAAGCGGCGCCGGAGTCGAGCAGCTCCTGCAGACGCGCGGCGTGCGCGTCGGCGCGCGATGCCTGCGAGATCGGCCCCTCGTCCCAGTCGAGCTCCAGCCAGCGCAGCACCTCGAGGATCTGGTCGACGTTGCGCGCCGTCGAGCGCTCGCGGTCGGTGTCTTCGATCCGCAGGACCAGGCTGCCGCCCGATCCCCGGGCGGCAAGCCAGTTGTACAGTGCCGTCCTCGCGCCCCCAATGTGCAGCGCACCGGTCGGCGAGGGGGCGAATCTAAAGCGGAGGTCCTGGCTCACGGTGCTGATCGGCGCGCATGTTTCCACAGCCGGCGGGTTGCCCAATGCGATCGAGCGCGCCGAGGAGCTTCGCGCCGACTCGATCCAGATCTTCAACCAGAGCCCGCGGATGTGGCGGCCGACTCGCTACAGCGACGAGGACTTCGCCGCTTTTCGCGCCGCGATGGGGAAATCGCGGGTCGAGGCAGTCGTGATCCATGCCGTCTATCTGATCAATTGCGCGACCGACGAGCCGGGGATGCGGGCCAAGTCGCTGGAGTCCCTCACCCACGCGCTGCGGATCGGCGACGGAATTGGCGCGGCCGGAGTCGTGCTGCATCCAGGCGCGCAGAAGGGAAAGCCGCTCGCCGGCTCGATGCGCCGCGCCTCGCGGGTGATCAAGGAGGCGCTGCAGCGCACCGAGAGCTGCCCGCTGCTGCTCGAGCAGACCGCCGGGCACAAGGGCCTGCTCGGGCGCGACTTCGACCAGACCGCGCGGCTGATCGAGCTCGCCGGCGGCGAGGAGCGGCTCGGGCTCTGCCTCGACTCCTGCCACCTCTTCGTGCAGGGCTTCGACATCCGCGACCCCGAGCACCTCGGCGAGGTGCTCGACGAGGCCGACACCAAGGTTGGCCTGAAACGGCTCGGCTGCGTCCACGTCAACGACGCCGGGGCGCCGTTCGGCTCCTGTCGCGACCGCCACGCCAACGTCGGCGACGGCGAGATGGGCCGTCATGGCCTGGCGGCGTTCCTCTCCGAGCCGCGCTTCGAGGGGCTGCCGGCGCCGCTCGAGGTCCCGGGACCGAACAAGCGCGGCCCGGACCGCGAGCAGGTCTCCAAGGCGAAGCGGCTGCGCGAGCGAGGGCTCAAGGATCGAAGCGGCTGAGCCGGCCGCACGGGTTCATACTCGGTAGCCCATGGATGCCGAAGAGCTGGATCGGCTCGTCAGCCAGAGCAAGGACAGCTTCAACCGGCGCGATCCGGAGGCGATGATCGACCGCTGGGACCCGGACTGCGAGTGGCATCCGTTCATCACCGCCGAGATCGAGGGGGCGAAGGGCTATCGCGGCCGAGACGGAATCCGGCAGTGGTTCCGCGACACCGACGAGATGTTCTCGGAAGTCGCCTGGCATGTCGAGGAGTTCCAGCAACTCGGCGATGGCCGGGTACTCGTCCTCGGGCAGCTCGAGGCCCGCGGGCGCGCCAGCGGCGCCGAGGTGAAGTCCGCGATCGGTCAGCTCTTCGAGCTTCGTGACGGGAAGATCGTGCGCGGCTGGGCCTACCCCAGCCACAAGGAGGCCGGGCGGGCCGCCGGGCTCCCTGCCAAGGACCCGCTCTAGCTGCTCGCCAGAACGTCGCGCAGATCGAAGGCCCTGATTCCCTCGGGGCCCTGATCGGTGCAGTCAAAGAAACGCGGGTTGACGCAGTCATAGGCCCGGCCCCCACCTTCGAAGGCGCGCTCGACCTCGAACTGGCACTGCGGCAGCGCCTGCCCGGTCATCTTGACGCCGCCGAAGCCGCCGGGAACGAGAACGGCGTCGAGCGCGATCTCGGCGTCGAAGACCTTCTGCATGCAGCCCACGAACTGCTCCCCGGTGAGCCCGTCCATGTAGCTGTAGAGGTAGCGGCAGCCGATCTCGATGCAGCCGCGGGGCTCGACGAGCTTGTCGCAGAAGGCGCTGCAGCGGCGGCACTCGCCGGCCTTGGCTGCTCGAGGCTCTGTCTGCTTTGCGGGCACGCAGTCGAAGTCTAGGCGCGAGGGAGGCGAAAAGCCAAGCCCGCAGACGGGATTTTTAGGCGGCGCCGAAACGCGAAAATTGCAACGTCCCCGTCAGGCGGCCATGACTCCGGGGCCGAGGACGCCGTCGAGCTCGGCGCGCAGCGCGGTCGAGTCACGGACCCGGTACTCGGACCCGAAGCGCAGCCGCCGCGGTCCCTCGCGGGTCTGCATCTCGAGCAGCACCTCGGTGTCGCCGGGAAAGTGGTCGAAGACCGCCTTCAGCTCCTCGAGCAGGGTGGGCGGGAAGTCCGCGGCGCTGACCCGCAGCACCAGCGGGCCGCTCGGCCGCATCGGCGCTGCCGCGGCTGCCTTGCGGATCTCCTCCGGGGCCGGCTCGAAGAGCTCGGTCTCCTGGACGACCAGCTTGGTCTCACCGCGCTCCTTGTGGTCGACCCGGCCGCGGACCAGGACCACTGCGTCGCCGTCGATCGTCTCCGCATTCTTCGCATAGGCGGAATTGAAGACCAGCATCTCGACCTGGCCCTCGACGTCGTCAAGGGTCGCGAACATCATCGGGTCGCCGCGCTTGGTGCGGATCTTCTTCTGCTCGGTGACGATCCCGCCGACCGTCACCCAGGAGCCGTCCGGCTTGTTGGCCAGGTCGGCGAGGCTGCAATCGACGCGCGCCCGCAACGCGTCGCGGACCTCCGCGAGCGGGTGCGAGGAGAGGTAGGTGCCGAGCGTCTCCTTCTCCATCCGCAGCAGCTCGCGACGATCGAACTCGGTGCCCGATAGCGAAGGGCGCTGCACGGCGCCCGGCCGCTCGGCGCTCGAGCCGTCGCCGATGTCGAAGATCGACCCCTGGCCGAGCTGCGCGTCCTCCTGCGCCTTCTGACCCGCCGACTGGGCGGCGGGCAGCGCCTCCAGCATCCCCATCCGGGTGGCGCCGGTCGAGTCCAGGGCGCCGCACTTGACCAGGCACTCGACCGCGCGCTTGTTGACCGCGCGGCCGTCGACCCGCTCGCAGAAGTCCCACAGCGAGGCGAATGGGCCGGCCTCGCGGGCGGTCAGGATCGCCTCCACGGCGGAATGGCCGACGTTCTTGACCGCGTCGAGGCCGAAGCGGATCCGCTTCTCGGCGACCACGAATCCATGCTCGGAGGAGTTGACGTCGGGCGGCAGCACCTCGATGCCCATCTCCTCGCAGCGGTTGACGAAGAACGGGACCTTGTCCTTGGTGTTCATCACCGAGGAGATCACCGCGGCCATGTACTCGGCCGGATAGTTCGCCTTCAGGTAGGCGGTGCGGTAGGAGATCAGCCCGTAGCAGGCGGCGTGGGACTTGTTGAACGAGTAGTCGGCCGCTGCCTCGTTGAGCTTCCAGAGGTCCCTGGCGACGGTGTCGGCTGTCCCCGACTCCTTCAGGCCGAGCATGAACTTGTCCTTCATCGTCGCCATCAGGTCGCGCTTCTTCTTGCCGATCGCCTTGCGCAGGTCGTCCGCCTCGGCACCCGAGAAGCCGGCCATCGAGCGGGCGATCTCCATCAGCTGCTCCTGGTAGATCACGCAGCCGTGGGTCTCCTCGGTGATCGCCCGCAGGCGCGGGTCCGGGTAGCGGATCGAGGCGGGGTCCTGCTTGCCCTTCGCGTAGGCGGGGATATAGGCCATCGCCCCGGGGCGGTAGAGGGCGTTGAGGGCGACGATGTCCTCGAACTCGGTCGGGCGGACCTGCGCAAGCGCGTCGCGCATGCCTTCGGACTCGAGCTGGAAGACCCCGGTCGAGTCGCCCTTCGCGAGCATCGCGAAGGTCTTCGCGTCATCGATCGGGATCTTCTCCACGTCGATCGCCTCGCCGCGCGAGCGCTCGATGATCTCGATCGCGTCCTCGATCACGTCGAGGTTGCGCAAGCCGAGGAAGTCCATCTTCAGCAGCCCGATCTCCTCGATCGGGCCCATCGAGTATTGGGTGACGATCTTGTACTGGCGCTCGCCCTTGGCCGCCCCCTCGCCGTTGGCGCCGGCCGGCGCGCTCTTGTCCTCGGCCAGCTGCAGGGGAACGATCTCCTGCAGGGGTCGGTCGGCGATCACGACCGCGGCGGCATGGATCGAGTTGTTGCGGATGATCCCCTCCAGCCCCTGGGCGACGTCGATGATCCGCTTCGCGTCCGGCTCCGAGTCGTAGGTCTGTCTCAGCTCCCGGCCGGACTTGAGGCATTCGGCGAAGGATGGGCTGCGGCCCATGATCGGCTCCGGGATCAGCTTCGCAAGGCGGTCTCCGGTGCCGTAGTCGAAGCCGAGCACACGGGCGGCGTCGCGGGTCGCGGCTCGCGGCGCCATCTTGCCGAAGGTGATGATCTGGGCGACCGACTCGCGCCCGTACTTCTCCGCCACGTAGCGGATCACGCGCTCGCGGCCGCGCACCGAGAAGTCGATGTCGATGTCCGGCATCGAGCGGCGGCCCGGGTTGAGGAAGCGCTCGAACAGCAGCCGGTTGGCGAGCGGGTCGACGTCGGTGATGTTGAGGCAGTAGCTGACGATCGAGCCGGCGGCCGAGCCGCGGCCGGGGCCGACCGCGATCCCGTTCTCCTTCGCGTAGCGGACGAAGTCCCAGACGATCAGGAAGTAGGACTCGAAGCCCATCTCCTCGATCACCCCGAGCTCGAACTCGAAGCGCTCGCGCGCCTCGGCGGGAAGCGGGTCGCCGTAGCGGCGCGCGAGGCCCTCCTCGGCGATCCGGCGCAGCATCGCCTCCGGCTCCTCGCCGTCCGGGGTCGGGTAGCGCGGCAGCAGCAGCTTGCCGAGCTCGATCTCGACGTTGCAGCGCTCGGCGATCTCAAGCGTGGTCGGCACCGCCTCCGGCCAGGCCGCGAAGGAGCGATCCATCTCCTCGGGGCTCTTGAGGAAGAACTCGTTGGTGTCGAAGGTGAGCTTCGGCGCCTCCATGGTCGACTTGGTCTGCACGCAGAGCAGCGCCGCGTGGTTGTCGAAGTCCTCGCGGCGCAGGTAATGGACGTCGGCGGTGCCGACCAACGGCCGCCCGACCTCGCGGGCGACGCGGGCGATTCCCTCGTTGGCCACCTCCTGCTCGGGGATGCCGTTGTTCTGGACCTCGAAATAGACCTGCTCGGGGCCGAAGACTCCGAGCAGCTCGTCGATGTGGGCGCGGGCGTCGTCGGGACGGTCGGCGATCAGGCGCTGGCAGAAGCGCGACTGCAGGCAGCCGGTCAGCGCGATCACCCCTTCGGAGTGCCGATCGAGCAGCTCGATGTCGAGGTTGGCCTTGCCGCGTGCGAAGCCCTCCAGAAAGCCCGCCGAGCTGAGCGCGACGAGGTTGCGAAAGCCGCGGTCGTCGCCGGCCAGGAGGGTGAGGTGGTTGCGCTCGTAGCGGACGCTCTCGCGAACCGCCCTGCGATCGTCGACGAGGTAGGCCTCGAGCCCGATGATCGGCTTTATCCCCTGCTCGCGACAGGCCTTGTAGTGATCGACGGCCCCGTTCATGACCCCGTGGTCGGTGAGGCCGAGCGCCGGCATGCCAAGAGCGGCCGCGCGCTCGGCCATCGGATAGGTCATCCGGTCCTTCGTCTTGCGTTCGATCTGGCAGGCACCGTCGAGCAGCGAGTACTCGCTGTGGACGTGCAGGTGGACCGCGGTATCGCTCACCGGGCCATGTTTTCAAGCAGGCAGGATGGCTCTGCGGCGATTTCCGCAACTTCCGTCACTCGTTGCGCGCCGCCGCGGGGTCGCGGCTATCGTCGAGCCGCGATGCGGCGAAGACGGGGGACCGAAGCGTGATCTACCTGCTGCGCCACGGTGAGGCCGAGGAGGGCGACGGCGACGACGCCGCCCGCCAGCTGACCGAGAAAGGGCGGCGCCAGTCGGAAACCGCCGGACGGGCGCTGGCGGCGCTCGACATCCACATCGATGCCTGCCTGGCCAGCCCCAAGGTGCGGGCCGCCGACACGGCCCGGATCGCCGCTGAGCAGCTCGGCGTCGAGGTCGAGATCGCCGAGGAGCTGCGCGGCGGATCATTCAACGCGATTCAGCTCGCCGCGGGTCGCGGTACCGTGCTGCTGGTCGGGCACGAGCCAGACTTCTCGGAGACGATCGCCGGGCTCACCGGCGCCCGGGTGAAGCTGCGCAAGGGCGGCATCGCCGCGATCGAGGACGGCTTCCTGCATGACCTGCTGAGGCCGAAGCAGCTGCGGCATATCGCCCGCTCCTGACCCGATCAGGCGAGGGGAGGCCGCGGCGTAAGAGCCGCTGCCGTGGTTCGGCTCGTGTACAGCAAGCCCGCGGCAAGCAGTACGGCACCGACGATCTGGATCGCCGCGAACTGTTTTACGTCGGCTGGACCGACGATCGTGAAGATGTGGTGCAGCGAGGTGATGACCAAGACCGCCAACCCACCTGCCAGCAGCGTCGGGCTGGGCACGATCAAGCGCCTTCGGTCAGCTTCGATCAGGGCGATCACCAGCGCGGCGCAGAGTGGCAGCAATCCGATGCCGGTTAGGCGCTGCTCATTGGAGGAGAAGCCAGGGAAATCGGGGTTGATCACAATCGGCTGGACGATTATCGCCGCGCAAAGCAAGAGGCATAGCCAGAACCTGATCGGCAGATCGCGGGCACGCACTCCGGCGGCTCCGAGGATCAAGAGAACCGTGAGCAGGGCCGTTCCCGGAACGATCAGCGGGTCTGCGCATCGAGCCAGGTGAGCAAGCACCTTTCTCGCGCCTGGTGGCCCGAAGATGATCGTGTCGCTTGGCGAGTCAGGCGCGAAATGAATGCTGAACGGATCAGCCACGTGCTTTATCAGCAGGTACGCAACTCCGAGGACTATCAGCGCCCCCGCAGCCTCGAGCAGGCGCGAGCGCAGTGACCAGCGTTGCCTCCACTCTGGTGCAAGGACGATCCAGCAGGCGGCCGCTGCCCCGAACAAGAGGGCCGTCTGGCGACCGGACAACGCCACCAGCACACCCACCACAACGAGGCTCATCCTGACCCGGAGGAGTCCCAAGAGCGTCAGCCCCGCACCAAGCACGAAGACCAGGTCCTGAAATGAGCCCGGCAGCAAGACCACCTCCCGTAGCGCATATGGGGCCAACGCAAACGCGCTCAAGCCGAATGCATAGACCCACCAGGGAGGGCGCAGCTCACGAAAGACCCTCTCCGCGACCACCAGGGTGGCGAAGATGCAGAGCAGTGCCGCGATCCTGTAGGAGGCGTGCAAGCTGAGCCCGGACCCGTCACTCAGCAGGCCGACCAGGTAATGGGGCACGAAGCGCTGGCTGTGCGCGGAGGCCATCGATCCATCCGGCAGGCCTGGGGCGGCTGCCGCAATACGCTGGTAGGCGACGACGTCCTGCGCCCAGGGATGGATGCTGTCATTGCCGGTCCAACGGCTGGGGGCCAAAATGGCTATCGCAATCCCGATCCAGAGCAGAACTGTCGCGGTCCGCGTCTGCCGCCAGTCCCGCTCCTCGAGCAGGCTCATGCTTTCTGCGGCTGGCTGAGCTTCGCTTTGCATACCCCTGCCCACTGATCGGTCAAAGCTAGCTAACCGCTGCAATCGACGTGCCAAGGAGCTCTGACCGGTGGGGGATCTGGCACCATCGATCGGCGTGAATGGCCCCAGACATGGACGCGCCGTGGTCGTCGCGGGCGCCGGTGGGTTCATCGGCGGTCACCTGGTCGCCGAGCTGCTCCAGCGCGGCGTCCCGGTGCGCGCCGTCGACTGCAAGCCGGCCGGTGATTGGTTTCAGACCTTCGACGCGGCCGAGAACCTCGTCCTCGACCTCTCGCTGCTCGAAGCCTGTCGAGAGGCGGTCGACGGCGTCGCCGACGTCTACAACCTCGCCGCGGACATGGGCGGAATGGGCTTCATCGAGGGCAACAAGGCCCTCTGCATGCTCTCCTCGCTGATCAACACCCACCTGCTGATCGCCTCCGAGGCGGCGGGGGTGAGGCGCTACTTCTTCGCCTCCTCTGCCTGCGTCTACAGCGCCTCGAAACAGAACAGCGCCGACGTAGTCGCCCTGCGCGAGTCCGACGCCTACCCGGCCGAACCGGAGGACGGATACGGCTGGGAGAAGCTCTTCTCGGAACGCATGTGCCGCCACTACCAGGAGGACTTCGGGCTCGAGACCCGGGTCGCCCGCTACCACAACGTCTATGGCCCGCACGGGACCTGGACCGGCGGGCGCGAGAAGGCCCCGGCGGCGATCTGCCGCAAGGTCGCCGAGGCGGTGCTGACCGGCAACCACGAGATCGAGATCTGGGGCGACGGCGAGCAGACGCGCAGCTTCATGTACGTGGACGATTGCGTGCGCGGGACGATCGAGGTCCTCGAGGGGCCGCGGATCGAGCCGGTCAACCTCGGCAGCTCGGAGCTGGTCACGATCGACGGGCTGGTCGACATCGTCGAGTCGATTGCCGCCGTCGAGCTGAAGCGGACCCATGACCTCGATGCGCCGCAGGGCGTGCGAGGACGCAACAGCGACAACACCGTGTTCCTCGCGACCTACGGCTGGGAGCCGAGCATCAGCCTGCGGGCGGGGCTCGAGACGACCTACGAGTGGATCTCCCGGCAGGTGGCGGGACAGCTTGCCGGTCGACGCTGAATGAATTGCGGCGCCCCCCGGCGCCTGACGTGCTGCTGCCGCTCCACTTCGTTTCGCGGCTCGACTCAACCGGCGCAGGCCCAGGCGCCGGGTCCCGAATCGGCCCAGATCTGCGCGGCGACCTGGTCCTGCTGCTGCTTGGAGGCGTCCTGCGGCGCGCCCTTGCCGCCGTAGAGCCCCCAGGTCGAGGGCAGGATCTGGTACGCGCCGCCGGCGCCGCTGGACCCGTTGACGGCGCCGTAGTTCCCGCCCGACTCGCAGGCCACGATCGAGGCGGGGATCGAATAGGGGCCGCCGAGCCACTTGCCGACCGTCTGCTGCGCCTCCGCGGCGCTGACCTGCTGGGCACGCTCGATCTCGCCCACCCAGCCGTCGATGTTCGACTGCAGCTCGCTCAGGGTCGCAGCCCGCGAGGCTCGCGCCGCGGCAAGCTGCGATGCCTCCGACTCGGCCCGCGCCCGCACCGAGGCGATCTGCTCGCGGGCGCCGGCAAGCCGCGCGTTGTAGCTGTCCTGGCGCGCCTTGAGGCGCTCGACGACCCCGAGCTGGAACTTGACCCGGTCACGCACCTGCTTCACCCGCGCGGCGAGCTCGCTGTCGGAGCTCTCGATGATCCGCATGTAGTCGGCCCGGGTGACGAGGTCGCCGAAGCTCTCGGCGCCGAGAACCACATCGGTGGTGTCGGGCATGCCGGTCTTGTAGATCGAGACGAGACGGTGCGAGAGCGCCGCAAGCGCCCGGCGAAGTCGAGCTCGCTCGGCGGCGAGCGCCCGCTGCGCCTGCTCGACCTTGGCTCCGAGCTCGGCGGAGCGCTGCTGCCCTGCCGCCAGCATGCCGCTGAGCTGTTGCTCGCGCGCCGCCGCGGCGGCGGCCTGGTGCTGCGCGGCGAGCATCTGACTCTGCTTCGCATCCAGCTCGTCGGCGAGCGCGCCGGCGCGCGCGCGGGCGCCGTCGACGCGCGACTGGAGCGTGCCGACGTCGGTCGCCCGGGCAGGCGCGCTGAGCGCGACGAGGCTCGCCAGCAACGCAAGGCCCGCGACGCTGGTCAGGGGCAAGGTCAAACGCGGGTATGGACGCCAAGTCATCCTTCTGCGCCTGCGGGGTTAGCTGTCGGGCTCGCGCCGAAGGGCTGGCGCTACGCGTTCGCGATTCGCCCCTGCGGCCGGAGCCGCATCTGGGTCCCCCGCTCCCGGGCGGGATTAGGCGGCGCGCAAGATAACGAGGCCCGGGCCCTGGCCGGCCCCGTTGACGACAAGGCGCAAGAAATGTTGCGGCCTACGGTGCCCCGGGGGCCTTCAGCACCTGAACATTGTCGACCTCGATCGAGCACCCGGTCGGCGCTGGACAGGGAATCGCGGGGTCATGGTAAATGCCGGTTCGCAGATGGTCAGGGATCGGAGCGCCCTGGGCTATCCCATCGCTGTTCGTGCCGGCCGTTTCCGCCTTCAGCGTCGCCTGGTGAATCACCGGAGAACGTTCACCCAGGTCGTTGAAGTCACCGTCGTCATTGAGGTCCGCGGAGACCTGCACCCAACCGCGGTTTGGGTTGTCGGAGTAGTAGACGTCCCACGCGAATCGAGTCCAGATGCCTGGTCGGGCTGGGAAGCGCCAGTCCTGGTTCGTGGCGTTCACCGACTCGATGTGCCACTGGTTCGAGTATGCGCCCATGAAGAGGATCGGGATGCCGCCGCCATTGTTGGACGGTTGGCTCTGCTTCATCTGCATCACGGTCTGAAAGGCATTTGTCGCAAGTGGAAAGTTGGCCGGCAGGCGAAGCGAAATGTAGGTGGCCCTGCGCTGGCCCTCGTGGTAGAAGGCGACCGGGCCGTTGTGGTCGTTGCGTCCGAGCTCGCAGCGCTCTCCGGAATAGTCGTCGCCGTCGAGCACCGTGAGCCGCCGGTAGTAGCTGTTGCCCTGCCCAGCGCCTGTGGCGGTCAGATGTGCATCGCCGGTTCCCGAAAGCTGCTTGGCGCGGCTGAGGTCCGAGTTACCGAAGGTCCGTCCGCACTCGACGTTGCCCCAAAAACCTCGCGGATCAGCCGCCGCGGCGGTGTCGGAGCGAATCAGGGTGCATCCAGACATGCTCATCGGAAGCGGTGCGCTCGGCTGGGAGAGCGCGCAGCCGCTTGCGGGCGGCGTAGGGCTCGGCCCCGGAGTGCTCGTTGGAGGCGCCGCGGGCGGAGCAGGGCTGGGCTTCGGAGCGCTCGTTGGAGGCGCCGCGGGCGGAGCAGGGCTGGGCTTTGGAGTGCTCGTTGGAGGCGCCGCGGGCGGAGCAGGGCTGGGCTTCGCGGGCTGGGCTGAAGACGACGGTGCCGCGGAGGCGCCGCTGGTTGCAGCGACCACGCTGACCGTGCGCGGCGCGGAGCAGGTGACGTTGGCGGGAAATCGCCTGCCGGGAGGTTCCGTGTAGTCCCGGGCGCAGACCTGGACCGAGTTGGAGCCTGCCCGGAACGGTGGCGATGAGGTGTTGACCGCAATCAGCTCCAACCTCTTCTGAGGACACGGCGTCAGATCCGCCGCGACCTCCTGCCCCTCGATCTTCGAGAGGTGGCATTCGAGGTCGTGCGTGCCAACGCGGGTGCCGTTCACCTTCAGGAAAACGGCCTCCACGCCTCCGCCGCCGTCGGCCACCGAGACAGTTCCGGTCTGGATTCCTGACTTCGGTCCGCCGCTGAACAACGCTCCCGTGATCGAAGAGATCACCGGAGCGGTGTCATCCTCGACGACTAGCTTGAAGCTCCTCGCGAACACGTACGCCCCCCAGGACGGACCGCAGCGGGGCTGACGCGAGGCGCGACCAACGACCTGGTCCTGGTCCTTCGGGTTGCAGGTCAGCCGAGCCTCCACGGACTTGAACCGACCGTCCGCCCGGCCAACGTGCCAGACGCCGTCCCGCCACCCCTTTATGTAGCTGACAGCATCGTCAGCTCCGACCGCGACCGTCCTCGGCCGCCATCCTTGATCGGCGCCGCGGCGATTCGCGAGGCTGACCGAAGAGAAGCTGGTTCCCTGGGGTGCGCTGATCGACCACTGCCCCCGGTCCCCCTCGATGGCTCGCCGAGGCATGTAGATCCCGAGGCCGTGCCCACCGCAGAAGCCCCGGTGGCCGGCATCGGTCGACTGAGAATAGGTCGCGGCCGGCTCCCCCGGGTCGGTGACGCCCGGATAGCACTGCACAGCCGTATAGCGCGCACCGCTCGCCGTTGCGGCAAGCGACGACATTCCCGTCAAGGCCAGGCCGAGCACGAGAAACGCACGCCAGATGGATTTGCGCCTACAACCCTGCATCTCGAACGCCAAGTCGGGAACCCTAGTAGTCAAGTTATCTGCATGCAAGCGGGAACCGACCGCATTGGCTCGCCGTCACGCCTGCGTTGGGCACCCGGGAAGGGCCATCGTTAGCCCTCGGCGACTTCGCGGCTTGCCAGATAGGCGCCGATTCCGACCGCTATGGCGACGAACCCGGCGAGGAAACGGAGTTGACGCCCGTAGCGGAAGCGCACGAACATCACCACCGCCTTCACAACCAGCTTGCCGATCGCCTTGTAGATCATCTATTCCCCCTTCCCGTCATTGCGCACCCTATGCGCCATTCGGCTCGGCAGCGAGAAGAGCTCGATGAAGCCGGGACTGGCGCTCTGGGAGAACTCGCCGCCGGAGTCGCCGAACCCGGCCAGCGAGCGATCGTAGAGCGCGTAGGGGGAGGAGCGCGCCGCGGCAGTCGCCGAGCCCTTGAAGAGGCGCATCGTGACTTCGCCGCTGACGAAGCGATTCGCCGATTCCATGAACGCGTCGAGGTCCTCGCGCAGCGGCTCGTGCCAGAGCCCCGCGTAGCAGAGGTAGGCCCAGTGGCTCTCCAGCGAGCCCTTGAAGTTGTTCTGGTGAATCGTCGAGACCAGCTTCTCGAGCTCGCGGTGGGCGTTGAGCACGATCGTCGCGGCCGGCACCTCGTAGAGGTCACGGACCTTGAGGCCGACGATCCGGTCCTCGATGTGATCGACGATCCCGACCCCGTGCCGGCGCCCGATCTCGGCGCAGCTCTCCAGCAGGTCCACCAACTCGAGCCGCTCGCCATCAAGCGAGACCGGGCGCCCGGCCTCGAAGCCGACGCGCAGGTGCTGGGGCTCGTCGGGGGCGTCTTCGGGCCTGGTGACGAGCTGGAAGACGTCGTCGGCGGGAGGTTGGTCGAGGTCCTCGATCGCGCCCCCCTCCGAGGAGCGCCCCCAGAGGTTGTCGTCGATCGAGTAGGGCGGCGCCTCGGTGCCGCCCTTCACGGGTATGCCGTGCTCGCGGGCGTAGGCGACCTCCTCCTCGCGGCCCATCTGCCACTCGCGCACCGGCGCGATCACCTTCAAGTCGGGGTCCAGCGTTGCCACTGTCGCCTCGAGGCGGACCTGATCGTTGCCCTTGCCGGTGCAGCCGTGGGCGATCGTGTCGCAGCCGCTGCGGCGGGCGTGCTCGACCCCCAGCTTGCCGATCAGCGGACGCCCGAGCGCCGTGAAGAGCGGGTAGCCGCCGCCGTAAAGCGCATTGGCGCGGATCGCCGGCAGCACGTAGTCCTCGACGAACTCCTCACGGGCGTCGACGACGATCGCCTCGACGGCTCCCATCTCCTTCGCCTTGCCGGTCACGACCTCGTAGTCCTCTCCAGGCTGGCCGAGGTTGACGGTGAGGGTGACGATCTCGGCCTCGTAGGTCTCCTGGATCCAGCGCAGCATCACGCTGGTGTCGAGGCCGCCGGAATAGAGCAGCAGCACGCGCCCGACCTGCGCCGGGTCGGCCTGATAGCTGGCTATGCGCGGGGTTTGCTCCACGGGCCTCGGCATACTGTCACCGATGTCGCGGGTGGCGCGAATCTTCTCCACGGTCCTGATCACGGCCGGCCTTGTCGTGATGCTCGACGTCGGCCTCACGCTTGCCTACCGGGAGCCGATCTCCTCGCTCTATGGGCAGCTGAAGCAGAACGCGGCCTCCAATCAGCTCGCCCACCTCGAGTCGCGCTATCCGACCGCCGCCGACCTCGCCGCGATCCGTGGCGTGCGGGGAGTCAACCGCAAGGCCCGGGTGCTCGCGCGGCGCTTCGGGCAGCAGGCCAAGGAGGGCCAGGCGATCGGCCGGATCATCGCCCCCGGAATGGGCACCAACGCGATCGTGGTCCAGGGCACCGACACCTCGAGCCTTCAGAAGGGACCCGGGCACTATCCCGACACCCCGTTCCCAGGCGAGGGAGGAACGGTCGGGATCGCTGGCCACCGGACCACCTACCTGGCGCCGTTTCGACACATCGACTCGATGAAGCGGGGGGACAAGGTGACCGTTGAGATGCCCTACGGGACCTTCATCTACAGGGTCCAGAAGACAGCGGTGGTGGACGACAGCGACGTCGGCATCGTGCGACGGGTGGGTTATGAGCGACTCGTGCTCACCGCCTGTCATCCGCTCTACAGCGCCGCGCAGCGCTACGTCGCGTTCGGCCGCCTCGTCAAGGTCGCGATCTTCGACGCCGCCCGCGGCGGGCGCTTCCAGATCAACTAGGCGGTCCATAGCCGTCGCATCTCGGCGGACTCGGCCGGGCGTCTTGCTCACGCACGATCTAGTGCGCTCGCTTCACCGCCCGCCCTGCGTCCACCGATCTGCTCGGCTCTGGTGCCGCCTTTCGCTCGATCTAACTCAGCTCGGCGGCTGGACGCCGCCACTTCCGGGCGCGACGGTGGTCGTCGTCGTGGTGGTCGTCGCGGTCGTCGTCGTCGTAGTCGGCTCCGTGGTCGTCGTCTCGGTGCTTGTCGTGGACGTGCTCGGCTCGACCGTCGAGGAGAGGGTGCTGGACTGGCTCGTGTTCGAGCCGTTGCCGCCGCCGTTGCCCGCAATCACCACTACGGCGACGATCAGGCCGACGATGATCGCCAGAAGGGCCGCAACCAGATAGCGGACGTTGGAGCCCGATCCGTCGCCCGAGGGCCGCTCAGGCTCGCCGTCGGACATCAACCGGGTCGGGTCTTCGTGCACCGCTCAGCCGGGGCCGAGGATCCCATCGAGGATCGGGCCTGCGTCCTCGATGCCGAATTCCTTGCGCAGCCGCGCCTCGATCTCGTCACGGCTACTGCCCGCAACCGCCATCTGGGCGGCCAGCAGCCGGGCTCCGTCCGACGGAGTCGCCTCCTTGCTCACCGAGGCGATCGGCGGCGCGGCCGGGGGCGGTGGCGCGGGGGGAGGCTCGGAGACCGGCTGGGCGACAGGCGGCGCGGGCTCCGGCGCCGACTCGACCGGCTTCGACCCCTCCTCCGCGGCCGGCGCGGGCTCCGGCGCCGACTCGACCGGCTTCAGGTCGGGCGGCTTGGACTCGACCGGCTGCAGATGCGGAAGCCGGCTTGCGCCCGGCGGGGGCTGGGAGGCCGGCGCCTCGGGGGCCGCAGCCGGCGCCGGGGCTGCCTGCGAGACCGTGGCGGATGCCGCCGCCGTCTCCGCAGGAGAGCCCTGGGTCAGCTCCTTGCCGATCTGACCGGCGAGCTCGTTGCGAGCCGAATCGAGCGCCGAAAGCAGCTGGTCGGACTGCCGGCGAACAAGGTCCGCCTGGCGGACCAAGGTCTCGGTGAGATCGGACATCACCCGCACCCGCTCGTCGGCGAGCGCGTCGGCTCGCTGCCGGGAGGTGTCGATGTAGCGCCTCGCCTGCGCATCAGCGTCCTCGATGATCCCGGCGGCTGCCTTCTCGGCCGCCGAGATGATCGCCTGGATCCGCTCGCCGGCCGAGCCTTCGGTCCCGCCAGGACCCGGGCTTGCGCCGGGCGGCGGCTGACCGGGGCCCGGATCTGATCCGGGCGTCGGCTGGCTCTCTCCTGCCGGCTTCGGCTGCTGCCCGGAAGGCGGCGCTTGGTCGTCCGTAGGCGGGCTCACGATCGGGCGGATTCTATGCCGATGCGTCCCTGGAGCGTCCGAACAGCTTCCGGACGCCCCGGAGAATCGGGCTCTGGTCTGCCATCGACGATGACTTGGCGGCCTTGGCCTGCTTGGCAGCCTGCCTTGCGGCCTGCTTGTCGGCCCGCTTCGCCGCCTTGGCGACATCCTTCTCGACCGGGGGCGGCGCTGCAGCCGGGGGCGCCGCGGGTGCCGCGTCCGGCGGGCGGCGTCTCGTGCGAGATCTGCACCCGCTGACGCTCGGTCACCGTGACGCTGAGGTCGGCCGGCTCGCCGGCCCAACCGGCAAGCTCGCGATCGGCCTCGTCGAGGACGGCGAGCAAAGCGTCGAAGCGACCAGCCAGCTCAGTGACCCGCTGGGTCAGCTCTCCGCGAAGCTCGGCGACGCGCTGGCGCTGCTCGAGCGCGGACTCGCGCACCCTGCGCTCGATCTCGGCCGCCGACTCTCCGGTCTTGGAGACGACCTGCCGCTGGATCGTGCCCAGCTCTTGATCGGCGGCGAGGACGATCTGCTCGAGTGGGCCGAGCACATCAGCGACCCGATCAAACTGCGGCGGGCTCTCCACCCCAGCCTCCAAATTCATCGGCTTGCTCTCGCTCATCGCTCTCTCCAGTCCCCGCCGAGGGGCGGGTTTCCGGCCCGGTCAAAGCTATCGGCTGCGTCGGGCATCAACCCTCCAAATCGTCGTGACCTCCATCAACAGTCCGCATTGTCCAGATTCGAACGGTCGTAAGGAGGTGCGCGTCTCGTCCGGCGTCCGCGGGCTCGACGTTGACTACCGTTTGTCGCCATGGACGCGAGTGGCCGCCAACCGGGGATGCTGGAAGGACTGAGTCGCTTCCTGGTCCAGCACGAGCGCTGCGGCGCCGGCTTCGATGTCGCCCACCCGGCCGGTCTCGGCAGCGGCAGGGTCTCGATCACCTGCCGCGGCTGCGGCGCCCGCCACGAGTATGCGACCGCGACGATCGAGTTCGAGCGCGAGGTGACGATCCACACCGCGCCCGCAGACTGAGGCGGAGGCAAGCGAGCGGCGGCCTCGGATCCCACCCCGCCCGTCGCCCTATCCCGACTCCGAGCGGGAGGAGCCCGCCCAACCTGAGCCCCGCGAGGCCGTGCCCGCGGCGGCGCCGGGAACCGAGCCGCCGGCGCGCCGTTCGGCGCTGCCCCCGGCCCGAGCCGAGCCAGCAGCCGCCGGCGCCACCGCCCGTACCAGCATCCTGAGCTCGCCGCGCACGACGTTGGCACTACTCGCCATAGCGGCGGTCGCGATCGTGATCGCGGTCTTGGCGCTGCTCGACAACGGGGGCGGGGGCTCAAAGCCGGCGGCAACGCGCCCGACGACGACCGCGGCGACACCCCCACCGGCACCGGCGCCCGGCCCTGCTGCCCAGCCAACCCCCGCGCCGCCAAACGTGACCCTGCGCACATCGCTGTTCAGGCTCAAGCACCCGCGCGGCTGGAGCTCGCGTAACGTCGGCGGCAGCCTGCTGCTTGAGCCCGGCGCCGGTGGCCGGGTCAACGTCCAGATCTACTACCAGAGCTCCCCCGGCCTCAGCGAGTCGCTGATGGCCCGCAAGACGGCGGGGTTCCTGCGCCGAGAGGTGCCCGGCGCGAGCATCTACCCGCGGCGCGTGGAGATCGCGGGTCGGTCGGTCCAGGAGCTGACAGCCCGCGGCCCCGGCGAGACCGCAATCGCGGTCAATGTCCTTCGCGGTCCCTACCGCTACTTGTTAGTGCGAAGGATCTTCGCCGGGGCCAAGCCGCACGTAAGTCAGGCTGCTGGCCGGATCGTGCGCAGCTTCAGGCTGAATCGTTAGACCTAGGAGATGTGCCGCTCGGCCGTCAGCCGCCGCAGCGCCAGCCCCATCGAGGTGAGCGCGACCGCGACCGCGAGCATCGCGACCACGTCGAGCCCCGTGAAGGGCAAGCCGCCCACGACTTTCTTCTGAAGGCCCGCCGAAGACTGCGGCCCATTGTCGCCGCCGAGCCCGGCAGCCACCTTGGTGACGTCGTTGTCGTACTGCGCGTTGGTCGGATTGCCGGCCTGGGCGATCGCGACCGGGCCGACGAGCGACATGGCGGCGACCGTCATGAGCAGAGCGACGATCCTGCTTGAAGGGCGAATACGGAAATGCTTGATCATGGTCTTGTCCAATTTGTTGGAGGGATCGTTCGGTTTCTGCGCCACTCGGGGAGGCCGTCTCTCCGCACAGCGCCGTGCGAGAGTAGGGAGTCGATGGAGCGCTGCCAATCGGACACTCGGCTACGGCCGCGGGGCCCGACAGGGCGGACCCGCCGGCCTGCCAGGCGAGCGCTACCTAAGCTCGACCGATGCGGCTACCAAATCGTCGAGTGCGGCGACTACCAACTAACCGACTTGGATTTTCTTCAGCTCGAGGCCCAATCGCCGGGCCAAGGCGCGTGATTTGAGGTCGAATGGGTTGAGCCGCATCGCCTCGGAGACCTCGGCCCGCGCCCGGGGCGGGTCCGAGCCCGCTAGCTCGCGGGCGAGGAAGTAATGGCCAGCGTAGTTGACCGGCTCGCGCTCGATCGCCTCGCGAAAGCTGGCGGCTGCTTCTGCATGGCGTCCGCCCGCGGCCTCGATCACCCCGTTCGCGTAGAGCGGCTGTGGGTCGTAGGGATTGAGATCGGCGGCGCGGTCGAGGTCGCTTAGCGCCGTCGCGGGGTGCTGCGGGTAGCTGTCGTAGGCCTGATTCGCATAGCGCTCCGACAAGAACAGCGGCACCGCCAGCAGGGAGGCAAAGCCGACCGCTCCAACCGCCACCCAGCGTTGCCAGGCCCCGAGGCCGCCCGCCGCCTCGCGGAGCGCCGGCGCCGCCGCCGCGCCGAGCAGGAATATCACCGGCGCCGTCACCGCCGGGTAGTGCCAGAACCAGTCGTAGGAAGCGTGCACGAGCAGGTAGGCGCCGGCGGCCAGCGAGCCCGCCGCCAGCATCGCCGCCGACGATCCCGATCGCCAGGAGCGCAGCCCGGCGAGCACGGCCGCGACCGCGAAGGCCGCGAACAACAGCAGGCCGACGAACCCGAGCTCGGAGACGAACAGCATCTCGGCGCTGTGTGGGTCCTTCGGAGACTCGCCGCTGCGCCGCTGCTTCAGATAGTCGAATTGCCAGGAGCCCGCGCCGCCGCCCGCGATCGGATGATCGATGGCCTCATCCCAGGCAACGCGCCAGAAGTCATGGCGGTTGGAGCCGATGTTGGCCCCGAAGCGCGTCCCCTGGTTGCTGAGGTTCGGGTAGCCGACCTCGCCGAACTCGCTGACCCGCTGGTCGAGGAAATCGATCGGCCCGCCGTGGCGGGAGACGAAGACGGCCGTGCCGGCCCCGACCGCGGCGATCGCGATCACCGCCAGCACTCGCGAGATCAAGAGCTCGCGCTCGCGGCCGAGATCGAGCCTGCTGCCGACCCCGCGGATGCAGATTCCCGCCAGCACCACCGAGGCAAGGGCCGTGAAGGCGATCGCTCGCGCCGCATCGCGCATGAACGGCTCCAGTCCCGCGTAGTGGCCATGCTGGAAGACGTCGAGCAGGGCCGGCATCGCCGGCAGGATCGGCAGCGTGGCGAGGGCCAGGTAGACGGCGACGCGCAGGCGATGCGGCGACAGCACGATGAAGACGAGCAGCGCGATCGCCGCGGCGGGAAGCGAGCCGCGGCTCTGCGCGAGCACGACCAGCTCGAGCAGGATCGTCGCCGAGCCGACCAGCAGCGCCCGCAGCTGCCAGGCAAGCCTGCCCTCGGCGGCCAGCGAGATCGTCGGCCAGAGGCAGATCAGCAGAAACGCGGCCTCGGCGTTCCGATAGCCGATCGGGAAGCGCAAGGTGGCGTCGTCGTGGAAGTAGTCCGCGACGTTGGTCCCGGCGGCGAGAGTCAAGGTGACGACGATTCCGATTGCCGCGCCGCTCACCGCCAGGGCCGCCAGCGGCAGCCGCCGTCCGCGGTCGCCGAGCCTGCAGGCCCAGAGGCCGAGCGCGAAGACCGCCGCGTAGAGCATCGCCCGCTCGCCGTCCTGCACCGCTCCCTGCCGCGAGTCTGACCACAGGATCGAAAGCAGGGTCCAGGCAGCGAGCGCGCAGATCGCCAGCAGCGCGACCCGGGCCGGCCCGTCGAGGCGGGCGGCGAAGGGCGCACCGATCAGCAGCACGATCAGCAGCGCGTAGACGATCAGGGCGCCCGGAAAGAAGACGATTCCGAAATAGGCGCCGTCCTTCCAGGCCCACCAGATGAAGATCGTGGTGACGATCGCGGCGATCGCAAAGCCGACCGCTCCGACTCCGAAGAGGTCCGCCGCGCCGCGCCGGCGCGCCTCCGAAGGCTTTGAGGCGGGCAACGATTCGCCCTGCTCGGGCTCGGTCCGCTGCACGGCCATTCGTCGCCGCAAGCTAGCGAACCGCGCTGACGGCGGCTGCTGCAACAATCTGCAACCCGTCGCACGGACTTCCGTCGGCCACCCGCCCCACGAATTTCCCCCTAAAGCAAACTCACGTGATCGAAGATTCCGACAGGGTCGACACCGACTGGCGCCAACCGCCGGAAGAGCAGGAGGGCCTGCAGCGCTACGTGGAGACGATCCGCGAGCGCTTCTGGATGATCGTGATAACGGTCGCGGTGACCACGGGCATCGCGATCCTCTACATCGCCACTGCGACGAAGATGTACGACGCGGAGGCTGATTTGCTGGTCACTCCCATCTCCAGCGACAGCGCGGGACTGACGAGCCTGGGCCTGATTCGCGAATCCGCGGATCCCACCCGCGATGTCGAAACTGCCTCCAGGCTGGTCACCAACCTCGACGTCGCGGCGCGGGTCCAGAAGGCACTCGACTCGCCAAAGTCCCCGCAAACGCTGCTCAGCGAAGTCACCGCCGAGCCGGTCGCGCAGAGCAACGTGGTTGCGGTCACGGCCCGCGAGACTTCCCCAACCGCGGCGAAGCGGCTTGCGAATGCATTCGCGAAGCAAGCGGTCGCGGACCGCACGGCCTTGCTGCACAGCCAGATCGATGACCTGATCCCACAGCTTCGACACTCCGGCGAGCCCGGGCCGGGAGACACCTCAACCGCTGACTTGATCGCCCAGCTGGAGGCCCTACGGGCAAGCCCGGACCCGACCATACGCGTGCAGACGGGAGCCGCCCTGCCCACCGCGCAGTCATCGCCGCGTCCGGTGCTGAGCCTGTTCGGCGGGATCACCGCCGGCTTGATCCTCGGCATCGTCGCCGCCTTCGCGGCCCAAGTCCTCGATCCGCGACTGCGCCGCGAAGCACAGTTGCGCCGCAGCTACCGGCTGCCGATCCTCGGCCGGGTGCCAAAGGAGACGCGCTCCCAGCGCTCGCCGCTGGCCCCTCGCACGGTGTCCCCCGTGACCGGCGAGGCCTACCGGGCGCTGCGCGCAACCCTCGCCGGATCACAGCGCCGAAGCTCGACCGGCAAGGTCATCCTGGTCACCGGGTCCTCTCCCTCGGAGGGAAAGACGACAACCGCGGTCAACCTCGCCACGTCTCTTGCCCTCTCGGGCAAGCGAGTGATCCTGATCGAGTCCGACCTGCGCCGACCGGTCCTGGCCCAGGTGATGGGTGCGCGTCCGGAGAACGGCGGCGTGGTCAGCGTGCTGATCGAGAACACGACCCTGGCCGAATCGCTGATTCCGTCCTCGACCTATGGCCCCAACCTGCGGATGCTGCTGTCCGACTACGAGGGCGGCTGGATCGCGGAGCTCTTCTCGATCCCCACCGCCGAGCGAATGATCGACGACGCCCGGCGGATGGCCGATTACGTGATCGTTGACTCGGCGCCGCTCAACGAGGTCGTCGACGCACTCCCGCTCGCCTTGCAGGCCGACGAGGTCCTGGTGGTCGTGCGACTCGGTGTCACGCGACTCGACAAGCTCGCCCAACTCTCCGAGTTGCTGGCCGAGAACGGTGTTCGACCGGTCGGCTTTGCCGTCGTCGGCGTTCCGCGTCCGAAGAGCAGCCAGTACCACTACTACGCCGAACCCGACGCGGAGTCCACGGACGGCCAGCGGCGACGGCAGATCCTCGCCGCCGCGCGGCGCAGCAGCAACTGAGGCCGCCGGGTTGACCGCACGGCTCGACCGGATCGAGTGGCTCTACGTCACCGGGCTGACCTTGCTCGCCGCGCTCGTCGGCCTGATGGCTGGATTCAATCCGACCTTCGCGATCGCCACCTCGCTCGCGTGCGGCTTCGTTCTGCTCGTTTTTGCGGACCTGGGCCTGGGCCTGGCGGTGTTCACCCTCCTCTCCTTCCTCGAGGTGCTCCCCTCGGAGAACGCGCTGTTCAGCGTCGGCAAGGTCGGCGGCGTCCTGCTCGCGCTCGCCTGGCTGGCCCTGGTGCTCACCCGCCCCGACGCCAAGAGCGATTTTTTCGCCGTCCATCCGGGGATGACGGCCGTCATCTGCGCCTTCCTCGGCTGGACGCTGCTGAGCGCTGTCTGGGCCGAGAACCCCGCCGCGACGCTGGGGTCGTTTGGCCGCTACCTGCTCAACGCGGTGCTGTTTCTGATCGTCTTCACCGCTGTCCGCTCCCGAAAGCAGGCGGTATACGTGGCCGCTGCGTTTCTCGCCGGGGCGGTGGTCGCTTCCCTGTACGGGATGCTCACCGGTGGCGCCTACACCGGCCGCTTGTCTGGTGGCGGCAACGACCCCAACGGGCTGGCGGCCGCCCTGGTCGTCGGGCTCGCGCTTGCGGGTGGCCTGGCGGCAAACTTGAAAAGGTCGCCCGGGTTGCGCCTCGCAACCTTCGCCGCCGCGTTCCTCTGCCTGATCGGGATCTTCTTCACCGTTTCAAGGGCCGGACTCATCGCCCTCGGGGTATCGCTCATCGCCGCGCTTTTCCTGGCCGGGCCGTGGCGGCCCCGCATCGCCATCGCCACGATCATGATCGTGGGCGGGACCTTCTACTACTTCGCCGCCCTGGCCCCGCAGCAGGCTCGTGAGCGGATCACCCAGTCAACCAGCGGCGAGGCGCGCGTGGAGGAGGGCCGCACGACTATCTGGGCAGTCGGAGAGCGAATGGCGAGGGCCAACTTCGTCAAGGGCGTCGGGTCCGGCAACTTCCGCGTCGCCTCGCCCCACTACCTGCTCGAGCCCGGCGCGGTGACCCGAAGCGACCAGATCATCGACAAGCCCCTCGTCGCCCACAACGTCTACCTGGAGATATGGGCCGAAACGGGATTGGTCGGGCTGGCCCTGTTCGCCGCGATCATCCTCTTCTCGCTGGTCTGCTGCCTGAAGGCCGCCAAGGAGTTCGCGAAGCGGCGCGATCGCGGTGGCGAGATGCTGGCGCGATCCCTGGCGATCGGACTGATCGGCTTGCTCGCCGCAGCCTTCTTCAACTCGCTGCAGTACAACAAGATGCTCTGGCTGATGCTCGGCCTTGCTCCGGCGCTGCTCGCGGTGGCGAGGAATGAAGCGTTCCCAGAGTCCTCCGCTAGCCGCTCGTCCGCTTCGCTGCCCAGAGCTCCTCATAGAGCTCCCCGACGCGCTCAGCTGTCGCCTCGATAGAGAACTCGCGGCGACGCCGCGCCCGCCCCGCCTCCCCCATCCGAGCAGCCAGCGCGTGATCGCGCAGCAGGCCGACGATCGCACCCGCCAGCGCATCGGGATCCCGGCTCCCGACCAGCAGCCCAGTCTCGCCGTCCGCCACGATGTCGGGCACGCCGCCGACGCGCGTCGCGACTACGGGCTTCGCCGCCTCCATGTACTCGAGCACCGACAGCGGGCTCCCTTCGTAGTCGGAGCTGAGCACCGCGACGTCGAAGGCTTCGAGCAGGTCGGGGATGTCTGATCGGGGTCCGAGGAACTCAACCGTGCCGTCGAGGCTCAACTCGGCCGCAAGGCTGCGCAGCCGCCGCTCCTCGGGGTCGTCGGGCCCATCGGCGCCTCCGACGATCAGCACCCTGACTGCGGGCACCGCCTCGCGGATCGAGGCCGCTGCGCGCAGCAGTACATCGAGGGCCTTCTGCGGCCGCAGCGTCGCGACCGTTCCCAGCACCGGCTGGTCGGGTTTGATGCCGAGCTCGGCGCGGACATCGTGATCGGGGTCGGGCTGACGTGGCGCAGGGATGCCGTTGGCAATGAAGCGGGTCTTCGCCCGCGGAATCCTTTCCAGCTCGACCATCTTTCGCTGGTCGTCGCGGGAGACCGCCACGAATGCATCGGCGCGGCGCGCGATCAGGTTGCGGTCGAGGAACTTGCGGTAGGGCTTTCCCTCGTAGGACCAGGTGTGCTCATGAGCGACGAAGACCGGAACCATCGCGCGAGGGGCGATCAGCGCTCCCCAGGCGTTGGAGCCGACCTTGTGCGTGTGCAGAACGTCCGCCCCCCAGCTGCGCATGTACTCGATGAGCTTCCGCCACGGCTTCAGCTCGAATCGCGAGCTGCGATCGAGCCCGAGAAACTCAATCCCCGCCGAGCGCAGCTCCTCGAGTGCGGGATCGTGAACCGGTTCGTACTCCCAGCGGCTCACGCAGAGGGTCGCCTCGAATCGGGCCGGGTCGAGGTGCGTTGTGATCTGGCGCGCCAGGCGCTCGCCTCCGCCGAGGGTTCCGATTCCGTCGACGAGGGTCAGTACCCGCAGCCTTTCTCCGGTGCTTGGCTTGCTCATCGACGCTGTAGTTTTGCCGAGTGGCAGGAAGAAGAGAATCCATGGCCATGGATGGTGGTCGTGGACCCTGGCTGCAGGCACTCAAACGGCGCTTGCGGATCAATCAGGGGGAGATGAGCGCTTTCGGTAGCGAGCGGTCCTTCGACATGCCGATCGGAAGCTTCTGGCAGCCGGGAGCACAGGTTCGCGGCTACTACATCGACTTTCGAAACAAGTGTGAGAGTCCCGAGTGGCCCCCGTTCTGGCTTGGCGGCAGGCGCGAGTTCCACGTTGCCACCACGCAGTGGGCCCTGGGGGCCTTCGAGCGATACCTGAACAAAGAGGGGGAGGTCTGGCTGCGGGGAGCGCGGAGCGCCGCCGACACCCTGCTGGAAGCACAGCAGGACGGCGGCCCCCAGGACGGCGGCTGGCTGCACTCGGTCCCGATGCAGCACTCCTACTACCTCAAGCCGCCCTGGATCTCTGCGATCGCCCAGGGTGAGGGAGCGAGCCTGCTGGTGCGCCTGCACGCCGAGACAGGCGAAGAGCGCTATGCCGATGCGGCGCGGCGGGCGCTGCAGCCGATGGCCGTCCCCTCCTCGCAGGGCGGGGCGCTCGCCGCGCTCGGCGGGTCGCCATTCGTCGAGGAGTATCCGACCGAGGTCCCCTCCTGCGTGCTCAACGGAGCGATCTTCGCGCTCTGGGGCTATCACGACGTCGCGCAAGGCCTCGCCGACGCCGACGCCGCGGCGACCTTCGACTCTCTGGTCACGGGCTTGACAGCCAACCTGCGGCGCTTCGACAACGGCTTCTGGTCGCTCTACGACCTCTACCCACACCCGATCGCCAACGTCGCCACCCCTGCCTATCACGCACTGCACATCAAGCAGCTTCAGGTCCTCAACCAGCTTGCCCCGCGGGCTGAGTTCGAGTCCGCCGGTCACAGGTTCGAGCAGTACCGAGCTTCCCGGCTCAGGAGGTATCGAGCGCTCGCCCAGAAGATCGGCTTCCGTCTCCTGGTGCCGCGCAACCGGCTCCTCGCCACCCGCCTGCCCTGGAATCGCGCCGCCTGGTCAGGAATGCGCAAGCAGCAATCGTGACCGAGTACGACCTCGAGCCAACCGAGCTGACGGAAGAGCCGAGCGACCTGACCGAGACGGTGGTGCGGGGAGCCGGCATGGCGGGTGCCGGGTACATCCTCGCCCAGATCCTGACGCTGGGCTTTTACTTCGCCCTCGCGCGCCTCGCCTCTCCGCAGGACTTCGGCGACTTCACGGCCGGCTCGCTGCTGGTGACCGTGGGGCTGCTGTTCAGCGAGGGGGGAATGATGTCCGCGGTCATCCACCGCAAGGATCGGGTCGACGAGGCGGCCAGCACCGCGGTCGTCGCCTGCGCCGCCGCCGGCACCGGATTTGCGCTGCTCGCCCTTGCGGTGTCGCCGCTCATGGGCCTCTTCTTCGGTAGCGACACGGTGACCAAGATCGCGGCCGCATCGTCGGGCCTGCTCCTGCTGCGCTCCTTTCAGGTCGTCCCCGAGGCGATGCTGCAGCGGCGCTTCTCGTTCCTGCGCCGGATGATCATCGAGCCCGCCGGCGTGGTGGCCTTCGGGGTCGCGGCGGTTATCGCCTGCTCGAACGATCTCGGTGCCTGGGGTCTGCTAATCGGCTATTACGCCGCCGCGGCCACCGACGTCGGCCTCTCCTGGGCCTTGGTCCGCTGGCGACCGCGGCTGCGCTTGGCGTCGGTGGCGATGTGGCGCGAGCTGGTCTCGTACGGGCGCTTCGTCCTCGCCTCGGTGGCGATCATGCGCCTTGGCGAGCAGATCCCGAAGCTCTTGATCGGGCGCGCACTCGGCAGCGGGTCGCTGGGGCAATACAGCTATTCCTGGCGGATGGCGACAACCCCGGTCTCGCTGGTCGTGCAGGCCGGTGCCTACGTCCTCTTCCCCGCCCTGGCGCGGATCAGCGACGACCGCGAGCGCCTGCGGGGCGCGTCGTTGCGGGCCTTGGGGCAGATGTGCGCGATCGGGTTCCCGCTCGGCCTGCTGTTGGTGCCGCTGGGAATCCCGTCGGCGGTGATCCTGTTCAGCGAGACGTGGCGGCCGGCCGGCCAGGCGGCGATGGCCTTCTCGATCTTCTGCATCGGCGCGACGCTGATCTCCTGGGCATCGGAGGTCGTCAAGGCGGATGGGCGCCCCGACATCCAGGCTCGAATGCACGTCATCACGCTGGTCAGCGCCGTTATTGCGATGATGGCGGCGCTTCCGTTCGACTCCCTGGCGCTGATCGTCGCCGGCTTCTCGCTCGGTTCGCTGATCGGAGGCTGCTGGGGGCTCTGGAAGGTCGCGGAGCTACTCGAGCTTCCGGCGCGAAAGGCCCGATCCGAGGTCCTTCCCCCGGCGCTCTGCGCAGCGCTGATGGCGGCGATCCTGCTCCCGGTCGAGGCGCTGCTCGTCGACGCCAGCGCGCACGGGGTCGCGGTTTCGGTCCTGCTGCTCGCCGGCGAGGCCCTGCTCGGCGTTGCGATCTACGCCACCGCCCTGTACGTCATTGCCCGCTCTACATTCCGCGAGCTCGCCGCGGCGGTCATGCGCCTGGTGCCCCGGCGCCGGGGAGGCAAGCCGGCCGAGCCGGGCGCTCAGGGCGCCAGCACTTGAACGTTGTCGACCTCGATCGAGCAGCCCGTCGGTGCGGGGCACGGGATCGAAGTGTCGTGATAGATGCCGGCGCGCAGATGGTCCGGGATCGATTGCCCCGCCGTCAGACCATCGCTCGCCGTGCCGGGGGTCTCGGGCTTGAGGGTCGCACCGTGAATGACCGGAGTGCGCTCACCGGGGTCGTCGAAGTCGCCGTCGTCGTTGAGGTCGGCCGACACTTGCAGCCATCCCTTGTCGGGGTCCTGTGAGTAGTAGACGTCGAATGCAAACCGGGTCCAGACACCGGACTGCGCCGGAAACTTCCAGTACTGATTCACGGCGTTTGCCGACTCGATGTGCCACTCGTTGTCGTAAGCGCCCATGAAGAGGACCGGAATGCCGCCGCCGCCATCGGATGGCTGGGCCTGCTTCATCTGCAGAACGGTCTGAAATTTGTCGGTTGCGAGCGGAAAGTTCGAAGGGAGCCGCATGGAGACGAACGTGGCTCGGCGCTGGCCCTCGCGGTAGAAGGTCGTCGGGCCGAGCTGGCGATCGTTCTGGCCCAGCTCGCAGCGCTCGCCGGAGTAGTCGTCGCCGTCGAGGACGGTGAGCCGACGGTAGTTGCTGTTGCCCTGGGCGTCCCCGGTCGCGGTCACGTGATCATCACCGCTGCCCCCGAGGTCCACCGCACGGCTGCTGTCCTGCTCGTTCCAGTACGTGCCGCACTCGACCTGGCCCCAGAACTTCCGCGGGTCGGCCTGCGAGGCAGTGTCGGAGGCAACCAGCCGGCAGCCGTTCAGCGCCATCCCGATATCGCCCGGCGCTCCGCTCAGCGCGCAGCCGCTCGGGTTCACGTGCACGCGAAGCACCTTCGAGCTCCAGCCATTGCCTCTGGCCCGCAGCCGCACGACTCCGCCCCCCCTTGCCTTCAGGCGGACCCGGCCGCTGAAGGCTCCGCCGGACCGCATTCGCGAGCGGTCGGCGACCTTCCAACGCCTACCCCGATGGACTCTGATCTGGACCTTCGAGCCACCGCGTCGACAGGCACGTCCCTTGACTCGCACCCAGCCGCCGTTTCTGACCTTGTGCTTGGAGGCTCGAAGGACGACCCGGTGGCAGGCCCTGCCCCCGCGCGCGCCGGCCGGGACCGAGCCGGCGAGCAGCAAGCAGATCGCAAGTGCGAACGCCAAGCTCAAACGCAGTGCGCGCGGACGGGGAAATGCCATCGCCGGACGCATCGACGACGCTCATGCAGGCGTCGACTAAGCGCCACTCCTCTGGACATATGTCCAGAGAAGTCGTCATAAAGTGCGCTCAGCCCGGATTGCTCGCGAAGCGGTCGTACCAGAGCGAGAAGCAGATCAAGCCCCAGATGTTGCGGCTCAGGTCCTCCCGCCCAGATACGTGGGTATCGATTACCGCGTTCACTGCCGTGGGATCCAGATAGCCCTGCTCACGCACGCGCTGCGGCGCCAGCACCTCGCGAGCGAACGGGAGCAGGTCGCCTCGCAGCCATTTCGAGACCGGTGTGTTGAAGCCGCGCTTCGGCGCCTGGATTACCTCGCGCGGCAAGAGCGGCGCCACAGCGCGCCGAAACAGCCACTTCTTCTTGAGCGCCCGAACCTTGTAGCTGTCCGGGAGAGCAAGCGCAAAGTCGGTGATCGCCGGATCCAGCAAGGGGACCCGCGACTCCAGCGAGTGCGCCATGCTGGCGCGGTCGATCTTGACCAGAATGTCGTCGACCATGTAGATGCCCATGTCGAGATCGGCGGTGCGGTTCACCGGCGCGGCGCCCGCGGATGCGTCGTAGCGCTCGCGATGCGCCTGAAGGGGGTCGAAGTCCTTGCGACGGCGGGTCATCAGCTCAGCCCTCGCCTCTGAGTCAAATGCTTGGCTCCAGGAGAGGTGGCGGTCAGGCTGAGGCAGGTGGGCACCGCGCGCGAAGCGCTTCAGGCGATCATCCAGCCGCCGGCTCGTGGCACGGCTGGGAAGCCGCTCGATCAGCGAGCGAAGCGCGGTCGCGGCGGGGCCCACCCGCGGCGCCCAGAGATCGCCCAGATAGGAGAAGTAGCCGCCGAACAGCTCATCACCGCCTTCGCCGGAAAGAACCACCTTCACGTGCTCGGCCGCCAGCTGCGAGACCAGATAAGTCGGCAGCGCCGAGTTGTCGGCGAATGGCTCGCCAAACGCATCCACCACCTTGGGCAGCAACTCGACCGCGTCCGGCTCGACCGTCAGCTCATGATGTGAGGTGCCGTAACGCTCGGCGACGCGTCGCGCCGCCGAGGCCTCGTCGAAATCACGCTCCTTGAACCCGATCGTGAAGGTGTTGATCGGCGCCTCGCTGATCTCCGAGGCAAGTGCGGTGAGCGTCCCGGAGTCGGTGCCTCCGGATAGAAGGACGCCGACCGGCACGTCCGCGACCAAGTGTGCGCGGACCGAGTCGCGGAGGCGGTCGCGCAGCTCTTCGGCGAGCTCGTCGGGTGACTCGTCGCGCTCCTCGCCGGCCAGAGCGGGACGGGTGGCCGCGTAGTGATCGAGGCGCACAACGCCGCCCTCGGCGATCAGCAGGTGGCCGATCGGCAGCTTCTTCGCGGCTTCGAAGATCGTCATCGGCGCCGGCACGAAGCCGAGGGCCAAATAGGCCTCCAGCGCACCGAGGTCGATCTCGCGCGAGAAGTCCGGCTGGCGGATCAGCGACTTCATCTCCGACGCAAAGGAAAGGTTGCCGCCGTCGACGCGATAGTAGAGCGGCTTTATTCCGTAGCGATCGCGGGCCAGCACCAGCCGCTGGTTTCGCTTGTCCCAGATCGCGATTCCGAACATTCCCCGCAGGCGCTCGGCGAAGCCGAGCCCGTGCTCTTCGTACAGGTGGACGATCGTCTCGGTGTCGGAGCGGGTCTTGAACCGGTGTCCAGCCCGACGCAGCTCTTCGTTGAGCTCGCGGTAGTTGTAGATCTCGCCGTTCTGGATTACCTGGATGCTTCCGTCCTCGTTGCCGATCGGCTGGTCGCCACCTGCCAGGTCGATGATCGACAGCCGCCGCATCGCCAGCGCCGCGGGACCGTCGATCAGCATCCCTTCGCTGTCAGGCCCGCGATGCACGATCGCGCGATTCATGTCCGTGAGCACGTCACGATCCGGGCGGTCGCGGCCATCGAGGCTGAGCATTCCGCAGATCCCGCACATACCGTCAGCCTCCCCCGATGAAGGTGGCCGCCCGGTCAGCCTCTGCTTCCAGCGAATGCTCGCGAGCGAGCCGCAGACCGGCCTCGACCAGGCGCCGGCGCCGGGGCGGATCGGCGTCGAGTGCGACGACCGCCTCGGCCAGCGCCCTTGCATCGCCCGGCGCGACCAGCAAAGCTGCCGCGCCGTCGGCGGTCGCGCTGCGAACCCCCCCGACGTCGGTGGCGACGGTGGGCAGGCCGCAGCCGAGGGCCTCGATGATCACCCCGGGCACACCCTCGGTCAACGAGATGTGGATGAAGGCGTCGGCTTGGCGGTATTGCGCGCGGAGGTCAGGCCCGTGGGCGACGAAGCCGGGAAGCTGCAGCCGATCCCCCACACCAAGCCGATCGGCCTCGCTTCGCAGGTCTTCGGCCAGCCGTCCCGAGCCCACCCAGGTCGCGACGTAACGCCCGGGGCGCTCCCGCTCCAGCTGCGCCAGCATCTCCACGAGCAGGAGCGGGTTCTTCTCCGGCTCGATGCGACCGACGGTGAGCAGCCGTACCGGCGCCTGCCACTCGGAATCCGCCGGCGCAATCGGTATGTCGGCTTCCCTGGTCAGATTCACGGTGATTGCGAGGACATTTTCGCGTCTGGATCGGTACTGCTCGGCGATCCGGTCCCCGACGACCACGGTGCGAGCCCGGCGCGCGACGCCGCGATAGACCCTGTCGATCATCCACAGCGGCAACAGCACCGGCGCCCAAAGCCGACTCGGCAAGCGGCTGTGAAAATAGCGCATCGTGTCCTGGCGAACGAGGATCAGGATGCGGCGCCGTCGCAGCGCCGCGAGACCCATCACGATCACCCCGACGGGGTTCGCGGCCGACACCCAGACCGCGTCGAGCCCGTCCAGCGCCCTCCACAAAGCCGCCACGGTTGCGGGAAGCGCGCCCAGCAGCTGGCCGACGTCCCGCAGGCTCGGGTAATAGGGCAGCGCCGCCAGGCTGACGCCGGCGGGAAGCTTGAATGGGGTGGCTGAGACCTCTTCGGTCTGCCGGGCGATCAGCACGAGCCCGCCGAGTCGCTCGCCGACCTCCGCGGCAAAGCTCGAGAACCCAAGCAGCTCTTCGCCGGAGTAGACGCGCCCGCTTTGCGGATCGCGGCGAAACGCGGCGTCAAGGAACAGGCCGACCCTCATGCCGACTCGCTCAGAGCTCCGCCGGGTCACCGAGAGCGTCGACGAGCTCAGCGGGCGGCGCGGCATGGAAGCGGCGCCGAGCCGTCAGCGCCCGATGGCTTCGCCCGAGCAGCAACCGAGCGCGAAGCAGCGCCGCGCGAGGGCGGCTGCGGCCAGAGATCGCATCGGAGAGGCGGTTGGCATAGGCAATCCGCCTCGCGGCCGCGGCTCGGACCTCGGGCGTAGTGCTCCTGGACTCCGCGATTCGACCGTTCACCGTGGCCACCGCGCTCGCCATGCGCAAGCCGTCCTTCGAAAGCGAGTCGGGGCGGTCGCGGTAGACGAGCAGCATCCCTGGCGCCTGCACGGCCGTGTGGCCGGCTTGCAGTATCCGGGCCCAAAGGTCGAAGTCGTCGACACCGCTGACGGCGGGATCGAAGCCGCCGACCTCGTTCAGCACGCTGTGCCGGATCGTCGTCGCGCTGCGAATGAACACTTGCTCCACGAGGCAGAGCAGGAACTGCTCCGGCGCCGCCGGTGGCGTGGCCGGGGCACCCAGGATCTGCAGCGCGGTCGGCCGGTGCACACGCCGGCTCGGCTCATCGACAAGCCAACCGTCTGCGTATGCGAAGCCGGCCTCCGGCGTCGAGTCAAGCGCCTCGCCGATCCGCTCCAGATAGGCAGGCATCCAAAGGTCGTCGTTGTCGAGAAAGCTCACGTAGCGTCCTCGCGCGGCGGCGACGCCGGTATTGCGGGCGCCGGCCGTGCCTCGGTTCTCCTGCTCGATGAGTCGCACGCGGGGATCGTGCGCGAAGCCACGAACCAGCTCCGGGGTCTGGTCGCCGGATCCGTCGTCGACGACGATCAGCTCGAAGTCGGGCTCGCTCTGGGCGAGCACCGACCTCAGAGTGGCCTCGATCGTCGGCGCTGCGTTGTACGCCGGGATCACGACGCTGAACCTCGGCTCGCTCACGTCGCCGGCCAGAAGCGAAAGATCCGCATCGTTGCGAGGATATCTGCGCGCTCAGCCGGCCCCGGAAGCGGGCCGGTCGCCGCGATCGCAGGGCCGGTTCGGGGATCTGCGCGGCTACGATCGGGCGTTCGTGAACACGATCGTGCTCTGCTATCACGCGGTCAGCGAGCGCTGGCCGGCGCCGCTCTCGGTCACCCCGGCGGCATTTGAGTCCCAGATCCGGCTGCTCGCGCGGCGCGGCTATCAGGGCGCGACCTTCACCGACGCGGCACGGGCCACGGGCGGCGGCAAGTTGGCAGCGGTCACCTTCGATGACGGGTTTCTATCCGTCTTCGAGGCCGCCCGTCCGATCCTCGACCGCTACGGCTTTCCGGCCACCGTCTTCGTTCCGACCCGGTTCATGGACCGACCCGACCCGATGGCGTGGGAGGGAATCGACGAATGGCTCGGCGGCCCCCATGAACCCGAGTTGGTCCCGATGACGCGAGAGCAGCTGCGCGATCTCGTCGCGGCGGGATGGGAGATCGGCTCGCATACCTTGACCCACCCCCACCTGCCCGCCCTCGAGGACGATCGGCTGCGCGAGCAGCTGCGGGACTCGCGGAGCGAATGCGCCGCGATGACCGGCGCTGAGTGCACCTCGATCGCGTTTCCCTATGGCGACGTCGATGCGCGGGTGATCGGCGAGGCCGAGGCGGCGGGTTATGAGGCCGCAGCGATGCTCGCGACCCTGCTCGATCGCGAATCGCGCTTCACCTGCCCGCGGATCGGCGTCTACAACGTCGATGGGGCCTGGGCATACCGGCTCAAGGTGTCCCCGACGGTAAGGCGACTACGACGCTCGCGAGCCTGGCTGCCGATCGCCCGGCTGGCTCATTCGATCCGCCCCGGTTAGCCGGTTCGGTGGTTTGCGGCGTCGCGCAGGACCGTTTCCAGGCCCTCGATCTGGCGCTCGCGCAGATACTCGGCCGCGAAGGCCCTTCCGCCGTCTGACAGGCGCTGGCGAAGGCCGGCGTCGTCGCGCAGCGTGCGCAGCGCCGCGGCCAGCGCCCCGGCGTCGCCGGGAGGCACGAGATAGGCCGCACTCGCTGCCTCCGCGAGCTGGCGCGCCTCGCCGGCGGCGGCGAGGATCACCGGACGCCCCACAGCACAGCAGTCGTAAAGCTTCGAGGGGACGAAGCCTGCCAGCTCGGGGCGAGAGGCGAGGGGGACGAGCGAGGCATCGGATGCACGAAGGTACCTGGCAGCCAGCGCCGGCTCCATGAGGTCGCGGAATACGACTCGTCCAGCTGGAAGGGCCTCCGCACGCCGCTTCATCGATTCCAGCATCGGTCCGCCGCCGATGACCAGCAGCTGAAAGCCCTCGTCGAGCCGCGCTGCGGCGTCGATAGCCGCCTCCAGGCCCTGGGCGATCCCCACGTTGCCGGCATAGGTCCAGACGAAGCGTTCCTCGGGCATCCCCAGTTCCGCCCTGCGAGCTTCGATCCCCGCGGCATCCAGCCAAGCTTGGGTCGTCCCGTTGCGCACCACGCTGATCTTCGAGCGATCCTCGGTCCGCGCGGCGATGTCATCCGCAAAGGAGTCCGTGACCGTGACGATCGCGGCGGCGCTTGCGTAGAGCTGCCGCTCGAGGCGATTGGCTGCGTCGATCATCCTCTTGTTGGTCAGCTCGCCCAGCACGACCGCAACCTCTGGCCAGAGGTCCCTGACGTCCATCACCCAGGGCACGCGGTGACGCACGGCGACAGCGCGTGCGGCGGCGGCGACCGGGAGCGGCGGCGAGGAAGCCAAGATGACGTCGGGGCGCCGCATCAGCGACCCGGCAAGCGTCGCCATCGCCGCGAAGGACGCGTAGAAGCCGAGTCGCCTCGCGACCGACTTCTTCGGCGAGGTCCAGACCCAGACGTGGCGCACCTCGAAGCCGTCGAGTTGGCGGCGGGCGCTGACCTTGCCCCGGAATCCGTCCTGAATGACGCCCTGGGGATGATTCGGCACCGCGCTAAGCACCCGGACCTCGTTGCCTCGCGCGGCCAGCAGCTCGGCGAACGGATGCAGGCGGTTGACCGCCGCCGTGATCTCCGGCGTGAAGTGTTGCGTGAGGATCAGAATCCGCATCGAGTGGCGCCCGCGTGGACGAAGGGACCAATCAGAATTCTTGCGTAAGGGTCAGAATCCGCACCGTGGCGCCCGCCTGGACGAATGGACCTCTCTAGAAGTCCCCGGCGAAGATTAGGATTTCGACCTGATGACGCGGAGGGACGTCAGGGTGGCCGCCGGTCTGGCAGATCGTGCGCCGGGGGAGAGTCCGTTGGCCGATTACCAGGACTGCCTGGAGGCGACAGCCGGCTGGCTGGATGAGTCGATCAGGCGCGGCAATGGAGGCTCCTGCGCCTTCTTCTCACCGGCTGCCGGGTGGTCGTCTCCCTACCCGGAGACGACCGGATACCTGATTCCCACCTTGTTGGAGGTCTCGTCTGCAGTTCCCGGCTTCGACGGCGAGGAGCGCGCCCTTGCGCTTGGTTCGTGGCTGATTTCGCTGCAGAGTCCCGAGGGCGCCTGGGCAGCAGGCGTGCACCCGCCCAAATCCAAGTCCAAACCGAGCGTCTTCAACAGCGCCCAGATACTGCAGGGAATGGTGGCCCTGCACGACCTCGACGGCGAGGATCGCTGGCTCGAGGCAGCGCAGCGCGCTTGCAGCTGGATGGCCCGCAGCGTCGACGGCAGCGGCCTGTGGTCGAATCGGGACTACCGAGCGCTGGGGGTCCCCTCCTACTACACGTACGCGGCATGGCCGATGTTGCAGGTCGCACTTCGCTGCGATGATCCCCCCGCCCGCGACATCGCGGAGGGCGTGCTTCAGATCATGCTCGAGCGCCGGCGGCCGAACGGCAGCTTCTCGGACTGGGGCTTCTCGGAGGGCGGAAAGGCCGCCTACAGCCACACGATCGCCTACACGCTTCAGGGGCTGATCGAAAGCGCCAAGTGCCTCGACGACTGGCCAACCTACGGGCAGCCCACCGAGCAGGGGCTGCTGGCGCTGACCGAGCTGACCGAGCAGGCAGACGGCCGCTTGGCGGGGAGGCTCGATGACGAGTGGAAGCCTGCCGCCGGCTACGTCTGCCTGACCGGAAACTCGCAGATCGCACTCTGCCTTCTCGACCTGAACGAAGAGCGACCGGACCCGCGCCTGCCGGCGGCTGCCCGCCAGCTGACCGACGCGGTCTGCGCCACCCAGCGCCTCAACGCCCGGCTGCCCGGCCAGCGCGGCGCCGTCGGCGGCTCCTCGCCGCTTTGGGGGCGCTACATGATGCTGCGCTATCCGAACTGGGCCGCCAAATACCACTGCGACGCGCTGCTGCGGCTGCTCGGCCGGGAAACCTAGCCGGCCGCCGCGGCGAAGACCTCGGCGAGCAGCGCCACGGCCCGCTTCACGTCCTCGACCTCGATCACCAGCGGCGGCAGCAGGCGCAGCGAGCCCGGCTCGGGGACGTTGATCACCAGCCCGGCCGCCAGGGCAGCGGCCATCACCTCGGCGGCGTCAATCCCCTCCTCCAGCCCGACTCCGACCATCAGCCCGCGGCCGCGCACCTCGCGCACGCCCTCCAGCGCCTCGAGTTCCTCGCGCAGCCGCGAGCCGAGCTCGCGGACCCGGCGCAGCAGCTCCGGGTCGTCGACGATCTCGAGCACGGCCAAGGCGGCAGAGCTGACCAGCGGCCCGCCGGCGAAGGTCGAGCCGTGGTCGCCGGGCTGCAGCACGTCGGCGAATTCGGGCGCTGCGACGCAGGCCCCGATCGGCAGACCGCCGCCGAGCGCCTTCGCGACCGTGATCAGGTCCGGGCGCACCGGCGTCTGCTCATAGGCCCACAGCGAGCCGGTCCTCCCGATTCCGGTCTGGATCTCGTCGAAGATCAGCACGGCGCCTGCGCGATCGCAGGCCTCGCGGGCAGCGACCAGGGTCTCGTCGGGGACCGGGTAGATGCCGGCCTCGCCGAGGATCGGCTCGACGATGACCGCCGCCGTGTCCGTGCCGACCGCTTCGTGCAGCGCCGCCGGATCGTCGAAGGGCACGGTCCGAAACCCCGCCAGCATCGGCGCGAAGTCGGGGTTGGCGGCCATCGCCGGGGTGGCGGCAAGCGACCCCATCGTGCGGCCGTGAAAGGCGCGCTCGAAGCTGACGATCCGCGGCTTGGAGGCCCCGCGTCGGTGAGCGTGCTTGCGGGCCAGCTTGATCGCGCACTCGTTGGCCTCGGTGCCGGAGTTGGTGAAGAAGGCCTTGCCGCCGAGGCTCGAGTCGCAGAGCCGCTCGGCGAGGCGCACCGCCGGCTCGGAGTAGAAGAGGTTGGAGACGTGCTGCAGGCGCCCCGCCTGCTCCTGCACCGCCTCGACCACGGCGCGGTTGCAGTGGCCGACTGAGCAGACCGAGATCCCGCTCAGGAAGTCGAGGTACTCCTTGCCATCGGCGTCCCAGAGCCGCGCGCCCTCACCGCGCACGAACTCGACCGGCAGCCGCTTGTAGGTGTGCATCACGTAGCGCTGTTCGAGCTCCTGCAGCTCAGCCAGGCTCATGGTCATCGTCCCGGAATTGGCGCGTTGTTCGTCATATGGGCGAATAACGCGCCAGTGGCCGACATCACGGCGTGACCATCGTGCCGATGCCGGCGTCGGTGAAGAGCTCGAGCAGGAGGCTGTGCGGCTGGCGCCCGTCGATTATGTGCGCGTACTGGGTGCCGCCGCCGATCGCGTCGAGGCAGGCCTGCAGCTTCGGGCGCATTCCGCCTCCCACCGAGCCGAGCTTTGACTCCACCTCCTTCACGGTCGCCCGCGAGATCAGCGAGTCGTGCCGCTCGGGATCCTCGAGCCAGCCCTCGACATCGGTCAGGAAGATCGCCTTGTGGGCGCCCAGCGCCGCGGCGACCTTGCCGGCTGCCTCGTCGGCGTTGACGTTGTAGGAATGGCCCTCGCGATCGGCGCCGGCCGAGGCGACGACCGGGATGTAGTCGGCCGCGATGTGGTTCAGGACGTCGACGTCGACGCGCTGGATCGAGCCGACCATCCCGACGTCGGCGCTGTTGGCCACCGGAGCGATCTCGAACAGCGTGCCGTCCTCGCCCGAAAGCCCGACCGCCGGCTGCCCGTGGCGGTTGAGCCGCAGGACGATGTCGGAGTTGAGCTTGCCGAGCAGGACCATCTTCGCCACCTCGACGGTCTCGGGGTCGGAGACGCGCAGGCCCTCGTGAAAGCGCACCTCCATCCCGAGCCGTTGCATGTACTCGGTGATCTCGGGCCCGCCGCCGTGCACGATCACCGGATTCAGCCCGACGTACTTGAGCAGCACCACGTCGCGGGCGAAGGCCTCGCGAAGCTCTTCGTCGCGCATCGCCGAGCCGCCGTACTTGATCACCACCGTGCGGCCATGGAACTCACGGATGTAAGGCAATGCTTCAAGGAGGACCTCGATGTTCGCGTGGTCAGACATCTGTTTCCGCCCGCGTACTCAGCTCCCGCTCACTCGCGCGATCACGATTCAAATCTCGCTCGCTCGCTCCCGCTTCCGCCGCGGGCGGGTGCCGCCCACCTTGCTCACCTCTTGTCTGTTCAGGTCGTGTACTCGGCATTCAGCTTCACGTAGTCGTAGGTCAGGTCGCTGAAGTACATGTGCGAGGCGCCGTCGCCGCGCCCGAGCCGCACCGAGAGGTCGGCCTCGGGAGCGTCGCTGGAGAGGTCATCGGCATCGATCTCGGCCGGGCCCAGCTCGGCGAGCTGCTCGCCGGCCAGCGCCATCCCCGCCGCCTGCGCGATCCGGCCCCAGTTCGGGTCGCGCCCGAAGAGCGCCGTCTTGACCAGCGGCGAGTTGGCGATCACACGGGCGACCCGCTCGGCCTCCTCGTCGGAGGCGGCAGCGGCAACCTCGACGCGGCCGACCCGGGTCGCGCCCTCGCCGTCGGCGACCACCTCGAGCGCCAGCTGCAGCATCACCGCCTCCAGCAGCCCCGCCGGCATCTGGCGACCGCTGGTGCCGGTCGCCTGCAGCATCAGGGTGTCGTTGGTGCTCATCTGCCCGTCGACGCTGACCCGCTCAAAGGAGGCGGCGGTGGCGGCCCGCAGCGCGGCCTCGGGGTCTGCGAGCTCGGCGTCTGTCTGCACGAAGCCGAGCAGGGTCGCGAAGCCGGGCTCCATCATCCCCGCCCCCTTCGCCTGCGCGGAGACCGTCACCCCGTCGAGGCCCACGGTGCAGCGCTTCGGCCAGCGGTCGGTGGTGCAGATCGCCGTCGCGAAGGCCTCGCCGCCGGTCTCGGACAGCTCCGATGCCGCCGCGTCGATCCCGCCGCGAACCGACTCGATGTCGAGCGGCACCCCGATCACCCCGGTCTCGGCGACCGCGACCGCGCGCGGCTCCAGCCCCAGCGATCCTGCGGCGGCGTCGCGCATCGCCAGCGCGTCGGCGTGGCCCTGCTCGCCGGTCGCCGCGTTGGCGTTTCCCGAGTTGACGACTGCCGCTCGCAGCGAGTCGAGGTCGCAATGCTCCCGGCAGACGCGCACCGGCGCCGCGGCGGCCGCGTTGCGGGTAAGAAGCAGCGACGAGGAGACCGTCGGGGCGTCGCAGGCGAGCAGCCCGAGGTCGGTCTCCCCCCCGCCCTTCAGCCCGCAGGCGACGCCGGCGGCCCGGAAGTCGCCCGCAAGCCGGCTCGGGTCGAGCTCCTCTACCCCTGGCGGCGGATCCACCCAGCGCGATTTGAAGAAACCGCTCACCGGCGCGCACCGCGAGATTGGCTCGATGCGACGTACGATTGGCTCATCGGAGCCCCTCGGTCTCGTCGAGCCCGAGCATCAGGTTGAGGTTCTGGATCGCCTGGCTCGAGGCTCCCTTCCAGAGGTTGTCGATCGCCGAGCTGACGACGATCCGCGAGCCGTTTCGCACCGGGTGGACGTGGCACTCGTTGGTGTCGCGCACGTCGCGGACTCCCGGCGGCGCCTCGACGACCCGCACGAAGGGCTCCTCCGCGTAGCGCTCCTCATAGAGCCTCGCGAGCTCATCCGCCTCGACTTCTCGGGTCGGCGTGACGAAGCACGTCGTCAGCTCCCCCTGGTCGAGCGGGATCAGGTGCGGCACGAAGGTCAGCTCGTAGGGCAATCCCTTGCCAGACCCCGACACCCCCGGACGCGAAGCGGAGGAGGTGTCGGGAGTTGTTCCCGGACGCGAAGCGGAGGACGTGCCCGGCATTGGTGTCAGGGCTGCCAGCTCCTGTGCGATCTCCGGGCTGTGGCGGTGGGCCTCCATCTTGTATGCGTAGGCATTCTCGGAAAGGGTCACGAAGTGCATCTCGTCTCCCCCGCCCCGTCCGGCCCCGGAGATTCCCTGCATCGCGTTCACGACCAGGTCGGCGATCAGCCCCGCCTCGGCGAGCGGCGCCAGGGCCAGCACCGCCGCGGTCGGATAACAGCCCGGGTTGGCGACCAGGTCGGCGTCGCGGAGCTGCTCGCGGTAGAGCTCCGGCAGCCCGTAGACCGCATCCGAGAGCAGCGCCGGCTCGCCGTGCGGGCCGTACCACTCCTCGTAGAGGTCGGGGTCGCGGAGCCGGAAGTCGGCCGAGAGGTCGACGACCTGGACCCCGAGGCTGCGCATCTCGGCGACGACGGGAGCTGAGGCGGCGTGCGGGTAGGCGACGATCGCGGCGTCGATCTCCTCCAGCCCCTCGAGATCGAGCTCGGTGAGCGGCAACGAGACCCGGTAGCGCGGGTAGAGCTCGTCGAGCCCCCGCCCCGCGTCGGTGCGGCTGGTCACCGCGGCCAGCTCGAGCCGCGGGTGGTCCCAGACGAGCTGCGCCGCCAGTGCCCCGGCGAAGCCGGAGGCGCCCGCCACGATCACCCGCGCCGCGGGGTCACCACCCAGATTCTGGCTCTGGTCATTCACGAAGCGACCCTCCCAGCTCGGCCAGCCCGGCGCGAATCCGCTCGCGCAGCTCGGCTACCTCCGCGTCGGTGAGGGTGCGGTCCGGTGCCCGAAAGGTGAGTCGTAGGGCAAGGCTCTTGCGCCCTTCGCCGACCTGGTCGCCGCGGTAGAGGTCGAAGACGTGCACCGAGCGCAGCAGCTCGCCCCCGCCGTCGAGCACCGCGCTCCGCACGCGCTCAGCAGCGACGTCCTCGTCGACGATCACGGCGAGGTCCTGCTGCACGGCCGGGAAGCTGGTCACGTCCTCGTACTGCTCCCTGCCCAGAGTCGCGGCCGCCGCCAGCTCGCCGAGCCCGATCTCGAACCCGGCGGCGGCCTCGAGGTCCCAGGCCCGGCAGACGAGCGGGTGGAGCTCGCCAAGCCAGCCCGCCTCGGCGCCGCCGAGCAGGACGCGCGCGGCGCGGCCCGGATGCAGAAAAGGCTCGGTCGCCTCCTCGACCCGCAACTCGGCGCCGAGCTGCGCTGCGAGAGCCTCGAGGGCGCCCTTGAGCGCGAAGAAGTCCGCCGGCCCGGGGTCGGCACGCCAGCTCGGCGGCGCCATCGCGCCGACGGCGAGGGCGCCGATCCGCTGCGGCTCGTGTGCGGGAGCGGGCCTGTTGCCCGCGAACGAGCCCCCGAGGACGCCAATCCGTCCTTCCGGGGACCGCGCGGCCTTCGCATCCGGGCCAAGCCCGGCTGATCGCTCGCCTGACGGCTCGCTGGAAGCGGAGGAGGTCGCGGGCATCTGCTTCAGGAAGACACGCCCCGACTCGTAGAGCGCCACTCGCTCGGCGCCGTGGGCGACGTTGTAGCGGGCGGCGTCGAGCAGCGAGCCGAGCAGCGTCGTGCGCAATTGCGAGTGGTCGAGCGAGAGCGGGTTGGAGACCACGATCGGCGCCCCACGCGGAGTCGCCGTTCGCGAGCCGCAGGCGGGCCGGCATGCCGGGGTCGGTGAGGCTGAGGCTGACCACCGCGTCGAAGCCGAGGTCGCGCATCACGTCCTCGGCGCGGCGCCGCAGACCCTGCTCGGGGCTCAGCCTGCCGCCCTGGCCGACCGCCTCGGGCAGCGTCGAGGGGAGGTGCTCGTCGTAGCCGTGGATGCGCCCGACCTCCTCGATCAGGTCGACCTCGCGGGTGACGTCGTAGTGGCGCTCGAACGGGACCTCCACGGTGATTGTCGGGCCGGTGCCGTCAGGCGCCGGCACAGGCAGATCAGGCGGCGAAGCCGCCGCAATTTGTTCTGCATCGCCCACGCCGGCGACCCCGAAGCCGAGCCGCCCGAGGTACTCGCGGCACTCGCCGGGCTCGATCCGCATTCCGAGCACCTGCTCGACCCGTTCGACTTGGAGGCCCAATCTGCGCGCGTCCGGGATTTCGGCGGCCTCGTCGATCGTCCCCGGCACCAGCCGCGCCCCGCAGAGATCGACCAGCAGCCGCGAGGCGACCCGCTGGGCCCGCATCGCCATCTCGGGATGTAGCTGCTTCTCGAATCGATTCGAGGCCTCCGAGCGGAGGCCGAGCTTGCGCGAGGTGCGCAGGATGTTCACCCCGTTCCAGGTCGCGACCTCGAGCATGACCCGGGTGGTCGAGTCAGACACTTCGGAGACCTGGCCGCCCATGATCCCCGCGATCCCCGAGGGTCCGTCGCGATCGCAGACCAGGACCGCGTCGCCGTCGAAGCTGCGCTCGACCCCGTCGAGGGTGGTCATCTTCTCGCCCTCGACCGCGGTGCGGATGATCAGCCCTCCGCCCGGCACCCGGTCGAGATCGAAGGCGTGCAGCGGCTGCGCGGTCAGCAGCATCACGTAGTTGGTGATGTCGACGACGTTATTGATCGGCCGCTGGCCGGCCGCGATCAAGCGGCCCTTGAGCCACAGCGGCGAGGGGCCGATCGTGACGTCCTCGAACACGCGGGCGGTGAAGCGCGGGCAAAGCTCCGGCACCTCAACCGTGACCGAGGCGTAGTCGTTGACCTCGTCGCTGCCCGACGCCTGCGCGTCGGCCTCCCAGGGCGGCGTGGCGAGCGGCGCGGCGGTGATCGCATGCGCCTCGCGGGCGACCCCGTAGACGCCGAAGCAGTCGACCCGGTTCGAGTGCACCTCGAGCTCGAGCACCGGCTCGGCGACGGGCAGGACGTCCGCGAGCGGCGTGCCCGGCCGCGGCCGGTCGTCGAGGACGACGATCCCGCTCGCGTCGTCGCCGATCCCAAGCTCGGCCTCGGAGAGGATCATCCCGTCGGAGACGACGCCGCGCAGCTTCGCCTGTCCGAGCTTCTGCCCGTCGGGCATCGTCGCCCCCGGCAGCGCCACCGGCACCGTCTGTCCGGCGGCGACGTTGGGCGCCCCGCAGACGATCGTGCGGGTCGCGTCGCCGGCGTCGACCTCGCAGACGCTGAGCCGGTCGGCGTCAGGATGCTTCTTGGCCGAGACGACGCGCCCGACGACGAAGCCCTTCGGCGCCGGCGGGCCGACGTACGCGACGCCCTCGGTGTCGGTCGTGCGCAGGGCGAGCAGGGCGAGCAGATCCGGCGCCGGGATCCCCGGGTCGCAGTACTCGCGCAGCCAGGAGTACGGGACCTTCATCGGAACTGCTCCAGGACCCTGACGTCGTTCTCGAAGAACTTGCGCAGGTCGGGGACGCCGTGCTTGAGCATCGCGATGCGCTCGATCCCCATCCCGAACGCGAATCCCTGCACCCGCTCGGGGTCGTAACCATTGTGGGCGACGAACCCGAAGACGTTGGGGTCGACCATCCCCGAGCCGAGAATCTCGATCCAGCCGCTGCCCTTGCAGATCGAGCAGCGGCTGCCCTCGAAGTCGCCGCTGCCGTCGCATTTGAAGCAGGAGACGTCGACCTCGACGCTGGGCTCGGTGAAGGGGAAGAAGCCGGGCCGGAAGCGGGTGCTGCGCTCGGGGCCGAAGATCGCCCGTGCGAGCTCGTCCAGCGTCCCCTTCAGGTCCGCGAGCGTGATCCCCTCGGCTACGGCCAACCCCTCGACCTGATGGAAGACGGGGCTGTGGGTGGCGTCGAAGGGGTCTGAGCGGTAGCAGCGACCCGGCACGACGATCAAGATCGGCGGCTCCTGGGCCTCCATGGCGCGCACCTGCATCGGCGAGGTGTGGGTCCGCAAGACGACGTCCTCGGGGCCAGGAGGAAGCGACGAGCCGGTGACCGCTTCGCCGGAGAAGCTCGGCGCCGGCTCGATGCGCAGGTCCGCGCTGAGGCTGGCGGGATCGACGTAGAAGGTGTCCTGGGCCATCCGCGCCGGGTGCCCGGGTGGATGGTTGAGCGCCGTGAAGTTGTAATAGTCGAGCTCCACCTCCGGCCCCTCCATGACCCGGTAGCCGAGCCCGACGAAGACGTCCTCGATCTCGCGCTGGGTCCGGGCCAGGAGGTTGCGCGAGGCGCTCGGCAGCGGCGCCCCGGGAAGGGTCACGTCGATGCGGTCCTCGGCGAGGCGGGCGTCGATCTCGGCCGAGTCGAGCTCACCGGCGCGGCCGGCGAGCAGCGACTCCAGGGCCTGACGGGCCTGGTTCCCGGCCTTTCCGACCGTGCCGCGCTCCTGGTCGGGAAGCTGGGATATCCCGCGCAGGATCCCGGTCAGCTCCGCCTTGCGGCCCAGGTAGGCGATCCGCAGCTGCTCCAGGTCCTCGGTCGTCGCGGCGGCGGAGATCGCCTCCTCCGCTTCGCGCCTTATCTGCTTGATCCGCTCAACCATCGCTCTCACCTCGGGGCGCCGCCGCGGGCCCGGCCCCGGGCGCGGGCGACGATATCCGCTGCAGGACGATCGCAGCCGCCGCGGCGACGTTCAGCGACTCGACCCCGGGGCGCAGCGGGATCGTCAGCGTCCGCTCGCAGGACTCGACGATTTCGGCTGGCAGGCCGGCCCGCTCGGCGCCGAGGCAAAGGGTGAGCGGCGGCGCGAGATTCGTCAGCGATTCGCCCCCGTGCGCGACTAGCGCGATGCGAGGAGCCGGAGTCGCGTCGAGCTCCGCCTGAACGAAAGGCTGGCCGAAGACCGAGCCCATGCTCGCCCGCACCGCCTTCGGGGCGAGCGGGTCGGCGCAGCCGGGGCCGAGAACCACGGTCCCCTCGACCAGGGCGTTGGTCGGAACGAATCACCGCGCCCACGTTGGCCGGGTCGGAGAGCGCATGCAGATAGACGCACACCGGGCCCTCGATCGGCACCGCTGCCGGTCGCTCCCAGGCGGCGATCACCCGCGTGCCCGAGCCGAGGGTCGAGCAGCCGTCGAGCAGCTGCGGCTCGACCTCGAGGCCGCCGATGCCCGAGCCCGCGGCGCTGAGCAGCAGCCGCGGCTCGGCGCCGGCGGCGAGGCCGGCCTCGAGCAGGTCCTCGCCCTCGCCGAGGAAGAGGCCGGCGCGCTCACGCCCGCGCCGCTCGTGCAGGCTGCGGATCAGCTTCAGCTTCTCGTTCTGGGGGCTGGTGATCATTTTGGGTGTCTGGTATTGGCAAAAAGAAAGGGCGGATCCTCTGGATCCGCCCGGGAGACTGAGTGTTCTGGGTCCGGCTAGGCCGCCGCACCCTCCCGGGCTAGCTCCACGAATCGGCGAAACGCGTCGCGATCGTTGACCGCGACGTCAGCGAGCATCTTGCGGTTCACCTCGACGCCGGCCTCTTTGAGGCCATGCATGAGCTGCGAGTAGCTGATTCCCTCTTGCCGCGCCGCGGCGTTGATGCGGATGATCCAGAGGCGCCGGAAGTCGCGCTTGCGGTTGCGCCGGTCACGGTAGGCGTAGGCGCCGGAGCGCTGCACCTGCTCCTTCGCGAAGCGGTAGGAGGACTTCTTGCGCCCCCAGTAGCCCTTCGCCTGCCGCAGCGTCGAGCGGCGCTTCTTGCGCGCGTGCACGGAGCGCTTCACCCGTGTCACTTTCCGCCTCCGAGCAGCGTGCGAACCCTCTTTTGGTCGGGCTTTGAGATCTCGACCGGGCGCGCGAAGCGGCGCTTGCGCTTCGGCGACTTCTTCTCGAGGATGTGGCTCGAATAGGCACGGCGGCCGCGCAGCTTGCCCTTCGCGGTCTTGCGAAAGCGCTTCTTTGAGCCCGAGTGGGTCTTCATCTTCGGCATCGGCCGACTATTGAAGCAGACGTTCGGGCGCGCCGGTCAGGCCTGGGCAAGGCCCAGTCGGTCGACCTTGTTGTTCTGGTTTCGCGGCAGCTGGTCGTGGACGACGATCCGCTGCGGAACCATGTAGTCCTCGAGATGCTCGGCGCAGAGTCGCTTCAGCGCCGCGGGATCCAGTTCCTCGCCCTCGCGGGCCGAGACGTGGGCGTGGACCGCCTCGCCCAGCAGCCTGTCGGGCACCCCGACCACGGCGGCCTCGTGCACAGCGTGATCGAGGTGCAGCACCTCCTCGACCTCGCGCGGCGGCACCTTCTCACCGCGCGACTTGATGATGTCGTCGCGTCGCCCGACGAAGTAGAGAAACCCCTCGTCGTCGATGCGGAAGAGGTCGTTGGTCGCCAGCACCCGCTCGCCCGGATGGCGCCCTTCGCGGACCCGCTCCGCGGTCGCCTCCGGGTTGCGCCAGTAGCCCTGCATTACGTGCGGCCCGCGCACGATCAGCTCGCCGACGATGTTGGGACCGACACGGTTGCCCTCTTCGTCCTCGATCCAGGTCTCCGAGCCAGGGATCGGCACCCCGACCGATCCCGGCCGCACGTCGAGCTGCTCGGGCGGCAAGTAGCAGGTGCGGATGCACTCGGTCTGCCCGTACATCGAGTAGAGCGTGGCGCCGGGAAAGGCTTTGCGAACCTGCTCGAGCGCCGGCGTCGGCAGCGCCGCGCCGGCGTTGGTCAGGAAGCGCAGCTGCGGCAGCGGCCGCTCGGCCAGCCCCTTGAGGGTGAGCAGCAGCGCGAACACCGTCGGGACGCCCGGCAGCCCGGTGATCTCGCGCTCCTCGAGCCGTTTCAGGATCGTGCCCGGCAGCCCGACCCCCGGTTCGAGCACCAGGGTCGCGCCGGTCCGCATGCAGATCATCAGGTGCGAGAGGCCGTATCCGAACGAGAGCGGCAGCAGGTTGAGGATCCGGTCCTCGCCGGTCAGCTCCAGGTACTCGGCGATCGAGTCGGTGACGAAGCCGAGGCCGCCGTGGCTGTGCATGACGCCCTTCGGGCCGCCGGTCGAGCCGGAGGTGTGCATGAGGGCCGCGAGGTCGGTGTCCTCGATCGCCTCGCTGGGCGGTTCGGCGTCGGACGCGAGCTCGCTGACGTCGCTGACCAGCTGCGTTTCGCCGGCCGCGGCGACGGCCTGCTTGGCCTCAGCGCTTCGCTCCGCATCGCAGATCAGCATCGCCGCTGAGGAGCGGCGCAGCAAATCGCTCACCCGGTCGTGCTTGGCGGTCGGGTTGACCGGCATGATCGCCGCGCCGGCCCGCAGCGTGGCCTGGATCACGACCACGGCGTCGATCCCGTTCGGAAGCATGATCGCGACCCGGTCCCCGCGCTGGACACCTCGTTCCCGGAGGCCGGCGGCGACGCTGTCGGCGCGCTGGTCGAGCTCGCCGTAGGAGTGCTCGCGCTCGCCGACGATCAGCGCGGTGCGATTCGGCGCGCACTCGGCCCAGCGGGAGAGGTCTTCAGCGATCGACGGAGAGCTCAAGGCCGCTTTGACGCCACGAACTTTGCGATCGCGTCGATCGAGCCGAAGTTCTCCTCGGTGATCTCGACGTCGTCGATAGTGAGCCCGTAGCGCGACTGGACCTCTTCAACGAGCTCGACGAAGCCAAGCGAGTCGATGATGCCCAAAGCAAGAAAGTCGTCGCCGTCGGAGAGCTCGACACCGGGGTGCATGTAGAGGAAGTTCTCCTCCAGGAACGAGCGCATCTCCGCCTTGGTGTCTGCCGTCGCCTCGGTCACGCGATCTCCTTGGCCGTGGTGCGGTCGATTCTCATCTCGGGCTTATCGGTTTCCGCTGGGGAATTTTCAAGCCCCGCAGAAAAGAAGGCACGATGCCACAACTGGGTCGACAGGACCCCGATCAGCGCCATGCCCTCGCGGAAGCCGGTCGCCCTGCCGGCCCGGCAGCGGCGCAGCAGGCCGGCGACCCTCGCCTCATCCCAGATCCCGGTTTCCGCCAAAGCCTCGGGGCAAAGCGAACCCTCGACCCAGTCGGGCGCACCGGGCGCGAAGAACGGCGCGACCTCGGGCGACCGGTAGGGCTGCTTGGAGCGACTCGCGATCTCGGCGGGCAGCAGGTCGGCGGCGAGGTCGCGCAGCGCCGCCTTCTCCCGCATGCCGGCCAGCTTGCGCTCCGCGGGCAGGCGGGCTGCGTGCTCGAAGACGCGGTGGTCGAGGAAGGGGTAGCGGCCCTCCACTCCGTGCGCCATCGCCACCCGGTCGCCCTGGGCGGCGAGCAGGTACGGCTCGAGCAGTGTCGAGATCTCCAGCCAGGAGGCGCGCTCGAGGCTGCTCCAGCTCCCGAAGCTCGCCGGCAGCCCATCGCGCAATCGATCAAGGGACTGCTCGGCGCCGATCTCGGCCGCGATCTCGGGCCGGTAGAACGCCTTCACCGCCGCGGTCGCCCCGACCCGGGTCATGTGCGAGGCGATCGGGTCGCCGGGCTCGCCGGTCTCGAGCAGGAAGCGATCCCAGGCGGGCCCGCGGCGCGCCTCCGCCGGCAGGTAGCCGTAGAGCTGCTCGAGCAGCCCCCGCGCCTCGTCGGGATCGCGCTCGTAGAGCTCGCGCACGACGACCTCCTTGAAGAGGTCATAGCCCCAAAACAACTCGTCGGCCCCCTCCCCGGTGGCGACGACGACGATGTCGTTGGCGCGCACCTCCTCCGAGAGCAGGAAAAGCGGCACCGGCGCGGTGCGCACGAGCGGCTGCTCGACGTGTCGAATCACCTCGGGAAAGGCGTCGGCGATCTCGCCCGGCCCGACGTCTACGACGTGATGGTCGGTGCCAAGAGCCCGCGCGACCTCTTCCTGGTGAGGGCGCTCGTCGTAGCTGGGATCGTGAAAGGCGACCGAGAAGGTGCGCAGCTGGTGCTCTGTCTCCTGCTGGGCAAGGGCGACGATCAGGCTTGAGTCAAGGCCACCGGAGAGATAGGCGCCAACCGGGACGTCGGCGCGCAGCCGCAGACGCACGCTGTCTCGCATCAGCTCCTCGAGATCCTGTCCGGGCTCACCCTCGAAGTCGAACGAGGGCGACCACCAGCTGCGCTCCTCGACGATCTTGCCCGCCTCCCAGATCAGCATCCCGCCCTGATGGACCTGCTTCACACCTTTGAAGACGGTACGCGGGGGGCGCGGCCCCCAGAGCGTGAAAACGTCGTCGATGCCGCGCAGGTCGGGCTCCGGGCGCACTTCGCCGGAAGCGAAGATCGCCTTCGCCTCGGAGGCGAAGACCAAGGTGCCGTCGGCCTTGAGCGCGTAGTGCAGCGGACGCACGCCGAAGCGATCGCGGATCAGGGTTAGGCGGCGCGGGTGCGGCTGCCACCAGGCCAGCGCGAACTGCCCGTTGAGGCGATCGAGCGCCCCGAGGCCGTCGCGCTCGAGCAGTCGCAGGACGATCTCGGTGTCGGTGGCGGTGTGAAAGGCCTCACCGCGCGCCTCGAGCTCGCGGCGCAGCTCGTAGTGGTTGTAGACCTCGCCGTTGTAGACGATGATCGCGCCCTCGGGGCCTTCCTCGATCGGCTGCCAGCCGCCCGGCAGGTCGAAGATCGAAAGGCGAGTGTTGACCAGGCCGGCGCCACTGTCGAGCGCGTACCCGAAGCCGTCGGGACCGCGGTGGCGGATCGCGCCGGTCATGCGCAGCAGCGACTCCTCGTCGGGCGGCGGGCCCCGATGCGGGCGCACGATGCCCGCGATGCCGCACATCAGCCAGGCGGCTCGACCAGCACCGACGGTGCGGCGAGGTACTCGGTGGCGACGCGACGGCGCTCGATCTCGGAGAATGCGGCCTCCACCTGCGCGGGCTCCAGTCCGACCCGGGACGCGAGCTCCTCCGCCTTCATCTGCTGCTCGTGACCCCACATCAGCAGGTCCATCTGCTCGTAGGGGAAGCCGAAGTAGAACTCCTCCTGGGTCTGGGGGAGGCTGAACGTGTCGGTCGTCGGGCGCGCCCCGGTGATCGACTCGGGAAGCCCTAGCTCGAAGGCCATCGCGTAGACCTGCGACTTGTAGACGCCGGCGATCGGCTTCACGTCGGCGAGCCCGTCGCCGCCCTTGACGAAGAACCCCTGGTCGTACTCGAGCAGGTTCGGCGTCCCGACGACCGCGTAGGTGAGCCGATCCGCCCAGGTGTACTCGAGCAGCTTGCGGGTTCGCTGCTTCATGTTCGTCGCTGCGAGCAGCTCACGATAGGCGTCGGGGGGCATGCGGCGCTGCTCCTCGCTGCCGTCGGGCCGCTCGACCACGAGCGAGAAGACGATGATCCCCCCGCTCGGCGCCGAGCGCACGAGCTTGTGCTTCCAGTCCGGCTCGTAGTCGGGGAAGACCTTGCGGATCGCATCGTCGCGCTGTGAATAGCAACCGAGCGCCTCGAGCGCGTCCGAGATCGGCTGCTCGACGGTCGGCGCGCCGAGCGCCTCCGCCAGCTCCAACCCGAGGTCGGAGGAGCCGCTGCCGACGTCGCGCTCGGGAAGCCTCAAAAGCAGCACGTTGTCGGGCCCGAACCCCTTCACGGCCAGCCCCGCGGTGACGCTGGAGTCGATGCCGCCGGAGATGGCGACCACGGCCCCGCGGCGGCCGAGGCCCCGAACGGCTTCGACGGTGCCCTGCGCAAGGCGCTCGATCGCGGCGGCGGGATCGAAGCGAACTCCGGCCGGCGCCTCGACCTCGTTCGGCGACATCATCGGCTCACCCGTCGTTGCGGTCTCAGGCTTTCCATTCGCCCTCATTCTCGCTGTAGTGTCGCGATCCTGTGCCAGAGATTCGTCCATTCGACGCCGGCGACCTTCCGGGCGTGGTGCCCCTCGTGCGCACGATCAGCCCCGACTGGCTGCCCGAGAAGGACGTTCGAGAATTCCTCACACGCACAATGATCGACGATCCCTGGCGCGACGAGGAGCTTCCAGCCCTGGTCGCGACCGGCGATGACGGCGAGATCCTCGGCTTCATGGGCTCGCAGGTGCGGCGCTTTCGCTTCCGGGAGCGCGAGCTGCGCGGGGTCTGCCCGTCGCATCTGGTCGTGGTCCAGGACAGCAGGGCCGGCGCCGCCGGAGCGCTGCTGGTTCGACGACTGCTGAGCGCCGGCCAGGACTTCTCCTTCTCCGACACCGCCAGCGACGAGGTGGTTCGCATCTGGCGCGCCTTCGGCGGTCATCTCGACGCGGCCCGCGCGTGCGACTGGATGATCGTCCTGCGTCCCGGCCGCTGGCTCGGCACGGTGGCGGGAAGGGCGCTCCGGCGCAGGTCATTGGGTCGTGAGCAGGTCCCGGTCGGCGCTTTTCCGGTGCACGCCGCGGGAGCGAGAATCGGGCGCCGGCTTCCCGAGCTCGATCCCGACGTCGTCGCCGAGGACGCCACAACGGATGCGATCGTCAGCGCCCTTCCGGAGGCGACTCGCGGCCTGCGTATATACGGCGAATATGACCGCGGCTTCCTCGGCCACGTCCTGGGAGGCGTCGAGGCGATGCTTGGGAAGCCGACCCTGCGCCTCGTGCGCAGGGTCGATCATGTCGTCGGCTGGTACGCCTATGTGCTCGACGGCCATGGTCCCGCCCGGGTCCTGCACCTGTGCGCGGCCGAGAACGAGGCCGAAGCGGTAGTCGGGGAGCTGCTCGCGCATGCGAAGGCCGAGGGGGCGGCGCTGGTCAGCGGCCGTCTTGAGCCACACCTCGTCATGCCCCTGCGGCGCCGCCTCGCAGTGCTTGGCTTCGCGCGCCAGCCGATCATTCACTCCCGCGACCCCGAGCTGCTCGCGATGCTGGAGACGGCGGGCTCGCTGCTCACCCGGCTCGACAGCGAGTGGTTCGCGACCTGACCGGGATCCGCTCAGCTCGTTGCGTCACCCTCGTCGCGAGGCCCGGCGCCGTCGCCGCCCCGCACCGGCGCCAGCATCATGCTCATGTTGCGCCCCTCCTGAAGCGGCTCTGACTCGATCGTCGCCAGTCCCTCGACGTCGCCGAAGAGACGCTGCAGCAGCGCCCTGCCGCGCTCCGGATGCGCCTGCTCGCGACCGCGGAACATGATCGTGACCTTGACCTTGTCGCGCTGGCGAAGGAAGCGCTCCACGTGGCCCTTCTTGGTCTCGTAGTCGTGGTCGGCGATCTTCGGGCGCAGCTTGATCTCGCGCACGTTGACCTGCTGCTGGTGCTTGCGGGCCGCCTTCGCCTTCTGCTCCTGCTCGTATTTGTACTTCGAGTAGTCGAGCAGGCGGGCAACCGGGGGCTTGGCCTCCGGTGCCACCTCGACAAGGTCGAGATCGGCGGCACGGGCGCGCTCCAGGGCGTCGTCGGTGGGGATCACTCCGACCTGCTCGCCGTCGGCACCGATCAAGCGGACCTGGGGCACGCGAATTCGCTCGTTGAGGCGAGTCGTGTCGCGCTCGGGCGGGCGCCGATCGAACCTACGCGGGACCGGCACTAGCTAGAGGTGCGATCGAACTTCAAGCTCTTGGCGGGAAGGTTGCGATAGCGGGCACGGCGGGCGCTCAGCGGCGCGCGGTGGGTGTCGTACCGGCAGTCAAGTTGGCGGAGTATGACACAGGCACCCGGCTACTGATCGGATATCTCCGCCCGCAGCCGCTCGGCGAACTGCTCGAGGCTCGTCGCGCCGATCTCGCCCCGTTCGTGCGAGCGCACCGAAACCGTGCCTCCCTCCTGCTCCTTGTCGCCGATCACCAACATGTAGGGAACCCGAGCAAGCTCGGCGTTGCGGATCTTCTTCCCCACCGACTCGGAGCGCTCGTCGACGCCGGCGCGAAACTCGGGGTAGAGCCGCCCCGCGACCTCGCGTGCATAATCGAGGTGACGGTCGGCGACCGGGAGGACCAGCACATGCACCGGCGCAAGCCAGACCGGGAAGCGGCCGGCGTAGTGCTCGATCAGGATCCCGGCGAAGCGCTCCATCGAGCCGAGCAGGGCGCGATGGATCAGCACCGGGGTGTGCTCGGCGTTGTCGGCGCCGCTATAGGTCAATTGAAAGCGCTCCGGCATCTGGAAATCGAGCTGGCAGGTGCCGCACTGCCAGGAGCGCCCGAGCGCGTCGGTGATGTGAAAGTCGATCTTCGGCCCGTAGAAGGTGCCCTCGCCGGGTGCGACGTCGAACTCGCGGCCCTGGCGCTCGAGCGCTTCGCGCAGCGATGCCTCGGCGCGCTCCCACTGCTCGTCGGTCCCGATCGACTTCTCGGGCCGGGTCGAGAGCTCGACCCGCACCGCCTCGAAGCCGAAGCGTGCGTAGAGCTCGTCGATCGCCGCGCAGATCGAGTCGACTTCGTCGGTGACCTGCTCGAGGGTGCAGAAGACGTGCGCGTCGTCCTGGGTGAAGGCGCGGACCCGCAGCAGCCCGTGCAGCACTCCCTCGCGCTCGTAGCGCGAGACGTCGCCGAACTCTGCCATCCGCAGGGGCAGGTCGCGGTAGGAGTAGGACGCCGAGCCGTAGACCAGACAGGCGCCGGGGCAGTTCATCGGCTTCAGCGCGTAGCGGCGCTGGTCGCCCTCGCGTTCGGAAGGCTCGACGAAGTACATGTTCTCGCGGTAGTTGTCCCAGTGGCCGGAGCGGTGCCAGAGCCCTTCATCGAGCACCCGCGGGGTCTTGATCTCGACGTAACCGCGCTTGCGCAGCTGCTTTTGCACCTCGGCCTCGATGTCGCGTAACAGCACGGTCCCGTTCGGCAACCAGAACGGCATCCCCGGGGCCTCCTCGCGGAGCGTGAAGAGGCCGAGCTGCGGGCCGAGCTTGCGGTGGTCGCGCGCCTTTGCCTGCTCAATCCGCTCCAGATGGACGTCGAGGTCCTTCTCGGAGAAGAAGGCGGTGCCGTAGATCCGGGTCAGCATCTGGCGGGTCTCGTCGCCGCGCCAGTAGGCGCCCGCCAGCGAGTTGAGCTTGAAGGCGGCGATGCGCCCGGTCGAAGGGGCGTGCGGACCGCGGCAGAGGTCCTCGAAGGGGCCGTTGCGATACAGCGAGACGGCCTCCGTGCCCTGGTCGCGGACCAGGTCCTCGATCAGCTCGACCTTGTAGTCCTGGCCCTCGGCGCGGAACTTCTCGATCGCCGAGGCGACCGGCAGCTCGCGGCGCTCGAAGGCCTCGTCGGCGTCGATGTGGGACTTCATCGCCGCCTCGATCCGCTCCAGGTCGTCGTCGCTCACCACGATCCCATCCGGGAACTCGAAGTCGTAGTAAAAGCCGTCCTCGATCGGGGGGCCGATCGAGACCTTGGTGCCGGGCCAGAGCTCGGTTACCGCCTCGGCCATCACGTGGGCGGCGTCGTGGCGGATCAGCCAGAGAGCGTCGGGGTCGCGGTCGGTGACGATCTCGATCGACTGCCCGTCGCCGAGCGGCGCCGAGAGGTCCTGGAGCTTTCCATCGGCCTTGATTGCAAGCGCCGCCTTGGCCAGCCCGGCACCGATCGCCGCAGCCGCGTCGGCGCCACTGGCACCGTCCTCGAGCTGAAGCGGCGAGCCGTCGGGGAGCTTCACGGTCAGGCCGGCCATCAGGAAGGCCGGGCGGCGAGATGAGCGGTCTTTATGCCGACGTCCTCGAGCGGATGGTCGCGAAAGCAGGGGGCGAGTTGCAGCGAGCGAAGGTCGGCCAGCTCCTGTTCAGTGGGCTCCTCGATGGTCTTGTCCGCGATCTCGTACCCCGCCGCCTCGAACATCTGCAGATAGTCGTAGAGCCGCAGCCGATTCTGGAAGTGCAGGCCGGAGTTCGCGAGGCTCCAGGTTCGATCGGAGAACTTGAGGAAGTTGTAGGGCGAGATCGAGGAATCGAAATAGGAGTAGAGGTCGAGCAGGTCGAGGGTGCAGCTCAGCAGCCCGTCCGGCTTCAGGATCCGAGCCGACTCGCGAAGGATCCGCTCGATGTCGGCGCGGGGGATGTGCTCCATCGTGTCGGTGCTGGACATGAAATCGATCGACGACTCGGGAAGACCGGTGGCGCCGGCGTCGCGGGGCGCCAGGTAGGTGATCCCAAAGAGGTCTTCCAGGGCCTCCAGGGAGTCCGGCGCCCTGGCCCCGAGATCGCGTGCCGGCATGCCGGACACGCGCTCGATCTGGGCGGTGCGGCCGTTGAGATCGGACCAGGCCTGCTTGACGAGCTCGAAGCGCAGATTCGGGCGAATGTCGACCAGGACCTGCTTCTCGACTCCGAGCGCGTAATTGGTGAGCGGCCCGATCAGGTCCCAGCCGGCCCCGAACTCGAAGAGCGTCGCCTCGCCGACCGGCTGGGAGCTGTGCCGCTTGAACATCTGCAGGTGACGAGAGGGCAGCTCGATGTGCAGATCCAGGTCGCTGCCGCGGCGCGGCAGCGTCCGCGTCAGATAGCGCTGGAAGCGGTAGTTGGTGGCCTGCTCGTTGGGAAGCGCGCTGAGGCACTTCTGCAAGCCGGCTTTGGCAATCCACTTCATGGGCCCAGCACCCTAACCGCCGGGCTTCTTCCCCTGGCGTGCAGAGCGCACGGCGATCAGCGGGCACGGGCTCGGTCCACCGACCTGCCCCCGGCGACGCCAGAGCAGGTAGGGACCGGCGCGGCGATCGAGGCGCAGGTGCGTAAACGGCGAGCGTAGTCCGGCCGCCACGTCGCTGACGATGAAGCCGATGCCCGGAGGCGGCGGTGTCCCCCGTGTCTGCCCGGCTGCCTTGATGCAGACGCGCCCTCCGCGCAGCTCCCAAGCGATATACGCCAGGCCGTGCTGATCGTCGAGCAGGGTCGGCTGGGCAAGCACCAGAGTCGAGGCAGCGGCGATTTCCGGCCGTAGGCCTGTGAGCGCCGGCGAGTAGCTCACCGGTCCGACCGGCCCGTTGGCGAGCGCCAGGAGGCTGCAGCTTCCCGCTGCGACGACGAAGGTGCCCGCGACGAGCGGCCGCAGGGCGCCGGCTGCCGGTGGCGTACGGAGCTTTCGAAGGTCGAGTTCGAGCAGCGGGCGCACGATCGTCAGCATCGCCAGCGGCGCCGCCATCGCAATCGCCTTGGCGGCCGTGTAGGGGGTGCCGCCGACACGGGCCGCGAGATAGGCGACGGCCGCCGCGCCGAGCGCCGCCGCCAGCGCGGTCTGGCCGCGCCGCCACCACCAGGCGAGCGCCCAGGCCAAGAGCAGCGCCGCGAAGGCCACCCCGGCGTAGAAGGCAAGCGCCGGCACGGCGCCGTGACCCGGGTTGAGCCGGAAGTCGCCCGAGGGCCAGATGCCAAGCGCCTCGGTCGGCGAGATCTGGCCGAAGAGGTTGCCGAGCCCGGGGCCGTTGGGGTCGAAGGTCTCAAAGCCCGAGAAGTCGATCATCCGGCCCAGCTCCGGCAGCGCGACCACCGCGAAGACGGCCAGGGCCGGCCATCCGACTCGGACCGCGCCGCGCAGCGCCGCCATCGCATCTCCCCCGCCCCGCACGATCAGGAACAGCTCTGCCAGGGCCCAGATGCCCAGCGCTCCGACCAGCCACACCAACCCCGGAAAGCTGTACGTGTAGACGCTGCCCGTCGCTAGCAGCCCCAGGGGGACTGCCGATAAGGCAGCACTACGGGGGTCGGGGGGTGCGGCCGGATGGGCAGCGGATTGGCGGGCAGACGGACGCACCCCCCGGCCGCCGCCAAGCGGCCCCTTGCCGGAGATCCCCAGCAGACCGATCGCGAAGGCGAGAACGAAGAGGGCCTGCATCGTTTCCTTGAAGGCGCCCTGGGCGAGGTAGGAGGCGACCATGTAGGGCAGGCCGACGAGCAGGGCGGCGGCCCAACGCGGCAGCGGGCGCAGCTCGCCGAGAGCGCCAAGCGCGGTCAGCGAGGCGAGCACCGCGACCGCGAGGGTCAGCCCGCCGAAGCCCTGCACCAGGCCGACGCCGAGGCCCTTGTCGAGGGCGACCACGATCGCGTGCGGTCCAAGGGGGTAGCCCTGCGAGAGCAGCTGCGAGTCGGCCCCGTGCGCGAGCCGGTCGGCCGCCAGCAGGTGCTGGGACATGTCGGGGTTGAAGCTGGTGCCGAGGATCCCGAAGCGGCCTTCGACGAGAAACGGGAGCGAAGCGGCGAGCAGGGCCGCGATCGCGACCGGTGCGCCGCTGCGCAGCGCCCCAACCAGGCCCTCGGCTCGACCGCGCAGGTACGCCAGCGAGGCGAAAGTCGCGACAAGCGCCGCGAGCGCGGAAAGCACGCCGTCCCCGGGCAGTCGCACGGTCGCCCAGCAGATCGCGGTGAGTAGCGCCAGCCCGACCCCCGGCGCCAGCCAGGACCACTCGCGGCGCCCACAGAGCGTCATCGCCGCCGCCCCGATCGTCAACGAGGCGACGCAGACCGCCAGCGCCGATGCGAAGGTCGCCAACACCGGCGGCCACGATACGCGGAGCGTCGTCGACCGCCCCGCCTCGGCTGGGTTTCGAGGCCACGTAGCCTCTCTATAGTTCGCCGGAATGAGGCGAGGCTCTCGTCTGCTCGGTCAAGTGCCGCTGCGCTCTCGAGGCGTTGGAATCATGCCGATCGCCGCCTTGGCGGTTCACGAGCTGCGCTATCTGCTCGCCTTCGGAGGTCACGCCGGTGCCGAGCTCAGCGACCAGGGCCACGCGTATCTCACCTCGCTGACACCGGGCATCGTCTTGTTGTGCAGCCTCGCGTTCGGCAGCTTCCTCGCACGCCTAGCCTGCGCCTGGCAGGGGGCCGAGTCCGACGCCGGGCCAGAGCATCCGATGCTGTCGGTTTGGCTTCTCGCGGCCGCCGGACTGCTGCTCATATACGTCGGCCAGGAGACGCTCGAGGGCTTCTTGGCAACCGGGCATCCGTCCGGCTTCGCCGGGGTTTTCGGCGACGGAGGTTGGTGGAGCGCACCCGCGGCACTCTTGATCGGCGGCCTGCTGGCCCTGCTGCTGCGCGGCGCCGACGTCGCCGTCGAGCTGCTCGCTCGGGCTGCCCGGCGCAAGCGGTCTCGAGCGCTGCCGCGGGCGCCGCGCCATCGTCACCGACCCGCGCCGCTGCTTCTGTCACGCCTCGCCCCGCTCGCCTGCTCTCGCGCGGAGCGGGCGCCGCCTTCGGGCGCCTTCGCTCACTAGCGCGTCTCCGGCGTCGTACGGCGCCGAGGGCGCTGTTCGGCAACCGAAGGAGTATTCGATGAAGCGCCTAACGCGGGCCTTCGCGCTGGCGACGCTGACGCTGGCAGTCGTCCCGCAACTCGCAGCTGCCCACCAGGGCAATCCAAACTTCCGATCCGTCGTGCGCGGTTTCTCTCCGCCCGTGCCGGGCCTCAGCGTGCAGGTGCTCGGCTACGACGCCTTCTTGCAGCTCGTCAACAAGACCGGGAGGCAGGTCGTCATCTATGGCTACGACGGTGAGCCCTATGCCCGCCTGTTGGCGGATGGGACTGTGCAGACGAACCAGCGGTCGCCGGCGCTGTACCTGAATGAGGATCGCTTCGCCGCGGTCCAGGTGCCTCCGATCGCAAAGCGAAGGCGCCGCCCGAATGGAAGACGCTCGACAAGTCCGGGCAGCTGATCTGGCACGACCACCGCATGCACTGGATGGCGCAGACAACGCCACCGCAGGTGACCGACAAGCACAAGAAGACGAAGATCTTCAACTACAAGATCCCGCTCCGAGTCGGCGACAAGCCGGACAGATCGAGGGAACCCTGTTCTGGGTCGGAAGCGCCCATGGCTTCCCGGTCGCGGCGCTCGTCTCGATCCCGTTGCTTGCGCTGCTGGCTCTTGGTGGCGTCGTGTACGTGCGTCGTCGTCGAGCGGGCCCGGCGCCCGGCGAGCTGCCAAGCGGGCCGGAGGGAGAGGCCTGGTGACGCGCAAGCGCTTCCTCACTGCGCTGCTCCCGGTCTTCACGATCGGCTTGCTCCTACCGGCCCTGGCCTCCGCGCACGCGCAGTTGCTCGGGTCCAGCCCGCCCCAGGGAGCGGTGCTCAAGAAGGAGCCGGCCGCTGTCGTCTTCAAGTTCGACGAGCCGGTCGAGGGCAACTTCGGCGCCGTGCGGGCCTTCGATGCGAACGGCTCCCGCGTCGACCAAGGAGATGCCTTTCATCCTGACGGAGACGGCCCTCGGATCGGTGTTCACCTCAAGCCCGGGCTTCCCGACGGCAGCTACACAGCGACGTACCGGTCTTTGAGCGATGGGCAATGTCTCGAGCTGCTACGTGCTCGATCGGCAAGTCCGGCCGCCGCGAAGGAGATCTGGCACTGATCGGAGGATCCGGACACCGGCCCCACGACTGAGATCGCCTTCGGAGCCGCAAGGGCGCTTCAGTACGCATCGCTCGCGGTAGGGGACGGAGGCGTGGCGTTCCTGCTGTTGATCTGGATCCCTGCACTGGCGAGCGTCGCCGGCGCGCAGCCCGGCTGGGCAGAAGCGGGGCGCGCTTTCGGCGATCGGCAGCGGGCGATGCTGCTCGCCGCCGCCCTCGTCGGCGCCCTCAGCGCGCTGGCGGCATTGGTGCTGGAGGCTGCGGAGGCAGCCGGCATCTCCGGCTTCTCGGCAATCGACTCGACCATCCTCCGGGAAGAGCTCGCTACCCGGTTCGGCACCGTCTGGGCCCTTGGGGCTGTGGCCTGGCTGCTCTTCGGCGGCTGCGTCGCGATCTTCACCGGCCGGGCTCGCCGGGCCGGCCTCAGCCTCCGAGTGGCCGAGCTCGGTGCGACCGGGCTGGCGGCTCCATCGATGCGCTCGGCCCTGCTTCGGGTCCTGCCCCTGCTGGTCCCAGCCGTTTTCTTGATTCTCCTTCCAGCCCTCTCCGGTCACGGCAGCACCCAGTCTCCGGTCCTCCTCAACTTCCCCGTCAACGTTCTCCACGTGGGCGGGATGGCGATCTGGCTCGGCGGACTGGCGGCCCTGCTGCTGGCGCTTCCGGCCGCCACTCGTGCACTGCAGGGGCCGGACCGCAGCCGCCTCCTCGCAGCTGTGCTCGCCCGCTTCTCGCAGGTGGCTCTGATCGCGGTGGCTGTGATTCTCGCAACCGGGCTCCTGCAGGCCTACGTCTACGTTCGGCACCCCGGAGACCTGATCGACAGCGGTTACGGGCGGGCGGTGCTGATCAAGCTCTGCCTGCTGATTGCCCTGATCGGGATAGGTGCCTACAACCGCCGCCGTTCCGTCCCGCGGCTTGAATCGATTGCCAAGGGCGGAGAGGCGCCCGGACGAGCGGGCGTTCTGCTGCGTCGCGCTTTGCGCGCCGAGGTAGCGCTGATCGCGGTGGTCCTCGGGGTGACCGGAGCGCTTGCCAGCTATGCGCCGCCGGTCAGCGCGCAATCCGGTCCGTTCTCGTCCAGCACCACCCTCGGACCGACGGAGCTGGAGATGACCGTCGACCGCGCCCGCGTCGGCGGCAACCAGATTCATCTGTATCTGTTCGACGCCAAGAGCGGCGCCCAATTCACCGATGTCAAGGAGCTCGACGTCAGCGCGACGATGCCCGACAAGCGCATCGGCCCGCTGGCCCTGGATCCGCGCAAGTCAGGCCCGGGGCACTACACGGTCGGAAACGCCCCGTTGAACGCCTCCGGCGACTGGCAGATCGGGGTGACCCTTCGGGTCTCGGCGTTCGACCAATACGCGAAGAAGATCGAGGTGCCGATCCGGTGAGCTTGATCGTGCGAAGGCAGGGGCCCGACGCGCTCGTCGCTACTCGGCGGGGTCCTGCTGATTGCCTTGCCGATGGTCGGAGCCGGCGGAAACCCGCTCGCCGGGTTTCTGTTCATAGCCCGCGCGCTCCTGCTTCTCACCTTCATCTCGCTCGGTTGCTACCCGGGCGAAGCGATGCTCGAGCGGCTTGCGGGTCGACATCAGGGTCGCCCACGCAGGCAAGCGGCTTCGCTTCGATCTCGACCGATAGCCGTACTACGGGCGGCCGGCAGCAACTGCTCGAATTCGCCCTGGCTCCGCGGGCGCCACCCAGGGGATCGCGCCGCAAGGAGGCAACGGGCGGCGCGAGTCGACCCTCCCAAGGAAAGGAAGAGATGAAACGGAGAATTTATTTCGGCGCTCTGATCGCCGGCGCCCTGGCCTTGATCGCCAGCCCGGCACAAGCGCACGTGAGCCTGCATCCCAACACCGTCCCAACTGGGGCCTTTGCGACATTGGACCTGCGGGTTCCCAACGAAATGGAGAACGCGGATACGACCAAGATCGCGGTGCAGTTTCCGCCGGGATTCATCGACGCATCGACTGGCTACCTGCCCGGCTGGACGTCCGCGGTCAAGACGTCAAAGCTTGCCAAGCCGGTCAAGACTGACGAGGGTGAGGTGACCGAAGGGGTATCGGAGGTCGTCTGGACGGGGCACGGCAGCCAGGGCAGGATTCCGCCCGAGCAGTTCCTCAATTTCCCCCTCTCAGTCGAGATGCCGGGCAAAGCAGGCAAGGTGCTGGCGTTCAAGACGCTCCAGTACTACGACAACGGCAAAGTCGTGCGCTGGATTGGATCGCCGAGCTCGGATACACCCGCCCCGACCGTGGACGTCACCGCGGCAGGGGGTGTGATCGAGGATGTCGCCGGCGGCGAGGCTGGGCCTGCGGGCAAAGGACCGACGGAGGCAGGATCGGCAGCCGTCGCCAGCTCTGGAGGATCCGGGGGAGCCAGCAAGGGCCTCGCGATCACAGCCCTCGTAATCGGCGCCCTGGGGCTGCTTGCCGGCGGCGCGGCGCTGCTGCGCGGCAACCGCAGGACGGTGGCCTAGGTGGTTCGGCGGGCCGTGGGCCCATCTGATGGTTCCGCGGCCCGCCCGCTGGGCTCGGAGCGGACGCTGAGATGACCAAGCGCCTGATCGCGCTGGGTTGCTCAGCCGTGTGTGTTGCCTTGCTGGCGGCCTGTGGAAGCCAGTACGCGGGGGTCTCCGATCATCCGCCGCCCGCTCGCTCGGATTTCCCGGGCGCCGCTGGAAAGACCCTGGCGCAGATCGCCTCCCTGGCGAAGGGCCAGAGCCGGCTGGCGATCCTGCCGACGCAGTCGGTTTACGACAAGGGCACCGATCGCTACGGGTTCGGCGTCTTCACCGCGGGTCAGAAGCCGGTTACCGACGCAGCGGTCGCCCTCTATTTCGCCCACGGGGCCCACGGCATCGCCGAAGGTCCCTATCCGGCACGGGTCGAGAGCCTGGCCACCGATCCCGCCTACGTCGCCCAAACCACGGCTCAGGACCCGCAGGCGGCGAAGGTCGTGTATGTCGTCGATGGCGTCAAGCTCAACGCGAGCGGCGAATGGCGAGTGCTCGCAATGGTCAAGCAGGGCGACTCGCTGCAGGGCTCGCTGCTTCCCAGCGCGACCGTCGGAGGGGGGAGCTCGAAGAACTCGACGCTGGGGGCCAAGCCACCGGCGGAGCCGCCCGATGTAGGGCAGCCGGCTCCTCGCATCCACACCCCCACCGCCGCCGAGGTGGGCGGCGACCTGAGCCAGATCGACACGCGTGACGCACGTGGAGACGGCGCTGGTGCGGGCGGATCGCCTCACAGCCGCCGAGCGGACGATGGCCAGTACCGTCCAGGGCCCCCCGGCCGCACCCATGGAGCTTCAGCTGAGCTTCTCGGACAGCCCGATGATGATGCCCTCAGGGCCGCGCAGAAAGCAGAGCCGGTAGATGTCCTCGTACTGCGCGATCTCGCCGACGAGCTCGGCACCGTGGCCGCGCAGGCGGGCAACGACATCGTCGACGTCGTCGACCATGAACATGATGCGGCGCATGCCCAGCGCGTTCGCCGGCGCGCTTTCCGGCTCGGCTCTGACCGCCGGCGGCCGTGGAACCTCGACAGCTCGACCCGGCCGTGGCCGTCCGGGGTTCGCATCATCGCGATGTCGGCACGGACGTCGTTGAGCCCGACGGTCTGGTCCACCCAAGGCCCCTCGACCGTCGTCTCGCCTTCCAGCTCCATACCGAGCTCGACGAAGAACGCTTTGGCAGCCTCGAGGTCCTCGACAACGATGAGCACGTTGTCGATTCGCTGAATCGTCATATCCCCGGAGCATAGGTCGGATGTTCAGCTGTGTCGCTGCCTGACGCGACCTGGCAAGGATGCTCGTGCGATGGGCGTAACTGGGCTCGAACCAGTGACCTCCGCCTTGTCGAGGCGGCGCTCTCCCAACTGAGCTATACGCCCCAGCAGGTGGGGCGAATGTTAGACCGTGCCCTTAGGCGACCGGCGGTCCGCTGACCGGCGCCGTGACGTCGGCGCTCTGCCCGCCGCCGAGGATCCCCCGCGCCCGCATCGTGATCTCGAAAGTCTCACGGGTCGAGTAGCGCGGCTCCCAGCCGGTGGTCGTCTTCAGCTTCTCGTTCGAGACCACCCAGGGGTAGCGGATGAAGTTCAGGTTGCCTGGCGGCGCCTCGGTGCGCGGCAGGTGCAGCAGCCAGCTCCACTTCGCGATCGCGTAGGCGAGCTTGAACGACATCCGGCGGGTCTTCGTGCCGATCAGCTCGGCGCTCTCGCGCCAGGTCATCGTCCCGTCGCCGGCGAAGTTGAAGGCGCCGTCGGCCTTCTTGTCGAGCAGCGCGACGAGGCCGGCGACCAGGTCGTCCTCGTGGATCAGCTGCATGTTGGTGTCGACGCCGTCGAGGTGCGGGAAGAACGGCTGGCTCTCCCAGCTGCGCACGATGTAGTTCTTCACGTTCGGCCCGAAGACGATGCTGGGTCGAACGATCGTCATCGTCGCCTCGGAGTGCTGCTCGGCCCAGAGCTGGCAGGCCCTGTCCATGTCGGCCTTGTCGCGCGCATAGGCGAAGTCGGGCTGGCCGCGCACCGGCCAGTCCTCGGCGATCGGCTCGGGGTTGTCGGGAAAGGCGCCGTAGGCGGTCGCCGAGGAGGTGACGAGGATGTGGCCGATGCCGGCCGCCGAAGCTGCCTTCAGAACGGCGATCGTGCCGTTGACGTCGACGTCGTACATGCGCGCCTCATCGCGGATCGGATCGAGGATGAAGGCGAGATGGATCAGGCAGTCGATCTCCTCGCGCTCGAGCAGCGCCCGGATCGACTCTGCATCGCGCACGTCGCCGCTTACGAACGAAGCCTTGGGCAGCGGCGCGGCGGGCGGGCGTACGTCGACGTTGACGATTCGCTCCGTCTCCTCACGCTCAGCCAGAAGCTCGGTAAGGCGGGTGCCGATGTAGCCGGATCCGCCGGTGATCAGGTACCTCATCAAGTTCCTCCTCGGGTGGCCTGCGCCCATCCTATTGCTGGCTGGGCAGCCAGGGCCTGCGAGATCGCACCGGACCGCCTGCCACAACGTCAAAGCCGCCCTCGGTCGTTCGTCCAATCTGCGCAGTATCGGCGAGCCGCGTGCGGGAAAAGTCATTCCCAGAGCCAAGAACTGAAACGTTCGCCAAGGAGCCGTGTTAAGTTCATCTACTGGGTGCCGATAGGCATCAAGACTTGATTTAAGGACCGACGAGCCAGGGGCAGGGCCACTGGTGGTACGTCCTTCGGATAACAAAGGGCCTCCTCTCGGGGGCCCTTTTCCGTTCCGCGATCACTCGCCGCGAGGCCCGCAGCTCGAGGGTCAACCCCTCGACCGACGCGATCCTCGCCACCTCACCGACCGCCAGCGGCAGCCGGCGATCGCGCGTTCCAGAGCTCGCCGCGAACTCTGACTCGGCCCAGCGGGTCGCACGCCTCGACCACGCGCACCTGCTCGCCGATCAGCGCCTCGGCCCCGGTGCGAATCCGGTAGCGGCGCAGGAAGCGGCGCCAGAAGAAGTACTCGCCGACCTCGACCGCCGCAGCGAGGGCGATCACCGCGAACCCTGTGCGGGGTGAGAGCACGAAGACCGTCAGCAGGATCGCGATCGCGAGCAGCACAGCTCAAGGATGGCGGACGCCGGGGGGCGGCGGCGAAGAGCTCAATCGGGATGAGCCAGGCGGCGACCCTGGGCAAGGCCGGCGGCGATGACCGGCTCGCGGCGGCGCGAGCTCATCAGGTTGGCTCCCATCGCCGCGGCGGAGCCCGGATCGGGAGAGATCACGCGAACCGTTGCGCCCCGGCGGCGCACGGCCGCGGCCTCGATCGCCGCCACCGAGCGCGACCAGGGGCCGATCAGAGCGAGCAGCCCGCGGCGGCCGGACGGCAGCGAGCCGGTCGGATTGAGGCAGAGGACATCCGCCCCCCTTTCGACCCGGGCCGCGTCGAGGTTGGTGAGGCTCCAGGCCCCGCCGTCGACGTAGCTGCTTCCGTCGACTTCGATCGGCCGGAAGACTCCCGGGATCGCGCAGGAAGCCTGAACCGCCGCCGCCACCGAGATCCTCGCGTCGGAGCCATCGAGCAGCTGCCGCTTGCCGCTCTCCAGCTCGACGACCGCGATCTGCAGCCGGCCGTCCCAGACAACGCCCGATCTCTCGACTTCCTCGCCCAGCTCGGTCAGCGACCGGGTCCCGCGCCGCACTCGGCGCAGCCCCTCGCGGCGCAGCAGCCTTCCCCCTGGGACGCTCGTGTGCAGGACGAGGGAGGCGAGCGGGCCGGTGACGACACTGCCAAGCGATGCGCCGCTGCGAATCGCTCGGGTGAGCAGCGAGCCATCGGCCTGCTCGGCCTCACTGACCGGTGGCGGCTCAGGCAACCCCTCGAGGCGGGAGCGGGGGTCGACGCCCGCGCACAGCATCGCCGCCACGATCGAGCCGGCCGAGGTCCCGACGTAGGAGCGGCATTCACGAGCGTCAAACTCGGCGTCCTCGCTGAGCCCGGCAAGCAGCGCAGAGGTCCATGCCTCGCCGAGGATGCCCCCAGCGCCCAGAATCAGAGCGTCCGGGGTCTTCAGGGCCCGCCCTTACCGATGTCCAGCCTGGCCATCAACGCTCAACCTAATGGTCCGTGGGTCCGAATAGGACCTTATGTCAGGAATCACGATCACCGCGGCTATCGTCGCCGCCCTTGTCGCGGTCACGCTCATCGTCTTTGCCGGAGGGGGAAGCGGAGGCGGGTCGCAGCCAGCCGCCGCTCCGCGCCAGACCGGCATCGGCGCCTGCGGGGCCGCCGGCGCAAGCGGCTGCGTTCAGGCGGCCCAGGAGGCGGTCAATGCCGCCAACGGACAGGCGGCCGCGCAGACGACCGCGCCGAGCGTTCCGTAGCAGTCCGCGCCCAGTCGCGATAGTTCTAGATCCGCCTGATCGTCGCGAGCCAGGCGGGCGCGCCGTCGTCGTGGTACCTCGTCTGAACCCGGTCCGGCTCGATGGCGCTGACCTCCCAACCGTTGCCGGGACGAAACGCCGCTCCCAACTCCTCCCGACCGATCGGGTGCGGGCCGGGATCAGGGCCGACGTTGCTGAAGCACAACACGTACAAGGCTGCATCGCGCTCGGTCACCGAGGCCAAGCTCGCCACGTAATCTCGCCGCTCATCGCCATCGAAGGTGTGGAACAGCCCGCAGTCCAGCACCGTCTCGAACATCCGACCCAGACGCCCCAGCTGGAACGCGTCAGACACCTCGAACTCGGCCTCGCTCCCCCGGTCCTCGGCCTTCTCCCGGGCGATCGCCAGGGCGGTCTCGGCGACGTCAACGCCCAGAACCTGCAGCCCAAGCGTGGCGATGTGAAGAGCGTTCTCGCCGGTCCCGCAGCCCGCATGCAGAACCATGCCGGTGAACCCGCCTCTGGACGTCAAGCGCACGATGGCCGGTTGTGCCTGGCCGACGTCCCAGGGAGCGGGGCCCTCGTGGTATGACGCATCCCAGGGCCGACCGGTTCGTCGCTCGTGGCTGGTTGGGCGCCGTCCGCTGAACGAATCGTCAGCGAGGGCTCCCGATCGCTCGGACATCTTCGCCCCTTCCTGCGACTGATCCCACCACCTGATCGTTGCATGCCACGGCCACAAGACGCCGTAGCCAGGACTCGGCACCCGATTCGGGCGCGAGGCCGCGCCCAGTGCGAGAGGCGCCTACCGGAATCGAACCGGTGTAAACGGCTTTGCAGGCCGCTGCGTAGCCACTCCGCCAAGGCGCCGCGGAACTTCAATTTTCCGCTCTACTGAGCCGAATCTTAGAGGCGCTCATTCAGTCATCCTCAAAGCCAAGCAGGCCTATGCGCACCAGATTCTGCCTTTTCAAATGCTAGGCCGCCGCGCGGTCGGTGCCCAGACCGGCGTCGCCCCCTGCCTAGCCCCTCCGCCAGAGCAACCCCCGGCGTGGGGGGACACCCGCTTCCGGTTTCACGCGAAAGCGGTTGCCCACGGGAGGTTTGAAGTGCCACGACTCCTGGGAGCCGCGGCGCTGCCCGCAGGCAGGTGGGAGCGAGATACTGCGCGGGCGATGTCGCAGGAGAACGTCGAGATCGTGCGTCGAACGTTCGAGACGTTCAATCAGGGTGGACCTGAGGCGGTCATCAGCGAGGGGTTTTGGTCCCCAGAACTCGTGTGGGATTTTTCCCCGAGCGGCATTCCGGGATTTGGCGTCTATCGCGGCCATGACGAGGTCAGATCCTTCTTCGAGGACGACTGGTTCCAGACGTTCCCGTCTGACGAGTGGGAGATCGAGGTCGACGAGCTGATCGACAATGGGGATCAGGTGGTCGCCATGTCGCGCCAGCGCGGTCGTGGCGGGACCAGCGGGGCGGGGGCGGAACTCGAACAGGCACACGTCATCACGCTGCGCGACGGAGAGGTGGTGCGGGCCGTGAGCTACCTCGACCGGGAGAAGGCGCGCAAAGCAGCCGGGCTGCGGGAGTAGGCGATGTCGGAGGAGAACGTCGAGATCGTCCGCCGGCACATCGAGGCATACCGCCGAGAGGACGCGCCGGTCTCTCTGTCGTTCCTCGATCCATACGTCGTCTGGGATCCGTCCCGGGTTGGGGTCCTCGACAGCAAAGCCGCCTACGGGCGCGAGGCGGTGCTTGACGCTGTCCTTCGCTATGTCGGAGCGTTTGAGGGGTACGACTACGAGGTCAAGGGACTCACTGATCTCGGGTCTGGGGCCATGCTCGCAGTTATCACGGAGAAAGGGACAGGCAAGGGAAGTGGGGCTCATGTAGAGCGCACCTACACGACCCTCTACACGGTGATCGACGGCAAAATCGCACGCGTGACGATGTTCCCTACCGAGGAAGCGGCTCTCAAAGCCGCTGGGCCGTCGGCGTAGGCGATGTCGCAGGAGAACGTGGAACGGTTTCGGGAGATCACCGAGTCGTTCAACCGTTTCGCCGCTACGCCACGATCTGGCTCGCCTCCGCAGCTGTCCGGAGACGTACTGGCTTTTCTTAACTTCATGGATCCCGAGATCCAGTTCGAGCCCGTGCAGACCTTGCTTCAGGGAACCTACGTAGGACGCGACGGCGTAGGTAAATGGCTCGCGGATCTCGCCGAGCACTATGTGAACGGACAAATCCGCTACGCCGATATTCGCGATCTCGGAGACCGGCTGCTGGCGCTCGGCACCCTCAGCGTTACCGGAATGGGCAGCGGCATCGAGATCGAGGTTCCCTTGGCGGTCGTGGCGAGCTTCCGAGACGGGCTCATAACCCACTTCAAGGACTTTGGCGACTGGGACCGAGCCCTCGAGGCCGCCGGGTTGTCGGAGTAGCAGTTCGCCCCCTTCTCAGACCGCGATCCGCAGCGCGGGCAGCGTCAGCCAATTAGTGGATGGAGGGTGGTACTCCTGGAAACGCTGGCTCTGTCCAGAGCGCGATACTGCGCGGGCGATGTCGGAGGAGAACGTGGAGTTGTGGCGCTCGTTTATCGAGGACCTTCGCGCTGCTACGGGCCAGCAGGAGTGGGACGGTTGGCTTGCCGGGGCGGCTGAACTCTGGGACGCGGAGATCGAATGGGATGCCTCCGAGTCCAGATTGCCGGATATCGGCGGTGTCTACCGGGGCAAAGACGCCGTGCGTGGGTTCTGGCGAGAGTGGCTGGCGCGTGGAAACTCTCGAATTCGAGTACCACCTGGTCGACGCCGGGGACCGTGTCGTCATGCTGCTCGAACAGCGGATGCGCGGGCGCTCCACAGGCATCGAGGTGTCCCTAGGGAAGTACGCGCAGGTCGCCACGTTCAGGGACGGGCTGATTTTCCGCTGGAAGCTCTACCTGAGCCAGGCGGAAGCCCTCAAACCCGCCGGGCTGCGGGAGTAGCCGCGCCAGCCCCGCTCCTGCTTTGCGCGACGAAGGGGCGTGAGCGGCGCTCGCTGACCACCGGTTAGTGCTCGCGGCACGCGAAGGGGGCGCCAGCCGATCGGCGTCCGAGCCAAGCGGGAATAGAGTGGACAGGACGTGGAGAAGGAGGAGGACATGGGCAAGTACGACATCACTAAGACGAACGCGGCAGTGCGAGACCTGCTGGAGGTGACCGAGAACCCTAGGCATCGGTTCCTGCTCGAGGCTTAGGACCGTCACCGCAACCTCGAGATGGCGGGGCGCTACGAAGAGATCTTCGAGCCCGATATGACTGTCGAGCAACCGGTCTACCACTTCGACGTGCTCGGAATGGAGCTGACGCTGGACGGCAGGGAGGCGGTCGAGGCCGTCTATCGCGAGTGGACCGAGACCGATCAGTGCGTGTTCTACGCCGAGGACGAGAAGCTCGCGGTCGGCGACAACATGATCGTCTCCGGGTCCTTCTTGATGCAGCAGACGCCCGGCAATCTGCTCGTCGCGGCTGGGATCGACGCGGAAGAGGATGCGACCTACCTCTCCAAGGCCTACACGTACATGATCTGGCCCTATGACGACCGGGGCCGGCTGGTCGGGGAGGACGTCTGGGAGGTGGACCAGTCCCGGCACGAGTTCATCAAGCTCGATCCGGCCGACGTGGTGACAGTGGAGGGAGCCGCCGCGGGGCTCAACCCGCTAATCGAGCCGCTGCCCTCATTCGACGAGATGGTCCAAGCCGCGCCGATGCGGAGCTGATCCGGCGAGATTCCCAACCGGGGAGGTCGGCGACGGTCCGCCTAACCGCGATGCGCGCGCCTCCAATGCGCGAGCACCAGCAGCGCTGCTCGCACGCGAAGCGAGAAGGGGCGGGCCGCGACTGACTCAGTGGCTCCCCCGCATGGGAAGCACCCACTTTGGCGAGATACTGCGTGGGCGATGTCAAAGGAGAATGTCGCCACCGTACGGGCCGTGTTCGAGGCGGTAAACCGCGGTGAGTTCGATCAGGCCCTCGAGCAGCTGCCCGAGGAGTTCGTCGCGGACTGGTCCTCTTCGGACAGGCCGGAGAGCGGCGTCTTTCGTGGCCGGGAGGAAATCAAGAAGGTCTTCGAGTTCGCAATGGAGCCATGGTCCGAGTGGGACTGGTTCGAGTCGGAGATCATTGCTGTCGGCGACGTCGTCATCCGAGTCGGCGGGCTACGTGCTCGCGGCGAGGGGAGCGGTCTCGAGGTCGTTGCGCGTGGGGCTCAGGTATGGACCTTCCGCGAAGGTATTGCTGTCTCGGTCAAGGTTTCACCAAAGCAAAGCCGAGGCCCTCGAAGCCACCGGGCTGGGTGAGTAGGCGATGTCGGAGGAGAACGTCGAGGTCGTGCGCGAGCATATTGAGGCCTATCGTCGCCAGGACGTGTCGGTCGCCCTGGCGTGTATGGACCCACACGCCGTCCTCGATATGGGCCGCATGGACGGCTCCGATGCGAGCTACGGACACGAGGCGATCAACGAGAAGGTTACTCGCTACCGGGGAGCTTTCAAAGGAGTACGACTATGAGATTGAGCGACTCACCGGAGTAGGCGATGTCGCAGACCTTCGCCTTGCAAGGAGACGAGCATCGTTGGAGGGTCCAGCCGGCGATCTCAATAGGCTCCGGCAAGGAACGGTTCGTAGCCAAAATCACATAAGGAAGGTTGTGCTCTGTGAACTCCCAGCGCCTCGCCCCGCTCGGCGGGATCCTCTTCGTAGTTGCGCTCATCGTCGGCCTCTTCGCGCTTAGCAACGGCAGCCCCGACGTCAACGACTCGGCCCAGACGATCACCACCTACTACACCGACCACCACCAGAAGGCGGAGTTCGCCGTGGGAGTCATCGCGGTCGGGCTGGTGTTCCTGGTGATCTTCTTCGCTTGCCTCCACGGCCGTCTGAAGGCCGCTGAAAGCTCCGGCAATCTCTGGTCGACCGTGATGGCGATCGGCGCGGCCGCGGGGATAGGGGCGTTCCTGGTTGCGGGCAGCACCCATGTCGCGCTCGCCGATGGTGGCACCCACGGCCGCGCCCCTGACGTGATGGTGGCGCTCAACACCCTCGATAGCGACAGCCTGCTTGCCTTCGTGTTCGGTTTCGGCATCGTGCTGCTCGGTGTGGCCGGGGCAACGCTCACGACCGGGGGCTTGCCGAAATGGCTCGGCTGGGTGGCGCTGGTGCTGGGAATCGCCTGCTTTACGCCCGTTTGGTGGGCCGGGATGGGATTGGGCCTTATCTGGATCATCGTGGTGAGCATCGCGATGTCGCGGGCCGCCGGCGCCGCGCAGGGCGCCACTGCCTGATCGCGAGCCTCTTTTAGCCCGAGCCTAGGTGCCGCCGGCCGCTTGCTCGGGTCGGCGGGAGGGCGAACCCGAGCCCCCGTCTAGCCGCGGCCCCTTGGCGCGAAAGGCAAAATCCATTCTCTGTCCAAATCGCCGCTGAGCGCCCGCAATTTAAGCTGATTTGACCGCTCCCGCCAGCCTGCCGGCAAGCGTGGCGAGCGACTGGGCGTGGATCAGCGCTGGTTTGGGTCTCTGGCCTGTGCCGGCCCGGCGCCGTGCAGGCCCATCCAGTCGAGGATCGGCTTCGGGTCCTCGATGCCGAACTCGGTCTTCAGCCGGCGCTCGATGACCTGCGGGTCGACCCCCGCCATCATCTGCTGAAGCGCCAGCAGGCGGGCGCCCTCGCTGATCTCCTGCGGCTCCTGGGCCCCCTTGCGCGGCGTTCGCTTGCCGAGCCGGGCGCGCAGCGTCTCGGCCTCGCTCTCCTCGTCGACTTCGCCGTTTCGCTGCGTCTCCCAGACGGCCGACTGCTGCTCGCCGAGGTCGGCGTTCATCGTCTCCATCGCCTGATCGTAGGCGCCCTGCAGGCGCTCGAGTCGACCCTGCACCGCGGACAGCTCCTTGACTACCTGCTCGGTCATCTCGCTCACCCGATCCATCTGCTGCTTGGTGACCGCTTCGGCGCGGCGCCGCGCCTCCTCGATCAGCTGCCGGGCCTCGCTGCGCGCCTCCTCGCGGATCTTCTCGGCGGCATCGTCGGCAGACTCGAGGACCTGCTGGACCTCCTGGTTGATCCGGCCGACCAGCGACCCGCCCCCGGCTCCTGTCTTTCGCAGCCTCAGAGGCAGAACTCGACGCCTCCGCCCGTGCCGCCTCTCGGATCTGCTTCGAGGCGGCGTCGGCGGCCCTCAGGAGTTGCTTTACGTCCTCGCCGGTGGTTTCGAGCAGCGAGGAGACCTTGCCCTCATCGTCGAGAGCGGCGCCGCCGGAATCGCCAGGGTCCGGCTTCGTGCCCTCCGGACTTGCCTTCGCCGCCCCCGAATCGGTCGGCGGCTTGGACTGCGATTGCGACGGGGCCTTGGACCCCGGCTCCTCCCCGCGCTTGCCGTTCGCGGTCTCGGCGGCTCCCTTGCGGCGACCGCGGCGCAATACGCCGGCGCGCCTCGACGAGCGCTCGTTCTCTTCGCGCGCGGCCTCTTTGCGATCGGATTCGCTCATGGCGCTCAAGCGGCTGATGGGATTCGAACCCACGACCTTCTGCATGGCAAGCAGACGCTCTAGCCAACTGAGCTACAGCCGCCGGAATCGATCGAGTATAGCCGCGCCCCTGCGGCCCGCTGCCGCTTACGGCGACGATGAAAGCGCCCGGTCGCGAGCCGCCGAGCGGGCCTGGTGGCGCCGCAACCGTCCCGATCTGATATTCCACAATATTGGGTAGCGGGGTCAGAGCCCCGCCTGGGGAGTCCGACAAATTCAGTCACAGACGGGGGTTTCGATCGATGCATCGGAAGCACTTCTCAGCACTCGCGCTCGCGCTGGTCTGTCGCGGCGCTTGCCTTCGCGCCAGCCGCTTCAGCATGGGCGCCGGCCGACCAGGCGACGGTCCACCCGGGGGTGATGACGTTCACCGACGGCGCCCAATGCACCTCGAACTTCGTCTTTGCAGGACGGCTCAAACGTCTACCTCGGCCAGGCCGCCCACTGCTCCGGCACCGGGGCGGCGACCGACACCGACGGATGCGACAGCGCCTCGCTGCCGATCGGCACACCGGTCGACATCGACGGCGCGAGTCAAGCCTGGGACCCTGGTCTACAACTCGTGGCTGACGATGCAGGGCAACGGCGAGGCTGACGCCGACACCTGCGCCTACAACGACCTTGCCCTGATCAAGGTCGATCCCGCCGACGTGGGCAAGGTCAACCCGTCGGTACCAGGGTTCGGTGGGCCGACCGGGGTCGGTGGCTGGGGCGGCACCGGTTCGACGGTCTACACCTACGGCAACTCCGAGCTGCGCGGCGGCGTCAGCGCGCTGAGCCCGAAGCAGGGCATCGTCCTGCAGGGCGACGGCGAGCGGCTGGAGCCATGACGTCTACACGGCGACACCGGGCATCCCGGGCGACTCCGGAAGCGGCTTCCTGAATGCCTCCGGCGCCGCGATCGGGGTGCTCAGCACCGTCCAGCTCGCCCCGACCGCCGGCTCCAACGGGGTCGGCAACCTCGGCAAGGAGATCACCTACATGCAGGGCCATAGCGCCCTCAGCGGCGTCGGGCTGGTGCCGGGCACCGAGCCGTTCAACGCCAACGCCGTCGGCGCGGTGCTGAAGGGCCTCGGCCTCTAGCCCGTTTTCGATAAGCGTGCGGGCGGCGGCGCTTCCAGCGCCGGCGCTTCTCGATTCGCGAGAATGCCAGCGCAATGGCTGAGCTCCTCTCGAGAGTGGCGGGGATCGGCGCACGACCGCTCGCGCGGCGCGCCAGGCGCTCCGCGGACGCGATCGGCCTGATCCTGATGCACCACGGGGTCGCCCGAGCCCCGGGCAACCCCGGCGATCTCTTGCCAGCGCTGGGCCTCAACGGATTCGGGGCCCAGCTCGAGCATCTGTCCCGCCACTACGAGGTCGTTCCCCTGACCGCGCTGAGCTCCCGCGTCCGCGCCCGCTCACCGGGGGAGCCCCTGCCGGTCGCCATCACCTTCGACGACGACCTCGCATGCCACACCGAGATCGTCGCCCCGGCTCTGGAGAGCTTCGGCTTTCACGCAACCTTCTTTCTCACCGGTGCGACGCTCGAGGGCCCGTCGGCGTTCTGGTGGCAGGACATGCAGGCGATTCGCGACCGTGGCCCGGCGGCCTGGACGGAGATGCGGCGCCGGCTGGCCGAGGAGTGGCCGTGGGCCGGCCTCGAGAGCGCGGACGGCGACCTGACGCTGGCGATCGAGAACAGCCCGCCCGAGCAGCGTGACGCGATCTCCGCCCGGCTGCGCGAGCTGGCCGGAGCCGAGCCCCTGGAATCCGGGCTGCCGGCGGCCGGCGGTCAGAGGAGCTCGTCGACCGCGGCTTCGCGATCGGCTTTCACACCCGTCGCCACTACTGCCTGCCGACCCTGACCGACGAGCAGCTGGACCGGGCGATGCACGAGGGCCTCGACGAGCTCGAGGCGGTGCTCGGCCATCGGCCGACCGCGATCGCCTACCCGCACGCGAAGGCCGACGTGCGGATCGCCGCCGCCGCCCAGCGCGCCGGCTTCGAGCTCGGCGTGGTCTGCCGCCATGGAGGGGCCAGCGATGACCAGCACCCACTGCTGCTCGACCGCGTCAATGCGCTGATCGAGTCGCCGGGCCGCTTCGCGCTCGGCCTGGCGCGGATCTCGGTGGGCGACTAGGAACGCAAGCCGGCCAGAGCCTCGGCGATCGGCGACTCGCCCTCGAGCAGGTCGAAGGCGGCACCGATGGTTCCCTGCTCGTCGAGGCACCCGACGAGCACCGCGGCGACGTCTGCGCGGCTCACCTCGCCGCCCTCGAGCCGGGGCCCGACCGTCACCTTGCCGCTCGCCGGGCGGTCGGTCAGGCGGCCCGGCCGCACGATCGTGTACTCGAGCCCGCTCGCGATCAGCGCCCGGTCGGCCTCCGCCTTTGCGCGCAGGTATTCGCCAAAGGTGTCTCCGCCCTCGGTCGGCGGGTGGGCGGCGCCCATCGAGCTGACGATCAAATAGCGCGAGATCCCGTTCTCCTTCGCCGCCTCGACCAGCCTCACCGCCCCACCGAGGTCCATCGTGCGCTTGCGCTCTGTCCCGCTGCCGGGCCCGGCGCCGGCCGCGAATACGACCGCGTCGGCCCCAGCGACTGCCTCGGCCACCTGGGCGGGCTCGGCATGCTCGAGGTCGCAGACAACCGGCTCGGCGCCGGACTCGCGGAGGTCGCCGGCATGGTCGCGATTGCGGATCAGGCCGAACGGCTCGTCGCCGCGCTCGAGCCAGCAGCTCCTCGAGGAGCATTGCGATCTTTCCGTGCCCGCCGGCGATCGCGACCTTCATGCGGGTTCGGTCTCCGAGCTCCGAGAAGCGGTCATCGCGGGAAAGCGAAGCGCTGCCGGATTCGATCCGAACCTCGCTGGCGCGCGCGGACATCCCCAAAGGCTAGCCGGGCCGCGCTCTCGACACGTACCCCTAGGCCCCGTCGAGGGCCTCGTTGACGAGCCGGTCGGCCTCCGCGTTCTCGTCGCGGCCGACGTGCTCGGATCGTCCATTCCTCGAAGCCCTGCAGCGCCAGCAGGACCTGCCGATGAAGCTCGCGCAGGGTCGCGTCCTTGACCTTGTACTGGCCCTTGACCTGTCGCACGACCAGCTCCGAGTCGCCGACCAGGTCGAGTTGCTCGGCGCCGCGGGCCGCGGCGCGCTCGATCCCGAGCAGCAGGGCCCGGTACTCGGCGACGTTGTTGGTCGCCTCCCCGATCAGCTCGCTGCGCTCTTCCAGAAGCTCCCCGTCGGTGTCCTGGAGCACGGCCGCGATCGCGGCCGGGCCGGGGTTGCCCCGAGCCCCGCCGTCGACGTTGACGACCAGCCTGTCCGCCGGCACGGAGAGCTAGCTCTCCGTGCGCGCCGGCTCGCCCTCGAGCCGCGCCGGATCCGAGCCGAGGCGCAGGGCGCCGCTCTTCTCCGCGTGCGCGTTCCATTCGCGCGCCGATGCGTCGATCTCGTCGACCTCGTATCCCTTGTCGATCTCATAGACGGCGCGGGTGGGCTCGCTGAGGTCGACTCCCCACTGGTACCAGGAAAGCTCCCAGGCAACCGTGAGGCGGATCTCGTTCGGCGACCCCGCCGCCGCCCCAACCGACACCCGAGGCTCCCCCAGGGTCTTGATCAGCCCGGCGACGGTGCGGGCCTGCTCGCTCTCGTTGAAGCGCGCCATCGCCCGCTCCAGCCTGGTGGCGGGCTCGGCGATCGCTCCGGCGCGACCGACCCGGGCACCGCGTGCCGCCGGGTCGGGCCCCGCAGAGCGCGCGAGGGTGGCGTGGTTCGCGGAAGCCTCCTCGCGGTTCGGCGGCGCGACGCTGTCCGGCGTCGGCTCGGAGCTTGGCGGCGGCTCCTGTGCTGTCTCGGCCTCGGCCGCCCGGGGCGCCAGGCCCCGCAGCCAACCGACCAGGGAGCCCCGCCGGCGCCGGCGCTCGCGCGGCGGCGGGTTGGAGGCCGCCGCCTCTGCCCAGACCCAGTGCAGCGACTCGGCCCGCGAGCGGCACAGCTCGCAGACGATGCGTCGCTCGCCGTCGGGGGTGAGATAGGTGCGGGTGCGCTCGCCCTTGAGGATCGTTCGACCGCAGACGGAGCAGCTGGTCGGGGTGCTCACGGAACTGACGGTACCAGCGCCACGGGCGGCGGGACGCAGGATCTCGCCTGGCTCAGCCGAGCTCGATCAGCTCGACCCGGTAGCCGTCCGGGTCGCGCACGAAGCAGATCCGCGGGCCGCCCTCGCTGACCCGGTAGGGCGGCTTCTCGGGCTCGATGCCGTCCTCGGCGAGGTCGCCGAGAGTTGAGTCGAGGTCGTCGACGCTGAGCGCGATGTGGTTGTAGCCGTCGCCGAGGTCGTAGGAGTCGACGCCGTGGTTGTAGGTCAGCTCGAGGCGCGGGACGTCGCCGTCGCCGGCCAGGTTCATGAACACGTTGATCGCCTCGTCGCGGATCGGCATCCGGCGCACCTCCTCGAAGCCGAGCCGCTCGTAGAAGGCGACCGAGCGGTCGATGTCGCCGATCCGATAGCAGGTGTGCAGGTACTTCATCGGCCGCTAGGCCCTGACCTCTGCGGCGTCGCCGGCGGCCGCGATCACCTTGTCGGCCAGGTGGGCCGGCACTTCCTCGTAGCGCTCGAACTCCATCGTGTAATCGGCCCGCCCGCCGCTGATCGAGCGCAGGTCGGGGGCGTAGTCGAGCACCTCGGCCATCGGGACCTCCGCCTTTACCTCGGTCACCGAGCCCTTCGGCTCCATCCCCAGGGGGCGCCCCCGGCGCGAGTTGAGGTCGCCGATCACGTCGCCGACCACGTCCTCCGGGCAGGAGATCGTGATCTGGACGATCGGCTCCAGCAGGACCGCCCCGGCATCGGCCATCGCCTGCTTGAAGGCCATCGAGCCGGCGATCTTGAAGGCCATCTCGGAGGAGTCGACGCTGTGGTGCGAGCCGTCGTAGAGGCGCACGCTGACGTCCTTGACCGGATAACCGGCGACGGTCCCGTGCTGCATCGCCTCGCGAATCCCCTTCTCGACCGCGGGGATGAAGCTGCCGGGGATCACGCCGCCCTTGATCGCATTCACGAACTCCAGCCCGGTGCCCGCCTCGGCCGGGGCGATCTCGATATGGCAGTCGCCGAACTGACCGCGGCCGCCGGTCTGCTTCTTGTAGCGGCCGTGCGCCTTGGCCGGCTTGCGGATCGACTCCTGGTAGGGCACCCGGGGCGGCTTCAGCGTGATCTCGGCGCCGAAGCGGCGCTTCATGCGATCGACGATCACCTCGACGTGCGCCTGGGTGAGCCCGGCGATGATCTGCTCGCCGGTCTGCTGGTCGCGATGCACGTCGAGGGTCGGGTCCTCCTCGGTGAGGCGGCGAATCGCCTGCGCCGCTTTCTCCTCGTCTCCCTTCGCCTTCGCCTCGTAAGCAAATGCCATCACCGGGGCCGGCAGGTCGAGGGCGGGGAACGAGATGTCGCGCTGCTTGCCGGCGAGCACGTCGCCGGCCCGGGTCTCCTTCAGCTTCGCGATCGCCCCGATGTCGCCGGCGCCGAGCTCGTCGACGTTCCGCAGGTCCTTGCCCAGCGGAGCTCCCAGCTGGCCGATGCGCTCCTTCTCGGAGCGGGTCACGTTGACGACATGGGAGTCGGACTCAAGCGTGCCGCTGTAGACGCGCAGCAGGTTGATCCTGCCCGTGTAGGGGTCGGCGACGGTCTTGAAGACGTAGGCGACCAGCTCGGCGGACTCATCGGGCTCGAGCTCGATCTCCTCGTCGTCCTCACCTCTCGCGGCTACGGCGCCGCGCATCGCCGGTGAGGGCAGGTCCTCGACCAGCGCGTCTAGCAGCCGGTCGGTGCCGAGGTTGCGGGTCGCGATCCCGCAGGTGACCGGGAAGATCGTGCCCTTCGTGACGCCCTTTTTCAGAACCGTGACCGTCTCGGCGTGGTCGATCTCCTCCCCCTCCAGATAGCGCTCCATCAGCTCGTCGGAGTTCTCCGCCACCTCGTCCATCAGCTTTTCGCGGTACTCCTCGGCCTGCGCCCGCAGCTCATCCGGGATCTCAGCCTCGCTCCAGTCCCCGCGGCCACTGCCCTGATAGACGAACGCCTTCATGTCGATCAGGTCGATCACGCCGTTGACCTCGTGCTCGGCGCCGATCGGGATCTCGGTGGCGACGACGTGGGAGCCGAACGCCTTCTGCAGCGACTCGAGGGCGCGGAAGAAGTCGGCGCGCTCGCGATCGAGCATGTTCACGAAGACCAAGCGGGCAAGGCCCTCCGCGTCGGCCCGGCGCCAGAGCCGCTCCGTGTGCACCTCGACTCCCATCACCGCGTTGACGACCACGACGGCCGCGTCGCAGACCCGCAGCGCGGCGGCGGCGTCGGCGACGAAGCTCGGCTCGCCCGGGGTGTCGAGCAGGTTGATCTTGCGCCCGTCGTGCTCGAACGACGCCAGCGTGGCGCCGATCGACATCTCACGCTCCTGCTCGTCGTCCTCGTAGTCGGAGACGGTGGAGCCGTCGGAGACCTTGCCGAGCCGGTTCACAGCGCCGGCTTCGAAGAGCATCGCCTCGTGAAGGCTCGTCTTGCCGCTTCCCCGATGCCCGATCAGGGCAACGTTGCGAATTCGGTCGGCGGCCTTGTGAGCCATCGACCGAAAACCCTATACCCCCTGTAAATGGGACTTCAGCCGCATTACCGCCTTCGTGTGCAGCTGCGAGACGCGTGACTCGGTGACCCCGAGGACCTCGCCGATCTCGCGCAAGGTCAGGCCTTCGTAGTAGTAGAGAGCGACGACGAGCTGCTCACGCTCGGGCAGCGAGGCGATCGCGTCCGCGAGGCGGTCCTTGACCTCGGTCGAGTCGAGCGCCTCCTGGGGGTCGGCGGCGGAGGGGTCGGAGATCGTGTCCAGCAGCGAAACCTGGTCGCCGGAGGAGTCGGAGATCGCCCAGAGCTCGTCAAGCGCGTAGACCGAGGAGTTGGCGATCTCAAGCAGCGATTCCTGAAGCTCCTCCTCGCTGACCCCGAGCTTGTCGGCGAGCTCCTCCTCGGTCGGGGCCCGCTGCAACTGGTTTTCGAGCTTCTGCTGGGCCACCTCGATCTCGCGAGCGCGCGAGCGCACCGAGCGCGGCACCCAGTCCAGCGAGCGCAGCTCGTCGATGATCGAGCCGCGGATCCGGGTCATCGCGAAGGTCTCGAACTTGATCCCGCGCTCGGGCTCGAAGCGCTCGATCGCTCCGATCAGCCCCATCAGCCCGTAGGAGATCAGGTCGGAGTCCTCGACGTGCGAGGGAAGCCCGGCGCCGAGCCGGCCGGCGACGAACTTGACCATCGGCGAGTAGGCGACCACGAGGCGTTCGCGAGCAGCCGAATCCCCGTCGTTCTTGTAGCGACGCCATAGCTCGCGAAGCTCGACTTCTTTTACGCCGGTCTCCATCAAATGCCGCCTAGGATTGTATGGGCCGCGTCCCCGCCCGAGGTTGAGATCGGGGCCCAGCCCGGCAAGACTCTTGTCATGTTTCGGCGGCTCACGCTCAGGAACGGGGGTGTGAATGCTCGTACTGACGGCGCAGGCGCGAGGGATCAACGCGTGTGTAGATCTGCGTGGTCGATATGGACGCATGACCGAGGAGCTCCTGGATCGAGCGCAGGTCGGCGCCTCCTTCGAGCAGGTGGGTGGCGAACGCGTGGCGCAGCGAATGCGGCGAGATCCCGGCCCCGATCGCGGCCTCGCGGACCCAGCGGCGCAACCGCCGCCGCACGTCCGACGAGGAGAGCCTGCGTCCGCGCCGCGAGAGCAGCAGCGCCTCCTCGTCGAGGTCGCCGACCAGCAAGGCGGGACGAGCGGCCTCCAGGTAGCGCTGCAGGGCACGCTGGGCCGGCTCGCCGACCGGCAACAGCCTCTCCTTGCCGCCCTTGCCGCGCACCCGCAGCTGCTCGGACTCGAAGTCGATCGAACCGACCTCGAGGTTGACGACCTCCTCGCAGCGCAGCCCGCAGGAATAGGTGAGCTCGAACATCGCCCGGTCGCGAACCTCGAGCGGCGTGTGGGCGGGGATGCGATCCAGAAGCGCGGCGATCTGCTCCGGCGACAGGACCTTCGGCAGCTTGCCAGGGCGCTTCGGGCTGCCGACCAGGTCGGCCGGGTTCTGGCCGACGCGCTCGGTGCGCACGAGATGGTCGTAGATGCCTCGCACCGAGGCAAGCTTGCGGGCCACGGTCGCCGCCGCGGCGCCGGACTCCGAGAGGCGGGCAGCGAACAGCCGCACGTCTCGATGCTGCACCGCCGCCGGGCCTTCGAGGCCGCGCTGGGTGGCCCAGTCGGCGAACTGTCGCAGGTCGTTGCCGTAGGCGCGCCGCGTCCGCTCGGCCGCCCCGCGCCCGCTCAGCTCGCGGTCATATGCCTGAAGCGCCTCATCCCAGGTCACGCATGGGTTTTCGCCAAAAGCGTTCCCACGCCTGCCCATGCCTGCATGCCGCCCGCCCGAGCGGGCGCGAAAAGCCAGCAGCTGGGAGAGATGGACTGACGTCGAAAACCGAGCCTGGCCAGAAGGCAGGGACCGACGGGCGCGAAAACCAAGCAGTTCGGTGGACGCAGGGAGGCTGGCGAGCCGAGCGCACCAGTTGAGTGAGGCCGCGACACATCGTGTCGCGGCACAGGCTGGTCAGGCGATGCAGTCGCCGCAATTACGTGCGTGAGCGAGACAGCCGACTGAGGACGCCGAAATGCGCCGGTTTGCAGCGCCCGTCAGCCGATGTAGATCGGAGTGCCGACGTCGACGCGGTCGTAGAGGTCCTCCACATCCGGGATCGACATCCGCACGCAGCCGTGCGAGACCGCCGAGCCGAGCGACCAGGTCTCGTCGGTGCCGTGGATCCCGGCGCCGTTGAAGATCCCCATCCAGCGTGCCTTGATCGGGTTCGACGGCCCCGGGGGCACGTCGGTCCCCGCCAGGCTGCCCGCCCAGGAGGAGTCGGGCACGTGCCAGGTCGGATCGACCTCCTTGCTCTGGATCGTGTACTGCCCTTCCGGAGTCTCCAGCCCTGCCTGGCCGACCGCGACCGTGTAGCTCTTGGTCAACCTCAAGTCCTTCCAGAAGCGCAGCGTGAAGGTCGAGCGGTCGAGAGTCAGGTAGGCGGGGTACTTGGAGGCGACCTGCGCCGTCGTGACCTTCGGCTTCGCTACCTCGACGTGGGCGTTGACGAGCTTGTTGCGTCCGCCGTTGTCGAGCGCCGTCTCGATGCTGCTCAGCAGCTTGCCCTGCTTCAGGGTGCGGCCGTTCTCGGCCGGGACGACGTTCAGTGAGTCGCCGGCGGCGGCGATCGAGGCGTCCTGCGGATCGCGGTCGACCTGGTTGGCGACGTGCTTGACGAAGTTTCGCACCGCCTGCTGCGAGTAGGTGACCTCGGGCTGCACCGTCTCATCGACCGAGCCTCCGGTGACCTCGCGGATGAAGCGGCCGGGAACGCCCCAGGACTGGCTCGCGTCGATCGCCGCGTCGACCATGCCATCGACGTCGGCCCGCACCATCAGGCTTTTGGCTGCCAGCTTGTAACGCTCGCTGCCCAGCTTCACGGTGACCGGCCGGCTCAGCGGCGCGACGAGGCGCTTCTGCAGGCGCCGTGTCGCCTGGCCGCGATCGAGGCCGCTGACATCCACTCCACCGACCTTGACGCCGTCGGCGATCTGGTCCTTGTGGGCGGAATCGTAGGCGTAGACGCCAACCGCGCCGCCGATCAGGGCCAGCAGCGCGACGGCGATCACGATCACCAGCACCCGCACGGGGCGCCCGGCGATGTTCACTGCGCGCGGGCGCGAATCGCCGTCCCCCCCTTGTCCGTATGCGTTGGATGCATCTTCGGGCATAGAAACCCGCAGCCGGAGGCGGGTCCGTCAACTACTACGCAAAGTGTAGGCAGACGGATCGGCGGCCAGGTTGCGCGATCGGCCATGCAAGTGCCTGACCAACGAATGGTCGATTGCTTGGATTCAGCCGAGCCCGCCGGGAGCTCAGCCACGATCCGGCGCCGACTCCTCCTCCTCGACCGGCGCCGAGGCGCCGAAGAGCCCGGTGTCCTCGGGTCGCCGCTCGCTCGGCTCCTCCCGGCGCACGTGCGGGCTCCAACGCAGGAACTCCTCCACCTCGCGCTCGTAGCGATACGGCTCGCTGGCCCCGGCCAGCACCGGACGCAGGCGCATGCTCTCGCCGAGATTGAGCGCCGCTTCGCGGGAGGTGAACTGGTAGCGGAAGCCGGTCGCCTTGAGCTTGCGATTGTCGACCCCGCGCCCGAAGCGCATCTGGTTGAGCATCTCATCGGGGACCCGCAGCCCGAGCCGGCGCAGCGGCCCGACCGCCAAGCCGGTCCCGATCGGGGGCAGGACCGGCAGGTAGCGCTTGCCGAGCAATCCGATCACCTCGGTCAGCGCCAGCACCCCGTCGGCGGCGACGTTGTAGATCCCCTCGAGGTCGTGCAGGGCTGCGTGCTCGAGGGCGTGCACGACGTCGTCCTCGTGCACGAACTGGTAGCGGGGGTCGAAGCCGAGGATCATCGGCACCAGCGGCAGCGAGAAGAGCCGCGTATGGGAGGTGTCGACGTCGGGGCCGAGGACGTTGGCGCAGCGCAGGATCGTCACCGTCGCTTCGCGGTGCTTGTCGGCGAAGTCCGCGACCGCAGCCTCGGCCTCGACGATGTCGCGCTCGATCGCGGTCCGCGGCGGATGCTGGCGCGGCATCTCCTCGGTGAAGAAGGCCGGGTCGTCCTGCTCGCAGCCGTACCAGTGGGCGGAGCTCTTGAAGACCAGCTTGCGCACCGGCGAGTCGGGGCCGGTGCAGGCGGCGAGGATGTTGAGCGTCCCGATCACGTTGTTCTCGTGCGCGTCGGCTCGCGAGGTCGCGACCGAGTCGACCACCAGCCGGGTGTCGATCACCGTGTCGATCTCCGCCGCCAGCACGATCCGCTGGATCAGCGAATGCTGGTTTCCGACCTTGACGTACTCGGTGCGCTCGAGCTCGCGGGTCGGCACCCTGGTATCGACGCCGATGATCGTCTCGATCTCCGGAAATGACTCCAGCGCCTGTGCCAAGCGCCCGCCCCAGTAGGAGGAGAGGCCGGTGATCAGCACCCGCTTGGCGCGATGGGGCTCGGCGGCGCTCATCCGAACCAGACCGACTTTCGCGCCGCGACCATCTCGTGGACGTTCTCCTGGATCCTCGCCCGGACCTCCTGCGAGAGCGTCTGCACCAGCGCCTTGTCGCTTTCCGGGTCGGCGCCAAGCTCGGCGGTATCGATCGGCTCCAGGAAGCGAATCCGGAACTTGGCCGGCAGGTACCCGAGCATCCCCAGGGGACCGAGCCAGGGAAAGGTCGGGGTGAGCGGGAAGTAGGCCAGCCCGGTGAGTCGTTGAAGCGGCCGCACGTGGGCGAAGATCGGCGCCGACTCCTCGGCCCCGACGACGCAGACCGGGACCAGCTTCGCGCCCGCCCGCATCGCCGCGGTCACGAAGCCGCCGCGCCCGAAGCGGCGCAGCCGGTAGCGCTGGTGAAATGGCTTCTCGGTCCCCTTGCGTCCCTCGGGGAAGACGAGCACCAGCTGTTCCTCGTCGTGGAGCAGCCGCTGCACGTTGGCCGGGTGCGCCGGCACGCAGCCGATCTTCGGGATCAGCATCGAGAAGAGCGGATAGCCCTTGAAGAAGTGCTCGACGGTGATGTTCAGCGGCCGCGGGTTGGGGTGCTCCTCCCGGATCGCCCGCGCGATCGTCGCCGCATCGGGCGGCAGCGCGCCGGAGTGGTTGGAGACCAGCAGCGCGCCGCCGGAGGAGGGTACGTTCTCGACTCCCTCGACCTCGGCCCGAAACCAATACCGATAGAAGAACTCGACCACGGTGCGGTCGAAGAACCCCTCGACACGCTCGGAGCGCCCCCAGTCGTCGATGCGCCGCTCGGGCTCGATCGCGGGCAGCAGCTCGCGGTCGCGGGGCTCCGGCAGGCGCTCGGCCGCCGGCTCGCCTTCTGCTTGCGGGGTCGCCAGGGAAGTGCGGTCCGGGGCCACAGGCAAAAACTAGCGCGCTGGGGTGTTCGTGCTCGACCGAAGCGCAGCCCAACGCGAGGTGATGATGCGCCCCCAGTCGGCGTCGTCGATCTGCGCCGGCTCGCTGCTGGCGAGGAAGCCGGAGATCGACTCGGCCAGCCCCTCGGGATCCTCGAGGTGCGGGAAATGGGCCGCCTTCGGGAGCGTCTCGAAGCGGCTGCCGGGAGCCTCCTCGTGCGCGCGGCGCCCGTGCTCCAACGGAATCGTCTGGTCACGCTCTCCCCACACGATCAGGGTCGGGAATGAGCGCAAGAGGTACAGGCGGTCGCTGGCGCTGACCCGCTGGCCGCGCGCGTCGATCACCGACCGGAGCGTCTGCAGGAAGGCCTTGCGCGCGTCGCGTCGCTGCAGTGGCGCGAGCGCACGAGCAACCGCCTGGATGTAGAGGGCCTGCTCGACGCCGCGGCGTCGCAGCCGCTTCCCAGCCTCAGCCAGGGCTGCCAGCAGGCGCGGGTGGGCGGCGATCGGGAGAAGCGCCCCGACGCCCGGCAGCGCCGCGATCCGCAAGAGCGGGCTCACCTCGTGCCCAAGCCCACCGCTGGAGACGAGGACCAGGCGCTCTGTGCGCTGGGGGAACTGGTAGAAGAACTGCATCGCCACGCCCCCGCCCAGCGAGTGGCCGACGAGGGTCGCGCGGTCGACTCCGATCGCCGCGAGCAGGTCGCGGATGCTGGCAGCATGGGCGCCCAGCGAGTAGTCGCCGCGCACCGCGGCCGAGTCGCCGTGGCCAATCAGGTCTGGCGCGATCACCCGGTACTCGTCGGCGAGGCGCGTGGCGACGGACTCCCAGTGCCGCGACGAGTTGACCATTCCGTGGACGAGCACCACCGCTGGACCGCTGCCGGCGCTGCGGTAGATCATCCGGTGCCCGTGCAACTCGATCTGCTGAGCGTCGAACAGAGCGAGGACCTTAACGGTGGGCGCCGGGAGGCCGAGGGGCGCCGATATGTTTCGGGCCCGTGCGCTCCAAGGACAAGGTCCGGCAGGAGATCTGGAAGGCGATGGATCGCGAGGGCGTTTCCCGCTTTCCCGGCGCCGAGAGCCGGATCCCCAACTTCGCCGGCGCCAAGCTCGCCGCCGAGCGCCTCGCCACGCACCGGCTCTGGAAGCGGGCCCGGGTCATCAAGGCGAATCCCGACTCGCCCCAGACCCACGCCCGCCGCGCGGCACTGGAGGAGGGAAAGACCCTGATCATCGCGGTGCCGCGGCTGCGCGACGTCCACCCCTTTCGGGTGCTTGACCCGAAGCGGCTCTCAAAGCAGGCGCTGCGCGACGCCGCGACGATCAAGGGGGCGATGCGGCACGGACGGGTCGTCGCCCTCGACGAGCTGCCCGAGGTCGACCTGGTCCTCTGCGGCTCGGTGGCGGTGAACCTGAGCGGCGCCCGGGTCGGCAAGGGGGGCGGCCACTCAGATCTCGAGTACGGGATCCTGATCGACGCGGGCCGAATCGACGAGCACACGACTGTCGCGACCACCGTGCACCCGATCCAGATCGTCCGCGAGCATCTGATGATGACCGCGCACGACCTGCCGGTCGACCTCGTCGCCACCCCGCGGGCGGCGATCGAGGTCGAGCGCCAGTACGAGCGACCGCGGGGGATCCTCTGGGACCATCTGCAGCCGCCGCAGATCCGCGAGATCCCGACCCTGGAGCGGATGGGCTACGCGTGAGCGCCGAGAGCCGGCGGCGCTTCTGGGTCACGGGAACCCCGTGGCAGCGGGCTCCGGAGCCGTCCCCAGCCGACGGGCCGGACCCCTACGGGGACACGGATCCCGACTGGATGCGGATCGACTGGCGGGCGCAGCTGCGACGGGTCGATGTCGACACCTCCGCCCTCGAGCCGCATCCGGGCAGCCGGGTCGACCCGGCGCGCACCGAGGTCAACTACGTCGAGCTCGGCGAGGGTGCGCCGGTCATCTTCGTCCACGGCCTCGGGGGCTGCTGGCAGAACTGGCTCGAGAACATCCCGCACTTCGCGCGCAGCCACCGGGTCATCGCGCCGGACCTGCCCGGGTTCGGCGAGAGCCCGATGCCGGGCTGGGAGGTCACGATGGAGGCCTACGGCCAGCTCCTAAATTCCTTCCTTGAAGAGCTCGAGACGGGACCCGCGACGCTGGTCGGCAACTCGATGGGCGGCTTCATCTGCGCCGAGTTGACGGTCAAGGAGCCGGCTACGGTGCGGAAGCTGGTCCTAGTGTCGGCCGCGGGCATCTCGCACGCCCGCGCATACCGGGCGCCGGCGGAGACGTTCGGGCGGATGGCCCGCGCGGCGGCCCCGCTGGCGCTCCGCCATCACGAGCGGGCCCTGCGCCGGCCCGGGCTGCGGCACCGGGTCTTCCGCAGCCTCTTCTACAAGCCCAACGAGCTGCCGCCGGAGCTGATCTTGGAGATCACCCACCCCGGCATCAACTCTCCTGGCCTGGTCGCCGCGATCCGTGCGCTGCCCGGTTACGACATCCTCGACCACCTCGGCGACATCGAGATCCCGACCCTGATCGTCTGGGGCCAGAACGACTACGTGGTGCCGCCCGACGACGCCTTCGAGTACGCACGCCTGATCCCCCATGCCGAGCTGGAGATATTCGAGCGCTGCGGACACCTGCCGCAGGCAGAGCACCCGCTGCGCTTCAACCGGCTGCTTGACCGCTTCCTCGCCGGGGGCGCCTGAGCCGGGCCGGCTCAAGCGGCCGGGACCCGCGCGGTGACGATCCAGCTCGACATGTTGCCCCAAACCGACCCGTCGTCGGAGACGAACTCGACGAGGTCTTCGCGCAGCGCCGCGTCGATCTCCAGCTCGAGGCGCTTGGCGTCATCTCCCGCCAGCCGCAGCACCTCTCCGGCCGGCCCGATCGCCTTGACGACGTCGATCGCCTCGTCGAGATCGGTGCCCATCCGGTAGGGCAGGTCGCAGCGCCGCAGCGTCACCTGCTCGAAGCCGGCGCTGAGCATGATGCCGCTGGTCGTGTCGGCGTTTGCCATCGAGAACGGCCCCGGCCCGCAGGTCGGCTCCTCGGATTCTGGGTCCTCCTCGACGAACCGCTCGACAACCTGCTCGGCCCGGTAGAGCCACTCGTTGTCGATCTTCTGGCGCCAGACGACGTTGCAGAGCTTGCCCCCGGGCTCCATCGCCAGCCTCACGTTGCGCAGGGCGGCGACGGGGTTGCCGAAGAACATCGTCCCCATGCGGGCGAAGGCGTAATCGAAGCGGCGATCGAACTCGGCAACCTCGAGGTCCATGGCCTCGAACTCGACGTTCTGGGCCCCAACCTCCTCGGCCTCCTCGCGGGCGACCTCGATGAATCGCTCGGCCGCGTCGATTCCAAGCGCCTGGCCCTGCGGGCCGACGATCTCGCCGAGACGCACGGTGCTGTCGCCGAATCCACAGCCGATGTCGAGGACGCTGTGGCCGGCAAGAGGAGGATCGGTGCGCAATGCCTCCTCCCCGAAGACGGCAAGCCCGGCGGCGACGACATGGCGGTACTTGGCAAAGCGATCGAACAGGACGCCGTTCCAGGCCTCGATCGCCTCTTCGTTGGCGGACGCCACAGGCTCCACGACGTCGATCGTAGCGCCGCGATGGTCGACGTATCGAAAAATCCCCTTGTGCAAGCGGCCCGGGTATCGTCGAACCCCCTTGACAGCCGCAGAGAGCTCAGTCACAGACCAAGTCCAGCCGCACGACAGGCCGTCGGTGGCGATCGTCGGGGGCGGCTTCGGAGGGATCGCGGCGGCGATCATGCTGCGGCGGGAGGGCTACGAGGACGTGACCGTCTTCGAGCGCGGCGAGCGAATCGGCGGCGTCTGGAACGCCAACACCTATCCGGGCATCGCCTGCGACATCCCCTCCCACCTCTACGAGCTTTCGTTCGCACCGAACCCCAATTGGTCGCGCCGCTACTCGCCGGGTCACGAGATCCGGGCCTACATGGAGGACACAGCGCGCCGATACGGCGTCCTCGATCGGGTTCGGCTCGGTACCGAAGTAGAGCGAGCGACCTTCGACGAGGGCCGCGGCCGCTGGACTCTGAGCACCAGCGCGGGAACGCATCAAGCCGACGTAGTCGTGGCGGCCTGCGGACAGCTATCGGTCCCCCGCGTGCCGCCGATCCCGGGCCTTGAGGTGTTCGAGGGTCCCAGCTTCCACACCGCGCACTGGCGCCACGACGTCGATCTCGCCGGCAAGCGGATCGCCGTGATCGGCACCGGATGCAGCTCAATTCAGGTCGTGCCCGCGATCGCCCCCGAGGTCGCGGAGCTGACCGTCTATCAGCGCTCGGCCGGCTGGACGCTCCCGAAGATGGACTTCGAGTACAAGCCGCGCACCAAGTGCCTCTTCAAGCGCCTGCCGATCCTGCAGCGCCTCGACCGCGCGAGCATCTTCGCCTTCCAGGAGCTCGCCACCGCGGGCATGACCCGGCATCGCTGGATCCTGCGGCTGTTTCGCATCCCGGCGCGCCGCCAGATCACGAAGGCGATCGACGACCCCGAGCTGCGCCGCAAGGTGACCCCGACCGACGAGCTCGGATGCAAGCGGATCATGCTCACCGACGATTGGTACCCGACCCTCACCCGGCCCAACGTCGAGCTGGTGACGGATCGAATCGAGGCCGTGACCTCGCACGGCGTTCGCACGGCCGACGGGGTCGAGCGGCCGGCCGACGCGATCGTCCTCGGCACCGGCTTCGCGTCGCACGCCTTCGTCGCGCCGATGGAGATCGTCGGGCGCCGCGGGCGCACCCTCGCCGAGGCATGGGCCGGAGTCGCGAAGGCCTACCTGGGGATCACCGTGCCCGGGTTCCCGAACCTCTTCATGCTCTACGGGCCGAACACCAACGGCGGCGCGGGTTCGGTGATCTACACGGTCGAGGCCGGTGCGAAGCACGTCGTGGCGGCCTTGCGCGAAATCGAGCGGGCGAGGGCGAAGACGATCGAGCTGCGCGAGGAAGCGGCGGTGAGCTTCGACCGCGAGCTTCGCGAGGCGCTCGACGGGTCGGTCTGGCACACCGGCTGCACGAGCTGGTACGTCGACGAGCATGGCAACAACCCGAGCCAGTGGCCCTGGCTGTGGTCGACTTACGACAAGCGCGCCTCGCGCATCGACCCCGCGGCCTACGAGCTGGCCTGAGGAAGCCGCAGGGGCGCTAGGAAGTGACCGCGCCCTGCGCCGCGGAGCCGACGCTGGCGGCGTACTTGGCCATCACCCCGGCGCGGTAAAGCGGCGGCGGTGACTCATAGCCGCCGACTCGCTCGGCGATCTTCTCGTCGCTGAGCTCGACGTCGATCCGGCGGGCATCGACGTCGATCGTCACCTGATCACCTTCGCGCAGCGCCGCGATCGGGCCGCCCTTCGCCGCCTCGGGAGCGACATGTCCGATCATCAGGCCGCGGGTCGCGCCGGAGAAGCGCCCGTCGGTGAGCAACGCGACCTCCTCGCCCAGCCCCTCGCCGACGATCGCCGCGGTCACCTGGAGCATCTCGCGCATGCCCGGGCCGCCGGAGGGTCCTTCGTTGCGAATCACGATCACGTCGCCGGGCTCGATGCGCTGCTCCTTGACCGCCCGGAAGCAATCCTCCTCGGACTCGAAGACCCGGGCCGGGCCGCTCTGCCCGTGGCGCTCGGTGCCGGCCAGCTTTACAACCGCCCCGTCGGGGGCGAGGTTGCCGCGCAGGATGGCCAGCCCGCCCTCGGGCTTCAGTGGGTCCGAGAGCGGGCGCACGACCTCCTGGCCCTCCGTCTCGGAGGCGGCGTCAGCGATCTCGCCGATCGTCTGCCCGGTGACCGTGATCGCGTCGCGGTGCAGCAGCCCTGCCGCGTCGAGTCGTTGCAGGATCAGCGGGACCCCCCCGGCGGCGTAGAGGTCGGTGGCGACGAAGCGCCCGGCGGGCTTCAGGTCGGCGAGCAGCGGGGTGCGGCGCGAGATCTGCTCGAAATCGTCGATCTCAAGCTCCACCCCCGCTTCGCGTGCGACCGCCAGCCCATGCAGGACCACGTTGGTCGAGCCACCCGAAGCGCAGGCGCAGGCGATCGCGTTCTCGAGCGACTCGCGGGTGACGATGCGGCTCGGGCGCAGGTCCTCGGAGAGCACCCGCATGACCAGCTCGCCGATCTGCTCGGCGACCTGCTCCTTGCTCGCGTCCTCCGCCGGAACCATCGAGGAGCCGCCCGGGCTGATCCCCATCGCCTCGAAGGCGCAGGCCATCGTGTTGGCGGTGAACATCCCGCCGCAGGCGCCTGCGCCGGGGCTGGCGACATCCTCGATCTCGCGCAGCTCCTCGTCGCTGATCTCGCCTGCCGCATGGGCGCCAATCGCCTCGAAGACGTCTCCGATCGTCACGTCGCGTCCCTGCCAGCGACCGGGGACGATCGAGCCGCCGTAGAGCATCGCGGCCGGCACGTCGAGCCGGATCAGAGCCATCACGCAGCCGGGAATCGTCTTGTCGCAGGCCGAGAGCGCGACCAGGGCGTCGAACTGGTAGCCGCGCGCGGTCAGCTCGATCGAGTCGGCGATCACCTCGCGGCTGACCAGCGAGGTCTTCATCCCCTGAGTGCCCATCGTGATGCCGTCCGAGATCGCGACGGTGTTGAACTCCATCGGCGTCCCCCCCGCCACTCGCACGCCGTCCTTGATGTGGGACGCGAGCCCGCGGAGGTGGAAGTTGCACGGCATCGCCTCGATCCAGGTGTTGGCGACCCCGATCGTCGGTTTGCTGAGCGCCTCGTCGTCGAAGCCGATGCCCTTCATGTAGGCGCGCGCGTGGGCGCGATCGGGGCCGTCGAAGACGACGCTGGAGCGCGGCCGCGGAGCCGCGGTCTTGGCCTCTCCGTCGGTCACGCGCCCACCGCCTCGGCCCGCTGGCGGCCCTGCCATTCCCCGAGCCGCAGCAGGTCGCGACCGACCTGCCTGGGGTCGAGCTGCTTTCCGGGCGCGTGCATGTTGGCGTCGGCGATCAGCCGCCGCTCGTCGCCACTCAGCGCCATCCACTTGGCCAGCACGTCGTCGGAGTCAGGAAGCCGCTCCTCGGCGCCCGGCAAGCTGAGGTCCGGGAAGACGACGCAGTACTCGTTCAGCAGCTCCCCGCTGCGGCTCTCGTAGGCGACGATCGGCCGGTGCGGATAGATCAGGTAGCCGTAGCCGCTGCGCGGCGTCGCCGCCGCCGTCGACGGCGATGAAGCCGAGGTCTCGATACATCGCGTAGAGCTCGGCGCCGACTACCGAGCGCAGCAGCTCACGCGCCTTGCGCTCCGCGCGGCGCTCGCGCCCCGGGTCGTATGCGGGCCTTCTGGCCCGCCGCTGCGCGGCCCGTCGCCGCCGCCGCGTCCGCCGCAGATCGGGGCCGAAGGCAAGCGTGCCGAGCAGCGCCAGCGCGAGCAGCAGCGCAACCGCGGCGAGAGTCATTTGCTAGTGCCCCATAGGGACGGCCACCTAGCCCCCGGCGGCCTTCGGGAAGAAGATCACCCGCTCGGCGTCGCGGGGGACGTCGGCGAACTCGCGCACCATCGTCGCCTCGCGGCGCCCGCTGCCCGCAGGGCCGGGGACCGCGGCCCACATGCCCTCGTCGAGCTGGCGCCGGAACTCCTCGATCAGGCGCTCCTCGTCCTCGCTGACCTCGACGTCTCCCTCCGCGAGCAGGACGTCGCCGTGCCCGGGCTTCATGCGGACGAACCTCATGGAGGGATTATGCCGCTCCGCTGCCACGGGTGGCCGCGGCGGGGCGTTGCGCTCGCGCACGGACGTCGAGCGCGTCGACGGGGCCGGCGCCGGCGCCGATTCCCCGCAGCCCGGCGGCGACTGCTGCGGAGGCGACCTCCCTGGCTCGGTGGGCCGCTTCCAGAGGCGAGAAGCCGAGGGCCAGATGGGCGGCGAGGGCCGCGGAGTGGGTGCACCCGGAGCCGTGCGAAGCGCCGTCGGGGTGACGCGGTCCGCTGATCGACACCGCTTCATCCCCGTCGAAGAAGAGGTCGACGGCCTCGGCGCTGTGGCCGCCGGTGACGACCACCGTGGGCCCGAGCGAGTGCACGGCGCGGGCGAGCTCCTCCTGGGTCGCGTCCTCGCCGAGCCCCGACAGCTCCCGCGCCTCAGCCAGGTTCGGGGTCGCGACGGTGGCCAGCGGCAGCGCCGCCTCGATCAGGGCGGCGCGGCCGTCCGCATCGAGCAGCAGGGCGCCGCTCTCGGCGACCAGCACCGGGTCGATCACGACCGGCGCGGCGCCGACCAGGCCCAGCGCCTCGACCGCCGCCGCGACCGTCGGCGCGTCGGCCAGCATCCCGACCTTGACGGCGTCGACGCCGATGTCGTCGACCACCATCCGCACCTGCTCGACGATCATCGGCGGTGGGATCGTCTCGATGCGGCTGACGCCGGCGGTGTTCTGGGCCGTCAGCGCGACGACGGCGAGGGTCCCGTGCACGCCGCAGGCGGCAAAAGCCTTCAGGTCGGCTGCCGTCCCGGCGCCGCCTCCGGAGTCGGTTGTGGCGATCGTCAGGGCGGTCGGGACGGGCTCAGCGCTCATCGCCTCAGGCTAGACGAGCGAATCGGCGGCCGCCTGCGGACGCGGCAGGGCTGTGCGTGAGTAGCCGCCGGCAAAGGAGCGGTTCAGATAGCCGAGCAGCTCCAGCCTCGCCAGCCTCGCCATCGTCTCCTCGGCGCCGCAACCGAGAGCCAGGGAGATCGAGTCGCAGTCGCCATTGCCGGCCTCGACCTGGTCGAGGATCGCGCCGAGCTCCGGGTCGAGAGCCGGGCCGGCGAGCGCCGGTCGCGCGGCACCGGGGCCGATCAGCGCGTCGAGGACGTCGGTCGCGTCACGGACGAGGTGCGCCCCGTCGCTGATCAGCTGGTTGGTCCCCGCCGACATCCGCGCCCCGACTGGGCCCGGCACGGCGCCGACGTCGCGACCGAGGTCGGAGGCGAGCTCGGCGGTGATCAGCGAGCCGGACCGCCCCGCTGCCTCGATCACGATCGTGATCGCCGCCAGCGCCGCCATGATCCGGTTGCGGGCCGGGAACGCCCAGCGCCAGGCGCCGCTGCCAGGAGGCAGCTCGGAGACGACCAGTCCGCGCTCGCAGACCTGCTCGTAGAGCCTCGCGTGGTGCCGCGGGTAGGCGACGTCGGCGCCGCAGCCCAGCACCGCGACGGTGAGGCCAGCTTCGATCGCGCCGCGATGAGCCGCGCCGTCGATGCCCCAGGCCAGCCCACTGACCACGCTCATGCCAGCGCTCGCAAGTGCGCCGCCGAGGCCCGCCGCGACCTCGCGCCCGTAGGCACTGGAGCGCCGCGCCCCGACCACCGTCACCGTGGCTTCGAGAGCGAGGCGCTCCAGGTGGCCCGAATCGCCGCGGCAGACCAGCGCCGGCGGGGCGTCGCCGAGGTCGAGGAGCTGGGCCGGGTACTCGGGCCGGTGGCGGCAGAGCGACCAGCACCCCGCCTCGCGCACCCGCTCGCAGAGGTCCTCGTAGTCGGCCGCCGACGCCTCTCCCAGCATCCGCTCGGCCTTGCGACCCGCCACCGCCTTGGCCAGCGACTCGTCGTCGAGGGCGAGCAGCTGCGGGGAGCGCCAGCTCGGCTCGCGCGTCGCCACCGCCTCGATGAACGGGGCCAGCAGTCCGACCAGGTGCTGGCGGCGCAGGCAGCGCTCGCAAGCTCGGGGCTCGGCTGCCGCGCTCACACCGGCCGCCTCAGCGCCAGGGCTCCCTCCATCGCGGCCCGGTCGATTGACCGCGTGCCCGCGAGGTCAGCGATCGTTCGGGCGACCCGCAGGACCCGGTCGTGGCCACGGCCGCTGAGCCCGAGCTGCGTGTGGGTCTTGCGCAGGAGCTCGCGTGCCTCGGGGTCGACCTCGAGGGCAAGTGACTCGGCGGGCCCCAGGTCGCAGTTGCTGCGCCCCAGTCCAACCCGCCGCTCGGCGCTGCGGCGGGCTGCGACGACCCGCTCGCGCACTGTGGACGACGACTCGCTTCCCGCCTTCGCCATCGCCTCGGCACTCGGCTGCCCGACCCCGCACCAGATGTCGATCCGGTCGGCCAGGGCGCCGGTCAGCTTCGCCTCGTAGCGGCGGACCGAGACCGGGGTGCAGCGGCAGGCGTCCTCGTCGGGTCCACGACCGCAGGGACAAGGATTCGCGGCGGCGACCAGCAGGAAGTGGCAGGGAAGCTCGACCGAACGGCCAGCGCGCGTGATCGTCACGCGGCGGTCCTCGAGCGGCACCCGTAGCGCTTCGAGCGCCGAGCGGGCGAACTCGCCCAGCTCGTCGAGGAACAGCACGCCGCGGTGCGCGAGCGTGACCTCGCCGGCGCGCGGCGGGTTTCCCCCGCCGATCAGCCCCGCCGGCGAAACCGAGTGATGCGGGGCCCGGAAAGGCCGCGATATCGAGGGTCCGTCGCAGAGCCAACCGGCGACGCTTGCGATCCGGGCCACCTCCAGCGCCTCCTGTGGGCCCAGCGGGGGCAGCAGAGACGGGAGCCGCCGTGCCGCCAGCGACTTTCCGGCTCCGGGAGGGCCGACCAGAAGCAGGTTGTGCCCGCCGGCGGCGGCGACTTCGAGTGCCCTTCGCAGCCCGGGCTGCCCGCGAAGATCCCCGATGTCGGGCTCGGGCCCGCGCCGCAGCCGCAGCGGCGTCCGGGGGTGCGATGCGAGATCCCCGGCAAGCGCCGCCTGCAGCTGGTCGAGCCGTTCGATCGCAACCACCTCGAGCCCCTCGACGAGGGCGGCCTCGGCGCCGTTCGCCGCCGCGACAACCACCCTCTCAACCCCAGCGGCCCGCGCGGCCTCCGCCATCGCCAGGACGCCGGCGATCGGGCGCACCGATCCGTCCAGGGCCAGCTCGCCCGCCAACGCACAGCGCTCGTCGAGCCCGGTGAGCTGATCACAAGCGGCAAGCAGCGCGGCCGCTGTCGCGAGGTCGATTCCCGGCCCCGCCTTCGGCAGGTCGGCTGGGGCGAGGTTGACGGTGATCCGGCGCAGCGGGAACTCGAAGCCGCGGTTGACCAGCGCCGCGCGCACCCGCTCGCGCGACTCGCGCACCGCCGCATCGGGCAGCCCGACGATCGAGAAGGCCGGCAGGCCGCGGTGGACGTCGACCTCCACCCGCACCTCGCGGGCGCAGACGCCGTCGATCGTGAAAGTGCGCGCCGCCGCCAGCACCAGGCCGACGCTAGGCCGGCAACGGCGAAGCGTGGCGCGCACGCTGTCAGGGAATCGTCACGCTCCGCGCGCAGCGCTCGCGCTGCGGCGCGCTGGCCGCGGTCGCGCCGGACATGATCGGCTACGAGACGTTCGCGCAAATCGCGGACGCGGTTACCGACCAGCTCTGTGCCGTCGGCTCCTCCTCGAAGGCGCTCACGGTGACGTTCCCGGGGATGGAGTTCTCACCGCTGGGCTGGATCTGGTCGATCACGACGTCGGTCAGCTGGTTCGGGTCGCTGCCGGTCACGCCGCCTGAGTGGTGGCCGCCCGACCCGATCACCTGCGCGACGGGGGCGTCCGGCGTCAGCGGCCTGCAGCTGGTCTTCGCATCGAGCGCCGTACGTTAGGCAAGAGCGAAGCTTTTCCGCCATGGCGGACCTCCTCCTTAAGGCCTGCATCCGAGAGCGCAAGCATAAGCGGTGCGCCGATGGTGCCGCAGACCCGCCTGCCCGCGCCTGTCGAAAGCGCGCCCAGCCTTCGCGTGCGGGCTCCTCCGCTTCGCGCGAAGCCGGATACGCTTCTTGCGCATCCCAAGACCGTCCCGAGCAACGGGGCTCGATAATCAAGCCATGGGAGAGGTCGTCACACCCCGCGCCGGGTACGAGCGGATCCGCGAGGACGCGGTCCGCCTCGCGGGGGGACCGGGCGACATGCCCCAGCGGGTCGCGATTCTGCACTCGATCTTCGTCGACTCGGGAGGCAACCACGCCTTCCCCGAGGTGGCACTACACGGAGCGCTGTGGGCGTACGGCTTCTACGAGCGCCGTGGGGCGGTCAGCCGCATGATCGCCTACCGCTACTTCTACGACCGCGAGGAGCGGGCCCGCCGCAGCTACATGCTGTTCGAGTTCTCGCAGGGTTTCAAGCAGGCGAACCGCTCCGTTTTCGTGGACACCTACACGAATTACCACTTCGCCAAGCGCTTTGGCGAGACCGAAGGCGCCGACGGGCTGCTGCCGCCTGAACTGCTCGAGGCCCTGCGCCGCGTACACCACGCACGCCGCGCCGGCCGAAAGCTGCCGGCGGCAGAGCGCGGCGACGTGTTCGAGAAGGCACTGCTGTTCGAGCAGGAGCGCACCGTCGGTCCAAAGGTGCGCGAGGAGGTGTCGAAGTTCGACTGCCCAGTGCTAACCAAGCTGGTCCTGCGCCCGCTGGTCCGTTTCGCGTACTTCCCGCGCGCCTCGATGATGCTGTTCCGCGACTTCGGGAACACCGAAGAGCGGATCGAGAAGGCGATTCGAAGCTACGAGCTCGCCGAGCGTGCCGGCTGGTCGACCGTTGCGGAGGCGATCCGTTACCAAGGTGTGCTCCCGCGGCGCTGCTTCGATGATCCGTTGGCCTACGCGGACGAGCTGCGAGCCGAGCTCACTGGCTCGAACTGAGCAGGCCGTGCGCCGACAGCGCTCCCCCAACGCGCGATAAGCGCCACCGTTCCTGCGGTCGTCGCGACTCCGGAACGAGTCAGTGCGCTCTGAGACGAAGGCGATCTGGAACGGGATCGCGGATATCGTCAGGTCGGTGGAGCGCTCTTGGCGCTAGGGAAGCATTGGGCTGCGGCCTGGACGCCCGCGATCGGCGAGTCGGGAGGGATCGTTCGCGATTTCGGCGCTGTGTGCGCGCAATCGGCGCGACAAAGGTGCCTAGCCTCGCCCGGGTGACCCTCGCTCGCCAGCGACTCGGAAGCCTCGCCGAGCAGACCGTCGCCGAGCAGCTGCAACTCGAGGGCTGGCGGATTCTCGCCCGAAACGCGCGCACCCGCTTCGGCGAGCTCGACCTGGTCGGCCTCGACCGCGACGCGCTCGTCTTCGTCGAGGTGAAGGCGGGGCGCTCGGGCGCCTCAGGCGGCCCGGCGCGCCCGGTCCTCGCCGTCGGGCCCACCAAGCAGCGCCGCCTGCGCACCCTCGCCCGCGCCTGGCTCGCCGGCGAGTGCCGCGTCCCGCCCCACCGGCTGATCCGCTTCGACGCCGTCGGCGTCCTCTTCGATCGCGGCGGCAACCTCCTCGACGTCGAGCACGTTCGCGACGCGTTTTGAGTTGGGGCGGTGCCCATTGGGCGCCGCCAGGGGCATGTCAGGCGGCGAAATCATTTCCGGCGGCAGGGCGCCGTCCAACGCCAGCTGCCGGTAGGCGACCGAGGCGAAGGAGCGGCGATGCAGCGCCGAGATGCCGTTGCGGGCGATCGCCGCCCGGTGCTCGGGGGTCGAGTAGCCGACGTTCTCGTCGAATCCCCAGCCGGGATAGTCTGCCCCCGCCCCGTGCATGTAGCGGTCGCGGCTGACCTTCGCGATCACCGAGGCGGCCGCGATCGCGGCGCTGGTCGCATCGCCGTCGACGACCTGCCGGTGCTCGACCTTGCACGGGGGCAGCCGGAAGCCGTCGACCAGGCAAGTCGCGCCCTTCCGGGCAACTTTCTCGAGCGAGCTGGCGAGGGCTTCGATGTTGGTGTTGTGCAGGCCGCGCCCGTCGATGCCCCGCACGCAGCGCACCACGACGCTGACCCGAGCCGCGGCCCGCAACACGCAGGGGTAGAGCCGCTCGCGATCCTCGGCGCTCATCTGCTTGGAGTCGTGCAGCCCGCCCAGCGCCCGCCGGTCGGAGAGGCTGAGGCTGCGGTAGTCGATCAGCACCGCGGCCGCGACCAGCGGGCCGGCGAGCGACCCCCGTCCGGCCTCGTCGCAGCCCGCGACCAGCTCGGTGCCGAGGCTGCGGTCGAAGCTGAAGAGGCGCTGGGTGCGGCGCAGGCGGCGCCTGTGAAGCTTTCCGGGCTTGGCCGCCTTGGCGGGCCGGGAGCTAGAGGAGGCCGATCCGGTCCGGGGGCCAATAGGTGGCGAAGGCCTTGCCGATGAACCAGGATTGCGGGACCGGTCCCCAGATCCGGCTGTCGTCGCTTGACCCACGATTGTCGCCCATCATGAAGTAATGCCCGGGTGGAATCGTGATCGGTTTTCGCAACGTGCAGGTCGGGCATGGATTGATGAATGGCTCGTCGCGCTTGACCACCCCGTTTACCACCGGGTGGCCCCCCACGACGCTGAGCCGATCTCCGGGTCCGGCGACGATCCGCTTGATGAAGTTCTGATCCGAGCGTTGCGGCGTTTCCTTCGGGCAGGGTGAATCGGGCGGCTTCGGGGCTCCGCACTGGTCATTGTCGGCGCCCTTCGGGGGATGGAAGACGACGATGTCGCCGATCTTCGGCGAGCTGAAGTGGTAGATGAAGCGGTTGACCAGCACCCGCTGGCCGATGTCGAGGGTCGGCTCCATCGAGCCGGAGGGGATCTGGTACGGCTTGATCAGGAAGGCCTGGATCCCCAGCGCCAGCCCCAGCGCCAGGGCGACGATCACGACCAGCTCGACGAGGCCGCCGCGTGCCGAGGACGGCTTGCTAATCGAGGGGTTCAGGACTCGTCCTTCTCGCCCTCGAGCTGCTCGGGCTCCTCACTCTCCCCTGCCTCGTCTGGCTCTGTTGGCCCTTCTGGCTCGGCTTCGTCCTCTGCGGGCGGCTGCTCCTCGGTTCCGGCATCATCGGACTGCCCGACCTCTGGCTGCTGCGTTTCCTCGGCAACTCCCGCATCTTGCTCGGCTTCATCCTCGGGAGCCTCGACGACCTCGGCCTCGCTCTGGGCCACGCCCTCGGAGTCGACCGCCTCGACCTCCTCCGGAGCGGTCGCGAATACCTCCTCGTCGATTCCCCAGCGGCGCTCCGAGACGCGCGCGCGCTTGCCAACCCGACCGCGCAGGTAGTAGAGCTTCGCCCGCCGAACGTCGCCGCGCGCCGCCACCTCGAGGCGCTCGATCTTGGCTGAGTGCAGGGGAAAGGTTCGCTCGACGCCGACCCCGAAGGACTGCTTGCGCACGGTGAAGGTCTCGCGCGATCCGCTTCCCTGCCGCTTCAGCACCACACCCTCGAAGACCTGGGTGCGCTTCCGAGTGCCCTCGATCACCTGGAAGTGAACGCGAACACGGTCCCCGGCCCCGAATGTGGGCAGGTTTGCCTTCAGCTGGCTGCGCTCGATGCTGTCGATGATGCTGCTCATGGGAGGGTTCGCACGAAGAGGCGAGGACGGGCGGGGGCGTAGAAAACGCGCGTGGCCGCACGCGCGTGGCGGCAATCCTAGCGAGTCAGCCGGGGCCGGAGGCGCCGCGCAGCGACTCGGCCCGCTCCCTGCTGCGCTGCAGGCGCCATTCGCGCACCCGCTCATGATCGCCGGAGACGAGCACATCGGGAACCTCCCAGCCGCGATAGACGGCCGGCCGGGTGTAGTGCGGGTATTCGGGCCCCTTCTCGAGCACCTCGCTGAACGATTCCTCGATCGCGCTCTCGGCCGAGCCAAGCGCCCCGGGCAGCTTGCGGATCACCGCGTCCGCGACGATCATCGCCGCCAGCTCGCCGCCGGCGAGCACGTAGCGACCGATCGAGACCTCGTCGTCGGCGAGGTGGTCGTGGACCCGCTGGTCGAAGCCCTCGTAGCGTCCGCAGAGCAGCGCGATCTTCGGCTCGTCGGCCAGCTCGCGAGCCAAGGCGTCGTCGAGCAGCCGCCCGGCCGGGCCGAGCACGATCACCCGCGGCCGGATGCCGTCGCCGTAGGCGGCGTCGAGGGCCGCGTCGACTACATCGACGCGCAGCACCATGCCCGCCCCGCCCCCGTAGGGAGCGTCGTCGACCTGGCCGGCGCCGAGCGGGGTCGAGTCGCGGTAGTTGAGCACCCGCAGCTCGCTGCCGGCCTCGACCGCGTTGCGAACCGGGCGCTGGGCGCGGAACCAGTCAAAGGCTTCGGGAAAGAGGGTGAAGACGTCGAGCTTCAATCGAGGATGTCGACGATGACGCGGCGCTCCTGCTTCACGGCCGCCGCCTTGGCCACCGTTCGCAGCGCGTTCGCGACCCTGCCGCCCTTGCCGATCACGCGGCCGAGGTCGTCGTCGGCGACGCTGATCTCGTAGACGAGATCGCCGTCCTCGTCGAACTCGTCGACCTCGACGGCGCCCGGCTCCTCGACCAGGGCGCGGGTCAGGAACTCGAGCAGGTCCCTCACCAGAGCGTCACTTGCTGCCGGTCGCCTCGATGCCCTTCGTGCGCAGCAGCTTCGCCGCCGTCTGCGACGGCTGAGCCCCGCGCTCCAGCCAGTGGCGGGCGCGTTCCTCGTCGACCTCGATCACCGAAGGCTCGGTCTGCGCGTTGTAGCGGCCGATCGTCTCGATCGTCCGGCCGTCGCGCGGGGAGCGCTTGTCGGCGACCACGATCCGCCAGATCGGGTTCTTCGAGGAACCCACCCTTCTCAACCTGATTCGCACTGACATCGGCCAGGCAGAGTACAGGGCAACGAGTGCCCGAAGCGCGATCGGCCGCTAGCGCATCTGCTTCATCAGCTGCGCGGGGTCGGGCATCTTGCCGGAAGCCATCTGCTTCATCATCTTGCGCACCCCGTCGAACTGCTTGACGAGCTGGTTGACGTGCTGGACTTTGACCCCGGCCCCGGCCGCGATCCGCTTGCGCCGCGAGCCGTTGATCAGCTCCGGCGCGCGGCGCTCCTCCGGCGTCATCGAGAGGATGATCGCCTCGACGCGGTCGAGCTCGCCCTCGTCGACGTCGACGTCCTTCAGCCCCTTCATCCCGCCCATTCCCGGCAGCATCCCGATCAGGTTGCCCATCGGGCCCATCTTGCGGACCTGGCGCATCTGGGAGAGAAAGTCCTCGAGCGTGAACTGCTCGCGGCGCAGCTTCTCCTGTAGATCGAGGGCGTCCTCGGCGTCGACCTGCTTCTCGGCCTTCTCGATCAGGCTCAGCACGTCGCCCATCCCGAGGATCCGCCCCGCCATGCGGTCGGGATGGAAGCGCTCGAAGTCCTCGAGCTTCTCGCCGGTCGAGGCGTAGAGGATCGGCTTGCCGGTCACAGCTTTGACCGAGAGGGCCGCGCCGCCGCGGGCGTCGCCGTCGAGCTTTGTCATCACCACGCCGTCGAACTCCGCGGCCTCGGCAAACGACTCCGCCACCCCGACCGCGTCCTGCCCGGTCATCGCGTCGACGACGAGCAGCACGTCGTGCGGCTTGGTCCGCTTGCGGATCTTCGCCAGCTCCTCCATCAGCTGCTCGTCGACGTGCAGGCGCCCGGCGGTGTCGATGATCAGCGCGTCGCGGTCCTCTGCCTTCGCCTGGCTGACCGCCCACTCGGCGATGTCGACGGGGTCGCGCTCGGTCCCCTGCTGGTAGACGTGGGCGCCGGCCTGCTCGCCGACCGTGACCAGCTGATCGACCGCAGCGGGCCGATACACGTCGCAGGCCGCGAGGGCCACGTCCTTGCCGCCCTCGCCGAGCTGGCGGGCGAGCTTCGCGCAGGCGGTTGTCTTGCCGGAGCCCTGCAGCCCGGCCATCAGGATCACGGTCGGGCCGCTCGAGGCGAGCGCCAGGTCGCGTCCGGAGCCGCCCATCATCGCGGCGAGCTCCTCGTTGACGATCTTGGTCAGCTGTTGCCCGGGGTCGAGGCTCTCCATCACCTCCGCTCCCAGCGCGCGCTCCTTGACCGTCGCGGTGAATGTCTTGACAACCTTGAAGTTGACGTCGGCCTCGAGCAGCGCGAGGCGGATCTCGCGCATCGCGCGGTCGACGTCCGCTTCGGAGAGCTTGCCGCGCGAGCGGACCTCCGAGAGCGTCGCCTGCAGGCGGTCGCCGAGCTGGTCGAACATCGATCCAGGGTACTTCGCGGCAGCAAAAAGACCCCGCGGCAAAGGCTCTGTGGCCCTCGCCGCGGGGTCGGCCGCTCAGATCAGTTGCTCAATGCTCAGTGCTTGGGCAGCGGCTTCTGCTTGCACTTCTGCTTGTAGACCGCGTCGTCGGAGGTCCCGTCCTTGTAGGTGAAGCGCGCCTGGAAGAAGATCTTCTTGTCCTTGCAGGTCGCCGACACGAGGGCCTTTGACTTGTGCTTGTACTTGTAGGCCTTCTTGACCCGGGTGTTGAACTGGGTGATCACCGCGGTGCCTCCAGCGAGCGGCGGGACGGGGACGATCAGCGTCTGCCCGTACTTCTTGCCGGATTGCTTGTCGTGGCGCACCTTGCCGAGCAGCGTGGTCGCACCGGAGAGCTGGTTGTAGGTGTGCAAGGCCAGGCGCGTGTGCGTGGCGTTGAACGCGGTGACGGTTGCGTTGACGAACAGGGGCGGGGTGGCCGGCCCGGTCGGGACAGCGATCGTCGAGGCGCCTCCGCCGACCTTCGAGCTGCCGCAGAGGTTCTGGGCCTGGTTCGTCGTCGTCGAAGCGGTGAAGAGATTGTAGTTACAGGTGTCAAGGCCCTTGTTCTGGATCTTGATGTCCTTGTCGAAGTCGACCTTCGCCAGCGTCGTCGGGGAGGGGACGTTGAACGGATTCGACGGGTTCGTCGTCGAGACGTTGACGAACAGCGAGACCGTCCGACGCTTCTTTTTCTTGTACAGCTTGTTGGGCCGTATCTTGCCGTTGATCGACTGGATGTTCTCCGCCGAGGCGAACTGCCCGGCGCCTACCACGGCAAAGGTCAGGGCCGCGGCCAGGGTCAAAGCCAAAGTCTTTCGCATCTCATCTCCTCATCATGCGCTTTGCGCACGCTACGCGCCACGCGCGCGCTGATCGCTTCCTTGCGGTTCCTTGACTCTAAACCCATGCCGGCCCGTGAAGATGCGCTCCGCGGTAAGCAGGATCGGGACGCTCTCGCGACGCCGCGGCGACCCGGGACGCCGCGGCGAACGGCGATGCCGCGATCCCGACGATGCGGCGACCCGCTAATCGGAGCCGAGTAGCGCCCGGGCGAAGTCGCTCGGATCGAACGGGCGCAGGTCCTCGAGCGCCTCGCCGGTCCCGATCAGCTTCACGGGGGTGCCCAGCTCGCGCGCGATCGCCAGCGTGATCCCACCCTTGGCGGTGCCGTCGAGCTTCGTCAGCACGACGCCGGTCACGTCGGCGGCCTCGGCGAAGGCTTGGGCCTGGCGCAGCCCGTTCTGGCCGGTGGTCGCGTCGATCGTGATCAGCGTCTCGTGCGGCGCGCCGTCCAGCCGCTTGGCGACTACGCGGCGGACCTTGGCCAGCTCGTCCATCAGGTTGCCCTGCGTGTGCAGGCGCCCCGCGGTGTCGGCGATCACCACGTCGGCGCCGCGCGCCTGCGCCGCATCGACCGCGTCATAGGCGACCGCGCCCGGGTCCGAGCCGGGAGCCGAGCGCACGATCTGGGCCCCTGAGCGCTGCGCCCATTCGGCAAGCTGCTCAACGGCCGCCGCGCGGTAGGTGTCGGCGGCGGCGACGATCACGTCCAGGCCCATCTCCTTCGAGAGGTGCCAGGCCACCTTCCCGATCGTCGTCGTCTTGCCGGTCCCGTTGACGCCGACCATCATCAGCACCGCCGGCTGCGCGGCGAGGTCGATGCTGCGGGCGCCAACCGCGGCGAGCTCGGCGACGATCTCGACCAAGCGCGCCTGAACCGCGGCGCCGTCAGCAGCGACAGCGCCGGACTCGACGTCGCGCTCCAGGCGCTCGACGATCTCCGCCGTGGTCGGGGCGCCGACGTCGGCGAGGATCAAAAGCTCCTCGAGCCGCTCCCAGGTCTGCTCGTCGATGCGGTCGAAGAGACTCGCCGAGATCTCCTCGGCGAGCGCTTGCCGGCTGCGCGAGAGGCTCTCGCGCAGGCGCCGGAAGACCCCCTGGCGCTCGCCCTCGGGCTCTGCCGCGCCATCGCCGCCGGGCTCCGGCAGGCGGCGATCGCCGAGGTCGAAGATCTCTTGCCAGCCGACCGCCATCTTCCGGCAGGCTAGAGGACGGTCCTCGGTCGACTGAACAGTTGACCCGTGCCTGACCGGGCGAAGTGCTCAGTCGGCTCAGCAGTCGAGTCAGGCGGCCTCGGCGGCGGCGGACTCCGCTAGAGCGCCTTGCTCTTCGGCGAGCGCCGGCGGCATCCGGCGCGAGACGACCTTGCTGACGCCGTCGTTGCCCATGCTGACTCCGTAAAGGACGTCGGCGGCGTCCATTGTGCGCTTCTGGTGGGTGACGATCACGAACTGGGCGCGGTCGGAGAAGCGTCGCACGAGCTGCAGGAAGCGATCGATGTTTGCGTCGTCAAGCGCCGCCTCGACCTCATCGAGGATGTAGAAGGGGCAGGGCCGGGCGAGAAAGACCGCGAAGACGAAGGCGATCGCGACCAGCGACTTCTCGCCACCGGAGAGCAGCGAGAGCCTGCGGGTCGACTTGCCGGCCGGGGTGACCTCGATCTCGACTCCGAGCTCCTTGCGGCGCTCCTCGGCGTCCTCGTCCTCATCAGCCTCCTCGCCGGGCTCGGCGACCGGGCGCAGGCTGACCCGCCGCAGCCGGCCGCGTCCACCCGGGAAGAGGTGCTCGACCATCTCCTCGAAGTTGCGGGCCGTCGCCTCGAAGGTCTCCTCGAAGGCGCGCTCGATCTCGCGGTCGATGTCGCGGATCAGGGCCGCCAGCTCGCCGATCGCCCGCTCGGCGTCCTCGCGCTGCGCCTTGAGCTCGTCGGCATGCTCGCGGGCCTCCTCGTACTCGCGCTCGGCCAGTGGGTTGACCGGCCCGATCTGCGCCTTGCGACGCTCGAGGCGCTCGAGGCGGCGATCGATCTCCGACCGCTCCTCCTCGCTCAGCGGATCCGCGACCGGACTGGGTTGCTCGCCGAGGCGCTCGGCGAGCCGGGCAAGCTCGCGGGCGGCCTCCTCACGACGATCGCGCAGGTGCGCCGCCTTGACCTCGGCCTCGGTGAAGGCGTCGGAGGCGGACTTCATCTCCGCCTGCAACTCGTACTCGCGCTGCGAGCAGGCTCGCATCTGCTCGGCGATCGCATCGCCGCCATCGCTGGCGCCGGTGAGGCGGGCCTCGGCGGCGTCGACCCGCTCCCGGAGCGCGCCGCGAAGCCGCTCGATCGCCGCTCCGGCACCCTGCAGCTGCGCTAGCAGCTCCTCCTGGGCGGCGAGCCTGGCGCGCAACTCCTCGCGGCGACGCTCGCCGAGCAGCCCCTCGGCGCGGCGGGCGTGGCGCACCGCGCGCTCCGCCCCCGCGCGCACCGATGCAAGCCCCGCGGCACGCTGCTGCTCGACAGCTTCGGACGACGCCGCCGCGAGGCCCTTCCGGGCGGCGGAGAGACCGGCCTCGATCTCGGTCAGCTCGTCGCCGAGGCGGCGATCTCGCTCCGGGACGGCCGAACCGTCGCCGATCTCGAGGGTCAGCGGCTCGAGCTCGGCCCGCAGACGATTCAGGCGCGCCTCCAGCTCGACCGCGCGAGATTCCAGCGCTGCCGCCTGGACCGCAATTCGCTCCTGCTCGGCGCGCAGCTGAGTGAGCACACCCCAGCTGCGGGTGCGCTCGCGGTCGCGGGCGGCGAAGCGCTCCTCGGCGTCTCGGCGTTGCTCGCTCACCTCGGCCAGCTGCGATTCGACCGCGTCGCGGCGCTGGCGCGCCGCGGCCGCCGCCGCCTCGGCCCCATCGAGCTCGCTCTGGTCGCCGCGCAGCGCCTCGGAGATAAGGCGCGCGCGCAGATCGAGCTCTTCGCGCTCGATCCGGGCGCCCAGCTCAGCCGCCTGCGCCTGGCGCTTCAGCGGTCGCAGCCGGCTGCGCGCCTCGCGCTCGACGTCGAGTGCTCGATCGAGGTTCTCGCGCGCCCTGTCGAGCTTCAGCTCCGCGCGGCGCCGCCGCTTGCGGTGCTTGCCGAGTCCGGCGGCCTCCTCGACCAGGAGCCGGCGATCGCGCGGCTTGGAGTGGATGATCCCCTCGACGCGGCCCTGGCTGATCACCGAGTGCATCTCGCGACCGAGGTTGGTGTCGGCAAGCGCTTCGACTACGTCGACGAGCCGACAGCGGGCGCCGTTCATGCGGTAGCCGCCGTCGCCGGATCGCTCCAGGCGGCGCTGGATCGAGATCTCGGAGAACTCGCTGGCGGCGCGGCCGTCGGAGTTGTCGATCGCAACCTCGACCTCGGCGAAGCGGCGCCGACCGACGCCGTCGCCACTCGAGATCACGTCCTGCATCGTCTGCCCGCGCACCGAGGCGGGGCTCTGCTCGCCGAGCGCCCAGAGGACCGCGTCGGTGATGTTCGACTTGCCGGAGCCGTTCGGGCCCACGATCACGCTGACGCCGGGCGAGAAGCGCAGCTTGGTGCGCTCAGGGAACGACTTGAACCCCTTCAGCGTGATCGACTTGAGGTACATGGCGAGTGCTTGCGTAGGCTCGCGGCCGGGTCGGACGAATCGAATGCTTCGCAGATCTTTCAGTTGCCGAGCCGCTTGAGCGCCTGCTCGGCCGCTGCCTGCTCGGCGCTCTTCTTGCTTCGACCCTCCCCACGGCCCACCTGCTCACCGTCGAGCTGGGCCGCGACCTCGAACTTGCGGTCGTGCGGCGGCCCCGTCTCGCCGACCACCTCGTAGCTTATGCGGACGCCGCGCCGGGCGAGCAGCTCCTGGAGCGCCGACTTGAAGTCGATCCGGGTCCGGACCGCGAACTCGATCTGGGGCGTGAAGGCCTCCCCCACGGCGGTCGCCGTGTGACCGAAGCCGTGGGCGAGGTAGCAGGCCCCGATCAGCGCTTCGGTGATCTCTGGCAGCGGGCGCTCGGCTCCGATCAGGACCTCGACCGGGATTCCGCTGCCGGTGTCCGCCGGGGCGGACTCCCGCAGCAGCTCCGGCACCTTCAGAGCCCTGCCGACCTGGGTGCAGGCGGTGCCGCTCACCGACTGGTTGAGCACCTGGGTAAGCCGACCGCTGCCGTGGTCGGGGTAGCGCTCGTGAAGCTCAGATGCGAGCGCCAGCCCGAGCACGCTGTCGCCGAGGAAGGCGAGTCGCTCGTAGGAGTCGCCGCGGTCCTCGACCCAGGAGGGATGCGTGAGGGCCTGCCCCCGCAGCGCTTCGGGCAGCGTGTCGACGAGCTGTGCGAGCGACGCGACGGCGGCCCCGTGCTCCTCCCCCGCCGTCTGCCCCTGCGGAGCCAATGCCCCTGCGCCTCAGACTGGCGCGTGCTCGACGACGAAGTCGGCCGCGTCGCCGACGGTCTTGATCTGGGCCGCTTGCTGCTCGGAGACGCGGATGCCGTAGCCGTCCTCGAGCTCCATCAGCAGCTCGTAGAGGTCGAGCGAGTCGGCGTCGAGATCCTCGCGAAACCGTGTTCCGGCCTCAATCCTGGCCGGATCGATCTCGAGCTCGGTCGCGAGATGCTCGCGCACCTTGACGATCACCTCGTCGCGGGTCAAATCAACACACCCACCAGCCCCTCGCCTCGCAATCGCGGGCTTCGCCCGCTCTGCTCGACGCCATCAATCAACACACCCACCAGCCCCTCGCCTCGCAATCGCGGGCTTCGCCCGCTCTGCTCGACGCCATCATTACTGCTTCCTATCACGCCTCGACCGACGCAGCGGACCCCGGCCCGGCCAGGTCGCCGCGCCGGGCGTGCCCGCTGCGAAGCAGCTCCTCGGTCCGCTCGACGGCACGATGCTCGACGCAGCGCGCCGCCAACCGGATCGCGTTTGCAAGTCCCTCCGCACCGGAGCTGCCGTGACCGACCACGGCGGGGCGCCGCAGTCCGAGCAGCACCGCGCCGCCGGTCGAATCGGGGTCGAACTCCTTGCGAAGCCCGCCCAGCGCCGGGCGCATCATCAGGCCCCCCAACGCGGCAAGCGGGTTCGAGCGTGCGGCGTCACGGATCGCCCCGCCGACGATCTCCGCGGTCCCCTCCATGACCTTCAGCGCCACGTTGCCGGTGAAGCCGTCGGTGACGATCACGTCGACAGCGGCGAGATCGGTGCCCTCGACGTTGCCCGCGAAGTCGATCCCCTCGGCCTCGGCGAGAGCCCGATGCGCCTCGACCACGGGAGGGGTTCCCTTGCCGCGCTCCTCGCCTACAGACAGCAGTCCCACCGTGGGCTCGGCGACATCGAGCACGGCGGTGCTGAACGCCGCCCCGAGGTAGGCGAACTGGATCAGGTGCTGGGCCCGCACCTCGACGTTTGCGCCGACGTCGAGGAAGAGCACCGGTTTGCCGGGCAGCGGCAGCATCACCGCGAGAGCGGGACGCTGCACTCCCCGCAGGCGCTTCAGCCCAAAGGTCGCGGCCGCCATCGTCGCGCCGGTGGAGCCGACGCTGGCCAAAGCGTCGGCGTTGCCCTCGCTGACGTCGGCGGCCGCGCGCACGATCGAGGCCTCGGGGCGGGAGCGGACCGCCGCCACCGGCTCGTCGTCGTTGCCGATCCACTCCCCGGTCGGGATCAGCTCGACGCCGGCAACGTCGCCGACGGGGATCTCGCCGGCAGGCCCGAAGATGCGAACCCGGATCCCGTCCGCGGCCGCGATCCCGACGCCGGCGGCGAGCACGTCGAAGCCCTGCTCGGCTCCGAAACCGTCGAGGGCGACCGTTGGCTGCGCGGTGCCCTCAGCGCCGCTCGGCAATTAGCGATCCCTCTCGCGAGCCTCGCGAGCGAGCAATTACGCGTCCTGCTCGGAGGGCGGCGCGGACGGTTCGGCCATCCTGTGGCTGATCACCTCGCGTCCCGCGTAGGTGCCACAAGTCGGGCAGACCCGGTGCGGGAGTCGCGGACTGTGACAGCGCGGGCACTCGTTCGGCCGCGCCGCGGAGACCTTGTGGGTCGCGCGACGCTTGTCGCGGCGCGTGCGCGAGGTTCTCTTCTTGGGGACCGCCATCGAAGCGAGGATGGTAGCGAGGGAAATCAGTGATCAGCGCCCGGCCGGTCCGGAGCCGGCTCCGCGAGCGAATCCGTGCCCAGCGCATAGCTGATCCAGCGCTCCTCGCGAGCCCCGAGCGAGCGATAGAGGCGCTGCGCGGTCTGGTTGCCTGGCGCGGTCTCCCAGACCAGCTCCGGGGCGCCGTGCTCGCGGGCCCGCCGGGCGCACTCCTCGATCAGGGCCCGGCCGACTCCCTGACGCCGAGAGCCGGGTTCCACGAAGAGGTCGTTCATCACCCCGGCGCGGCCCGCGTTCAGCGTCTGCCAGGTCCAGTAGACGGTCGCGAACCCAAGTGGCTGTCCTTCGCCGCCACGGGCGATCAGCTGGATGCCCTCGCGGTCTGGGGCAACGATCAGCGCCCGCGCCAGAGCCTCGAGAGCGTCGTCGCTTGGAGCGACCTCGTAGAAGTCGCAATAGGCGCGCAGCATCGGCAGCAGCTCGCCGAGGTCACCCTCCTCGACGCGATCGATCCTCATTCGGAGAGCTCGCGCAGCTTCGCCCAGCGCGGGTCGCCGCCGGCTTCATGCCGGTGAGCATCCGGATCGGCGTCGTTGAGCGTCTCGCCGCAGACCGGGCAGAGCCCGGCGCAGTCGGGGCGGCAGAGAATCTGGCCGGGAAGCGCAAGGGCGATCGCGTCGTGGGCCCAGCGGCCGACGTCGAGCTCGGCGCCGTCGACGTAGGGGCTGCGCAGCTCCTCGTCCTCGGTCCCGGCCTGCTCGACCTCGCGGCTTTCGACCTCGACCACCAGCCGGGCGGGCTCCAGACAGCGCTGGCAGGGTCCCGCAAGCTCGATCGCAAAGCGCAGCCGCAGCGCGTAGCCGGAGCTGGTGCGGGAAACGTCGACGCGCACCTTTACCGGGGCCGATCCGGCCCCGTAGTCCTGCCCGGCGAGCGTCAGCGGCTCGATCCGGATCGGAACGTCGAGCGTCGCCGCTTCCCCGAAGGACAGCGAGAGACGGGCGAGATCGACGCTGCTCAATTGCTGGGCCACCCCGGTCGGCCTCCCGGTCGCGCGACTACGATGCTCTGCCACCGAGGTTAGCGTGAGCGCTCAATTCCACTCTGATCCAGCCGCCTACTTGAAGGCGATCAAGGCCGACGTGCCGCGCTACGACGAGCTCCAAAACCAAGCCGTCGCCGCGATCCCATTCAGCCCCAAGCGAGTCCTGGAGCTGGGAATCGGGACCGCGGAGACGACGCGGCGGATCCTCGCCGCCCATCCGGAGGCCCGGATCACCGGCCTCGACTCCAGTCCCGAGATGGTCTTCCGAGCCCGTGAGCTGATCGACGACGTCCGGCTCGCCCGCATGGAGGACCCGCTGCCCGACGGCCCCTGGGACCTGGCGATCTCGGTGCTTTCGATTCATCACCTGACCGACGACCAGAAGCACCTCCTTTTTCGCCGCGTGCGCGAGCAGTCGCGGGCGCTGGTGCTCGGAGACGTCGTCGAGGCCGAGGCCCAGGTCGCCTCGCTGGAGCCCGGCGTCGACTTCCCCGATCGGGCCGAGGACCTGGCCGAGTGGTGCGGCGGAAGGGTGACCTGGAGCGCCGACGACCTCGCGGTCGTTGTTGCCGACTACCGGTGATGATGGGCCGCGAAACGAGGAGGAGCGGCACAGTGATGATGGGCGGCGACACAAGGTGTCGACGCAGATGCAGGCCAGGTCGCGAAGCGACCGCAAGAGATGCATGGGCGGCGACACAAGGTGTCGACGCAGATGCAATGTCAGGCCGCAGAGCGGCCGCAAGAGATGCATGGGCGGCGACACAAGGTGTCGACGCAGATGCAGGCCAGGTCGCGAAGCGACCGCACCTGGTTCTCAGGCGGCCGCAGGCCGCCGCATTCATGCCGGGAAGGCGCTAGGCGGCGCGCTGACGCGGTTGCGGGGGCGCTTCGCCGTATTCGAGCACGATCCGGCGCACCCGCTTCAGCTCGACCTCGCCTCCGCCATCGAGCGAGACCGACTCATCGTCGACGTCGCCGATCGTGCCCGTCACCTCGCTGCCGTCACGCATCTGCAGGCGCACCCTGGTGCCGGGTTCGGTTTCTCGCAGCGTCGCGGCGAGCCCGCTCATCGTGGACTCCTCTGCGAGCCTGCTGACGAGCCGCTGCTGATGTCAAACGCCAATGCCATCCGTGACCCCGACTGCACTCTCGCAGCGGCGCTACCCGGCTGCAAGGCCACTAGTCAGTAACAAGCGATGAAGGCCTATTAGTCGGTAGGCCTCGAGGAACGCCGAGAGCATGTCGGGCTTACGGCGCCTATAGCCACCAAAAGCGCGGAGGCCGGCTACTGCTCGATCTCGGCCGGCTCTTCGTCGCGTCCGGCGAGGCGATCGCGGCCGCGCTGCACGGCGGCGAGGAACTTCTGAAGGTTTACCTCGAGGGTGTTGAGGATCTCATCCGCATAGTCCTCGGCGCCGAGGCGAATCTCGCGCTCGCGGCCGCGGGCTTCCTCGACGATCTCGTCGGCGGCGCGCTCGGCCTGCTTGGTGATCTCCTCGTCGGCGATCAGCCGCGACTGCTGCTCGCGGGCCTCGCGGACGATGCGCTCGGCCTCGCGCTTTGCCTCGGCGAGCATCTCCTGGCGCTCCTTGACGATCCAGCGTGCCTGCTTGATCTCCTCCGGGATCGTCGCTCGCATCTGATCGAGCAAGTCGTAGACCTCCTCGCGGTCGACGCGCACCTGGTCGGTCAGCGGCACCGGCCGCGCGTTGTGGACCAGGTCGTCGAGCTTGTCAATGAGAACCAGGACGTCCATCAGGTCGGTAAGCCTACGCACCCTCGAACGTTTTGGCGGCGAGACCCGGCATTTGCTCGGGTTTTTGCAAACCAGCGCCCATGCCGCTGCCAATGCGTCCGCTCATTGATCCGCGCGCCTCTCGGCCAGCGCTTTTGCGACCGCCGCAGGGACCAGCTCGGAGACGTCCGCACCGAAGCTGGCCAGCTCCCTGACCCCGGTCGAGGAGAGAAAGCTGTAGTTCGGCGACGCGATGATGTAGATGCTCTCGATCTCCGCCGCGAGCAGCCGGTTGAGCTGCGCCATCTCGAACTCGTACTCGAAGTCGGAGATCGCCCGCAGCCCCTTGACGACCGCCGAGGCGTCGTGCTTGCGGGCGAATTCGACCAGCAGCTCGGCAAAGACCTCGACCTCGACGTTGTCGAGGTCGGCGGTGGCCGCCTCGAGGAACTCGCGACGCTGCTCGCCGCTGAACAGGGTGCCCTGCTTGCGGACCGGGTTGTTGACCACCCCGACGATCACCCGATCGAAGACGTTCGCGGCGCGGCCGATGATGTCCAGGTGTCCATTGGTGACCGGGTCGTAGCTGCCCGGGCAAACGACGGTGCGGCCGCCGCTCATCGGCTCGACTCCGTTCCGGGCCCGCCATGGAAGGTGACCAGGGTGCGGCCGTAGCGGCGCTCGCGCAGCAGCGGCAGCGAGAGCTCGAGCGGGGCCCGCACCGGGCTCTCGACGATCACTCGCCCGCCCTCTGCGAGGCTGCCGGGGAGATGGGTTTCGAGCTCGGGCCCAAGGCGGTCGGCGAGTTTATACGGGGCGTCGAGGAAGATCAGATCGAATCTCTGGCTGCGTTGCTCGTCGCTCGTTGCTCGTTGCTCGAGCCAGCGAACCACGTCGGAGCGCACGAGGTCGATACGGTCGTGAAGGCTGAGGTTTCGCACGTTCCCGAGCGCCGGCCGAATGTCGCGGTCGACGAGAGTCGCCGCGGCGGCCCCGCGCGAGATCGCCTCGATCGCCAGCGCCCCGGTGCCGCAGTAGAGGTCGAGGACCTGCATCCCTCCCACGTCGCCGAGCGCCGAGAAGATCGCTTCGCGGACCCGGTCCGAGGTCGGGCGCACCTTCCAGCCGCGCGGCGCCGCCAGCTGCCTGCCGCCGAGCTCCCCCGCGACCACCCTCATGCCGGGATCGGCTCGACCGCCTCGTCGCCGAAGCGGTTCCGGGCGGCGTCGAGCAGCGGCCCGAGGGCGGGCGCCTCCAGCGAGCCATGGCGGCGCAGCAGCTCGAGCACCTCCTGGCGGGCGGCGAGCAGCACCGGGGTGTCGTCGGGAAGCGAGGCGACGTTGAAGCGCGGCAGCCCGTGCTGGCGGGTGCCGAGGATCTCGCCCTCGCCGCGCAGCGCCAGGTCGACCTCGGCGAGCGCGAAGCCGTCGCGCTCGCCGGCGACGGCCTCGAGGCGGCGGCGGGCCAGCTCCCCGGCGGAGTCGGCGAAGAGGATGCAGTGCGACTCGTGCTCCCCACGTCCGACCCGGCCGCGCAGCTGGTGAAGCTGGGAGACGCCGTAGCGCTCGGCGCCCTCGATCAGCATCACGGTCGCGTTGGGCACGTCGATGCCGACTTCGATCACGCTCGTCGCGACCAGCACGTCGGTCTCGCCGGCGACGAACCGGGTCATCGCCTCGGCCTTGCGCGCCGAGGGCATCTGCCCGTGCAGGACGCCGACCTCGAAGCCGCGCAGCTCGCCGGCGGCGAGCCGCCGCGCCTCCTCGCCGGCCGCCTTGGCCTGCAGCTTCGCGGACTCGGAGACCAGCGGGCAGACGACGAAGGCCTGCCGCCCCTCCCCGAGTCGCTCGCGGATGAACCCATACGCGCCCGCCCGCCGGTCCTCCTCGACCAGCCAGGTCCGCACCGGGCGCCGCCCGGCGGGCAGCTCGCGCAGCACCGTCGTGTCGAGGTCCCCGTAGGCGGTCAGCGAGAGCGTGCGCGGGATCGGCGTCGCGGTCATGTGCAGCGCGTGGGGCGCCTCGGCGCCGGGCCCCTTCGCGTCCAGGGCGGCGCGCTGGCGGACACCGAAGCGGTGCTGCTCGTCAACCACGCAGACCCCGAGACGGGCGAACTCGACCTCGGGCTCGATCAGGGCGTGGGTGCCGACGACGAGCCCGAGCTCGCCGCTCGCCAGCCGCCCGAGCGCCTCCCGTCGTCGCGCGCTCCCCGCCCCTCCGGTGATCAGCGCGAACGGAATCGCTCGCGAGGCGAGCAGGCGATCGAGCGTCACGGCGTGTTGCTCGGCCAGGGTCTCGGTCGGGGCCATCAGCGCGGCCTGATATCCGGCCTCGAGCGCCCGCAGCATCGCGTAGACGGCGACGATCGTCTTGCCCGAGCCGACCTCACCCATCAGCAGCCGCTGCATCGGCTCGCCGGAGCCCAGGTCGGAGTCGATCTCCTCCAGCGCCTCTCCGCTGGTCGTCGGTCAGCCGGAAGGGAAGCGAGTCGACCCACTCGCGGGCCAGGTCGCCCGGCTCGCCGAGCCGCGGCCCGGCCTGGGCGCTGCGGCGGCGACCGCGCCGGGTCGCAAGCGCCGCCTGATAGAGGAAGAGCTCCTCGAAGCAGAGCCGCCGGCGAGCCGCCTCGACCTGCTCGAGATCGCTCGGGAAGTGGACCGCGACCAACGCGTCGGCGACGCCCGCGAGCTCGCGCCGGGCACGGAGGCCGGCCGGCAACGGCTCGATCGCGTCCGCGGCGAGGCCGCTCGCCTGCCAGACCCACTCGCGCAGCCTCTGCACCCGCAGCTTCTCGGTCGCGGGATGAACGGCGACCAGCCCGGTGGTATGGATCCCCGCCGGAGGCCGGCGGCCGGGCGCCGGCTTCGGTCCGGCGTCGAGTCCGCCTTCGCCGTCGGCGCCGAGGATCTCGTGCTCGGCGACTCGAAAGCCGCGTCGATCGAGCTGGCCGTGCAGCAGCAGCTCGGTCCCCGGGATCAGCTTCTCGGCCAGCCAGGACTGGTTGAACCAGGTCGCCATCGCCGACCCCGACTCGTCGGCGATTTTCGCCTCGACGATCGTCAGCCCGCGCCGCCGGGTCGGGCGCACGCGAGCGCTCCGAACCTCGACTCGCACGGTGGCCTCCTCGCCGATTCGAAGCTCGGCGAGCGTTTCGAGCTCCGCGCGGTCGCGGTAGGCGTGCGGCGCGCGCAGCAGCAGCTGGCCGAGGCTCTCGATCCCCGCCTCGCGGGCCGCGGCGGCGGTCTTCGGCCCGACCCCGGCAAGTGACTCGAGCGGCGCCTCGAGGGCAGACGGACGGCGGCGGGGCGGCGGCGGCGAGCAGCTGCGCGCGACTGGGGCGCTCGACGGAGGCAAAGGCATCGCGGTGGCGGCTCGGGGTCGAGCCGGGACCGCGTCGGCTCCAAAGCCGCGGCCGCCATCCTTTCTGTGTTTGCCGGCACCTCGCGAAGGCTACGCTTGGCCGACGATGTCGAACTCGCAGGAGACGACGACCCGTCCCCCCGGGAGCCAAGCTTGGCAGTCAGTCGTCCTGCACAGCGGCGGACCTGCCGCGGTGGCGTGAGTACATGTCCTGCACCCATCGGTAGGCGGGCCGCCCGGACAACGAGCTTCGAAACCGCTCCCACTCCGGCGGCCAGCGCTGCGGCAGCTGGTACGGGAACTGGGGCGGCGCGACGAGCGGGAAGAGCAGCGCGGCGGCGGTCAGGTCGGCGACGCTGAACCGGTCGCCGATCAGATAATCGGCCTCGAGCTCGGACTCGATCAGATCCAAAGCGGCGACGGTGGCGTCCCGCCCGCGTTGCCCGGCCCGGGCGTCGGCCGGCAGGGAGCGCCTTAGCCCGACCTTGAGGACCGGCTAGAGTGCGGTGGCGAGGAAGCGCTCCCGGCCGGGCAGGCCCTGCGTCGTCAGGCTCAGGGCGGTCCGCCGATCCGGCAGCAGCGCGTGGAAGACCGCGCTGCGGATTCCCGGCCCGAGCTGCTCGTCGAATTGCTCCTCCAGATCCAGCGCCGCCTTGCGGTCGATCTCGGTATCCGGGTAGAGCGGCGGGTCGGGGTTTCGCTTCTCGAGGTGAGCGACGATCTCGGTCGTGTCGCCGATCGCTTGCCCGTCGACGTGGAGCACCGGAGTCGTGCCGCGGCCGCCGAGGCGCTTCGAGCGCAGCGGATGTCGCCCCGGGACCAGCGCGCGACGCCGGTGCGCGATCCGCTTGTAGTCGAGAGCCCAGCGAGCCTTCTCGTTGAAGTGCGAGAAGCGAAGCTGCCAGAGGATCGGCAGCTCGTCGGCGTCGCTCACTGCGCGGCCAGCAGCCACCAGTAGTGGGCCTGGCCGCCGTCCTGGATCTCGAGCTCGATCCCGGCCGGGGCGTGCGACCCCAGCTCGGAAAGATCGATCGGCGCCTCGCGGCCGCCGATCACGGTGACCAGCTCGGCCCCCGCGGCAAGCCGCTCGATCGTCTCCGCGAGGGTCGAGCCGGCGCCGCCCCAGGCGACGACCTGCTCGCCCACGAACCCAACCGCGTCGCCTTGGCGAAAGCGCCCCTGGGGATCGTCGCGGGCGGCGGGAGCGACGGCACCGGTGGAGATCTCGGCGAGCGAGGCCTGGAGGCGCTCTGCGTTCTCGTCCCCGCTGGCCTCCGGGTCGAGCTCGACCAGCGCCAGCAGCCCCGCCTGCTGCGAGTGCGACGCCACCACCCGCGCCGGCTTCTCGGAGAGCTCGGCGGCGCCCTCGGCCGCCATCACCACATTGGATGAGTTAGGGAGCACCAGCACCTCCTCGGCCGCGACCTCGTGGATCCCGGCCAGGAGCTCGTAGGTCGAGGGGTTGAGCTTCTCGCCACCGTCGACGACGTGCGCGCCGAGATCCTCGAAGAGCGTGCGCAGCCCCTCCCCGGAGGCGACCGCGACGACCCCGGTGCGGAGGAGGCGCAGGCGCTCGCTGCGCTTCGCGATCTGCTCGCGCATGTCGCCGACGTCGAGCTGGCTGACCGTGCCGGAGCCCTCGAAGAGAGCAACGGCCGCCTCCGGCTCGTCGGTGTGGACGTGGACCTTCAGGGTCGCTTCGTCTCCGACCACGAGCACCGAGTCGCCCAGCTCCTCGAGCCGCGGCACGAACTCGCGTCCGGCCAGCTGCGAGCCGATGACGATGAAGTTCGTGCAGTAGCGGTAACGGCTGTCCTCGTGATGGGGGCGGGTCAGCCGCGGCGACTCGTGATGGGCGACCTGGGGAACCTCGGAGTCGTCGCCCCGCAGCCCGGCCACGACGCCGGCAAGGATCAGCACCAAGCCGTACCCACCGGCGTCGACGACGCCCGACTCGCGCAGGACCTCGAGCTGCTCGGGGGTCCGCTCGACCGCCTTCTGGCCATCCTCGATCGCCCGCTCCAGGACCTCGGCCAGCAGCGCGTCCTGCTGCGCGTCGCTCACCTCCGGCGCGAGGCGCTGCTTCTCGGCATCGAGGTGGGCGAGCTGGCGGGCGATCGAGTGCGCCATCTCGCGGAACACGGTCAGCATCGTGCCCTCGGCCGGCTCGCGAACCGACTCATAGGCGGCGTCCGCGGCGCGCGCGAAGGCCGACGCCACGAGCACCGGGTCGACGAGCTCGCCGGGGCGGCTGGCCAGCTCCTCGGCGGCGCCGCGGACGATCTGGCTGAGGATCACGCCGGAGTTCCCGCGCGCCCCCATCAGCGCCGCGCGAGCCAACGCCTGGACGAGCTGGGTCCGCCCGATCTCGTCGACCATCTGGCCATCGATCCGGTCTAGCTCGCTCATCACGGCCTGCATCGTCATCGCCATGTTGTCGCCGGTGTCTCCGTCGGCGACCGGGAAGACATTGAGGTCGTTGACCTCCTCGCGGCGTGCAACCAGGTTCGCATAGGCGGCGCCGACGACGCGGCGAAACCTCGCTATCGAAGGATCGGCCATCGGCCGGCTCCGTTCAGTCGGGAGTGGTGACGATCGACGGGTCGGGCACCTAAGCGGCCTTGGTCACCTTGTTTGACTTCAGGCAGCGGGTGCAGACGTAGACACGACGCGCTCGCCCGCCGTCCTGGATCCGGACCTTTTGAAGGTTCGGGTTGAAACGGCGCTTGGTGGCGACCATCGAATGGCTCCGGGACTGGCCGAACGCCGGCCCCTTGCCGCAGCTGTGGCAAACCTTTGCCATCGGCCCCGCATCGTAGCCGTCCGCCTCATCCTTGCGCCATCATGGAGGCATGGATGCTTCGATCCCGCCGCGGCGCTGGCTTGCCGCACTGACGATTGCCACCGCGGTGGCGGCCCTGCTCGCGGCCCCGGCGGGCGCGAATGCGGTTGTCAGCTCGCAGGTCGTCGACGGGCACTTGCTGGCCCGCAGCGACGGAGGGGCCGACATCATCAAGGTCAGCTGCGGAGTCGACCTGCTGGTCAAGGTCAACGGCCTCGATCCGGGCACCGGGGCGGCGTCCTGCGGCTCGATCCGCCGCGTCAAGGTGCTCGGCTTCGGCGGCGCCGACACGATCAACGTGACCCGGGTCGGACCGCGCAACGGCTTCACCAACCACGCCCTGCGCAACCGCCACGCGGTACAGGCCTTCGGCGGCGCCAGCGCCGACCGGATCAGCGGCAGCCGCCTCTCCGACCTTCTGGCCGGTGGCGCCGGGCACGACACCCTGCGCGGCCGCGACGGCGCCGACCTGTTGCGGGGCGGCAGCGGAGCAGATCGCCTGCTCGGCGGCCGCGGCAACGACGTCCTGCGCGGCGGCCGCGGCAACGACGTCCTGCGCGGCGGCCGCGGCAACGACGTCGAGATCGACCTCTAGCCCGCTCTGGGCGCCTGCAAACCGTCGTCTGGCGGTGCCCTCGGTCGGCCGACTCGCTCACGCCCGCTCAAAGTGCGCTCGCCGCGTCGGCCTCCCATGCGTCCTTGCCAGGCTCGGTTTTCGGAGCCTAGGTCAGCTCGTTGCGCAGCAGCGCCATCCGGGCGGCCGTCAAGGCCGCGCCCCGCCCCTGGTCGCGCTCCCCGCCACCGGCGCGCGCCAGCGCCTGCTCCATGGTCTCGCAGGTGAGCACGCCGAACGAGCACGGGACCCCCGTTTGGAGCCCGACGTCCTGGACCCCGCGCGCCGTCTCCGCACAGACGTAGTCGTAGTGGCTCGTCTCGCCGCGAATCACCGCGCCGAGGCAGGCGACACCGGCGAAGCGGCCGCTCTCCGCACACAGCTTCGCCGCCAGGGGCAGCTCGAAGGCGCCGGGGACCCCGAACTCGTGCACGGACGCCTCGCTGACGCCGGCATCCGCGAAGCCCTCGGCGGCGCCGTTGAGCAGCCGCTCCGCAAGGTCCTCGTAGAAGCGGCCGACGCAGATCGCGAACTCGAGCTTCGAGAGGTTCTCGCGCTCGGCCTCGCTGAACTGCTCGTGAAAGGCCTCAGTCACTGCTCTCCGCTTCCTCGGCTTCCGAATCGTGGCGGTGCTCGCCGTGGATCAGCTCCTCGTCGAGCGCCAGGCCCTGGTGATGCAGCGTGTGGCCGAGCAGCTCGCGCTTGGCGCGCAGGTAGGCCTCGTTGTGCGGGTTCGGGACCGCCTCGATCGGCACCTGCTCGGTGACCGAGAGCCCGTAGCCCTCCAGCCCGACGATCTTCTTCGGGTTGTTGGTGAGGATGCGGATGCTGGTCAACCCGAGGTCGCCGAGGATCTGGGCGCCGATCCCGTAGTCGCGCAGGTCGGCCGGAAGGCCGAGCTGGATGTTGGCCTGCACGGTGTCGAGCCCGTCCTCCTGCAGCTTGTAGGCGCGCAGCTTGTTGAGCAGCCCGATCCCGCGCCCCTCCTGGGAGAGGTAGAGCAGCACCCCCCGCCCCTCGCGCTCGATCTGCGCCAGCGCCGCGGCGAGCTGCTCGCCGCAATCGCAGCGCAGGCTGTGGAACACGTCGCCGGTCAGGCACTCGCTGTGCACCCGGACCAGCACGTCGTCCTTGCCCGCGACGTCGCCCTTGACCATCGCGACGTGGTGCTTGTCGTCGACGAGCGAGCGATATCCGACGGCGCTGAACTCGCCGTAGGCGGTGGGCAGGCTGGTCGCGACGACCCTCTCGACGAGCTTCTCGGTGCGGCGCCGGTAGGCGATCAGCTCGGCGACCGTGATCATCTTCAGCCCGTGCCGCTCGCAGTAGGGGATCAGGTCGGGGACCCGAGCCATCGTCCCGTCCTCGTTCATGATCTCGCAGATCACCCCGGCGGGATTGAGCCCCGCGAGCCGGGCCAGGTCCACCGAGGCCTCCGTCTGTCCAGTGCGCTCGAGCACTCCCCCGTCCTTGGCCTTGAGCGGAAACACGTGCCCGGGCTGGACCAGGTCCCTGGGCCCGGAGCTGGGGTCGATCGCAACCTGAATCGTGCGGGCGCGGTCGTGGGCGGAGATCCCGGTCGTCACCCCCTCGCGGGCCTCGACCGAGATCGTGAACGCGGTCTCGAACGGCGACTCGTTCTTGGCCGCCATCAGATCGAGGCCGAGCTCATCGCAGCGCTCCGGGGTCAGGGTCAGGCAGATCAGGCCGCGCCCGTGCGTGGCCATGAAGTTGACCGCCTCCGGGGTCGCGAACTGGGCGGCCATCGTCAGGTCGCCCTCGTTCTCGCGGTCCTCGTCGTCGCAGACGACGACCATCCGCCCACGGCGGAACTCCTCGATCGCCTCCTCGACCGGTGCGAAGGCGGAGCCCGGGTCCCGCTCCTGCTCGTCGGTGGTCGGTTGCTCGTCTATCGGTCTCGGTGTTCGCGCCATGTCGTTCCTTTCTGCTCGCCCAATGGTGCCAGGGAGCGCTGCACGTACTTTCCGATCAGGTCGCACTCGACGTTGAGGCGGCGGCCGGGCTCTGCCTGGCCGAGGGTGGTGCGCTCGAGCGTCTCCGGGATCAGCGAGACCTCGAGCCAGCCCTCGCCGAGGCTCGAGACGGTGAGGCTGACTCCGTCCAGCGCGATCGACCCGCGGTCGACGACCTGGCGCTCCAGCCCCGGCTCGAGGCCGACCCGGAGGCGACGCGCAAACCCGTCAGGCTCGGCCGCGAGGACCTCGGCGGTGCCGTCGACGTGGCCCTGCACGAAGTGACCGCCGAGCCGATCTCCGGCCCGCACCGCCGGCTCCAGGTTGACCCGATCTCCGGGCCGCAGCGGGCCGAGCGAGGTCACGCTGAGGGTCTGGTTCATCGCGTCGGCTGCGAACCCGGCCCGATCGACGTCTACGGCGGTCAGGCAGACGCCGTTGACGGCGATCGAGTCGCCCGGCTGGAGCTCTCCGGCTAGCTTCGTGTCGACCCGCAGCCGCGTACCTTCGTCGCCGTTCTCGATCTCCGCGACGCTGCCGATGTCCGCGATCAAGCCCGAGAACAAATCAACACCCCCACCAGCCTGACGCTTGGCAATCGCGGCCTACGGCCTCTCTGCCCAGCGTTTGAATCACCATTCCCTCAAGCGGGCCTTGAGCAGGACGTCGTCGCCGCTCGACTCGCTCTCCAGCGCCAAGGCGTGCAGGGCATCCTCGATCGAGTGGGCTCCCGGCCCCTGAAGGGGCGCGCGCCCGCCGCCGAGCAGCAGCGGGGCGATGAAGAGGCGCAGCTCGTCGATCTCTCCGGCGGCGGCAAAGGATCCGGCCAGCAGCGGGCCTCCCTCGAGCAGCAGCGAGGAGATCTCCCGGCGGCCGAGCTCGAGCAGCGCGGCCACTGCTCGCTCGGCTGAATCGCGCCCGGATGCGACGACCAGCTCGGCGCCCGCCCGCTCGAGGGCGCCGACGCGATCCGCATCGGCGCCCGGAGCGATCACGACGACCAGCGGCGCCTCGTCGACGCTTCGCACCAGCTGCGAGTCGAGCGGCATGCGGGCGTCGGAGTCGAATACGACCCGGGCCGGCTGGCGCACGGCGCCGACGTCGCGCGCGGTGAGCAGCGGGTCGTCGACGACGGCGGTCCCGATCCCGACCGCGATCGCGTCGGCGTCGGCCCGCCAGCGATGCACCAGCTCGCGGCTCTGCTCGCCGGAGATCCACTTCGAGTCGCCGCCCGCGGTGGCGACGAAGCCGTCCAGCGACATCGCCAGCTTCAGGGTCACCAGGGGGCGGCCGGTGCGGGCGTGCTTTCGGAAGGCCTGGTTGAGCAGACGCGCGGCGGCGGCCTGCTCGCCGGCGGCCTGCTCGACCTCGACGCCGCCGTCGCGCAGCATGCCCGGGCCGCGGCCGGCGGCCTTCTCGCTCGGGTCGTCGGATGCGTAAACGACCCGGGCCAGCCCCGCCTCCAGGATCGCCTCCGCGCAGGGCGGCTGGCGGCCGCTGTGCGCGCAGGGCTCCAGGCTCACGTACATCGTCGCGCCGGCGGGATCCTCGCCGCGCCCGCGGCAGTCCTCGATCGCCGCCCGCTCGGCGTGCAGGTCGCCGAGCCGCGCGTGGTGGCCTTCGCCGATCATCTCGCCCTCGCGCACGATCACCGCTCCGACCAGCGGATTCGGGCTGACGTCGCCGCGCTGGGCCCGCCGGGCCAGCTCCAGCGCCCGGGAAAGCTTTGCGTCCTGCTCGGTTGCGGCGTCTGCGCTCATGCCTGCGTCCTCACGATCGCGATTGGCGCAAAGTGTCGCTGTGCGCTGCCAACGCGCCAGCCACGGACATTGATTGACTGGTCAGTCAGCCAAGATTGTACCCGCGCCCCGGCCTTGATCGGCAGCGCCGTTGATGGCGGGTACCCTCAGCCGAGCCGATGAAGCTGATCATCCAGATCCCCTGCCTGAACGAGGAGCAGACCCTCGCCGCCACCCTCAGCGACCTGCCGCGCGGCCTGGACGGGTTCGACACGCTCGAGTGGCTGGTCATCGACGACGGCTCGACCGATCGAACGGTCGAGGTGGCGCGTGAGCACGGCGTCGACCACCTGGTCCGCCTGCCCAACAACAAGGGTCTCGCGGCCGCGTTTCAGGCCGGGCTCGACGCAGCGCTGAAGCTCGGCGCCGACGTAGTCGTCAACACCGACGGGGACAACCAGTACCGCGGCGAGGACGTCGCGAAGCTGGTCGCGCCGATCCTCGCCGGGCGGGCCGACATGGTGGTCGGCGACCGTCAGGTCGCCCAGGTCGAGCACTTCTCGGCCGCCAAGAAGGTCCTGCAGCGAATCGGCAGCTGGGTCGTGCGCCGGGTCTCGGATACCAGGGTGCCCGACACTACCTCCGGCTTTCGCGCCTATAACCGGGAGGCGGCGCTGCAGCTGGTCGTCGTCTCCAACTTCACCTACACGCTCGAGAGCCTGATCCAGGCCGGCCGCACCCTGATCGCGGTCGACGACGTGCCGGTCGGTACGAATCGGACCCTGCGCGACTCGCGGCTCGCCGCCTCCAGCGGCGCCTACGTGCGCCGCAACGTGCCGGAGATCCTCCGCATCTACGCCCGCTACCAGCCGATGCGCGCCTTCACGACCGCCGCCGCCCTGCTCGGGGCGCTGGCGATCGCCGCCTGGATCCCCTTCCTGCACGACTGGATCTTCAACGGCGACAGCTCCGGGCACATCCAGTCGCTGATCCTCGGCGCGGTGCTGTTCATCGCCGCGGTGCAGCTGTTCGCGCTCGGCGTGATCGGCGACCTCCTCGCCGGCCAGCGGGTGATGACGCAGAAGGTCTTCGAACGGGTGCGACGGGTGGAGCTGAAGGTCGGGGTCGAGCCGTCGCATTACGAGCAGGGCAGCGGCGCGGCAGAGTCCGAGGGCGAGCCGCGGGTCGAGAGGATCAGGGCCTGAGCCCGAAGGGGGAGCGCTCCGCCGACGCGACCGCGGCGGCGGTCGACTACGGCAAGACGGCCGGCTTTCTGACCGTCGGGGTCGGGCTCACCGGGGTGATCACCTACCTCTACTTCGCGGTCGCCTCGCACATCCTCTCGAAGACCGACTACGGCGAGATCGCGATCCTCTGGTCGGCCGTCTTCATCACCGTCTCGACGCTCTACCGCCCGATCGACCAGCTGCTCTCCCGCCACATCTCCGAGCGGCGGCAGCTGCGCCAGCCGGTCGGCGAGCCGATGCGGGTCGCGGCACGGATCCAGCTCGGGCTCGGGGTCGCCTTCGCGACCCTGGCGCTGCTGCTGCGCGGGCCGCTCCAGGACCACCTCCTGAAGGGAAACGAGACCCTCTACTGGATCTACTTCTCGGCCGTGCTCGGCTACGCGGCGAGCTACTTCGCGCGCGGCTATCTGGCCGGCGAGCGCCGCTTCGGGCTCTTCTCATTGCTGATCCTCTCCGAGTCGATCTTTCGGACCAGCTTCGCGGTGATCGTCGCGATCGGTTTGTTCAGCGGCCAGTCAGTGGTCGCCCTGGGGATCGTCGCCGCGCCCTGCCTGAGCCTGATCGTCGTTCCGCTCGCGTTCGCGCGCCGGGCCCAGCGGGAAACAGCCGGCGCACGCGCCGCCGAGCTGGACGTCGACTCCCCGGACCCCGAGGCCGAGTCCGGCGAGGGCGCCGCCCCGGAGTTCACGCTCAGCCATGGGACGGCGTTCGCCGGCGCGGTGCTGCTGATCATGTTCAGCGAGCAGACCTTCCTCAATGCGGGGCCGCTCTTGATCTCGGCCACCAACGGCTCCGCGGCGGCCGGTTTCATCTTCAACGTCCTGATGGTCGCGCGGGCTCCGCTGCAGCTCTTTCAGGCGGTCGGGACGAGCATCCTCCCTCACCTCACCGGGCTTCATCACTCCGACGAGCCGGGAAGCGAGCAGGCGTTTCACAGCTCGGTGCGCTTCGTGATCCTCGCCGTCGCGGCATTCGCGGGGGCCGTCGCCCTGGCGGTGCTGGCGTTCGGCCCGCAGCTGATGCACGTCGCCTTCGGCAAGAAGTTCGACTACGACCGGCTCGGGCTGCTGATCGTGACCGCGGGCATGGGCCTCTACCTCTCCGCGGTGACGATCAACCAGGCCTGCCTGGCGCAGGGCCAGGTTCGCCGCGCATCGCTGCGCTGGATCGGCTGCGCGGTCTTCTTCGTCGGCTGGTGCCTGCTGCCGGTGATCTCGAACGAGTTCCGCCGCGTCGAGATCGGCTTCCTGCTCACCGCGGCCTCGCTGCTGGCGATGCTCTACGCGATCTACCGCCACCCCGTGGAGCGCCCCGAGGACGTTCCCGACCCGGGCTCTGGCGAGGAGCTCGAGGGCTGGGTCGCGGCCGCCGACGAGGCGGGCTGAGCAGGATTGGAAGTCGACGCGGTCAGGGCTCAGACGGCGTCGGCGGCAGCAGCGATCTCGCCGTAGGCCGCGGCGGGCTCGTCCGCTCCGAAAACCGCCGACCCCGCAACGAACAGCGAGGCGCCGGCGGCGGCCACTGCGGGAGCGGTCTGCGCGTCGATCCCGCCGTCGACCTCGATCGCAGCGTCGCCGGCGAGCTCCTGGAGGCGGGCGACCTTCTCCGGCGACTCGGGGATGAACGGCTGCCCGCCCCAGCCAGGGTTGACGGTCATGCAGAGCAGGACGTCGGCGTAGCCGCGCAGCTCCCGGACCGCCTCGGCGGGGGTTCCTGGGTTGATCGCCAGGCCGGCGAGGCAGCCGAGCTCGCGGATCGCGGTCAGGGTCCGGTTCACGTGTGGGGTCGCCTCGTAGTGGAAGCTGATCGAGTCAGCGCCGGCCCTCGCGAACTCGGCGATCTGGCCCTCCGGGCGCTCGATCATCAGGTGCACGTCGACGGCGCCGCCGGCCTCGTGCACCTGGTCGGCGATCGAGGCGGCGACCAGGGGGCCGATCGTGATCGGGGGGACGAAGTGGCCGTCCATGACGTCGACATGGATCAGCCGCGCGCCCGCTTCGATCACCTCGGCGACCTGCGAGCCGAGGCAGGAGAAGTCGGCGGAGAGGATCGACGGCGCCACGCGGACGCTGCGGTACAGATCGCTGCGCTGCACACTCTGCCCCGTCGCGGCTTCCATCAGACCGCCCTCAGCATCGACTCGCCGCAGCCCTGGCAGCGCATGTCCTCGCTGCTGCTCATCCGCGCGATCGTCTGGTGCTCACCGCAGTTGGGGCACTGCGAGACCAGCTCGTAGCGGCGCAGGCAATAGACGCAGCGATAGCGGCCCGGCAGCTGCGTCGGTCGCAGCCAGGGCTCTCCACAGCCAGGGCAGGCGAGGCGGCGCAGCGCCTTCTCCGCCGACTCGGCGCTCGGCTCCGGCCCTCCCTTTGCCTGCTCGGCCACGCTAGTCATTCTGCATCATCACCCGGTCGGGGACCGGATGGCCGCGCACGTATTCCTCGGCGCCCATCGGCCGCCCTCCGGGCGGCAGGACGACGTCGAGGCGCAGGCGACCGGCGGCGCAGATCAGCCGCAGCGCGCCGCCGGCGACTTCCAATCGGCCCGGCTCTCCGCCGCCTGCCTCGACCGCGACGGCCCGCACCCCGAGGCGCCGCTCGCCGTCGAGCTGCAGGTAGGCGCCGACGTGGGGCGTCAGCGCCCGCACCGTGCGCGCCAGCTCCGCCGCCTCCCGCCCGGGATCGAGGCGGCGCTCGGCCGGCGCGATCTTCTCGGCGTAGGTCGCCGCCGAGTCGTCCTGATCGGTGAGCTCAAGCTCGCCGTGCTCGCGCATGTCAAGGGCCCGCACGATCCCCTCGCCGCCGATCTTCGCCAACCGCGCGGCCAGGGCGCCGAAGTCCTCCTCGGGATCGATTGCGGTGATCTCCCGTAGCGCGACCGGGCCGGAGTCGAGGCCCTCGGTCACCCGCATCACGCTGACGCCGGTGGATTCGTCACCGGCCATGATCGCGCGCTCGATCGGCGCCGCGCCGCGCCAGCGGGGCAGCAGCGAGGGATGCACGTTGAGCATCTGAAGCTCGGAGAGCAGCGGCTCGCGGATCAGCTGCCCGAAGGCGCAGACCACGGCCACATCGGGCGCGGCGGAGCGGATCCGCAGCAGGGCATCGTCGGAGTTGACGCTCTCTGCCTGCAGCAGCGCGAGCTCGAGCTCACGGGCGGCGAGGGCGGCCGGCGGAGGCTGCAGATGACGTCCCCTTCCCCGCCTGCTGTCCGGCGGCGTGACGACGAGCCGCGGGCAGTGGGCCGAGTCGCGGAGGCGGCGAAGGACTGTCGCTGCAAAGTCGGAGGTGCCGAGAAAGACCGTGCGGCTCACGCCGCGGTCGCCGCCTCGTCGTGCAGCGCATCGCCCGCGTCGGCGAGTGGCGGGCTGTACTCCTCGCCCTCGCGAAGCGCCCGCATCGCACCCTTGCGCTGCTCCGCCGTCGTGCGGTCCAGCATCAGGATGCCGTCGAGGTGGTCGATCTCGTGCTGCAGGACGCGCGCCTCGAGGCCGGATGCTTCGATCAGGATCGGCTCGCCCCGCTGATCGACACCGCGAACCCTGGCGTAGAGGGGGCGCTCGACGTCGACCGTGACTCGGGGAATGCTCAAGCATCCCTCCTCGGCGACCGCGACCTCCTCGGAGAGCCACTCGACCTCCGGGTTGACGAGCGCGGTCGGCTCCGCGTCGGAGCCCGCCGCGAAGATGAGCAGCCGCCGTAGCACGCCGAGCTGGGTGGCGGCAAGCCCGACCCCGATCGCGTCGCGCATCAGGCCGACCATCCCCTCGACCTCGCGTCTCAGCTCGTCGTCGAACGCGCTGACCGGGGACGCCTTGCTGTTCAATACCGGATCGCCGATCTTGACCAGCCGGGCAAGCGCCGCATCACGGCGGGCGAGAACCTCGGGGTCGAGCGCGGGAGCGCTCGACTGATAGTCCTCGTGGCCGTCCTGGGGCTCGAGATCCGCCGGCTCGGCGGGCTCGACTGCGTCTCGCTGCGCCATCGATCCGAGTCTACGCACCAAGCGGGGGTAATCCTGCCCCATCGGCGCCCAAATGGCGCCTATTGGGGGTCGACGTCGACACCGAGCGCGACGCCGCGCAGAGCCCGCTCCGAGGCGGCCCCCTCGACCGCCGCGCGCACCGCGCTCACCGTCGCGTCGCGCCGGGTTGCCTTGAGCAGCAGGCGGCGGCGCTGGCGGCCGCGGAGCCGGAACAGGGTCGCCGGACCGAGCACCTCGGTGCCGGCCGGCAGGCCGGCGCGCAGCAGCGCCGCAACGCGCTCGGCGGCGCGATCGAGCGCCGGCTCTTGCTCGGAGGCGAGGTTGACCGCGGTCAGGTGCGAGAAGGGCGGGTAGCGCAGCGCCCGGCGGCGCTCCAGCTCCTCGGCCAGGAAGCCCTCCGCGTCGTGACGGGCGGCGAAGGCGATGCTGGGCGCCTGCGGGGAGAGCGTCTGCACGATCACCCTCCCCCCCTTCGGGCCGCGGCCGCTGCGGCCGGCAAGCTGGGCGACCATCGCGAAGGTGCGTTCCTCGGCGCGGAAGTCCGGGAAGCGCAGGGTCGCGTCGGCGTCGAGGATGACGCTCAGCGTGACGGCCGGGAAGTCGTGCCCCTTGGCGACCATCTGGGTTCCGACCAGGACGCCCGCTGGGGCCTCGTCGAAGCGCCCGAGGATCTCGGCATGAGCGCCCTTGCGAACCGCCGAGTCTGAATCGAGGCGGTAGACGGGCAGCGGCCGCAGGCGCTCGGCAAGCAGCTGCTCGACCCGCTCGGTGCCGGCGCCGGCACGCGCCAGGGTCACCGAGCCGCACTCGCCGCAGGCCGTCGGTGAAGGCTCGCCGTGACCACAGTGATGGCACGCGAGCCGTCGCGAGGATTGGTGGGCGACCAGCGAGACGTCGCAGTTCGGGCAGCTCCAGTGATGCCCGCAGGAGCGGCAGCAGACATAGGGCGCGAATCCGCGCCGGTTGACGAGCACGATCGCCTTGCCGCCCTCGCGGCGCACCTGCTCGAGCGCGTCGAGGGTCGGGCCGCCGAGCGGCCCTCCCCGCGGGTCGGCCCCCCGCATGTCGACGATCTGCACCGGCGGCAGGCGTTGCCCGTCGGCGCGGGCCGGGAGCTCGACTCTCGGCAGCGCCCGCCAGCTCTCCGGTCGCGGCGTCGCCGTGCCGGCGATCAGCACCGCCCCGCACTCCCTGGCCCGCCGGCGTGCCACCCGGCGGGCGTCATAGCTCGGGTCGCCCTCCTGCTTGTAGGAGGGGTCGTGCTCCTCGTCGATCACGATCAGGCCCGGGTCGGCCAGCGGAGCGAAGATCGCCGAGCGCGGCCCCACGCAAACGTCGGCCTCGCCGCTGCGCAGGCGCCGCCACTCGTCGTATCTCTCCCCGGCGCCGAGCCCGGAGTGAAGGACGGCGACCCGATCGCCGAGCCGATCCCGGAAGCGCCCCACGGCCTGCGGGGTCAGCCCGATCTCCGGAACCAGCACGATCGCGCCCCGCCCCCGGGCCAGGGCCGCCTCGGCGGCCGCGAGATAGACCTCGGTCTTCCCCGATCCGGTCACCCCGTACAGCAGCAGCTCCGGGCTCGCCTCGGCGTCGCCGTCGAGCGCCGCGACGATGCGCCGCACCGCGACCGCCTGCTCGGCGGTGAGCTCGACCGAGCGTGGCCTGGCTCCGACGGGCCGCGCCGCGGGACGCCGCCGCACCTCGACGCTGCGCGCTTCAACCCAGCCGCGCCGCCCGAGCCGGCGCAGCGCCGCCCGATCGGCGCCGCAGCGGGCGGCGATAACGGCCGCCGAGAGCTCACCGTCGCCGAGCGTCTCCAGCACCGATCTCTGGCGCGTCCCGAGCCGAGCGTCGCCGTGCAGGGCCGCGCGCCCGTCCGGGGTCGCCCGCAAGCGCAGCTCGCGCCGCGCCCGCACCCTGCGGCCCGCGGCCCCGGTCCCGGGCGGCAGCACCAGCGAGAGCCCCCGCGAGGGGGTCGAGGCATACTCGCGCGCCACCCAGAGCCCGAGCCGCACGAGCTCCGCCGGCGCCCCCGCCTCGAGCGCCTCGATCGGCTCCGCGAGCCGCTCCGGCGGCAGCTCGGAGCGATCGGCGAGGTCGACGACGACGCCGAGGATGCGGCGGCGCCCGAAGGGAACCCGCAGCACGGTCCCCACCGATACGTCGCCCATCCGCTCCGGCAGTCGGTAGTCGAAGGGCCCGCGCAGGGCGCGGGCGGTGGTCAGCGGCTCGACCTTGGCGATCGCCATGCTCATTCGTTGAACCTAGGGCCGCCTACGGACGCCCCCGTCAGAGCGGCCAATATGCTCCCCCGGGTGCAAGCGAACCTCGCCGCCGGCGAACGCGTGATCTTCGAGGGTCACCCCTCCTGGCGGGCCATCCTCGGCTTCTACCTGAAGGGCCTGCTGCTCGCCGTCGGCGCCGGGCTCGCGGCCGCGCTGCTGACGCGGCTGTTCGGAGACGACGTCGACAAAGGCCTCGTCTTTCTGATCGTCCTGGCGATCCTGGCGCTGACCATCCTGATCGGCTTTCTGAAGCGGGTCTCGACCACCTACACGATCAGCGATCGTCGCCTGCACATCAAGCGCGGAATCATCTCCCGCGAGGTCCAGGAGACGCGCCTGGAGCGGGTCCAGAACGTCAACTACAACCAGACCCTCTACCAGCGCCTGGTCCAGGTCGGCGACGTCGACTTCGACACCGCCGGGTCGGGCGACTACGACTTCAGCTTCGACGGCGTCGCCGACCCCGAGCAGGTCGTCCACAAGGTCGACGAGGCGTGGCGAGCACACGGCTCCGGGCAGCACCCGCTCGGCGAGGGCGGCCCGGCGACCACCGAGGTTCAGTAGGCCGAACGACTAGGCTGAACAGACTCCGAGATATCGCGACGGTCGCGACTCATCTCGGCTCCATCTTGCGAGCACCGTAGACGAGGTCGGCGGGAGGCCGACCTCGGGTGTTTCTGCCCTGGTGCTCGCGGCGCTTGTTGTATTCGTCGAGGTAGATCTCGAGCTCCTGGCGAAGGCCGGTGAAGCGAACCTGCAGGTAGCGGGCGAAGGCCGGGCGCCAGCACTCCTCAAGGATCGTGCGGTGAAGGCGCTCGACGTGGCCGTTGGTCTGCGGGCGCCCGGCGCGGATCTTGGTCTGGGTGGCTCCCAACTCACCGATCGCCTTGCCAAAGCGCCCGGCGCTGAACTCGTTGCCGTTGTCGGTGAGCACCCGCTCAAGGCACCAGCCGGCGGCCTGCAGCTCGCGGGCGACGCGGCGGGCGAAGGCCGAGGTCTGGGGCTGGGTTGGGTTGTCGGCGGGGCAGACCACCAGCTCCGCCCAGCCGTAGGAGGAGAAGGTGTCGCAGGCGGTGAGCTGCCAGACCGCGCCCTTGGTCCCGTGCAGCCGGCCGACGAAGAAGCAGTCAAAGCCGACCAGCTGGCCCGGGCGCTCGGAGTCGATCCTGGGCTCTGGCTCGGGCTCTCGAGGCGGCTCATAGGGTGCCCGGTGGCCGGCGATCAGGGCCAGCCGCGCCCTGCGTGTGGAGAGCCCGTGGCGGCGCAGCACCTTCCAGACGCCGTTCGGGGAGACCTCCAGGCCGCCCCACTCGGGGCGCCGCAGCCGGGCCGAGATCCGCTTCGGCCCGAGCCCGGCGTGCCCGAGAGAGAAGGCGAGGATCCGCTCCTCGACCATCGCCGGGATCTGGTTGGGCATCCGGGGGCGCCGGCGCTCTCTGGGGCGGAGCATCTCAAGGCCAGAGGCCTCGACCTGGGGCTTCCAGCGGTAATAGGTCGAGTGGTGCACCCCCATCGCCCGGCAGGCGGGCCGGACCCCGATCTCCGCGGCCAGCGAGAAGAGGCGCAGCCGATAGCCGAACAGCACGTCATCCTGGGTCATCGCGACTCCCTTCCGAACTTCATTGCCGTGAAGCACGGAGCGTGAGTCGCCAAGCGGACGACCCCCTGCCCTCGGGCAGGGGGTCGTCCCACTTGAAGACGTCTATCGATCCCCCGGAAGGTGTCGGGGGAACTCGGAGTTAGTTCAGACTAGGCCGTCGCGCCGGCCTGCAGCCCGGCCGCCTGGCGCAGCACCTCGGCGCGGTCGGTCCGCTCCCAGGTGAAATCGGCGTCGTCACGGCCGAAATGACCGTAGGCGGCGGTTTTCTGGAAGATCGGCCGGTGCAGGTCCAGGTACTCGCGAAAGGCGGCCGGACGAAGGTCGAACTCCTTCTCGACCAGGCCCGCGATCTGGCTGTCGGAGAGCTTTCCGGTGCCGAAAGTCTGCACCATCAGCGAGACCGGGTGGGCGACGCCGATCGCGTAGGCGACCTGGACCTCGCAGCGCTCGGCAAGCCCCGCGGCGACCACGTTCTTGGCCACGTAGCGAGCCGCGTAGGCGCCCGAGCGGTCCACCTTCGACGGGTCCTTGCCCGAGAACGCGCCGCCGCCGTGGCGGGCCGCGCCGCCGTAGGTGTCGACGATGATCTTGCGCCCGGTCAATCCCGCGTCGCCCACCGGGCCGCCGATCACGAACTTCCCCGTCGGGTTGACGAGGAAGTTCTCGAGCAGCCGGTCCTCGGTGAAGAGCTCCTTGTAGTCGGCGTGCAGGACCGGCTCGACGACGTGCTCCCAGAGGTCGTTGCGGATCATCTCCGCGCCCGCCTCCTCCTTGTGCTGGGTCGAGATCAGGACCTTGTCGATCTCGACCGGGCGGTCGTTCTCATAGCGGACCGTGACCTGGGTCTTGCCGTCGGGGCCGAGATAGCCGATCACCCCGGCCTTGCGGACCTGGGCGAGCTGACGGGCGAGCTGGTGCGCAACCTGGATCGGCATCGGCATCAGCGCCTTGGTCTCGCGGGTCGCGTAGCCGAACATCATGCCCTGGTCGCCCGCCCCGGCGGAGTCGAGCTCGTCGGTCGAGCCGCCCTCGCGCTGCTCCTGGCCCTTGTCGACACCCTGCGCGATGTCCGCCGACTGCTCGTCGATCGCGGTCAGCACCGCGCATGCTTCGTGGTCGAAGCCGTAGCGCGGGTCGTCGTAACCGATCTCGCGAATCGTCTCGCGGGCGATCTTCGGGATATCGACGTACTTCTCGGTGCTGATCTCGCCCGAGACCACGACCAGGCCGGTGTTGACCAACGTCTCGCAGGCGACGCGGCCGTCCGATTGTCCCTCGAGCACCGCGTCGAGGACACCGTCGGAGATCTGGTCGCAGATCTTGTCCGGGTGCCCCTCGGTGACCGACTCCGAGGTGAACAGGTGCTCGCCCTCGCCGAGCTCTTGAAGCTGCGTCATCTTGTTTGGCTCTCCTGCCTCTACTGGATGTCTACGAAGAGGTTGGTCTGCAAGCTGTCTTCGTCGCTTTTCACTGTCAAGCCCAAGCCGTTGAGCTTTGCCAAGTCCTCGCCGAAGCCCCGCACGATCTGCCCGAGCCCGAGTGGCTGCGAGCTGCGCACGACGCTGTCGAGGTTGAGGAACACTAGCGCCGAGACGCCGTTTGAGGCGTCGGCAGTCGCCGCCTGGTAGGCGGCGGTTGCGCCGAGGCTCTCGTCCCCTTCGATGGCCTGGCGCACGCCAACCGGGTTGGTCGAGACGACCAGCTTGCGGTCGAAGATCGCGTAGGCGAAGTCGAGCGCCGGCGAGACACGCACGCTGCGCACGATCACGTCGCCGATCTTGGTCATGTCGAAGCTGGGCGCCTGCCCGGTGCGGCTCGGCGAGAGCGCCGCGGCGAGCGGGCCCTGCAGCTTCGCCATCTGCTCGCGGGCGCGGTCCTCGTCGACGCCGTCGAAGGCCGCGGTCAGGTAGGGGCCCGCCTTCCCGGTCGCCACGCCGGCTGCGGCTTCGCCGTCGAGGGCCGGCAGCAGGCCGTTCTCGACATTGACGCCGCTCTTGCTCAGCCGCGCCTGGAACTGGTCGAACGCCGCGACCAGCCCGGGGCTTGACTTGCCCGCCTGCGCAAGCAGGGTCCGGACGGTCTCGGCGGGGTTCGCGATCCCGAGATAGAGCAGGGTGTCGGCCGAGAATGCTCCGGCAAGGCTGGGGCTGAAGGTGGGAAAAGCGGCGAAGAAGCTCCTCGCCCCGCCGTTCTTGGGCGGGGCCAGCAGGGCCTCGAGCTGCAGCTCGAGGCCGTCGCCCCTTGCAACGAGCGCCAGCGCTGCGCCGCGGCTGGAGCCGAAGTCGACGAAGGTGTCGAGCTGGGCGCTGGTCGCCCCACGCCCGGCCAGGTAGCGCCGCACGCCGCGCCGTGAGAGGTAGGCGTCCGCCAGGCGCTGATCGGGCAGCTCAGCACGCGCCTGCGTTGCGGGCTTCGAGTCGCTCAGCGAGCGCCCGCTGCCGCGGGCGAGGCGGGCAGCAGCCCCGACCGCTGGGGGCGACCCGGTGACCAGGAAGCCCTCGAGGTCGGCGAAGGCAAGTCCGTTGCCGTAGACGCGGTAGCTGCCCTCGCCCTTGCCCACCTGTCGAACCTTCCCGCGGCCGAGGTCGGACTCGAACTTCTTCGCGCCCCCGGGCTCGCCGATCGCATAGATCGCCAGTGGCCGGGCGCGCGGGCCGAGGGTCGCGAACGCGGCCTCATCCCCGATCCAGCTCCCCAGGTCGCGCCGCAGGTCGACCCCCGGCGCCAGCCCCACGGCCGCGAAGAGCCCCTGCTCGATCTGGGCAGCGTGCGGCAGGCGCGCGATCACGCCCTCGGCGGTCGAGAGCTGGCTGGAGTTGCGATCGAGGTTGAAGTGAAGGTACGCGACAGCGTCCGCGGGCACGAGCGCGATCGCGTCGTCGGCGGGCACGCAGGTCTTCGCCGGCGAGGCCCCGCAGGGAACTCCCGGCACCGGGATGACCACGAAGAGCAAGAGAACGACGATCAACAGCAGCGCCAGCGCGACCCGGCGCCGGCGCCGGAAGACGTACCGGGGATCGGCGGGATCGCCCCCGATGCGCTCAAAGGCGCGCCGAGCCCCCCAGCGCACGTCCTCCCAGAGCTCGCCGAGGCGCTCGGGGATCACCGCGCACGCACCGCGATCCGGCTTGGCGGGCGCGGCCCCACGGCGGCGCGAACGGCGCGTGTGAGGCACGAAGTCGATCACCATCGGGACGCCCTCGAGCCCGTAGCGCTCGCGGAGCCGGTTTTCGAGGTGGAAAGCCCAATCGCGTGAGATCAGGCGCCGGTCGTTGACCTGGATCGCGAAGCGCGGCGGCCGCTCGCCGACCTGGGCCGTGTAATAGAGGCGCAGCCGCCTGCCGCGCTTGGCCGGCGGAGGCGTGCGCGCGACGACGTCGGCGACGGCGCGGTTCAGCTCCGGGGTCGGGATGCGGTCAGCGGCCCGCTCGGCCAGCTCGACCCCCTTGCGGACGATCGCCGGCACCCCTCTTCCGGTCGTCGCCGAGCAGACCAGCAGCGGCGGGCGCAGTCGCATCTTCCGCAGCGCTCGCGCCCGCGCGTCCTCGAGGTCGGTCTGCGACACGTCCCACTTGTTGAGCGCCAGCAGCGTCGCGCAGCCGGACCGCATCGCCAGCTCGGCGACGTGAAGGTCCTGCGAGGTGAGGCCCTCGGCCGCGTCACAGACGACGATCGCCGCGTCGGCGCGCTCCGCGGCCCGCTCGGAGCGAAGCTGGGCGTAGTGGTCGACGCTGGCGGAGAGCTTCGAGCGCCGCCGCAGGCCAGCCGTATCGACCAGGGTCAGCCGCTGGCCGTCGAAGCTCAGCTCGGTGTCGATCGAGTCCCTGGTCGTGCCCGCCTGCTCGGAGACGATCACCCGCTCGGAGCCGACGATCGCGTTGACGAGCGACGACTTGCCGACGTTCGGGCGCCCGATCACGGCCAGCCGCGGCGTCCTGTCCTCATCGACGGCCTGGCGAGCGGGGCCGAGCTCGGCGACCACCCGGTCGAGCAGCTCGCCGCTGCCGAGGCCGTGGGCGGCGGAGATCGCCAGCGGCTCGCCGAGGCCGAGCTTGTGAAACTCGGCGGCGACGTAGTCGCTGCCTGGCCGGTCGACCTTGTTTGCGACCACGATCACCGGCACCTCGGAACCGCGCAGCTGCGCGGCGAGCTCTCCGTCGCCGGCCCGCAGCCCGGCACGGGCGTCGACGACCAGGAGGACCAGGTCGGCCTCGGCGATTGCCGCACGCGCCTGGCTGCGAACCTCCGCCGCGAGCTCCGCCTCGTCCGCGAGATCGATTCCACCGGTGTCGATTAGCTCGAAGTGGGCCCCGTTCCACTCGCAGGCGAGGCGCTTTCGATCCCGGGTCACGCCGGGCTCGGAATCGGTGACGGCGTCGCGGCCCCCGGCGAGGCGATTGACAAGGGTGCTCTTGCCGACGTTCGGGAAGCCGACCACCGCGACGGCGGGAAGCCGGCCGCCCCCGTTGACCTCGCTCACGAAAGCCCTCGTTCGCGGGCAAGCCCGACCACCCGCTCGACGACGTCGTTGAGGCTCATCGCCGTGGTGTCGAGTCGAATCGCGTCATCGGCCTCGCGCAGCGCGCCGTGGGCACGCTCGCGATCACGGCTGTCGCGGCGCCGCTGCGAATCCAGCACCGCGGCGGCCCCTTGCCCGGTCTGGGCGGCGCGCCGCCGGGCACGCTCGCCGTCGCTGGCGGTGAGAAAGACCTTCAGCGGGGCTTCCGGGCTGACCACGGTCCCGATGTCGCGGCCCTCGGCCACGTAGCGCCCCGCTTCGATCAGCGCCCGCTGGCGGTCGACCATCGCCTCCCGGACCGCGGGATGGACGGCGACCCTTGAGGCAGCCGCGCTGACCTCGGCGCTGCGGATCTGCTCGCTGACGTCCGCCCCGTCCAGCCGCACGGCGCCTTCCCCGATCTCGATCTCGATCGCCCGCGCAAGCTCCGCCGTTCCTTGCGAGTCGTCGGGGTCGATCCCGGCTCGCAGCGCCGCCAGGGCGACGCAGCGGTACATGGCCCCCGAGTCGAGGTAGGTGAAGCCGAGGTTCGCGGCGACCGCCCTCGCCACGGAGGACTTCCCTGCTCCGGCGGGGCCGTCGATCGCAATCACCACGGAGTGCAGGGTAATCGCCGCCCGGATATGTTTTCGGCGATGGAGACCTGGGACCTCCACAGCCTCGAGGTCGAGCCGCGCCAGCCTGAGGTCATCTCCTCCGATGAAGAGGGGCGCGCAATCGTGATCCAGCTGGCGGCCGGCGAGAGCCTGCGCGAGCACCAGGTCCACGAGCGCGCCTGGCTGCTGGTCCTCAGCGGCAAGGTCGAGCTCGACGACGCCGACGGCGAGACCAATCGAGGCGGGGCTGGAATGCTCGCGCTCTTCGACCCCAACGAGCGCCACGAGGTTCGCGCGAGCGAGGACTCGCGCCTGCTGCTCCTGCTCTCCCCCTGGCCGGGCCAGGGCCACCCGAGCCAGCGCTAGCTGACCGACTTCGGTTAAGGCCAACGTCGCCTGAGCCGATTCCTCTCTGATGAGCCCGGTTGCAGCCCACAGCGCTGCTGAGCGCCTGCTGATGGCCCGCATGGGGGCGCTGCTGTTCCTGGCCGCGGCCACCCTGACCGCTCTCGGGCTGGCCCTGCCCCACCCCCCGCAAACATTCGTCGCCGGGTTCTACGCCGTGGTGATCGCCTGCGTCGCCCTGGCCGCGACCTTGTTCGGGCTCGGGCGACGGCTGCCGATCTGGGCTCTGCAGACCGCGATCGCGCTGGGCTCGTTGATGGTCAGCCTGCTGGTCGGCCTCCGCAACGGCTACCCGATCGCGTCAACGGTTCCGACCGAGATGGGATACGCGTTTGCGGTCCTCTACTCGGCCTACTTCTTCAGCCGCAGGGCGATCGTCGCCCAGGGCTGCATCGCGGTCGCGAGCTATGCGGTGGCGCTGCTGCACACGGACCTCGTCGCCGCCGCCGCCGCGGTGAGCTGGCTGGTCACGACCACCGCACTAGTCGTGATCGCCACCGTCGTGTTCACCCTGCGCAGACGCAGCGAGCGGGAGATCGGCGCCCGCCGCCGCGCCACCGAGGAGGGGCAAAGCTCGCTCTCGCTGCTGCAGGCGACGCTGGAGTCGACCGCGGACGGGCTGCTGGTCGTCGACAACGACGGACGGATGGTCAGCTTCAACCGGCAGTTTCTCGAGATGTGGAGCCTGCCGGAGCACATCGCCGACGCTCGCGACGATGACGCGGCACGCCGCTTCGTCCTCGACCAGCTCTGCGATCCCGACCAATTCCTGAACCGCCTCGAGGAGCTTCGCGGGGCCCCTGACGAGGAGAGCTTCGACGTCCTCGAGCTCGCGGACGGGCGGGTCTTCGAGCGCTACTCGCGACCTCAGATGCTTGACGGCGAGGTTGTCGGCCGGGTTTGGAGCTTCCGCGACGCCACCGACCGCCACCGCTTCGTCGACCGCTTGCGCAAGCTCGCCGACCACGATGCGCTGACCGGCCTCTTCAACCGCCGCCGCTTCGAGGAGGAGCTGCGCCGCGAAGTGGCCTCGCTGCAGCGGCGCGAGGCGGTCGGCGCACTGCTCGTCCTCGACCTCGACAACTTCAAGGACGTAAACGATGCCCACGGCCATGCCTGCGGCGATCAGGTTCTGCGCGAGGTCTCGGCGATCCTCAGCTCTCGAGTGCGAGAGAGCGACACCGTCGCGCGGTTGGGCGGCGACGAGTTCGCGATCCTGCTGCCCGATGCCGACCCGGGCCAGGCCCGCGGCGTCGCGGACGAGCTGCGCGAGGCGTTGCGTGCCCATCGCTTCGCCTTCGAGAGGCGCCGGATCAGGATGACCACCAGCATCGGAGTGGTTCCGATCGGCGGCGAGGAGGACGATGGAGCGCTGCTGGTCAATGCCGACGTCGCGATGTACGCGGCCAAGGAGTCCGGTCGCGACCGCATCGAGGTTCACGTCGTCGACGACGATGAGGACCGGGCCGAGGCGAGGGCCCGTCGCGGCTGGGCGCAGCGAATCCGTGAAGCGCTCGACGAAGGGTCATTCGTGTTCCACGCTCAGCCGATCCACGATCTTGCCCGCGACCGAATCGCCCAGTTCGAGCTCCTGGCCCGCATGGAGGGCGACGACGGCGAGCTGTTTCCGCCGGGCGCCTTCCTCGGCGCCGCCGAGCGGCTGTCGCTGATCCAGGAGATCGACCGCTGGGCGGTCCGCGAAGCGATCCGGCTGCTCGCGATCCATAAGCGCGCCGACCGGCCCCTGAGCCTGGCGGTCAACGTCTCCGGCCGCTCGATCGGCGATCCGCGCCTGCGCGAGCTGATCTCCAGCGAGCTGGCGCGCACCGGTGTCAACCCGCGAAGCTTGATTCTCGAGCTCACCGAGACCGCCGCGATCTCGAACATCGACGAGGCGATCGGCTTCGCCGAGTCGCTGGCCCGGCTCGGCTGCCGTTTCGCCCTTGACGACTTCGGCGCCGGCTTCGCGTCGATCTACTACCTCAAGCACATGCCGGTCGACTTCGTGAAGATCGACGGCGACTTCGTCCGCAATCTTGCCGCCAGCAGCACCGACCAGGTCGTCGTCGCCTCGATGGTGCAGATCGCGAACGGGCTCGGCGTGCTCACCATCGCCGAGTCGGTCGGCGACGCGGAGACGGTCGAGATGCTGCGCCGCTTCGGGGTCGACTTCGCGCAGGGCCGCCAGATCGGGCCGCCGCGGCCGCTGGCCGAGGTGATACCGCCGCCTCAGCCGGACCGAAGCGAGCCCAGGCTGCTCTCGAACTCCGGGTAGCTGACCTCGGCGGCGTCGAAGCCGCGCACCGTGACGCCGTCTCGGGACGCCATCCCGGCGACCGCGCCGAGCATCGCCAGCCGGTGGTCGCCGTGCGACGCCAGGGTGCCGCCGCGCAATCCGGCGCCGCCGCGGATCGCCATCCCGTCGTCGGTCGGCTCGACGTCCCCGCCGAGCGCGACCAAGCCCTCGCAGACGGTCGCGATCCGGTCCGACTCCTTGTGGCGCAGCTCATCGGCGTCGCGGATCACGGTCTCGCCCTCGGCGAAGCAGGCGACCAGCGCCAGCAGGGGGAGCTCGTCGATCGCCAGCGGAACCTCGCCGCCGCCGATCTCGGTGGCCCGCAGCGACGAGTGACGGGCGCGGATCGCTCCCCACGGCTCGCCCGCGGTCGCCGCGCGCTGCTCGACCTCGACCTCGGCGCCCATCCGCGCCAGAATCGCCAGCAGCCCCGAGCGAGTCGGGTTGAGGCCGACGTCTGAGATCTCGAGCTCGCTGCCCTCGACCAGCAGCGCGGCGGCGAGCGGAAAAGCAGCCGAGGAGAGGTCGCCCGGAACCCGGACGAGCCCGAGGTCGAGCTGCTCGGCGGGCTCGATCGTGACCGTTGTGTCGGCCGCGTTGAGCTGCGCGCCGGCCGCCGCCAGCATCCGCTCGCTGTGATCGCGGCTCGGGGAGGGCTCGATCACCGTCGTCGGCCCCTCGGCGAGCAGGCCGGCCAGCAGCAGGCACGACTTGACCTGGGCGCTCGCGATCGGAAGCCGATACTCGATCCCGTGCAGGCGCACGCCCTCGACGCGCAGCGGTGGCAGCCGGCCGTCGCGGCACTCGACCCGCGCGCCCATCGCCGTCAGCGGCCTGGCGATCCGATCGATCGGCCGGCGCCGGATCGAGGCGTCTCCGTCAAGGCTCCAGGTCCCTCCCTCGATCCCGGCCAGCCAGCCCGGCATCACCCGCAGCAGGGTGCCGGCGTTGCCGACGTCGATCTCGGCGCCCCGCGCTCCGCGCAGGCCCGGCCCCCGGATCACGACGTCGAGGCCGAGTGGATCGCCGCAGCGATCGCTGCTCGGCCTCACCTCCAGCTCGCCTCCGACGGCGCGCACCGCGGCCAGTGTCGCCCGGGTGTCGATCGCGTTGAGGTAGTTCTCGATCACAGCCTCACCGCTGATCGCGCCGATCAGCGCCGCGCGATGGCTGATCGACTTGTCCGGTGGAGGCCGAAGCGTGCCGCGCAGCGGCCCGGCCGGCTCGAAGCGCCGATCCGTCATCGAGCCATCTAAGCGGGCTCGACCGCGACCGTGTAGCCGAGCTCGCGGACCAGCTCGGTGGCCCGCTGCGACTGCTCGGGGCCGGCGATCCACAGCGCGATCGCCCCGGAGCGCATGTCCGCCGCCGGGTGCAGAGCCATGTCCTCGATGTTGACCCCAGCTCGGCCCAGGGCGAGGGCCAGCTCGGCCACGATCCCGGGCCGGTTCGGCACCGCGACGCGCAGCTGCTGCAGCTCACCGCCGGCGTGATCGACTTCGAGAAGCGCTCTGCGATCGCTTCCCGCCTGCTCGTGCCAACGCGCCAGCGCTTCGTCGTCGCCCTCGATGATCAGCGCCGCCGCCATCTGCAGGTCCTTGACCGCGGCGTCGATCGCGCCGGCAAGCGCCTCGCGGTTGCTGGCGAAGATGTCGTTCCATACCCGGGGATTGGCTCCGGCTACTCGAATCATGTCGCGGAGGCTGGGGCCGGCCTCCGGCGGGCGTTCGGAGCCTGAGCCGATCTCCGCGGCTGCCTGTCGCGCGAGCACGTTCGCGAGCACGTGCGGCAGGTGGCTCGCCGTCGCCATCAGGCGGTCATGCGCCGCGGCGTCGATCGCCTGGGGGCGGGCGCCCAGCTCGCCCAGCGCCCGCTGCAGGCGGTCGTAGAGCAGGCCTTCCGAGTAGGTGGTCGGGGTGAGGTACCAGCGAGCGCCCTCGAAGAGCTCGGCTCGCGCGTTCTCTACCCCGGAGGTCTCTGCGCCGGCGAGCGGATGCCCACCGATGAAGCGCTGGTCCTGCCCGCGGGCGGCGACGATCTCTCGCTTGGTCGAGCCAACGTCCGTGACCACTGCTTCCGGCCCGCAGACATCGAGCGCCTCGCGCGCGATCGCGTCCAGCGCCGAGACCGGCGCCGCGCAGAAGACGAGTTCAGCCGCCGCGCAAGCCTCGGCGAGCGATCCGGCCGCCTCGTCAAGCGCGCCGATCTCAAGCGCCCGCCGCATCGTCTCGGCCTCGGGATCGAAGCCGACCACCTCCGCTTGAAGGCGGCCCCGCGCCGCCAGCCCTATCGAGCCACCGATCAGGCCGACGCCGAGGACCGCGACCTTCATCGACCGGCGCCCGCCACCGGATCAGCCGTCGTCGCGTCGCTCTTGGACCGCCGCGGCGAGCCGATCCAGGGCCAGAACGGTGGTGTCCCAGCTCATGCATGCATCGGTGATCGACTTGCCGTATACGACGGGGGCGCCTGGTTCGAGGTCCTGGCGGCCGGCGATCAAGAACGACTCCAGCATCACCCCGACGATCGCATCGTTGCCCGCCCCGACCTCGGTGCCGATCTCGGCCACGACCTGTGGCTGGCGCTCGTGGTCCTTGCCGCTGTTGTCGTGCGAGGCATCGATCACGACCCGCTCCGGGAGGCCGCCGGCTTCGAGCAGCGCCAGCGCATCGCTGACCGGCTCGGCGCCGTAATTGGGAGCGCTTCGCCCGCCGCGCAGGATCACGTGGCAGTCGCGGTTTCCCTGCGTGTGCAGGATCGCCGGCGAGCCGCTCGTGTCGATGCCGGCGAACGCATGCCTTGCCGCTGCGGCGCGCACGGCGTCAACCGCGACCTTGACGTTGCCGTCGGTGCCGTTCTTGAAGCCGACCGGCATCGAGAGGCCGGAGGCGAGCTGGCGATGGATCTGGCTCTCGGCCGTTCTGGCCCCGATCGCGCCCCAGGCGACCAGGTCGGAGATGTACTGCGGGGTGATCGGGTCGAGGAACTCGCAGCCGACCGGCAGGCCGAGGTCGAGCACCTCGCGCAGCAGCCCGCGCGCGATCGCGAGGCCCGCGTTGACGTCCCCGGAGCCGTCGAGGTGGGGATCGTTGATCAGCCCCTTCCAGCCGATCGTCGTGCGCGGCTTCTCGAAGTAGACCCGCATCGCGATGCATAGCTGGTCGCGCAGCTCCTCGGCCCTGGCGCTGAGCCGCTCCGCGTACTCAAGCGCCGCCTCGGGGTCGTGGACGCTGCACGGCCCGACGACGACCAGCAGGCGGTCGTCCTCGCGGTCGAGGATCGCGGCGATCTCGGACCGGTGGCCCAGGACCGCGTCCTCCTGCTCGGGGTCGAGCGGCAGCTCGGCGAGGATCTGCGCCGGCGAGACCAGCTCGACGACCCGCTCGATGCGGCGGTCGCGAACGCGGCCCGATCCCGATTGATCTATGGGTAGCTCCTTGATCTCCATGTCCATAAGACGTGCCCTCTTTCTACCGATGCGGCGATGGTCCTTGCCTGATGCGGCGTCCGGCGGGTGAAGCTATGCGAGGCGTTGCGGCGGCTGCCGCGGGCCGGACGCCTAGCTAAATCGCCAGAAATAGAGGTACGTCGGGAGAGCGTGGGCAGCGCGAGGCGCGGCGCAGTCGCCGGGAGTGCTCTCGTTGGTGCCCATTCGCTGCATTTCGCCAAGCTTTTTAGCAGCTAACGGCGCCGCAGTCGAGGCGAACCCGCGGCTCAGCAATACGCGTGACGCCTGCCGCGCGCCTTGCCGACGCGGCGGTGGGCCCGCCGCAGCCTGCGCTTCGCCCGCTTTGAGGACGAACGCTTCATCACCCTGCGCGCCTTGCGCAGGTGCTTGCGCGCCTTCTTGAGCGCCCGCTTGGCGGGTGGGCACTGGGCCGAGCCGCCGGCGCTGTTGTAGAGCCTCTTTGCGGCGTCGCCGAAGTAGGGCCCGACGATCTGGTCCGCCAGCTGCGGGTCCTCATAGATATGGCTGGAGACCGAGACCACGTCGCCGGCTGGATTCACCCAGCCTCCCCCGCTCGCCCCGGGCCCCATGTCGCACGGGGAGGCGACGGTCGAGAATGGATGGCTGCCGCTGTACTCAAGGTTCAGGAACGAGGCGTCGCATTCGATCAGGCGCTCGCCGTCGTAGGGGGGGCTGGGCTCGGCCGGGTAGCCGTAGATGCTGTAGCTCGTGTTCGGCGCCTTGTTGAAGGCGATCCCGCGGGCGCCGAGGGTCGCCTCGATCGGCGAAGCCAGCTGGGCGATCGCGAAGTCATGGGAGATGTCGCCGTCCGTCACCCACTCCGAGGGCTCAAGAAGAGCGATGGCGGGGTACTCGCCGAACGGCTCGCTGCCGTCGCGGTAGCCGGGGACGAAGAGGAAGTTGGTCGAAGGCGGCTCGCCCGGGTACTGGGCGCAATGGCCGGCGGTGAAGACGACGTCTTGGAGCCGCGAGGCGACCACGGTGCCCGAGCAGCTGGCCAGCACGTCAGGATGATCGTCGGTCGCCGGGACCACGAAGAAGACCTTCCCGTGGACGCTCTGGGGAAAGCTCGTCTCGGCGCCCGCCTCGCGCTTGTACGGCGCGACGCCGGAGCTTGGGGGTATCTCGGTGGCGCGCTCGTGCACCGACGGCGGCGGCATCGCCGCTACCGACTCGCCGGCAGCGGGGGGCAGGCCGACCGGCTGCGCGTCCCGCAGGCGCTGCGGCGTCCAGAAGGCGCGGACCTGCGCCGGGCTCTGCGCAATCGGGGTCGAGACGGTCGCGGGGCCAGCGGCCTGCGCGGCCGCCGCGAGCGCCGCCAGGCCGCCGAGCACAGCGGCGAACAGGCACACGAAGCGCTTGATTCGAATCGAAAGCATGCCGTGCTCTGAATCGGCATCGCGGGCGAATCCTGAAGCCGGATCAGTGCACTCCTGAAGCCGGATCAGTGCGTCAGAGGGCCGCGCCGGGCGCGGCCGGGATGCTCAGAGCGCCGCGCCGAGCGCGGCCAGGAACCGCTCGTTCTCTGGACGGGTGGCGTAGGTGACGCGAACGTGGCCGGGCCCGCCGAGCGGCGTGCCGGGACGGACCAGGATCCCCTCGCGGGCGAGCGCCTCGACCAGCGTTGCCTCGTCGCGCTCGCCGAGGTCGACCCAGGAGAAGTTGGTCTGGCTCGGCGGGCATTCGAGGCTCATCTCAGCCAGCGCTTCCTCGACGAAGATGCGCTCGACCACGGTGCTCTCGACCCGCTGCGTGACGTCGTCCTGGTGCAGGATCGCCTCCGCCGCGGCGGCCTGCGCGATCGCGTTGACGCTGAACGGCTGGCGCACCGCGTCGACCGCCTCGCGGAAGGCCGGCGAGCAGAGCGCATAGCCAGCCCGCAGCCCGGCGAGGCCGTGGCACTTGCTGAAGGTCCGCAGCACGACCAGGTTGGCGCGCCCGGCGAGCAGGTCGATCGCGGCGTCGGGGTCATCGGCGACCTGGAAATCGACGTATGCCTCGTCGAGCACCACGGTGACGTGCTCGGGGACCTGCTCGCAGAACGCGGCGACTCGCTCGGCGCCGATGTAGGTCCCGGTCGGGTTGTTCGGGTTGCAGACCAGCAGCAGCTGCGTCGCCGCGGTGACCTCGGCGAGCATCGCATCGAGGTCGTGCAGGTCGCCGTCGGTGAGCGCAACACGGATCTCCCGCGCGCCGGCGAGCGCCGCGAGGTGCGGATAGATCGAGAACGACGGCCAGGCGAAGAGGATCTCGTCCCCGGGCTCGCAGAGGGCAACCGCCGCCGCGAGCAGCAGCTCGCAGGAGCCGTTGCCGACTGCGATCCGCGCCGGGTCGGTCTCGTGGCGCTCGGCGATCCGGTCGCGAAGCAGGCTCGCGCTGGGGTCCGGGTAGCGGTTCGCAGCGGCCCCGGCGCGGGCGATCGCCTCGACGACGTCCGGATGCGGCGGGTAAGGCGACTCGTTGGAGGCGAGCTGCACGATCCCCTCCGACGCCAGCGACTCCGGCGCCTTGCCGGCCGGTGCGCCGGCCTGGTAGCTGGGCAGGCGCGAGAGCTTCTGGGCAAAGTTGACCACCATTGGGTCCAGCCTAAATTGCGGCTGCTTCGCAGCCTGACCAGCCTCTGCCGCTCCACTTCGTTTCGCGGCCTTGACAGATGAATTGCGGCGCCTTTCGGCGCCCGACCCAGCCCCTGCCGCGACGCTGCGTGTCGCGACCTTGAATCACTGCGCGGCCCGGAGGTCGGCGCGCAGAGCCTCCGCCTCGCCGAGATAGGTGTGGGCGGGGCGGTGGTCCGGCGCCGCGTAGTAATGGGCCATCACCCGGATCACCCGGGGCATCGACCCGGGGACGTCGATCTCGCGCGCGCAGAGCAACGGCACCGAGCCGAGACCGAGCTCGCGCGCGGCGACCGCCGGGAACTCGGCATCGAGGTCGCCGGTGCAGGTGAACAGACAGCTCACCATGCTCTCCGGCTCGAGGTCATTTCGGGAGAGCAGCTCGCCGACCAGCTCGGAGCTGGCGGCGAGGATCGCGTCGGCCTCGTTGGCCTGCGCTTGGACCGCGCCGCGAACCGCGAATAGGCGTTCTTCGCTCACAGCACTCTCCGTTCGCGCTCGGCGTCGCCCAATGCTCTCTTGTTGAGCCTCGCGCTCACAGCGCGGAATCTTCCCAGAGCCGCCGCAGCTCCTCGTCGCTGAGCGGGCGCGCCTGCCCTCGCGCCAGGTCTCCGAGCTCCAACGAGCCGAGTCGGACCCGGCAGAGCTCCAGCACTTCGTTGCCAACCGCCTCGACCATCCGGCGGACCTGCCGGTTGCGCCCCTCGTGGATCGTGATCTCGACCAGGCTCTCGCCGCGACGGGTCACCCGGGCGGGCGTCGTCGGCCCGTCCTCAAGCTCGACGCCGCGGCGCAGTCGCTCGAGCTCGCGGTCAGCGGGCGGGCGGCGCAGCTTCGCTCGGTAGGTCTTCGGCACCTCGTAACGCGGATGGCTGAGCCGGTTGGCGAGCTCGCCGTCATTGGTGAGCAGGATCAGGCCGCTTGAGTCAGCGTCGAGCCGGCCGACCGGGTAAAGGCGTGCCTCCGAGCGGACCAGGTCGGTCACGGCCCGGCGGGGTCCCGGCTCCTTCGCGGTCGAGACCACCCCGGGCGGCTTGTTGAGCAACCAGGTCTCGCGGGGCTCGGCGGCGACGACGGCGCCGTCGACGCTGACCTCGTCGTCATCGGAGACATCGCGGGCTGGGTCGGTCACCGGCTCGCCGCCCACCCGCACCCGGCCCGCGACGATCAGCCCTTCGGCGGCCCGGCGCGAGGCGACGCCGGCATGGGCGAGGAACTTCGCGAGGCGCATCAACCGCCGAGGCCGAGCTTCTCAACCGATGTCATCGAAAACCTCGAGCTCGGCCTTGGCGCGGCTACTCGACCCGCTGCTCGCCGGCGCGCAGCAGCCGCTCGCGCAGCTCGCGCTCGTCCTCAGGCGTCGGGTCGAAGCGCGCCGGGTCGGGCAGCTGGTCCAGCCCGGAGAGGCCGAAGAGCTTCTCGAACAGCGGCGTGGTCTTGTAGATGCTGGCCCCGAAGCGCGATCGTCCCGACTCCTCGATCAGGCCGCGCTCGGCGAGCGTCTGGACCGCTGACTCGGAGGAGACACCGCGGATGCGGGCGATCTCCGGCCGCGAGACCGGCTGCAGGTAGGCGACGATCGCAAGTGTCTCGCCCTGCGCCTGGGTCAGCGGCGGGGTGCGGGGCTTGGACAGCAGCCGCCGCGCCGCCGGCTCGGCCTCCGGAGTGCTGGCGAGCGTAAAGCCGCCCGCGACCTCGCGCAGCACTACGCCGCCGGCGCCCTCCGCAAGGCGGCCGCGGAGCTGGTCGATCGCCCGCTCCACCTCGGCCTCAGTGCTCTCGGTCGCCTCGACGAGGTCGGCGACGGCGACCGGCTCCGAGGAGAGGAAGAGCAGCGCCTCGACGGTCCGTGCCAGGAGGGAGATAGTGCTCTCGGTCATCTCGCGCCCACCTCGAGGTTGCGGACCTCAATCGGCCCGAAGGCCTCGCGCTGCTCCCAGCTCGCCTCTCCCTTTCGATGCAGCTCGAGCAGCGCGAACAGGGTCACGGCCTGGGTCAGCCGGTCCTCGCGGCCGAAGTGCTCCTCGAAGTCGAAGCTTCCGGCGGCGAGCAGCGAGCGCAGCACCCCGAGCCGCCGCTCCAGCGACACCGTGGGCCGGATGTGACTGGTATCGGGATCGGCGGGAAGCACGAGCAGATCGCCGATCGCGGTGCCGAGCAGCTCCGGGTCATAGACCGCCGTCGCGGCGTCGAGCGAGACCTGGCGCAGCTGCGGGGGCAGCGGCGCCGCGCGGTAGAGATAGCGGCGCCCGGCCGCGAAGCGCTCGCTCAACATCGCCGCCGCCTCGCTGTAGCGGCGGTACTCCAGCATCCGCGCGACCAGCTCCTCGACCGCCTCCTCGGGGCCAAGCTCGGCGAGCTCCTCCGCTCCGGGCAGCAGGAGACGCGACTTCAGCTCCAGCAGGGAGGCGATCAGGACCAGGAACTCGGTTGCGACCTCGAGGTCCAGATCGTCGGAGCGCTCGAGGTGCTCGATGTAGGCGAGCACGACGTCGGAGAGCTCGACCTCGAGCAGACTGACCTCCTCGCGCAGGACGACCGCGAGCAGCAGGTCGAATGGGCCAGCGAAGACGTCGAGCTCGAGATCGAGCGTGGCTACCGCCATCGCCGCGAAGGGTAGGCGACCGAGCGGCCGCCAACCGCCCCGAGCGCTCTACTGCTTGACGCGGTCCTTGCCCCTGCCGCCGAGCAGCTTGTCCTTGCCGGGACCGCCGACGAGCTTGTCCCTGCCCTTGCCGCCGAACAGCCGGTCCTTGCCCGGCCCGCCGTAGATCTTGTCCTTGCCCTTGCCGCCGCAGAGCAGGTCGTTGCCCTTCAGGCCGATTATCTTGTCGGCGCCGCCGCGGCCGTTGATCACGTCGCGCTTGCGGGTCCCCCTGATCACGTCGCGATGGTTGGTCCCGACGTTGGTCAGCTTGTGGTGCGCGCAGCGGCCCTTGGCGAGCGCCTTCTTCAGCCCGCAGCCGATCACCTTCGCGCTGCCGACTTGGTCCTTGTGCTGGCCGCCGAAGGAGTCGAAGGCCGCGTTGAACGGGTTCGGCCCGCTGCAGACCTTTTTCGTCGCCACGATCAGGCCGTTCTTGCCACCCCCGAAGGTGAGCTTGAACTGGGTAAGCGGCACGTCGGGAAGCCCGGGCGCGATGTCGCCGAAGACGTTGTCGAGGCGCAACTGAGGCGTCGGGGTCGCGTTGCCGATGATCCGCGCCGGCAGCGGCCCCTTGAGGTCGAGTCCGACCCTGGGCAGCACTCCCGGGTTCTGGATCAGGTAGACGGGTCCCTGGAGCGGTTGGGAGAGCAGCGGCGTCCGCGCCACCGCGGTCCCGACCTGGGTGCTGGCCGGGCAGGTCTGCGGCAGGCTGGGATCGAGCGGGAAGCTGCTGGCCACGCACTGATGGTTGAGGGTGCTGTTGTTCGCCTGCACGGTCGAGGGCAGGATCGCCTCGACCCGCTTGCTGTTCGCCTCGTCTACGCCCTGGGTGACCTCCGTGATCAGGTCCGGGTTGTCGAAGAACTCGCCGCCCTTGCTCATGTCGATCGTCATCGCGAGGCTCGGGTCATAGGCCTGGTTCTCGCAGCCGACCGAGCTCCAGCTCGCCGAGCCGCTCGCGACGGTGCCGTTGTACGAGGTTGCCGTGAGGTTGGTCGTCTTGGTCCCGCAGGAGGTCGGGTTGGTCATGAACTTCGGGCCGGCCCCGCGCAGGGTCAGCGTCGTGGTGTCGATGTGGATGTCGAGATCGGCTGGCACCAGGCCCAGCAGCAGCGTGACGTGCGCGGTCCTCGGGATGTCGAGGATCGTCGTGTTGAGCCCGAAGTCGCTGCTGCGGGCGCTCGCGTGGCCGATCAGGATCACCGGATCGGCGGAGACGATCTGCGAGGGCAGGCTGCTCGACGAGAGGTAGATCCCCAGGGTCGCCGGGTCGTTTCCCTGCGGGATCATGTTGTAGACGTTCCCGTCGACCGAGAGCGGAACCGACCCGCCGACCGGAAGCGTTGCAGTCACCTCTGAGCTCGCGTTGCCGATCACCGAGCTGGCGGGGCAGGCGTTCGCCATCAGCTGGCTGGGAACGCAGAAGCCGGCCGCCTGCGGGTTGCCGACCAGGCCCGGGGGCAGCGCCGTGACCAGGTTGCGGATGTCCTCGTCGCCATTGGTCGCGTAGCTGAGGGTGAAGTTCGAGTGCGCTCCGGCCTGCGGGCTGGCCGGCGCGGCGCTGACGCTGCCAAGCGAGAAGGCAGCCTGCGCGGGAGCCGCCGGAATCAACATCACAAACAGCAGAAAGGGCGACGCGAGCCAGCGTCCTGCGGACCTTCTGATCGGCGCCCTGCCACTCATCCCTGCCCGACCTTGTAGCACCGGTCTACCTTCGAACGCGTCAATTCGTGTTCGAATATCGGTCCAGTCGACGCCTAGGTGAGTAGTTCCATGATCGTGGGATTGCTCATCTAGCGCGGCGGCCCGACGCCCATCGCCTCGCGCACGTCGGCGAGGGTGTCGGCGGCGATCGCCCGCGCCTTCTCGGCCCCATCCCGCAGTGTCTCCTCGAGCGCATCGGTGTCGGGGCGCAGCTGCGCGTAGCGCTCCCGCACCGGGGCCAGCAGCTCGACCACCGATGCCGCCGCGGCCTTCTTGAAGTCCCCGTATCCGGAGCCCTCGAACTCGGCCTCCACCTGCTCGGGAGAGACGCCCCGCGAGACCGCGACGATGTCGATCAGGTTCGAGATCCCGGCCTTTTCGTCGGAGCGCACGATCGCCGCGCCGGAGTCGGTGACGGCGCTGGCGAACTTCTTCCGGATCTCGTTGGGCTCGTCGAGGACGTAGATCTTCCCCGCTTCGCTCGATGTCGTGGTCGACATCTTTCGCTGCGGCTCCTGCAGGTCCATGATCCTGGCGCCGACCTCGGGGATGCGGTGCTCGGGAACGATGAGGGTCTCGCCGAAGCGCTCGTTGAAGCGCCGCGCGACCTCGCGCATCAGCTCGACGTGCTGGCGCTGGTCGTCGCCGACCGGCACCTCGGTGGCCCGATAGGCGAGCACGTCAGCGGCCATCAGGATCGGATAGTTGAAGATGCCGGAGCTGACGAATGCGCCCGGGCGCTGCTCGAGCTGCTCGCGCTTCTCCTTCCACTGGTGCATGCGGTTGAGGTCCCCCCACGCCGTCACCGCCCCCAGCAGCCAGGTCAGCTCGGTGTGCTCGGCGACGTCGGACTGGCGGAAGAGCAGGCAGCGGGTCGGATCGAGGCCGGCGGCTAGCAGGATCGCCGCGGTGTCGTAGAAGTGCTCGCGCAGGCCGGCGGGCTCGTAGGGGACGGTGATCGCGTGCAGGTCGACGATGCAGTAGATCGCCTCGCCCTTGCCCTGGCTTTCGACGTACTGGCGGATCGCGCCGATGTAGTTGCCGAGGTGCTTGCGCCCGGTCGGCTGGATGCCGGAGAAGATCCGTGTCTCGGCCACCGGCGCATCCTTTCACTGCCTGGGAGGCGCAAGATTCCTCACGCTCGACCCCGGCCGCCGGTCTAGGCTGTTCGGGTGACGGCGGCATCGCTTCGAAAGCGCTGCCTCGAGCAAACCGAGGCGGTGGAGGAGTTCCCATTCGGCCCTCGCGTCTCGGTCTTCAAGGTCGGCGGCAAGATGTTCGCGCTCAGCGACCTCAAAGCGCGTCCCCTGAAGGTGAGCCTGAAGTGCGATCCAGAGCTGGCGAAGCAGCTGCGCGCCACCTACGAAGCGGTCGCCCCGGGCTATCACCTCAACAAGCAGCACTGGAACACGGTCACGCTCGATGGCTCGTTGTCGGACGACGTCGTATACGACCTCATTGAGGACAGCTACGACCTGGTCGTCGCGGGGCTGCCGAAGGCGACCCGCCAGCGTCTTCGGCTCGGGGCTTCCGCCGATGCCTAGCCAGGCGCTTCGTCGCGCAGCTGGTGCGCCGGGGTGAAGAAGTTGCGATAGGCGAGCGAGGTCGCGATCAGCGCCGCGATCGCGACGCTTCCCAGCAGCGTGTAGAGGAGGATCAGCTGCAGGCGCACGGCGTCGGTCGGGTCGGCTCCGGCGAGCAGCATCCCGACCATCGTCCCCGGAAAGAAGATCAGCCCCGTCGTTTTCGTCTGGTCGACGAGGGTGATCATTCCCGAGCGCAGCGACCGTCGCACGGCTGGAGCGGCCGCCTCGCGGGCCGTGGCGCCGAGGGCCAGGGTCGCCTCGATCCGATCCCGCCTGTCCGCCATCTCGTCGCCGAGCCGGTTCAGCGCCACCGCCGAGGCAGTCATCGCATTGCCGATCACCATGCCTCCGACGGGCAGCATGTAGCGCGGAGTCGCCTTGAAGATCCCAAGCACGACGACGAGCCCCAGGGTCGTGATCGCCGCAATCGCCAGGGCGATCAGCAGCGGCACGAAGGCGCCCGGAACGCGCTTGGCGCGCGACCGGGCGGTCAGAGCCCCAAAGAGGACGCCAACCGCGAGGAAGACGACGACGAAGCCGAAGTTGTTCTGATCGAAGATCAGCTTGATCACGTAGCCGATCGCGGTCAGTTGGATGAAGGAGCGAACGACGGCGATGCCGATGTCTCGTTCGATGTCAGCGCCGCGCCAGAAGGAGACTGCGGCGGCGAGGGCGGCGAGGGCGACCGCCGCCGCGACCTCGCCCGTCGTGACGTTGATGCCGACGCTCACGCGAGCACCCGCTCGACCGGGCCGGATTCGGCCAGCCGCCCGTCCTCGAGCCGCAGGACCCAGTCGCCGAGCCGCCGCGCCTGCTCGGGATCGTGGCTGACCAGCACGATCGAGACGTCGATCTCGCGGCGCAGCTCGGCGAGGGTCCTTTCGATCGCGTCGCGGCTCTCCACGTCGAGCGCCGAGGTCGGCTCGTCGAGCAGCAGCACCTGGGGATGCTGGGCCAGGGCCCGGGCCAGCATCGCGCGCTGCTGCTCGCCGACCGAGAGCCGGCTGGCTTCGCGGTCGGCGAAAGAGATGTCCAGCCCGGCGAGGCTCAGTGAGCGGCTGCAGTCGGGCTCGCACCCGGCCAGGCAGGCGGCGTACTCGATGTTGTCGCCGACGCTTCCCTCGGCCAGGGCCGGAAGCTGTGGGACCAGCGAGACCTCGCGGCGCAGCTCGAGAGGGTCGTATTCGGTCAGGGACCTGCGGTTGTAGTCGATCTCGCCGCGGTCGGGATCGGAGAGACGGTTGAGCAGCCGCAGCAGGGTCGACTTGCCGGCCCCCGACGGGCCGACGATCGAGGTGGTGCCGGGCGGGATCTCGGCGCTGACGCTGCGCAACACCGGTTGCCCGCCGCGGCGGAGGCTGACGTCGCGTAGCTCGAACCGCACGCGGTGATGATTCCAGTTGTGTCGGGCCGCGACACAAGTGTCGCGGCACAGGCAGGTCAGGCGGCGCAGCCGCCGCAAGTGATTCGCAAGACGACACCCGCTTCGGTTCGCCTAAAGGAAGCGCGGGTAGCCGCCTGGAAGAATCCACTCATGGCACGCGCTATCTGGTCAGGCACGATCAGCTTCGGGCTGCTCAACGTCCCCGTGAAGCTCTACAGCGCCGTCTCGCGCAAGACGATTCGCTTCAACGAGCTGCGCGAATCCGACAGCTCCCGGGTCCGCCACAAGCGCGTCGCCGAGTCCGACGGCAAGGAGGTCGCCTACGACGAGATCGTCAAGGGCTATGAGATCTCGCCGGACCGCTATGTCGTGCTGACCCGCGACGAGCTCGACGAGCTGGTGCCGGACAAGACTCGCACGATCGACATCGAGGACTTCGTCGACATCGAGCAGATCGACCCGATCTACTTCGAGAGCCCCTACTACCTCGGCCCCGCCCCCGGGGCCGAGAAGGCTTACGGGCTGCTGGTGCGGGCGATGGAGGGCGCCGGCAAGGCCGCGATCGCGCGATTCGTGCTGCGCAACAAGGAGCACCTGGCGGCGATCCGCCCGATGGGCAAGGTGCTGACGCTGACCACGATGCGTTTCGCCGACGAGGTGGTCTCTCCCGACGAGCTCGAGGACGTCCTCCCCGACAGCTCCCCGCGGGTCGAGAAGCGCGAGCGCGAGATGGCCGAGAAGCTGATCGACTCGCTGGCCGCCAACTTCGACCCCGGCAAGTACCAGGACGAGTACCGCGAGCAGCTGCTCTCGCTGATCGAGCAGAAGGGCGAGGGCAAGGAGATCGTCGCGACCGAGTCCGAGGAGCCCGAGCCGACAAAGGCCCCCGACCTGATGGCGGCGCTGGAGGAGAGCCTCGCGGCGGTCAGCGGTTCCGACCTGAGTGGCGGCGGCAGGAGCAAGCCGAAGCCCAAGTCGGCGTCGAAGTCGTCCGGCTCTGCGCGCCGCAAGTCGTCGAAGTCGAAGTCGCGCGCGAAGTCCAAGTCGCGGTAAGGGATCGGGGTCAGGGCATTGGCGCCCAAGCCCAACGGCAGCGCACGCGCAGCACAGCAGCCGTCGGTAGTTGACGTCGATGGTCGGGAGCTGCGGCTCTCGAACCTCGACAAGGTGCTCTACCCGAAGGCGGGCTTCACCAAGGGCGAGGTGGTCGACTACTACGCCCGCATCGCCGAGGTGATGGTCCCTCACCTTTCCGGCCGCGCCGTGACCCTGCGCCGCTTTCCCGAGGGGGTCGAGGAGACCGACGCCGCCTTCTTCGAGAAGCGCTGCCCCAAGCACCGCCCGAAGTGGGTCAAGACCGCGACGGTGACCGCCGGCCCACACGCCGGCAAGATCGACTTCTGCGTCTGCAACGACCGCCCTTCCCTGGTCTGGATGGCGCAGCTTGCGGCGATCGAGCTGCACCCCTCGCTCTCGATCGCGCGGCGTCCCGCCCAGCCGACCGTGCTCGCCTTTGACCTCGATCCGGGCCCGCCGGCGAACGTCGTCGACTGCTGCCGGATCGCGCTGCAGCTGCGCACGATGTTCGAGCACTTCGACCTGCAGTGCTTCCCGAAGACGACCGGGTCGAAGGGCCTGCAGGTCTACCTGCCGCTGAACACCAAGTCCCACTACGACGAGACCAAGCCGTTCGCGCGGGCGCTCGCTCAGCTGCTCGAGAAGCAGACGGGCAAGGTGGTCTCGAAGATGAGCAAGGAGATCCGCAAGGGCAAGGTCTTCGTCGACTGGAGCCAGAACCACCCCCGCAAGACGACCGTCGCGGTCTATTCGATGCGGGCCCGCGAGCGGCCGACCGTCTCCACCCCGGTGACCTGGGACGAGGTCAGGCAGTGCGCCGAGGAGGGCGACGCCGACGTGCTCGTCTTCGAGGCCGCGGAGGTCCTCGAGCGAGTCGAGCGGCTTGGAGACCTCTTTGCGCCGGTGCTCGAGCTCGAGCAGCACTTGCCCAAGTTCGCCGAGCTTGCCGGCGGCGGTTAGGCGCCCGGCGGCCGGTCGGTCAATAGCCGGCGCCCGGGCGGGCGAGCCGGTCAGTCGCCGGCGGCGGCGCGGCGCAGCGCCTCGACGTCCAGCTTGCCCATCTTCAGCATCGCCTTCATCGCGCGCTCGGCCCGCTGCAGGTCCGGGTCGGAGAAGAGCTGGTCCATCCCTTTCGGGACCACCTGCCAGGAGAGCCCGTAGCGGTCCTTGAGCCAGCCGCATGGGCCTTCCTTGCCGCCCTCCGAAAGCTTGTCCCAGAAGTAGTCGACCTCTTGCTGGTCCTTGCAGTCGATCTGAAACGAGACCGCCTCGTCGAACTTGAACTGATCCCCGCCGTTGATGGCGACGAAGCGCTGCCCGTTGAGCTCGAACTCGACCGTCATCACCATGCCCGCCTCGCGGGGCGCGCCCTCGGTGTAGTGGGTGACGTTGACGATCCGCGAGTCCTCGAAGACGGAGAGATAGAAGTTCGCCGCTTCCTCCGCCTCGGTGTCGAACCACAGATTTGGGGTGATCTTCTGCTGCATTTGCGCTCCTTTCGTGCCCGCGGGCCGCTTGCCGACCCGCCTCTTTTACCTAGGACCGGCGAAAGAGCGAAAACTCGTCGGTCGCCTTCGAGAGCCACGAGGTGCCCGAGCGAGTCGAGGAGCAGGGGGACCTTCCAGAGGTGATCCTCGACCTCTGAAAGCCGCGCCCCGGGCCGGCGCGTACGATGGGAGGTGGAGGTCTCACTCGCAAGCTCAGGAGGTGAATGCGATGGTCAACCCAATTCCTGACGGCTACTCCACGGTCACTCCCTACCTGATAGTCGACGGTGCCGCTGACGCGATCGACTTCTACAAGTCGGTCTTCGGCGCGACCGAGCGGATGAGGATGGAGGGACCGGACGGCAAGGTGGGTCACACGGAGCTCGAGATCGGCGACTCCGTGGTCATGCTCGCCGATGAGCATCCCGACATGGACGCCCTGGGTCCGAAGACGGTCGGCGGCACGCCCGTCTCCCTGCACGTCTACGTCGAGGACGCTGACAGCGTGTTCGAGCGCGCGATCGATGCCGGCGCAAACGCTCGTCGACCGGTCGAGGACAAGTTCTACGGTGATCGCCTCGGGAGCTTCGAGGACCCCTTCGGATACCACTGGCACGTGGCGACACATGTCGAGGACGTGCCCGCGGAGGAGATGTCGAAACGCGCAGCCGAGGCGGCTGCAGCTCAGTGAGCTCGTGACACTGGGGCTCCGACGCTGGGCGCGTCAGTCCAGCGGCTGGCGCACGACGGGCTGGCGGTTCGCCTTCACCTCGTCGAGGCGGCGAACCGGGGTCGTGTAGGGCGCCTGCCTGGGGATCTCGGGGTCGTCCTCGGCCTCCGCGAGGATCCGCTCGATCGCGTCGGCGAAGGCGTCGAGGTTCTCGCGCGGCTCGGTCTCGGTCGGCTCGACCATCATCGCCTCGTCGACGAGCAGCGGGAAGTAGACGGTCGGTGGGTGGAAGCCGAAGTCGAGCAGGCGCTTTGCGATATCGAGCGTCTGCACCCCCAGCTCGCCCTTCGCCGGCTTGCCGGAGAGGACGAACTCGTGCATGCAGGTGCGATCGAAGGCGACCGGCAGGTAGCGGCCGGCACGACCCTTGCGAAGCCGCGCGAGCAGGTAGTTCGCGTTCAGCACCGCGGTCTCGGAGGCCTCCGTGAGCCCGTCGCCGCCGAGGCTGAGCATGTAGGCGAGCGAGCGCACGAAGACGCCGAAGTTGCCCTGAAACCCGCGCAGGCGGCCGATCGACTTCGGGCGCTCGAAGTCAAGGGCGAAGACTGGTTCGGGGGAGCCGTTCGTACCGCTGCCGTCGGGCGCCGCAGCTGCCGTGCCCTCGCATCGCACCACCTGGGGCCGCGGCAGGAACGGCTCGATGCGGTCGGAGACCGCGATCGGGCCGCCGCCCGGGCCGCCGCCGCCGTGCGGCTGCGAGAAGGACTTGTGCAGGTTGACGTGGACGATGTCGAAGCCCATGTCGCCGGGCCGTGAGTGGCCCATGATCGCGTTCAGGTTGGCGCCGTCGTAGTAGAGCGTCCCGCCGACCCCGTGCACCACCTCCGCGATCTCGACGATGTTCTCGTCGAAGAGCCCGAGCGTGTTCGGGTTGGTCAGCATCAGGCAGGCAACCTCGTCCGACGCCTTGGCGCGCAGGTCGTCGATGTCGACGCCGCCGCGCTCGTTGGTCGCGACCTTGACGACCTCGAAGCCGGCCATCGTCACCGTGGCGGGATTGGTCCCATGCGCGGTGTCCGGAGTCAGGACCTTGCCGCGCAGCTCGCCGCGGTCGGCGTGGTAGGCGCGGGTGAGCAGCAGCCCGGCGAGCTCGCCGTGCGAGCCGGCCGAGGGCTGCAGGCTCACGTGCGGCAGCCCGCAGATCTCCGCCAGCGTCTCCTGCAGCCTCCACATCAGCTCCAGGGCGCCCTGGGCGCGCTTCCGGTCCTGGGCCGGGTGCAGCCGTGCGTGCCCGGGCAGCGCCGCGACGCGCTCGTTGAGGCGCGGGTTGTGTTTCATCGTGCAGGAGCCGAGCGGGTAAAAGCCCGAGTCGAGGTCGAAGTTGCGCCGCGAGATGCGGTTGTAGTGGCGGACGATCTCCGGCTCGGAGACCTCGGGCAGCCGCGGCGGCTCGGAGCGCAGCAGGTTCTCCGGAACGAGCTCGGCCAGGGGCCGCTCATCGACCCCGGCCTCTGGAAGGACCGCGGCGCGGCGGCCCTCCTCGGAGCGCTCGAAGATCGTGACTGCCTGATCGCGCTGCATCGGGGTCGGCGTGTCGGCCGACGATGGCGGTGAGGGTCGCGCAGCCCTCCCTGGCGGTGAAGGAGCGGCGCTCACGACGCCACCTCCCCCACCGATGGCGCCTTTTTCGTCCTATTCGCGAAAAAGGAGCCACCTCGGAGTGCTTCGTCCAGAACTTCTGCGAGTTCGTCGATCTGCTCTTTGCTGCGCCGCTCGGTGATCGCCACCAGCAGCCCATGCTCATACTCGAGGTACTCGCGCCCGAGCGGGTAGCCGGCGGCGACCCCGCGCTCCGCGCAGCGGTCAAGCACCTCGCCGACCGGCGCATCGAGGCGCACGGCAAACTCGCGCGCGACCGGGGCCTCGTGCAGGAGCTCGACCCCCTCGATCCCGGCGAGGCGCTCGCGGGCGTAGGCGGTCCGGCGCAGCAGCAACTCGCCGAGCTCGCGATAGCCCTGACGGCCGAGCCAGGCGAGGTGGACGATCGCGCCGAGCGCGTTCAGCGCCTGCGCGGTGCAGATGTTGTGGGTCGCCTTCTCGCGACGGATGTGCTGCTCGCGGGTCTGCAGGGTGAGCACGAAGCCGCGCCGCCCGTCGGCGTCGACCGTCTCGCCGGCGATCCGCCCCGGCATCCGCCGGATGTGCTCCTCGGCGGCGCAGAAGAAGCCGAACGACGGCCCTCCGAAGTCGAGCCGGTTGCCGAGCGGCTGGCCCTCGCCGACCGCGACGTCGGCGCCCTGCTCGCCGGGCGGCTTCAGCACCCCAAGCGTCATCGGGTCGCAGGCGACGACCAGGAGCGCGCCGTGCTGCTTCGCCGTCGCGCCCAGCGCCTCGACGTCCTCGACCGCGCCGAGGAAGTTGGGGCTCTGCAGGAAGACGGCGGCGGTCCTCTCGTCGACCGCGTCGGCAAGCGCTGCCGAGTCGGTCAGCCCGCCCTCCATCCCGACCTCCTCGACCTCGGCCCCGAAGCCGGCCGAGTAGGTGACCAGCGTCTCGCGGCTGTGCGGGTGCACGCCGCGCGAGACCACGAAGCGCGAGCGCCCGGTCGCGCCGAGGGCCAAATAGCCGGCCGAAGCGACCGTCGACGGCCCCTCGTAGAGGCCGGCGCTGGAGACCGGCAGCGCGGTCAGCTCCGACATCGCGGTCTGGAACTCGAACATCACCTGCAATCCGCCCTGCGAGACCTCCGGCTGGTAGGGCGTGTAGGGGGTCAGAAACTCGGAGCGCTGGGTGATCGCGTCGACGATCGCCGGCACGTAGTGGTCGTACATCCCGGCGCCCAGGAAGCAGACCTCCGCCTCGGCGTCGGCGTTTCGCTCCGCGAGGCCGGCGAGGAGCTCGAAGACCTCGCTCTCGCCGAGGCCGTCGGGCAACTCGAGGGCGCGATCGAGGCGCACCGGCTCGGGGATCTGCTCGAAGAGCTCCTCGATCGAGGAGGCGCCGATCTCGGCCAGCATCGCGGCGCGGTCGGCTTCGGTTGCGGAGGTGTAGCGGGTCAGAAGCTGGTTCCTCCTTCTCCTTGCTCGTTGCTGGTCATCGGGTCGCAGCCCAAGGCGTGAATGATCGCCATTGGCTCGCAGTCAGAGTGTGACGGCCCTCGACCCTCGGACGAGCCTAGGACTCCTCGATCATCTTCTTGTACGCCGTCGCGTCCATCAGGTCGTCCACCTCGGATGGCTCGGAGAGCCTGACCTTCACCATCCAGCCTTCACCGTAGGGGTCCGAGTTGATCTTCTCGGGGCCCTCGGCAAGCGCCTCGTTGGCCTCGGTGATCTCGCCGGAGAGCGGCGCGAAGACGTCGGAGACCGCCTTCACGGACTCGACCTCGGCGTAGGCCTGGTCCTTGGTTACGGTCGAGCCGACCTCGGGGGCCTCGTAGAAGACCACCTCGCCGAGCGCGTCCTGCGCGTACCAGGTCACGCCGAAGGTCGCCGTGTCGCCTTCCACCTTTGCCCAGTCGTGCTCGGGGTGGTACAGGAGTCCGTCCGGGTGCTGGTCGCTCACGCTTTCTCCTTCTTGTAGAGGGGCTTGGAGCCGATCCGCGCCGGGCGCCGCCGGCCCCTGATGTCGATCTCCATCTCTGCCCCCGGCTCCGATAGCTGAGCGGCAACGTATGCCATTCCGATCCCGACCTCCATCGAGGGCGAGAAGGTCCCGCTGGTCACCTCGCCGACCCGCTCGCCGTCCACGTACACCTCGTTGCCGGGACGCGGTATCCCGCGCCCCTCGATCGTGAACGGCACCAGCCTCTGGGCCGGCCCCGCGGCCCGCACCGCGGCGATCGGCTCGGCGCCGACGAAGCCGGTCTCCTCCTTGCAGCACCAGCCGAGGCCGGCCTCGATCGGGTTTCGCTCCGGGGTCAGGTCCTGGCCATGGAGGTGGAAGCAGACCTCGAGCCGCAGGGTGTCGCGAGCACCGAGCCCGCAGGGCACGACCCCGGAGTCGAGCAGCTCCTCCCAGACCGCCGGCGCGATCTCAGGGTCGATCAGCAGCTCGACCCCGTCCTCGCCCGTGTAGCCGGTGCCGCAGACCAGCGCCGGGCGGCCTCCGACTCGCGCCACGGCGACCTTCAACCGCTCCGGTAGCTCGATCCCGAGGGTCGCCGCGACGATGCTCCGCGCGTGCGGCCCCTGCACGGCGAGCATCGCGTAACTATCCGCGACGTCGCGCACGGCGACGTCGAAGCCGGTCGTATGGCGCCCCAGCCACTCCAGGTCTGCCGCGTGGTTGGCGGCGTTGGTGACGGTCAGGTAGCGGTCGTCGCCGAGCCGGTAGGTGAAGAGGTCGTCGATCACGCCGCCCTGCTCGTTTGTCAGGCAGCTGTACTGGCTCCCGCCGATCTCGATCTTCGCGACGTCGTTGGAGAGGACGCGCTGCAAGTAGGCGAGGGCGCCCGAGCCCTCGGTCTCGACCTCGCCCATATGAGAGACGTCGAAGATCCCGGCGTGGGTGCGCACGGCGACGTGCTCGGGCCTGATCCCCTCGTATTCGACCGGCATCTCATAGCCCGCGAACGGGACCAGCTTCGCCCCGGCGGCCCGGTGGCGGTCGTACAGCGAGGTGTGCTTCAGCACGCCGGCGGTGGCCACCCAGTCAGGCTAGTTGAAGGAGCGCAGAGGTCGCGAAAACCGAGTCTGGCCAGGACGCAGGGAGGCCGACGCCGCGAGCGCACTGGATCGTGCGTGAGCTAGTCGGCCGACCGAGGACACCGCCAGACGACGGTTTGCAGCGGCCTGCTCAGTCTTGAAGAAACGTAGGGACGTCGATGTCGTCCTCGTCGACCCGCAGGCTGCGCAGGTCGGTGTCCTCGGGTGAGACTCGACGGCGGCTGGCACGGCTGGCGCGCCGGACGCGCTGCGGCGTGCGGGCGAGAAGCTCGAAGCCCTCGAACCCGGTCGCGATCACGGTCACGCGGACCTCGTCGCGCATCGACTGGTCGACGACCGAGCCGAAGATGATGTTGGCGTTGTCGTCGGCCTCGTGTTGGACCAGCTGTGCGGCCTCGTTGACCTCGAAGAGCCCGAGGTCCTCGGGACCGGTGATGTTGAGAAGCATCCCGGTGGCGCCGTTTATCGACTCCTCGATCAACGGCGAGGTGATCGCCATCTTCGCGGCGTCGGCGGCGCGGCTCTCTCCCGAAGCGGTGCCGACGCCCATCAGCGCCGAGCCGGCGTCGCGCATGATCGTGCGCACGTCGGCGAAGTCGAGGTTGATCAGGCCGGGGATCGTGATCAGGTCGGTGATCCCCTGCACGCCCTGGCGCAGGATGTCGTCGGCCATCCGGAACGCCTCCAGGACGCTCGTCCGCCGCTCGACCGCCTGCAGCAGCTTCTCGTTCGGGACGATGATCAGGGTGTCGACGTTCTGGCGCAGCTTCTCGATCCCCTCGAGCGCCTGCTGCATGCGGCGCTTGCCCTCGAACTCGAACGGCTTGGTGACCGCGCCGACGGTCAGCGCTCCGATCTCCTCCTTGGCGATCTCGGCGATCACCGGGGCGGCGCCGGTGCCGGTTCCGCCTCCCTCGCCGGCGGTCACGAAGACCATGTCGGCGCCCTTCAGCGCCTCCTTGATCTCGTCGCGACTCTCGGCCGCCGCGCCGGCGCCGACGTCCGGGTTGCCCCCTGCGCCAAGGCCTCGGGTCAGCTCGGAGCCGATCGAAAGCTTGATGTCTGCGTCACAGGCCTGCAGCGCCTGGGCATCGGTGTTCACGGCGACGAACTCGACGCCGCGGATGCCGGCGTCGACCATTCGGGACACCGCATTGGTGCCGCCGCCCCCAGCACCGACGACCTTGATCACCGCGAGGTAGGTGGATTCCATTTCCCGTTTGACCTGAACCGCTCGTTGAAGCCCTTGTTCCGTCCGAGGCTACAGCCATGCTTCAGGGTTGGCGTGGTTTGAGCCTTGTCGGAAATCGCGCCCAACGTAGGGCATTCCGGCCTCCCTGTCAACCGCTGGGAAGAGATTCTCCACGGCCGAGTCTCGATCCTGAGTCGAGGGTCTCCGCATTCTAACCCTGTGGTCGAGGGTTGCGCACCGAACGGCTCCTGCGCCGCCGCCGGGCCGGGTAATCCGCATGCGCATGCGGTTTCTCGACCTGCGGCCGCGCAGCGCCCCGGGCGCTCGATCAGCCGCTGGAGATCGGAGGCGGAGTGTGTCCGACTCCGCCGACCGCCGGACGACGCGGGATCGACAGGTCTACATAATCGAGCGGCCCCAGGTTTGGGTCGGAGAGCACCGCCGCGGCGGCCGCCCATTTCTCCCCCGCTTGGCTCGGGCTGGCAAACAGCAGATCGACCCCGCCATCGAGCGCGACTCCGATTCCGTTGCGGCCGTTGAAGGTGTGGTCCACATATCGCAGCAGGGACTTCGGGGCGGCACCGAGGATCTGCGCCTGCTCGAGGATCGTGCCCCCGACCCAGGAGCCCTTCGGGGCCGAGGAGAGCGGCAGCCGCGGGAGCCGGTCCTGGCCGACCGGCACACCGCGCATGACTCGCCCGTCGCCGGCGATGCCCAGCGCGCCGGAGCCGTCCCCGATCGTCGCGACCGGAGTCCGCTTGGTCACCTTCACGGTCAGGGTGCTGGGGAAGGTGGGGTCAACGCTGAGATCGGCAACGGTCGGGAACGGCCGGGCCGCCCTGACCAGCGCCGCGCGGCGGACGTGAAGCGTCGTCATCCCCGTCCCGGTGTCGGTCAGCGCGTTCTCCAGCCGCTGGTCGAGCTTGCCCTTGCCGATCCCCTCCACCTTCACCGTCTTCACGGCAACCAGCGAGGAATCGCGGAACCAGAGCGTGTAGCCGGCGATCAGCGCCACGGCGAGCACCGCGAGCATGACGGCGCGACGCCGCAACAGTCGAATCCGCATCCGGGTCCGCGCTGGCAGGGCAACCGAGGCCCCGCTCACGAGAGCTCCCACCCCTCCGGCCAGTCAACGTCACCGAGCACCTGTACCTCGGGCTCGAGCACGATGCCGAATCGCTCCTTGACTCGGCGGCGACCTTCTGCCATCAGCTCCAGCACGTCAGCCGTGCTCGCGTCGCCGGCGTTCTCGACGAAGTTCGCGTGCTTGGGCGCGAATCGGGCGCCGCCATGCTGCAGGCCCTGGCAGCCGGCCGCCTCGAGGAGCTGTCCGGCGCTGCGGCTCTCATCGTCGTCTGGGTTCTTGAAGGTCGAGCCGAAGGTCTTGATGCCGGACGGCTGGGCCTCGCGACGGCGGTCGCGCATCGACTCCATCGTCTGCCTGATCTGCGCCGAGTCTCCGGCCGAGAGGCGAAAGCCGGCGCGCGAGACGACTTCGCCGGGTCCGAGGTTGGAGCGGCGGTAGGCGAAGTCGAGCTGCTCGGGGCTGCGGCGGTCGGTCCCGGCCGCGGTGCTCACGTTGACCCACTCGAGCACGGCGGCGAGCTCGCCGCCGTAGGCGTTCGCGTTCATCCGCACCGCCCCGCCGACCGTGCCCGGGATGTTGATCCCGAACTCAAGGCCCGCGAGGCCCCAGGATGCGGCCTTTGCGGCCGCCGAGGGAAGACGCATGCCGCCCCCGGCGAGCAGCCGCTCTCCGTCGCGAGCGAGCTCGGAGAGCTCACCCGCGAGCTTGATCGCAAGTCCTCGAAATCCTTCATCGGCTACCAGCAGGTTCGATCCGGAGCCCACCACTCCTACCGCGAGACCGGCGCGATCCGCCCAGGCGAGCAGATCGACCAGCTCTGCGTCGCTTGCCGGCCGGGCGAAGAAGTCGGACGAACCGCCGGTGCGGACAGTGGTCAGGCGGGCGAGCGGATAGTCGCGCTGCACCCCGGCCGGCGGCTGCTCGCTCATGTCACGATCCCGCAAGGCGGTCGGCGAGCTCGAATATGTCACCGGCCCCGATCGTGACGAGGAGATCGCCCTCACCGAGCCGCGGGGCCAGGGCAGCCTCGGCGCGCTCGGCGTCGACCAGCCACCAGACCTGCGCCCCCCCGGCTCGATCGGCGGCCGCCCTGGCGACCTGAATCCCGCTGACGCCCTCGTGCGCGCCGACCGGCTGCTCGCGCGCTGCGTAGACCTCGAGCACGCCGACCTCGTCGGCGATCGAGAGCGCGGCGCCAAAGTCCTCGGCCAACGCCCTGGTACGCGAGTACAGATGCGGCTGGAACACAGCCAGCAGGCGTCGGGGACCGAGCTCCCGAAGCGCCTCCAGCGCCGCCCGCACCTCGGTTGGGTGATGCGCGTAGTCGTCATATATGCGGGCGCCCGAATGGGTGCCCTTGAGCTCCAGCCGCCGCCGCACCCCCGGGAAGTCGTGAAGCGATGCCGCCGCTTCGTCGACGTCGAAGCCGGCGAGCTGCACGGCGGCCAGCGCCGCGCGAGCGTTGAGCAGGTTGTGGCGGCCGGGGACCGCAAGGGTCAGCGCCGGTCCCGGCGAGCCCTCGTCGAAGCGCAGCGGGCCCGCCGCGACGGGCCCCAAATCGACACCCGGCCCGACCGCGACCCCCTCGGCCTCGCCGGCGAAGCCCCCGAACGCTTCCCGGAGCTCGGCGATCGAGCTCCAGCGCGAGTGATGGTCCATCTCGACGTTGGTGACCACGGCGACCTCGGGGCGCAGCCGTAGAAAGCTTGCATCGCTCTCGTCGGCCTCGGCGACGACCCACTCCCCCACCCCCCAGGCGGCGTTGGCATCCTCGCCGTCGGGCCCGGCGCCGGGCAGCTCGCCACCGAGGAAGAAGGCGGGGTCGGCGCCCGCGGCGCGCAGCGCCCAGACGACCATTGCGGTCGTCGTCGTCTTCCCGTGCGTGCCGGCGATCGCGAGCAGCCGCCGCTCCGCGCAAAGCTCGGCGAGCAGCTCACCGCGATGAATGACGGGCTGGCCGCGCTCGCGGGCAAGGGTCAGCTCCGGATTCTGGCTGTCGATCGCCGTCGAGACGACCACCTCTGCATCCCCGGGCAGGTTCTCCGCCGAGTGCCGGGTCGCCGGCTCCAGCCCCGCGGCACGCAAACGCTCCATGTATGTGGACTCGGCGCGGTCGCTGCCACTGACCGCGGCGCCGAGCTGATGGCAGACCAGGGCCAATCCGCTCATCCCGGCGCCACCGATGCCGATGAAGTGCAGGGTTCGGTCATCCCATCCGGGCATCAGTCGTCTCCCCGGTCCGCGTCGCTGCCCCGCCGTGATGCGGCCGCTTCGAGAACCTCGGCTGCGATCCGCGCCGCCGCGTCCGGCATCGCCAGCGAGCGCGACGCCGCCGCCATTCGCTCGAGCCGCTCGCGGTCTTCGAGCAGCTCACTCGCGAGCTCGCGCAGCCGCGCCGGGTCGAGCTCGGAGTCGGCGATAGCGAGCGCCGCCCCGGCTCGCGTCATCCACTCGGCGTTGGTCGCCTGATGGTCAGCCGTGGCGTGCGGATAGGGGACCAGCAGGGCCGGCCTGCCGGCGGCGGCGAACTCGAATATCGAGCCGCCGGCGCGGCCGAGGACCAGGTCGCAGGCGGCGAGCACGTCGCCGAGGTCCGGCTCGTACTTCAAAAGCGTGTATCGGAGGGACTCCCCTCGCAGACGCTCGCGCATCGCCGGGTAGTCGCGGCTGCCCGCCACGTGGAGGACGTGGAACTCGCGATCGCCGTCACCCCCGAAGGCGGCAAGCGCCGCCTCGTTGATCGAGTGCGCGCCCTGGCTGCCGCCAACCACGGCGAGACACGGCGTCGCCGGGTCGATTCCGAAACGCCGCCGTGCCGACTCGCGAGATGCACTCAGGACCGCGGCCGGGACCGGTCGGCCGGTGACCAGGTAGCGCTCCCCGTCTCGCCCCGGGATCGGAAAGGCGAGGCAGATCTTGCGCGCCCGCTTTGCGAGCAGTCGATTGGCCAGACCCAGATGGCTGTCGGCCTCGGTCAACACCAGCGGCAGCCGCAGCGCGATGGCCGCGAGTCCCGCCGGACCGGCCACATAGCCGCCTCCTCCCAGCACCGCGTCGGCGCCGCGCTGGCGCAGCAGCCGCCGCGCCGCCGGCACCGAGGCCGCCGCACGGGCGACCGCCCGCCCGGCCTTCAGCGGATTGCGACGGTCGAGGCCGCTCACGCTGAGGTAGTCGATCTCGAGACCAGCCGCGGGAACGAGCCGTGCCTCGGCTCGGTCGCGGGTCCCGATGAAGGAGACCTCAGCGCCCCCGGCCCGAAGCTCGGCGGCGACCGCCATGGCCGGCACGACGTGTCCGGCGGTCCCGCCCGCGGCTATCACGACCCTTGGCACGGCGCTCATCGCTCCTTCCACGCGGGCTAGAGCGCCCGCCATCGAGGACCCGCAGTCTGCCAGCGCCCGGCGGCGCCTTGCTGGCCGCGGCGCCCCGCTCGTTGGCTCGCGCGATGTTGAGCAGCAGGCCGACGGCGGCGAGGCTGACCAGCAGGCTGCTGTTTCCATAGGAGACGAACGGGAGCGGGACGCCGGTCAGCGGCGCCAGGCCCATGACCGCGAAGAGGTTGAGCACCGCCTGGGAGAGGATCAGCGAGGTGAGTCCGGCGGCGAGCAGCCTTTCCGTAGTGGTCCTTGGCGCGCTGGGCGGTCCGGAATCCCGCGTAGCCGAAGAGCCCGAAGAGCCCGACCAGGCCCATGATCCCGACCATCCCGAGCTCCTCGCCGATCACCGCGGCGATCATGTCCGTGTGGGCCTCGGGCAGGTAATAGGCCTTCTGCACGCCGTCTCCGAGGCCGACCCCGAAGATGCCGCCCGAGCCGAGCGCGATCTTCGCCTGCGCGGCCTGAAAGCCGGCGCCGGCGGCGTCGGCCCCGGGATGCAAGAAGCCGGTCAGGCGCGCGGTCCGGTAGGGCTCGAAGAGGATCGCGAGCAGGGTCAGGCCGCCGACAACCGCCGCGATCTTCGCCAGGTCGCTGGCCCGGGCGCCCGCGGCGATCAGCGTCGCCGCGACCGCGAACAGGGCGACGATTGCCGACCCGAGGTCCGGCTCCATCACGATCAGCAGGCAGGCGAACGCCGTCAGCAGCAGGTAGGGCAGCATGCCCTCGATGCTGCGCGAGCGCTTCGGCTTCTCGGACAGCAGATAGGCCCCGTAGAGCACCAGCGCGAACTTGGCGATCTCCGAAGGCTGGATCTGCACGAACCCGGAGCCGATCCAGCGCTGGGCTCCGTTGGCGCTGCTGCCGATCCCGAGCACGATCACGAGCAGGAAGAGGGAGCCACCGAGCAGCGCCGGGGTCAGGCGGCGAAGCGTCGGGACCCCGCCGACCGCGAGAAAGCGCATGATCAGCAACCCGGCGACCCCGAAGAGCACCGTCCGCTTGAGGAAGAAAGCGCTGTTCGAAAGGCCTCCATCGCTGAGCACCTGCGTCGTCGAGCTGGCCGAGAACACCATCACGGCCCCGAACGCGAGCAGGCAGAGGGTCGCGGTCAGCATCAGCGAGTACTCCGAGGGCCCACCGCTGGCTGTCGCGCGCGGCAGCGAGGCCTGCTTGGACCGCGCCCTTCCCGTTGACGCGGCGGCCGCTGCTCATTGCTCGCCCACCGCGAGACCCGCGACGGTGACCCGGAAGGCCTCGCCGCGCTGCTCGTAGTCGAGGAAGTCGTCAAAGCTCGCGCAGGCGGGTGAGAGCAGCACGGTCTCCCCGGGCACTGCCTCGGCCGCCGCCTGGGCCACCGCGTCCTCGAGCCCGCCGCAGCGCTTAAGCGGCACGCCCGAAGGCTGCAGCGACGCGGCGAGCTGCTCGGCGGCCTCACCGATCAGATAGCAGCCTGAGCAGCGCTCGCGAACCGGCTCGATCAGCGGCGCGAAGGACTCGCCCTTCGGCCGCCCGCCGAGGATCGCCCGCACGCCGCCGCCGAAGGCCGAAAGGGCCGCCACCGCGGCACTCACGTTGGTCGCCTTGGAGTCGTTGTAGAAGGCCACCCCGCCGAGCTCGCCGACCCGCTCGAGGCGATGTGGAAGCCCGCTGAACGAGCGCAGCCCCTCGCGGACCGCCTCGACGTCGAGCCCCAGCGCCAGCGCCGCGGCCGCGGCGGCCATCGCGTTGCGAAGGTTGTGCTCGCCAGGCAGACCGACTTCACCGGCCTCGATCAGCTGCTCGCCGTTCCAGAAGATCGTCCCCTGCGAGAGCGAGACCTCGCAGTCGGGGTCGGCGCCGACGCAGAAGGGCACCCGGCGCGCACAGCCGCCGAGATCTCGGCCCCGCAGCGCCGCCTCGTCAGCGTTGTAGACGGCGACGTCGTCGTTTCCCTGCTGCGCGAAGATGCGCAGCTTCGCGGCCAGGTACTCGGCCTCGGTCGGGTGGCGGTCGAGGTGGTCCGGCGCGAGGTTGAGGAAGATCCCGCACTCGGGGGCGAACAGCTCCGCGTCCTCGAGCTGGAAACTCGAGCACTCGCAGACCACGGTGACGTCCTCGTCGAGCTCGCCGGCGAATCTCGACAGCGGCGTGCCGACGTTGCCGGCCACCGCGACCGGCTCAGCGGCGGCCCGGTAGAGCTCGCCGATCAGCTCCGCGGTGGTCGTCTTGCCGTTCGTGCCGGTGATGGCGACGAAGCGATTCGGGATCGCCCGCCAGGCCAGCTCCAGCTCCCCGACCACGTCGATGCCGCGCTCCCGGGCAGCGGCGATCACCGCCGCCTGGTTGGGCACGCCGGGGCTCTTGACCACCGTCTTCACCCCGTCGAGCAGATCGACTCCGTCCGCATCCAGGTTCACTTCGACGCCTGCCTCGGCAAGCCTGTCGGCCCCCTCCGGGTGGCCGGAATCGACCCCTCTCACCTGCTCGCCACGACCAACGAGCAGCCGCGCAGCGGCGCTTCCCGAACGCGCCAGCCCGACGACCAAGAAGGGACCGTCGGGGAGCGGCGGCCGGGGCTTGAGCGGCGGTGGGCCCACACAGCTATCTTCGCCCGCCACGCACGCCCCCCTGCCTGGGCGGCAGCCGCGGCCCCGGCGAGCCAGCACTCTCCGGGGCCCAGCCTGGCATCGAGTCCCTGCCCGGAGGGGCCTACCACTGGTAGCCCCCGCATCGAAGGGCGGGTTAGATACCCATGCGGTCCCTAAGTCGCCCCGCCACTCCCGGGCTAGCGGCCGATCGACTGCTGGTAGAGCGTGAAGCCGATCCCCGAGCAGACCGCGGCGATGATCCAGAAGCGCAGCATGATCTTGGTCTCCGACCAGGCCAGCATCTCGAAGTGATGGTGAAGCGGCGCCATCAGCAGCACCCGGCGCCGGAAGGTCTTGAAGGCGAAGACCTGGATCGCGACCGAGAGCGCCTCGATCACGAAGATCCCGCCGATGATGATCAGCAGCACCTCGGTCTGGGTCATCACCGCGAGCGCGCCGATCGCACCGCCGAGCCCGAGCGAGCCGGTGTCGCCCATGAAGATCGAGGCCGGGAAGGCGTTGAACCAGAGAAAGCCGATGCAGGCCCCGACCAGGGTCGAGGAGAGCAGCGCCAGGTCCTGCTGGTCGTTGGTCACGAAGGTGATCGCGGTGTAGGCGAGCAGCACGATCGCGCAGGAGCCGGCGGCCAGCCCGTCGAGCCCGTCGGTGAGGTTGACGCCGTTCGAGGCGCCGGCAACGACGAGGAAGACGAGCATGAAGTAGAGCACCGGGCCGATGTGGAGGCTGGCGTCGGAGATCCGGAAATCGATGTTCGGCTGCAGCCCGACGTAGTGACGGGCCACGTACCAGAGGCCGAGCGCGAGGAGCAGCTGCACCGCAAGCTTCCAGCGCGCCGAGAGGCCGAGCGAGCGGCGCTTGACGATCTTCAGGAAGTCGTCGGCGAACCCGAGCGTCGCCGAGAGCATCGCGACCCCGAAGACGGCCATGCTTTGCCAATCGCGGTCGGAGAGCACCAGGTAGGGCACGCAGATCGAGGCGAAGACGATCAGCCCGCCCATCGTCGGGGTGCCGGCCTTCGCGTGGTGCTCCTGCGGGCCCTCCTCGCGGATGTGCTGGCCGAACTCCTTGAGGCGCAGGTACTCGATGAACTTCGGGCCCAGGAAGATGCAGATCAGCATCGCCGCCATCCCGGCGATCAGGACCTCCCCCATCAGGTCGCCGCCTCCTCCGCTCCGCGTCCGGGGGCGGCTTCTTGCTCGTGCTCAAGCAGCGCCGGCAGCGTCTCGGCGACCAGCTCCAGCCCGGCGGAGCGCGACCCCTTGACCAGGACCGTGTCGCCGGAGCCGAGCAGCGGCGCCAGCAGCTCCGCCGCCTCGCTGGGGTCGGCGACCATCTGGTCGGGTCCGTAATCGCGGGCCGCCTCGCCGACGCCGACCAGCAGGTCGACCCCGGCCTCGCGGGCGTGGGCGCCGACCTCGCGATGGTGCTCGGCCGCCTCGGGGCCCAGCTCCGCCATCTCACCGAGCACCGCAATCCGGCGTCCCTGGACCGGCAGCGCGCCGAGGTGGTCAAGCGCAGCCCGCATCGAGACCGGATTGGCGTTGTAGCAGTCGTTCACCAGCACGACTCCGTCGCCGAGCTCCAGGCGCTCGCCGCGGAGGCGCGAGAAGCGTATAGACGGGGCCCGATCCGACATCTCGGCGAGCGGCGCACCCAGCGCCACCCCGGCCGCGATCGCCGCCAGGGCATTGGTCAGGTTGTGCTGCTCTCCGAACGGGAAGCGGAAGGCCTGCTCGCCGGCAGGCGTCGCGATCAGCGCCTCGAGCCCCGCAGCCTCGATTCGGCGCTCCAGGGCCTGCACGTCGCCGCCGTCGCCGAAGCGGATCAGGTTCTCCAGGCCCACGAGGTAGGGCTCAAGCGCCCCCGCTTCGACCGGCGCCACCGCGGCTCCGCCGGCGGGCAGGTTGGCGAGGATCTCCGCCTTCACCGCGGCGATCGCCTCGACCGAGCCAAGCAGCTCGACGTGCACGGGGCCGACGTTGGTGATCAGGGCGACGTCGGGCTCCGCGATCGCGGCGAGCTCGGCGATCTGCCCGGGGCCGCGCATCGCCATCTCCAGGACCAGCACTTCGGTCCCCGCCGGCGCCTCGAGGATCGTCAGCGGCAGCCCGATCTCGGTGTTGTAGTTCTCGCGGCTGGCGTGGACCGCGCCGGGAAGCAAGGTCGCGCAGATGTCCTTCACCGAGGTCTTGCCGACCGAGCCGGTGATCCCGACGACCTGGGCGCCCAGATGGCGGCGCCACTCGCGGGCCAGGGCGCCGAGGGCCGCGAGCGGGTCCTCCACCGTCATCACCCAGCCCCCGCCCAGCCCGGCGCCGTGCTCTGCGGCGACCAGGGCTCCCCAGGCGCCGGCGTCGAGCGCCGCCTGCGCGAACATTCCGCCGTCGGCCTGGTCGCCGCGCAGGCCGACGAAGAGGTCGCCGGGCCCCGCCTCGCGCGAGTCGATCACGGCCCGGGCCGGGGCGCCCTCACGCCCCTCGGCGACCAGCCGCGCTCCGGCCGCAGCGGCGATCCGCTGCGGATCGAAGTCGATCACCGAGTCACCGCGGCCCGCGTACTCGAAGAGCACGCAGCTGCTCGCGGGCGACCTTGCGGTCGTCGAAGGGGATCTTGCGCCCGCCCTCGAGCTCCTGGCCCTGCTCGTGGCCCTTGCCGGCGATCAGGACCGTGTCGCCGGCGTCGGCACCTCGCAGCGCCGTCGCGATCGCCTCGCGCCGGTCCGGCTCGACGAGGACCTCATCAAGCCCGGCATCTCCTCGGCTTCGCGTTCGGGGATGCGCGGTTTCGATCCCGTTCAGGATCTCGGCGATGATCGCCTCCGGGTCCTCGGAGCGCGGGTTGTCGGAGGTGACGATCGCGAGGTCGGAGAGCTCGGCCGCGATCGCCCCCATCCGCGGCCGCTTCTCGCGGTCGCGGTCGCCGCCGGCCCCGAAGACCGAGATCAGGCGTCCCTCGGTGAGCGGGCGGGCCGCGCGCAGCGCGTTCTCCAGCGCCTCCGGCGTGTGGGCGTAGTCGACCAGGACGCTGAAGGGCTGGCCCTCCTCGATCGGCTCGAAGCGACCGGGGACGCCGGCGGCGTTCGCCAGCGCCGCGGCCGCCGTCGCGGGTGCGACGCCGAGCGTCTGGGCGGCCGCCAGTGCCGCTACCGCGTTGGAGACGTTGAAACGCCCCGGCAGCCGCGTGGTCACGTCGACCGCGCCATCGGGCGTCTGCACCGCGAAGGAGGCGCCGGAGGGCTCGAGGCCGATCTCCAGGGCGCGGAAATCGGCGCTCGCGCCCTCGATGGAGAAGGTCTGGCAATCGATCTCGGCCGCCAGCCGCCGCCCGTACGGATCGTCGACGTTGACGATCGACGCCCGCGGCCCGGCTTCGAAGAGCAGCCGCTTGGCGGAGAAGTAGTCCTCCATGTCGGCATGGAAGTCGAGGTGGTCCTGGCTCAGGTTGGTGAAGACCGCGACTTCGAAGTGGATCGCGTCCGCGCGGTGCAGGGCCAGCGCGTGTGAGGAGACCTCCATCACGCAGGCCTCGTCGCCGCCCGCGAGCATGCGCCGAAAGGTCGCCTGAAGGTCAATCGCCTCGGGGGTCGTCCGCACCACGTCCTCCTCGACCCCCCCGATCACCTGCTTGACGGTTCCCAGCAGCCCGGTCGGCCGCGCATCGGCCTCGATGATCTCGCGCAGCAGGAAGGCGGTAGTCGTCTTGCCGTTCGTTCCCGTGATCCCCGCGACCTGCAGCTCCGCTGTCGGGTCGCCCCAGAAGCGCGCCGCTAGCGGCGCCATCGCGGCCCGAGCGTCGGCCACCCGCACCTCGGTCGCGCCCAGGTCGAGCGGGCGCTCGACGACCAGGCGCCGCTGCCCCGGCCTGCGACCGCCGCGGCGCCGAAGTCGTGCCCGTCGCGCGTCCCCCCCGGCACGCAGAAGAACAGCGACCCGCCGGCGACCTGCCCACTGTCGTAGGCGAGGCCGGAGACCTCCACGTCGGTCGGGACCGCGGCACTCCTCGACTTCAACGCCCTCGATCAACTCGGTGAGCTTCACGGGGGAAGAATGGCAACTGCGCCAGCGCTTCAGCGAACTGCGCTTGTCAGTCCGGAGGGATGCCCAGGTAGGGCAGCGCGAAGGAGGCGATCTGGCCGAACGCGGGCGCCGCGACCGAGCCGCCGTAGTAGTCGCTGCCCTGCGGCTGGTCGACGATCACCGCGATGAGCAGCCGCGGGTTCGTTGCCGGCGCCATGCCGATGAACGAGGCGACGAACTTGGTGTCCGAGTAGCCGCCGTTCTCGGCGACCTGGGCGGTTCCCGTCTTGCCGGCCAGCGTGTAGCCCGGCACGGTGACCTCGGAGGCGGTTCCTCCCGGCGCCAGCACGCCCTCGAGCATCTGGCGCACCTCGGAGGCGACCCACGGCTTGATCACCCGGTGCCCCGGGGGCTCTTCGACGGGCTTGCCGTCGACCTGGCTGAGCAGCTGCGGGCGGCGCAGGATGCCGCCGTTGGCGATCGCCGCATAGGCGGCCATCATCTGGATCGGCGTCACCGAGATGCCCTGGCCGATCGGGAGGTTGCCGATCGAGGAGCCCGAGTAGTCGGCATAGGAGGGCACGATGCCGCCCTCCTCGGCCGGGAACTGGATCCCGGTCCTGTGCCCGAAGCCGAAGCGCGAGACCCATCGGCTGAAGTTGCGAGCCCCCATCTTCAGGCCGATCGAGACGGCGCCGACGTTCGAGGACTGGGCGAGGATCTGGGCGACGGTGAGGTCCTCCGCCCCGCGCGGCTCGGCATCCTCGATCGTGCGGTCGGCCACCTTGATCGTCGGCGGCAGGTAGAAGGAGGTGCTCGGCGTCACCACCTTGTCCTCGAGCGCTCCCGCGACCGTCATCGCCTTGAAGGTCGAGCCGGGCTCGTAGGTGAAGCCGGTCGCCTGGTTCTCGAGGGCGCTCGGGTCGGCGTTGGAGAGGTCGTTGAGGTCGACGGGCGGCCAGTTCGCCATCGCGAGGATCTGCGAGTTGCGGGGGTCCATCACGATCGCGGTCGCGCCCTTCGCCTGATAGGCGCTGCCGACCTGCGCGAGAACCTGATCGGTGCGGGCCTGGATCGCCGAGTCCAGCGTCGTGCGGACGTCGTGACCGTCGTGGGCGGCGCGCATCGTGTCGAGCCGGATCGGCTCTCCGAGCGCGTCGTTGACCACCCGCTCCTCGCCGTCGGCGCCGCCGAGCACGCTCTGCTCGGCGGCCTCGAGGCCGCCGAGGCCCTGGTTCTCGCTGCCGACCGCCCCGATCACTTGGGCGGCGATGTCGCCCTGCGGGTAGACGCGGCGGCTGTCGGGAAGCGTCCCGATGCCGGGCAGCTTCATCTTCTTGACCTTCTCGGCGGTCGGAACGTCGACTTCATGGGCGAGATAGGAGAACCCGCTGTTGGCGGTCAGGGCCTTGAGCAGATCGTCCTTCGAGACGTTGAGCAATGGCGCGAGGCGCGACGCGGTGCGCTCCGGGTTGTGGACCTGGTAGGGCGTCGCGTAGACGCTTGCCGCATCCTCGGAGACGGCGAGCTCGGCGCCGCGACGGTCATAGACCGTTCCCCGCAGGCCGGGAACGGTGACCGTCTCGGACTGCTGATAGCTCGCCTGCGAAGCAAGCGCGCCGCCGCGGACTCCCTGCAGCCAGAGGGCGCGCGCGACGATGATCGAGAAGCAGAGAATGAAGGCGGCGAACAGAAGGCCTATGCGCCGCTCGACCAGCCGCATCCTTCGCTCAGCCGCTTGGCGCCGCGCCGGGTAGGGAGGAAGGCGCGGTCGCGGCGCTGGTCGTCGGGGCGCTCACCATGCTCCCGCCGAGCCCGAAGCCCTCGGCGAGCCGGCGGGCGGCGGCGCGGACCGCGTCCCGGGAGGCGTCGCGATAGCTGACGTCGGACGTCTTCGGGGCGGTCATGCCGATGCTCGCCGCGCTGTGGCGAATCCGCCCGCTGGAGAGCCGCTCCGCGAGGCGTGCGTGCAGGGCCGTGTTCTCCTGCTCGACGATCATCGCCTGCTGGGAGAGCTTGCCCTGAGCGGCGCTGAGGCTGAGGCTGACGACGTTGAGCGCCACGATCCCGGTCAGCAGCAGGCTCAGCAACCCGATCCAGGCCCGCCCGCGGGTAAGCCGGAAGACCACCCCCGTGTCGGGCAGATGCCGCACCGCGCCGGCTGTCCGGCCGACCGCGTAGGGGACGAAATGCCCCGACCGCTGTGGTCGGCGGCGGGCGGGCGTGGCTCGAACGGCGTTGCGAGCGCCCCCCGCGGTTCGCGGAGACCGCTTCGGCTTCTGGCGGAGTGCAGAGTGAGAGGTACGCCCGCCCGCCGCCCGCTGGGAGGACTTCTTGCGACGTGCGGGTGCCGCGGCGGCGGCCTTGCGTGCCGGCGCGGCGGCGCCCATCAGGCCACCTCTCCGACCTTCACCGCGGCCCGCAGGTGGGCGGAGGCGGCGCGTGGGTTCTCAGCCAGCTCGGCTTCGCCCGGGGGGACTGCCTTGCGGGTCAAGAGCTCTGCCTCGGGCTCGTGTCCGCAGACGCAGACCGGCAGCTCCGGGGGGCAGATGCAGCCCTTCGCGCGCGCGGCCAGGAACTGCTTCACGCGCCGGTCCTCGAGCGAGTGGAAGGAGATCGCGCCGAAGCGCCCCCCTACCTCCAGCAGGTCCCAGGCCAGCGGCAGCGCCTGATCGAGGGAGTCGAGCTCGCCGTTGACGGCGATCCGGATCGCCTGGAATGAGCGCTTCGCCGGGTGTCCGCCCCCGAAGCGGGCCGAGGCGGGCATGCCGGCCTTGATCGCGGCGGCCAGCTCCGCAGTCGTCTCGATCGGGCGACGGCGGACGATCGCGCGCGAGATCGCGCTCGCGTGGCGCTCCTCGCCGAAGCGGCGCAGCACCTCGGCGATCCGCGACCCCGGCCACTCGTTGACCAGGTCGCGGGCCGAGAACTGCTGCTCGGGATCCATCCGCATGTCGAGCGGGGCGTCATAGGAGTAGGAGAAGCCGCGCTCCCAGGCGTCGACCTGCATCGAGGAGATTCCGAGATCGAGGTAAACCATGTCGGCTCGGTGGCCTTCGCCATAAAGGGCCTGTAAACCTGCCGCGTAGTCGTCGCGGATGAAGCGCGTCTGGCAGGGCGCGTCCTCGGCGAGCTCCGCGAAGCGCTGCTCGGCGACCGGGTCGCGATCGATGCCGATCAGGGTGCCGGTCGGGCCGATTCGGTCGGCGATCAGGCGCGCGTGGCCGCCGCCGCCGAACGTGCAGTCGACCGCCAGCTCCCCCGGTTGCGGGGCGAGCAGCTCGACGAGCTCGGCGGCGAGGACTGGTTGGTGCTCTACGGGCATGTAGGTAAGGGTGGCCATCTCGCCGATCAGCTGCGTTCGCCGCCATCCGCGAGGCTTTCGGCGATCTCCGCCGCCGCGGCGTCGAGCTCGGCCTCGTGTCGCGACCAGGTCTCGGCGTTCCAGATCTCGAGGTTGTCGCCGGCGCCGACGATCACGCACGGTCCCGCGAGTCCCGCGTGGTCGATGAGGATCTTGGGAAGGCGCACGCGGCCGGCGGAGTCGAGCTTCTCGTCGAAGGACCCGCCGTGGAAGCGGCGCCGCATCTTGCGGGCGTCGGCGCTGAACGGGCTGTGCGGCGCCAGGTAGGTGTCGGAGACGCCGTCGAAGGCCTGCGGCGTGTAGAGATCGACGCAGGGGTCAAGTCCCTTGGAGAGAACAACTCCATCAGCGAGCGCCGAGCGGAAGCGGGCCGGAACCGTGAGGCGATCCTTGGCGTCGAGACTGTGCTCGTAGAGGCCCCGAAATGCCAACCCCTCCGTCCTTTCCTGTCAGCGCGAGTCTTGAAGTAACGGACCGGAGTGGTGAGGTGGGAGGAGCCTCACCACCCCGGCCCCATTGGCTTCAACTTGAGGCCCACGCTAACCCACAGAGCCCCACTTTGCAACACACTTCCGGTCGCAGATTGCAAACGCTACGTCGGACGGAATTGCTACCTGTCCCTCGTCAGGCCCGGAATCCGCTTCACAGAGCCGGATCCGGCGCATCAGAAGTGCGCAGCAGGCTCGCTCTGAGGGCCCCTTCCCTGCAAGCCCGGTTGCAGATCCTGGCCCCAAGCAGGCACCTGAACACCACGCTGCCGAACCCAGGGTTTGAATCGCGTGCGCACAAGAGGTCGGGCTCGGCCCCTGGAGCCGAGATAGATTCTCAGCCGTGAGCGAGCCGGTCGAAACGCAGCGTGACGTGGGCCCGCCGGGGGCCCCACCGGCCACCGGGCCGCCCCCCTCGCCGGACGCTCCCCCGCCCTCGAGCCAGGTCGACGACGCGCATGACCTGCGCTCGTTTCACCTCAACCGGCTGCTGCGGAAGGGCTCGACCCGGATCCTGATCACGCTCTTTGTCGCGGTCGCGGGGGTGGGCGGCGCGATCGCCGCGGGGCCGGCAATCGGCCTGATCGCCGCCGGCGCGGCGCTGCTGATCTCGCTGGTCGTCGTCTTCTTCATCGCCGACGCCGCCTCCGAGGACTCCTTCTTCGCGATCTACGCGCAGCAGCGCGGCCTCACCCGCACCGGCGAGACCTCGATCGCCCCGATGACGCCGCTGCTTCGCAAGGGCGACAAGCGCAAGGTCAAGGAGGTCCTGCGCGGGCCGCTCGCGGACGGGCTCGACGGGGCCCTCGCGCTCTACACATACACCGAGGTCTCCGAGGACGAGAACGGAAGCCATGACACCGACTACGACTTCACGATCGCCTACGCCGAGCTGCCCGAGTCGGTCGCGCTCTGCCCCGGCCTCTACTGCAACCGCAAGTCGGGGTTTCGCTTCCTCGAGGGCGTCGAGGACGCGTTTCGCCGCAACGTCCGCGTCAAGCTGGAGAGCGAGAAGCTCGCCGGCGAGTACGAGATCTTCGTCGGCCCCGAGCAGGACCAGAACTGGATCCACCAGCTCTTCTCCCCCAGCTTCATCGTCTGGCTCAGCGAATCGGCACCGCAGAAGTTCGCCTTCGAGCTCGACGACGGGGTGCTCTGCTGCAACGTCAAGGGCCACCGCAAGGACGCCGCGCACCTCGACGAGATGCGCGAGTCGATCGCCGTGATCGCGGCGCGGATACGCGACGAGGTTGCGGAGTCCGCCACGCCCGGTTGAGCCCTACCCGGTTGAGCCCTAGATGAGTGATGCCACGGTCGCGTGCGCACAGGCGCGATCCAGGTGTGCGCGAGTCGTGGAATTGCTCATCTAGTAAGCGGACAGCAAGACGTCGGAGTTGGCGAGCAACCCGGCGGCGATCATCAGCAGCACCGAAGGGACCAGGACCAGCGCCACCACGAGCTGGATCTTCGGCGCCGCGCGCGCCGCCCGGTCCTGTACCGCCCGCCGCTGCTCGACGCGCAATGAGCTGGCTTGCCGGCGGAGCTGCTCGGCGAGCGGCGAGCCGTAGCGCCGCGAGCGCTCGATCGCCGCGACCAGCGCTGCGCACTGAGCGCCGCCAACCCTCTCGCGCAGGGCCGCCAGCGCCTGATCCTGGGGTCGACCGGCGGCGATCTCGGCAACCGCGATCGAAAGCTCCGTCGCCAATGGCCCGCGGCCGTCGGAGGCGATGTCAGCGAGGCTCGAAGCACTGCTGCGCCCGCTCGCGGCGCTGACCCCGAGCCTGTCCAACGCGTCGGGCAGCGCCGCGAGGAGGCGCTGATGGCGCCGTCGCGCGGTTCTCTCAATCAGCGCGTCGGGCGCGAAGAACGCCGCCGCCGGAAGTCCGATCAGAACCAGCCACGAGAGCCGTCCCGGCGCCGCCGGCGCCGCGAGGATCGCGACGAAGAACCCGAACAGGGCTCCGGAGCCGCGCAATGCGAGCACGGCGAGCGGTGAGATCCGCTCCGCCAACCCCGCGCGCCGGAGCCGCTTCTGGATCGCCGCGAAACCGACGCCGCCTGCCCGGCTGCCGCGCCGGCGCAGGCGCGCGGCCCAGTCCGACAGCGCGGCCACCTGGGGCTCGACGCCCGGAAGCTCGCGCGCCGCGGCTGCGAGGAGCAGCGCCGAGCAAGCGGCGAGAAGACCGGCGCCGTTCATGGCGTCACGCGGGCGATGCGGCGAATCGCCGCGAAGCCGGCAAGCTGAAGAACGGCGGCAAAGGCGAGCAGCGCCGCTGTCGCCGGCGTCGCGAGCATGCGGCCGAGAAAGCCCGGCTGCACGAGCTCCGCGAACAGCGCCGCACCGCTGGGCATGGCCACCACCAGCAAGCCGGTGAAGCGCGCCTGCGCGGTGGCGGACCTGGCGTCCTCGGCGACCCGATCCTGCTCAGCTGCGCCTTCTGCGAAGCGGCGCAGCAGCGCGGCGAGGTCACCGCCGGCGAGCTGCTGGCTTTGCACGGCGCCCGCGAACGCGTCGACGCGAGGCGAGCCGAGGCGGCGCCGAAGCCCGCCCAGTGCCCCCGCTGTCGGCGCCCCGAGCTCCAACTCCGATCCGAGCCGGGCAAGCTCGACGGCGGCAGGGCCGTCGAGAGAATCCGCCGCGGCGACCAGCGAATAGCGAAGCGAACGGCCGGCGCCGAGGGAGTCCGCGACCGCGGCGGCGATCTCGGGCAGAGCCCGCTCGACGCTGCGCCGGTAGCGGCGCCGGCCGCGAGCGATCGCCCAGGCGGCGGCGCCGGGGCCGGCGATCGCCAGCGGGACGCCGAAGCGGGGCCCGGCGAGCGCGAGCCCGAATACGAGGGCCGCGGCAGCGCCGACGAGGCCAAGCCGCCGCCGCTCGATCGTCGACGGTGAATACCCCTCGCGCCCGGCCCTGGCCAACGGCTCAACCGCTCTGCGGGTCCAGGTCGCGACCGCGGACGTGGAAAGCAGCGCCTCGCGAACAGCCAGGACGAGGAGGGCCCCGGCCCCCGCGCCCAGCAACGGCGCGAGGGTGGCTCCGCCGGGAATCAATCCCGCCCCTCGGCGGTCAAGGTTCGCGTCGCCGGGCCGGCGGCGGCGCGGACGACTTCGGCGACCTCGGTTACGACCCTGCGGCCGTCCCCGAGGCGCTCGAGATGCGCGACCATCTCGAAGCCGCGCCCGAGCTGCTCGCGGACCGCCGCGTGCGGCAAGCCGGCCCCCGCCATCATCGCCAGCGTCTCGAGGCGGCGCAGGGAGTCGGCAGGGGAGTTCGCGTGCACGGTCGACAGCGCTCCGCGATGCCCGGTGTTCAGCGCGGTGAGCAGGTCCAGCGCCTCGGCGCCACGCACCTCCCCGATCACGATCCGATCGGGCCGCATGCGCAGCGCGTTGCGCAGCAGGTCGCGGATCGTCACCTCGCCCCTCCGCTCGACGCTCGCGGGCCGGCTTTCGAGCCGGACCACGTGGGCCTGTTGGAGTCGCAGCTCGGCGGCGTCCTCGATCGTCACCACCCGTTCCCCAGCGGTGATGAAGCTCGAGAGCGCGTTCAGAAGCGTTGTCTTCCCGCTCCCGGTCCCACCGCTGATCAAGAGGCTGCGCCGCTCGCGCACGGCGTCGGCGAGGAGCCCGCAGATCGCCGTCGTCATCGTCCCGAGCTCGACCAGCTCCGCCGCTGTCGGCCTGCTGGCGGCGAAGCGGCGGATCGAAAGCGCCGGGCCGTCGACGGCCAGGGGCGGAATCACCACATTGACCCTGGAGCCGTCGGCGAGGCGCGCGTCGACCATCGGGCTGAGCTCGTCGACGCGGCGGCCCAGCGGCGCCAGGATTCGCTCTATCGAGTTGCGAAGCTCCGCTTCGTCGGCGAACCGGACCTTGGTCGGCTCGATGCGTCCACGGCGCTCGACGTAGACCCGCTCATGGCCGTTCACCATCACCTCCTCGACCTCGGGGTCGGCAAGCAGCTCCTCGAGCGGGCCGAGACCGATCGTGTCGCGAAGGATCCGCGTGACGATCTCCTCGCGTTCATGAGTCGGGAGGATCGCGGCCTCGCGGCCGACCAGCTCCTCGACCGCCTGCGGGAGCCCGCCCTCGGCGCGGCGCCCGGCGGCAGCGTCGGCGCGGCGCTGCTCGACAAGGGCCTCGCGCAGTCGTGCCGCCAGCTGGTCGCGATGGCGCTCGGCAGCGTCCATGGGTGCTCAAGCCGTGGGGGCGGCGCACTCTCCCCACTGCCCACACCGCCGCGCTGATGCTTTTGACCCCCTATGGGGGCGCAGGCGTATCAGCGCATCGGTGGATGCCGGCGCATCGGGTCAAGGTCGAGCGGGCTCAGCCCGCGCAGTCACGGGACCCGGTGCACTTCGAACAGGTTGGTGCCCAGCTGCTGCTCCGGCAGGCCCGCCGTGATCGCGATCTTGTCGCCCGAGCTGGCGACCCCGTGCTGGGCGGCGAGCTGGCCGCAATAGTTGAGCAGCTCGCGGATGTCGTCGACCGGCTCGCTGAGCACAGCCCGAACGCCGAACAGCAGGTTGAGCCTGCGCACGGTCTCGATCCGCGGCGAGAGCGCCAAAACCGGGACCTTCGGGCGATGCGCGGAGACGAGGCGCGCGGTTCGCCCGCTGGTCGTCGGGACGACCAGCGCCGCAAGGTTGAGGCGGTAGACCGCGCCGACTGCCCCCTGGGCCACCGAGTCGCCGACGTCCTGGCCGCGCTGGTCGGTGCGCCCGAACAGCCACTCGCCGTAGGGCAGGTCGGGCTCGGTCTCGCAAGCGATCCGGTCCATGACCCGCACCGCCTCGACGGGATGCTGGCCGATCGCCGTCTCCTCGGAGAGCATCACGGCGTCGGTGCCGTCGAAGATCGCGTTCGCGACGTCGGTGACCTCGGCCCGGGTCGGACGCCGGGAGGTGACCATCGAGGCGAGCATCTGGGTCGCCGTGATCGAGGGCTTCGAGCGCAGCCCCGCGGCACGGATCAGGCGCTTCTGGATCACCGGGATGCGCGAGATCGGAAGCTCGATGCCGAGGTCACCGCGCGCGACCATGACCCCTCCCCCGGCGGCGTCGATGATCTCGTCGGCGTTGTCGGCCGCCTCGGGCTTCTCGATCTTCGCGACCAGCGGGATGTCGGAGTCGAGCTCGTCGAGCTTCTCCACCACCGGGCGCAGGTCGGCCGCATGGCGGACGAACGAGACCGCCAGCAGGTCGACGTCGTGCTCGACCGCGAAGTCGATCCAGCCAAGGTCGTCCTGGTCGACCGAGGGCAGGCCGGTGTCGGCGCCGGGAAGGTTGAGGCCCTGATGCGATGCGAGCGCCCCGCCGACCTCGACCTCGGTGTCCACCCCGTCGTTGAGCGAGGCGAGCACGCGCAGCCGAATCGAGCCGTCGGCGAGATAGACGTGATCGTCGGCGTGCAGAGCCTCGGAGATGCCCGGCCAGGAGACGGGGATCTGGTGCGAGTCGCCTTCCGTCGCCTCGGGGCTCAGCACCACGTGGCTTCCGGTCTCCAGCTCGACGACGTCGTTCTTGAACTCCCCCACCCGCAGCTTCGGCCCCGGGAGGTCGCCGAGCAGCGCGACCTCGCGCTCGACCTCTGCGGCCGCCTCCCGGGCGAGCTCGATCGTCCTCGCGTGGCGGGCGCGATCGGAGTGGGAGAAGTTGAGCCGCAGGGCGTCGGCGCCGGCTGCGATCAGCTCACGCAGCGTCTCCTTCTCCCAGCAGGCAGGCCCGACCGTCGCGACGATCTTGGTGCGGCGTGTGGACCCGCTGCTCATTGAGATCTCGGCCTGCGGCGCAGCTCAGGCGTGCGGCGTCATGGTAGCCAGGGCGACGGAGGCGCTGAGCGCGAGATCGGCAAGATATGCGGATGGCGCATCTCGAGGTCCAGCAGGCCGACATCACGACGCTGGAAGTTGATGCGATCGCGAACGCAGCCAACACGATGCTGAGGCACGGCGGCGGAGTCGCGGGTGCGATCTCTCGCGCGGGCGGACCGGCAGTCCAACGCGAGAGCGACGAGCGCGCGCCGATCGGCCTCGGCGAGGCGGTCGCGACCAGCGCCGGGGAGATGCCGTCGCGCTGGGTGATCCACGCCGCGACGATGGAGCTTGGCGGGCCGACCTCGGCGCAGGTCATCCGCGAGGCTACGGCGAGCACCCTGCGCGTCGCAGGGGAGCTTGGGGCCGCGTCGCTGGCGCTTGTGGCCTTCGGCACCGGCGTCGGTGGATTTCCGCTCGACGAGGCGGCGCGAATCGAGGTCGAGGAAGTCGAGCGGCAGCTCAGCAAGGGGAGCGGGCTCGAGCGAGTGATCTTCGCCGTGATGGACGAAAGGGCGGCGCTCGCCTTCGAAGCCGCGATCGACGCCGGCTGAGAACCTGACACGGGTCAGCGCCCCGGCAGCGGCAGCAGCCGCACCGAGCGCGCAAAGCTCTCGGCCTCGATCAGGCGCAGGGCCTGGGCTCGGGTGAGGGCCAGCGTCGCCGAGAAGCCCGGCGACGGGCCGGGCCCGTTCGGGTCCTGACGCGCCAGGGCCAGCAGCCGCACCGCAGCGGCCGCGACGTAGGTTCGCCCCGGCCCCGGCCCGTGCGGCTCGCTGGTGACCACGACGTCGACTCGCGAGCCTTGTGGCGATCCGCCGCTCGCCAGCAGCGCCTCGCCGCCCGCGACGGTGATCTCGACCGGGCGCCGTCCCGCTGCCAGGTCAGCCCCCGGCCGGCTTCGCGCCTGCGAGGGCAGGCGCAGCTGCGACCCGAGCACGTAAGAGCCGGCCGGGATCGTCGCGGCTGGCTCTCGACCGAGGGCCTGCTCGAGATTGCCAAGGGAACCCGACGGCACGAACCGCGATGGCACGCGCCGCAACTGCAGCGATCGAGACAGATCAGCGGCACCGATCGGCTGGCCGGCTCGAAGGTCGCTACGGGCAACGACCACCTCGCGCATCGGACCGAAGCTCTGCGCGACGCTCGCCCCGTAGCCGTTGGCAAGCGCCGCAGCGAGACCTGCGCAGCCCAGCGCCAGCAGCAGAAACGCCGCCGCGCGAGCCCGTCGGCTCATGCTGCCAGCGCAGCCTCCGAGCCCGCAATCGGCAGCTCCAGCATCGCCACCGCGCCGCGCTCGGAGCGCTGCAGCACGAAGCGCCCGCGATGGGCGGCCGCCACCGACCGGACCACCTCGAGGCCATGGCCGCGAAGCTGACCTTCCGCGCTCGTCCCTGCGGTTCGCGGGACCACCGGGCCGGCGGTCCGCCCGTCGTCCTTTACCGAGATTCGCAACCTTCCCCCGCCGGCCCGCGCCTCGACGATCACGGTCGGTCCTCCATGCTCGATCGCGTTGACGATCAGGTTGTCGATTGCCTGCGCGATGCGAGTCGGATCCGCGATCACGGCCGCGTCGCCGGCGCGCCAGCGCAACGCGATCGAGCCGCCGCGATCGCGGGCCCAGGGGCGCCACCTTCCGACTGCCGCGCCGACGAGGCCCTGGATCGCGGTCGGATGGCGCGGCTCGCCGCGGCCGCCGTTTAGCTCCCGGTCGAGGTCGTCGAGGGCGGAGATCGCGAGCTGCAGGGGCGCCGTCGCTGTAGCCGCTCGCCGGGCTCCGTGACCGAAGCAGAGCAGCTGCAGTGGCCGACGCAGCTCGTGCAGAGCCCGATTCAGGGCCACCCGCCTGCGAGCCGCCCGACGCCGCTGCCCGAGCAGCTGCAGGGCCAGCAGACCGGCCAGCAGCCACCCCCCGAGCGCTGCCTGGGCATCCGCCGGCATCATCAGTCGATCAGGCGGTAGCCCACGCCCCAGCAGTTGACCACGAAGCGGGCGTGCTCGGGGTCGAGCTTGCGCCGCAGCCGGCTGGCGTGCGAGTCAAGGGTTCGGGTCCGCCCCAGCGAGCGGAAGTCCCAGACGTCGCGCAGAAGCTCCTCCTTGGTGAAGACGCGGGTCGGGTCGGACGCCAGCGCCCGCAGCAGGGCGAACTCCTTGTTCGCCAGCTCGACCGCCCGCTCGCCGACGCGCACCGAGCGGGTGGCGGGATCGACGACCAGGTCGCCGATCCGCCGCGGGCCCTCGCGCGGGCCCTGGCGCCGGCGCAGCACCGCCGCCACTCGCGCCGCCAGCTCCGGATAGTGGACCGGCTTGACGAGATAGTCGTCGGCGCCTTCCCGAAGCCCTCGAACCCGGTCGTGCTCAGAGCCGCGACCGCTGAGCACGATCACCGGCAGGTCCGGATCGCACTTGCTCGTCGCTCCGTCGGCGGCCCGCACCTCGCGCAGGACGTCGAGGCCGGCGGCATCGGGCAGCATCAGGTCGAGGACCAGCAGGTCGGGCTGCTTGTAGTGGCAGAGCCGCAGCGCGTCGGAGGCCGCCGGGGCCGGCAGCGCCTCGTAGCGGTCCGCCGCGAGGTGGTCGCAGAGCAGCTCCAGGGTCGGCTCGTCGTCCTCGCATACCACCACCGTGGCGAGTGTCTTTGCCTGCGGCAGCATGCGCCGTTAAGCGCCGATCCCGAGATCACTCTCCCCCTCTTCGGTCGGATCGATGGCGGCCAAACAAATACAAAGCGCCGCCCGGTCGATGACCGGGCGGCGCCAGGTGCTTCGAAAGCTCTGCTGGCCGAGGCTCAGGTCTTGCGCTCGAGGTCGGAGACCTCTTCGGCCTTCTCCTCGACGGCGTCCTGGGCGTTGTCGAGCTTCTCCTTCGCCTCGCCCTTCTTTTCTTCCTTGGTTCCCTCGCGGCGCATCGAACCGTCGCCGGTCAGGTCGCCGGCCGCCTTCTTGGCGCGTCCGGTCAGCTTGTCCATCAGGCTCATCTCATTCTCCTTTTCGGGGCTCTCACTTCGGTACCCGAGCGGCTGCGGCGGTACACCTCGTGACAGGCAGCTCAAGCGCCGCTTTGGCGCCTGCGCAGGCGAGGACCCGGCGCGGCGGAACAGAGCGGTGCTCGCGCAGCAGCCGACCTTCCGAATCGAGGAAGAGAATGTCGAGCGGGAACCGCATCCCGAAGGTGTGAACGCTGCGACAGCCGGGGATCAGCAGCCCGGAGCCGGCGCGCGAGCGCGGCAGCAGCGCCAGCCCGAGCAGACGAGAGCGCGGCCCGCGCGCGACGGCCACCTCACGTCCGAGCACCTCGGCCCTGGCAAGCCGGCGGACACGGCGCGGTTCCATGCCGAAGCGATGCGAGCCGGACGCGAAGCTCTCCCCAGCCCCGCAAGGAATCGCCCATGGTGCAAATGCTCGTTCAGACCCCCCTGGGACCTCGCACCGGCTTAGAATCAGCGACAAGATGCGATCGCCGCCGCGGACATGAAGCTCGCGGCCGGCACTGGCTCATAGACGTGGAAGAGAAGGCAACTCGAAGAGGTAATTACGAGTCGGGCTCGGACTACGTGCTCGAGTACGGCGAGCTGCGCTTCTCCTTCAACGAGGAGGACTTCGCACAGCGAGTCGAGCAGGCGGCGGTAAAGCTCGGCTTCGTCGACCAGGGGCTCGGCGACGAGGAGCTCCAGGACCTCCTCGACCTCGCCGTCAACGGTGAGATCGGGGAGCCCTCCTCGGCGCTCGGTGAGCACATCAACCACAACTGGGACGACCTCGTGGGTCCCGCGAATCGAAGCCTCGTGCACTGGATTCGCCGCCTCGTCTTCCGCGGCGCCTGGCTCGATCAGCGGGTCAAGGAAGGCGAGCTCGACGTCGTCTTCGACGAGGGCAGCCAGAGCTTCGGCTACGTGCAGCCGGAGCGGGGCTCAGAGCTGATCGAGCTCTCCAAAGAGCCTTCCTGGCGGCGCATCGCCTACCGCCGCTGAGGGCGGACCCCGGCGCTCCGGGGACTAAAGGGAAGAGAGGAGCTCGGCATTCGAGGCCGAGCTCCTGATCCGCTCCGCCAGCTGCTCGGCGGCAGCGCGCGGATCGGCGTCGCGCAGCTCCTCGCGCAGGCGCCGCGCCGCCTCGATCTCGGCCGCCTCGCGCAGCTCCCCCTCGCCGGACTCCCGGGTCCTCAGCGGGTCGATCGCCGGGAAGATCCCCGCTTCCGCCAGCTCGGCGTCGAGCACGATCGTCGCGTTCTCGGTCGTCTGCACCGCCTCCAGAACGCCCTCGCCGTCCTCGGTGCCGCGCAGCACCGTGGCGATCACGGTCAGCGATCCGCTTCCGTCTTCTTCCAGCTCCCGGCCGGCGCCGAAGACCGGCTTGACCGCGATCGGGTCGCGGTAGGCGACCCCGAGCCGGGTCAGCGAGTCCACGACCACGACCACGTCCTCGCCGCTCTCGGCGCGGCGCTTGGCCCGCGCCAGGGCCAGCTCGGCGTGGCGGACCTGGTCGGCGGCTTCGAGGTCCGCCGCGGCGGCGGCGATCTCGGCCTCGCCGGCGATCCGCTTCCACGCCGTCACCTCCTCGGGGCGCTCGTCGACCAGCAGCACGATCACGCCGGGCCCGTCAGCGCTTGCGTCGATCGCCTCGACGATCCCGCGCAGCAGGGTCGAGCGCCCCGAGCGAGGCTCGGCGATCACGAGGACCCGCTGCCCGAACGCGAGCGGGGCAAGCAGGTCCGCCGCCCGCAGCAGCAGGTCGTCGCCCTTCGGCGCGATCGGGATGCGGCGGTGCGGGAGCACCGGGGTCAGCTCCTCGAAGCCCGCCGAGCGCTCCTCGCCCGGCTCGGCGCCGTTGACGCGCTCGACCCGGACCAGCGCCGGATGGCGCTCGCCGCGACGCGGCTGGCGGGAAGGGCCTTCGACCTCGTCGCCGGCGCGCAGCTCGCAGCGCCGGATCTGCGAAGCGGAGACGTAGACGTCGTCGGGGTCGGGGTCGAGCCCCTGCCGGCGCAGGAACCCATGACCGGCCCCGAGCACGTCCAGAACGCCGGTCGCCGGTTCGGTCTCGGCCTCCTCGGCCTCGCGATCGTCCGGCCGCTCCTCTCGTTCGGCTCGCCCGCGCTTGCGTTCGGGCCGCTTGCGCTCCCGAGCCGGTGGACGCCGCCCGGCGGCGGGCTCGTCGCCCGCTTCGCCGCCAGGCTCCTCGCCCGCTTCGCCACCGAGCCGCTCGATCAGCTCCTCGCGCCGCAGGCGCCGATAGTTCGGCACCCCCGCCGCTGCGGCGCGCTCGTGCAGCCGCGCCAGATGCGCTTTTTTCAGATCCTCGCTGGCCATCGGCGCCGGGAAGACTAGTAACCCGTTTCGCCCCGCAGCTCAGGTGCCGCTGGCGGCAAGGCGCTTCGCGGTCAGATCGCGCAGCCATTCGCCGAACTCGGGGCGCGACTCCCAGTCCCTGCGGAACTTCTCGGCGCCGGCTTCGGTGAGCGGGTGGTCGAGCATCTGCCTCAGTACCTTTGCCGGCAGGGTGGCGATCTCGCACCCGATCGTCGCCGCGGCGACCACATGCTCGGGGTGACGGATCGAGGCGGCGATGATCTCCGAGGTCATCCCCCCGGCGCGCAGCGTCTCGGCGATCTCCGCAAGCACCGCGCCGGAGTCGATCGAGATGTCGTCGAGCCGGCCCATGAAGCAGGAGACGTAGGTGGCCCCCGAGGCGGCGGCGAGCAGCGCCTGGTTCGGCGAGAAGACCAGGGTCATGTTGACCGGAATGCCGTCGTCGGTCAGCGCCTTTGTCGCCGTTAGCCCCGCCTCGCAGAAGGGGATCTTCACGGTGACGTTCTCGTGCAGCTCGCGGAGCGCCCGGCCCTCGTCGATCATCCCTGCGGGCTCCTGCGAGACGACCTCCGCCGAGACCGGCCCGTGCACCAGGTCGCAGATTCGCCGGATGATGTCGCCGGGGTCGCCCTGCTCCTTGGCGAGCAGCGAGGGGTTCGTCGTTGCGCCCGAGAGCACACCCCAGGCGGCGATCTCCTCCACCTCGGCGACGGCGCCGGTGTCGATGAAGAGCCTCATGTGCCTAGCTTACGTTCCCGGCCGGATCAACGCCCTCGGCGCGGGCGACGTCGGGCCAGGCAGCGGCCTCTTCGCGGACCCGTTGCTCGGACCAGCGCAACTCGGCGCCGAGCGTCGCAGCGATCGGCAGCACCGACTCGGCCTCGCGCAGGTCGCTGGCGGCGAGGATGCCGAGCCGGGTGCGGCGCAGCAGCACGTCGGCGACGCTTCGCGCCTGCTCCTCGCGCGCCGCGATCGCCGCCTCGGCGAGCAGGTCGGGGCGCCCGGGCACGATCGGGCGGGCAAGCTCCGGGCGCTCGTCGGCGAGCGCCAGCACGGTCCGCGCCGCGTGCCCGTAACGAAAGGCGAGCTGCCCGCGCATCTCCTCGCTCAGCCAATCGCCGGCCTCGAGGTCCTCCTCTCTGGCCTCCATCCCGAGCGGGATCTCCGCCGTGCGGCAGGGCGCCTCGCGGCCCTGGCGCTCGACCAGCCGATCCACCGTGTGCTTCGCCATCCGCCGCCAGGTGGTCAGCTTTCCACCCGTGATGGTCAGCATCCCCGAGGAGGTCTCATAGAGCTCAGCCCGCCGCGAGATATCAACCGACTTGCGCGGGTCGCCGCTCGAGATCAGCGGCCGAACTCCCGCGTAGGCGCCGTTCGCGTCCGCCGCCGAGACCTCGCCACCGAAGAAATCGTTAACCGCCGCGAGCAGGTAGTCGATGTCGTCGAGCGAGGGCGCGACATGGGAGATGTCGCCGTCGTAGTCGTTGTCGGTGGTGCCGATCAGCGTGCGCCCGTACCAGGGCAGCGCGAAGATCGTTCGCTCCTCACCTGCCGGGACGATGCAGGCGGCCTTCCCCATGTCGAGCTTCGCGCGCTCGACGATCACGTGCGTGCCGCGGCTCGGCGCGATCCGCGGCACGTCCTCCTCGTCTGAGACCTCGGGCCGGATCCGGTCGGCCCAGACGCCGGTGGCGTTGACGACGTTGTCGGCCTGCACCGAGATCCGCTCGCCGGAGTCAGCCTCGAGGAATGTCACCTCGCTGGCGCCGCCCTCGCCCTCGCCGACCTCGGACACCTCGGCGCCGTTCAGCATCACGGCCCCGAACCGCTCCGCCTCGCCGAGCACCGTGAGGACGAGCCGCACGTCATCGGTCTGGCAGTCATAGAACAGGTAGGCCGAGGCTGGATCGCGCGAGGCCAGCGCCGGCACCAGCTCGGCGGCCTCGGAGCCCTCGATCGTGCGGTGGCGGTCCGGCGACCAGGAGTAGTCCTCGTCCTCCTCCTTTGCGGCGCGCATCTCGCGGCGGCTGCGCCCGACCCGGGTCGTCGCCATCACGTCGTACATGTTCAGGCCGATCCCGATGCTGCGGCTGCGCCGCTCCTCGCCCAGGGTCGGGACCAGGAACGGCGTCGGGTAGACGAGGTGCGGCGCCAGCTGGACCATCAGCTGGCGCTCGAGCAGCGCCTCGCGGACCAGCCCGAGGTCGAAGTTGCGCAGGTAGCGCAGTCCCCCGTGGACCATCTTCGAGGAGCGGCTCGAGGTGCCGATCGCGTAATCGTCGCGCTCCAGAAGCGCGACCGAGTAGCCGCGCGAGGCGGCGTCCAGCGCCACCCCTGCGCCGGTGATCCCGCCCCCGATCACGAGCACCTCGAAGCGCTGCCCGGCGATCGCCTCGATTGCCTGCGCGCGGTTCAGCATCGGAGGAGGAGGTGCATCAGTCGAGGTAGATCGTCGTCTCGGTCGCGGGCGGGCGCTCCGGCACGCGCTGCTCCTGGACCGGGTGGCCGAGGTGCAGCAGCGCCACGAAGCGCTCCGTGTCCGGAAGCCCGACCGCCTCGCGCCCGGTCGGCTCGCGCAGCACCTCGGGCGTGCGCCAGTAGCCGGCCAGCCCGCGGGCGTGGGCGGCGAGCAGGACGATGTAGCAGGCGACCGCGGTCGCGTGCAGGTCCTCCTCGTCCTGCTCGGGCTCACCGCTGAGCGCGCAGCTGGCAACGACCAGCGTCGGCGCGCGATCGAGCTTCGGGGCCGCCTCCGGACCTGCGGCGGCCTTCAGCAGCTGCAGCGAGGCCGGGCCGAGGACCCGAAAGCGCCAGGGAGCCGTGAGGTGATGGTTGGGCGCCCAGCGGGCCAGCTCGAGCAGCTCGTCGAGGGCCTCGCGTGAAAGCGGCTCCGGGTCGAAGGCCTTGTGGGTGCGGCGGGTGCGGATCGCGGTCGCGACGTCCATCAGCGCAACCGTATCTGCACACCGGGCTGGCCAACTCCGGCGATCGGGAAGCTCTCCCTGCGTGATTCGGTAGTCCATGGGCTACCAAACCACGCAGAAGTCGGGCGACGCGACTACGGCTAAGCGCCAGCGGTGAAGCGCCTCGAGACCAGCCAGGCGCCAGCCGCGAAGAGACCCGCCGCTGCGATGCCGATGACGATCGGCAGCAGAGGCGAGGTTCCACCGTCGTTCTCCTCTGCGCCGACCGTCTCGCTCCCCGATTGACCCTCGGCTCCCGGTTCGTCTCGAGCGGAGTCGGAGCCCCCGGTGCCGCCCAAATCATTCGCCCCACCATCCGCGCTGTCGCGCTGCGGTCTTCCCTGCTCCTTTCCGAAGCGGCCGGGCTTGATCGTCCGCCCGGAGGCGGGGTCGCCATCTGCCCCAGAGCCGGCCGTCCTGCCGGAGGCTTGGGTCTGCGACCTTGCGGTTCGCCCCGCCACCGCTCCTTGATGCTGCCGGCGCGGCACGGCGGCGAGAGGGTAGGCCTTCCGCGAGGCCGCGGCCAGCGCCTGGCCGGTGACCCAGACCGGGGTCTGGTCGCTCGAGGACGAGTAGCGGTAGTGACCGTCCGAAGCGCGGCGCGCAACCAGGTAGTCGAGCCCGCTGCGGCCGTGCTTTCGCACTGCGGCAGGATCGACTCCCGCGGCGATCAGGCCCTGGATCGCCCAGGCGGTCGACTGGGAGTTGACCGGGCCACCAGCCGCCAGCGCCCAGCCACCGCTGGCACGTTGCGCGCGGCGCAGGAAGCGCACGCCGCGGCGCGCCGCAGCGGAGCCGCTGCGCAGCGCCTGAAGCACGGCGCCGGTCGAGTCCGGGTCACTGGGCGCGCCGGGGACCGCGCCCCAGCCGCCATCGTCGCCCTGCACGCGCCGCAGCCAGCGCAGCGAGCGACCACTGCCGCCGTCGAGCCCGCTCGCGCGCAGCGCCAGCACGGCGAACGCGGTCGAGTTGGGCCAGCCCTGGTAGGAGCCGTCGCCGCGGCGCCGCCCCGCCAGCCGCGCCGCGAGGTCGTGGGCGGCGAAGCCGCGCGGATCGACGCCGGCCCCCTCGAGGGCGAGGATCGTCCTCGCGAGATCGCCGGGCGAGCGCAGCTCAGCGACGTTGCGGCGCAGGTAGTCGACGGGCGTGCGGCCGTGCCGGCCGAGGTCCAGCGGGTTGACTCCCGCTGACTCGAGCCCGAGCATCGCCCAGGCGGTCATCTCGAGGCTCGAATCCCCTCCCGCTGCGACCGGGAAGCCGCCGTCGCCGTTCTCGGCTCGCTTCAGCCAGCCGGCGGCCCCGCCCTTGCCCGCGGCCGGGGCGACGAGCCAGATCGCGAGCATCGAGACGATGAGCAGCATCGCGGCGCCAGCCAGACCTGGACGCCGGCGTTCCGCGTCCGGGCGCTGCTGGTCCGAGAGCTTCGACCGACCTGTCCATGAGAACTCGAATCGCTGCCGGAAGCGGATCAGCATGCGCACCATCGCGGGGCCGGCCGCCAGGGCAAGCGCCGCGTTTCCGATCGCGTGCGCGAGGTCGAACGGAACCGCACGGCCCTCGAGCAGCAACCAGCGCTCGAAGCTGAGCTCGCCCCCGTAGCCGACCATCAGCGAGAAATTGAGCAGCGCTCCGAAGGCGATCCCGGCGAAGGCGCAGGCGGCGGTCAGCTCGAAGCGCCCGGCGCGGCGCCGTGTCGCCCAGGCGAGCGCCGCGCCTCCCGCTCCGGCAAGGCCCCAGCCGGCCATCTGCCAGGGCGTCCAGGGGCCCTGGCCGAGCCAGAAGTTCGAGATCAGGCCGGCCAGCGCGCCGACGACGAATCCGGGGGCGCCGCCGAGCGCATAGCCGCTGAAGATCGCGATGTCGGTTGTGGCGACGACGTTGGGGATCGGGGCGAGCGCGATCCGCCCGGCGACGGCGAGCGCGGCGAGCGCGGCGACCAGCGCGACGATCTGCGAGGGCGGGCGCGAGCGTTCATACCAGGCAAAGCCGCCGATCAGCACCAGCGCCAGGATCGCGAAGCTGGCGAGCTGCCAGGTCATCTCTGCGCGCCTTCGCCGATCAGCCGGGCGCCCTCCTGCGGCGAGACGATCCCGGGGCGGCCGAGGATCCGGGCCACCTCGGTGGCGAAGTACCAGCCCCCCGAGAGGACCTCGGCGGCGCCGGCGTCGGCGATCACGATCCCGTCACCGAGCAGCACCACCCGCTCGGCGAACGTGGCGGCGAACTCGACGTCGTGGGTCGCGACGAGCACCCCGGCGCCTGCACCAGCGAAGCGCTCGATCAGCTCCGCCAGCTCCTCCTTACGGGCCCGATCCATGCCCCGGGTCGGCTCGTCGAGCGCTACGAGCCCTCCGAAGGGCTGCCCCTCCCCCCTTCCGGCGAGCGCGATCGCCAGCGCCAGCCGCTGGCGCTCACCGCCCGAGAGGTCACGCGGGTCGGAGCCGTCCACGTGCCCGAGTCCCACCGCGGTGAGCGCCCTGCGCCCAGCTTCACCGGGAAGCTCCTCGTCGACCCGCTCGCGAACCAGGTAGTCGTCGGGGCTCTGGCCGAGCAGCGCGACGCCACCCGGGGCCTCGACTCTTCCGCGCACCGGCTCGACCAGCCCCGCGGCGGTCCGCAGCAAGGTGCTCTTGCCGGCCCCGTTGCGGCCCATCAGAACGACGCGCTCGCCGGCCGCCACCCGCAGATCGATCCCGCGCAGCACGTCATGCAGGCCGTCACCGCGATCCAGCTCGACCCACACATCCTTCAGCTCGAGGGCCTTGATGGGTGCAGGCCTCTTGCGGTCCGAGCCTCTTGCGCCTGGGCTCGCCAGGGCGTCGGAGGACTCACCCGCCCGCCTCTCGCGCGAATCGCGAGTAAGGAGGGGATGCGCCTCACCCTCCCCGCCAAGGATCTCCCGCGCCTGCTTGACGCCGGTGGGCAAGGGATCTATCCCTGCCAGCGAGAAGAGACGGGCGCCCGGCGTCGCCAGGGCCGGGTCCCGCTCGATCGCCCAGGCGAGAAAGTCGACCGGGGGGCCGTCGAAGGAGACCGACCCGGCGTCCATCGCGATCACCCGGTCGGCGGCGGCGAGACAGCGCTCGAGGCGGTGCTCGGAGAGCAGGATCGAGACCCCCCACTCCTCGTTGAGCCGCCGCAGCAGCCAGATCAGCTCGTCGCCCGCCACCGGGTCGAGCTGCGAGCTCGGCTCGTCGAGGAGCACCAGACGCGGCCGGGTCACCAGCGCGGCGGCCAGGGCGACCCGCTGCAGCTCGCCGCCCGAGAGGGTGTCCGTGGTGCGCGCCAGCAGGTCGGGGATCGCCAGCGCCAGCGCCGCCTCCTCGACCGCTCTGGCGCGGGCGGCGGGCGGCTCGCCACGCAGCTCCAGGGGAAGCTCGATCTCCGCCCGCACGGTGGTCGAGACGACCTGCGTCTCTGGGTCCTGAGCCACGTAGCCGACCTCGCCGGCGAGCTTTCCCGGCCCGTCCTCGCGCGTGTCGTGGCCGGCGACCGCGACCTCACCGGAGATCTCGCCGCCATGAAAGTGCGGCACCAGGCCGCAGGCGCAGCGCAGCAGGGTCGTCTTGCCGCTCGCCGAGCGCCCGGCCAGCACGACGAGCTCCCCGGCTCGGATCTCGAGGCTGACCTCGCGCAGAGCCTCGACGCTGGAGTCGGGATAGCTGTAGGTCAGCGCCTCGATCCGCAGCGCCGGCGCGCTGCGGCGCCGCGTCGCCAGGTCAGGCACGGGCCACCTCCGTGGCGATCGCGGCCCGCCTCCTGGCCCGGTGCATCCGCAGCGGGGCCAGGCCGGCGAGCAGGCACGCGGCGGCGATCGCGAGGGTGAATGGGTCGGTTCCCACCTCTACCCGTGGATAGGACTCGAAGCTCCCCGCGCCCGCGATCAGCCCGCCCACGGCCAGCGCGAGCAGCGCCGCGGCGGCGATTCGGAAGCGGCGATCGTGGCGGGTGCCGCCTGCCTCGATCCGGGCGCTGTGCCCGAGCCCGTAACCGCGCAGCTCCAGGGTCGCCGCGACGTCAACCGAGCGGTCAAGCGAGCCGGCCAGCAACCGCCTCGCCAAGGCGCCGCGGCCAACCGGCGCCGCGGCAGGCCCACGCAGCCGCGCCGCCTCGCGCAGCCGCGATGCATCGCGTGCCGCAACCGGGACGAGCCGCGAGATCAGCGTCGCGGTCAGAGCCGAGCGCCCGGCGAGGGGCCGCAGCATCCGCAGCACCCGGTCGGGATCGACGCACGACGAGTAGACGGCGGCGGCGATCATCGCCGCCATCGCCCGCAGGCCGATCGCCGCTCCGGCGGCGAGCGCCTCGGCGGTGACGTTGACCTGGCCGAGCAGCGGCCAATCGCCGAGCCGGGCGAGGACGGTCACGCCGCGGTCGGTGACCAGCCCGTTGACGACGACGATCAAGAGCGCCAGCGAGAGCCCGAGGCGCAAGGCGACGCCGACCGCCCGCCGCGCCCCCGCCGCGATTCCTGCCAGCGCGACGCCCAGCCCGGCCGCACCGAGCACGATCGGGTTCGAATAGAGGAAGGAGACGACCACGAAGGATGCGAGGTAGAGGATCGCGGTGCCGGGCGACGCCGCCTGCAGCGGTCCCGGCCGCGGCGTGTAGGCGAGCGGCGACCTCATCGCACCGGCAGGGATTGCATGCCGCCATCCTCGACCGCGAGCGCGTATCGATCCCGCAGGTCGCTCGGGTCGAGCGCCCGGGCGGCCTCCAGCGCCGCGCTTGCGTCGGGGCCGGTGACCAACCAGGTCGGCGGGTCCTCGCCGCGGCGCGTGGCGGCGACCAGGCCGGCGTCGCGCGCTGAGCCCGACGCCGCACCCGTGGCGTCAAGCGGCTGCAGGCCCCAGGAGCCGTGCCGGCGCACGAAATCGGCGAAGACGCCGCTGTAGGCCGGGCCGCGCTCGAGCAGCGCCGCGGCATCGTCGGAGCGCAGCTTCGGCCAGGCGCCGACCAGCACCCGGATCGGCGCCCCCTTCCCCCGCTGTGCGGCGACCGCCCCGATGCGGGCTCTTGCCAACCTGCATGCCGCCGCCGCCCCGCGGCATCGAACCGTCACCTGGTGCGCCTCTCCCTCATAGCCGTGCGCGAAGGGCTCCGGGAAGGAGCCGACCACGGCGGGCACCCGCATCGCCGCGGTCCAGTCGCGGTAGTCCCACCAGACCCGGTCGCCGCCGTGCAGGGCGTACTCGGCGGCGCCGACCGGCGACTCGACCCCGTTGACGAAGAAGAACCAGTCGTGCTGGCGGCCCCCCTGGTCACCGGCTTCGATTCCGCCGATCGACTGCACGAACCCACCGCCGTAGCGGGTCGAGATCTCGGTGCTGCGATCGAGCAGGCGCATTGCCGTCTCTGACTCCGGCGCATTGGTCTCGCGCCGCGTCAGGATCGCCTGCGAGCCGTAGTCACGGGTGGCGGTGAGCTGCACATCGCCGACCGGGGCGCCCGGCCCGAGGCCGCAACCGGCGGCCGCCAGCGCGCCGCAGAGCGCGATCGCGGCCGCCGGCCGGCGGGCGGGCTTCATCCCTTGCGGATCACCTTCTCGCAGCCCCGCGTCCTGTCCGTGGGGCCGACGATCGCGACGTCCCTGCCGCGGCCGCACTTGACCAGGTCGGTGAGCCCGCCGCGACTGTTGATCCGATCCCTGCCGCCGCGCGAGCGGATCACGTCAGGCCACTTCGTCCCCCTGATCCGATCCCGTCCCTTGGTGCCGATCACCTTGTGGCGCGGCGCTCCGCAGGCCCCCGGCGAGGAGACGACGCAGACGATCGATCGGTTCGACGGGATGTCGGTGCCGTGCAGGGCCTGCAGCGCGGCCCCGTGGCTCAGCTGCACCGTGGCCTGGCCGTCGGCTCCGGTCGGCGCCTCGGCTCCTGTGACCAGGGCTCCGGCCAGCGGTGTGCGGTGCCCGGTGTCGTCCCACGAATAGACGGTGACCGTGAACGACTTGCCCGCGTTGGCGACCGTCGGGGCCACCAGCTGCAGCTCGCTCGGATACGGATAGCCGGGCGAGAGGTACCAGAGCACCTGGTCGCCTGCCTTGAGCAGGTACTGGTCGCCGCCCACCTGGGCGCCGACGTGGTTGACCTTCAAGTACCAGGAGGCGCTGTCTCCGGCGTTGAAGGTAGAGCCGCCGATCCCGCAGAGCCCGAGCCCGAAGCCGAACTGATCGGTGACCGAGAGCGGGCGCAGGGAAGCGTTGGTGGTCGATGCGTCCTTGACGATTCCCAGGGCGCTTGGCCCGGGCACGTTGACGGCGTTGCCGCTGCCGCCAGGCGGGCCGAAGCACTTCGCGTTCGGGTCGGCATTGATGGAGACGTCACCGGTGACCTGGCTCTGATCGGCCAGCGTCGCCCCCGCCATGTTGACCACCCGCACCTGCGCGGTCGTACTCGCCGCTCGTGCAGTAACGGGGACGAGCAGGGTTGCGATCAAGGCCAGGCATGCGGCGCCCGGCCGGAGCGTTCTCGAAAATGGCATCTAAGCCACCCTTTCCTCGAGGGATTGATTGGCGCGGCCGGAGGCAGGTCTCCTGGCTTGCGGGCATTTCGCCGCGCCTTCCCGGGGGGCTGTGGCCACCCCAGTGGCTGCCATCTCTGGCTCGCGACGACACTCGCCCGATCACAGTGGCGGGACCGCGCCGGCATCTCACCGGACTTCCCTTGGCCACCGGCCGTATCTGCGGCCGGACATTACTCGTTCCGCGCCGCCCGTCGAGCACCGGCGTGCCGCCGTCGTCCGTGTGACCGACAAAGAGAGAGGGGCGGCCCTACGGCCGCCCCTCGGTCAAGCGGTTAGAAGAAGAGTCGTCTGCTCAGTGACCCTTCCGCTTGCACTTCTGCTTCGCGGTGCCGGTTGCCAGCTGACCGTGGTCATCGGTGAACCGGGCCCGGAACTTGATCTTCTTGTCCTTGCAGCTCGAAGACACGATCGCCAGCTTCTTGTGCTTGTGGCGATAGACCGTCTTGTCGATCTTGGTCTCGAACTGGGTGATCACCGCGGTACCACCGGCCAGCGGTGGAACGTCGACGTCGAGCAACGTGCCGTATGGGCCCTTGTGCTCCTTGCTCAGCTGCCCGATCAGCGGCTGGCCGCCGGAGAGGCTGTTGTAGCTGTGCAGGAGGATCTTGTTGCCCTTCACGTTCGCCGCGATCACGTCGGCCGCGACGGTCAGCGGCGGGGTGGCTGGTCCGGTCGGAACGACCACCGTGGCGCTGCCGGAACCGATCACGGAGCTACGGCATGCGTTCTTGACGTCCTGGGTCGTCGTCGCCGCGCCGAAATTGCTCGTGTCGCAGGTCGGAAAGCCCTTCTGCTGGAACTTGATGTCCTTGTCGTAGTCGACCTTCGCGTTCGTGGTCGGGAACGGAATCGCGTTCGGATTGCTCGGGTTGGTCGCGAACACGTTGGTGTCGAGCGAGACCGGCTTCTTGGTCTTCTTCGGCAGCTTCTTCGGCTTTACCTTGCTGACGATCGTCTGGGTGTTGGGGGCCGCGAGGGCGACGCTGGCGAGGACGACGCTGCCGGCCAGCACCGCTATACCCAGCACCCAAATCAGATGCTTACGCATGCATATCTCTCCTTGTTCCGGCGCCTTCGAGCGCGTGCTCGCGCTTCCGGCACTCCTGGACTCACGGGCCGAACCTTACACAGCGCTGGGCCCTCCAAAACCGAACAACACCGCCGCGGGCAAAAGGGTGCGGCCCTGGCGCCCGCGGGCGAAACGGTGCAGTCATGGGGGCCGAACCGCGGTCCTGAGGCCGACGAGTCGCAACCCGGCCGCAGCCAGCTGGCCTCGCCTCTTCGATGCGGCTGAGAGGAGTCGAACCTCCACGTCCCGAAGGACACAGGCACCTGAAGCCTGCGCGTCTACCAGTTCCGCCACAGCCGCGGGAACAGATCGAAGATTAGCGGCGCGCGGACTCCCATTCGCCCCGTTGCGCCGAGCCTAACGAGAGGGATCGCGTCGCTAGAATCGCGCCTGCACGCCGCTATCGTCTAGGGGACTAGGACGCCGGATTCTCAGTCCGGAAACCGGGGTTCGAATCCCCGTAGCGGTGCCTCTTCTGCCTGTATCGAGGGGGTTGGTTTTCGCGGGGCAGTCGATCGGGGACCGCGAAGCTCGGCTTGACGATTCAGCCGGCGAGGACGCTAGCGTCGAGCGTAGGTTGCGGTGTAGGTCGTCGGCGCGACCGCCTGCACCGAGTGCGTGGCGGAGGCGCCGTCAGACCAGGAGCTGAAATCGTAGGTATCGGGCCCGAGCGGTTGCGGGGTGGGCGCCGAGATCGTGTTGCTCGAGCCCTGGATCACGGTGCGGCTGAACGGAGTGGTCGAGCTGGCTGCATTGACGGCCAGGCTGAGCCCGCCGGGGTTCGACGCGAAGGCCAAGGTGACGGTCTTCGGATCGAGCCGGACGCTGCGGGTGCCGTGAGGCCGCCGCTGTCCGTCGCGGTGAGCCGCAGCTCCAGGTACGAGGGGTACTCGTGGTCGGGGGCGGCGAAGCGAGCCGCTCGCAACGCCGTCGAAGCCTTGCAGCGGGTGGGTGTGGCAGTTGGACGGGCAGTGGTGATGACCACCGACCAGCTCAATGCGCTCGCCGGCAGGATGCCGTCCTGAGGGTCGGTGGCGCCGCCCGCGAAGTTGATCGGATCTCCGACCGCCCAGGCGAAGCTCGGAGCCGGGGCGGTGATCGTCGCCGTCGGCGGGTTATTTCCGGCGGTGATCGCCACCGTGTCGGTCGCCGACGCGCCGTGATTGTCAGTGACCTTGAGCCGGCGGCGTAGCTGCCGGCGCTCTGATAGACGAAGCCGGCCTGCGCTCCGGTGGCGTCGTCGTAGGCGCCGTCGCCATCGAGGTCCCAGGCGTAGGAGAGCGTGTCGCCGGGTCGGGGTCGCTGGAGGCCGTGCCGTCGAATGGACGGTCAGCGGCGCGGCGCCGCTGGTCGGCGTCGGCGTCGACGACCGCCGTCGGCGGCTGGTTGCCGGACGGTGTAGTGGATGCGCTGGATCGCTCCCGCCGTTGAAGTCGGCGTAGAAGAGGTCGCCGCCGGGACCGAACTCGATGTCGACCGGGTTCGCGGCCCCGGCGCGAAGGTCTCGATGCGTCGCGGGTCGGGCGCGCCGCCGGTTCCGGCTGCATCGCCCAGATGCAGTCGCGCGAGTAGTCGGCGAAGAACAGCGCCCCGTCGTACTCGGCCGGGTACGTGCCCGCCGTCGTAGAAGGCGATCCCGGAGATCGACGAGCTTCCGGTCGGGCAGGTCTCGCCGGTGCACGACCTTGCCTGTGCTTGTAGGTGAAGTACGGCGCCGTGACCGCGCCGCCGGCGGCGTAGAGGTCTCGCAGATGTCGAGGTTCGGCGCGCGTCGTAGCCCGGTCTGGCGCCCGCTGCCCTCGTAGCAGGGCCAGCCGAAGTTGTCGACGCGCTGCCGTCGGGTCGGGGATCGCGGTTGATCTCCTCCCAGTCGCTCCAGCCGACGTCGCCGATCCAGATCTCGCTTGTGCCCGGGCGGAACGTGAAGCGGAACGGGTTGCGCAGGCCGTAGGCGACGATGCGGCGCGCGTTCGGGTCCGAGCTGGCGGCGAGCGGGTTGTCGGGCAGCGCCGCCGCCGGTGTCGGGATCGATCCGCATGATCGCGCCGTCGAGAGCCGGTCGGGTCGCCGGCGGTGCGCAGGTCCTGGCTGCGCAGCGCGCCACCCTCGGCGGTCGGCGGCGTCTGGCGTCCCGCCGACGCCGCCGGCGGGTCGCCGCAGGGGTTGCGCGGGCTGCCGTCCTGCCCGTAGTCGACGAAGTTGAAGCTCGCGCCGTCGCCGCCGCTGACGTAGAGCGCGCCGTCCGCCCCGAACAGGCTGCCGATCGAGTGGCTCGGGAACTGCTGGCACCAGTCCTCGAGCAGCACCTGCTCGGCGCCGACCATCTGGTCGCCGTCGACGCCTGCAGCCGCGAGAGCCGGCCGCTGACGACGCAGCCGTCGCTCGTCGCGCCCGGGCGGGGTCGGACAGTCGTCGTACGTGGCGCCAGGCGGGCCCCAGCGCGGGGCCGTGCCGCCGATCGGCCGCGTCGTAGGTGTAGAGCGACGTAGACGTACGGCTTGGCCGGGAAGTTCGGGTCGAGCGCCAGCCCGAGCAGGCCGCGGTCCCAGAAGTTGTGGACCTCGGTGCGCAGGTCGGCGAAGATCGTCGGCGTCGGGTCGGCGAGGTCGTCGAAGACCTTGATGAGCCCGCTCTTCTCGGCGACGAAGACCCGCCCGTCCGGAGCGAAGCGGAAGGCGGTGGGCTCGGTGAGGCCGCTGAGCGGGCTGGTTTCCTGAAAGCCGGGAAGGATCGCCGTCCCGTGGGTCTGAAAGCTGCGGTCGCTGCCGCAGCCCGACCCATCCGGATTCTCCTCGCAGATCCGGAAGTGGTAGAGGGTGTCCGGGGAGAGGCCCGCCACCGGCTCGGAGACGCCCTGGCTCCCGTTCCCCGATCCCGCGCCGCGGCGCGGAGTCCCGCTTCCGTAGGAAGTCGTCTGCGCCGTACTGGAACCAGTAGGTGGTCGGCTTGCCACCCGGCAGGACGCGCCCGTGCAGCGTCGCCGCCGTGTTGGACACGTCGCTGGCCGGGTCGCTGATAACGCAACCGGCCAGGAAGAGGGCGGCGAGTGCGAGCCCGGCGACGCACGCAGACGATGCCGCTAGAAGCGGAAAGGCGACCGCGGGACGGACTGCGGCCTTGTGGCTTGCGGCTCATCTAGGGATTGGATTGCGGCCGCATGCCCCCTGCAGGGCTGCCGTTTCAGGTGCGCCTCCGACCGCAGCTCAAACGTAGCCGGCTTCCTCCCGGCCCGCTGAACTTAGTTGGACAATTTGGTAACGGTCCGCCGCAGAAACACTGAGACAAAGGGCCAGCAAACTGACCCTGAGTCACTTAGGGGCCTGCCGGCGGTAATGAACTGCCCAGTCGGTCCGCTCTAGGGCGCGCCTCAAGTTCTTCTCGGGACCGGCGGCGCAGTCGCAGAGGGAGCGCCCGCCGAGCTCGGCCGGCGGGCCTCGCTCAGCGAGTGGCCTCGACCGCGCGCGGCCCGCGATACGGCCCAAGAAAAGGCAGCCACCGAGGAAGGTGCCCTCGGCGCCCGGTAGCCGTGCATACCCCCGCCCCCGAAGCCGGCCACCTCGCCGGCGGCGTAGAGACCGGGGACCGGCTCCCCGGCGGGATCCGAGCACCCGTCCGTCGAGATCGGTCGGCAGGCCGCCGAGGGACTTGCGGGTGAGGATGTGAAGCTTCACGGCGATCAGCGGGCCGGCGTCGGGGTCGAGCAGCTTGTGCGGCGCCGCGATCCGGGTAAGGCGGTCGGGCAGATAGCGACGAGCGCCACGGATCGCGGTCAGCTGCAGGTCCTTGCTGTAAGGGTTCTCCATCTCACGGTCGCGGGCGACGATCTCCTCCTCGATCCGAGCCGGTCCAGCAGCGGCTCGTCGGTGAGCCTGTTCATCCCCTCGATCAGCGCCCTCAGGTTGCGCTCCGGGCCGTGCAACCCGGATGCGCGTCGCTAATCGCTCTCTGGACCCGGCGGCTACTTGGTCGCCACGACCCCGGACCGGCAGTGCTTGGCCTTGTGCACGAGAAGGCGATCGATGAAGACCGCAGAGTCGTACTGCCTGTCTCCCTGATCGAAGATCGAGAGGTGCAGGAGGTGGACCCCGGGCCTCACCGGCGTCGCTGCGCGCAGCTTCCCAGTCGCCGCGTCGTAGGTGGTGCCGTGCGCGGCGCGCCTGGTCACCCGGGCGACCCCGGTCCCGTTGACGCTGATCAGCTTTCCGTCCCGGGTCTTCGCGAAGTCACGCGGCGCCCGGATCGTCGGGTCCACGCTTCCGGAGGCGTTCCATTTCGGCGCCCGGCTGAGCTCGGCGATGAAGGCGTCGTTGAAGATCGACCCCACGTATTCCGGGTATTCCTCGGAGAGGAACTTGAACCGGAACGACAGGCAGTTCGCGTCCTTGGGAACCCGGATGCGGAGGCGCCAGATCGTCACGTCGCGGGCGCCGCGGATCTTCAGGCCACCGTCGCGGCAGCCGCTGCTTCCCGACTTGTTCGGGTTGTCGGCGAGCAGCGCGCAGCCGGTCGAGAGGATCGCGAAGGAGCCGCCGCGGCGCGGGAAGCCGGACAGCCGCTGGTTGGAGATCGCGACCGGGGCCCCGCCGGGCGGCGTGGTCACGAACTTCGCGCGGACCAGGTTTCTGCGGTTGCCCTCGAAGATCTGGCGCGCCAGCCGGGTCGCGCCCCGGTCGGAGCGCTTGACCTTGACGATCCCGTGGTGCTTTGCGCCGTGACCCGCGAAGGCGGCACCGGCGCTCGCGGCGACGCAAACGATCGCGGCCAGAGCCACGACCACAAGTCGCCCCGACGAGATTCTGCCTCGCCCTCCGAGCAAGCTCACGGCCGTGCTCCGCTTCCCAATGTCCAAAGTCATGTCTCGGATCCCCTCTTCCCCCGGATGGCCGCCTGTGAAAGCCGGATTTCGACGCCGCGGATACCCGCTCGCCGAACGCGATGACGAGGAGATAACCCCAGGGATATGCGCAAGTCGCGGACTTGCGTGGCTGAGGGCGGGGCGCCAGATCGAAACGCCGCATTTAGGGTGTCCGCGTGACGACCGTTCGCGAGGCGACCTTCGACCTCTTCCGCAAGCGCGGAATGACGACGATGTTTGGCAACCCGGGCTCTACCGAGCTGCCGATGCTGGGGCCGTTCCCCGACGACTTCCGCTACCTGCTGGGCCTCCAGGAGGCGGTCGCGGTCGGGATGGCCGATGGCTACGCGCAGGCCGCCGGCAACGTCGCGCACGTCAACCTGCACACCGCGCCCGGGGTCGGAAACGGGGTCGGAGCGATCTTCAACGCGAAGGCCAACAAGTCGCCGCTCCTGGTCACCGCCGGTCAGCAGGCGCGCAACTTGATCACCCTGCAGGCGAACCTGACCAACCGCGACGCCGTCGAGGTGCCGAAGCCGTTCGTGAAGTGGAGCCACGAGCCGCCGCGCGCCGAGGACGTGCCGTTCGCGATCGCCCAGGCGATCCACAACGCGACGCTTGCGCCGAGCGGCCCGGCCTTCGTCTCGATCCCGATGGACGACTGGGAGGTTGAGGTCGAGCCGGTCCATTTCGAGCGCCAGATCGCCCGCTCGGTCGACGGACGCGCCCAGCCCGACCCCACAAAGCTCGCGCAGCTGGCCGAACGCCTCGAGGCGGCCGAGCGCCCGGTCCTCGTCGCCGGACCGCAGATCGACGCATCCGGGGGCTGGGACGCCGCCGTGGAGCTGGCCGAGCGCCAGCGGCTCCCGGTCTGGGCGTCGCCCGCGACCGGCGGCGGCCGGCTCGGCTTCCCGGAGGCTCACCCCGCATTTCAGGGGGTCCTGCTGCCCGGGGTCGCGCTGCTCTCCCAGCAGCTCGCCGACCACGACCTCGTCGTCTGTGTCGGCACCTCGGTCTTCCCCTATTACCCGAACGTACCCGGTGATCTCCTCGCCTCCGGAACCGAGCTGGTCGCGATCACCGACGATCCCGACGAGGCTGCCCGGGCGCCGATGGGCGACGCGATCGTCGCCGACCCGGCGCTTGCCCTGCGCGCCCTGCTCGAGGAGCTCGGCGAGGCGCCCGATCGCGAGCCGCCCGCGCCGCGCGACGACCCGCCTCAGCCCGAGGGGGGCGAGCCGCTGGCGCCCGGCGCCGTGCATCGCCTGCTCGCCGACCTCTTTCCCGCGGACGGCATCGTTGTGCTCGAGTCGCCCTCGAGCACCGCGGCGCTGCGCAACCAGCTGCGCATCTCGGCGCCCGGCTCCTACTACTTCGGCGCCGGCGGCGGGCTAGGCTTCGGCCTTGCCGCCTCGCTCGGCGTGCAGCTCGCCCAACCAGATCGCCAGGTCGTCTGCGTGCTCGGCGAGGGCTCGGCCCAGTACGCGATCACCGCCTTCTGGACCGCGGCGGTTTACGAGATCCCGGTCAAGTTCCTGGTCCTGCGCAACAACGACTACTCGATCCTGAAGTGGTTCGCGTCGCTGGAGGAGGTGACCGGAGCCCCGGCGCTCGACCTCCCGGCGCTCGACGTGGCGGCGACGGCGCAGAGCTACGGGGTCTCCTCGAGCACCGTCTCCGGAAGTGACGAGCTGCACGGCGCGCTGGAGACGTCGTTTGCGGACTCCGGCCCGCGGCTCGTCCAGGTCGACGTCTCGCCCGGCATGGCGATCGAGTGAGATGGGTGCCACGCTGCCACTGCTGAGCGCCGATCCGAAGCGGATCGGGCGCCCACCCGGCGAGCCGGCATCCGATCGGGCCCCGGACGAGCTCGCCGGCGGAACGCCGGAGCCCCTGCGCAGCGAGCTGATCGGGCTGCTCGGCGCCGACCGGCTCCTCGCCCGGCCGATCGACCTGATCCGTTACGCCTCTGACGCCAGCCCCTACCGGCGCTTCCCCGCGGTCGTGATCATGGCCCGCGACGCAGCCGACGTCGGAAAGGTCCTCGACTACGCCCGCCGCCGCGGCGTCGCCGTCAACTTCCGCGGCGGTGGGACGAGCCTCTGCGGGCAGGCGCAGACCGACGGGATCATGATCGACGTGCGGCAGCACTGGTCGGGCATCGAGGTCCTCGACGAGGGCGCCCGGGCGCGGCTTCGGCCCGGCACCGTGCTCGGCTTCGCCAATCGGGTGCTCTCGCGGCACGGCTTCAGGCTCGGCCCGGACCCCGCGAGCACCGAGATCGCCACGCTCGGCGGCGTGATTGCGAACAACTCCGGCGGGATGCGCTGCGGCGTCACCTGGGACTCCTACTCGACGATCGAGTCGCTGAAGCTGGTGCTCGCCTCCGGCACGGTGGTCGACACCGCGGCAGCGGAGGCCGAGGAGCAATTCACCGCTGACGAGCCCGAGCTGGCCCGCGGCCTGCTCGAGCTGCGCGAGGAGCTGCTCGCCGACGAAGAGCTGGCCGAGCGCGTACGCCGCAAGTACGAGATCAAGAACGTCACCGGCTACCGCCTCTCCGCGCTGCTCGACGCCGAGACGCCGCTGGAGATCTTCCGCCGCCTCGTGGTCGGCTCCGAGGGCACCCTCGCCTTCGTCGCGGAGGCGGTGATGCGCACCCGGCCAGTGCCGCCGCGCACTACGCTGAGCTGGATCCATTTCCCGAGCATCGAGGCCGCCACCGAGGTGGTCCCGGCGTTCGTCGAGGCGGGAGCGCGGGCGACCGAGCTGATGGTCGCGCGAGCCCTGACCGCGGCCTCCTGGAACATGTCCGGGAACCCCCGAGCAGTGGCGCGAACCTGCCGCCCGATTCGGCGGCGCTGATCGTCGAGTTCGGCGCCGAAGGCGATGGCGAGCTCGATCGGCTCGAGACGATCGCCGGGGAGATCCTCGCCGAGCACGAGCTGCTCCAGCCGGCGGCCTTCACCCGCGACCGGCGCGAGATCGAGCTCGCCTGGACCGTGCGCGAAGGGCTCTTCGGGCTGGTCGGGCGGCTGCGGCCGCCCGGTACAGCGCTGATCATCGAGGACGTCTGCGTGCGCCCGGAGCGCATCGCCGAGTGCGCGACCGACCTCCAGGCCCTGCTCGCAAAGCACGGGTTCCTGCCCGGGGTCGCGGGGCACGCGTCGGCCGGCAACCTGCACTTCCAGCTCACCCCCGACTTCTCTGTGCCCGAAGACGTCGAGCGCTACGAGGCGTTCATGGGCGAGCTCGTCGATCTGATCCTCGGCGGAGTACGACGGCTCCCTGAAGGCCGAGCACGGGACCGGGATCAGCATGGCGCCGTTCGTCGAGCGCGAATGGGGCGCCAAGGCGACGGCGATGATGTGGCGGATCAAGGAGCTCGCCGACCCCGGCCGCGTCCTCAACCCCGGAGCGGTGCTCAATCGCGACCCGGTCGCCCACCTGGCCGACTTCAAGACCCAGCCGGAGATCGAGGAGGTCGCGACCGGCTGCGTCGAGTGCGGGTTCTGCGAGCCGGTCTGCCCGAGCCGCAACACGACGACGACGCCGCGGCAGCGCATCGTGATCCGGCGCGAGATGGCCCGCCAGCCGCAGGGCTCGCCCCTCTACGACGCGCTGCTGGCCGACTACGAGCACGAGGCGATCCAGACCTGCGCGGCCGACGGAACCTGCCGGCTCGTCTGCCCGGTCGGGATCGACACCGGGAAGCTCGTCAAGGACTTCCGCGCCCGCGAGCGCACCGACCGCGAGGAAATGCTCGCGCTGGCCTTCGCACGCCGCTACTCGGCGGTGGAGAGACTCGCCCGGGGTGGACTGCGCGCGGCCGCGATCGCCAGGAGGTTCCTTGCGGGCGCCGCGCTGCGGGCCGCGCCCGCAGCGGTCCGGCGGCGGGTCAGCGCCGATCTCGTCCCCACCATCCCCGAAGAGCTGCCCGGGGCCGCCCCCGCTCAACTTCCCCGCAGCGAGGCGGAAGGCGCGGCGGGCGTCTATCTACCTGCCTGTGTGAACCGGATCTTCGGCAACCCGGTCGGAGGCGAGCCGCACCCGACCTTGCCGGAGGCGCTCTGCTCGATCTCCTCCCGGGCCGGCCTGCCGCTCTGGATCCCCACTGACGTAGCCGGGGTCTGCTGCGCGACCCCGTGGAGCTCGAAGGGCTACGGCGCCGGCCACCGCGCGATGTCCCGGCGCGCCGCGGAGTCGATCCTGCGCTGGACCGACGGCGGCCGGCTGCCGCTGGTCATCGACGCGACGTCATGCGCCCACGGGCTGCGCTCCGAGGTAGCCGACGAGCTCCCGGACGAGCTCCGGGAACGCTACGAGCGGGTGGAGATCCTCGACTCGATCGAGTGGGTCCACGACCGCCTGCTCGGGAGACTCGAGCTCGACCGCAAGCTGGACAGCCTGGTCATGCATCCCGTTTGCTCGGTCTCGCACCTGGGGCTGGGCGAGAAGCTCGGCGCGATCGGGGAGGCGATGGCCGAGGAAGTGTTCGTTCCCGCCGGCACCGCCTGCTGCGGGATGGCCGGCGACCGCGGTCTCCTGCATCCGGAGCTGCCGAATTCGGCGCTGCGCGACGTCGCCGCGGAGCTGCGGACCCGCAGCGCCGACGCGTTCGTGAGCAGCAACCGCACCTGCGAGCTGGGCCTGCAGTCGGTGACCGGAAAGCGCTACGAATCCTTCGTCCTGGCCCTCGACCGGCTCAGCCGACCGGCGGCGTTGCGATGAGCGCGGACGCGGATCCGCCCGCGGTCGAGCTTCGGGAGGCGCTGGCAAAGCCGGTCTATTGCGGCGACTCCTACACGCCTTTCGGCGAGCTCGGCGCCGCCGAGGCGCGCCGGCTCTCGACTGAGCTCGGCTCGGTCGGCAGCTGGGGACCGATGACCAAAGTGGGCTCGGTGTCGCGCAGCTGGCAGGAGCTTGCCGAGGCAATTGAGGAGGACGAAAGCAACACCGTCGCCGACCTCGAACCGGATCAGGTCATCGGCTTCGCCAAGCGCCTCTGGATCCTGCCCCCGAGCGGCGGGATTCTTTAGCACAGCAGGCAAAACGCTCGACCTTGCAGGGGAATCGGCAAATCCGAGTACTCGGAGCGGATTTTCGCGGGCGGGAAACCCGCTGAACGCGGTCGGAATAGTTGTCCTTGACACAACCTCGAAGTCGGGATATACCGGGTTATTGCGGAGCTGATTGCAGGTTTAGCGCTGCTCGGTCCAACCCCTCGGGGCACACGGAACAGGCAAGGGCACCGTCAGATTTCCCCGAGCTGGAGGTTGCGCGATGTGCCTGGCGATTCCAGGCCAAGTGGTTGAGGTTGTAGACGAGGTGAATCGGCTCGCCAAGGTCGATGTCGCCGGAGTGCGTCGCAACGTAAACGTTGGCCTGCTCGACGAAGACGGGGAGAGCGCAGAGCCCGGGGACTGGGTCCTCATACACGTCGGCTTCGCCCTCTCCAAGGTCGACGAGGAGGAGGCGCTGGCAACCCGGCGGCTGCTCGAGGGAATGGGCGCCGACTACGAGCAGGAGCTCGATGAGCTGAAGGCGAGTGGGATCGAATGACGCGCTCCCCGGCCATGGAAGGCAGCGAGTAGGCGGATGGCCGACCTCGCCCCTGATTGCGATCACGGCTCCGGCTGTATCACCTGTGGGGACGAGGCGATCGAGATGCGTGTGCTCGACGTCGATGCGGGACGCGGACTGGCGCTATGCGCGAACGGCGAGGGAGATAGAAGCAGCATCGAGATCGCGCTCGTCGACTCGGTGACCGAAGGCGACTCGCTGCTCGTCCACGCCGGCACCGCGATCGCCCACCTCGGCAGAGAAGGAGCGGCGGCGTGAGCGGCGCGAACGGCGGCGGCATGCGCTTCGTCGACGAGTTCCGCGATGCGGACCTCGGCCGCGCCCTCGCCGGTGAGATCCTCGCCGCGGTCGAGCCCGGCCGCCACTACAAGGTGATGGAGGTCTGCGGCGGCCACACCCATTCGATCTACAAGTACGGGGTCGACGACCTGCTGCCCGAAACGTCGAGCTCGTTCACGGACCGGGCTGCCCCGTCTGCGTGATGCCGATGGGGCGGATCGACGACGGGATCGCGATCGCCCGCAACGAGGGCGTGATCTTCACCTGCTTCGGGGACATGATGCGGATCCCCGGCTCCGAGCAGTCGCTGCTCGAGGCGAAGGCCGACGGCGCCGACGTGCGGATGGTCTACTCGCCGCTTGACGCGCTGCGGATCGCGAAGTCGAACCCCGACCGCGAGGTCGTCTTCTTCGCGATCGGCTTCGAGACCACCGCCCCCTCGACCGCGCTGACGATGAAGCGGGCCAAGCTCGAGGGCGTGAAGAACTTCTTCTGCATGTGCAACCACGTGACCATCGTGCCGCCGCTGCGGGCCCTCCTCGACTCGCCCGACCTGCGCCTCGACGGGTTCATCGGCCCCGGGCACGTCTCGACGGTGGTCGGTGCGCGGCCCTTCGAGTTCATCCCCGCCGACTACCAAAAGCCGGTCGTGATCTCCGGCTTTGAGCCGCTCGACATCCTGCAGTCGGTGCTGATGATCCTCGAGCAGCTCGGCAGCGGCCGCTGCGAGGTGGAGAACCAGTACAAGCGCGTCGTCCCCTACGACGGCAACACGGCGGCGCTGCGGGTGATGTCGGAGGTCTTCGAGCTGCGGCCCCACTTCGAGTGGCGCGGGCTCGGCTTCATCTCCCAGAGTGCCCTGAAGCTGACCGACGCCTACGCCGACCTCGACGCCGAGCTGCGCTACGAGGTCCCCGGCGTTCGCGTCGCCGACCCGAAGGCCTGTCAGTGCGGCGAGGTGCTGAAGGGCGTGATCAAGCCCTGGGAGTGCAAGGTGTTCGGCACCGCCTGCACACCCGAGCACGCGATCGGCACCTGCATGGTCTCCCCGGAGGGGGCCTGCGCCGCCTACTACAACTACGGGCGGTTCTCTCGCGAGCGGGAGGTCGTTTGATGATGGCGTCGAGCAGAGGCGTTAGCCGATTACGAGGCGACAGGCTGGTGGGGGTGATGATTTGAGCCCGGAGGCCGTCTCCGATCGCGAGCAGAAGATCCTCGACATCATCGAGACCGCGCGCGCCAAGCGGCCGCGCTTCAAGGACTCGCAGATCACGATGTCGCACGGCGCCGGGGGCAAGTCGACCCAGACTCTGATCGAGGGGCTGCTGGTGCCGGAATTCGCCTCCGCGAGCCTCGACGCGCTCGGCGACGCCGGCGCGGTCTCGATCAACGGCTCCGAGCTGGCGCTGACAACCGACAGCTTCGTCGTGCGGCCGATCCGCTTCCCGGGAGGCTCGATCGGTGAGCTGGCGGTGAACGGAACCGTCAACGACCTCGCCGTCTCCGGCGCCCGCCCGGTCGCGCTGAGCCTCTCGCTGATCCTCGAGGAGGGCCTGGCGGCGGAGGAGCTGCGCGCCGAGGTCGAGGCGATCGCAGCCGCCGCCCGCGAGGCCGAGGTCGAGATCGTCACCGGCGACACCAAGGTGGTCGAGCGCGGCAAGGCCGACTCGATGTACATCTGCACGACCGGGGTCGGGCAGCGCGACCCGCGCGCGGCCCTCTCCCCCGCCTCGCCCCAGCCCGGCGACAAGATCCTCGTCTCCGGCTCGATCGGCGAGCACGGGTCCGCGATCATGCTCTCGCGCGGAGAGTTCGAGCTCGACGCGGAGATCGTCTCCGACACCCGCTCACTCTGGCCCGCCGCCGACGCCCTGCTCGAGGCGGCCGGTCCGCAGCTGCGCTGCATGCGAGACGCGACCCGCGGCGGCGTCGCCTCGGCGCTCAACGAGATCGCCCGCGCCTCCGGGACCGCGATCCTCGTCAGCGAGGCCGACGTGCCGGTCAATCCGGTCGTCGCCGGCGCGGCGGAGATGCTTGGAATCGACCCGATGTACGTGGCCAACGAGGGCAAGATGGTCGCCTTCGTGGCACCGGAGGGAGCGGCGCCGGCGCTCGAGGCGCTGCGCGCGGTCCCCGGGTGCGAAGCGGCCGCCGAGATCGGCGAAGTGAAGACGGAGCCGCCGGGAATGGTCCTGGTGGACACGGCGTTTGGAGGCAGACGGGTGATGGACCTTCTGGCCGGCGACCCGCTGCCGCGAATCTGTTGACCCTCTAGGAGGACAGCGATGGAAGCAACTCAGACCGAGTTCGTACCGGATCAGGCCAAGACCGAGGCGATCACGGCGCACGTGATCTGGATGACGACCGGGCTCAGCTGCGACGGCGACTCCGTCGCGATGACTTCCGCCGTCGACCCCAGCCTCGAGGACATCGTCACGCAGGCGATCCCGGGAATGCCGAAAGTCGTCGTCCACAACCCGGTCCTCGCCTACGAGGTCGGCGCCGAGTTCATGCAGGCGTGGTACGACGCCGAGGCCGGCAAGCTCGACCCCTTCGTGCTCGTGCTCGAGGGCTCGGTCCCCAACGAGGAGATCAACGGCGAGGGCTACTGGGCGGGGATGGGCGACGACCCCGACACCGGCCAGCCGATCACGACCAACGAGTGGATCGACCGCCTGGCGCCGAAGGCGGCGGCCGTCGTTGCGCTCGGCACCTGCGCCACCTACGGCGGCATCCCGGCGATGAAGAACAACCCGACCGGGGCGATGGGCCTGCCCGACTATCTGGGCTGGAACTGGAAGTCGCAGGCCGGCTTGCCCGTCGTCTGCATCCCCGGCTGTCCCGCGCAGCCCGACAACACCACCGAGACGCTGCTCTACCTGGCGCTGCACCTCGCCGGCCGCGCGCCGGCTCCGGAGCTCGACGAGGCGCTGCGCCCGAAGTGGCTGTTCGGCCGCACAGTCCGCGAGGGCTGCAACCGGGCCGGTTACTCGGAGCAGGGGGAGTTCGCGACCGAGTACGGCTCCGACCACCGCTGCCTGGTGAAGCTGGGCTGCAAGGGCCCGGTCGTGAAGTGCAACGTCCCGGTGCGCGGCTGGCAGAGCGGCGTCGGCGGCTGCCCCAACGTGGGCGGCATCTGCATGGCCTGCACGATGCCCGGCTTCCCGGACAAGTACATGCCGTTCATGGACGAGGACCCCTTCGGGAGCGTCGCCGGCACGATCATGAAGTTCAGCTACGGACCGATCGTGCGATACATGCGCCGCCGCCACGTCCGCAGGAAGTACGACGTCGAACCGGACTGGCGCAAGCCCGGGCCGGCGCTCACGACCGGCTACGCGAAGAGGTGGTGATGAGGATCGATCCCGACCGCCACCCCAACGCACTGATCCCACTTACAACGCAGCGAGAGGAGAGGTTCTAGATGGCAACCGTAGAGAGCCCCAGCGGGCAAAAGGTCGGCGTCAAGGAGATGTCGTGGGACCCGATCACGCGGATCGTCGGGAGCCTCGGGATTCACACCGAGATCGACTTCGATGCGCAGCAGGTGACCAAGTGCTACTCGACCTCGATGGTCTTTCGCGGCTTCGACATCTTCATGAAGGGAATCGATCCGCGCGACACCCATTTCATCACCAGCCGCATCTGCGGCATCTGCGGCGACAACCACTGCACCTGCTCGGTGCTGAACCAGAACATGGCCTATGGAGTGAAGCCGCCGCCGCTCGGCGACCTCGCCTACAACCTGGCCGAGACCGCGGACTACATGTTCGACCACGCGATCTTCAACGACTGCATGGCGAACGTGGACTTCTGCGAGCAGATGGTCAAGGAAACCAACCCCTCGCTGCTCAAGAAGGCGGAGGAGACGCCGGCGCCGGGCTCCGACGTCCACGGCTACAAGACGATCGCCGACATCATGCGGTCGCTGAACCCGTTCACCGGCGACTTCTATCTGGAGACCCTCCAGGTGGCCCGCTACACGCGCGAGATGTACTGCCTGTTCGGGGGCCGGCACACGCACCCCTCGACGATCATGCCGGGTGGGGTGTCAGCGGACATCACCCATCAGACCTGCACCGACTACTACGTGCGGCTGATGCGCTACATCGACTACGTCAAGCGCTCGGTGCCGATGCACGACGACCTCTACGACTTCTTCCTTGAGGAGTTGCCGGGGTACGACATGGTCGGCTACCGGCGCACCGACCTGGTCTGCTGGGGCTCCTTCGACGACCCCGACTACGTCGACTACGACTACCGCAACATGGGCGAGTGGGGCGAGAAGCGCTACATCACCCCCGGCGTCGTGATCGACGGCGAGCTGATCTCGACCAACCTGGTCGACATCAACCTGATGATCCGGATCCTGCTCGGATCGTCGTACTTCGACGACTGGCAGGACGAGGAGACCTACGTCACCAAGGACCCGCTCGGCAACCCGGTCGACAAGCGGCATCCGTGGAACAAGACCACGCTGCCGAAGCCGCAGAAGCGCGACTGGACCGACAAGTACAGCTGGGTCGCCTCACCGCGGATCTACGACGAGCGCACCGACACCTACATCGCCTCCGACACCGGCGGCGGGCCGTTCGCCCGCCAGTGGGTGACGGCGAAGGCCGGCTTGGTCGACTTCGGCTACGCGAAGGCGACCGGCCAGAGCCTCCAGATGGTTCTGCCTCGGACCGCGTCGAAGCCCGAGATGGAGCTCGAGTGGAAGATCCCGGAGAAGTCGAACGCGATCGAGCGCGATCGCGCCAGGACCTACCACGAGGCCTACTCGGCCCTGATCGGGCTGCACTGCCTGGAGCGGGCGCTGGGCGAGATCCGGGCCGGGCGGACCAAGAGCTGGTCCAACTTCAAGGTCCCGCAGGAGGCGGTCTCCTGCGGCTTCCACGAAGCGGCTCGCGGCGTGCTCTCCCATCACATGGTGATCCGCGGCGGCAAGGTGGCCAACTATCAGCCCTATCCGCCGACGCCCTGGAACGGCAACCCGCGCGATTCCTACGGGACTCCCGGCCCCTACGAGGATGCGGTGCAGAACACACCGATCTTCGAGGAGAACGGCCCGGAGAGCTTCAAGGGCGTCGACATCATGCGGGCGGTGCGGAGCTTTGATCCGTGCCTGCCGTGCGGGGTGCACATGTACGACGGGTCCGGCCGCGTCCGCAAGGTCATGCACACCCCGACGGGAATGGCCTGAGCATGGACCCTCGCCGGCCCCATAGGGGCTAGTCGGAGATGGAGCTGCGAGTGCAACAGCGCTCCATCTCCGAGCCGGGGCCGGCGGCAGCGCCGCCGGGAGCGCCGGACGCTGCTCCCGGCGATGCCGAGCTGGTCGCGCGTCTGCAGCGGCTCTTCGACGAAGTCGAGCGGATCGGCGACCCGGCGGCCCGCCATACCGCCAAGGAGCTGCTCGGGGCGGTGCTGGAGCTGCACGGAGAGGGGCTGGCGCGAATCGGGGCCGCCCTCGACGCGGCCGGAGAGGCGGGAGGGACGATCAAGGGAGCGCTGGTCGAAGACAGCGTCGTCGCCAGCCTGCTTCTGATCCACGACCTCTACCCGGTCGACCTCGAGGAAAGGGTGCGCGGGGCGCTCGACGGCGTCCGCCCCTACATGGAGTCGCACGGCGGCGACGTCGAGGTCCTCTCGGTCTCAGACGGCGTCGCGCGCCTGAAGCTGCAGGGCAGCTGCGACGGCTGCCCGGCCTCCTCCGCGACCCTCGAGCTGGCGATCAAGCAGGCGCTCGAGGAGGCGGCGCCGGACCTCGTCGGGCTCGAGGTCGAAGGGGTGACCGAGCCCGGCCCGGGTCCGCAGGGCGATCTCTCGGGAACGGCGCTGCCGATGATCGAGACCGACACGGCGATCCCACCGAACGGCGCCACGGCGGAGCCCAACGGTTCGCATGCCCCGCGCTCGCGTTGGATCGCGCCCGAGGGCCTGGTTCGCCCCGGCGACGGCGAGATCGCGATCACCGAGGCCGACGGGACCGAGATGCTGATCGCCAACGTCAGCGGCTCGCTGCTCGCCTTCCGCGACGCCTGCGCCGGCTGCGGCTCGAAGCTCTCCGACGGGGAGCTGAAGGGCGGCGTGCTCGCCTGTCCGTCCTGCGAACGGCGCTTCTACCTGCCTCGAGCGGGGCGCTCGATGGACGCCGAGCAGCTGCTGCTCGACCCGGTCCCGCTGCTCGACTCGGGCGGCCAGGTGACGGTCGCCGTCTCCACATGAGCGAGAACGGCGCCGGCTCCAACGGCTCGATCACTGGCGGATCGACGCACATGGGCTCGACCGCGGCGCTCGTCTCGCGGCTGCGCCAGCTCGCCGCCCAGGGCAGCGGCGCTGCCGACGCCGGAGAGGTCGAGCATTGCGACCTGTGCGGGACCGAGCTCGACGCCGACCACCGCCACCTGCTGCACATCGAGGAGCGCCGCATCCTCTGCGCCTGCGAGCCCTGTGTCGCGATGCGGATCGCCGACGGCCCCTACCGGCCGACCGGGACGCGGGTGCTCTGGCTCGACGACTTCGCGATGCCGGACGACCTCTGGGCGCGGCTTCAGATCCCGATCGGGCTCGCGTTCTTCATGCTCTCGAGCTCGGTCGACGGCGTCGCCGGCCTCTATCCGAGCCCGGCCGGGGCGACCGAGTGCGAGCTCGACCTCGTCGCCTGGGAGGAGCTCTGCGAGCAGAACCCGGTCCTGCGGGGCCTCGAACGCGACGCCGAGGCGCTCATCGTCGACCGGATCTCCGATTCGCACCGCTACGTGATCGCCCCGATCGACGAGTGCTACCGGCTCGTCGGCCTCGTGAAGGCGAACTGGGAAGGGATCTCGGGCGGCGACGCGGTCGAGCGCGCGGTGCCGGAGTTCTTCGCCGAGCTGTACGAGCGCTCCCCGAGCAGGAGGGGCGGCTGATGGAGGCGCGTGACGGCCTCGCCACAGAGCCGGCCATCGCGCCGGATCGGCCGCAGCTCGGCTTCGAGGTCCGCAACGTCACCCCGATCGCCCACGCGGCGGCGCCGACGCTGCGCTTCGAGCTCGCCATCGACGAGGGCAGCGAGCGGCAGATTTTCACGATTGCGCTCTCGGTCAGCATCGAGATCGAGCCCGCGCAGCGCCGCTACGACCCCGAGACCCGCGAGCGCCTGGTCGAGCTGCTCGGCGACGCGCAGAAGATCGGCGCCCCGACCCGGACGATGCACTGGACCAGGCTCGGGGTCCTGGTCCCTGCGTTCAGCGGCTCGACGACGGTCGGCGTCGATGTGCTCTGCAACTACGACCTCGAGATCGGCGCGACCAGCTATTTCCGCACCGTCGCCGACGGCGAGGTCCCGCTCGCCTTCAACTTCAACGGCAACGTCTACTACCAGGACGACGACGGGCGCCTGCAGATCGTCCAGATCGACTGGGAGTCGCATGCCTCGTTCCGGATGCCGGTCGAGGCCTGGAAGCGGATGATCCAGATGCACTACCCGTACCGCGACTGGATCGCCCTGCACAGCGACACGATCGAGGCGCTTCGCAAGCGCCGCTCCGAGCGCGGCCTGCCGACCTTCGACGCATGCGTCGAAGAGCTTCTCCGCGAGGCCGGCGATGGCGACTGACTCGCTCGAGCGGCTGGTCGACTCGCTGCTCTATGAGGGCTATGCCCTTTATCCCTACACCCCCGGGACGACCAAGAACGCGATGCCGACGCCGTTCGGGATCGTCTACCCGCCCGACTACGCGAAGCTCGGCTCGCACACCTTCGACCTGATCCGGATCGAGTGCGTGCTCAGCCACCAGCCGGGGGCAGAGCTGCGCGGGACGGCGCGCTTCCTGCAGCCGTCGGGGGAGCGCCACGAGGGGGTCCAGCGGCGGATCGAGCTCGACCCGATCACGGTCGAGCAGCTGCTCGGCGACGGCGTCGGGACCGAGTTCAGCTTCGAGCGCGGCGACGGCTCTCCCCCCCTGGCCGGACGCGCCCGCCTGCGGGCTGAGCGGGTCGACGACGGCGTCACCCGGGTCCGGATGTGCGTCCACAACGCCAGCGAGCTCGGGGTTCCGGGCGAGCAGCTCGACCGCCCCGCGGCGCTGCTCGCCAGCATGCTCTCCACCCATCTCGTGCTCGAGGTCGAGGGCGGGAAGTTCGTCTCGCCGCTGGAGCGCTTCGGCGAGATCGGCGAGGCGGTGTCGGCCTGCAGCAACGTCAACACCTGGCCGGTGCTGGCCAGCAAGGACGACGACGCGGTGATGGGGGCGGCGATCTTCCTCCCCGACCATCCGAAGATCGCCCCGGAGAGCCTCGGCAACCTCTTCGACAACACCGAGATCGAAGAGGCCCTGCTGCTGCACGTCCAGACGCTCAGCGACGAAGAGCGCGAGCAGATCTCCGAGCAGGACCCGAAGGTGCGGGAGATGATCGAGCGCGCCGAGCAGGCGACCCCGGAGCAGATGATGGGGCTGCACGGCCGCATGGAGCTGCAGGACCCGCGCGCCGGCGAGGAATCGGTGACGATCGGCGAGCGCGAGATCCGGCGCGGCTCGACGGTCGTGCTGCGCCCCGAGGGCCGCAACGGCGGCGATCCCTACGACACGATTCTGAAGGGCCGCGCGGCGACGGTCGAGCGGATCTACGTCGACTACGAGGACGGCGTCCATCTCGGCGTCACCATCGACGAGGACCCAGGCCAGGAGCTGATGCGCGATAGCGGCCGCTACCTGTTCTTCCGACCCGAGGAGGTGGAGCTTCAGTGAACGAGCACTTCAAGCTCGAGATGACCGAGCCAGAGCCGGAGCGGCCGGCGGAGCTGAGCGAGAAGCAAATCCTCGTCGCCGGGGTCGGCAACGCGTTCCTGCGCGACGACGGCTTCGGCGGCAAGGTCGCCGAGCGGCTGCTCGAGGGGGAGCTCCCCTCCGGGGTCACCGTCCTCGACTTCGGGACCGGCGGGCTCGACCTCGCCTACGAGGTGATGCGCGGCTACGACGCCCTGGTGCTGATCGACGTCAGCCAGCAGGGCGGCGAGCCCGGGACCCTGTACGTGATCGAGCCCGACGAGGCCGAGATCCAGGCCGGGATCGAGGACGGCGAGGTGATCAACCCGCACGGGATGGACCCGCAGACGGTGCTGCGCTTCGTGAAGACGGTCGGAGGCTGGCCGGGCAAAGTCGTGGTGGTGGCCTGCGAGCCGACCGCGGTCGAGGAGATGGGGATGGAGCTTTCGCCGGCGGTCGGCGAGGCGGTCGACCGTGCCGTCGGCCTGGTCCGCGAGCAGATCGCCGAGCTGGGCGACGATGCCGCCTATGCGAGCGCAGGCGAAGGGCCGGAGGGAGGCTGAGTGCACGAGCTCGCCCTCTCGACCGCGATCCTCGACACCGTCAAGCGCCATGCGAAGGGGCGCCGCGTGACCGAGGTCCAGATGGTGATCGGGACGATGCGCCAGGTGGTTCCCGACTCGCTGGACTTCTACTTCGGTGTCGTCACCCGGGGCACGCTGGCCGAGGGCGCGCGGCTCGAGCAGCAGATCGTGGCGGCGGAGCTGCGCTGCCGCGACTGCGATCGTCGCTGGCACCCCGACCCGGAGTTTCCCGACTTTCGCTGCCCGGACTGCGGCGAGGGTAACGTCCAGGTGCTGGCCGGGACAGAGTTCGAGGTCGATTCGATAAACGTCGAGGAACCCGCGGAGCGGGAGGAGGCTGAATGCATCGCACCAAGGTGAGGGTCGCCGAGGACGCGCTTGACGCCAACGCGACGATCGCGGAGGCAAACCGCCATGACTTCGACCACGCGGATGCGCGGGTGGTCAACCTGATGAGCGCCCCGGGGGCCGGCAAGACGACCCTGCTGGAGCGGGTCCTCGACGACCTCGGCGAGCTGCGCGCCGGGGTGCTGGAAGGCGACGTGAAGGGCAGCTTCGACTCCGACCGGCTCGCCCAGCTGCACGTGCCGGTGACCCAGATCAACACCGACCCCGGCTTCGGCGGCGAGTGCCACCTCGACGCCAACATGGTCCGCTCCGCGATCCCCTCCCTCCCCCTCGACGAGATCGACCTGCTGGTGATCGAGAACGTCGGCAACCTCGTCTGCCCGGCCGAGTTTCGGGTCGGCGAGGACGCCCGCGCGATGATCTGCTCGGTGACCGAGGGTGAGGACAAGCCGCTCAAGTACCCGCTGATGTTCCGCACCTGCCAGCTCGTCGTCGTCAACAAGATCGACCTGCTGCCACACCTCGATTACGACCTCGAAGCGCTGCTCGCCAACATCGAGGCCGTCAACCCGGGCGCCGAGACGATGCTCCTCAGCGCCCGCACCGGCGAGGGCACGGACGCCTTCTCGGGCTGGCTGCAGCGGGTCGGGGAGCGCGCGACAGCCTCCCTGTGAGCGCCAGGCTCAGCCAGAGAGCGGTGACGCGGGCCGAGCGCAAACCCTCGGTTCCGTGAACGTTCGCGAGCAGGCGGCCGGGCCGGCGGCGGAAGCGCGTCTCGACGCCCTGCTCGCGGAGCGCAGCGATGCGAACCGGCGCTTCTTCGCGGCCGAGGGGGAGCGAATCGCGAAGCTCTGCCACCTGATGGCGGAGCGCTTCGCGCGCGGCGGCCGCCTCGTCGCGATCGGCCTCTCCCCCGCGGCTCGCTCCGACGTTCGCCACGTGACGGTCGAGTTCGTCCACCCGGTGATCGTCGGCAAGCGGGCGCTTCCCGCGATCGGGCTCTCGCGGGACGGCGGGCCGCTCGCCGCGCAGATCGACCTGGTCGCAGAGCCCGACGACGTCGCGATCGCTTTCGGGATCGCAGAGGAGGGCGGCGATGCCGTGATCGAGGCGACGCGGGTGGCCCGGGGGCGCGGCTGTCTGACGATCGCCTTCGAGTCGGCGGGAGCCGAATGGGAGCTCGAACCCCCGAGCGAGGACCCCTACGTCCGCCAGGAGCTCGCCGAGACCCTCTACCACGTGCTCTGGGAGCTGGTCCATGTGTTCTTCGAGCATCGCGGCCTGCTCGAGGGCCGCGAGGCTGGACCGGTTCACGACACCGGCGCCTCCAGCTTCCTCTATCCCTTCCTCTCCGAGTCCGAAGGCGACCTCGACGCGGTTCTGGATGACGTGCGCGCCTCGGCGCTGATGAAGTCCGAGGAGGTCGGGGCGCTGCGCGAGCGGACCCTGGCCGAGAATCGCGCCCAGCTGCTCGACGCGGCGCGCGCCCTACGCGCCTGCTTCGAGTCGGGCGGCAAGCTGCTGGCGCTCGGAAACGGAGGCTCGGCGACCGACGCGATGGACTTCGTCGCCGATCTCCGCTACCCCGGTCGCGACGACTGGCGCCCGCGCCGCGCGATCGACCTCACCGAGGACACGGCGATCATCACCGCGGTCGGCAACGACGTCGGGATCGAGGTGATCTTCCAGCGCCAGGTGATCGCCTACGGGCGCGAGGGCGACTTCTTGGCCGCGATCTCGACCAGCGGCAACTCGGTGAACGTGATCGAGGCGCTCGCCGAGGCGCGCCGGCGCGGGCTCGGCACGATCGCCTTCGTCGGCTACGACGGCGGCCGGATCGCTTCGGACTCGCTCGCCGACCACGTGGTCGTCACCCGCTCCCAGCACATCCCGCGGATCCAGGAGGCGCAGGCGAGCGCCTACCACGCGCTGCGAGAGCTGATCGAGTCGGTGAAGGCGTGAGCGGCGCAGTTGGCGACTCGGCCCATGGCGATAAGCGCTCCCGGGCCGGGGAGATCGCCCACGCGGGACTGCGCGGCGCGATCGCGGCGATGGCGATGACCGGGATGCGGGCGCTGACGCTCGACCTCGGAATCGTCGAGGAGGAGCCGCCACGGGCGATCCTTCGCCAGCGCGCACGCGGCCTGATTCGAAGGGTTCCCAGAGACCGCCGCCGCTCGACGGTCGAGCTTGCGCATTGGGGCTACGGCGCCGCCGGTGGCGCTGCCTTCGGCGCCCTTCCGGAGCCGATACGGAAGCTGCCGTGGGCAGGCCCCGCCTATGGCATCGTCGTCTGGCTGGGCTTTGAGGCGGCGATCGCGCCGGCTCTCGGGCTCAAGCAGGCCCGCCAGCTGCGCCTCGCGGAGCGAACTGCCCTGGCGATTGACCATCTGCTCTACGGCTTCGTGCTCTCGGAGCTGCGCTCCAGGCCTCGCGAATAGGGATGGATGCCAGCGTCGCCGTGCGCCGGGTGCGGGTTCGGGTCACCGGGACCGTGCAGGGCGTCGGCTTCCGCCCCTTCGTATACCGGCTGGCCCACGAGCACGGCCTCGCCGGCTGGGTGCTGAACGACACCGACGGCGTCCTGCTCGAAGTCGAGGGTGACGGCAGCGAAATCGAGCGCTTTCTTGCTGAGATCCGTTCCGAACCGCCACCGCTGGCGGAGGTGGAGGAGATGCTGCCCGAAGAGCTGGCCCCGAACGGCGCCAGCGGGTTCGAGATCGTCGCCAGCGACACACAGGGAGAGGCGCAGGCGCCGGTCACCGCCGACGCGGCGACCTGTGCGGACTGCCTGGGCGAGCTCTTCGACCCGGCCGACCGCCGCTACCGTTACCCGTTCGTCAACTGCACGAACTGCGGTCCGCGCTTCACGATCGTCCGCGGCGTCCCCTACGACCGCCCGCTGACCACGATGGCGGGCTTCGAGATGTGCGAGGCGTGCCGGTCCGAGTACGAGGACCCGCTCGACCGGCGCTTTCACGCCCAGCCGAACGCCTGCCCGATTTGCGGACCGAGCGCGTCGCTCCGCGATCGCGACGGAGCAGCGCTCGACGCTCCCGGAGGTGACGCGGTCGGGGCCGCGGCGACGGCGCTGCTCGAGGGCCGGATCGTCGCCGTCAAGGGCCTCGGCGGCTACCACCTCGCCTGCCGAGCCGACGACGCCGATGCGGTCGCCGCGCTGCGCTCCCGCAAGCATCGCGAGGAGAAGCCGTTTGCGCTGATGGCGCCAAGCACCGACGCGGCGCGCGAATTGGTCGAGTTGGGCGAGGCCGAGAAGGAGCTCCTGCTGGGACCCGAGCGGCCAATCGTGCTGGTGCCGCGGCTGCCCGGTGCAGCAGTTGCCCTTGCCGTTGCGCCACGCTCGCGTGAGCTCGGCGTGATGCTGCCCTACTCCCCGCTCCATCACCTGCTGCTTGCCGACACCGCCACGTCGCTGGTGATGACCAGCGGCAACGTCTCCGACGAGCCGATCGCCTACCGCGACACCGACGCGCTCGAGCGCCTCGCCGGGATCGCCGACCTCTTTCTCGTCCACAACCGTCGGATCGAGACCCGCACCGACGACTCGGTCGTCCGGGCGGTCGAGGCGCGCGGCCGCCGCCCGCTGCTGCTGCGCCGCTCGCGCGGCTACGTTCCGCGCAGCCTCCAGCTGCCGATTCCCTGCAAGCGACCGATGATCGCCTGCGGGGCGGAGCTCAAGAACACCTTTGCGGTCGCGAAGGGCGATCGGGCCTGGGTCGGACATCACATCGGCGACCTGAAGAACTTCGAGACGCTTGCGTCCTTCAGCGAGGGGATCGCGCACTTCGAGCGCCTCTTCGCGGTCGCGCCGGAGATCTGTGCGCACGACCTGCACCCGCAGTACCTCTCGACCCGCTACGCGCTCGATCGCGGCGACACCGAGGCGCTCGGGGTCCAGCATCACCATGCCCACCTCGCGGCCTGCCTCGCCGAGCACGGCGAGCCCGGCCGGGCGATCGGGGCGATCTATGACGGAACCGGATACGGGACCGACGGCACGATCTGGGGCGGCGAGCTGCTGGTCGGGGACCTCGGCGGCTTCGAGCGCGCCGGGATGCTGCGGCCGCTGCGGATCCCGGGCGGCGAGGCGGCGATTCGCGAGCCCTGGAGGATGGCCTGCGCGTGGCTCGCGGAGGCGTTCGCCGATCCCGAGCCAGCGCTGCCCGCTGCCCTCGGCGCCGCGATCGAGCCCCGCGACTGGCGAAACTGCTGCCGCGTCCTCGCCGACGAGCGGGCGTCCCCCCTGACGAGCAGCGTCGGCCGCATCTTCGACGCGGTCGGGGTGCTCTGCGGGGCCCCTCCGCGCGCCAGCTACGAAGGGCAGGCGGCGGTCGAGCTCGAGGCGATGGCCGAGCCGGGCGAGACCTCCGCCTACGAGATCCCGCGAGTCGAGCAGGTCGGGAGCCGAACGGCCCTCCTCGACGCCCGCCCCACGATCGCGGAGCTACGTGACGATCTGCACCGCGGCACCTCGCCCGCCCTCGCCTCGGCGCGCTTTCACAACGGGCTGGCGGCGGCGACCGCGAAGGCCTGCGCCGCCGCGGCGTCCGAGCGCGGGCTCGATTTGGTCGTCCTCTCCGGCGGCGTGTTCCAGAACCGGCTGCTGCTGGAGCGAACCGCGGCGCTGCTCGACCGCGAGGGCCTGCGGGTGCTCGTCCCCGAGCGACTCCCCCCCAACGACGGCGGGATCTCCTACGGCCAGCTGGCGGTCGCCGCGGCTCAAGCTGCCTGAGCCCCACCGCCCCCGGACGCGAAGCCGAGGAAGGCGGCGGGTAGTCATGTCAGTGCTCGTGCGGGCGCCCGTGCGGGTGCGGGTGCGAGTGAACGTAACCGCCATGACTGTGCTCATGCCCGGCGTTTGCGCCGTGCCTCGGAGATGACTTCGAACCGGAGCCACCCTGGGCGCACTTGCGGCACAGCCCGACGACCGGGAAGTGGCCGAAGCTCGCCTCGTAGCCGAATCGCTTGCGTATCTGGTCGCGCAGCGGATCCAGCTCGGAAGGCTCGACGCCGGTCACCCGGCCGCAGCGCTCGCAGGCCAGGTACTCCTTCTCCCCCGCGCCGACCAGGTGATAGAGGCTCGGCCCGTGACCGAGGTGAACGTGACGGACGACGCCGAGCTGCTCGAGTTGTTCCAGGTTGCGATAGACCGAGGTTCGATCGAGCTCGGCCTGCTCGCCATCGAGGCCGTCGGCGATGAACTGGGCCGAGACCGGTCCCTCGGCCGCGAACAGAGCCTCGAGCACGAGGCGTCTGGTCGCCGAGATCCTGTGGCCCCGCTCGCGCAGGGCGGCGAGCACCTCGTCGATGTCCTCGAAGTCGAGCGGGTTGACCCGCGGAGAAACCGTCACGGTCTAAATATGGCGCACGCGGGGGCGCTTAGGTCGCCGCGCCCGGTTCCGACCCGGCAGCCTCCGCAGAGCGCATCCCCGCCGACCACTTCTCCTCGATGCGGCCGAAGCGCCAGACCGCGAGCGCGACTACCCAGGTGACCGCGAACGTTGCGACGATCGCGTAGCCCACGTAGTTGAGGTCGAGCCCGGAAATGAGCGCGAACGGCTGTGAGGTGAGGCTGAGCTTGTCGCTGAGCACCGAGACCAGCTCGATCGTTCCGATCACCAGCGCGACCACGACCGAGAGGCTGGTGATCGTGATGTTGTAGAAGATCTTCCGCACCGGCTGCGAGAACGCCCAGCCATAGGCGAAGTTCATGAACATGCCGTCGATCGTGTCCATGAGTGACATCCCGGCGGCGAAGAGGATCGGCAGGCAGAGGATCGCGTAGATCGGCAACCCGCCCGCGGCTGCTGCGCCGGCCGTAGCGAGCAGGGCGATCTCGGTCGCAGTGTCGAAGCCAAGCCCGAACAGGAAGCCGACCGGGTACATCTGCCATGACTTGGTCACCGCATTGGTGGCCCGCGAATAGAAGCGGTTCATGAAGCCCCGCTTGTTCAGCTCCGCCTCCAGCTCCGCCTCGCTGTAGTGGCCGTCGCGCATCCTGCGGAAGATCCCCACGATGCTGAGCAGGACGATCAGGTTCAGCAGCCCGATGATGAACAGGAAGGTGCCCGAGACCGTCGGGCCGATCAGGCCGGTCGCAGAGTGAAGCCAGGACCCGTCGTTGGACACTGCTCCGCTGAGGCCGCGGATCCCAAGCGTGAATCCCAGCGCGAGCAGGAAGACGATCGTCGAGTGGCCGAGCGAGAAGAAGAAGCCGACCCCGAGCGGCCGCTGCCCGTCGGTCATCAGCTTGCGGGTCGTGTTGTCGATCGCCCCGATGTGGTCGGCGTCGAAGGCGTGCCGCAGTCCCAGGGTGTAGGCGGTGACGCCGAGGCCAAAGCCGAATGCTCCGCTCTCGCCGAGGTCGAAGTGATGCGGGATCACGATCAGCAGCAGGCCGAAGCCGATCACGTGCAGGGCGAGGATGAATCCGAAGAGTCCCGCCGCCCGCAGCCACTCGGCGGGACTCATAGCGTGGCGAAATCTGGACCAGCGTGACTCCTCATTCACGTGACCACGGCTGCTTCCATGACCTCTCCATACTCGGACGACAGCGGCAATTCCGACGCTATTACAGGTCGGTTGTAATTGCAACAAGGTCGCTTTAGAGGCCGCGCTCACGGTCGCTGCGCCAGCCGGCGCCGAAGCGACACGACGCGCCCGGCCCAGAGCAATGCCCTGGAGCCTCGGGTGTACCCTGACTGCGATGCCCGCCCGGCTGATCTTCAGGTGCGAGATCTGCAGGCGGATGCCCGACGAGGCGACGCGGGAGAGCCTCGTCCACGAGACGATGGACCCCCGCTTCGGCGAGTACGTCGACGCCGAGCCGGGCCACTGGCTGATCTGGCACGGGCGCGGCCTTTACGGCGCCGCGCGCTTCGCCTGTCCGGAGCACCGCGGCGACCTGAAGGCCTTCCTGCGCGAGCACTACGGGACGATCGGCCCGCACCCCTGGGCGATGGGCTCACAGCCCGCCAACCGTGAGATCGATCACGAGCGGGCACGCAAGCTGGCGCGCGCGGTCAGCCTGCCGACCTGGTAATCGACCGAGCGCCTCAGCAGAGCTCGGGGCACCTAGGAGAGGATGATCGGAATCGAGATCACGATCGCCCCGTAGCAGGATCGCTCTGCCAGAAGCAGAGTCAGCCTCTAGTCGGTCCACCACCCGGGAACCGTCTCGCCGTCGCCCTCGTGACGGGGGCCGCAGGCGACCCACTCCATCCCGTCCGGCCCGGCCTCGAACTGGCGCGTGACTGTCGGGGAGACCCGGATCGCGTCCCGCGCCGCGAGCTCGACGACCTCCTCGTCGAGCTTCACCCGCCCCGAGCCTTCGAGGATCACGTAGACCTCCTCGGCCTGCTCGTGGCGGTGGGCGAAGGCCTGCCGCTTGCCCGGATGCAGCCGGTGGTGGCTGACCCCGGTTGCCTCGACCTCGAGGTCCTGGTTGGCGAAGCGCGCCTCCTGGATCCCCTCGAAGCCGAACTTCGGCGCCGAGTCTTTCACCTCGGTGAGGTTCTTGAGCGTGTAGGGCCCGGGGGTCATCGACCTGCCACCCTAGCCCAGCCCGCGCCGCTCAGGGCTGCGCGAAGACGTGTTGGTAATCGGTTGCCGGGCCGCCCTGGCCGATCGGGTTGAAGGGCGCCTGCTTCGTGCAGCCGACGTTGGGGATGTTGGCGGAGCTGAGCTGGTCGTCGAAGGCGAACTTCTTGATCCGGTCGAAGAAGTCGGTCGCCGCGGCGACGTCGCCGCCGGTGCGCGAGTTGAAGTTCGGGTCGTTGGGGGTGTTGGGGTCGAGCTGCACCGTATGGCTCGGACCGCCGCCGCACTGCCCGATCTCGAAACCTTGCAGCCCGGCGGCCAGGTTCGCGAGGCCGCCCGGCTGCGGGTAGGGGTTGGTGCGGTCGTTGGAGAGCCGGTTCGAGAACGCGGCAAGCACGTCGGGGGCCAGCGGGGAGATCACGCGCAGGTACTTGACACCCTTGGCGGTGACCGGGTTGCCGTTGCTCTCCACCCCGCCGCCGACCGCGTTGGTCGCCGCGGCGGCGTTGGCGAAGAAAGCGGTCAGCTCGCGCCTGTACTCCGAGACGGCGGTCAGGACGGGGTTGAGCTGCTGCAGGAAGGGCGGCAGCGCGTTGAGCAGCGGCGGGAAGTCGCTGACCAGCAGCTTGCGCAGGGCCGGGAAGGCCTCGCGGGCGCCTGCGACGACCGGGCGCAGGCCGATGAAGAGCTTGGTCAGCTGCACCGAGGAAGCGCCGAGGTCGCGGACGACCGGAGTCAGGTCGCGCGCCGACGGGCGCAGCTGCTGAACGACCGGATCGGTGTTGACCGCGAAGCGCTGCAGCCGGTTCAGGGTGAGGCGCGACTGGTCGAGGAACGTGGGCAGCACGATGAAGGCCTCCTGGAGCTCGCGGTTGCGGCGCGCCGTGGTCGTGAACACGCGGTCGCTGTTTCGGATCAGCCCGCTGAGCTGGCCCTGGCGCTCGCTCAGCGCCTGGAAGACGGTGCCCCCGTTGGCGATCAGCTGCTGGACCGCGTTCTGCTGCGTGTCGAGCACCCGCAGCACCCTGTCGGCGTCGGTGAAGGTGGGCTCCAGCTCGGCGAACGCGTTCGAGAGGTCTTGGCCGCGGCCGTTCAACGCGAGCGCTGCGTTCTGCATCCACTGCTGGAAGGCAAGTCGGGTCTTCGGATTGAAGGTGCGGAAGATCTCGTCGAGCTGCACCGCCTGGGTCACGTGCCCGGCCGGCAGCGTTCCGCCGTCGTCGAGCTTCGGGCCCTGCGGGTCGCCCGGGGTCAGCTCCACATAGGTCTCGCCGAGCAGCGTCTTCTGTCGCAGGGTCGCCTTGGTGTTGGCCGGGATCGGCCCGTACTTGTCGTTGAGCACCAGGGTCGCGAGCGCGTGCTTGCCGTCGGGCGCCAGCTGGATCTTCTGAACCTTGCCGACCGATACGCCGGAGATCCGCACGTCGGACTGGGTCGCGAGCTGGGCGGCCTCGGTGAAGGGCACCTTCACCGTGAAGCCCGTCGCCCGCAGCGGCGTCGGGCCGCCGAACGCGATCCAGAGGAAGAGCAGGATCCCGAAGCACGACAGCGCGAAGCCGACAATCGTGCCCAGCTGCCAGACTGTCGGGGCGCGCTTCTGCATCAGTCACACGCCTGCGCGGAGGTCGGAGCCGAGGTCAATTGCTGAAGCGTGCGCAGGAACGGGTGCGAGGCCGCCACCGGCTCGGCGAAGGTCGCGGTCTGGCAGCTGAACAAGATCAGGCCGCGGCGCAGCGGCCCGTAGGCGTCCTGGTTGAGGTAGACCGAGTTGAGGTTGTGGTTGAGCCAGCCGAGGTAGAAGGCGTAGTTGCCGACGCTTGAGTCCGGGTTGTAGGTGAGCTCGTTGAGCCCGTAGTTGAGGCTCGCGAGGCCGACCTTGAGCCCGCTGACCGACTGGTCGAGCGGCTTCGCGCCCTGAACGAGGTGCCTGACCGGCTTGCGCACCTGACGCGTGAAGGGCCGGATCTGATTCTTGATCGGCGGGGTCGTGTCGCGAAACAGCCGCTGGGTCGCCTTCAACCCGGGCTTCAGGACCGCCGCCGACTTGATCAGCGGCGGCAGCGACCGCCGCAGGGTCAGGGAGAGCTTGTCGGCGCTGCCCAGCGCCCCCCTGGTGGCTCGCAGGGTCGGCGGCAGCTCGCCGAGCGAGGCGCGTAGCGAAGCCTGCTGCTTGGCGAAGGAGGCGAAGACCGCATTTGAGGAGTCCACGAAGCGCCCCAGCTGCTGGTCGTGGCGACCGAGCTCGGCGGCGAGCAGGCCGAAGTTGTGAATCACGCCGGCGAGCTCGTGGCTGCGGGTCGCCAGCGCCGTGTTGATGCGGGCGATGTCGCGGGTGGTCGGCTCGAGCCGGCGCAGCGCCGCGGATGCCTGCAGGCCCTTCTGCTTGCCGCCGATCCCCTGTGCTCCCCCCTGCAGCAGCAGGGTCAGGTAGTTGCGGGTGTCGGCGTCAAGGGTGTCGAGGATCTCGTCGCTGTTGACCTGCGGCTTGGTGCTGGCCAGCGGCACCGTCGCGCCCTCCTTGATCTCCGGCCCGGCGGTCCCGGGGTCCATCTCGATGATCATGTCGGCGAGCCCCGACTTCGGGCGCAGGAGCAGGCTGGCGTCGCGGTGGATCAGCGAGGCGTACTTGGGCTCGATGTCCATGCGCACGACCGCATGTCCATTCTGCAGCTCGACCGCTCCGACCTTGCCGACCTGAATCCCGGAGATGTCGACCGCCTGGCCCTGCCCGGCCGTCACCGCCTGCGCGGGCAGGAACTCGGCCTCCAGCTCGAAGAAGTCCTGGCCGAAGACGGGCACCCACCCGGGCAGCGCCGCCTTCTGCTGGCTGATGATCACCAAGGTGGCCGCCAGGCCGGCGACGAGCAGCACGATCACGGCGATCAGGTCGCGGGTGCGGCCGCGCAGCGCCCGGCTCACGGCGCCACCCCCGGGCTCGGCGGGCCGACCTGCCCGAGCGGGCCATTGAAGTCCGGCACCGACTGCGTGTAACAGGCCTCCTTGGCGCTGATCTTCGGCTTCGGGCCCAGAACCGGCTGAGTGCCCTGCAGCGGCGCGATCGTGTACCCGGTCAGCTTGTCGCCGCGGAACCCGCCAACCGGGTTGTTGGCCCGCACCTTGACCGGTCCTCCCCCGGACTGGAAGCGGACGTAGGGGCCGTTGCCGTCGAAGTTCTGGCTCTCGCCCGCGATGTCCACGAGCCCGTACAGGAAGTCCCGGTAGACCGGCTGGCTGGTTGAGAACTGATCGGTGATCGTCTGGTCGCCGCTCGGGACCAGGACGTCGCTGGCGCAGCGGCTGAGGTTGTACAGGCTCGGGAACGCCTTCAATCCGGCCCCGGCGGCGCCGGCGAGCCCCGGCGTCCCCTTGCGCAGCTGCCGCGCGATCCCGCCCAGCTCCGCCTTCGAGAGCAACGGCTTGGCCTGCCGCAACCACGGGAAACCGGCGCGGATCGTCGCCGGCAGCTCGGCGATGCCGGGCCGCAGCTCGATCGCGAAGGTGCGCAGGAACGGCAGCGCCTGGTTGGTGTGCAGCAGCGAGGTCCGGGCCGTGCTGAGGGTCGGCGCCAGCCGACGGATCGTCTCGGAGAGGTCGTTCGAGCGCGAGGCGAGCGCGCCGGTCGTGACGTTGAAGTTGGTGATCAGGTCCCTCAGCTGCACCTCGTGGTCGGCCAGGGTGGCGAAGACGCGATTGGCCGAGCCCAGCAGCCCGGAGAGGTCGTGCGGCTGGGTGCCGAGCAGCGCCTGGCTGACGATCGCCGTGTTCTTGCCTGCATTGGCCCCGTAGTCGAAGGCCTTGTTGGCGGCTTGGGCCGCCGAGAGCCCCTGCACGTCGGGGTCCTGGCCAACGTCCTCGGCCGCCGTCGGCTGGTGGCTGAACGCGGTGCCGAGGCCCTCCAGCAGTGACTGCAGGTTCGAGCGCTCGGGGGACTGCAGCGCGGTCAGCAGCTCGTCAAGCTGCACCGCCGTCGCGGTGTGGCTGACCGGGATCGAACCGTCGGAGGGAAGCTCGGGCCGGCTCGGGCTGCCCGGATCGACGTCGAGGAAGAAGTTGCCCTCGAGAAAGATGCGCGGCCGGATCTTCACGAACGCGTCGCTGTGGATCGGCCGCCCGGAGTTGTCGACGGTGAAGGTCACGCGCGAGTTGTCGCCGATCCGCTGGACCTTGGTCACCTTGCCGACATTGACGCCGGCGATCCGCACCGGCGAGTCGGTGGCGACGTTGACCGCGTTCCGAAACGTCGCGTTGACCTCGTATCCATTGCCTACGAAGGGCAGCGACTTGGTGAACGCGAGATAGGTCCCGATCCCGATCAGCACCACGACGATCAGGCCGACCGCGGTCGGGCCCGGGCCTCCCATGCTTCGGAAGAAGGTCTCGTTGTACTTCGTGCCCTGGTTCAGCCGCCGGCGCGCCATCAGCCCTTGCCCCCGCTCTTCTTCTTGGTGTTCTGGCCCTCTGTCTTGGTCCCCTGGTTGCCGGGCGGGTTGCCGATCACGGTCCTGGACGCCTTGTAGGGCTCGTTGCCCGCCTCGCACTCACGCGGCTGCCCGGGAGAGGCGGTGTGCGGATAGGGGTTGTAGTGGAGGTGGTTGGCCACATCGGGGCCGTTCGCCGGCGCTCCGGCCGGCGAGCCGACGTTGTTGGGGCCGCTCGGCGGCGCCAGGACGATGAAGCGCTGCCAGGTGCCCACCCCGTCGCCGAGGCTGCTGATCGCAGCGCCGTTGCGCAGCAGCAGGGTTATGTAGTTGCAAACCGTTTGCGCCGGGGTCAGGTAGGCAAGCGTCGGGTCGAGGGCGTTGTTGGTCTGGCTGAGCAGCTGCAGGCCACCGATCACCCCTGGCGTCTCGCCGAAGTCGACCAGCGCCTGGGCGGTCGGCGCCAGCTCCGCGTTCAGCTCCGGGGACCTGCGCAGCACCGATGGCCCATAGTGGGTCGCTTTGGCGAGCGCCGGCGCGGCGCGGATGAGAGCCTTCGAGCTGGGCAGCAGGTCGGCGAACAGGTCGCGGCTGTCAGCCAGGAAGGGTCGGATTCGAGGCAGCGTCGCGATCGCTGTGTCCTCGGCTTGCGGCGCCTTCGAGATGAACTGCTGGAGGTACGGCCGCGCGACCCGCGCCAGGGCGGTGAAGGTGACGTCGAGCGAGACGAACATGTGGGCCTGCGTCTCGGCCACAGGCGCGACCTCGGCGGCGCTCGCCTCCAGCGCGTGAAAGAAGCGGCCCAGCCCGGTCGAGCTCGAGGCGAGATTGCGCATCACCGGATCGACGCTTCGAAGCAGCTCCGGGAGCACGCCGATCGCGGCGTTTATGTCCGGGCCGCGCGCCGCGATCGCGGAGCCGAACTCCAGCTCGTTGCGCTGGATCGCCCGGCGCGTCGGGCTGTCGAACACGTTGAACACCTGGTCGATGTCGACGGTCTGCGGCCGCGCCGCGCTGAGTGCCATCGTGCTGCCCTCCGGAAGGCTCTTGCGATCGGACCCCGGGTGCACCTCCAGGAACTTCAACCCCAGCGCCGACTTCGCGCGAACCGCGACCGTGGTGTCGGCCGGAAGCGGGTCGACGCTCTTGTCGAGCTTCATGTTGACCTTCGCGGTCGCTGTGCCGTCCTTGTGCAGCACCGGCTCCACCGAGTCGACGGTGCCAACTCGGATCCCCCCCACCCGCACGTCGTTTCCCTTCACCAGCGAGGCAGCGTCCGGGACCTGGGCCGAGAGGCGGTAGGTGGGCACGAAGGGGAGCCCGGTGTTCGCGTTGTAGGCCAGAAAGACAGCGACGATCACGATCAGCACCGTGAGCGCCCCGACCAGGGTCGGGTCGGCGGCCAGCCTCTGCATGCGCCGTCCCCTCATTGACCGAGCAGGTACTGGAGGACGTCGCGGGCGTTGCCCGAGTGGCCTCCGCCGTCGCTTTGCGTCGCCTGCTTTGCCTCCCGCAGGCGCGCCCTGTCGTTGCTTCTGGCCGTCCTTGGCGGCTTGCGGCCGCGCCTCTGGAGCGCCAGCAGCTTGCCCAGCTTCCCGAGGCTTGGGCTGCGCGCGACGCTTGACGCGCTGCCCTTCGCGGCCTTCCAGTTCGCCTTGCACTCCGCCGCCGCCTTCGCCGCGTAGTCGATGCAGTTGGTGGAGAGGAAGTTCTCGCGCAGCAGGTGGCCGTGCTGGTCGAAGCCGTTCGACCAGCCGGCGTTGTTGTAGAGGAACGTCATCAGGCGCTCAAAGCCCTTGCTGGTGCGCAGGCTCTTGAGCAGCTTGCCGAGGTTCTGAGACGGCCGCGACCCGGAGCGGGCGAGGTCGCGGAGGGTCGTGATCGCCGGGCGGTCGGCCTGGACGAGCAGCGGGCCAGTCTGCTCGGCTGCGTCCCCGAGGCTCTGCAGCGAGATGTTGGAGGCGGTGGCGAACGGCGCCAGCTGCTTGGAAGCCGCGGCGACCGAGGGCGCCGACCTGGCGAGGTTCGCGAACACCGGGCTGGCCTGGCGGCTGAACCCGCCCAGGTCGCGCATCGTCAGCCGCAGCTCACGAAGCGTGCGGGGGAACTTCTGCAGGCCCCGCTCGATGTCGGCGCGGCGCTCGGCCGAGGCCTCCGCAGTCTGCCCGGCGCTGTCGATGAAGCCGGACACGCGGGTGCGCTCGCGCGCCAGCGGCGCGAGGATCGCCTCCGAGTCGCTGTTCAGCTTCGCGAGCTGGTGGTTCTGGCTCGCGAGGATCCCCAGCACGCGGTCGAACTGGCGCAGCGCCGGGTCGGCGCGGCGGACGACCGCGGCGAGGTCCGGGCCGCGGGCCGCGAGGCCGGCGCCGAGGTCGTTGATGATCAGCCGGAAGCGGTCCGCGAACGGGAGCCTCTGGATGTTGTTGATCATGTCGAGGTCGACGGCCTTGCCGTTGTTCTCGATCGGAAGCAGATATTGGCCTGCCCCGGGCCGACCGTCGGGAATCTTGCGCAACGGCGGGGGCAGCGGCGAGCCGGGCGCCCGTGGCTGAGTCACTTGGCAGTCGACGTACTTCTCCCCGATCAGCGACTGCGGCCGGATCAGGCAGGAGGCGTCGCGGCGAAAGTCGCGGAAGCCGGGGTCCGCGATGTTCATCACCACCACCGCCTTGCCGGGGATCGCGTGCGGCCCGCCCTGCAAGCTGGCGATCTCTCCCTTGCGCGTCACGTCCACCGAATCGATGCTTCCGACCTTGGCGCCGGCGACGCGGACGTCCTCGCCGGGGACGATGAAGCCGCCGTTGTCGAAGATCCCCCGGACCTCGTAGCTGCCGCCGCCGTTCGAGCTCCCGGTGCCAGCGACGGTCAGCGCCCCGGCTGCGAGCACGATCGCGATTGTCGCCAGGATCCGCCTCATGGCCCCGGCGGCACCTGGCTGGGATCGCATTCGGCGAGCCCCAGGTTGCCGTTGTCGAGGAACGGGTTCGAGCCCGGAATTTCTTGCGTGGCGCCGCCCGGGCAGCGGCGGTAGATCTGGAAGTCGAGGTTGTCGAACTGCTGGCTCGGCGGGATCGGCTTAAGCGTCCCGGCGAGGTTCTCGAACAGGTCGGCGTTGGCGGGCTGGACGCGGGCGTAGTGGCCATTGGCGTCGTAGTAGGCGGTCACCTGGCCGAGCTTCGCGAAGGCGTTGAGGAGGTCGGGCGAGTAGGGACGCAGGAACTGGAAGGCTGGAACGGCCAGCCTGCTCGCGTTCGCCGCCTCCGGGAACGCCTCCGCCGCCCGCGGCTCCAGGATCGGCAGCGCGTGGATCGAGTCGCCGAGGTCGTTGTTGGCCCCGGGCAGCGTCACGACCTTGCGCAGGTCGGTGAAGACCGGGACCGCGCGGTGCAGGACCGGCTGGGCCCGGCGCAGGAACGGATCGAGGTCGCGAGTCGCGACCTTCGAGGTGTTGACCAGCGGGTCGAGGTCGTCGAGGGCGGCGCGCAGGTTGACGAAGGTCGTGTTCGCCTGCCGCAGGGTTCCGGGTAGGACCTGCAGCGTCCGGTCGAAGGCCTGGTTCTGGCTTGCGATCGCGCCCAGCGCCTGGTTGGAGTTGCTGATCAGCCCCGAGAGGTCGTTGCTGCGGTCCGCAACCGCGGTGAACACCCGCGAGGAGTTGACGATGAAGTCCGTGAGCACGCCCTGGTCGCGATCGAGCTCGCGCAGCAGCCGGTCGGTCGAGCGGAGGCCCGGCGCGAAGTACTTGTAGGTGCGGTTTGCCTGCTGTCCCTTGCCGACGTAGGTGGCGGCGAAACCCTGGATCACCTGGCGCAGCGACTTGCGGGCCGGCCCGTTGAAGGTGTTGAAAAGCTGGTCGAGGTCGACCGGGGTCGTGGTCGAGGCGCCGGACAGCGTCGCGCCGTCCTCGAGCGCCGGTCGGTTGTCGGGGCCGGGAGTGATCGAGATGTAGTGGTTGGCTACCCCGGAGAGCGAGGTGGCGCGGATCACGGCGGTGGTTCCCTCGTGCAGCTGCTGGTCGGAGGTGATCGTCACCTCGGCCTGGTTGTCGCTGGTGAGGCTGATGTCGTCGACCGAGCCTTCCGGCGAGCCTCCGATCAGCACCTGGTTGCCCTTCACGAGCTGCCCGCCGGTCTGGAACAGCAGCTTGTACTTGTGGCCGCCCCCACCGCCCAGCAGCAGAACCGTGACCAGCAGCGCGACGGCGATCAGCGCGCCGACCGCGAGCAGCCGCGACGCCGCCGACCCGCGATCGCGGCGAAGCGCCCCACTACCGCTGTCCGGCGCCCCGCTATCGCTCTTCGAACCGCCCTCTTCGGGCTCGGTTAGCTGGTTTTGCGATTTCGCCGGCGTCGATCCGTCCTTCAACCGGAGTCGCCGAGTCCTCCCACCCGACAACCTCTCCACTCCTACGGTCCGATCGTATCCCAGCGAAGCTCGATCACGATTGAAATTTGAGTAAGTGCAGAGCAGTCTTGCAACACACCGCTGACACCCTTAACGCCATCTCAATGCCCGCCGTGCAGTCGTACTTCCTGAGGGTCGTTGACGGCTGCGCCGGAGAGGCTGTCGGCCGGACCGCGGGTTGCAGATCAGAGGATGGTGTGGGTTTGGGCTGGAAAGAGGCGACGCTTGCTGCGATGCTGTGTCGGGGTGTGAGTACCACCCTCGGTGGCGTTACCAGGGGCTCCCAGGAGGTGAGTCAGATAAAGCGAGATCGGTTTCAGCTGCGCGGGTCACGGCTCTTCGGCGCGATCGCCGCCGGAGCTCTGGCGGTTGCCCTGCTCGCCGCCCCGATTGCCGCGGCCGGCCCGCCTACCGGTGACCCGGTCAAGGACGGAGAGCTGAAGCTGAACCTGTCGCGCGGCTTCAAGAAGGTGCTGAAGCGCAACGGCGTGCATCTCGGGCCGCGCAAGCTCGCGATCCGGCCGAAGTCGAGCTACGTCAATCCGCGGACCGGCGCCCTGAGGCTGAGGCTGAAGGGCAAGCTGCGAGTGCGAGGGCACGGCGCGCACGTCGTCGCCCGGCAGCTGATCGTGACATTCGAAAACCAGGGCGGGGTCCTCAGTGGCGGCCTGCGGGGAAAGATCCACAAGCGCCGGGTCGGGCTCTTCGGGCTCAGCGGCGGACCGCCCGGGACGGGGGTGACCCGGATCGGCTGGGGAGCCCAGGTCGAAGGGATCGGAGCAAGGATCAGCCGCCGTTTCGCGCTGAAGGTGAACCGCGAGCTGGGCCTGCATTCGCTGCCCGCCGGCCGGTCCGCCGGAGCCATCTCGGTCGCCGAGCAGCCGCAGACCCTGCAGGTGACCGGCGGCTACATGTTCGTCGACGTGCCGGCTACCTATCTGCCGCCCAGTCAGCTCATATACAGCGGGCAGGTCCAGGACGCGATTCTCGCCAAGCTGCCGGCGCATTGCGTCGGGCCGATCGTCAGCGTCCAGGTCATCCCGGGGCCGGATCCGGACGACCCGGCACGGCTGACGCAGGCGGGCCTGTTTGACGAGGTGCTCGGCTTCCCGCCGCAGACGCTCGCTGCGATCTTCCGCATCCCCGTGGTCGGCGGAACGGTGGGGCCGAATGGCAAGACGGGCTCGCTGCAGCTGACCGGCGGAATCAAGGTTTCGAGCGGCGCCAGCGGCATCGACAAAATCCTCTTCGACCAGCAGGCCCAAGTTTATGGCCCTGACTGCGCGAAGGAACCGGTTGGCCCCGACACGTCGAGCACCGTCCTCGAGAGCACCTGGTTCCATCCGGGGGAACCGAACACCGGGCCCAACCTGACTTTGGGGAAGCTCAGCTACTACGTCACGGTCAGCGGTCAGAATCCGGGTTGCACGTTCGCCGACGGCGGCCCGCCGGGCTGCGGGCTCGGCGGCATCGGAGGGCCCGGCTTCAAGGGCCGCACCGTCGCCCAGCTGTTCAACCTCGCGAATGCCACGATCAGCGCCGATCCTGATGCGGGCAAGGTCACGATCGGCAACGTCCTGCTCTACAACAACGGGCTCGCCGCGACCAGCTTCAACCAGATATTCGAGAGCGGCCCGCAGTTCCCGGACGGGGGCACCCCGCAGCATTCGCCGTCGGATTTCGCCTACGGGGACAAATTCGGGATCGCGCGGTTCTACCTCAACACTCGCTAGCGGCCGGCAACGCCGTACCGTTTGAGTCCGTCGTCTTAGGCGTCAGTAAGGATGCGGTGCCAGATGCGGACCGCGATCGTCTCCGACCTTCACCTCGGCGCCCTGGTCAACTCCGACCTCGCGCGCGATCCCGAGATCTGCGTGACCCTGCTCGAGGAGCTGGCCGGCGCCGACCGGGTCGTCCTGCTCGGCGACGTGCTCGAGCTTCGCGACCGCCCGGCCGGGGAGATCGTCAGGCAGGCGGCGCCGTTTCTAGAGCTGCTCGGCACCGCGGCAGGAAGCGACGGCGAGATCGTCTACGTGCCCGGCAATCACGACCACCGCCTCGCCGAGTCGCTGCTCGACCGCCACTCGCTTGGCGACCCCGCGAAGCTCGGGCTCCAGCAGCGCTTCGAGCCGACGACGGATCTCGCCGCCGAGATCGCCGAGCTGACCCGCCCGGCCCGCTTCAACCTCGCCTATCCCGGCCTCTGGCTGCGCGATGACGTCTGGGCCACCCACGGCCATTACCTCGACTGCCACATGGCGATCCCGACGATCGAGTGCCTCAGCGCCGCGGCGACGATGCGCATGCTGGGCTCAATACCCCACCCGGCGGGCCCCGACGACTACGAGCGGGCAATCGCGCCTGTCTACGGCTTCAGCTGGGGATTCGCGCAGGCGCGGGGACCGCAGCGGATCGGTGGCCGTGCGCGTCCGAGCGCCTCGGCCTGGCGGCGTCTCAGCGGCGGTCGTCCCGGCGCCCGCAGCCGTTTCCTGGGCTCGGTCGCCTTTCCGGTCGTCGCGCACGGGGTCGGCCGGGCGCTTCAGCGGCGCTTCGACACCGACATCTCGGTCGAGAACATCTCCCGCGCCGGTCTGATCGCGATCCGAGAGACGCTGGGGCGGCTCGGCGTCGAAGCGGAGCACGTCGTCTTCGGCCACACCCACCGTCCCGGTCCGATCGGCAGCGATGACCATGCCGCCTGGCGGCTGCCCGGCGGATCGCAGCTGCACGGCACCGGCAGCTGGACCTACTCGCCCGGACTGTGCGGCCCGAGCTTCGAGCAGAGCATCTTCTGGCCCGGCACGGTCACTTGGCTCGAGGACGAAGGGCCGCCGCGGCGGCGCGAGCTGCTCCCCGATCGCAGCCACGCTGAGCTCGGTGAGGCGACGCGCCGCATCAAAGCCGCCGCCGCGCTCGCTTAGAACAATCTGCGGCGGCTTCGCCGCCTGACATGCCCCTGCCGGCGCCTAACGGCACCGGCCCAACACGGAAATTGCGGCGGCTTCGCCGCCTGACATGCCCCTGCCGGCGCCTAACGGCACCGGCCCAACACGGAAATTGCGGCGGCTTCGCCGCCTGACATGCCCCTGCCGGCGCCTAACGGCACCGGCCCAACAGCTAGGGCAGCCAGTCCGCGATCAGCTTGCCGATCCGCTCCCCCGCGTCTTCCTGGAGGAAGTGCGATGCGCCCTCGATCGGCTGCGGCTTCGGGCGTCCGATCGCCTCGCAGAACCTCTCCCCGGTGCTCGGCGGGATGATCGGGTCGGAATCGGCCCAGAGAGTGAGCGCTGGACGGTCGTCGGCCTTCAGCGCCTGGAGGACCTTTTGCCCAGCCGCGGCGCCCGGCCCATCGGGCGTCGTCGGCAGCATCAGCGGGAAGGCTCGCGCCCCGGCCTTCGACTCGATATCGGGATAGGGCGCCTCGTATCCCGCGATCACCTCGTCCCCGGGATCGTTGAGGCAGGCGCCGCGGACCAGGAACCCGACCGGCAGGTCCTCGGTTCGCTCGACGAAGTCGCGGAATGCCTTCCAGGCGTCGGTCATCTTCTGATGCCCGGTGAACAGCCCGGTGTCCATGATCACCAGGCGCGAGATGCGATCCGGCTGCTCGACCGCGTGGCGCAGGCCGATCGGGCCACCCCAGTCGTGGACGACCACCGTGGCGTCGCGCAGGTCGAGGTCGGCCAGCAGCCCGGCGGTCATCTCGACGTGGCGGTCGTAGGAGTACCAGTCGATGTCGGTCGGCTTGTCGGAGCGTCCGAAGCCGGGAAGGTCGGGGGCGACGCAGCGGTAGCCCGCGTCTCGCACCGGCGGAATCACCTTGCGCCAGAGAAACGACCAGGTCGGCTCGCCGTGAAAGAAGACGACCGGGTCGCCCTCCCCTTCGTCCAGGTGCGCCAGACGCAGCCCGTCGACCTCTCGGTAATGGGGCTCGAACGGGAAGTCGGGCAGCCCCTCGAAACGCTGCTCCGGAGTCCGGGTCGCTTCTACGGCCACGCGCGGCTTATATCAGCGCCGCGGCCGAGCCCGACTTTCTGAGCGCCCCAGGGGCCGAGTCCGACTCTCCGGCCCCATGTCATCGAGAACCTCGTGCTCGGCGGGGAATGGCGTTGTTCCTTTCATCTTGCTTTCATCTTCAGTCCCGATTCTCATCAGCAGCGATTCGCAGTCTCCGGGGAGGCTCGAGCATGCGCGTACTGATCGTCGAGGACCATCAGAAGCTGGCGGGCCTGATCCAGCGTGGTTTGCGCAAGGAGGGAATGGCGGTCGACATAGCCCTCGACGGCGAGGAGGGGCTGCAGCGGGCGCAGGCAACCGAGTACGACGCCGTGATCCTCGACCTGATGCTGCCGCGGCTCGACGGCCGCGACGTCTGCCGCCGCCTGCGCGCCGCCGGTGTCTGGTCGCCGATCCTGATCCTCACCGCACGCGATGCGGTCGCGGATCGCGTGTCGGGCCTCGACGGGGGCGCCGACGACTACTTGACCAAGCCCTTTTCCTATGTTGAGCTGCTCGCCCGCCTGCGGGCCCTGGTCCGCCGCGGGCCCGTGCACCGCCCGACCGAGATCCTGGTCGGCGATCTGAAACTGGATCCCGCGAAGCGGCGAGTCTGGCGCGGCGACGCGGAGATCGAGCTCTCGGCCAAGGAGTTCTCGATCCTCGAGACGTTCATGCGGCGGCCGGGCGAGGTTCTCTCGCGCTTCGAGCTGCTCGAGCACGCCTGGAACTACGAGTACGAGAACCGCTCCAACGTCGTCGACTCGTACGTGCGTTACCTGCGCCAGAAGATCGACAAGCCGTTCGGGCTTCGCTCGCTGGAGACGGTTCGCGGATCCGGCTACCGGCTGCGTGAGGACGGTGGGCAGTGAGCCGGCTGGCGGTCAAGCCGCGGGTGACGCTCGCATTCGCCGCCGCGATGGCCGTTGTGCTGTTCTGCGTCGGCCTGCTGATCTACGTCCGCTACCGCGACGAGCTCGATTCGTCAATAGACCGCGGCCTGCGTTCTCGGGCCGGTGATGTCGCGACCTTGCTGCGCGAGTCCGGCGCGAATGCCAACGCCCTCCCGACGCACGCCGAGAGCCTCGGCGAGGACAACTTCGCCCAAGTCCTGACGCTGTCGGGTCGCGTGCTCGACACGTCCGGTGGGGCGCAATCAGGGGCCGTCATCGACCGCGGCGACCTGCGGCGCGCCGCGAGCGAGCCGACCTTCAGCGAGCGCGAGCACGTGCCCGGCCTGGATTCCTCGGCCCGCCTGCTTTCCAGCTCCGTGAACGCAGACGGCCGGCGCCTGATCGTCGTCGTGGGCAGCTCGCTCGAAGACCGTGACCAGGCCCTCGGAAAGCTGGCGACGCTGCTCTGGGTCGGCGGTGCCGTGGCGCTGCTGCTCGCCTCCGGTGCCGGCTATCTGGCCGCGTCGGCGGCGCTGCGGCCGGTCGAGGCGATTCGCCGTCGCGCAAGCGAGATCTCCGCTGCCGATCCGGCCCAGAGGCTGCCTGTTCCCGCAGCCGACGACGAGCTGCAGCGTCTAGGCAAGACGCTGAACGAGATGCTCGACCGCCTCGAGACTGCGCTGGAGCGCGAGCGCGCCTTCGTCGACGACGCGAGTCACGAGCTTCGCACCCCGCTCGCCATGCATCGGGCCGAGCTGGAGCTGGCGCTGCGCCACGCCCACAGCGTCCCGGAGCTCCGAGCCGCAATCGACTCGGCGGTCGAGGAAGTCGATCGCCTTTCGGGGCTGGCCGAGGATCTTCTGGTCCTTGCACGCTCCGAGAAGGGACGACTGGCGGTGAAGCTCGAACACGTGCAGGTGGAGCAGCTGCTCGGGACGATGCACGACCGCTTCGCCGACCAGGCGCGCAAGCAAGGGCGCCGGCTCGAAGCAGAGCTCGCGAACGGGACCGCGATCGAGGCCGATCAGATGCGGCTCGAGCAGGCACTCGGCAACCTTCTCGACAACGCTCTGCGCCACGGCGGCGGGCCCGTCCGCCTTTGGGCGCGGCGCGAGGGGCCACATGTGCGGCTGCACGTCTCCGACAGCGGCCCCGGATTCGCGGACTTCCTGCCCCACGCCTTTGAGCGGTTCAGCCGCGCCGACGAGGCTCGGACCGAGGGCGGCAGCGGCCTTGGGCTGGCGATCGTGGCGGCGATCGCAAAGGCCCACGGCGGCTCGGCGGGCGCGATCAACCGTCCCGAGGGCGGCGCCGACGTCTGGATCGACCTACCGGCGTCGGAACGCTCTCACGGACGTTTCATGTCTCCCTGCGAAAACAGCCAGAGCAGCCAAAGGATCTCTCAAGACAGGAGCAGGACATGAATCGGTCTCGCAGGTATCTGATCATCGGTGGCTCGGCCCTGGCGCTGGCGGCGGGCGGCGGCGGCGCGGCGATGGCCACCGCCGGCCACGACGACGGTGACAACGGAGTCAGCGGCCCCGGTGCCAATCAGGCGATAGCAGCCGCCCTGAGGGTCACCAACGGGGGCCACGCCAACTCGGTGGAGCGGGACTCTGAGAACGGCGCCACCTGGGAGGTCGAGGTGACCAAGCCCGACAACAAGACGGTCGACGTCCGCCTCGACCAGAGCTACAAGCTGGTGGTCGTCGAGGGCGACAGCGAGAACCCCGCCGCGGGGCGCTAAGCAGCCCTGAAACGATCGCCGGCAACCAATGGCGGGACGGCGCCGCCGGTCGACTGGCGCCATGGAGGCGTGGGTTGACTTCCTCCCGCATATGAGGAGGAAGCTGACCCAGAGCGGGTCGTGGAATCGCTCGTTCAGCCGGTCGTGTCCCAGACCTTCAGGAAGGGCAGCGGGTCGATCGGATGTCCGCCCCCGTACCAGTCACCCTGCCAGTACTCGAAGTGCAGGTGGCAGCCGGTCGCATCGCCGGTCTCCCCGACGACGCCGATCTGCTGGCCGGCGGCGATCGGAGCGTTCACCGTGCGCACCATCGCCGGGTAGGCCATGTGCATGTAGACGAAGTCGTCGGGGGTCCCGTTGTTGTCGATCACGATGTAGTTGCCCGCCGACGCTTGATAGCCGGCGTACTGGACCGTGCCGTTCATCACCGAGACGAGCGGGGTCCCGCAAGCGGCGGCGATGTCCTGGCCCTGGTGCGTGTGGCCGTTGCGCGGGGCGCCGAACCGGGAGCTTGCGTTTCCGTAGTTGTGCGGCCCCTGGACCGGGAACACCCCTGGCCCGGCCGCCACCGGAGGCGGCTTGATCTTCAGCTTGCGCTTCGTGCGGTTGGAGCGATCGCCCTGCTCGTCGATCACGTACGGCCGCGAGCTGATCGCGCCGGGCGGCACGATCGCCCTGACGCGGATCGCATCCCGGTAGGTGAGAGCTACCGGTATCGGCCCCGACGCGCCCCTGAACACCATCTGCGCGACGTAGTCGAGGAACTCGCCCTTGATCTTGACCACCGAGCCCGGCCACGCCACTGCGGCGCGGTGGTGGCGGCGCCCGCGCCGCCTCGACTTCTTGACCGCTGGACAGCCGGTCTTGCAGACCACCGTCTGTACGACCGGATGGCCAGGGGCCGAGATGCCGCCCGCGGATACGTGCGCCGCCCTGGACGGCGCTGAGCTCTGGGCGAGGGCGGGCGGAGCCGATGCTGCCGCCAGAGCGCAGGCGGCGATCGCCATGCCGGCGATCCTCAGTCGTCCTCTGCGATCACGCAACGAATGTCCTCTTTCTTCCGAGCCTTCGGGGTTAGCTGTCGGGCTAGCGCTGAAAGAGCCGCGCTACGAAACTCTTGGGTTTCGTTTCGCCCCCGGGGCCGTGGCCCCTGAGTTCTGGACCTCGCCTTGCTTGGCCCAGCTGGTTCCCCCGATCCCGCCCACTTCAAGGACGGGATTCGGCGATATGTCGTGACCTCGGTTGGAAACCGACGCTACTTGAAAGGTTGCGCCATTTTGCAACGCCGGGGCCGGCTCAGAGCCCACCCACGGAAGCATTCGGGCTGGCTCAGAGACCGTCCGGGTGACGGGCGATGAAGCCCGACGACGACGCGATGTCGGTGTGCCAGCGCGGCCCGCTTACCCCCGCTGCGTCTCCGGAAGTGTCCCAGCGTAGCCCGGCGATCACCGCCCAGGCATGCCCGGAGTTCGCATAGACGGTGATCCAGCGCCCGGCGCCGGCAACCCCCCAGGTCTCCAGCCCGGTCGAGTCGAGGGGACTGGAGAGCAGGCCGCCGCCGTTGAGCGCGAAGCTGACCGCGCCGGAGCAGTCATAGCCCGACGAGGTGAACGACCCGTGGCCGCCGCCCCACACGTACGGTGTCCCGTCGATTTGGTTTGCCGCCGCGATCACTGACTTGACGACGTCGGGAGCGCTCGCCGGCGCCGCGGCGTCGCCGTTCGGCAGCAGCTGCGCCTGGTCGCCTGGCGCCAGCGGGGCCGGCGTCGAAGGCGTCGGGCCGCCGCTTGAGCCGGTGAACAGCTGATCGGAGATCGCCGAGAGGTTGCTCTGCAGCGCCTCGCCACGGCCAACCAGGCCGTCGAGCTGCTGCTGGCGGGTGCGGCGGGCGGCGATCAGCTCGCTGTGACGCTGCTGGAGCTCGTTTCGCTTGCGGTCTGCCTGGCGCTTCTGGACCGCTATCGCGTTGCGCGCCGTCTGTAACCGGTCGCGGGTGGCGCGAAGGCGATCGACCGCGTTGCGGGTCTGATCGCGCAGCGTCCGGACCCGGTTGACGATCCCGTCGAAGTGCTGCTGGTAGGCGCGCAGGTACTCGCTCTGAGCGATCATCCCCGACCAGCTGGTGGAATCGAGGACGACGTCGAGCGTGTTCGTGTCGCCGGCCTCGTAAACGCGAACCAGCTCCTTGCGCAGCACGCCGAGTGCGCGATGGAGCCTCGCCCGCACCACCTGGAGATGGTGGCGCTGGCGCGTCAGCTGCGCGCGGGCGACGTCGAGCTCGTGCTGCTTGGCCGCCAGCCTGCGTTCAATCGCGGCGGCCTCGGCCTGGGCCGCCGAGACCTGGCCGATCAGCTGGTTGACCTGCTGGTTCTGCTCCGCGATCGTCGCGCTGAGATCGCGCTGCTGGGCCTTTACGTGGTCGAGCTGACTCTGCTTGTGGGCGAGCTTCTGCTGCAGGGTCTCGGCAGGAGCTCCGCCGGCGACGCCGAAGAGCGCGCACAGCGACGCCAGCACCAGCAGCGCCAAGGTGAGGGGCGCCCGTCTCCGGGCCATCCCTCGATCGATGTGAGGCGGGCCAATCCGCATCTGCCCTGCCGCGGTTCCGGGACCGGAGGCGGCAGGGGGCGCAGGCTAACCAGGGGCGTCGGGCGATGGCATCGGGCGTCAATAACTTGGGAAGGACCTTGCAGCGCGGCCTCGCGCGGGCCCGAATCGCCGGCCTGCGCGAGATGCGCCCACTCGGCGATAATGCTCCGCCCGTGCTCCGCAGCGCCCAGGCGCGTACGTTCAGCTGGCTCCCCGCGGTTGCCCTGAGCGTCGCATTCACCACCCTCGTCCTGCTCTGGGACCCGCACGTCCGCGACCTCGCAGCGCAGACCTTTCGAACCGAGCTCTTCGAGCGCGGGGGTTTCTCGATCTGGAACGGCAGCTGGTACGGCGGCCATTACACGCTGACCTACAGCGTCCTCGGGCCCCCCGCCGCGGCGCTGATCGGGCCGCGCATGGTCGGCGCGCTCTCGATCGTGTTCTCGGCCTATCTCTTCGATCGGCTCGTTCGCGAGCACTGGGGCGAGAGCGCGCACTGGGCCACCCTCTGGTTCGGTGTCGGAGCCGTCAGCCTGCTCGTCACCGGTCAGCTCACCTTCGCGATGGGGGTGGCGTTCGGCCTCCTGGCGTTGCGCTTCCTGCAACGTGGACGGCTGCCGGCGGCGATGCTCGCGGCCCTCGGCTGCGCCCTCGCCAGCCCCGTCGCCGCCGTGTTCCTCGGCGGAGTCGTGCTCGCCGCCTGCGGCGCCGGCGGGGCGCGCCGCGGTGCGATCGCTATCGCGGTTGTCCCGGTCGGCGTCGTCCTCGGTCTCAACCTCGCCTTCCCGGAAAGCGGCGAGTTCCCGTTCGCCTTCACCTCCTACATCGGGGTGCCCCTGTGGTCCGCGGGCGCGCTGCTGGTCACCCGGGGGCTGCCTGGAGAGCGTCAGTTCCGCGCCGCCGTCTGGGCCTACCTGCTCGCCTCCACGGCGGCGCTGCTGGTCTCCAATCCTCTGGGCGGCAACATGATCCGCCTCGGAGCCTTGTTCGGCGGGCCGCTGCTGGCCGCGATCCTGCTCACCCGCAGACCGAAGCTGAACCCGCTGCTGGTCGGGTTGGTGCTGGTCGGCAGCCTCTACTGGCAGCTGATGGCCGGCATCCGCGCCGTCGCCCAGACCGACGGCGACCGGTCCACGAGCGAGGCCTACTACCAGCCGCTGCGCAGCTGGCTCAGCGACCACGGCGGCCACAGCATCCGCATCGAGGTCCCGCCCACGGCGAACCACTGGGAGGCTGCCTACCTCGCCCCCAGCTTCGGCCTCGCCCGCGGCTGGCTGCGACAGCTCGATTCGACCCGCGACGGGATCTTCTACGGCGGGCGGCTGTCCGACCGCAATTACCGGCGCTGGCTGGAACGCAACGCGGTGCGCTACGTGGCCCTGCCCGACGCGCCGCTCGACTACTCGGCGCACGAAGAGCGGGCCCTGATCAACAGCGGCCCGCCGTACCTGCGGCTGCGCTGGACCTCCGCCCACTGGCGCGTCTACGAAGTGCGCCATCCGGGCCCCCTGGTGATCGGGGACGGGCACAGCCACGGCCGCATCGCATCGCTCCGCCCGCAGAGCTTCGCCGTCTCCGTCGGGGCACCGGGGCGCCTGATCGTGCGCGAGCGCTTCACGCCGTTCTGGGCCGTCAAGTCAGGGGCCGCATGCGTCGAGGCGGCCGGCAACTGGACCGTGCTTCACGCGCGGCGGCCGGGCCTCGTCAAGGTCGGCATCGACTTCACCCCCGGCCGGGCCCTGCAGGGTGTGCTCGGCGATCGCGACGACTGCTGAGCATCGAAGCCGCCGCCTGCTCGGCTTCGCGTCCGCAGGCGACGGCGGCCGGGATCAGACCGTTGCTGGCGCGGGCGCCCCCACCGCGGGGCGCAGCTCGTGGTTGGCGGCGTCGAAGCGCGCGGTGCGGCGCCGAAAGCGCCAGGTCCAGTCCGGCCAGATCACTGCGTTGCGCCCCGAAGAGTCGAAGTACCAGCTCGAGCAGCCGCTGCTCCAGACGGTGCCCCCCAAGCCCCGGTCGAGGGCGGCGTTGAATTCGTGCTCGACCTCGGGCCGGACCTCGACGGTGGCGGCGCTCTGCCGGTCCATCACCCGCAGCGCATCGAGAACGTAGGCGATCTGCGACTCGATCATGTAGACCATCGAGTTGTGCCCCAATCCGGTGTTGGGTCCGAGCAGCATGAACAGGTTGGGGAACCCGGCGATCGTCGAGCCGAGGTGAGCGCGCGGGCTGCCCTGCCAGACGTCCTCGAGGCTGCGCCCGTCGCGACCGTGGATCAGCCGCGCGGAGGGCATGTCGGTGACGTGAAAACCGGTCCCGAGGATGATCGCGTCGATCTCGCGCTCGACGCCGTCCTGCGCGGCGATCGAGCCGGCCTTCACCTTGCGGATCCGATCGGTGACCAGCTCGACGTTCGGTTGGCCGAGCGCCGGATACCACCCGTTTGAGGGCAGGATGCGCTTGCAGCCGATCGAGTAGTCGGGCTTCACCTTCCGCAGCAGCGCCGGGTCTGAGATCTGCGCAGCCATGTGGCGCCTCGAGATCCGCTCGAGCAGGCGCATCAGGCGCGGGCGCTTGACGAAGCCGAGGACGAGCGCCTCGCGGGCGACATAGACGGCGGCGCGAACCGTCCGCTGGGCCGCCGGCAGGGCCCGGTAGAGGCGGCGCTCGAAACCAGTCACCGGTCGATCAGAGTGCGGCATCACCCACGGCGCGGTGCGCTGAAACACGTGCAGGCGCTCGACCTCGGGCTGGATCTCGGGGACGAGCTGGATCGCCGACGCACCGGTGCCGATTACCGCGACGCGCTTGCCGGTGAGGTCGTAGTCGTGGTCCCAGCGCGCCGAGTGAAAGACGGCGCCGCGGAAGTCGTCGAGTCCCGGCAGCTGCGGAATCTTCGGCTCGAACAGCGGTCCGGTGGCCGAGATCAGGACCCGGGCGCGAAGCGGGCCCTCGGAGGTGGTCAGCTCCCAGCAGCCCTCCGCCTCGTCCCAGCTGGCAGCGGTCAGCTCGCAGCCGACACGGATCTTCGCGCGGACGCCGAAGCGATCCGCGCAGCGCTGCAGGTAGTCGCGGATCTCCGCCTGGCGGGAGTAGGTCTGGCTCCAGTCGGGGTTGGGAGCGAAGGAGAACGAGTAGAGGTGCGAGGGGATGTCGCAGGCGCAGCCGGGATAGGTGTTGAATTGCCAGGTGCCGCCGACGTCGTCGCCGCGCTCGAGCACCAGGTAGTCGCGGCGCCCCTCCTGCTCGAGGCGAATCGCCATCCCGAGGCCCGAGAAGCCGCCGCCGACGATCGCGACGTCGAGGATCCGGGACCGGTCGGGGCTCGAATCGCTTGGCACGGTCGATTCGGTTGTCGGGTGCCGCTCGCGATCGATTGCCGTGGACATCCTCACCTCCTTCTCGTTAAGTTACGCTACTGTAACCTACGTCAGCGTAACTTGGGGTCGACCCGGATGGCTGTGACGTCGGACACACGAGTGCGGATGAGCGCCGAGCAGCGCCGCGAGCAGCTGCTCGACGCGACCAAGGCCGTGGTCGGGGAGCTGGGTTTTCACGGCGTCAGCATCGAGGCGGTCGCCCAGCGGGCCGGGATCAGCCGTCCGATCGTCTATCAGCACTTCGGCGACCTCGGCGGCCTGCTCGAGGCGATGCTCGAGCGCGAGGGTGAGAGCGCCCTGCGCCAACTTGCCGATGTGCTCCCCGGCGAGGTTCGCAGCAAGGAGCCGCGCCAGGCGCTTCTCGCGGCGCTGACCGGCTACCTGGAGGTGGTGCGGGCCGACCCGGTGACCTGGCGGTTGGTGCTGATGCCGCCTGAAGGGGCCCCGCAGCTGCTGCGCGACCGGATCACGCGCGGGCGCGATGCGGTGATCGCGGCGCTTGCCGCTTCGGTGGAGCAGTGGGCCTCACCACGACACGCTTCGCCAGACCCCGAGTTGACCGCGCGGATGCTCTCCGCGGTCGCCGACGAGGCGGCGCAGTTGCTGCTCACGCATCCGCGCCGCTTTCCGATCGATCGCCTCACCGGGCACGCCGGCTGGCTGCTCGAGCAGCTGGCGAGCTGAGCGGGGGGGTCAGCCTCGTCTCGGCCCGGCCGGGCCGGTCAGGGCTCGCCGCCGGTCAGTGGTGGTGGTGGTGACGGCGATGCCGCAGGACGCGGAAGTACCAGGTCTGCGGATCCGGGTCCTCGATGCCGTTGACTACCGCCCGCACCTCGAACTTGTAGCGACCCCGGCGGAGATGCCGGAAGACGTGCGGCGAGCGGCATTTCGCCCACCCCTTCGCGAAGAGGCACTCAAACGTGGCTCCCGTGACGTTGGAGGAGAAGGAGAACTTGACCTTGCGCCTGTGGGTGCGATGGCGCGGCCGCTTGCCGAGGAAGGTCTCGACCTGGTTCGAGTTGGTCACCGCGGCGGCGGGCAGGGGCGTGATCACGAGCGAGCGCACCTCGCTCACGCAGGTCTCGGTGGCCGGAACCGGAGTGCAGTACGGGTCAACGGCCTGCCACCAATAGGTTCGTGGCTTGGTTGGCCAGGAGGCATCCGGATCGGTGGCGCCCTGGTAGATCTGGTTTGCGTCGGGACCTCCTGATCCGATGTTGTAGAAGAAGTTCGTCAGCCTTCCGTTCGAGTCGGTGACGTTGTCCTTCGAGATGTGGAACTCGAGGTAGGCCGGCGGCGGAGTCGGGTCGACGACCGCCGTCTGGGCGCTGAACCCGATCTGGCTGCCACCGGCGGGAAAACCGGCACCGTCCACCGGCGCTAGAGCCGTCGGAGCGGCGGAGGCGTTTGCCGCAAGGACAAGCGCCAGGGTGAGGACAGCGATTGTGATGGCGAGGCGGAGTCTCATCGTCGGCTCACGGCGAGGCGGGCGCCGGCGCGGGAGCAGGCGCTGGCGCTGGCGCCGGGGACGGCGACTTCGATCCCCCTGAGCCGGCATGGCTGGAGGTCGTCTTCGGGGGGCTCGGCTTCGAGGGCGCTGAGGTATGGGTCGGCGCCGGCGTCGGTTGAACGGTCGGCGTGGAAGGCGGTGACGAAACCGGCCCTGAATCTTGCTCGTTTGGCGGCGATGGAGGAGTAACCGGCGCCGCGGCGTTAGGTTGCGGCTTCGGGTGCTTGCGGGCCTTGTGCGCCGGTCGCTTTCGAGCCACATGCTTGGGGGGCGGCCGCTCAGCGATTCCGGGCAGCGAGCGCGCCGGCGCCGCGACGCCGACCTGCTTTACCGCGCCTGGCGAGGGCGATCGACCCTTGCCGGCGAGGATCGCGACCCCGATCAGAACCAGCAGAAGGGCGACGAGCACCGCGATCCGCGGAATCAGCGCCCTGGGCCTTTGCGCGGTAAGGGCCCTTGTCTTCGCCATCGCGGCGGCTGGCCTGAAAGGAGCCTTGACCCGCTTCTTTCCCTGGGCCTCAGGTCGCTCGGCGACCTTGTGCGGGCCGGGGCTTGTGACCTTTGACGTCGCTGGGCTCGTGCCCGCGGCCGCGTCCCAATCTCCCCTTACCTCTTCGAGCCCGCCGGAGTCGAGGATGCCCTTCATCGTCTCGCGTGCCGCATCCGTGCCGCGCTTGCGGGCCTTCGGTGAGAGCCGCCTGGCGAGGCGGTCGCGCCGACCCGAGTAGCCGACGTAGGCCGCGCGCAGCTCGAACATCGCCCCCACCCCCCAAGGCTGCGCCCATTTGGTGGGGACGTCCTTGCCGAGCGTCGTCGGCGCGGCGGTCAGGGAGGGAAGCTTCTCGCTGCGCCGCACGCGCCCGGCGAGATGTCCGTACTCGAGCTGGATCAAGTAGGTGACGAGAAGCAGGTCGCGGTAGCGATCGCGGCGCAGCCGATCGGAGCCGTGCAGGCGAGCGGAGAGTGCCCGGCGCCTTTTCTCGATCACCAGGAAGGCATCTCGATCGCTGCGCCGCACATGCGGCTCGCCGTTGCGATGGCGACGCTCGAGCGTCGCCACGACTTCGTCTTCGAGCGTCCGGCGGCGGTCAACCTCCGGAGCAGGGGGGGATGGCTCAGGTTCGGTGACGGTACGTTCGTCTGGGTGCATGATCCGACTGCTCGCCGTAATTGACTGTAGCCAATAACGTGACCACTGCCTTCGATCGGCGGCGATTCGCATACCCGCTTTTCAGGTACCTGTTTCGGCCTCAGGCGCGGACGCTCGGCCTCAGCTGGAGATAGTGCCCTCGCGGCGCATCCTGACCTCGTCGCCGGGCGGCTGCTGAGCGGCGGTACGCACGACCTCGAACTGGGTCATCAGTCCGTGGTCCTCGTGGTCGAGCATGTGGCAGTGGATCACGAACTTGCCGAGGTGATCGCTGAAATGCCCGGCGATGACGATCCGGTCGTGCGGCTCGAGCAGGAAGGTCTCCTTCAGACAGTCCTCCCAGGGCTTCGGGCGGTGCCCGTTGCGCGAGAGCATGTACCAGTCGCTGTGGTGGATGTGCATCATGTGGCTGACGCTGGTGCGGTTGATCAGCTCCCAGGTCTCGGTCGTATTGAGGACCGGAAAGGCGTCGGCACGGGCCGGGTTGAAGGTCCTGCCGTTGATCAGCCAAGTCGTCCTGAAGCCGCCGCCGATCGTGATCTCCCAGGTGCGGTCGACCTGTTTGGAAACGTGGTTGGTCCACTTGGGAAGCGGGCGCAGCCGGTGGGGAACCCGGGTCGCATCCCGCACCCGCGCACCGACGCGGAACTGCATCAGCGGGCCGTCGAAGACCGGAATCCCCCTGGCGCGGTGGCGGCCATGGCGCGGGCGGCTGCGCAGCTCGACTGTGTCGCCCGCTGCGCCCGCGAAGTCGACGACGACCTCGGCGCGCTCTGCCGGCCCCAGTAGGACCGAGTTCCGCCGTATCGGCTTCGGCATCAGGCCACTGTCGCTGGCGATTTGAAGCATCGGCTCCCCGTTGGAGAGCGCGAAGTCGTAGGCGCGGAAGTTCGAGACGTTGAGAAGCCGCAGCCGGTAGCGCTGGCCGGCGACGTTGTGATGCGGAAGGTAGGCGCCGTTGACGAGCACGTATCGGCCCACGACCCCGTCGTGGGGCGGGCGGCGGCCCTTGAATGGGTCGGTCAGCTGGTTGTCACGATCGAAGGAGCGGTCGGCGACCAGGAGCGGGATGTCCCGCTCTCCTTTCGGCAGGGGCAGCGCCCGGTCGAAGTGGTCGTCGAGGATCCACATCCCCGCCAGCCCGTGCCAGACGTTCCTCGCCACCCGGTCGAGCCTGTGGTCGTGGTACCACTCGAACGAAGCCCGCTCGGGCGCCCCGTCCTCCCGCAGGTCATAGACGTAGGTCCTGCTGGCGCCGGGCTTGATGAGGAGGTCGTTCCCCGTCTTTCTTTCGGGCAGGCCCTGGGGGATCTTGCAGTAGGCGGACCGCTGGTGGAGCTTGGTCAGCCCACCGGGCTGGCCGTCGAAGCGTGACGGATTGTGGCCTCCGTGCAGGTGGATCGTGAGCTCCTCGGCCCGAGCCGGAAGCCGGTGCTCAAACGTGACCTTGGTGCGCTGCCCCGAACGGCGCCTGATCGTCGGGCCTGGAAACGTGCCCCCGAAGGTCCAGAGCTTCGTCTTGGGGCCGGGCAGGATCTGCACCTCCGCCTCCTTGATCGGGATCGAGATGTGGGCGCTGCGCAGCTCGCGCGGGACCGGCAGCCGGCTCGCGAACGACTCGGCCGCGAGGGCCCGCCGGCCCCGGGCGTTGAGCCGCGACAGCCCACTCGGGCGCAGCTTCGACGGCAGCAGCAGCGCCAGAATCCCTCCCCCGAGAATTCCGAGGAAGGATCGCCGTCCCAGGCCCGCCGGGTCCCCGGCGGGCCTGGTCGGGCGCAGCTCTGGGTCAGGCACCTGGCGTCGGCGGCACCACGGTGATCGATCCATGCATCCAGGGATGGATCGCGCACACGAAGTGGATCCTCTTCGAGCCGGTTGAGGCGTCGACGGACAGCTGCTGGGTGATCTCCGTGCCGGGCTTGTTCCCGGTGTACCAGGAGTCGCCCTTGGCCTTCTTGCTGCCCTCGGTGTCCCATCCTGGCTGTCCCGCCTCGGCCGGGTTCTCGGTCGGCGGACCGTTGCCCTTCGCTCCGTGCCACTTGGCGATCGCCTTGCAGATGTGACCGGACGTGAAGCAGAGGTTCCTGGCCCGCTTGGTCTTCGGGACCGACGACTTCGTGATCAGCGAGAAGGTGTGCGGACCGACCTGATGCGGATTGGTCTTGTTGACGATCCGTCAGGTAGCTGCCAGCGACCACTGTCTTCGGGGCCACGAAGCGAAGGCCCTTGTGTCCTCCCTTGATCTTCACCGTGGCGACCGACGCGCCCGGCGGGGGGGTGACGTTCTGCGCCGAAAGCGCCGGCGTGAAGATCGACAGTCCGAACGCCGCGACAGTGGCGGACGAGATCACGGCCGTGCTGACTCTGAATCGAGAGGCTTTCATCAAGGTGGGCTTCCTTTCTGCTTCTACTGGCTGAGCTGGCTTCCCAGCCCGGGACCCCCGCGAATCGGCGCAAACCTAGCGCAGCCGGCGGCGTCGCGCCATCGTCATTTTTCGTCGAGCTGAAGCGCTATGGCAGGTCGGATCGAGGCGCTCAGGCAACTTCGGAATAGGCAGGCTCGCGCGACCGCTCGCCGGCGCCGCCGGGCTCACCGGTTTGCGCGTCCGCACGGGCCTCGGCGAGGTCGGGTTGGCGGACGACGACCACGGCGACCAGGACTGCGACCGCGATCGCCGCGGCGCCGATCAGGTAGGCGAGGTGATAGCCGGAGTTGAGAGCCGCCGCGTGGGACTCGCTGCCCGCGAGGGCGGCGGTGCGCTCCGAGGCGACCGTCGCCAGGACCGCGAGGCCGACCGCGCCGCCCACCTGGGTGGTCGTGTTGACGAGGCCAGAGGCGAGCCCGGCGTCGCTCTGGGTGGCACCCGACATCGCCAGCGTCATCATCGCCGGGAAGCAGGTTCCGGCCCCGGCGCCGAGCAGCAGCATGACCGGGAACAGGTCGGTGAGGTAGTTGCCGTCCACCGGGGTGCGGGCGAACAGAAGCAGTCCGATCCCACAGAGGATCAGCCCCGCGATCAGCGCCGTGCGGGCGCCGATCCCGATGATCAGCTTCTCCGCATAGCCGAGCGAGAGCGTCCCCATCACCAGGCAGGAGGGCAGAAACGCGAAGCCGACGCCAAGCGGGGAGTAGCCGAGGATGCCCTGCATGTAGAGGGCGCCGAGGAAGAACATCCCGAAGAAGCCGACCACCAGCAATCCCATCACGGCGTTGGCGCCGGTCACGTTACGGGAGCGGAACAGGCGCAGCGGCATCAGCGGGTTCTCGATCCGCGCCTGGCGGGCACCGAAGGCGGCGAGCAGGCAGACCGCCAGGCCGCCGAGCCCGATCGTGTGCAGGGATCCCCAGCCCTTCTCTCCGGCCTCGAGAAGCGTGTAGACGCCGAGCATCAGGCCGCCGGTGAGCAGGGCCGCTCCGGGCACGTCGGCACCCTTGTCGAGGCCGATGCCCTCCCGGTTCTCGACCAGCCTGCGGGCGAGCACGGCGATCGCGATTCCGATCGGGACGTTGACGGCGAAGATCCAGTGCCAGCTGATCGCCTCGGTGATCACGCCCCCGGCGAGCAGCCCGATCGATGCCCCGGCCGAGGCGATGAAGCTGAACACGCCGATCGCCTTCGCCTGCTCGCGCGGCTCGGGGAACATGATCACGATCATCCCCAGGATCACCGCCGAGCCGATCGCACCGCCGGCGCCCTGCACGAAGCGAGCCGCGATCAGCATCGCCTGGCTCTGCGAGAGCGCGCAGAGCAGCGAGGCGCTGGTGAAGATGCTGAGGCCGATCAGGAAGATGCGGCGCTGTCCGATCAGGTCGCCGAGCCGCCCGGCGAGCAGCAGCAGCCCGCCGAAGGCGATCAGGTAGGCGTTGACGACCCAGGCGAGGTTGGATTGCGAGAAGCCGAGGTCGTCCTTGATCGTCGGCAGGGCGACGTTGACGATCGTCGCGTCGAGGACGATCATCAGCAGGCCGCCGCAGAGGACGTACAGCGCCAGCCAGCGCCGGTCGTCCGGGCGGGTAGTCGGGTCGGCTGTCGCGTTCTCGGCGGTCACGTCGTTCGGCCTCCTCGTCAGGGATCACAACTAGGACCGTGAGGCGGCGGGAAACTCATCGCGGCGGGTAACGCTCCCACTCACGCCGCCTACCGATCTTGGCAAATCAAGCGGCTCGGCTGGTGTGCGCTCGGTCACTGAGGGTGGATGCCCGGAGGCGTGGATGCCCGGCGCCGGGAGCTTGGCCAAAAGTTCGACCTCCTGCCTGCACCGATCCCTAAGGTGATTCTCGGGGTTCCGATGGGTTCAGCACGCGATGAGCTCGCCAGATAGAGGACAGACCGCCGAAAAGCGGACCGAGAGCCAAAGCCCGACGCGTCGCGCCAGCCTGCTCGCGCTGGCGCTCGCCGGCTTGGCGCTGCTCATGCTGCCCGGCGTCGCCTCACCGGCCGGTCAGATCGTCATCCGCGGCGCGCAGTCCGGGTCGCACCTGCGCCTGAGCCTGAACGGGAGCCAACATCGCGGTCAACGGCTACATGAGCCCCTCGGCTCCGACGGGCTGCCGGTTCACGAGGGCGCGTACCTCCGCCGACTGCTCCCTCGACGGGGTCAGACTCGATCCTGATCGAGATGGGCCGCTCCGGCGACAAGGTCGAGATCCTCGACCGGATGCCGGTGCCGGTCATCGCCTACCTCGGCAATGGCTCGGACAAGTTCATCGGCAACGGCGAGCCCGACACCTGCTATCCGCAGGGGGCGCGTCGCAACCGCTGCGTCGGCGGTGGCGGTGACGACGTCTGCATCACCGGCCCGCGCAACACCGACTGCGTCGGCGGGCGCGGCGAATGACTTCTGCAAGGGCGGGACCGGCAGCGACGGCTGCTGGGGCGGGCCCGGCAGGGACGTCTGCCGTATGGGCCCCGGCAACGACGGCTGCCACGGGGGGCCCGGCAACGATCGGCTCTACGAGGGCTCCGGGCGGGGGAAGCTCTACGGCGGTCCGGGGCACGACTTCTGCGACGGCGGCCCCGGCGTCGGGCGCTCATATGGCTGCGAGTCGGGGCCGGGGCACTGAGGCTTGGCGCAGGCCGGGAGGAGCACCGATCCGAACCACCGGCGGGCGGGTACAAGTCGGGTGTGCCTGCTCGGCCTCTCCCTGCTCGGTCTAATCGGTCAATACCCGAGCACCTACAACGCGATCGTCGACTACCTCCGCGACGTCGTCCCCACTCTGCCCTCGTGCCCCTGAACAGCTCGCTGCGCCAGGCTCTCGGGCACAAGGGAACGGCCGCGACCGCCTTCGCCTCTGCATCGCGCTCACCCTCTACGGCACGACCGGTGTGCTCGAGGCTGCCGTCGCGCCTTGAACGTGGTCTTCGAGATCGATGGAGGTGGACGCAGCTTCCTGCGCCGCAAATCGACCGACATCGTCTTCACATTCGTGCTCATGGGTTTGGTGCTGGCGAGCCTGACGATGATCTTCGTCGGCGGTCAGTTCGCCTCCGACCTCTTCGGCTTCATCGGCCTCGGACCGACGGCCGCATCGATATGGAGCGTCGCCCGCTGGCCCGGAGCCCTGGCGGTCACGATGCTGATCTTCGCGCTGATCTACTACGTCACGCCCGACGTCGAGCAGCGGTCATTTCGCTGGGTCACCCCCGGGGCATTCTGGGGGTGCTCGTCTGGCTGATCGCATCGGTCGGGTTCTCGCTCTACATCTCCCAGGTCGCCAACGTGGGCGCCCTTTACGGGGCTTTTGCCGGCGCGATCGTGCTGCTGGCGTGGCTCTGGCTCACCAGCATCGCGCTGCTCTTCGGAGCCGAGCTCGATGCGGAGATAGAGCGGCAGAGGGAGCTCAGCGAGGGGGTTCCGGAGAGCGAGACGCTGAACCTGCCGGCGAAGGGCGGGTAGGCGAGCGGTCGGGATCTCAAATCAGCGATCTTCGGCCCCGCGCTCGCACCGGATCGCCGATACTGAGGTTCATGCCCTCTCCGCTGATCGAGTTCCCGGCCGACGACCCCGATCGCGCCCGTCGCTTCTGGCGCGGGGTGCTCGGCGCCGAGCTGTCGGCGCGGGCCCTGCGAGGCGGGATCGGGATGGGAGATTGACGACGACGGCCTTCGCCTTGGCGTCCACGAGCGCGGCCCGGGTCCAGGCGATACCGCGTCGCTTCCCTACTTCACGGTCGCCGACCTGCCCGCGACGCTCGAGTGCGTCCGCGAGCTCGGCGGCTCGATCGTCCATCCGGGCGAGCGATGGGCCGATCTGTCGTGATTCCGAGGGAACCCGTTCGCGCTCGCCGCCGCACTCGAGGAAAGCGGGTGAGACTCGCGGGCCAAGGATGGGCTCTTCGGTCGCTACCTGCCGGTGCGCTCGCGGTGCTTGCATCCCGGCCAGCAGCAGGGCCGGCGCTGGCCTTCCTCCAGCTCCTCCTGGGTCCGACGAATGCGGCGTTCTCGGGTCGTCTCCTGCTTGGCGTCCTCGACCCAGCAGATGAACTCGTTACGGGCCAATGGCGTGATGTCCTTCCAGGCATCAAGTGCCGTGGCGTTGGCGATCAGCGCCTTGCGCAGGTCTTTGGGCAATCTGTGAACGACCCCACCGGGCACTCGCTGGCTGCTCACAGAGCCAGGGTAGCGGGCCGGTGGCGAGCCGCTTTGACGATGCGGGCGTCCCGAACTGTTGCCGGAGGCTGGGACGGCGGATTGGGCACAGGTATTCGGCTCGGCGCGGTTCGAGCTGCTCGAGGTCGCGCGAAGCGAAAGCTGCTCTGAGCGTTGCTCGCCTTCAGCGACCGAGCAGACGAGACAACAGTCCGGGGCGACGTGGCTCAATCTCCTCACGAAGCTGCAGGCGGCCGTCGCGTCGAGCGTTCATGACGCACTTTTTGTGTGCGTGGCGGCGGCGCGACGGCTCTCCATCGGGCAGCACCAGCATGTGATCACTCAAGGCTGGCAGCAGATCGCCGCAAAACGGGCAACGGTAGGTCGCCGGCTTGCGGTTGGCGGCGGGGCGCACCTCGTACCACCGAGCTTCGCGGAAAGCAGCCATGTCGTTGCATTGGTCTAGCGGATCTGAGTCAGCCGGGGAAGCGCGACACCACGGTTGGCTCTCGCGCGAAGGAGCAACGCCTCGCGGAGAGCTCAGCTACAGCTCGTAGCTTGGAAGAAGCGCCGACTGCCACGTCGGGGTCGCCGGCGGTGCAGCTGCTAATCGCCGGCCCGGGTCCCTCTCACCAAGGCGAGGCAGGCGATCCTGGCAGGCATGGCCGCGGAGCGCTTACTTCCACCCTGCCAGGCGCCCTGCTTGCTCGATCCACTTGTGCATCTCCGGTCCCTGCGCCTCCTCCAGTGTCCTCACCTTGACGTAGCGGACCCGTCCGGTAGTTCCGAGCGGCGCCGGAGGGTCGAATTCCGCGCCGCCGAAGAAGACGACATTCACGGAGACGTCGTACGCGACCATCTCGATAATCCACCCGAGTTCTGGCAGCCCGTAGTAGGCCTTCTTCCACTTGACGGCGTATTGAAGGCCATCGATTGTCTCCCGGATCATTTCGTCTAGCCGCTTGACGATGGGATGCAGATCCGGCATCACGCGCCGGATCAAATCCTCGATCTCGGCGTGGCTATCCGATGGCACAGGCGGCTTCCGGGCCGAATTTGCCTTGCGTGTTTTCGCCATCACACGTTCTCCTCCGTGGCCATCCTGAGTTGAAGGACACCCTCAATACCACTTCATGTGTCGCGCTGCTCCTATCGTGTCGCCGAAGGAGCAGTCCAAGTCCTTCGACGGGTTCATCGCCGGGCCAAACGACACCGAACAGCGGGCTCGGGAGCACCAAACCGAAAGGAGAATCGAGATGGGAAAGCTGATCGCGACAACGCAGGCCACCGTCGACGGCGTCATAGACCCCGTCGGCGAATGGGTGCAGCCAGACGGAGACCACGGCGACTACTCGTTCGAGCGCCAGGCGAGATCCGCCGGCCTGGTGCTCGGCCGCCAGACCTACGAGGGGCTGGCTGGGTACTGGCCGAGCCAGTCGGGCAAATGGGCGGACATGGTCAACGCGATGCCGAAGTACGTCGGGTCGAGGAACCTCTCGGGCGACCTCGAGTGGAACGCGACCTTGCTCGAGGGCAGCATCGAGAACTCGATCCCGAAGCTGAAGGACGAGGTCGGCGGTGACCTGTTCATGCACGGGAGCGGCGAGTTCGCGTACGCCCTGGCGGAGAAGGGCCTGATCGACGAGCTCGAGGTCTACCTCAACCCGCTCGTCTGGGGGGACGGCAACGTCCACGTGCTCGGCGACCGGGGAACGGTGCGGCTCGAGCTCGACGACGTAAAGCGGTTCGACTCCGGGGTGGTGCTGCTCACTTACCGCCCGGCGTCTTGACCGCGGCTGAGCATGCAGTGGTGATCGCCGGAGGCGGCCCGACAGGGCTGATGCTGGCGGGCGAGTTGGCGTTGGCGGGCACCGACGTAGCGATCGTCGAGCGGCGCTCCAGCCAGGACCTTCCCGGCTCGCGCGCGGGTGGTCTGCACTCACGCAGCATCGAGATCCTGGATCAGCGCGGAATCGCCGATCGGTTCCTCGCGGAGGGACAGGTGGCCCAGGTCGGGCAGTTCGCCGGGGTCCGTTTGGACATCAGCGACTTTCCCACCCGGCATCCCTACTCGCTCGGGCTCTGGCAGAAGCACATCGAGCGCATCTTGGCCGGTTGGGTCGACGAGTTGGCGGTGACGTTTTACCGCGGACGGGAGGTGACGGGATTCGCACAGGATGAAACCGGCGTCGACGTCGAGCTATCCGAACGCGAGTCGCTGCGGGCGACATACCTCGTCGGCTGTGACGGAGGACGCAGCCTGGTTCGCAGGGCAGCCGGCATCGAGTTCCCCGGCTGGGATCCGACGACGAGCAACCTGATCGCCGAGGTCGAAATGGCCGAGGAGCCGGAACTGGGCATGCGCCACGACGCTCTCGGCACCCATGGCCTCGGCAGGGTGGAGTACGAAATCCGCGACGGCGAGATCGTCTACGCGGATAGTGGACCGGTGCGGGTCATGCTGACCGAGCCGAGCGTCGGAACCGCGAGCGAGCCCACCCTGCGCGATCTCAGCGAGGGGCTCATCGCCGTGTACGGGACCGACTACGGAGTCCACAGCCCTACGTCGATCTCCAGGTTCACCGACATGACGCGGCAGGCTGCGACCTACCGGAAGGGAAGGGTCCTGTTGGCCGGTGACGCCGCACACGTGCACGCCCCAGACGGTGGACAGGGACTCAACACGGGCGTGCAGGATGCGGTCAATCTGGGCTGGAAGCTGGCCCAGGCGGTCAACGGGACGTCGGCGGACACCCGCCTGGACACGTACCACGCTGAGCGTCACCCGGTCGCTGCCCGCGTGCTGCGCACCACGATGGCGCACGTCGCTCTCCGCCGGCCAGGCGAACGCACGGAGGCCCTGCGCGAGACCATCGCCGACCTACTCGAAGCGGACGAGCCTCGCAGGCGCTTCGCCGCGATGATCTCCGGTCTGGACATCCATTACGACCTCGGCGAGGGACACCCGCTGCTCGGACGCCGCATGCCAGATCTCGACCTGGTCGGCGCCGACGGTCCGCTGCGGGTCTTCGAGCTGCTGCACAACGCCCGGCCGGTACTACTCAATCTCGGTGAGCCCGGTGGCTTCGACATCGCTCGATGGGCCGATCGGGTCAATTTGGTCGACGCCAAATACGCTGGCCCGTGGGAGCTTCCGGTGCTTGGCGCGGTCCCTGCTCCCAGCGCCGTGTTGATCCGGTCCGACGGATATGTCAGCTGGGTGGGAGACCTCACCCATTCGGGGCTCGCCGACGCGCTAACCACCTGGTCCGGGGCGCCTTCTCCGGGGTAGAGCGAATTGGAACCAGGCAAGAGCCCGTGTGTCTGGCACACCGAGTCCATGTGTCTGACTCGGCGGGCGCCATGCAACGTCGTGCGGGGCAATGCGGCATGACAATTCGCCGTTCCGCGCCTGACGGCCCAACTGAATAAGTCGGGGCGACTGGATTTGAACCAGCGACCTTTCGGCCCCCAGCCGAATGCGCTATTCGTGGATCGAGATCCCGCCTAGTTCGGTTTACGCATTCCCATGCGGTCCCAGCGGGGCTGAGTTGCCCTGAGTTTCGTGCAGATTGGGCCCTCGAATGGGACGCTCGCATGAGTCGGCAATCCCTTGCTACAGCCGCCCGAGGTCGGGCCCTATGCCGCGACCGGCAGGCGATCGTCGTCGGGTTCGGCGGGCTGGGCTGAGCCCGCATCTCGGCCCGGCAGCGCGAGCCGACAAATCTTCCGGACGACGCTTCCGAACTGCTTGGTCAAAGGGCCCGTGTTGTACGGAATCCCGTAGCGCTCGCAGATCTCGCGCACCTCGACCGAGATCTCGGCGTAGCGGTTCGCCGGCAGGTCGGGGAAGAGGTGGTGCTCGATCTGGTGGCTGAGGTTGCCCGACATGATGTGAAAGAGCTTGCCCCCCTCGAGGTTCGCCGAGCCTAGAATCTGGCGGAAGTACCACTCACCGCGAGTCTCGTCGGCGGTCTCCTCCTCGGAGAACTCCTGCGTGCCGTCAGGGAAGTGGCCGCAGAAGATGATCGTGAAGGACCACAGGTTGCGGGTCAGGTTGGCGGTCGCGTTACCCGCCAGGGTGAACAGGAACCCGGGCCCGGACAGTGCCGGGAACAGGACGTAGTCCTTCAGCGTCTGGCGGCGGACCTTGTGCCAGATGCCCCTGAGGATGTCGCGCTTCTCCTTCAGCGTCGCCGCGCCGGAAGCGACGCGCTCGATCTCGACGTCGTGCAGTGCGACCCCGTACTGGAAGAAGGTCGCGAGCAGCGTCGCGTAGACCGGGTTGCCCAGGTAGTAGGGCCGCCACTCCTGGTCCTCGGACATGCGCAGGATCCCGTAGCCGATGTCGCGGTCCTTGCCGACGATGTTGGTGTGGGTGTGGTGCATGTAGTTGTGGGAGTGGCGCCACTGATCGCCGGGGCACGCCGTGTCCCACTCGAACCCCTTGCTCGAGAGCTTCGGGTCGTTGGTCCAGTCGAACTGGCCGTGCATGACGTTGTGGCCGATCTCCATGTTGTCGAGGATCTTCGAGACCGAGAGCGCCGCCGTTCCGGCGAGCCAGGCGGGAGGGAAGAAGCCGGCCCAAAGAAGCGCCCGGCCGCCCACCTCGAGCCCGCGCTGGACCTTGATCACTCGCTTCATGTAGGCGACGTCGGCGGCGCCGCGGTCGGAGATCACGCGCTCGCGGATCGCATCGAGCTCGGCGCCGAAGGCGTCGAGTTGCTCAGGCGTGAGGCTGATCTCGCCGGTCCGGTCGACCGCCGCCTCGGTTGCACTCGCTGTTTCGGGGATTGCTGTCGCTGTGCTCATCGTTTTTCCTTTCGTGAAGTGGTTTTCGGGTTTGAAGTTCGTGCTCAAAGCTGGACGACCACGTCGCCGACGGGAGCGGAGACGCAGATCTGGATCTCCTCTTCGTCGGTGGTGGAGACCTCGCCGGTCGAGAGGTTCTTCACGGTCCCCGCCGTCTTGCGGCAGGAGCAGGTGTGGCAGATGCCCATCCGGCACCCGAACTCCGGGCTCAGCCCGGCGGCCTCGGCCTGCTCGAGGACAGGGCCGCCGCTGTTCTCTGCCCGCACGCCGGAGGCGGCGAAGTTGATCTCCCCATCTGGACCGGCGCTCGCCGGCGCGAGGGTCGGCGGGACGAAGCTCTCGATGTGGAGGCGGTCTTCGGCGCCGGCGTCCGCCCACGCTTTCCTGACGGCATCGAGGAGTGCCGGCGGTCCGCAGGCGAAGGCCTCTACGCGTGTGAGCTCCGGCTCGAGGCGGCGGGCGTGGCTCAGGTCAAAATGCCCGTCGAGCTCCCCCTCACCGGAAGCGCGGGTGTAGGACCGGGCCAAGCGGATACCCGGATGCTCGAGCACGATGCGCTTGAGCTCGTCCCGGTAGATCGCGCGAACCGAATCGGGCGCATAGTGAAGAAAGGACACCGGTCCGGAGTGGCCCTCGGCGCAGAGCGTTCGAAGCATCGACATGACCGGGGTGATCCCGCTCCCGCCGCTGATCAGGAGAAGGCGCTCGGGCCGCGGATCGGGGAGCACGAAGTCGCCGTCGGCCTGGGTGAGCCCGAGGACCATCCCCGGCCGGGCACTCTCGACGAGGAAGTTGGAGACCAGGCCCTCGGGGTGTGCCTTGATCGTGATCTCGAGGTCGCGCCCCGTCCCGGCCGTGGAGGCGGGGGAATAGCAGCGGCTGCGCCAGGCGCCGTCGATCTCGACCGATACCGCGACGAACTGGCCTGCCCGGAAGCCCTCCCAGGCGAGATTGGCGCGGAGACCGAGAGTGACGCTGTCGCGGGTTTGGCGGTGGATCGAAGTCACCTCGGCCCGACAGTCACGCACCGCCCAGGTCGGGCGGACCTGCTCGAGGTAACCGTCGATGCCGGGGGGGCCCGCGAGGAGGTCGAGGAATCCGGATCCGAGCAGCCTCTGTCCGAGGCGCCGCGAGCGCGGCGGGGCGGTGGGGGATTGAGTGGTTGCGGTGGGGCTCACTGTCTCTCCTCGTTGGTCGTGCGTGGTTGCCACAGGTACTCGTCTCGTCGAAAAACGTAACATCATTTGCCGTCACGTTGTTGGCCGAGACGTCGCTAAGTGATAACCTGCACACATGGCGACGGAGGAGCGTGAGGCGCCGGTGGACAACGCGCTCACGATCGAGGAGCTCTCCGCCCAGACGGGGATGACAGTGCGCAACATCCGGTCCCACCGCGCCAGGGGCCTGCTTCCAGCCCCCGAGGTCCGCGACCGCGTCGGCTACTACGGCCCCGAGCACGTCACCAGGCTCCGCCTGATCCAGGAGCTCCAGTCAGAGGGCTTCAACCTCAAGGGGATCGAGCGCCTGCTCGAGCAAAGCCCGGGTCCGGCCGAGCAGTTCCTCTCATTCAAGCGGGCGCTGGGTGCCTCGTTCGAGACCGAGGAGCCGCAGGCCTTCACCCGCGAGGAGCTCGCGGAGCGATTCAGCACCGAGGATGACGAGGCCCTGAAGCAGGGAATCGCATCGGGGGCGCTGGTGCCGATCGGCGATGACCGCTTCGAGGCGCGGGTGCCCTCACTGCTCGATGCAGCCGAGGGCGTGCTCGCTCAGGGAGTCCCGCTCGATCACGCGCTCGCCGTCCTCTCCAAGGTCCAGGACCGCTGCAAAGCGGTCGCACGGGAGTTCGTCCGCCTATTTCTCGAGGACGTCTGGAAGCCGTTCGAGGAGGCCGGCTATCCGGAGGACCGCTGGCCCGAGGTCAGGGCTTCGCTAGATCAGCTGCGCCCGCTCTCGTCGCAGGCGCTGATGGGCATCTACCAGATGACGATGTCCGACGAGGTCGATGCCGCCTTCGGAAAGCAGCTAGAGCGGCTCTCCAAGGGAAAGAAGTAAGCCGGCCTCCCAGATCAGGGATCGGGTGGCGAGGCTATCGAGCGTCGGCCCAGCCGCCGAGCAGGCGGATCGGCATTTGGGCCCTCAGATGGAACCTCGCCTGCATTCGGCTGGGGGCTTCGTGCCTGGAAAATAATCGCCCAGCCGAGGCGATAAGCGGTGCCCATAGCGGATCCCAACTACAAAACATCCTGATTACCAGGCAAAAGTCGGGGCGACTGGATTTGAACCAGCGACCTTTCGGCCCCCAGGCAAAGGCGCATCATGATGCTAAGGTGCCGTTATGGCAAAGGTCCGAACCACCCTGACGATTGACGACGAGGTCCTCCGCGCCGTCAAGCACCGGGCCGCCCGTGGTGGCAAGCGCGAGAGCGAGGTGATCGAGGAGGCTCTTCGGCGGGATCTCGGCGTCAACCTGCTCGATGAGCTCTGGTCGCGGAGCGAGATGTCTGAGAAGGATGCGTCGAAGCTGGCAATAGAGGCACAGCACCAGACCAGGCCGGGCAGGTCACGCAGCAAGCGTCGCTGAGACGTGCGGGCAATCCTCGATCCGAACGTCATCATCTCGGCGCTCCTCTCGCGTGACGGCACTCCGGCGAAAGTCCTCCGCGCCTGGCTCGAGGGCCGCTTCGATCTGATCGTCTCCCCCCTACTGCTGAAGGAGTTGGAGCGAGCTCTTGCCTATCCGAAGCTGGCGGAACGGATCAAGGCTGAGCAGACCACGGCGTTGATCGACTGGCTTGGGCGCGAAGCGATCCTCGTTGACGATCCCGCCGAACCTCCGACTTCGCGATCCGAGGATCCCGGTGACGACTATCTGCTCGCCCTCGCGGAGGCGGAGCGAGCGGTGCTCGTCTCGGGCGACCGGCACCTCCTCGCACATACCTCCGAGCTGCCGGTCCTGACCGCGCGGGAGTTCTTTGTGACTGTCGGAGGCTGAGCCTTGTCGGGCGCGTCGCTCGCCGCGCCCGCGGCTCGCCTGCCTAGGCTATCTGCGATACCTGCGTTGGGCGCGTGCCCCGCGCTACCTCGGTCGGCAGGAGAAGTGAGAGCAGGCCGGCTGCCAGCAGGAACCCAGCCGACACCCACAGGCAGGCGGTGAGTCCGTGCCACTGATAGAGCAGGCCTGAGAGGACGGTCCCGGCGAGGCGCCCAAAGGCGTTGGCCATGTAGTAGAAGCCGACGCTCATCGCCACCTTGTCGTTGTCGGCGTAGGCGAGGATGAGGTAGGAGTGAACCGCAGAGTTCATCGCGAACGCCACCCCGAACGGGATGAGGCCGCCGACGATCGCGATCGTCGGGTTGACGCCTGCGTTGAGGGCTATAGCCATCGCTGCGGGGCATAGCGCCACGCCGAGCGCAAGCCAGACAGCGGTCCTGCCGTCGGGCTCGCCGCCCGGGCCATGGCCACGACGGCGCACGAAGCGCGGCGCGGCGGCTTGGACCCCCCCGTACCCGATCACCCACACCGCAAGGAGGAAGCCGACCGCCCAGAAGCTCCAGCCCAGCTCGGCGTAGAGGAAGAACGGCAGGCCGACGACGAACCACACGTCGCGGGCGGCGAACAGAAATATGCGAGCGGCGGCGAGGATGTTGACCGCGCGGTCGTTGGAGAACATGTGCTTGAACTTTGCGGTCCTGTCGGGGCGGCCGAGGTGGCCGCGGATCGAGGTGGAGGTCACGACAAGGGCGGTGAGCACGAGCGCCGCGAGCGCCAACGCGGCGGTCTGAAATCCGAGCAACGTCAGCAGCAGGCCGCCGAGGAAGAAGCCGACTCCCTTCAGGGCGTTCTTCGAGCCAGTCAGGATCGCAACCCAGCGGTAGAGCGAGGATTGGTCGCCCTCGGGCACGACCAGCTTGACCGCGCTCTTGGAGCTCATCTTGTTGAGGTCCTTGGCGACGCCCGACAGCGCTTGGGAGGCCATCACGTAGGGAACGACGAGCAGCGACGCCGGGGCAAAGCCGAGCATGCAGAGCGCCGTGACCTGGATCGCGAGGCCCATGAAGAGCGTGATCTTCAAGCCGAGGCGGGACGCGAGCCAGCCCCCGACCAGGTTCGTGACTATGCCTGCTATCTCGTAGAAGACGAACAGCGAGGCAACCTCGAGCGGCGTGTAGCCAAGCTGGTCGAAATAGAAGAGGACCAGCGTCCGGATCGCCCCATCGACGAGTGTGTCCGTCCAATACGCACCCGTCACAAGCACGTAGTTGCGCATTTCTTGCCGCCGCTCTTGCGCGGCGCCCGCGACAGCGGCTCCCGTGCTGCTACCCATCTGCCCTCGAGGAGCCAACTGTGGGCTCGGGTTCGGGAAGCGTCCTCGCGACCGCCCGCCCGAGCTCGACGAGCCGGTTTGCGTAGCCCCACTCGTTGTCGTACCAGGCGAGGATCTTCACCTGAGTCCCGTCAGTGACCATGGTCGAGGGGGCGTCGACGATCCCCGAGCGCGGGTCGTCCTTGAAGTCGACGGAAACAAGGGGCCGTCGCTCGAATCCGAGGATCCCCTCCAGCGGTCCCTCCGCGGCGGCTTCGAGCAGGCCGTTGACCTCCTCGACCGTCGTCGGCCGGGCGACCTCGAACACGCAGTCGGTGAGCGAGGCGTTGAGCAGCGGCACCCGCACCGCTAGGCCGTTCAGTTTGCCTTCGAGCTCCGGGAAGATGAGCCCGATCGCGGTCGCCGACCCCGTCGTGGTGGGGATCAGCGAGGCGCTCGCTGCGCGCGCCCTGCGCAGGTCCTTGTGCGGGGAATCGATGAGCGTCTGCGTGTTGGTCATGTCATGCAGGGTCGTGATCTGCCCGTGCCGGATGCCGATTGACTCGTGGATCACCTTCACGACCGGAGCGAGGCAGTTGGTCGTGCAGGACGCCGCCGTCAACAGGTCGTGGCTCTGGGGGTCGTAGATGTGGTCGTTGACGCCGACCACCAGGTTGAGCGCCCCGTCTTTGACCGGCGCTGCGACGATGACCTTGCGCACGCCCTGCCGGAAGTACGCGTTGAGCAGCTGCGGCGTGCGGAACCTGCCAGAGCATTCGAGAACGACCTCGACGCCGAGCTCGCCCCAGGGCACATCGCCGGGCTCCGCATGGCTGCTGTAGCCGATCGCCACCCCGTTGACCGTGAGCACCTCGCCGCCGCCGTGAACGTCCTCGGACCAGCGACCATGGATCGAGTCAAACGTCAGCAGGTGGGCGGCGGTTGCCGCATCGCCATGCAGCTCGTTGACGTGGGTGAACGCGAGGTCCGGCCAGCCCCAGGCGGCGCGCAGGGCCAAGCGCCCCATGCGACCGAAACCGTTGATCCCGATCCGTGCGCTCATCGGGCGCGAGTGTGCATCACGATGCCCCCGGCCAGCGGCTACGCCGACGCCAGTGTGCTTCCCGCGGTGCGGTGAGGGGTTGAAGTACGAATGCACTTGGCGGCGTCACGCCGTTCGCTTCTCGAGCTGACCCAACTCGGCGGCAGCGCAGCGCGCGCAGCGCAGTTTGCGCGCCGCCGGCTCAGCGGCGACGGGGCGGTTGATGGGCATCTGGAAGGTCAGGTGTTCATCGGACTCGATCAGGTGTTTGAGGCACAGGCCAGCGCCGCAGCGGCCGCAGACCGCGACGGCGGGGATCTCGTCCGGGAGACAGTCCAGGCAGTTCACTTCGGCCTACACAGGTCGACCAACGGGTTCGCGGAGCGGCTCGGACACCGGCGTTGACGCCGCGCGCTCGTCAGGCCACCAGCGGCGTCGCAGCCATAGCGCGACGTAGACGAGGCTGACGAGAACGGGTACCTCGATCAGCGGGCCGACGACGCCGGCGAGCGCCTGACCTGAGCTGGCGCCCCAGACGCCGACCGCAACCGCAATCGCCAGCTCGAAGTCGTTGGAGGCGACGGTGAAGGCGAGCGTCGCGGTCCTGGCATAGCCGAGGTGCATCGCGCGACCGATTCCGAACCCGAGGCTCCACATGACGACGAAGTAGACGAGCAACGGCAGGGCGATGCGGGCGACCGTCAGTGGCTCGGACGTGATGTGATCGCCTTGGATCGCGAACAGGAGCACGATCGTGAACAGAAGGCCATAGAGCGTGATCGGCGCGATCCGCGGGATGAACTTCGACTCGAACCACTCGCGACCGTGGGCCCGCAGCCCCCAGTACCGGGTGAGATAGCCGGCGGTGAGCGGGATGCCGAGGAAGATCAGCACCGTACGGGCGACCTCCCAGATCGAGACCTCGAAGCCCTGGGTGTCGAGGCCGAGCAGGTTCGGCAGTGCATTCAGGTAGAACCAGCCGAGGAGCGCGTAGGCGACGACCTGGAAGATGGCGTTGAAGACAACGAGGATGGCTGCGCGATCGCGGTCGCCGTCGGCGAGGTCGTTCCAGACCAGCACCATCGCGATGCAACGCGCCAGACCAACGACGATGACCCCAGTCCGGAAGGCGGGCTCGTCGGCGAGGAAGATCCAGGCGAGCGCGAACATCAGCGCCGGGCCGACGACCCACGACAGGAACAGGGAGACGCCGTACATCCGCGCGTCGCCGTGGGTGCGACCGAGGTCCTCGTAGCGGACCTTGGTCAGGACCGGGTACATCATCAGCAGCAGCCCGATGGCGATTGGCAGGCTGACGGTCCCGACCTTGAGCGTGTCGAGAAAGTCATTCAGGCCGGGGATCAGCGAGCCGAGGGCGAGGCCGCCGGCCATCGCAAGCGCGATCCACAGCGGAAGGAAGCGGTCAAGCGTCGACAGCCGCCGGATGACGGCCGCCTCGCCGGGATGGGTTACAGGTTGGGTCATGGAGAGGCGGGCCGAACGGGTCAGGTCGCGGCTATGTCTCCCTTGGGCGGCGCGACCTCATCGATCAGCGCGATGACCCGCGTTGCGATCTCGTCGCGGATGCCGCGCACGGTCTCAATGTCCTTGCCGGCGGGATCCTCGAGCTCCCAGTCCTCGTAGTGCTTGCCGGGATAGATCGGGCAGGCGTCGCCGCAGCCCATGGTGATCACGGCATCGGCTGCTCTTACGACCTCGTCGGTCAGCGGCTTCGGGAACTCCTTGCTGACGTCGATCCCGATCTCCTCCATCGCCGCGACGACGGCGGGGTTGAGCTCGTAGGCCGGGTCGGAACCAGCGGACCGAACGTGGAGCCTGCCGTCGGAGAGCTTGTCGAGGAGGCCGGCAGCCATCTGGCTGCGGCCGGCGTTCTGGACGCAGACGAACAGGACCTCGGGGACGTCCTTCGCCGCCTTACCCTCGGTCTGGGCCAGAGCCCGCAGCCGCTCACGGGCGAAGCGGTGCACGAACAGCGGCACGAAGTCGTAAAACCGCGCTCCCGAGAGCCGTTCGAGGGAATCATCGGCCCAGCGGTCGACCGTCTCCGCGGAGAAGATCCCCGCGAACTCCTCCTTGAGGCTCGTAATTCCGGCATCAACGTGGGCGCGCGTCGCAGGATCGAGTTGAAGACTCACTGGCACCTCCGCTTGGGCGTCTTTCATCCACGCTAGCCAATTACATTGATACATTCAAATAGATGAGCATCGATCTGGAACTGTCCCCGAAGCAAAAGCGGCCCAAGGGGGAGCCCTGCTGCGAGCCGGTCGTGTATCCCGACATCGAGCGCGAGGCGGCAGAGCGGATCGCCGGCGTAGCTAAGGCCCTGGGTGACCCGATCCGCATGCAGCTCGTGGACGTGCTGCGAAAGCACGCTGGCAAGGTCTGCGTATGCGAGCTCGTTCCCCTGTTCGATCTTTCCCAGCCAACCGTGTCGCATCACCTCAAAGTGCTGCGCGAGGCAGGCATTGTCGGCTCGGAGCGCCAAGGGCTCTGGGCCTACTACTACGTCAACCCCGAAGCGTTGAAGGAGCTGAGCAAATGGCTGAGCAGCTGACCCGAACCGAGGAGATCCGTGAGGCGGTTCGCGACCGATACGCCCAGGCAGCGCGAAGTGTCGGAACCGAGGAGGCGGGATGCTGCGGCTCTGACGCCTCCTCTGGCTGCGGTTGCGGCGCAGCGACGCTCGACGACGAACAACGTCAGGTCTTCGGTGCGAAGCTTTACTCCAGTGAGGAGCGCGAGGCGCTTCCCGATGGCGCTCAGCTGGCGTCGCTGGGCTGCGGGAACCCAACTGCGGTCGCGGAACTTCACGAGGGCGAGACGGTGCTCGACCTCGGCTCGGGTGGCGGCATCGACGTGCTGCTCTCCGCGCAGCGCGTGGGCCCGACCGGCAAGGCGTATGGGCTCGACATGACCGACGAGATGCTCGAGCTGGCGCGTGAGAACCAGGGCCAGGCCGGCGTTGAGAACGTCGAATGGCTGAAGGGGTCGATCGAGCAGATTCCCCTGCCCGATGAGTCTGTGGACGTGGTGATCTCCAACTGCGTGATCAACCTCTCTGCCGATAAAAGCAAGGTCCTGCGCGAGGCTGCGCGCGTGCTGCGCCCCGGCGGTCGCTTCGCAGTGACCGACGTGATCGCCGACGAGGGCATGCCCGATGAGGTACGGCGCGACATGGAGCAGTTCACTGGCTGCGTGGCCGGAGCCCTCACGCCTGAGCAATTTGAGTGCGCCCTTGCCGACGCCGGGTTACGGGAAGTCGAGCTCCAAGAGACGCATCGGGTGCATGAGCACGCCGGCTCGGCGATTATCCGGGCGCGCAAGCCGGCCAGCGGCTAAGGCGCCGCGGTCTGCGCTCTCCTTGCAGAAAAGAACTCTCCAAGACAGGATCTGTGCGCCAGTGGCCAGTCAGCACCGGATTCAGGCGGTCAATGGCGGTCCAGCAAAGGCGCTTTCGCACTGGAAGAGCAACATCCCGCGTTTGCGGGGGCTTCGCGAGAGGTGAGCAATCGGATCGAACCGGCGACCACCTGGACCAACCCGCTGTGCCGGCGCGCTCAAAGGCACGCGTGCGCGCATCTCTCAGGTGGAATTGGACCCCAATTGGACCCCGTCGCGGATTGCAAGGTCAGATCCCTGAGCCGTGAAACCCCCGCGTTCGCGGGGGTTTCAGTGATAGTCGGGGCGACTGGATTTGAACCAGCGACCTTTCGGCCCCCAGCCGAATGCGCTACCAGACTGCGCCACGCCCCGTGGGTCGCGATTCTACGTCAGGTTCGTCCGACGCGTGTACGAACATGTGTTCGATGCGGAAGGCGGCTGGATTGCGGAAGTGCTACCGGTGCGGGGCCGTCAAACCAGTGGCGGACTTTGCCTGGCGGCGGAGGAAGAAGAATCAGCGCGATTCTTTCTGCCGTCCATGTCGCTCGGCGTATGGCAGAGAGCATTACCTAGCCCACAGGCAGCGATACATCGATCAAGCCGCAATTGTCAAGCGCAGACTGGCGCGAACGAGGACGTCGTACTTGATCGAGTACTTCGAAGCACATCCATGCGTCGACTGCGGGGAAGATGATCCTGTGGTCCTCGAGTTCGACCATCTGCGGGACAAGTCGTTCTGCATCGGCCAAAACCTGACTACGAAAAGGTGGAAATCGATCCTGGCTGAGATAGAGAAATGCGAGGTTGTCTGCGCAAACTGCCACCGACGTCGCACCTCTCAGCGCCGCGGCGTGTGGAGAACCGTTCTGAGCCAGGCATAGGCCCACGAACAAGCGGGCGGCGGGAATCGAACCCGTCTCTTCGAGCTTGGAAGGCTCGCGTGCGACCAACTACACCACGCCCGCAGTGAGGCGATTATAGGTTCGGGTCACGTGCTCGGAAGGGCGCCATCCTCCCGCGCATGCGAGCGGGGCAGCCAGGACTCGAACCTGGAATCCCCGGTTTTGGAGACCGGTGCCTTCGCCAGTTTGGCCACTGCCCCAAGTGGAGCCATGCTAGCGACGCTACTCGCTGCAAGGCGGGAGTGCGGGCGGAGGGACTCGAACCCCCAAGCCCTTTCGGGCACCGGCACCTAAAGCCGGCGTGTCTGCCAGATTCCACCACGCCCGCGCGGACACGATTCTAAGCCGGGAGCGAATTGTCGCTTTCTTAATCCCGAGAATCTATGCTTGCGGGGATGGCGGTAGGAGAGGTCAGACCCGGCTACGAGGTCTGGCGACCGAACAGGGAGAAGGCATCATCGATCACGACCAAGGCCGTGATGGTGCTGCTGCTGCTCGCGACGGCTGGGTTGACCTTCCTGATCACGATCGGCGGGCTCTCGCTGCTCCAGGGCGGCGCCGGGATGGCGTTCGTCTGCTTCGTCTACGTGGCCCTCTACGTGATCTTCGCGCTGATGGTGCTGCGCTGGAGCCGCGGTGCGCTCACTGTCTCGGCGGCGTTCTCGATCCTGCTGCTGATCTTCGCCGCCGTCGCGGCCCCGAGCTGGTTCGCGCGCGACAAGGACGGCTTTGACACCTCGCTTCTGCCCGACACCCTGATCGGGACTCTGCTGATCGTGATGATCGCGCTGCAGATCCTCGTCATCGTCGTCGCGATGATCGCCTTCAACCAAGAGTGGCACGTCGAGGAGGAGCGGCCGATCGGCTACGGCGAGGACTACGGGGCCCAGCCTCCGGACGACGAGGGCTCCCCGCAGCCGGCTTAGCGCCCTGCCGTCGAGGCACCGAGTGCCGGAGGTGGGAGTCGAACCCACATGCCCTTGCGGGCAATCGATTTTGAGTCGATCGCGTATGCCATTCCGCCACTCCGGCAGCCGCTCAACGATAGCCACCCCGTCCGCTTCCAGCCGGGCATAATCGGCGGCCCTTGGACGCCTCCGCACGCAGGGAGCTGATCGACGAGCTCTGCTCGTTCGAGGGCCGCTGGCCGGGCACCGACGCCGAGCGCCGGGCCGCGAACCGGCTCGCCGAGCGGCTGCGCGCATCGAAGCGCCGGGCCGTCGTCGAGCCCACCTACGTGCACCCGGAGTACTCGCTCGTGATCGCCGCGCAAGTCGCGCTCGCGATCGCCGGCTCTCTGCTCGCGCTGGTCACGGCGCCGATCGGCTTCGTGCTGGTGCTGCTCGCGGCGGCGTCTCTCTACCTCGACCTCAACACCCGCTTTTACCTGTTGCGCCGGCTCTTCTTCCGGCGCGCCTCCCAGAACGTCGTCTCCCCGGGCCCAAGCCCAGCGGCCCCGGCGCGCCTGATCCTCAGCGCCCACTACGACGCCGCGAAGACCGGTTTCGCCTTCGGCCCCCGCACGGTTCGCCTCCTGCACCGCCTCCCGGCCCCGGTCAGGGTTCTGGCCGGTCCCATGCGGCTCGTGTTCTGGGCCGGGATCGTCCCCCTGCTGGCGATCAGCGGCGCCCGGCTCGCCGGCGTCGACGCCGGTGCGCTGGCGATCGTGCAACTGCTCGTCACCGCGCTGCTGCTCGTCGCTCTGCTCCTGCTCATCGACATCTCGCTCTCAGGGGTCGTCCCGGGCGCCTGCGATAACGCCTCCGGCGTCGCCGCCGCGCTCTCGGTCGCCGCGGCGCTCGACCGCGACCCGCCCCAGAACCTCGACGTCTGGGTCCTTCTCACCGGCGCCGAGGAGTGCCTCGCCGAGGGCATGCGCTGCTGGGCTCGCGCCCATCGCGCGGAGCTCGACCTCGAGAGCACATTTCTGATCAACCTCGATTCGGTTGCCTTCGGGCGCCCCGGCTACCAGGTCAGCGAGGGGGCGATCGTCAGCTACCCGATGGATCATCGCCTGGTCGAGCTCAGCGAGGCGATTGCGACCGCGGACAGCGCGGACGGCAACCAATTCGACGCCGCGCCGATGCGCCACTCGCTGGTCACCGACGCGATCGCCGCCCACGTGGCGGGGCTGCGCTCGATCACGATCGCGGGCACCGAGGAGGGCGTGATCGTTCCCCCCTACCACCACACCCACGCCGATACGGCCGCGAACCTCGACGAGGATGCGATGACCCGGGCGGTGGAGTTCACGATCGAGCTCGCGCGCCAGCTCGATCGCGACGTGGGCCGAAAGACGCCTGTTCCCTGATCGGCGCCAAGCTGGTCGGCAGGCGGCTCGTCTCACGAAGAGCCGCCCAGCCCGCCCGGTGATATAAGCCGAGCGCCATGCAGGGTCCTACAGCCGGCCGCAAGGGCGAGCTGCTCTGGGAGCCGTCGCCGCAGATGGTCGAGCGCGCGGCGATGACGCGCTACATGCGCTGGCTCGCCGACGAGCGCGGAATCCGCCACGACAACTACCACGAACTGTGGGAGTGGTCGGTCGCCGAGCCGGGGGAGTTCTGGACCTCGATCTGGGACCACTTCGGCGTCTCCTCCCCCACCCCCTACTCACGCGCGCTCCTGACCCGCACGATGCCAGGCGCGCGCTGGTTCGAGGGCGCGCAGGTCAACTACGCCGAGCACCTCTTTCGCGACCGAAACGACGACGAGGTCGCGATCCTGCACGCCTCCGAGCTTCGCGACCTCGGGCTGATCACCCGCGGCGAGCTGCGCAGGCAGGTCGCCGAGGTCGCCGCGGGCCTGCGCCGGCTCGGCGTCGGGCCCGGCGACCGCGTCGCCGCCTACCTGCCCAACATCGCGGAGGCGGTGATCGCCTTCCTCGCCACCGCCAGCCTCGGCGCTGTCTGGTCGAGCTGCTCGCCGGACTTCGGGCCCGCCAGCGTCGTCGATCGCTTTGCCCAGATCGAGCCCAAGGTCCTCTTCGCGGTCGATGGCTACAGCTACAACGGCAAGCGCTTCGACCGCCGCGAGGTGCTCGCCGGGCTCCAGAGGGAGATGCCCTCGCTCGCTCACACCGTCGTGCTCGGCTACCTCGACCCCGAGCCGGACCTCTCGCCGCTTCGCAACGCGATGAGCTGGGACGAGCTGACCGCCGAGGGCGCCGGATCGGAGCTCGAGTTCGAACGGGTGCCATTCGACCACCCGCTCTGGATCCTCTACTCGTCCGGGACAACCGGGCTGCCGAAGGCGATCGTCCACGGGCACGGCGGGATCCTGCTCGAGCACCTCAAGAAGCTTCACCTGCACGTCGACGGCCAGCGCGGCGACCGCCTCTTCTGGTTCACGACGACCGGCTGGATGATGTGGAACTTCCTCGTCTCCGGCCTGCTCACCGAGGCGGCGATCGTGCTCTACGACGGCAGCCCCGCCCATCCCGACATCGGCGTGCTCTGGGACCTCGCCGAGAGCGCCGGGATCACCTGCTTCGGCACCAGCGCCAGCTATGTCGCCAGCTGCATGAAGGCCGGGGTGAAGCCCGGCGACGGGCGCGACCTCTCCTCGCTTCGCTCGGTCGGATCGACCGGCTCGCCGCTCGCCCCGGAGAGCTTCGACTGGATCTACGAGCAGCTCGGCGCGGAGACCTGGCTGTTCTCGACCAGCGGCGGCACCGACGTCTGCACGGCCTTCGTCGGCGGGGTCCCGCTGCTGCCCGTCTACCGCGGCGAGCTGCAGGGCAGGGCGCTCGGCGCCAAGGTCGAGGCCTACGACGAGCAGGGCAAGCCGCTGATCGGCGAGGTCGGTGAGCTGGTGATCACCGAGCCGATGCCGTCGATGCCGCTCTTCTTCTGGGGCGACGGCGACGGCTCCCGCTACCGGGCCAGCTACTTCGACCACTACCCGGGAGTCTGGCGCCACGGCGACTGGATCGAGATCACCGAGCGCGGGACCGCGGTGATCTACGGGCGCTCGGACTCAACGATCAACCGCCAGGGAGTTCGCATGGGGACCAGCGAGATCTACCGGGCCGTGCAGGCGATCCCCGCTGTGCTCGACGCGCTCGTGGTCGACGTCCCCCGCCCCGGCACCGAGGGATGGATGCCGCTGTTCGTCGTCCTGCGCGAGGGCGTCGAGCTCGACGAGGAGCTCGAGGCGCAGATCAAGCGCCAGATCCGCGAGCGCTGCTCGCCCCGCCACGTCCCCAACGACATCTACAGGATCGCCGAGGTGCCGCGCACCCTCAGCGGCAAGGTCCTCGAGGTGCCCGTGAAGAGGATCCTCAGCGGCACCGCGGTCGAGCAAGCGGCCAGCCGCGATTCGCTCGCCAATCCGGCGGCGCTCGACTACTTCGTCAAGCTCGCCGAGAAGCTCGGCTCCACGCCCTGAACGGGGCTCGACGGTCCGACGTCCGCGAAGGCGTCCTCCTCGAGCAGGGCCAGGAATGCCTCGACGACACGGGGGTCGAACTGCGTGCCGGCGTTTTGACGCAGCTCCTCGCGAGCCTTCTGCGGCGAGAGGGCCGAGCGGTAGGCGCGGTCGTTGGTCATCGCTTCGTAGGCGTCGGCGACGGCGAGGATCCGGGCCTCGATCGGGATCTCCCGATCGCCGACCCCCAGCGGATAGCCGTCGCCGTCCTGACGCTCGTGGTGGGCGGCGATCCAAACCGCGATGTCGGCAAGACCCGCGTTGCGAGCGATGCGCGCGCCTACCCCCGGATGGGTCCGCATCTCCTCCAACTCGATGGCCGTGAGCGGGCCCGGCTTGGCGAGGATCGAGCCGCGGACGGCGATCTTTCCGACGTCGTGGAGGATCCCGGCGAGGCGGATCCGCTGCACCTGCTCGGCGCGCATCCCGAGCCGCTCGGCCATCGCCTCCGCGTAGCGCCCCACGACTTGCGAGTGGCGCGCCGAGCCCATCTGGTTGACGTCGACGAGCTCGGCCAGCGAGAGGATCGTCTCGAGGCTGGTCGGGAGCTCGTGCGGAGCCCCGAGCCCCAGCTCCAGCAGGCTCGAGGCCACCTCGTCGCTGAAGATCACGGTGCGGTCGCGACCGAGGCGCTTCGCCGCCAGCAGCGCCTGCGCGGCGGCCGTGGAGAGCTGCTGCGGGAGCCCGCCATGGCGGCCGTAGACCGCGACGCCAGAGCTCAAGGTCAGCGCCTGCGGCCCCTCCCGCAGCCCCTCGCGGACGGCCTTGCGCAGCCGTTCGGCGAGCAGGTAGGTGTCGACCTGGGCGGCGTCGACGACGATGACGCCGAACTCGTCGCCGCCTACCCGCGAGAGGGTGTCGGTCTCGCGCACCTCACGTTTCAACAGCTGCGTGACCCGCTGTAGGAGCAGATCGCCGGCATGGTGGCCGGCCTCGTCGTTGAGGCGCTCGAAGCCGTCGACGTCGAGCCGGATGACCCCGAAGTCCCCTCCGACCCGCTTCGCCCGCGCGACCTCCTGGCGCAGCTTGTTGTCGAACTGGCGGCGGTTCGGGAGGCCGGTGAGGACATCGGTCCCGGCTGCGGCGGAGAGCTGCGCGACCAGGTCCTCGGCGCGCTGGCGCAGGCGGCTCATGATCACTCCGGTGACGAACAGCCCCCCGGAAAGCATCATCCACTTCAGCTCCGCCAGCTCGATCTGCGGGCGAAGCCAGAGCACCACCCCGTAGGAAATGCTGGCCACGGCTCCGCAGAGCATCGCCCAGCGCAGGTCGAAGAAGTAGAAGGCCGCGAGGGCGACCCAGAAGTAGTACATCGCATAGGCACCGGTCGCCTTTGCGCCGGCAAAGGCGATCACCAGCGCGACCAGCGCGTTGCCGAGCATCGGCGCCGCCTGGAAGACCCTCCGGGGGAGCCGGTCGTAGGCAAGCAGGAACAGCCCCGAGCACAGATAGGCAACGATGGCGAGCGCCGAGAGTCCGATCTCGTACCGGCCGGGCGCCCCCGGAAGGAGCATCGTGATCAACAGCAGGGTTGCCCCGGCCCCGAAGAGGTAGGCGAAGGTGCGGGCCATCAGCGCCCGGTCGTCGACGATCCGCTCGCTGCTCGAGATCCCGCTCCTGTAGACGAGGCGGGACCTCAGCGGTGGCTCGAAGTGTGGCGATAGCTGCAGCACGGATCACTCCCTTGATCAGCGACTGCTCAGCTATCGGCAGGCGAGCGGCGCGCCTGTTGGCAGCACCCAAGAATCGACTAAGCGGAATGACGACTGACCGCGGGCGCCGGGGGCGGCATCCCGTGACCCCGAGGGGGTGGGCGATCGACATTCACGAAGGCGACGAGATCGAGGAAGCGGCATTCAAAGAGCTGATCCGCGCCGCGGTCGCGTTCAACGTCGCGAACGCTTAGCCCGAGCTCTCTTCCATCTCGCCCGCTACCCCGGAGACGAGGCCGAGTGCGGCGAGCGCGATGCCAAGCGCCGCCACGACGGCGGTGGTGTGCTCAGCGGCATAGGAAGCAACGGCTCCCGGATGGGTGGCGAGCAGCAGCGCGGCGACGGCCGCCAGCATCACCGTTCCGAGCCTTAGCGCCAGCGCCCCGATCGCTCGCAGCTCCGGGACCGCGCGCCGCTCGTCAGCGCGGTGCTCGAGCCGGCGGCCATCGATCGCGGCCAGTCCGGCAAGCACCAGCATGCTCGTGAAGCCGACGACGAGGAACCCGCCGATCACGTCGCTGGGGTAGTGCCAGCCCTGGATCACCAGCGCCAGCGAGACCGCGAGGCCGAGGCCGCCTCCGACGACCGCGATCAGCTCCCGCCGGCGACCAGGCGGACTGACGATGATGGCCGCGACCGCCAGCGACATCGCCGCGGTCGCGTGTCCGCTCGGAAACGCCGTGTCGACGAGCTGGTGAGGACCGAGAAACCCCTGGTAGCGCGGATGCGCCGCCGCGAGCTTGAGCAGCTGGGTGAGCACGTTGGCCGCGGCGACCAGCAGCACCGCGGCCACCGCCTGCAGTGGCCTGCCCCAGGCCAGGCCGGCGACGAAGATCAAGGCCACCCCGGCGACCAGAAAGGGCAGGTCGACGCTGTGCGCGAGCGCATCGTTGGCGACCCAGATCCAGCGATGGTCAAGCGAGAGCGAGCTCAGGCCCTCCAGCGCCTTGCCGTCGGCGCGGCTGATCGGATCGATGAAATAGGCGGCGATCACCACCAGTCCGAGCGCGCTGGCGGCGGCGAGTGCGAGGGCCAGGGGGCGCCTGACGCGAAGGTCCATCGCTACACGGTAGCGATGGGCATCGATTCGCTAGGCCGTTCGCCTTCGCAAGGTCGCGGCGCCCAGCGCCAGGGCGAGCAGGGTCACGGCGACGATCACGACCAGGTCGATGGCGCCGCGCGTCCCCAGCGATCCGTGGGTGGTCACGCGAGAGAGCGATTCATAGGCGTAGGTGAGGGGCATCGCGTAGGACACCGCATAGAGCAGCCCGGCCATGTCGTCGCGAGCGACGAAAAGGCCGCAGAGGATCAGCTGCGGCGTGACCAGGGCCGGCATGAACTGCACGGCTTGGAACTCCGTCCTGGCGAAGGCGCTGACGAAGAGTCCCAGAGACATCCCCAGGACCGCGTTGCCGACCGCGAGCGCCATCACCAGCGCCATCGAGCCTGCGACATGAAGGTCGAGCAGGCCGAAGGCGATTCCCGACGTGATGAGCGCCTGAACGGTCGCCACCAACGCGAAGGCCAATCCGTAGCCGAGCAGCAGGTCCAGCTTCGCCAGCGGCATCGTCATCAGGCGCTCCAGCGTCCCTGTGGTGCGCTCGCGCAGCATCGTGATCGACGTGACCACGAACATGGTGATGAAAGGGAATAGGCCAACCAGCGGCCCGCCGATGTGCTGGAACGTCGACGGGTCATCATGGTAGGCGCCCTTCAGAAGCGCGAGCAGAAACGGGGGGACTCCCATCAAGAGGGCGATCGTGCGCGGATCGCGCCGCAACTGCGTCAGGACCCGCAACGCGGTCGCCAGGGTGATCCGTGCGCTCATTGTCCCGCCTCGCTCTCCCGGATCAGGGCCAGGAAGGCCTCGTCGAGCCCCTGCTCGCCGGTTCGGTCCCGCAGGCCGTCCGGTGTCTCCTGGGCGAGGATCTCGCCTGCGCGCATCAACAGCAACCGGTCGCAATGCTCCGCCTCGTCCATCACGTGACTGGAGACGAGCAGGGTCGCTCCCCCTGCGGCAAGCTCGGAGAAGGTCGCCCAGAGGTCGCGTCGCAGCACCGGGTCGAGCCCGACCGTGGGCTCATCGAGAATCAGTGCAGGCGGGTCGCCAAGCAGCGCGGTGGCAAGCGAGGTACGCGCCCGCTCCCCGCCCGAGAGGTCGTCGACGACCTGATCGGCATGCTCGGTCAGGGCCACTGTCTCGATCACCTGCTCGACCCGCTCGGCGATGACTCCGAGCACGCGTGCGAAGTAGCGCAGGTTCTCGCGCACGCTGAGGTCGCCATAGACAGATGGCGCCTGGGTTACGTATCCGACCCGGGGCCGCAACGCCGGCGACCCGGCGGCCGCGCCCAGCACGAAGACACGGCCGGACTCGACGCTCTGAACTCCTACGATCGCCCGCATCAGCGTCGTCTTGCCGCAGCCGCTGGGTCCGAGCAACCCGGTGACGCGGCCCGACTCGACGCTCAGAGAGACGTCGCGCAGCACCGCATGCCCACCTCGCCTTACTCGGAGGCCCTCGATCTCGATCGCGGCGCCCAACCTGCCGCCCTCATGCGGGGGTGATCGGATTGCGCCGCTCAGCGAAGCTGCGGTTCTTGCCCTCCGCGTATGCGAAGCGGCGAATCAGCTCCGCCCGTAGGTCGTCGGGCTGCACCACCGCGTCCACTACCAGCTCCGAGGCGAGGTGAAGGATGTCGATGTCCTCGGCGTACTCGCGGCGCTTTTCCTCCACGAAGCGTTGCCGCTCCTCGGCGTCCTCGATCGCCTGGATCTGGTTGTAGAAGACGGCGTTGACCGCCGCCTGCGGCCCCATCACCGCGATCGAGGCGGTGGGCAGCGCGATGCAGCCGTCCGGCTCGAAGGCCGGCCCGGCCATCGCGTAGAGCCCGGCGCCGTACGCCTTGCGCACGATCACCGAGAGCTTCGGCACCGTCGCCTCGGAGACGGCGCTGATCATCTTCGCCCCATGGCGGATGATCCCCTGGCGCTCGACCGCGGTGCCGATCATGAAGCCGGGCACGTCGGCGAGGAAGAGCAGCGGGACGTTGAAGGCGTTGCAGGTCTGGATGAAGCGGGCGGCCTTGTCGGCCGAGTCGACGAACAGCACTCCCCCCTTCTGCTTCGGCTGGTTCGCGACGATGCCGACCGCGCGACCGTCGAGGCGCGCGTATCCGGTGATCAGCTCCTTCGCCCATCCCACGTGGACCTCGAGCAGTGAGTCGGCGTCGATCAGCACCTCGATCAGCTCGCGCATGTCGAAGGCCTGGTTCTCGTCGGTCGGGACGATCTCCCCGATCGACGCGGTCGAGGCCGGCTCGACCGGCGGCGCCGGCGGCGCCTGCTCGCGCCAGTTGTCCGGCAGATAGGAGAGGTAGCGGCGGGCGACGTCGATCACCTCCGCGTCGCTACCGGCGAGGAAGTGGCCGCACCCGGAGACCGTCGTGTGCATCTTCGCGCCCCCCATCTCCTCCAGCGTGACCTTCTCCCCGATCACCATCTCCGCCATCCGCGGCGACCCCAGGTACATCGAGGCGTTTCCCTCGCGCATGATCACGACGTCGCAGAAGGCGGGAATGTAGGCGCCTCCGGCGGCGCTGGGGCCGAACAGCAGGCAGACCTGGGGAACCTGGCCGGAGAGGCGCACCTGGTTGTAGAAGATCCGGCCCGCGCCTCTGCGACCGGGGAACATCTGCACTTGGTCGGTGATCCGGGCCCCGGCGGAGTCGACCAGGTAGACGATCGGGACGCCGAGCTTGGCGGCGCGCTCCTGGATCCGGAGGATCTTCTCGACCGTCTTCGGGCCCCACGAGCCCGCCTTCACGGTCGGGTCGTTTGCCATCAGCGCCGCCCGCCGGCCGCCGATCGAGGCCAGGCCGGTCACGACGCCGTCGGCGCCGAGGCCCTCCTGCTCCCAGTTGGCCAGCAGCCCCTCCTCGGCGAAGGACTCGGGGTCGACGAGCTTCGCCAATCGCTCGCGAACCGGAAGCTTCTCCTGCTCAGCGAGCTTTTGCTGATGACGCTCGGGACCGCCCGCAAGCGCCGCCTCAAGCGCTCGGCGGATGTCGGTCACTGCCTGGTCGGGGCGCGTGGCGAGCCGGCGGGCTGATCCGAGTTGGGATTTGCCCTGGCTGTCGAATCCTGTGAGGCCCGCACCCGGCGCCTGACGTCCTCGGTGGGCAGCCCGGCGCCGCCTGCGGGCTCGGTCACGTCGCCCGGCCCGCTGTTGTGCCCTGACTCGCCGCACCGGCGAGCTGGCTGGAGAGCTTCTCGAGGCCCTTGACGATCGCCTCGCGGCGCGACTGTAGATCCGCGATCACCTTCTCCATCTGACGACGCCGGGCGGCTCCCTCCTCGACCATCCGGATCGCCTTCTCCTCGGCCGCCTTGACCGCCTCGGAAGCCTTCTCGTCGGCCTCAGCGCGGACCCGTGTCGCGTAGGCGTCGGCGTCCTCGCGCCTCTTGCGAGCGTAGTCCTCGGCTGGGGGTCGAACGCCCTCCACGGAGGCGCGCGCACCGCCCTCGAGCCAGTCGGCGAGCTTGCAGAGGTAGCTGTCGACCTCGCGCCGATCGTAGCCGCGCCTGGTCAGCGTGAAGGTGGCGTTGCGAATCCGCTCGATCGTCTCCACTCGTCCCATCCTCCTCTTCACGGCAGCGCAGCTTAGCCGCTGCCGGTCGCGCCCGTGAGCCTTGCCGCCATCGCCTCGGCGAGCGCATTCACGCCGCTCTTCGGGCGCACCATCACCATCATCTCCTCGATCCGACCGTCGGCTCCAAAGCGCAGGACGTCGACCCCGTTGAGCTCACGATCCCCGACCCGCGCCTCGAAGACGAGCACCGCCGTGTCACCGGTCTCGACCTGGTCGGTGTAGCGAAAGTCCTCGAACACCTCGACGACCGCGGAGAGCAGCGTCGCGATCGCATCACGTCCCTCGTAGGGCTTGAAGACGACGGGGCTGCGAAACGAGACTCTCTCGCTGAAAAGCTCCTCCAGGGCCGAGAAGTCCTTCGCCTCCGCCGCGGCTTTGAATCGGTCGCTCTTCATCAGCTCCGCAGCCTAATTCAGTCCGGCCGGCCGCGCCGCTGCCGTCGGTGGCAGCCGCCCGTCGACTCGGGCCGCGCCGCCTGCCAGTCGACCGGCCCGGCGCGCAGCACGTGGGAGCCCAGCGGCCGCCCGAGCGCCTCCTGCGCGGCCCGCGCTGCCTCGATCAGCTTCGGCAGCTCGATGCCGGTCTCGACCCCCATCTCGTCCAGCATCGAGACGACGTCCTCGGTCCCGACGTTGCCGGTCGAGCCGGGCGGCACCGGACAGCCGCCGAGCTCCCCGAAGGAGCTCTCGAAGGAGTCGATGCCCTGCTCCAGCGCCGCCAGCAGGTTGGCGAGGCCCTGCCCGCGGGTGTTGTGGAAGTGAGCGGTCAGCTCGACGCCGTCGAGCTGCTCGCGGGCGGCGGCGAAGAACTCGTGCACCTGGCGCGGGTTGGCCATCCCGGTCGTGTCGCCGAAGGCGATCTCCTCGCAGCCCGCCGCGGCCAGGGAGGCGGCGATATCGAGGACGCGGTCGGCGGGCACCTCGCCCTCGTAGGGGCAGCCGAAGGCGACCGAGATCACTCCCTCGCAGCGCAGCCCCTCCGCTCGGGCGGTGGCGATCGTGCGCCGCAGCCCGGTCAGCGACTCGGCGATCGAGCGATTGACGTTGCGCTGGTTGTGGGTCTCCGAAGCGGAGAGGAAGAGATTGACCTCGTCGAAGCGGTCGCGCTTGCGCAGCGCTCGCTCCAAGCCGCGCTCGTTCGGCACCAGCACCGAGAGCGCGACGCCCTCGCGCCGCCCTACGCGATCGAGCACCAGCTCCGCGTCGGCGAGCTGCGGGATCACGTCGGGGCGCACGAATGAGGTCACCTCGAGCCGCGACAGGCCGCTGTCGAGCAGCAATCCGATCAGCTCGACCTTGTCCTCCGTCGCGATCACCTCGGGCTCGTTCTGGAAGCCGTCGCGGGGACCAACCTCGCGGATTCGGACCTGATCGGTAGATTCGCTCACGACTGAATCGCGGCCAAGCGTTCGCTCATCTGCTTCAGGTTAGGCTGCCCCGCGGGTCCGCGAGGCGACCCGCGACCGTGGCGAGCGTTTCGCGCACCTCCTCGGGCTCAAAGCGGACCTGGGCGTGAGTGAATCGCAGCGCCGTCGATCCCGCCCGCGCATGCGCCTGGTCGCGCCTGCGGTCCCTGGCCTGCTGGGCAGGGGTCCGGTGGTAGCGCAGCCCGTCGGTTTCCACCACCAGGCCCAACACCGGCCAGTAGAAGTCGGTCCGATAGCCATTGACACGCTGGCGGGTCAATGGCAACGGCAAGCCTGCCGCACGGACGATCGGCAGGAAGCGGCGCTCCAGCTCCGAGTCGGTGAGCCGGAAGGTGTCCCGATCGAGGCAGCGGCGCAGGGCAGCCACCCCGGGCTGCCGGGAAAGCTGCTCGAGGTCGACACGCAGCGCCTCCGGGCTGATCAGCTCAAGCTTGTCCGCCTCGTTTATCGCCGCTTCGAGCGCGCCTCGGGGCAACCGGCCCGCCAGGTCGGTGAGCGTGAGCGTAGGGTCGGTGAGGGGAATTCCGGCAACCCGCCGGATCCTGTGGAGGGGCAGTGTCCTTCGCCGATGGATCCGGATTCCCGCCGCTCGCGGTCGCGATCGAAGCTCAACCGAAACCTCGATCGCCGCATCGCGCTCGCGGCGAATCTTCCAGGCAGCCGCAGCGCTTCCGTGGCTCAGCACGGCCCCGGGGCCGCAGCGCAGCGTCGCCGCCATCCAGCGACCCGGCTCGCCGAGCTGTGGCCGACCCACGGCGTAGACGTTCCACGCCACCCGATGCAATCGGCCTGTTGCCAGGCGATGCCTGATCTCCGCGGGGCTGAATCCCAGCTCGACCAGCTGGCAGCGCGCAATCACACCGTGCTGCCTGCGCGCCAACGCCCAGGCCTCCCGGCTCGATTGGACGCTTTCGGTCGCCATAGCCACCGAAAGCGTCCAACGGCCCAATTCTCGCCCCCGGCGCTAGCTCCCCTTCACGCCACGACCGCTAGGTCAGCTTCACGCCGCCGACGTCGATGACGCGGCGCTCGTGGGTGCCGACGCCGATCGTTCGCTCGCCCTCGGTCACCTCGACGTCGAAGCGCAGCTTGCGCCCATCAACCACCTCGCGCAGGGTCGAGCGCACCGTGCAGCCCGATCCCTCGGCGGCGGCGGCGACGTGCTTGATGCAGACCTCAAAGCCGACCGTCGCCTTGCCTTCCGGCAGGTGCTGGTAGCTGAGGATGGCGGAGTTTCGCTCCATCACCGCGACCATCCCGGGAGTCGAGAGGACGCTGGCCCCGATCGTGCCGCCGACGTCGGTGACCAGCCTGTCCTCGACGACGAAGTCCTCCGATCGCTCCATCCCGACCTCGAAGGTCGCCTGCTCCGGTCGCTCGTCGTCGGCGACGGCTTCCTTGATCGTCGTCAGCTTGCGGCCCGCATCGACCATCAGACGGTCGACTCCTCGGTCCCACCCGGATTTGCCCGATTCGTGGAGTCGGGCACTAGACCATTCCCAGGCCGCCGCTGACGCCGAGCGTCTCGCCGGTCACATACGAGGACTCCTCGGCGGCCAGGAACGCGATCGCCGCCGCCACCTCGTCCGGGGAGCCGAGGCGCCGCATCTGCGTCGCCCCCTTCATCGTCTCGATCAGCCTCTCGCCCATCTCCCCCAGCTGCGCGGCCCCCATCAGCAGCGGCGTCTCGATCGGGCCCGGGGCGATCGAGTTGGCGGTGATCCCGTAGCGGGCGTTCTCGCGCGCGATCACCTTCATGAACGCGATCACCCCTCCCTTCGCGGCCGAATAGACGGCCGAGCCCTTCGAGCCGACGCGGCCGGCTTCGGAGGAGATGCTGACGATGCGCCCGTAGCCGGCCTCCTGCATCGCCGGCAGGACGGCGTGGGTGCAGTTGAGCACCCCGGTGAGGTTGACGGCGATGACCCGCGCCCACTGCTCCGGCGTCGTCTGGTTGAAGAACCCGAACTCGTCGGTGCCGGCGTTGTTGACCAGCACGTCGAGCCCGCCGATCGAGTCGATCGCGGACCGCGCGGCCTCGTAGTCGGTGACGTCGAGCTTCACAGCGTGGCCGCCGATGTCCGCGGCGACCTCGGCGGCGCCACTCTCGTCCAGGTCGCCGACCCATACTTCGGCGCCCTCGCCGGCCAGGCGCCGGGCGGTCGCGGTGCCGATCCCGCCGGCGCCGCCGGTGACCAGGGCCTTTCTTCCCTCCAGTCTCATCAGCTGAGAGGTTCGCGCTCGGCCCCAGGCCAAGCTTCCCTGTTGAGCCTCGCGCTCACGGCTCGCAGAATACGGCCCAACCGCGCTCCTGTCTCCCTTGCGGGGATAACCGGGTGCTTAGACTCGCGCCGATGCCCCAAGCAGGCGATTCGACCTCCCCGATCCCGATCGTCGGCGGCACAGGCGCGCTCGGGTTTGGCCTCGCCCTGCGTTGGGCGCTGGCTGGAGTGCCGGTGGTAATCGGCTCACGCAGCGCCGACCGCGCGCATGAGGCAGCCGAGCGGCTGCGCGAGGCGGCGCCCGACGCAAGCGTCGAGGGACTGGAGAACGTCGAAGCGGCGACCCGTGGCCCGATCGTCTTCCTGACCGTCCCGTTCCGGGCCCAGTCGGAGAACCTCAACAACCTGCGCGGCGCCCTTGAAGCGGGGCAGCTGCTGGTCGACTGCACCGTCCCGCTCGCCGCCGCGGTGGGCGGCAAGGCGACTCGCGCGCTTGGCGTCCCGCAGGGCTCGGCTGCCGAGCAGGCACAGGAGATGGCCCCCGACGGCGTCACCGTGGTCTCGGCTTTGCACTCGATCAGCGCCCCGAGCCTCGGCGACCCCAGCAAGCAGCTCGCCGAGGACGTGCTGATCTGCGCCGATCGCAAGGCCGACAAGGCCAGGGTCGCGAAGCTGATCGAGCGCATCGAAGGGCTGCGCGCGGTCAACGCCGGCGCGCTTGAGACCGCCCGCATCGTCGAGCAGCTCACCCCGCTTTTGATCTCGATCAACAGCCGCTACAAGACTCACGCCGGGATCCGCGTCACCGGGCTCCCGGACGGCGATCCCTGGGCCGAGCGAGGGTGAGTGGCCGATCGTCATGGGACGGGCCGCCAGGTGAAAGTCACGTTGCTTGCCGGGGGGACCGGCGGCGGCAAGCTTGCGGCCGGGATGCAGGCGAGGCTCGGGGCCGACCTCTCGGTTATCGCCAACACCGGCGACGACATCGAGATCCTCGGCGTCCACGTCTCGCCCGATCCCGACCTGGTCACCTACTGGCTCTCCGGCGAGATCGACGAGCAGCGCGGCTGGGGGATCCGCGACGACAGCTTCACCGTCTTCGAGCGCCTCACCCAGCTCGGGGCGCCGGAGTGGTTCGCGCTCTCCGACCGCGACCTCGCCGCCTGCCTGCACCGCCGCCGCTTCCTCGCTGACGGCGGCCGGCTGACCGCGGCGCAGGACCAGATCACCCGGGCGGTCGGGGTCAAGGCTTCGGTGCTGCCGATGTGCGAGCAGCAGGTGCGCACCCTGGTCCGCACCGCCGCCGGATGGCGCGACGTGCAGGAGTACCTGATCCTCGACCGGGCCGAGCCCGATGTCGAGGCGGTCGAGTTGCGCGGCATCTCCTCGGCCCGCCCGACCCCGGAGGTCAGCGAGGCGATCGGGCGCGCGGAGCTGATCGTGATCGGTCCATCCAACCCGGTGATCAGCATCGGGCCGATCCTCGCCGTGCCGGGGATGCGCGAGGCGATCGTCTCCTCGGGAGCGCCGGTCGTCGCCGTCAGCCCCTTCGTCGCCGGTCGTGTCGTCAAGGGCCCGACCGCCAAGTTCCTGCGCGCCGAGGGCAAGCCGGCGACGGCGGGCGCAGTGGTGGAGCTCTATGACGGGTTGATCGACGGGATGGTCGTCGACGTCGGCGACCCCGACCCGCCGCCGGAGGGCATCGAGACCCTGGCGGCGCCGATCCTGATGGACAACGCCAGGGCCCGGAAGCGGGTCGGGCGCGTCGTGCTCGGCTTCGGCGCCAGCCTCGCGCGCGGATGATCGAGCGCGCCGCAGCCGCCGATGCCCGCGCGACCGCGATCCTGCCGGTGAAGCGGTTCGGGTCCGCCAAGCGGAGGCTGGGGACCGGCCTCGACGACGAGCGTCGCCGGGCATTGGTCGCGGCGATGCTGCGCGACGTTCTCGACGGCATCGACGGCGCGCGGATGATCGAGAGCACGATCGTGGTCAGCGGCGACCCGGTCGCCCAGCGGCTCGCCCGCGAGGCCGGCGCCGAGGTGGTCGCCGACGGTCAGGACGCCGGCCACCCTGAGGCGGCGCTGATCGGCGTCGCCGCGGCGCAGGCGAACGGCTCCTCCTGCGTCCTGCTGCTGCCCGGCGACTGCCCGCTGCTTGACCCGCGCGACATCGATCGCCTGCTGACCGCGGTGCCCGATCCCTTCGTCGGCATCGTCCCCGACCGGCACGGGACCGGGACCAACGGATTGCTGCTGCGGCCGCCTGACGCGATCCGGCCGGCCTTCGGCGAGGAAAGCTGCGAGCGCCATGTCGCGGCGGCCCGCGGTGCCGGGATCCCGCACGCGGTCGAGCGGCTCGATTCCCTCGCCCTCGACCTCGACACACCCGCGGACCTGATCGCGCTGACCCGGGCGATCGAGTCGGGAAGCGGCCGGGCCGCAAACACGCGCAAGGCGCTGAAGCTGTGAGCGACGAAGGAGACGCCTGCCTCTGGGTTCTGCCGGTGCTCGGCATCCCCGAGGTCGGCCGTGGGGATCGCCTCGGCGGGCTGATCGCCGAACGGGCCGGAATCGAGCCCGGCGACGCCGTCGTGATCTCGCAGAAGGTCGTCTCCAAAGCGGAGGGCCGGACCGTCCGCCTCGCGGACGTGCAGCCGAGCAGCCGCGCCAGCGAGCTCGCCGCGCAGCTCGGCAAGGACCCGTCCCTGGTGCACCTGATCCTCGACGAGAGCACCGAGGTTCTGCGGGCGGAGCGCGGGCGGCTGATCTGCGAGACGCGGCAGGGATTCGTCTGCGCGAACGCCGGCGTCGATACCTCGAACGTCGCCGAGGGCGAGGCTTCGCTGTTGCCGCTCGACGCCGACGCCTCGGCGCGGCGGATCCGCGCCGAGCTTCGCGATGCGACCGGGAACGCCCCCGCGGTGCTGGTCTCCGACAGCTTCGGGCGCGCCTGGCGCCTCGGGCAGGCCGAGGTCGCGATCGGCTGCGCGGGGCTGATCCCGATCGACGATTGGCGCGGCCGGGCAGACGCGCGCGGAGGGCTGCTTGCGGCGACGGAGATCGCGATCGCCGACGAGGTCACCGCGGCCGCGGACCTGGTTCGCGACAAGGCGAGCGGCATACCTGTGGCGATCGTGCGCGGCCTCGGCGACCTGGTCACCGAGGACGACGGCCCGGGCGCCGCGGCTCTGCGGCGGTCCCGCGACCAGGACCTGTTCCGGTAGCCGAGGGACCTGAATTACTTGCGGCGGCCTTCGGCCGCCTGACCAGCACCTGCCGCGACACTATGTGTCGCGGCCCACCTTCTCCGCCATCGGGGGCAGCGAGCCGCCCTCCTCGGTCCACTCGGGCGGCTCGTAGACCTTGCCGGGCGTTCCCCCGGTGACCAGGATCCGCGCTCCTTCGTCATCTGTGACGAGCTTGCGCTGCACGCCGGGACCGACGCGCGCGAAGACCCCGGGCTCGAGGTCGAACTGCTCGCCTTCGACGTGCAGAATCGCTTTGCCGCCGAGCACCAGGTAGACCTCCTCCTGCTCGTCATGGGAGTGGTCATGGGCGGGGTAGATCGAGAAGTCGCGGGGAAGCTCGATCACCTGGATCCCGAACGAGGAGACCCCGAGCCCGGCGCGGACGCGGCGCATCCCGCCGCCGAACACGGCCTCGAATTCCTCCAGCCTCTTGACGGTGACGTCAGCCATCGCTCACGCTCAGTACGGCAGCACCCTCCAGCCTACCGGCGCGCAGGTCGTCGAGCGCCGAATTGGCGTCGGTCAGCCGATATGCGGTCACGCGCGTCCGCACCGGGACCTCGGGTGCGATCCGCAGCATCTCCTCACCGTCGCGGCGGGTCAGGTTGGCGACCGAGCGCAGGCTGCGCTCGCCCCAGAGGATCTCGTAGGGAAACGACGGTAGGTCGCTCATGTGGATTCCGGCCGAGACGACCGTCGCGCCCTTGGCGCTTGCCCGCAGCGCCTCCACCATCAGCTCGCCGGCCGGCGCGAAGACGATCGCCGCGTCGAGCGCGGCCGGCGCCGTCTCCCCCACCGCGCCCGCCCACTCGGCGCCGAGCTCGCGCGCGAATGCCTGGCCCTCCTCGTCGCCTTGACGGGTGAACGCGAAGACGCGGCGCCCCTGGTGGACGGCGATCTGGCAGAGGATGTGCGCCGAGGACCCGAAGCCGTAGAACCCGATCGTCTCGACGTGCTCGCCGCAGAGCCGCAGGGCTCGGTATCCGATCAGCCCGGCGCAGAGAAGCGGCGCCGCCTCGAGGTTCGAGAAGGCATCCGGAATCGGGAAGCAGAAGCGCTCGTCGGCCACCGCCGCCTCCGCGTAGCCGCCGTCGAGCTGGTAGCCGGTGAACAGGGCCCGGTCGCAGAGGTTCTCCCTTCCGCTGCGGCAATAGCGGCAATCGCCGTCGGTCCAGCCGAGCCAGGGGATGCCGACCCGCTGGCCGGGCTCGAACCGTGAGGCGCCCCCGCCCAGTCGATCTACGACGCCGACGATCTGATGGCCGGGCACCAGCGGCAGCTTCGGCTCGCTGAGGTCGCCGTCGACGATGTGCAGGTCGGTGCGGCAGACGCCGCAGGCGCGCACCCGTACCCGCAGCTGTCCAGGCCCGGGCTCTGGCTCCGGCAGCTCGGCGGCCCGCAGCGGCTCGCCCTGGCGCTCGAGCACCATCGCGTCCATCTATTGAGTCCTCGGTCCTGCCGCAGCGCTCGACCGATTGCGACACCCTCGCAGGGCTCGCGGCCTCGACCGCCGGAACGGGGGCTCAGCGACCCTGCTTCGCGCTCTCGTGCTCGGCGGGCACCACGGCGCAGGAACGTCGTTCGCCGTAGAGGCGCTCCAACGCCCGTCGTTCGATCTCGCGTGGCGTCTCGGCCTCCGGCTTCCGGGCGGCGCCGTTGCGCTTGCCCGCGAACAGGTCATAAAGCTTTTGCTCGATGCTGGCTGCTTCGCCCACGTCAGGGTCCTTCCCGAGTTGCGCGTCCAGATCTTGCAGATCGAATCGTCAACCCAGCATAACTCCGCATTTTGCGTTTCGGGGCCCGATTCGGAAGGCCTGGACGTCAGTACGTCTCGATGAATCCGCGAAGCCCCGGACGTCAATACGTCTCGATGATCTCGTAGAGGGTCGTGCGCTGGGCGGGACGGCGGCCCGCGGCGCGCGCCGCTTCGATCAGCTGCTCGGGCTCGAGGCGCACTCCGTGCTGGGAGCCGGCCATGCGCGAGATGCTCTCCTCCATCAGCGTGCCGCCGAGGTCGTTGACCCCCCAGCGCAGGCTCTCGGTCGCGGCATCGAGGCCCATCTTCACCCAGCTCGCCTGCAGGTTGGGGATCGTGCGCCCGAGCGCGAGCCGGAACGCAGCGGTGTGCTTGAGGTTCTCGCTGCGCGAGATCTCCTCGATCCCGTGCGTGCGGCCGAGCAGGGTCTGGTAGGGGATGAAGCTGAGGGGCACGAACTCGGTGATCCCGCCGGTGCGCTCCTGCAGCGCCCGGACCACGCGCATGTGGCGGGCCAGCTCGCGCGGCTCCTCGATGTGGCCGAACATCACCGTCGAGGTCGATCGAAGCCCGGCCCGGTGGGAGGCCTCGATGATCTCGACCCAGCGATCGACCGGCAGCTTGTTCGGGGAGATCCGCTGGCGGACGCCGTCGTCGAGCACCTCGGCGGCGGTGCCCGGCACGGAGCCCAACCCGCACTCGAGCAGGTACTCGAACACCGACTCCGGCTCGCGGCCGGAGCGCTCGCACATGTAGTGCACCTCCATCGGCGAGTAGGCGTGCAGGTGGACCTGGGGGGCCACCCGCTTCGCGAGCCGCAGCCAGCGCCCGTACTCCTCGAGCGTGTAGTCGGGGTGGATGCCGGCCTGCATGCAGATCTCGGTGGCGCCGAACTCGACCGCCTCGTTGACGCGGGCGATGAAGTCCTTCTCGTCGACGTGGTAGGCGTCGGGCGAGCGCTTGCCCTGGCCGAAGCCGCAGAAGGCGCAGCCGACGATGCAGATGTTGGTGAAGTTGATGTTGCGGTTGACGACGAAGGTCGCCTGCTCGCCGGCGATCTCGGCGCGCAGCTCATCGGCGGCGCAGCGCATCTCCTCGACCACCTCGGGGCGCGTCTCGGCGAACAGCGCCGTCAGCTCCTGCTCGGAGAGCTCGGCCCCCTCGCGCCCCTTCGCGATCGCCCGCGGCGCCAAGGCGTCTTCGATGTGCTCGACCCGGCGCCGGCCGGAGCCGCGCCGCGGGATGAAGCTCCAGTACTTGAGCTTCACCACGTCGAGCACCCCCTGCTCCATCCACTCCGGCTCCAGGTACTGCGGGTAGGCGCAGAGGCGCTCGCTGAGCGCGTAGCCCTGCGGCGCGAGCTGCTTGCGAACCTGGTGCGGGCTCGGGAACGCCTGCTCGGGAGAGATGTGGTCGCCGTTGGACGACAGGCCGCCGAGGTCGGTCGCCCCGGCCTCGACCAGCTCCCCCCAATCGTCGGAGAGGTTCGGCGGCACTTGGATCCCGACCTCGGGCATCAGCCGCCTGCACTCCCCGATCAACCGCTTCATCTCCTCCAAATTGACTGGGGTGGCCCACTCGGGAAGGGCAGGCGAGTCCTGGTGCGCAGGGGAGCCTTGGTGCACAGGGATGGGTGAATCGGAGATGAGTGCGTTTGAGTCCGCGGGGGCGGATGGGTCCGGTGATGCAGCCTGTGGAGCAACCCGATCACTGTTGGTCCCGGCGTGCGGCCCGTGCGACGAGGCTGCAGAACCGGACTCGTCCGCCCACCGGGATCGGGCGGATTGGTCGGCGATCTCGGCAACCTCCCGCCCGTAGTACCGCGGATGCGGCACGAAGTTCTGCAGGATGACCTCCTGGATGTGCCCGTGCCGGCGGTTCGACTCGGCCAGGGCCTCGAGCGACGCGACGCGCTCGTCCTCCGTCTCCCCGATCCCGACCAGGATCCCGCTCGTGAACGGGATTCGAAGCTCGCCGGCGGCGTCGATCATCTCCAGCCGCGCCGCGGGGTGCTTGGTCGGCGAGCCGGCGTGCACCGTCTCCATCAGCCGCTCCGAGACCGACTCCAGCATCAGCCCCTGCGACGCGGTCGCCTCCCGCACCCGCAGCAGGTCCTCGCGGCCGAGCACGCCGATGTTGGTGTGCGGGAGCAGCCCCCGCTCCAGGGCGCGCTCGCAGGTCCAGACCACGTAGGAGGTGAAGTCGCGGTGGCCCCAGGAGCGCAGGCGCTGGGCGACCTCCTCGTTTACCTCCGGCCGCTCCCCGGTGAGGACGAGCAGCTCCTTGCTGTTTCGCCGCACCGCCTCGTCGAGGCGCTGCTCGACCTCCTCTGGCGCGTAGAGGTGGGCGCGGTGGGTCGCGAAGGCGCAGTACTTGCAGTAGCACTGGCAGGTGCGCGAGAGCGAGAGCGTGTAGTTGCGCGAGAAGGTGATCCGGCGCACGGCGCCCACGCTAGCGCACGGCGCCTGCGGCGCTTGGCTCGTGCTTGCTCTGCCCGGTCTAGCGCGACTGGCCGGGCGTGGCGCTCGGCTTGCCGGACTGTCCCGGCGGCGGGGTCTCCCCCTCCTTCGGAGCCTCGATCACGAAGCGGTAGATCAGCGCTCCGATGACCGCCGCCACGAGCGGCCCCAGCAGGTAGGGCCAGACGCCGCCCCAGCTGTTGGCGACCAAGGCCGGCCCGAACCAGCGGGCCGGGTTCAGCGAGCCGCCGGTCAGCGGGCCGGTGACCATGACCGCGAAGCCGAGCGCGGTGCCGATTGCGAACGGCGCCCAGTCCTGCGCCGCCCGGGTCCCGAGCGCGACCGCAAGCACCGCGAGGACCAGGACAAGCGCCCCGATCCCCTCGACGACGAAGCCGGCGAAGTTGCCGCTGAGCAGGGAGCTCACCGAGGGCGCCCCGTAGTGGCCGGCGCGGCCCTCGTCGAGCAGCAGGCCCTTGGTCAGCAGCGCCCCGAGGACGCCGCCCGAGAGCTGGGCGAGGATGTAGATGACCGCGTCGAGGGGATCGATCCGCCGCACGGCGGCAACCGCGACGGTCACCGCCGGGTTGAAGTGGCCGCCGCTGACCCCTCCGAAGACCTGGATCATGATGAAGAGGACGAAGCCGTTGACGAGACCGACGACGGCGAAGTCGGAGCCGAACTGGGCCTGGTTGCCGGTCGCTATGAACAGGGTGGCGACGGAAGTGATGAAGAAGACCAGAAAGAACGTGCCGATCAGCTCGGCGATGTAGGCGGCTAGTCCTCGATCCTGCACGGTGTCGAACCTCCTCGGTTGACTGCGGCGGCGTCGCCGCCTGACAAGCGTTTTGCGGCCGCTACCGCGGCCTGGAATGACCGCGGCAGTCTAACCAGACAGGCGGCTGGTGGCGTTTGGAACCGCGTCAGCGCGCCTGGCGGGGCCCTTCCCGCCGGTTCCGTGCCGGTGACGGCGGGGTGGCTTGGCGCGGGTGCACCGGCGCACCCCCCGATCGACCGTCTGCCCGAAGACGTTGACGAACGACCACCAATAGCGCTTCAAGCCCAGCTTCATGAACAGGACGCCGAAGCTCTGGTTGTAGGCGAACTGGCTGTGCGGCCTTCGCGGTGACATGATCGGGAACAGGAAGTAGCCGCCGGTGCCGACCGTGAACTGGCTGATTCCCTTGCGGTGATCGACGATCCCGCTTGGACGCTGGGGGGCGAAGCGCTCGTAGAGGTGGTCGTGCCCGTTGAGCACCACGTCAGCGCGGCCGCGGTACAGCGCCCTCCACAGCGAACGGGTGTCGCCCTGCTCCTCGTAGAGCCCGGATGAGAAGCGTGGTTGGTGCATGTAGGCGAGCACGCAGCGACGCCGGTGCTGGTGCAGGTCGTTGCGCAGCCAGCGGAGCTGGCGCGAGCTGCCCCGGCAAGAGACGAAGTCGCAGTTGGAGTTCAGCGCCACCAGGTGCCAGGAGCCCAGGTTGTACGAGTACCAGCCGCGCCCGCGGGTTCCGGCGGGCCCGGCGGCGGCGCCGATGCCGTTCCAGTAATCCCAGTAGCCCTGGGCCCCGAGCCCGTCGTCGTACTCGTGGTTTCCGATCGCGGGGTGGCTGATCGACCGCAAGCGCCCCCAGGTGAGGTCGTAGGAGGTGAGGAAGCTCTGCAGCGAACCGGCCTCGTCGTACTGGAGGTCGCCGAGCGGCAGCACCGCGGAAAGCGGGCGCATGACGAGCAGGTTCGAGGTCAGTAGCTCCTGACAGCTGTTGAACGTCCCCCCGCCGCCGTTGAAGCGCGGGTTGTTGTCGCCGCAGGCGATGTCGCCCGCGGCGCCGATCACCGGCGGCTTCTGCGCCGCGGCGGCGCCGGGGACCGCAAAAAAGAGAAGCAGCACGAGCAGGCTGCCTCGCATCACGCGCCCCTTTCGCCGCCCGGCCACCCGGATACCGATCCGCCCGCTCATCTTCGAACCACTAACGGATCGCGGGCAGGCGAGTTGCGCCCCCGCCTCGGTCCTTGGCCCGCCCACTGTGCACTTATGGTTGCCAGAGCGACCAATAATGCACAGTCCGGGTGGCGCGGGAAGTGGCGCGCGGGGGTGGCGCGCGGGTGGCGCGGGAGAGTGGCGCGCGGCCGTGGCGAGGGAATGGCGCGGGCGTGGCGCAGGAGTGGCGCGCGGGCGTGGCGGGCGGAAGGTTAAGCTGGCGCCGGCATGAAACGGGTCGTCGCGTCGCTGGCGGCCGTCCTCGCCTCGCTCGCGATCGCGGGCTGCGGCGGTGGCGGTGCTGAACCGGGCGCTCCTCAGAGAGCGACCCTGGTGCTCGACTTCACCCCCAACGCCGTGCACAGCGGGATCTACGCGGCGCTTGAGCGGGGCCTGTACCGCAAGCTGGGAGTGCAACTGGACGTCCGCCCTCCCTCCGCCTCCTCCGACGCCCCGAAGCTCCTGCAGGCCGGGCGGGTGGACTTCGCGATCCTCGACATTCACGACCTCGGGATCGCTCGCGAGCGCGGGTTGCCGCTGGTCGGCGTCGCGGCGATCGTCCAGCGCCCGCTCGCCGCGCTGATAACCCGCGCCGACGGCCCGATCGGCCGGCCCCGCGACCTCCAGGGAAGGCTCGTCGGGGTCACCGGCCTGCCCTCCGACGATGCGGTCGTCGACTCGGAGGTTCGGGCTGACGGCGGCGACCCGCAGGCGGTTCGCCGGGTCACGATCGGATTCGACGCCGTCGCCAGCCTCGCTGCGGGCAAGGTCGACGCGGCGACCGGCTTCTGGAACGCCGAGGCCGTGGCGCTCGAGCGTCGCGGGATCCCGGTTCGCGTCTTCCGCGTCGATCGCTACGGAGCTCCGCCGTACCCCGAGCTGGTCCTCGTCACGACCCGCGAGCTGCTGCGCCGGGACCCCGCGCTCGTCCGTTCGGTGACCAGCGCGACTGCGCGAGGGTACCGGCTCACCATGCGGCGCCCGACGGTTGCCTTGGACGCGCTGCTGGCCGCGAATCCCAGCCTCGATCCCGCAGAGCAGCGCGCCGAGCTGCGGCTGCTCCTGCCTGCCTTCGCGCCGCCGGGGCGACTCCGGCCGACCGCCCTGCGCGGCTGGGCCGGCTGGGACGTTCGGCACGGGATCCTCGCTCGCCGCATCGATCCAAAGGGGGCGTTCGCGGGTCTTCAAATCGTCCCCAGCGGCAGGCGAGGCTGAATTCGGGCCGGGGCGACTTGCCCGGGCCTATCGCCCCTCGGACAGCAACCGCTCGACCAGCTGCGGCATCTCGCGGGCAAGACGGGAGCGCGGGACCACGAGGTCGACCCCGGCCGTCTCGGCGGCCTCGCGCAGCTCCGGATCGGTGTGCGGGTAGAAGCCCAGCACCGGGACCCCGTGCCCGGCCACCGCGTCCGGGCTGACGCGCTCGACGTCGACGACCAGAAGCTCCGCCGCATCCAGCGGGGCTGCCGACGCCGCGCCCACCAGAGTCACCTCGTGGCCGGCGGCGCCGAGGGTCTCCTCGATGCGGCTGCCGAGCAGCAGATCCGGGGCGATCGCGACGATCCGCGCCACTGCGCTACCGACCCAGGCGCTCGCGCTCGGCCCTGCGGAATGATCTCCTGGAGAGCCTCACGCTCACAGGCTGCGCCGCTGGCGAAACTCCTCGCGGACGCTCTCCGGGCGACCCCACATCTGCACGACCTCCGCGCGGCCCTCGCGGACCTCGCGCAGGGCCATCTCCCCCGCGATCGCCTCGGCGTCGAGCTTCGCGAGCGCGCCCTTGACGGTCTCCGCTGCCGCCGCATGGCCGAAGCTGTGCGCGATCAGCAGCCGCCAGTGCCAGTCCGCCTTCGAGTAGGGCTGCGCGTTGACGACGCTGAGCAGCACCGCGGCGTCCACGTAGCGGCTCTCATCGGAAATCCTCAGGTCGAGCTCGAGGTCGGTCCAGTCCGGCGGCAGCGAGTCGAGCAGCTCTTGGAAATCGTCGGCGAGGGCCATTGGTAAAGCCTAGCTCCGCCGACTTCGAGTCGCCGACTTCGAGTCGCTGATGCATTTCTGCCCCTCCAGGGGGTCAGAAGTATCAGCCGGTCGGGGTATCAGCCGGTCGAGGTATCAGCCGGTCGGGGTTCAGCCGGTCGGGGTTCAGCCGAAAAACACCTGCTGGATCAAAAAGACGTTGAGCGCGATGATCATCGCCGCCAAGATCCCGGCGAAGATCGAGAGCCACCTCGGGTTCGCCATCGGCCCCATGACATCTCGCCGCGAGCAGAGCAGCAGCAGCGGCACGAGCGCGAACGGGATCCCGAACGACAGCACGACCTGGCTTCCCACCAGCGCATCGGTGGGATTGAGGCCGACCGCGAGGACCAGCAGCGCCGGCGCCAGGGTGACGGCGCGGCGGATGAAGATCGGGATCCGTCGCTGGATGAACCCCTGCATCACGACCTGCCCGGCCATCGTCCCGACCGACGAGGAGGCGAAGCCGGAGGCGAGCAGCGCGATCCCGAAGAACATCGCGGCGTGCGGAGACACGAGATTCTCGAACCCCGCATAGGCGCCCTCGATGGTGTCGATGCCGGCGAGACCGCTGGTGTGAAACAGCGCCGCGGCGACGATCATCATCGAGAGGTTGACGACGCCGGCGAGCGACATCGCGATAACCACGTCGATCTTCTCGAAGCGCAGGATCCGCCTCTTCTCGGCGTCGTCGCGGCCGACGATCCGCTTCTGGGTCAGCGCCGAGTGCAGGTAGATGACGTGAGGCATCACCGTCGCCCCGATGATCCCGGTCGCCAGCAGCACGCTCTCGGTGCCGCCGAAGCCGGGGACGAGCATGCCCCTGGCCACCTCACCTCCGTTCGGCTTCGCGTAGAAGAGCTCCGCCACGAAAGAGAGGACGACCACGCCGACCAGCACCGAGATCCCGGCCTCCAGCCGCCGGTAGCCCATCTGCTGCAGGCCGAGGATCGCGAAGGCCCCCGCTCCCGCGATCAGGCCGGCCGGGAAGAGGGGGATGCCGAAGAGGAGGTTGAGGCCGAGAGCCGCGCCGACCACCTCGGCGATGTCGGTCGCCATCGCGACGATCTCGGCCTGGACCCAGAGCCCGATCGCGGCCGGGCGGGGAAAGATCTCCCGGCATGCCTCGGCGAGGTTCTTGCCGGTTGCGATACCGAGCTTCGCCGACTGCGTCTGCACGACCATCGCGATCAAATTGGCGGCGAGGACGACCCAGAGCAGCAGGTAGCCGTACTTCGAGCCGCCGGCGATGTTGGTCGCGAAGTTCCCCGGGTCGATGTAGGCGACGGCGGCGACGAAGGCGGGGCCGAGGAACGGCCAGACCCGGGACAGGCCGCGGGCGCGACCTTCCAGCGAGCGGCGCGCCGCTACGGCGACCGCCGCCTCGCCCGGAAGAACGTCCTCGACCGTCGCCTCGGGGCTCGGGGGTGGCGGCTTCATCGGGCCGCCCCCTTCGCCGAGACCCGCATCCGGCGCACCAGCTCGCCGCCGAGGGCATGCTCGTTGCCGTCGACCTCCACGTAGAGCGGGCCGCCGAATGGCTGCCGGCCCTTGACCAGCAGCCGCGAGCCGGGCTTGATCCCGCGTTCGGCGAGATAGCGGAGCATCTGCGAGTCGAGGTCGGAGACGCGGGTGAAGATCGCCGCCTCACCGGCGTCCAAAGTCTCGAGCGGGCGCCCCTCCTCCTCGGTCTGGAACTCGAGGTCGGCGCCGGGGATCGGGTCTCCGTGCGGATCGTGGCTTCGGTCGCCCAGCTTCGCGGAGATCAGCCGCTCGAGCTCCTCGGAGATGTAGTGCTCGAGCACCTCGGCTTCTTCGTGCACGCGATCCCAGGGCATCTCGAGGAACTCGCTCAGGTAGGACTCGAGCAGGCGATGATGGCGGATCACCTCCAGCGCCACCCGTTCGCCGGCGGGCGTCAGGCTCACCCCGTGGTAGGGCTCGTGGTCGACGAGGCCCATGCCGTCGAGGCGCTTCAGCATCGCGGTGGCGGTCGCCGGGGCGACGCCCAGCCGCGAGGCCAGCTCGCTGGTCCCCACCGGCGCCCCCGAGCGCTGTGAGAGCGAGTAGATCGCCTTCGTGTAGTCCTCGATCGCCTCCGAGGTCGGGGTTGGCTTCTCGTGTCGCGCGTGCGTGCTCGGGGTCATCGGCTCTTCACCGGTTCAGCGCTTGCCTGGCTCACCGTGTTGTTGTCGGGCGAAATTCAGATTTAGATTAGCCTAAAGATACGATGGTCGACAATGTGTGCGATGTCGAGCCACCTGACTGACATGCCCGACGCCACCTCCCCCGCAACGCCGGAGATCGATGCCCAGTACCGGGTCCTGCGCGAGGGCGCCGGTGCGCTCGATCGCTCCGGGCGCGGCAAGCTGATCGTCAAGGGAGCCGACGCCGCCGACTACCTGCAGGGCCAGCTCACCAACGACGTCGAGGGCGTCGAGCCCGGCCGCGGCTGCTACGCGGCGCTGCTGGAGCGCAAGGGCCACGTGCAGGGGGACATGCGCGTGCTGCGCCTCGAAGACGACAGGATCTGGCTCGACCTCGAGGCCGCATCGACCGCGGCGGTGCTGCGCCACCTCGAGACCTACTCGATCGGGCGCGAGGTCGAGATCTCCGACGTCAGCGGCGACTGGGCGATCGTCTCGCTGATCGGGCCAGGCTCCGCGGTCACTTCCGGGTTCGAGGGCCTGGCCCCCGAGAACGCGCAGCGCCTGCGCAGCTGGGACGGCGTCGAGGTGCTGGGGGTCGCGACCGACCTCGGCCTCGACCTGATCGTGCGATCGGGCCAGCGGCCGCGACTCAGCGAGCTGCTCAGCGGCGCCGGCGCAATCGAGGTCGGCGAGGCAGCCGCCGAGATCGTCCGCGTCGAGTCGGGGCGGCCCCGCTTCGGCGCCGAGATCACCCCCGAGGTGATGCCGGCGGAGGCCGGGATCGTCGAGCGCGCGATCGACTTCGAGAAGGGCTGCTACATCGGCCAGGAGCCGGTTGCCCGCCTTCATTACCGGGGTAAGCCGAATCGTCGCCTCTGTGGTCTGCGGCTGAGCGCCCCCGCTCGCGAGGGAGAATCGCTGCACCTCGACGAGCGCCAGGTCGGCTCGGTCGGCACCGCCTGCGTCTCCCCCGCTCTCGGGCCGATCGCCCTGGCCCTGGTGCGCCGCGAAGCCGAGCTCGGCGACGTGCTCAGGGTCGGTGAGGGCGAGGCCACCGCCGAGCTCGTCGAGCTTCCCTTCGGTTCCGGCGCGTGAGCGAGCCACCCGGGCGACGGCGGGGCTGGCCCAGGGCGAGGCGCCGGCTGCGCGCCGACAGCCCGCTGGTCAGCGGGCCGGCGCCGGCCGGGCCCGCGATCGGCGGCCCGGTTGAATCGCGGGCCGGCGCCGAGGAGCCGGCGCTGGCGCCGGCGTTCGACCCCCGGCCCGACGACTTCGCGGCGCCGCAGCCGATGCCGCCGCGGGGCGGCGGCGAGGAGGAGATGCGCGAGCTGCTCCCCGACGCGGACCCCGAACGCTCGCTGGACGACTGGGGGCGCTCGGAGGACTTCGTGACGCGGCTCGAGCCGCTGCTGGACTTCTATTACCGCTACTGGTTCCGGGTCGAGGCGACGGGGATCGAGAACGTCCCCGCGCGGGGCGGGGCGCTGCTGGTCGCCAACCACTCCGGAGCGCTCCCTCCCGACGGGCCGATGGTGATGGAGGCGCTGCGCCACGAGCACCCCGATCCGCGCCCCCTCTACATGCTGGGCGAGAACTGGTTCAAGGGCTTCCCCGGCGTCGGGATGATGGCCAACAAGATCGGGATGGTGGGCGCGCACCGCGACAACGCCCAGCGCCTGCTGCGCGACGAGGGAAAGCTCGCGATCGTCTTCCCCGAAGGACAGAAGGGCAGCCGCAAGCTGCTCTGGCAGCGCTACAGGCTGCGCCGCTTCGGCCGCGGCGGCTTCGTCCGCACCGCGATCCGCGCCGGTGTCCCGATCGTGCCGATCGCGGTCGTCGGCGCCGAGGAGGCGATGCCGATCTTCGCCCACCTGCGCCCCCTGCAGCGAATCAGCGGCCTGATCTACTTCCCGCTCAACCACGCCTTCCCGCACTTCGGCCTCGCAGCCGGCCTCATGTACCTGCCGGCCAAGTTCAAGATCCACTTCCTCGAGCCGGTCGAGATGGCCGATTACGACCCCGAGGTCGCCGATGACGCCGGCGCCGTGCAGGCGATCGCGGAGGGCATCCGCGCCCGCATCCAGACCCAGCTCGAGCGGATGCTCGCGCAGCGCGAGTCTGTCTGGCTGGGCTGATTGCGGCGCGGTATGGGCCGGTCGGCTAGATTCCCTCTCGTTATGGGTCGCGGGAGAGGCAGAGTGGCGATCCTCGCCGCACTCGGCGCGACCGCGCTCGTGGCGGGCTGCGGGACGCAGAGCCACCCCAACGACCCTCGGCCGCCACTGCCGATCGAGGTATCGGTGATCATCACCGATAAGGCGGTACAAGCCGAGCCGGCCGCGGCTGGCGTCAAGAGCACAAACGGCGCGGCGCTGAGCGGCAACCGGGGCAAGGAGCCGGCGGCGAATCCGAACCAGCCGCAGATCGTCAACTTCACGATCACCAACTCGACCCGGACCAAGACCACGATCGAGATTCGCGGCCCCGGCGGCACGAAGACCTCCGGCCCTCTCGTCCCCTCGGGCAACACGGTCTTCAAGGTCGCGCTCGAAAGCGGCCATTACAAGCTCCAGGCCACCGACCTGCCGGGGGCGAAGGCCGCCGCGTTCCTGGTCGGGCCGAAGCGGGTCTCCGCCCAGAACGACCTCTCGCTGCCTTAGCGCAGCGCTACTCGGACTGCTCGGCCACGCGGAGCCAGGTGCGAGAGCCGGGTTTCCTCAGATCGACTAGGGACCCAAAGAGGGCCACGGCAGGTCGCCGAAGACCCAGACTCCGCCGGGTGATCCGTTGAGCGCCTGCGGCGCTCCGGAGACATCCAGCGTCCCACCGTCGTCGGCGTCGAAGTGCATCACCACGTTGTCGGGTGAGTCCTCGAAGCGCCAGCTGAAGGTGGCGTGGGTCATATCCCCGTTCGTGTTGAACGTCCCCTCACCAGTGCCTTCGTTGACGCTGGTCGAGCCTTCGCTCGTGCAGGTGGACGTGTCGGTGCTCGTCCTGGTGAACGTCGTGAACTGCCCGTTCTCGTCGGTTGCGCGGACGATGAACGGCCGGTTGTTGGCGGTCTCATCGCAACTGGTGATGGCCGAGTACTGCGCCGTCACCGGGACTGTCCCGACGCCGGGGACATCTGCCGAGGCGTCCGGGTCGGTGCCGCGTGCCGAGGCATTGCCGGAGGCGGGCGAGCCGGGCGAGTCATAGGTGTAGTCGTCAGCTGTGCCGGAGGTGTCGCTGATGCCGCGAGGCGTGGTCACCGAGACGTCAACCATCGATGCCGCCGTGCCCGCGGGAGCGTCAGCGGTGACCGTCGTGTCGTTGACGACCGACACATTGGTGGCGGCGTTTCCGCCGAAGGCCACCGCCGTGGCGCCGGTGAGGTCGGTGCCGGTGATCGTCACCGAGTTGCCGCCCGCTGCCGGCCCGTGGGTCGGGGTGAGGCCGGTGACCTGGGCGGCCCGAACTCATCGACTCCGATCGGGATCTCGATCTGATCGACCCAGCTCGCCACCGGCTTTGGCACCGAGCCGCCGGGGCCGATGGGGCCTGACGTGTCAGGTGGCCTGGTGTCATAGGCACAGTCAACAGGCAGCTGCTGGGCGTAGTTCCCATCCGCGTTGCGGAACGAGATCACGTCCGCAACGATGCGCGGTTCGTTGATTCCGGCCCCCACGAGCGGCGTTCCACCGGGGTTCTTGTTCTGGATCACGACGGTGTCACCGAGCGCACCCGTTACCGTCAGCGGACCGATCGGCGGCAGGGTGTCCGGCGTGCCGTCAGTGGGATTCGGGACCTCCCCCGGTGCCCGGTGCCGGGCCGTACTCATGGGGCGTGGCCTCGGTCGTGTCAATCGGGACATCGCCGAACGAGAACGTCTCCGGGGGTGTCGCGGGCGTGAACCCACCCCGCGTCGTGTCGCCGCCGTTGATGCGCGGGTTGCTCGCCGGCTGGTTGGGCGGCTGCACCGCGCCCACCGCGTTGAACTGCGTCGGCACTGAGTTCACGGGGTTGCCGCCCGCCGTGGTGGCGAAATCCGATGTCGCGTTGGTCAGGTTGGTCTCGAAATCGCTGATGATCCCCTGCACCGCGACCGCGCCGAAGACCGATCCCGAATTCTGGGCGTAGTTCGGAAAGTCGATGATCGTCGAGGTGTCGGTCAGATAGAACTCTTCCCCTGGGACCACCGAATCCGGGACCGTGGTGGTAAGCGCAGCTCCCACCCACGCCGGGATCGAGCCCGTGACCGCGCAGCGCAACGGGATCCAGGCGGTCACAGTTTGGTCGGCCTGGGCGGGAGCGGCCGCAAGGCTGGTGACCAGCATCGCTGCCGCCGTCGCAAGTGTCGCGAAAGCCCCCGCGCGCCTGTGCCGACGCCGGGGGTGAGTGAACCTCGCACTCATCGATGCCTTCTCCCCATTAATCAGATCCTCGATATTCGAGCCCTGGGGGCCCCTCTGTCAAGGTGGCAAAACGTCGGATCCGCGCCTGGACGCGTCTAGTTCTCGTCCGCGACCAAAGCGTCGATCCGCTCCAGCTTCGCGCGCACCGACTCGACCAGGCCGTCGAGGCCCGCCCGGGCCTTATCGGTGCTGGTCTTGATGCCGGTCAGGGTCGAGCGGATCGCCTGCGCCTGCTTGAGGGTCGAGACGGCCTCCTGGGCGGTGTCGCGAACGGCGACCGCGTCGACTTCGAGGCCCGAGTCGCGGGCCATCGCCACCCGCGCCGCCGCCAGTCGGTAGGCGACCTCGAGGGCGAGCCCCGAGGGCTCGTCGCGGTCGACCGCGACGATCAGCTTGTTGCCCTCGTACTCGCAGAGCGGCTCGCAGCGGGCCGGCAGGCGCTCTTCTCCTGCGACGACCAGGACGCCGAACGACGCGGCGCGCGCAGCCATCCCCTCATTCAGCTCCCGCCAGGCGTCGTTGCGCGACAGGCGCTTGTCCTTGGCCTCGAAGAGGACCCGGCCGGCGCTCGGCCCCTCGGCGGCGCGCAGCTCGACCAGGATGTCGCCCTTCTTGCCGCCTCCCTCGGCCTGCTCGGCGCCGGTGTGTGAGGCGACGTCGCCGCGCAGCGACGCGATCCGCTCGATCGCTGCGTGCACGTTCTCCTCGAAGGTGAGCCCCTTGCGGGTTCCCGCGGCCTCCGCCTCGGCGACGCGGCGATCGCCTTCCTCGCGCTGCTTCAGCTCGACCAGCTCACGGGTCAGTGCCTCGATCCGCTTGCGGTTCTCCTCGCTCTCGCGCTGGCGGCGGGCCTCGCCGTCCTTGAGCGCCTCGACCACGCCCTGCTTGAAGTCGGCGAGCGGGTTGGAGCCGTCGCTGGCCGAGAATTGGCGGGCCAGGCTCTCGCGCTGATGCTCGGAGAAGCGGACCAGCATCTCCTTGATCTGGTGCTGGACGGTCCCCTGCCGCTCGGCGTCGAAGCTCTTCGCGATCTCCTCGGCGAGCTGGTCGCTGCCGCCCTCCAGCGTCTTCGAGAGCCTTTCCGCCAGCTCCGCGGTGTGCTTGGCGAACTCGGCCTTGACGTAGTCGACCTCGGCGGCGGTCCCCTCGCGCTCCAGCACCCGGGCGCCGATCTCGATCGACTTGCTCACCGTGTCGGCCGGCGGCTGGCCTGTCTCGGCGCGCTCGCGAACCACCCGCGCGGTGTCGCGGTCGGCGATCGTCAGCGCCTCGACCACGATCCGGTCCTCGAGCACCCGAACGGTGCCCTCGCGGGGGTCCTCACGCACGCGAACCGTGTCCTTCCGAGGGTCCTCTCCCTCGCGGGTCTCGTCGAGCGGTAGCTGTGGCTTCTCGGAGGCTTCCATGACTCGCGGCGGCTGCGCCGCCCTGACCGGCCGCTGCCGCGACACTCCGGTCGCGGCCGGCAATGTCCGACTCACGAAAGTAGTCGTGCGATCGGACACGAACCTGACCGGGGGGACTCGACGGCAGCTCAACTGCTCCCTGCGTGGTTTGGGTCGCTCTGGGCTACCAAACCCCGCACGGTTGCCCTGGCCCGAGACCTGGGCGCTGGGCTGCCGCGCCCAGCGCCAGCCCGCAGATAGGATTCGCCCGCTGTTCAAACGAGGCTCGGAGGGAGTCCAGTGGCCGTAGACGTGAAAGACGTATCGAAGCTCGACGTGCAGCCCGGAGAGCTGCCCGAGACAATGGCCGCCTGGGTGATCCGCCAGGAGCGCGAGGGCGAGCCGACCGATGCGTTTCAGCTCGAGGAGATCGAGGTCCCCGAGCCCGGCGCCTTCGAGGTGATCGTGCGGGTGATGGCCGCGGGCGTCAACTTCAACAACGTCTGGGCGGCGCTCGGCAAGCCGGTCTCGGTGTTCGGCTACGGCGATCACCCCGAGTACGGCCACCACATCGGCGGCTCCGACGCCTCCGGGATCGTCTGGAAGGTCGGCGAGGGGGTCACCAAGTGGAAGCCCGGCGACGAGGTCGTGATCCACTGCAACCAGGCTTCCTACGAGGACGTCGAGGTGCACGGCCTTGACCCGCTGGCGGCGCCGAGCCAGGAGATCTGGGGCTATGAGACGACCTGGGGCTCGTTCGCCCAGTTCACCAAGGTGCAGGCCCAGCAGCTCCTTCCTCGCCCCCAGAACCTCAGCTGGGCCGAGTCCTCCGCTTACGGGCTCACCTACTTCACCGCCTACCGGATGCTGATCGACCAGTGCAAGCTGCAGGCGGGCCACAACGTGCTGATCTGGGGCGCCGCCGGGGGGCTTGGCGTCTTCGCGACCCAGCTCTGCGCGGCCTCGGGCGCCAACGCCGTCGGCGTCGTCTCCTCGAAGGAGAAGGGCGAGCTGGTCAAGCAGCTCGGCGCCGTCGACTACATCGATCGCTCGGAGTTCGCCGGGATGATGCGCACCGGCGACGAGTCGCCCGAGGAGGAGAAGGAGCGCTTCAAGGTCTCGCGGGCCTTCGCCAAGCAGGTCAAGGGGATCCTCGGCGACGCCCCCGACTTCGTCTTCGAGCACGTCGGGCAGGCGACCTTCCCGACCTCGGTCTTCGTCGTCAAGCCGTTCGGGAAGGTGGTGATCTGCGGCGCCACCTCCGGCTACACCCTCGACTTCGACGTGCGCTACCTGTGGATGAAGCAGAAGCAGATCATCGGCTCGCACTTCGCCAACGCGTATGAGTGCTGGCGCGCCAACGAGCTGATGGCGGAGGGCAAGATCCGCCCCGTGCTCTCGCAGGTGATGGGCTTCGAGGGCGTCGCCGAAGCGCACCAGCTCCTGCACGAGAACAAGCATCTCGGGAAGATCTCGATCCTGGTCGGCGCCGAGGACGACAAGGAAGGCAAGGCCGAGGAGGGGCCGGGTGCGATCCGGGCCGAGGTCGGCGCATGAGCAACGCCGCGATCCGGGCCGAGGTCGGCGCCTGATGAGCGAGGTGATCTACATCGAGTGGCACGTGACGCCGTTTCGCGCCGACCAATTCCTGGAGATCTGGCGGCCGGCCGCGGCGCGCGCGCTCGCCTTCGGCGCCGGCAGCTGGTCGCTGACCCGCAACATCGAGGACCCCCTCCACATCCGCCAATCCGCGGTCTGGGAGCGGCGCGAGGACTTCGAGCGCTACTGGTACTCGGAGGAGATCACCGCCGCCCGCGAGCAGGCGGTCAACTACTACGGCAAGCCGATCCTGCCGGTCTGGCACTCGCTGGTCGGCGCCGAGTAACTGACCCTCGGTCATGACGTTTGGCTACCGAGTAGTGCGCTGGTAGTTCGCCGGGCGCCGGGCTACCCTGACAGGCATGGGTGGAGCTCGGGGACGAGTCTTGGGGGGAATCGCGACCGCGGCGCTGGCGCTTGCCGGCACCGCCGCGCCGGTCCACGCCGCAATCACGACCGACCCCGCCGTGACCGTCCTCTACGTAAAGGGCGATGCCGAGCCGAATCAGATCCAGGTCGATTGCCGCAGCGGCATCGTGACCGTCAACGGCAGCCCCGCCGCCGACGGACACGCCAGCTGCGTCGACCTGAAGAAGCTCGAGGTCTTCGGCTTCGGCGGTGACGACACGATCAGCCTTACCGGGTTTGCGCAGGCCGGCGGCAAGAACGGCTTTTCGATATTGGGTGCCCTCTTTGGGGAGGCCCCGGAGATCGCCGCCTTTGGGGGTGACGGCAACGACGACGTCGCCGGGGACGCCCCCTTTTCACAGCTCAGCGGCGGCGCCGGGGATGACACGGTTCGCGGCGTCAGCACGATCGCCCCGACGATGGTGGGCGGTCCGGGCAACGACACTCTCACCAGCTCCTCTTTCTTGGCCTTCATGCTGGGCGGGAAGGGAGCCGATCGGATCCAGGGCACCGCCGGGTTCGAGATCGGGCTCGGAGGTCCGGGGCGGGACGTGTTCAGCGGGAGCAATTCCTTTGACATTGCCAACGGCGGACGGGGGCGCGACAAGCTGGCCGGGAACGGCGGCAAGGACCTGCTGATCGGCGCGGCCGGGCCGGACGCGATCTTCGGCGGCGCCGGCGCCGACGTGCTGATCGGAAACGGCGGTCGCGACCGCCTGCGGGGCGGTCCCGGCGACGATCGCACCTTCCAGGCCAATCCCTCGAAGCGGGAGCTGAAAGACGCGCTCAAGGCGGTATTCAAAGGCGGGCCCACCCCCGACGTCAAGAGCACCCATCCCAGGGCTTTGCGCTGGCTCGACCTCGGCCGCTAGGCCGCTTGTGCTGCTCTAGCGGACTAGTGCTGCTCAAGCGGAGCCATCGTCAGCCCGGCCTGCTTTAGCTGCTCCCAGTAGAGCTCCGCCGGCTCACGCGGGCCGGTCCATACGCAGGCCCGGCCGCTGTTGTGAATCGTGTCCGCGAGACGGTGCCCCTGCTCGAGGCTTATGCCGGGAATTACGCGGGAGAGCGTCTCGGCGACGTGGTCGAAGGTGTTCTGGTTGTCGTTCTGGACGATCACCATCCAATTTCCGCCCAGGCCGGAGTCGGGTCCGGAGCTGCGCGGGCGCTCGACAGTGGTCGTCTCCACCGCTCAGAGACTAGAAGGAAAGCTGGACCTGGAACGGGTCGGAAGCGCTGGACCTAGAAGGGGTCGGGAACCGCGACCCTGAGGTGGTCGAAGCTGGCGTGGGCGCCCTTGGCGGCCTTGGCGGCGCCGACCGAGAGCGAGGAGGAGCGGCCGCCGAGCGTCGAGGCGGTATGCGCGTCCTCGACCTGCGCGGCCAGCTTGCGCCCGTTGACGATCGCGACGACACCCAGTCCGCCGTCCGGTCTGGGAAATGCCTGCAGGCGCAGCTTGTTGGCCTTGCCGACGCCCTTGATGACCTTGGACTTGCCCTTGGCGAGCAGCGTCCGCGCGCCGTCCGGCGGCAGGTCGCGGCGCAGCTGGTAGGTCCCCCTGCGCGGGTAGACGGCTAGCTGGTACTGGCCACCGTCGCCGTCACGCACCGCGATGCCCACGAAGACCTTCTTCTGCAGGGCCCTGGGCGTGCGCTTCGAAAGCCGCGTCTTGACCCGGATGTCGAGGTTGCTGCCGATCACCGGCGTCGCCAGCTTGCACTCCCGCGTCCGCTTGCCGACCGCGACGCTCAGCGCCTTGCGCCCGCCGCGATGGCATCTGCCCTTGCCCAGCTTGACCAGCTGCGAGCGCGCGCCGACGCTCGACATCTCGTTGCCGTAGACGGGGATCACGGCCGCCGCGGCGGCGGCGGCCGCGGCCACCGAGGCAAAGATGGCGAGCGGTATGGCGATCCGAATCGGTCGTCTCATGGCTGACTGTGCGACTTCCGCGAGGTGCATCGCAGAGCCTAAACACAGCTGCGGCTCAAAGGTGCGCTTCGTCGTGCAAATGCGGATCGGCGCCTGCGCGAAGAGGAGCCCGGCGCGCCGCGGCGGGATGCGCGGAGATCGCGAGCCGGGCCGGCGCCGCGGCGCCGAGCGCGTTCTGCGCGGCATCGGGGTCCGCTTGAGACCGCAGCCAGCACTCCGCGGTGGCCAGCCTCCACAGGTAGATCGCCCGCGCCTGGTCGCCGGCGGCGGAGCCCGGCGGGCCGAGCAACTCGCGCCGCAGCGCCTCGGGGTCCAGGTAGCCGCGGATCTCCGCGCCGTCGCCCAGGAGCCGCTCGAGCACGGCTGCGTCGGTCTCCAGCAGCCCGCGGTGAAAGACGACGTCGAAGTTGCTCTTGTAGGGGCGCAGCCGCACCGAGTCCGGGATCAGGCCCCGGACCGCCTCGCGGAGCAGGGGCCGGGCGCGGGAGCGATCGAAGGCAAGCGTCGGATCGAGGCCGAGGACGAACTCGACCAGGTCGAGATCGAGCAACGGATGCGAGGCCTCGAGCCCTGCCAGGGCTGCGCGGTGGCGGATCTGGTCGCGCCCCAGGACCGAGCCACTGGCGCTGGTCAGCGCCCGCACCAGCTGCGCCCACCAGCGAGGGCCCGGCGCCCGCGTCCAGCCCCACGGGTCCTCGGACTCGAGCAGGCCCGCCCGCATCGACGGCGCAAGCCAGGCCGGGGCCGATCGGAGCCCCCGCGGCCGGCCGGCACGAAAGGCGCCGCGCAGCCCGTAGTCGCGCAGCACCGAGAGGATCGAGCGCCAGGGGGGGCTCTTGCCGGCGCCGGGGAAGCGCCGCGCCAGCCGCACCGCGTCCACGACGCGTCCGCGCCGGATCCGATCGGCGAGCAGGTAGTAGCCGGTCGCCATCACCTCATCGCCGCCCTCGCCGTCCATCAGGGCGGTCATGCCGTCGGCGGCCGCGCGGCGCAGCAAGGGAAGCCAGAAGAAGAGGTTCGGCGAGCTCGGCGGAAGCTCGTACTCGCGCAGGTACTCGAGGCTGCCGGCGAGCGGGCTGCCCGCCTCGACCGCGATTCGCACGCTGTCCAGCCCCAGGCTCGCCACCACGTCATCGATCAGGCTGCTCTCATCGGCACGGGGATAGCGCGGGAACACGGCCGAGTAGGCCCTTGGCCGCGACGCGGGATCGGAGCTGTGCTCGGCGGCGACCCCGGCGATCGCGCAGGAGTCGATCCCGCCACTCAGCATCAGTCCCATGGTGGCGCCCCGGCTGCGCCTCTGGACCGCTGCGTCGAGCCGCTGCCGCAAACCGGCGATCGCCGCCTCGCGGTCGGCCTCGGTGTCGGGCCGGTAGCGGGGAGCCCAGTAGCGGTCCTCCTCCCAGCCGCCGTCGTTGAAGCGGATCAAGCGACCCTCGCCCAGCCGTCGCACCCCCGCATAGAGCGTCCGGCCCGCGGGCGCGCCGCTACAGGCGAGCCAGTGGGCCAGCGCCACCTCGTCAGGGCCAGGCCGGCTCGCCAGAAGCGCCAGCACCTGGCTCACCTCGGAGCCGAAGACCAGCCGCCTTCCCGCGCCGTGCAGATAGATCGACCCGGAGCCGAGCTGATCGCGGGCCAGCAGCCCCCGCCCGCTGGAGGGGTTCCAGAGAAGCAGCGCGAAGTCCCCGCGCAGCCGCTCGAGCATCCCCTCGCCCCAGCGGCGCCAGGCGGCCGGCAACACCGCCTCCGGGGCGCTGCCGGCTCCGTCGACCCCGGGGCCGTCTGCGTCGATCCCGAGCTGCTGCGCCAGCTCGCGCAGGTTGTAGATCCGCCCTTCGAGCAGACAGGTCTCCTCGCTCGGAACCGTCAGCCCCTCTGCGCGACCCCGGCTGACCGAAAGCTCCCTCCCCGCAGCGGTGGGCTCGAAGGCGCCGGCGAGCACCTGTCTCAGGTCACTCCGGCGGCGTGAGCGGCGGTTGCGGCGGCAAGCTCCGCCGCCTGCATCGAGGCCGGCACCCTGATCCGGTACTGACCGCACCCCTGCGCGATCGCCGCGCAAACGTCCAGATGGGTGCGCAGGCGCTCGGAATCGAGGATCGAGAGGTTGAAAGTCGCCCCGAGCACCCGATCGCTGTGGCCGAGGCTCTCGAAGCGCACCCGGATCGCCGCTGCGGGGCGGTCGATGAAGTACACCGCGGCGAGCTTCAGCGGCCGGGTCTCCCGCTCCACGGCGACCCGCATGCCCTCTTCGTCGATCCCGGCGATCTGGCGATCGTCGATCAGGCCGTTCAGCCGCTCGCGATCGTCGGGGCTCAAGTTCACCGCCCCGGCGCCGGGATGGGCGATTACGTCGTCACCGCGCAGCTCTAGGGCGAGGACGTCGTCGGCGACAAGACGAGCCTCGCGCGCGACCAGCTGCAGGGCGACTGAGGTCTTTCCGGCCCCCGAGCCACCGACCAGCGCGATCACCCTGTCGCCCAGCGCTACCGCGCTTGCGTGCAGGACCTCGCGCCCGTGAAGCACGGCGAGCAGGGGCAACACCTGCGCGGTGAGGAAGCGCTGCCACTGCCACGGCTCGAGCTCGGGGTTCGGCCCACAGACCAGGTCGTCCAGGGAGGGCGATATCTCGTAGATGCCGAACCCGTCGGCGAAGAGGCGATAGCCGTACTGCGGATGACGATGCAGCGAGAGGATCGCGCGCCCGTCCTCGAAGTTGCGCCCGAAGAGCGGCTCGGCACGGCCGTCCCGCCACTCCTCCACCGCGCGCGGCTCACCGACCCGGACCCGGGTCGCTCCCTGCGGGTCGAGCCGCTCGATTGGAGCCAGCCCAGGCGCCTCGAAGCCGAAGCTGAGCTTCACGCCGAAGGCGTGCGTGACCGGGCTTGTTGACGACGATCGGGGCGCCACCGAGGCTTGCACGGATCGCTCTGAGGCCATGGAGTCGGGCATCTTGGCGGGGGCGAGAACGGCGCCCTGAATAGCAAACGCGGTCCGGAGCGGACTTCTTGCGCCCAGTCGGCCGTTTGCCCCTGTCGTCCAATGGGCCGTTCGCCCCCCTGCGGCGACCTCTCCTGTTCCCTAGCGGGCGCCGCGCGGCGCGGGCCACGGCAGGGCGCCGAAGGCCCAGACGCCGCCCGGAGTGCCGCTCAGCGGCGCCGGTGGCGAGACGCGGATCCGCAGGATCGGGCCGGAGCGCGAGGCGATACGGATCCTCACTCGGTCGGAGCCGCCCGAATCGCTCGTCGAGGGATCCGAGAAACGCCAACGAAATCTGGCCCGCTTTCGATGGCGGAGATGCCGACTGGCGCCTCGTCGTGCTCCGGCGAAGCTCATCCTTCCCCTACCGAAGCCGCGAATGACGCTGGCACCGGAGGAGTTGCTGAGGCACCTGGAGCCGAGCACGCGGGTCTTGCGGAAGGTGAAAGTCGTGCCGTGCACGCTCCAACGCACCAGGAACGGGCGGGTCGAGAGGCTCGCATGGCAATTCGTGATCGCCGCGAACTGCGCCGAGACGGGCCGGCCTGACCTGCCGAGCCTGCTCGAGCGCAAGCGGGCTGCATGATCCGCCCCGCGCGCCGAGGCGAAGCCGCTGCCGTTCATCGGCGATCGTCCCGCAGCGATCCGCCCCGGCGCCGCGTCGACGCCGTCGGCGAGCATCGCCACCAGCGCGGCAAGAAGGCCCGCGCACAGCAGTGCCTGACCTTCCCGCCGCCCGATATGGAACTTCCGCATCACTTGCCTCGCCACTCAGACGAACGGCAGCCGCTGCGGGCTTATTGCCTCTGATTGGGCCGCTCACGGGATTAGTCCCAAAAGTGAGTTGGGCCGCTTACACGAGTGGCTCCAATAGTGGGGTCTGCTCACAAGCGCACCCCAAAGGAAAGGAGCCCCGAAGGGCTCCTTTCCATGCATGGGTTTCTTCTGGTCGGCTAGCTGGAGCCGCCCGAAGCGGGCCACGGCAGGGTGCCGAAGACCCAGACTCCGCCGGGTGATCCGTTGAGCGCCTGCGGCGCACCGGAGACATCCAGCGTTGCACCGTTGTCCGCTTCGATGTGGATCACCACGTTGTCGGGTGAATCCTCGAAGCGCCAGCTGACGGTGGCCGGGCCCACAATCGCGCCCGTGGTCGCCCCCGCGCCGGTTCCTTCGTTGACGCTGGTCGAGCCTTCGCTCGTGCAGGTGGACGTATCGGTGCTCGTCCTGGTGAATTTCACCATCTGTCCGTTTGGAGGAAGGCTCGCCTGGACGATGAACGGCCGGTTGTTGGCGTTCTCGTCGCAATTGGTGATGGCCGAGTACTGCGCAAGTCACCGGGAACGTCCCGATGCCCGGGACCGTCGCCGAGGCGTCCGGGTCGGTCCCACGTGCCGAGGCACTGCCGACGCCATCCGCCGGCGGCCCAACCGTGTCATAGGTGTAATCGTCACCTGTGCCGGAGGTGTCGCTTGTGCCTCCAGGCGTGGTCACCGAGACGTCAACCGTCGATCCCGCCGTCCCCGCAGGGGCATCAGCGGTGACCGTGGTGTCGTTGACGACCGTCACATTGGTGGCGGCGTTTCCGCCGAAGTCCACCGCTGTGGCGCCGGTGAGGTCGGTGCCGGTGATCGTCACCGAGGTGCCGCCCGCTGCCGGCCCGTGGGTCGGGTTGAGGCCCGTGACCGTGGGCGCCGTGGGAGTCGGCGGCCACGATCGGGATCTCGATCTGATCGACCCAGCTTGCAACCGGCTTTGGCACCGAGCCGTCGCCGCCGATGTTCGGTGGCGTGGTGTCAGGTGGCCTGGTGTCATAGGCGCAGTCTGCCGGTAGCTGCCCTGTGTAGGTATCGCCTGGCTGGTGGAACGAGATCGCGTCCGCCACGACCCGCGGACCGCCGACCACCGGCACTTCGGGGGTTCCCCCGGGGTTCTTGTTCTGGATCACAATCGTGTCGCCAACCGCACCGGTTGCGGTCAGCGGACCGACCGGCGGCAGGGTGTCCCCCGTGCCGTCGGAGGGATTGGGGCCTCCCCCGACACCCGGCGTCGGGCCGTACTCAGTGGGCGTGTTCCCGCTCGTGTCGGCCGGGACGTCGCCGAAGGAGAAATTCTCCGCCGGTGTCGCCGGCTGGAAGCCGCCCCGCGTGGTGTCGCCGCCGTTTATGCGCGGGCCACTGGGTCCTGCTACCGCCGGCTGGTTGGGCGGCTGCACCGCTCCCACCGCATTGAACTGCGTCGGGCTTGAGTTCACGGGGTTGCCACCCGCTGTCGTGGCGAAAGCCGACGACGCGTTGGTCAGGTTGGTCTCGAAATCGCTGATCACACCCTGCACCGCGTCTCCGCCGAAGGCCCCCGCCGACTGCTGGGCGGAGTTCGGGAAGATCGTGATCGTCGAGGTGTCCACCATGTTGAACTCTTCCCCTGGGGTCACCGAGTCCGGGAATCGTGGTGGTAAGCGCAGCGCCCACGGCGGCCGGGATCGAGCCCGCGACCGCGCAGCGCAGCGGGATCCAGGCCGTCACCGTTTGGTCGGCCTGCGCCGGAGCGGCCGCAAGGCTGGTGACCAGCATCGCTGCCGCCATCGCAAGTGCCGCGAAAGCCCCCGCGCGTCTGTGCCGACGCCGGGGGTGAGTGAACTTCTCACTCATGGATAGCTCCTCCTCAAATTCCTAGTTGGTAGTCCAAGACTTCCCTGCCCAGGAGCTCCCTGGCTCAGGAAGCTTCTCCCTTGGGTCAGGGACCGCCGCAGAACCCCGGATCGCCGAAGTCAGGCTGCGAGTTTACGAACGGGTCCTGACTCTTGTCGGCCCCGTCCTCGGCGCCGAACCCCTGGCACGCTTGCGTGAGCTCTCGAAGCGAGCCCAGCTCGCGTATCGCCGGGACCTCATAGATCGCCGGATCTTCATGCCGCATTGATTTACACCTCCACGCGTCGTGTTTAGCCGTTCCTGCCGGAAGTGGAGCATTCGTCCCGCTCCCTTCCACAAGGCACGGTATCGACGCGCGTCGCAGCGTCAAGGTGGGAAAAGGTTCCAATGACGCCTGAGGCCGTGCCTGAGCCCTCGGTTCGGTCAGCGACCGCTCAGGGGGCCTAACGTCCAGACTCCCGGCCGTGCCGAGGCCCAAAAGGAAAGGAGCCCCGAAGGGCTCCTTTCCATGCATGGGTTTCTTCTGGTCGACTAGGGACCCGAAGAGGGCCACGGCAGGGTGCCGAAGACCCAGACTCCGCCGTCGGATCCGCTCAGCGCGCCCGGCGGTGCGGCATCGACGGTCGGTCCACCGTCTATCGCGATGTGGACCGTGTCCGGCGCGTCCGCGAACGACCAGCTCACGTTCGCCGATCCGGATCCGTCAATGGTGCCGGAACCGGTGCCAGCGGCCGTGTTCGAGCCGTCGTTGGTGCACGTGGACGTGTCCACGCTCGTCAACTTGAACGTGTGCGTCCCGCCGTTCGTGTACTGGACGATAGAACGGCTTCACAGCCGCCGTCGCGTCGCAATTCACGATCGCCGAGAACTTCACCCCGTTGTCATCGGTCCCGCGTGCCGAGGCACTGCCGACGCCGTTCATCGGCCCCGTGTCATAGGTGTAATCGTCACCTGTGCCGGAGGTGTCGCTTGTGCCTCCAGGCGTGGTCACCGAGACGTCAACCGTCGATCCCGCCGTCCCCGCAGGGGCATCAGCGGTGACCGTGGTGTCGTTGACGACCGTCACATTGGTGGCGGCGTTTCCGCCGAAGTCCACCGCTGTGGCGCCGGTGAGGTCGGTGCCGGTGATCGTCACCGAGGTGCCGCCCGCTGCCGGCCCGTGGGTCGGGTTGAGGCCCGTGACCGTGGGCGCTTCAGCTGGCGGAGCCACGATCGGGATCTCGATCTGATCGACCCAGCTTGCAACCGGCTTTGGCACCGAGCCGTCGCCGCCGATGTTCGGTGGCGTGGTGTCAGGTGGCCTGGTGTCATAGGCGCAGTCTGCCGGTAGCTGCCCTGTGTAGGTATCGCCTGGCTGGTGGAACGAGATCGCGTCCGCCACGACCCGCGGACCGCCGACCACCGGCACTTCGGGGGTTCCCCCGGGGTTCTTGTTCTGGATCACAATCGTGTCGCCAACCGCACCGGTTGCGGTCAGCGGACCGACCGGCGGCAGGGTGTCCCCCGTGCCGTCGGAGGGATTGGGGCCTCCCCCGACACCCGGCGTCGGGCCGTACTCAGTGGGCGTGTTCCCGCTCGTGTCGGCCGGGACGTCGCCGAAGGAGAAATTCTCCGCCGGTGTCGCGGGCTGGAACCCGCCCCGTGTGGTGTCGCCGCCGTTTATGCGCGGGCCACTGGGTCCTGCTACCGCCGGCTGGTTGGGCGGCTGCACCGCTCCCACCGCATTGAACTGCGTCGGGCTTGAGTTCACGGGGTTGCCACCCGCTGTCGTGGCGAAAGCCGACGACGCGTTGGTCAGGTTGGTCTCGAAATCGCTGATCACACCCTGCACCGCGTCTCCGCCGAAGGCCCCCGCCGACTGCTGGGCGGAGTTCGGGAAGATCGTGATCGTCGAGGTGTCCACCATGTTGAACTCTTCCCCTGGGGTCACCGAATCGGGAATCGTGGTGGTAAGCGCAGCGCCCACAGCGGCCGGGATCGAGCCCGCGACCGCGCAGCGCAGCGGGATCCAGGCCGTCACCGTTTGGTCGGCCTGCGCCGGAGCGGCCGCAAGGCTGGTGACCAGCATCGCTGCCGCCATCGCAAGTGCCGCGAAAGCCCCCGCGCGTCTATGCCGACGCCGGGGGTGAGTGAACTTCTCACTCATGGATAGCTCCTCCTCAAATTCCTAGTTGGTAGTCCAAGACTTCCCTGCCCAGGAGCTCCCTGGCTCAGGGAACTTCTCACTGGGGTCAGGGACCGCCGCAGAACCCCGGATCGCCGAAGTCAGGCTGCGAGTTTACGAACGGGTCCTGACTCTTGTCGGCCCCGTCCTCGGCGCCGAACCCCTGGCACGCTTGCGTGAGCTCTCGAAGCGAGCCCAGCTCGCGTATCGCCGGGACCTCGTAGATCGCCGGATCTTCATGCCGCATTGATTTACACCTCCACGCGTCGTTGACGAAAGGGCATCCTTGCCTTGCTCTCCTTGCAGCACCGTATCGCTGGGCGTGCCTGCGTCAAGGCGGAAAAAGGTTCCAAATGGCTTTCCAGGGCCCCCGGCAAAAAGAAAGGAGCCCCGAAGGGCTCCTTTCCATGCATGGGTTTCTTCTGGTCGACTAGGGACCCGAAGAGGGCCACGGCAGGGTGCCGAAGACCCAGACTCCGCCGGGCGTCCCGTTGAGCGCCTCCGGGGCGCCCGAGACATGCACTTCCGCACCGGTGTCCCCGACGATGTCGATCGTCACATTATCCGGTGAATCCTCGAACCGCCAGCTGATGGTGGCCGAGCCCGTGAGCGCACCCGAGGCCGTCCCCGTGCCAGTTCCTTCGTTGACACTGGTCGACCCTTCGCTCGTGCAGGTAGACGTATCCGTGCTCGTACGGGTGACCGTCACCTGCTGTGCACCCAGGAGCGCCCGGACGATGAACGGCCGGGTGTTCTGGGCCTCATCGCAGTTGGTGATGGCCGAGTACTGCGCCGTCACCGGGAACGTCCCGAGGCCCGGGACCGTCGCCGAGGCGTCCGAATCCGTGCCGCGTGCCGAGGCACTGCCGACGCCGTCCTCTGCCGGACCTTCGACGATCGGGATCTCGATCTGATCGACCCAGCTTGCAACCGGCTTTGGCACCGAGCCGTCGCCGCCGATGTTCGGTGGCGTGGTGTCAGGTGGCCTGGTGTCATAGGCGCAGTCTGCCGGTAGCTGCCCTGTGTAGGTATCGCCTGGCTGGTGGAACGAGATCGCGTCCGCCACGACCCGCGGACCGCCGACCACCGGCACAGGGGGGGTTCCCCCGGGGTTCTTGTTCTGGATCACAATCGTGTCGCCAACCGCACCGGTTGCGGTCAGCGGACCGACCGGCGGCAGCGTGTCCCCCGTGCCGTCAGTCGGGTTGGGGCCTCCCCCGACACCCGGCGTCGGGCCGTACTCAGTGGGCGTGTTCCCGCTCGTGTCGGCCGGGACGTCGCCGAAGGAGAACGTCTCCGCCGGTGTCGCGGGCTGGAAGCCGCCCCGCGTGGTGTCGCCGCCGTTTATGCGCGGGCCACTGGGTCCGGCTACCGCCGGCTGGTTGGGCGGCTGCACCGCTCCCACCGCGTTGAACTGCGTCGGGCTTGAGTTCACGGGGTTGCCACCCGCTGTCGTGGCGAAAGCCGACGACGCGTTGGTCAGGTTGGTCTCGAAATCGCTGATCACACCCTGCACCGCGTCTCCGCCGAAGGCCCCCGCCGACTGCTGGGCGGAGTTCGGGAAGATCGTGATCGTCGAGGTGTCCACCATGTTGAACTCTTCCCCTGGGGTCACCGAGTCCGGGACCGTGGTGGTAAGCGCTGCGCCCACGGCAGCCGGGATCGAGCCCGCGACCGCGCAGCGCAGCGGGATCCAGGCCGTCACCGTTTGGTCGGCCTGCGCCGGAGCGGCCGCAAGGCTGGTGACCAGCATCGCTGCCGCCATCGCAAGTGTGGCGAAAGCCCCCGCGCGTCTATGCCGACGCCGGGGGTGAGTGAACTTCTCACTCATAGATAACTCCTCCTCAAATTCCTAGTTGGTAGTCCAAGACTTCCCTGCCCAGGAGCTCCCTGGCTCAGGGAACTTCTCCCTGGGGTCAGGGACCGCCGCAGAACCCCGGATCGCCGAAGTCAGGCTGCGAGTTTACGAACGGATCCTGACTCTTGTCGGCCCCGTCCTCGGCGCCGAACCCCTGGCACGCTTGCGTGAGCTCTCGAAGCGAGCCCAGCTCGCGTATCGCCGGGACCTCATAGATCGCCGGATCTTCATGCCGCATTGATTTACCTCCACGCGTTGTGTGCAGGAGAGCTTTCCTTGCTTATCTCTCCTGCAGGCACCGTATCGCTGGGCGTGCCTGCGTCAAGGTTGGAAAAGGTTCCAATCACCGCCTGAGGCCGTGCCTGAGACCGATGCTTCAGGCCCTGCCTGAGGGTCCGCAACGGGAAGGGAGCCCGGGTGGGGCTCCCTTCCGCGAGCGTCTCGCTTCGCTCAGCTGCCGCCTAGGTGTAATCCCTGAGCCCGTTGTTTCATCCGGGCCCCCTTGAAGGCTGGGGGTGTCTAACGCCAACAGCCTCAAGGAGGTCACCGGATGAAGCTGCACGCTAATGCCGCGCTCAGCCTGAACAAGCGCAAGGCCCTGGTCAAGCGCATAGTCGAGGAGCACTGGTCGCTCAGCGAGGCGGCCGAGGCCGCCGAGGTGAGCGAGCCGACCACTCGCAAGTGGGTCGCGCGCTACCGCGCCGAGGGGGAGGCGGGCCTGCTGGACCGCCCCTCAGCTGCCCAACGCGTCCACAACCGCACCCCCGAGGATCGGATCGAGGCGATCTGCGCCCTGCGGCGGCTGCGCTTCACAGGCGCCGAGATCGCCGAGTTGCTCTGGATGCCTGAGACGACCGTGGCGGGGATCCTCACCCGCGTCGGGTTGGGCCGTCTCGGCAGGTTGGGCCTCGAGCCGCCACGCCGCTATGAGCGCTCCTGCCCGGGCGAGCTCATCCACATCGACGTCAAGAAGCTGGGTCGGATTGAGCGTGGCGCTGGCAAGCGCGTGACGGGCAAGAAGCACTACAACCGCCGGCGAACGGATCGCACTGGCAAGGTCCGCCGCACGGTTGGCTGGGAGTTCGTGCATGTCTGCATTGACGACGCCACTCGCCTGGCCTACGTTGAGGTCCTCGGCGATGAGAGGGCCAGAACCGCGGTCGGCTTCCTATGCCGCGCCCTGGCGTTCTTTGAGCGCCACGGAGTCAGCGTGCGGGGGGTGATGACCGACAACGGCTCCGCCTACCGCTCAGCGATCCACTCGATCGCTTGCAGGGCGCTGGGGCTAAAGCACCTGCGCACGCGCCCCTACCGCCCCCAAACCAACGGCAAGGCCGAGCGCTTCATCCGCACGATGCTGGGCGGCTGGGCTTACGGGGCTATCTATCGCAGCTCGGAAGAGCGCACCGCGGCACTTAACGGCTGGCTATGGCGCTACAACTGCAGACGACCCACGGCTCCCTGGGCCGCAAGACGCCCGCAGCTCGGCTCGCCGAGCTGAACAACCCGCTCGGGGCTTACACCTAGTCGGCGATCACCCTCTAGGTTCGCGGCCTCAGGGCCCGAAGGTCCAGACGCCGCCCGAGGCGCCGCGCGAGAGCGCCCGGTGTCTGCGCCGGGGCCTCGAGGACGACCGTGCTGGAGTTGTCCTGGAGGGTGAACTGCACGCTGTCGGGACTGCCGTCGACATAGGTCCACTGGAGCGTTCCCGTCTGGCCGTTCAGCCCGTTCGGTGCGGCTGGTCCGAAGGTCCCGGTCGCGGTGCCGGTCTGGCTGTCGAATCCGAGCGGTGAGTCGGGCGGCACGTCGGTGCAGCTGGAGGCGCTGACGCTGCTCTTCTTCCAGATCACGGCGCCGGCGGTCGTTCCCACGATGCTGGGTCGCGTCGACTGCGAAGCGATGCAGTTCGTGGCGGCCGAGAATGCGACCGTCGGGCCCTGCTCGGTCTGCGCCGTGCCGCGGGCCGAGACCTTGCCTTGCAGGCTCGTCAGGCTGCCGGCCTGGAGGAAGACCGCCGAGTCCAGCGCGTCGTCATTCGCGTCGGCGATCGACAGCTTCATGTGGTTGGTCTGCCCGGCGTTGACCGTCGCGGTGCAGGTGAGGACCACGGTCAGGCCGTCCATCTGGCTGTCGATCGTGGGGCTCGGCCGCACGTTGTCGCGGAACAGCTCCGGGTGGTGCGGCGTCGTGTCGCCACTCGGGTTCCCGTTGTTGATCGTGTTGATCGAGACCGGGTCGCTGGTGCCCGGGACGAGAGCGCAATTCGTGCCGTTGATGAAGAACCCGAAGACGTCGTTGAATGTGGCTGTTGGAGTAGTCGTTGTACTCCTCGGAGGAGAACACGAAGTTGAACTGGACCGTCGAGAGCTCGGGGACGAAGTCGAACTCGAGGGTCGAGGCATCGTAAGTGGGGTTGCCCGACAGGGCGTCCAAGTCCGCGTCGCCGGGGAGCTGGAACGAGGTGGTGTTGTCACTGCCGGTGTCCTCGTTGCAGTCGTTGGGCCCCTCGACCCCCTTGATGCATGCGTCCACGTCCTCGGCGAGGGTCTGGACCTTGCCGCTGTCGAGGATGATGCCGCTGTCAAAGCCGATGCTTCCCGCCCCGCCGCTGAACGCGCCGGCCGCCCTGTTGGCCCCCGTATAGGTGACGTTGGAGATCGACACGCCACCCCCGACCAGCGAGTTGGCGAGGTCGGTCGCGCTGACGCCGTGATCGAGGTCGTTGACGGTGGGAGCCGCCTGGGCGATCCCGGTCGATGCGAGCAGGAACGCCGTGACGGCGAGAAGTCCCGCCAGGGCCCGCCGGAGCTTCCTGACGGGCAGCGGGGCAGTCGACTTCGGACTATTCACGCTCTCGACCTCAGGGCCCGAAGGTCCAGACGCCGCCGGAGGCGCCGCGGTAGGCGGTCGGCCGCTGCGCGTCGACCTGATAGACGATCGCGCCGGAGCTGTCCTTGAGGGTGAACTCGACGCTGTCGGGGCCGTTGTCGTAGTAGGTCCATTGCAGCGTTCCCGGCTGGCCGCTCAGGCCCCCCGGCGCCCCCGCCCCGAAGGTGCCGGTCGCGGTGCCGCTCTGGGTGTCGAAGCCGAGGCTCGAGGCGGGCGGTGCGTCGCTGCATTCGGACTCCGTCACCGCGCTCTTGCTCCAGATCATCGCCCCCGACGGGGTCCCGACGATGCTCGGCCGCGTCGATTGGGCGGCGTCGCAGTTGGTCACCGCCGAGAAGCCGATCGACGGCCCCTGCTCGGTCTCGACCGTGCCGCGGGCGGAGATCTTGCCCCCGGGGGTGCCGGTGCCGATCGTCGTGCTTCCCTCGCGCACGGGGATCTTCAGCGTCACCCCGCTGATCGTGGCGCTCGAGGGCGCCTCGCTGAGGTGCACGAAGGGGTCGTCGTCCTGGGCGAGCTCGACCCTCACCGAGTGCCCGGCGGCGAAGCGCCAGCCGTTGCCGTCGAGCTGGTAATTCACCGTCCCTGCCGCTACCTCGTCGGGGCTGAGTCGCCGCGGGCCGCGGTCGACCATCTGGGCGCTGCCGTCCGGGGCGACGTCATAGAGGCGCGCGTCGAGCTGCCCCACCGGTCCGGTGGCGGAGAAGTGGGCGGTCACGACAGTTCCGCCGAGCATCGTGAAGTCGTGGGGCAGCGGCGCCGACGTGTACTGGGCGACGCCGGGGCCGGGCGACGCGTTGCCGGGCGCGCAGCGGCCGCCGTTGAGCAGGAAGTTGAACACCGGATCGGCGCTGCTGGCGTTGGAATTGGGCGCCGCGTCGTTGGTGGTCGTCTGGGCTCCGACCGCGTTGACGGTCAGCGTGTTGGGTGCGAGCTGCTCGAAGCTCGGGGCGGTGAACTGATCGCCGCCCTCGTCGGCGCCGGGGCCGGAGGACTTGCAGACCTGGAGCTCGCCGGTGACGTCGAAGTTCGGTGAGCCCGGATCGGGGGGGCCGCCGCTGGGGAGATGGGTGTAGTGGTCGATGAACGCGTTGAGGCGGCTGGTGACGCCCTGGCGCACCCGCGTCGCCGGGGCGGCGCTGAAGTCGGCTGGGGTGCTGCCCGGGTAGTCGGCGTTGTTGCAGCGGTGGTGATCGGCGCCGCAGACGTCGGCCCAGACCTTCGCCTTGTTCTGCACGAAGTGCTCGTAGTCGCCGTAGTAGGCCTGCACCGGGTAGCTGGGGTCGGCCGCAAGCAGGCGATTGATCATGCGGCGGTTCTCGATCGCCGGGAACAGCTCGTCGGTGAAGGTCGCCGCGTCGTAGGTCGGCACCGCATAGCCGGGGTCGCCGTCCTGGAGGTGCTGGAAGAAGTCGTTCTGGTAGTAGGCCGAGCGCTCGCGCAGGAACTCGGCCAGGATGTCGGGGATCTGCGCGCAGGCGGGGGTCGTAAGTGCCGACTCCGGCCCGGTTAAGCAGGTGAAGGCCGTGGTGATATCGGGCGAGAAGGTCGTGTGCGCAGTGCCGGGCGGCACCCCTGTCGTGCCGCTGGCGTAGAGGGCTGAGAGGATCGAGCGCTTCGCCACCCCGTAGGGAGTCTGCGGCGATGGGCAGGCGCTGCCGTCGAGCTGCACCGGCCCCGAGTCACAGCCGTTGAAGGCGGGGAGATGGCCCGGATCGCCGAACTGGGTCCCGGTCGGAACCAGCGAGGAGACGAGGTCGGTCCAGCCGTAGCGCGGGGCGGCGGCGGCAAGGCTCATGTCGACGGCCGGGGCGCCCTCGGTCCCGCAGTCCCACTTCGGGTCGGTCAGCGCCAGCCAGGCAAAGCCGCCGCCGTATGAGCCGCCGGTCGGGACGACGTCGGAGGGATCGATGTCCGGCAGCGTCGGGTCGCTGTTGAAAAGCTGCGTGACCTGGCAGGAGAGGTCCTGGTAGTCGTTGACCTCGTAGTTGCGCGAGTCCAGCTGCGTCTCCCCCGTCGAGCCGTGGCTCATGCTGTTGACGAAGCCGCGCGCGGTGTAGTTGATCACCACGTAGCCGCGGCTCGCGAACCAGGCGTTGTTGTAGTGCCACTGCTCGCCGCCGGCGTCAAAGCGCGTCCCGGCGGTCCCCTTCGACTCCCAGCTCGTCTTGTCGCCCGAGCAGCAGCCATGCATGAAGACGAGCAGCGGAAACGGCCCGCTGCCGCTTGCCGGATAGGAGATGTCGGCGTCGAGGGCGACCTTGCCGGTCGGGTCGGCGCCGGGGACCGTTGCGGCGTCGGCCGCCTGCGCCGGCAGGCCGGTGTATCCGTCGCCGCCGTACTTGGCGGGCACCGTGATCGCGCTGACCCCGCCGACGTTCGGGACCAGCCCGCCGGCGTTGGGCACCCCGTCGTCGCAGAAGGTGTAGCTCTCCGGCGCCGTGGTGTCGGTGCTGCAGTTCGCCGGGGCGGTCAGGGTCGGCGGGATCGCCGCCGATGCCGGAGCCGCCAATGCAAGCGCCGCTGTCGCGACCAGCGCAGCGGCAATCCCCGGCTTGACCCTCGAGATCAAGCCTCGCCGCTGCCCATGAGCCAGATTCCCTGCTGCCACCGCCAGCGAACCTACGCCCCGCGCCGCGAAGCGGCAAGGATGAAAAACGGACCAGCGCCCCTTGCGGACCCTCCTTGCGGCCCCTCTTACCGGCTCCTACTTGTCGAGGGGGCGCTGCCCGCGCCGGCGAGCTCGCTCGGGGCGCTTCGGCGGCCTCGCGCTGCGAGCGATCACCTGCTCGAGCCACTGCCGATCGTGACTCGGCGAGAGGTCGGCGCTGGAGCGGCGGCGGGCACGGGCCTGTAGCCAGAGGCCGAGGGCGAGGATGAGAACCGCCAACGCGACGATCAGGGCGGCGGGGATCAGTGGGTCTGAGAGCAGGTCGCCAGTCGGCAGCATGACCACCCGCTGCCTGTCTAGCCGACCTCGGGTGACGGACCGGGGGCCGGTGACTGAGCCGTTCTTGATCCGCTCGGAGTGGATGCGCGGCCTCCGTTCTGCGGCACCCGGGGCTCAATTGCGGGGGCCGGCCCGCCGTTGGTTGCCAGCTGGCCCACGTTCGCGACCACCTCGCGCAGGTGATGCTCGCGCTTGGCCTCCTGGGCCCTCAGGTCGGCGAGCTTCTCGATCGCGGCGGCGCGCCTCACCGCGGCGTCGGCTCGGGCCTCGGCCACGCGAATGCGCGCGTGAAGATCCTTGATTACGGCCTCGCGATCCTGACGCTCCCGGGCCAGCTGCGCTTCCAGGACGCGGATCCGCTCCGCGGCCTCGCGCGGTGCGCCCGCTGCCGATTCCGCCTGCGCCGGGGCCGGGGGCGGCGATTTCGCCGGCGCCTGGGCCGGGGGCGCCCATTCAGCCTGCGCCGGGGCCGGGGGCGCCCATTCAGCCTGCGCCGGGGCCGGGGGCGCCGATTCCGCCGCCGCGGGGACCTCCACGGGCTGCGGGGCCGGGGCCGCCGGCGCTTCGCTGATCGCCGGCTGCTCGCCTCGGCGGCGCGCGGCGCGCTCGCGGCGCATCGCCTTTCGCGAAAGCTTCTCGGACGCCCGCTTCTCCTGCCCCGCCAGAGCAGCCTCGGCCTTGCGACTCTCCTGGCGGACCCGCTCTGCCGCCGTCTCCCCCGTCTTCGCGAGCTCGGCCCGCGCCGACTGCCCCTCTCTGTAGAGAGCGACCCTCGTCTTTGCGGCGCTGCTGTCGAACGCCGCCCTTGCCTCGGCTGCCTTGCGCAGGTCGTCGGTGGCCGCCGCGATCGCCTCGTCCCTGGCCGCGCGGATCTGCTCGAACGCTGCCTTGATCTCGAGCTGCAGCGCACCGATCAGCATCCGCTCCGACTCGCTGCGGATCCGAGCCGAGTCCTCGCGCAGGTGCTTGATCACGTCAGCCCTGAACGCCAGCGCGGCCAGCGGCTGGGATTCTCCGGGCTGACCCTCAACTGGAGCTTGAGGGTGGATTGGAGCTTGACTCTGGACCGGAGCTTGACCCTGGGCAATCGCCTCCAGCTCGGCCGTGGGGCGCTCCCGCACCGCGGGATCGGCCGGCGCGCCGGCCTCAGGCGCCGGCGGCGCGCTGGGCGCTGGGGCCGTGCTGGGCGCTGGCGCCGACGAGACGGGCGGGTTGCGCCGGTTGGCCCAAGCCTGAATCGCGAGCCCGACGACCAGGATCAACCCCGCCAGCCCGACGAGGATGACCGCGACTACCGCGGGATTGGAGAGATTGCCGCTGTCCATGTTCAGGTCGGTCCGGTCAGAGTCACGCCTCGTGCGCCCGATCATCGAACGCTTCGTGCGCGTCGAAACTCACGCGTTGACCGAGCGATCGTACCCGCCCGCCGCGCGTAAGGTGGGCGTCCGGCTTCACGTTCTCTGTGCGATGGCCCGCACGCGGCAGCGCCCGGTGACCGAGGGGGCAAAGCGAGCGCTCTGCCGGATCGGCTTGGTTGGCGACAGCAAGTTCGTCAAGCGCACCAGGAACATCCTCATAGAGAGCGGGATCGAGGTTGCCTGGGTCCAGCGGCCTGGAGCCAAGGCTTTGGACGACCCCCAGGCGCCGGAGCATCTCAACGCCCTGGTGGCATCGTGCCCGAGCGACTCCGGCGGCGACTCGATGGTGGGCCGGCTCTGCGAGCAGTGGCCGCAGCTGCCGATCGTCGTCGTGGTGGCGGCGATCGGGGAGAAGACCGCCCGCACGATGCTGCGGGCAGGGGCGCGCGGGATCGTCCTGGAGGAAGAGCTCGAGCAGGCTCTGGCGCCGGCGCTGCGCGCCGCGCAGGTCGGTCAGATCGCGATCCCACGCTCCGGACGGCGCCAGATCTTCCGCCCCGTGCTCTCGCATCGCGAGAACACCGTCCTCGCGATGGTCGCCTTCGGTCGTTCGAACACCGAGATCGCCGTCGCCCTGCACGTCGAGGAGAGCACCGTGAAGAGCCACCTCGGCTCGCTGTTCGCGAAGCTCGGCGTCCGCTCGCGCGAGGAGGCGGCCGCGGTGGTCCTCGACGGGGACAGCCAGGCCAACTCCGGGATCCTGGCGGTCACCGATCAGCAGCAGCGCCCGGGCAAGCCCAACGCCGCCAAGCGGCGGCCTCCGCGCAAGCCCACCTCCGGCGAGCGGCTCGCTTCATGAGCAGAGGCCGGGCCTTCGGCCTCGAGGTCGAGGCCGAGTTCCCGATCTCCGGCGTTCCGCCGGCCGGGGAATCGGTTGACCGAGACACAACGGTGGTTGAGCTCACGACGACCTCGGCCCTGGAGCGAGACTGGCAACCCGCGGAGCCGACGAGGGTCGAGGACTCCCGCGACCCCGACGGCCGCCTGGTCCTCGCGATCGACCGCGACGAGCGGCTCGGATACAGGCTGAACGCTCCAACCTGGGGAGAGTACGTCGTCTCCGCCGACGGCCGGCGCCTTCGCTGCGCTCCCCCGGAGCTGGAGGGCTGGCGGCGCGACCGCTTCCTCAGCGGGCGCGGGCTGCCCCTCGCGGCGACGCTGCGCGGGCTGGAGGTCTTTCACGCCAGCGCAGTGGCGTTCGGCGATGCCGCAATCGCGATCGTCGGTCCCCGTCACGTCGGCAAGACCTCGCTCGCGGTCAACCTGGTCCTGCGCGGCGCGTCCTTTCTGACCGACGACCTGCTGGCGCTGGAAGTGGCGCAGGACCACGTCCTCGCCCATCCGGGCGCCGCCGTGATGGGAGTCCGCGAGGCCGAGTACGAGCTGCTCCAGCCCGAGAAGCGAGCGGAGCTGGGGACGTTCGTCCGGCGACTCGACAAGTTCTTCGCCGAGGTCGAGCGCGAGGACCGCCCGATCCCGCTGCGGGTCGTCTACTTCCTCGAGCGCCGGCGCACGACCAGCGAGCTGGCGATCGAGGAGATGCGAGAGCCCGACCCCCGCCTGCTGCTCGCCAGCTCGTTCTTCAACGGCGTGGTCGGCTCCCCGGAGCGACTGCGCAGGCAGCTCGACCTCTGCGCCCGGCTGAGCCATTCGACGATGCTCTGCCGGGTCTCGGTCCCGCCAAGCGTCGGCGCCGGCGCCCTGGCGGGCTCGCTGGCCGAGCACACGGCGGCGAGGCTCGGAACGCGGATCGAGGCCTGACCCCACGTGGAGCGCAGCTTCGCCGGAGTCCTCGCGATCGAGCCGGCGGCGGCAGCCCGCGAGAGCGGGCGCGGCTGCGAGAGGCGCTCGGCGGCGACTCCGCAGGGGACGACCTCACCCTCGGGCCCGCTGAGCCTCGCGTACTCGGGGGGCCCTCCGCGGCGCTCCCCGAGCCGGGTGACCTGCCTGCTCGACGGGGTCATCCACGAGCTCGATGCCCTGGCCCGGGAGCTCGGGCTCCCGGAGGGCGACCCGGAGTCGATCCTCGCCGGCGCCTACGAGCGCTGCGGCGAGGATCTGCTCGAGCGGCTGCGCGGCAGCTTCGTGGTCATCTTCTGGGACCCCGTAACCAGGCGGGGGATCGTCGCGCGCGACCAGCTCGGAGCGCGCTCGCTGTTCCTGCACCGGTCGGGGCGCCGCCTCTTCCTCGCCTCGGAGCTGCGCGATCTGCTGCGCCTGCTTCCCAGCCGCCCCGGGCCCGACCACCTGGCGCTGCTCGACTGGCTGGCGAGATTGAAGGTCCCGGCCGGAAGGACGCTGCACGAGGGCGTCCACCCCCTGCGCCCCGCCCACTTCCTGCGCCTGGAGGAAGGTGGCGGCGAGCCTCGCCGCTACTGGGAGCCCCGCTACCGGCCGCGACGGTCGCTGTCGCGATCGGAAGCGGTCGAAGAGCTGCGCTTCGAGCTTCAGCGAGCCGCCGCCCGCCAGATCGGCAGCGACGGCAGCGCCGGGCTGATGCTGAGCGGCGGGCTCGACTCCTCGGCGATCGCCGCCGCCTCGCTCCCCGTCTGCCGATCGCAGGAGCGTCTCGCTGCGAACCTACTCGGGCGTCTTCCCGGACCAGGACTCGGTCGACGAGTCGGCGCTGATCGACACGGTCACCGCGGCCCTCGGCCTGGCGGGGGTGCGAATGACCCCGCACGGGGGCAGCGCGCTCGCCGGCGCGCTTGACTTTCTCGAACGCTGGGAGCTGCCGCTGGTCTCGCCCCAGCACTCGATCTGGCAGCCGCTGCTGCGCCGCGCGAGCGAGGACGGGGCCACGGTGATGCTGCGCGGCGAGCTGGGCGACGAGCTGTTCGCGAACTCCCCCTACCTGCTCGCCGACCGGGTCAGGCGCGGCCGGCTGCTCTCGGCCTGGGGGCTGGCGCGCCGCTGCCCGGGCGGGCGCGAGGCGAGCCGGCGGCGAGTCGCCGCGCTTCGTGGCGCCGAAACGGGCTGCTGGGAGCCGCTCCGCGCCGCGTGGAGGAATCCCTGCGCCGGCTCCGGGGGCGGGGCCGCCACGCCCCGAGCCTGGTTCAGCGAAGAAAGCGCGCGCCTCCATCTCGAGCACGCAGACGAGTGGCGCTGGAAGGACGCACTCGGGGCCGCTCTGGTGGGCCTACCAGGTCGAGCTGCTGACCCGCAACCCGGAGGAGTTCGGGTCGCTCGAATATATGCGGCGTCAGGATGCCGAGGCAGGGCTGCGGTCGGGGAATCCGTTCATGGACGTGGGGTTGTTCGAGTTCGTGCTCAGCCTGCCGCCGGAGCACGCGTTCGACCCGGACTACAACCGCCCTCTGCTGCGGGAGAGCCTCGCCGGCCTGATCCCGGACGAGAGTTCGCCTTCGCAGGGAGAAGAGCCTCTTCAACGCAGTCGCCCACCAGGCAGCCGAGGGCCCGGACCTCGAGTGCGCGCGCGAGCTGCTGGGCTCGCCCGCGGCGGAGGTCAACGCATATGTGCAACCGAGCCTGGTGCGGGAGCGGTTCTTGACCGGGCCCGACCATCACCCCGAGGGTCGGGACGCCTGGCGAGCGCAGCTCTGGCGCCTGCTGACCGCGGAGCTCTGGCTGCGGTTCCAGGCTGACAGCCGGCTTCCGGAGCGGCTCTCGTCACAATGGCAACTTGTCGGGCCCCATGCCGATTTCCGCGTCGTCGGGCCCGCCGAGAGCCCCGCCGCCACCCCGTCCGCGGAGTCCTACGTTTCTCCCCCTTGACGCCGCCTCGTACAACGCTAGTCTTGGAACCGATGCGATCGACGCAAACGCAAATGGAGGCAGCAGTGTCTTACGAAAAGCCAGCTATCGCCGACTACGGCGACCTCGTCGAGTTGACCGCCCACCAGCACGACGGCGACTTCCTCGACGCGGCATTCCCGTCCGGTACGCCCAAGGGCGACCTGACGTTCTCCTAGCCGCCGGGAGTTAAAGACAGCTTCAACTGGCGATGGGCTTGAGGGGGCCCATCGCTTAAGCATGCTTTGAGCAGGTATTGAGCGCGAACGTTCGCGCGCCCCACCTCCAGTCCTACCTTTTCCCCCCTTTAGTTGTCGCCTCCGCGTCCGACATTAGTCGGGTGCGATGCGAAGAAGGCAAAATGCAAACGGAGGCAGACATGTCTTACGAGAAGCCAGCGATCGACGACTACGGCGACCTCGTCGAGTTGACCGCCCTGCAGAGCGACGGCAACCTCACCGACGCCACGTTCCCGGCCGACACGCCCAAGGGCGACATCACGTTCTCCTAGGCGCGAGGCAGCCGAGTCTGAGCTTCTTGCGGTGGGCGCGAGGGCGCCCACCGCTTGATTTGCGCCTTCGGGCCCCGAAAGAACCCCTCGGCCCCTATCGTTAGCAAGGCAGGCATGAGGCTTCGAGCGATCGCAGGAACGGCAGCAGACGAACGCTCGCGCCCGCACGCCGCCAACGCCTTGGAGGAGGTCGCCCTGCGCGAGAACGGGCAGGGCGCGATCGAGCCGTCAACCTCGGCGAACCTCACCCTGCGAGGGATCACGAGGCGCTGGCGCCGCCACCCGGACCCGGTCCTCGACGACATCGACTTCGATCTCGAGCCCGGCGAGCTGGTCTGGATCGGCGGCCGCAACGGTGCCGGCAAGACGACGCTGCTGCGGGTCATCGCCGGGGTGATAACGCCCGATGCGGGAACGATGCGGCTGCTCGGCATGGACCCGGAGCGGGAGCGGCGCCGCTATCAGATGCGGCTCGGATTTCTCACCGCAGGCAACTCGGGCTTGATCGCGAGGCTGTCGACCCGCTACCAGCTCCAGTTCTGGGCGAAGCTGGCATTCGTGCCGCCGGCCGAGCGCAAGGCAGCGATCGAGCGGTCGCTCACCGCGTTCTACCTGCACGAGCTGGCGTCAAAGCGGGTCGACCGGCTCTCGATGGGGCAGCGCCAGCGCATCCGCGCCGCGATGGTCTTCCTGCACTCCCCCCAGGTCGTGCTGCTCGACGAGCCGCTCACCAGCCTCGACGGAGAGGGCGCCGAGCTGCTCGCCGCCGCCGTGCGCGAGGTGACCGCGCGGGGCGGCTCGGTCATCTCCTGCTCGCCCGAGGCCGAGGATCAGGCCCGGCTCGAGTTCGACCGCCGCTGCTTCGTCGACGGCGGCAGGCTGGTGCCGGCATGACGGTGGCGGCGGCATACGCGAGCGCGGTCTTCGAGATCGTGCGCCGCGACACGCTGCTCTTCCTCAGCTACCGGGGCCGGCTCTTCAGTCAGATCCTCACCGTCTTCTTCAGCCTGACGCTCTTCTATTACATCTCGCGGCTCGTCTCGGTGAAGTCGTTCGGATCGCCGGACATCTACTTCGTGTACGTGGTCGCGGGCATGGTGATATTTCGCCTCCTGCTCTCGAGCTTCAACGCGGCGACGATGGGGGTCCGCCAACAGCTCGTCGCCGGGACGTTCGAGCGCAACATCGTCTCGCCCTTCGGCGCGGTCGCGGGCATCGCCTCGCTGCTGATCTTTCCCTTCGTGCTCGCCTTCGTCCTGGGCGCCGCGACGTTGCTGCTCGCCGCGGTTGTCTTCGGCGCCCATCTCGACTGGGCGACCCTCCCGCTCGCGATTCCGCTGGCCCTGATCGCCGGACTTGCGTTCACCCCCTTTGCGCTCGTCCTGGCGGCAGGGGCCGTCATCTTCAAGCAGGCGGCGTCAGGCACCGGCTTCCTTTTGACCGGGATATCGCTCGTCGCGGGGTTCTACTTCCCGATCGCGCTGCTGCCGGGATGGATCCAGTGGACGAAGGACGTCCAGCCGTTCACCCCGGCGGTGGAGCTGTTGCGCCACGTCGTGGTCGGGGCGCCGCTCACGGATCCGGTGCTGCTGAGCCTCGTCAAGCTGGTCGGCTTCGCCGTGGTCCTGCTTCCGATCTCGTTCTGGGTGCTCAAGACGGCGATTCAGATCGGCCGTCGCCGCGCGACGATCATCGAGTACTAGGCCGATCGTGGAGGCAGGGAGAGTGAGCTCGACGGCGATCGCCACCGAAGTGCCGGCGCTCAATCCGTTCCAGAAGCTGGGGCTGGCGGCGGAGATCGTCGCCACCTATCCGCGGGTGCGCTGGCTGCTGTGGCGGCGCGACCTCCCGGCGACGGTCGCCGCGCTGCGCGGCTCCGGCGATCGACGTGCTCCGGCCGATCGCGCGAGCCTGAGCGTCGCCTACCGGCGCGGACTGCGGCTCGGGCGGGCCGCCGGCCGAACCCTTTCGCTGCTTCCCGCCGACTCGCGCTGCCTGGCGCGGTCACTGGTGCTCCTGGCGCTGCTTGCCCGCCGCCGGATCGAGGCCCGCCTGGTGATCGGCGCCCGCCAGGGCCCGGACTTCGGTGCCCACGCGTGGGTCGAGATGCAGGGGGTGCCGCTGATCGACCCCGGCGGCCCGGAGTTCGAGCGGCTGGTCGAGATCTAGGCGAGAGGATGGCCACGACAGCAAAGACAGCGAGCGCGGGCGCCGATCTGATTGGCGTGATCTCCGCTGACGGCGAGCTGGAGCAGCGGATCGCTGCCGACCCTGCCCGAGGCGGACGGCGCTGGAGGCGGAGGAGCTTCAGCTTGACGACCCGGCTGCGGGTGCCCCCGCGGCAGTCGTCGCAGCGGTCTCCGGAAGCCCCACCAGCACGGCCGCCTCGATCAAGCGGCTGCGACGGCGGCTCGGCGAGGTGCCGCTGGTCGTGGTGATCGAGTCGGGGCGCAGTCAGCCGGAGGCGCGCGCCGCGATCAGCGCCGGAGCAGACGGCGCCGTCCTTGAGACGGACATGGAGGCAACGCTCGCGGCGACGATCGAGGCCGCCGCAGGCGGCCAGTTGACCTTCCCGGAGACGCTGCTGCGGGTGCCGAAGGATCTCTCGTTCACGAAGCGTGAGAAGCAGGGCCTGGGGATGATGGTGCTCGGCTTCACCAACCAGGAGATCGGCGCCAAGCTCGGACTCGCCGAGACCACGATCAAGAGCCATCTCTGCTCGGCGTTCGAGAAGCTCGGGGTCTCGTCCCGGGCGGAGGCATCGGCGCTCTTTCTCGACGCCGCCGACGGCATCGGGCCTCGATGTGCTGGCGATCGAGCCCGACGAGAACGGCGGCGACAGGACTTAGCGCAGGCTTTGGGGTAGCGGCGCCCAGCGGCGCCCGCCGCGGATCCTCCATAGCGCGATCAGGTAGCGAAGCATCAGCTTCGGGCCGTGGGCGAACCGCCACCAGCGCCGTCGCCAGCGCGCGTCCTCGGCCAGCCCGTACATCTGCTCGATCCTCGCCCGCGGCGGCACCAGCGCTCGGCGGGCGAACTGCGGCCAACCCCCGCGCGGGGCCAGCAGCCAGTCGACGAAGGTGATGTTCGCGCTCACCTGGTCGCGGTCGCCGACGCTCTCCCAGTTCGCGAGCCGCATGGCGGTGCGCTGGCGCCAACTCGATGGATCGAAGCGGAGAGCAACGAGCTGTCGCTGGGAACACCGACGAGCGCCTCGAGCAGGCTGGCGCTGGCGCCGCGAACGCGTCGCGCAACTCGGGTAGGCGGCCGCCGTGGCGTCGAGCAGCGGGGCTGTTCGCCTGCTGCCCGTGGCGATCCCACCAGGCGGCGATGTCGGCCGCAAGCCGCAGGCCCACGAAGCCGTCCCGCGCATAGAAGAGCAGCAGCGACGCGAGCTCGTCCTCCGGCCGTGGCGCGCCGGCCGTCCGGCGTCTCGAGGCTGCGATCGAGCATGTCACGCGAGAAGCGCGTCTCATACCAGTGAATTCGCCAGTGAAGCTCGACCGGGAGCAATTGGCCGTGCGTCGTGGGTGAGGACATGGTGCAACCGGGGAAGCCCGTTGGTCTCGTAGGCGTCAGGCTGCAGCGAGTAGCCCGCGGGCGCCGATCGTGCGCACGGCCAGGTCGAGCTGCTCCGCTCGGACCAGGAGATCGAGATCGACTGCCGAGCGCATTCCAGGGTCCCCGTAGAGGTCGCGGGAGAGCAGGGGCCCCTTGAGCGGAAGCGCCGCAACCCCGGCCCGCTCGAGGTCGGCCTGGAACTGAAGCGTCAGTGCCTCCAGCACCAGGCCGCGCCTGCTCGCGGGCTCGGTGAGCCTCGGCGAAGCGATCCGAACCTGGTCCGGGATAGAAGCTCGGAGCCGCCTCGAGAAGCCGCGAGGACGCCAAGCGGCAGCAGCCCCTGGCGGTCAGGAGCGCCGAGAACGCGTCGAAGTCGACCTGCTGGGCGAGCTGCTTCGATGCGCTGCCGCTGCTCGCGCCGCCGCGCCGCGGTTCCACAGAGCAGCAGGGCCAGCTCCTGCTCGGCGGTCACGGCTCGGTTGCGCATGATGGGAGCCGGGCTCAGGACTGCAGCATCAAGCTCGATCAGCTCGCGCTCCAGCAGCCCCGCGCAGAGCTCGCGCATATCCCTCTCGACTGCCTCCCGCGGCTGCTCGTACTCGCGCGCAACCCGCTCAACCGCCTCCCCGACGCTTTCGGACTCCTCCATCGCTTCAGCATGCGGCCGGCTGTCGGGTTGAGGCCGTGGTATTGGCCGGTGTTGAGGTTGAGCACGACCACCTCGGCTGGGAAACGCCCGATAGACGACGTGCTCGGGCACCCGGACCTTGCTCGTCATGATCGAGTCATCAATTCCTAGTCTCATTGGGCGGCATCTCTTCTCTCCAGGCTAATGCTCGACCAGCTTTCCCATGCGCCAAAACAACGGGACGAAGTGCCTTGCTCTTTCGCCGCGATATGATGCGTGAGCGGACAGGTCTGCCCGCCGTTGGTTATGGCCGATGACCGAGACGCTCTCTCGCCCCTCCAACGAGGCTCCCTACCGACTGCTGTCGGACGTCTCCTTCGGGGCGGGCGCGATCGTCGGGTCGTTCACGAATCTCTACGGATGCGAGATCGGCGCCCGGACGCGGATCGGCCCTTTCGTCGAGATCCAGCGAGGCGTCTCGGTCGGTCCCGACTGCAAGGTGCAAAGCCACACCTTCATCTGCCCGGCGTGCAGATCGGCGCCGGGTCTTCATCGGGCACGGGGTGATCTTCATCAACGACAAGCATCCGCGGGCGACCAAGGAAGACGGCCAACTTCAAACCAAGGACGACTGGAACCTGCTCGAGACCGTGGTCGAGCCGGGCGCTTCGCTTGGATCGGGTGCGGTAATCCTCGCTGGCGTGCGCATCGGCGAGGGCGCGATCGTCGGCGCCGGCGCTGTGGTCGCTGAGGATGTGGCAGCGGGTGAAACAGTGACCGGCAACCCAGCACGGTCATTGGCTCGTCTTCGCCATTCGGTTGGAGCTGCGGATTAACCCGACTCTGTCGTCATATTGACGAGCCAGGATGCATACAACCGGATGCCGGTGACTCTGCAGAACGTCGCATGCACTTTGGTGGGGGCACGAACGAGAGTGAGGAGGTATGACCGTTCATTCTCTCGGCTGTTGCGAGGAGCGGAGAAACGCCAAGAATGGTCTCACGGGGACATCTGCCGGTTTCGAGATCAGAGAATGCGGGCGCACGTTGTTCACGCTGCAACCACGGTTCCCTATTACCGGCGAATATTCGAGGAGGCCGGGATTGATGCGTGCACCGTCGACCTGTCCGATCTTCCCCAAGCACTCCCCCTGCTTACGAAACAAGCGGTCCAAACAGACCCGGCCAGCTTTGTTTCGCAAGCAATTGCAAAACGACACTGCATGATCGAGCATACGAGCGGTACCACGGGGGCGGGACTAAGGTTTCGCACAACCGGACGTGCCCACCGCGAGCTCTGGGCTACGTGGTGGCGGTATCGCGGATGGCACGGGATCAGGCGGGGCATGTGGTGCGCACAACTCGCCGGCCATGTCGTTGTCCCCCTCACGCGCGACGCCCCGCCCTTCTGGCGCTACAACCTCGCGGGAAAACAGATCCTCATGAGTGGTTACCACTTATCGCCAAGGACGGTTCCGGCATATCTGGGCGAACTCCGCCGATGGCGGGTTCCGTGGATCCATGGGTATCCGTCGTTGATCACGCTGATCGCGCAATACCTGGTCGAGCAGGGGACCGATTTAGGCTACGAACTTCGGGCGGTAACTACCGGAGCGGAGAACTTGTTCCCACAGCAGCGAAACCTGATGCGAAAGGCGTTTGGAGTCGAGCCACGTGAGCATTATGGAATGGCAGAAGCGGTAGGGAACGCATCAGAGTGTGAGGAGGGAAAGCTTCATATCGATGAGGATCTGTCCTTTGTTGAAACGATTCCAGATGACCAGAGCGGGCTAGCCCGTGTCGTAGGAAGCAACTTCTCCAATCCCGCCACGCCGTTACTGCGCTATTGCACCGACGACTTGGCCGTAGTTCAGGATGCTGGCTGTATTTGCGGGAGACCCGGCCGGATATTGGACCGGATAGATGGTCGCTCTGAGGATTTCGTGGTGCTGCGCGACGGGACGAAGGTGGGAACCGCCAATAACGTCTTTAAAGATGCGACGAACGTTGTCGAAGCCCAGATCTATCAGCCGGCGCCGGGAACAATCGTCATGCGAGTGGTACCAAGTCCAAGATACTCAGCCGACGATGAGGCCAGACTCCTTGACGAAGCACAGCTGAGGTTCAACAGGGATGCCGACATCAGGCTCGAACACTGGAGACGGCTCCCCCGATCGAAGAACGGAAAGCTGCGGCTCGTTGTTACTGGGTATTCGAAGAACTAAGAGGAACCAGCTTCGTGTTTAAGGCGGCTGTTCGGCAGACGTAGCCCGGAATCGGCTACGACGTGCTATCGAGCTGCCGCTGATCGATCAACCCGTCGTATTGGGGGGCTCATCCGCAGCAGAGGCTCATCCGCAATAACTGTAAATGAGCCCAGGGGAACTTCGCCAGCAGCTGCCTGGGCCAAAGACCTTGCAGATAGCCGTCGGGACGCGGGTGTCCGCCGGCCCAGAACGGATCGTCGGTGCCCAGCAGGCTCGTATCCTCTGCGAAGAAACTGATCGCGTTCTCGGGACCTGTCTGATCGCGCACGACCATCCCGTAGCGCTGCGCGGCCTCGGCCATCATCCGCACCAGCGGTGGTAGCTGAAGAGCGGCGATGTCGAGGTTGGGGTCGAGACGAAAGCGCGCTCCCTCTGGGATCGCGGCAGGGCCACCGGTTCCGTCTGTGCCCTGGGCGGGCCAGGAGAAAACACCACTTCGTGCAGTCGGGATGTTCATCGCCAACGCGTGATCGATATGTCCACTGGCAAGCTCATCCAACAGCATCGTCCCACCAATCACCGGCAGCCCGCTCGCGGTAGCCCCCCACCAGTGAGTCGCCCCGGGCCAGGCGTCGGGCGTGTAGTAGCCAACGCCTTCGCACGCGTATTGCATCGCGCCGCCAGAGGCCGCCTGCCAATTGCCATTTGGGTCCTATCAGCCCGCAAGAACTCCCACAGCTTGTCGGTTGACGGCTGCCAGATGGTCATCTGGGCGTCGGTGCCCGCCGAGGGGCGGGCGCCGGGGGGAATCGGGACCGCCTCGAAGGCCGCCTGCAAACTCCGGCGGGAGCTGCCCAGGCCCCCGGACAACTCGACGCGGATCGTGGGCTGGTCGGCGGGCACCGTGTAGAGGGTGGTCGTATAGCTAGTGGTCTGGATCCAGGGGCCGATCCCGGCCGCCTGCTCCTGCGCTGCCATGTCACTCAACTGATTCGACAGAACCGCAGAGCTGGGGTCCAGCGGGGCATCAGACGCCAGCGGCGCGTTCCAGAAACTGGAGGGCGCAAAAAAGCCATGGTGGTGCTGGGTTTGGGCTGCGCTGCGCAGGTGCAAGAGGAGGCGATACCGGTGCAGTCGCCTCCTCCCCCGCCTGGTCCGTGACCCACGACGAAAGGCCTTTTGCCACAGCCGCAGTGTTCCTCCTCCCGCCGCCGTTCGCATCCTCTCCAGAGCGACGAGCCGTCCGCCCGGCTTCAGACGGGCAGACATGATGTTTGCTGGAGCCACCCCGTCCAATCGGAAGACCAGCTGCCTGTGCTTGTTGGCCACCGGCCTGAGCCGTATCACTTGACTGTATGACCGTGTAGCGGAAGTCGAACACGGCTCATTAGCCAGCGCAATCCCGCCTTCGTGCGCGAGGACGATCGATACCGCGCAGGCGACGACAAGGCCGAGCCCGATGGGACCCCAGAGTTGAGGGCGGAATGGAGCCAGTGCGTCCATAATCGACACAACAATTCCACCCTTTAGGGCCAGCCGCAAATGACAACGTGAAGGCGAGAACGAGCCCTTACCGTGTCCAGGGGCAGGTAACTCCCGATCCCCCGCTGCACAGGTTCATCTTCAACAGCTGCACTCGATCCCACGGAAACTGCGCCATAAGCCGGTCGGGCCACTTGCCGTGCAGGTAGCCGTCGGGCCGAGGCCGGCCCGCGGCCCAGAAGGGATTTGCGCCGGATCCGGCAGCGGTCGTGTCCTGGACGAAGAAGCTGATCCCGTTTCCGGCCCCGCTTTGGTCGCGCACGACCATCCCGTAGCGCTGCGCCGCCTTGGCCATCATCGCCACCAACGGCGGCAGGTGAAGGCCAGCGATGTCGAGGTTTGGGTCGAGGCGAAAGCGGGCCCCCTCGGGGATCGCGTCGGGGCTGCCAAGTCGCCGTCGGTGCGCTGGGCGGGCCAGGAGAACACACCGGCTCGCGCCTGGGGGATGTCCATCGCCAGGGCGTGGTCGATGCGGCCCGCGCGCAAGCTCTCGAGAGCGGATCGTTCCCCCGATCACCGGCAGGCCGGCTTGCCGTTGCCCCCCACCGAGGCGAAGGCGAACCCGGCCAGGAGGCAGAGGTGTAGTAGCCGGGGCTTTGCGAGACGTCTTTGCATCGCCCCGCCCTAGTCGGCGTGCCAGTTTCCCTGCGCGTCCTTGCTTGCCTGCAAGAGCTCCCACAGCTTGTCGGTCGAGGGCTGCCAAATCGTCATGTGGGCGTCGGTGCCCGCCGGGACGGGCCCGGGGGGAATCGGCACCGCCTCGAAGGCCGCCTGCAGCTGCGGCGCCAGTCGGCGCTGTTGTTGGAAAGCGCAACCCGCACGGTGGGCTGGTCGGCGGGCACGGTGTAAAGCGGGGTCGTGTAGCCGTCGGTCTGGATCCAGGGGCCTTGCCGGCAGTTCTCTGCTCGGCCATGTCGCGAAGCTGGGCCGAGGGCGCCTCGACTCGGGGTCAAGCGGGGCGTTGCTTGCAAGCGGGGAGTTCCAGAAGCTCGAGGGGGAGAAGAGACCCCCCAGCGTGGTGGACGACTGGCGCAACGCGAGCCGATAACTCGACGAGCCGCGTCGCGTCAGCCTTCTCCGCGGGCGAAACTCCCCGCGCCGAACCCTCAGCTTGCCCCGCCGAGCGGCGTGTCGCACTCTCCGTAGCCGAAGCCGCCGCCCACCAGGCTTGAGCCGTGCTCCTCGAATCGCCTTCGGGTTCACGCCCTTGAGATTGAAGACGAATTTTCGCGCACCATGGCCGGCGGGCTTCACGCGAGTGACACCGGCATCAGCCACCGCCGGGACGAGCATGACCGCAAAGCAGAGCGGCGCCAAGAGGACAGGCCATAGGAGGGACGAGCGACATCCCGATTGGTCGATCCTGCCCTTTTGAGGGTTGGCATGCTGCGGGTTTGTCGATATGTAATTCCGACTCATCGTTCGATGCGCCTCGGTCCCACTCGACGGGCCTGACCGAAACGCCACCGCCTCTATCGGCAAAGGAATCCAGCTCGCGGATACACGACCCGTGGTCTGGACGTCCGCTCCACTCGGATTCGAGTAGAGGTGCGTCCCAAGAAATCAGGAGAATCAAGTTCACCCAGTCAGGGCATAACATCGCCGCCGTGCGGGCGGCAGCACTACAAAGCCTCTATGGCCTGCGCATGCTGATCCCAAGCGAATTGCGAAAACGCGCCTCAGCTTGGCTCGCACGCAGAGCCCTACGCCTGGCAACCCGCTTCACGGGGCGGGAGTACGTAGCGCTCAACTATCCCGGCCAGCCCTTCGTGCTGCTCGATTATCCGACCTCGGCATCCAATTCTCCCCGCTGGACCACCCCCCACCCGGAGTTGGAACGCCTCATCGCCAGCCACCATTCTGCCTACCGGCGCTCGCTGGCCACGATCGCCGGCTACCAGCGGGACTTCGACCGTATCGACGTCGAGCAGCGGAACCCGCGTGAACCCCACTGGGTCAACGGCTTCCTATACGGTCCGGACAGTGGCGCGATTTACGCGTTCCTGCGCTCCCGAGACCCGGAGCACTACTTGGAAGTGGGCTCCGGCAACTCGACCAAGTTCGCACACCGGGCCCGGCGCGACGGCGACCTGCGGACTCAGATCATCTCAATCGATCCCGACCCGCGGGAAGAGATCGATGAAATTTGCGATGAGGTGATGCGATCGGGGCTCGAAACAATGGACCTGTCGATCATTGACGAGCTGGGCGAGGGTGACGTGCTCTTCTTCGATGGCTCGCACCGAGTTTTCATGAACTCCGACGTGACGGTCTTCTTCCTCGAGGTCCTCCCCCGATTACACCCTGGCGTTTTGGTGGGAGTTCACGACGTGTTCTTGCCCTACGACTACCCGGCGGAATTCGCCAACCGCTACTACTCCGAGCAGTACATGCTCGCGGCCCTCTTGATGGCAGACAGCCCCAAGCTCGTCCCGGTCCTCGCCTGCTGGTACGCGAGCCGGAATCCGGAACTGCGGAAGATGTTGGACGAGACGTGGTCAGACCCGAAGCTGGCCGGGATCAAGACCCACGGCAGCGCGTTCTGGCTTGAGATCTGCCCGAAGGGGTAGTCGCGTCGCTCGATTTGGCCTCGAGCCAGTGGCTCAAGTCGCGCCCGGTGAGGCGCTCGGTCAGCGCAACGTCGTCACGAAAGACTTCTGCCAGATATTCGCGTGCTTCGTTTGACATCGGGGGACGCACGAACGTTCGTGCAATCAGATCGGATACCAGACGCCGCGGTCTGCGCAAGCGCGATTCTTGACGGGCGGGCCGGACACGCCGATAGATGCGCAACAAGAGCGTGTCCGGGGACGCTATCCGGTTCGGTGGAAGCCCGGTGGGATTCGATTCTTCAATCGGACCGGTCTCGAAAGTGTCGTCAACCTCGAGGAAAGCAAATACTTCGGCCAGGACTGCGGCCTGGCTGGCAACGAAATCCTCGAACAGAACGACGTGAATGTTGTCCTCGTCGAAGACCTCGTAGTACGGCCTCAGTTGACTCCCGTACAATCCTGAGGAGATGTAGTCCGCTGTCGGTTCCCGGCGCTCGGCCCGCTCATCCAGCCGACCTAATGCACTCATGAAGTCCAGGGGTTCGAGGCCGCGCTGGACGTACATCGCGTAGTCCGAGTAAGCGCGCTCAATCGGATTGCGGAGCACGGCGACCAGCCGCGCTCCCGGAATCACACGGTGAACTCGCTCGGCGGTTCCGGGGATGGTCATGTAGGCGGGCGACACTTCGCCGGCGAGCCGCGAGGCGGGACAATCGCGGAAGAGGGCCAGATATTCTGCCCAGGTAGTGACGCCACGCGGTGGCACACGAGGGTCGTCGGGCGCATCCATGAAGGCGAAGAAGCTAGCCTCCTTCAACTCTGGGACGAAGATCTCTGGGTGCTGTCGAAGCAGATGATGAAACGCACTTGAGCCGCTCTTGTAGGCGCCTATGACCAGGAAGTCGGGTAGCCGCGGAGCACCGATCCCAGCTTCGCCCGGCGTCGACGCGGACTGTTCAACTGGCGGCCCCATCCACGTTTCAACGTACAGACGAGCGGCTCACTTACGCGCGGCACTTTCTGAGGGGCACGAGAGACGCGTGTCGGGATCGAAAGCCCTTCAGCGTTGGGATCGTTTGTACTCGTGCATGTCTGCATATCCGCACAAACGCAGGGGTGCGGGCCTCATCCGTCAGGCTCGTACGAGGCTGGGACGAGGCCTCTCGACACTTCGACGGCTGGGCGCCTCCGCTGAAACCCGCCGACACTGGCGACGGGAACGGTTTTTTGACCATGCTGCCGAATACACGCCCTTCATCGCGGTCGATGATCGAGAGGGAAACCGGTTCTTTGTGAATACATCCGACCCTGCACTGGCCCGGAGCCTTTTTCTGGACGGCAGTTTCGAGACCGACAACATCAAAAGTCTGCTTGAGCTGCTCGATGCCGAGAGCCTGCACCCGCGGCAGATCATCGACATCGGCGCCAATGTCGGCACGACGACGGTGAATCTGCTGGCTCGAATGCCTGAGGCGTCTGGAATCGCGATCGAACCCCATGCCGGCAACTTCCGATTGCTGCGCCAGAATTTGCTTGCAAACGACATGTTCGATCGGGTCAAGACGTTCAACGCTGCCGTAAGCGACCGCGACGGTAAGGTTCCGCTGGAGCTTTCACCTCAACATCCCGGAGATCATCGGGTACGGGTCACCGATTGGCCGGGCCAGTTTGGCGAAGACACGTGGGAGGTCACCAACGTGCCTTCATGGAGGCTCGATTCCATGGTCGAGAAGGGACATATCGACCCCAACAAGCCGTCCCTGCTCTGGATCGACGCACAGGGGCATGAAGCGCAGATCCTTGCGGGTGCGAAGCTTCTGCGGCACGTGCCAACGGTCGTCGAGCTCTGGCCATATGGATTGCGGCGTGCCAGGACTCTGGACAGATTCATCGATCTCGCATCGGACTTCGGGAAAGCGATCGAGCTAGGCACCAGAATGCGGCCGCTCACGCGTGTCACCCTCCTCGAGCGGGTCAAAGAGCTCGAGGCCGCCCAGCGCCAGTACACCGATTTGCTCCTGATTCCCGATCGGTCTATGGAAGTGCGAGATGCCTCGGCCGATGCTGCCGCCAGGCCGACAGCTTCCTGACGCCCCATGATTGCACGGCGACCAGTGCCCGGGCCATATCGGGAATGGAACTCACGTCATCGGGCGCCCTTCGGTCGTATTCGTGGCCGGGGCCTGGCGCTACGCCTCGGCGGGAAGCGCGTCCCATGGCTGCTTCGCTGGTACGGGCCATACTCGTGGCAGAAGAACAACACCATCCGGCGGTTCGAATATCCGTGGGTCTTCGAGCAGATCCAGGATCTCGGCCGGCCGGTCAAGCTGCTCGACGTGGGAGCCGGCATGGCTGGGCTCCAATTCACTCTGGCGCAGGCCGGACATGACGTTCACGCCGTAGATCCGGGAATGAACGCGAAAGGGAAGGGGACCGCCCTAGACCCGGATTTCCACGCAGCCCTTGGCCGGGCCTACAAGGCTCCGGTCACCCTCTGGCCAATGACAATCTGCGACGCTGGGTTCTCGGACAACAGCTTCGACGTCGTGCTTTCTGTCTCGGCCCTCGAGCACTTTGCCCCAGACGACGTCGACCAATTTGTCGAGGAAGCTCGCCGAATCCTCCGGCCGGGGGGCCTGTTGGTCCTGACGGTGGATCTCTTCATCGACATCAAGCCCTTTACATCACGGGCGACAAATCGCTTTGGGCGAAATGTCAACCTGCGACAGCTCCTCGATGCGGCGGGCGCCGAGCTTGTCGAGGGGACGCCTTCGGAGCTTTACGGGTTCGCCGGCTTCGATCCAGAGCGGATCCAATCCGCACTCGGCGACTACCTGGTCGGCGAGGGATACCCCGGCTTGACACAGTGCCTCGTCGCTCGTAGGCAGGGCTAGCGTGCGCAATCTACGGCGTTCGCGGGCATATGCACATCCAGCGAGGGCCTAGAAGTTGGCAGGGCCTTCACCCATGAATGATCGGCTTCATAGCCGAGGGCCACGAGTTCATTGCCTAGTCGCGAAACGAAGTCTTCGCCTAGCTGTCGATCAAAAAACTCGCGCCACTGTCCAGGCTGGCCGGACCGCACGTGACCCATTCGCTTTCGCGGGTTCAAGGTAATGCTCTCATGCCTCGCACACTCCACTGCGACGCGCCTTGCGCCCTTTGAAAACCCCAGCGAGGTGAACAACTCTCGAAACACATCAAGAGTGGTGTCCGTAATCAATGACTCATACGTCACCTTAGCAATTGAGGGCAGCGACGACGGAACCAACGCCATCTCTTTAACCGTTAACGATGTGGTGTGAGCCAATTCAAATAGCAACCGGCCCCGCACCGTCGGGCGTTGGTGCATCACGCCTTGGTAACTTTCACCATCCAAGAATGCCCGTGGCGAATGCAGCCACGGTTCCTGCGATCTCTCATGATAAAAGCTCGCAGAGATCAACATGTCGCGGGGATCTCGGACCAAGTGAAAGCCGCGCACCTGCGGCATCTCGCCCAGCGACCGAGCAAACAGACTAGTCCAATCCATTATGAACGCACGGGACTGATTTCGCGCAACGTCCAACTTGGACTCGAAGAGCGCCATGTCGACGGTGCGCGGTCTTGAGCAATCAACTGAAATGGTCGGGTCGCCCGGTTCTACCAAGAGATCGTCCAAATCCGAGGTCAGCCGGATTAGAGGCACCGCGAGGCGCGAAGCAATGGAATTGAACAAGCTCGTCATCCACACGGTGCCACTTTTGTGATGAGTGCCGATGTAGCACACCTGGTCTCGGAACGTGAGCGCCGCCCACGGATGGCGCAGCGGCCGCAATCGTGCTCGGAGGCCAGTGTCATTCAAATCCCCGCCCCCCTCACCAAATCCCGGGCTCCGCCGAGCACCCTCTCAGCGTCGCTTCTCCACGCGAAATAGTAAGTAGCTACCAAGCCGACTAGGCCGCCCACGGCCGCGAGGACAAGGCCCAGCCAAGCGCCGGCGCCAGCCGCTGTCGCACATTCGCTTACAACGATGAAAGCGCCCACTAACACGGCAGTGGACGACGCCGATGGAACCAATACACGAACATATTCACGAAGCCGGAAATCAAGCACACCGCCGAGCATTACGAGGGCTACGGGCCAAAGCAATGTACTGACGATCGTGTACGCAACCGCGACCCCAATTATGCCCCAATGTACACCAATGATGAAGGCCGAGACAGTTATGGTTGCGTTGAGAATTTGATACCGCAAGGCGAGGTCGGCGCGTCCGGTTGCCAAAAACGCGGGCGAGCAGGCTGAAATCACGCTTTGCTGCGCACCTGTGACCGCAAGAATCTGAATGACTGGAACTGCCGGCGCCCAAGGGGGGCCCATGATCAGAGGAACAGCCATTGGCGCTCCGGCTGCGCAGAGAGCCATGAGTGGGAAACCTACGGCGGCCAACATTTCGGAGACGGCAAAATACGCATTTCGCAGCCGCATAATTTGATCTTGCAGTTGTGAGAACACCGGTAAGGTGGCCCGGTTTGTCGTAAACGAAAGTCCCTGCACGACCACGAGCATTGTGCGATACGACAAGGCATAAAAGGCCAGTTGGACTGGTCCCAGCACCCGACCGATGATTGCGTTGTCGGCATTGCGCACGGCGAAACTGAGTGCGCTTGCGAAGAAGACACGGAGGCTGAAGCCTCGGATCTTGTAGAAGCTCTCCTCGAGGGACGGATAGGGATCCGACCGACCATCACTACCAAAACGGCAAGAGTGATCGCGTCGGTTGCCAGGATCTGGACGACGAGCGCCCAATACTTGGCGCCCGCTAGAGCTGCGGCAATCGCAAGCCCTGCTCCGAATAGGGCTGCCGCCAACTCTCGCAGCGCCACGGAGCGCATGCGTAGTTGGCGCAGAAGGAGGTTTTGCGGGACGACCGCGATCCCTTCCAAGAACACGGCAACGGCTAAGACTTGCAGAACGGCCTGTAGCTGCGGCGTGTGGAAGAAAGCGCTCACCGGACCGGCCAACACGACGGTGAGCGCGGCAAGTGCGAAGGATATCCCCGCCGTCATACACACGCCCGTGCCGATGAGGCGATCGTCCAAGTCTAACTCTTGGATGAGTGTTACCCCCACCCCTTGACCGAACAAGACTGACATGAATCCCATCAGAATCAGCGCTTGCGCCACCACGCCATAGTTCTCCGGTCCGATCAACGCGTGCGAGAGCAATAGCCGCCAGCGCCCGGACACCCTGCTGACCTGCGAAACCCACAAAACTCCAAACTGCGGCTGAAGCGGTTCTGTGCCGTAGATGACCACCTGGTCCGCGAGTGTCCGGCCCTGCCCACCGGTTGGTGGCCACGGATCGAGCCGCGGACTCGCGCAAACGTTCGGTTTCCTTCATGACGCGGCGAGAAGGGGGCCCGCAGCATTACCTGGCCCATCCGAGTCTCCTGTCGGACAATTCCCCGGGAATGCGGTCAATCTCGCTCTCGTAGAGTTTGACCAGCCTAGCGACAATCTCGGGCCAGAAAAGCCGCGAGATCTCGGTACGGCCTTCACGTAGCATCCGCACGAGCCGGTCTTGCTTTGTGCTCTCGCACTCGGCCGCGAGTCCCACGACCGCGCGGGCGAAGGAATCTGGGTCATCTGCCCGCAGGAAGTGCTGGTCGGGCTTCAGAGAAAGACCCTCCGCGCCGAGCGAAGTGGAGACCACCGGCCGGCCATAGGCGAGGGCCTCCGGAATCTTGAGACGTGTGCCGGACCCTTCGAAGAGCGGAGCTACTACGACGTGCGCTCGCTCATACCAGGGTTTGAGATTGGCGACAAAGCCCTCGAAGCTGACGTTCGGAAACTGGATCCTGTGCTGTGGTGGGTGGCCTACGATGTTCGAGTCTTGCCGGGACCGATGCAGTGATGCGCGGCAAGACCTCGGAGACAAACCACTTCACCCCTTGGGCGTTCGGCTCGTAGCGCCCATTCCCCACGAAGAGAATCTGGCACGTTTCATCTGGTTTGCGCGATGGCAATGGAAGGGACTCGACCGGGTCAGTCCCGTTGGGGCAGATCTCGACCCTCTTTGCTCCTCCAACGCGCATCCACTCGGCATCGACATTCGAAACCGCAACACATAGGTCCATGCTGCGCCAGGTGACTTGCTCCTCGCGGCGCAGCTTTCGCCAGTTGAGCTCCTGCCAGAGCCGCCTGCGGCCGCGAACGCGCGTCGCGTTCGCGCGCAGGATGCGGTAGGAAACATTGTGGGGTGCGTATACGTTCAGGCATCCGGCAACTGGCCCGAACAGCCCCACAGCCTGAAAGTCGAAATGAACCAGCGACGCGGACTTTTTCTTGGCGACGGTCTTGACCAAGTCCCCGAACTCCGACAACCGGAGGTATGGCCGCCACGCGGTCGAGTGTGGAGAGACGATGCTTCCGGCACGGGCTGCGAGCGAGCGACCCTCGGGTTCAGGGCCGATCCCAGTCACCGTTTCGACGTCCACCTCCGGCAGCCGTTCCTGGAGTTCACCCCTTTCGCAATGCGGCCTGCCGCTCCTGGGGTGATGTTCGAAGGTGATTAAAGTGACGTCGAACGACTTGGAAAGACCCGTGAGAAGGCGACGGATCCGAATCGGCCCGCCGCCGTCGAGGGGAAATGGCGGTATCGGCGAGACGAAGACGATGCGAGCTGCCCTTGCGCTCCTGATCCTGTTTATTTTGGGCATACCGCCCCGAGGAATGACGCAATCAGCGGCTTAACCACCTCGGGCCGGTGTTGATTGAACCAGGTTTCGCGAGCTGCCTTCCCTAAACGATCAGCGAGGGGAGCGTCGCGGAGCAGTTCGACGCATGCGGCGGCGAATTCCTCGGGTCCATCGTGGATGAACGCGTTCTCGCCGTGCCGGAGCTCCAGGCCCTCGGCCGCCGCCCGGCTGGCAACTATCGGCAAGCCGTGTGCCATCGCCTCGATCATTTTGATCTTCGTTCCGCCCCCATTCGCGAGTGGAGCGACGAAGACCCGTGCTCCGCCATACACGGGCGACAATGTCGGTGGGTTCGCAACGAGTCGGACGTCCTGTCCATCGCATAGAAGTCGAACCGTAGTGGGCGGATCCCTACCGGCAATCACTGCTCTTGTTGGGCCCCGGGCTGACCTGATGCGGGGGAGAATCGACCGGATGAGTGAGATGGCGCCCTCGATGTTAGGGCCATAATCCAAGCTGCCGACAAAGAGGAGGTCAGAAGCTACGCTGGGCAGCCATCTTCTGACATCTTGACCTGCTCCCGCTGCAATCGGCCATCACACTTTGGAGCTGGAACTGCGTTCGGGATGACCGTGGCACGCCTCCGCCAAGTTCCAAGCTTGCCTAGTTCACTACCGGATGCGACGACGAGATGCTGGAAGCGGGACCAGCGCCGTCGCTCTTCACGAGCAACTGCAGCGGCGTGCAGGCGCCCGTACGCGCGTTTGGTCCTAGCCTCTACCTTTACCGCTCCAGCACGCATCACCGGCCCGACCACGGTGTCGACATCCAGGATCCGCACGTCTGCCGACACAGCCTCGACCGATCCTGCCACCAACGACTGGTGGGCCCACACCACATCGTAATGGCTCCGCAGCTTTCCGAAGCGAACCATTTCGTGCAACCGATGCCAGAGCTGAAGCTTCCTTTCGGGCTCGAAGTAGATCCCCCCGTACCTGAGTGACGTCGCAACCCGGACGCGCGACGGCCTCACCGGCCTTGCCACCACCAAGGTCCGTGGGTCCGATAGCGGTACTTCTCCCAGCTCGGCAAGGGCTACGACGTCAACTGATTCAAAGCGAGATCGCAGGGTCTCAACCGTAATCAAATTGCGTACCGCTGACCCGGTACCCCGGCCCGGAGGATGTGCACCCACAAAGAGGGCTGCGCCGCACTTCTGCTCATCGCTGCATTCCCACCGCCCGCATGGATGGTGCGTATTCGCGCCAGCCTCAAGAGCGCGGCGCCGGCCGCTGAGTCGACGATCGCTATTGAGGTAGGTCGATGCAGAAGTCGTCCGTATGCGGAAGCGGGTCGGCACTCGCTGAGATCAACCAGGGGTCGGTCGCCGATTGCCTTGAGCGTACGAGCCCGGACCACGGATCTCGTACGAACACCGCCAGCGCCGGCTGTCCGTCGGCGGCAACTCTTGCACTCGCACGGAAATTCCGAGTTCGCGGAACGGCATATCGGGCTGCACCATAAATCCATTGGGGTCTGCCAGCAAGGCGAAGAAGGTTTCGAGCCGCCTCGCGGAACTGTCGGTGGCGCAGCGCATGACGAACGCGGTCCCAAGCGACGAGTCCCCGCCATCGTTCGATCAAATTCTGTGAGAACCACGGCCGCGTGGAATACAAACGGGCAACCTCGACATGGGCATTTCGGGCTGCGGCTTCGTCAGCTGTGAGCCGCTCATCATGGAGGTGGTAGATGACCCCGATACGTGGGGAAAGCAACGCAGTGCCGCGCTCAAGAAGCCGCAGCCACATATCGAAATCCTCGGCGCGACGCAAAGGACGAAACCCGCCCGCCCGTACGAGGTATTCGCGCTTGACCAAAGTGCAGCTCATTGGAATTCTGTCTCCGGGGAACACAAGTTGTGCTGGATCCGTGAGCCGCTCCAGCCCTCGCGTGAGGGGGCCGTGCCGCTTATATCTGAGTGGGTCGCTGCCGCAACGGAGTGCTGTGTCGGCGACCAGCACGTGGCGTCCGCGAAGCTCCCAAACGGACGAAAGGTGGTGAGGGAGCCATTCGTCGTCCGAGTCAAGGAATGCGACCCACGGGTGGCTCGCAGCGGCCAACCCGGAATTCCGAGCTGCGCTGACCCCACGATTTGCCTCATGGCGCACGACGTATGCACCATGCTGGCGCGCCACCTCCGAAGTAGCGTCCCTCGATCCATCGTCTACGACAATCACCTCCGCGGGGTTTAGATGCTGCTGAGCGGCGATGCTGGCAAGGGCTCGACCGATAATTTGGGCACGGTCGTAGGCAGGCATAATCACTGAAATCGGCGCGTCGCCCATCCTGAACAAAACGCCTCATGCACGAGGGTTCTTGCGGTGAAGTAGATTGCGTAGGCTCGCTGTAAGCCGAAGGGCGACGACGACCTCGCCTCACAGCGAAGCAACGACTTGTCGTCGCTCACGTTCTACGAACTCCGGTCATGCTACGTCCGCCCCGAGGGTCCTGAGGAAGGCCTCCCCCCGCGACATCGGCTTCGACTGTCACTAGCTTCTAATGGCCAAGCCCGTCGTTTTTAGGTGGGCTCGCTTCCGACATCTTCCGCCCGAAACTCTCGTAGTAGACCTCAATTACCAACGGCAGATGGTCGCCCTGAGAAACAACAAACCTACGGACGCAATTATTGGGTGTAGATGTCGTAGACACCTACGCGTCGACCACGCCAAGTCCACATCAGGGTAGGCGACCGCTATGAAACGTTGCCGTCACATCATCGGTTCCGAACATCTTCCGGGTGAACCCCTTACGCCAGGACGACCTTTCTCCTAGTACTGGCCTTCTGGAATCGAGGTCCGTGCGACCTCCACCAGCCGCTGATCCGGAACCTGAAGAGATCTTTGGCAGATCATGTGACACGGGCTTCGACGCTAGTCAGTCGTGACACGAACTCCCGGTTGTGTGGACGAAAGTTTGTCTTCGATCTGGTGCTGCGACATGCCTACGGTGAATTCTCACCGGAAGCTTGTCGTAGATCGAGGAACTTACAGCGCTTTCGCCGTCGATGCAGCGCCCCCGAGCATCATTGCGGCAGCTGGCGTTTACTACTCACTGGGCGCGGCTAGGTAGTTCCAGACCGGTTTAGCAACCAGCTCTTCGAATTCAGCGCGCCTGTGTGGACCCCTGCCTTCCAAGTCGAAGACGCGCAACCCGGCGTTGGTGAGAAGATCGTGAAGTTCACCTGATGTCTCACCGTAGAGGTCGGCGCCATTCGCTCCGTGCTCGAACAGAATCACGGGTCCGTAGCGGCTAATCGTCTCAAGCGCGCCGCGCACGACATTGACCTCGCCGCCTTCCACGTCGATCTTAATCAGTGTCGGAGCAAAGTCTTCGGGGATTTCGTCATCCAGCCGGGCCACCGGGACTTGGATCGTCTCGGCACTTGCTGCCGCCGCGCCAAGGTCTCGGCGCAGGCGCAGGCCGCTATACGCGTCGGCTTCCTTCACGAAAAAGAATTCCTCGATGCCACCGGTGTCGGAAAGAGCCCGCTGGCGAACATCCACGGAGGGAAACGCCGCTCGCAGTTGCGCGTGCAGCTCCGGTATCGGCTCAAACGCCATGTGTTCGCCGCCGGGGGCCATTCGAACTATATCGCGCAGTACGTAGCCCGCATTTGCGCCAACGTCGATAGCCGAGGAATCGGCACGCAGAACGCTTGCCAGAACCACTCGCATTGCGTGCGTGTCACGTTGGCTCCGGCGGCGCAGGGGATCAAATACCCCTCGCAGCTCCTCGAATCGCTCGCTACGGCCCGTCCGTGCGGCAGCAGCCCCAACGGCCCGCACAAAGAACCCCTTCATGCGCGCTGGAGGTGCGATTGTCGGGCCACGTTCTGCCCCTTCCCGAGCCTTCATGAGACTACACTGGCAGACAGAACGCCTCAGTGCGGTATGCGCGGTGCTGGACACCCCACCCGTGTCGGCATAGCGTCATCTTCAACAGCTCGAGCTGATCCCACGGAAACTGCGCCATCAGCTGCTTGGGCCAGAGACCTTGAAAATAGCCGTCGGGGCGCGGCCGGCCCGGCCGCCCAGAACGGATCGGCGGCCCCCAGCCGGCTGGTGTCCTCGGCCAAGAAGCCGATCGCTTTGTCGGCACCGGTCTGGTCGCGCACCACCATCCCGTAGCGCTGCGCCGCCTCGGCCATCATCTGCACCAACGGCGGCAGGTGAAGGCTTGCGATGTCAAGGTTCGGGTCGAGGCGAAAGCGGGCCCCCTCGGGGATCGCGTCGGGGCTGTCAATGTGGCCGTCGGTGCGCTGGGCGGGCCAGGAGAACACCCCGGCTCGCGCCATCGGGATGTTCATCGCCAGGGCGTGGTCGATGCGGCCCGCGCGCAAGCTCGTCGAGCAGGATCGTTCCCCCGATCACCGGCAGGCCGGTCGCCGTCGCCCCCCACCGGTAGGCGTAAGGCGAACCGGGCCAGGAGTTGGAGGTGTAGTAGCCGGGGCTTTGCGAGACGTCTTTGCATCGCCCCGCCATAGTCGGCCTGCCAGTTGCCCTGCGCGTCCTTGCTGGGCCTGCCAGAGCTCCCACAGCTTGTCGGTAGAGGGCTGCCAGATCGTCATGTGGCGCCTGGTTGCCCAGGCCGGGACGGGCGCCGGGGGGAATCGGCACCGCGTCAAAGGCGCGCCTGCAGCTCCCGGCGCCAGCCGACCGTGCCGTTGTAAAGCTCAACCCGCACCGTGGGCTGGTCGGCGGGCACGGTGTAAAGCGGGGTCGTGTAGCCGTGGGTCTCGATCCAGGGGCCGATCCCGGCAGTTATCTCCTCCAGCGCCATGTCGCGAAGCTTGCCCGAGAGCTCTGGCGACTTGGGGTCAAGTGGCGCGTCGGCGGCCAGCGGGGTGTTCCAGAAGCTTGAGGGGGAGAAGAGGCTTCGTGGGGTGTGACGCTGGCGAAGCTGATCTCCGCGACACGCGTTCCGGCTGACGACGACACAGCGAGGCAGGCGAGCCCAACAGCAGCGGCAAAGCCATAAGCCCTGTCTTTCGGGTCGTCAGCGGTACACCGGTGATCGGAGTCGTGCCTGCTCGGAGTATCGACCGCTCCACACGACGCCGGCCCAGAGAGCACAACGCGAGAGGTCGCGAAAGGCGTTCGGCGGAACGAAGTTCACGAACGACGAAGATGAAGATCGTGATCGGGATTAGCCGATGTGCGCCAGAGGTCCAGATCGGGTGGCCCGCGAACCGCCAAGCGCCCCCGCGACCATGAGCCCCAGCCCGAGCACCCACAGTCCCACGCCAAGCAGCCCCAGCTCCGCGGCATAGAGCAGGAAAAGATTGTGGGCGGCGTTCACATTGCCGCCGGTAAGCGGGTAGTTCGGACTTTGCTGGAAGTAGTCGGCGTCCCTGCTTGCTGATACTCGCCCCAGCCGAATCCGAACATCGGCCGCGCCTCCACCATGTTCAGCGCCGCCCGGTTGATGTTCTGCCGATCCTGTATCGTGTCGCTTGTCGCCGTAGCGCTTGCTGATCTGCGAGCCGAGACCGGGAACGGCCGCGAACGCTACTGCGAAGGCAATCACAAGCGCCGGCACGATCCGCAGCGAACATGCGCCGCCCCTGGCGCAGAAACACGATTGCTGACGACGGTCGCCAGCACGGCTGCCAGCCAGACCGACCGCTGCAAGGGTCAGCAGCGTGCCCAGCAGGCAGAGTCCGCCTACCGAGGCGCGCAATGCGCGCGACCTGCTTGCCCCTTCCAGCTGATCAGCGCGATGCCCGGCGGCTACCGCGCAGACGTAGAGGCCGACGCCGTTGGCTGATTGCCTCGGCAAATGGACCGCGGGCGCGCCCGTGCTTGATAGCCGAAAGTCGGATCGAGGATGTACCTCGGGAACACGAGCGCTCGCAGGTCCGGTGGCTCTCGAACAGGGCGGTGAGCCCAAGGTAGCCGCCGAGGGCCACGAGGCCGGCGAGCAGCACGAGCCGCTGCCTGGCGTGTGCGGAAGGCGACCGGGGCGACGAGAAAGACCAGGAACGGCAGCGCCCCGAAGGTTTCGAACAATCTGAAGAACGCTGGCCCTTCTCCAGAGCGTGCCGCTGGCGACCGCCGAGAACGTCGCATATAGCACCGCGACGCCCAAGGACCCAATGAACCGGCTCGATGCGAAACCTCGGCCTATCGCTGACCGCCGGGGCGCGCAGGATCACGGCTCCGCACTCCGGCCAGCAAGAGCAGCCGATCTGGCGATACTGCCCCCGGAATCCCGATGCCCTCCCAATTTCCGGCAAACGGTGCAAGCGACGAACCGGCGGTCAGCGTGTAGGCCGGATCGGCATGCCAGATGAGGTAGGCCAGCGGAGCGCCGACCGCGACAGCGGCGACCGCCCAGGTCACAGTCTGTTGAGTCGCCTCCCGCGGCGATGCGCCCCCGTCAGCGGAAGCCGCGACCGCGAGCACGAAGGCGGCTGCGACCCAGGCGGCGCTCGGGGCGGTTCGATGGGCGCCGATCACGGCGCTATGCCGGTCGGCGCCTGGGCCCGGGGTTGGCCTGCACGGTCGCGAGCACGGCGCCGACCGCGAGTCCAGCCACCAAGCCGATCAAGGCGAAGAGCTGCAGTCGCGAGTACCCGGTCGCTGCTCGCGCTGGTGGCGCGACCGATTACCTCCAGCGGAGCCGTGTAGAGCTGCTGGCCGCTCTGGTATGCCCTGGCCAGCCCGTCGCGCTGCACTGCGGCCGCCTGGGCCTGGACCTGGGCGCGCTCAAGAGCGGCCTTCGACGTCGCCGATGGCGAGCTGCCAAGACGAATTCTCCAGTGCCTGCAGGTGCTGCAGCGCGGTCCTGGTATCGCCGCGCGGCCTGCTTGTACTTCTGGAGTACCGTCTGCGATTGCGGTGAAGACCCGCTCAGGTTCGTGCTCACGTAGCGGCGGAGCTGACTCGTTGCCTGATTGGCAAGCAAGACCGTCGGAGGGCTCCGACTGGCCGGTTGCCGAAACCTTGATCACCCCAGTATCGGGCACCTGCGTGGCCGAGACCCGATCCACAACTTGCGCCGGGGAGAGATCGGTGTCTGCTTCGCCACCTGATTGATCACCGCGGCGGCGCATAGATCGCCCGGCTGTAAATCGAGGCGAGACCGCTGGAGGCTTGATGGCCGGGGACCGCACTTGGGTAACGGGGAGGCGACTTGGACCGACAGACGCCCTTCCGCCGTGTAGACCGGGCTTGCGCACGAGCCCCGAGCCCGATGCCGGCGCCAACCAGCGTGACCACGGTAGCGAGCACGATAAGCCAGTGGCGGCGCATGGCGTCGAGCATGCCGACTCGCGTGCGCTTCGGGACCGCCGTTACCGAAAGAGCCCATGGCTGCAGCCTCTCTGAGCCCATACTCAGCTCCTCCGCGAGGCGGCGAGGGCCATGCGGTCGGAAGCGGATCATTCATGTCCCGGAACCAACGGCTGCGCGCGGGCGTGCTTTCGCCTCGATCGCCTGATCGTCGACCATTCGGCTCAACTTCCCGGCACGGCTCCGCTCATTCGCCATTGGAGCTCCATCAAAGCAGGACCACAATTCGTCGATCCAGCGCTCCCGAGTCGAACCCTTCGGCGATCCTGCGCCGGCCGGCCGCGCCGAGGCGGTGGCGGAGGTCGCTGTCGCGAGCCAAACGCTCGATCCGGTCGGCGAGCGGACCGGGAGCGACCCGGCGGAGTACAGCAGGCCCGTGACCCCGTCTTCCACCAACTCGGGGATTCCCATCGTGTTCGACGCGACAACCGGGAGGCCGAGCGCCATCGCCTCCATCGCGACGACCGGACCCCCCTCCCCGAGACTGGGCACGCAGAAGATGTCGGCCTCCATGTAGTGGCTGCGGGAGCTCGTCCTGGCCCGACCGGACCCGCGAAGCTCACCCGATCGCTCCAAGACGGAGCTGCCTCACCTGCCGCTCGAGATGGGGGCGCCTCGAGCCATCGCCGACGATCTCAAGCTGCACGGGAAGGCTGCGGCGGCGAAGCTCGGCCAGGGCGTCGATCAGGATCGAGTGGCCCTTCACCAACTCCAGCCGGCCGACCGAGAGGAGGCGAAGCTCACCGTCATCCCGATCTTCCCTGTCGCTGCGCTCGAAAGCGAGCCAGCGGCCGTCGAGGCCGCACCTGACCATGCGGATCTTCTGCCCATTGCTCCTCGCCGGCCATCCGCATCAGCTGGCTGCGGCAGAAATCGCTCACCCCCACAACCAGCGACGCACTCTCGATCTTCGCCGCGAGTAGGGCGGGACCATCATTGAAGATGTCGGTCCCGTGCGCGGTGAGCGACCACGACCAGCGCTCCTCGCCGGCCCGCTCGTTGCCCAAGCGAGCGACGAGCTGGGCGACGTCGCCGGACGGGCTTGTGAAATGGGCGTGAATGTGCCGCAGCCCGCGCCGCTTGAGCTGCCACCAGATCGGGACGGCCTCGGCGAAGTGGAACGAGCTGCCAGAGCCGCCCGTGGGCGCCACCCGGGGGAAGTCTCAGCGCGAAGCCAAGCGTCCGCAGATAGGAGATCGGGCCGGTGAAGATCGCGCGCAGATGGGCGCCGATCAGGTGCCCCCATCGCGGCGGCAGCACGGTGTAGGTCGTGCGTCTGCGTCGCGCGGTCGGTGCGAGTCAGCACATGTCGGGGCGGCTGTCGTGGATCGCGAAGGTCTCGATCGTCGCCCCGCGCGCGCGCATCGCGTCGACCTCGCGCTGGATGAACGAGTGCGAAAGGGCCGGAAAGCGGGTGGTCAGATAGGCGATCCGCAGGCCGCTCGGCTCCGTCGTCATCCGCCGCCGGCCTCCTCGAGGGCTACGCATGCGCCGGTCATTCGCAGGAGCAGACCCCGAGCCCAGATCTGGCGGCGTTTAAGAGTCGATATCTCGGCATGGTGAGTGCCGTCGCTGTAGATCAGCAGAGGTGCGCCCCGAAGCAGGCAGTAGCCGGCCGCATAGAAACTGGGAATCGAGAAACCGAAGCTGATCACGGCATCCGGCCTACTCCTTGCCAACGCCCGGAGAATGCGAGGGCTGATGTGGTAGTCCTGACCATCGCCTGAACGCCGTCGGATCGTTGCCCCCTCGATTGTCGCGCTGCTGACCCAGGCTCCTCATCCAGGCTCCAGGGCATCGCCCGGCTGCTGCTCGAAGCGCAAAACAGCACTGTGAGCCGGACCAGTGACGAGAGCTCTCGCAGCACCTCGAGCATGTACGGGGTCGGGATGTCGGTCACGAACGTGACACGCGGCGCGTCCGGTGATGCGGGCTCCCCGGCCCTGGTAGCGCGCTCTCGCCCGGTGAGTGGACCAGTGACCTATGTGACCCTGAGCGTGCATCGTCATGCGACCGCCGAGCGGGCCGGCAGCGGTGATGCTGCCTTGTCGTCCAGCTCGAATCAGATGGGTCAGGGCGAGAAGCATCGGGGCGATCGCCCAGCGAACGTGAAGCGCTCGATTCGTCCAAAGTCGACGCCGCTGGAAGATCGGCAGCCCGTCGCTGCGGAGCATGCGCCGGCAGGCGAAGTCGAGAACCCGCCATGCATCTTCGGCAATTGCCGGATCGTCACGTGCGGCAATCGACAGGGTCTGGATCCCCTGGGCGACCGAGAGAGCGTCGATCGGGTAGACGCGGGTTGTCGAATACTCGGGGTCCCATCCGGGAGAAAAGGCCGCGCCGGTAAAAGTCCACACCGCGGCGCCATGCCTGCTCCGCATCGGTTTCCCCGATGCCGGAATCGATGCAGGCGCGAAGGGAGTCGAGGACGTAGCCGGTGTGGAAGTTGTCCACCCAAGCGAGGTCGGGCCGCTCGCCGTATGGCCATGACCCATCCGGGCGTTGGTGGGCGAGCGTGTATCGAAGCCCTGCGGCGGCCGAGGCTCGCCATCTCCTCGTCCCCGGTCGCCGCCGACGACTCGGGCGAGGACTGAGCAGGCGAGCAGGTTCGAGTTGTGGATCGGCGAGCGATCGCCCGGGTGGTAGCCGAAGTAGGCGCCTTCATCAGTTTCTGTTTGGCCGACCCGCCGGATGAAGAAGTCGGCAACCTGAACGGCTTCCTCGAGCAGCGACGAATCGCCAAGCCGATCGTGTGCATCGAGCAGGGCGTTGCCGGCGAAGGCCGTGGCGATCGTGTTCGGCTCGCCGCAGCGGTAGTAAACCACGCGGGACTGGAAATCGAAGTGATAACCCCAGCAGGGTTCGGGGAAGCGAGGTCGAGCGCAGCCGTTCTAGCAGCCCAAGAGCGGAGACCAGCTCGTATCTCGCCTGCTCGCGCTCAAGAAATCCGTTCTTGGCATAGGCAGACGCGACGAAGGCGATGGTCGCAGCGCTCACCGAGGGCCCGATGCCCAGCAGTGGGCGGAGGTCAAACGGGCAGCGCTTGACTGTCTGAATCAGCAGCGCGCCTGCTCATTCGAGCTCGCTTTCAGAGGCGCGACGATCCGGCGGCGCGCGTTAAGCCCTTCGTAGGGGTCGCTGCCCCGCCAGCCTCGCTTAGATCCCCAACGTTCGAGGCCGCGCGCCAGATCGAACGCCTTCTCACGTCTCTCTTTCTCGCGTCCAGTCACTTTTCTGATGCCGTTGCCTTAGATCTGCTTCAAAAACGAAATCGACCGCTCTAAGCGGGAACGGCCCCGCGGTGGCGATTCTTCCTCTGCTCTGAGGGCCGTGATCCCTCGTGGGCGTCGACGACCGCCCCAACGAACTCGTCGACCAGGCGCCCGGCTCGCCGCCGCAGGTCGCTGGGCTGACGCGGCAAACTCTCGCGCCGAGCCAGGGGCACAAGTTGGTCAAGTGAATGAAGCCGACTCAGCTTTCCCTGCCGCTCCAAGCTGCGATCGACCGCAGGCGTCCTGCCCGCGAAGACGCTGAACGTGGGCACGCCGAGCAGGGCGGCCTCGCGGGTCATCGTGCCGCCGGCGCCGATCACCAGATCCGCCGCATACATCAGCGAGCGGGAATCGACCGCGTGCTCGGGCACGACGATGTTGGGAGAGCCCAGTGCCGCGATCTCATGCCGCTGGTCGGGGCGGCGCGCCAGGACGACGCAACGCGCCCCCCTGCCGGCCACGGCGGCCATCGCATCGAGGAAAAGCCGGTTCCCGGAGCGGTGGTAGAGGGCGCCGGAGGGCGGCGTCCGCGCGACCACGACTGGGGCGCGTCGATGTCCGCTCGATGCCGATCCGCTCGAGCACCTTCGGATCGGGCTCGAAATCGCCCAGGTAGAGCTCCTCCTTGAAGCCCGTCGTAGAAGCGCGTCTTGCGGCGGTCGGCGCCCTGACGCCGACTCCGGTCCCGCGCAGCGCCGCCGGGAGCAGGACTCGGGAGGCGAGGCGGAACGCCAGGTGGTTGGCGGGCTGATGCTCGTAGTCCATCGCGGTGACCGCTGGTACGCCGATCGTCCGCGCGGCGACGATCTGCGCATAGGAGCCATGCGAGAGGGCGACGTCGGGCTTCGCCCGGCGGGCCCAGTCGCTGAAGCGCCCGAACCCTCGCCAGAATCGCCGCTGCCCTTCGCCACCCGACCGCCCGGGCTGGGGCCGCCGATCACCTCCGCGTCCGGCCAGCGCTGCGCGTGCAAGCTCGACCGTCTGTGCGTTGTCGCGCGCGGTGACGCAGACGCCGTGGCCCAGCTCCTCCAGCCGGCGGGCGATCGGCTCGAAGAGGAGCGGGTGCGGCGAGTTGGAGAGGTCGATCCAGACCTTCATCGCCGCGGGTCGCGGCGCGAGGCCATCGCTAATTGACGCCCCGCCGGGTCAGCACGACGGGAATGGTGCGCAGGATCAGGCACACGTCGGTCCACAGCGACCAGTTGGTGACGTAGAGGTAGTCGAGCTTGACCATCTCCTCGAAGGGAATGCTGGTCCGTCCCAGTACCTGCCAGAGCCCGGTCAGACCTGGGGTCAGATCGATTCGGCTCTCGCGCCAGCCCTCCAGCTGGCTGTGCTCGGGCTCGATCAGCGGCCGCGGGCCCACGAGGCTCATCTCGCCTTTCAGCACGTTCCAGAGCTGCGGCAGCTCGTCGAGGCTCCAGTGACGCAGCCGGCGCCCGATGCGGGTGATGCGGGGATCGTCTTCGACGTGCAGCCAGCCGGGATCCTTGCTCTTCTCCAGCAGGGCTGCGCGCTGCTGCCTCCGCGTCGCGAACCATGGTGCGGAACTTCACGAGCTGAAAGCAACGGCCCTCGTAGCCGACCCGCCGCTGGCGAAAGAAGATCGGACCGCGCGAGTCGAGCTTGATCGCCAGCGCGATCAGCGCGAACAGCGGCGCGGTGACCAGGAGCAAGAGCGCCGAGCCCGCAACGTCCATCGAGCGCTTCAGAAAGCGCGAGGAGCGCGGCAGCACCGGCGGGTTGACGCCGAGGATCGTGAGCCCCTCGACGTTGTCTACCTCCAGCGACGGTCCAAGCGCATCGAAGAGCTGCGGTACGACGCTCACCTTCACGCCGACTCGCCGGCGAGGTGCGCAGCAGTTCGAGCATCGCGCCTTCCCCGAACTCCTCGTGGGCGACGACGATGCGCTCGACGCGATGCTCTCTCATCGCCCGCTCCAGATCGAAGCTGTCGAGGTCGCCGAGCAGCGGCAGGTCGACCCCGGCGATTCGGGAGCCGGCCCCTGACACCAGCCCCACCGGCTCGACCCCGTACTCGCGATGGGCGCGGAGCTTCTGCGCCAGGACGCCGATCTGCGCGTCGTTTCCGAGCAGCACCACCCGCTCTCGACCGAGCACCCTCACCCCCAGCCGCCGCGCCACGGCGCGCAGCGCCGTCACCGTCGCGATTGCGATGACGCCGAACAGCGCCAGGACGGCAACATCGACGTTGGGCGGGGGAGCGAAGTGATAGAGGGCAAAGAGCAGCGCGCATCCGAGCAGCACCGCATGGAAGGTCCAGGGCAGGTCGTCCAGCGAGGTCTGGTTGATCCGCTTCATATCGCGGTCATAGAGCCCGTAGGCCTTGAAGAGAACGACCCAGACCGGCAGCGACGCGAGCCCCCACAGAAACTGACCCGGCTCATCGGCGACCCACAGCATCGAGACCTCCAGCGCCGCAACGATCCCGCCGAGGTCGGCGATCGCAAGAAGCCTCCGCACCGTCGCGTCGCGGCGTCCGTAGCGGAAGGACACGACGCGGCCACGGCCGGAGCTGCGGCCGACCCAGCGTCGGTCGCGGACCGGCGGCGGAAGTCGCTCGACGGCTTCCTTCGCCGGCTCGATGATGCCCACTAGAGCCGGTCTCCCGCCGCTTGCGACCCGAGCATCGATGCGCTGTGGCGCCTGAACGGCCTCCGGCCCGAGTCGATCGGGACCTCCTCGCCGCCGAGGCGAAGCGACTCGTCGGCGGCCTCGGTGACGCGCACCACGTCCTGGGCCAGCTCGACGCTGGCATCGGTCGCGGTCCCGAACCGGACCGCCTCCACGAAGTCCTCCATCTCGGCCGCGAGCGGCTCGTGGGTCTCGACCTTGGGCGAGAGGATGTCGCCGGTGCGGTAGGAGAGGTGGTGCTCGCCGAAGGTCTCGGGGTCGCGGTAGACGACCCCGTGGTCGAAGACCCGGACCGGCTCGGCGGTGCCGTCGTCGTAGACGACCATCTTCTCGCTGCCGACGATCACGGTGCGTCGCAGCTTGCTCGGCGCCAGCCAGCTGAGCTCGACGTTGGCGACGATCCCCGAGGCGTAGGTGAGGGTCACGAAGGCGACGTCGGCGATCCCCGGCACGATCGAGTCCCGACCGACGGTGCGCACCGTCTGCGGCACCTCGCCCAGCCAGTAGAGCAGGATCGAGAAGTCGTGCGGGCCGAGGTCCCAGACCACGCTCACGTCGGGCTGGTGAAGCCCGAGGTTGACGCGGCTGGAGGAGACGAAGAAGACCTCGCCCAGCTCGCGCTCGTCGAGCAGCCGCTTGACGGCGCGCACCGGGGGGCTGTAGACGAAGGTGTGCCCGCAGGTCAGCGTCAGGCCCGCGTCCTGCGCGATCCTGGCCAGCTCGGCGGCCTTCTCGCTCGAGGGCGCCAGCGGCTTCTCGACGAAGGTGTGCTTGCCCGCCTCCAGGGCGCGATGGGCGAGATCGAAGTGGGTGAACACCGGCGTCGCCAGCAGCACCACATCGACGGCCGGGTCGTCGAAGACCTCGTCGACGTCGGTCGTGCAGCGGGCCGCCGGATAGCGCCGCCCGATGCGATCCAGCCTCTCATCGTCGAGGTCGCAGATCCAGTCCGACCTCGACCTCCGGGAGCTCGACCAGCACCCGCAGCAGGTTCGGGCCCCAGTAGCCCAGGCCCACGACCGCGAACTGAAGCGGCCGGTCCCCGGCGCGGTGGCCGTTGCCGGAGCGAATCACGCCAGCTCCTCCATGACCGTGCCCACGGCCTCGCAGACCCGTGGACACCTCCTCGGCGTTGAGCTCGGCGAACATCGGCAGCGAGACCTCCTCCTCGCTCCACTCCTCGGCAGCGCCGCAGCCGTCGCTCGGAACCCGGTAGCCGGCCAGCGCCGGCTGGCGATGCAGCGCCGGCACGTAGTGGATCCTCGCCTCGACGCCGTGGCGCTTGAGGCCCGCGATGACGGCATTGCGGTTCGGAACCCGGATCGGGAACAGGTAATACACGCATTCGCCGCGCGGGTCCTCCCAAAGCCTCGCCACCGGCTGCGGGAGCCCCGCCCGGTAGACGCCCGCCCAAGCCCGCCGCGCTGCGTTCTTCTCGTCGAGGCGCCGCAGCTTGACGCGCAGGAAAGCCGCCTGGAGGCCGTCGAGGCGCTCGTTGCGCCCGAGCTCGCTGTGCTCGCCCTTGCGCTTCTGCCCGAGGTTGCGCAGCCGCCGCACGCCCTCGGCGATCAGCGCGTCTCCCGTGCAGACGGCGCCGCCGTCGCCGAGCGCGCCGAGGTTCTTGCTCGGATAGAAGCTGAACGCGGCCACGTCGCCGAACGAGCCCGACCCGCTTCCCGTCGAAGCTCGCGCCGTGCGCCTGCGCGGCGTCCTCGACCAGCAGCAAGCCGTGACGCTCGGCGAACTCGCATACGTCGTCCATGTCGCAGGCCTGCCCGTAGAGATGCACGGCGATCAGCGCCGCGGTGCGCTCGCTGACCATCTCCGCCGCGGAGCTCGTGTCGAGCAGCCCGGTGTCGGCCCGCACGTCGCAGAGGACCGGCGTCGCGCCCGCGTGCACGACCGCCAGCGCCGAGGAGATGTAGGTGTGCGCGGGCACGATCACCTCGTCGCCGGCGCCCACTCCGGCCGCCCGCAGGGCCAGCGCCAAGGCGGCGGTCCCCGACGAGACCCCGACGCAATGGCCGCTCCCGCAGTAGGCGGCGAACTCGTCCTCGAAGCGCTCGACCTCCTCGCCGAGGATGAAGGCGTTGCGGGTGACCACGCCGTCGAGCGCCGACCGCAGCTCGTCGGAGAGCTGATCGTGCTGGCGTCTTAAGTCGACGAACGGAACGTCCGGCGCCTCAACCGCCGGAGGCGCCTCGACCGGGGGCGCCAGCTTCAGCGAGCCGGCTCGCTCCACTGAACCGTCTTCGGATCGGCTGCCAGCTTCGCGAAAGCCGTCGAGAGGTGGTGCTTGACCCCGTCGCCCCCCAGAAAGACGCGCCGCGCGATCTCCTCGTCGGTTCGGCCCTGCGCGGCCAGCCTCAACACGCGTCTCTCCCGGTGCGATAGAGGTCCCCCTTTCTCAAGCTCATCTTCGCTCTTCAACGCCACGCCCGATCTACGCGTGGCCCGCAATGCTTCTTACGCAGTTTTGGACCGGGCGGCCCTAGCTAGCCGTTTTTCCACCCCCGGCCATCGCAACCGGGGCCGTGTGGCGACGCAAGAGCTCCGTCTTCAGCGCCCGGCGGGCGCGGTGGTGAAGGGTGTGGATCGCCCCCTCGCTCTTGCCCATGTCGCGAGCGATCTCCTTCGGCGAGAGCCCGATCACGTGGCGAAGGACGACGACACGGCGCTGGGTCGCGGGAAGCGAGCCCAGCGCATCCGAGATCACGTCGCGCTGGTCGGCGGCCAGGTGATCGTCGGGCGCGCACTCGACGGCCATCGGGACCTCCTCGCAAGGAGATCGTGCGCTGGCTGCGGATGTGGTCGATCGCGCAGTTGCGCGCGATCCGCAGCAGCCAGGCGGTGAACGGGACCGAGCGCTCCTCGTAGCTCGAGATCCGCGTCAGCAGCTTCGTGAACACGTGCTGCGTCACGTCCTCCGCCTCGTGGTCGTCGTGAAGGATCGAGCGCACGTAGCTGAACACGTTGTCCGCGTAGCTCTCGTAGAGCTGGCACAGCGCCTCGCGGTCTCCCTCCTGCGCCCTTGCGATCACCCGTCGCAGCCGCCGCCGCTGCGCATCGCTCTTCTCTCCCAGTGAGCGGCGGATGACGAAGACCGGCAGAACGCCGCCCTCGGCTCCGCTCCGACTCAGAAGCTGCTGATCCATCGCCACCTCCGTCCCAACTGCCCCTTCCATGCGAGCAAGCTATGGAGAGTGAGTTTGGTGGCTGTTATGCCGCTGTTTAGGTGAAAGTTAGGTTGCAGCGTCCGAATTGTTTGTTTCGCGTTAGGCCCATCCTGCAGCGAGTTGACTCGCCTGCGAGAACCCGCCACAATCGTGCCCATTGGCTAGGGGCCGCGGACCAAGGGCCGCGGTGCAGTGGATTGGCATGACCAGTGGCGCATGGGTAAGTCAGGAGGAGAAACCGCAGCCCGTTCCGGGCAGATCGCCCCATTCACGGCGACCGGCTCGAACGACGGCCGAGCAGCTCTTCGATCACTTCCCCTACGGGCTGTTCACGGCCGATGCCTCGGGTCGCGTGCTGAGTGTGAACCAAGCCTGTCGCGAAGCTCTCCCGCAGCTCACCGGCGGCCCGGCGTCAACGCCGATCAGATGCTGTGACCTGATCTGCAGCCGACTGGTCGGTGACGACCAGCCTCGCTGCCTGACCGAGGACGCGATCGCATCCGGAGAAACGCAGCCCGAGATTCGCATCGACCTCGGCACCGATCAGGCGCCGGGGGCGCTCTGGGTGACCGTCTCGCCGATGGGCGACGACGGTCGGGTCGTGTTCCACTTGCGCCCCGGCGAAGCGGGGGACCGACGCCGCCGGTCCGAGGTCCAGCTCGGCGCCGCTCGGCTGCGGGTCTTTGCTCTCGGGCCGACCCGCGTGGAGACAAGCGTCGAGGGTTCGATCGGCGGCAGCTGGATCGAACAGCGACCCGGGCAGGTGCTGAAGTTCCTCATCTGCACGCGCGGGCGCATCGCCACCGCCGAGGAGATCGCGCATGCGCTGTGGCCGGAGGCCGGCGCCACGGCGCTGAACTCGGTCCGCTATTTCATCCACATCCTTCGGACGCGGCTGGAGCCTGCCCGGGAAGCGCGCGAGCGCTCGCGCTTCATCGAGTCGCGCCGCGGCGGCTACAGCTTCGACCCGCGCTGCGTCTGGCTCGACGTGACCGACTTCGAGCAGCTGGTGGGCGGCGGCCTCGCCGTCCTCGTCGCCGGCGAGCGGACAGTCGCGCTGCAGAGGCTCGAGCGGGCGATCAACCTCTACCGCGACGATTTCCTCTCCGACGAGCCGTATGCGGAATGGGCGCTCGCGGAACGCGACCGGCTTCGCGAGCTGGCGGCTCGATGCTTGTCGGCTCTGGTCGAGCTGCGGCTCGGAGAAGGCGACCTCAACGCCGCCTCACGCCACGCCCGCCACCTCGCCGACATCGAGCCCTACGACAGCGACGCGCAGCGCCGTCACATCGAGCTCAGCCTGCGCCGCGGACGACGCAGCGAAGCGATGCGCCGCTATGACATGTTTCGCAGGCGGCTGCAGCGCGACTTCAACGAGGAGCCTGACTTTCAGCTCATCGACTTGCTGGCCCCGGGCAGCCCAAGCGCTAGCTGACGCCGATCACAGACGTTTCTCCGGCAGAGATCTGCCGAGATGAGCCGAAACCTCCTATTCGTCACCACCAACGTTCCACTTGACGATCGTTCCGGCGGGCAGATCGCGACGTGGCGATTGCTCGAGAGCTACGCCCACTTGGGCGAGGTCGACGTTCTTGCCCTCGTTCCGCCGAAGAGCAGGCCGCCCACCCAACTCAACGAGCTCGCCCGACGGGTTGCATTCGTCCCGATCCCCCACTTCCACCATGCAACAAGCCGGGCGCGATCAGTAGGCGTATTTCTTCGCTCCTTTCTCGCCCGGAAGCCATTTCGAATCGCAAAGTTCGAAAGCCGTGACGCCGGCAGAACCCTTGGGGAGTGGAGCGAGATTCGACTGATTATGCGATTGCTCACTTCGATTCATTGTCCGTCGCCCCGTATAGGCGAGCGATTCCGCAAGCGCCGGCGATCCTCGCCGACCACAACGTGGAGGGACAGCGGGCCGCGACCCTCGCGGGGCAGCAGCGCAATCCGATCGCGAAAATGCTGCTTGACATCGACGCTCGACGCACCTTTGAGGAGGAAGCTTCATTGCTGGGGGACTTCGAACACGCTCTGGTTCTCAGCGATCACGACCGAGAAGCGCTGCTCAGTTCCGACCCGAGCTGGCGGAGACACTCTCGGTCTGGCCGGTGCCCGTGAGAGCCAAGCCATTGATCGAGCCTGACGAAGGCCATCCGTTCACGGTCCTGATCCTCGGGTCGCTCGGCTCGATCGGTCGCGCACACGGGTTGCGATGGTTCCTTGACAACGTCTGGCCACGAGTCCGCAGTCAAGTCAAGGAGGCCCGACTCGAGGTGGTCGGCTCAGACCCCCCAGGCGACATCCGCTCGCGGCATGGTCAGGACGGAATCTCGGTACATGGCTTTGTCGAAGACCTGGAGCCGATCCTTGCCCGCACCGACGTCTGCGCCATGCCGCTCTTCATCGGGGCCGGGATTCGGATCAAAGTGCTGGAGCTGGCGAGCCGAGGAGTTCCATGCGTGGGGACCCCTTTGGCGCTTCAGGGCCTTGAATGGCTTGGCTCGAGCCGGCCGCTCGTTGGTTCGGCGGAATGGGTCGATGCGCTCGTGTCGGCCGCGGGAAACCTCGAGGCGCTTCGGACGCAGGCCCGGCGAGATGCGGTCATGCTGACGGAACGCAACAGCGCTGAAGCGGCAATCTCGCATCTCGCCAACGTCATCGCGGCCTTGGAGATTCGAAAGGACAGCAAATCGCCTCGCGTTGATAGCGCAGCGTGAGGATCGCCTACATCGTCGGCCGGTATCCATCGGTCACGCAAACGTTCATACAGCGAGAGATCGAGGCCCTGCGTCATCTAGGAGTGTCGATTGAAACCGTCTCGATCCATGAACCTCGTGAACAGGACACCCTCAGCCGGGCGGCTCAGGAGGAAGCGCGTCGTACCCACGTAATCCTCCCTCCCAAGCCGGTTCGCGCCCTCCTCGGTCACCTGCTGGCGCTGATCCTTTGCCCCCGTCGCTACGCGAGGGCGGTCAGGCTCAGCAGGACTCTCTCCCGTCCCGGACTCAAGGGGCATATCTGGTACCTCTTCTATCTGTCCGAGGCTGTGCTGGCATGGCGCCTTCTACGGCGTCGCGACATCCAGCATCTTCACGCACACCATTTGAACCAGGCGGGAGATGTGGCACTTCTGGCCGCAACGCTTGGCGGTTGGACGTGGAGCTTCACCATGCACGGGTCAAGCGAGCTGTACGACGTTCGCCACTTTCGGGTCGCTGAGAAAACGGCTCGCGCAGACTTCGTTGCCTGCATCAGCGATTTCTCCCGCAGTCAACTGATGGGGCTCGTTGGGAGCGAGCACTGGCACAAGCTGCGCGTGATCCATTGCGGAGTCGAACCTCAATTACTCACGGCAGAGCGTTCTTCTGAAGGCGGCAAAGCGGTTCCTGCGCAAAATGGGTCGGGCGACAGGTTCGAAATCCTCAATGTGGGAAGACACGTCGTGGCAAAGGGTCAGCTCGTCCTGCTCGAGGCCGTGGCGGACCTCATCGGCCGATCGCTTGACGTGCGGCTGACTGTTATCGGACCAGGTGGGGCCCAGGCGGGTCTCCGCGAAGGTGAGGTCGGCGCGGACCTGCAGGCTGAAGCGCAGAGCCTCGGTATCGGCGAGTCCGTGCGCTTTGCAGGGGCGGTGGGGCAGGACGACATCCGCAGCTATTACGAGCGGGCCGATGCCTTTTGCCTGCCGAGCTTCGCCGAGGGGGTCCCAGTCGTGCTCATGGAGGCGATGGCGATGGGGCTTCCGGTTGTGGCGACGAATGTCATGGGCGTGCCCGAGCTGGTCGACGACGGAGTGAACGGCCTGCTGGTCAGCCCGGGGCGCGCCGACCTCTTGTCGGCGGCGATCGAACGTCTGATCCAGGATCCGGAGCTTCGTGAGCGCTTCAGCTCAGCCGGGCGACGCAAGGTCGTGGAGAGCTTTCAAATATCTCAATCTGCGGAGGCACTAGCGCGGGCCTTTGCAGAGGTGATGCAATCCAATCAGGAGGTCATCGAGAAGCTGGGCGAGGCAGAGAAGCCGGCGGGACTCAAGCGCCGGTCGGCGTAGGCGTCCCTTTCTGTTCGCTTCGCAGCTCGGAACCTGCGAGCACGACGATCAACTCAGTCCGCTCTGGATCGATCTTTCCCAAGGTCACCAACCTGACCGCCGATCGGATTGCTTGCCAGAGCCGGCCGGTGAGACCGTATCGACGGCGCACGAGGTGCTGGAACCTGGACTCGAGAATGGCAAAGTGCTCCACGCGGAGCCCGTTGGCTGCAGCAAGGCGGCGGAGCCCCGTTGGCGAGATGGCCCGGCGAAAATACGTGGGGAACGGCCCTCCGTCGTCATCGCCTCGCTTCTCCGAACGGTAAACGCGACGGTAAAACCAAAGATGAAACGAGTGCGGGGTGAGCTTGGTTGCCAGCCCCTTGATCGACATCAAGTTGGGCAGCGCGAGAATCATCAGTCCGTCGGGCTTCAATGCCCGTGCCATGTTGCGCAGCGCCGCCTCGGGATCTGGGAGGTGCTCCAGCACCTCCCAGCAGATCACCAGGTCAAACGAGCCTCTAGGAAGTGGATAGGTCTGGAGGTCCCCCTGGATTCGCTCGGCGAGATGCCGATTTCGCTCCAGCTGACGGCTGGAGATGTCGATTCCGACCGTCTTGACCTCAGAGGGGAGTCGAATCCTTCGTCCCGAGCCGCATCCAGCATCAAGCGCCCGCGGATGCTCCCTGCCGGCCAGCGCCTGATCGAGGATTGACTGAACCGTCGCGAGCTCACGATTCAAGTCTCTGGAGACCAGGGCCCACTCCCTAGCCTCCTTGTCCCTCCCAGCTTGTGCGACGTCAGTCATCGCCTTCGCGCGGCTGGCGGCCATTGCTGATCGAGCCCATGCGAGATCAACGGGTCAGCGGTTGTCCTGATTGCATCCGCCTACCCGCCCGACGAAATCCGAGCCAGAACTGTCCGCAGTCGGATAGGTTTCATGGTCGGCCTCCGTTACTTAGGAGTCGGGGGCGAACGGAGGAGAGAGGAATGACGGGAAGGGTTTCCACGGGCCGAGGGCGAGCGAGGATCAGCGGCTCGATCGCCAGCCTGGCCGCACTCTTGATGCTCATAGCAGGAGTCGGCGCAGCGCCGGCGCAGGCCGACCAAACGGTGACGGCCTGGATTCCGCTGCGCTGTGCGGTCGCGGGCTCGATCCCGGCCGCCGTGGGCGCTGCGCTTACCACCACGATCCCGGACTCGGTGACCCCGGGGGAACAGTTCAGCATGGTGGACACCTCGACGATCACGATCTTCCCGAACTCCGCCCAGCAGTCGGCGGGGGCCTTCGGCGGAGACGCGGTGCAGGGCATCATCAGCGATTTCGAGACCAACCTGACCAACGCGTCGTCGGCTTTCGCCACGACGGCGGGTGGCAACCCCGTGAACTCAAGCCCGACGCAGTTCAACGCGGTCGGAGCGGTGCAGCCGCCCAACCAGCCGGCGGTTGCCGGACCCAGTGGCCCGCGCATAAACGGCGGCGACACCACGCGGGGTGGGTTCCAGCCGGCGACCCCGGCGGAGACGTTTGCCTTCGGCGACGTCCCGGCCGACACGAGCGGGGCCACGCCCACTGAGTACGGCCCGACGCCGGGTGTCGGGGGAGGCCCCAATCCCACCGACGGCACGCCGGACACGCTGCCGCCGGTCGGTCCGCTGACCGCAACCGGTTCGGCTGGCGACACGATTGTGATCCAGAACAAGAACCCCGGGGGAACCCCCGAAGTGCCGGTGGTCGGCGGTCCGCGGGTCGTGGCGGACGCGATCTCGTTCCACCAGCCAGGCGATACCTACACAGGGCAGCTACCGGCAGACTGCGCCTATGACACCAGGCCACCTGACACCACGCCACCGAACATCGGCGGCGACGGCTCGGTGCCAAAGCCGGTCTCAAGCTGGGTCGATCAGATCGAGATCCCGATCGTGGCCGGAGGGGGAGGGGGAAGCGCACCCACGGTCACGAGCCTGAACCCTGCCCACGGCCCCGAAGCCGGTGGCACCAGTGTCGTCATCACCGGCACCAACTTCACCGGAGCGACTGACGTCAAGTTCGGCGGCACGAGCGTCGGCGCGGGCAATTTCACGGTCGATTCAGGCACCCAGGTCACCGCGACTGCCCCGGCCGGCACTGGGACTGTCGACGTGACGGTGACCAGCCCGGGCGGAACGTCGCCCCCGAGCGGCACCGGCAACGACTACGCCTACGACCCAGCGACGGCCCCGACCGTGACTTCGATCGACCCGAGCCACGGATCTGCGGCCGGGGGAACCTCGGTGACGATCAACGGCTCCGAGTTCACCGGGGCCAGCGCCGTCAAGTTCGGCGCCGGCAACGCGACCAACGTGCAGGTGAACGCCGCCGGGACCAAGATCACCGCGACCAGCCCGGCGGGCACCGGCGGAGACAAAGTCAACGTCCTGGTCACCAATGGCGTCGGAACGTCCACCGACACCGCTGCCGACGACTACACCTACGACACTGCTTCCTCGGGAGGCGGCGGCAGCGGGGGAGGCGGCGTGGTCGGCGCTATGGCCGGCGGCAGCCAGTACAAGGCGCCGAAGCTGACGCTCGGAGGCGCAAAGCTCAAGAGCGCCACCAAGGCCGTGCTCACCGTCACGACGACCGGGCCCGGGAAGCTCATCGCGATTGACGCCAATGCGAGCGGCCTGGTGCTCCACCGCGCCAGCGCCAGCAAGAAGAAGAGCAAGAAGGCGCTGATCAAGAAGAGCCGCGCTCATGCCGCGCAAGCAGGGACGATGAAGCTGAGGGTTCGCCTTTCGAAGGCCGGCAAGAAGGCCCAGAAGAGGCACGGCAACGTCAACGTGAGGGTCATGGTCAAGTTCATCCCGAGCGGCCAGTCGACGAGTGGAGGGCTCGTCGAGACGAAGCGCCTGACCTTCATGAAGTGCGACGTGACCTTCAGGAAGTAGAAGACCGGGAATCGCAAATATCATGGTGCTCATGCCCGAGCACCGCTTGCCGAAGCGCGACCGGCCGTGGGTGATGCGCACCTACGCGGGCCATTCGGACGCCCGCCGCTCCAACGAGCTCTATCGCCGCAACCTCGCCAAGGGCCAGACCGGCCTCTCGGTCGCCTTCGACCTGCCGACCCAGACCGGCTATGACCCCGACCAGCCGCTGGCCCGCGGCGAGGTCGGCAAGGTCGGCGTCTCGATCGCCCACAAGGGCGACATGCACGCGCTGCTCGACGGGATCCCGCTCGAGGAGATGAACACCTCGATGACGATCAACGCCACCGCGGCCTGGCTGCTGGGGCTCTACGTGACGGTGGCGGAGGAGAACGGGATCGAGCGCGCCCAGCTCACCGGCACGACCCAGAACGACATCATCAAGGAGTACCTCTCGCGCGGCACCTACGCCTTCCCCCCGGAGCCGTCGATGCGGCTGATCGCCGACACCGTCGCCTTCGCGGTCAACGAGGTCCCGAGCTGGAACCCGACCAACGTCTGCAGCTACCACCTCCAGGAGGCCGGCGCGACCCCGGTGCAGGAGATCGCCTACGCGCTCTCGACCGGGATCGCGATCCTCGACGAGGTAAGGAAGCGCGGCCAGGTGACCGAGGACGACTTCCCGAAGGTCTTCGGGCGGATCTCCTTCTTCGTCAACGCCGGGATCCGCCTGATCGAGGAGGTCGCGAAGCTGCGCACGATGGGGCGCCTCTGGACCGAGATCGGCCGCCAGCGCTACGGGGTGACGGACCCGAAGATGCTGCGCTTCCGCTACGGCGTGCAGGTCAACTCGCTCGGCCTCACCGAGTCGCAGCCGGAGAACAACGTGCCGCGGATCGTCCTCGAGGCGCTGGCGGTGACGCTGAGCCGCGACGCCCGCGCCCGCGCGATCCAGCTGCCGGCCTGGAACGAGGCGCTCGGGCTGCCCCGTCCCTGGGATCAGCAGTGGAGCCTGCGGATCCAGCAGATCCTCGCCGAGGAGACCGACCTGCTCGAGTATCCCGACGTCTTTGAGGGCTCCGAGGTGATGGAGGGCCTGGTCGCCGAGCTCACCGAAGGCGCCCGCGCCGAGATGGCCACCGTCAAGGAGCACGGCGGCGCGGTCGAGGCGGTCCCCTACATGAAGGCGCGCCTGGTCGAGTCGCACCGCGAGCGGGTCGCGCGGATCGAGCGCGGCGAGCTTAAGGTCGTGGGCCAGAACTCCTACACCGAGTCGGAGGACTCGCCGCTGACCGCCGACGCCGAGGGCGGCATCCTGCGGCCCGACCCCGAGGTCGAGCGCGAGTGCGTCGAGGCGCTGGAGCGCTGGAAGGACGAGCGTGACGAGGACGCGGTCGCAAAAGGCGCTCGAGGAGCTTGCAGCGGGTCGCCGCCGACGAGTCAGAGAACGTGATGCCGGCGACGATCGAGGCCGCGAAGGCCGGCGCGACGACCGGCGAATGGGCCGGGCGTGCTGCGCGACGCCTTCGGCGACTACCGCGCCCCGACCGGGGTCGGGGGCGCCGCCCCGGCCGGCGACCCCGGGCTGCTCGAGGGGGTCAGAAAGCGCGTCGACGAGGTCTCCGAGCAGCTCGGGCACCGGATCAAGATCCTGGTCGGAAAGCCGGGCCTCGACGGGCACTCCAACGGCTCCGAGCAGGTCGCGCTGCGGGCCCGCGACGCCGGCATGGAGGTCGTCTATCAGGGCATCCGCCTGACTCCGGAGGAGATCGCCGAGTCGGCGCTTCAGGAGGACGTCGACGTGGTCGGGCTCTCGATCCTCTCCGGCTCGCACATGCAGCTCGTCCCCGAGATCGTCCGCCTGCTGCGCGAGGGCGGGGTCGAGGCGCCGGTGGTGGTCGGCGGGATCATCCCCGCCGCCGACGCCGAGAAGCTGCAAGCCGACGGAGTCGAGCGCGTCTACACGCCGAAGGACTTCGAGATCAACCGGATGATCGGCGACATCGTCGAGCTGGTCGCGCAGCGAAACGGCGCCGGCCAGGCGGCGGCGCCGGCCTGAGGCGGACCCGAGCGCAGCTACAGCTGGGTTGCGATCAGGGCCGCGAAGCCGACCAGGATGCTCGCCATCATCGCGAGCATCGTCCGCTGCAGGGCATCGAAGCGGGCGTTGAGGCCCTCGCCGAGGGTCTCGAGGCGGGCGTTCAACGACCGCAGATCATCATCGATGCGGGCAAACCCCTGTTCGGTGTGACGGGCGAGGTCGTCCAACCGGTCGTCGGTCCAGATCACCCTGCCGCCCTCGACTGGCATGACGAAGAAGGATAGCTTCGTCAGTCTCACGGATCGGGCACCGAACGCGCCGGATTGCCTATCTACCATTCGCGACTATGCCCAGCGAGCGCAACCTGCGCGTGGCAGCCGCCGCGGTCGCCCTGATCGGGATCGGAGTCGCCACCTACATCACGATCGCCGACGCCGGCGGCGGCCATCCGCTCTGCGTGGCCGGCGGCAGCGGCTGCGAGACGGTCGCCGACAGCTCCTACTCGCACCTGTTCGGAGCCAACGTCGCGGCGCTCGGGATCGCCGGCTACGTCCTGCTCGTCGGCGCAGCGCTCCTCCCCGGCGACGCGGGGCGCTTCGCCGGGCTGCTGATCGCCCTGGTCGGCTTCGGCTTCAGCGCCTATCTGACCTACCTGGAGCTGTTCGTGATCGACGCGATCTGCCAGTGGTGCGTTGCCAGCGCCGCGCTGATGACGCTAACGTTGGCGCTCAACGCCGTCCGCGCCTTCGGATATACCGGCTCTGAGATCGACCGGGAGGGCGACTCGGCATCGTTGGCAGGCACCGCGGGCGCTGAGTGACCCCAGGCCCCTGAGCGATGGCATCCAGAGCAGAGGAAAAGCAAAAGCGGCGCGAGGAGCGCCAGCGAATCGAGCAGGAGTCCGCCCTGCGCGAGCGGCGCCAGCGGCTGGGGAAGCTGATCGGCGCGGCGGTCCTGCTGGCCGTGATCGCGGTCGTCGTCGCGATCGTGGTCAGCCAGTCCGGCGGAGGATCGAGCGGCGGCAGCACCGATATCAGCGGGGTCGGGACGGTCAATTCCGAGCTCGCCGGGCTGCCCCAGAACGGCTCGGTGCTCGGCGACCCGGGCGCGCCCAAGACGCTGATCGAGTTCGGCGACCTCCAGTGCCCGGTCTGCAAGCTCTACTCCGAGCAGGTGCTGCCCAAGTTCTTCTCCGGCGTGGTCAAGGCCGGAAAGGTGAAGATCGACTTCCGCCCCTGGACGATCATCGGCCCCGACTCGGACCCGGCCGCGGAGGCCGCCTACGCCGCCGGGCAGCAGGGCCGCTTCTGGAGCTTCATCGAGCTCTTCTACCGCAACCAGGGCGAGGAGAACAGCGGCTACGTCACCGACGACTTCCTCACCGCGGTCGCCAAGGGGGCCGGCGTCAAGGACATACAGAAGTGGAACCAGGACCGCAAGGACCCGCGCTGGAAGAAGATGCTCGCGGCCAACGACAGCCAGGCGAGCTCACTCGGCTTCACCGGCACGCCGTCGTTTGCGGTCCAGCCCGCCGGCGGGCCCGTGAAGCCGATCTCGGTCGCCGGCCAGGCGACGTCACCGTCGGCGATCGCGGCCGCGATCGGCCAGGGCTGAGAATCACCCGGGCTCGGCCAGGGCTGAAACCGCCCAGGGCCGCCGCCGAGTTGGCGCAATTTGCGCCATGGGGGAAAATAGGTCGATGAGCGAATTGAACGGCGACCGCTCGGCCTGGCTGCGCTGCTATCGCTGCTGGTCGCAGAACCTCGAGGTGCAGATCCACTACGACGCGATCCGCCGCGTCGAGCCCGACTCGGGGATCCCGACCGAGGGCGTCGACGAGGTCCAGGAGGCGGTCGTGCAGTGCCTCGACTGCATGCACGACCAGCCGCACCTCGCCTTTCAGGGCGATCGCGTGGTCCCGGTCGAGGACCGCTGGGAGCGGATGGTCGCCGGAACGCCCTGGGTCGCCTCCTGCACGGTCACGGTCGGCGACGATCAGGTCGAGGCCTGCTCGGGCCCCGAGGCGGCCGAGTCGCTCACCTACGGCGCCTTCGGCGACGCGGGGACGCGCGAGTTCTTCACCCACGTGCGCTTCCACAAGCACGACGAGGAGCGCATCGTCGTGCACATGCTGGTCGAGCTTTACGCGCGCTCCTCCGAGGAGGCGACCGAGGTGCTCGAGGACGCGGCCCGCGGGCCGCTGGAGATCACCTCGCTGGCGGAGGAGTCACGCCCGCCGGCGCACGCGTCAGACGAAGCGCACTGAGCCGGAGCGCTTTCCTTGCCCCGGGCGGAAGGAAACGCTTCGCCCCGGCCCTCGGGTGGGCCCGTGCCTATACTGAATCCAGTATGGAAATGGACGAGAAGCGCCGGTCGATCGGAGCGCTGCTGCGGCAGGCCCGGGAGATGCGAGGGGTCAGCCAGAGCGCGTTGTCGCGGCGGACCGGTGTCCCGCAGTCCGCTATCTCGCGCGTCGAGCTGCGGGCGTGAAGTCCCCTCGCTGAAGCGCTTTCGGCGGCTGCTCGCCGGCCTCGGCCTGACTGCCGACCTGGAGCTGCGGCCCCTGGGCGATCACCGCGGGGATCCGAGCCACTCCGCGGCGATCAGAAGGATGAGCCCCGCAGAGCGCCTCGAGCAGGCTGCCGGCTGGCAATCGTTTGCCAGTGAGCTGCGGGGGGCGGCAGCGCGTGGGACTCGATAGCTCGATCCGTCGACGGCAAGCGGCGCCAGCTTGCCGATCGGCGCGACGCCGACCCGCGTCGCATCATCGAGGCCTTCAACGACGCCGCGGTCGAGTTCATCGTCATCGGTGGAGTGGCGGCGCTCGCCCATGGCGTGCAGCGGGTGACGCGCGACATCGACTTCCTGATCGAGCCCAGCAACGAGAACTGCGCTCGAGCGATCAAAGCACTCGTCGCCTTGTCCGCCGAGGAGTACCTGCCCAAGAGCAAGAAGTGGGTCGCGGTCAGCGGGAAGGCAAAGCCGGGTTGGCTGCTCGAGCAACCGCGGTTCTTCGACAGTCACGCCGGCGGGATCGATATCTGCAACGCGATGGAGAACGTTCCCGGCTGGCCCGAAGCACGGGACGGCTCGATCGAGATCACTGCCTTCGATGAAGCGTTTCGCATCCTCGACAAGGACACGCTGATCAGGTCGAAGCTGGCCGCCGGCCGTCAGAAGGATGAAGCTGACGTCACCGAGCTGAACGAGCTCGACGCGCCGAGCGGAAGCTGAAGCCCTACTTGCTGCGCGTGCCCGGCTGATCGGGGCCAGGGGCGCCGGGGTCCTTGACCGCCTCGCCGGCGGCCTTCGCCTTGTCGGTGAGGCTGCCCTTGCCCTTGGCGATCCCGCGCAGCTCCTCGGCGTCCTCCTTCAGGGAGTCAACGCCGCCGCGCTTGTCGACCACGTCCTTGGCCTTGTCGGCGAGCTTCTTGAAGTTGACCATGGGAAAAAGCCTACCGGCGCAGCGCTAGTCGACCTGGCCCTCGGCCTCGGGAACGGCGCCGTCGGTCTTGCGCGGCACCAGCACGGCGCGCTTGAACTCGGCGACCAGGTCGCCGTCCTGGTTGTAGGCGCGGGTGTGGACGCGGACCACGCCGCGGTCCGGCTTTGAGCTCGAGGGCCGCACCTCCAGCACCTCGGACTCGACGAACAGGGTGTCGCCGTGGAAGACCGGGGCCGGATGGCTGAGCTCGTCGGTGGCGAGGTTGGCGATCGCCTTGCCGGAGATGTCGGGAACGGTCATCCCGAAGATCAGCGAGTAGACGTAGGGGCCGGCGACCACGTTTCGGCCCTGCTGCGACTGCGCCGCGTAGACGTCGTTTACGTGCAGCGGGTGGTGGTTCATGGTCAACAGGCAGAAGAGGTGGTCCTCGGCCTCGGTGACCGTCTTCGCGGGCCAGTGCTTGTAGACCGCGCCGACCTCGAACTCCTCCAGGTAGCGGCCGTACTCGCGCGCCCCCGAGGCCTCGCGGCCCTGCTGGTCGGTGATCAGCTTGTGCTCTTTGTCGTTCATGGGCGCGGCATCCTATCCGGGTGTGGCGGGCCGGGACACAAAGTGTCCCAACGGGACACAAAGTGTCCCAACAGAGGCTGGTCAGGCGGCCGCAGGCCGCCGCAAGTCATTCAGCGAGCTTCACCGGCGCCCCCTCGAAGCGCTCGATGTCGGCGACCTCGGCCTCGATATCGCTGCGATCCGCGCCGCTGAGCGACTCCGGGGAGGTGAGCGTGACCTCGACGCCCCGGCCCTTGCGGCGGTAGCTCCAGCCCCCGACCACGACCCCGTCGCGAACGATCACCGGCCGCAGCCATCCCCCACCCCCCGCCTTGTAGGCCTCCTGGTGCTCGGCCGGGAGCGCGAACTCGCGATCCGCGTAGCCGAGCATGTAGGTGTCAAAGGCGCCCAGCATCCGCAGCGCGCCGTCGCTCGGCCAGCGGTTGCGGCGCCCGTTCAGAGAAAGCGCCGTCGCGTCGCCGACCCTGCTTTCGCTCAGCTCGCCGGCGATCCGCTCCAGCCCGGTCCGCAGGTCTCGCAGCGGCAGGCTCGACCACTTGGCGAAGTCGCGTTCGGTGGCCGGGCCGAAGGCGCCGAGGTAGCGCCTCGCCAGCTCGCCGAGCGCCGCCTCGCGGTCGAAGGGTGGCGGCTTTCCGAGCCAGTCCTCGCGCCGAACCAGGCAGGTGCTGCGGCCCTTGTCGGGGCCCAGGCAGGCGATCCCTGACGTGATCGTGACCAGGATCAGGTGCAACCGGGTCTGTGGGCTGAGCTTGACGCCGGCGGCCTCGATTCGCTCGCCGGCCTCGCTGCGAGTCAGCGGGCCGTCGTCTTCGAGCGCCTTGCGAACTGCCTCAAGCGCCTTCTCCTGCGCCCCCGACCCGACCCCGAGCTGCCCGAGGCGGCGCCGCGACCACTTCTCGATCCGGGGCTCGAAGAGCGGCAGCATCCACCCCGCGTCCTCGGTGGCGATCATGTGGATCGTCATCCGCATCACCCAGGTGCGCAGCAACGAGCGCTCCTCGGTGCGGGCCCTGTCGATGTCGGCCGCGGTCAACCTGCGGCTGCGGGCCCGGAACTGCAGCGGCCCGGCGTAGACGTCCTGCGCCTGCGCCCCGCCGATCGCCTTCGCGATCTCGGCGGGATCGCGGGCCGAGGCGGGGCGGTGCAGCAATTGAGCCGCCGCCCGCAGCCTCGGCAGACGCCGCCTAGTCCTTGCCAAGCACGTCCTTGGCCTTGTCGGCCACGTCGTCAGCCTTGTCCTTGACTGTGCCCTCGGCCTTGTCGACCTTCCCTTCCTTCTTCATCTCATCGTCACCGGTGAGATCGCCGCCGGCTTCCTTGGCTCGGCCCTTTGCCTCGTCGAGAGCTCCGTCGCTCATCGTCTTCCTTTCGTTCGTGGTCTGTGAGTCCCCCCGCATCCCTCCCCGGGGATAGCGCACTGTTACCCGCCGCTGCGCAGGCCAAGCATCGAAAGCAAGCCGGGCGACCCGGATCGACGGGGTCAGTGGACCTTTTTGGTCCGCGTCCGCTGCTCGTGGCGCTCGACGACCTGGGCGATCAGCTTGAGGACGTTCTGGTCTCCGGAGGCCTTGATGTGGCCGTGCTCGTAGGCCTTGACGTAGTCCGCGACGTGCCCCTCCGAGGCCAGCTCGTTGAAGTGCGCGCGCGCGATCTCGACCGTGACCCGCGCATGGTCGGCGACGCCCTTGCTGATCCGCGGTCCCGGCAGCTCGACCCGGAACATCTGTGTGTCGCCGCGCCCGCGCAACTCCAGCCCGAAGACGAGCTTCAGCTTCGCCAGCGCCGGCACCTCCGCCTGGAAGCGCACGATCGCCTGCTCGATCAGTCCCGCCGTCCCGCCACTCGCCATTGGCGCGATGCTAGCTGAGCCCGGGCGTTACCAGGGGATCGGCTTGCGGTCGCGGAAGAACCCGCCGTTCGGCCCGTCGTCGGGCAGCCTCGCCAGCCAAGCTGCCGATGCGACCGATCAATCCTGCCGGTCGGCGAAGGCCGCGGCCGGCTCGGGGTGGGCGAACACGCTCAGCCCCAGCCACTCGGGGAAGCTGCGAACGAGGTGCTCGGGGCCGCTCACCCGGACTCGCCGGGAGCGCATCGCAGCCCCCAGCTCGAGCCTGCCGATCCAGACCTCGGCCATCGCCCGCGCCTCCGCGGTGACGTTGAGGTCGACCTCGAAACCGGGGTCCGAGAGGCACAGATCGGTGCCCGAGCGCTCCGCCACCAGCCACCAGGCGCTCTTGCCCTGATCTGTTCCCCGGTAGCGGAAGAAGCTCACGACGCGATCCTTGGGGAGCCGGTCGCAGCGCACGTTGCGCTGCATGTCCCACATCAGCAGCGCCGGGTCGGCGTCCTCGGCGGTGATCTCGCGCCGCAGCCAATCGCGGCTCCAGGTGCCGAGCGAGAGCACGAATGGCCCCAGCGCCTCCCCGGCCGGGGTCAGGGAGTAGGTGTAGCCGCGATCGCCGGCAGAGCGCTCCCGGGTGACGATTCCGGAACGCTCCAGCTCGCGTAGGCGCTTGCTGAGCAGCGAGGAAGACATCAGTGGAACGCCCTTGTGGATCTCGTTGAAGCGGCTGCTGCCCACCAGCAGCTCGCGGATCACGAGCAGCGTCCAGCGCTCGGTGAGCACCTCGGCCGCCTGGGCGATGGGGCAGAACTGTCCGTAGCCGGCGGTCATCGATGGCCTGACACCCAATATAGGGAAGCTTCAGATTTTGCAGTTGAACGGCCTCGCCCGCGCGCATAGAACGGATCGACGCAACGTCGACGGAGGAGGTCGCATGAGTGAAGTTGCCGAGCTGAAGAGCCAAGCGCGAGCCGTCTGGGCCGCCGGGGACTACGACGCGATCGCAGAGCTGATCTGGCCGGTCGGAGAGCGGATCGTCCGTCGCCTCGAAATCGCACCGGGCGAGGAGGTGCTCGACGTGGCCTGCGGGACCGGAAATGCGGCCATTCCCGCCGCCCGGGACGGCGGCCGGGTGGTCGGGCTCGATCTGACGGGCGAGCTGTTCGGGGCGGCGGAAGCCCGCGCCGAGCAAGCGGGCGTCGAGGTGGAATGGGCGGAAGGCGACGCCGAGGAGCTGCCGTTCGCCGACCAGAGCTTCGACGTGGTGGTTTCGACCTTCGGCGCCATGTTCGCGCCGCGCCACGAGGTCGCCGCCGGCGAGATCACCAGGGTCCTGCGGCCGGGCGGCCGCCTCGGCCTCTGTAGCTGGACGCCGGAGGGAAACGTCGGTGAGTTCTTCCGGCTGATGGCGGCGCACGTCCCGCCGCCCGCCGACGCCGCCCCGCCGACGCTCTGGGGCACAGAGGACCACGTCCGCCAGCTGTTCCCGGAGCTAGAGGTCGAGTTCGAGCGCGAGCTGATCGAGCTGCGCTTCGAATCGGTCGCGGAGGCGGTCTCGGTCTATGAGACCAAGTTCGGCCCGGTCGTCACGGCCCGGGAGCGGCTGGAGCCAGAAGGGCGCTGGAAAGAGATGCGCGAGGACCTGGCGGCGCTGTTTCGGAGCCACAACGCGGCGCTCGACGGCGGGCTCTGCTTCGAGGGCGAGTACCTGGTGGCGCTGGGCCGCCGCCCGGCCGCCTGAGGGCGAAGGCGTCACCAGTCCTCCTACCAGGGGATCGGCTTGCGGTCGCGGAAAAAGCCGCCACTTGGCCCGTCGTCGGGCAGCGTCGCCAGCCAGACCGCGGTGTCGGCGCCCTGCTCGACGGAGCGCGGCGCCGAGTCTCCTCCCATGTCGGTGCGGACCCAGCCGGGGCACAGTGAGTTGGCGAGCAGCCCATTGCCCTCGGCGGCGGTCAGCCGAGTCAGGGCGTTGAGCGCCGTCTTGGAGATCCGGTAGCCGTGATTGCCGCCGTTCATCTCGCTGAGCTGGCCGGCCCCGCTGGAGACGTTGACGACCCGCGGATGCTCGCCGGCTCGCAGAAGCGGCAGCATCGCCTGGGTCAGCCGCAGGGCGCCGAACAGGTTGGTCTCCAGCACTTCCCTGACGTCGTCGATGTCGACGTCAGCGAGCTTCGCCTCATAGCCGGAGCCGCCGTGGATCCCGGCGTTGTTGACCAGCGCGTCGAGGCGCCCGGGATCCTCTGACAGCTGCTCGGCGAGTCGCTCGACGCTCGCTTGGTCGGCGACGTCGAGCTTGACCCAGCGGATCAACTCGTGATCGGGCTCGCCGGCCGAGTCGGGATTGCGAGCGCCCGCCAGCACCACGTAGCCGTGCTCGGCGGCGAGCTGGCGGGCGATCTCGCGGCCGATCCCGCGGCTCGCGCCGCTGACCAGCGCGACAGGCTGCTCAGCCACCGCGGCGCTTCCGGCGAGCGGCCGTCAAATCTTGTTTCGCTCGATCAGCTTGCGGCCGATGACCATCCGCTGGATCTCGGAGGTCCCCTCGCCGATCAGAAGCAGCGGCGCATCGCGGTAGAGGCGCTCGATTTCGTACTCCTTCGAATAGCCGTAGCCGCCGTGGATCCGGAAGGCGTCCTCGACGACCTCCTTGCCGGTCTCCGAGGCGAGCAGCTTCGCCATCCCGGCCTCGAGGTCGGAGCGCTCGCCGGCGTCCTTCAGGCGTGCCGCCTTCATCGTCACCAGGCGCGCCGCCTCGATCTTGGTCGCCATGTCGGCGAGCTTGAACTGGATCGCCTGGTGCTGGGCGATCGGCTTTCCGAACGTCTTGCGCTCCTGGCTGTAGCGCAGCGCCAGCTCCAGGGCCCGCTGCGCGATCCCGACCCCGCGCGCCGCGACGTTGACGCGACCGACCTCGAGCGCGTCCATCATCTGCCGAAAGCCCTGGCCGAGGCCGTCCTCCTCGCCGCCGAGGATCCGCTCCGGCGGGCAGCGGTAGCCGTTGTAGACGAGCTCGGTGGACTCGACGCCCTTGTAGCCCATCTTCTTGATCTGCGGCGGAACCTCGAGGCCGGCGAACTCGCCCTCGTTCTTGGCCTCGCCGGGCTCCTTCTCGGTGATGAAGCAGGTCATGCCGTCGTAGGCCGGCTCGGCCTTGGGGTCCGACTTGACGAGCACGAAGACGACTCCGGAGCGCAGGCCGTTGGTGACCCACATCTTCTGGCCGTCGATCACCCAGCTGCCATCGTCGTCGCGCTTCGCGGTCGATTTGATGCCCTGCACGTCGGAGCCGCATTCGGGCTCGGAGAGCGAAAAGGAGGCGCGCAGCTCGCCAGTCGCCATCTTCGGCAGGAAGTGGTCCTTCTGCTCGTCGGTGCCGAACTTGATCAGCAGATAGGAGCCGATGAAGTGGGTGTTGACGATCCCCGAGATCGAGATCCAGCCGCGCGAGAGCTCCTCGACGATCATCGCGTAGGTGGTCAGATCAAGGCCCATCCCGCCGTAGTCCTCGGGGATCGTGACCCCGAACAGGCCCAGCTCCTTCATCTGCTCGACGATCGGCTCCGGGAACTCGTCCTCGTGGTCGTAGTGCTCGGCCTTGGGGATGATCTGCTCGTCGACGAACTGGCGGACCATCTCGATGATCGCCTTCTGCTCGTCGGTTATCTGCTCCGGTGCGCTGGTGTCGATGGCCATGGCGGCGAAGGATACCGGCGGCCAATCGCCCGCCGGTAGCTCCGTCGCGGCTCAGTCCTCGGCGAGGATTGCGTAGATGCGCTTGCGCGCGTCGGCGAGGATCTTCGCGGCCTCGGTGGCCTGCTCGGCGCTGCCGACCTGTGCCACCTGGCGGGCGGCATTGACCAGGCCGATGCCCTCGTGGCGTAGCTGGTGGTACGGGGAGTCCTCCTCCCTCGCTCTCCCAGGGGCTGCGCTCGGTGCGCTTCTCGGCAGCCTCGCGGCCGGCTTCGGTCAGCGAGAGGACCCGCTTGCCGTCGACCTCCTCACCGCTGACCAGCCCCTCGTCCTCGAGCAGCTGCAGGGTCGGGTAGATCGAGCCGGCGCTGGGGCGCCAGCGACCGCCGCTGCGCTCCTCGAGCTGCTGGATCATCTCGTAGCCGTGCATCGGGCGCTCCTCCAGCAGGGCGAGGATCGCGCTGCGCACGTCCCCGCGGCGGGCCCGATGGCCCCGATGGCCGCGCAGGCCGCGCGCCGGGTCCATGCCCTTCATGCGGCGCCCCTGTCGGCGTCGTCCGTGGCGGCCTCTTCCAGCCGCCTCTCTCGCGTGATGCATTCGTAACTCCTGTCGTCTGTTTCGATGTCTCCATCGAACTGTTTCTCGATGTCTCTATCGATCTGTTTCATTCTGTCGCGATATATCGTAACAGGTTGCGACCGTGCCGCAGGCGACTTGCTCGGCGGCTGCCTCCGCGAAGAGGACTGCCTCCGCGAGTGTGCACTTGTGGTCGCTATAGGCGCACTAACTGCACACTCGGCCGCCGTGAAGAGGACTGCCTCGGCCGCCGTGAAGAGGACTGCCTCGGCCGCCGGAAGAGGACTGCCTCGGCCGAGGCGAAGCGCAATCGAGGCCGGTCAGAGCTCCCAGACGTAGGTGGGGCTCAAAGCTCCCAGGCGAACGAGTACGACTTCCAGCTCGGACGCTCGCGCTCATAGAAGCGGTGCGCGTCGCTCCGCGCCAGCCCCGAGTCGAGCTCCAGGTGCGTCGCCCCGGCCCCCCGGGCCCAGTCCTTGGCGGCATCGAGAAGCGCCTTGCCGATCCCCCGCGAGCGGCGCTCGGGGTCGACCGCGAGGTCCTCGACCCAGCAGCGGCGCCCGAAGCGCACCGAGTTGAGCTCCAGATAGGCGGTGCAGAAGCCGATCAGCCGCCCGTCCTCGTCGGCGACGAAGACCTCGCTCTGCGGCGAGACGAGCGCCTCGGTGATCGCGGCGCGGGCGTGCACGGGGTCCCACTGGCTCGGCTTCTGCCCAGGGGGCGCGAAGAGCCATTCCCAGAGCGCCAGGATCCGCTCCTCCTCGCCTACCTGTGCCTTGCGGACAGTCGCCTGCATGGGCGGAAAGCTACGCGACGGGGCGCCTTTCTCCGCACGAGAAACGAAGCGCGCTGCCGACGCGGGCGCCTTTCTTCCGCATGGGGGAAGAAAAGCGCCCCAGATAGGCTGCAGAGCCGCCACGACGTGGAAAGGAAGGAATTGAGACACCCCAGAGAGTTCTTCAAGCCGCTGGCGATCGACGCGCCCGAGCCGCTGCGCGAGATCCCGGTCAAGCCGCAGCGGATGATCCACTTCCTCGACTTCTCAAACGAGAAGATGGCCGCGAAGGCGCCCGAGATCGCCAAGCAGACCGACGTCCTGCTCGGCAACCTCGAGGACGCGATCCCGGTCGACCGCAAGGAGGCGGCGCGACAGGGGTTCATCAAGGCGGTCAAGGAGGGCGACTTCGGCTCCACCGCGCTCTGGACCCGGGTCAACTCGCTGGAGAGCCCCTGGGTCCTCGACGACCTCACCGAGCTGGTGGCCGAGATCGGGAGCAAGCTCGAGGTCGTGATGGTCCCGAAGGTCGAGGGGCCGTGGGACATCCACTACGTCGATCGGCTGCTCGCGCAGCTGGAGGCGAAGGCGAAGCTCGAGCGGCCGCTGCTGATCCACGCGCTGCTGGAGACCTCGACCGGGGTCGTCAACGTCGAGGAGATCGCCTTCGCGAGCCCGCGGATGCAGGGGATGAGCTTCGGGCCCGCCGACCTGGCGGCTTTCCGGCGCATGAAGACGACCCGGGTCGGCGGCGGTCATCCCGCCTACCGGGTGATCGAGGACCCCGACCCCGCTCAACCCGAGGCCGAGCGGCCGACCGCGCAGCAGGACCCCTGGCACTACTCGATCGCGCGCATGGTCGACGCCTGCACGTCGGCGGGGATCCTGCCGATCTACGGCCCCTACGGAGACATCAAGGACACGCTCGGCTGTGAGACGCAGTTTCGCGCCGCCTTCCTGCTCGGCTGCGTCGGCGCCTGGTCGCTGCACCCGGCCCAGATCGAGATCGCCAAGAAGGTCTTCAGCCCGCCCCCGGACGAGGTCAAGTTCGCCAAGAAGGTGCTGGAGGCGATCCCCGACGGTCGCGGCGTCCACATGATCGACGGCAAGATGCAGGACGACGCGACCTGGAAGCAGTGCAAGGTGATGGTCTCGCTGGCCGAGATGCTGGCCGAGAAGGACCCGGAGCTGGCCGAGCGATACGAGCTTTGAGCGTCGCCCTCGATATAGCTTAAAAGCGATATCGCTGTTACGCTATAGCAGTGATTGCGAACCGGTTGACTGCGAACGCGCTCGTCAAGCAGGCTCGACTCGATGCCGGCCTCACCCAAGCTGAGCTCGCCAGAAGGGCTTCGACGACCCAATCCGTGATCGCGCGCCTTGAGACCCCGGGGGCGAACCCGCAGCTCTCGACGCTTGAGAAGGTCATCGCGGCGACGGGCAACAAGCTCAATCTCGAGCTATACGGCGATGCGGGCATCGACGAAACGCTCATTGCCGGCAGCCTCAGGGAAAGCCCCGCTCAGCGCCTCGCCTACTTCGAGTCGCTGTACGGATTCGCGAAGAAGTTCGGCGGCAGAGCATTCAGCGCGCGCAGTGGATCCTAAGGACCGCATCCCCGCCGAATGGCCGGAGCTCGACGTCGCGGAGATGCTGCGGAAGCTGGTGTCCGCAGGCGTCGACTTTGTGGTGATCGGCGGGATCGCGGTGATCCTGCATGGCTATCCACGCGTCACCCGCGATCTCGACATCGCATTCGCGCATGACGTGGGAAATCTCGCGGCCCTGGGAAAGGTTCTGATCGAACTTGAAGCGAAACTGCGAGGTGCCGATCCCGAGTTGTCGTTCGTGCCCGACGCAAAGACGCTTCAGGGAATCGAACTGCTGACCCTTGAGACGTCCGCCGGCTGGCTGGACGTCCAACGCCGAACACCCGGCGTCGCCAGCTACCAGGCCTTGCGGCGCCGTGCCGAGCGAGTCGATCTCGACGAGTTCTCGGTTCTGGTCGCAAGCCCAGACGATCTCATTGCCATGAAGCGCGTCGCCGGCCGGCCAATCGATCAGACCGACATCGCCGCGCTCGAGGCGATCAAGCGCTTGCGCGACCGCCAGGCCTAGGCGATCGCCGGCGCCTCGGGCAGACGCCCGAGCGCCGCTTCCATCTCGGCCTCGGAGAACTCGAGGTCCTCCAGCTTGCCGGCGAGATAGGCCTGATAGGCGCCCATGTCGAAGTGGCCGTGACCGGAGAGCCCGAGCAGGATCACCCTCTCCTCCCCCGCCTGCTTGGCCGCCTCGGCCTCGTCGAAGACCGCCCGGATCGCATGTGCCGGCTCGGGCCCCGGCACGATGCCCTCGCTGCGCGCGAAGCGCACCGCGGCGTCGAAGGCGGCGGTCTGCGCGACCGCGGCCGGCTCGACGATCCCCGCCTTGACGAGCCCGCAGAGGCTCGGCGCGGCGCCGTGATAGCGCAGACCACCGGCGTGCACCGGGGGCGGCACGAAGTCGTGGCCGAGCGTGTGCATCGGCAGCAGCGGCGTCATCCCGACCGTGTCGCCGAAGTCATAGGCATAGGCGCCACGGGTCAGGGTCGGGCAGGCGGTCGGCTCGGCGCCGACGAAGCGGGTCCCCTTGCCGTCGCGCAGGTTGGCGCGGATGAATGGGTAGGCGAGCCCGGCGAAGTTCGAGCCCCCGCCGACGCAGCCGACGACCACGTCGGGGTACTCGCCCGCCATCTCCAGCTGCGCGATCGCCTCCTGACCGATCACGGTCTGATGCAGGCAGGTGTGGTTCAGCACCGAGCCGAGCGAGTAGTTCGTGTCCTCCGCGCCGGCCGCGACCTCCACCGCCTCGGAGATCGCGATCCCGAGGCTGCCCGACTCATGCTCAGCCTGCGAGCGGCCGGCCTCGGTCAGCTGCGAGGGGCTGCGGTGGACCGTCCCGCCCCAGGTCTCGATCATCGCCCGCCGGTAGGGCTTCTGGTCGTAGGAGACGCCGACCATGAAGACCTCGCACTCGAGCCCGAACATGGAGCAGGCGAGCGCCAGCGCCGAGCCCCACTGCCCGGCGCCGGTCTCGGTCGCCAGCTTGCGGATCCCGGCCTCGCGGTTGTAGTAGGCCTGCGCGACCGCGGTGTTGGGCTTGTGCGAGCCGGGGGGCGAGACTCCCTCGTACTTGTAGTAGATGTGGGCCGGGGTGTCGAGGATGCGCTCGAGGCGGCGGGCGCGGTAGAGCGGCGCCGGGCGCCAGAGCCGGTAGATCTCGCGCACCTCGTCGGGGATCTCGATCTCCGGCTCCTGCGAGACCTCCTGCTCGATCAAGCCGATCGGGAAGATCGGGGACAGGTCGTCCGGGCCGGCCGGCTCTCCACTTTCGGGGTTGAGCGGGGGCAGCGGCTCGCCCGGCAGGTCGGGCAGCAGGTTCACCCAATGGGTCGGGATCTCCGACTCCTCGAGCAGGTACTTCGTCGTCTCCTCCGGCATCGAAACGATTCTATGCCGCGCCGGCGGGAGGTTCAGCGCAAGCGCTGCCGCAGAGCCTCGAGCTGGCGCTCGATCCCGTCCGGCAGGCGATCCCCGAACTTGGCCAGGAACTCCTCCATCTGGGGCAGTTGCTCGCGCAGCGCGTCGGGATCGACGGTGAGCAGCTCCTCGAGCGACTCGGGGTCGATCTCAAGGCCCTCGGTGTTGAGCTCGCCCTGTGCCGGCATCAGGCCGAGCGGCGTCTCCACCGTCTCGCCCTCGCTATTGCAGCGCCGGAACACCCACTCGAGCACGCGGCTGTTCTCGCCGTAGCCGGGCCAGAGGAACTTGCCTTCGTCGTCCTTGCGGAACCAGTTGACGAGGAAGATCCTCGGCAGCTTTGCCACGTCGGCGTCGCGGCCGACCCGCAGCCAATGACCGAAGTAGTCGGCCATGTTGTAGCCGCAGAAGGGAAGCATCGCCATCGGGTCGAAGCGCAGCCGGCCGACCTCGCCCGAGGCCGCCGCGGTCGTCTCCACCGACATCGTCGCGCCCAGGAAGGCGCCGTGCTCCCAATCGAAGGCCTCGCTGACCAGGGGCACGGCCGTTGCGCGGCGGCCGCCGAACAGGAAGGCGTCGATCGGCACCCCGGCCGGGTCCTCCCACTCGGGCGCGATGCAGGGGCACTGCGAGGCGGGAGTCGTGAAGCGGGCGTTCGGGTGCGCCGCCGGCTCCTCCATGTCCGGGGACCATTGCTTGCCGTGCCAGTCGATCGCCTCATCCGGCGGCTGGCCGGTCATCCCCTCCCACCAGATGTCGCCCTCGGTCTCGGCGCAGTTGGTGAAGATCGTGTTGCGCTCCACGGTCGCCATCGCGTTGGGGTTGGTCTTGTAGCTGGTGTTGGGGGCGACGCCGAAGAAGCCGGCCTCGGGGTTGACGGCGTAAAGGCGCCCGTCCTCGCCGAACTTCATCCAGGCGATGTCGTCGCCGATCGTCTCCGCCTGCCACCCCTCCAGGGTCGGGATCAGCATCGCGAGGTTCGTCTTCCCTGACGCCGATGGAAAGGCGCCGGTGACGTATTTGACCTCGCCCTCCGGCGAGGTGAGCTTGAGGATCAGCATGTGCTCGGCCAGCCAGCCCTCGTCGCGCGCCATCGCCGAGGCGATCCGCAGCGCCAGGCACTTCTTGCCGAGCAGCGCGTTGCCGCCGTAGCCGGAGCCGTAGGACCAGATCTCGCGCGACTCCGGATAATGCACGATGTACTTGTTCTCCGCGTTGCAGGGCCAGGGGACGTCCTCGGCCCCTTCGGCGAGCGGCATCCCGACCGAGTGAACGCAGGGCACGAACTCCCCGCTCTCGCCGAGCACCTCCAGCGCCGCGGTCCCCATCCGGGTCATGATCCGCATCGAGACCGCCACGTAGGGGGAGTCGGTGAGCTGCACGCCGATCTGAGCGATCGGCGAGCCGAGCGGGCCCATCGAGAACGGAACCACGTACATCGTGCGGCCCTTCATCGAGCCCTTGAAGAGGTCAGCGAGGAGCTCGCGCATCTCAGCCGGGTCGCTCCAGTTGTTGGTCGGACCGGCGCTCTCCTCCTTCTCGGAGCAGATGAAGGTGCGGTCCTCGACCCTCGCGACGTCGGCGGGGTCGGAGCGCGCCAGGTAGGAGTTGGGACGCTTGGCGTCGGCGAGCTTCTCGAAGGTCCCGGCATCGACCATCTCCTGGCAGATGCGGTCGTACTCCTCCGCCGAGCCGTCACACCAATGGACCGAGTCGGGCTCGGTGAGAGCCGCTATCTCCTCGACCCAGCCGAGCAGCTTCGGGTGGGTCGTCGGTGCGTCTGCCGTCGCGATGCTGGATTCACTCACTGGTCAAATCACGCTCCTGAGTCGATCGGATGGACGATCTCAACCCTCTGCGGGAGGATTCTTTCAGCTACCCGCGCCGGCTGACGTCAGTCCGGCGCTGTCCGACCAGCGACCCGCTCGGCTCCGATGATCCTCCGACCGCCTCATCGCAGCGGCTCGCCCGATAGATTCCCGCGCCGCTATGCGGTTTTTCGAGTACGAGTCGCGCCGGATCGTCGAGCTTTCCGGCATCCCGGTCACCGAATACGGCTTCTGCACGACGCCTGCCGAGGCGCGCGAGGCCGCGCAGCGGATCGGCGGCCCGGTGGTGGTCAAGTCGCAGGTCCTGACCGGGGGACGGATGAAGGCCGGCGGCGTGAAGTTCGCCGACAGCCCCGAGGAGGCCGAGGGTCATGCGGCTGACATCCTCGAGCTGGAGATCAACGGGCAAATGCCGCGCGGCGTGCTCGTCGACCCGAAGGCCGAGGTCAAGCAGGAGTACTACGCGGGAGTGGTCTGGGACGGGACCGCGAAGCGGCCGCTGATGCTGTTCAGTGACATGGGCGGGATCGACATCGAGGAGGTCGCCGAGCAGCACCCCGACCACGTCGGCCGCGGCCACGTCTCCAACCTGCTGCCGATCTCCGACTTCGAGGCCAAGCAGGCCGTCGCCCGCGCCGGGGTCAGCGGCTCGCAGCTGAATCGCGCCAGCGCCGTGCTCGCCCGCCTCGCCCGCCTCTTCCGCGAGCGCGACATGACCCTGGCCGAGATCAACCCCCTCGCCGAGCTCAAGGACGGCAGCTTCGTGGCGCTGGACGCGCACATGGAGATGGAGGACGAGGCGAAGCCGCGGCAGAAGGCGCTGCTGGAGGGCGAATTGGAGATCGCCGCCGACGACACCCGCGAGCCGTACGAGCCGAGCGCGTTCGAGCGCAACGTGAAGGCGATCGACTCCGCCGACCACCGCGGCGTGATCCAGGGCAAGGACCACGGCTTCAGCGGCGACCTGGGGCTGGTGATCGGCGCCGGCGGCGGCTCGCTGACGCTCACCGACGCGGTGCGAAGCCAGGGCGGGCGGCCGGCCAACTACGCCGAGATCGGCGGCAACCCGTCGGTGTCCAAGGCCTGTGGGCTGGCGACCGAGGTGCTGCAAAAGGACGGGGTCGAGAAGATCGCGGTGATGATGTCGATCGTCTCCAACACCCGGGTCGACATCGTCGCCCGCGGCGTGATCAAGGCCTGCCTGCAGCTCGATAAGGACCCGGCCGAGACGATCGCAATCTTCCGCATCCCGGGCGCCTGGGAGGAGGAGGGATTCAAGATCCTCGACCGCTACGGGGTCGAGTACTGCGACCGCAGCGTCTCGATGTGGGAGGCGGCGGGCCGGGCGGTCGAGAAGATCCAGGGGGCGCCTGCCTGATGTCCATCCTGCTGAGCGAGGACACCACGTTCATCGTCCAGGGCATCACCGGCCGCGAGGCCGTGAACCTGACCCGCGAGTGCCTTGACTACGGCTCCAAGGTCGTCGGCGGGGTCACCCCGGGCCGCAAGGGGCGCGAGGTGCACGGCGTTCCGGTCTTCGACACCGTCGAGCAGGCGGTCGAGCACCACGGCTCGCCGATCACCGGCTCGGTCGTCACCGTCCCCCCCGCCTTCACCAAGGACGCGGTCCTGGAGGCGATCGAGAACGGGATCGAGCTGATCGTCGTCGTCACCGAGCGGATTCCGCGCGGCGACGTCGCCCAGATGGTCGAGCTGGCGGAGATGCGCGGGGCGCGAATCATCGGCCCGAACTGCCTCGGCGTGATCGTGCCCGGGGTCTGCAAGATGGGCGGGATCGGCGGGCCGGCCAAGGACGCCGCCAAGGCCTACGCCCCGGGGCCGGTCGGCGTGATGTCGCGCTCGGGCGGGATGACGACCGAGATCTCCTCCTCGCTCACCGCCGCTCGGCTCGGGGTCTCGACCGCGGTCTCGATCGGCGGCGACGCGATCATCGGCTCGACCTACGCGGAGCTGATGCCCTACTTCGAGGCCGACGAGCAGACCGAGGCGATCGTCATCTACACCGAGCCGGGCGGGCGAATGGAGGCGCAGCTCGCGGAATGGGTGACCGAGAACGACTCGCGGCTGCCGATCGTCGCCTTCATGGCCGGCAAGTTCATGGACGAGGAGGAGATGCAGGGGATGAGCTTCGGGCACGCGGGCACGATCGTCGAGGGCGCCGAGGACACGGCGGCGCAGAAGATCGAGCGCCTCGAGGGCGCCGGGATCACCGTGATCGAGCGGATCGACGAGATCCCCGGCGCGGTGAAGGAGAAGCTGGGGGTGACGGCGTGACCGCGAATCGAGCGAGCAGCGACGAGCAGCTGCAGGGAATCTTCATCGCCGTCGAGGTCGACGAATCGGTCGCCGGCGACGCGGCGTTGGCGGCGAAGCTCGAGGAGGTGTGCCCGGTCGACATCTTCAAGGACGCCGATGGCCGGGTCGAGATCGTCGACGGGAACCTCGACGAGTGCGTGCTCTGCGAGCTCTGCATCGAGGCCGTCCCGGCCGGCTCGGTGACCGTCAAGAAGCTCTACGACGGCACCGAGCTGCGTCGCTGAGCGAAACCGGGCTCGTCACTCAGCCGTCACACGCTGCGCGACAGTAGCGAGGCGTGGGGAGCTATCCTTCCCAATCGTGCCGACCGAGCGAGTCAGCTGGACGGATGAACGCCTTGACGATCTCGCCCGTCGCATGGATCAGGGGTTTTCGCGGGTCGATGACGATCTGCGCTCGCTGGGCGCGCGGATGGACGCAAGGTTCGATGCTCAGGACGCCCGCTTCGACGCCCGCTTCGACGCCATGGAGGGCAGCTTCAACGCACGGCTCGACGCGCTTCAGCGCACGATGCTCGCGATGATGGCGTCGATCCTGGTTGCGTTCGCGGCGCTGATCGCGACCCAGATCTGATCCGAGGGGGTCCGGCGCCCAGGCGGCCGCATCAGCGGCTCAGAACCGGCGGGAGCTCAGGGAGTCGGCGTGTCGTTGACGATCGGCTGATAGTCGCGGCACGGCTCGCCCCGCAGGCCCGGGCACGGCGGCAGCCCGGTCGGAACGTTGACGCCGGGCACGACCGGGAGGGTCAGCCTCGACTCCATGTTCAAACCGTGGCCGATCTCGATCTGCGGCGTGCCGCTCTCCGGCTCGGTCTCACCGAACGACCAGACCGGCTGGTCGCCGTTCGGGGCCGTGATCGTCACCCGGATCCGCGAGCCGGCGCGGTAGACGTGACCCTCGTAATAGAGCGGGATCGTGACCGGGACGAAGGTGTCGCTCGGCAGCGGTGACACGTCGGATGCCCTGAGGCTGAGGACGGGCTCGAGCGCGTTGCCCTTGGTGGGATCGAGCTTGCGCGCGTTGCCGCGCACCCAGCCGCCCTGCACGAAGGTCTCCTTGCCGTCCGGCCTGATCTCCGAGATCGTCGCCTGGAAGTCGGCATTGGGAACCGGGGACTTGACCCAGGGCTGCACGGAGCCGGAGCCGATCACGGTCGTGTTGGCGCTCAGCGGCGGCGTGACGTAGGACACCGCGCTGTGGGCGGGAGGCTGCTCCCAGTCGTAGTTCGGGGTCGCCGTCCAGAGGCCGTTGGTGCCGGAGCCGGTGTTACCGCTGAAGTTGGTCAGGGGCCGGGCATGGGTGTCCCAGTTGAACGAGTCCACGCCGGAGTGGCTGGTGTCCCGAGCCTGGGAAAGAGTGCCGTTGTCACCGAAGTACCACCTGCCGACGGTCGTGCCGGGGATCGGGAAGCTCGAGAAGGACTGCTCGAAGCCCGGATTCGGGTACGCGGGCTGTGGCCCGCCGGCGCCGTTGTCGAACAGGATGCGGATCGGCGCCAACTGCTCGAATGCGGTCTTCGCGGCGGCGTACGGCAGGGCCTGGATCGGGTCGGGCGGCATGGTGACGCCGGTGATGCCCATCGCCACCTGATAGATCACCGGCGCCGCCGTTGCGGTCTGTGCGCAGTGGGTCGCCGGCGAGTCGTCGGCGACGTAGATCGAGAGGAAGTCGCACCATCGGTTGAAGGTCGCCGGGGCCAGCGAGTCGACGTGGGTGCCGTTGGTGAACGTGAACCACTTGCGGTTGGTGCCGGTCATGTGCTCGGCCAGGTCTGGGCAGTGGCCGCCGGTCTGCTCGTCGGTCCACTGGCAGGCCATGAAGGTCGGCACGTTGATCTTGTTCACGAAGGTGATCGGCGAGAGCGGATCGGCCACTTCGGGGACGTAGTGATCGTTGGCGCGGATCTTCGCGATCAGGTCGACGGCCTCCGGGTGCAGGGCCTGGTTGGCCTCGCAGGTCGTGTCGCCGTTCTGGATCCGCTGGTAGGCCCAGTTCTGGCCGCTGTTGGGACCGGCGGGGAGCGCGTCGTGGACCCGCTCCTCGGCCCAGTTGAGCGCGAACCCGGTGTTGAGGATGCCCCCCGGATAGAGCGTCGTCTGGGCGCTGTCGAGCACCGAGAACGGCGCGATCGCCGCCAGGTCGGGTGGTTGAGTCTGGGCGGTGAAGAGCTGGCTGATGCCGCCGTAGGAGATCCCCATCATCCCCACTTTGTGGCCCTTGACCCAGGGCTGATTGGCGATCGTCTCGATCACGTCGTAGCCGTCGAGGTTCTGAAGCGGCTCGAAGAAGTCGTAGGCGCCGCCCGAGCAGCCGGTGCCGCGCATGTTCACGTCGACCACCGTGAAGCCCATCAGGTTGGCGATGATCGAGATCCCGCTCTGGGGCCCGGCCGGATCGGCGTACCCGTAGCCCGAGTACTCGATCAGGGTCGGGGTCGGGACCGGGGGGTTGGGAAGCGGCGGCACGTCGACGCCCGGAGTGGCGTTGGTCACGTCGCTCGCCGGATGCACGTAGATCGCCAGCCGCGTGCCGTCGCGGGTCCTCAGGTATCCGTAGCCGCTCGACGGGATCGACTGGTTGTAGATCGTGTGGCTCAGCGGCGTCGAGTCCTCGGTGAAGACCACGAACGACCGCGACGTCTCGCTCCCTGACGTCACCCGATAGTAGCCCGGGGTGACGTTGCGAAACAGAAGGCCGCCCAGCGAGTTGGCCTGCTTGGTGGCCACCGTCTGGCCGCCGCTGTTGAGCAGCGTCGCGGAGGCGCCCGGCGCAAGGTCGGTGACGTAGACCTGCTTGACGCTGCCGCGGGCGGCGAACGAAGGCTCGGCGGCGGCGGCAGGCGCCGCGCTGATCAGGAACAAGGCCAGCACGCCGCAACCCAGCGCAAAACGCAGCTGCCGCCCCTTGCCAAAGCCCCAACCTCTCCTCATCAGCCGGTAGTTCTATCACGCACTTGCCCGGTTTGTCGAACTTGTCGGCGGACTCGGCCCCTCGACTGCGATCTCGATCGACGAGATCCCCGTAGGACCGACGAGGGCCGCGAAGACGCCGCGCGATCGCCTCGGGTTACCGTTCGCGGCGTGAACTTCATCGAGGAAGTGCTGGAGGCCTTCCCCTCCTCGGGCCGCGCCCTGATCGCTCTGAACCGCGAGGGCGACGCGCGCGTCTGGCACTTCGGCGAGCTGATCGCGATCAGCGCCGGGCTCTCCGGGGCGTTCGCGGCGCGCGGCGTGCGGCGCGGCGACGTGGTGATGATCCTGGTCGGCAACCGGGTCGAGTGGGTCACCTCGATGCTCGCCTGCTGGCGCATGGGGGCAATCGCGCTGCCCTGCAACACGCAGCTGCGCGAGGCCGACCTGAAGCTGCGCAGCGCCGCCGCCAACCCCTCTCTTGCGGTCGGCGAGGATGAGCTGCTGGCCCTGCTCCCGGACGAAGTCGAGACGATGACGCTCGCCGAGGTCAACGAGGCGATGGACGAGGACCGGCCCCAGGAGGCGCCGGTCGAGCCCGCCGGCCTCGATGGATCGGACGGCGCGCTGATCGTCTTCACCTCGGGCACGACCGGGGAGCCACGCGGCGTGCTGCACGCGCAGCGCTACCTGCTCGGGCAGCGGACCCAGGCCGAGCACTGGTTCGGCGCCAAACCGGGCGAGGTCGCCTGGTGCACGACCGCGACCGGCTGGTCGAAGTCGGCTCGAAACGTCTTCGTCGCGCCCTGGCTGCAGGGCGCGACCGCGGTCATCCAGGACGCCCGCTTTGACCCCGCGCAGCGGCTCGCGCTCTGCGAGGAGCTCGACGTAAACGTCCTCTGCCAGGCGCCAACCGAGTACCGGATGCTCGCAAAGCGAACCGAGCTGCGCGAGATCGCCTCGCTGCGGCACCTGGTATCAGCGGGCGAGCCGCTCAACCCGGAGATCATCAGCGCCTTTCGCGACGGCACCGGGCTTGAGATCCACGACGGCTACGGGCAGACCGAGACCGGCCAGGTGACCGGGATGCGTGCCGACGAGCCGGTCCGGCCGGGCTCGATGGGAAAGCCGCTGCCGGGGTTCGAGGTGCGGATCGGGCCCGGCGCCCCCGGACGCGAAGTCGATGCGGCACATGGGGCCGACGCGGCGGCGTCGGATCGCGTCGGCGAGCTCCAACTGCACCCCTCGAGCTGCCCGACCTTCTTCGCCCGCTATCTCGACGGCGAGACGTTCAGCGAGGACTGGTGGCGAACCGGCGACCTGGTCCGCGCCGACGCGGACGGTTATCTCTACTTCGAGGGGCGAAGCGACGACCTGATCCTCTCCTCCGGCTACCGGATCGGGCCCTTCGAGGTCGAGTCGGCACTGGTGTCACATCCCGCCGTCGCCGAGGCGGCAGCGGTCTCCGAGCCGGACTCAGAGCGCGGCGCCGTGGTCCGGGCGATCGTCGTGCTGCGCGAGGGCGAGCCCTCCGAGCAACTCGTCGCCGAGCTGCAGGAGCACTGCAAGCGCACCACCGCCCCCTACAAGTTCCCCCGCATCGTCGAGTTCACCGACGAGCTGCCGAAGACGTCGAGCGGCAAGATCAAGCGAGCGGAGCTCAGGGGTCCCTGAGGCGCACCCGGACATAGCGAACGCGTGCGTTGCGGCCAACCCGGAGGACCTGGCGGGTGAGCACCCGCTTGGCGCCCTGCCTGGCCGAGAACTTCCTCTTGAACCTGACCCGCGCCAGCTTCGAGCGGCCTGGCTTGAGGCGTGCCCTGACCCGGCGCGACACGACCTTGCCGTGGCGCCTGGCGCTCACCGCGACGGCCCTCACGCGGCAGACACCCCGGGCACGCCGGGGACATCGCAACGGCAGGCGCGGATAGCCGACCGTCACCGTCCTTTCGGTCGTCGCGACGCCCGAGCCGTTGCAGTAGGCGGTCTGGCCGCTGAAGACGAAGGCGGTTGAGCACCCCTCGTTGTCGGTGAGCGTGAGGGTGACGGGAAAGCGGCCGCGATGGCGGTAAACGTGGGTGATCCGCGGGCCGGCCTCCGTGGCCGCCTCGCCGTCGCCGAACCGCCACGCGTAGGAGGCGACCTGCCCGTCGGGATCGGTCGATTGCGAGGCGTTGAGCCCGACCCTCACCCCCACTCGCGCCGTCTGGACTTCGAATGATGCCCGTGGCGGCTGATCGGGGACGATCGCCGCGACGTACGGGAAGGAGCCGACCGCGATCGTCGCCCCCACTTGGCCGGTCGACGTGTCGATGGCGGAGACGGCGTCGCTGGATTTGTTGACCACGTAGGCGCGCTTGCCGTCGGGCATGAATGCCACGCCGCGCGGATCGACACCGACGGGGATCGGCGCCCCGACGAGCTGGCTGGTCGCCGTGTCGATCGCGAGGACGCCGGAGGAAAGGCTGGTCACGATAGGCGCGCTGGCCGTCGGGCGAGACCGCAACCCCCCACGACCCGCTGCCGATCGGGATCGTCGCCGCCACTTGGTTCGTGGCCGTGTCGATCACCGAGACGTTGTTGTTGCCGCCGTTGGCGACATAGGCGCGGCGGCCGTCCGGCGTCAGGGCGATCCCGATCGGGAAGCCGCCGATCGGGATCGGCGCCCCCACGACCTGGTTGGTCGCGGTGTCGATCACCGAGACGTCCTTGCTGTCGCCGTTGACCACGTAGGCGCGGGACCCGACGGGGGAGATCGCGAGGAACGCCGGCGTCGTCCCCACCGGGATCGTGGCGATCACCTGGTTCGTCGTCGTGTCGATCACCGAGACGTCGTTGCTGCCGCCGTTGCCTACATAGGCGCGCCCGCCGTCCGGAGAGATGGCGATCCCTCCGGGCATCGCGCCGACCGGGATCGGCGCCCCCACGACCTGATTGGTCGCGGTGTCGATCACCGAGACGTCGTCGGCGCTGTTGTTGGCCACGTAGGCGCGCCTGCCGTCGGGCGTGATCGCCAAAGTCACCGGACCGGAATCGGTCGCGATCGGGGCGCCGACTGTCTGGTTGGCGTCGCTGTCGATCACCGAGACGTCGTTCGAGCCCGAGTTGGCGACGTAGACGCCGCGGGCAAACGCCGGCGCTGCCTCGGCTACGAGGAGCACCGCGACGGCCGCCAGCGCCGGCCAGAAGCAAGCGAAGGATTGACGCCTCACCCGCCAACAACGCATCAGAGCGCGCAGTTCCTCCCGCAAACCGCGCATTAGGGCGGGCGATCCGGCATGAGCCTGGACGAAAATCCAGGCCCGATGCGCTGCCCTCGTTAGGCTGCGCTTCAGGCAGCGCAGCGAAATGGCCATCGATTCGAGCGAAGCCGCAGCTTCAGCGATCGACCGCAAGCGGGTCGAGTCGCTGACCGAGGGACAAATGGCGTCGTTTCGCGACCGCACCGGGCGCTCGGCCGAGTACTACCAGCGGGCCCTGAAATCGATGCCGAACGGCGTCCCCTCCTCGTTTCAGGCCAACGACCCGTGGCCGGTCTACATCGAGCGCGGCCAGGGCAGCCGGGTCACCGACGTCGACGGCAACGAGTACCTGGACTTCCACAACGGCTTCGGTGTGATGTGCATCGGGCACGCCAACCCGAAGGTCGGCGCGGCGGTCAAGGCACGGGTCGACGAGGGGACCCACTTCGCAGCTCCGACCGAGGGCTCGATCAACGTCGCCGAGGAGCTGCAGCGGCGCTTCGGGCTGCCGCAGTGGCGATTCACCAACTCCGGCACCGAGTCGACGATGGACGCGGTGCACCTCTCCCGCGGCGCGACCGGCCGCGACACGATCCTCAAGATCGAGGGCTCCTACCACGGCCATCACGACGCGGTGATGGTCTCGGTCTACCCGCCGTTGGAGGCGCTCGGCGACCGCGACGACCCGATCAGCGTCCCCTACGGCGCCGGCTACCCGCGCGCGATCACGGAGTTGACCCGCTCGGTCCCGTTCAACGACGCCAAGGCTCTGGAGTCCGTGCTCGGCAAGATCGGCCCGCAGGTAGCCGGGCTGATCATGGAGCCGGCGATGATGAACATCAACATCATCCCGCCCCGCGAGGGCTATCTGCAGCGGGTTCGCGAGCTGACCGCCGCGCACGGGGTGAAGCTGATCTTCGACGAGGTCAAGACCGGCGCGACGATCTCTCCCGGCGGGGCGACGAAGCGCTTCGGCGTCACCCCGGACATCGTCACGCTCGCGAAGGCGACCTGCGGGGGCTACCCCGGCGGCGCGATCGGGATGAGCGAGGAGCTGGCGGCGATCGTCGCCGACGGCACCGTGCACCAGTACGGCACCTTCAACGGCAACCCGCTGGTCATGGCGGCCGCGCAGGCAACGCTCACCGAAGTGCTCACCGACGACGCCTACGAGCAGCTCGAGGCGAGCAACCGCAAGCTGCGCGACGGCTGCGACGCGATCATCGCGCGCTACGGGCTGCCCGCCTACACCGAGGGCATCGGCGCCAAGGGCTGCGTCGTCTTCTCGCCCGAGCGCATGTACGAGTACCGCGACTACCTGACCAAGGTCGACGGCGACCTCTCGACCCTGGCCTGGCTGTACCACATGAACCACGGCATCTTCATGACCCCGGGGGTCGAGGAGGAATGGACGCTCTCGATCGCGCACAGCGACGCCGATCTGGGCCGCTACCTCGAGGCCTTCGAGGCGTTCGCGCGCGACGTGAGCGGATCCTGATCGGCGCACTGCCCGCGCTCGGATCCCTTCCTCTTAGTGCCATCCGAAGGTCGAAGCCGCCCGCAACTCGCCGGACAGACATGAAGTTGAGATTCAGCCAGATAGCGACGGCTATCAATCCGCTAGCGACGAGCTATCAATCCGCTAGCGACGGCTATCAATCCGCTAGCGACGGCTATCAGCGGCGCGAATCGAGGGTTCAAGCGGCCCGACCCAGAGGTCGTCGCACGCTCTTCCGGGCTTGCCGGCCGAGATCGAGCGGTGCTAGAGCGCCGCGCGCGCGGCGTCGAGGTCGTCAGTGACGACCACGAGCTTGACGCCGCCGAAGGTCGTGTAGAGCAGCTCGATGTTGACCCCGGCCTCGCCCAGCGTGCGGGCCAGGCCGCCCAGCGAGCCCGGCTGGTCCTCGATGTCGACGACCAGCGCCTCGCGCTCGTCGGCGACCGCCATCCCCGCGGCCTCGATTGCCGCTCGCGCCGTGGCTGCGTCTTCGACCAGGATGTGGATCATCCCCCGCCCCTCGCCGGTGAAGGCCGCCATCCCCTCGATGTTCACGCCCCCCAAGCCGGTCGCCTCGCCGAGCCGGGCGAGCTCGCCCGGGCTGTCGTCGAGAACCACGCTTAGGTCGGTCGCCATCGCCGCTGGGAACCTACACCGCCGCGACTGCCCGGGTGGGATCGGCCCGGTCCGCCCCAGGCGCCCTGGAAAGGACTAGCTCCAGTCCTCGGCGATCGCCACCGGCTTTCCGAGGTGAAAGCCCTGCGCCATGTCGACGCCGAGCTCGCGCAGCAGGTCCACGGTCGACGGCTCCTCGACGAACTCGGCGATCGTCTTCTTGCCGAGGCCGCGGGCGATGTCGACGATCGCCTGCACGGTCAGCTGGTCGGCGTCGTTGCGGGGCAGGTCGCGGATGAAGTCGCCGTCGATCTTGATCAGGTCGAAGGGCAGGTGCTTGAGGTAGTAGAAGGGGCCGAACCCGACCCCGTAATCGTCGATCGCGATCGAGCAGCCGAACTCGGTGAGGCGGTCCGCGAACGCCGCCGCGGTCTCGAAGTTGCGGATCGCAGCGGTCTCGGTGATCTCGAAGGTGATCGCGCCCGGGAAGGCGTCTGAGGTGTCGAAGGAGCGCTCGATGTACTCGAGCACGCTGGCGTCGGTGATCGAGCTGCCGGAGAGGTTGACGTGCAGCTCGAATTCGGGGCGCTCGCCGCCGTGCCCGTTGGCCCGCGCGGAGTAGCGATCGAGCATCGCGATCGCCTCCCCGACGACCCAGCGGTCGAGCTCCTGGACCATCCCGAACTGCTCCGCGGTCTGGATGAAGCGCCCGGCCGGGATCATCTCCCCCTCCTCGTTGGGAATCCGCAGCAGGAGCTCGTGCCGGTTCGCCTTGCCGGAGCGAAGGTCGATGATCGGCTGCTGGTAGAGGACCAGCCGATCGCGGACCAGGGCGTCGCGGATGCGCGCCGAGGTGCTGAGGCGGGACTTGCCCGCCGGCTCGGCGTCGCCGGTGTCCTCGACGAGGACCACGCGGTCGCGTCCCTGCTCCTTGGCCTCGTACATGGCCAGGTCGGCGGCGACCAGGGCAGGCTCGCCGCCCTCTTCGGTCTCGCCCCCGAACATCGCCACGCCGATGCTGACCGTCACCGGCTCCGGCCCCGACGCGCTCGATTGCTGGCGCACCTCGCGCCGCAGGTCCTCGGCGAATCGAGTCGCACCCTCGCGATCGGTCTGCGGCAGCAGGACCGCGAACTCGTCGCCGGAGAGCCTCGCGACCGCGTCGGAGACGCGCGCCCGAGCCCGCAGCAGCTCGGCGATCTCGCGGATCACGTTGTCGCCGGCCTGATGGCCCGAGGTGTCGTTGACGTGCTTGAAGTGATCGACGTCGAGGACCAGAATCGCGCCCTGGCCGCCGTAGCGGGCGTAGAAGTCGATCTGCTGCTCGAGCTCGCCGCGGAAGCGGCGCCGGTTCGCAAGCCCGGTCAGGGCGTCGTGGTCGGCGAGGTAGCGCAGCCGCTGCTCGAAGCGGCGGCGCTCGCTTATGTCCTGCATCTGCAGGATGCCGTAGGGAGGCCCCCCCTCCGTATCGCGGGCCAGCGAGAGGCTGAACTGGCCCCAGAGCTCGTGCCCTTCGTGGTGGATGAAGCGCTTCTCGACCGTGTAGGAGTCGAACTTGCCGCGCAGCAACCGCCGCCGCTGGGCGCTGTCGAGATGGCGGTCCTCGGGGGCGGTGATCTCATCCAGCGAGGAGGCGGAGAGCTCCTGCTCGCTGTAGCCGGTCAGCGCGCACATCGCCCTGTTGACGGCCAGAAAGCTCCCCAGGCTCTGATCGTCGATCTCGACCAGCGCGACCCCGATCGGCGCGTTCTCGAACGCATTCCGGAAGCGGCTCTCGGCGGAGCGGCGGGCCCGTTCGGAGTCGGCCAGCTCGGTGACGTCCTGGCAGACGCCGAACAGCCGCGTCACCTCACCTTCGGCATCGGTGACCGGCTCGCCCTGGCAGCGCAGGGTGCGGGTCGTCTTGTCGCTGAGCAGGATCCGGTGCTCGATCAGCAGCGGAGTCTTGCGCGCGACCGCGTTTTCGATCGCCTCCTTGACCCGCCCGCGATCATGCGGGTGCACGTGCTCCAGGTAGCCCTCGAGGTTCGGCTCAAAGTCGGCGCTGTCGATGCCGAAGATCCGAAACAGCTCCTCCGACCAGGTCACCTCGTCGGCGTCCACGTCCCACTCCCAGTCGCCGAAGTTGGCGATTCGCTGCGCCTCCGCCATCCGCTTCGAGGCCTCGCGAAGCTCGGCTTCGCTGCGCAGGCTGCGCTTCAGGGCGGCAGCTACCGCATCGCGGTCAGCGGCGTCAACGCGACCCAAAAGCTCCTGCAAATCCTGGGGAAGCTCGATCTCCATGCTCATTGGCAGAAAAGGCTACGGGCGTGCATTTGAAGGCGCAACTGGACTATCGGGTAAGTATTCGGTGAGAAATGGCGAACCGGCTCGCGGGCGAGACAAGCCCCTATCTGCTGCAACACCAGAACAACCCCGTAGATTGGCATCCCTGGGGCGAAGAAGCGCTCGATCGCGCCCAAACGGACGATAAGCCGATCCTGCTCTCGATCGGCTACTCGGCCTGTCATTGGTGCCACGTGATGGAGCGCGAGTCCTTCGAGAACGCGGACACCGCCGCCTACATGAACGAGCACTTCGTCAACGTCAAGGTCGACCGCGAGGAGCGCCCCGACGTCGACGCGCTCTACATGGAGGCGACCCAGGCGATGACCGGGCAGGGCGGCTGGCCGATGACCGTCTTCCTCGACACCGAGGCGGTCCCGTTTCACGCCGGCACCTACTTCCCGCCCGAGCCGCGCCAGGGGATGCCGAGCTTCCGCCAGGTCATGGAGGCGGTCGTCGAGGCCTTCGCGCAGCGCCGCGACGAGCTCCGCGCCAGGGCGCCGGGCGTGCGCTCGCAGCTCGGCGCGATCGCGCGGGTAAAGCCGTCCGAGACGCCGCTTCGGCCCGCTGATCTCGAGCAGGCGGTCGTCGGCTTGCGCCGCGATGCCGACCCGCAGAACGGCGGCTTCGGGGGCGCCCCGAAGTTCCCGCCCGCCTCGGCGATCGAGCTCCTGCTCGCCCGTGGCGAGACCGAGATCCCCGAGCGCACCCTCGACGCGATGGCCGCCGGCGGAATTTACGACCAGCTCGGCGGTGGCTTTGCCCGCTACTCGGTCGACGGCGCCTGGCTCGTCCCCCACTTCGAGAAGATGCTCTACGACAACGCCCTGCTCGCCCGCGCCTACCTGCATGGCTGGCAGGCGCTCGGCCACGATCATTACCAGCGCGTCTGCACCGAGACGCTGGACTGGGCGCTGCGCGAGATGCGCGGCCCCGAGGGCGGCTTCTACTCGGCGCTTGACGCCGACTCCGAGGGCGAGGAGGGGCGCTTCTACGTCTGGGAGCTGGAGGAGATCCGCGACCTGCTCGGCGACGGCGACGACGTGATCGCCTACTACGGGGTCAGCGGCCAGGGCAACTTCGAGGGGCGCAACGTCCTGCACCTGGCCGGCGGCGTCGACGCCCCCGAGCCCGAAGGACTGGCGGAGGCGCGCGCAAAGCTCTTGCGGGCCCGCGCCGAGCGGGTCCGCCCCGGCCTCGACGACAAGCGCCTTGCCTCCTGGAACGCGCTGATGATCGCCGCCCTCGCCGAGACCGGCGCCGTCCTCGAGCGGCCCGACTACCTCGACGCCGCCCGCGCCTGCGCGGACTTCCTGCTCGAGCAGTTGCGCGACGCCTCCGGCCGGCTGCTGCGCACCTACAAGGACGGCCGCGCGCACCTCAACGCCTACCTCGAGGACCACGCTTACCTGCTCGAGGCGCTGCTCGTCCTCTACGAGGCTACCTTCGAGCTGCGCTGGTTCGACGCCGCCCGCGAGACCGCTGAGACGACGATCGAGCGCTTCGGCGACCCCGAGCACGGCGGCTTCTTCACCACCTCCGAGGACCACGAGCAGCTGATCGCGCGCCGCAAGGACATCGGCGACCACCCGATCCCGGCCGGCAACTCCGCCGCGGCGCTCGGCCTGCTGCGGCTCGCGGCGCTGACCGGCGAGCAGCGCTTCGAGCAGGCCGCTGAAGGGGTCCTGCGCCTGCTCGCGCCGGCGGCGATCCGCCACCCGGAGGGCTTCGGGCATCTGCTCCAGGCGCTCGACTTCCAGCTCCAGCCGACCCGGGAGGTGGCGCTGGTCGGACCACCCGGATGCGGAGCGGAAGCGCTTGCCGCGCTGGCCACGGTCGTGCGCAGCGAGCTGCGCCCCCGGCTGGTGCTCGCGGGCGGGCCGCAGGGCACCGAGCGCCCGGAGCTGATGCTCGGGCGGACGGCGCTCGACGGACGCGCGGCCGCCTATGTCTGCGAGGGCTTCGCCTGCCAGGCGCCGGTCAGCGAGCCGGATGCGCTCGCGGCCCAGATTCGGGATGCGCCTGAGGCCGAGATTCGCGATGATGTAGCCGATGCCGACTGAGGCCGCCCAGAAGAAGCGCTCCCCGCGACGCTCTTCCGCCGCGAAGAGCAAGGCGACCGCCGAGCTGGCCCGCAGCTATTTCGAGGCCGTGGGCCGCCAGGACATCGACGCGATGGAGTCGCACTACGAGCCCGGCGGCGGCGGCCCGATCCACGGGCTCGTCGATCTCAAGGTCGGGGTCAATTACCGCGAGTGGTTCACGAATCTCTTCCGGGCCTTCCCCGACTGGAAGTTCGAGGTCCTCAACCTGGTCGCGGATGGAGATCGGGCGGCTGTCGAATGGAGGGCCACCGCGACCTTCAACGGCAGCGCCAAGTTCGAGGGCATGGACCCGAACGGCGCCAAGCTCGACGTTCAGGGCTGCGACATGGTGACGTTCAGCGATGGCAAGATCACCAAGATCGACGCCTACGCGAGCGGCACCGAGATCGCCCGCCAGCTCGGCGCGCTGCCGCCGCAGGGATCGGCCGCCGAGCGCGGCATGACCGCGGCGCTGAACCTGAAGACGCGCGCGACCGAGCTGCTGCGCAGCCACCGCAGCTGACTCAGAGCGCGTACTCGCGCTGCTCGTCGAGCACGACCGCGCCGCCGACCTCCGCCCGGCCGCCCTCGAGCGGCCGCGCGACCAGGATCGAGCCCTGACCTTGGTGGACGGTGATCTCGCGGCCGAGCCGGGCGCTGAGCGCCAGGGCAGCAGAACCGGTCGCCTCGTCCTCGGGGATCCCGACCCCGGCGGCGAAGCTGCGCGCCCGGATCGTGCCCGCGGCCCGATCTATCCACGACCACGCGTAGACCTCATCTGACATCGCCGGCGGGCCGTCGAGCGCCCGCACCTCGGCCGGCTCGCCGAACTGGACGTATTCGAAGGGCGGCGACCAGGCCGGATCGGCGGCGATGAACGTCGCCCCCGCTTCGAATCGGACCTCGACCTCACCGGACGGCGGGCGCAGCGTCGCGACCTCGTCGCCCTGCTCGCGCAGCAGCCAGGCCGTGCCGACGGTCGGGTGCCCCGCGAAGGGGAGCTCGGTGCCCGGCGTGAAGATCCGCAGCTCGCCGCGGGTGGCGTCGTCGACGAAGACGGTCTCGCTGAAGCCGAGGTCGGCCGCGACCCCCTGGCGCCGCTCTGACGGCACCGCGGAGCCGTCGAGGAAGACGCCGAGCGGGTTCCCGCGCTCGCCCTCCTCGTTGACGAAGACCCGCAGGACGTGAAGCTGCGCCACAATCACCACCCCCACCAGCCTGACGCTTCGCAATCGGCGGCGTTGCCGCCTCTGCTCAGCGCCAACATCTCTAGAGGATCGGCAGGAAGTTCTCGATCTCGAACGGCGTCACCTGGACGCGGTAGTCCTCCCACTCCTGGCGCTTGATCTCGATGAAGCGCTGGAAGGTGTGCTCGCCGAGAGCGCGCAGGACCAGCTCGGACTCCGAGGCGACCTCGATCGCCTCGCCGAGCGTCTCGGGCAGTTGCTCGATTCCCCGCTGCGCCCGGTCCTCGGGCGAGAGGTGGTAGAGGTTCTGCTCCATCGGCTCGGGCAGCTCGTAGCCATGCTCGATTCCCTCCAGGCCGGCGTGCAGCATGCCCGCGAAGCAGAGGTAGGGGTTCGAGGCCGGGTCCGGGCAGCGAAGCTCGGCTCGCGTCGCCCCCTCCTTGCCGGGGTGATAGAGCGGCACCCGGATCAGCGCCGAGCGGTTGCGTCGCGACCAGGAGAGGTAGACCGGCGCCTCGAAGCCGGGGACGAGACGCTTGTAGGAGTTCACCCACTGCGCGAAAAGCGGCGAGATCTCGCGCGCGTGCTTGAGCTGGCCGGCGATGAAGGCCTTGGCGGTCTCGGAGAGGAAGTACTGGTCGTCGGGGTCGAAGAAGGCGTTTGAGCCGTCCTTGGTCAGCGACTGGTGCACGTGCATCCCGGAGCCGTTCTCGCCGAACAGCGGCTTCGGCATGAAGGTCGCGTACCAGCCGTACTTCATCGCGTACTCCTTGACCACGATCCGGTAGGTCATGCAGTCGTCGGCCATCTTCAGCGCGTTCGCGTAGCGCATGTCGACCTCGTGCTGGGAGGGCCCGACCTCGTGGTGGGTGTACTCGACGTGGATCCCCATCTTCTCCAGGGCAAGCACGGTCTCGCGGCGCACGTCGGAGCCGGCGTCGAGCGTCGTCAGGTCGAAGTAGCCCCCGTCGTCGAGCACCTCCGGGGTGCCCTCCGGCTTCGCGGAGCGAAAGTAGAAGTACTCGAGCTCCGGGCCGACGTTGTAGTCGTCAAAGCCCATCTCCCGGGCCCGCTCGACGGCGCGGCGCAGGATCCAGCGCGGATCGCCCTCATACGGCTCGCCGCCCGGGACGCGGACGTCGCAGAACATCCGCGCCACCGCGTTTTCCTCCTCCGGGCGCCAGGGGATCAGCGTGAAGGTCTCGGGGTCGGGCTGGGCGATCATGTCGGACTCCTCGATCGGGTTGAAGCCGGTGATCGAGGAGCCGTCGAAGCCCATGCCGCCCTCGAAAGCGTCCTCGAGGTCCTGGGCATTGATCGAGAAGCTCTTCAGCTGCCCGAGCACGTCGGTGAACCAGAGCCGCACGAAGCGCACGTTGCGCTCCTTGGCGATCGCGAGGACGTCGCTGGCGGTCTGCGGCTGATCGGCCATGCTCTGCTTCTCCTTGCTCGGTGGCGGGCCCGCCGGGCGGCGGGGGCGAAACATATCGGCGTCCGGCCCGAGGCCCGGCGCCGCTGCGTCGGCCCCGATCCGAGCCCCGCCGCCGCTGCGCGCCGTGAACCGCTGCGACACCAGCCCCCGCCGCTGCTGTGAACCGCTGCCGCGCCGTCGCCGTATTTAGAGATGTGATGACGCGAGTTCCCCAGAGGTTGCGTGACGCCGGGGGACGCGGTATAACTTACTTGGCGTAAGTTACCGGCTAAAAGTGAAGTAAAGGGCAGATTAAGGCTTCATAAGGAAACAACTGCCTCCGGCAGAGACAAGGACGACCGTGACAGTCAAGACAGACGTAAGCCGTTTCCACATCCACGACGAGCTCACCGCCCCCGATGAGAGCGCCCCGATCCTGAAGAGCATCCAGGCCGGCGGCGGCGCAGTCTCGAAGTTCGTCGGCGTGCTCGCCGGCTCCCCGGCAGTTCTGCGCGCCTACACGCGCATGCGCTCGGAGCTGCGTAGCGGGGTCCTCAACCGGGCCACCCGCGAGCGGATCGCGCTGGCGGTCGCCGAGTATCGCGACGACACCTACAGCATCGCCCAGCACGCGAAGTCGGCCCGCGCCGCCGGCCTCGGCCTCGACGAGGTCTCGCGCGCCCGCAGCTTCAGCTCCGGCGACCCTCGCGAGGCGGCGCTGCTCGAATATCTGAAGGCGGCGCTCGACGAGGAAGGCCCGCCGCCCGTCCACCTGCACGAGGAGGCGCGAGAGGTCGGCTGGTCAGACGAGGAGATCCTCGAGGCGGTCGCACAGCTGGCGCTGAACGAGTTCCAGAGCCTGATCGCCGGCGCCGCTGCGCTGCCGAAGGACCAGGCGACGCCGCGGGTGCTGCCCTCGGCCGCGTAAGCCCGCCGGCCGCCAGATCATCGTGTCCGGCGCCGAGAGGCCCGCGGGGGTCGCGGCCCCGCCTAGAGGCCGCGGGAGTCGCTGCCGCGCTTGGCCACTGCGTAATGAAGCTTGGTCGAGCTTGAGACGCCCAACGCGTCCGCGGTCGCGCCGGTGAGGTCGAACGAATAGCCCTTCGCGTAGGGGCCGCGGTCGATCACCTTGGCGACCACGGAATGGCCGTGGTAGGCGAGCGTGACCTTGGTGCCGCAGGGAAGCGTCTTGTTGGCGACGCCGATCGTCGTCGTGCGCAGGACCTTGCCGCAGGCCGTGCGATTCCCGTAGAAGCCGGGGCCGTACCAGGTGGCGCCGGCGCGGTCCATCGAACGGATCAGCGCCTTGCTGGTGTGCTTGTTGACGACCCCTGTGGCACGCAGGCCGGCCTCGCCCTGAAACTCCCTCACGGCGCCCTTGGTGGGGCGTTTGAAGTAGGAGCTGAGGCGCACTCCCGATGCGTAGCTCTTCGACTTCACGATCCCGTTCAGGACCCTGACGTCGTCGCCCTTCATGCCCGGGCGCAGAACCCGGGAGCCGAAGCTCGCCGACGCGGCTGGCGAGGCGGCGGACGTCGAAGTGCTGCCGTCGCTGCCGATCCCGCCGCTGGCGGCGCGGGCAGAGGCCGCGGCGACCACCAGCGTGAAGACGGCGAGCAGGACCGCCCAGAGCGCAAAGCGATCGGGGTGACGCTCGCGCGTAGCGGCTGTGCTGCGCCGTTCGCGCCCGTGCGAGGTCTCCCGATTGAAGTTGTCGCCCGCGCGCCAATCGCGGGGATCACGTCGTTCCATAGCCTCTTTCTGAGCGCTTACGGGGTTAGCTGACGGGCTCGCGCTGAAAGAGCTGCGCTACGCGGCAGATGCCGGCGATTCGCCCCAACCAACTTGGGTCCCCCGCTCCCCGCGGTATTTAGGCGGGGACTCAGCGGAAAGTTCGCGGCATGCTAGCAGAGGTACTTAGAAGTAATAGTCGCTTCTGAGCACCCCGTCACAGATGCCACGAGCTGCTTATTGACCGTTCTTCCCCTCGCGCGAATATCCTCCCGCCGATGCCGAGCGCAGTGGTGACAGGCGCGGGGCGGGGCCTCGGCGAGGCGGTGGCGCGGACCCTGGCCGGGCGGGGCCTGGCCGTGCACGTGACCGACGTCGACGCCGCAGCGGCAGAGCGGGTGGCGGCCGATCTCGGCGAGCCCGCCTTCGCCTCACGGCTGGACGTGCGAGACGAGGACGCCTGCCACGCGATCGCCGCCGCGACGGAGCAGCGCTGCGGCTCGCTCGACGTCTGGGTAAACAACGCCGGGATCATCGTCACCGGGCTTGCCTGGGAGCAGGAGGCGCCGGTGCGCCAGGCGATGCTCGACGTAAACGCGGTCGGGACCATGAACGGGACCGTCGCGGCGCTGGAGCAGATGCTTCCAGCGCGACGCGGCCACGTGATCAACGTGGTCTCGCTGGCCGGCCTCGTGGCGGCGCCGGGAGAGGTCAATTACGCGGCCAGCAAGCACGCGGCGATCGCCTTCACCCTCGGCACCTTGTTCGACCTGCGTCGCTCGGGGATCACAGGGATCGAGCTCTCGGCGGTCTGCCCGGACGGGATCTGGACCCCGATGCTTGAGGACAAGCTCGACGATCCCGATGCCGCCGGCTCGTTCTCCGGCGTCCTGCAGACGCCCGAGAAGGTCGCGACCGAGATCGGCAAGCTGCTCGACCGCCCGCGCCCGGTGCTGGCGATCCCGCGCTGGCGCGGTGCCGTGCTGAGGCTATTCGACGTCTTTCCGACGCTCGCGCTCCGCCTGACCCCATGGATCATGCGCGATGCGCAGCGCCGCCAGGCCGCCTACAAGCGCAAGATCGAGGCGGGCGAGTGGCCGAACCTTCCTGAGGAGGTGGATGCGTCGAACCGATGACCGGATTTCCCGCTGCAGGGATGGAGCTGACGCACCTGCTCGTGGTCGATGATCTCGATCGATCGCGCGTGTGGTACGTGGACGTCCTCGGCGCCGACCTCTACCGCGAATACGGCGGCGATTCGGCCGTGCTCTCCTTGCTCGGCAACTGGCTGCTGCTGGTCACCGGTGGCGGGCCCACCGACGACAAACCCGGGGTGAGCATGTCGGCGCCCCGGGACCCGACTGCTGTCCACCACTCGTTCACGATCCGAGTCCCGGACTGCCAGGCCGCATACGAGCAACTGCGCCAGCGTGGAGCCGAGTTCCTCGCGCCGCCGCGGCAGAGCGGGCCGGAGACCCGCTGCTTCTTCCGCGACCCGGACGGGCACCTGTTCGAGATCAGCCAGGTGGACTGAGGCCGGGTCGCGTGACAAATAGAAAGAGCCCCGAAGGGCTCTTTCCGTAGCGGGCCTGTAAGCCGGATCCTGTCGTGGACGACCATCCATCTCGCCGGGATCGCCGGCGGGGCCTTGCGGCCCTGCGGCCTACCTGGACCTACCCGGGCCGGGTCAGCGGTCCTGCTTGGCCTTGCACCGGGCGGGGTTTGCCTGGCCGCCGCGTCACCGCGGCGCCGGTGCGCTCTTACCGCACCATTTCACCTTTGCCTGTACGCAGCTCACGTGTGGCTGCGCCATCGGCCGTATGTTTCTGTGGCACTTTCCCGCGGGTTTCCCCGGGTGGGCGTTACCCACCGCCTCGCCCTTTGGTGTCCGGACTTTCCTCGAGGGTTGTCTCTCCCGCGCGGTCGTCCAGCCCGCACCTGGATGGTAATCCTCCATGGGCCCGCTGCAAACCGGTGCATTGGTTTTCGCGGGCGGATTTGCTCCGAGCTACGAAAGGTCGGCGCCGCAGCCGCCGCAGCCGCCGGCGGCGCGCATCTTGCCGCCGCAGACGGGGCATTCGGCGGGGCTGCCGGCCACCAGGTCCTCCCAGGCGCCGAGGATCACGTCCTCGAGCGTCAAACCGTGGGGCTCGAACAGCCTTGCCGAACGCTCCGTCGTGGCGTCAATCGTGAGCTCGTGCGAATCGGTGACTGTCGCTGTTGAGCTCACGAAACTCTCCTGAAGACTCCCACCACCCGGCCGAGCAGCTTTGCCTCGGTGGTCCGGATCGGCTCCATCGCCTCGTTCTCGGGCTGCAGCCGGATGTGATCCTGCTCGCGGAAGTAGCGCTTCACCGTCGCCTCGTCGCCGATCAGCGCGACGACGATCTCGCCGTCCTCGGCCGTGTCCCCCGGACGCACGATCACGAAGTCGCCCTCGATGATCCCGGCGTCTTTCATGCTCTCGCCGCGGACCCGGAGGATGTAGTCGCCGTCCTCGCCCCCGATCACGTCGGGAACGTCGAGGTATTCCTCGATGTTCTCCTCGGCGAGGATCGGCTCGCCGGCGGCGACGTTGCCGACCAGAGGCAGGCCTGTGGGCTGAATCACCTTCTTTGCCTTGTCGACCAGCAGCTCGATCGCGCGTGGCTTTGACGGGTCACGGCGCAGCAGACCGGACTTCTCGAGGTTGGCGAGGTGGGCGTGCACGGTCGAGGACGAGTGCAGTCCGACGGCCTTGCCGATCTCGCGGACGGTCGGCGGGTATCCGTACTTGCTGGCGTAGCGTCCGATGAAGTCGAAGATCTCTTTCTGGCGCTTGGTCAGGTCCACCCTCGGCTCCCGGTCAGCTGGCGCGGTCGGTTGAATGCTGCGAACACATGTTCGTACAGTAGCGGCCCCCGCGGACGGTTTCAAGGGCAATTAGAATCCGCGTCCCTCGGCGCCTGTGGCGGAACTGGTAGACGCGCAAGGTTGAGGGCCTTGTGGCCCTAACGGGCCGTGGAGGTTCGACTCCTCTCAGGCGCACTAGCTCACCGACGACTCAAATAGCGTTCCGTTGATGACCCCGAGCTTCGCCGCCTATCTCGGCGGCTCGCTGTCACTGGTCGCCATGGTCGCCGCGCTCGGCTTCGGCGGCTACTGGCTGCGGCGCTGGATCGTTCCCGAATTCTCCGGGGCCCTGGCCCGGCTTGCCGAAATCGTCCTCGGTCTCTCCCTGTTCGTCCTCATCCTCTATCTCCTGGGCAGCTTCAGCGCCCTGCGGGAGGTTTGGGTCGTCCCGATCACGATCGTGGCTGGGCTGGCTGCGGGGGAGATCGGTCGCCGGCGGGCGCGCCACGACATTGCCCCGGTCGAGCCGCCGCGGATCGAGCTCTGGCCCGGGCTGATCGCGTTCGGCGTTGCCTCGGTTGCGGTCGCCGAGTGGACCTTCCCCTCCCTGCTGAGCCTCGACCAGGGTATGTTCGGCGGCGACACCACCTGGTACCACATGCCGTTCGCGGCCCGCTTTGCACAGGACGCCTCGATCGTCCACCTGCATTTCACAGATCCGCTACGGCTGGTGGTCTGGTTTTACCCCTCCACGGCGGAGCTCGTCAATGCCGTCGGGATCATCCTCATGCACGACGACTTCCTGTCGCCGCTGCTCAACCTGGGCTGGCTGGCGGTCGGCCTACTGGCGGCGTGGTGCGTCGGTCGCCCGTACGGCGTCGCTCCGGCCACGCTGGTCGCCTCGGCGCTTGTGTTCTCGTCCGGGGTGATGCTGATGACGCAGGCCGGTGAGGGGCGCAACGACATCATGGCGATCGCGATGCTGGTCGCCTACGTCGCGTTCATCGTCAACGGCCACCAAGTGCGCCGCCCCGGCACCTTAGTCAGCGACGAGGTGGTGGAAGCCGGGCCGCTGATCGAGCGCGGGCCGCTGATCATGGCCGGCCTCGCGGGCGGCCTGGCGATCTCGGTGAAGCTGACGATGCTGGCGCCAGTCGGGGCGATCGCGATCGCGGTGATCCTCTTCAACGCGCGCGATCTCCGCACCCGGATCGACACCACCGGGGTGCTCGGCGCGGCGATCTTCGTCACCGGCGGCTACTGGTTCGTGCGCAACCTGATCCACGCCGCCAATCCGACGCCGCAGATCGGCTACGGTCCCGTGGGCCTGCCGGTGCCAAACCAGATGCCCCTTGATCCGCGGCCCCGCTTCAGCGTCGCCGACTACCTGTTCGACCCGGCCATCTACCGCGACTGGTTCTTCCCCCAGCTCGATAACGCCCTCGGGCCGCTCTACCGCGTGACCTTGGTCGTTGCGTTCGCGTCGGCTGTCTATCTCGTCTTTCGGTCCCGAAACCGGATCCTGCAGGCGCTGGCCGGCGCCGCGCTCTTGACCGCGTTCGTCTACCTCTTCACGCCGCTGACCGCCGCCGGGCCGGAGGGGACGCCGCGGGGCTTTTTCACCAATACCCGCTATCTGATGCCCGGCCTGGTCCTTGCCCTGGCGCTGGCGCCGCTGGCGCGGCCGCTGCGAAGCGAGGCGAGGCGTGCGCGCTGGACGCTGGGCTTTCTGACCCTGCTTTACGCGGTCACGGTGGCAAGCACCCGGATGTGGCATCTTCGCTACGGCGGGGGCACCGTCTTGCTGACCGCGGCGCTGGTCTGGATTCCCGCCGCGGTCGCGCTCGGTCTACGCCGGGGAAGGCTTACCCCGCTGGGTGCCGCAGGGACCGTCGCCGCGGTGGTGGCGACGGCAGTCGCGCTGGGGCGCGCACAGCAGGTCCAGTACGCCGAGAACCGCTACACAGACCCGCAGCTCTTCCTGCAGGGAGGAGGACCGGTGAAGGCGTTCAGATGGGCCCGCCCCCAGCATGACCAGCGGATCGGAATCGCAGGCGGCGGCGAGATCTTCTTTGACCAGTTCGGCTTCTACGGCGCCGACCTCTCCAACTACGTGGATTACGTCGGCGTTCCCGGTCCGGGCGGCGAGCACCGGCTCGCCACCGACTGCCGGACCTTCCGCGAGCGAGTCAACGCCGGCAACTACGACTACCTGGTCACCAGCCGCTACTCCTGGGACAACCTCGGCTCCGACTACGCCTACCCATACCGCGCCTGGATCAAGAGCGACCCCGCGGCGAAGGAGATCGTGCACGAGGACGTCTCGGCACAGCCTGATTACGTCTTCAAGGTCAACGGACGCCTCGACCCGGCCGACTGCCCGTCCGACAGCCGAGCGAACGGCTGAAAGGCACTCGAGGGGCGAGCCTCGAATCCTGGTCCGTTTTTCCGCCTTGCATGTGGTCTCCCCGGCGTCATAGGGTTGGGGGTGACTCTTGGCGTCCAGAGGGCGATGTGGCCTGCTGCGTTTGGGGGGGAGCGCCCAGGCCGAGCCCGGAGGAGGTACCCGTGCATAAGGTTAAGGCCCTTCCCAGCGCAGGCGGCGCGCTCGCCGTACTAGCTCTTGTAATTTTGGTTTGGGCGCCCGTGCCGGCGCAGTCTGATCCGCATCCGGGTCAATCGGTTGACGTGGCGGTTGTCGCCAGCACGGACTGCCAGAACGGCGGGTCCTTTCCGACCACCTCGAGCGGTCCGACCGGCGCCTTCACGGACTTCAACTTCACCGATGTCGGGGTGTCGGAGGTCAGCGCCGCAACGCTCGCCGGGTACGACACCGTGCTGCTGAACATCTGCAGCTCCGCCGGCCCTAACGGCGACGGCGTCGACGCATTCAACTGTGACGTGAACAAGCTGTCGAACTCGCAGAAGACCGACCTGGTCAACTTCAACCAGAACGGCGGCAAGCTGATCATCTACGACTCCGAATGCTCTCCGCAGAACTACTCGTGGCTGCCGTTCCCGTTCACCACCGCAAACCCCGGAGCCCAGGGCGGTACGGGGACCGTCAACATCGTCGAGAACAACCTGCTCGGGTCCGACGTCTCGTCGAACGTTCACTTCATCGACAAGACGCTGCTCGGCCAGCAAACCGACGCGGTCGGCGACATGAACGTGCTGACCACGACCGACCCAAACCTCTGCCTGCACATGTCGGGCACGAACGTGGCGCAGCAGACCGGCCCCACGCACGTCTACTGGAGGTTCGGCTCGGGGATCGGGATCTACAACGGGTTCGATGTCGACTTCTTGTCCGGCGGTTCCTATTTCAGTACCTCGCCCGACTCCTCGACGCCAGACGGCAACATCGCCAAGGTCTGGCTGCAGGAGCTCCAGCAGCCGCTCGACGGCCAGGGGCTCAGTTGCGGCGTCGCGGTGGTCGGCATCGCGCTCGCGCCGCAGGATGCGACGAACGACGTTGGAACCTCTCACACGGTCACCGCAACGGTTACTGACCAGGGCGGGGACCCGCAGCAGGGTGTGCTGGTGACCTTCACCGTCGCCGGCGACAACGCGGGCGCCAGCGGCACCTGCAACCCCGCGAGCTGTGAGTCGGACTCGAACGGGGAAGTGGCCTTCACCTACACCGGCAACAATGCGGGCGAGGATCAGATCACAGCCTGCTTCACCCCCGAGGGCGGTGGCGACGAGGTCTGCTCGGCGCCGGCGACGAAGACGTGGACCGCCGCTGAGGACGGAGTCGGCAGCGCCTCGGCGCGCGGCACCGCCTTCAATCACATTACGGCCGAAGATGCGCAGTTCTCGGCGATCACGAACTGTGATGAAGCCCAGAACACGCGTCCTTTCATCGTCCGCTGGACCGAGGGAGCAACGACCCACACGTTCACAAGGACGAGCACGGACACGTCGACCTGCACCAACGTCGGTGGTTCCGACACCAACTCGGGCACCGGTGCTGGAACGATCGATGGCACGACCGACGCAAGCCTGGAGTGGACATTCTCCAACGACGCCGATCACGTGCTGATCCGAATCGTCACCGTGGACCAAGGGCCAGTGGTGTTCATCGATGAAGCACCGGGTCCACTTCTCGGGACGTCCGGCGGCGTCTGGGTCTTCGGAAACCTGCCATGGCCTGCGGGAGGCGGCCCCTAATCGGCAGCTTCATAGTGCGGTGAGGAAGGAGCCCAGCAGGGCTCCTTCCTCTACCTGCTCGCTTCGGTGCCGACTCATTACGGTTCTGCCCTGAGATGTCGGCGCGACTACGAGCTCTATTCGGGGGGAGAGCCTGGCTGATCCTCTTCGGGGCCCTGCTGCTCCGCGTCGCAATCGTCAAAGTCACCGGCAATCAGCTGGGTGGTGACGCCTTCGAATATGACCGCTACGCACGATCGCTGGCCTCGGGACATGGCTATCCGTTGTCATCGATCGCGCAAAGCGGACCGACCGCGTTCTTCCCCCCGATGTACCCGGGATTCCTGGGCACCGTCTACGGGCTGACCGGGGATAGCTTGACCGCCGCCAGGTTGGCACAAGCCCTCCTAGGCACCCTCGTCGTCGCTCTGATCGGCGTCGTCTGCCATCAGATCTGGAATCGACGAATAGCCCTCGTCGCCATGGCGGCGGCGGCGGTCTATCCGCCGTTCCTGCTTGCGGCGACCACCCTGCTTTCGGAGCCCTTGTTCCTCGTCTTCGAGCTCGCCGCGCTGGTCGCCGTCCTCGAGCACCGAATTTCCAGCCACCGGTATCGCTGGGCAGTGGTGGCCGGGGCTCTCGCCGGGCTCGCCATTCTCACCAGGGCCAACGGGGTCGTGCTGCTCGTTCCGCTCGTATTCGGGGTGGTCAGGCCACGCCCCCGGCTCGCCCTCCGTTCGTATGCACAGCCGCTTGTGCTGGTGGCAGTCGCCTTGCTGGTGGTCGCTCCTTGGAGTGTCCGCAACTGCGTGGTCTTCGACAGGTTCCTGCCGCTGACCACTCAGGCCGATGTTGCGGCTGCCCGGAATTACAACCCGACGGCGGCGAGCCAATCGAAGGCTCCGAACACTCCACGCAATACGAAGCGGTTGCTGAGGTTGGTTCGCGCTGCCCCAGACGAGGCGGAAGTGGCATCACGAGCTGGGGCCTTGGGGCGCCGGTACATGGTCCATCACCCCGGTTACGTCATCGAGACCGTCATGCGTAATTCGGCCCGAGCCCTCGGGTTCATGGACGGGCGCACCCGAGCCCGACAGTCGGCCACCACAGAGGGTGCCAGTCTGCTGCTTGCCGGCGCCGGGGTTTACAGCTTCTATGTGTTCGGGGGTCTCGCGCTCGTGGGTGCACTGGCGCCGGCGGCACGGCGAGCGCCGTGGTGGGTGTGGGCGATACCGGTGCTCTTGTGGCTGAGCGTTGCCTGGTTGGCGGCCGGTCGCCCTCGCTACAGGATTCCAGTCGATCCCTTCGTCATCATGCTGGCGGGAATCGCCCTGGTTGAGGGATGGGACAGGCTTCGACTTCGCCTGGGCGGCGCGGAGGACAAGCACGACTGAAGCCTGCCGTCGGACGCAAGAGCTCGTGTCGCGATTCGCGACGCGGACCAACTCCCGCGCAACGTCTCTATACGGGCTAGCGAGCCCGCGGAGCTCTACGCCGAAATCGTGGGCGCCGGGGCGGTGACCTTGGGCGCCGGGGCGGTCACCTTGGGCGCCGGGGCGGTGACCTTCGGCGCGGAGGCGGTGACCTTCGGCGCTGAGGCGGTGACCTTCGGCGCGGAGGCGGTGACCTTGGGCGCGGAGGCGGTGACCTTGGGCGCGGAGGCGGTGACCTTCGGCGCGGAGGCGGTGACCTTCGGCGCGGAGGCGGTGACCTTCGGCGCGGAGGCGGTGACCTTCGGCGCGGAGGCGGTGACCTTCGGCGCGGAGGCGGTGACCTTCGGCGCGGAGGCGGTTGCGTTGACCTTGGGGGTCGCGACGGTGGCGCTGACCTTGGGCGCTGAGGCGCTCACCTTCGGCGCCGAGGCGGTTGCGGTGACCTTGGGGGTCGCGACGGTGGCGCTGACCTTGGGCGCTGAGGCGGTGAGCGGTGGCACCGTGGCGGTGAGCGCTGGCGTGGTGGCGCTGAGCGGTGGCGTGGTGGCGCTGAGCGGTGGCGTGGTGGCGCTGAGCGGTGGCGTGGTGGCGCTGAGCGGTGGCGTGGTGGCGCTGAGCGGTGGCGTGGTGGCGCTGAGCGGTGGCGTGGTGGCGCTGAGCGGTGGCGTGGTGGCGCTGAGCGGTGGCGTGGTGGCGCTGAGCGGTGGCGTGGTGGCGCTGAGCGGTGGCGTGGTGGCGCTGAGCGGTGGCGTGGTGACGCTGAGCGGTGGCGTGGTGACGCTGAGCGGTGGCGTGGTGACGCTGAGCGGTGGCGTGGTGACGCTGAGCGGTGGCGTTGTGACGCTGAGCGGTGGCGTTGTGACGCTGAGCGGTGGCGTTGTGACGCTGAGCGGTGGCGTTGTGACGCTGAGCGGTGGCGTGGTGACGCTGAGCGGTGGCGTGGTGACGCTGAGCGGTGGCGTTGTGACGCTGAGCGGTGGCGTTGTGACGCTGAGCGGTGGCGTTGTGACGCTGAGCGGTGGCGTTGTGACGCTGAGCGGTGGCGTTGTGACGCTGAGCGGTGGCGTGGTGACGCTGAGCGGTGGCGTGGTGACGCTGAGCGGTGGCGTGGTCAGAGCAGGCACCGTCCCTGCGGAGGGCGGCGGGCTCGCAACCGGCGGGGCAGCCGGGGATGGAACAGTCGTCGAGGGCGTCAACGGACCGGGGCCGCTGCCTGGACCGATGGACGTGGAGCCCGGGCCGCCGAGTGTTCCGGGGCTGGTGGGGACGGCGCCGGGAGCTGCGCCGCCGCTGGCACCAATCGGGCCTGGCGGGTCGTCGGCGTAGGCGGGCGACGAACCGTCTGGGAAGCCGAAGCCAAGAGAAACCGGGTCACTTGAACCATCGGCCCCGAGCGCAGGTATCCCGCCGACATTGCCGTGGGTAGAGGCTCGGTTCAACCCGCCGAGCAAGTCCCTCAGGAGAGCGGCCGGAACAAGTGCCCGAGCCGCGGGGTCGGAAGGGCCGGCCGCCGGTACGACCCCTTGGCCAGTTCCGTTAATCCCTAGGGATGGCCAAGAGCGCAACGTGGCCGTCAGAAGGAGGAAAACGCAAACGGCAACCGCCGCCGAGAGAAGCATGGCGTTGCTGGCAGCTACGGCCCAGTACGTCCTTGCCTGGCGAACCACAATGAAAGGCTATCCAGCCTCGGGTAGAACAAACGTCCGCCGGCACCAGGATTTACCCGCAAAATGCGTAAAAAACGGCTGGATCACACAGCCAGATCGGACAAAGGCGACCGCTTCGAGCCCGCCCCTGAGCGCAGGACGGGCTGCATGGCCACAGGTCGCTAGGTTGCCTCGCGGGGGCGCCGATTGGGCGCGCTCGATGCGGCTTTGCATAGCCCGCGGGAGCGAATCAGCCTCGCTGCGGGCTTTGGGCTGTGATGGCCGCCCAAATGCCGCAGCGAGGCGGTTCGGCGCGAGCGACACGAAAGGGTTCGCAGCGCCCGCTTCGATCCAATCGGGCGCTTTGGAAGCTTGTCGGGAGGCAGCACGGCGTCGTGACACGAGCGCAGCTGCTCGAGCTCGGCTTCAGCCCGGCTGCGATCAAGCACAGGACCGCAAAAGGCCGGCTGCATCCGCATATGGCGGGGGTCTACGCGGTCGGACGACCGCGGCTCACACAGGATGGCCGTTGGATGGCCGCGGTCCTGAGCTGCGGGCCCGGAGCCTTGCTGAGTCATGCGAGCGCAGCGGCGCTCTGGGAGATTCGCTCCGATCAGCGAGGCAGCATCGAAGTTTCCGTGCCTGCCCCGGCCGACCCACGCCGGCCCGGCCTCATCGTGCACCGCCGGGCGGACCTCGAGGCCGAGGACTTCCAGCGGCGTCGCGGCATCCCAGTAACCAGCCCGTCCTCCACCCTGGTGGATCTCGCCTACTGCCTGCAACCGGAACAGCTCGAAGCGGCGATCAACGAGGCCGACAAGCTGGGTCTGATCGACCCCGAGTCGCTGCGGTCGAGGCTGGATGAAATGCCCAGACGACCGGGGTTGGGAGCTTTGCGCAGACTGCTCGACCGCCGGACGTTCATGCTCACCGATTCGGAGCTCGAACGACGCTTTCTGCCGCTGGCGCGGCGGGCCGGACTGCCGCCGCCGGAGACGGGTCGGCATCTGAACGGATTCAAAGTCGACTTCTACTGGCCCGGACTGGGCCTGGTTGTGGAGACCGACGGCCTGCGCTACCACCGCACCGCGGCACAGCAGGCGAAGGACCGCCTCCGCGATCAGACCCATGCGGCGGCCGGTCTCACCCCGCTCCGCTTCACGCACGCCCAGGTGCGTTTCGAACCGAGCCAGGTGCGCGCGACGCTGATCGCGGTTTCGCGTCGTCTCCGGCGATGACCTCCTCACCTGAAGGATTTGGGGACCGCTGGGCGCCTCAATGCTTCGCTCGCGCTCGGAGCGGCCTGGCCGGCGCGCAGGCTGTCGGTAGCGCTCCGGCGCTCCGCCTAGCCCGCCTACCCCCGGTCGATGCCGGTCACCCAGACACCCGCGAACGACTGCGGGCGCGGGCCGTCGATGCCGCGCACCGAGCGCTCGAGGCCGATCGGGTGGGAGCTGGTCAGCGCGATCGAGGTGAGCAGCGGATCGGCCCGCAGCCGCGCGGCGGCGGCCCCGACGTCGCCCGCGACCTGGGCCGAGCCCGCCCGCAGCAGAGCGACCCGCTCCTGGGCCCCGGCAACGGTGCGAAACGAGACCTCATCCAGCGCCGGACCTAGGCCGTGGGCGCTTCCCCACCAGCCTCGGTAGCGCTTCAGCAGCACGGTTCGCCCGGAACGCGAGGAGAGCTGGAAGGGGCCGCTGCCGGCCCTGACGATGCGCAGCAGCGAGGGCCCGCCGCCGCCGGTCGGGGAGAGAGCCGCGGGCGAGACCAGCCCGAGGCGGGGATCGCCGAGCCGCGCCCGCGGGCTCGAAACCGGCTGCGCGAAGATGAAGCGGACCAGGTCGGGGCGCGGCCCATCGACTCCGATCAGGCCGGGAAGCAGCTGCCGGCCGACCGGTGAGGCCCGCCAGCGCCGCGAGTTGGCGATCACCGCGGCAGCGTCGAGCAGCCTGCCGTCCTGAAAGCGCACCCCCGGCCGCAGCCGCAGGCTCCAGACCCGGAAGTCGCGCGAATGGCGGATCGCGAGGGCGATCCCCGGCAGGCCCCGGCCGCGCCCGTAAGGGCCGTTGAGCCTTTCGACCAGCGGCTCGAAGATCTGTCGGGTAACCGTCTGCTCGGCGACGCTCCGCGCGCCCAGCGGATCGAGGGCGCCCGGCGACGAGGGGAGCGCGTAGGCGAGCTGGCCGCTCTCCGCCCGTCGCCGGAGGCCCGGAGGACGGGGCCTCGGTCGCGCCGCCGCCGCCGCAGCCAGCCGCGAGATACGCGGCGATCGTCACCAGCGCACCGACGCCGGCACCCCGCAGCCGCAGCGTCATCGATCGACCCTAGAGCTTGAGGATGACCAGCGTGTTGACCACGAACAGGATCGCGAGGAAGACGGTCGCGCGATCGAGGTTCTTCTCGACCATCGACCCGCCGCCGACCCCGCTTCCGCCGCCGATCCCGAAGGCGCCGGAGAGCCCCGCGTCCTTTCCCGAATGCAGCAGGATCAGGAAGATCAGAACCACGGCGATGATCACCTGCACTATGCCCAGAAGCGTGTACACCGTCGGGATTCTAGGGGTCGGGGCTCAGGAACCGAAGATCGCGGCGCCAAATTCGCGCCCGTTACCGCGTATTTTCTCGCGATGGGCATGAGAGTCAGGCGGCACCAGTCCAGCAAAGCGAGCTTGCTGCTGGCTGAGGATCGGCCCGGCGTCACTGCGGAGGAAGAGCTGACGATCCTCCTCTCCAGCACGCAGGAACGGCGAGACCGTCAACGGCATCGCATCGAAGAGCTCGCCGACAGAGTCGACTTCGATTCGCTGTCCACGCTCCTCGGACGGCAGAACGTCATTTTTGTGGCGTACGCCCGCCTGGCCGAGATCGCACCGAATTCCATCCCGACCCCGCTGCGCGAGAAACTCGACCGGGCGGCGCCGCTCACGGCCCGGCGTGGCCGAGTGGCGGAGACGCTGGCGCTGAAGCTCCAAGCTGACCTCGAGCAGGCCGGAATCCCGGCAATTCCCCTCAAAGGGCCGCTGCTTTCACGCAAGCTGTACGGGGATCCCGGCATGCGGGTCATGGTCGATCTTGACTTCTTGGTGCAAGCAGATCAACTCGATCTCGCCGTCCGCACTATCGAGGCGCTCGGGTATTCGATCCAACCGGATCTCGACCAGCGCGATGGAGTGCCGCTCTTTCATCAGGCCCTCACCCACGATGAAGACCGCCTGCTCCCGGTAGAGCTTCACTGGCGCGTTCATTGGTATGAGACGAACTTCTCGCACGAGATGCTGGCTCAAAGCACAGAAACGAGCGACGGCCGCCGCGCACGGCCTGAGGACGAACTTGCCTCGCTGCTGCTCGTTTACGCTCGAGACTCGTTCTTGGGTCTACGGCTGGCGGGAGACATCGCGACGTGGTGGGATCAGTACGGGCGAGAGATGGAAACACCGCTTCTCGACGGGACAGCAGCCCGGCATCCGGAAATCCGCGAGGCACTGACGGCAACATCATGGTTGCTCGAGGGCTTGGTTGGGATACCCGCAGGCGCCTTGATCTCGAAACCGGAGGCCCCGAGCTGGCGGATGCGTACCGCCGTCCAGCTCGCCAACTGGAACGTGATCGGCGAGCCCGATCAGGTGACCGCGAACGCAACCTTCGTCGACTGGCTACTGGCAGCCCCGGATGGATGGCGGGACTTCGTCGGCCGCGCCCTGCTTCCACCCCGTGCACGGCTCGTACGGATGTACGGGCTGCCTCCGCAGGCGCGCTGGCGCCGCTACTGGTGGCGCGGCGTCCACGGCCCGAAGCTGATGCTCCGCTATCTGCTCGCCCTATGGCACATCCGCGGCGGACGTACCTGGGTGCAAATGCCAGAGAGCGTCCTCTGACCAAAGCCAATCCGCTGCGGGGTCACAGCCGCAGTTATTGCCCTACGCGGACCGGCCCGAGCCGCTTCAGCAGCCGCGTCCGCCCCAGGCCGAACCGAGCCAGCAGTAGGCCGGCTTCGGGCGCAGGTCGTCGCGGACGATCCCGTATCCGGTCTCGGCGTCCGCGGCCCCGCGCGGTGGATCGATCAGGGTGTGGACCAGCACCATCTCGACGCCTGACTCATCGCGCAGCTTCTCGTAAAGCCGCAGCAGGACAAGGGCCTGGACCGCGTCAGGGACTGCGTCGCGCCCGGTGGTGGAGAGGCCTGTCTCGGTCACCCACAGCGGGGTGCGCTCGCCGCCGAGCCGATCGCGGATGCTGCGCACCGCCTCGACCTCCTCGGCCGCAGACTCGGCGCTCAGGTCTCCGGGGTCGGGATAGGCGTGCAGGGAGATCGCGTCCATATCGCCGCCGGCGCCGTCCCGGTAAAGGGCAGCGAGGAAGTCGGTCGGTCGCATGTAACCGCCGCTCGAGAACGGCGTGCTGGCGGTCGAGGCGCCGGCGACGGTTATCGACGGATCAACTCGCTTGATCGCCGCATAGCAGGCCTTCAGCAGCGCCGCGTAGGCGCCCGGGTCGGCGCCCGGGGCCCAGAAGAACGGCGTGTTCGGCTCGTTCCAGATCTCGATTCCGGCAAGCCTGGGGAAGCGAGCGGCGAGGGCCGCCGCCGAGCGTGCGGCCGCCGCGAAGCGGCGCGGACCGGGCGGGCAGTGAAAACGAGCGGCGTCGCAGCCGGGGGCTGCCGCCCAGCCTGGTGCGTAGGCGAAGATGAAAAGCGGCCGGATTCCGCTCCGCAGATCACTGCGGTAGATCGCATCGTAGGGCGCGAACCGGTAGCTGCCCGGCGTCGGCTCGAAGGTCGTCCAGTTGACCTGCACGCGGTCGATCCGCGCGCCGACGGCCCGCAGGAGCCTCGCCACCTGAGTGGGAGTTGCAACCCGGTCGGTGACGGCGTTGTCGTTGAATCCGACTTTGACCTCCCGCGAATGGGGCTGGAGGTCGGCGAGCGCCACGATCAGCGCGCCCGCCGCTACCGCCACCACGAGGGCAAGCAACACCCGCCCGGTCACTGAACGGCGGCCCGCCTGAGTCCTCTTCTGTGATCCCGGCCGTTGAGGACGGCGTCATACACCGCAGCCACCTGATTCACGTGGCGCTGCACAGTGAACTCCTGCAGCGCCCGCGATCGCCCTGCCCGCCCCATCTCGCGGCGGCGCCCCGGGTCGGCAACCAGCTCGGCCACCGCCCCGGCCCAGACATCGGGCTGGCGCGGCGGCAGCAACAGCCCGTCGAGCCCGTCGCGGACGATCTCCCCCGGGCCGCCGACCCTCGTCGCAAGCACGGGCAGCTCCATCGCCATCCCCTCGAGCGCGATCCGGCCGAAGGCCTCGCGCCAGGACGGCACCAAGAGGACGTCCAGCGCGGCGAGCAGCTGCGGGACGTCGCGGCACTCGCCGGCAAACAGGGTCTTCTCCTTCACCCCAAGCTCGGCCGCCATCTCGCGCAGGCGCCGCTCGAATGCGGCGTTGTCAAAGCGCGCGCTGGGCGCCGTGAACTTCGCCGAGCCCGCTACGACTAGACGCATGTCCGGGTGCTCGGGCAGGAGCCGGGCGAGGATGCGGATCGCGTCGTCCTGGCCCTTCCAGGGGGTGAGCTGAGCGACGACGCCGAGCACGAGCTCGCGCTCCCCGAACCCAAGCTGCTCACGGGCGGTGGCGCGATCGATCCTGGCGGGATCGAAACGAGTCGCGTCAACCGGGTTGTGGACCACATGGACACGGGCTCAGACGCGGCGCGGGGCAGCTCGGAGGCGATGAAGCGCGAGTTGGTGACCACCGCTGAGGCGCCGGCGTCGAGCACCTGAAGCACAACGGTGGAGAGCAGGCTGTGCGGCACCCAGTCGCGGATGTGGACGATCGCCGGCGGGCCCCCGGTGCGGGCCGCGAAAACAGCCGCAAGTCCGGCCCGGGTGGTGTTCGCGTGCATCACATCGGCGCCCGCGCGGCGGGCGATCTGACGCAGCTCTCGCGCCGCGCGAACCGCCCACCAAGCCCCCCGGACCGTGTGCAGCGGGTGGATTCGGAAGCTGACGTCCGTGCCGGTGATCTGGTGGACTGGGACTCCGAGGTCGACCACCGCCTGCGCGAGCTCCCCCGCCGGGCAGGCGACCTCAGGGGCGACAGAGCGCGGCAACCCGCGCAGCAGCTCGAGCAACGATCGCTCGGCTCCACTCACCTGGGCCGTCTGGTTGACGAAGAGAACCCTCAACCGGCTTCCCTCCCGTGCTGGGCATCGAGCCAAACTCCGAGTGTGAGGATCGGCCACAGCGCCGCGCTGTTGTCGCGCCGCCCTGACTGGTGCTGGCGCACCAGATCGGCGACGCCGACCCGCTCGAACCAGCCGTCCCGGAACAGAGCGCCGTCACGCAACTGACCCTCGAGCAGTCCCGCCAGCGGGCCCCGAAGCCACTCCGCGACGGGGACGTTGAAGGCGGTCTTTCTCGGCGGCGAGCTGAGGCCGAGGCGATCATCGAGGATCGTTCGAAGCAAGCGCTTGCCCGGCCGGGCGACGTGCTGACTCGCCGGAACCAGCGCAGTGAGCTCGGCCAGCTCGCGATGAAGATACGGGGTGCGAAGCTCCAGCGAGGCGAGCATGCTTGCGCGGTCGGCCTTCGCGAGCACGTCGTCGGGAAGCCAGCGCCGCTGGTCGAGGCGCAGGAAGCGCCCGGCGACGGTCCCTTCCTCCTCCCCGATATCGTCGCTCAGTAGCTGTGGCAACCCGTTTCGCTGGCCGCGGCCGAGCCTGGGCCCGTAGAGGGTCGGCGTCAGGTGGCGCCGCCCGTCGCTGACCCAGTCGACGTGGCGCTCGAGCATCGTTTTCGGCTCCAGCACGTCGGCGAGGCGCTTGGCGCGACCGGGTGCACCGCGCTTGATCGCCGCGGCGCCGAGCGCTGCGATCGGCCGCGGTACCCGCCCGCCGAGGCGATGGGCGCGGGTAAGCCAGCGGTAGCGCGGATAGCCGCCAAAGAGCTCGTCCGCGCCCTCGCCCCCGACCACGACGGTCACGGTCTCGCGGGCGAATTCGGAGAGCGCGTGGGTCGCAAGCAGCGAGGGGTCGGCAAGCGGCTGATCGAGTCGCGCCAACACCGAGGCCGCACCGCCAGCGACGTCATCCACCCCTAGGCACAGCTCATGGTGCTCGGCCCCGATCGTCTCCGCGACCTCACGGGCCCGGTGCGTCTCGTTGACGGAGCCGACGTCATACCCAACCGAGAACGTCTGCAGGGGATGCCTTGACTCCTGCGCCGAGATCGCTGCAACCAGGGTCGAGTCCACGCCGCCACTCAGAAAGACCCCCAGCGGCACGTCCGACAGCATGCGGCTACGTACGGCGCGCCGCAGGACGGTCTCGGTCTCCCCCACGAGCTCGTCGTAGTCGAGCGGCGGATCGTCCACCTCGAGCGGCGGGCTCCAGTAGCTCGACGTCCGCGCGCGCCTGCCCGGCTCCCAGACGAGCAGCGACGCGGGCGCCAGCTGCGAGACCCCACGCACGATCGAGGCGGGCCCTGGAACGTAGCCGAGGACGAAGTAGGCATCGACGACCTCGGGCGAGAGCTCGCTTGGCGAACCCGAGGGGGCGAGCAGCGCCGTGAGCTCGGAGGCAAACGACAGCGACCCTTCGCGCTCGCGGTAGAAGAGCGGCTTCTCCCCGAACCGATCGCGTCCGAGGATCAGGCGCCGCTCGGAAGCGTCCCAGATCGCGAAGGCGAACATGCCCTCCAGCGCGTGCACGAGGTCTTCGCCGTGATCCTCGTAGAGATGAACCAGCACCTCGGTGTCGGTCCGGGTGGCAAGGCGGTGGCCGCGGTCAAGCAACTGCTCGCGCAGGGCAGGATGGTTGTATATCTCCCCGTTCAGCGCCGCCCATACGGTCCCGTCCTCGTTGCTGAGCGGCTGATGGCCGCCCTCGACATCGATGATGCTCAAGCGGCGGGCGCCCAGCGTCATCCCACCTCGCGGGTCGCCGTGAACCCCCTCGTCGTCCGGACCGCGGTGCTCCAGGGCGGCGTTCATCAACAAGACGGCGCTTGCGCCGTCTTGACCACTAGCGCCGCAGATGCCGCACACGGGCCGAAATCCCTCCTTCCTCGTTGGTCGACGGGCTGCTCATCTCGAAGATGAGAGCCTCGACGGCGGCGGCGTGACGCTGCCACGTGAAAGCCGCTGCTCGCCGCATGCCTGCGCGACCCAGGTTCTCCGCGAGGTCCGTGTCGGCGAGCAGGTCACCAATCGCGGCGGCGACCGCAACGTGATCGCGGGCATCGACCAAGCGACCCGTCTCACCGTCGACCACGGCGTCAGCTGCCCCTCCGGCGGCACCCGCAACGACAGGCAGCCCGCGGGCGCTCGCTTCCAGGTAGGCGATTCCAAATCCCTCGCCGCCGATTCCATCTCCAGGCGTTCGGCTGGGCATCGAGAAGACATTGGACTTCAGCAGCCATTCGTCCCGATCGGAATCGGGGATCTGGCCGAGGAACAGCACCGCATCGGAGACGCCCTGTGCCTCGGCGAGATGTTCGAGCCAGTTCCGCAGGGGCCCGTCGCCGATCACAACCCAGCGCACGCCGGGGATCCGAGACCTGATCAGAGGAAGAGCTCGGATCATCACATCGTGCCCTTTGTAGGTCTCCCGAAGGCGGGAGACGGTAACGACCGTCGGCACCTCATTCCGGTGGGCGACGCCGGTGGCGGGTGTGTCGACACCCGGATGGACGACATGGACTCGGTCGGCGTTCGCTCCCGCCTCCAGTGCGATCTTCCTCGTGTGCCGGCTCACGGCGACGACCGCATCCGCTCGCCGGAGCGCCGAGCTGACCAGGCCCGGCCGGTGCCGTGCCTCGTCAGCATGCAGATATTGGATCACCTTCGATTCGAGCGAGCGACGGATGACCGCGGCCGCAGGGGCGACGACAGCGTGGCCGCTGATGACCACGTCCGGTCGAAAACGAAACCCATGGGCCACGCCCACGGCATTGAGCCGGGCTACTCCAATGCGATGCCTGCGTCCGCCGGCGGAAGGTACGCGTACGACGTCGCCGCTGTTTCGAATCGACCGGGGCGATTCGGGGCCCAAGGCGACAACCCTCACTTCGGCGGCATGGAGGTTGGCCACCAGCCTGGACATGGTCAGCTGAATCCCGCCGCGGCTCGGCGGGTAATCCGGGGTGAGGACGAGCACGCGCGGCGAGCCGTCCTTCCCTGGATCATGGAACGGCGATGCGCTCACCGGCATGCGTTCCGCACGGCTTCGATCAGGCGGCGACGAAAGACATGCCGATCCCACTGGAGCGCGTGGTCGCGAATCTGACGCGGGTCGTACGAATCGGGATCGAAGCGCGTGATGGCTGCCGCGATCGAAGCGGCTGTCTGGGTCTCGAAGAGATCCCCCGTCACTCCTGGGACGACGGTGTGCTTGGCACCGCCGCTCCCGAAAGCCAGCACCGGCCGGCCGCACGCCATGACCTCGAGGGGCAGCAGCCCGAAGTCGTCCCGACTCGGGAACACGAGGGCCTGGCACCGCTGCATCAAGTCCACGAGCTCGTTGTCTTCGAGATGGCCGGTGAACTCCACGTTGGGCGGCGCACCGGCACGAAGGCGCTCGAGTGCAGGCCCGTCCCCGGCGACGACGAGGCGATGGGGAAGGTCGCGAAACGCATCGATCGCAATCGCAGCCTTCTTATAGGGCTCCACGAGGCGTCCGCAGAACAGGTAGTAGTCATCGGGCCCCCCGCCGCCAGGCGCGGGTTTGAAGATCTCGCAGTCCACGGGGGCCCCGATCACGTCGGCTTCCCGACCGTAGAAACGAGATATCTGCTCCGCGACGTAGGGGGATTGGGTCAGAAAATGGTCGACTCGTTCCGCCGCTCGGCGATCTGCCCTTCGCAGCGCTGATGAGAGCGCGTCGAAAGCTGCGGCGCTGAGCCGGCCGCGCGCGCGCTCGAGCCGGTAGCTGTCGGTCATCGTCCACGCGAAACGCAGTGGGCTGTGGCAATAACAGACGTGCAAAGCGTCGTTCTCGGTTCGGAATCGAAGCGCGAACGCATAGCTGGATGTGAGAAGGACGTCGGCCTCCGGCAGGTGCGTCCGATCCACCAATATCGGCAGAAGCGGCGCCGCCAGCCTGTAGTGCTTCAGCACCCGGCGACGGGGCGGCAGCAGAGTTCGAAATCGGCTTTCGACTCCCATTCGCCGTGCAACCTCGGAGCGGCCGGCTATGGCGTACACGGGCGACTCAGGGAAGGCGTGGGCAATCTCCTGGGTCACGCGTTCCGCCCCACCGTAAGTCTCCATGAAATCGTGGGCGATGACGACGCGGGTCACTGGTTCATCTTTGCTGCTCGAAGGTCGTCCGGCCAGCGCTTGCTGACGCGTGTTAAAGACCAATCTGTCGAACTCTCGCCACATGTGGTGGCCTTGCGCCTTGCGCGCCCCTGAACGCCGGGCTGACGATAGGCAAGGTTTGACTCCGCCGCGAAGGTTCCGAGCCCGCGGTGTGACGCGACCAGAACGCAGACTCCCTCACCGGCCAACCTAATCCCATCATCTAGGTTCACGCCATGGGATCGGCCCATCCGCTGCGAGCTCTGATGGTTGCTCCGTTCGAACGAGGCCTCGATCACGGTGGCTCGCAACGGGCAACGGCGATGGCGGAGCGGCTGGAAGAGCGCGGCGCGACAGTCGATTGGCAGGTAGTGGAGTCGAGGCCGATCGAAACCGCCGACCGGCTTCGCTCGTTGCTGACCCTGCGCCCCGCCATCGTCGAGCAGTATCCGCGCGGCGCCACGGACAGTAATACGGCAGACGTCGCCATAGCCTCGCACTCATATCTGGTGCCGCAGTTGGCGCCGCTGCCCGCAACGGTCGTGCGAGCGATCGATTTTCACAATCTCGAATGGCGTCATCTGTCTGACACCGCCGCGCACGCAACCGGCGCCCGGCGGGTCCACCTCCATGTCCAGAGCCGGCTGCTGCGGCGCTTCGAGGAAGGCGCGATCCGCGCTTGCGAAATCTCCCTGTTCACCAGCCCCGAAGAGCTGGGCTGGGCGCAATCTGTGGCACCGGGCTCGTCTCTGCAGCTGCTGCCCTCCGTACTTCCAGTCGCCACCGAACGAGCGGCGTTGGCGCTCGAGGGACGGCGGGCCGAACGGAACGAGGCCGGCGCTGAGCCGGAGCTTCTCTACGTGGGAACCCTCAGCTTCCCGCCCCATATGGGGGCGCTGCGCGACTTTCTTGTCACGGTATGGCCTGCGATCAGAAAACAGCTGCCCGGAATCCGGCTCACGATCGCGGGCGACTGTACGAAAGAGGACCGACTCGGCCTCAGCACTCACCCCGGCGTCAGCGCCCTCGGCTTCGTCGACAAGATCGGGCCGCTGCTCGAGCGCAGCGCTGCTGTGGTGATGCCGACGAGCGGCCTCGCCGGCACCAGCATGAGAGCGCTGTACTACGCCCTGGCGGGGGTCTGGGTGATCGGGACCCCGGCAGCGTTCCGCGGCCTGGGCTGGCAGATGGGCAGGGTGGCAGAGAGCCCCGACCAGTGGGCGCAGGCGGTCCGCGAAGCGGCGGAACCAAACCCCCAACAACGTCAGCGCCTTAAAGCGGCGCGCGTCGCCGCTTTGGCCCTGCAACGCGACCCCACGCCCTGGGACGAGCTCGTGAATCGCGTCAGGCTGGCGAGCGGCGCCTCGCAGGCAGGGTGATGTCAGCATGATTTGGTCTCGGCAGGCCCCAGAACCGGCCTCGTGATGGACACGACGATCAGAGAACACGCAATACGCGCGGTGCGACCATCGAGCTTGGCGCACCTCAGGGGCTGGCGCAAGCGGACATTCGAGCTTTGGCCAGTGGCCGGCGGTGTGGCGATCGCGGCGTTCGGTGGCTATCTGGCAGGAAACGGCTACTGGACCCTGGCCGGTGCGGTGGTGTTCACCCCGGTCTTCATGATCATCGCCGCGGCCGCCCCGGAGCGCACGGCCTTAGGTCTCATCGTGGCGCTGCCGTTCATGTTCTACCCCGCCACAGTAGGTGGTTTCTCGCTGTTCCTGGCCATCCCCACGTTCGGGTTCACGGGGCTGATGCTGATGACCCGCCAGCGCAGTTCGCTGCACGGCATGCGGGGCGTATTCCCAGTGGCGACCTTCGCCGTGGTGGTCGCGATCGGGATCTACACCTCCGCCGCCTCCGTAGACCTCGCGACTTCGTTCAGCCGCCTGCTCTACCTGTTTCTATTTGGCTGGTTTGCCTGGTCCCTCGGCACGGCGCTCTTTGCCGGTCGGCTCTCACGTGAGCAGGTTGCCCGGGCAGTGGTATGGAGCGGGGCGATCGCAGCGCTCGCGGTCCTGATCCAGTTCCTCGTTCAGTTCGGAGAGGGCAAGGAAAGCGTGATCGATTGGCTGCGCAGTGTCCAGGCCACCTTCGCAGGCGAGCGTGCAGCGAACATCAGCACGATCAACTGGGTGGTCAACGATTTCGGCCTGCTGCGGGGGATCTTCCCGTTCATGTCGCCGCCGATGGCGGGGCAGTACCTGATGCTGTGCCTTGTTTCGGCGTTCTGGCTGCGGCGCGAGCGAAGGGATCCGACCCCCGCCGGATCGGCTTTGCAGCTTGCCCTCATTGTGCTGATCACCGCCGCCCTGCTGGTGACCTTCTCCCGCCAGGCATGGATCGGAGCGCTTGTGGGCGTGATCGCGCTCGGCATCAAGCGCAGGCCAGTTTGGATGTTCGCCGTGATTGCCGAGATGTTCCTGATATTCACGGTCGTTCCGATCCCAGGGGGTCACGGCTCGTTTGGCGATTATCTGCTCACCGCTTCGGATACTTCGACGACCTCGTCGGGAACCCGGGTAGCTCTCTGGAGCCAGGCCATCGACCTCCTACCCAACCATCTTCTGCTCGGCGTCGGCCCCGGCCTATATGGGACCCTGAACCCCGACCCTGCGAACCCGGTCTACTACGCTCACAACGTCTTTCTCGACGAGCTGGTCGAGCTGGGGGCCCTGGGCGGGTTAGCGTTTATCGCGGTCTTCGCGCTCGGCTTGCGATCGGCGTTCAAGCGCTCGGCGACGCTCGCCTTCGCAATGCTGACCGCCTACGTGGTGGCGAACCTCTTCGACGACGTGCTCTTCACCCCCCGGAACGGACTTCTGCTGGCCGTGGCCTTCGCGCTCATCGTCGGCGGGCCAGAAAAGCGCGAAAGCGATAGACAAGGCGAGGCGTCAAAAGACCAGCTTCGTCAGGGGCATGCAAATAAAATGCACGAGCGAACCCTGGCTTCGGCACAATCTGCTGCGGCTCACCGCTAGGGCCCCCCGGCAAATTTCCCTCGGCTTACGAATACGCTGCGTAGTAGCCGTATTGCTCCGCATCGCGATGGCCTAGGCCTGTGACGACGATGCCCGTTGGGCGCTCGGGATAGTGCTGGAGCGCTGTCTTGGCCGCCAGCGCCTGCTCCCGCGTCGTCTGCAGCGAGCGAATGCAAACCAGCACGCCGTCCACCTGCGGTAGCAGCTCCCGCGTGTCCGCCACCGAGAGCAGCGGGCTGCTGTCGAGTACCACCACCTCATACGTTGACGTGACGGCCTCGAGGAACTCGCGGAGGCGTTCGGATCCCAACATCTCCGCCGGCTGGGGCGAGGGGGTCCCGGCCATGATGCAGACCAATGTGCTCTGGCGATCTAACGGCAGCGGTCCGTTCCGTCCGTTCTGCGATGGAGCGAGCTCAACCGTCTGCAATATCTCCGCCGGCTCGGCACGCCTGGCCAGATAATCGGTCAGACCGGGCGATGCGGCCAACCCAAGCCGCTGCGCGAGGCTGGAGCGCCGCAGGTCGCACTCCACCAGCAGCGTCTGCTTCCCGGCGATCACCGATGCGCAGGCGAGCGACGCAGCTACGGTCGACTTTCCTTCCCCTGCAAGTGGACTGGTGACAAGAATCGACCGCAGAGGGGAGTCGACGGAGAGGAACTCCAAGTTGCGCCGCAGGATGCTGAACGCCTCCTGGTCCTCAGCGAACTCGCCGGCGTGGCCGTTGACGCTGCGCACCACCTGGCCCATGGCGTCGTTTCGGACGTGTCCCAGCAGGGGGAGGCTGAGTTGCTCCTGTATCTCGCGACCCCCACGCAAGCGACGATCGAGTGAATCGCGCAGGAAAGCGACGAAGAACCCGAGCGCGAGTCCGAGCAGGAGCCCAAGCATGGTGCTGCGCCTGGTTCGCGGTGATGCCAGCGCCCCCGGCTCTTGAGCCCGCTTGACCACGTCAGCGAATTGCGAGCTGCCGCTCAAGAACTCGATCCGACTGATCTGCTCGATCAACGCAAAGCGCTGCGCTTGATCAGCGGGGGATTCGCCGAGGCGATTCACTCTCCGCCGCAGGTTGCCCAGTGTCTCGGTGAACTGGGCACGCCCCCTGCGATTGATGTCCTTCGCCGCCGCTTTGGCGAATGCGTTCGCAAGTCGCGTCGCAAAGCGGCCCGAGCTCCAGATTGCCGTCACCTTGACCAGGTACGAGGATGGGTCCACCGCACTGCCGACGGCGGCCTCGATCTGCCTTGCCGAAACCCGATCACCCAGCTCGCGCTTCACCTCTCGTGCCACCTTGGGCTCGTGGATGGTCGCCGCCCTTCCCTGCGGTGTCTGCTCGGCGGGCACATTCGGGCTCACCGACCCCCCGGGCAGAAGAGCCAGCTGCTGCGAGACGTCCTGAATCCCGATGTCGGCGCTGGCGCTATAGACCTTGGGCTGCCGGGAGGAATACACGTACGCGACCGCTGCGGCGACGATGGCAATCAGAGCTATCACGAACGCCTGATCGCGAAGAACGCGCAAATAGTCCCGAAGGGTCGCGTAACGAGGATTGTCGCTCATTGATCCGTACTCCGCAGCCATGCAGGCGGCTGCCCGACACTCATTATGCGCCGCTCTTGGCCCCTGCCCTAAACGGCAACCAAATTATTAGCCAGATCGAACGACGGCGCGCCATTCCATGCTTATCGCAAGCTACCGGCCATTCAGCGCAACGGGCGGGCCTGGGATGAGTTGGCGCGGCGGCTGGCCGCGCTATGCGCCGCAGCGCAGCCCTCAGGACGATATGTGACCGTTCAGCCGTCGCAGCTCGGCGATGCGGGCGCGGGAGGATGCCAGCCAAAGCAGCGCGTCGAAGCTTCCCCTCCCCTCGCCCAGTCGCCTCGCGAGGATCGGCAGCGCGCGCCCCGCCCGCACGACCTCGCGCGCCAGGCGAAGCGGATACGGGACCGCGCTGGGAGGCTGGCTGCGGATGTCGCTCACGCCCTGGGCGACGGCGCGCCGGTGAAACCACTGCTTGGTGAGGCGCTCGGAGGGGACGCGGTGCACCACCTCAGCGTTGGGCCAATAGACGATCTGCAGCCCGATGGCAAGGAGCCTGCCCAGCAGCTCGATCTCGCCGTTGGAGACCAGCGTCTTTCCGACCCGATCAAGCCCGGGCCGGAACGGCTGCGACCCGGGCAACGCCGAGCGCAGCACGGCGAAGTTGGCGCCGAACGGCAGCGGCGGACCCGAGATCGGAAGCGGGTGGGGTCCGAGGTCGTACTCCGAGAGGTAGCTGAGCCGCTTCTGCGTCACCCAGCGCGGCAGCTCCCCCTCCAGGCCCAGCGTGATCCGCCCACCGAGAGCCTGGCAGTGCGTCTGAGCGAACCCGTCGGCGATCGCCCTCGCCCAGCCCGAAGCGACCAGCGTGTCGTCGTCCAGGAAGGCGATGATCTCTCCTCGCGACTCGGCGACGCCGCGGTTTCGCGCCGCGTTGAGCCCGCTCTGCGGTTGGCGTACGCAGGAGGCGCGCAGTCCCCGGCGCGCAAACGTCTGGACCACCGGCTCGACGGGATCGGGCGAGCCGTCGTCGACGACGACGACCTCGAAGCCGGCGAAGCCCTCGGATTGATCAGCAAGGCTCTGCAGGCAGTCGGCGAGCAACTCGGGTCGCCCGCACGTCGGGATCACGACCGAGAGGCGCATCAGGATCTGCGACGCCGGAGAAATTTCGACCTCGCCCTCACAGCGAGAGCTCGAAAGTCACCATCGCGCAAGATCGCAACGGCGCGCCGCCCCGGCGTCTGGAAGCTTCGCCTGGCGACGCACGACTGGCCGTACCTTGTGCACGAGAACGCCATGTTGTCGTGGTAGTCGAATGCGTTGCCGGCGATGTGGGGACGCCGGTCGATGACGAGCACACGCTGCCCGTCCTGGGAGGCACGCGCTTGGCCATGATCGAACCGGCGTAGCCCACCCACACGACAAGCGTGTCGTACCCGTCCATGAGCCGAAGAGGATAGGAACACGCGTGCGAGCGTGTCGCGGTCCCGGGCCTGCGGTCGTCTCCGGAAGGGAACTAGCGGAGCAAGCGCTGAACCTCGGAGTCGTCCCCCGTGCTTCAGGAGAGGCCCGATCCAACGGGCCCTCCGCCGGCGAGCGTCGCTTAATATGGCTTGCGCCGGCTATGAGTCCGCCAGGGGCATTTCGTCATAAGAGATCAACGTCTCGCGGCGGGGTCCGCGGATGGGGCTGCGCGTAGTCGGAGCCGGGGTTGGCCGTACCGGCACGGCATCTCTGAAGCTCGCGCTCGAGCGCTTGCTAGAAGCGCCCTGCTACAACGCGAACGAACTCGGCACTCGGCATCTCGACCATGTGCCACTGTGGCATGAGGCCGTGCGTGGGAGAGAGCCAGACTGGGACGACATCTACCGGGGGTACACGGCTACGGTGGATTGGCCAGGAGCGTCGTTCTGGCGCGAGCTCCATCGGGCCTATCCCAACTCCCTCGTCCTGCTTTCAACAAGGGCCACAACAAACGAATGGTTCCGCAGCGCGAACGCGACGATCATCGAATTCACGAGACAAATGGGGGAGCAGGAGGTCGCGAAATGGACTCCTGAAATGCAGGCTTGGTACAGCATGATCTTGGACGTGTTCGAGACGCGCTTCACGCCGGCCCCTTTCGATGAGCAGCTGGCGAAGCAGGCATATGAGCGTCACAACGCGGAGGTTCGAGCGGAGGTGCCTGTGAATCGCCTGCTTGAGTGGCACCCGGGAGACGGTTGGGCGCCTTTGTGTGAACGACTTGGCGTTCCGGTTCCCGACGAACCGTTCCCGAACATCAACCGAACCGACACCTGGCGCGAAGCGATGGGGCTGCCCCCTCTCGACACGTGGCGCGGACGTCTAGGTCGGATGCGTCATTCGTGGCGGAGACCGGTAGGTCGGCTGCTTCGTCGCTGATCGGCCCATACCGCTCTAGCTAAATACTGCCGTAGGAGCACGCGTGCGAGCGTGTCGCAGTTCCGGGCGTGCGATCGCCTCCGGAAGGGAGCTAGCGGAGCAAGCGCTGAACCTCGGAGTCGTCCCGCCCGACTGCCAGATAGTTCGGTCCCAGGAAGTCCTCGTCGAATGCGCTGTAGGGACGAAGGTCCACATAGCGCGGGTAGACCTTCCCCAGCACATAGCCGAAGCCCTCAAGGTATTCGTAGAAGTCGCGCAGAAGATCCTTTGTGTAAATCGAGCCCTGCCCGTACTCGAACTGGACTATGCGCACCCCACCCGCCGCGAGGGTTTGCTCGAACCCCCGCAGCACGTCGAGCTCCTTGCCTTCGACATCGATCTTCAGGAAGTCGATCCGCTCGATGCCGTTCTCCGAGCAGTAGCTGTCGCCTGTCACAACCTCGGCGTCGATGATCTCCTTGCGGAGATCGGAAGCGAAATCCAAGGGAACGTCGAGCATTGATGAGACCGGGGTGAAATCGGGCCGGAACACAACCTGCACCTCGCCTGATCGCTCGGCCAGGCCGAATGAGTTGACTTTCACCCTCGGGTCGTCTGCGAACCTGTTGCCGAGCTGAGCAGCCACCTGGGGTACGAGCTCAAAGCAGTGGATGTCCGCGTTTGCCATGGCGCCGCGCGCTAGGGCCGTCCAGTCACCCACGTTCGCACCCACGTCAAGAACACAGCTGGGGCGAAGCTTTCCCAGAGCCTGCAGCACGCGAGCCTCGCCGTTGGTGCGGGAGTCGTAATCGAAGTTGCGATATGCCTCGAGGTACGCCCAGCAGGCTCGAGCCAGTCTTCCCAGAAGCGGGTTGCGTCGGTGGGCTGCTACGAATCGACGAAGCCTGCGGGCCACGGCGGAGGACGGTATCCGAAGCGATCGACCCCCTGTTCGAGGAGCCAATCGGCCGGCTCGCTTGGACCGCGAACTTGGCAACATGCCGCGCGATGGGCGCTCGGGAGCTCAATTGAGGATGGGTCACGCACTGCGGGAACGCCTCGCTGACGCCCGGCAGACTCGCGGGTTCGTTCGCAGATGGGGCTTTGCCCCTCCTCCGCGATGGACAGACACACTTGGCTATGAGGTTCTCCTCGAGGAGATCGAGCGTCACCGGCTCGACCTGGTCGACGGTGACGTACTCGAGATCGGGTCGCTGCTGGGAGGAGGAACGGTCAAGCTCTGCCGATGGTTTGCGCGCAATGCCGAGCAGAAACGGGTGATCACGGTGGACGTCTTCGACATCGGTTTCGACCGGACAGAAACAGAAGACGGCTGGCCGATGCCGGATCTGTACGCCGACATCGTCGGGGATCGCGACCAACGCGATGTGTTTGACGAGGTCACCCAGGGTTGTTCGAACCTGGTGGTGGTCGCTGGCGATTCAGCCCACGTCGAGCTGCCCACCGAACGGCTGGCCTTCGCCTTCGTGGACGGCAACCACGACACCGACCACGTGCGCTCCGACTTCGAGCGCGTTTGGGAGCGCCTGTCACCGGGGGGCATCGTCGCCTTCCACGACTACGGCGGGGACCTGCCGTGGGTGACGCAAGCTCTCCACGAATCGATCGGCCGACATGCGGCGGAGATCGCCCGCACCTGCACCCGAACGCCGACGCTCCTGTTTCTTCAGCGGGGCAACTGAAGTCTCTTACCTAGAGATTGTTCCGGCTGAAGTCCGCTCGTCCGACAGCGCCGTACAGGAGGTCGACGTACTGGGGCCGGAGGCGATCCCAGCTGAAGCTCTCATATACGAAACGGTGGCGTTCTCGCGCCAGGGCGGGGTCACGGCTTTCCCCCAGGGCCGATTCGAGCAGGCCGGCGAGCGCTCCCGGCACCGTGAAATCAGCTAGCCGACCGTGCCCTCCTAGCGCGTATTCGGCAACCGCGTAGTCGTGGGCCAGACACGGAAGCCCCTGGGCCATTGCCTCGATCAGCCCGCGCGGCAGGCCCTCGCCGAGCGAGGCGAGCACAAAGTGGTCGCTGGCGCGCAGCAGCAAGTCCACTTCGCGCCGCGGGACCGTCCGGAACCCATGCCCGTCCTCACCCAGCAGCTCGTTCGCGAGCGCCATCAGCTCGGGCGTCTCCCCCTCCGGCTCGCCTACCAGCAGCAGGTAGGGCCTTGGCTCCGGTAAGCGCGCCACCTCAGTGATGAGGTAGTCGAGCCGCTTGTGGTGGCGGTTCAGCGCCGCGACGCTGATCACGACCTTCCGATCGTGGGGCAGTTCCAACTGCCGCCGCAAGGCGCGAACGTCCTCGTCGGTGGGGATTTCCACGGATCCCGGAAACTGGAAAGCAACCGGCAGCAGAGTTTGCCTTGCCGGATCGGCGCCCTTTGCGAGCACGTAGTCGAGCGCCGGGGCGGTGTGCTGATGCACGCGATCGAAAGGCTCGAAGCCTTCCGGGACCATCGACCCATGGGACAACACCAGGGCGTAGTCCTGTCGGTTGATGCGGCGCAACGCGGAAAGAGCTTTGCCGGTGTACCACTCGCTCAGGTAGACGACTTGCGGCTTTCGCCGCAGAATGTGAGGCTGGAGGCTGAGGGCGAAGGCGAGCTGCTCGACGTGCGAACCGTCGTGGCCCCGGCCCCAGACACGCCCGAGTGCCCGCGCCAGCGGCTGGTTGCGGCGAAGAGCCCAAACCGATCGCTCACGATCTCCGTGCGGACCGCTGGCCTTGACGAGCTCGAGGTCGAGCAGGGGTTCGTCGCGAAGGACCTCGAACGCCTCTCTGGCAAATGACTCGAAACCTCGCCGCGCATGGTCCAGGCCCGAGCAGACGAGCATCACGCGCGCCGGAGCCAACTCCTTTCTGACGGTGGGTTCACCGGTGAGATCGGTGTGGCTACGCCGATTGGCGGGGCGGACACTCACGCCAGCGAGAGAGTACAAGGGGCCTTGACCGCCGGTCGCAATCCCCAAATGGAGCCTGGCCGACCCCCGGTTGCTACCGTCGCGCCGATGGAGGCCGGCACAACGGGCCTAAGTGGCACCCTCGAGCGCGAGTGGTACCACACCTTGGAGCTGGCTCCGGGGGTGGTCACACCGGGGTGGTTCGACGCCCGCAAGATCGTTGCCGAGCTTCCATTCCCGGCATCACTGGAGGGCAACCGATGCCTCGATGTGGCGACGTTCGACGGTTTCTGGGCGTTCGAGATGGAGCGACGCGGAGCAAGCGAAACGATCGGGATCGACATCCTCGATCCATTGGCATGGGACTGGCCCGTGAACAGCACCGACGGCGTCGTCGAGGCGCTCGGGCGGAGAAAGGATGGAGGGCGCGGATTCGAGATCGCTCGCGACGCACTGGGCTCTTCGGTTGAGCGCCTGGAAATGAGCGTCTACGACCTGAGCCCGGACGCCGTCGGCGCATTCGATTTCGTCTACGTGGGCAGCCTGCTCATGCACCTGCGCGACCCGATCCGGGCCCTGGAGCGGGTTCGCTCGGTATGCCGTGGCTCGCTTCTGCTGGTCGACAACTTCAATCTCGGCCTGACGATCGCGCACCCACGCCGACCGATCGCGGCCCTCGAGGGCGTTGGCCGGCCGTGGTGGTGGAAGATGAACCTGGCGGGCTTGGTTCGCGCTGTCGAGTCGGCGGGCTTCCAGCTCTCACGACCACCCCAGCGGATTTGGATGCCTCCAGGTTCGGGCCATCCCCGAGGTCACCTAAACCGTGAATTGCTCCGCAGCGAGGAGGCGCGCGCGTCCTTCGTCGCGTCGCTCAAGGGAGATCCGCATGCCGCCATCCTCGCCCAGCCGGTCCATCAAGAAGCTGGGGTTTGACGTCAGTCTGTTGATCCCGTGTCTTGCGACGCATTGGTGATGCCCGAGATCAGTGTCATCGTGCCGGTGCGTGACGGAGCGTCGTCACTGCCGGCCCTATTGAGCTCGATCCGGGCCCAGGACCTCGACCCGGACCGCTTCGAAGTGATCGCGGTCGACAACGGCTCCCGCGACGACAGCGGAAAGCTCGCCGCATCATTCGGGGCGCGCGTGGAATACGAACCAATGCCGAACCGCTCGAGGGCTCGAAACGCGGGGGTCAAGGCAGCGCGCGCGGATCTTCTCGCCTTCATCGACGCGGACTGCACGGCGTCGCCGCAATGGCTCAGCAAGCTCTTGGCATGTCGGGGAAGAGCCCCACTGATTGCAGGACCCGTCGAGATGGAGACCCAAGACCCACCGAACTCGATCGAGCAGTTCGAGGCGTGTTGGCGCTTCAACCAGAGGACGACGGTGGCCCAGGGATGGGCAACCACCGCAAACCTGATGGTCGAGCGATCCGCCTTCAACGCCGTGGGTGGGCAGGATCCGGCCTACAACTACGGCGAAGATGTCGACTTCTGCATCCGAGCGCAGCGGTCCGGATTCGAGTTGGCGTATTGCGAGTCCGCGATCGTGCGACACGGCGCGGAACGCACGCTCGGCCCCGTTCTGCGGCGGGCATTCCTTCACGGCTACGGCGCCGCTCAGCTCATGCGGCGCCTCGGCGTGGGGCACGTGGCATGGCGTCATCCGCGTCCCCTCATCTCACTTCGTGCCGCGCTCGCCTGGCACAGCGTCCCCCCTGACCGGATATCCGGATCGGTAGGCCACAGGCTGGCCGCCGTCGCCTACGCGGCCTATGCGGCGCGAATCGGAGGATCGCTTTGGGCCCTTCTCCGCCGTGCCCGCTGAGCGGCTGCCAACATACCCGGCCATGGAAGCTGAAACTCGTCCGAAGGCCTGGTACCACACGATCGATCTGCCCGGCGAAACCACGCCGGGGTTTGCTGATACCCGGGACGCGGTTGGACACATCGAGTGGCCCGACGAAATCGACGGCGGACGCTGTCTCGACGTAGGCACGTTCGACGGTTTTTGGGCATTCGAGATGGAGCGCCGAGGGGGCGCGGAGGTGATCGCGCTCGACGTAGAAGACCCCGATGCCATCGATTGGCCGTATGACTGGAGGGAAAGCGGTCCCCAAAGGCTTCGCGAGGAGGGCACCCTCGGGGGCCACGGTTTCCGCTACGCGGCGGCCGCATTGGGATCGTCGGTTGAGCGTAGGTGCGCATCGGTCTATGACCTCGACCCGGAGGAGCACGGCCGGTTCGATGTCGTCTGGTGCGGGGCGCTGCTGCTTCACCTCCGGGATCCGATTCGGGCGCTGGAACACATGCGCTCCGTATGCGACGGCGAACTGGTCCTGGTCGAGAACCTGGATCCGCTCCTCGACCTGATCACCCGTCCGATCCCATCCGCGCGCCTCGCCCCCTACGACGACACTTGGTGGCGGGTCAACAGCGCGGGGATGCGAATGATGCTCGAGCGCGCCGGATTTCGCGTCACCTGGGCCGGGCGCCGGTTCCTAGTCGGCAATGGACCCGGGGGGCTGGAGAGCCCGCCCTGGCTGAATTCGATCGCAGCGCTTCGGCCGCGTCGAAGAGGGGCTCTCCATCGCGCCTACCGGGCTCGCCCCCGGCCGGCCACCGGCCGGTGAGCAACATTCAGTATCTGGATTAGCTCTCGCCTCTCCGGGTCCCCAACTCCGACCTCTGCCCGGGCCCGAATTCATCGACCACCTCGGCTGGCGCGCCCACTGCCACGGTGAATGAAGGCAGATCGCGAGTGACAACTGAGTTGGCACCAACCACCACGCGATCCCCGATGCTGGCCATGACGGCGCAATTCGCCCCCAGCCAGCAATCATCGCCGATCTCAATCGGGTGCCAGTCGTAGCCCTGATTCAGCATCGGAAGTGATGCGTCGCGAAAGCGGTGCTGACCGTCGACGATCGTGACACCCCGCGCCAGCGCGCATCCGCTTCCTACGGAGATTTTCTGGGTGCACTGCAGCACCACGCCGTACGTGAAAGACGTGTCCGCGCCCACCCTGATCGTTCCCTCACCCTCGATCTCGGCACGGAAATCTCGCCGAAACTCGACGTTGGGACCGATCACAAAGGCCCCGGAGCCGGGTATGTGCAAGCTGAATCCCGGACCGATATAGACCGGACCCAGGAACTGGATGTTGGCGTGAGGATGGGTAAGCAAGAGTCGCCATTTTCGGACTGCTGAGAGCGCCCGCGGCCCTGGTCCATAGCGACGCTTGCGATTCTGCGCGTACTGGAACCGCTGGATGAAGCGCACGATCGGACCGGCCGGTGCTCGAAACTGCTTCCACATCGAGGTCATGCGGTCCCCTGCGCTGGCCGGCTTGCCGGACTCCGGAGGTAATCGATCGTTTCGCGCATCAAGGACCGCTCCGTTATCGCCGTAGTGAGTGTGACTATGCCGACATATACGCCAACTTCAGCAAGCAGGCGCGGCGGTGAGTCGCTGCTGCCGAGGATCGCCCTTTCCACACCAATCGCAGCCGCCGCGGGAAGAGTGGGCCCAATCGCTCCTGCCACGTGCCTGACCATGCGCAGTCTTGGAAACAGATCCGTGAGATAGACGATCCGCACCGCGAGGCTGGCCAGGGTGCCCGCGCCGATCCCGATCGCGAATCCGTCCAGCCCCAAACTGAGCATCAGCGGCAGTCCGACGACGAGCACAGCAAACAGGGACAGCGCGGCCGCCACGGCGAGCACCTTCGTGTCGCCCCGCGCCCGGGCGAATGCGGTCCAGTTGAAGCCGATCTGGTCGAGTGCCGCGCTCAGGCCGAGTACCTGAACAAGCGGGACCGCCAATGTCCAATCTCTGCCGAGGACCATGGGCACTGCCGGGTCCGCAAAGAGCGCCGCGCCGACCCCCACCGGAAAGCCCCAAAGAATCGCGAGTCGATTCGATTTGGTGAATGACTCGAACAGCAGATCGCGCCGATCCTTGACCGCGCAGATCGCCGGGTAGAGGGTCTGGGTGACGATAGTGTCAACCCGCCGGGTGTATTGGGTCATCTGCGAAGCGAGCGTGATTGCCCCCACGGCCGCCGCACCCAACGACCGCGCCGCCAGGGTCAGCGGCACCTGAAACATGACAACCGCGCTGATCGACGCGATGAGGAGGGGCCACGAGAACGTGCCGTACTCACGCAGGTTGCCGCGTTGGTATCGAAAGCGCAGCTTGTACGGGGACACGATCACCGCCACGGTCGCGGACACCGCGGCTCCAGCGAGGCTCCCGATGACCAACGACCAGAAGCCCATCCCGGAGAGGGCGAGCCCCACCGTGACCACGAACGTCACCACCGGCACCACACTTCCCAGCAACCGCTGCTTCACGAAATCCATCCGCCGGTAGAAAATCCAGATTGGGGTATTAAGGGCGATCAACGGCATAACAAGCGCAAGCAAGAGGCCCGGCACCAAGATGCGCGGCTGGTCGTAGAGGAGTGAGAAGAGCGGGACCGCAATGATCGCAATCAATGTGAAGAGCCCACACAGCATCGACTGCAAGGTGAAGGCGATCTCGAAGGCCGCCTGCTGATCGGGGTGATCCTGCTGTATGTACTTGTCGTCGAAGCCGACCGCAGCGAGTGCGAGCAAGGTGCCGTAGCTGATCACCAGCAGGCCCCACAGCCCGTATTCCTGCGCGCCAAGCAAGCCTGCCATCAGCAGTCCCTGCACCAAGGTGAGGGCGTTGACGCTGAGCATGAAGACCGAGTTGACGACCGTCCCGCGGGCGACACGGCCCCGGAGCCCGCCCGGGCCGATCTCGGCACGGCGCCTCTCGATGGCCTGCTCGTCGATCGCGGGTCCCTCCGCGCTCTCGGTGGTTTGCTCGACCACGAGGCGATGTTAGATGCACGGCGACCGGGGCGGCCCCGGTTAGTGGCTGGACCCCAGTCGGGCTATGACCAGCATACGGTCGCGGAAGTCCGGTGCGAGTCGACGGGGTGTCCCTAACCTCGATCCGGGGCGGGATCGCAGTCCCCAGTACTTGCTCGATTGCAGTTGGCCAGCCAGGGCTTCGGGTCTGGTCGCGGTCGAGGGGACGATCTATGCGCGCGGGTCGCGTACGGCCGACGTGTCGCCTTGAGCATGAATCTCGTCCGAGGCCCAAGCGTCGAGAAACGCCGGCGCCAATTGCTGCAAATAGAAGACATCGGCGCTCTGCCATGCCTTCCGTCCGATCAATGGAAGGCTTGGCGGTATCCATCGGATCAGGTTTCGACCTCGACCACGTGCCAGGGGTTGCCGTTGGGCCTCGACGAATTTGTCGTGGAAATAGGCGGGCAGCTCCGGGTATCGGGAGACCCATTGACGCTCGGCAGTAGCCACTGCGGCCATTCTGACCCGCCATTCGGAAACAGTCGTCGGATGAAGGTGCTCAGCGTGGGCCTGCCGGTTATACAGCAGGCGAAATCCGAGTCGATGAAGCCGGTATCCCAGGTCGAGGTCCTCGTAGAGGAACGGGAAATGCAGATGGTCGAAGCCGCCGACGCGTTCCAGCGACACGCGCGGCAGCGAGATGTTGGCGGTGTAAAAATTGAACCAACTGGCGGCATCACCTCGGATCGAGGGGTAGTCGAACTGAATCCCACGCTCGAGCCAGCGCATGAAGGGCGTCGTATTGATTTCGGAGGCCCACTGAACAGGCCCCAGAACCCCCACTCGTGGCCCTCCGCGTTCCCAGTGCCATTCGAGATGGGCTTCGAGGAGGCGGGGAGAAGCAAGGATGTCATCGCCAAGAAACAGCACGATCGGTGCACTTGCCGATTTCCAGCCGGCGTTTCGGGCCGCCGACGCTCCTGGACTCGATACGACGAGGTGCTGGGCCTGAAACAAGTATCTGCGTGAAACCAACTCCGCCGTATCACGGGTCTCCTTGCCGGACGGATCGCTGGCAACAATGACCTCGAAGGAACTGGGCGGAATTGTCTGCTCTTCAAGCGCGTGCAACGTGCGCACAAGGCGATCCCGCCTCCCGAGGGTCGGGATCACCACGGAAATATCAATGCTCATTCCTAGTCTCCGGTCCCGGATTCTCCTCGGGGTGGTGCTCGACTTCAGAGTTGACGGTCCCGCGTAACGGGGGGCCTCCGCTCCGCCAGCGGTAAGCGTTGTCTTATGCCGCATCCGCCGCAAGCTCGCCGATTGCCGAAGTCAAAGACTCTGAGCCGCGAAGCGGGACCAGGAGCGCTTGGTGTGATCACGTCGGAATCGTCAGCCATGATCAGAAGCCGCGCCCACCGAGCATCGGAGCTACTCTGCCGCCGGTGAGCTCGCATGACGCCGAACCCGGAGGCGATGCGCCGGTCGTGGTCGCTGTCGTTTCATGGAACACTCGCGATCTCCTCGACCGTTGTCTGCGTTCGTTGGTGTCAGCCGCGACGACGGGTCTGGCAGAGGTGTGGGTCGTCGACAACGGCTCCTCGGATGGGTCGGTCGAGATGGTTCACGAAAGCCATGGCTGGACCCGGCTGATCGTAACCGACGAAAACCTTGGCTACGGCAAAGCCGTGAACTTCGTGGCCGAGGAAACCACCTCGCCATGGCTCGCCTTCGCGAATGCTGACATTGCGCTCCGTCCCGGGGCGCTGGAGAAAATGCTCGCCTCAGGCGAAGCGGACCCGGGCGCGGGCATCTTGGCTCCTCGGCTGGTGTTGCCAAACGGCGAAACCCAGCATTCGGTCTGGGCCTTTCCAACGATCATGGCCACGCTGGCGCAGAACCTGGGCCCCCGCCTCGTAGGGGCTAAATTGGCCGACCGGCTGGCATTGCTCGGCGGCTGGAACGCGGATCGCGCTCGCCGGGTCCCTTGGGCCATTGGGGCGTTTCTGGTCGCCAGAAGGCGGGCATGGGATGAAGTAGGCGGGTTTGACCAAGACCAGTGGATGTCCGCCGAGGACCTCGACCTTGGATGGCGGATGCAGAAGGCGGGTTGGGCCACTCGCTATGAGCCACGTGCGATCGTCGATCACGAGGAGTCGGCAGCCACCGGCCAAGTCTGGCGTGACGATGAACTGGCTCTGCACTGGCAGCGATGCGCGTATGCGTGGATGCTTCGTCGTTACGGCCGCTGGCGAACCGTCATGGTCGGGATGCTCAATCTGACGGGCTCGGGGGTCCGTTATTGCATTCGGCTCGCTCGGGCGGGATTCCGGCAAGACGAGGCTTCGCGGGCGCTTTTTCGCTGGACGCTTGTGCACGGGTGCGCGCTGGCGCCGCGGCGGCGACTCGAGCAGTATCGCTAACGAGCCCTGGCTGCCAGAGCCCGCCCGCAAATGGCTTCGCGGTAGACCGTGTCGATCTCGTCCCCGTGGCGGTCCATGGGCTTGATGAGCGTCTCGCGTGTGGCGAGGATCTTTGCGTTGAGCTCTGTGACCTGCTCGGGATGTTCGATGACGTCACGCATGATGCGTGCCAGCTCGGGGGCCGAGCAGGAGCGGTTCAGCCAGCCGGTCTCGCCCTCCCGCGTGTATTCCGGTATGCCGCCAATCGCGTTGGCGATCACCGGGACTCCCTTCGCGAGGAACTCGGGACCCACGAAGCCATAGGCCTCCTCCCAGATCGACGGGACGATGCCCACGTCGACCTCGTCGAGGGCAGCGTCGAGTTGGTCATCGGTGAACGGGCCAGGGGCACCGACCTCGATCTCCTCCAGCTGTTCGACCTCCGCCGCTACGGCCGGATCGACTGGCCCGAGCGCGATCAGCCGGAAGCTTCCAGGCGGGACGGAATCGGAAAGAAGCCGCGCCGCGTCGACAAGCAGCTCAGACCCCTTCGCGTGTGACGACAGCCCCGCGACGGTCGCGAACGCCAGGGGACCGTCGCCCTTCTGGCGGCGTGGGCGCAGACGCTCGATGCGCGTCAGCGTCAGATGGATCGTGGACATCCTGCTCCGATCGACGCCGAGCAACGAGTAGATCTCGGCAACGCGCTCCGACATGGCAATCAGCCGGTCGGCGCGATTGAGTCGCTGGACATTGACCTCGCGGCGGTTCTGAAAGGCCTCGGGGCTGGCAGCCGGAGGCGATTGGACGCGGGATCCAGCTGAGCGCGCGAGCCGGCGCGTCAACCTGTTTGGCAGGCGGCGAAAAGCGCGTCGTGTGATGAGGTCGTGTCTCACGGTGGCTTCGTGAAGCAATCCCGGCGGGCGCGGGTCGGCGGCGGTCGTGGCCACGCAGTCGGCACCGACCTCGCGCCGCAGGCAAACCCGGCCCTCCGAGTCAAAGAGCTTGAACGACGAGCACAGCGGGAAGTAGTCCGCGAGCGTCATCACCGACGGCGTCCCGGCGCGCCGAACCACTTCGAGCAGTGAAGACGGGAGCCCCGCCAGCTCGTGGAAATGGACAACATCTGGATGCACGTGCTGGATGGCGCGCTCGAGGAGACGCTCGGTCTGCGGCTCATCGAGCTCCAGCTCTGGCTGGCGGCCGTGGTCGTACAGGGGAGAGTTGACGACCTCCAGCATCGCCACACCATCGCGGCTCCAGCGCTTGAGGCGGGGTCCGCCGAGGTAGGGGTAGTAGCGCCCGGAGAAGAAGTACGCCACGTCGTCGCCCCGACGGACCTGCTCATGCATGAGCTCCTCGATGTACGCAACGAGCCCACCCACTCGCAGCGGACGAAAGCCGGAACCGACGTGCAGGACACGCATACGCGGAGCCTAAGAGGTCTCTCGCGCCCGAGTCGCGATAGGGGACAACGGGCGGAGCTAGGTCTGGCGGGAGCGGGGAGCTACTCGCCCGGTTGGCGAATCCACATCGCGGAGGGAATCCACGTTCTGAACTCAGGCACGCCAGGCAGAGGCACCCCAGGGTCCACATCCTCCTTGAGGCTTGGGATCAATTCGACTAGCTGATCGTGCCGATCGCGAAACAAGGCCGCCAGGGCAACCTCGACCCGCCATGCGCTACCGGTAAGGAACGCCTGGAGCAAATACTGTTCCGTGAGAAATCCGGCGAGGAAAAAGGAGTACTGCGGATACTCGTAGGGAAGATGGATGTCGTGCAAATGAACCCAGACACCAGGCGCTAAGCGCGGTAACACCTCAAGGACAAGCCAGTTGACCTCGCTGTCGAGCTTGACTACGTGGTTGGTATCGATAAACAGGACGTCTCCGGCTTGTAGCGCCTCGAAGCGATCGAAAGGAAATTCCCGACAGTCGACGCGCTCGACACGTGTAAGCCCGTCGATCGGCGTCTCGCGTCCCGCGACCTCGACCAACCAGCCTGCTGCTCCACCCTCCTTGCGGAGCGTCAGCTCCGTGTCCAGGGCCACCGTCGGAGTCGGGTCAACGGCAACGAGGTCGCCGGGAGATCCATCGCGCCTGTTCGCGGCCATCGCTGCGCCTGCGACAAGTGTCGAATTGCCCGAACCGATCTCCAGGACCTGCTTCGGCCGCAGGTGGCGCAGCAGCGAATAGAGCACCTCGGCATCTCCACCCTTATAGAGCCTGTTCCAAACATCGAACCCGCGTCCCCGGACATCGCGATCAAACTCTTGGATGTACGGCATGAGATGCTCCGTGATGAACGCAAGCTGTGAGGTGAGATCGAACTGGACGCCGGTCAACGAGCTGCGTCGCGACCAGATTGGGTCCTCGGCTTCAGGTATCTGCGGAATTGGGCTTACCGGCCCGTGAGCGACCACCGAATAGCCGTACCGGTTCCCCAAGCTCCACAGGAGCCTTGGCATTCGCCTGCGCCGAGGTGCAATCCGGTCCAGCAGGCGCTTCAGCCTCGTGCGGGGTGCGATCCGCTTCAGCAGACGCCTCGTCACGGTCGGACGATCCTAGTGACGGCTCTGCATAACGCCTTCACCGGCCCACGGCGCGAGTCAGCTCCGCCTCCACGGCACCGTTGAATACCTCATCCGTGTATCTCGGCGCTGTCTCCAGGCCGCCACGACGCAGGCGAGCACGCAGCGCGTCGTCGCTTGCAAGCCGGCTGAGCGCTGCAGCCAGCGCCTCGGCGTCGTCGGCGTCAAACAGCAGGCAATTGTGTTCGTCGCGGAGGTACTCCGCCGACCCGCCTCGGCCGGTGGCGACCACGGGGCACCCCCTGCCCATCGCTTCCAGTGGAACCAGCCCCCACGGCTCCTCCCAACGGACCGGGAACACGACCGCGTCGGCACGTCCGTACGCCGCGACTATCTCGCCCCGCCCAAGCTGGCCGGCGAAGTGCACCCGCTCGGCTGACGCCGGCATCCGATGCGAGCCTTCGCAGGCGCGCCTCCTCGGCGCTGTCCCAGCCCCCGATCAACTCCAGCCGCGCCCGCGCGGGCAGGTGCCGCATCGCCTCGACAGCGGTGTCAATTCCCTTGTTCGGGTCCAGACGTCCGACGTAGAGAAGGCGCCATTCCCAAGCAGTTTCCGGCGCAGGGTCGAGGAAGTCCGGGTGAATTCCCGCGTGAGCGACTCCCGTGTCGCGCAATCCGAGTCCGAGGGACAAGGCGTGCCGGCGCGTGTGCTCGCTGACGAACACATACCGCGCCGCCTTGGCGTACTTCGGTTCCACCGGGATGTGAAACAGTGCTTCGACGACCGGGACTAGCAGTGATCTACGACCGCGGAAGCCGTGTATCCAAGGGTCGGCCCATCGACCCCAGTCGAGCCACTCGGCGATTACGAAGGCCACTGCCGGCAGGCTTCGGCGCGGCACGGTGTCGAGCAGTCCCAACGTCAGGCCGCCCATCGCCCACCAACTGACCACCTGAGGACGGAACTCGTCTAGGTGTCGTTCCAGGGTGCGGTGATTGTGGCGCGCGAGGTCGAGGCTTCCACGTAGGCCCAGCGGCTCGAACCGCCCATCGCGCAGCGTCCAGCGCAACTCGCGGTGAACGTCCTTCTCGTTCTCTGCATCGGGCGCTACGGTGCGAGAATCGGTCGTGAGGACGCGGACGTCATGGCCCCGGGCGCGCAGGTGGTCGACCGCGGACTGCCACAGGATCTCGTATCCGCCGAAGTGGTGCGGCGGATACAGATTTCCCACCGTAAGCACTCTCACGAGGTCAACCGCTGGAGACTCGGTCGGGCTCGGGCGGACGTGGCAGGGGCGCCGAGCGCTGAAGGACCGTGATCCCGCAGCGCACCGTCCGCCGCGAATGGAAATGGACCTGAGAGAAATCGGGATGTTCGTCGAGCAGCCAGTTCAGAAAAGCTCGCTCGTCGGGCATCACCTCCCGTTCGTCGTCAAGCCAGCCGGTTTTGCTCTCGTGCCAATAATGGCCCGGCAGCACAAAGTGGCCGGGGACCGTGCCGGTGTCGTGCACTGCCAAGATCGCGTTCGGGGCCATCAGCGGCAACAGTCGTCGGAAAGTCATGCGGTTCAAGTCAAGCTCGTGGGAGGCATCGAGGAAGACGAAGTCAGCTTTGCGACCGTCGATGTCGTCAGGTGTCAGCTCGGCCTGTGAGCGGATGCGAAACGTGAACCTAGGATCGTGACCAAACAGGTCGCGAGCGCGTGCAACGCAGCGTCTCGTCTGATATCGAAGGAGTAGAGGTGTGCGCCGGCATCGAGCGCGCACAGAAAGTTGAGCGCGCTGCGACCGTTCAGGAAACCAATCTCGACTACGGTTCGAGGCCTGACGACCCGCAGCAGCGAGTAGAGAAACAGGGCCTCCTCACGTTGAACCGGGCCGTCCGCTACCTCGCTGAAGATGGTTAGGTGCGAGATATCGGGGGCTGCGCTCTTCTCCAAACCCAGGGCTCCCGGGACGGTTTGGCCGCGCTCAATATGCCAGCCCACAGCCGAGATCGATTTCCTGACTACCCGGCTTCGGTAAAAGGCCCGCTGGACGGTTCTCCGAAGCCTTCCTGCCACTTGACTGCGGAGATTGCGGCCGCCCACGGGGCGATCGTAGCGTCGGGACCACATGCCACGGCGCAGTCCCCCTGGGCTCGGAAACGTCAGCGCGAGCCAGCCGCGATGCGCTTCTCGAATCGTCGCACGCCACAAAGTGCCCAGCTATCGTGCTCCGGCCGGAACCGTGCCATCGCAAACCGCTAGAGCCGACAAGGTCAGCCGCCAGTTGAGCGAGCGCGAGCACAGGCCCTCCGTGACCATCGTCTTCCTTGTCTTCAACAGGCGCGACGAATTGCGCGAGAGCTTGCGGCGTATGCAGGCGATCGATTACGAATCCGAGCTGCTGGAGTTCATCGTCGTCGACAACGCTTCGACGGACTGCTCGGCAGCGATGGTCGAGGCAGAGTTCCCTGACGTCCGCTTGATCGTCCGCGGCGAGAATTCTGGGGTCAGTGGTTTCAACGACGGGTTCGCCGCCGCCCGCGGCGAATTCGTTCTCGCCCTCGACGACGATTGCTATCTCCCCCCCGACGCGCTGGGACGCGCCATCGCCGCCGCACACGAGCACCGTGCGGACTTGGTGTCCTTCGGGGTGGGGAGCTCGCTCGATCCGGACGTGCGTTTCGACCTGGTGTACCGGACCGGGCTTCTCAGTTTCTGGGGATGCGCAGTTCTCATCCGTCGCGAGGTGCTCGGCGCGCTCCATGGATATGACCCGAACATCTTCGTTTGGGCGAACGAGCTCGAGTTCATGGTTCGCTTCTTCGACCATGGTTTTCGCCACCTACACCTACCCGAGGTGGTCGCGGTACACATGAAGGCGCCGGAGCCCGACTACCTCTCTTACATCTCGTCTTCTGCTTATTTGTTCAATGCGCGGCATTTCGCGTATATCGCCGCAAAGCTGCTCCGTGCTCGTGACGCGTGGGAAGCCTTGTTCGCGCTCTTGGCGACTCACACTCGTGATGCAATCCGTGAGGATCCCAAAGCCTTAAGGGCGGTCCCCCATGCCTTGGCAGGATTTGGGCAAGGGCTGTCCTCTAGGTCCCCAGTCTCGAAACGCGAGCTCTCGCGTGTCTACCGCCAGCACTTCGAAAGCTTTGCGAGCCCGTGGTGGCTCTCGAGGCCGTTGCTTGAATTCGTTCGTCCGCGAGGCGACACGACTCGTCGCCGTGCCGAATATTTCGCGAATCGCTATCACCCCGAGAGCGCCGCGACCCTGGAGTTCTAGCGTTGAGCGGGCGGGGGGCGACGACCGTGTGCGCCGTGGTCGTCACCCATAACCGGCGTGAGCTGCTAGCTGAGTGCCTAGATCGAGTGCAGGGCCAATCACGTTCACTGGATCAGGTGCTAGTGGTTGATAACGCGAGCACTGACGGGACGGCCAACTTACTCGCTGCGCGTAGCGACTTGAAGACGTTGCGGCTGGAGGAGAACCTGGGCGCGGCGGGCGGAGTCGGGCGTGGAATCGAGTGGGCTGTCGACCAGGGCTATGAGTGGGTCTGGCTCATGGACGACGACACGCTCGCCGAACCCGACTGCCTCGAGCTCCTCCTCAAGGGGCTCGACCGCGCCCCGCGGCAGCCGAGTCTGCTTTGCAGCGTGGTCCGCTGGCGTGACGGCACCTTGCATCCGATGAATCTCCCATGGTTCCGAGTCAATCGCAGGCCTGAATTCGCTGAAGCCGCCGCTGTGGGCCTCGGACTCGTGCGCGCAGCCTCGTGGGTCTCCACCCTCATCAGTCGGCGAGCGATTCTCGAGCATGGACTGCCGCCTGCGCATTTCTTCGTTTGGCTCGACGACATGGACTACACGGGGCGCATTCTGCGAGAAGGAGCCGGCTATGTGGTTCCTGAAAGCATCGCGTGGCACTGGACCCCGCGTCCCTATGACCCGGTCACAGATTCCCGCGACCGCTTCTACTTCTACGCTCGCAATCACCTCTGGCTATTTCGGGGACCGAGCTTCAGCGGGGTCGAACGCCTTCGCTACATCAAGACCTACGTCCGAGGGCTCTTCGCGTTCCTGCGGCGCAGCGATTCGAAGCTGCGCGCCCTGATGACGGTTGGCCGAGGAATTCGAGACGGGCTACGGCCCCCCGGCTGATGGAAGTGACCAAGGTCATCATTGGTGCCGACGAGACATTGGCCGACGTCGTCGGCAGGGCATCCTTCGAGTCGACTCCGCTTGTCTGGTTTCTCGACGCCAACGCTTTGCCGCGAAAGGACACGCTGGAGCACCTCTTGAACTTCGCACCCCGGCCCGCGGCGAGCCTGGCCGTCGACACTCGTGATCGGCCCATCGAGGCGCTCCTCGGGGGGGTCGTCGCGTCCGACTTGGAGCAGACCCTCTCGGCACTTAAGCAATGCGTCCTTCCGCTGCGCCATGTCCACCCGACCAGCATTTTGGTCCCGCGCGACCAGATCACCGCGCTACCGCCTCCGGATCCGCATCGATTTGGCTGGTACGCAGGGACGGAATGGACCTCACGTCTGTTCGGACATCAGCCGGGCATCCTGGTCCCGGCCAGCAAGGTCCAGGTAGACGAGTGCCACGCCGGATCCCCATTAGAGCTCCTGCGCATCGCACGAATCCTGGGCTGGGGCCGCAGCGAAACGATTCGCGAGCTTCAGCGTAGTCTGACTGTCCGTTCGAAGTCGGCTAGCTGACCGGCTCGAGCGATCTGATCAGTTTGTCGGCAGCCGAAAGGGCCTGGCCCACGACCTGATCCATGTTCAGGTACTGGTAGCGCGCCAAGCGGCCGACGAAGGTGACCTGGGGGAGCTCCTCGCCCAAGCCCTCGTAGCGCCGGTAGAGCTCGCGTGTGTCGTCGCGCGGGATCGGATAGTAGGGGTCGCCCTCGGTGCGGGGATACTCAACCGCCACGGTCGAGGAAGGATGGCGCTCCTGCCCGGTCATCCAGCGGAACTCCGTCGTGCGGGTGTAGGGGACGTCCTCGCTGGGCTCGTTGACCGAGGTCGCGGGCAGCAGGTACCCGCCGTCCGGGGTCGGCTCGTTGCGAAGCTCGAACTCCAGTGAGCGATAGGGCAGCGGCCCGAAGCGGTAGTCGAAGAAACGGTCGATCGGCCCCGTGTAGACGAGGTGGTGGTACTCGATCTCGTCCTTGACCTCCTCGTAGTCGGTCTCGAGCGAGACCTCGATCAGCTCGTGGTCGAGTATGCGCCCGATCATCGCCGTGTAGCCGTCGGCCGGCATCTTCTGGAACGGATCGGTGAAGTAGCGGTCGTCGGTGTTGGTGCGGATCGGGATCCGGGCGCAGACCGACGCGTGCAACTCCGCGGGATCGCGCTGCCACTGCTTGCGCGTGTAGCCGCGAAAGAACTTCTCGTAGAGCTCACGCCCGACCTTGGCGACGACCACGTCCTCGCTGGTGCGGATGTGCTCCACGGGCTCGGCTCGCTCTTCGAGGAAGCGCTCGACCTCCGCGTCGGTGACCAGCTCGAGGTCGTAGAGGACGTTGATCGTGGTGCGGTTGATCGGCATCGGCACGAGCTTGCCGTCGACCCGCGCCAGCACGCGATGCTCGTACGGGCGCCACTCGGTGAACCGTGAGAGGTAGCTCGACGACCTTCTGCGACTTGGTGTGGAAGATGTGCGGCCCGTACTTGTGGACGAGGACCCCGTGCTCGTCGTAGTAGTCGTAGGCGTTGCCGGCGATGTGGTCGCGGCGATCGACGACGAGGACCCGCTGCCGCGCGCGTGACGCGAGCTGCTCGGCCATGATCGTGCCGGCGTAGCCGGCGCCGACGATCAGCGCGTCGTACGCTTTGCCCATCGAGGGCAGGATAGGCGCAACGATCTGACGCCGTGCCGATTAGAAGAAGCTTCGAGGGCCTCCTTCAGGTAGCGGGCGCTGCTTGGCGTGGACCGGGGAGGATTTGCTTGGCCGCCGCGTCACCCGTGGCGTTGGTGCGGGGCTCTCGTCAGCGATCACTGCCGGCCAAATAATCGCTTTCGTCCCTTCTCGAGGAGAGCCCCGAAGTGCCGATCTCGAAGCATCACAACTGCTCGATTCCTTGAGGTGAGGAAGCTTCGTGTCACGACATACGGCTGATGCATCCAGTTCTCAACACCGGTCGTCGCGGTGATCTTCTCGAATATCGCCGTACGCATCGGCACCTCTTCACTAAGTTCCCAGGCAGCTTCTGAAGAGAGGAAATCGCGAAGGACTCGACCTGTCCAGATGTTCGTGTCATCGACGACCAGCCAGCCACCCACCCGGAGTTTGTCTGCCGTGTAGAACCAGTCGATGAAGACGGAGGGAAATGAGTGGCTACCGTCGAGCAGGACCAAGTCGAAATCGCTGGAATCGAGCTGCGGTAGGACGGCCTCGGAGACGTTCAAAATGAAGTTGAGTCGGTCTGTTGAAATGCCGTTGGCGCCGCAGAATTCGGTGATGCGCTCCATTTCGCCCCTGTCGGGGGACACACATTCGTGGTGGGTCGCATTCAGCGCGAACAGAATCGTGCTGACGCCAGCGCCAGTCTCCAATGTCCGCATGCCCGGCTGCAAGAAGCGATCGATGAGCCGTAGTACCTCTGGGTGAAGGCCCCATCGCTCCGCCTCACCAGAAGGGTTAAAGCCATGCAGATGCGGCGCTACCTCGATCAGCTCCTCGGCCGTCAACGCCATGGCTAGAGAATAGGCAGGACTGAGTTTGACCAGTCCCATTCTCCCGACCGTCCGCATCGGTCACAGAAGCCGCGAAGCGATACGCGGCGGTTGGGGTTTCTAGCGGTCGGGACCGTTGTCGTTCCCGGCCCGTGCCAAGTCAAGCTCCTTGAGGATCTCGACCGCCTCGGAGCGAAGCTCGGCGTCCTGACGCCGGAAGTCCTCGTCGGAGAGCTTTCCCGCCGCGTGGTCGAGCTGGGTGTCGCGGATCTCGCGGTACTTGGCCTCCTTGCGCGACTCGAGGTCGGCGACCTCCGGATCCTCCCCCCCGCCCGTCTCGCGCGCGCGGCGCAGCGGCGCCAGCACGAAGGCCGCCACGAGGGCGAAGAGAAGCGCGCCGAGCAGGACCTCGACCAAGGGGAGCTCAGGCGCGCGAGGGCTCGCGGCCGAGTCGCGCCGCCGCCAGGGAGCTGACCCGCCGGCGCCGCGCCCCGGGCGCCGGCCAGACCGCGATCAGCGCCCCCCCGAGCGCCACGATCGCGCCGATCCACATCCAGGTCACCAGCGGGTTGACGATCACGTGGAAGACCGCCGGGGGCGGGTCGTTCACGTATCCGTCGGCGATCTTCTGGATCGCCAGGCCCTGGATCTGCTGCATCGTCGCCCCGGTGCGCTGGATCAGCGCCGGGTCGCGGCTCGCGACCGCGCTTCGCATCCGCGGGCGGGCGAAGTCGCGAAAGCGCGCGTCGGCGTCGCGGGCGCTGCGCATCACCTTGCGGATGTCGGGCTGCACCGCGGTCCAGAAGTCGAGGCCGAGCCCGCGCCGCAGCCCGACCTCGCTGGTCGACTCGCCGTCGAAGAAGCTTGAGATCGGCCGCTGCGCGGAGAAGCTCTGGGGACGGAAGTAGCCGCGGGTCGGGTGGATCGTGAACTGCTTGCTGCCCTTGCTGACGTCGAGCACCGCCCCGAAGGCGATGCGCTCGTTGTCGACGTTCACCGTCGGGCGCCGGTAGTCGACCTTGTAGCCGTCGATCGTCGCGCGGTCGCCGGGCCTGAGGTCCAGCTCGCGGTTGGTCTGGAAGCTGGAGGAGGCAGCGACGCCGACCAGCAGCACGGCGATCCCGGCGTGCACGACGTAGCCACCGTAGCGGCGCCGGTTGCGGGCCGCGACCGCGAGCATCGCCGACGGGATCGAGCCGCCCGACAGCGCCCGCCGCGCCCCGGCGCCGCGCCACACCTCCTGCGCCAGCGCGGTCAGCGCGAAGGCCGCGAAGGCGAAGAGCAGAAACGCCCAGGGGCGGCGCGTCGTGTCGAAGAGGAGCGCGCTGCCGATGCCAACCGCAACGGCCGCGGACGCCGGCCCGACGAAGACCCGCCGCGCCGAGGCCCAGGTCACCCGCCGCCAGGCGAGCAGCGGCCCGATGCCGGTGAACAGCACCAGCAGGATCGCCAGCGGGGTCGCGTAGCGGTCGAACCAGGGCGCCGCCAGCGAGGCCTTCTCACCGGTGAAGAGCTCGGAGATCAGCGGGAAGAAGGTGCCCCAGAAGATCACCGCGCAGAGCGCGACCAGCAGCAGGTTGTTGACCAGGAAGATCGCCTCGCGCGAGGCCAGCGAGTCGATTCGCTTCTCGGAGCGCAGGTCGCCGAGGCGGGAGGTGATCAGCACCGTCGATCCGATCAGGACGATCCCGATCAGGACCAGGATCGGCGGCCCAACCGTCGAGGCGCCGAAGGCGTGGATCGACTGCAGGACCCCGGAGCGGACCAAAAACGTGCCGAGCAGCGCCAGCGAGAAGGCGCCGACGATCAGCGAGACGTTCCAGGTCTTCAAGATCCCGCGCTTCTCCTGGACCATGATCGAGTGCAGGAAGGCGGTGGTGATCAGCCAGGGCATCAGCGAGGCGTTCTCGACCGGGTCCCAGGCCCAGTAGCCGCCCCAGCCGAGCTCCGCGTAGGACCAGCTGGCGCCGAGGATGATCCCGACCGAGAGGAAGGTCCAGGCGATCAGCGCGAAGCGGCGGGTGGCGCGGATCCAGCTGGCGTCGAGGCGACGAGTGATCAGGGCCCCGATCGCGAACGCGAACGGGATCGTCAAGAAGACGTAACCGGAGTAGAGCATCGGCGGGTGCATGAGCATGCTCGGGTGGCGCAGCAGCGGGTTGAGGCCCGCGCCCTCGAGCGGCGCCGGGCTGAGCTCCTGGAAGGGGTTGGATGCGAACACGGCCAACCCGACGAAGAAGGCCCCGACCCCCATCAGGACCGCGGTCGCGTAGGGGACCAGCTCGCGCAGCTTGCTGCGGGTCGCGTAGAGCACCGCGCTGGAGGCGATCGAGAGCACCCAGCCCCAGAGCAGCAGCGAGCCGGCCTGGCTCGACCACATCGAAGCCATCCGGTAGTAGAACGGCGTCGTGGTCGAGGAGTAGTCGGCGACCAGCTGGAAGGAGAAGTCGGTGCGCAGGAAGGCCGACCAGAGCACGACGACGCAGAGGGTGAGCAGGGCGCAGAAGGCGTAGACGGCGCGGCGCGAGGAGTCGACCCAGCGCTGGTCGCCGTTGCGGCCGGCAAGGGCGGCGAAGGCGGCGAAGAGCGCCGTCAGCAGCGCCAGCGCCAGCGCCGCACGGCCGAGCTCGATCACGAGGAACGCTCAGTCGAGAACTTCGACGGGCACTTGGTGATCAGCGTGTCGCGCTGGCCGACGAAGGTGCCCTTCTCGACGCTGCCGGTGAGCACGATCTCGCGCCCGGCCCGGAACGGGTCGGGGACGGTGCCGGAGTAGGTGACCGGGATGCTCGAAGACGGGTTGTCGCGGTCGGCGACCCGGAAGTCGATCGTCTCGCCGTGATGCCGGACCGAGCCGGGGACCACCTTGCCGGTCAGATCGTAGGAGTTGCCGGGAGCGGCGTTGAGCAGCTGCGAGGGCTCCTTGGCGTCGGTCGAGGCGCTGAACGACGTGTATACGAGGGCGGCGGCGAGCAGCACCGCTGCCCCGAGCGCCACCACCAAGCGGACCTTGCGTTTGCGCTGCGGATCCAAGGGAGGGGCTGATTATCGCAAGGTCAGGCCTCACGCCCCTGCTAAGAATGCGCCCGTGGCGGACGACCCGGTTCTCCTGATCACCGGCGCGAGCAGCGGCATCGGCGCCGCGACCGCGCGAGCGGCGGCGGGCTCGCACCGCTTGGTGCTCGCGGCGCGCCGCGAGGAGCCGATCGCCGAGCTGGCCGAGGAGCTCGGCGGCGAGGAGCGGGCGCTGGCGCTGCCCTGCGACGTGACCGAGTGGGAGCAGGTCGAGTCGATGGTCTCCTCAGCGCTGGCGAAGCTCGGCCGCATCGACGCGGTCTTCGCCAACGCCGGCTTCGGCGCCGGCCGGGGCTATCTGGAGGAGTCGCCCGAGCACTGGCGATCGATGGTCCTGACCAACGTCTACGGGGTCGCGCTGACGATCCGCGCCACCCTCCCCCACCTGCTCGAGCGCGGCTCCGGCCACTTCCTGATCACCAGCTCGGTCGCCGGCCGGCGGGCGCTTCCAGGATCGCTTTACTCGGCGACCAAGCACGCGGCCGGCGCGATCGGCGAGGGGCTGCGGCTGCAGCTGCGCCAGATGGACGACAACGACAGCATCCGCGTCACCCTGATCGAGCCGGGGATGGTCGACACCGAGTTCTTCGACTCGGGCGCCCCCGACTGGGCGCTTCGCGACGAGGACATCGCCGGCGCGGTGATCTGGGCGCTCGAACAGCCGGACCGAGTCGAGGTCAACGAGGTCCTGGTCCGGCCGACGAAGCAGCCGCTGTAGGGCGGCCGAGCAGCGCGCGGACAAGGCGCCAGTAGGCCCGCAGAGCCCAGCGCAAGGGGCGCGATTGACCGGCGCGGCCGAAGAACGGCGAGTCGAGGTCGGGGGTCAGCAGGGCGGCGAAATCGGTCGCCGAGATCGTCCGGCGCTCCTGGACCTCGCGGCGGGTGCGCAGGCACCAAGGGAGACGGCGCAGGCCGTCGAGGTTCGCAAGCAGCTTCTGGCGGCCCCACCCCCCGGCGATCGAGATCGGGATCAGGGCCAGCTCGGTGAGCAGAAGAGCTGGCGCGAGCGCCGCCAGGAGGGGGACCGGATAGGTGCGCAGGATCATCGCCCAGCGATTGCGCTCCAGCCAGCGCATCTTCTGAAGCCCCTCGAACTCGTACTCGTGGTCGACGACTGCAGCGGGCTCGATGCCCAGCGTCTGTCCCTCGAGCCGCAGCCGCAACGAGAGGTCGACGTCCTCGTGGTAGAGGAAGAAGCGCTCCGGGAAGCCACCGAGTCTCCGAAAGGGCTCGAGCGGAATCGCCAGACAGGCGCCGGAGAGAGTCGGGACCTCCCCGGCCCCGATCGAGTCGGCGAAGCTGCCGTGCTCGCCCGCCCATGCAAGCCCGGTGAAGTGGACCGGGTTGCCGGCGGTGTTGACCTCCGCTCCGCCGTTGGCCGTGACCAGCCCCATCCAGGCACCCCATCCGCGATCTTCGACCCAGGGCTTGACGATCCCCTCACGAAAGCCCGACTGCGGTGTCGCATCGGGATTCAGCATCAGCAGCAGGTCCCCCTGGGCCGCCTTCGCGCCCTTGTTGGCCGCCGCCGCGAAGCCCCGGTTGGCGCCCATCGGGATCACTCGGGCATCCGGCGCCAGCTCCGCAACCAACCCCGGCGTTCCATCCTCGGAGCCGTTGTCGGCGACGATCAGCTCGTCGCCCTCGCGCAACTGCGGGACCAGCCCGGGGAGCGTGCGGCGCAGCTCGCCGACGCAGTTCCAGGTCACGATCACGACGGATAGGCGCGGCTCGATCACGCGCCGGGAGGCTAGCCAAGCGGACGATTAGGTAGGAACCGATCACCCTTATCTGATTTATCTGATAGTTTTGGGCTATGTCACGGATGACCGCCACCGAGGCAGCTCGCCGCTTCTCAGATGTCCTGAATCGCGTAAGCGCGGGGGACGAGGTTGAAGTGACCCGAAGCGGTGCCCCGGTCGCCGTCATCGGCCCACCCAAGGTGCGCCTCGTTTCGGCGGAGCGCTTTCGTGATCTGCTCGCCCAGGCCCCGCGAACGGATGAGGACTTCGCCGGGGAAGTTCGCGCGTTGCGGGAGGCAGTCGGGCCGCCGGATGAGCCGTGGCCCTCTTAGTTGACACAGACGTGCTGATCGATCTCGAGCGTGGCGTCAGCGCTTCCCAGATTGAAGAGCGTCTGGGAGACGAAGAGCGCGCCATCAGCGTGATCACGATGAGCGAACTGCTTCGTGGCGCCCTGCGAGCAACCGGAGCTCGGCGAACCCGTCGACGGGCGTTCGTTGAATATCTGCTCGCGGAGCTCCAGGCAATTCCGATCACGGAGCCCGTTGCCCGGGTGCATGCAGACATCTGGGCCAGTCTCGCCAAGCGAGGTGAAGCGATCGGCGCACACGACCTTTGGATTGCCGCCACCGCGCTCGCCCATGGGCTGGGCGTGGCAACGCGGAATGCCTCAGACTTCGAGCGGGTTTCGGGCCTACGTGTCGTGACGACGGCCGTCTGACGCAGTTTGTCGCGCCATGTCGCGCTCTGGCGCGGGAGAGCGGACGATAGGTTGAAACCGGGTCGGCAAGCCATCTGCCGCGCCGTAGCTACCAGTTCAGCTACCAGTTCAGCGGTTTTGAGTGAGGGTCGGGGGCTGGTAGCAACCGCCACCGGACCATTCGACGCATGGGTCGATTCTCAGCTCAGACTCATCCACGGTCATCTCTCGCTCAGCCAGCGTTGCAAGTCACGCCGGTGCACAATTCCTAGGACGAGGATCAAATCGCCCTCGGCCAAGTCAAACATCACCCGAAAATCGCCGACGCGCAGTCGAAAGAATCGATCCCTCTTGCCCTTTATCGCCTTCAAGCTCTTACCGCCTCGCTCGAGCGCGGTGCGGGTCGCGAGCCTCTCGAGCGCCTTGCGTATGGCCGTCTGATCCTTTGCGGGGAGCTTGCGAAACTGCCGGGCTGCCGCCCGCGATAGCTGGACTTCCCGGCTCAAGCCTCGTCAAGCGCCACCGAACGACCAGCCTCATGGTCGCGCCGGCCTGAGAGCCGCATGCGAACGAACTCGTCAGCGTGAGCGAGTACGAAGTCCTCGGCGTCTTCGATCGACATGATCACTGCAGCCGGTCGCCCTCGCTTGGTGACCACAACACGCTCGCCTCCCTCAACCGTCTCGATCACCCGGGAGGTCGTGTTCTTCAGCTGCTTGATTCCAATCTCGGCCATAAGTAGCTACCGAAGAGGCTACCATGACACGCGCCCGGAGAGCGGACGACGGGACTCGAACCCGCTACCTCGAGCTTGGGAAGCTCGCGCTCTACCAGGTGAGCTACGTCCGCGCAGCGTTGATTCTAGGACCGACTCGGCAGAACCGATGCGGCGCGCAGCAGGCCGCGCTCCAGGCGCGAGCCGCGTCTCGGCAACAAGCCCAACCCACGCATGATCTCGGCGCCGTCGTAGTAGCTGACCAGGTGACGGACGTGGCCGAGCCCGTCGAGCATCGCGAGATCAACGCCCGCGCTTTGGATCCTGCGGCCGGTCCCCCGCAACCCTTCCAGCTCACCGCTGTGGATCATCGTCGCCGCCCACTCCCCCACCACGCAGTCATTCCCGCGGGCGGACCGGACGAGCTCGAACTCGAGATCCGGAAAGGCGGCCAGAATCGAGGCGGCGTGGTCACGGATCTCTGCCTGACCGCGAGCGACAACGCCGGCGCCACGGTCGTCGTAGACACCCTCAAGATCAAAGAAGCTCGCCACCCGCTCGGGATCGTGCGAATTCCAGGCCTCGAGATAGGCCTGCATCAACTGATCGCGGGTCGCACCCCGCCCGCGGCTCGTCCCCTGCCGACGGCTAAGAATCGCCATACCTAATTTTAAGCATGCTGACCGGCGCCGGCGCCGCACTAATCTTGCCTTCGTGAGTGCCCGCTCCTTTTTCGTCTTCTTGGCGGTGCTGGCGGTGGTCGGCCTGCTCGGCTTCGGCTTGCTCAGCAAAGGAGGCGCCAACGTGCAGGTCGGCGAACCGGCACCGGACACCTCCCTGCCGCGCCTCTCCGGCATGGGGACCGCAAGCCTGGCCGATTACGACGGCCGCTGGGTGCTGGTCAACTTCTGGGCTTCCTGGTGCGTGCCCTGTCGCGATGAGTCGCCCGCACTGCAGGCCTTCTACCGCGAGCACCGCGCCTCGGGGTTCGCTGTGCTGGGCATCGATACGCGAGACCTGACCGGGGACGGGCGCGACTTCGTCAAGCGCTACGGCCTCAGCTATCCGCAGCTTCGCGACGGAAACGGCGACAGCTCCCATGATTTCGGCACCACCGGGGTCCCGGAATCTTTCCTCGTCAGCCCGCAGGGCAAGCTGGTGCTGATTCGCCGTGGACCGGTCGACTCGCAGTACTTGAACCGCTACGTGGCGCCGCTGGTCGGGGGCGAATCGTGAGGTCCAGCGGCCGCTTGGTCGTTACCGCGATCGCCCTGCTTCTGGCCATGGCCGGCCCCGCAAGCGCAGCGAGCCAGCAGCCCAAAGCTTCGCTGCCAGACATCGAGGACGAGGTGATGTGCCCGATCTGCGGCACGCTGCTGGAGCTCTCGGAGTCCCCGCAGGCAGATCGCGAGCGAGTCTTCATCCGCAGGCTGATCGCGACGGGAAAGAGCAAGCAGCAGATCAAGGACGCGCTGGTCGCCCAGTACGGAGAAGAGGTGCTGGCGACGCCGCAGGGCTCGGGCTTCGACCTCAGCGCCTATCTCGTCCCGATCCTCGCGGTAATCGTCGCCGCGATCGCGCTGATCTTCGGAGTGCGGCGCTGGCGACGTTCTGAGCGAGGCAAGACTCCGGAGCCGCCGCCACCAAGTGGCGCCGACGCCGAGCGGCTCGACTCGGACCTGGCGCGCTACGACCTCTGACGGCCGGGCGCGCGGGCGATCATCAGCATCCGATCGCGAAAGTCCGGCGCCCACAGCCGGTCCGCGATTCCAAGCCGGCCGGCGCCTTGCTCGAGCAGACCGGCCAGACGATCGCTGTAGCCGGCAACCCGTCCGAGGTAGTACCCGACCGTGAAGGCCTTCGGGGCCGTCCGCACCCGGAGCACGGTGAACCCCCGGTCCTCCAGCAAGCTGCGCAAGCTGCGGCGTGTGAAGTACTGAACGTGGGTCGGAATCACCGACCACCAGCGACGACCGAGCATGCGGGCGAGCCGGCTACCCGCGTCGGGCAGCGCGAGAGCGAGGACCCCATCGGGGGCCAGCAGACTGGCGACATGCTCGAGCGCCTTTCCGGGATCGGGGAGATGCTCGATCACGTCGCCCATGACGACGGCGTCAAACTCGCCTCCGCCTACCGCAAAGAGATCTCCCGTCCTGACGTCCAGGCCGAGCTGGTCTCGCGCATAGCGGGCGGCGAACTCGCTCGGCTCGACCCCGGTCACTTCCCAGCCCCGCCCCTGCGCCTCTGAGAGGAGGAATCCGGCCCAGCAACCGACGTCGAGCAGCGAGCCCCGCGGAACCCATCGCTCGATCTCGGAAAGCAGCCAGGCGGCGGTCGCCCGTCTGGCCGGATGCCTCCTCCACGTATGCCAGGTCCTCGGCCTCGCCGTAGGCGTCGGCCAGCTCAGCCTCCGCTGGCATTTGCTCAAGCTGCATGTGCCCGCAACCGCGGCAGCGAACGATGTCGGAGAGGGCGGCGCCGAAGCGGGTCGTCGTCGGCGCCAGGCCCTCCGGTCCAGCCCCTCCCGCCACCTCGAGGTGCGGCTCCAGCTGCTTGCCCCCGCAAACCGCACAGCAATTGTCGCAAGAAGCCAATGTGGCTCCTATGATCGCGATTGATGGCGACAGGAGGCGCAGGAGGATCCAACGGCCTGGACGGGGCGCCGCGCAGCGCGGTGCGGCTGCTCAGCGTGGTGGCGCCGGTCTTCAACGAAACCGAGACGATCGCTGAGTTTCACCGCCGCGTGTGCGGCGCCCTCGAAGGGATCCCGTTCGAGCTCGTTCTCGTCGACGACGGCTCGACCGATGGAACGTCTGACCTGCTTGCCGGACTTGCCGGCTCGGATCCGCGGGTGCAGGTGCTGACGCTGTCGCGCAACTTCGGCCACCAGTCGGCCCTCACCGCGGGCCTCGACCACGCAAGCGGCGACGCGGTCGCGATGCTCGATTCCGATCTCCAGGATCCGCCGGAGCTGATCCCGAAAATGCTCGACGAGTGGCGGCGTGGCGCGGACGTGGTCTCGGCGGTGCGCATCAAGCGCGGCGGAGAGACGCGGCTGAAGCTGGCGACCGCGCGTGGCTTCTACAAGCTCTTCTCGAAGCTCGCGGACGTCAGGTTGGAGCACAACGCCGGCGACTTCCGCCTCCTCGACAGGAGCGCCCTCGACGCCCTGAACTCAATGCGGGAGCGCAACCGCTTCCTGCGCGGGATGAGCTCGTGGGTGGGCTTCACGCAGGCGACGGTGGAGTATGAGCGCGACCCTCGCTATGCGGGGGAGACGAAGTACACCCCACGTCGCATGCTGCGCTTCTCGGTCGACGCGATCTCGTCCTTCTCGCACTTACCACTACAGGCCGCAACGCTGCTCGGCTTCCTGTTCGCGGGGATCGCGTTCGTCGCGATACCTGTGGCGATCGGATTCAGGGTCGCCGGGCAGTTCGTTCCCGGCATCACCACAGTGCTGATGGTCGTGCTGCTGCTGGGTGGAATCCAGCTGATCACGGTCGGGATCATCGGCGAGTACCTCGGTCGCGTTTACGACGAGGTCAAGCAGCGCCCCCTCTATCTCGTGCGCGAGCATCTGAACGCTCCCGTCCGAGAGCCAGAGCCATCTGAGCAGCGGGTAGCCGGCCGGACATGAAGATCGCGGTCGTGGGCGCCGGGGTGACCGGCCTCGTCGGCGCCTACAGGCTTTCCGCTCAGGGACACCGCTGCGACGTCTATGAGCGCTGGCCCGGGTCTCGGCGGACAGGTCGCCAGCTTCGAGGTCGCGGACGGGATGCGCCTCGAGCGCTACTACCACCATCTGTTCACGAGCGACCGGGAAATCGCCGACCTCTACGACGAGCTGGACATGGCCGACGCGATCGAATGGCTGCCGTCGAGCGTCGCGATGTTCGCCGACGGCCGCAGCTACCCGTTCACCACCCCGCTCGATCTGCTGCGCTTCAAGCCGCTCTCGATGGCGTCGCGGATCCGCATGGGCCTGGCCGCGCTGCTCCTGCAGCGCCAGGCAGATGTTCGAAAATTCGAGACCGAGACGGCTCAGGCTTGGATACAGTCGGCGGATGGGCCACCAGGCCTGGCAGAAAGTGTGGGGCCCGCTGCTGCGCGGCAAGTTCGGCGATCGTGCCGACGACATTTCGATGGCCTGGCTGTGGCGCAAGCTCAACGTGCGACGGCAGATGAAGGGTGCGGAGGCCAGGCAGGAGATGCTCGGCTACCCGCGACGGCGGCTGGGAGCCGCTGCTGCAGCGGCTACGCGTCGAGATCGAGAGGCGCGATGGCGCAGGTTCTCATCGACCGTCCGGTGATCCGGATCGCCGCGGCCGAGGAGGGTTTTGACGTTCACTGGGGCGCCGCGGACTCGTTTCGCCGCGGCCTCGATCCCCGCGACTTCGAACCCGGAGGCGAGCCGCGAGCGCTACGACGCGGTCCTGGCGACGGTCCCCAATGACGTCTTCGCTCAGATGCTCGACGAAGAGCTCGCGGCTGAGCTGGCGCCCGGCTATCTCGACCGCCTGGCATCGATCGAGTACCACGAGGCGCTCTGCGTGCTGCTCGAGCTCGATCGCCCCTTCTCACCCTTCTACTGGACCAACATCGCCGATCGCGAAGTGCCCTTCGTCGGGCTGATCGAGCAGACCAACCTCATAGCTCCGGAGCGCTACGGGGGCCGGCACTTCCTCTACGTCGCCAATTACCTCTCCACGGGCGACCCGCTGTTGGAGCTCGACTACGACGAGCTGCTGGCGCATTACGAGCCAGGTCTGCGCCGGGTCAACCCAGGGTTCTCGCGCGATTGGGTGCGCAATCGCTGGGTCTTCCGGGAGCCGGCCGCGCAGCCGGTTGTAACCGTCGGATACCAGGACAAGATCCCGCCCCTGCGGACCGGCGTTCGCGGCCTGGTGCTTGCCAACACGACCCAGATCTACCCCGAGGACCGGGGGACGAACTACAGCGTGCGGCTGGGCAGCGAGGCCTCCGCGGTCCTGGGCTCGGAGCTCGGCGATGGGACGGGCTCGGAGCCCGCGCGCCGGCGCAGCACTGCGGGCACCACCGCCGAGCAGGCAAGCACCACGATCAGCGGCTCGAGCGGCGCCCGGTAGCGGGTACCGGAGGCGACCGTGAAGACGATCGAGCTGGCAACGGCGAGCGCGACTACCGGGATCCATATCTCGCGTCGGGATCTCGCCTTCCAGAGCCCGACCAGCGCCAGCGGCAGCAGCAGGTAGTACATCGCGAGCCCGACCTCGGTGACCTTCTTCGACCTTCCCTCGAATGGCACCTCGTCGACTGCGTGGGCCGGCCTTCGTATGTCCCAGAATCGCGTGATCCCGTTCCAGTAGAACGCCTTCAAGAGCGAAGACGGATAGTCTCCGATGTAGTCGAAGGCGAGCTTGCGCAGTCGCTTGACCAAAGCCGCGTCGTCGACTGCGTTGCGGCGCTCGAAGACATAGCGCTGACCTCGAGGCGCGGGACGCCAGGCGAAGGGCAGATCGGGTCGTTCGCCGACTCCGCATTGAAGGTGCCCGCGATCGCTCCATCCTGGACGGAGAGGGGCAGCAAGGCGTCGAACTCCACGTAGTTGCGGATCGTCCACGGAGCGATCAGAAGCACCGCACACGCATCCGCTCAGCAGCAGTCAGGCCGAGACCCCGTTTCAGTCCAGCCGCGATCAGCAAACGACGCCAAGACACCGGCAAAGAGAAAAATCGACGAGGGCCGCACCAGCATCGCGAGCCCAATCACCGCTCCGACCCGGATCGCCGAGCCCGGCGGTCACCTCGTCTCGGCCGAGGAAGAGGAGAATCGCCCAGCACGGTGAGCGGGAATCGCCAATGCTTCGGAATACAGCAGCCCGTTCCACTCCCAGACCAGCGGAAAGACGGCAACGACCCAGGCTGCCGCGATTGCCAGTCGTCGCCCCGAACAGGCGGCGAGCAAGGAGCCAGGTGAGAATTACTGTGATCGGCGCCAGGAAAGCCTGGACGAGCTCAACCCCGGTCGGAGATTTGCCGAGCAGCGTGTACCAGAACCCCACCCAGAGCGGGTACCCCGGCGCCTTCCAGGCGGTTGCATGCGGGATCCCGAACGGGGTGGTCGTCCACCAGAACTTGCCGTCGGCGAAGAACCGGCCCTCGAGGTCGTACTCGAATTGATCGCCGGCCAGCGGATGGCCATGAGCGGACCGCCGATGTAGGCGAGCACGAGCAGCATCGCCGCCGACCATCGCCCCACCGACCAGGAGCAGCTCGCGCCGCGGAATCTCTGCGATGCTCTCGCGAAGGCGTTTCATCGAGCTAGCCGTGCCTCCGCAGCCCCACGGCCGCAATCAGATCACAGGGCGCCCAAAGCGCGCCGCTCGATTGCTCAGCGCAATGCCAATGCGGACAGCCGGTCAGAAAGCGCTGGCGACCACCTCGGCAACGCGTTCGGCAGCCTTCCCGTCCCACATCGGCGGCGGCTCGGCCGGCGCGCTCCGCTCGCCCAATCAGGCCGGGAATCTCGGCGATCCGATCCGGATCGAGACCAAGCAACGTGTTCGTCCCGGCGCGGATCGTCACCGGTCGCTCGGTGTTGTCGCGCAGCGTGAAGCAGGGAACCCCAGATAGGTCGTCTCCTCCTGGATGCCGCCGGAATCAGTCAGCACCGCGCCGGCATCCGCCTCCAGGGAGAGAAACTCGAGATAGCCAACCGGGTCGACGACCCAATCCGGTGGCGAGTCAGGCCCTTGCGGGTCCGTGGGTGGGCCGGGAAGAGGACCGGCATCTGCTCGGCGATCTCCGACAGGCGGTCGATCGCCGTCGCAGCAGCGGCCCGTCGACCAGCGCCGGCCGTGAAGGGTGACGAGCAGGTAGCTGCCCGGCTCCAGCCCGTGCGACGCTCGCCGCCCCAAGCGGCCGAAAGCGATCCTCGAGAGCGACCAGCGTGTCGATCATCGTGTTGCCGACGAAATGCATCCGATCCTCGGCTGCTCCCTCGGCGCGGAGATTCTCGACCGCCTCGTCGGAATGCAGGAAAAGGTGATCCGAGAGTCGGTCAGTGACGATCCTGTTGATCTCCTCGGGCATCGAGCGGTCGAAGCTGCGCAGGCCAGATTCGATGTGGGCCAGGGGCACTTGCGCCTTGGCCGCCACCAGGGAAGCGGCAAGGGTCGAGTTGACGTCGCCGGGGACGATCATCAGGTCGGGCCGCTCGGCCGTCGATCAAGGGCTCGAGCCGCTCGATCACCCTGGCGGTCTGCTGGCCGTGAGTTCCCGACCCGACATCGAGGAGGTGGTCCGGCTTGGGCAAGGCTCCAAGCTCCTCGAAGAAGATCTCGGACATGGACTCGTCGTAGTGCTGGCCGGTGTGGATGAGTGAATGCTTCGCGTCGGGCAGCCTCTCCCGAAGGCGGGCGATGACCGGTGCCATCTTCACGAAGTTGGGGCGGGTGCCGACGATGTAGGTGATCCGCATCGCGGCTAACCCAGGGCTTGCTGGAGCTCGAGGTCGTTTCGTTTGACCGCTATGTAGTTCGGCCCGAGGAAGTCCTCGTCGAAGGCGCTATAGGGGCGCAGATCCACCCAGCGCGGATAGAGCTTTCCGACCAGGTAGCCGTGACCGTCCAAGTACTCGTAGAAGTCGCGGAGTAGATCCTTTGTGTAGATGGAGCCCTGCCCGTACTCGAATTGCACAACGCGTACCGCGCCTGCCGAGAGGGTACGCTCGAACCCGCGAAGCACATCGAGTTCCTTGCCTTCGACGTCGACCTTCAGGAAGTCGATTCCCTCGATGTCGTTCTCGCGACAGTACTCGTCGCCAGTCGTAACCTCGGCGTCGATCATCTCCTTGCGCAGATCGGAAGCGAACTCCAAGGGCACGTCGAGCATCGACGAGACCGAGGTGAGATCGGGGCGGAATGCAACCCGCACTGCTCCGGACTGCTCTGCCAGACCGAACGGGCTCACGCTCACGTTCGGATCCTCTGCAAACCGGTTGCGGAGCTTCTTGGCGACTTCGGGCACCAGCTCAAAGCTGTGAACCTCAGCCTGTGCCAATGCGCTCCTTGCGAGGGCAGTCCAGTCGCCAACGTTTGCGCCCACGTCGAAGACGCATCTCGGCCGGAGCGCCCCGAGCGCCCGCAGAACCCTCAACTCGCCGTTGGTGCGCGGGTCATAGTCGAAGTTGCGATACGCCGCCAGATACTCCCAGGAGGCACGCGCCAGCCAGCCCAGGATCGCGTTGCGTCGGTGGGCGGCGATGACCGGTCTGACCCTGAAGGCCACGGGCGAGGACGCTATCCGAACCCGTCCACTGTCCCGCCGGTAGCCACGGGGCGGCTTTCGCAGTGCTTGAAGTTGACAACATCCCCGCGCCATGGGTGCTCGGAGGCTCAATTGACGTCGGTTCGTCCTCTGGCACAGCCAATTCGTAATCGCCTCGACGGCGCCTTGCGAACCCGCCGGTTCGCACGCCGATGGGGGTTCCCCCCTCCCCCGCCATGGTCGGACACGCTCGGCTATGAGATTTTGCTGAAGGAGATCGAACATCACCGGCTCGATCAGGTAGAGGGCGACGTGCTGGAGATCGGTCCCCTGCTGGGGGGAGGCACGATGAAGCTCTGTCGGTGGTTTGCCCGCAACTCCGAGCAGAAACGCGTGATCGCGGTGGACGTCTTCGACATCGGCTTCGACAAGACGAAGACGGCGGCCGGGTGGCCGATGCCCGAGCTGTACGCGAACGTCGTCGGCAATCGCGACCAACGCGAGGTGTTCGACGAGGTTACGAGGGACTGCTCGAATCTCGTCGTGGTCGTCGGCGATTCCGCCGATGTCGATCTGCCCACCGAACGGCTGGCTTTCGCATTCGTGGACGGTAACCATGACCCCGATCACGTGCGCTCGGACTTCGAACGCGTGTGGGAACGCCTATCGCCCGGCGGCATTGTCGCCTTCCACGACTACGGAGGCGATCTACCTGGAGTTACCCAAGCCCTTCACGAGTCGATTGGCCGCCATGCAGCGGAGATCGCCCGCACCTGGACCCAAGCGCCGATGCTGCTGTTCCTCCAGCGAGGCGACTAAGCGCTGCACCCAACCGATTGACCTGGCACTTCCCAACGTTGCGACAAGCTTCTGCGCGGAGCAAATCTGCATGCGCGCCGGCTACATATACCCAAGAAGCCGCATCCGATCCTCGATCTCGGATACCTCTTCCTCGGAGGCCTGTTGCCGATCGTGATGTCTTGACGCACGCACAAGCGGATGATCCACCGCAGCCCTGAGGGTGGTCAGCGCAGGGCCCGCTTGCCGTGCCATCGCGTCCTCTCCGCGGATCGGGTGAGCCTCCAGCGGATCGGCGTCTAGGTCGAAAAGCTCCTCATCGGCGCCCCGGCGAAGAAGCTTCCAACGGCCATCGACCGCACAAGTCAGCTCGGTCGTCAAGCGGCGCATGGCGGTTTCGTCTGCCCCCCATTGGTCAATGACCCCCTGTACACGAGGATCGCTCGCCAGCGCCGGAGGATCAAATTGGGCCACCGCGGCCTTGTCCGGAAGCTGTCCGTTGGTCGCCCAAGGGTTGCCTTCCAACTGGGCGGCGTCGCTGACTCGCGCCGGCAGTTCAGCGAGGCTGCGCATGCCTCGGAATGCGTCCGCACCTGGCCCAGAGAGGATGAAGGGGACGCGGATCAGCCTTTCGTCGAGCGAGAAGGCATGGGCGAGCAGCCCCCCCTCGCCAAAATTCTCGCCATGGTCTGAGCACACGATCACCAAGGTGTCATCGAGCACATCCGCCTGCTCGAGCTGCGTAAGAAGGGCCTCCATCCAATCGTCCAGATACCGAACAGAGCCGGCGTAGAACCGGCGCATCCGCTCCAGTGCCTCATCCGGGACATCGAAGTCGTGCGTGCAGGCGCGCCAGATGGCGTTCAGGTTTAGATGGCGCCAGGCCTCGTCTGCTGCACGGACGCGGTCGCCCAAGCCCGCCCCGCTGTACGGCCTTGGGGGCAGATACGGGGAATGGCATTCCACGAGGTTCACGAACCAGAAGAACGGCCTTTCGACGCCTGCTTCAAGCCAATCCCTCAACACGACGCCGGCTTGTGCGGCCCCATCGTCGGCTTTTCCAATCGCCGCCTCGACAGCCCATCGCAAGCGTGCGCGCCGGTCGCCGCCGAGTCGAGCCTGTCGCACCGATTCGATAGCGACGAATCGATCGAATCCGACATCGAATCCGCTCAGGGGAGACACCCAGAGATTGGTGCTCACTGCGCCGGTCGCGTAGCCCGCATGCCTCAACACCTCGGGAAGCAATCGCTCTCGTTGCGCATGCATCACCGGCGCGGCGCTTTGCGGGGTTGCTGCCGGCGCCTGACCGAGTCCCAAGCCTCTAGATAGCGCGCCCGTGAACATCGACGCATGTGAGGGGAGGGTCCAAGACGCGGTGACCCGTGCGTCGGTAAGCGCGATGCCGGACCGAGCCAGGTCCGCGACGACGGGACTCGATCCAGCCGGTGCCCCATATGGCTCGAGGGAGTCGGCCCGGGCAGTGTCGAGAACGATCCACAGGATGTTCGGCAGAAGGGGGGTCACTTGAGACCTTAGGGAACGAGACCCTCGACGAACGGCACCTCAAATACCTTCGGATGCATGATCGGACCGTGGCCGAAGTACCGATCCTCGCCGAACAGCTCGCCGTGATCGGAAGTCACAATCAGCCACGAATTTGAGGGCAGTCTGTCGAAGAGACGCCCAAAGACTCCGTCGAGGTACTCGACGGCGGCCACCTGCCTGTCGCGCAGCGCTTTGAGCTGCGACGCGTCAAAGAACTCCTGCGGTTGGCTCTCCTCATGGTCGTGGCTGGGGTCATCGAGGTTCTTGAACACACCGTGGACCCCCGAGATCCGGGGCCAAAGGCTAGGGTCCTCATCGGGCAACGCGTAGGGATAGTGGGTCTCACCGACATTTAGGAGGTAGAACGCTGGACGATCGTCATCGAAGGTCAGCTGGTCGATCATCGCGGCCATATCGTTGTGCTGGGGCATCAGGCGGTATTCGTCGAAATCGCGGTTGACCGCGGTGTGTGGATTGAGAACCGGCATCGAAACCATCGCTTCGGTTCGATAGCTGAGCTCGTTGCGTAGAAATGTGGGCAGGAAGATCGACGGCAGCAGTCGGCTGAACTCCATACCCTCGATCCCGAGTCGCTCGCTGTATTTGAGGAAGTCCTGCTTGTAGTACTCGGACGCATACACCTCGCTCGGGCTGGTGTGCGGAAGCAGCCCCATCAACAGGTTGTAATGGGAGGGAGCCGTCCAACTGGCGTAGCTCCACCTACGCTCGACTGGGCCAAGCATGGCGAGATTTTCGGGCTCAGCTGTAGTCCAAGCGTCGTAACGCAAGCTGTCGAGGACCACCAGAACGAGATTTCGCGCCCCGGCCGCCTGAGTCGGCCGATCGAATGCGGGACCGGATTTCGTTGCAGCTCGTCGCTCGCGAGCCTGCTTCCGAATCCGCATCTGCTCAGTATGCCCAGTCCCTTCGAGTGATGTGAAGATCGAAGCCTCCGGTGCGAATAACCGCGTCGCGGCGCAATCCGTCCTAGCGGACCGTGATCGCTGCGACCGCGTGCCCGCAGGACTATCCGGAAGCCGGCCCGCGATCGATTTCGTTCGAGCTGAAGTCTGCTCGTCCGACGGCGCCGTACAGAAGATCCACATACTGGGGCCGGAGGCGATCCCAGCTGAAGCTTTCATAGACGAAACGATGGCGCTCGCGCGCCTTAGTGGGATCTCGCTTTTCGTTGAGTGCCGATTGCAATAGGCCGGCGAGAGCTCCCGTGCGGGTGAAGTCAGCCAGCTGCCCGTTCCCACCCAGCGCGTAGTCGGCAACCGGGTAGTCGTGGGCCAGGCACGGGAGTCCCTGGGCCATCGCCTCGACCAATCCGCGCGGCAAGCCCTCGGCCAGCGAGGCGAGCACGAACAGGTCGCTGGCACGCAGCAGCGAGTCCACCTCCGGCCGGGAGACGGTACGGAAGCTATGCCCGTCTTCGCCTAACAGTCCGTGTGCGAGAGAGCGGAGCCCCGCCGTCTCCGCTTCCGGCTCGCCGACGAGCAGAAGGTAGGGCCGTGGCTCGGGTAGCCGCGCGACCTCGCTTATCAGGTAGTCCAAGCGCTTGTGATGGCGGTTCAAGGCGGCGACGCTGATCACTATCTTGCGGTCAAGCGGCAGCGCGAGGCTCTCGCGTAACTCGCTTCGTTGCTCGTCGCTCGGCGAGGTGAAGTCGGCAGCGAACCGAAAGGCAACCGGGAGCAAGATGTGCCTGTGGGGATCGGCACCCCTGGCAAGCACCCAATCAAGGGCCGGGGCGGTGTGCTGATGGACGCGGTCGAAGTGGTGAAATCCAGTGTCGGCCATCGAGCCGTTGGACAACACAAGGGCATAGCTCTGACGGTTGAAGCGACGCAACAGGTTGAGTCCAACGCCGGTGTACCACTCGCTGAAGTAGATGACGTCGGGGCGAAGTCGCAGAATCTCCGCCTGGATGCTGAAGGCGAAAGCAAATTGCTCAACTCGCAATCCGTCGTCACCCCATGGCCTGCCGAGCAGACGCGCCAGGCGCGCGTCTCGCTTCAGCGACGGGACTGCCCGTTCGTTCACACCGGGTGGACCACTTCCCTTGATCAGTGTGAGCTCGAGTGACGGCTCGTTGCGCAGGGTTTCGAAGCATTCCCTGGCGAACGATTCGAATCCCCGGTGAGCGTGCACCAGGCCGGAGCAGGCGATGAGCACGCGCGCCGGTTTCGAACTGTCTGCCACAACAGATCAGCCGATCACGAATTCGGCTCCGCAAACGGCCATTCATCGCCCGGGGAGTCATCAGCATCCCATGCGCTCAAGAATGCGGCGCAAGCCGCTGTCGATAGTGGCGATCGGCACGACTCTCGCATGCCCGGCGTAGGCGACCTGCCGAGCGTGGGACCAGATCCACTGCCAGCGTCCAAGCACGTGAAACACGAGGCTCTCGCTGGGCGGACTCCATCTGATCGCGGAACCAGGGCCGGAACCACACGTGCTTGCCCATCATCAGGCGCTCTGCCCTGGCGCGGCTCTGATAGCGACGTTCGACCGCCTCCAATCGTAGGGATGAAGATGCTCGGCGATCGCCGTGGGCTCGTAGACCAGGTAGATCCCCTTGTTGTGCAAACGCCAGGCGAGATCGAGGTCCTCGTAGTCGAATCGGAAATCGGTGTCGAATCCCCCCGCATCGAAAAAAAGGCGACGTTTCAGGGAGACATTGCACGAATAGAACCGGGTCCAGCCCGCCTCCTCGCCGCGTTGTTCATCGAGGGACCGGTAATCGAACAACGCCTCCGACCAATCGAGCCAGCGATGAAGCCGGTCCCGGGGTACATCGCGATGCCAGACAACTCGGCCGAGGACGGCCGTCTCGTTCCCCGGCGTCGCCTGATGCCGGGCAAGGTGCCGAGCGACCAGATCCGGCTGCGGAACCATGTCGTCATTGAGAAAGAGGACGAGTGGACGTTCGCTCTCACCGACACCTCGGTTGCGGGCCACGCCGGGTCCCGCACGTCCTTGTTGCAGCACCCGCACGTACGGCAGAGCCGGAATGTGCTGGTCCTCACCGTCGACAACGACGATCGTCTCGAAGCCCTTCACCGTCTGGGCTTCGAGCGCATCGAGGGTACGCCGCAGGATCTCCCATCGCTCACGGGTTGGGATCACGACTGACAGATCTGCTGCGCGGATTCGATGCACGAAGGGAAACGCGCCCGTCAGCCCGAGTGAAGCCGGTGGGCGGTGAACCAATCCCGACTCAGCCGGCCCTCCGGCTCTGCGTAGCGCGGATGATCGAAGGCATGCACCAAAAAAAGCTTCTCATGCCAGGGCTGGTGAAACTCCCCTTCCGGCAGTTCGAAGCGAAGCCCATGGATCTTGGCGATCTTGCGGTGCTTCTGCGCTGCGTTGAACTCCTCTATCGCAGCCCATTCCCCCGTGCAGTCGGTCCATCCATAGCCGAAGAGGTCGTCGAAATAGCAGGGCACGCGAGGCAGCAGAGCCTCGGGATCTCCCTCCAAAGACCGGAAGGCATGCAACGTCGAGCTGTAGTAATCAAGGTCGAAGGCAATAAAGCCAATCGGCGGGTGGCCGGAGCCCAACCAGTCAGGTACGGTCGCGGCAACCTGCCCCAGGATGAGCTCCGCGCGGCGCAGGCGCGAACGTAACGCCGCTTCGTCCATGTCGAAGTCCGCGGGCTCGATCAGCCATGGCGCGTCGCGCGGGTCGGTCGCCTCAGGCATCCCGGTCCCCGTGTCGAACCCGAAGATGTCCACGCCCGTGCCGGAGAGCTCAGTGGCTGCCGCGGCGGCACTCTCCATCGCGACAAGACCATTGCCTCCAGCAACGCCGAATTCGAGCGCCGAGATTCTTGGGATGCCAAGAGCGCGAGCGACATGCGAGGCGTGCAGGAGCGGCCAGAGATATTGGGGTCGAGTCTGCACTCCGGTCTGCATGCACCATGCGAACAGCGCCGAAGTCTGCGTCGGATCCCAGACAGCAGGCTTGGCGACGCGCCGTGCCTGGGGACGGCCCACTGCAGATCGCGCGGCACGTCGGACCCGGGCAAGCGATGCCTTGACCGAAATACCGGTCCTAGATGCAGCCATGATGCGGGCCTCGCGTCAGCCGCGCCGCGCCCGACGCCGTTTCACGGCCTCGTAGAGGATCGGGGGAGCCACCTGCCGCACGCCGGCCTTGGCGCGATCTTTGAAGGTTCGCCCCGAAGACCCCGGCTCGTCGCCGAACTCCTCGCCCGGCCGGGCCTGAAACAGCGTGTTGTGCTCGTCGCGCCTCTCACTCGCCGGTCGATCCTTGGTGTAGTAGTAGAGCGCAAGCGACTTGCGCGTCCTGCCCTCCGGGCAATTGAGCGGCTCGGGGTGGCCGTGAAAGGAGGTGCTCGTCGTGCTGAACACGACGCAGCGATTGAAGTAAGGGAGGATCTGCGCCTCGCTGCGACTCATGTCGCGATTCCACAGTTCAAGCGCGCCGCCGTACTCCGGCTGCCAATCGCGATTCAGATACACCAAGACATTCAGGCGGCGGTCCAACTGCGTGTGCGGGTGGCGATTGAAGTCGGCATGGACCTTCAGATGCCCGCCGCGCTCGATCTGGTGGAGACCCCCACCTTCGAAGTGCGGGTCGGCAATTAGACCCTCGATTCCCGTCAAAGCTCGAGAAAGTCGAGGAAGGCGGCCGAGTTGAGCTCGGCTAGGAGATGCCGAGTCGCCGCGCCCATCGACGAGTCGTCCTTCGACGCCAGCTTGCGTTCGAGTCCGCTATCGAACTTGTGCCAGTCTGCCTCGCGAGGCTCGGGAACTCACCGAGAACCTCGTCCAACACCTCTTCGGGCAGGAAGTCGTCAATCACGGCGTGCGGAAACGGCTCGGCCGAGACATAGGCCTGGTGCGTCCGTTCGGCGAGCGCGAGCAATTGGTCTCGCTCGAATTGGAACGGACCAGCGTGACGCGGGCCGAGGTGCTCATTCTGCCGCAGGATAGACGGTCGGCGAGGCATGCGCCGCAGCAGGGAAAATGGCATGGCGACTGAGGTCGCAGGCGAAATGAGCTGGTACGTTCGCCGGGTGGAAGCGCGCGCCCTCGACCTGGACAGCGTGCTCGATCGCGAGTGGTACCACACGCTCGAGCTGGCGCCGGGAGTGCTCACGCCGGGATGGTTCGACACGAGACAGGTCGTCTCGGAGGTCCCGCTCCCCGCCTCGCTCAGCGGGCTTCGCTGTCTCGACGTCGGCACCTTCGACGGCTTCTGGGCCTTCGAGATGGAGCGGCGCGGCGCCAGGGAGACCATCGCAGTGGACGTGCTCGATCCCGAGCAACACGATTGGCCGGTCAATAGCGCTGCGACCGTCATCGAGGCAATCGGTCGACGCAAGGAGGGAGGGCGTGGGTTTGAGATTGCGCGCGAGGCCCTCGGGTCAAGCGTCGAGCGCATCGATCTGAGCGTCTATGACCTCGACCCCGCCAGCCTGGGAACCTTCGACTTCGTATATCTCGGCAGCTTGCTCATGCACCTTCGCGACCCGGTCGCGGCCCTCGAGCGGGTCCGTTCGGTCTGCCATGGGACGCTCCTCGTCGTCGACAACATCGACCTTGGCCTCACGATCATGCATCCCCGCAGGCCTGTTGCCGGACTTGACGGCGTCGGGCGGCCATGGTGGTGGAAGATGAACCTCAAGGCGCTGGTCCGAGCGGTCGAGGTGGGTGGGTTCACTCTGTCTCAGCCTGCACGCCGGATCTGGATGCCTGCGGGGAAGGACATCCTCGTGCTCGCCTCAGTCGCGACTTGCTCCACAGCGAAGGACGTGCGCGTCTCGTTGGGGCGCTGAAGGGCGACCCCCATGGCGTGATCGTCGCGCGCTCCGACCTGAGCCCCTGACAGGTGCCTGAGGTAAGTGTCGTCATACCGGTGCGCGACGGCGCATCGTCGTTGCCGGCACTGCTCGAGTCGCTCGCGTCTCAGGATCTGGCTGATGAGCGCTATGAAGTGATCGTCGTCGACAATGCGTCGCGCGACGACAGCGCCCGGATCGCGGACTCGTTCGGAGCCCAAGTCGTCTTCGAGCCGGTGCCGAACCGGTCCCGGGCGAGGAACGCCGGCATCCGCGTGGCCCGGGCTCCGGTAGTCGCATTGATCGACGCAGACTGCACGGCGTCGCCGACATGGTTGAGCGCGTTGCTGGCGTGTCGCGGCCGCGCCCCACTCCTCGCTGGGCCGGTGGAAATCCAAACCCGAACACCGCCGAGCTTGGTTGAACGGTTCGAGTCAGCCTGGCGCTTTGATCAGCGAGCCGGCGTGGCACATGGGTGGGCCGCGACAGCAAACCTGCTCGTCGAGCGCGCGGCATTCGACGCGGTCGGTGGATTCGACCCGGAATATCGCCATATCGGGGAGGACGTCGACTTTTGCCTGCGGGCGGGGCGGGCCGGCTTCGAACTCGGGTTCTGTGAAGGGGCGATCGTGTATCACCCCGCGGAGGCCCAACTCGGGCCGCTGATGCGCCGCTCGTTTATTCACGGATACTCCGCAGCGCAAACGAGTAGGCGCGTCGGGGCGGGACACGTTGCATGGCGTCACCCGCGGCCCCTTCTCTCGCCTCGTGCTGCGGCCGAGCGGCACGGGATCTCGGGTCAAGGGGTCGAGGACCGGCGCAGCCTCACAATGCTGGCCTGGGCTACTTATGCCAGCCGTGTGCTGGGATCGGTCTGGGCGTCGATCCGCCGCGTCGGTTAACGGCTAGGAGCGACCTGAAGCGGCTCCCGCTCTCTCAAATAGCCAGCAGCCTCGCGCAACAGCGTTCGCGCTGAGATCCAGGTTGCACCACATACCAGCGCCGCGTAGATCCCGAACTCGACCAGAAGGCGACTCGCACCATCGCCGCCTCCGAGGATCGCTCGCTCGAGGAGGATCGGAATCGCGGCTATCGCGGTCGGGGCGATGGCCCGGGCGACGTGCACGACAAAATTGGCAGCCGGGAAGAGCCGCGTGAGATAGATCAGCCGTACCACAAGGGTCGTAGCCGTCCCTGCCGCGATACCGACGGCAAAGCCCGGCAGGCCGATGGTCAGCAGCAGCGGGACGCCCGTGCCGATCACGGCAACCAGTGCCGCGAGGCTCGCGACGGCGAGCACGCGCGTTTCGCCCCGGGCGCGAGCGAAGGCGGTCCAGTTGAACCCGATCTGGTCGAGGGCGGTGCTCACACCTAGCACCTGCACGAGCGGCACCGCCAGGTTCCAGCTATCCCCGAGAACGAGCGGCACGGCAGCTGGAGCGAAAAGCGCCAGCGCGATCCCGGTGGGAAAGCCCCAAATCAGAGCAAGCCGATTCGATTTCGAGAACGACTCGAAGAGCAAGCTTGGCTGGTCCTTGACCATGCAGATCGCCGGGTAGAGCGCGTGGGTAACGATGTCGTCGACGCGCCTGGTGTATTGGGTCATCTGAGATGCGAGTGCGATGGCGCCCACCGCCGCTGCGCCGATCGAGCGGGCGGCTAGGGTGATCGGCACCTGGAACATCAACACGACGCTGCCGGAGCTGATCAGCAGCGGCCACGAGAACGTCGCATATTCACGCAGCGCCCCGCGCTCATACCGAAAGCGCAGCTTGTAAGGGGCGTTCGCCACGACGACGATCGTGGTGACCACCGATCCGACAAGCACGCCCACGACCAGAGACCAGAAACCCAGCCCGGCTATTGCGAGTCCGACGGTCACCACGAACGTGACGATCGGACGGCAGCTCTCCAGCAGGCGTTGCTTGAAGAAGTCAAGGCGGCGATAGAAGACCCAAATCGGAGTCTGCAACGCGATCAAGGGCATGGTCAGGGAAAGCAGGAGGCCGGGAACGAGGATTTTGGGCTCGTCGTAGAGAACCGAGAAGAGCGGGATGGCAATGAGCGCTATCACCGTAAAAAGCCCGCACAGCATCGACTGCAGCGTGAACGCGATCTCGAATGCCGCCTGCTGGTCGGGATGGTCCTGCTGGATGTACTTGTCGTTGAGGCCGATGGCGCCCAGCGCGAAGAGGGTGCCGAAACTGATCGCCAGCAGTCCCCAGAGCCCGTACTCCGCAGCGCCCAGCAACCCGGCGAGCAAAAGCCCTTGAGCGATCGTAAGAACATTGATTCCCAGCAGGTAAACGCTGTTGACGATCGTGCCGCCAGCAACGCGCTGGCGCAATCCGCCGCCGCCCACTTCAGCGCGGCGCCGGTTCGCGGCCTCGCCCTCAGTGGGCTGGACGCGCGTATCCGTGGGGGCCCTCAACACCCCGATGGTAGCCCGGTGCTGAGGCTCGGGACGCGGTTCGAGCTTGTTACCGTGGCAAATGTGCGGGAGATTGAGACGGAGCGCTTCTGGGACGAGCGGGCAAAAGAGAACGCGATCTACTTCGTCGACAACGAGGTCGAGTACGACGATCCCGACACTGAAGAGTTCTGGCGGCGAGGCGACGTCGTCCTCGAGCGGATGCTCGATCTGGTCGAGTTCTCCCCCCACCCTGACGACTCGGTTCTAGACATCGGATGCGGCGTGGGCAGGACAACCCGCGCGCTCGCATCACGGGTGAAACACGTCGTCGGAATCGACGTCTCAGCCGAGATGCTGAAGCTCGCATCCGAATACAACGCCAACCTGTCAAATGTGGATTGGGTGCACGGTGACGGGCGCAGGCTGAGCGCCATCGAAGACGATTCGGTCGACGGTTGTTTTTCCCATGTCGTCTTTCAGCACATATCCGACCCCGCGGTCACGTTGAGCTACGTCCTTGAGATGGGCCGGGTGCTGCGACCCGGAGGCTGGGCTCTTTTCCAGGTGTCAACCGATCCGAAGGTGCATCGGCCCCAATCGCGACTTCGCGAGCGGATCCGCCGGACGCTCACGCCACGATCGAGCGAGACGCCTGATCGTCACTGGTGGGGCTCAGCGGTCGAGGTGGCGGAGCTGCGCTCGGCAATTGACCAGGCCGAACTGCGCCTCCGCAAGCTCCTTGGCGAAGGGAGTCAGTTCACGACCGTCCTCGCGACCCGAGACGCCGAGCCTGGCGATTAGTCCTCCGGGCGCGCTCGGCTTACTGGTCCGCCATCGGGCCGAGCTTCCGAGTCCACCTCGAGCTCGCTTGGCCGGGTGCCGGAGGGCCCGAAATACTCGATCGGTTTCGCGGGCACGCCGGCCGCGACGGTGTAAGCATCGATGGGACGCGTGACGACCGCGTTCGCGGCGATGAATGCACGCCGGCCGACGTCGGCGATGATCGTGCATTTGCTCATGATCGCGGCGTCGTCTTCGATCCTTATCGGCCTGAACTCATAGCCCTGCTCATTCATCGGCCGATCGAGCGCACGAAAGCGATGGCTGCCGTCGACGACGGTCGCGGCATGCGCGAAAACGCACCGCTCTCCAACCTCGATTGCAGTCGTGCACTGCATTACGACGCCATATGTGCAAACGGAACCCGCACCGAGCACGATGCGAGCCTCTGGAGCACCTAGCTCGGCGCGAAAGTCACGTCGAAGCTCTACTCCTTCGCCGGTCACAAAGGTGCCGCCGAAGGGCATATCGAGGCTGAACCCAGGACCCAGGTAAGTGTGTGCACCAAACCGGATGTCGGCGTGTGGGTTTCGCAGCAGGGTCCACCACTTGCGCAGTCGTGACATCCAAACCGGACCCCGGAAATAGCCGACCGTCACAGGCAGATTGCGCAGCTTGCAAAGGCTCGCGATCGGCCGGCAGCGGACAAAATGGTCACGCCGCGGATACAAGCGTTGCGAGCAGCTTGTTCGCAGCAGAGAGTGCTTGCCCAACGACCTGGTCCACGTTGAGATATTGGTAGCGCGCCAAGCGACCGACGAACGTCGTGTCTGGAAATTCCTCGGCTAGGGCCTCATAGCGTCGGTACAACGCCCTCGTGTCGTCCCGAGGGATCGGGTAGTAAGGATCCCCCTCCGCGCGCGGATACTCGATCGCCATGGTCGAGGACTCGTGGGGATCCTGGCCAGTCATCCAGCGGAACTCGGTCGTCCGGGTGTAGGGGACATCTTCGCTGGGCTCGTTTACCGATGCGGCGGGAAGCGAATGGCCTCCATCGGGCGTCGCTTCGTTGCGCAGCTCGAACTCCAGCGAGCGGTAGGGCAATGCACCAAACCGGTAGCCGAAGAACCTGTCGATCGGCCCGGTATAGACGAGATGGTCGTGCTCGACTTCGTCCTTGACGTCGTCGTAGTCGGTCTCGAGGGCAACCTCGATGAGAGGGTGGTCGAGAATCCGCTCGAACATCGCCGTGTAGCCCTCGACCGGCATCTTCTGAAAGGGGTCGGTGAAGTAGCGATCGTCCTCGTTGGTGCGGATCGGAATCCGGGCGCAGACCGATGAGTGAAGCTCCGAAGGGTCCCGCTGCCACTGCTTGCGCGTATATCCCCGGAAGAATTTCTCGTAGAGCTCTCGGCCGACCTTCGAAACCACGACGTCCTCGCTGGTCCGGACGTAATCGATCGGCTCGGCGCGCTGGCCGAGGAAACACTCGACCTCTTTCTCGGTGCTCAACCGCAAGTCGTACAGCTCATTGATCGTGGTGCGGTTTATCGGCATCGGAACGAGCTTGCCGTCAACCCGCGCAAGCACGCGATGCTCGTAAGGACGCCACTCGGTGAACTGCGACAGGTACTCGACCACTTTGTCCGACTTGGTGTGAAAGATGTGCGGTCCGTACTCGTGCACCAGCACGCCATGCTCGTCGTAGTAGTCGTGAGCGTTGCCGGCGATGTGGCCGCGCCGATCGACCACGAGGACACGTTGCCCGGCCCGTGCGGCCAGTTGCTGGGCCATGATCGAGCCGGCGTAGCCGGCCCTACAACCAATGTGTCGCATCGATCGCCCATTCCGTTGGCTGAGCGTAGCGGCGGTCGGACTCATCGCGTCAGTCTCGCGGACCGCCCGGCATACTCTTCGGCTCGATGCCGATGCCCACAGCGGATGCCAGCACCGCACGGAGTCGAGCTGGAGCATCGCGCCGGTTGCGATCGCAGTGGTCTCCTGGAACACGCGGGGATTGCTTTCCCGTTGCCTCGAATCGATGCGCCATTACGCAGATCGGGGCATGGCTCAGATCTGGGTGGTCGACAACGCATCGACCGACGGATCGGCGGAGCTGGTGCGGACCCGCTTTCCGTGGGCCATGCTGATCGAATCGGAGGAGAATGTCGGCTTCGGCAGGGCGGTGAACAAGGTGGCGGCGGCAACGCGCTCCCCCTGGCTAGCTGCGGCGAATGCGGACATCGAGCTGCGACCTGGATGCCTCGAGCGAATGCTGGAAGCCGGTGAGCGAGACCCTGGTGCCGGGGCGATAGCTCCGCACTGGTCCTGCCCGACGGCAGCCGCAGCATTCGGTGTTCGCATTTCCGACCGTCCCCTTCTCCCTCGCGTACGCGACCGGCCTGTATCGGCTCGACAAGCGGCTGGCGGACCGAATGGCCCTTCCCGGGCGCTGGGACACCGAGCGCGCCAGGGTGTGCCCTGGGCGATGGCAGCGTTCCTATTGGTCCGGCGGACCGCCTGGAACGAGGCCGGGGGCTTCGACGAACGACAGTGGATGTACGCGGAGGACCTGGACCTCGGTTGGCGCCTTCGCGATAACGGCTGGGCGACCCGTTTTGAGCCGAGCGCGATCGCCGATCACGCGGGCGGGGCGTCGACGACGCAGCTCTTCGGGGCCGACCTCCCCCCCCACTGGCAGCGCAGCACCTACGGCTGCCTGGTGCGTCGGCGCGGCGTCGCTTTGACTTGGGTGGTTGCAATCTGCAACCTGCTCGGCGCCCTCCTCCGCCTGGCCGCCTCGCTGCCGGGCCTGGCGCGGGACCCGAAACGAGGTTTGAAGGTGACTGGGGCGCATTGGCGCTGGGCATTGGTGCACCTGCGCGCGCTACGCGGCCGAGCCGCGCTAGAGCAGCTCGGCTGAGCGAGCCACCGTCGCGTCGCGGTAGTCGCGTCCATCTCGTCCGCGTGGGTTGAGATCGGCAATACGATCCTGTCTCGGTCGGCTCGCAGACGCGCGTTCAGGTCGGCGATCTGGTCCGGGCGCTCGATGACCGCGCGCATGATCTCCGCAAGGCCCTGGGCAGTGCATGAGGTGTTCAACCAGCCAGTCGTTCCATCCTTGACGTACTCGGGGATGGCGCCGATCTCGTTTCCTATGATCGGGATCGCCTTGGCGAGAAACTCGATGCCTGCGTAGCCATACGCCTCCTCCCAGACCGAGGGCATCAGACCGACGTCGACCTCGTCGAGGACCGCATCGAGCTGATCGGGATGGAAGGTCGCTCCGACCTCGACCCCCGGCGTGGAAGCCGCCTCCCGCGCCGTCTCGGGAGGACGTGACCCCGTATCACCACCCTGTATCTGCCGTCGTAGCCGTCCGAGAGAAGCCGCGCGGCCTCGATGAGCAGCCTTGACCCCTTCTCTGGCGATTCCCCGCCGCCAAGGGTCGCGAAGGTGATCGGCGGTTGAGCCTCTTCAATCACGCGAGGTCGAAGCCGCTCGATGTGGGCGAGGGTGAGTTGCACGGTCAGCAAGCGGTCGGCCCTCACCCCGAGCTGGGTATAGTCTCGCCCACACGAGTGGACATCGCGATCAGTCGATCGGTGCGATTGAGGCGCTCGACGTTCACGACGCGCCGCCGCTGGAATGCCTGGGCGAGCGATCAGCGCGCGCGAAGCGGTTGCGCAGCCGAGCAGCGCGGCAGTAGAGCGAGATGCCGCCTGAGACCAAGCGCTTTCGCAGCGCGGCGGGCAGACGGCGAACGATTCTGGAGCCGTGCAGACCGTGCCGGGCGGTTGCCCAGAACAGCAGCTCCGGCGGTCGAGGGTCCACGGCGGTGGCCGCCATGCACTCCTCGCCGACCTCGCGCTCCAGGCAGGTCCTGCCCTCCGCGTCGAGCAGCCTGAAGGTCGGACAGAGGGGGAAGTAGTCCTGAAGCGTGAAGACAGCCGGCACCCCGGTGGCTCGGCAGATGTCCAGGATCGAGAACGGCAGACCCGCCAGCTCGTGCACGTGCACCACGTCGGGCTCCAGCTCGCGCAACGCCGCTTCGAAGATGCGCTCCGTACGGGGCTCCGCCTGCTCCCGATCCGGTTGACGGCCGTGGTCGTACAGCGGGGAGTTGACGATCTCGAGCATCGGCACCAACCCTCTTCTCCAACGCCTGAGGCGGGTACGGCCGAGCGGATAGAGGCGCCCGCTGAACAAGTAGATCGGGTCGTCCCCCCGGCGCGTCTGCTCCTCGATCAGGTCCTCTACATAGGCGACGAGCCCTCCCCTGCGCCAGGGCCTGAATCCCGAGCCGACGTGCAGGATCCGTAGCGGGCCGCCCGGTTGCCGGCGCTCCATCAAGCGGCGATGACGGGCCCACGGGCAGTCGCCGCCGATTGCCCGACGACGTCGAGGATCTCCCGTTCGACCATCTCGTTGTAGGCAAGCTCGGAATGCGCTCCGGCGGTGAGCCTGCCGTTGCTTCGCAGACGGAGGCGAAGCGCTTCGTCGTCGGCGAGCGAGACCAGAGCCTCGGCGAGACCTTCCGCGTCGTCGGCCTCGAACAAGATGCAGTTCTCCCCGGCGCGCAGATACTCCGCGGAACCCCCGCGCCCGGTGGCGACGACCGGACGGCCGCGGCCCATCGCCTCGAGCGGGACCAACCCCCACGGTTCGTTCCATCGAACCGGGAACACCACCGCGTCGGCGTCGGCGTAGGCATTCACCAGCTCCTCACGCCCGCGCTGGCCCGCGAAAGTGACCTTCCCCTGTACGCCGAGCGTGCCTGCCAGCCGCTGGAGGCGCGCCTCTTCGGTGTCGTCCCAGCCACCCACCACGGTCAGATGGGCGGCATCGGGCAGATGCGCGAGCGCCTCGACGGCGGTGTCTACCCCCTTGCGGGGGTCGAGGCGTCCGACATAGAGAAGCCTCCACGCCCAGTCTCGCTCCGGCGCCGGATCGTCATAGCTCGCGTGGATCCCGGCATGGGCGACTCGGCTGTCCTTTGGGCTTACACCTGCACCGATCGCCTGCTGACGGGTGAACTCGCTCACGAAAACGTAACGGGCGGCGCGCTGGAGATCAACCCGTGCCGGGATGCGGAAGACTCGCTCGACGGCCGACCCAGCCCTGCCCCGCCGTGGGCCGGAGAAGGCTCGCAACCAAGGATCAACAAGACGACCGTAGTCGAGCCATTCGTCGATGACGAACGCAACGGCCGGATAGCCGTCCCCTGCGCACGACCTCGAGCAGCGTGAGCGTGAGGCCCCCGATTGACCACCAGGTGACGACGTCGGGCTGGAATTCGGCCAAATGCCCCCGTACGAGAACCCGATGGTTGTGCCTCGTCATCGCCCAGGACGGCGGGCCAGGCGAAGCCTCCGGAACTCACCCCCTTCCAGATGCCAGCGCAGGTCCCTGTAGACGGCTGGGTTGTCCGGCTTCGGTCGCGCCGGTGCGAAGGTCCGTCGTCAGCACCCGCACCTCGTGCCCCTGCCCGCGCAGATGGTCGACGGCCGACTGCCAGATCAGCTCGTAGCCGCCGTAATGGTGCGGCGGATACATGTTCCCGACGCTCAGGACCCGGATCCAGCGGAGGATAGAGTCCCCGCGCGTGACCGGAGACACCTCCGTAAGCGTCGTGGTCGCCTCTCACGGGGGGGCCGGCATCGCCTGCGCTGGCTTCTCAACGCACTTGAGGACCAGACGACGTCCAGCCAGCCCGTGGGACGTGACCGTGGTCCAGACACGACCGGCGAAACCGCGAGTCGGGTGATTGAGGACCATCCGCTTGCCGAAACAGGCAGATTGCGCCAGATTCGGATCGAGCCGGGGACCGGCAGCCCGGCCTTGCAGCGCAACATCGGCGTGCGCGAGACCGACGGAGAGCTGGTTGCGTTCACCGATGACGACTGCCGCCCGGAGCCTCAATGGCTGGAAGAACTCATTGCAGTCTCTCTGGGCTTCCGCCCAGCCGTGTCGTGCAGGAAACCACCCGCCCGGACCCCTTCGAGCGCGAAGTAATGAAGGCGCCGCACGTGCGAACGATCCACGTCGAGCCAGTCGGACCCTACGCCCAGACCTGCAACATCCTTTACCCGCGGAGGCTGCTCGAGCGGCTCGTGGGTTCGACGAGCGGGCTATCTCCGGCGAGGACGTCGGGCTCTCGCTCAGCGCCCGCGCCGCCGGCGCCGAGATCGTCGCCGCCATCGGACGCGATCGTCTATCACGCGATCGAGTCCCACACCCCCCGGGAATCATCCGGCAGAACCTCAAGTGGCGACACCTCGCCCACCTGGTCAAGGATACCGCCAGTTTCGGCGCGAGCTGACCCTGGGCGTGTTCTGGAACCGGGACCATCTCTGGGTCACGCTGGCCGCCCTCGCGGCTCCTCGCAGCCCGTCGCCGCCCCGCTCTGCTCATGCTCGCCGCTCCCGCACGCCGTCCGGCAGCTCCGGCGTCGGGGACACAGGCCGCGGCGGCGCGCGGATCGCCGCGGTCGAGCTGCCAGGCGCTACGGTTCGCCAGCTCGCGGAGGTAGTCGGACTTGCGGCAGGCAGCGTCCGCTATCGGACTCTGCTGCTTTGACCGAGCCGCCTGAACATCAGCTGCTGATCGCCCTGCTACTGCACGACGTGGCGCTGCCGACGAAAGTGAGGCGGCGCTGCAAGCAATGGCTTCCGGGCTCGAGGAGGCCGGCCAACGACCACACGTGGTCTGCGGGTGCCGTCTGCTGCCCGACGGGCTGCTTCGCAAGCGCGGGTTCACGGAGCCGATCGCGCAGACCCGCTCGCCGTCCGCAGCGCTCGTGAGCGGCGATTTTGACGTCGATTTGGTTCATGCTCTTTCCGCACCCGATGCGGGGCGGCGGCTCTGGGTGGCGACGACGGTCGCCTCGCGGCGCTGTCGTCTTCGGCTGCGGGGAGACTCTGACGCCCGGGAGCGACTCGCCGACAGGCGCCTGCGACTGCGACTGCTCAGCACCGCGATTGAGGGGGCCGACGCTCTGACCGTCGCCACGCCGGAGGCGGGCGCCGCCCTGAAGCGCTGGTTTGCCGTCGACGCTTCAGTGATCGAGCCGGGCGCGGGAGGAAGAGCCAGGAGCTCTACCGCGGGCTGCTCGCTCAGACGTAGGCGCTCACAACGCCTCGCAGGCCCCGCCAGTCGCCGCCCTCGCGGTACGGCAGCTCGAACGGCTCCACGGCTCCACCCGCGAGAACCCGGCGGCGCGACGATGCGGACCAGGCCGGCGAGGTTCGTGGTCCACCAGTAAAGGTGTCGATGCCGTCGAGCTCGGCCATCGGGCGCTTCTCGTTGAAGCGGAACTTGGTGATCACGTTGGCGATCACGGCGCTCTCGGTGCAGACGCTGCGGATGTTCTCGACCGGCGTGATCGGGTCCTTCAGGTGCAGCAGCAGGTCGCCGCAGAAGACGAAGTCGAAGGTCCCGAGCTCCGGGCCGAGGTCGTATGCGGAGAGCAGGACCCGCTCGACCTTGGAGCCGAGCGCCTTCCTTGGCGAGCGCGAAGCGCTCGGCCTTGGTCTCGTCCATGGTCTTGTCGTGGTCGGCGCGAAGCGAGGCCGGCCAGTCGAGCTGCTCGGGGTCCTCGAGGTCGAGGGCGGTGACCGAGCGCCCCGCGGCGCTCCATCTCGAACGCCCAGTAGCCGTCCATCGTGCCGACGTCGAGGCAGCGCTTGCCGTGGAGGTCCTCCGGGATCGGATAGCGGTGGAGAACCGGACGGTGATCGAACATGCCCTTGGTACTCGACGCCGTCGCCCAGCTCGAGCGTGTGGTACCAGGGATAGCGGTCCACCTCGGCCTGCAGGCCGGTATTAAGGGTTTCGAATTCATCGGTGGCGATCGTAGCCACGATCTGACCAGCCACCTCCAGTGGACGCAGACTCACCCCCCGGACCCCTTCGGTCACGCGTCGCTGGGACGCGCCAGCGGCGCCGAGCGCTGCAGGACGCTGATACCGCAGCGAGGGCCGTGCGTCGCGAGTGGAGGTGAACCTGCAAAAACTCCGGATGCTCCTCGAGCAGCCAGCTGAAAAGGCTCGCTCCTCGGGCAACACCTCTCGTTCGTCGCCAATCCACCCGATCGTGCTCCCGAACCACCAATAGCCAAACGAAGGAACAAGGTGGCGAGGCGTCGGTGCCAGTGTCGTGGATTGCCAGATCACGTCTGGGGCCATCAGCGGCAGCAGGCACAAGAACGTGGCTTGGTTCAAGTCGGGAGCTCATGCGAGGCGTCCAGGAAAGCAAAGTCGATCTCTCGGCCATCGATGTCGGCTCGGAGTTCACCTCGGTCTGGGACCGATTGCGGAAGGCGAACCTATGGTCGTGGCGGAAGAGCCTTCGAGGCGTACTCCGCACATCGCTCATCGATGTCGGATCATAAACGTGCCTCAGGATCGAGTGCCCGCAGGAAGTTGTGCGCGCTTTGACCCTCGAGGAATCCGATCTCGACCACGGTACGCGGCCGCACGACCCGCAGCAACGCGTAGAGAAATAGTGCCTCCTCTTGCTGGATCGGGCCGGAGAGCCTCTTCGGTAAGGGTGGTCAAGTGCGAGAGATCCGGAATCTTGTTTTGCCCCGTTAGGCAGAACGAGGCAGTCGAGCTACGGATCGCTCCTCAGATCAGAGAGCTGGTAGTAGGCTCGCCGGAGCCGCGCCTTGGACCTTCCAAGTTGCTCGAGCGGCGGATAGTCGGAAGACCGGCCGCGAGGGGTTCGATCGTATCCAGAAAGAGGCAAATCCCTCACCTCCCATGAGCTCTCGAACCGAAGCCTCGCCCAATCGGCGCCGGCTATCGTGCGAAAGCTCCAGGATGGACGTATCCGTGAGACCTCACCCGAGCCCTGAAAAAAGGCACAGTCAATCGACCTCGAAGGGATGGCCGAGGGTTTCAATCGTGTTCCTCGTCTACAACCGGCGGAAGGAGCTGCAAGAGAGCCTCGAGCGAATGCTCTCGAGCGACTATGACGGCGATCGGATCGAGACCATCGTCGTCGACAACGGATCGACCGATGGCTCGCTCGTCCATGGTCGAAGCGGAGCTGCCGGCGGTCCGGTTGATCCGGCGCAGCGAGAACGTGGGCGTAAGCGGGTTCAACGACGGGTTCAGGGCGGCAGACGGAGACTCGTGCTGGCCCTCGACGACGATTGCTATCTGCCGCCGGACGGGCTGAGCCGAGCAATATCCGCCGCCCAGGCAGCTGATGCCAACCTGGTCTCCTTCGGGGTTGCCAGCTCCTTCGAGTCCGAGCGTCCGATTCGATCGCCGCTACCGGACTGGTCTGCTCAGCTTCTGGGGATGCGCCGTCCTCATCCGTCGTGAGGTAATCGAGCTCCTCGATGGTTACGACCCTGAGATCTTCGTCTGGGCGAATGAGCTCGAGTTCATGCTGCGCTTCTTCGACGCCGGCTTCCGGCACCTTCACTTGCCCGAGGTCGTCGCGGTGCATATAAAGGAGATCGGGGGGGCCAGACTACGTCACATCAAGGACATATGAGCTCAACGCACGCCACTTCGCGTACATAGCCGCGAAGCATCTGCGCCCCCGCGAGGCCGTCGGGGGCCCTGGTTGCTCGAGTGGCCACCCACATCCGGGAAGGGATCCGGGTCAATCCGGTCGCCTTCAAGGCGATCCCAATATGCATCGCCGGCTTCCCGCAAGGGGGGCTAAGAAACCGGCGCCCGGTAAGAAGAACCCCGATGTCCCGTGTCTCCCGTCGCAACTTCGAGTGCTTTGTGAGCCCCTGGCGCGTCTCCCGGCCGATGATCGATTTAGATCGCCCGCAGGGCGATCCACGGCGCCGTCGCGAGGAGCTCTTCTCCAACCGGTACCACCCCGAAAGCCGCGGACACGCTGGAGTTCTCACCCTGACGCAAGTCAACGACCCGACGGTATGCGCTGTCGTGGTCACCCATAATCGGCACGACCTACTGGTCGAATGCCTGGACCGGGTTCAACGGCAGTCACGCTTACCCGACCACTTGCTCGTTGTGGACAATCGGCAGCACCGACGGGACCTCGGCGATGCTAGCCCAGCGCTCCAGCGTCGAGGTGCTCAGGCTGGAGGAGAACCTAGGAGGCGCAGGGGGCTTCGCTCGGGGCATTCAGATGGCCTACGAGAACGGCTACGACTGGATCTGGCTGCTCGACGATGACACTTTCGCCGACGACAGATGCCTTGAAGCCCTACTCGCCGCGCTTCACCGCGGCCCCACGCAGGCCGATGCTCGTGAGCAGCGAGGTGCGCTGGCGCGACGATTCTCCGCACCCGATGAATCGGCCCTGGCTCCGGATCAAGAGGCATGCCGAATTCGCGGAGGCGGCCGCGATAGGGGCTCACCCTCGTGCGCGCGACATCGATGCTCTCCGCGATGATCAGCCGCGAAGCCGTGGCCGAGCATGGGCTTCCGCCTGCCCACTTCTTCGTCTGGCTGGACGACGTCGAATACACGGGCCGCATCCTGCGCGACAACGCCGGTTACATGGCGCCCGAGAGCATCGCCTGGCACTGGACACCCCGGCCGTACAATCCAGTCACCGACACCCGCGGACGCTTCTACTACTTCGCGCGCAATTCCCTGTGGCTGCTACGCGGCCCGAGTTTCACCTGGCCGGAACGTCTTGAGCTATGCACTTCGGTACGTGCGGGGGCTGCTGGGATACGAGTGCAGCCGCCAGAGAAAGGTTCCGGCCCTACTCACTGCCGGTCGAGGTATCAAGGACGGCCTACGCAATCCACCAAGTCACGCGCTGGATCGCGATTAGGCCTGGTCGGAGGAGCCGGTCCGGATTACCTCCCGCGGCATGTATCGCAACGGCGCGAAGCTCGCCCCCACTTCCCGGCGCCGGCGGCTGAGCCTTCGCCGCAGATTCCAGCGCCGCTGCCAGCTCCTCCCGGCGCAGGCAGGGAATGACGTAGCCCGAGCTGCCCAGCTCGCGAACGATCTGCAGCTGGTGGTCGTCCACGTGCTCGCCGTGGGCGCGAAGTCGCGGGATCGCTACCGGCGTGATCCCCATGGAGATGGCGGTCATCATCGATCCGACCCCCCCGTGACAGACGACCGCGCTCGCCTGGCGCATCAGCTCGGTGAGCTCGTCGTAGGCCAGGAAGCGGTGCCACTCGACATTCTGTGGCGTCGTTCCGCGGAGCGGTGGCTCCGTGCTGGACGACGAGCCGTCATCGCCACGCGCGTCGAAAAGCCAGTCGAGCGCGCGGTCGAATGGCGCCGGGTGGGTGCCCAGGGTGCAGCGGATCAAAGCAGCGCCCCGCGGTACTGCGCCTTGCGAAGGTGCTTGGCGACGGCGGGCCATTGGACGAAGAACTCGTGGGCCACCGGGTGAATGAGGCGCCCGGTGAGGGACGGTCCAGTGACTCGAGCGAAGCTCTCGATATAGACGATTCGAACGCCGCACACCGGCCGAGCCAGCAGAACGGCACCGCGACGCCGGCGCCGGTCGTGACGATCGCGCGCGGGCGAAGCCGCCGGAGCAGACGCGCGGCGAGCAGGGTGTTACGCAGCAGGTTCCGCAGGTTCCGGTTGGTCGGATGGGCGGCGTAGGTGACCGTCTCGCCCGCCAGAAGAGAACGCGCGTCCGACGTGTCGAAGGTGACCCAATGGCGATCGTCGCGAGCCCAGCCGTCATGCAGGGTCGAGCTGGAAGAGATGCCCGCCGCTCGAGGCTACGAACAGGCATCCAACCCGTTGCCTGCGACCTCGACTGGGCAAGCCATGTCCGCGGATCACGGCGCCCCAGTCACGCAAGAATCGAACTTCAGCATCCCAACGGAGACCGATAGTTTCAGATCGCAACTCGTCGAACATCGATCGACTCCGGATTCACGCGCAGCTTTCTCACCGTCCTTGCCCTGATCGCGGTGCCAAGCTCGTTCGCGCTGGCGGCAGCACCGGAAAGCACTCGGATCGCCTCGAAAGGCATCACCACGGCAAGAAGAGCCGGTGCAAGAGGCACCGGCACCAGCTGCGAAATCGACACCGCCACGGACATCGACACCGCCACAAGGGTCGGCGCTGCAAGCCGCAGCATCGGACCCCGGTGTCGATTCCGTTGCCCGCAATGCCGGCACCGCCACATGCAGCCCCCGAGTCCTCACACGGCGCACTGCAGCCACGCCCGTTCGCCCCATCCTCGGTGTGGAACGAGCCGATAGCCCAGGATGCCGAAATCGACCCCAGCTCGGCAGCCTACGTTGAGCATCTTCAGTCACTGATCCGTCAGTACGGAGCCTGGGTAAACACCACCAAGTGGAGCACCGCCGTCTACACGGCTGGCCCCGATCAGCCCACAGTGCGGGTCACCCTGGACCAGCCGGCGGGGGTGCACCAGAAGCTGCGCGATGCCCTGGCCCACGTGCCAATACCTGAAGACGCCCGACCGTCTCCGGATTCCGATGCCCGGATCGTGATCGTGCAGCCAGGTACCGACACGATGTGGGAGCTTTGGAGGGCCGAGCATGTGGACGGCGAATGGCACGCTGTCTCGGGGGCCGCACCACGGACCTGAGCCACGACCCGGGCTACTTTCCCCGCTCCCCCGGCTGGGGGGCGGCCGCGACGGGCCTGCCTCTGCTCGGCGGCCTGATCCGGATATCCGAGCTGCGAGCAGGAGTCATCCACCACGCCCTCTCGATGGCCGTGCCGGAGCCCCGCGCCAACGTGTTTGCCTGGCCGGCGCAGCGCACCGATGGCTCCAGCATCGATCCAGATTCCCTGCCGGAGGGAACCCGGCTTCGAATCGACCCTTCCGTCGATCTCTCCACGATCACGATGGCCCCCTTCACACGCATGCTGGCGACGGCCGCTCAGAAGTACGGGATCATCATCACCGACATGGGCGGTGCGGTCGCGTTCTACGCCGAGGATCCCGTCACCAGCAGCTCGAACCCCTACACCTCACCGGATGGCTTCTTCGGCGGCAAGTACCCGAACCAGCTCCTTCAGCAATTTCCCTGGTCAGAGCTCCAGGTGGTGCAGGCACCACTATCGTCCCGCTGAGCGGCGGAAGGCCGAAGCGGCGAAACAAAGCTGTCGCGGCGCTAGGATCGCGCCCCCCGTGGACCAGCGGCCGAGCGCGCAATGAACATCGGAGGCGTCGTCGCGCAGCTACGTGCCACCGCTCGCATGCCGAGACCGGCGAGGTTGTTCTTCGCGCGTGCGATGTGGCGAGCTTGGCGAGCCAAGGATCGAACCAGCATCCGCAGCGCCGCCCATCCGCGCGAGCTGGCGAGGCTGCTGCAAGCGGCCCGCGGCGCGCGAACAGTGGTTGAGATCGGCACCGGCATGGGCTGGACGGCCGCTGCCTTCACGGTCTCAGATCCGGCCCGCGAGGTGATCTCGCTTGACGTCTGGGAGCGCCCGGAGCGCGATCGCTACCTGGAGCTCCTCACGATGCGCGAGCGCAGCGGTTGCGCCTCGTCACTCGCGGAGGCGAGGACGGGCCGGGCGACCTGGTCGACTCGATCGACTTCCTGTTCATCGACTCATCCACGAGAGGGAGGAAACGGTGAGGACCTTCGAGCGCTGGAAAGGGCGGGTGGCCCGGGAGGAACCGTCGCATTTCACGATTACGGAAATCCGCGCTATCCCGGCGTTGCCGAGGCGATCGAGGATCTGGGCTGCAAGGCGAAGAGCGGCACCTGCTCTTCCTGTGGCGCAAGCCGGACGAAGAGCCCATCGACAAGCCGCACTAGGGGCCGGCCGCGTATCCGAGCTGCTGTTGCGGCCTGAGCTGCGGTGAGCCATCGGGCTGCTCGCTGCGGCCGCCCCAGATGATCCCCGCCCAAAGCCAAAGCAGGGCATTGGAAACCCAAACCCGAGCGGGGCGAAGTTGGCGACCACGAACCACTGGGCCGCTATGGCGAGCATCGCGATCCGCCACCAATCCATCTCGGGCGGCCGCGCAGGAAGATCGCACCACCAACCGCGATCGCCAACGCAACCGCCCAGAGCAGCGCCCCGAGGAGGCCGAGCTCGACCGCGTTGGAGGAGAGATTGTGCACCTCGAGTATTGCTTCTGGTGATCGGATAGTCGGAGCCCAAGTCGCTGGTAGTCGCTTTCGGGTGCGAACTCGAACCAGCCGAACCCCACGAAGCGGCCGTTCCTCGATCATTCGCAGCGCGGCGTTGTTGAGGTTCTTTCGATCCCACAGCGAACGCTGATCGTTAGCCCTCGAGCTGGCCTCGCCCGAGAACCCGGGGATCACGGCGATGGCGCCTAAGACCAGAGCCAGCGCCGCCAGGACCCCCGGGCCGAGATAACGCCGGGTGTCCCGAGTCGCCAGCAGCGCCAGGACCAGCCCTACTGACGAGCCCAGCCAGACCGCCCGCGTGAAGGTCAGCAAGATGCCCAGCGCGCACGCGCCGGCGACAATTGCGGCGCAAATGCTGATCCGCCGGTCGATCTCGTCGCAGCCAGCATCACTGCCGCGATACCGCATTCGAAGAGAGCCATTCCGTCCGCTCCCGCCTCGGCGAAGGGCCCGCGAGCCCGATCGGCGTGGATGCCGATCGCGGGGTCGACGATGTAGTGAGGCCAGACCAGCGACCGCGGGCCGAGCCACCCGAGGATCGAGGTGTAGGCGATGTAGGCGCCGACGACGGTCAGCATCGCAAGCAGGATGCGGCGCTGGCGTTCGGTCGAGAAGGCAGCCGGGGCGACGGCGAAGAGGATGAACGGCAGGATGCCGAAGCGATCGATCAGCGCAAAGACCGCGTCGTGATCGCCGATCGATCCGGCCAGCACGGCAGAGCTGATCCCGTAAAGGGCGGCGCAGAGCAGGAGGAGATGGATCCGCGACGGCTCTCGCCCAAGGACGTCGCGCGGCCGACGGGCCCGCAGGATGAGCGAGGCCAGACCGATGCCGAACAGGACCCGGTCGATTGCAACCGGCGAGCCCATGAGCGGCCAAAAGCCGCCGAATATCGTGCCGCGAGCCCAGGGTCAGCGGCCAGACCGGGTCGACGCGAAGCAGCAGGACCCCCAAGCCGAGCCAAGCCGAGGAGCAAGAAGCAGGCCGAATTGCCCGAGGACCCCGTCGGAGCTGTCCACCGTCGTCAGCGGGCCGACCCGGCGGCCAGCGCCGCGCCCAGCGCGACCAGAGCGCCGGCGCAGACCCCGAGGGCCTCGATGCCGCCCCGTCGCCCCGGCCAGGTCATCTAGCCGCGATGCGCGAGAAACATGGCCAGGCCGCACCGATCAACAGGCCGCCGAGGAGGGCGGCGAAGATTGCGCGCTGAAGCGCGGAGTGAAGTCGCTGTCGGCGCCGGGGCGAGGGCGAGGACCTGCAACGTGTTCGGAGTCGCCTGGCCGGCTTGGCTATAGCGGTAAAGGTCTCCGGCCGTCTGCCTCTCGAGCGAGTGCTATCGACCCTTGCCTGGGTCTGCGGGGTGGCACCTTGACTCGCCCGCTCGGCCAAAGCCTCGCTGTACTTCTTTGACGCTTGGTTGTAGCGCTGGAGCAGCTCCTTGCTCTGGGGGTTGAACTTGTTGAGATTCTGCACGTAATGACAAGGGCCCTGCTCGAATCGTTCGCGAGCTTGACCGACTCCGATTCCGCTGCTGCCGGTGCCGAAGACGCGGACGATCGGGCTCTGTGGGATTGGGGCCGCAGACACCCGGTCGAGCACAGTGCTCTGCGGCACGCCGGTTCGCTGCGCCACCTCGTTGACGACCGACCGGGCGTCGATCGCACGGCTGTAGGAGTCCGAAAGCGTCAAGGCCGCCTGTACATAGCCGTTTATGGATTGCGTCGAGACATCCACTCGCCCGACGCTCAATCGCGACTCGGCCGTATAGGTCGGGTTGCGCGCCAGTCCGTAGGCGGCGCCGAGACCTGCGCCGAGAAGCGCGGTGAAGAGGATCACCCACCAGAACTCCTGCATCGCCTCGAAGACGGTGGTGCGGGCCGGGCACCGGGCAGCTTGACCACCTGCGGGTGGCGAACGACTTGGTCGGACCTCCTTGCGGGAAGGTCCCGCTCGTCTGGTCCAGGCAATCTTGAAGCCATCGATATCCCTGATCTCGAATTCGGCCGATGCGGCGCCCTGCTGCGCCGCGACTCCTAGTATGCCCACTTCCCGGAGCGAGACGCCAGTTCGTGCAAATGACCTTGCTGTTTGTGACAACCATGATGCCCGGCGAGCGCGTAACCGGCAGCGAGGTGGTCTCCGCGACATTCATCGAGGCAATGCGACGGGCGGGCAACCGAGTGGTCGTCATCGCCTACCGCCGGGTCGGCTCGCGGCTCGAGGGGGGCCCGGACGAGGTGCGCATCGCCGACCGCCACATCGAGACCAGGGGGCCGCGCTGCGCCCCTATTGGTGGATGGCCCGGGGCATCGCAACCCGGCTCCCGTACTCGGCGGCAAAATACGTCACCCGGGGCTTTCGCAGGGCGCTTGCCGCACGATCAGCGACCAGCGGCCGGATCTGATCGTCGTCGACCATGCGCAGATGGCCTGGGCCGTTCCCGAGAACGTCGAGTGCCGGTCGCCTATCTGGCCCACAACGTGGAGCATCAGCTGTATCGGGAGGCCGCGGAGCGCTCGCGCTGGCCGATGAGCTCGGTGAACCGTCGAGAGGCCAAAGCGATCGAGTCGGTCGAGCGGGCGATCGTCAGGAGGGCGGCGCAAGTCTGGGTCCTGTCCGACAAGGACGCCGACTCACTACAGGCGCTGGACCGGGCGCCTCGCCGCGAGTCTTCGAGATGCCACCCACGCTGTCCGAGATCGGCGTCACCGAGGGCAGCTACGACGTTGCCACCATCGGCAGCTGGACCTGGGCGCAAACGCCGCCGGCCTGCGCTGGTTCCTGGACCGGGTCGTGCCGCTCCTGGCCCCCCAGGCCAAGGTCGGAGTCGCCGGAGCAGGCGCGGCGCAGCTCACCTCCGGCCGCTCCAACGTGACCTACGAGGGCCGTGTGCCGGATGCCGCGCAGTTCCTCGCCAAGAGTCGCGTGGTTGCAGTCCCCTCCATCGCCGGCGCCGGGGTCCAGATCAAGTCGGTCGATGCGATCGGGACCGGCATGCCGGTCGTCGCCACTCCCTTGGCGCTACGGGGAATCACGCCCCCCCGACCACCGTGCGCGTCGCCGGCGATCCCGAGAGCTTCGCCGCCGCCGTAAGCGATCGGCTGCAAGAGCCACTTTCCGCTACGGATCGTGGCAGCGCGGCAGCCTGGACCCGGGCCCGCCGAGAAGCCTTTCAGGGGGCGATCGCGATCGCGCTGGCCTCATCCCAGCCGGAACCGATGCCCGCATGAGCGGTGAGGATGCGCTCCGCTGCGCATACGTCGTCTCCCGCTATCCGTCGGTCACCCACACCTTCGTATTGCGAGAGGTTCTGGCCTTGCGGGCGAGAGGGCTTGACGTCGCGACGGTGACCGTGCGGCGATCAGAGGACGGCGATGTGATCAGCAAAGCCGACCGTGCGGAGGCGGAGAGAACCTATGCGGTCCTCCCCACCACGCCGTGGGATCTGATCCGGATTCATCTCGACGGCTTTCGCCGATCGCCGGGCGGTTACGTTCGCACCCTTGCGGAGACCCTGTGTGACGCCCCGGCCGGATTCAAGGCCATCATGTGGCAGCTCTTCTACTTCGTCGAAGCGGTCCTGCTCTGGGCATGGCTCGAGTCGCACGGCCGCCGCCACGTGCACGCCCACCACGCGAACGTCGGCGCAGACCTGGCGATGATCGCAACGAGATTCGGCAACCGCTGCGGCTCGGAGGCCCGCCTCACCTGGAGCCTCACGATCCACGGACCCACTGAGCTCGCAGAAGTCTCCCTCACAACTTCCGATCAAGCTCGCGCGGGCCGATGCGGTCGTCGCCACCAGCGACTACGTTCGGGCTCAGCTGCTTCCGCTGGCGGATACCGCCGACCAGGGCAGATACGCACGCTTCACTGCGGCGTGACGCCGACGCGCCCGCCTCGGAACGCGGTCCTGAGAACGGGCCCGCTGCAGATTCTCAGCGTTGCGCGCCTCTCGCGCCGCAAGGGGGGAAGACGTCCTGCTCGAGGCGCTCGCGCAACTGCGAGCCGGCGGGCACGACCTCGAGCTGACGATCGTCGGCGACGGTCCAGCGCGTGCCGGAGGTCGAGCGGCGGGCAGGCGAGCTCGGTATTGCGAGTGCCGTCAGATTCGCGGGCGCGGTGGGCCGCGACGAAGTGGAGCCCCTATTACCAGCGCGCCGACATCTTCTGCCTTCCCAGCTTCGCGGAAGGAGTGCCGACGGTCCTCATGGAGGCCATGGACAGCGGCCTTCCCGTGGTCGCGACGGAGGTCATGGGGGTGCCCGAATTGGTCATCGACGGCTGCGGCATCCTGATCCCTCCCGCCAGGCCCGACGCGTTGGCCGGCGCCCTGGCGCGCCTCGCCGGGGACCCGCAGCTGCGCCAAGACCTCGGGGAGGCGGGGCGCCGCAGGGTGCACTCGGAATTCAACCTGGAGCGCTCGGCGGAAGAGCTCGAGGAGCTGTTTCGCGAACTGACCTCGAATACGGGATGAGCAACCAGCGCAATCTTGCCTTAGGGGTCACACGGCTTCTGGTGTCCGGAGCGCGCGGACGGGAGGCCGCCGTCGAGCCGCTTCGGCAGCTGCTGTCGCCAGGGAGGGGCACCGACACTGCTCGACGAGCTGGAAAGGCTGCGGCTGACCGCGCTGGCCGGCACCCGGGCAATCGAATTGGCTCCCGAGCCACCGCCGCGGAGCTTCACCGCGGCGGTGGAAGAGGTCCGCTCCACCAATCGGGCCCGGGCGCTGGGCATGGAGACCCTGGCGGGTCGAGTCATCGAGCTGCTGGCCTCGGAGGGGATCAAATCGCTTCCCTTGAAGGGCCCGTTCCTGGCTTGCCGCGCTCACGGTGATGGCTCGATGCGGGTCGTCAACGACTTCGACCTCCTCGTCCTCCCCGAGCAGCTCGATCGATCTGTCTCGCTGATCGCCGAGCATCTCGGCTACGTCTCCGATGATCCCGGCTGGCTCGAAGGCCGACCCGACCTGCACTGCGTGTTGCGCCATCCCGACCGACGCTTGCCCCGCATCGAGGTCCACTGGCGGATCGACCTCTACGAGGAGAAGTTCTCGCGCGACCTGCTCGAGCGCAGCAGCCCGGGAGAGGACGGGCTGCCATGTGCGCGCCTCGACGACGAGCTGGCCTCGCTGCTGCTCTTCTACGCACGCGACGCTTTCTTCGGGTTGCGCCTCGCCGCGGATGTCGCCGGCTGGTGGGACCGCCATGGCGGCGACGAAAGGAAACCAGTGCTGAAGGACCACTGGACCGCCTATCCGAAACTTCGCCCAGCGCTAAAGGCAGCAGCGCTGACCGCCCAGAGGGTGGTCGGGACTCCCGCCGCCGAGATCATCCCCGAAACCGAACCCGTGGAAACGAGGGTCTGCCTCGCCTCACGACTTGGAAACTGGCGACAGCTCGGCGAGCGTGACCAGCTCGCGTCCAACCTCAGCCTCGTGGACGGGCTTCTCTGCCCCAATGACAGCCTGGGCGCCTTCCTGAGGCGCCACATGCTGATGAGCAAGAAAAGGATCGCCTACACCTACCGGCTCAGGCCGGATGCCAGGCTGCGGGTCGGAATTTGGGAAATCCTGCATCCGCCGAAGGTCTTGGTTCGCTACCTGCTCGGCCTCCTCAGCGCCCTTCGTCCCGAACGCTGACGCGCGGCGGTTGCCGGTTGAAAACCCGGCCACGCCTGTCTAGGCTGGCCGAACCGACACACCGGGCGTCGGTGGCGAGGTTGAAGGCAGCGGAAAGGTGCAGTGGAGGCTCGAGCGCAGGAAGCGGCAATAGGCCCGCTCGTCGATCGCGAGATTGACGCGGGGGACCTCGCTCGCCACGAATACGGCGAAGGGACACCAACTCAAGCGGCAGGGCGCGGCTCTGCGCTCCTATCTGGATCTCGACCGGGCCGAAGCTCGCCGCCGCGATGCGATCCTCGCGAGAAACAAGATCTTGCGTCGATCACTGGCCGCTGCCGATGCGTTGGTAATGGCGTTGGTTCTACTGGCCGGGGCGACACTGCTCGGCGGCAATGCACCCACCTTCGCCGCGCTCGGGGCCGTGGTGCTGCTGATCCTGGTGATGAAGGCGATCGGCCTCTACGACCGCGACGAGCACCTGCTGCGTCCGACGACTCTCGACGAGGTCCCGGCGCTGTTCCAGGTCGCGACACTGAGCATGCTCCTGCTCTGGCTGGTCGGCGACTTGATCGTCGACGGGGACCTTGGCCGGCGCCAGGTGCTCGGCATGTGGGCGCTGCTCTTCGTCCTGCTGATCGTCGGCCGCTCGCTGGCTCGCTACGTGGCCGACGCGGTTCACCGAGCCCGAGCGCTGTCTGGTGATCGGTGACGCCGAGAGCACCGCGGCTGCTGCGCCGCAAGCTGAACCTCGACGGGATCTCGAAGGCGCAAGGTCGTCGGCTGGATCCCGGCGACGCCGAGCGAACGGCGTCGGCGAGGGCGGCACGATCCCGATGCTGCCCGAGGCCTCGACCGCATCCTGGCCGAGCAGCAGGTCCACCGGGTGGTGATCGCTCCCGGAAAGGTCGACAGCGAGAGCGCTGCTTCATCTGGTGCGAGGAGATCTCGGATGAGCGTCTCGGTCAGCATCCTGCCCGCCACGCCGCCCGTCGCCGGCATACTCGGTCGAGCTCGACGACATCCACGGCCTGACCCTGCTCGGCGCGCGCGGTTTCGAGATCGGCCGCTCCTCGCGACTGCTGAAGCGAACCTTCGACGTCGTCGCCTCGTCTCTGCTGCTGCTTCGCTCCTCGTCGCCGCTTGCTGCTGGCGATCGCGGTTGCGGTCCGGCTCGACTCCCGCGGACCGATCCTCTTCCGCCAGCGCCGCGTCGGGCCGCGAGGGCAGGAGTTCGAGATGCTCAAGTTCCGCAGCATGTACGAAGGCTCCGAGCACCTCCGGGAGGACCTCCGTGACCTCAACGAGGCCGATGGCCTCTTCAAGATCGACGCCGATCCGCGGATCACCCGCGTCGGGCGTCGGATCCGCCGCTGGTCGCTGGACGAGCTGCCGCAGCTGATCAACGTCCTGCGCGGCGAGATGAGCCTCGTCGGGCCGCGGCCCCTGGTCCCGGACGAGGACTCCCAGATCGAGGGCCTCTATCGCCGCCGCCTCGACATCCCGCCCGGAATCACCGGCTACTGGCAGGCGCTCGGCTCCTCGCGGATCCCGCTCTTCGAGATGGTGCGCCTCGACTACCTCTACGTCGCCACCTGGTCGCTCTGGCACGACGTCAGGATCCTGCTGCGGACGGTTCCCTACGTTCTCAGCGGACGCGGTCGCTAACAGCCCAAGCGATCCGACGGCAATCGCCACTCATTTGGGAGGCGGCCTCGCTGGGACCGAGGCGTAGAACGTGGAAAGCGGATAGAGGCGGCTGCCGCGGCGCAGGATTCGGGCAGCTCTTGCCCGATGCCCGAGCTGGGCCTCGATCGGCGCCAGCACGAGCGGGATTCGCCAGTTGGTCGGCTCCTTCGCCTGCGCCGAGAGAACGCTTCGCCGGGCGGCTCGGAAGTGGCCCTGGCGGCCGAGCACGGTGCCGAGCTGCAAGTGGGCCGACGCCGACCAGGGCTCGGCGCTGATCGCGTCGTCGGCAAGCCTCTTCGCCCTGCCCAGGTCGCCGTTCTGCATGGCGTCCTCGCTGGCCCGGACGCGGTCGGTGGCGACGAGCCCCGGGACCTCGAAGGCGGCTGCCGCGATCGCGACCAGGACGATCGCGGCGCGCGCCGCAACCCGCGGCGTCGGCCCCCAGCCGGGCTCTCGCGCAAAGCGCTCCGCCCCCCCGGCGCCGGCGACGGCAAGCCCGCCGAGCGCCAGCGCTCCGACCGCCGTCTCCTCCCACATCCAGTCGGCTCCCGCGTTGACCGCGAAGACCAGGAAGGCGGCAGTCAGCGCGACGGCGGCGCCGAGGTCACCGGCTTCGGACAGCCGCACCCGGGCCAGGATCGCGACGCCGAGCAGCCCGCCGATGAACAGCAGGAGCAACAGAAGCCCCGGCAGACCCAGCTCGGCGAGCTGCTGGAGGTAAAGCGAATGCGCGTCGCGCACGAAGGCGCGCTCGCCTCCGTTCTGGGCCCACCAGAACTCATAGGTGCCCGGGCCGATCCCCTCGACCGGATGGGCCTGGAAGGCATCGATCGCGGATCCCAGAGGTGGATCCGCCCGTTTGCGGAGGCGCTGGTCAGCCGCGAAGCCGGGTCGGGGCCGCTTGACGGCTGGTCCTGATGGGCGAATTGATCCCAGGCGCGGGAAGCTGGACCGTGCCCGAGGGCGATCGCGGCGACAAGAAGCAGGCAGGCGACGCCCGGCACCGCCCAATTCGCGGTTGCCCGAGGCAGTCGCAGGCGGTCGACATCGACGATCGAGGTGAGCAGGACGGCAACGATGCAGATCAGCGCCGCCGCCTCGAGGGCGAGCAGCACCGTCCCGCCGCCCGCGCCGCCGGTGGCGCGGGCGATCTCTTCGTTGCCGCGCACCGCGGCGATCGCGAGCGCGGCGCCCCCCGCCGCGGCGAGCAGATGCACGAGGGCGGTCCAGCGGTTGCGGCTGAGCGCCAGGACCGCCACCGCCGCGACGCCGATCCCGATCACGCTCCCGCGCGAGTAGCTGAGATAGACGGCAAGCGCGGCGACCGGGACCGCCGCCAGCGAAAGCGCCCGGATGATCGTAAGCCGCGCGTGCGCGCTCCAGGCCAGGCCGATCGCGGCCGCCATCGCCCCCCAGACGCCGACCGCGTTCCAGTAGTCGAGCGGATAGTTGAGACGGTCGGTCTGGAAGGCCCGGCCCAGGTCGGCGGCGGACGGCACCAAAGAGGGGTCCAGCCTGGTGGCCACCGACAGGCCCGCGATGCCCAGCGCCGCCACCGACAGGCCCGCCGCAGCGGCGCGGAAGGTCTGCCGGTTGAGCCCGCAGATCGCAAGGGTGACCAGGCCGGTGTAGGCGAGCACCCTCGAGATCTCGGCGGTTGTGCGCTCCGCGCTGCTCGTCCAGGTGAGGCTTATGAGCATCCAGGCGATCAGCGCCGCCACCCCGACCAGGGGCACGAGCAGGATCCTTCGCGGCTGCGCGCGGGGCAGCAGTCCGACGGCGAAGCCAACCGCGATCGCGGCCCAGATGGCGAGGCCCACCGCCTGGCGGACCTCGAGGTCGTAGGCGGCCCCGTCCAGCGCCAGGAAGATCAGCAGCCCGGCGGCGAGGCCGAAGGCGATCGCGCGCTCGATCAGGAGCCCCAGAGACACGTCATTCCCCCAAAAGAGTTGATGCGCCCTCCCGCCGGACGGTCTAGGATCGTCCTGATGCATCAGAACCGAGCCTTTTACAGCAGTTTGCTGATCTGCGGCGCAATCGCGCTGGCGCTCGCCCTCCCAGCCATCGCGAGCGCGGCCACCCCGGCGGCGCTCGACGAGTACCAGGCCCAGGCGCCCGCTTCGCCGATCCCCCCGCAGTCGCAGCAGTCGGGGGGAAGCGAAGGCCAGGGGGTCGCGGGGACACAACAAGAAACAGGCCAAGGATCAGGCGGAGGAAACGGTCAGAGCGCCTCCAGTCCCGGTTCTGCCGGCAGCCAGGTCCAGGCGGGCACGGGCGGCTCGCTCCCGTTCACCGGCTATCCGCTGACCAGCCTCGTCTGGATCGTCCTGGGCTTGGTCGCCGCCGGCATCGCCCTCCGCCTTGCTGTCGCTGCGGTGGCCAGGCTTCGCGGCCCGGCAGCACAAGCCTCTTAGCCTCGCGCGTCTGGCTCGCGGCGGGAAGGGTGCCTGGCCTGCCGAGTCAAGCGGCGACCCCTGACCGAATCGGTCAGTTAGGCAGCGCACTTACTGAATTTGCGGGTTGCATTTCCGCAACCAGCGGATAGTGTGCGCCGCGAGGGATTGGGGATGAGGTTCATCTCATGCTGCGGAGGCGCTTCACAGCAGCAGGGCCGCGGTGGTGCTGACACCGCGGCCCTCTCATATCCACCCAGAGCAAAGGGAGCAATGCTGCGGCGCACGACATTCACCAGGGGCTGGCGCAAGGCGACGATCGTGACCTTCCTGGGGGTCGCCGCACTGGCGCTGAGTGGATGTTGGGGCGTCTATACCGGGCTGCCGAACAACCAATACGGTCACCCGTACTACGTCACCGTCCACCAGCGGCCCACCGATGACTGGATACATCTCTGTGACGATGATCCGGGTACGATCGGCGAGGCGAGATGCGTTCTCGACCTAGTCCGGTGGTGCCTGCAGCCAGGTGCCGATCGGATGGCCCTCGGGCGAGTGTCTCGATGCGACCGAGCATTGGTACACGACCTGCCGCACATACCCGCCGGCGGTTGACGAGAACTGCGCCGAGGCGATGAAGAGGGCGATCTACCGGATCCGACATGAACAGGGGCAGTGTCTCACCTACGAGGCCTACATCGGAGGCCCAAGCAAAGGGTGGTACACGGCGGGCAATCAGGGCTGCTGAACTCCAGATCTGCTCCGCGTGACCCCCGGTGGACCTACATCCGCTCCGGGGCGCTGATCCCGAGCAGATCCAGGGAGCGGGCGATCGCCCGCTTGGTCACTACACAGAGGGCGAGCCGCGATTCCTGCACCCCGCTCGCCCTCGGCGCCGACCACCCGGCAGTCGCGGTAGAAGGCGTGAAAGTCGGCGGCGACAGTGCCGGCGTAGGCTGCGATCCGGTGCGGAGCGCGGCGCTCGGCGGCCTCCCGCACCTCGTCGGGCAGCTCCAGCAGCCGCTTGACCAGCGCCCGCTCGGCCTCTTCCAGCGGTGCTCGCACCGAAGCGAGGTCGGCCGTCAGCGCCTCTCGCACCGCCCCCTCCCCCGCCTTGCGCAGGATGCTGGCGATCCGGGCGTGCGCGTACTGCACGTAATAGACGGGGTTGTCGTTGGACTGCTCGCGGGCCAGCTCGAGGTCGAGGTCAACGGTGCTGTCGTGGCTGCGCTGGAGCATGAAGAAGCGCGTCGCGTCGACGCCGATGTCGTCGAGAAGCTCGTCGAGGGTCACGAACTCGCCGCGGCGCTTTGACATCTGCGCCCGCTCGCCGCGCTCGACCACGTGGACGAACTGCATCACCTCGGCCTCGAAGGCCTCGGGTGCGGTTCCGAGCGCCGCGAGCGCCGCCTTCATCCGCGGCACGTAGCCGTGGTGATCGGCGCCGAGCACGTCGAGCAGGCAGTCGAAGCCGCGCTTCAGCTTGTCGCGGTGGTAGGCGATGTCGGAGGCGAAGTAGGTCGGCTCGCCGTCAGAGCGCAGCAGCACCCGGTCCTTGTCGTCGCCGAAGTGCGTCGTGCGCAGCCACAGCGCTCCCTCGCTCTCGAAGGTGTGACCGCTCTCGCGCAGCAGCCCGATCGTCTCGGTGACCGCTCCTCCCTCCTCCAGGGTCCGCTGCGAGAACCAGGTGTCGAACTCGACTCCGTAGCGCGAGAGGGTCGCCCGAATCGAGTCGATCATCAACTCGCCGGCGCGGCGCGCGAGCCGCTCGGTGTCCGCCGCGTCGATTCCCTCCCCGGCCAGAGTCGCGCCGAGCTCGGCGACGTACTCGCCCTCGTAGCCATCCTCGGGAGCCTCGGGGCCGCCGATCGCCGCCGCGATCGACTCGCCGAGCCGCTCCATCTGGCTGCCGATGTCGTTGCAGTAGTACTCGCGCTCGACGCTGTGCCCGCTCGCCTCCAGCAGGCGGGCAAGTGCGTCACCGTAGGCGGCGTGCCGTCCCCCGGCCGCGGTCAGCGGGCCGGTCGGGTTCGCGGAGACGAACTCATCGACGATCCGCTGCGGCTCGGCGACCTTGCGGATGCCGACATTCTCCCCGGCCGCCACCAGGCCGGCGATCGCCCCCCGGTACCAGGCCTCGGAGAGAAAGAGGTTGACGAACCCCGGCCCCGCGACCTCGATCCGCTCCGCCTGGCCGCCGAGGCTCTCTTGCAGATCGGCGCTGAGCTGGGCGGCGATCTCGCGCGGCGGCTTGCCGAGCGCGCCGGCGAGCAGCATCGCCGCGTTGGAGGAGTAATCGCCGTGCTCGGCCTGCGGCGGGCGCTCGAGGCCCGGCTCGGCGCCCGACCCGTCGCCGCCGAGCGAGCGCGCCGTCTCCTGCAGGGTCGCGCGCAGCTCCGCTATCGGGTCGGCGTCGGGCATCGACTAATCGTATGGATCGGTCAGTGACTGAGCCTAGGGCTGCAGGCTCGAAACCGAAATCTCGAAAGTCGAGGCTTCGTCAAGCGAAGCCTCGGGGGGAGTTGCGACAAGGGCAATTCGTTCACCGTGAGCCCCAAGGTTTCCCCGGTCCTCAACGACCCGCACGCGAATGGTCCGATTCCCGCGCTGCACTCGGGCAAGGCTCCCAACCTGAGGAACCGGGCCGTGTGTCTTGGGAACTGAAACAGGTGGAGCCATGCTCATTCCTCGTCGATCTTACGCCTGGGTGGCGTCGTCCGTCACGTCTGCAAGATGGCTTTCTACAACTTGGTCAAAGGTTCGAGCCAAGCCCATACAAGCCTTCTTCCATCGCTTGGCCTGCTTCAACGTGGCTTCTGTTCGTCCGTCTAACTTGGCGGGATCGAAATCCTGATGCGCGATTGCATTTCGCCAGGCGAGTAGTTCTTTCAGCCCGGTCTTGCGCTTCTTTGTTCGTGTGTCGGCCTGCTGGGGCTTCAACTTCCTCTAGCTGCTTTATCTGATCCCTCTCCCAAGTATTGAGCGCCCGCACGCGCGACGTACGCTAAACGGGCGGGGATCAACTGACTCACCACCTTTGGATCGATCGCCGCTCAGCAGTGATACGGCTCGCGGGCGAGGATCTTCGCGGCCCGAAAGAGCTGCTCGAGCACGACGACCCTGGCGAGCTGGTGGGCGAGGGTCTGAGGTCCGAGCGAGATTCGCTCCGCGGCGGCCTCCAGCGCCGCCACCGGGAGGCCGCTCGGGCCGCCGATCATCAAGCACAGGTCCCTGGCCTCGAGGCGCCGCTGATCGAGCCAGCGGCTCCAGCCAAGCGAGTCGAGCTCGGACCCCTGGCGATCGAACGCGATGAGGCGTGCGTCCGCGGGCAGCTTGCGCAACAGGTCGGCGTCGTCGCGCGCCTCGACCACGGTCAGCGGCTGGTAGCGGCGCAGCAGCTTGCGGTAGTGAGCGTCGGCGTCCCGGAACGGCGCCTGGACGCGCCCGACGGTGAGCAGGAACGTCTTCAACGGACCGTCTGGCGCCGGTACTCGACCGCGGCGCCGATCCGCTGCATGGTGTCGGGATGGGTCCCGAACAGCCACTGAAGCGCCGCCGGCGGCTCCGGGTCGGCGACGTTGGAGAGCGCGAGCTTTCGCTGCAGGGCGATGAACGGCTGCGGCTGGCGGGTCAGCTCGAGCGCGAAGCTGTCCGCCCGCGCCTCGACCCGGCGTGAGAGCTGGTTGGAGACGATCCCGAGGCCGAAGAGCGACACCGCCATCGACAGCGCCAGCGCCGGCAACGCCGCCGGCGAGCGCAACTCATCACCGCTGCGGCGGGTCAGCGCCCCGGTCCCGAGCTGCACGAAGAGCACGCCCAGCGGAGCGACCAGGGCCACCCAGGCGATCCCGCGCACGATGTCGTCGCCCTTCACGTGTCCGAGCTCGTGCGCGACCACGGAGCGAAGCTGGGCCGGGTCCAGATCGCGCAGCGTGTTGTCGTAGATCACCACCCGCTTGCTCGGGCCGAGCCCGTTCACGTAGGCGTTGATCGCGGTCGAGCGGCGGCTGGCGTCGACCCGGTAGACGTGCCCGATCCTCACCCCGGCCCGCTCGCCGAGGCGCAGGACCTCGGTCCGCGTCCTGCCCGCCGGCAGCTCCTCGAACTTGTTGAAGACCGGATCGAGAAGCACGGGAGCGAGCCAGCTGAAGACGGCGGCAAGCGCGACCACGGCGACGCTGGCGCCGAGCCACCAGTGACGGCCGAGGCGGCGCAGCATCGCGACCGCGATCGCGGCGCCAAGCGCCGCCAGCGCCGCCCCGATCAGCGCCGACTTGCCGGCGTCGCCGATCAGCGCCGCGGCGCTCTGGGTCGAGAGGCCGACGTGGCGGGCGCGCTCGTTGCTCGCGACACCGAAGGGAAGCCCGACGACCGCGATCGCAAGCGAGATCCCGGCGCCGACCGCGGCGGCGCCGAGCAGTGGACGACGGGAGGCCGCGCGCAGCGCATTGCGCAGGACCGGCGGGCGCCAGACCGCGAGCACGACCAGCACCGCCCCTTCGGCCGCCAGCGCCCCCAGCCCGATCAGCCGCTGGCCGTCGCGAAAGTCGCTCGCGCGCTCGATCTGCGGCTGCGAGAAGTAGCGATGCTCGGAGACCGGCGCCGGATCGAGGATCTCGCCGCGCGGGCGCAGCAGCCAGACCGCCCCCTCGGCGACGATCACAGCCGCCACCGCGACCGCGCCGATTCGCACCGCCGTCGAGCGTCCGGCGAGCAGGCCCGGGCGCCGCGTCACGCGCGTCATTCAGCCGTGCCGAGATGCGGGGCCACTCATCTCTACGATAGACGCCTCCCTCGTGGGCCTGGCGCGCGTTCGGCCGTACGGGACCATCACATCGGATGGGACAATGGAACAGAGTGAAGCCCCAAGTCTGATCGCGTACCACGGCAGCCCCAGGCCCGCGATGCGCATCGTTCCGGCCTCGAAGGCGCGCGAATGGATGTCCGGCGTCGGCAGGTTCTCAAAGCGCTGCCTGCCAATGACCGTTGCCAATCAGGCTGGATGGTTGCTGCTCAACCCCCATCGGTTCAGCGCGGTTTGGGATGGGGGCGATCAGACGTCAGCGATAAAGATCGAGTACGAGGGCGTCCCGCGGCCCGAGCCGGTCCGCAGCGACTTCGGGCTCGGCGTGCTGACTTGGGGAGTGCCCTACCTCTTCCGTACCAGCCGGGGCTACAACCTTTTGGCCCGCGGTCCCTCCAACATGCCCAAGGATGGGATCGCACCGTTGGAGGGGTTGGTCGAGACGGATTGGTCCGTGGCTACGTTCACGATGAACTGGAAGTTCACCCGCCCGAATCTGGTCGTCACCTTTGAGGCCGACGAGCCCTTCTGCATGGTCGTGCCACAGCGCCGCGGCAGCCTGGAGGACTTCCAACCCGCGATTCGTCCGCTCAGCGACGACCGAGAGCTATATGAGGAGGCCAAGCTCTGGTCGAAAAGCCGCCATGAGCAGCAGGTTCGCAAGTTTCTGGCCGAGCAAGTGCCTGGTCGCACGGCCGATCGGGACTCCTGGCAAAAGCACTATTTCAAGGGCGTCACGCCATCTGGGAAGTCGGCCCCCGAACATCAGACCGACCTGCGGCTGCTGCCGTTCGAGCAAATTCCCGATACTCCTGACGACGCCTAGCTCAGCGCACGGGCGGGCCTGCCGAGCCTTTTCTTACCGATGCACGCAGCGGTGATTAGCGACATTCACTCCAACCTGCCCGCGCTCGATGCGGTGCTGGCGGCGATCGACGGCGCCGACGTGGAGGAGATCTGGTGCCTCGGAGACGTTGTCGGATACGGCGCCCAGCCGGACCGCTGCACCGAGGCCGCAAAGCAGAGCTGCGACATCTGCCTGGTCGGTAACCACGACCTCGCGGTGCTCGACGAGCTTGACGTCTCCTCCTTCTCCTCGGTCGCCGCGGCGGCGGTCACCTGGACCCAGCAGAACGCCGAGGAATCGACTTTCGATTACCTGCGCGAGCTGGAGCCGCAGGGAGAGCGCGCCGAGGTCGGGCTCTTTCACGCCTCCCCGCGCGACCCGATCTGGGAGTACGTGCTCTCGATCGAGCAGGCGACCGAGTGCCTGGAGATGCAGCGACAGCGGGTGGCGCTGATCGGCCATTCCCACGTCGCCCTCTTCTTCTCCGGGCCGGACTCCGGCGCGAACGGGGACGTGCGCGGCGTGCAGGCGCTGGACGGGGCGACGTTGGACCTCGGCGAGGGCCGCTGGCTGATCAACCCCGGCAGCGTCGGCCAGCCTCGCGACGGCGACCGGCGCGCCGCCTGGCTGGAGCTGGACACCGGCGAGTGGACCGCGCGCTATCACCGGGTCGAGTACGACATCGACGTCGCCGCGAGGGCGATCACGGAGGCGGAGCTGCCCAAGCAGCTCGCCGATCGCCTCTACATCGGTCAGTAGGCTCAGGCTCGTGCTCCGGTTGACCCTCTCGATACTCGCCCTGGCGCTCGGCGCCGGGCTTGCGTTCGGCCTGGTCTCCTGCGGAGGCCGAGACGAAAAAGGCCTGCTGCCAGGGCGAAAACGCGGACCAGATCGTCGCCAACCTGAAGCAGGTCGAGCAGGACGCCGCGAACGGGGAATGCGACTCGGCGGCATCGGCGGCCGACGAGGTGCAGGCGCAGATCGAGCAGCTCGGCAGCGACGTAAACGCGCAGCTGCGCCAGCGACTCAGGCAGGGCGCCGCCCGCCTGCAACGGGTCGTCGCAGATGGCTGCGAGGCGGCGACGACGGCCAGCACGACGGAGCCGACGACCACGACGACGACCGAGAAGCAAAAGACGAAGAGCACGACGACGACCACGACGACGACCGGCACGACGGAGCCGACGACCAGCACCACGACGACCTCGACCGCCCCACCGACCGGGGGCACACAGGGCAGCGGCGGCACCGTGACGCCGCCCGGGACGGGGGGCTAGCGATGGCTCCGGCGCTGCTCTCGGATCGCTATGAGCTCGGGGACCGGCTCGGCTCCGGCGGGATGTCGAACGTATACAAGGCGACCGACCGCATCCTCGAGCGCACGGTCGCGGTCAAGGTCCTCGCCGAGCACCTCTCCGACGACGAGCGCTTCGTGGCCCGTTTCCGGCGCGAGGCGCTGGCGGTGGCGAAGCTGATCCACCCGAACATCGTCCAGGTCTACGACACCGGGATCGACGAGGAGCGCCATTTCATCGTCATGGAGTACGTCGAGGGGCGGTCGGGCGCGCAGATCCTGCAGCGCCAGGGGAAGCTGGACTCGACCGCGACGGTCGAGATCGGCGTCCAGTCCTGCGCCGGACTCGAGTACGCGCACCGCCACGGGATCATCCATCGCGACGTCAAGCCCGGCAACCTGATGATGATCGGGGACCCGGCCGGCGACGGGCACGACATGAGCGTCAAGCTGACCGACTTCGGGATCGCGCGGGCCGCGGAGCAGACGCGGATCACCCAGGTCGGCTCGGTCGTCGGCACCGCCGCCTACCTGGCGCCGGAGCAGGTGCGCGGCGAGGAGGCGACCCCGGCGGCCGACGTCTATGCGCTCGGCGTCGTCCTTTACCAGTTCCTCACCGGGCGCCTGCCCTACGAAGGCGCCTCGCTGGCGGAGCTGGCGGTGCGCCAGCAAAACGAGCGGCCGCTGGCCCCGCGGACCTACAACGACCAGGTGCCCGAGACGCTCTCCGCGGCAGTCCTGCGCGCGCTCGAGGGAGATCCCGGGCGCCGCTTCTCGAGCGCCAAGCAGCTGGCCGAAGGGCTGCGGCTCGGGCTCGCCGGCACCGACGTGACCCTGCCGCTGGAAGCCGAGACGGCGGCGACCCGGCAGATGCAGCAGGAGACGGCGGCGCGGCGGGTCGAGCCGCCGCGCCGACAGACGCCCACCGTCGCGCCGCCGCGCCGTCAGCGCCCGCGAGCCCGCGCGCGCGCAGCGCCGCAAGCCGTCGGCGTTGCGACGCATGGCACGCGGAACCGGGGCGCTGATCCTGCTCCTGCTGATCGCGGCGGTGGTCGCGATCGGGGTGATCGCGGCGACCAGCAAGGAGACCGGAGTGAAGCTGCGCGAGATCGGCGGCAACACGATCAACGACGTCTCCAACCAGATCGAGCAGCTGGTCAACGACAACACGAAGTAGCGGGCACCAGCCGGGTCCGCTGGTTGACCACCCGAAGGCGCCCTCGGCGAAAGGGGGGTTCCCTACATTCGGGCTGCTATACGACCCTAAAGGTCGGCCACCCCCCATGGCGGGGCCCCGCCGGATGCCGCTGCCGAGTAGTCGGCGAAGCGGGCATTCGCGATCGCCTCGCGCGCCCCCGCCGCCAACCGCTCCATGTAGGTCAGGTTGTGCAGGCAGAGCAGGCGCACCGCGGTCAGCTCCTGCGAGCGGGAGAGGTAGTTCAGGTAGTCGCGATCATGGCGCTGGCAGGCGCGACAGGGGCACCCCTCGACCAGGGGGCGGTCGTCGCCGGCGCTGTCGGCCTTGCGGAGGTCGAGGCGCCAGCGCCGCTCCGGCAACGGCGCCAGGGCGACGCCGTGGCGGGCGAGCCGGGTCGGCACCGCGCAGTCGAAGACGTCGATGCCACGCTCGACCCCGGCGAGGAAGTCGTCGACCTCGCCGACGCCGAGGAGGTGCTTGGGCGCCTCGGCGGGCAATCTCGGGAGGGTCATGTCGAGGACCTCGCACATCTCCTCCTTGTCGCGGCCCAGGGTGCCGCCGATCGCGAGGCCGTCGACGTCTGCGGCCGCCACACGCTGCGCCGACTCGCGCCGCAGGTCCTCGTGGACGCCGCCCTGGACGATCCCGAACAGCGCCTGGGACTCGGCCCCGTTCTGGGCCTGCCACTCGACGCAGCGATCGAGCCAGCGGTGGGTGCGCTCGGTCGACTGCGCGGTGTACTCGCGGCTGGCGTTGTAGGGCGTGCACTCGTCGAAGGCAAGCGCGATGTCGGAGCCGAGCGCTGCCTGCACCTGCATCGAGGTCTCCGGCGAGATGAAGCGCTCCGATCCGTCGAGGTAGGAGCGAAAGCGCACCCCCTGCTCGGCGATCTCGAGGATCCCGCCCTGCCTGCTGGGCAGCTTGCGCCCGGTTCCCTTGATCTCGTCGGCGACGTTGCCGTGCGCGAGCGAGAAGACCTGAAAGCCGCCCGAGTCGGTGATCACCGCGCGCTCCCAGCCCATGAACTCGTGCAACCCTCCGCGCGCCGCGATCCGCTCCGCGCCCGGCGAGAGCATCAGGTGGAAGGTGTTGCCGAGCACCAGCTCGTAGCCGAGCTCGGCGACCTCCGCGGCGTCGAGCGAGCGCACCGTCGCCTTCGTCGCCAGCGGGATGAAGGCGGGGGTGCGCACCTGCCCGTGCGCGGTATGCAAAGCGCCCGCTCGGGCGGAGCCGTCGCGGGCGCTGACTTCGAACTTCAGCCGGTTCGGGTCCGTGCGCACGGACCCGAACCCTAGGGAGTCGGACCTACTTCTCGGTGCCGGCGCCCTCGACCGCGGCGCTTGCGATCTGCACGCGCTGCGGCTTGGTCTGCTCCGGCTTCGGGATCTTCACTTCCAGCACGCCGCGGTCGAAGCTCGCGGCGATCTTCCCGGCGTCGATTCCCTCCGGCAGGCTGAGCTGGCGGGAGAAGCGGCCGAAGGCCCGCTCGACGCGGTAGAAGCCCTCCTCCTTGGCCTCGTGCTCGGCCTTGCGCTCGCCGGCGACGGTGAGCACGCCGTCCTTGATCTCGATCTCGAGGTCGTCCTCGTCCATGCCGGGCAGGTCCGCGCGCAGGACGAGATGGTCCTCGGACTCGACCAGGTCCATGGCCGGAATCCAGCGCCGGGCGCCGACCCCGTTCGTCGTGCGGCTGCCGAAGAAGCCGTCGAAGAGCCGGTTCATGTCCGACTGCAGGCTGTCGAGCTCACGGGTGGGGTCCCAACGTACGAGTGTCATTCGATTCACCTCCTCGCGTTTGCGAGTCGATTGCTAGCCAAATAGGCACCCGTCAGGGTAAAACCTGAGTCTCTATCTGTCAAGTTTCCTGCTAGGTCAGCAGGGACACCCCGGTCATCCCCGCCGGCTGCTCGATGCCGAGCAGCGCCAGCGCCGTGGGCGCGACGTCGGCGAGCACGCCGCCGTCGCGCAGCCCAAGCCCCGGCACGGTGACGATCAGCGGCACCGGATTGAGCGAGTGTGCCGTGTTCGGCGAGCCGTCGGGCTCGAGCATGTGGTCGGCGTTGCCGTGGTCGGCGGTGACGATGCAGGCGCCGCCGCGCTCGTGGACGGCGCTGACGACCTCGCTGAGGCAACCGTCGACGGTCTCGATCCCGGCGATCGCCGCCGCGATCACCCCGGTGTGCCCGACCATGTCGGAGTTCGCGAAGTTGATGATCCCGAACCGGTAGTCGCCGCCGCTCCAGCGCTTGCTGAAGGCGTCGGCGGCGGAGCGGGCGCTCATCTCCGGCTTCTGGTCGTAGGTCGCGACGTCGCGCGGCGAGTCGACCAGCTCGCGGTCCTCACCCTCCCACTCCTGCTCGCGTCCGCCGTTGAAGAAGTAGGTGACGTGGGCGTACTTCTCGGTCTCGGCGACGTGCAGCTGCCTGCCTCCGGCAGCGGCGATCACCTCGGCCAGCGTGGTCTCCGGCGCCCGGGGCGGAAAGGCGACCGGATAGGGCCAGCCCTCGCGGTACTCGGTCATCGTCGTCAAATCGAGCACCGGAGCGTTGACGCGGGCGAACTCCCCAAAGCCGGGATCGGCCAGCGCCATGGTCATCTGGCGAGCGCGATCGGGCCGGAAGTTGACGAAGATCGCGACGTCGCCGGCGCCGACGCCGTCGTAGTCCCCGATCACGGTCGGCCTGATGAACTCATCGGTTTCGTCGCGCTCGTAGGAGGCCCGGACGGCCTCCTCGGCGTCGGCGGCGGCGAGCCCGTTCCCGTGCACGATCGCGTCGAAGGCGAGCTTCGTCCGTTCCCAGCGCCGGTCGCGGTCCATCGCGTAGTAGCGGCCGCTGACCGTGCCGATGCGCCCGGCCTGGCGCAGCCAGCCCTCGAGCTCGGCGACGTAGCCCCGTCCCGAGGTGGGCAGCGTGTCACGGCCGTCGGTGAAGGCGTGAAAGACGACGTCGGGCACGCCCTCGGCGGCGGCGAGCTCGACCGCCGCCTCGAGGTGCTCCCAGCCCGAGTGCACGCCGCCGTCGGAGACCAGGCCGAGCAGGTGCAGGCGCCCGCGCGGTGAGCTCCGGGCGCGCTCGCAGGCCGTCTTCAGGGCCGGGTTCTCGAAGAAGCTGCCGTCGGCGATCGCGTCGTTGATCCGCATCAGGTCCTGCTTGACGACCGCGCCCGCCCCCAGATTGAGGTGCCCGACCTCGGAGTTGCCCATCTGCCCCTCCGGCAGCCCGACCGCGGGGCCGCCGGCCGCAAGCTCGGTGTGCGGGTAGGAGGCCCAGAGCTGGTCGAAGACCGGGGTGTCGGCCTGCTCGACCGCATTGCCGGGGCCAGGCGCGGCGATCCCCCAGCCGTCGAGAACGATCAGGGTCAGCGAGCCGACCGGGATCGCTTCCGCGCCCGGCGGCACCTTCTTGGGCCCAGCCTCAATCTCGGTCACCGTGCTGCGGCGACGATCGCCGCGAAGTCGTCCGGCTCGAGGCTCGCCCCGCCGACCAGGGCGCCGTCGTTGTCGGGAAGCGCAAGCAGCTCGGCTGCGTTGGCCGGCTTCACCGAGCCGCCGTAGACGATCCGGATCCGCTCCGCCGCACCCGCGTCGCGCGCGGCGACGAGGCCGCGGATGAACGCGATCGCCTCCTGCGCCTGCTCGGCGCTTGCGGTGCGCCCGGTCCCGATCGCCCAGACCGGCTCGTAGGCGATCACGACGCGGTCGAGCTGGCCCGGGTCGACGGCCGCGAGGTCGGCGGAGACCTGGCGCTCGAGGACGTCCTCGGTCTCCTCGGCGTCGCGCTGCGCCTCGCTTTCGCCGACGCAGAGGATCGGCTCCAGGCCCGCCGCCAGGGCGGCCGGGAGCTTGCGGGCCAGGGCCGCGTCGGTTTCGTTGAAGTACTGGCGCCGCTCGGAGTGGCCGAGGATCACCCCGTCGACGCCAAGCTCGCGCAGCATCGGCGCCGAGACCTCGCCGGTGAAGGCGCCCGAATCTTCCTCGTGCATGTTCTGGGCCGCGACGCGAACCAGGCTCTGCGCGCAGTGCTCGACCGCCGACTCAAGCGCCAGGTACGCAGGGCAGATCACGACGTCGGCGCCCTCGGCGGAGGCTGCGGGCAGGAAGGCGGCGAGGAACGCCTCGACCTCCTCAACCGTCTTGTGCATCTTCCAGTTCGCGGCGAGGTAGGGGGTGCGACTCAAGTGCCCGGCACCTCCTCCGCTCCCAGAAGAGCCTCCACCCCCGGCAGCGGCTTGCCCTCGAGCAGCTCCAGAGAGGCGCCGCCGCCGGTCGAGACCCAGTCGATCCGGTCGGCGAGGCCGAACTGGTGCAGCGCCGCGACCGAGTCGCCGCCGCCGACCACGGTCGTCGCCGACGACCCCGCGACGGCCTCGGCGACGATTCGCGTCCCGGCCGCAAACGCCTCGATCTCAAAAGCGCCCATCGGGCCGTTCCAGAGCACCGTGCCGGCCGCGGCGATCGAATCCGCGTAGCGGCGTGCGGTCTCGGGGCCGATGTCGAGGCCCATCCAACCGTCGGGCACGTCGATCGAATCGGACTCGCGGCGCTGCGCCGCGGCGTCGAAGCGGTCGGCGAGGATCAGGTCGCTGGGCAGGCGAAGCCGGCAACGCGAGCCCTCCGCCTTGCGCAGCGCGTCGCGGGCGATCTCGACCCCCTCCTCCTCGACCAGCGAGTCGCCGGTCTTGTGCCCCTCGGCGCGAAAGAAGCTGAAGCACATCGCGCCGCCGACGAGGATCTCGTCGGCGCTGGCCAGGAAGCGCTCGATCACGCCGATCTTGCCGCTCACCTTGGCGCCACCGAAGACGACGACGAGGGGCTGCTCGGGATCCTCGACGATCGCGGTCAGCTCACGGACCTCCCGCTCGAGCAGCAGCCCGGCGTAGGCGGGCAGGTGGCGAGCCACCCCGGCGGTGGTCGCATGAGCGCGGTGGGCGGCGCCGAACGCGTCATCGACGTAGAGGTCGGCGAGGGCCGCGAGGGCGGCGGAGAGCTGCGGATCGTTCTCGGTCTCGCCGGGCTCGAAGCGGCTGTTCTCGAGCAGCAGCACCTCGCCGGGGCCGAGCTGCTCGGCGATCGCGGAGGCCTGCTCGCCGACCACCTCCGGGGCCTGGCGCACCTCCGACCCCAGCAGCTCCGCCAGCCGCTTCCCGACCGGGCGCATCGAGAGCGCCGGATCGACCCCGTCGGGCCTACCGAGGTGGGAGACAAGGATCACCGCGGCGCCGCGCTCGCGCAGCAGCTCGATCGTCGGCAGCGCGGCGCGGATACGGGTGTCGTCGGCGACCTCGCCGCCCTCCAGCGGGACGTTGAAGTCAACCCGGACCAGGACCCTGCGGCCCTCGAGCTCAGCGTCACGGACGCTGGCCTTGTCGAAGCGCCCGCGCGCCGGAGGGGCCTGCTCGCCGGTGCCGGCGCTCAACCGGCGCCCGCCGCCACCGGCTCGAGGACCTTGGTGGCCAGCTCGACGCAGCGGTTGGAGTAGCCCCACTCGTTGTCGTACCAGGCGATCACCTTGACCAGGCGCCCGTCGATGACCATCGTCTCCTCGGCGTCGAAGATCGACGAGTGCGGGTCGCCGACGATGTCGCTGGAGACGATCGGGGCCTCGGTATAGGAGAGGATGCCCTCGAGCGGGCCCGCGGCGGCGGCCTTGACGGCCTCGTTGACCTCTTCGGCCGAGGTCTCGGTGCTCACGTTGCAGGTCAAGTCGACAACCGAGCCGGTCGGGACCGGCGCCCGAATAGCGAAGCCGTTGAGCTTGCCGTTCAGCTCCGGGAGCACGAGGCCGACCGCCTTGGCCGCCCCCGTCGTCGTCGGGATCAGGTTGATCGCCGCCGCACGGGCCCGGCGCAGGTCCTTGTGCGGCATGTCCTGGAGGCGCTGGTCGGCCGTGTAGGCGTGGATCGTGGTCATCAACCCGTTCTCGATCCCGACCGTGTCATGCAGCACCTTGGCCACCGGCGCCAGGCAGTTGGTCGTGCAGGAGGCGTTGGAGATCACGTCGTGCTGGTCGGGGTCATAGACGTCGTCGAAGTTGACCCCCAGGGCGACGGTCACATCGGGCTCCTTGGCCGGGGCCGAGATGATCACCTTCTTCGCCCCCGCCGCCAGATGCTTGGCGGCGTCCGCGCGGGCGGTGAACAGGCCGGTCGACTCGATCACGACGTCGGCCCCCAGCTCGCTCCAGGGCAGCGCCGCCGGATCGCGCTCGGCCATGACCTTGATCTCGCCGTCGCCGACCCGCATCGTGCCGCTGCCGGCCTCCACCTCGGGCGAGAAGCGACCGTAGACGGAGTCGTACTTGAGCAGGTGAGCGAGCGTCTCGGTGTCGGCGATGTCGTTGATGCCGACGAACTCGACGTCCGCGCCGGACTCGTAAGCGACGCGGAAGATGTTGCGGCCGATACGGCCGAAGCCGTTGATCCCGACCTTCACTGACATTTCGCCCTCCTCGAGTGGCTCATGCCTCTGATCTTATGGATTTCGCGCCCGCCCTCAAGGGCCGGGAGGAGGGCTCACTCGCTGCCGACGGTGACCTCGATGCTGTGGCCGTCGGGGTCGGCCAGGAATGCCGAATAGGACCCCGAACCGGTGCGGCGCGCCTCGCCTGGGCCATCGATCCCGTCGCCCCCATGCGCGAGGCCGCTCTCCCATGCGGCTTTGACCGCCGCGATCCCGGGCGCGGAGAAGCTGACCAGGCCATGGGTCGCGGTCGCCCCCTCGTCCTCGGAGACGAAGAAGACCGGCTTCGCGATCCCCCAGCCGACAACGCCGTCGGCCTCGAGATGGCGTCGCCAGCCGAGCGGCCCGAGCAGCGAGTCATAGAAGGCGGCGCTGCCCTCCAGGTCCGAGACACCCAGCACCACGTGATGGATCACGACTCAAACCTATACGGGAAGGCTGACATCAGCATCGCCCCTAGCCCTCGCGCGGGGTCCAGCGAAAGTAGCGGACCGCGAGCAGCAGCCCGAGCGCCCCCCAGGCCGCGACCACGGCGAGATGGCCCCACTGCATTCCCGCCCCGCCGGCGCCGGCAGGCTCATAGACGTTGAAGAAGGCCTCGAAGAAGTGGCGGACCGGAAAGACGTCGGCGAAGGACAGGACGCCGGCGGGGATCTGGTCCTCGGGGATGAAGACGCCGGAGAGGAAGTAGAGCGGCAGCAGGGTGAAGTTGGCGATCGGGGCCGCTGCGTCCTCGGAGGGGATCGCCGCGGTGAGTGCCAAGCCGAGGCAGCAGAAGGCCGCCGCGCCCACCGCCAGCGTCAGCACGATCTCGGGCAGCCGCGACCAGGGAATGGCGACCCCGAAGGCGAGCTTGCCGATCGCGGCGATCAGGATCAGCATCAGCATCGAGACGACGATCGCGTTGCCGACCCGACCGGCGATGAACACCCAGGGCGGCATCGGGGTGCCGCGGCCGCGCTTCAGGCGCCCGTCCTCGCGGGCGATCGTCAGCGACATCGCCAGGCTCTGGGTCGTGGCGGAGATCACGGCGAGGGTGATGATCGCCGGCACGTAGTAGGCGTCGACGTCGATGCCACCGCCGACGTCGACCTGCTGGCCGCTGAAGACGAGCGCGAAGATGACCAGCAAAAGGACCGGGAACATCACCGTGAAGAAGACCGAGGCCGGGTTGCGCCAGAACGACTTCTGGTCGTAGCGGAACTGGTGCAGGACGAGGGTGGCGGCGCTCATTGCGACTCGGTCAGCTCCAGGTAGACGTCTTCGAGGCTCGGGCGGCGCACCTCGAGCCCGTCCAGGTCGACGCCCCGGGCCAGCGCCCACTCGGTCAGCTCGTGCAGCGCCCGCACCGGCTCCGGGGAGCTGAAGTCGACGCTGCCGTTCTCGGCCCTCGCGCTTGCGGCCGCGCCGGGCAGCTCACTCACCGAGGCGCCGGGCGGGAGCCGGAAGCTGATCCGCGCCGGGGCGCTCTCGCGCTCGCCGAGGTCGGCCGGCGCGCCCTCGGCGACGATCCGCCCGCGGGCGATGATCGCCGCCCGCCCCGCCAGCTCCTGGGCCTCCTCCATGTAGTGGGTGGTCAGGAAGATCGTCTTTCCGAGCCCGCTGAGGCTGCGGATCAGCTCCCAAAACTGGCGCCGGGCGGAGGGGTCGAAGCCGGTCGTCGGCTCGTCGAGGAAGAGCAGCTCCGGGTCGCCGATCAGCGCCAGGCCGACGTCGAGGCGGCGCTGCTGGCCGCCGGAGAGCTGCTTGGCGCGCTGGTCGGCCGCCTCGGTCAGCCCGATCAGCTCGATCGTCTCTTCGATCGGGCGCGGCGAGGCGTAATAGCCGGCGAAGAGGCCGAGCGACTCGCGCACGGTCAGGTAGGCGTCGGGCTTCGACTGCTGGAGCACGAAGCCGACCCGCTCGCGCCAGGCCCGGTCGGCGGCGGCCGGGTCCTCGCCGAGCACCGTCGCCTCGCCGCCGTCCCGGTCCCTGAACCCTTCCAGGATCTCGACCGTGGTCGTCTTGCCGGCCCCGTTGGGGCCGAGGAAGGCGAAGATCTCCCCCGCCTCGATTTCGAGGTCGATGCCGCGCACCGCCTCGACCTCGCCGTAGCTCTTGGTCAGGCCGCGGACCGATATGACCGCATTCGGCATAGCGATGCGATTCTAGGCGGCGCCCGCCGCCCGCCACCCGTCAGTTGCGCGTTAGGAGCTGTGGTGGTGGCGCCGGGCCTGCTTCAGCAGGAGCTTGCGGTGCTTGACGTGGCGGCCGGTCAGCTTCACGCGGAGGCGATGCCGGGGAGCATGGCGCAGCAGCCGCTTCCCCTTGCGGGTGAGCTTGACCCGCACCGTCCGAGACTTTTCGGCCGGAATCGAGAACCGCGCCTTGCCGACCAGCAGCCGATGCCGGCGTCCGGTCGGGCGTTCGTCGCGGAGGAGCGCGACAGTGCCGTTCTTGAGGTAGATCTCCACCAGCTTCATCTGGCCGACACAAGGCACCGATCCGCCGCACTGGACCTCGACCAGAGCGTTGCCTCCCACCACTTTCGCCACCCCGCTGGAGACAGCCTTAGCGGCCGGCGGGGTCTCGCTGAAGGTTGTCGTCACCCCCGTCGCGGCCGCGATCGTCACCGTGCAGTCGCCGGATCCCGAGCAGCCGCCGCCCGACCAGCCGCTGAAGGTCGAGCCCCCCGCGGCGATTGCCTTGAGCGTCACCGTCGTGCCGGGGTCGAATTCGGCGGCGCAGGTCTGGCCGCAGAAAATGCCCGCGGGAAAGCTGGCGACGGTGCCGGATCCGGAGCCGTTCAGGGTGACCGCAAGCGGATAGCGCGGCACGATGCTCACCCACGCCACGCCGCCTGTGTCCTGCGCAAAGCTCGTCCCGGCCGGACCGAAGCTCGAGCCGCCGCCCCCGCCGCCCCCGCCCGCGAAGGGACTGCCACAGCCGCCGCCCCCGCCGCCCCCGCCGTAGAGGCCGCCGCCACCACCGCCACCACCACTCACCTGGTAGCCGCCGACACCGCCGCCGCCGAGGCTTCCAGCGGTCGAGTCCGGGCCAAGCGCGCACCCGCTGCCGCGCGCGCCGGCGGCGCCACCTGCGCTGGCGGCTCCAGCGCCGCCGCCGAGACCGGGGCGGTCGCCGCCCGAAGCGTCGTCTCCCGAGTCGCCGGCCTGCGACGAGCCGCCTCCGGTGCCGCCGCTGGAGGAGGGCACAGCGCTGCCGCCACCACCGCCGCCGCCGGCGACCAGCAGCCGCGAGGCCAAAGAATCGCCGACGCCCTCACAGCTGCCCACCGTGCGCGAGCAGGTGCGGATGTCGCTTCCACCGCCTCCGCCTCCACCACTGCTCTCGGTGTCATCGGGGAAGCCGCCTCCGCTGAAACCGCCGTTGAAGCCACCGGCTCCGCCAGAGCTTGAAGCGCCACCGCCAGCATTGCCGTGGCCGCCCACCGCGACGTAAAGCGTCTGGCCCGGCGTGACGGCGACCAGGCCGCTGACCCGGGCGCCGTCGGCGCCGTTGCCGGGCGTCTGCCCGGAGCCCGAGGCGCCGCCGTCTCCGCCGTGGGCGCCAACCGCCACGACGCTGAGGCTGGTCACACCGGCCGGCACCGTGTAGCAATCCTCAGCGCCTGTGAAGGAGAAGTCCGCGGACCCGGTCAGGCAGGCGACCGCGCCGGCGCTGGGCGCAAGCAGCGTCAGCGTCAGGGCTGCTGCCCCGGTCAGCGCGATCGCCGCGGCCGCGAAGAACGCGCGCGCGTGTGCGCTGGGACTAGTTGCTCGGGCGCCGAACATGGTCCTCAACTGCTATCGGGAGGCGGCCGCGGAAGCTAAAGCCCTGGGCAGGGGCCAGGCGTCAGTCGAGCTCGACGTCGCGGTGCTTGACCCGCACGACGACGTCGTCGTGGCTGCGCAGGCGGCGCTGGATCTTGTCCGCGACCGCGATCGAGCGGTGGCGACCGCCGGTGCAGCCGATCGCGATCGTCAGGTGGCTCTTGCCCTCGGCGACGTAGGCGGGGATCAGGAAGTCGAGCAGCGGCATCAGGCGGCCGTAGAACTCGCCCGCCTGGGTTCCCGACTCGATGTGCTCGACGACCTGCGGATCGAGGCCGGTGAGGGGGCGCAGCTCCTCGACGTAATGAGGGTTGGGCAAGAAGCGGACGTCGAGGGTCAGGTCGGCCTCCCGTGGTGGCCCGTTCTTGAACCCGAAGGTGAGGAGTGTCAGGGCCATTCGCCGCTCCTCGGCCCCGTCGAGCATCTCCTCGGCGATCCGCCGCCGCAGCAGGCCGCCGGTCAGGTCGGTGGTGTCCATGACCAGGTCGGCGCGCTCGCGAAGCGGCGCCAGCAGCTCGCGCTCTGAGCGGATCCCGTCGACGACCTGGCCGTCGGGGGCAAGCGGGTGGCGGCGCCGGGTCTCCTTGTAGCGGTCGACGAGGGTCTGCTCGTCGGCCTCGAGGAAGAGCAGCTTCGGCGCCAGGCCGTCGCCGTGCAGGTCGTCGAGGACGTGCAGCAGCTCGTCGAAGTACTCACCACCACGCACGTCGGAGACGACCGCGGCGCGCTCGACCCCGCTGCCGGGCAGCCGGAACATCTCCCCGAGCGAGCCGATCATCCGCGGCGGCAGGTTGTCGACGCAGAAGTAGCCGCCGTCCTCGAAGGCCGCTATCGCCTCCGACTTGCCGGCCCCGGAGTGGCCGGTGATCACGACCATCGTCACCTGCTTGCCCCCTGACTCTTCCGCCATTTTCCCCGCGTCCAGAATCACAGGTCAACCGGTCCGATTCAGCTGCTCGTAGACCTCGCGGGCCAGCTTTCCCGGCATCCCCGGCACCGCCTCGAGCTCCTCGCGGGTCGCGGCCAGGAAGCGCTCCGGCGACCCGAAGTGGGCGAGCAGGGCACGCTTGCGGACCGGGCCGACTCCGCGCAGCTCGTCGAAGACCGAGCCGGTCATCGCCCGGTCGCGGCGGCCGCGGTGGTGCTCGATCGCGAAGCGGTGCGCCTCGTCGCGCACCCGCTGCAGCAGCTTCAGCCCCTCCGAGTCCGGGGCCAGCTCGAGCGGTGCCGACTGTCCCGGCACGTAGACCTCCTCGAGCCGCTTGGCGAGGCTGATCACGGTGACGCCGCGCTCGGCGAACGGGCGCAGGGCTCGGAGCCCGGCAGCGAGCTGGCCCTTGCCGCCGTCGATCACGACAAGCGACGGCAGCGAGGCAAAGCTCTCGTCGCGATCGGTCTCGTGCGGCGAGAGGTCGGCCTGCTCGAGGTAGCGGCTGATTCGGCGCGCCAGCACCTCCTCCATCGCGGCGAAGTCGTCAGGGCCGCGGCGTGCGCCGTTGCCGGCTGCCCGCTGCTCGTCGCCCGTCGCCCCTCGCTCGCCCCTGATCCGAAAACGCCGGTAGTGGGCCTTCTTGGTCGCGCCGCCCTCGAAGACGACCATCGAGGCGACGGTGTGCTCGGGCCCGAGGTTGGAGACGTCAAAGCCCTCGATGCGGACCGGAAGCTCCTCCATGTCGAGGGCCTCGCGCAGCGCCGCGAGCGACTCGACGCGGCGCTGGCGGCGGTGCTCGCGGCGCAGCCGATCCTGGTCCAGCGCCAGCTTCGCGTTTCGCTCCGCCAGCTCACGCAGGCGCCTGGTGTCGCCCCGCTCCGGGACCCGCACCTCGACCGGCCCGCCGCGCCGCTCGCTGAGCGCCTCGGAGAGCAGCAGGGCGCGCTCGCGCAGGTAGGGCCCGACGACGAGCCGGCGCGGCGTTGCCGGGGCCGCGGCGTAGTACTGGCCGATGAACTCCTCGGCGACCTCGTCGAGGCCGCGCTCGCCCTGGTTCTCGAGATAGAAGCTCTGGCGCTCGGCGAGGATGCCGTCGCGGACCTGGAAGACCTGCGCGTTGGCGTCGGTCCCTTCGGCGGCGACGCCGATCAGGTCGGCGGTGCCGACCGAGGCGCCGGCGACCCGCTGGCGCTCGAACAGCGACTGCACCGCCGCGAGGCGGTCGCGGTGCACGGCGGCGCGCTCGAAGTCGTGCGCCTCGGAGGCCCGCTCCATCTTGCCCTGCTCGGAGCGCTGCACCTGCTTGTAGCGGCCGGAGAGGAAGTCGACGATCGCGTCGATGTTGCGCCGGTACTCGTCGCGGTCGACGTAGCCGACGCAGGGCGCCCCGCAGCGCTTGATGTAGTAGTCGAGGCAGGGGCTGCCGGAGCGCCGGCCCGGCTCCGGCCCCTCGCAGGTCCGGTACTGGAACAGCTTGCCGAGCAGGTCAAGCGTCTCGCGAACCCGCTTGGCGCTCGAGAAGGGGCCGAAGTAGGCGCGGCCGGAGCGATGGCGCTCGCGGGTGAAGTAGACGCGCGGATAGTCCTCGTCGAGGCTGATCCCGACGTAGGGGTAGGACTTGTCGTCGCGCAGGCGGATGTTGAAGAGCGGCCGGTGGCGCTTGATGAAGGTCTGCTCGGCAAGCAGCGCCTCGGCCTCCGAGCCGGTGACCAGGAAGTCGATCGCCTCGACCCGCCGGGTGAGCATCGTCTCGGCGCCGGAGAAGTGCGAGTTGACCCGCTTGCGGATCGAGCGCGCCTTGCCGACGTAGAGGACCGAGCCGTCGTCGGCCAGGAACCAGTAGACACCCGGCGAGTCGGGCAGGCCGCGGCGCTGCTCGGTGATCTCCTCGAGGCGCTCTGGGTCGGGTTTCGCCATCAGGCAAAGGGTAGGCTCCTGGCCGCACGGCCAAACGGACGGAGACCGAGATGAGCACCGAAACCCCTGCCCGACCAATGACCAGCGCTCCCCCGGAGCTGGAGACGATCGACCTCGAGATCGACGGCGAGATCGGGACGCTGACGCTGAACCGGCCCGAGTCGCTGAACTCGATGAGCCCGCAGCTGATCGCCGAGATGGTCGAGGCGTTCGCCTGGCTCGCCGACCTCGCGCCGCTGCGCGCCCTGATCGTCACCGGGGCCGAGAAGGCGTTCTCGGCCGGCGGTGACGTGAACACCTTCAAGGAGGGCGTCGAGTCAGAGGAGATCGACCTGCCCACGAACGTGCGCCGCGGCGCCGAGGTCCTGCACCAGGCGATCATCGACATGCGCCGCGTCCCGTTCCCGATCATCGCCGCGGTCAACGGCCCGGCCGCGGGGGCCGGGTTCTCGCTGGCGCTGGCCTGCGACATCAGGATCGCCTCCGAGAACGCCTTCTTCGCCTGCGCGTACGGGCGCATCGGCGCCTCTCCGGACGGCGGGATGACCTACTTCCTGCCTCGCATCCTCGGGCCCAGCAAGGCGCTGGAGCTGCTGCTCAACGACCCCAACCTCTCGGCGCAGGACGCGCTCGAGGCCGGCCTGGTCTCAGAGGTCGTGGCCCCGGACGCTTTGATGGACCGGGCGCGCGAGAAGGCCGCCAAGCTGGCCGCGAAGGCGCCCCACTACGTGCGCATGGCGAAGCAGCTGACCGGGGTCAGCCTCGAGAACAGCCTCGCCGAGCACCTGCAGCTGGAAAGGCACGGGATCGCAGACAGCATGGGAACCGAGGATCTGCGCGCCGGCGTGACCGCGTTCTTCGCCGGCGAGGAGCCCGAGTTCACGGGCGCTGAGCCTGCGTCGGGTTAAACCGTGTCCGCTGAACCGACCGGCGACGGCGACCGTAGTTCGCTTCAGCGTAGAGTTGCCAGAGCGACCCTCCAGGAAAGGAACACCCAAATGAAGAAGGCACTTGCCCTTTTCACCCTCGCGATCGCGGCAGTTGCCCTCGTTGCCTGCGGGGGAAGCGACAACAACAGCACCACGACGACCAGCACGTCCGGCGCCGCCGCGCCGACCAGCGGCGGCGGGGGCGGCGGCGGGTCGACCTTGCAGCTCTCCGCCGACCCGAACGGGGCGCTGAAGTACAACACCGACTCGCTGACCGCCAAGGCCGGCAACGTGACGATCGACTTCGACAACCCCGCCGCGATCACCCACGACGTCGCGGTCGAGAACTCCAGCGGCAAGGAGATCGGCAAGTCGGCTCTGATCTCGCAGAGCAAGACGACGCTGAAGCTGAGCAACCTGAAGCCGGGCACCTACACCTACTTCTGCACCGTCCCGGGTCACCGTGAGGCCGGCATGCAGGGAACGCTGACGGTCAAGTAGCGGCGGCTAGGAGCCGTTCGAGCCCTGCTCGGGAAGGAATCGGGCGACGCTGTCGGCCACGCAGCAGGGCTTCTCGGAGCCCTCGACCTCGACCGTGAATCGCGTGACCATCTGCCACCAGCCGCCGTCGACCTCTTCGAGCTCTGTGACCTCGGCCTTGGCGCGGATCTTCGCGCCGGCCGGGACGGGGGCCGGGAAGCGGATCTTGTTCCAGCCGTAGTTGACGCCGAGCTGGAAGCCGCTCGCCTCGATCAGCTCGATTCGAAACCCATCGATCATCGACAGGGTCAGGTTGCCGTGCGCGATCGGGCCGCCAAACGGGCTCTCGTTCTTGGCCCGCTCGATGTCGACGTGGATCCACTGATCGTCGCCTGAGAGGTCGGCGAAGGTGTTGATGTCCTCCTGCGTGACCTCACGCCACTCGCTGGGCCCGATCTCGGTGCCCATGAGCTCCTTGATCCCGTCGACGCCCTGTACCTCTGCGACTGCCATCGGCGAGGAGCCTACTGCGTTTCGGCGGCGCGCAAGGCCTGGTCGAGGCTCAAGAACATGTCCCATCGTCGCGTCGGCAATTTCGCGCTGTTCAGCGTCCACCGAGCAATGCCTCCATGAACGTCAGTGCTCGCGGACCCAGCCGAGAATCGCCCGCGAGTGCGTTAGAACGGTCCCATCGGCGAGCTTCAGCGCCGGCAGCTTCTCTTGTCCGGTTGCCTCGCGCAGCTCGTCGCGCGAGCCCTTGCGCAGGAACGGAATCGGATTGCCGTGGGCGGCGATTACCTTCTCGTACTCGATGCCTTGCTCCCGCATCGCCTCCTGGACGCGACGGCAGGGATGGATTCGCGGGCCGCCGTCATCGCCGTGGCAGACGTACAGAGTTGGCATGCCTGACATCCCGACTCAGGCTACAAGCCGGACCTCGAAGGGCGGGCTGAGCAGGGCGCCGGAGCCGTCGAGCAGGGCGAGGATGCGGGCGACGTGACTGACTTTGTCGCTTAGGTGGACGCTTAGGCTCCCGATTGTCGCTGGAAATCGTGCCATTTTCTGTTGGTTTTGTGTGGCGCATTCGGCGATCTCGCAATACCCTGCGTACCGGATAGGGGAGCAACCGCTCAGGCAGGGCGGAAGCGAAGGAATCAAGGCTTGCAGGGGCGGGAAGCGGATGAGCTCCGAGCCGTGACGAGGGGAAGCAAACATGGAGACGACCGAACGCATTCAGGACGTGACTTTCAAGCACGCCCGACGCGGGTATGACAGGCGCGAGGTGGACAAGTACCTGGCCAAGCTTGCCGAGCGGCTGGAGAGCCGGGGCAACAACCAGGTTCACACCGCCACGATTAAGCAGGAGCTGGAGCGGATTGGCAAAGAAACCGGCAAGATCCTGACCGCAGCCGAGGAGGTTGCCCAGTCGCTGCGCGCTGATGGCGAGCGAAGTGCTCGCAAGATCAAAGATGACGCAATCGGAAGTGTGGAGTCGATCAAGGCTTCCGCCGACAACCATGCGAGGAAGGTGCGAGAAGAGGCACAGGTCTTCGCCACCAAGACCCGCGCGGAGGCGGAAGCGCACTCCAGACAGCTTCGAAGTGAAGCGGAAACGCAATCCACAAAGCTCCGCGACGAGGCCGATGGCTACGCAAAGAGGGTCCGCAGCGACGCGGACGCCGACGCTGTGAGGGTCGTGAAGGAAGCAGAGGAAAAGGCGATCCAGATCGTCGAGGAGGGCACCATTACTCGCCGGGGGATGGAGAAGGCGATCGCGGACCTCGAGATGAGGCGCGACGCGGTGGTCGGCGGGCTCGAGAAGCTGTCCAATCAGCTCTTCGCCGCGACGTCCGTAGGCAAGTCGCAGCGCGATTTGCCGGCCGACGTCACGCCGCCGGACACAAACGGCCACTCGCCGTCGCCCGACCGGCGGCCGATGGGCGCGGTGGCCGGGACGCAGGCGCCTCCCTCGGCGCCACCGCCCACGCAGTAATAGCTCACGCGACGAGCCGAACCTCGAAGGGCGGGCTGAGCAGGGCGCCGGAGCCGTCGAGCAGGGCGAGGATGCGGGCGACGTAGGCGATCGTCTCCGGGTAGCCGGGCACGCAGTGCGCAGGCCCCGACCGCGCCGGCGCCGGCGTTGTAGGCGGCGAGCGCGAGGCGCACCGAGCCGAAGCGGCGCAGCAAACCTGACATGAGGCGGGCTTGGGCGTCGATCGCCGCCTCGGGGTCGAACGGGTCGCGGAGCCCGTAGGCGGCGGCGGTCCCGGGCATGAACTGGGCGATCCCCTGGGCGCCGGCGGGCGAGACCGCGTAGGGGTCGAAGCCGGACTCGGCCATCAGCTGCGCGGCGAGCAGCGCCGCGGAGACGTTCCAGCGCGCCGCAGCGCGCTCGATCGGATCGCGGAAGCGCTCCGGCACGAACGCCGGCAGGCCCCCTGACGCGGCGCCGATCCCGTCGCCGCCGTCGCCGCCGGCTTTGTCGCTAGCGACCCCCGCGACCGGAGTCCTGTCCGCCGCGCGCGAGCAGGGCGGCGGGCCCGCCGAGTAGCCGTAGTGCCACGGCTCCCACGAGTAGCGCTGCCGAAAGCCGAAGCGCCCCGCGTTCGCCGCCAGCCACCCGTAGGCCGACGCAGGGCCGAGGTCGAGCTCGGTAGCGCAGCGGTGCAGCGAGTGGCCCGGCGGCGCGACCCAGGTCGGGTCGGGGTGCTGGGCGAACAGCTGCGCCTGCTCGGCGTCGGAGCGAAACCCCGAGTTGACGATGAGCGCGGTCCCGGAGCGGGCGGCGGCGGCGGCCATCCGGTCGAAGGCCCGGCCGACGTCCGGGCGCATGCCCTCGCCCTGGCGATAGACGAGCGGGCCCGAGTAGCCGCCGCCGCTGGCGAGCTCTGGCGCGGCAGCGCCGGCGCCCACGGGAGCGGCCGCCTCTGCGACCGCGTAGGCGAGCACCTCGGTGGCTCGCGCTCGCGGCGCGGCGGCCGGCCGCAGCTCCCCGACCACGTCGACGCGAACCCGCAGCGGCGGAAATGCGGTGCCCGGGAAGGCGACGCGCAGCCGCCGCGGGTCGGCATCGTTCGCCTTGGCGGCTTCAAACGCGGCCGCGCGCGCCCGCGACAGATAGAGGGCCCGATCGATGTGGGCTGGGTTGGGCGCGCCATTGGGCAGCAGCGGCGGCGCCGTGACCCGCGGCATCTCGTCGCGCATCGAGCGCGCCGCCGAGAGAGCCGCCAGGTCGGCGGCGCGCTGAAGCCGGCCCTTCCCGGTCAGCGCACCGGCGATCGAGGCGACCGCCAGGACCGCGACCAGCAGGATCGCGATCCCGCCGAGCAGCGCCGGGAGCGCCTGGCCCTGCTCGTCGAGCCCCGGCGCCGAGCAGCAGCGCCGCCCAGCGCCGCAGCCTCGCTTCCTCCGCTCCGCCGGGCCGCACGCCCGCCAGGGCGCGCCGTGCCGGCGCCCAGGCAAGCGGCCGGGTCGCGACTCGCACCGCCAGCCCGCGGCCGCGCAGGTCGCGGACCGCCAGCGCCGCCAGCGCCCGATCGCGGGGCAGCTCGGCGCGCAGCAGCGCCGCGCCCGGGCGCAAGCGCGGGTGCTCGAGGGTCGCCTGCCAGAGCGAAGCGTCGACCCGAACCACGCAAGCGGCGCAATCGGGCAGCTTCGCCGCCGCCTCGGCTGCCCGTTCGATGCCATCTTCGCCGGGCTCCGCAGCCAGGTGGCAGATCAGCCCGCGAGCCGCGGCTCCCGCGGAGGTGCCGCCGAGCCGGCTCTCGCAGTCGCGGGCAGCCGCCGACGCGAGCAGGGTCGGGCGCCGTGCCCGCCCGGCGCCGACGTCGACCAGCAGCGCCGCGCGGCTCTCGTCGGCCGGCGCAGACCGCGAGCGCCGCGGCGAGGCCCTCGCAGCCCCGGGCGCCGTTGGAGGCCGCCGCGATCAGCACCCGCGGAGCCGCGGCGCTGCCCTCGCGCCAGGCTCAGCCCGGGCTCGCGCGCCCATGCCGAGGAATGGATCGAAAGGCGCTCGGAGAGAAGCGCGAGCGGACCAGGCGGTCGCACGTCGACGCTCACCCGGCCGCCCCTGACCTGCACCGTCGCGTCGCCGCGGGCCCATCCCGGCAGCGCCTGGCGGGCAGCCGGCTCGGCGCTGCGACCGGACGCAAGCGCCATCGCCCCGGCCTCGGCCGCCCCGTCAGCGAGGGTGAGGGCGAATCCGGCGGCGAGCAGCTGCAGGGCGACGAAGGCGGCGAGCAGCAGCGCCGGCAGCCCGGCGACCAGCTCGACCGTCGCCTGACCGTGCTCGGGGGCCATCGCCTCCCAGCGCTCAGCGCCCGGCCCATCGCCTGCCAGCCCCGAGCGCGCCGCGACCGCCAGCGGCGGCATGGCCGGGCAGAAGCCGCGGCACTCGCACCCGCACCCGCACCCCATCGCGATCGCTGACCCGGGCGCCGCCGCGCAGCGCAGTGGGCAGCGCCCGCCGCGCGGCCGGCCGCGCCTCGCGGCCGATCGCGACCGCGCGGGCCCCGGCCCGCGCCGAGACGGCCGCCCCCCACAGCGCCGCGCCGGCGAGGGCGATCTGAACCGCCAAGAGCAAGGCCAGGCCGAGGAAGGGCAGCGCGCCGATCAGCTCGACCGAGGCCGAACCACGCTCAGCGCCTCCGTCGCCGCTACCCGATCGCCGTGCTCCGCACATGGCGGCCACGCTCGCAGCCGCCGGCGCGCGGGTTGCCCGCGCTCTGTGCCGATCAGTGCTCCGATCGCGGCCGGCTCGCTAGTAGCTGCGCGCCTCGGCCCAGACGCGCCAGATCGCCGCCACAGCGGCGCCGAACAGCAGAATCCAGACGAGCGTTCCGCCACCGCTGGCGAAGAACTCATCGGTGCCGGCGATCAGCAGGGCGATCAGCCCCAGGGCGGCGAAGAGAATCGCCCGCCTGCCGTCACTGAGCGTCGCCACGGTGAGCTGGTTGTCGCGGTAGAGCTGGTAGGCGAAGGCGACGATCGCGACCAGGAACCCCATCGTCAGCGCGGTGACGACTGTGTCGACGCCGTTGCCGCCCCCGGGGGCGAAGGCGACGATCGCCGCAAGCGCGGCGATGATCGCGACGTTGCGAAGGTGCTTCACGACTGGGAGTCTAGTTTGGCCGCTCCCCTCCCCCCGCCGAGTGGGGACAACGGTACGGCTAGGAGTACCGAACGCGCCGCTCGGCGGTTATTTGGAGGTCATCACCAGCACGCCGAGCACGACCGCGGCGACGCAGGCGGCCAACGCCAGCGCGGCCAGGACGGCGGCGGCGGAGGCGGCGGTCGGACGCTCGTCGCGGCTGAGGTCGGCGAAGCGGGTCGCCCCGTAGACGGCGATCGAGAAGAAGACGGTCAGCCCGACCCCGGCGATCACCGACGCTGCCACGGTCTGAAGCAGCTCCTTGGTCTCAACGATCGCCGCGAGCACGATCACGATACGCCCTCCCGCCTCGCATCGGGCGCCGGCGCTTTCGCCGCCCTGGTCACGACGCCGGCACCGGAGCCACGCTGAACGGCGACCGAGGCGACGAGCGAGCCCAGCAGCGAGACGAGCACCGGGCCCAGCGCCCCGGTACCGAAGATCCGCGTGGCGCCGTAGGCGGCGGCGCCGATCGCCGCCGCGGCGGGCAGGGTGAGGATCCAGGCGAACATGATGTTGCCGGCGACGCCCCAGCGCACCGCCGAGACCCGCTTGCCGGCCCCGGCGCCCATCACGCCGCCGTTGATCACGTGGGTGGTCGAGAGCGGGAACCCGAAGTGGGTCGAGGCGAGGATCACCGCCGCCCCCGCCCCCTGGGCGGAGAAGCCCTGCGCCGCGTCCATCTTGATGATCCGGGTGCCGGTCGTGCGGATGATCCGCCAGCCGCCGCTGTAGGTGCCGAGCGAGATCGCGGTCGCGGCCGAGACCACGACCCAGAACGGCGTTCCCGCGCCGCTTGAGAGGTTCCCGTTCGCGATCAGAGCCAGGGTGATCACCCCCATCGTCTTCTGCGCGTCGTTGGTCCCGTGGGCAAGCGACAGCATGCCGCCCGAGATCAGCTGCCCGAACCTGTATCCGCGGGTCACGGGCCCCGGCCTGAGCCTGCCGACGATCCGGTAGGTGAGCGCGATCCCGGCCCCCGCGACGAGGAAGGCAAGGATCGGAGCGATCACGGCCGGGATCAGCACCTTGCCGACCAGCCCGTCGACGAGCACGGCCCCGGTGCCGACCGCGACCACGGTCGATCCGACGACGCCGCCGATCAGCGCGTGCGAGCTCGAGGAGGGAAGCCCGAAGTACCAGGTGATCAGGTTCCAGGCGATCGCCCCGATCAGCCCGGCGAAGATGATGTTCAGGGAGTCGATCGCGTCCGGGCTGACCACGTCGTTGGCGACCGTAGCCGCGACCTGGAGCGAGATGAAGGCGCCGGCGAAGTTGAGCAGCGAGGCGAGCGCGATCGCGACGCGCGGCGCCGCGGCGCCGGTCGAGATCGAGGTCGCGACGACGTTCGCGGTGTCGTGAAAGCCGTTCGTGAAGTCGAAGGCGAGCGCGGTGCCGACGACGATGACGAGGACGAGGTCGCTGTTCACGCTCCCCGGACCGCCACTAGCTGTTCTTGATGACGATGCCCTCGATGATGGACGCCGAAGTCTCGGTCGCGTCGATTGCGCGCTCGAGCCTCAGGAAAAGGTCCCGCCAACGGATCACGACCATCGGGTCGATCCCGTTCGAGAACAGCGAGGCCACCGCGTCTCGGTAGATCCGGTCACCGTCGTTCTCGAGGCGGTGAATCTCGATCCAGTAATGGTCAAGCTCCTTGAAGCCGCGCAGGTTCTGGAGCAGCCCGTAGAGCTGCTCGCACGACTTGACCAGCACCTCGGTCAGCCCCAGCGCCTGGTCCATCGGCGCCTCAATGCTGTAGAGGCCCATGAAGTCGGCGACCTCCTCGGTGTAGTCGACGATGTCGTCCATCTGGGTGGCGAGGCCGTAGATGTCCTCGCGGTCGATCGGGGTGACGAAGGTCGAGTTGAGGCGCTGGACGATGGTGTGGGTGATCCGGTCGCCTTCCTGCTCTGCCTTGAGGATGTCGCGGGTCAGGCCACCGACCTCCGGCCACTTGCGCATCGTCTCGTCGAGGAGGCGCGCCGTGTGTAGCGTGTTGTGGCCGGCCTCTATGAAGAGGTCGAAGAAGGTCCGGTCCCGCGGGAGGAGTGAGAACCGAGGGCTCAAACCGCGCTCACGTCGCGAAAGCTACTCGCTTGCGCTGACGGCATGCTCGGCCGCCCGCCCCGCGTGCCACTCGCGCAGCTCGGCCTGGACGTTGCGCGGCTCCCCCTCGCCGGGCTCGCGGCGGCTCCAATGACCGTCGGAGTCGAGGCTCCAGGCGTTGGTGTTGTCGGCCAGCGAGCGCTCGACGATGTCGACGCACCTCGCCCCGCAGCCCCTCGTCCTCGATCGGGACGACGAGCTCGACCCGGTGGTCGAGGTTGCGGGGCATCAGGTCGGCGGAGCCGATCAGCACCGTCATCTTCTCGCCGCGCTGGAAGGCGTAGACGCGCGAGTGCTCGAGGAAGCGCCCGACCACCGAGTTGACGCGAACGTTCTCCGAGATGCCGGCGATCCCTGGGCGCAGGCAGCAGATCCCGCGCACGTTGAGGTCGACCGGCACTCCGGCCTGGGAGGCCTCGTAGAGCGCCCGGATCTTGCTCGCGTCGACCAAGCGCGTTCATCTTCATCGCGATTCGCGCCTGCTCGCCGCGCCGCTTCGCCTCGATGGTGGCCTCGATCTCCTCGCGGATCCGCTTGCGCATCGTCGTCGGCGAAACCAGCACCTTGCGGTACTCGGTCGGGCGCCCGTAGCCGGTGATGAAGTTGAACATCTCGGCGACGTCGGCACCGATGTCGGGGTCGGCGGTGAAGAGGCCGAGATCGGTATAGAGGCGCGCCGTCGTCTGGTTGTAGTTCCCCGTCCCGACGTGGACGTACTGGCGCACGCTGTCGCCCTCGCGGCGCGCCACCAGGACGGCCTTGGTGTGCGTCTTCAGGCCGGGGATCCCGTAGACGACGTGGACGCCCGCCTCCTCCATCGACTTCGCCCAGCCGATGTTGGCCTCCTCGTCGAAGCGAGCCTTGAGCTCCACCATGCAGACCGCCTGCTTGCCCCGCTCCGAGGCCCGGATCAGCGCCGGGACCAGGGGCGAATCGTCGCTGGTCCTGTAGACGGTCATCTTGATCGCCAGCACGTCGGGGTCGGCGACCGCCTGCTCGATGAAGCGAACGACCGAGTTGGGAAAGGAGTCGTACGGATGGTGGACGAGAAGGTCGCCCTGGCGGATGACGCCGAACATGTCGACCCCTTCGCCGTCGTCGCCCTGCAGGCGCGGCTGCGTGACCGGGCTCCAGGCCGGATAGCGCAGCTCGGCGTGACCGCTTGTCGCATCGACGAGGTCGCCAAGGTCGGCGAGGTCGAGCAGCCCGTCGCTCTCGTAGACCTCGCGCTCCTCGATCCGCAGCGCCTCGGTCAGCTGGGCGCGCAGCTTCGGGTTCATCCCGGCCGAGAGCTCGAGCCGCAGGACCTCCCCGAAGCGGCGCCGGCGCAGCTCGTCCTGGACCGCGAGCAGAAGATCGTCGGCCTCGTCGGAGACCGTGAAGTCGGCGTCGCGGGTGACCTTGAAGTAGCCGAAGTCGATCACCTCGGTGCCGGGGAAGAGCGCGTCGAGGTTTCCGGCGATCACCTCCTCGAGCGGCACGAAGGTCGGGCCATCGCCGATCGACAGGAAGCGCCGCAGCAGCTCCTTCGGGACCTTGACCCGCGCGATCACCTCGGTCTCGGTCTCTGGGTCGCGCAGCAGCACCGCGAGGCTGAGCGAGAGATTGGAGATGTACGGAAACGGCCTCCCAAGGCCGATCACCAGCGGGGTCAGGGCCGGGAAGACCTGGTCGTTGAAACGAGTCTGGATCTCCTCCCGCTCCGCGGCGGAGGCGGAGTCGAGGCTGACGATGCGAATCCCCTGCTCGGCAAGCGCGGGACGCAGGGTGCCCTCGAAGCAGCGCTGCTGACGGCGGTCCAGCTCGGCGACCCGATCGGCGATCGCGTCGAGCTGCTCGCTGGGGCTGAGCCCGTCAGGGCCACGGGCGTCGATCCCCGCCTCGAACTGATCGGTGATCCCGGCCACCCTGACCATGAAGTACTCGTCGAGGTTGGAGGAGTAGATCGAGCAGAAGCGCAGCCGCTCGAGCAGCGGCACCGAGGAGTCTTCGGCGAGCTCCAGGACTCGCTCGTTGAAGTCGAGCCAGGAAAGCTCGCGGTTGAAGTAGAGCGACGGGTCCTCGAGGTCGACCTGAGCCGGAGCTGCGGGCCCTGGGAGCTTGCGGATTGTCTGCTCAGTCTTCTCCTCGAGCATCGGCTCGGCTTCTCGATCGCCAGACGTCATCGTAGCTTGGCGTCGGCAAGCGGCCGGGACCACCACAGCGCTGCATGGCCCGGGCCAGGCTCAGGCGGCACGGGCCAGGCCGCCGCCCTGCGCCGCTTCGGGCATCCGGCCGAGGGCGATCGCGTAACCGTCGGCGAGCTGGGCCATCGCCGTCTCCCAGGGACGCGCCCGGGCAGCCGCAAGCGCCGCGGTGGCAAGCCGGCGGCGCAGCGGCTGCGACTCGGCGAGCAGGAGGATCGCGCCGGAGAGGCGCTCGGCATCGGCGGGACAGAGCAAGCCTGTCCCGCGGTCCTCGATCAATGAGGCGGGGCCGCCGACGCCGACCGCGACCACCGGCACGCCACTGGCCTGGGCCTCGACGATCGCCTGGCCGTAGGTGTCGGTGCTGCTGCAGAAGAGGAAGATGTCGGCGCTCGCGTAGGCGCGGGGCAGCTCCTCGCCGCCGAGCCAGCCGAGGAAGGTCGCGTGCTCGCCGAGGCAGGCCCGCAGCTCGTCCTCCTCCGGGCCGCCGCCGGCGAGCAGCAGGTGCAGGCGCGGATCGATCTCGCGGGCGCGCAGGAACGACTCCGCCAGCAGGTCGACGCCCTTCTCCTTGGTCAGCCGCCCCGCGTAGAGGACCAGCAGCGAGCCGGGCAGCGCCGCCGGGTCGCGCTTAGCGGGGCTGAAGCGGAAGCTGTCGACCCCGCGCTGCCAACGTCCGATTCGCTCTGGCTCGATGCCGAGGGCAGCCAGCGCCCGATCGGAGTCCGGCCCCGGCGAGAGGACGCGGCTGCAGGCCCGGTAGAGTGTCCCGAGCGCGAAGTCGACCCGCTGGCCGAGCGCAGCGTCGCCGGTCCGCAGCGTCGCGTAGGCGCCGAAGTCGGTGTGGTGGCTGCCCACGATCGGCAGGCCCATAACCTTCGCGATCAGCCCCGCGGCGATGCAGGACGGTCCGGGCGACGTCAGGTGGATGGCGTCGAAGCGGCCCTCGGCGAGGACGCCGACGACGGCGGAGAGGTCCGGGAAGCCGAGCCGGAGGCCCTCGTAGTAGGGGACCTCGGCCTCGGCGGCGGCGGGCAGCCGGCGGTCGACGCGGGGGTCGGTGCCGATCACCTCGACGTCGAACCCGGGCACGCCGCGCTCGCGGATCTGCTCGATCGTGTGCGTGACCCCGTGCATCGCGCCGATGCCGTCGGCGAACAGGGCGATCCGGGGGGCCTGCCCGTCGCTGCCGACGAGCTTCGCCTTCTCGGATGCGAGGAAGGCGGCCGCGGTGACGTGCGGGACGATCGGCAGGCAGGCTGGGAGCAGCCGTGCGGCGGCGCCGGCGTAATCGCCCCCGCGCACCGCCTCGGCGCCACAGACGACCGCCTCGCCGAGCAGCCGCTCGTGGACGCGGCGGGCCCGCCGGGCGAGCTCGGTATGGCTGAAGTCGTCGGCCTGCATCCACTCGATCAGCTCCGCCCCGCTCTCGATCTCCATCGCCGCCAACCAGGCGCCGACCAGCGACCGCGCGTGCTCGCGCCCCAGGTCGTCGCTTTCGGTGCCGCGGCGCGCGCCGCCCTCGCGCATCACCCGCTCGACGATCCGGAAGACCGCCGCCGGGTCGGGGCCGGCCGAGACCTCGGCGCCTTCTGGGGCTCCGAACGCGAAGGCGCGGGCACCCAGCGCGATCGCCGCGTGCGCCCACTTGGCGGCGCTCCCCTGGTCGCCGCCGGCGGTGGCATCGGCGGTCCTCAGATTGACCAGAAACTCTTCCGGCGTGGCGGCGGCGGGCGTCTCGGTGAACGTCCTGCCGATGTCGACGCCGGCGTGATCGTCGGAGCCGCCGATGCCGGTCCCACCCCTGGTGTCGATGTAGACACCGGCCGGCATGTTCAGCTCCGGGGCCCGGGAGCCGTTGCGAACCTCCCAGATCGGGAAGAGCTCGGCGAGCCGGCGGCGGTGGCTGTGCTCGAGCGGCTCCTCCACCGAGTAGAACGGATGCGCGAGCGCGCAGGTGATCTCGCGCTCGTGGAGATAGGCCGCGCACGACTCGACGTCGAAGGCATGCTCCTGCAACCACTCGTGGTCGGCAGGGGTGATCGCGTAGCAGAGCACGTGCACGGCGCGGGGCTCGCCCGGGAACCAGGCGGTCAGCTCCTCGGAGATGAAGCAGTCGTCGCGATCGGCGAGCTCGAGGCAGCCCTCGATCGTGTCGTGATCGGTGATCGTCACGAAATCCATGCCGCGGCGCTTCGCGAGCTCGTAGACCTCGTGCGGAGGGGTGGCGCACTCGGGAAGCCCGAGCGAGCGCTGCACCCCCAGCTTCGAGCGCTCAGACGCCGTCGAGTGACAGTGCATGTCGACCTTCGAGGTCGCAGAGATCATCGGTGTCTCCCAAAGTTGGATTCGTTCCTGTCGCAACCAGGTTCGCCGCACTTTGGGCGAATCTGGTTAAGAACCGGGGAACTTCAGCCGGCGCTGTGCGAGGGGGCGCGCAATGTAGCCGGCGGCTGGTCGGCAGGACGGAGGCTCCGCGGCTTGTCGGGCTTCGCCAGCGCCTCCTCGATCGCGCGCTCCAGCTTCGCCCAGGTGCCCTTGCTCGCCTGCGCCTGCCAGAAGTCGCGAAAGCGCTCGAAGAGCAGCGCCCGGCGGGCGCGCAGGTGGACGGCGAGCAGCTCGAGGCCGCGATAGGCGGCGCGGTTCGGCGCCGCGGCGACCAGGCCGGCGTCGAGGTCGCGTGCCTCGGCCGCCCGCAGCAGCACGGCGCGCGAGTCCTCGGCGCGGAGCCGCTCGAGCTCTGACTCGACCCGGGGAAGCATCACGTCGCAGTCGCGGATCTCGCCGAGCAGATCCTGCAGCTCCCGGGCGCTGCGCCGCGCCTCCTGCGCCGGCTTGCCGAAGCAGAAGCCGGTCACCTCGATGACGTAGCGCAAGCGCTTCGCGGCAATCCGCATGTCGTGCTGGGCACGGGTCGCCTCAGGCGCCAGGGCCTGCTCCGCGAAGGAGCGAAGCTCCTCGGCGCGCGAGCGCACGATCCGCGCCGCGTTCTCGACCAGCGGGGCGGCCGGGTCCAGCTTCTTGACCCGCCGTGCTTTCACGCCGCCCGCCGGTCCGCAGTCGGCGGTCAGCTCGCGGATCAGCTCCCGCAGGTCGCTGAGCCGGCGCCGATCGACGAACTGGACCAGCCGCTCATTGGCGACCCGCTGCTCGCCCCGCAGGCCCTCGACCAGGAGCTCGACCCCACGGGCGTCGCCAGGCTCCAGCGCGGCGCCGAATCCGCCCAGCGCCTCGATCGAGACGTCGCGATCGCGGCGCTGGCCGAGTGCGTCGGCGATCGCCTTCACCTCCCGCAGTGCAGTCCGGAAGCGCTTGCGGGGAAAGCAGGGCTCGAAGACCTCCATTGCCGCCCGCAGGCGGCGGCTGGCGACCCGCATGTCGTGCAGCCGTTCGATGTCGGCGGTATCGAGGACGCCTTCCGAATGCTCGAGCAGCTCATCGGCGCGGACGTTGACCACCCGCGCGCCGACGCTTGCGAACGGTTCGTCGCAGTGCAGACCCAGCACCTCGCGCGGCTTCGCCACGCAGCAAGGCTATTTCAATGCCTGGGCTCGGGAAAGCCCTGCGCGGTCCAGAAATCGAGGCCAATCCGTAAACCTCGCTAGTAGCGAATTTCGCGTGAGAATCCGGTCAGCGCCTGAAATAGGGCGCGGAGAGGCGGCGCCGCCTGCGGGACTCAGGCGGCGGGTCGCGGTGTAAGTTTCGTTCGGGGTTTCGAGCAACGAGGAGGAGATCGCGATGGCGAAGAAGCGGGAGAAGAAGCTCTACGACAAGCTTCGAGCCCAGGGAATTCGGAAAAAGTCGGCCAAGGTGGCTGCGGAGGCAGCTTCGAGGCTCGACGGGAAGGGACGGGTGCCGCAGGCGCTCAAGGGGGCGATCGGCGACCTCCGCGGCGCTCTCGATCAGCTCGAGGGCCAAGTCGAAGCTCACGAGCGCAAGGCGGCGGGCCGCAAGGCGGCGCGGACTCGGCGGCGCAAGGCTGAGGAACGAAGCGCGGCGGCCAGCAAGGCAGCGAGGAAGCGGGCCAAGGCGTAGCGCGCGGCGCGGCGCGATCGCGCTTGGGGGCGATCCGGGTCAGGCGGCGAGCTTGGCCGGCGAACCGTTGTTGAGGCTGCCGTTGAGCAGGTCGAGGATCACGCCCTCGCGCAGGCCGCCCTTGCCGATCTGAAGCGGCTGCCCGAGCAGCTGCGAGATCTTCTCCAGCAGCAGCACGCCGGTAGGCAGGATGCGAACCCGGCGGGGGTCGAGCTCGAAGCGCCGCGCGACGTCGTCGATCGGGTCGCTGGCGAGCACCCGCACCCCCCGCTCGAGCGTCTCGTACTCGAGCACCGCGCCGACCAGGCGCCGCATCGAGGTGGCGCTGCCCCCGACCGCCACCGCCTGCTCCGGCTGCTCGATCTCAACCCCGTCGAAGAAGTCGTTGATGCGCTCGCGCACCTCGCGCAACTCGGAAGCCGAGGGCGGGTCGCTGTCGAGCAGCTCCTCGGCGAGCATCCCGGAGCCGATCTTGAACGAGTGCACCTCCTCGGCGCCGCCGGCGACGGTTCCGAGCACGATCTCGCTGGACCCGCCGCCGACGTCAACGACCGCGACCCGTCCCTCGACCGGATGGCCGAGCGTCTTGGTCGCGCCGAGGAAGGCGAGACGGCCTTCCTCCTCTTCGTCGAGGACCGCGACCTCGACCCCTGAGACCTCGCGGATCGCGTGCACGACCTCGTCGCGGTTCTTGGACTCGCGAAGCGCGGCGGTCGCAACCGCCTTGATCACCTCGGCGCCGAGCTCCTCGGCGAGCCGGACCTGGGTGGCAACGACCTCGCCTACTTCATGGATCATTGCCTGCTCGATCGCGCCTTTCTTCGTCGTCGCCTTGCCGATGCGCGTGTAGGCGCGCTGCTCCATCACCTTCTTAAGCTGCCCTTCATAGGGCTCGGCGACGAGCACGCGCGTCGTGTTGGAGCCGATATCGATCGCGGCGCAGAGCATCGAGCGAGGGGGGCGCATGATCGCAGAACCCACGGATGCCCCAGCGAAGTCAGGGCCGTAAACAGCATCTTCACAGCTGATTCACCTGCTCTTCACGGACGCAGCCAGGGGCGGCCGGGAAGATGCGTCCATGGAGTGACCCCGGATTCCCTTGACGGTCGTCTCGGCCTCAACGTCCCAACGGGATGGTGGCCGTCGGCGCAGCTGCTGAAGGGGTTCGAGGCGGGCGGCTTCGCGTGGGTGCAGGTTCCCTCACCTCCAGAGGACGTCCTCACCCGCCCACGCGAATGCCTCGCCCATGCCCGGGCGACCGCGCAGGGCCTGGCCACGACCGGCCTGCGGGCCGTGGTCCACGCCCCGGCGAGCTTCGGGTCGGCACGCGGGACGCGGATCGCAGCTTCGAGGGCCTGCTCTCCTACGCCGCCGAGCTCGGCGCCCGGATCGTCGTCTACCACGCCCGCAACCTCGCCGACGACGCCGGCCGACGCGAGGACGCGCAGCTGGCCGAGACCCGGTCCCTGGGCCGGCTCGCCGCGCGTGCCGAGCAGCTCGACACGGTGATCGCGCTCGAGAACCTGGCCCCCTTCTACCCCGGGCCGGAGCGGCTCTCGCACTACTCCGATGGTGCTGCGCACGCTCGCCCATCGGCTCTCCTCGCCGGCGGTCGGGCTCTGCCTCGACCTCGGCCACGCTCACATCGTCAGCGACCTTCGCCACTCGGACATCGCCGAGCTGGTCGAGCCGGTGCTCGACAGCGTCGTCCTCTTCCACCTGCACGACAACCTCGGTGCCCGCCGCGGCAGTGAGGCCGGCCGCGAACCTGGACCCGCTGCGGCTCGACCTACACCTCGCACCCGGCCGCGGAACCCTGGACTGGGGCGCAATCGCGCATGAGCTGCGCCTCCACCCCGCGCCGCTGATGCTCGAGGTGCATCCGCCTCATCGCGGCAGGCACCTGGACCTGCACGAGGCGACGGTCGAGGCCCTGGCCGAGCCGCGGTCCTTCCGGCGGGCTGGGGGAAAGCCCTACGGGCCGGCGTCGACTGCGGCCGCATGGCCGGGATGCGAGGCGTCCTCGAACTCCTGGAACAGCCCGGTGACCACGAACGCGACCTGCTCGCCGATGTCGACGGCGTTGTCGCCGATCCGCTCAAGGGAGCGGGCAGCGAGCAGCATCGTCATCGCCCACTCGCGGCGGTCCGGCTCGTCGCCGATCTCGATGCGCAAGCTGGAAGCACTCGCGGTTGAGGTTGTCGACCACGTCATCCTGGCGGACCAGGTCGCGCGCCATCTCGACGTCGCGGCCCTCGAACGCGCGCTTCGCCTGCTTGGTGAGCGGTCCGGCACTGCCTGCCCATCATCAGGATCCGCTTCAGCATCTCCTGGTCGGTCGGCGGGTCGTGCCCCGAGAGCGGGATCAACTTGGCGATGTTCACGCACTGGTCGCCCATCCGCTCGATGCTGTGCATCACGTGCAGCAGCGCGGAGATCAGGCGCAGGTCGGTCGCCACAGGCGACTGGGTCGCCAGCAGCGTGATCAGCTCCTGGTGGACCTCCAGATAGCGGCCGTCGATGCGATCGTCGTCGGCGATCACCAGCTCGGCGAGCTCGACGTCGGCATGCTCGGCGGCCTCGAGGGTGCGGTCGAGGGCGGCGACGACCATGTCGAGACCCTCGAGGCCGTGCCGCTCGAGGCGTCTCGAGCTCCTCCTGGTAGCTGGACCCGGCGTCGCGCTCGGGCATCAGCCGAACCTCCCGCTCACGTAGTCCTCGGTCTCCTTCTTCGCGGGGTCGGTGAAGATCTTCTCGGTCGCGCCCATCTCGACCAGGCGACCCGGCTTGCCGGTCGCCTCGAGGTTGAAGAAGGCGGTGACGTCGCTGGCGCGCGCCGCCTGCTGCATGTTGTGGGTGACGATCGCGATCGTGTAGCGGCTCTTCAGCTCGCGCGATCAGGTCCTCGATCGCGAGCGTCGCGACCGGGTCCAGGGCCGAGCAGGGCTCGTCCATCAGCAGGACCTCCGGCTCGACCGCGATCGCGCGGGCGATGCAGAGGCGCTGCTGCTGGCCGCCGGAGAGGCTGGAGCCCGGGCTTGTCGAGCCGGTCCTTGACCTCGTCCCAGAGGTGGGCGCCGCGCAGCGAGCGCTCGACGACCTCGTCCTTCTCGGCCTTCTTGATCTTGCGGTGGTTGAGCGTGAGGCCGGCGGCGACGTTCTCGTAGACCGACATCGTCGGGAACGGGTTCGGGGCCTGGAAGACCATTCCGACCAGGCGGCGGACCTCGACCGGGTCGACGCCGGGCGCATAGATGTCCTGGTCGTCGAGCATGACCTCGCCCTCGACCCGGGCGCTGGGGTTGAGCTCGTGCATCCGGTTGAGCGAGCGCAGCACGGTCGTCTTGCCGCAGCCCGAGGAGCCGATCAGAGCCGTCACCTGGTTCGCCTCGATCGTCATCGTCACGTCCTGACGGCGTGGAAGTCGCCGTAGTAGAGGTTCACGTCCCGCACCTCGACGCGCTTGGCCCCGCGCGCGATCTACGCGGTCCGCTTGCCTGGCTCTGATCGGGCTCGGGCATGTCTCGACGCTCGGGTCCGTCGCGAGGCCGGCTGCGTTCTGGCTCATCGCTTCGGGTCGTCGGCGGTTTCGGGCATCTGCTCCTGTCTTCTTTCGATCCAAGGTTTGGCTAGCGAAGGTCCGTCCCATAGCGGCGGTAGATCCAGCGGGCGATCAGGCTGAGAAGCATCACGAGCACGATCAGGGTCAGCGCCGCCGCCCAGGCCTTGTCGTATGCGGCCTGGACATGAACCCCGGGGTTCTTGTACTCGTTGTAGGCGTAGACGGCGAGGTTCTGCATCCGGCCGTTGGTCGGATCGGTGTTGACCGAGTCGATCACGCCCGTGGTGACGAGCAGCGGTGCGGTCTCGCCGATCACCCGCGCCACCGCCAGCATCACGCCGGTCACCAGGCCGGCAAGCGCCGTCGGGAGCACGATGCGCAGGACCACCTTCCACTTCGGGGTCCCGAGCGCGTAGGCGGCCTCCCGCAGGTGGTTGGGGACGATCTTGAGGATCTCCTCGCGGAGCGGATCACGATCGGGATCATCAGAACGGAGAGGGCGACTGATCCGATCACCCCGAGCCGGATGCCCGGGCCGAGGAAGAGCGCGAAGAGCGCGTAGGCGAACAGCCCGGCGACGATCGACGGGATCCCCGTCATCACGTCGACGAAGAAGGTGAGCGCCCGGCGCAACCGTCCGGTGCCGTACTCGTTCAGGTAGACAGCCGCCATGATCCCGATCGGAACCGAGATCAGGGTGGCGACGCCGGTGATCACCAGCGTGCCGACGATCGCGTGCTCCGCGCCGCCGCCGGCACCGATCACCCCGCGCGAGGATTCCGTGAAGAAGCTGCCGTCGAAGCGCGCGGCGCCCCTCTTCACAACCTCGTAGAGCAGCGAGATCAGCGGCGCGACCGCGATCCCGAAGCGCGGCGGCGATCCCGAGCGTCACCAGCCGGTCCTTGGCCTCGCGGCGCCCCTCGACGCAGTCGCGACCAGATGTATCCGGTCGGCAGCGCGAGGACGAAGGTGAGCACGAAGAGCAGGACGATCGTGAAGCCGCCCGTGGCGAGCAGCACCGCGAGCGAGATCAGGGCGCAGGCGCCGACCACCGCCTGCGGGAACCAGCGCGGCAGCGTGCCGCCGGCGAGCGCCGGTCCGCCGAGGCGCCGGGACGATCTCCGCGGGGTCGTGGGCCGCCGCCGGGTATCTCCCTGGGCGGCGCCGTCGCTTATTGCACGTTCGACCTGGAGATGACGAGGCGGGCGATCATGTTCACGACCAGCGTGATCCCGAAGAGGACGAGGCCGGAGGCGATCAGGGCGTTGACGTCGATTCCCGAGGCCTCGGGGAACTTGAGCGCGATGTTCGCCGCGATCGGGGTCGGGTTCTCCTGGCTGACCAGGTCGAAGGTGACGATCCCGGAGACCGACAGAATGATCGTCACCGCCATCGTCTCCCCCAGGGCGCGCCCCAGGCCGAGCATGGAGCCGCTGATCACGGCGGACTTGCCGAACGGCAGGACGACCATCCGGATCATCTCCCAGCGCGTCGCACCGAGAGCGAGCGCCGCCTCCTCGTTCTTGCGCGGGGTCTGGGCGAAGACCTCCCTGGCGACCGCGGAGATGATCGGCAGGATCATCACCGCCAGCACCAGGCCGGCGGTGAGCATGGTTCTTCCCGTCACCGACGCGGGCCCCTCGAAGAAGGGGATGAAGCTGAGCTTGTCGACGAGCCAGTCGAGGATCGGGACCATCGCCGGGCCGAGCACGAAGATCCCCCAGAGCCCGTAGACGATGCTCGGGATCGCGGCGAGCAGGTCGACGATGTAGGCGAGGGTGTTCGCGATCCGCCGCGGCGCGATGTGGCTGATGAAGAGGGCGACGGCGACGGCGAGCGGCACCGCGATGACCACTGCCACAACGGCGGCCAGAACGGTGCCGAAGGCGAGTGGCGCGATGTAGTCGATCAGGCTCTTGCCCTCCGGCAGCTCGGCCGAGCTGGCGGTCACGGCGGGCGCGGACTTGATGATCAGGAACAGCGCGACCCCGCCCAGGATCGCGAGGACGGTGACCGCGGCGATCACGGCGGCGTTGGAGAAGATCCGGTCGCCGGGCCGCCTGCGACCGCCGCTGGCGGAGGCGAGGATCTGGCCGGCCTGCGTGGTGGTTTCGGCGTGAGCTTCCATCTAGTTCAGTGGACGACGGACGAGGGAGGGCCCCGCGCCGAGACGCGGGGCCCTCCCGTCCCCTAGGTGCCCTCGAATGTGAGAGAGCGGGTTCAGCATCAGCTCCCGATCGCGTCGATCGCCTTCTGATCCTCGGACTTGATCGTCGGCCCGATCGGCGCCGAGCCGGCCTGCTGCGCTGTGAGCTGCTGACCAGCGTCGCTGACCACATAGTTGAAGTACGCCTTGACGAGATCGGTCGTCGAGGAATCCTTGTACTTCGTACAGCCCATCAGCCAGGAGACGAGCAGGAGCGGGTAGTCCTGCGGGTCAGTAGACGTACGCTCGACCGTGTAGGCGAACACGTACTTGCCGGGGCTGAGCGCCGGGTCCTTCTTCGAAATGTCGAAGTCGTGCGAAGCACCCTCGGCGCTCGGGGCGACGTAGGTGCTTCCGACCTTGACCTTCGCGACGCCGAGGTCGCCGGCCTGGCTTTCGTCGGCGTAGCCGATCGTGCCCTCGCCCGCCTTTACGGCCTGGACCAGCCCCGAGGTCTGGGCGCCGGACTCTCCGGTCTTCAGCGGCCAATTGCCGTCGGCGTCAAAGGTCCAGACGCTCGGCGCGGCCTCATGCAGATAGTCCGTGAAGTTGAACGTCGTTCCGGACTCGTCGGAGCGGTGGACAGGCGTGATGTCCGTGTCAGGCAGATCGACGCCTGGGTTGTCCGCCGCGATCGCGGGATCGTTCCACTTGGTGATCTCGCCCTTGAAGATCTTCGCGGTCGTCTCGGGGGCCAGCTGGAGGTTGTCGACCCCCGGCAGGTTGTAGACGATCGCCAGCGGCGAGATGTAGGCCGGGATCTCGACCAGCTCGCCGCCCTCGCTCGTGCAGCGCTGCTGAGCCTGTGGCAGTTCCTCCTCATCGAAGGCTGCATCACTGCCCGCGTAAGCGGTCTTGCCACCGGCGATGAACTGGTCGCGTCCGCCGCCGGAGCCGATCGCGTCATACGAGATAGTGGCGCCCGAGTTGTCGTTCTCGAACTGGGCGATCCAGGCCTCCTGCGCGGCCTGCTGTGCGCTTGATCCGGCGCCGGCGATCGTTCCCGAAGGGCGCCGTCACCGGCTGCGTCCGCGCTGTTGTCGCTTCCGCCACAGCGGCGACACCGAGGGCGAGGACGGCCGAGAGGGCGGGCAGCAAGTTCCGGACTATGAGGTCACACGTACTCCTTTGTCGTTGACGCGAGTAGCGGGCCCTGCGCCCGCTCTACGCGCGGCAGCCTCTCAGCGGCGCGAGCAGCTTGTTACGGGCGTGTGGCGGCTTGTAAAAAGGATGTGAAGGCGCTCCAGGCCGCGGTCCGGCGGAGAAGCGGTAGCCGATGCCGGTGTGGGTGTGGATAAGCGCCAGCTCCGGGAGAGCCGGCCGAGCTTCGCGCGCAGCCTGCCCACGTAGACGTCCAGCGAGCGGTCGCTCTTGCGGCGGCCGCCATATCCCGCTGTAGAGCTCATCGCGGGTCATCACGCGCTCGGCGTTGTGGGCGAGCTCGGTGAGCAGTTGAAGCTCGCGAACCGTCAGCGTGAGAGGGCGCCCATCGACCAACGCCGCGTGCTCAGCGGGCCTGATCTCGAGCCGACCGGCCCGGTAACGGTGCGCCTGTCCGCCGATCCGCGTCACCCGACAAGAGCTTCGCCCCGGCGGTCTCGGGCCGGTTACGCGGCTGTGAACGAGTCGTGAACGCGATGTGAATTGCGGGACGGTTGGATAGGAGGCGCAGCTGCCGTGCGCGTAGGCGCCCCGCCAGATCCGCACCCGATCCTGGCGTGAGCTGACCTGGCCACCGCAGATCGGGCAGGCGCCCATCGCGTCGGCCCGCGTGCCCAACCGTCGCATCGCGTGTAGAACGTGATAGATCATCGCCGCGAAGCCTAGGCCCAGACGCCTGAAGCTGGCATGTATAGCCGCGGTAAAGCGGCGGTGAAGATCTGCGTGACCGCTCAGCGCGCTCAGGCGCTGGGGCGCTGGCAGCGCGGAGATCCGGGGGCGCAGCCGCCTCGGGCTCTCCCGGGCCTCGTCGGGGACGGCGAGGGTGTCGGGGCGAGCTCGCCTCCTCGACCGCGGACTCGGGATCGAAGCGGTAGCCGATCCCGAAATGAGTGTGGATGTAGCTGCCAGCCCGGCGAGCCGCGCTGGAGCTTCTGGCGAAGCTTGCGGATGAAGACGTCGACGGAGCGATCCCCGTGCGCCATCGCATAGCCCCAGACCCGCTGGTAGATCTCCTCGCGCTCGAGCACGTTTCCCTGCGCCTCGGCGAGCAGGTGCAGCAGCTCGAACTCGCGCCGGGTGAGCTCGAGACTGTGGCCGCAGACGAAGGCCTGGAACTGATCGGGGCGGATCTCGAGCTCCCGAAGTGAGCGGGCCGGCGTCGGCTCGGCGCGGCCCGCCGGCGGCGCCGGACCACGGCCTCGAGGCGAGCCATGACCTCCTCCGGATGACAGGGCTTGTTGATCCAGTCGTCGGCGCCGAGCCGCAGGCCGCGGACGCGCTGCGCGACCGTCGACTGGCCGGTGCAGACGATGACGCCGAGCTCGGGGAGCATCCCGCAGACCCGCTCCAGGAACTCCCAGCCGTCGTGGCCGAGGATCGAGACGTCGATCACCAGGGCGTTGAGCTTCATCGCGACAAGCTCCTCGGGCGGCACCGGCCGTCGCGAGCACGCGGTGCTGCCAGCCCGCCGCCTCGAGCCGCTTGCTGAGCACCGTGATAAAGCCGCTGTCGGTGTCGATGACCGCGAGTCGCTTGGTGTCTGTCTGCGCGTTCATGACTTCGGTCGACTGGGTCGGACAGGACCGTCGAACGAGGCGATTCTAGGGAGCGGCTCCGGCGGGAAGCCCCATAAAGCCATGCATTAACAGGTCTTTCACACGGTCAATGGGGGTTTTCGGCGCCGGACGCCCGCCAGACTCGCCGAGTGGAGCGATTGGTACGCCATGGAGTACCGAAGTCCACACTCGGCGGGCGGTTCTCGGGAATTTCACAGCCGCCGGGAGAGCGGCGACGAGAATGCGGCCGATTCACGAGATTCCTCTCTCATCGGCACCGCGCGGCCCCCGGGGCCGCGCGTTTCATTTGCTCCGGTCGATTGAGGAACTTCGCCAAGCAGTCCGCGTATCGCTGCGGCTCCTGGATGTGGGGCGCGTGTCCGACCCCCTCCCAGCGCATGAGCTTGGCCTTGGGGATCAGCTCCCGGTAGCGAGACTCATGGGCCTCCGGCATCCAGGCGCTGTCCTCGGCTCCGCGCAGGATCCAGACCGGGCACTCGATCCGCGAATAGCGGTCGACGTCGGCGGCCGGGGCCCGCGGGTCGATATAGCCGATCAGGTCGATGAAGCCGCGCAGCTGGCGCTTCGGATCGGCGAGCGCGTGGCCGGCCTCGCGCTCGAGCAACTCCTCATCGACGTCGCGCTGGGCGTACTCGCGTAGCCTGTCCATCGCCTGTTTGCGAATGAAGCGCTCGCTCGCGATCCGCTCGAGCAGCCAGCGGCCCGGGCCGAAGCGGGCCAGCCGCATCGGCAGCGGCGGGCGCGCGCGGCCGAGGGCGCTCGGCGCCTCGAGCAGCAGGGCGCGCAGACGGTCGGGCTGCTGCCAGCCGAAGCGCAGCAGCGGCGCGCAGCCCATCGAGTGCCCGACGCCGGTGAAGCGCTCGATCCCGAGCTCGCCGGTGAGCTCGATCAGCTGGCGGAGGTGGTCCTCGTAGGTGATCGGCCGGCGCGGCCCGCGGCGCTCGGTGTAGCCGTTGCCGAGCGTGTCGAAGGCGACGCCGCGCACTCCCTCTGGCAGGCCGGCCAGAAAAGGCTCCCAGGTGCTCGCCGAGCTGGTGATCCCGTGCAGGAAGACGACCGCATCGCCGTCGCCGGGTCGCTCGAGCACCCGCACTGCCCCCGACGGGACCTCGACGAAGCGTTGCTCCACGGCGGCCACGGCGAGAACATATGCGCGGGCGGCGAGTCGCCGCCCGCGAAGCGATTCTACGGGACCGCTCAGCGAAGCTGCGGGACCCGCAGTGAGCCCAGGGCGCGACCGCGGCGCCTTGCGCTGCGCCGGGTCAGGGCCGGGCGCCGGAGCGCGACCCTGGCGACGAGCCCGAACCCGCCGCTCGCCGTTCCAACAGCCAGCAAGCCGGCCGCGATCGCGGAGCCGATCGGCGCCGGGAGCCCGACCGCAAGCAGCGCGGCGAGGCCGAGCAGCGAGACGGCGAACGCGAGCGCGACACCCTGGCGCGCAGCCCGGGTGACATCTTCGAGGTGCACTGTCGTCGTCTTCATGCCGCAACCGTAGGCAGGCGGGGACGTCGCCTGGTTTAGGAGTTGTGACCTCCTTGTGACGCTCCTGTGAAGCGGGGCCGCCCGGAGCGCCTAGAAGGTGGCGCTCTTGACCCCGGTGGCGATCAACAGCAGGCAGAAGGTCCCAGCGGCAAAGCGGTAGTAGGCGAACGGCCGGTAGCTGTGAGTTCGCACGAGGCGCAGCAGGAAGGCGATCGCGGCGTAGCCGGAAATCGCGGCGGCGATCGTCCCGACGACCATCGGTCCCCCGACGCCGCTGGGCAGGCCGTCGTGGACCGCCTTTGCGGCGCTGAAGACGGTGGCGCCGGTGACGACCGGGATCAGGAACAGGAAGCTGATCCGCGCGGCGCTGTCGCGATCGAGCTGCAGGTAGCGGGCCATCGTGATCGTGATCCCCGAGCGCGACGTACCCGGCGCCAGCGCCAGCACCTGGGCGAGGCCGATGTAGAGGCCGTCGCGGAGGCTGACGCTGTCGACGTCGCGGCGCTCCGGAAGCGAGTCTGCCCAGAGCAGCACCGCTCCGAAGACGATCAGCAGGATCGCGATCAGCCAGGGCTGGCCGAGGTGGTCCTCGATGAAGCTCTCCCCCAGCCCGCCGGCGATCACCGCCGGCACCGTCCCGACCGCGATCGCCGCGGCGACCCGCTCGTCAGTGGACTCGATGCGCCAGGCCCGCAGCGCGCGCAGCGCCGCGACTGTGTAGCGCACGACCTCGTGTCGGAAGTAGCCGATCGCGGCGACCAGGGTCCCGGCATGCAGCGCCACGTCGAAGGTCTTGTTGAAGTGCTCGTGATTCTCGAGGAACGTGTAATTCTGAAGCCAGGGGACCAGGATCAGGTGCCCCGAGGAGGAGATTGGGAGAAACTCGGTCAGCCCCTGAACGATCCCCAGCAGCAGTGCCTCGAGCTCGGACATCGCGGCATCGTAGATGAGCATCTAAAGGCCCGATGAAGGCGCGCCGGTACCGAGGGTCGATCGTTTAGAGTCGAGCCATGCGCTGGGCACGTCTGACAGGCGTCCTGGCCGCCCTCGCGGCGGTCTTGCTGGTCCAGGCCCCGGCGGCGCTGGCCGAAGACGGGGTCGGCTTGGCCGGCCGGGTCGGCGATAAGACGATCACCCTGTTCTGCTTCGGGGTGATCATCTTCTTCCCGGTCCTGGTCGCGACCCTTTCCTTCATCCAGGGGCGGCTGGAGGCGCGCAAGGATCGGCGCCGCTACGACCTCGAGCGGCTCTCCTAGAATCTCCTGCGGCGGCTGCGCCGCCTGACATGCGCCTGCGGCGACACTTTGTGTCGCCGCCCAGCAAATGCTCCTGCGGCGGCTGCGCCGCCTGACATGCGCCTGCGGCGACACTTTGTGTCGCCGCCCAACATCTAGCGGCGTCGTCGTCCTCGGGCCCGCCGCCGAGCAGCGTCTCGCGAAACAGCCGCGCCTCCTCTTCGAACAGGGGCCCGAAGTCGCGCTCGCGGTCGATCAGGATGCGGCGCTTGGTCTCCAGGGTCGCCTCGCGCGGCGCCGTCCGCGATTCCGGCCCCGACCTCCAGCGAGCGCTCGGCTGCGGCGCCGTCTGCGACCAGCTCGTTGACGGCCCCGAGCCGCAGCGCCTCCTCGCTCCCGAAGACGCGCCCGGTCAGCGTGACCTCCGCGGCCTGCGCCGGCGCCATCGCGGCTCGCGCCGACGCATACGAAGGGGCGATCCCGCGCGGCAGCTCGGGGAAGCCGAAGCTGGCGCTCGCGGCGGCGATCCGCAGATCGCAGAGCAGCGCCAGGGCGAAGCCGCCCGCCAGCGCCGGGCCGTTGACGGCGGCGATCACCGGGCGCGGGCAGGAGCCGACCGCCTCGAAGGCCGCGGTCGAGGTCTCGACCAGCCGCCGCTTGTGGTCGCGGTCGCCGCCGAACTGGGAGACGTCCATCCCCGAGCAGAAGGCCGAGCCGGCACCGGTGAGGACGATGCAGCCGACGCCGTCGTCGACCCCGAGGCTGGCGAAGGCCTCGCTGAGCTCGACGCGCAGGTCGATCGAGAGCGCGTTTCGCTTCTCGGGACGCTGCAGGGTGACCAGGGCCACCTCGTCACGGCGTTCGATCGAGAGCAGGCCGGCCATGCGCAGTGATTTATGTGCCGCGAAACAAAGTGTAGCGGCAGAGGCATGTCAGGCTGGGCGAAGCCCGCCGCAGTGGACACCCGCGCACCCGTCCCCATCGATCGAGTGCGGTGATTGACACGCCAGGGCGTGCCAAAAGCCGCAGTCGCCAGAAACGAAGGAGCCCGATGAAGTCGCACACCGCCTACCGAACCTTCAACACCGAGCAGCGCCGCGAGTGGGTCAGGATCACCGAGGACGTCCAGGAAGCCGTCGACGAAGCGGGCGTGCAGGAGGGCATGGCCCTGGTCTCGGCGATGCACATCACCGCCGGGGTCTGGGTCAACGACGACGAGCCGGGGATCCTCGAGGACGCGCTGGAGTGGCTCGACAAGCTGGCGCCGCCAAGCTGGAAGGAGCCCTCAAACCGGGTCGCCGAGGAGCTTCTGCCGGAGGGTGGCGACTATCGCCACCACCGCGGCGGCGAGGACAACGGCGACGCGCACCTGAAGAACCTGCTCGTACACCAGCAGGCGATCCTGCCGGTCACCGAGGGCAAGCTGGACCTCGGCCCCTGGCAGCAGGTCTTCTACGCCGAGTTCGACGGGCGGCGGCCGAAGCGACTCGTGATCAAGGTGATCGGCGATTGATCGAGGCCGGCTTGAGCCGGCGCATGCGGATGTGCTCGGGGGCGAATTGGTCGAGCTGCCGCTCGAGGCAGTGCGCGCAGGCGCACTCGGGCATCGCGAGGCCGGTGTTCGGGCAGTTCTGCATTCCGGGGAGGCTTCGGGGGTGCAGCCGGCGGGAGAGTAGATCTGCCCACGGCGGAAAAACGAATCACAAGGCTCGCCGCCTCCTCGACTTCGCGTCCGGGGCGGCTCGACGACCGTCCGGGAGGGTTTGCGATCTGGGACGATGCGGCGGCGGTGACCAGCGAGCGCGATCGTTCCGAGAACGAGCCGGGGGGCGACGAGCGCGTCCCCGCCCCGGAGGCGGCGGGCCCGGCCCGCAAGCCGCCGGCCGACGCGATCGCCGAGGCTAAGGTCCGGGCGCCGACCCGCGGCAACCGCCGCCTCGAAGCGTTCCTGGGTGCCGTCAACGCCGACGACGAGGTTCGAGCCTGGTGGTACATGGCCCAGGTCCACGCCGAGCGGCTCGGGATGTCCGACCACTCCTGGGTCCACGTCCAGATCGTGCTCAACGTCTCGCTGCGGCTGCTGCGGCTGCTCGCCAAGGCCGACGTCGAGCCGGCGATGGTCGCCGACCACGGGATGGCCCAGCGCGACGCCGAGGTCGTCGTCGCCGCGGGCTCGCTGCTGCACGACGTCGGGATGTCGATCCACCGCACCGACCACGAGGCCTACAGCCTCTTCCTCGCCCGCGAGGCGCTGGGGCGGCTGCTCGCCGACGTCTACGAAGAGCCCGGCCGCAGCATCGTGATCGCCGAAGCGCTGCACGCGATCATCGGCCACCGGCGCCGCGGCGAGCCCTACACGCTGGAGGCGGGGGTGGTGCGGGTCGCCGACGCGCTCGACCTCGCGCAGGGGCGCTCGCGACTGCCGATCGAGGCCGGGCAGGAGGGGATCCACTCGATCTCGGCGGCGGCGATCGACGAGGTGCGGATATCGGCCGGCGAGCGCCTCCCGGTCCGGATCGAGATCGAGATGAACAACTCGGCCGGCATCTTCCAGGTCGACGACCTGCTGGCCACGAAGCTGCGCGGCACCCCGCTCGAGCAGCGGGTCGAGATCGTCGCCGAGGTCAGCGGCGAGAGCGAGAAGCGGCTGCTGAGCGGGTTCAGCCTGCCCTGAGGCGCTGCAGGCGGCTCAGCAGGGGCATCGGGTCCAGCACCGGCCCCCAGGTGCCCCGTCCGGCCCGTTCCTCGAAGTGCAGGTGATAACCCCAGCAGGAGCCGGTGCAGCCGAGCTTGCCGAGCTGCTGGCCCGCCCGCACGTGATCGCCGGCCGCCACCATCGCCGGCTCCAGCATGTGGAAGTAGTTGTAGGTGCGGTCGGCGGCCGGGTCGTAGATCGAGGCGTAGTTGCCGCTGCCGCCGTCGTAGCCGGTCTCGAGCACGATCGCGCCCGAGACCGCGACCAGCGAGGTCCCGGGGGCAGCGAACATGTCCTGGCCCTCGTGGCCGCGGCCAGCCCCAATCCCCTCCCCGTACTCGGGCCTGGCGAGGATCGGGAAGGCGTGACGGGGCGGGTCGAGGAACTCGCGCGCCCGCCGCGGGATCAGCGACAGCACCCTTCCGACAGCCGGAGCCGGCCGGGCCGCGGCGGCATCCTGCGCTGCGGACCCGTGGACCGCGAGCTTCTCGTTGCTCGGTGCGGCCCCGCCGGCAAGCGCGCTCGCCGACAGCGTCGCGCTGAGAATCGCCGTCGCGGCCGCCGCCCCGCGGCGGGCTCTGCGCCGGCGCGCTGCGCGCCAGCGCTCGTGCCCGAGCCCGAGCATCAGGAACCCCGCCACGGAAGGCTGCGCCAAGCGATGGACCTCAACACAGGCTCGACGGCCGATCTGCAGGACCGCTGCCAGGGTCCATAACCCTCAGTGCTCATGCAGGTGTCCTCGGCTAGCCGCAGACGGGCCAGGGGCTGCTGCCGCTGTGCGAGTAGAGCAGTGCGGCGCGATAGTCCTGCTCGGACTCAGAGGCTGCGGCGGGATCACCGTGACCGCCGACCGAAGCCCAGGTCCCGTAGTCGAACTGGTACTTGCCGCGGTAGGTGCCGCCCGCCGAGACCGCATGCGGATTGCCACCCGACTCGCAGGCGGCAATCGAGTCCAGGGTCGACTGCGAGACACCGCCGGGCAGGTGCGCGAACCTGTGCCGCCGCTTGTGCCGCTTGTGCCGCTTGTGCTTGCGGATCTCGGTCACCTGCACGTCGATCGTCCTGTGCAGGCCCCGGATCGGCCGGTTCAGCGGGTTGTGCCGGTGCTTGCGCTTCGCGGCGGGTCTCTTCGCTCCCTCGGCCTTCGTGGTCAGCTGGGGAGCAGCCGTCGCCAGGGCCGGAAAGCTGATTCCGACTGCGACCGCAAACGCGGCTGGATAACGCCATCTGTCAAACACGGAAGAAACCACCTCCGTTCGTGCGTCATGCCCGGTGGCGGGGAGCCCGTTCGGGCTCACCGCGGCCGCGTTCGCTACCCGCGGGTGACGATGCGGGTGCTGGGGTAAGGCGACTGTCGTCCGGACTTCGCCCCGGCGGATTTCTCATGGAGCGCCCCCCAATAGGCGCCTGCCGGGGTCCTGTTCCGTGTGAGCGCGGCAGGGTGGCATCGACCGTGGGGCGGTTGTGTGATGCTCGTCACAGAGCAGCCCATGAACGAGACACCTGCAACGAGCTCAGGCGGCGCGGCGGCCGGCGAAGCGCCGGGCCTGAAACCGGTCTTGCGGCTGCTCGACGAGGACTGCCCGCGCGGGGCCGCCTTCGGGACCGCCCTCTCAGCCGCCGTGCTGCAGCGGGTCGCGGGCGGCGAGCTGGCCGACACGGCCCGCCTGAACCGGCCCGGCAGGATCGTCACCTTCGGCCGCCGCGACACTGTCAGCGACGGCTATGAGGCCGCGGTCGAGGCGGCGCGAGCCGCGGGCTACGACGTGGTCGAGCGGATCGCCGGCGGGCGCGCCGCCGCCTACAACGGGGCGGCCCTGAACCTCTCGCAAGCTGTCCACCGGCCACGCCCGGCCAGCTCGACCCAGGCGCGCTTCGCGGAGATGGCGGAGCTGGTCCGCGAAGCGCTTGCGTCGCTCGGGGTCGACGCCCGGGTCGGCGAGGTCGCGGGCGAGTACTGCCCCGGGGCCTTCAGCGTCAACGCCGGTGGGCGCCTGAAGCTGGCCGGGATCGGACAGCGGATGATCAAGGACGGCGCCCACGTCGGCTGCGTGATCGTCGCCGCCGACAGCGACGGCCTGCGGAGCGCATTGGTGCCGGTCTACGAGGCTCTCGGGCTCGACTGGGACCCGAACACCGCGGGCAGCGTCGAGGACGTCGTCCCCGGGATCGGCGCCGCTGACGTCGAGCAAGCGCTGCGTGTGGCGCTGGCGCGGCGCTTCGAGCTCGAGAAGGCGCGCTTCGACGACGCAACGCTGGAGCTCGCCCAGCGACTCGAGCCCCGCCACCAGCCGGGCTAGGCGGCAGATTCGCCGCGGAGACGGCTGCGATGATCCCAGCGGGCGTGGAATGTCCGCCCTGCCCGGAGGTTGCCGTATGGCGGGTCAGGCTCGATCCCGGCGCCCGCGAGGCGGAGATGCGCGCCGTCCTCTCCGCGCAGGAGAGCGAGCGCCTGCGGCGGCTCGACCGGACCGAGGTCGGGGGGCGCTGGCTGGTCAGCCGCGCGGTCCTGCGCGAGGTCCTCGCCGCGGAGCTTGGTGGGGCGCCAGCCGATGTTCGATTGACGCTCGGCGAGCACGGGCGGCCGCAACTTGACCACGAAGCGCATCCGAGCGACCTCGACTTCAACCTCTCCCACTCCGGCGAGCTGGCCCTGATCGCCGTCGCCCATGGCCTGCGCATCGGCATCGACGTGGAGCGGCTGCGAAACGGCCGCGACCCCCTGCGGGTCGCGGGCCGCTACTTCTCCCCCGCCGAGGTCGCCGCGGTGCGCGCCTTCCCAAAGCCCGACCGCCCGGACGCGTTCCTGCGCTACTGGACCGCCAAGGAGGCGCTCGCGAAGGGGCTCGGCCTCGGCCTACAGGCGCCTTGGGGCGAGCTGGAGCTGGTCCGCCAGCCGAGTGGAGAGATGGCGCCGGCAAGGCTCGACGGCGACTGGCGGCTGATAGAGCTGAGCGTTCCGGACGGCTACAGGGGAACGCTGGCGGTCGCCGCCGCCGAGGTCCGGGTCACGACGCGAGACTGGCACGCCTAACGGCCGTCGGCCGAAGCGGCATCTACGTCGGAGCCGACGTAATTGGCCAGTTGAGTGGAGACGGCGGGAATCGAACCCGCGTCCGCGGTCGCGTGACGAATGGCGTCTACAGGCTTAGCCGGCGCTTGGATCTCGCCTCCCGCGTCTACGCCGGCCAGCGATAGCGGGAAGCAAAGCCCCCTTTGGATGTCCCCTGGCGGCGGAGGCGAGCCGCTCGGGTTAGCCCGTTTCTGAAGCCGGTGCCCCTCCCCACGGGCGAGGGAGGACCGACTCTCACTGCTTAGCTACTAACTAAGCGGCGAGGGCGAACTCATGGTCCGCACGTATTGGTTTTTCCCGGTGTTTCACGAGGCCTCCGGGAACCTCGGCCTGCAACCGTTCGCACGGATCGACCACGTCGAAGCCTGTCGTCCCCGTGCTATGTGCCCACCAATTGTACGCGGGCGTTCCTGGCGGGCCGGTGGAGAGCTTTCCTTCAAGCCTGCGGAGGAAAAGCGCTCCAGCGGGTGGCCTCACCGGCGATAGGCTGGCTCGATGGCCGACACCGGGTTCCCGGTCCAGGACGCGAAGAGCGATTTCTCGCGCGCGCGCCGCCGCGGAGTCATGGCACGGCTGGCGACCCGGCTGCGCCGCGAGCCCGGCGACGTCAACCTGATCCTGCCCTTCGAGGAGGTCGTCGAGGCGCTCGGCAAGCGGGGCGAGCGGATGCTCGGCGTGCAGATGATCCCGCTTGACTCGATCGTCGGCAGCGTCGACCGCAGGACCGAGTTCGACCGCAGCTTCCGACCCACTTCGCAGCGCGTCCGCGACCGCTGGGAGCGGATCGCGATCGCGCAGCGCAAGGGTGAGTCGATGCCGCCGATCCAGGTCTACCGAGTCGGAGGCCTGCATTTCGTCAAGGACGGCCACCACCGCGTCTCGGTGGCGCGGGCCCAGGGTCGTGATGAGATCGACGCCCAGGTGACCGAGGTGCAGACGGCGCTGGAGCCCGAGCAGGCGCTCAACCTCGCCGACCTGCCTCTGAAGAGCCACCAGCGGGTCTTTTTCGAGCGCGTCCCGCTGCCACCCGAGGCGCGGGGGCGGATCCAGCTATCGGATGCCTGGGACTACGCGAAGCTGGCCGAGGCCGTCGAAGCATGGGGATTCCGGACGATCCAGGCCTGTCGCGAGCTGCTCGGGCGCGAGCAGGTCGCCGAGGCGTGGTACCGCGAGGACTACGAGCCAATCGTCGCGGCGCTTAGCGAAGCGGAGCTGCTGGGCGAGGAGGAGACCGAGACCGAGGCCTACATGCGGATCGTCGGCGAGCGCTACCTGCTGATTCGCAGCCACGCGTGGGACGAGTCGGTGCTCGAGCGGCTCAAACGGCGCTAGGAGCGCCGTCGCCGGCCGAAGCCCCGTCGCCCAGGGCCAGGTTGCGGCCGCCGTCGGGGTCGAAGAAGTGCAGCTTCGCCGCGTCGATCCAGAGCTCCGCCTCCTGGCCCTTCTTCACGTTCGTCGTCGGATCTAGCCTGGCGACGACCTGCTCCTCGCGGCCTGAGCCCCCGTCGGAGCCGACGTCCGCGGCCAGCTCGCTGAGCTCCTCCGACTGCACCTCCCCGCCCTCGACCTCGAAGTAGGCGTACTCCTCGGCGCCCAGAGACTCGACCAGGTCGATCTTCGCCTTGAAGGTGATCCCGCGGCCGCGGACATCGTCGCCGACCATCGAGGCGTCCTCGAAGGCCTCGGGCCTGATCCCGACGATCACCGAGCCGTCGGCGCCGCCCGCGGGGCGGGCGTCCTCGGGCACCGGGATGTCGCCGAGCGGCGTCTTGACCGTTTCGCCGCTCAGCTCGCCGGGCATGAAGTTCATCGACGGCGAGCCGATGAACCCGGCGACGAACAGGTTCGCGGGCCGGTTGTAAAGCTCGCCGGGCGGGCCGACCTGCTGCAGGACTCCGCCGCGCATCACCGCGACGCGATCGCCGAGCGTCATCGCCTCGGTCTGGTCGTGGGTGACGTAAATGGTCGTGGTCCCAAGCCGTGACTGGATCCGAGCGACCTCAGTGCGCATCTGCACGCGCAGCTTCGCGTCCAGGTTGGAGAGCGGCTCGTCCATCAGGAAGGCCTTCGGATCGCGGACGATCGCGCGCCCCATCGCGACACGCTGGCGCTGGCCGCCGGAGAGGTTGGCCGGCTTGCGGTCGAGGTGCTCGGTGAGGTCGAGGATGCGGGCAGCCTCCTCGACCTTCTCGGTGACCTCGGCGTCGTCGACCTTGGCAAGCTTGAGCGGGAAGGCCATGTTCTCGCGCACGGTCATGTGCGGGTAAAGCGCGTAGTTCTGGAACACCATCGCGATGTCTCGGTCCTTCGGCGCGCGCTCGTTGACGACCTGGTCGCCGATCCGCAGCTCGCCGTCGGTGATGTCCTCGAGCCCCGCGATCATCTTCAGCGCCGTCGACTTCCCGCAGCCCGACGGGCCGACGAGGATCACGAACTCGCCATCCTCGATCTCCAGGTTCATGTCCTTGACCGCCTCGAACCCATCGGGGTATCGCTTCGTCAGGTGCTCCAGCACGACTTCAGCCATTCGTTCCTACTCCTTATCCCTTCACGGCGCCCGCCGTCAGCCCGGCGACGATGCGGCGCTGGAAGAACAGCACGAACAGGATGATCGGCACGGTCACGATCACCGCCGCGGCGGCGATGTTGCCGGTCGGGGCGGTGAACTGGGACTCGCCGGTGAAGAACGCCAGCGCCGCGGGCACGGTGCGGGCGCTGTTGGAAGAAGTGAGCGTGATCGCGAACAGGAAGTCGTTCCAGCAGATGATGAAGACGAGGATCGCGGCCGTGAAGGTGCCCGGCGCGGCCAGCGGGATGATCACCTTGCGGAAGGCCTGGTACGGCGTCGCCCCGTCGACCGCGGCCGCCTCCTCGAGGTCCCAGGGGATCTCCCTGAAGAACGCGACCAACGTGTAGATCGCCAGCGGCAAGGCGAAGGTCAGGTAGGGAATGATCAGCCCCAGGTAGGTGTCGTAGAGGCCGATCGCGCGCCACATGTCGAACAGCGGCCCGACGGTCGAGATCTGCGGGAACATCGCGATCGCCAGCGCGCCGGCAAGGATCGCGCCCTTGCCGGGGAAGTCGAGCCGGGCGATCGCGTAGGCCGCGAAGGCGGCGAGGACGATCGCGATCACGGTCGAGATCGTCGCGATCGCAATCGAGTTGATCAGCGGGTGCAGGAAGGGGCTGTTGTCGATCCCGCCGTCGAACAGGGTCTTGTAGTTGTCGAAGGTCCAGTGGGCGGGGACGAAGCGCCCGTCGGTGACCGACTCCGGGGTCTTGAAGGACAGCGAGATGATCCAGAGGATCGGGACCAGGGAGAAGACCAGGACCGCGAAGATCCCGATGCTCCAGGTCGTGTACTCGCGGGTTCCGCGCTTCATCTAGGTCCCCGGCCTTCCCTCCGCCATCCGGACCCCCAACAGGCGCACGAACGCGACAGCGATGATCAGCACGGCGATGAAGATCAGCACCGAGACCGCCGAGCCGAGCCCGAGGTTGGTGCGCGAGATCAGCTGGTTGTAGCCGAGGATCGACACCGACTCGGTGTTCTGCGACCCCCGGGTCATGATGAAGATGTTGTCGAAGATCCGGAACGCGTCGAGGGTGCGGAAGAGCAGCGCGACGAGGATCGCCGGCTTCATCAGCGGCAGGGTGATGCGGAAGAAGCGCTGCACCGCGGTCGCGCCGTCGACCTTCGCCGCCTCATAGAGGCCGTCGTCGATCGTGGTCAGGCCGGCGAGCAGCAGCAGGGCCATGAACGGCGTCGTCTTCCAGACCTCGGCCATGATGATCACCGCCATCGAGCTGCCGTGGCCCCCGAACCAGGACTTGTCGATACCCAGCGGCGGGTTCACGAACCCGGTGTCGGAGGCGAAGGCGAACTGCCAGGCGAAGGCGGCGGCGACGGTGACGATCCCGTAGGGGATCAGCACCGCGGTCCGCACCGCGCCGCGGCCGAAGATCGCCCGGTGCATGACCAGCGCGATCACCATCCCGAGGCCCAGCTCGATCGAGACCGAGACGACGGTGATCACCAGGGTGTTGCCGACGTCCTGCCACCAGAGGTGCGAGCTCAGGACCGCGCCGTAGTTGTCGAGACCGACGAAGCCGCCCTCCTCGGGGAAGCGCAGGTCGATGTTCTGCATCGAAAGGACGATCGCGTAACAGATCGGATAGGCGGTCACGAGCAGCATCGCGACGACCGCCGGAGCGCAGAGCATCCAGCCGAGGCTGCGCTCGGAGCGGGTGCGCTCGGTCATCAGAGAGCCCTTCCGCTTCACGGCGTCCTCGAGGTTGCCCTTCAGCTCGTCATAGCTGGGGCCGGGATCCTTGGGATCGATCTTGTCGGGCGGATGAAGGGCGTCCTGGACCGCGAGCGAGACGTCCTGGTAGGCGGGCGTCTGCGGGCGCGGAGCGGCGTCGTCGATCGACTGCTTGACCAGGCCCGCGAAGCCGGGGAAGGCCTTCTTGATCGTCTTCGACGCGTAGAGGGACTCCAAGGAGGGCGGCAGCCCGTCGAGCTCTACCGCCGTCTCCTGGCTCTTGCGGTCGCTGACGCAGGCCGCGGCGTCGAATGCCTGGTCGGGGTGGCTGGTGTAGCCGCCGACGCCGATGTTGAAGCCGCCCAGCGGCGGCCGGCTCGGCTTGCCGGCGACGTCCTCGGGGTAGCGGGCGAAGCCCATCTCCTTCTGGATGTCGGGCGCGTTGTCGCCGGCGCTGGCGTAGGCGAAGGTGTAGTTGAGCATGAAGGCGGAGTCGCCGGCCTCGAAGCCGAGCCGCGCCGAGTCCTCGTCGGAGGTCGTCAGGTTTGTCGGCGCCGCCGAGGAGTTGGCAAAGCGGCCGATCGTCGCCAGCGCCTTGTCGGTCGGCTGGCGGGCCAGCGAGACCTGCTCCGGCCCGGAGAGCAGCTGGGCTCCGGCTGACTCGATCATCGAGTTGACCCAGACCGTGAAGCCCTCGTACTTGTTGGCCTGAACCTGGATCGTCCCCGACTTCGCCGGCCCCAGCTTCTCAGCGTCCTTGATCATCTCGTCCCAGGTGGTGGGCGGCTTCGGGACCAGGTCCTTGCGGTACCAGAGCAGCTGCGTGTTGGTGTTGAACGGCGCCCCGTAGAGCTTCTTCTCGAACGAGGCCGTCTCGATCACGCTCGGAAACACTCCCTTCGTGACCTGCTTGGCGAGGGCGTCGGGGAACGGCTTGACCCAGCCGGCGTTGGCGAACTCGGCGGTCCAGATCACGTCCATCCCGATCAGGTCGACGCTCGAGTCCTTGGCGGCCAGCCGCCGCACGAGCTGCTCGCGCTGCTGGCTGGCGTCGGTGGGCAGCAGCTCGACGTTGATCTTGTACTCACCCTTCGACTCCTTGGTGCAGCGCTCGGCGACATCCTGGATCGTGCCGCCGGGCTGGGTGGCGACGAACCAGTTCAGGGTCGGCGTCCCGGCGCTTGCGGACCCCCCACAACCGCTGACGAGTGCCACGAGTGCCAGCGCCATGAAGGGCGCCAGCAGGCTGGTGCGCAGACTCAAACTCCCTCCTCCTTGCGTCCCGCGTCTCCCCGCGGGACCTGGAGAATGCTGTTCCCTGCATGACGCGGTCTAAACCCGACCCTGCGCCGTAGGCCGAGCGCGCCTGGCTCGACGAGCTGGCCGGGCGATCAGACCTTGACGCGACGCTTGAACTCGGCGAGCACGTCGCCCGGGAAACCCGGGACGTCGTCGAGATCGTCGACCGACGAGTAGCCGCCGCGGCGCTCGCGATGGGCGAGCACCCGAGTCGCCTGAGTGACCGAGAGGTTGGCGGAGCGAAGCTGCTCGAAGCTCGCCGAGTTGAGGTCGATCGCGTCCCCGGAAGGTCCACTGCTTGCGGCTCGGGCCGGGCTCGGGTCGGCTTGCGGCTCGGCTTCGGCTTCGGCTGCGGCTCGGCTGCTCGGCTTGCGGCTCGACTTCGGCTTGCGGCTCGGCCTCGGCTGCGGCTCGGCTTCGGCCTGCGGCTGCTCGGCCGGCGACGTTTCGGCCGCGGGCTGCTCGCCGGCTGGTTCTGCGGCAGCCTGCGGCTCCGCCTCCGCTTCCTGCGCCTCCCCCGCCACCCAGTCGGGCGGCGACGGCTCGGCGTGGGCCTCGGCGGCCGGCTGCGGCCCATCGGACTCGGGCCTGCGGCTGCTGGGTCGGCTCGTTGCGCGGGCGCCGCCGTTTCCTCGAGCCCCTCGACGGCCTGCGAGCTCTCGATCTCGGCTGCCGCCGCGCGTCGCTCTGCGTCGCGGGCGCGCTGCTCGGCGTCGTTGACGCTGTCCAGGACCTCGCGCAGGCGGCGCTCGCGCTCGGCCTCCTCGGTCTTCAGCTGCGCCATCCGCTCGGCGGCGGTCGCGCGACGCTCGGCGGCGGCGGCGCGGGCCTCGATCTGGTCGAGGCGCTCCTTTGCGTCGGCAATCGCCTTGTCGTGGCTCTGGCGCTCGCTCTTGAGCTGCTCTTCGATCGCGCGGGTCCGCTCCTCGGCCTCGCGGCGCGCCTCGGCGGCCTGCTGCTGGGCCTTGCCGGCGGCCTCGCTGCGAACCTCCTGCTCGGCCTCGGCGCGGGCCCGCTCGGCGGCGGCTTGAATTCGCTGCTCGGCCTGCTTGCGGGCCTCGGCGGCGCGCTGCTCGGCCCGGCGCTGCAGCTCCTCGGCCTCCTTCAAGCGTCGCTCGGCCGCCGCCTTGATCCGCTGCTCCTCCTCCTCGGCTCTGTGCTGCTCGGCGCGGACCTTCTCCTCGGCCTCGCGGGCGGCCCGCTCGGCAGCCTCGGCGGCCTTGGCCTCGGCATCGACGCTCGGCGCCGCAGCGGCGGGCTCGGCGGGCGCCGCAGTGGGGGGCTCGGCGGGCGCCGCAGCGGCGGGCTCGGGGCGCGCAGCGGGGGCTCGGGGGGCTCTTCAGGCGTCGCAGCGGGGGGCTCGGGGGGCATTTGCGTGGCCGGCTCCGACGGCGGCTGCGACCTCAGTGCCTCGGGCACGAACTCGGCGCCGCGGGAAGAATCGTTGCTTGCGCTCGCCGTCGACGGCGACGGCTCGGGGGCTGAGGTGAATGCAGGCGCCTCGGCCGAGCCAGCGGGAGGCGCAGTGGCCGGGTCAGGCTTGGGCCGGCGCCTGAACAGGCCCCGGCGCCCCTCGCCGGACGGCTGCTCGCCGCCCGCCGCGGCGGCAGGCTTAGCCTGGGAAGCCTCATTCGCCTCGGCTTCCCTTCTTGCCTGCTCGTCTGCCTTCTCCCCCTGCATCGCGGTCTCCTTTGCTCGCTTGGCGGCTTTCTGCTCCAGCGTTTGCTTGCGGCGCTCATCCCGCTCGCGCTTGCGCAGCTCGCGACGGCTGGGAGCCGACCTCGACTTTACGGGTTCGCCTTGCCCGGTGGCCCCGGTACCCTCCGCCGAGGCCTCTGCCTGCGCACGGACGGCAGTCCCGGCGAGCGATGCACCGCTCGCCGCGACCGCTCCCCCGGTCTGCGGCACAGCGCCACCGGTCTGCGCGACCACCCCGCCGGCCCCCTGCGGCGCAGGCGCGCCTGAGGCGGCGACCGGGCTCGCCTGCTGCTTCGCATTTCGCTGCGCGATCTTCGCGGCAGCCCGCTCCTCATCGCGCTGGCGACGCGCCTCAAGCTGCGCCTGGCGCTCGCGTTCGCGCCGGGCGCGATCCTCCTCATGCTTGCGCTTTCGCTCAAGGCGCTTGCGCTCGCGAAGCTCGCGGCGACTGGGAGCCGAGGCCTGTCCCGGCGACGATTCTGGCTGCCGCGCCGCGGGCGGCGGCGGCGTACTTGCGCCTTGCGGAGGCTTCGCACGCGCGGCCGGCGCCGAGGCCGCAGCCGGCTGGCCCTGCGACGGGACGCTGACCAGGGTCGGCCGCGCCTTGCGCTTGCCGCGGCGCTGCATCAGCATCGCGAGCAGCAGGAGCAGGACGAGCAGCGCGGCTGCGGCGCCAACCAGGATCGCCACATGATCGTCAATGAAGCTGCTGAGGCTTGCGTACTGAATAATCGTCAACTCCCGATCTCACCGGGCGCCGTCGGCGTGCCGATCAGGCGTCGCCCGGAACACGGCAGGTTACCGGCAACGCTCAGCGCATCCGCCCCTTGAATTCGCGTTCGACCTCGCGTCGGGTGTCGCGCTCGGCGATCTCCCTTCGGCGGTCGCGACCCTCCTTGCCGCGGGCCAGGGCCAGCTCGACCTTCGCGTGGCGGCCCTTGAAGTAGATCCGGCTCGGAACCAGGGTCAGGCCGCGCTGCTGGGTCTTGCCGATCAGTCGCTCGATCTCGCCCCGCTTGAGCAGCAGCTTTCGGGGCCGGTCGGGATCGTGGTTCTGGGTGCTCGCGGGAGCGTAGGGAGAGATATGCAGGTTGCGCAGCCAGACCTCTCCGCCCTGCACAACAGCGTAGGAGTCGGCCAGCTGGGCCTTTCCCTCGCGCAGCGACTTGACCTCGCTGCCGAGCAGCTGGATGCCCGCCTCCATGATCTCGACGAACTCGAACTTGTGGCGGGCGCGGCGATTGGTCGCCACGTCCCCCGGTTCGGCCTTGCGCTTGCTTCGCTTTGCCATCCGACCCGGCCTAACCCTCGGCGGGCTCCAGGTCGACGCGCCCGCGCGCCGTCTCGATTCGCTCGACGCGAACCGAAATCGGGTCACCGAAGCGCACCGAGCGACCGCTCTTGGCGCCGACCAGCGCCGTCTGCAGATCGTTGAGCTCGAAACGCTCGCCGGGCAGCTTTCGCGCCGGCACGAAACCCTCGTAGACGTCGCCGAGAGCGCCCCCGAAGCGAACGAAGGCACCGGCCGAGATCACCCCCGAGACCTCGGCCTCGAACTCGGTTTCCCATCCCGACTCGTGAAGCTCGCGACGCAGCAGGAAGGCGGCGCAGACGTCGTCGGCGTCGCGCTCCAGCGCCGCCGCCTCGCGCTCGCGCTCGGAGCAGTGCACGCCGACCTCGCGCACCTGCCGGCGCTCCGGCGCCGTCTCGCCCTCGCCGAGCGCCGCGAGCAGCCCCCGGTGCGCGATCAGGTCCGGGTAGCGGCGGATCGGCGAGGTGAAATGACAGTAGGCGGGGCTGGAGAGGCCGGCGTGGCCGAGGTTTCGATCGTCGTATCTCGCCTGTGAGAGGGAGCGAAGCACGAGCGATGTATACGCCTCGCGGCCATGACCGCGGCGCTTCGCCTCGGCTGCGACGAGGCGGCTTGCCTCGCCGGCCAGCCGTGCCGCCTCGCTGGGCGCCAGCTGCTCGGGCAGCGGCGGGGTCGGGATGTCGAGCGAAGCCAGCTGCTCGATCATCAGCTTCACCCGCTCCGGATCGGGCTGCTCGTGGACCCGGTAGAGGGTCGGCGCCCGCTTGCGCTCCAGGAGCGACGCCACCTGCTCGTTGCAGAGGATCATCAGCTGCTCGATCAGGCGGTGCGCCTCGGTTCCCTCGACCGAGTCGGCGCCGCTGACGTTGCCGTCCGAGTCGAAGCGGAACTCGGGCTCGGGGGTGGTTACCTCGAGTGCCCCGGGGCGATCGCGGTCGGCGAGCCCCGCGGCCACCTGGCGGGCGATCTGCAGCGGTTCGGCGACCTCCTCGGGTGGCCGCGAGCGCGCGGCGAAGACTTCGTCCAGCTGCCCGTAGTCGAGGCGGGCGTCGGAGCGCATGCGGCTGCGGTAAAAGCGCGCCGAGCGCACCTGCCCGGCGCCGCCCAGCTCGATCTCCGTGGTCACCGCGAGGCGCTCCACTCCCGGCCCCAGCGAGCAGGCGTCGGAGCTCAGCGGCAGTGGCAGCATCGGCTCGACGCTGCCTGGCACGTAGGTGCTGTTGGCGCGAGCGTTCGCCTCGCGATCGAGCTCGCTGTCCGGTTTCACGTGCGCGGCGACGTCGGCGATGTGGATCCAGAGGCGAACCCCGTCGCCCTCGCGTCGCGCCGAGACGGCGTCGTCGAAGTCGCGCGCGGTCGCCGGGTCGACGGTGAAGGTGGGAAGCGCGGTCAGGTCGCGCCGCGGCCCTGGCGCGGCGGCGGCGCGCGCGGACGCGTCGCCGGCCGCTTCCTCGATTCGACGGCGAAAGCCGCGCGATCCGATCCGCTCCCAGACCAACGCATCGACGACGTCGCGGGCAAGCTCGGGGGAGCCGAGCTCGCGCAGGACACGGGCCCGTCCCGGCCCGAAATCGACCAGTGCGATCCCGCCCGGCGTCGCGCGCGAGCGGCGCTCGAGCGGGACTTGGGGGCCGGGCTCGAAGAGCGCCTCGGCGACCTGGAAGCGGCCGCGCCGCTCGACGGTCGCCGCGCGACGACCGAGCTCGGCGCCGCGGCCCCCTCGCGACCCTGAGCTCACCGGGACTGGCTCTTGCCGGCCGCGACCCGCGCGCCGAGCACTTTCAGGGCGCTGCGCAGGCCTTCGTCCGCGCGCGTCCCGGGCCGGTCCCTGGCGACCACGTCCGGCTTGATGCCGTTGGGGGCGAGCGAGATCCCGTCGGCGGTGAAGAACTTGCCCACCGAGATGTCGAGCCGGCCCCCGTTGGCGAGGTCGAGCACGTCCTGGAACAGGCCCTTGCCGAAGGATCGGGTGCCGACCACGGTCGCGAAGCCGTGGTCGGCGAGGGCGGAGGCGAGTATCTCCGCCGCCGAGGCGGTCCCGCCGTCGATCAGGACGACCATCGGCCGGCGCGGCACCGGGTCGCCCTCGGTGCGGTAGACGTGCTTTCCCTCCGAGCGGGCCACCGTCGTCACCACCTTCTCGTCCTTGGGCAGAAAGAGGCTCGAGGTCAGCACCGCCTCGGTCAGCAGGCCGCCGGGGTTCCCGCGCAGGTCGAGCACCAGACCCGCCGCGCCGCGGTCCTCGAGGCGCTGGGCCGCCGAGCGCAGCGGGCCGTGGGCGCCGCGGCTGAAGCCGAGCAGATGCAGATAGCCGAGCTTACGGCCGCCGACGCTGCGCAGCGACGACTCCACGACCGGGGTCGTGATCTCCTTGCGCTCGATCGTCAGCTGGCGGGTGCGGCCGCTGGGCGGGCGCATCACCCCGATCTTCACCGCGGTTCCCTGCGGGCCCTTGATCTTCGCGACCGAGAGCTGCGAGGGCTGGCCGGCGATCGACTTGCCGCGCACGGAGACGATTACGTCGCCGGTCTTGATCCCAGCCGCGGCGGCGGGAGAGCCCTTGAACGCCTGCACGACCCGCAGGCCCTTCTTTGCCTCGCTGACGGTGAGCCCGATGCCGCTGAAGCGGCCCTCGGTCTCCTCGTCGAGGACCTTGGCCTGCTCGGGGTCGAAGTACTGCGAGAAGCGATCCTCCTTGTTGTGCCGGCGCAGCTCCTGGACCATCCCCGCGACCGAGCCGTTGCGGAGCTGGTCGGATGGAACGTCGCGGTAGTAGTCGCTCTCGATGATCGCGGCCGCCTCGCCGCTCAGCGAAGCGGTCTGGTCGACGAACAGGTCTCGCAGCGGCGCCGGCAGCTTGCCGGGATGGCCGCCGAGCCAAAGCCCGGCGCAGAGGAAGACGACCGCCGCCAGGACGGCCGCGGGCCACGCCCTCAACGTCGGTTCACACCCGCAGAAAGCGCCGCAGCGTCACGCCGCTGCCGACCGCCGAGACGATCATCGCGGCGCTGAACAGGATCGTGATCAGGAGCGGGAACGACATCGTGTTCAGGGCCGAGAACAGCGGCGTCCCCGAGAGCGGGTCGACGATCGTTGCCTTGCCCAGCCACAGGATCAGTATCGCGCCCAGGCCACCGAGGAAGCCGACGACCACCCCTTCGATCATGAAAGGCCAGCGGATGAACCAGCGCGTGGCGCCGACCAGGCGCATCACTTCGACCTCGCGGCGGCGCGCGTAGATCGAGAGCCGGATCGTGTTCCCGACCAGCATCAGCGAGGCGACGACGAGCAAGGCCGTGAGGATCGTCAGCACCAGCTTCAGCGCGCCCGTCACCTGCTCGACCTTGGCGCGGTCCTGGTTGCGGTCGAAGACGTCCTTGACGATCGGTGAGATCGGCTGTGGAGAGCCGTTCGGCCCGGGCGGGGTGACGGCGCTGCGGATCGAGTCGAGGTAGGAGGCGTCGTCGGCCTTGACGATGAAGTTGGCGGGCAGCGGATTGGTGTTGAGCTCCTTGATCAAGTTGCGGTCGCTCTCGTTGAGACTGTTGCTGAGCTCCGCCAGCGCCTCGGTCTTGGTCACGAACTGGACCGAGGCTACGTGGGGGAGCTCGAGCAGCTGAGCGTGCAGATGCTGGATCTCGCTCCTGGTGGCGTCATCCTGGACCGCGACCCGAAACGCGAGCTCGTCGCGAATGTCCTGGTTCTTGGCCTGCGCGGCCTGGAAGATCGGGATCAGGACGCCGAGCAGGACGATGGTCACGATCGTGGTCACGATCGCGGCCATGCTGGGGGCGCCGTTGCGGCGCAGGGCGCGGAAAGCCTCGCGGATGAAGAACCCGAGCCGTCCCATCAGATCAGCTCGTCGGCGTGGCCATTGGTGGCGCCCTCAGGTCCGACCCCCATCTCGGCCCGCATCCGCATCGCGAACTCGTTGGTCGACTCCTCGCCCCCGTAGCCGCCGCTGGTCTCGTCGCGGACGATGCGGCCCTCGAAGAGCTCGATCACGCGACGGCGCATCTTGTCGACCATCGCGTTGTCGTGGGTGACGACGACCACCGTCGTGCCCGTGCGGTTGATCCGGTAGAGCAGCTGCATGATCCCGATCGAGGTGACCGGGTCGAGGTTTCCGCTCGGCTCGTCGGCGAGCAGCAACGGCGGATGGTTGACGAACGCCCGCGCCACCGAGACGCGCTGCTGCTCACCGCCGGAGAGCTGGTCGGGGTAGCTGTTGACCTTGGTCGAGAGGCCGACCAGGCGCAGCGTCTCCGGCACCTTTCGCGGATCTCGGCGCGCCCCGCGCCGATCACCTGCAGGGCGTAGGCGACGTTGTCGTAGACGGTCCGGTTGGCGAGCAGCTTGAAGTCCTGAAAGACGGTGCCGACGTTGCGTCGCAGGTAGGGGATCTTCTTGTCGGCGAGCGCGCCGATGTCGCGGCCCGCGATCCGCACAGCCCCCTCGGTCGGCTCGAGCTCGCGGATCAGCAGCTTGATCAGCGTCGACTTGCCGCAGCCGGTCGGCCCGACGAGAAAGACGAACTCGCCCCGGCCGATCGCCAGCGAGACTCGCTCCAGGGCCAGATGGCCACCCGGATAGACCTTGGTGACGTCGTCGAGCTCGACGATCGGCGCCGGTCCGCGGCGCCCGGGCATCGAGTCTGCTTCGCTGTTCCGGTTCCTACGCAATCTCGCCATCGAGCGCCGGGAACCCTAGAGAGGCGCGAGCGGCGGGAGCGCGGGAACCTGTGCACTCGCAACGACCCTTGCAGTCTGAGCGCGCGTCCAGTCGTGATGGTCCCGGCGGCCGCGGCTAATCGAGGCCGCCGCTGTGCAGCGGCGGATGCGAGACGATCGGCTTGCGGATCATCGCCTCGCGGGCGCGGTCGGCGATTCCCGAAGCGGTGAGCCCGAAGTGCTCCATGCAGGCCTCGGCGGTTCCCGAGACGCCGAACTCATCCCCCATCCCGAGCGCGAAGATCGGCACCGGGTGCTCCTCGGCGGCGACCTCGCGCACGGCGTCGGCGAGCCCGCCGACGACGCGATGCTCCTCCGCGGTCACGGCGACGCCGGTCTTGGCCAGCGACTTCAGGACCGCCTCGGAGTCGAGCGGCTTGATGATCGAGACGTTGACGACCTCGGCCTCGATGCCGTCCTCGCGGGCGAGGACGTCGGCCGCCTCGAGCCCGCGCCAGACCATGTGGCCGCAGACGAAGATCGCGATGTCCTTGCCCTCGCGCAGGACGTCGACGCCGCTGCCGAGGGTCTCCGGGATCTGGTCGTAGACGATCGGCGTCGAGGGACGTCCGAAGCGCATGTACATCGGCTCCTCGGCGCGCTCGTAGGAATCGATCACCGCCGCGTAGGCCTGGTTGTAGTCGGCCGGCACGACGACCTGCATGTGCGGCATCGCCCGCATCAGCGCCAGGTCCTCGATCATCTGATGGGTGGCGCCGTCCTCGCCGAGCGAGACGCCGCCGTGGCTGGCGCCGATCCGCACCTTGAGGCGGTTGTGGGCGATCCCGACCCGGACCTGGTCGTAGGAGCGGGCGGTGGCGAAGATCGCGAAGGTCGAGGCGTAAGGCACCTTGCCGGTGGCGGCGAGCCCGCAGCTCATCGACATCATGCCCGCCTCGGCCGCGCCGCAGTTGAAGAAGCGGTCCGGGAAACCTCTTTCCGAACTTGATCGACTGGGTGGAGACGGCGAGGTCTGCGTCCAGCGCGACGACGTCCTCGTGGCGCTCGCCCAGCTCGACCAGGGCGTCGCCGTAGGCCTGCCGGGTCGCGATCGGCTCGGTCTTTGCCTCCGGCATCGCTCTCGCCTCCGGCGCCGGGCTGTCGAGCGCCGCCGTCTGCTCCTTGAGCCTCGCCTCGAGCTCCTCCATCGCCTCCTCGGCCTGCTCCTGCGACGGCGGCTTGCCATGGAAGCCGAAGCGGCCCTCCATGAAGGAGACGCCGCGCCCCTTCTTGGTCTGGCAGACGATCGCGGCGGGGCGGTCGAGGGTGCGGCTGCGCTCCCAGCGCCTCGACGATCGCGCCCATGTCGTGGCCGTCGATCTCGATCGAGTCCCAGCCGAAGGCCTCGAACTTGGCGCGCACGTCGCCGGTGTCCATGACCTCCTCGGTGGTGCCGTCGGTCTGCAGGTGGTTGTAGTCGACGATCGCGGTCAGGTTGGGGATCCGGTAGTGCGCCGCGGCGGCGGCCCCCTCCCAGCTCTCGCCCTCCTGGATGTCGCCGTCGGACATCAGCGTGAAGACGTGCGCGGTCTCGTGCAGGCCGTCGAGCCGCAGGGCGAGGCAGATGCCGACCGCCATCGAGAGGCCCTGGCCGAGCGAGCCGGTCGAGACCTCGATCCCGGGGGTGCGGGTCATGTCGGGGTGGCCCTGCAGGTGGGATCCGATCTGGCGCAGGCCCATCAGGTCCTTGTGCGGGAAATAGCCGTGCTCGGCGAGCGCCGCGTACTGGATCGGCGCCGCGTGGCCCTTGCTGAGCACGAAGCGGTCGCGCTCCGGCCATTTGGGGTTGGCGGGATCGTGGCGCAGCACCTGGTAATAGAGCGCGGTGACGATGTCGGCGGCCGAGAGCGAGGAGTCGAGGTGCCCCGCCTTGGCGACCGCGACCATGCGCACGCAGTTGATCCGCAGCACCGTCGCGTAGCGCTCCAGCTCCGCGATCGACGGCTGCTCGCCGGCGGCGGGCGGCTGCGGGGTGGGGTCGGGTACCGGCTTCAGATGCACGTTGCGGCTCCCGCGCTCGTCCGGCTCGGGATCGGTCAGGCTAGAGGATCGCATTTGAGTTCGCGTTGATCACGCAGGGACGCTGCCAACCGGAGTGAGTGTGCATTTCTGGTCGTCCTAGCCACCACAATGCAGGCTGAGCAGAGGAATCACGCGGCGATCGTGGCTGAGGCGCGGACGCGGCCGGAGCAGAGAAGCGCGCAGTTTGCGGGCAAAGTTGCCGTTCGGGCGCGCGGGTCCGCAATCATGGCGCGATGAGACGAGCGATCGCGATCGCGGCCGCGGCGGCGGCGCTGGCGTCGGCGCCTGCGGAAGCGACGACGAGGCGACGACCAGCCCGGCGAGCAGCGCTCGACCAGCGCGGCGATGTGACGACTGAGCCCTCGAGCTGGCGGCGGCGCGAGCTCGACGATCCCCACCACCAGGTCCACCACGACGGGGTCCGCGCCGGCCAGCGCCGGCGACGGCAGCAGCGGCGCCCCGGACTCGGGCATCGGCACCCGTCCCGGTGGCCCGAGCGGCGGCTATTGATGTCGGCTACCGGCGAGCTCCTCGAAAACAACCGGGCCTACGCGGAGCGCTTTGACAAACGCGACCTTCCGCGGCCCCCGCGAAGAAGCTCGCTGTTGTCACATGCATGGACGCGCGGCTGGACCCGGCCAAGCTCCTGGGGCTGGCCGAGGGCGACGCGCACGTGATCCGCAACGCCGGCGGAGTCGTCACCGAGGAGGAGATCCGCTCACTGGCGATCTCGCAGCACCTGCTGGGCACCGAGGAGGTGGTCCTGATCCACCACACCGGCTGCGGCATGCTCGGCCTCGAGGACGAGCAGTTCGCCCGCCGACTGGAAGGCGAGACGGGGCAGAGGCCCGACTTCGAGGCCCACGGCTTCGCGGATCTCGAGGAGAGCGTCCGCGCATCGATCCGCCGGATCGAGGAGAGTCCCTTCATCCCCAGGAAGGGGAGCGTCACGGGCTTCGTCTACGAGGTCGAGACGGGACGGCTGAGGGAGGTCCATTGAATAACTTGCGGCGGCCTGCGGCCGCCTGACTTGTGACTGCGGCCGCTGCGGGTTGACGGCATGAATTGCGGCGGCTTCGCCGCCTGACATGCGACTGCCGTTCCACTTCGTTTCACGGCCCTCACGTGAATAACTTGCGGCGGCCTGCGGCCGCCTGACATGTGACTGCGGCTCCACTTCGTTTCGCCGCCCATCAACCTATGGCGACCATGCGCTCGATCGGGACCCGGGCCCGCTCGGCGACGTCTCCGCGACCCTGACCTCGAACTGCATGTCGCGCAGCGAGTCGCGCAGCTTCGGCAGCGTGATCATCTTCATGTACTTGCAGAAGGCCATCCGGTTGGCCTCGATCAGGTTCGCCTCCGGGGCCGCCTGCTGGAGCGGGTAGAGCATCCCGTTCTCGGTCGCGACGATGTAGCTGCCCTCGCGGATTCCGCTCGACCTGGGCGAGCATCCCCGAGGTCGAGAGCATGTGCACGCCTTCGGGGTCGACGTCGCCGGCGGCGACGTACTCCATCGCCTGGGTCGAGCAGCCGCACTCGGGATGGATCAGGAACTCCGCCTCGGGGTGCTCGGCGCGGGTGCGGGCGATGTCGTCGGGGCGGATCCCGGCGTGAACGTGGCACTCGCCGTCCCAGACATGGAAGCGGGCGCGGCGCTCGGGGTCCTCGCGCAAGCCGGTCTCGCGCTCGACGAAGGCGCCGAGCCACATGTCGGGCCCGAAGAGGATCTCGGTCTCGGCCCCGTACTCACGCCAGATGTGCTCGACCACCTGGACCGCGTTCGAGGAAGTGCAGCAGTAGTCGGTCTCGGCCTTCACCTCGGCAGAGGTGTTGACGTACATGACCACGAGCGCGCCGGGGTGCTCCGCCTTCCAGCTGCGAAGCTGCTCGGCGTCGATCGAGTCGGCGAGCGAGCATCCGGCGCCGAGGTCGGGGATCAGGACCGGCTTGCGGGGCGAGAGGATCGAGGCCGTCTCGGCCATGAAGTGAACGCCGCAGAAGGCGATCACGTCGGCGTCGGTCGCAGCGGCCTGACGCGAGAGGCCCAGCGAGTCGCCGATGAAGTCGGCGAGGTCCTGGAGCTCGGGGAGCTGGTAGTTGTGGGCGAGGATCACCGCGTCGCGCTCGGCGGCGAGCGCGCGCACCTCGGCGCTCAGCCCGTCGACCTGCTCGGGAGTGAGCTCGGATACGCCGCTCGGTTGAAGCGTCGGAAGCTCCTGCACAGGAGCGCTCCTCTCGGTCTTCTTATGTTCCCGGCCCGGCGCGCGACTCGGGTGCGCGCCTAGAAGGTGGGAATGAACTGAGCTAAGTCTACCGGCCCGGCCGTGCCCACTCCCTACGTTGAGCCGTGCCCGAGCTGCCCGAGGTAGAGATCACCGCGCGCCGCCTCGACGCCGCCCTGCGCGGCGCCGAGGTCGAGTCCGCGCTGTCGCCCGGCATGGTTGCGCTGAAGACCTTCGACCCGCCGCTGGAAGCGCTCGCGGGGCGCGAGGTGACGGGCGTGCGGAGGATCGGAAAGATGCCGGTGGTCGAGTTCTCCGGCGATCTGGCGCTGCTCGTGCACCTGATGTCGGCCGGGCGCCTGCAGGTGTTCGAGAAGCGCGCCTCGCCGCGCGACCGCGCCTCGCGCATCCTGGTCCGCCTCGCCGACGGGCGCGAGCTGCGCCTGCGCGAGTTCGGATCCCGCCAGCGCGCCTGGGGCAAGCTGCTCGCGTCGGAACAGGTCGCCGAGGACGAGATGGTCGCGACGCTGGGGCCGGAGGCCTGGCCGGCGCCGGCGCTGGAGGACTTCGCGGCCGCGATCGACCAGCCGCGCCACCTGCACCCGCTGCTGCGCGACCAGCGCGTGATCGCCGGGATCGGGCGCTCCTGGGTCGACGAGATCCTCTGGGAGGCGCGCCTGTCCCCCTTCAAGCAGGGCTCGGAGCTGCTCGAGACCGAGGTCGAGAGCCTGCACCGCGCGCTGGGCGTGCTCGGCGACGCGATCGAGCACTACGAGGAGGTGATCGGCGAGACGGTGCCCGACAAGATGCCGATGCCGCTGCAGGTCCACCGCCGCGAGGGCGAGCCGTGCCCGCGCTGCGGGACGACGATCGAGGCCGTCTACTTCAAGGAGCACCAGGCCAACTACTGCCCGCAGGAGCAGACCGGCGGGCGGGTGCTGAAGGACCGGCGGCTCTCGCGGCTGCTGAAGTAGCTAGCTGTGGCTTCGACTTGGTTCCGCTATGCGGAGACAACTCGCCAGATGTCAGCCCGCCGGTCCAGCTCGACGTCGGCCTCACTCATCGGCTCAGGGGGCGGGTCACCCGGCGAGCCAGCGCCCGCCCGACCGTCAGCGGGTGATTGGCGACGGTCGCGACCCGCCCGCGCACGCTCGTCGGGTCGTGGGCGACACCGAGGTCGCGGAGGATCTTGTCCGGGTCGAAGTAGACCCGCTCGCAGACCAGCCGGTCCTCCTCGAAGACGAAGACGGCGACAGAACTGCATCTCGAACTTGCGGCCGGTCGGCGGCAGGCCCCGCAGCGGGCCGTCGTGGGTTCCGTAGAGCATCGCCTCGACGATCACCGCCTCTTCCGTGTGATGCAGCTCGAGCAGCTCGTTGCGCTGGTCGGGAAACGCGGTCCGGGTCTCATCGAAGTAGGCCATCACCTCTTCGGGCCCATCGTGGACCTCGCCGGTCCCGATCAGCTCGTAGCGCGGGTGGTCGAAGGTCTCCAGCGTGATGTCGAACTCGTGCCGGTTCTCGGACTCCATGTGCTCGCGCACGGTGTCCTCGCGGCGCTGCCTCAACTCCGTGGTGGCGCTCATCGAAGCGACTTTATCCGCGGCCCCAGGTCAGAGCAATTCGACCCGGTCAGGGGCTTTCCTCGCTTGAGCCGGAAGGGTGCTCACTCGGCGGTGGGCGCTACAGCGACTCGATCAGCATGCTCAGGTCAAGCGCCGGCGCCGAGTGCGTGAGCGCGCCGACCGAGATGAAGTCGACGCCGGTCGCGGCGATCTCGGCGACCGTCTCCAGCGTCACGCCCCCGGACGCCTCGAGGGACGCGCCCTCGGAGCCGGCGGAGTCGCGCAGTGCCACGGCCTCTCTCAGCTGGGCCGTGGTCATGTTGTCGAGCAGCAGGCGAGCGGCGCCCGCCGCGAGCGCCTCGCCGGCCTCGTCGAGGTGGCGGCACTCGACCTCGACCGCCAGCTCGGGCCGGGCCATCGCTGCGGCCTTCACCGCCTCCCCCACCCCGCCGGCGGCGGCGGCGTGGTTCTCCTTGATCAGGATCGCGTCGTATAGCCCGCGGCGGTGGTTGGTGCCGCCGCCGGCGACGACCGCCTGCTTCTCGAGCCCGCGCAGCCCGGGAGTCGTCTTGCGGGTGTCGAGTATCTCGGCGCCGCTGCCGCGAACCGCCTCCACGTAGCGTGCGGTGAGCGTCGCGATCCCCGAGAGCCGGGCGAGGAAGTTGAGCGCCGTGCGCTCGGCCGCAAGCAGCGCCCGAACCGGCCCAGCGGCGGCGGCGGCGTCGGCGGGCACTTCCTCGCGCCACTCGCCTTCGGCGGTCAGCGGTTCGAATCCGGCGCCGGTCTGTCGAAACACCTCCGCCGCGACCTCGAACCCGAACAGCACCCCGGCCTGCTTCTGGACGATCCGCGCCCCGGCCTCGGCATCCGCCGGGACCACGGCCTCGGAAGTGACGTCGCCGTCGCCGAGGTCCTCGCTCAGCGCCGCCGACACGAGCTCGCTGAGTGCGCGGTCAGCCACCCGTACCGACCCGGTAGTGGAGAAAGACGACGCCGCCGCCGAAGCGACGCTCGGCCAGAAGCTCGAGGTCGGCCCGTACCTCGTCGGGAAGAGCGGGCGTGCCACCGCCGACCAGGATCGGGTTGAGGAAGAGCTGAAGATCGTCGACCAGGCCTGCTCGCAGCGCCTCTGCGGCGAGGCCAGGCCCGCCCACGCTGAGGTCACGGTCCGCGACTGCCTTGATCTCGCGGACGGCATCGGGTTCGAAGTCGTGCTCGAGCCTGGTCCGCGAGGTTGTGACCGCGGCCAAGGTGCGCGAGTAGACCACTTTCTCGGCCGAGCGCCAGATCTCCGCGTAATCGCGGATCGCGGCCGGCTGCTCGGGGCCCGTGTCCATCGTCTCCCAGACGCTCAGGACCTCGTACATCCGGCGCCCGAGCAGGAAGGTGCCGACCGGCCGCTCGATCTCGTTGACAGCGGCGTGCACCTCTTCGTCGGGCGCCGCCCAGTCGAACTTCCCGTCGCGATCGGCGACGTAGCCGTCGAGTGAGCAGATTGCCGAGTAGAGCAGCTTGGCCATGGGCGCAAGTATCTGTGAAGGCGAGTTGCCGGGCCCTTTGGCTCCGAGGTCATTGCGGTCGATCTCACGTTTCGGGCGGTGTGCGACGTTGTATGGGCGATGACGAAGCTGCCCCCGTTCCAGCAGCTGCTCGAACGCCACCAGGGCGACGTGATGGGATTCCTGATCGCCTCCGTCGGCCCCCAGGACGCCGAGGACTGCTTCCAGGAGACCTTCATCGCGGCGCTGCGCGCCTACCCGCGCCTCGAGGACGCGCGCAACCTTCAGGGGTGGCTGCTGACGATTGCGCACCGCAAGGCGATCGACCATCACCGGTCGCGGCAGCGGCGCCCCGTCCCGGTCGGCGACCCACCGGAGGTGGTCGTTTCGGGGGGCGAGGTCGAGGGCAGCGAGAGCTCAGGGATCTGGAGCTGTGTTGCCGGGCTGCCGCCGAAGCAACGGATGGCGGTCGCGCTGCGCTTCGTCTGCGATCTGCCGCATCGCGAGATCGCAGCGGCGACGGGCACTTCCGAAGAAGCGGCACGCCGCAACGTTCACGAAGGAGTCAAACGACTGAGGATGGAGATCGCATGAGCTCGAAAAGGCAAAAGGCAAGCGATCCGCTGCGCTCGCTGCGCGACGCCTCGCGGGTCAACTCCGACGTGCGCCGAGACCCGGACCAGCGCGCTGATGCGCCGGGCCGAGCGTGAGGGCCTGCTCGACGTCGCCTACACGGAGGTCGACACCCCGGTCGGGCGGCTGCTGCTCGCGGCAACCCCGCGCGGGTTGGTCCGGATCACCTTCCCGATCGAGTCGACCGACACGGTCCTCGAGCAGCTTGCGCAAGCGATCTCGCCGCGGGTGCTGGAGTCGCCGGCCCGCCTCGACGACACCCGGCGCGAGCTCGACCTCTACTTCGAGGGGAAGCTGACCGACTTCGACCTGCCGCTCGACTGGCAGCTGAGCCGCGGCTTCTATCGCAAGGTGCTGCGCGCCACCGCCAGGATCCCGTACGGCAAGACGCGCAGCTACAGCGAGCTGGCCCGGCGGGCCGGGAGCCCGCGCGCGGTCCGCGCCGCCGGCACCGCGCTGGGTTCGAACCCGATCCCGATCGTCGTTCCCTGCCACCGGGTGCTGCGCCGCGGCGGCGCCCTGGGCGGCTACGGCGGCGGACTCGACGTCAAGCAGCACCTGCTTGAGCTCGAGGGCGTGCTCGAGCCGGCGGACTAGCCAAGCCGCGCTCGAGCCACCCAGCCGCGGGGCGCCAGCCCGGCGCTTGGCGAGCAGTCGATCCAGCCACGACTCGTGCCCGCGCTCAACCCGAGCACAGGCACGACCGATGAATGGGGAGATGCTCGACCTGCTCGACACTCCCGACCAAGACGCCCCGGAGGCGCGGCGCGAGATCGCGCAGATGACGCGGGTCGCCGGCGGCCTCTGGACGCTCGGAGCCGTGGTGGGGGCCGCGTGCGCGTTTGCGCCCGGCACCGCCCACATGAGCTTCGGCTGGCTGCTGGGTTTGAGCTTGCTCGTCCTCCTCTACGGAGTCGGGCTGCTGACCGGCGCGATCCCGTGGCGGCGCGCCTCGCGAAACGGGCATGCGCTCGGCACGATGATCGCCGCTCCCGTCCTCGGCCTCGCGATCTATCTCAGCGGTGGCTCGCTCAGCTACATGGGGGCGTTCCTGTTCTGCTTTCTGCTCTTCATCGCCTTCTTCTTCCCGGCCCGCTGGGCCTGGCCACTGTCGATCGAGCTCGTCCTGATCGCGGGGACGCCGCTTCTCTACGACCGCGACGCGATCGACAACGCCTTTCTGCCCCGCTACATCGCCCTTGTCCGCGGCCTTCGTGGCAATCACGGCTGTGATGCTGCAGCTGAAGAAGCGCCTCGTCGACGCGGAGGCCCGTCAGCGCGAGTATCGCCAACCGCGACACGCTCACCGGGGTCGGCAACCGGCGCGCCTTCGACCGCGACCTGCACGAGGCAGCTGCGAGTCCGCACCGGCCCGCACGGCGGACGGCGCGTCGGCAGACGCTTCACCGCTGGCCCTGCTGATCTTCGACTTCGACGGCTTCAAGGCGATCAACGACGAGCACGGCCACGCCTCGGGCGACGCGGTCCTGCGCCGCGCCACGGATCGTGCCGAGGGCGTGCTTCGCAGCGACGACACTCTGGCCCGGATCGGCGGCGACGAGTTCGCCGTGATCGCGCCCGGCGCCGGGCCCGACGGCGCCCGGATGATCGCCGACGCCCTGCACGGCGCGATCGGGGAGATCGAGCCCAGCTGGGAGACGCCGGTCTCCGTCTCGGTCGGATGGGCGACCTTCCCCGATGACGGTCAGGACTTCGATTCCCTGCTGCGCGAAGCCGATCAGCGGATGCTCGACCTCAAGCACAGCCGGCAGAAGCCGGTCTCACCGCGGCCCCTGCTGCGCCCCGTCCCGGCGCTCGAGGACTCCGAGCCGTCACCGCCGCGACGCGTCAAGCCGCGGTCTTGAGCAGGTAGTCGCGCACGAAGTCGTCGATGTCGCCGTTGAGGACGCGCTCGGTGTCGCCCGACTCGTGGCCGGTGCGGTGGTCCTTGACCCGCTGGTCGGGATGCAGGAAATAGCTGCGGATCTGCGAGCCCCAGGCGACGTCCTTGACCTCGCCGCGCTCCTTGGCCAGCGCCTCGGCGCGCTTTCGCTCCTCTAGCTCGATCAGCTTCGAGCGCAGCAGCTGCATCGCAACGGCCTTGTTCTGCGCCTGCGAGCGCTCGTTCTGGCACTGCACCACGACACCGGTCGGTAGGTGGGTGAGGCGAACCGCGGAGTCGGTCTTGTTGACGTGCTGGCCGCCCGCCCCGGACGCCCGGTAGGTGTCGACCCGCACCTCTGAGTCCTCGACCTCGACATCGACCTCCTCGTCGACCAGCGGCCCGACATCGACCTGGGCGAAGCTCGTGTGGCGCCGCGCCGAGGCGTCGAAGGGCGAGATTCGAACCAGCCGGTGCACTCCGCGCTCGGCGGCGAAGAGCCCGTAGGCGTTCTCGCCGCGCGCGATGAAGGTCGCCGACTTCAGCCCCGCCTCCTCGCCCGGGGAGGCCTCCTTCATCTCGACCCCGAAGCCGCGCCGCTCGGCCCAGCGCAGGTACATCCGCAGGAGCATCTCGGCCCAGTCCTGGGAGTCCGTGCCCCCCGCCCCTGCGTGCACGGTGACGACCGCGTCGCCGGTGTCGTACTGACCGCTGAACAGCCGCGCCTCCTCGAGCTCGGCGAGCCGCCGCTCGATCGAGTCCAGCTGGCCGGCGAGCTCGGCCGCCATCTCGTCGTCATCGGCGGCCAGCTCGGCCAGCTCGCCGAGATCGCCGGCGTCGGCCTCGAGCCCGCGGAAAGTTTGGAGACGGCGCTGCGCGGCAGCGTGGCGGGCAGAGACTCCGGCGGCTGCGGCCTGGTCGTCCCAGAAGCCGGGACTCTGCATCTCGGCCTCGAGGCGCTCTATCTCCGATTCGAGCGCAGCGGGGTCAAAGGTAGTCCGCGAGCAGCTTCATCTGCTCGCGGATCGTCGGCGAGCCGCGCGGGGACCGCTTCCTTGCTGACGGCATCGGCCATGCGCCCATTATGGCGAGGGGGCCGGCTAAGCTTCGATCCTGGCCGCCGTCAGCGCCTCGGCGCGGTGCCTGAACGGCTGCCAGCGGGCGATCAAGCCGTCCCTGAAGGTGAACAGCGCCGCTTCCTCGGCGTCTTCTGCGAGCTCCTCGGACTCCGCCCACCACCACTGCTTGCGGATCAACGCGACGACGTGGTCTGCCTGCTCGCGAAAACCCACAACGACGTGGCGCTGCTCGAGCCCGCCGTCGGGGTTCCGGGTCGCCCAGCCGCGCGCCTCATCGCGGCCGATGCGCAGGCCGCGCGCGGTCTGCAGCTCGACGTCCGGATGCAACGTGGCGACGAACGCGTCGAGGTCCTGGCTCCTGAACGCTTCGTAGAAGCGGCGAACTAGCTCGGTTTGCTCAGGCACGGGGCGCGAACCGGCGCCGGTCAGGCACCATGACATTTCTTGTACTTCTTGCCGCTGCCACACCAGCAGGGATCGTTGCGTCCGATCTTGTCCTGCTCCGACTTGACCACGGTCTCGACCACCTCGCCGTTGCCGCCGCCGGGCCCCGGCCCGGTCGCCTCGACGGCGGTCATCTCCGCGGCGCTGGACGATCCGGCGGCCGCGACTTCGGCCAGCGCCGAGGGCTGGGCGTCGGCGGTGCCGCCCGAGTAGCGCACGTCGCCGGACCCGTCCTCGGGGCCGGCGAACGCCTGCTCGGCATCGGCGGGGGCGATGTCGACTTCGACGTGGAAGATCAGCTTCGAGAACTCCTCCCAGATCGAGTGCATGAGCTCCTCGAACATCGAGAAGCCCTCGTTCTTGTAGGCGACCAGCGGATCGATCTGGGCAAAGCCGCGCAGGTGGATCCCCTCGCGCAGGTAGTCCATCTCGTAGAGGTGCTCACGCCAGCGGTTGTCGATCACCTGGAGCAGGATCGAGCGCTCCAGATAGCGCATCAGCTCCTCGCCGAAGGTCTCGGTGCGCTCGTCGTATGCCTCCAGCGCATCGGCCCCCAACGCGCCTTTGAGCTTCTCGCGGTCAAGCGTCTCCGGGGCGATCTCGGAGACGTCGACGCGAAGCGGCCAGATCTGGCGCAGCTGCGTGTCGAGCTCGGGCAGGTCCCAGTCCTCGAGGATCTCGCCGGGCGTGTACTCGTCGACGAGGCGGTGGATCGTGCCCTCGAGCTCGGCGCGGGCGATCTCGGACATGTCGCGGCCCTCGAGGATCTCGCGCCGGTACTTGTAGACGACGCGGCGCTGCTCGTTCATCACGTCGTCGTACTCGAGCACCCGCTTGCGGATCAGGAAGTTCTGCTCCTCGACCTTCTTCTGCGCGTTCTCGACCGTCCTGGTGAGCATCTTCGCCTCCAGCGGCATCTCCTCGCCCTCCTCGTCGACAGGGCCGAGGCGGTCGAGAATGCGATAGATGCGGTCGCCGGCGAAGAGCCGGATCACGTCGTCCTCGGCGGAGAGGTAGAAGCGCGAAGCGCCGGGATCGCCCTGGCGGCCGGAACGGCCGCGCAGCTGGTTGTCGATGCGGCGCGACTCGTGGCGCTCGGTGCCGCAGATGAAAAGGCCGCCGAGCTCGCGGACCTCCTCGGCCTCGGCCTCGGCTGCGGGCTCCAGCTCCACGGTCTTCGCCGCCAGCGCCTCGGCGAAGTCCTCAGACTCCGACGTGACGCCCTCCCTGGCCAGAGCAGCGCGGGCCATCCCCTCGGGGCTTCCGCCGAGCTTGATGTCGACGCCGCGACCGGCCATGTTGGTTGCGATCGTGACCGAGCCCTTGCGACCTGCCTGGGCGATCGTCTCTCCCTCCCGCTTGGCGTGCTCGGGCTTCGCGTTCAGGACCACGTGCTCGATCCCGCGACGCCGGAGCTCCTCGGAGATCATCTCCGAGACCTCAACCGAGACAGTGCCGACGAGGATCGGCTGACCAGCCTCGTGGCGCTCCGAGATCTCCTTCAGCACCGCCTTCCACTTGCCGTCCTTGGTCTTGAAGATCTGGTCGTTGCCGTCGTCGCGGATCATCGCCACGTTGGTCGGAACCTCGACCACCGGCATCTTGTAGATCTTCATGAACTCGGTCGCTTCGGTGAGCGCCGTGCCGGTCATCCCGGCGAGCTTGTCGTAGAGGCGGAAGTAGTTCTGCAGCGTGATCGTCGCCAGGGTCTGGTTCTCCTCGCGGATCGCCACGCCCTCCTTCGCCTCGACCGCCTGATGCAGGCCTTCGGACCAGCGCCGCCCCTCGAGGATCCGGCCGGTGAACTCGTCGATGATCATCACCTGTCCGTCGACCACGGCGTAGTCCTTGTCGAGCTTGTAGAGCGACTCCGCCTTCAGCGACTGGATCAGGTGGTTGACAAGCGTGCCGTGCTCGCCGAGGTAGAGGTTGTCGACGCCGAGGAACTTCTCCGCCGCCTCGACGCCGCGCTCTGTCGGGGCGACGGTCTTGTGCTTCTCGTCGAACTCGAAGTCGTAGTCGGCCTCGGAGGTGTCCTTGCTCTCCCCCATCGAGCGCAGCTTGTCCTTCGCCGGCACGCCTTCGAGCTGCTTCGCGAGCCGGGCGAAGGCGAAGTAGGTGTCGGCGGCCTGCTCCGGGGCGCCGGAGATGATCAAGGGAGTGCGCGCCTCGTCGATGAGGATGTTGTCGACCTCGTCGACGATCGCGAAGTTGTGCGAGCGCTGCACGCAGTGCTCGAGCGCCCCCGCCATGTTGTCGCGCAGATAGTCGAACCCGAACTCGGAGTTGGTCCCGTAGGTGACGTCGGCGGCGTACTTCTGCTGGCGGGTCGCATGGTCGTCGGGCTCCTGGATCGCCGCCACGCTGACCCCGAGGGCCTCGTAGATCGGGCTCATCCACTCGGCGTCACGGCTGGCCAGGTAGTCGTTGACGGTGACCAGGTGAACGCCCTCGCCGCGCAAAGAGTTGAGGAACACCGCGAGGGTCGCGGTAAGCGTCTTGCCCTCGCCGGTCCTCATCTCCGCGATCGACCCGTCGTGCAGGACCATCGCCCCGATCAGCTGCACGTCGAAGTGGCGCTGGCCAATCGTGCGCCGGGCTGCCTCGCGGGTGAGCGCGAACGCCTCCGGGAGCAGGTCGTCAAGCGACTCCCCCTCTTGGGCGCGCTCGCGCAGCGCGTCGGCGGTCGAGCGAATCTCGTCGTCATCGAGCAGCTCCATCTCGGGCTCGAAGCGGTTGATCGCCTCGACCCGCTTCTCGTAGGCACGGAACTTGCGCCCCTCGCCGACCCGCAGCGCACGCGTGACCATCTCCTTGGCAGGCATGGGCCTAGGTTAGAGGCTGGCCCGGTCCGGGCAGTCCCGGGGCTCGCTGGGCGACTTCCCCGCCTCTGCGGTGCAAAAGGCGCCCAATGCGGCTCAAGCGGCGCCCTGCTCGCGCTCGCGCAGCTCGATGCGGCGGATCTTGCCGGTCAGCGTCTTCGGCAGCTCGTCGGTGAACTCGATCTGGCGCGGATACGCGTAGGCGGAGAGATGGCCGCGCACGAAGCCCTGGATGTCCTTCGCCAGCTCGTCGGATGGCTGCTGGTCACCGGCGAGCACGACGTATGCCTTGACCACATGACCGCGCCGCTGGTCGGGCGCCGCGACCGCGGCTGCCTCGCGCACCGCGGGATGCTCGATGCAGGCCGACTCGACCTCGAAGGGGCCGATCCGGTAGCCGGCCGAGATGATCACGTCATCGGCGCGCCCGGAGTACCAGAAGTAGCCGTCCTCGTCGGCCTCGGCTGCGTCCTTGGTGTGAAACCAGTCGCCACCGAAGGTCTTTTCGGCGGCCTCGTCATTGTTCCAGTAGCCGAGCGGATAGTGAGGGTTCGAGCGCGCCCGCAGGCAGATCTCGCCCCGCTCCCCGACCCCGACCGGATTCTCGTCCTCGTCGAGGATCTGCACGTCCCAGCCGGGCATCACCTTGCCCATCGAGCCCTCGCGGACCTCCATGAACGGAAAGTTGGCGCAGAGCGGGTACGACTCCGAGAGCCCGTAGAAGTCGAGCACCGTGACCGAGTACTGGTCGCGAAACCAGCGAATCGCCTCCGGGTTGAGCGGCTCGCCGGCCGAGCAGACGACGCGGAAGCGCTGCGGATAGCGCTCGGCGGCGTCGTCGATCGCCATCATCGAGCGGATCGCGGTCGGGGTCGCGAAGACGTTGGTGACGCGGTTCCTAGAGAGCGCCTGGAGCTGCTCGTGGGGATCGAAGCCGCCGCGACGCTGGTAGACGTACTGCACGGCCCCGTAGCGCCAGGGGCCGAGCAGCGGGGCGATCCCGGCCGCCCAGGCCCACTCGCCCATGCCGTGGAAGAGCTCGCCGTCGCGCACGTCGTGGCAGTAGAGGAACTCCTCGTGGGCGAGCAGGTAGCGATGCGCGTGCAGGATCCCCTTCGCCAGCCCGGTGGTGCCCGACGTGTAGTAGATCTGGGCCGGGTCGTCGCAGGAGGTGTCGACGGTCTCGAATTGATCGTCGGCGCCGGCGAGCAGCCTCTCGTCCAGCACGACCACCTCGTCGACGAGATCGCCCGGCATCCGCGCGGCGTTCTCGGCGTCGGTGACGATCAGCCGCGGCGCCGAGTCGCGGATCCGATGCTGGATCCCCTCGTCCCCGTAGAGGACCGAGAGCGAAAGCAGGATCGCCCCCAGCTTCCAGGTGGCAAGGAACATCGCCGCGGTCTCCGGCGAGGCCGGGGCGCAGACCGCGACCCGGTCGCCTCGCTTCACCCCGTGCAAGGCAAGCACGTTGGCGGCGCGGTTGGCGAGCGAGCCCAGCTCACCCCAGTCGAGCTCGCGGCGGGCGCCCTCGAAGTCCTCGAAGACCATCGCAGCCTTGCCCGGCGGCTGGCTGTCGCAGACCTCGGCGGCGATGTTGTAGCGCTCGGGGACGTTCCAGCGGTGCTCTTCGACTGCCTGCTCGTAGCTGCTCGGCCGCGCAATCGTCGCCATCTCTCCTCCTCAGAGTGAAAATAGCCGCTGGCGGCAAAGCAAGGCGTTTCGGGGCGATCAGCCCCGCGATGCGATCGTCACCACGCGGGACTTGCCGGCCCGGTGCCGCCTGTCGGCGCGAACCTTGACCCGGAACCGGTCCCGGCCGCGGACCTTGGGATGAAAGCGCGCGACGCAGCGGCGGTTGAGGCGCTTGCGCGCGACCCGCTTGCCGCCGCGCAGCAGCCGCACCCGGTCGTGGCGCCGACCCGTGCAGGGCCTGGCCCTCACCCGCAGCGAGGCCGGGGACCCCCTCGGCGACCGTCCGGCGGGCGGCGCGCAGCCGCAGGCGGGTGGGCAGTCGGCCCCTTGAACTTCGCCACCACGGTTCGATCGACGTTCATCGAGACCGAGCAGCGGTGCTTGCCGCGGCAGGCGCGCCGCCAGCGGCCGAAGTTGGAGCGCTTGCGCGTGATGTGCCCGCAGCGTGCACCGTCTGCGGCTGCGGGAAAGACCTGGCTGCAATCCGGGCGGGCAGTCGATCCCGGGACCGGTGACCGTGTCCCGCGCCCGCTCGTGGTGACCGGGAGCACCTTGCAGGTGAGCCCGCCGGAGCCGGTGAGGCGAAAGACGTTGGCCGTTCTGCTCGACCGACGTAGAGGCGCCCGCAGGAGTCCTCGCCGAAGGAGACCGGGCTGGCGAAGCGTGATCCCCTCGTAGCGATCGCCGAGGCGCGTCGGCAGGCCCGGCACGAGCGAGCGCAGCTGCCCGAGGCAGTAGTCGGTGTACAGATAGCGACCGAAGAGGTCCGCCAAGGCTCGGGTCGCGAACCACATAGCCGCCGGTGATCGAGCAGCCCCCGGCCGCGTGCGAGTACTCGAAGATCGGATCGGTGCGCCCGGCGAGGCTGCAGCCGGGGGTGCCGCTGGGATATGCGTGAAGGCCCTCGCAGGTGGCCCAGCCGTAGTTGGCGCCGCGGCCCAGCCCGGGCTCGACGGCGCCGAAATCGACCTCCTCGTAGTTGCCCTGGCCGACGTCGCCGATCAGCAGGTCGCCGGTGTCGCGATCGAAGGAGAAGCGAAACGGGTTGCGCAGACCGTAGGCCCAGATCTCGTCGGCCCCGGCCGCGCCGACGAAGGGGTTGCCCGAGGGGACCGTGTAGGGCCCCGAGCCTGCTTGCGCGGGTCGATGCGGAGGATCTTGCCGAGCAGGCTGTTGCGATCCTGGGCGTTCTGCGGGGTCGAGCCTCCGTCCCCGGTCGAGATGTAGAGGAAGCCGTCGGGCCCGAACTGGAGCTGGCCGCCGTTGTGGTTGGCGGCCTGCTGAGTGGCCGATCGTCAGGACGTTGCGCAGGCTCGCGAGGCCGGCCCCGTCGCCGTTGGCGCGCAGCTCGGCGACGTGCAGGTTGCCGGGGCCGTCCTTGCCCGTGTAGTCGACATAGAAGAGGCCGCTCTGGGGGAAATCCGGGGCGAGCGCCATCGAGAGCAGGCCGCGCTCGCTCTCGCAGCACTGCACCACCGAGCTCAGGTCGGCGAAGGTGCTCACCGAGCCGCCCTTCACCTGCATGATCTGACCGGCTCGCTGGACGACGAAGAGGCGATCCGGGTTGACCGGGTCGGAGGTCACGTAGATCGGCTGCGCGAAGGCTCCGATCGGCTGCAGGCCGACCGCGCCGCGCGGGCGGGCAGGACCGGAAGGGCCGCTGCGAGGAGCGCAGCCGCAGATCGAGTGACGGCGAAGCGTCATCTGCAGGTTCTACCCCCACCAGGGGTCTAACCGCGTTTGCGGTCGGATGTCGCCTACGACTCGGCCGAGCTTCCGCGGAAATCGCGCACCATGCGGCGAGTCCGGCGCCGCTTGCGGCGCTTTTCCCGGTGGCGCTTCACCTGCCGGCGCATGTCCTCGGCGAGCTCGTGGATCGAGTGCATCATCTCCGGCGAGGCCTCGTGGGCGCGCAGCGTGATGCCCTTGAGCTGCAGGGTGGCCTCGGCGATCTGGCTGTCGGCGATCGACGGGTTGCGCTCCTCGCTGAGCTCGACGTCGAGCTGGGCCAGATCGGAGACCTGCTTGCCGATGCGCCGGAAGCGCTTCTCGACGTGCTCGCGCAGCTCCTCGGTGACCTCAACGTTGCGGCCGCGGATCTCGATGCGCACGTCCCCTCCTTGGTCGAGAAGTGTGATGCGAATGCTACGCCTCGCGCAGCGATTCGACAATGCCTCCCAACGCGGGCAAGTTGACATGGCTTAAGGCATCGGAGAGACTGGCTGGGCGGCCAGGAAGGCCGCCGGCCAGCGCGAGATCGGACTCGTATACGGACGATCGTTCGAAGGCCCAAATGAGGGAGCTCCGCCATGGAGCACAACATCGCCGCCCGCGCCGGGCGCTGGAGCGCGACGCACCGCAAGCGCGCGATCTGGGGCTGGCTGGCGTTCGTCGTCCTGGCGCTCCTGCATCGGGGGCGCGGTCGGGACGCAAGACCCTCGAGGGCGCCGACTCCGGAGTCGGCGAGTCCGGAAGGGCCGCAAGACGATCCGGGAAGCGGCGGCCAAGCACGCCGACGAGCTGGTGCTGGTGCAGAGCCAGAGCGCGCAAGGCGACCGATCCGCTCCTTCCGCGCCGTGGTCGCCGACGTCCAGCGGCGCCTCGAGGCGGTGCCACACACGCGGGCGTTCGAGAGCCCCTACGCGCCGCGCAACCAGGGCCAGATCTCCGCAGACGGGCGCTCGGCGCTGCTTCGCTTCCAGCTCCTCGGCGACGACAACCAGGTCGCAGAGCGCGTCGGCCCGGCGCTCGACGCGGTCGCCGCGGTGCAGGCCGCCCACCCCGACTTCAGCGGTCGGCGAGTTCGGCGACGCGAGCGTCAACAAGCAGCTCGAGACAGCGATCAGCGACGACTTCGGCAAGGCATTGGTCACCTCGCTTCCGATCACGCTGATCATCCTGCTGATCGCCTTCGGCGCCCTCGTCGCCGCCGGCGTGCCGCTGCTGCTCGCGCTGACGGCGGTGATGGCGACGATCGGGCTGGTCGGGCCGATCAGCCAGATCGGCAACGGCGTCGACGAATCGATCAACGAGGTGATCCTGCTGATCGGGCTCGCGGTCGGGGTCGACTACTCGATGTTCTACCTGCGCCGCGAGCGCGAGGAGCGCGAGGCGGGGAAGAGCGAGGAGGCGTCACTCGCGGCCGCGGCGGCGACCTCGGGCCGCGCGGTGATGATCTCCGGCTTCACGGTGATCATCGCGATGGCGGGGATGTATCTGGCCGGGGCGCCGACCTTCACGTCGTTCGCCACCGGCACGATCCTCGTCGTCGCGGTGGCGGTGGTCGGGTCGCTGACCGTCCTGCCCGCGGTGCTCGCCTGGCTCGGCGACCGGGTCGAGAAGGGCGGCGTGCCGATCATCAAGGACCAGCCATGGAACGCGAGCGAGAGCGGGATCTGGTCGCACGTCGTCGATCGCGTCCTGCGGCGTCCGGCCGTCTCGGTGATCGCCGCCGCCGGCCTGCTGGTCTTCCTCGCGATTCCCGCCTTCAGCCTCCACACCGCGGACCCGAGCACCGAGTCGTTCCCTCAGGACCTGGAGACGATCCAGACCTACAACAAGATCCAGGTCGCCTTCCCGGGCGGTGGGATCCCCAACACGGTTGCCGTCAGCGGCCGCCCGATGACTCGCCGCCGGTGCGGCGCGGAATCGCGCGGCTGATCGCGCGGGCCGAGGCGAGCCCGCTCTACAAGCAGCCGATCACGACCACGGTCCTCAACCCCGCGGTGGCGCAGGTCGACATCCCCGCGGTCGGCGACGGCAGCGACGAGCGTCGAACGCCGCCCTGACCGGCTGCGCGACACGATCATCCCGCAGACGATCGGCGCGGTGCCCGGGGTCACCGCCGACGTGGCCGGCTACACCGCCTACTCGAGGGACTTCACCGACGCGCTGAAGTCGCACGTGCCGCTCGTCTTCGTCTTCGTGCTCACCGCGGCGTTCCTGCTGCTGCTGTTCACGTTCCGCTCGATCGTGATCCCGCTGAAGGCGATCGTGCTGAACCTGCTCTCGGTCGGCGCCGCCTACGGCATCCTCGTCTGGATCTTCCAGTACGGGCACCTGGAGGGATTCCTCGGCTTTCACTCCGACGGCTCGATCGTCTCCTGGATGCCGCTGTTCCTGTTCGTGGTCCTGTTCGGGCTCTCGATGGACTACCACGTGTTCATCCTCACCCGGATCCGCGAGGGCTTCGACAGCGGCATGAAGACGGAGGAGGCGGTCTCGCACGGGATCAAGACCACCGCCGGCGTGGTCACCAGCGCCGCGGTGGTGATGGTCTCGGTGTTCGCCGTGTTCGCGACCCTCTCGCTGGTGATCTTCAAGGAGCTCGGCGTCGGGCTGGGGGTGGCGGTGCTGATCGACGCGACCCTGGTCCGGGCGTGCTGCTGCCGGCGACGATGAAGCTGCTCGGCGACTGGAACTGGTATCTGCCGAGCTGGCTCGAGTGGATGCCGCAGATCTCGCACGGCGCTGAGCGGCCCGCCGGACAGCCCCCGGCAGCGGCCGAGCCCGAGCCTCCGCCGACCCGGGCATAGGGCGACGCGCAGAGCCGCCTTCCCTCACCAGGTAGGGTCGCCTGCGTGAGCGAGCACGACTTCGACGTTGTGGTGATCGGTGGCGGGCCCACCGGTGAGGTTTGCGTCGGGCGGCTCGGCGAAACGGGGCTCGAGGTGGCCCTGGTCGAGAGCCACCTGATCGGCGGCGAGTGCTCCTACTACGCATGCATGCCGTCGAAGGCGCTGCTGCGTCCCGGCGAGCTGCTCGGCGAGGCAAAGCGGGTTCCCGGGGTCAGCGAGGCGGTGACCGGGGAGATCGACGTCGAGTCGGCGCTGGCGCGCCGCGACGAGGTGATCCACGACCTCGACGACTCCGGCCAGCTCCCCTGGCTCGAGAAGCGCGACGTGAAGCTCTTTCGCGGCGAGGGCCGGCTCGACGGAGAGAAGCGCGTGGTCGTCGGCGACGACGTCCTCAACGTCCGCAAGGCGGTGGTCCTCGCGACCGGCTCGGCGGCGGCGATGCCGCCGATCGACGGGCTCGAGGACGCAAAGCCATGGAACAACCGCGACGTCACGACGGCGAAGCGGGCTCCGGAGAGCATGGTGATCCTCGGCGGCGGGCCGGTTGGCAGCGAGATGGCGAACGCCTGGACTGCGTTCGGGACCGACGTGACGCTGATCGAGGGCGGCGATCACCTGCTCGGCCGCGACGAGCCCTTCGCCGGCGAGATGGTCGCCGAGGCGCTGCGCGAGCGCGGCGCCGACGTGCGCACCGGCACCAAGGCGGAGTCGGTGCGGCGCGAGTCCGGCGAGGTGGTCGTCGAGCTCTCCGACGGCGACTCGGTACGCGGCGAGGAGATCCTCGTCGCGGTCGGGCGGATGCCGCGCAGCAAGGGCTGGGGCTGGAGAGCGTCGGCGTGGAGCCGAACGAGCACGGCTACGTCGAGGTCGACGACCAGCTGCGCGCCAAGGGCAGCGACTGGCTCTACGCGATCGGCGACCTCAACGGGCGCGTGCTGCTGACCCACATGGGCAAGTACCAGGCCCGGGTCGTCGCCGACCACATCCTCGGCCGCGACGTCGCCGCGACCGAGGAGCGGCGCGGCTCCCCGCACGTCACCTTCACCGATCCCCAGGTCGCGGCGGTCGGCAAGACGCTGGAGGCGGCGAAGGAGGAGGGGATAAAGGCGCGGGCGATCGACACCGAGCTCGGCAGCACCGCGGGCGGGAGCTTTTCGGCAAGGGCGAAGCGGGCAGATGCCGCTTCGTCGTCGACGAGGAGCGCCGGATCCTGGTCGGCGCGACCTTCGTCGGCTTCGAGACCGTCGACATCCTGCACGCGGCGACGATCGCGGTCGTCGGCGAGGTGCCCCTGGACCGCCTCTGGCACGCGGTGCCCTCGTTCCCGACCCGCAGCGAGATCTGGCTCGAGTTGATCGAGGAGTCGGCCCCAAGGCCCCGGCACTCAAGAGCCCGAGCAAACGTCACCGCCGCGACTCGCTCGGCGCCGCCCCGCGCAATGCCTCCGCGCAGGCCCGAAGCGTGGCGCCGGTGGTCTGGACGTCGTCGAGGAGCAGGACCGTCGAGACGCCGCCGACCGCCCAGACCCGCGGCGGGTCGGAGAGGCGGGCCGACCTGCTGCGACCGACCTGTGGCCGGGCGTTGGCGCGGCGCAACGGCGCCGCGGGCAGGCCGGTCACGGCGGCGAGGCGCGCGGCGATCTCCTCGGCGGGATCGAAGCCGCGGCGCAGCGACCGAGAGGGCGCCGCGGGAACGGCCACGACGTCCCGCGAGCATCGGTCGGCGCCCGCTCCGCGATCAGCTCCGCGATCGGCTCGGCCGCGGCGAGCAGGCGGCGGAACTTCAGCGCCGCGACCAGCTCGCGCGCGACTCCTCATGCGGCATCGCGGCCCAGCTCGTGTCGAGGCCGGGGACCCGGACCGGCATCGGCACCGGCAGAGCCTCCAGCACAGCCGCGGCAACCGCGCAGAGCGGCTCGTGGCACGGACGCACCCGCGGCAGACAGCGCAGCGTGGCGGGACGAGCAGGGAGAGCAGCTCGGCATACCACGACCATCTCGCGCGGCTCGCCCGTTTCACGCGGCGCTGCACGAGCCGCGCACGAAGTGCGACCCGATAGGCGCAGAGCCGAGCTCACCCAGAGCGCATCTCGGCTGGCGCCGGCTGACGATCTCGCCGGCGAGCTCGACGCCCGCGCTCGAGCTCGACGTCGGACAGCAGCACCGAGTCGCTGATCCGCGCCCCCGCGCCGATCCGCACCCGGTCGCCGATCACGGTCGGCCCCTCGATACGGACCGACGCCTCCACTCGAACGCCGGCGCCGAGCAGCACCGGTGGCTTGAGCTCCGCCTCGGAGAAGTCGCTTCCCTCCCCCGCCCGCACCCCGTGCGAAACCTCCGGCAGGCCGGGGTCGAGGTCGACCTCGCCGCAAACCGCGTCGAGGTTGCTGCGCCGCAGCTCCTCGAGGTTGCCGATGTCGTTCCAGTAGGCGCCGATCTCGTGCGAGTAGAAGGGCACGTCGTTCTCGAGCAGCGCCGGGAGCACGTCGGTCGCCCAGTCGTTGAAGCCCGGCGGGTCGTCCGGCTTGGCGACCTTGCTGCGCTCGCCTTCGGGCAGGAAGTAGTCGAAGATCTCGGCGTCGAACATGTAGATCCCGCAGTTGGCGAGGTCGGAAAGGGCCTCGGCGGGATCGGGCTTCTCCTGGAAGCCCTGCACCCGGCCGTCCTCGCCGCAGACGACGACGCCGAACTCGCTCGTGTCCTGCACCCGCTTCGTCGCCAGGGTGGCGATCCCGTCGTGGGATTCGTGGAACTCGCGCATCGCCGCCGAGGTCGATGTCGGTGACGCGCGTCGGCGGAGATGACCAGGAACGCAGTCGCCGAGGAAGCCGGCTGCGTTGCGGACCCCGCCCGCGGTGCCGAGCAGCTGCTCCTCCTCGGAGTAGCTGAGCTCGACGCCGAGCCGCGAGCCGTCGCCGAAGCGCTCGCGGATCAGCTCCGGGAACCAGTGCAGGTTGGCGATCACTTCGCGAAAGCCGTGCCGCGCGAGCAGCTCGATGATGTGCTCCATCACCGGCCGGTTGAGCACCGGCACCATCGGCTTCGGCATCTCGTACGTGATCGGCCGCAGCCTCGTGCCGAGGCCGGCGGCCATGATCATCGCCTTCATGATAATGGCACGCTGCGCTCTCGCCGCTCGCGCTGACGAGCGAGCGCTCGTCGCTCTCGGTCGCGGCGGGCTGGGAGCCGAAACCGTTCCTAGGTGCCCTGGTCCCAGGACGCCAGGTACTTCTGCTGGACCGAGGTGAGCCTGTCGATCTTGATCTTCATCGAGGCCAGCTTCAGCCGCGCGATCTCTTCGTCGATCCGTCGCGGCACCGGATGGACCGCCGTCTCAAGGGTCTCGTGGTTGAGCGCCATGTGCTCAGCGGCAAGAGCCTGGTTGGCGAAGCTCATGTCCATGACCGCCGCCGGATGGCCTTCGGCCGTCGCGAGGTTGACCAGGCGTCCCTCCGCGAGCAGGAAGATCTCGCGCCCGTCCTTGAGCTTGTGGCCCTCGACCAGCGGCCGGGCCTCGTAGGTGGACTCGGTGAGCGCGTCGAGATCGCCCTTGTTGATCTCGACGTCGAAGTGGCCCGAGTTGGCGACGATCGCACCGCTCTTCATCACGTCGAACATCTCGCCGGCGATCGCGTCGCGGTTGCCGGTCACCGAGATGAAGACGTCGCCCTCGCGGGCGGCCTCCAGGCCGGGCATCACGTCGAAGCCATCCATAGCCGCTTCCAACGCCCGCAGCGGGTCGACCTCGCAGACGATCACATGGGCGCCGTGGCCCTTGGCGCGCATTGCGACTCCCTTGCCGCACCAGCCGTAGCCGATGACCACGACCCGAAGGCCGGCGATCAGGACGTTGGTGGCGCGGATCACGCCGTCGAGGGTCGACTGCCCGGTTCCGTAGCGGTTGTCGAAGAAGTGCTTGGTGTCGGCGTCGTTGACGGCGATGATCGGGAAGCCGAGCTTGCCCTCGCGCTCGAGGGCCTTCAGCCGGATCACGCCGGTCGTCGTCTCCTCGGTGCCGCCGTAGACCTCGGACAGCTGCTCGGGCCGCTCGCCGTGCAGGACCGAGATCACGTCGGCGCCGTCGTCCATCGTGATCCGCGGGTGCTTGTCGACGGCCGCGTAGATGTGACGGTAGTAGCTGTCGTTGTCCTCGCCGTTGATCGCGTAGACCTCGGCCCCGTAGCGGTCGACCAGCGCCGCCGCCGTGTCGTCCTGGGTCGAGAGGGGGTTCGACGCGCAAAGCGCGACGTCGGCGCCGCCCGCGATCAGGGTGCGAACGAGGTTCGCGGTCTCGGTCGTGACGTGCAGGCAGCAGGCCATCTGGATCCCGTCGAGCGGCTTCTCGGACTCGAAGCGCTCGCGGATCTGGCCCAGCACGGGCATCTGCCGATCGGCCCACTCGATGCGCTGCTGGCCCGCGTCGGCGAGCGCGAGGTCGGCGATGTCGTAATTCGATGCTGCGGTAGCCAAGAAGTTTTCCTTTCGTGAGTTCGAGGCGGGAGGATAAAGAGCGCGGGTCGATTCCGAGTCGCCGGCCCCGCGCTAGCCGAGCTTGCGCTTCAGCGTCTCGATCGCCTCGATCGGGGTCGGGTCGATGCCGCGCCCGGCGGCGAGCAGCAGCGAGACAAGATCGCCGAGCGCGATCGACCAGAAGAGCCGCTCGGTTCGCGTCTCGCCTTCGGCCTGGACGCGCTCGACGTGGGCGGCATTCGGGGTGATCACCTCGGCGGTCACCTCGATGCGGCGCCGCTCACGCGGATGCTGATCAACGTCCTCGAGAAAGACGGCGCTGAATGCCCCCTCGGCGGCGCCCGGCCATCCTTCGAGCTCGTTGTGGTCCGCCTCGGGTAGCTCGGCCCAGAACGCGGGCAGCTTCGGGTTCTCGTTGATCTCGCTCTTCCAGCGCCGCGCCACCGGGGCGGTGAGATCGGCGCCGTAGATCACCGGCACCGTTCCCCGCAGGCTCTCGGCGAGGCTCTGAGCCCGCTCGAGCAGGCCGTCGCGAGCGCGCTCCAGGCCGACAGCCGCGGCGTCGATCTCGGCCTTGATTCGCGTCGCCCCGGCCAGCGCCGCAGCCTCGGCCGCGACCACGAACATGTAGCCCACCGCGGTCCGCGGCGATGGCAGCGCTCCCGGCAGGCCGATCACCGGGGCTCCCGCGGCCCGCGCCGCTTCGGCGAGGCCGCCGCCCGTGGCCGCGGCGATGCGGCGCGCTCCGAGAGCGCCGGCCGCCTCCCAGCAGGCGAGCGTTTCCTCGGTGTTGCCCGAGAAGCTCGAGCAGACGACCAGCCATTCGGGGGTGGCCCAGGGCGGCAGCTCATAGCCGCGGATCGTCAGCAGCGGCAGCGTGGCGCGCTCGCCCAGCGCCGCGGCGGCGAGGTCGCCGCCGATCGCCGAGCCGCCCATGCCACAGATCATCACGCCCGCGGCCGCGGCCGGCTCGAGCCGCGCCGACTCGACCCGCCAGAGCGCGTCGCGAAGGTGCTCGGGGGTCGCCAGCACCGCGTCGAGCTGGCGCTCGGCGTCGAGCTCGCGCAATCGGTCGAGCAGATCCGCTCCACTCAAGAAACCCACCAGCCTCTCGCCTCGCAATCGCCGGCTACACCGCCTCTGCTCGACGCTCTCATCAACTGATCCTCTCACCCGCTCCGATGACGCCGTCCTTCACCGACCCGCCCGCGGCGACCTGCGCCTCGGCCCCGGCGATCGCCCCGCGCACCGAGGCTCCCTCGCCGATCCGGCAGCCGCCGAGCAGCACCGAGGACTCGACTCTCGTGCCCCCTGCGACCTCGCAATCGGGACCGATGACGACCCGCGGACCGACCCTGGCCTGTGCCCGAATCCGGGCTCCCTCGCCAATCAACGCCGGGCCCTCGATCACGGCTCCAGCGTCGATCTCGGCGCCGGGAGCGATCAGGCGCCCTCGATCGTCGAGGCGCTCGCCGAGATCGGTGCGGACGCGGCGCTCGAGAATGTCCCAGGTCGCCCGCAGATAGCGATCCGGGGTGCCGATGTCCATCCAGTAGCCGGGCAGCGGCAGCGCGAAGAGCCCCTGCCCGATCAGGCACGGGAAGATGTCGCGCTCGATCGAGACCATCCCCTGGGCCGGGATCAAGTCGAGCACCGAGCGCTCCAGCACGTAGGCGCCGGCGTTGATGTCTCCCGGCCCGGGGCGCTCGGGCTTCTCGAGGAACTCCGACACGGCGCCGTCCTCGGCACGCTCGACGAGCCCGTAGCCGGTCGCATCGTCGACCGGATAGAGGCCCAAGGTCGCCCGTGCGCCCCGCCGCTCGTGAAAGGCCATCAGCGCGCTCAGGTCGAGGTCGCTGAGAACGTCGCCGTTGAGGGCCAGGAAACGCTCCCCAAGCTGCTCGGCGGCGAACTTGATCGCCCCCGCGGTCCCGCGCGGCTCGGGCTCCTCGACGTAGCGAAGCCGCGGGCTGCCGCCCTCGCCCAGAACCTCGCGGACGACGTCGGCGCGGTAGCCGCAGGCCAGCACCACCTCGTCGACCCCGTGCTGGCCGAGCCAGTCGATCATGTAGGAGAGAAAGGGCCGGCCGGCGAGCGGCATCACCGCCTTCGGAACCGTCTCGGTGAGCGGCCGCAGGCGAGTGCCCTCGCCGCCGACCAAGATCAGCGCCTGCATCGCGAGCCTCCCCGCGAATCGCGACCGAGCAACCCGGCGGGGCCGCTCACGCCAGCGGGGCCACTAGCCGACTGCCTCGGGGGTCTCGGCTGTGCCGCCGCGGCCGACTCCCTCGTAGGCGATGCCCGCGGCACGCAGCTTCTGTGGATCGAGAAAGTTGCGACCGTCGATCAACAGCGGGTTGGCCATCCGCCGAGCGACGTCGGACCAATCCAGGTCAGAGAACTCGGGCCATTCGGTGACCAGGATCGCCGCGTCGGCGCCCTCGAGCGCCTCGATCGCCGAGCTCGCCATCTCGACCTTCGGCAGCACCTCGCGGGCCCGCTCCGCCGCCACCGGGTCGTATCCGACCACAGTCGCCCCCTCGCCCTGCAGGCGCGGGGCAAGGACGAGGCTCGATGCCTCGCGCATGTCGTCGGTCTCGGGCTTGAAGGCCAGGCCGAGCAACGCAATTCGCTTTCCGACCAGCGTTTCGAGATGCTTTTCCAGCTTCTTGATCACGCGGCGCTTCTGCAGCTCGTTGACCTCGATCACCGCGGTCAAGAGCTGGAAGTGGTAGCCAGAGTTGCCCGCCAGCTGCTTCAGCGCGCTGACATCTTTCGGAAAACAACTTCCGCCATAGCCGATCCCAGGCTGCAGGAACTTCGGCCCGATCCGTCTATCGAGCCCCATTCCGCGTGCGACCTCGGAGACATCCGCCCCGAGCTCCTCGCAGACGTTGGCGATCTCGTTGATGAACGAGATCTTGGTCGCCAGGAAAGCGTTGGAGGCGAGCTTGATCATCTCGGCGCTCGAGACGTCGGTGCGAATCACCGGGGCGTCGACCGGCGCATAGAGCGCGGCGATCTCGTCCCCGGCGGCAGCATCGGAAGGCTCCGCTCCCACCACGACCCGATCCGGGTGCAGGAAGTCCTCGACCGCCGAGCCCTCGCGAAGAAACTCAGGGCAGGAGACGTAGGGGGTGCCGGCGAGGTCGCGCATTATCGTCCGCCCGGTTCCGACCGGAACAGTGCTCTTCATCACCATCCTGTGGTCGCCGTCGGTCCGCAAATCCCGCACGACGCTGCGGACACTGGACAGGTCCGCATCGCCCGACTGGGTCGGAGGGGTGTCGACGCAGACGAACAGCAGCTTGGCCTCTTCGAGCACCTCGCCGACGTCGATCGTGAACGACAGCCGCTGACGATTTGACCGCACGAGCTCGGGGAGCCCGGGCTCGTGAATCGTCAGCTCGCCGCGCTGCAGCGAATCAACCTTCGCCGCGATCACGTCGCGGACGATGACGCGGTGCCCGAGCTCCGCGAAGCAGGCGGCGGTGACGAGGCCGACCCAGCCGGCGCCGAGCACTCCGATCGGCTGCTTCTCGCTCACCCCTTGCCGCGCTTTCGCTTGCCGTGCTTCTTGGTCCGCTCCCCGGGCAGCTTCGCGACGGAGCGAGCGATGCCGAGCATCTGATCGTTGCTGAGCGTCTGCAGGAGGCTGTTCGAGACCCAGTACGAGTTGTCCCCCTGGCGCCATGCGACCGTTCGAATCCGGTCGCCGTCCAGGAAGATGTCGAATTGTCGCCCCACCATCGTGCGGGTCTCGCTTGGATGGCTGAGAATCGGGGGATCCGGCCAGCCGTGCACTCCCTGGATCCCGAAATAGTCGCCCTGCGGGAGCTGCAGCACCATCTTGTAGGCGCCGCGCGACTTCTCATCGGTGTCGCGCAGGTGATATACGCGCGGCACCTGCACGTAGATCGTCCCGGCGGGCAGCCGGCGCGGGTAAAAGACAGGGAACGAGCGCAGCGTCTTTGCCGCAACCTTGGCGGCGAGGTCGTGGCTGAACTGAGACGCGTCGACGAGCCCGTCGTTGGCGCTGGTGGGAGTGGGCGGGGCATTGGGCCCCTTCTCCGCCTTCTTGCGGGCCTTGGCTCGCTTGCGCTGCTCGGGCACGATCCCGGTGTTCGGAGAGCTTTGCGGAACGCCCAGCACCCCGCGCGGCCCACCGCTGGCCTTGATCCCGAGGAAGTTCTTCACGGCGGCCTGGATCGCCGGTTTCGTTGCGGTGACGAAGCTGGGGTGAAGCAGGGCTGGAAAGTGGATCTCCTTGATCGGTGCGCTGCGCGAAGCGACGAACAGCTTCAGCACCTGCAGCAGCGACTCGCCGTTGCTGATGTCCGACGTCGTGTAGGTCGTGAAGATGTCGAGCAGCTGCTTGCGCTTGGTGATGAACAGGTCCGTCGCCGGAACCTGCTGGCGGGCCTCGCGGAGGAAGTCCTGCTGGCGCGCCGAGCGGACGAGGTCGGTGTCCGTGTGCCGGTAGCGGACGTAGGAAAGCGCGTCCTTGCCGCAGAGCCGCTGATAACCGGGTTGGATGTTGATCTCCGCGTACTGCTGATCCGCGGGCAGCCCGGCGTTGGAGTGGTAGTAGCGGCGGTCGACGTCGACGTAGACGCACCCGATCGCGTTGACGGCCCGCTGGAAGCCGAGGAAGTCGACGTTGACGACGTGATTGATCGGCAAGCCGGTGATCCGCTTGACCACCCGCAGGGTCAGCTTCGGGCCGCCGATGGCGTAGGCGGCATTGAACTTCGTCGTCCCCACCCCGGGTACGTAGGTCTTCAGGTCGCGCGGGATCGACATCAACGCGATCGAGTTGCTGTCGGGATCGAGGCGCAGAAGGATCGTCGTGTCCGAAAGCCCCTTGGTTCCGGGCTCTGAGGCCCGCTTGTCGGAGCCGAGGATGAGGATGTTCTCCGGCTCGCCGGTCTGCGGCGGCAAGAGCTGGCGCTGGACCCCCTCTATCCCCCCGAGCTTGTCGGCGACGTTGCCGAGGAAGTAAAGGGCGCTTGCCGCGGTGGCGCCCGCCATCGTGGCGACGATCAGGATCGAGCCGACCAAGAAGCGCAGCCAGAGGTGCTTGCGCTTCGGCGCCGGCTCGGCGTCGCCGTCCGGGGGCGGCTTCTGAAAGGCAGCGGTCGTCGCCGGGGCGCTTGCGATCACGACCGTGCGGCGGGCGCCGTCCCCCTCGCTCTGCGCCACGGCGACCTCGTCGGGGGTGAACTCGACCGTTTCGGTGGGGGCAGGGTCTGGCGGGACCGCCTGCTCCTCGGTCGGCTGCTCGGGCTGCGGGGCAGCCGCGCCCCCCAGGGCGGGCTCGGCCGGCTCGAGATCCGCGTCCGCCTCCGGCTGGGGCTCTGCATCGGTGGGCTCGAGCGGGGCCTCGACGAACTCCGGCTCCAGGGGCGCGTCCTCCTCCGCCGGCAGCGCCGAGTCGAGCTCCTCCGGGGAGATTCCCTCGAAGGAGTCCTCGCCACCGGGCTGCTCGCCCTCGGGCGGGTAGCTCAAGGGATCAGCCCCCGGTCTTGCCGAGCGAGCTCAGGAAGGACTCCAAAGCCTTCCTGTAGTTGCGCAGCGAAGGCAGCGACACCCATTCCTCGGGGCCGTGGTGGCCCGCCCCCGCGGGGCCGAACTCGACCGCCGGAACCCCGACGCGCAGGAAGGAAACCGCGTCCGAGGACCCGTCGCGCCCGACGCTCATCGGAGCGTCGCTGTGGTACGGCGCCACGGCATCGTGCAGGGCGAGCACGAAGGGGGAGTCGCGGTCGACCCGCGCCGGCGGCCGCATGAAGTGGCTGACCAGCTCGACCTCGGGCAGCCGCGTGATCTCCTCGCGGATCGCGGCCGGGTCCTGGCCGGGCAGGTAGCGGATATCGACGTCGATGACGCATCGGTCGGGCACCTTGTTGAGCGCGTCGCCGCCCCAGATCCGCCCGAGGTTGATCGATGGCCGATCGAAGAGCTCCGAACTCTGGCGCGCAAAAGGTAGCGACTCGATACTGCGGAATACGTCGAGTGCCTTGAGGACGGCGTTGTCGCCCTCCCAGGGGGTGGCGCCGTGGGCGGCACGCCCGCTGACCAGCAGCCTCACCGCCTGCACTCCCTTCGCTTCGACCCCGATCTGCAGGTTGGTGGGCTCGCCCGTGATCGCGAAATCGCCGATGAAGCCCGAGTCGACGATGTGCTCGCTGCCGCGCTCGGTGTCCTCCTCGGATTCCTCGTCGGCAACGACGCCGAGCCGCACCCTGACCCGGTCCTGGTCGCGCATCGCGGCGAACACGAGCAGGATCGCCGCCAGCGCCCCCTTCATGTCATAGGCGCCGCGGCCGACCAACCGCTCTCCGTCGATCCGGGCATCGAACTGGTCGGGATGGCCGGGGACCACGTCGACGTGCCCATGCAGGACGACGCATGGCCCCGATTCGGGCCCGACTTCCGCAAGCGTCACCGGCAGCTCGCGCACCCAGTCCTGGCGTGCCTCGATCCCGCGCGCCTCGAGCCAGCCCTTGATGAACCCCGCCGCCTCGTGGACCGGCTCGGGCTTGGAGGTGTCGTAGGAGATCAGCCGGCGGGCGAGGTCTACGAGCTCGTCCATCAGTGCCCCGGCACTACGAGCTGGAGGCGCTTCCCTCGGCCAGCTCCAGAAACGCCTCCGCGCGGGCGCGGTCCTTCTCGGCGCGATCGTGCGCCGCGGAGTCGTCGTCGGCCTCCGAGAGGCGCTGCTCGGCGTCCTTGAGCTGATCGCGCAGCCGGCCGCTGTCGAGCTGGTCGGGCGGGATCGCCTCCTCGACCAGCAGCTCGGCGTGGTTGGCGAATACCTGCAGCCAGCCGTGCGCCTGGGCGTAGCGCTCGACCTCGGATTCGGAGACGTGAAGGCGCAGCTCGGTCGGCTCGAGCGCCGCCAGGATCGGCACGTGATTGGCGAGGATGCCGATCTCGCCGACCGTGGTGCGGGTCGAGACCTGCGCGACCTCGCCCTTGAAGACCTCGCCCTCGGGGGTGAGTACCTCCACCGAGATCTTGTGCTCGTCGCCGGCCATCGGCTACTCGGCGTCGGAGCCCTCGTCGTCGGCAGCCTCGGCGTCGCTGTCCTCGGAGTCGCCGTCGGACTTCTCGTCGTCCTCCGCATCGGCCTTCGCGGAGCCGCCGCCATTCTTTCCGCCCTTGACCTCCCCGAGGACCTGGTCGATCCCGCCCTTCATGTAGAAGGCGCCCTCGGGGACGTCGTCGTGCTCGCCGTCGAGGATCTCCCGGAAGCCGCGAACCGTCTCCTCGACCGGCACGAACTCGCCGGAGCGGCCGGTGAAGGCCTCCGCGACGAAGAACGGCTGCGAGAGGAAGCGCTCGATCTTGCGGGCCCGCGAGACCGTCTGCTTGTCCTCGTCGGAGAGCTCGTCGATGCCGAGGATCGCGATGATGTCCTGCAGCTCCTTGTAGCGCTGCAGGACCTCCTGGACCTCGGTCGCGGTGTTGTAGTGGTCCTCGCCGAGGATCTCCGGCTTGAGGATCGTTGAGGTCGAGTCGAGCGGGTCGACCGCGGGGTAGATCCCCTTCTCGGAGATCGCCCGCGACAGCGTCGTGGTCGCGTTGAGGTGCGCGAACACCGAGGCCGGCGCCGGGTCGGTGAGGTCGTCGGCGGGGACGTAGATCGCCTGCACCGACGTGACCGAGCCTTTGTCGGTCGAAGTTATTCGTTCCTGCAGCTCGCCCATCTCGGTCTCCAGGGTCGGCTGGTAGCCGACCGCGGACGGCATCCGGCCGAGCAGAGCCGAGACCTCCGAGCCGGCCTGCACGAAGCGGAAGATGTTGTCGATGAACAGCAGCACGTCCTGGCCACCGGACTCGCGGAAGTACTCGGCCATCGTGAGGCCCGAGAGCGCCACCCGGAGGCGGGCGCCCGGCGGCTCGTTCATCTGGCCGAAGACGAGCATCGTCTTCTCGATCACGCCGGACTCCTTCATCTCCAGCCAGAGGTCGTTGCCCTCGCGCGAGCGCTCGCCGACCCCGCAGAAGGCTGAGAGTCCCTCGTGCTCCTCGCCGATCGTGCGGATGAGCTCCTGGATCAGCACCGTCTTGCCGACTCCGGCGCCGCCGAAGAGGCCGACCTTGCCGCCCTTCGGGTAGGGGGCGAGCAGGTCGACGACCTTGATCCCCGTCGCGAGGATCTCCTGGGTCGGGGTGAGGTCCTCGACGTCGGGGGCGGGGCGGTGGATCGGCCAGCGCTCCCCGTCCTTCAGCGGCTCGCCCTCGTCGATCGGCTCGCCGAGCAGGTTGAAGATCCGCCCCAGGGTCTGATCGCCGACCGGGACCGTGATCGGCCCGCCGGTGTCGATCATCGCGTCGCCCCGCTCGAGCCCGTCGGTCGCGTCCATGGCGATCGCACGCACCCGGTCGTCGCCGAGATGCTGCTGGACCTCGCAAACGAGGTCCATCGCATGCGCGCCCGTCGCCCTCGGGGACCTCGATCCGCAGCGCCGTAGTAGATCTCCGGCAGCTCAGCGGGGAAGACGGCGTCGACGACTACGCCTGTCACCTGCTCGACTCGTCCAACGTTTCCGTTTGCTTGCGCCATCCGATCCTTTCCTAGCCGAGCGCTTCCGCCCCGGCGACGACTTCCAAGATCTCCTGCGTTATCTCCGCCTGCCGGACCCGGTTCATCTCCAGGGTCAGGTCGCTGATCATCGACTGCGCGTTCTCCGCCGCGCTTCGCATCGCCGTCATCCGCGCCCCCAGCTCCGAGGCCGAGGACTCAAGCAGCGCCCGGTAGACGGAGAGGTTGACGTAGTCCGGGATCAGGCGGTTGAGCAGCTCCTCCGGCTCCGGCTCGTAGACCCAAAGCGCACGCTTGTGGGCCTCGACGAGATCGGAGTCCTGCTCGGGCTCTTCGGGCGCCAGCTCCTCTACCCCCTCCCCGAACACCTCCGCCTCCTGGAGCGGCAACAGGGTCTGGCGGCGCACGTACTGGGTCAGCGGCGAGACGTAGCGGTTGTAGATCAACTCCACCCGGTCGACGTCCTCATCGACGTAGCGTGCGGTCAGCTCCTCGGAGATCTCGCGGGCGTTGGCGAAGCCCGGTCGGTCGGTGAACCCGACCCAGGAGCGCCGCAGCGGCTGCTGGCGGAAGTTGAGCGCCGACTCGCCGCGCCGGCCGACCGCGTTGAAGATCACCGACGCCCCCTCGCCCTCGAACTCCCGCTTCAGCTCCATGCCGGCGCGGATGATGTTGGTGTTGAAGGCGCCGGCGAGGCCGCGATCGCCGGTGACCAGGAGGATGCTGGCGGTGCGCACCTCCTCGCGCTCGACCAGGACCGGGACGTGCGGCACGTCTCCGACCTCCTCGGCGGCCCGGCGGGTCAGCTTGCGGATCGCCTGCGCGTAGGGCCGCAGGGCGGCGATCCTCTGCTCGGCGCGGCGCAGCCGCGCCGCCGCGACCATCTCCATCGCCCGGGTGATCTTGTGGATGTTGCGGACCGAGGAGATGCGGTTCTTGACTTCCTTGCGGGTCGCCATCTCGAGAAACGGCTAGTGCCGAGGCACTAGGCCGGGGTGGCCTCCTTCTCCCCCTCCTCGGCCTCATTTCCCTCGCCGTCGGCCTCGCGCTCGTCGTCCTCGTCGGAGCCCTCGGACTCGTCGCCTTGCTCGTCCTCGCCCTTCCCGTCGCCGGCCCCAGCGTCGCGGGCCGTCTTGGAGCGCTCCTCCGCGGACTTGACGCGGTCGGACTCGCCTTCCTCGAGCGGCTGGCCCTCCTCGTCGAAGTCGGGGCCGAAGTCGTCGACGAGGGTCCCTATCGCCTCACCCAGGTTCTCCTCGGCTTCGTCTGAGAGCTCACCCGACTTCTCGATGCCGTCCATCAGCTCCGTCTGCTCGGAATGCAGGCGCGCCAACAGCCGATCGAGAAAGCCGTGCACCCGCTCGACCTTGATGCGGTCCAGATAGCCGCCGGTGCCCGCGTAGATAGACGCGACTTGCTCGGCGACCGAGAGCGGGTGGCGCTCCTTCTGGTTCAGCATCTCGACCAGCCGCTCGCCGCGGGCCAGCGCCTTCTGGGTCTCGGGGTCAAGCTCGGAGCCGAACTGCGCGAACGCCTCCAGGTCGCGGTACTGGGAGAGGTCGAGACGCAGCTTGCCCGCCACTTTCTTCATCGCCTTGGTCTGCGCGTTGCCGCCGACCCGCGAGACCGAGATGCCGACGTTGATCGCCGGCCGCACGCCGGAGTAGAAGAGGTCGCCCTCGAGGAAGATCTGGCCGTCGGTGATCGAGATCACGTTGGTCGGGATGTAGGCGGAGACGTCGTTTGCCTGCGTCTCGATGATCGGCAGCGCCGTCAACGAGCCGCCGCCGAGTTCGTCGTTGAGCTTCACCGCCCGTTCCAGGAGCCGGGAGTGCAGGTAGAAGACGTCGCCCGGATATGCCTCGCGGCCGGGCGGGCGACGCAGCAACAAAGACATTTGCCTATACGCCGAGGCGTGCTTGGTGAGGTCGTCATAGACGCAGAGCGCCGCCTTGCCGTTGTAGAGGAAGTGCTCGCCCATCGCGCAGCCCGCGTAGGGGGCGATGTACTTGATCGGCGCCGCCTCGTCGGCGGGCGCGGCGACGATGATCGTGTTCTCCATCGCGCCGTTCTCCTCCAGCACCTCCATCACCTGGACCACGGTCGACATCCGCTGGCCGATCGCGACATAGATGCAGATCAGGTCCTTGTCGCGGTTGTTGATGATCGTGTCGAGGGTGATCGCCGTCTTGCCGGTCTGGCGGTCGCCGATGATCAGCTCGCGCTGCCCGCGGCCGATCGGGATCATTCCGTCAACCGCCTTCAGCCCCGTCTGCACGGGCTCGGTGACCGGTTGGCGCTGCACCACACCCGGCGCCTTGAACTCGGCAGGGCGGGTCTCGGAGGCGTCTATCTCGCCCTTGTCGTCGAGCGGGCGCCCCAGAGGGTCGACCATGCGGCCGAGCAGCTCCTCGCCGACCGGGATCTCGAGCAGGCGGTTGGTGCGCTTGACCGTGTCTCCCTCGACGATCTTGTCCCACTCGCCGAACAGCACGACCCCGACGTTGTCCGCCTCGAGGTTGAGCGCCAACCCGGTCACGTCATGGGGCAGCTCGAGCATCTCCAGCGCCATGCAGTTGTCGAGCCCATGCACGCGGGCGATCCCGTCGCCCACCGAAAGCACGGTTCCGACCTCGGAGAGGTCGGCGCTCTCGGCGTCGAGCCCCTCGATGCGCTGGCGCAGGATGCTCGCGATCTCGTCTGGCTTTATCTCCATACGGCTGACGTCCCTCCTTACGCCGCTCGTGCGACGGTCTTGCGAAGTTTCTCCAAGCGATTGCGGATGCTGGCGTCGAGGACCTTGTTGCCGACCTGCAGAACGATGCCCCCGAGAATGTTCCCGTCGACCGCACTCTGCAGCTCGACGTCGCGCCCGGTCTGCTTCTCGATCTCGGCGCCGACCCGCTCGATGATCTCGGGCTCGAGCTCGACGGCGCTGGTGACCGTCACCTCCAATTTCCTGTTCTCCTGCTTCCAGGCCGCCTCGAACTGGCGCTGGACGCGGAAAATCAGCGGCATCCGGTGCTTCTCGATCAGCAGCTCACAGAAGTTGACGAACTCCTCGTTGGCGCCGCTGACCGCGCGCTCGAGCCCCTCACGCTTCTCGGCTGAGGTGAAGTAGGGCGAGAAGAAGAACACCTGCATCTCGCGGTCGCCCTCGAGCGCCGCGGCGAATTGGGTGAGCTCCTCGTGGACGCGGTCGAGCTCCCCCTTCTCCTTCGCGACCTCGAACAGGGCCTCGCTGTAGACGCGGGCGATCTCCTCCATTACGCGGCACCTCCTCCGCTTCGCATCCGGGGTGCCGCGGTGGTGCCCACCCTGCTTAGTCCCAGTTCGATCATTGCCCGTTTTGTCCGTCCTCCGGCGCCAGGGCGGAGAAGTCGACCTCGGCGAGCGCGTCCTCGACGAGGCGCTTCTGGTCGGCGTCGGCGAGCGACTTGCGGGTCAGCTTCTCGGTCGCGGCGACGGTGAGGTCGGCGACCTCGCTGCGGATCCGCTGCAGCGAGCGACGCGTCTCGGCTTCGATGTCGCGGCGTGCCGCGGCGACCAGCTCCTCGCGGCGCTGCTTGCCGTCCTCGGCCGCCTCGGCCTTCGCCGTGTCTGCGGCCTTGCGGGCGCGGGCGATTATGTCCTCGGCCTGCTCGCGCGCCTCGGTTAGCCGGTGGCGGTACTCCTCGAGCAGCTCGTCGGCCTCCTTGCGCTGCCGCTCGGAGGCCTCGATGTTGTCGCGGATCGCGTTCGCCCGCTTGTCGAGCGCTGCCTGGATGCGGGGGAAGGCCGCCTTGCTGAGCACCCACATCGTGACCCCGAAGAGGAGCAGGGTCCAGATCATCAGCCCCAGGCCCGGGGAGACCAGGAAGCTTCCGCCGCTGTCTTTGGCGGCGAACGGGATCTGGGGCAAGGCTTGAGTGATCAGTTCCACGGAATGCTCGCGCGATCAGCCCGAAGGGGTGAGGAAGAAGGCGATCAGCCCGAAGATGAAGGTGTAGAAGGCGACCGCCTCGGTGAGCGCGAAGCCGAGCCAGCGGATCTGCTGCAGCTCGTCCTTCATCTCCGGCTGGCGGGCGACCGACTCGATCTCCTTGCCGAAGATGATGCCGATGCCGATCCCGGCGCCGATCGAGCCGAGCCCGGCGCCGACGCCGAGCGCGATCGCCTTGCCGGCGTTGGTAATGCCCTTGTCGCTGACTGCAGCGACGATTGGCAACAGGTCCATGACAGCTCCTTTTTTCCTAGTGGCTCTCGGCGGTCGCTCCGCCGATGTAGATCGCGGTGAGGATGGAGAAGATAAACGCCTGAAGCGTGGCGATCAGGCCGAGCTCGAAGACGAAGAAGGCGAATGCCATCGGAAAGGTGAGGGCACCGAGGGCGGCGAGACCGAGCAGCACCGCCAGCCCGCCGCCCATGAACAGCAGCAGCAGGTGGCCGGCGAGGACGTTGGCAAAGAGCCGTACCGAGAGCGAGATCAGGCGCACGAGGTGCGAGATCACCTCGATCGCGAAGATCGCCGCTTTTCCGATCGGGTTCATGTCCTCGAGGCCAGCCGGCAGCCAGCTCGCAAAATAGGCGAAGAACCCTTTCGTCCTGATCCCCTCGAGGTTGTAGGAGATCCAGACGACCAGGGTCAGGGCCAGCGGCATCGAGATGTTCGCGGTCGCGGCGTAGATCGCAAAGGAGGGAACCGCCACCCCGAAGATGTCGACCGTCTCCTGGGTGTTGGTCGGCAAGGGCAGATAGCCGATCACGTTCGAGAACCAGATGAAGAAGAACAGCGTGGCCACGAACGGGAACCACTTGATCGCCATCGCGGAGTCGAGGTTGCCGCCGGTGATGTTGTTGCGGGTCAGGTCGTAGGCCAGCTCGACCGCGGTCTGAACGCGATTCGGCTTCTGCGCCATGCGCCGCGCGATCCAGACCATCACCAGGATCGTCAGCGCGCTGGCAAGCGCGAGATAGAAGACGGCGCGGTTGATGCTCAGATCGACCCCGCCGATCTTGATCGGGATCCAGGCGTCGAGCTTGAACTCGTTCTGGGGCTTGAACTCGTCGTTGCGCCCGTCGTTTCCGAAGATCAGGAGCAGCAAGATGAAGACGGCGAAATAGACGCCGAGGGCGATCAGGACCTTGCTGCGGGTCCTCATTGCGACAGCTCCCGGTCGACGAGATGGGCGATTCCCTGGGCGGCGAGATAGGTGGTGAACAGGGCGGCGGAGAGCACCGCCGCCGCGAGTCCCGACTCGCGGTCAGCGATCCCGACCAGCAACACCGCCAGTGCGACCAGCCAGACGCGTCCGAGCCTTGCCAGCGCAACGGCGCCCATCGCCGAGCGCCGATTCCCGCGTGCGAGGCTTCCGCGCGCCTGACGCTCGGCCGCGAGCTGGATCACGCGGGTCAGGAGCCAGGCCGCGCCCGCGACCGCGTAGCCGAGCATCGGCAGCCCGCCGAGCAGGAAGACCGGCAGCGCCAGCGCCAGGAGCGCGAGGTCCAGGAAGCGGACCGCTGCGGCAAACCGGCTGCCCGGGACGCGATCAGATCCGTCTATAGCGAGCGTAGACAAGGCGAAATCCAACGACGAGGCCCACGAACAGTCCGGCGATGCCGATCGGGACGCCAAGGCCGAGCAGCGATCCAAGCCCGAAGCCCGCGGCGGCGCAGATCAGCATCGCGGCGATCAGCATGAAGCCCGCAGCCGCCGCGTCGGCTCCCGTGGAGGGACGCCGATTCATCGGAGTGTCGAGTGGGACGGCCTGGCAATTGCGGTCGTTACGGGCACGAAGGGACGAGAACCGCCGTCGCGTGGCATCTCCGGCGGAGAAATTCGCGGAGATACGTCGCTCCAGCGGCCAGGCGACTATATCCGAGACGCAGTCTGAGCGATGCCGCTGGGCAGCAAGCTCTTGCGGCCGCTTCGCGGCCTGACATGCATGTGCCGCTCCACTTCGTTTCGCGGCCCTACTAAAGCTCTTGCGGCCGCTTCGCGGCCTGACATGCATGTGCCGCTCCACTTCGTTTCGCGGCCCTACTAAAGCTCTTGCGGCCGCTTCGCGGCCTGACATGCATGTGCCGCTCCACTTCGTTTCGCGGCCCTACTAAGGCTCTTGCGGCGGCCTACGGCCGCCTGACATGCATGTGCCGCTCCACTTCGTTTCGCGGCCCTACTTAACCGATTCGAACTCGCCGGTCTCCGGGTCGACGGTCGGGAAGCTGCCGGTCTCGAGCTCCTCGGCGACCCCGGCGTCGACCTGCTCGGGAGCCGGCGTCGGCCGCCCCGCTGCCGTGCGCAGGCCACGCAGCTGATCGAGCCGGACCCGGCGCAGCTTCAGGATCTCGAGCACGTAGACGAGGTAGACGCTGGCCGCCAGAGCGAAGACGCCGCAGGCGACGATCAGCGCCATCCAGCCGGCATGGGTGTGGCCGTGGCGGTGGTAGGGGATGAAGCGCAGCGCCAGGGCCAGGCCGGCGAAGATCAGAGTCCAGCCGTATAGGTAGGCGAGGGTGCGGCGCTGCGAGAAGCCGATGTTGGCCATCCGGTGATGAAAGTGCCAGCGGTCGGCCAGATAGACCGGCTTCCGGTAGCGGATCCGCTTCGCGACCACGAAGGTGGTGTCGAGGATCGGCACCGCGAGCACGAATAGGGGGAACAGCAGCGCGATCACCGCGTTGGTCTTCAAGGCGCCCTGCACGGCGATCATGCCGAGCAGATAGCCGAGCAGGTTGGAGCCGGTGTCACCCATGAAGCTCGACGCCGGGGGGAATCCATGGCGCAGGAAGCCGAGCGCGGCGCCGGCGGTGAGCGCGGCGAGCACGCCGGCGGCGTCACGGTCGAGGGAGAGGGCGATGATCGCGAAGGCGATCCCGGAGATCACGCAGACCCCGGATGCGAGGCCGTCGACGCCGTCGGCGAAGTTGATCATGTTGATCACCGCCACCACCCCGATCACGGTCAGTGGGTAGGAGACCCAGCCGAGCGTGAATTGCCCGACGAAGGGGATCGTGGTGTCCTCGACCCGGATCCCGGCGAGCACCGGGATCAGCACCGCGATGGTCTGGCCCGACAGCTTCACTCCCGCCGGGAGGTCGATGGTGTCGTCGAGCGCTCCGACCGCGGTGATCAGCACCGCGCCAGCGAGGATCGCCCGCGTCTCGGCGTTCCAGGGCAGCCAGATCAAGCCGGCGACAAGCACCGCGACGAGGATCGCCAGGCCGCTCAGTCGCGGTGTCGGCTGGTCGTGCAGGCCGCGGGGATTCGGCAGGTCGATCGCCCCCAGCCTGCGCGCAATCGACTCCGTGACCGGCACGAGCAGCCAGGCCAGCGCGGCGGCGAGAACGAACGAGAGAACCGCGTCAGTGACGTCCAACAACGCGAATTCTTCCCTATGCCGAGGCGGCCTCCTCGACTCGTGCGTAGGTATCGAACCAGAGAGTGAAGCTCATCAGGCCCCAGATCTGGCGGCTGAGGTCGGTTTTTCCGTTCACGTGCTCGTCGATCACGGCCTCGACGGCGCGTGGCTCGAAGAACCCCTGCCGGACCACGGTCTCGGCGCTGAGCACCTCGCGCGCGAACCCCTGCAGGTCGCCGCGCAGCCAGGCTGCGACCGGGATCGAGAACCCCTGCTTGCGCGCCCCCAGGATCGCGTCGGGCAGCATTGGCGCCAGCGCCTGGCGCAGGAGGCGCTTCTTGGCAAAGCCGCGCACCTTGAGGTTGGTCGGCAGCGCGAGCGCGAGGTCTGCGACCTCGGGATCCAGGAACGGCACCCGCGTCTCCAGCGAGTGGGCCATGCTGGCCCGATCGGTCTTGACGAGCAGATCGTCGACCAGGTAGATGCCCAGATCGACGTCCTGCAACCGCGCGAGGGGCTCAGCGCCGTCGGTCTCCGCGTAGCGCTCCCGGTAGATCCCCAGCGGGTCGGCGGCGCCGCGCCGCTCGGGGCGCAGCAGCGTCGCCCGCGCGTCAGGGGAGAAGATCTCCTTCCAGGCGTGGTGGCGCTCCAGCGGCGGTAGCCCGGCACCGGCGACAAACCGCTTCGCCTTGTAGTCGAAGCTGACCCGCGCCGAGGAGCTCGGCAGCCGGCGCACGAGCGGGGCGACCGCGCTCGCCAGCGGGCCGACGCGGCGCGCGAGCAGATCGGCGACGTAGGTGTAGTAGCCGCCGAACAGCTCGTCTCCACCCTCGCCCGAGAGCGCGACCTTGACCGAGCCCGCCGCGAGCTCCGAGACGAGGTAAGTGGGCAGCGCCGAGGAGTCCGCGAACGGTTCGTCGAACGCCTCGACGAGGCGCGGCAGAAGCTCGGCGGCGTCGGGGCGCAGGACCAGCTCGTGATGGTCGGTGGCGTAGCGATCGGCGATCAGGCGGGCGCTCCCCAGCTCGTCGAAGGAGCCCTCCTCAAAGCCGATCGAGAAGGTGCTGACCGGCGCCGAGCTTTGCTCGGAGGCGAGCGCGGTCAACGCCGAGGAGTCGATGCCGCCGGAGAGCAGCACCCCGACCGGCACGTCGGCGACGAGATGGGCGCGGACCGAGTCGCGCAGCCGCTCGCGCAGCTCGGCGGCGAGCTCCTCGGGGCGCTCGGAGCGAAGCTCGGTGGCGGGCGCCGGCCGCGGGCGCGCGTAGCCGCGCTGCTCGATCCCGGCGCCCTCCCAGAGCAGCAGATGGCCGACGGGCAGCTTGCGAGCCTCGCTGAAGATCGTCAGCGGGGCCGGGATCGAGTTGAAGGCGAGGAATGCCTGCAGCGCGTCGAGGTCGATCTCGCGCTTGAAGCCGGGCTGGCGCAGCAGCGCCTTCAGCTCCGAGGCGAAGGAGAGCGTCCCGCCCGCCTCGCGGTAGTAGAGCGGCTTGATCCCGAAGCGATCGCGGGCGAGCAACAGGCGGCGCGACCGCGAGTCCCAGAGCGCGATCGCGAACATCCCGCGCAGCTCCTCGACGAATGCGGGCCCGCGCTCCTCGTAGAGGTGCACGAGCACCTCGGTGTCGCTGTGGGTCGAGAACCGGTGCCCGCCGCGCTGCAGCCGTTCGCGCAGCTCGCGGTAGTTGTAGATCTCGCCGTTCTGGACCACGGTGACGGTCCCGTCCTCGTTCGAGATCGGCTGATCGCCTCCGGCGAGATCGATGATCGAGAGGCGCCGCACCGCCAGCCCGACCGGCCCGTCGATGGCGATGCCGTCGCTGTCAGGGCCGCGATGGACGAGCGTCTCGCTCATCGCGGCCAGCGCCGCGGGATCGGGAGTCGAGGCGCCATCGAGGCGGACGAGGCCGCAGATCCCGCACATGCGGCCAGTCTACGAACCGCTCTCGGCGGTCAGCCGCGGCGAAATGCTCGCCGCACGACCCGCGCCGCGGTCACCATGGTGATGCGCAGGTAGAAGCTCACCGAGCGGTCGGCGATGTACTCCATGTCGTGGGAGAGCTTGTCGGCCCAGTCCTCCTCGCGGGTCAGCCGCACCTGGGCGAGGCCGGTGACCCCCGGGCGCACCACGAGCCGCTGCCAGTACTGCGGCACGCGCTCGCAGAGCTCCTCGAAGAAGGCGGGCCGGATCGGGCGCGGTCCGACGATGCTCATCTCGCCGCGCAGCACGTTCCAGAGCTGCGGGACCTCGTCCAGGTGCACGGCCCGCAGCGCCCGGCCGACCGTCGTCACCTCGTCCTCGGTGCGCCTGGTCAGCTCCTCGCCGAGGTAGGGGCCGAGGCGGGTCTCGGCGTCCGCGGCCAGGGTGCGGAACTTGTACATCCCGAACACCCGCCCCGCCTTGCCGACCCGCCGGCCTTTGTAGAGAACCGGCCTCCCGGAGCTGATCGCGATCGCCAACACGACCAGCGCCAGCACCGGCGAGAGCACCAGCAGTGCCAGGCCGGAGAGCAGGACGTCGAGGCCGCGGAGGGGGATGTCGATGCCGCGACCCTCGTCGACGTGGGCCATCCGCGCATAGCGCTCGGCCAGCGACTCGGTCGGCCCCGCAACCGCGGCGGCGCCCGCACCAGCGCTGACCGCGGGCTTCACTGAAGCGTCCCCTCGATCATCTCGACCAGCAGCTGCGGGTCGCGCCGCGTCGCCTCGCCGGCGCCGACGCGCTTGTTGAGCTCCAGGGCCCGCGGATCGGTGAGCGGACGCAGGCGGCCGGAGCGGATCAGCGCCTCGTCGACCCCGCCGAGCCGGCCGCCGTAGGTCGTATAGACGGGAGTGCCGAGGGCAGCTGCCTCGCGGTTCATCGTCCCGCCGGCGGAGACGACCAGGTCGGCAAGCGCGACCAGGCTCTGCGCCTCGACGGTCTGCTCGGGGACGATCACGGAGGGCAGGTCCAGGTTGCCGACGTAGGCGCGCTGGGCATCGGTGCGCGGCAGCACGACGGCGTGCACCTCGGGGAGGCTGCCGACGTGGGCGAGCACCTGCGGAAAGAGGGGGTTTGACTTGCGGTGATAGAGGGAGACATCAGGCGGGGGCCGGACGATGACCACGATGCGCTCCTCGTCGACGCCAAGCCTGCGGAGCGCGTCGGGATCAGGCTCGAAGTCCGAAAGGTAGTACTCCTCCTTCAGGCCCGGGTACTGGTGAAGCTTCTCGGGGCGGACCCCGAAGCGCCGCAGTCGCTGCGCTGGGACCGAGTCGGGGAAGATCACCCGGGTCGCAAGCCGACAGCCGATGTGGTGCTGGGTGGAGGCGTACTCGTAGTCGTGCATGTTGGCCTCCGGGATCCCCAGCCAGCGCGCCGCCATCGCCAGGTCATAGGAGCCGTGGGCGAGGGCGAGGTCGAACTCGCGGCCCTTCCCGAAGCGCCGCATCCGCGTCGTTCGGTGCATCAGCCGGGCCAGCTTGCGGGCCCGCGAGGCGCCACCGTGGCGGCCGATCGGAGTGTGCTCGATGCCGTGCAGCTCGAGCAGCTGCTGGGTCTGCGTGTACTCGCGCGAGGTCACCTCGACCTCGTGCCCGGCGGCTTGGAAGCGCTCGATGATCGGGCGCAGCACCAGCACATGCGCCGGAGCGCTCATGTCGACCCAGACTCTCATCGGCGGCCGCAAACCTTCGCATCCATCATGTCCGCGGCTCATCGGTCATCGCCACCAGGGCGATGATCGGGGTCACCAGCGCACCAAGGCAGATCCCGAAGGCGGCCTTGAAGGCGATGAAGTGACCGCAGCTGATCGTGCCGAGGTCGATCAGCGCCAGGATCGCGGCCACCGGCGGCGCGACGAGGACGAAGCTGAACACCCCGAAGGCGACCGCGCGCCGTAGTCGCGGCGGCGGCAGCTTGGCGAGCCGGCGAGCATAGGGCTCGGGAAGCTGAAGCTGGGGAAGGGCGCCGTCTCGCAGCTCGGTCCAGACCGCGGTCGTCGCCAGCAGACCGGTGATCAGCGGCAGCACGAAGATCGTTCCCAGGGTGTCGCCGAGGGTGCTGGTCTCCGAGAGGGGCCGGGCCCAGAAGGGAACGTCGGGCTGGCCGCGGGTGAACAGCCAGGCGATCGCCGCGTTGACGACGAGGTTGATCAGCGCCGTCACCAGCAGCGCGTTGATGACTATCCAGCGCCGCTGCGGCGCCGGGAGCGACCTCCAGAGCGCCGCGGCTCCCAAGCCTTACGCAGCTGTGACGGCCGAGAGCTGCGGGTAGAGGGGATAGCGCTCGGTGAGCGCCTGGGTGCGCTCGGCAAGCGCCTCGCGCTCGGAGTCGAAGCGCTCGGTGAGCGCGATCGAGATCACCTCGGCGATCTCGCGCATGTCCTCTTCGACGAGGCCGCGAGTGGTCAGGGCAGGGGTCCCGATCCGCAGGCCGGAGGGGTTCATCGGCGGGCGCTCGTCGAACGGGATCGCGTTGCGGTTCACGGTGATCCCGACCTCCTCGAGGCGCGTCTCCGCCGTCTTGCCGTCGAGGCCCGTCGCGGTGAGGTCGACGAGCACCAGGTGCACGTCGGTGCCCCCCGTGAGCACTTCCACCCCACCCTCCTGGAGCCCGGCCGCAAACGCCTTCGCGTTGGCGATCGTCTGCCGCTGGCGTGCCTTGAACGGCTCGCTCGCCGCGATCCCCAACGCCACCGCCTTGGCGGCGATGACGTGCATCAGCGGGCCGCCCTGCTGGCCGGGGAAGACCGAGCGGTCGATGTCCTTGGCCAGCTCCTCCTCGCAGAGGATCATCCCGCTGCGCGGGCCGCCGAGCGTCTTGTGGATCGTCGTCGTGGTGACGTGCGCATGCGGAACCGGGTTGGGGTGCTCGCCCGCCGCGACCAGGCCGGCGAAATGCGCCATGTCGACCATCAGCTTCGCGCCGACCGAGTCGGCGATCTCGCGGAAGGCGGCGAAGTCAAGCTGACGAGGGTAGGCGGACCAACCGGCGACGATCAGCTTCGGCCGCCGCTCGGTCGCGAGCCGCTCGACCTCCTCCATGTCGACGAGATGGTCCTCGCGGCGCACGTGGTAGGCGACGACCTCGTAGAGCTTTCCGGAGAGGTTGAGCTTCATCCCGTGCGTGAGATGACCACCGTGGTCGAGCGCCATCCCCATGATCGTGTCGCCGGGCTCAAGCAGCGCCATGTAGGCGGCGTTGTTCGCCTGCGCGCCGGCATGCGGCTGCACGTTGGCGTGCTCGGCGCCGAACAGCGCCCGGGCGCGGTCGATCGCCAGCTGCTCGGCGACGTCGACCTCCTCGCAGCCGCCGTAATAGCGGCGGCCCGGGTACCCCTCGGCGTACTTGTTGGTCAGCACCGAGCCGGCCGCCTCGAGCACCGCGCCGGGAACGAAGTTCTCCGAGGCGATCATCTCCAGGGTGCTCTGCTGGCGCTCCAGCTCGCGCCGCAGCACCTGCGCGATCTCTGGATCGACCTCGCTCAGAGGGGCGCCTTGGAAGTCTTCGGGCAGCTCGCCGGGCACGGCCGCGACGATAGCAGCGGCGCACTACGCTGAATCGATGTCGAAATCCCGATCAACTCCGGGCGCGGGGACGGCCGCGTCCAACGTCGAGGTGATGCGAAAGGGCTTCGAGGACTACACGAGGAACGGCTACAAGGCGATGCTTCCGCTGCTCGCACCGGACTTCGAGCTCACCACGCCGCCGGGGCTCGCCGCCGAGCCGGACACCTACCGCGGCCGGGCGGGGATGCGGCGCTACTTCGAGTCCTTCTTCGAGGTGATGGAGGAGATTCGGGTCGAGCCGAAGGAGTTCCGTGAGATCAGGGACTGGGTCGTCATCCCGTTCGCGATGAGCGCCCGCGGCCGGGCGACCGGGATCGAGGCCGGACAGGAAGGGGTGATGGCCTGGCGGCTGCGCGACGGCAAGGCGGTTCGCTGCCTCGTCTTCGCGGAATTGGAGGAAGCGCTGGCTGCGGTCGCCGAGGCCGGCGACCGTCAGCGCAACGCGACTGAGTAACGCATAGGACGACCGGGGCGCTCCTCAACCGAGCACATCGTTGAGCGCAACTGCCGGCAGGCCGCCCTCGCGCAGAATTCGCCAAGCGCCGGTCGCATCGAGCTCCGTGAGGTCGATGACGGTCGAGGGTCGGCCGCTCAGCTCTCCCCCGTCGATCGCCAGGTCGGCGCCGGCGACGATCTCAGGTGCCAAGTCCTCGAACCGCGAGGGTGCCGGCTCGCCGCTGCGGTTGGCGCTGCTCTGGAAGATCGGCGTCATCGCTCCCGCAAGCGGCCCATCGATGAGGCGAATGCCGAGGCGCTCCGGGTCCTCGCGGCAGGCAAGCGGGTAGCGTCGTCGCGGGTTGGAGATCACCAGGGTCACCGGCCCGGGCAGCAGCTTCCCGGCCGCCTCGCTGGTCCGCGATCCCATCTCCTCGACCAGCTCCCGCATCGCCAGGGGCGAGAAGTACATCACCGCCGAGGGCTTGCGATCGTCGCGTCCCTTCAGGGCATGGATCCGCCGCACGGCGGCCTCGTCGAGCGGGTCGCAGGCGAGGCCGTAGAGGCCGTCGGCGGGGAAGACGGCAACCCCGCCGGCGCCGAGGCATCGCTCCAGGGCCGCGCGCGCCGCCTCCGTCCCGTCGCGGGCGACCGAGACTTGCTCGCTCATCGCCGCGAGACCGCCTTGCTCATCGCCGCCGGCGGTCGCGGTGGCGCACGCTGGCGACGAAGCGGTCGATCACGTTGCCGGTCAGCCCGTTGAGCCGGCTCCGCGACCCGAAGCTCTGCGAAGGCCAGCGCGCCGCGCGGCGCAGGGCCCGGTGCAGGCGGTGGCGCAGATGGCGGCGTGGCCCGCGGTGCCTGGCCTGCAGAAGGTCCGTCGCGATCAGCCCGGCGCGGGCGTTGAGACGCACCGAGCGCAGGAAGGGACGCGCCTGGCGCACGAAGGGGCGCAGGCCGCCGACGCGCCGCAGGCGGCGGCGGGCGCCGGCGGCGAGACGCAGCTCGTGACGCAGGCGGGTCGCGGCTTCGCGGGCGGCGTGCCTTCGCTCGCCGACACGCCGATTCCGGCCGTCGCGGGCGCTCTGCCTCTGGCGGTCGCGGGCGCCCAGGAAGCGACGGATCAGCCGCTTCAGGGTCGGCGCCTCGTCGCTGCGGCGCAGCGTGCTCGAGTAGTTGGCCTCGGCAAAGGCGCGCAGCGTCGGCGCCTGGCGCCCGGCGAGGCCGCGGGTCGCGCGCAGGAAGGCGCGGCGCGGCCGGTAGCGGCCCGGGTGACGCATCCAGCTGCCCGCCGTCGCCAGGGGCAGGAAGTTGAGGTCCGGCTGGTTGGCGGGGTTGAAGAAGAAGCCCCGCACGTGGCCGGCGACGTCGGCGCGGCGCGCGTAGGGGCCGAGGAAGATCCGGGCAGGCCAGTCCGAATCGCCTCCGAGAACGTCATTTGTAGTCCAGTTCTCCCAGACGATCGGCGCCCGGCCGACCAATCGGCCGTATCGATCCGCCTGCTGCGGGGTGAAGGGCCGCGACTCGGTCTCCTTGCCGGTCCACATCACCTCGATTCCGGCGGCGAGTCGCTCCCGAAAGCCGCGCAGGTAATCGCTGTCTGCGATGCCCTTGTAGTCGGAGGTGACGGTGAGCAAGCGGGCAGCCGGTTCGCGATCGCGCAGGCGCACGTAGAGGCGGTCGAGCAGGTCGGCTGTGGCGCGGCCGAAGGCGCGGGCTCCATCGCCGTAGGCGGCCGCGTCCGCCGCGCAGCTAAAGCGGCGCTTGACGTCGTCGAAGCTGACCATGAAGGCTCGCGATCCAGCCGCCTGGAAGGGCTCCAGCTTGGCGAGCAACTGGTCCAGGTCAGCGTCGCTGGAGAAGCAGATCGGCGAGCTCGGCGCCGTGCCCGGCGGCGGCGCGTCACCGGGGCTCGCGTAGCGGGGCGCGGCGGGGCTGAGGTTGGGAATCCAGGCGATGCCGAGCCGCGACGCGAGCGCGATCTCGGCATCGAAGCTGGCCTGGCGGGCGGGCGGATAGGGATCGCGCCAGAGCGTTCGCTGGTAGGGGTCCCCCTTCGGCGCCTGCACGTAGGCGTTGAAGCCGTTGCGAGCGATGAAGCGCAGCAGGCGGCGCCGCTGCGGGGCGCTGAACTGGGGCCCGTATTGGCCTTGAATCACGCCGCGCCAGGCGAATGGGGACTTGGCGAGGGCACGCCCGGAGCTGAGCGAAGGGACGAAAAAGACGGCAGTGAGAGCAAGGAGAGCCCCCACCGTCGCGGCTGCAACAAGCGACTTGATGCGTTTTCCCCTCATCGCTCTGCCTTCCCCTCAGTGCCCATCTGTTCGTCGGCCGATCACGACTCGGGGGATGCCCGCGAGGTCATCCCGCGCCTCGGTGCGGGGATACCCCGCGGCGGCCACCATCTCCTCCACCCTCGCTGCCTGTCGCGCCCCCACCTCCAGTGCCAGGGCCTCGGCGAGAGGCTTACCGCTCAACGTCGCCTCACTGAGCGCCTGGAGCAGCTCCCGGATCGCGTCCAGGCCGTCGGCTCCGGCGAGCAGCGCCTCGCGCGGCTCCCAGTCGCGAATCTCCGGGGCCAGCCCAGGCCAGTCGGCCTCGGCGACGTAGGGCAGGTTGGCGAGCAGGAGGTCGAAGCCGCGCTCCTCGGGAAGCATGCCCGGCGCGAAGCTCACCCTCTCGGCGAACCCGAGCCGCGCGGCGTTCTCGGCCGCCAGCGCCAGCGCTCCGGGCGAGCTGTCAGTGGCAACGACCTCAACCCCATCGACCTCCGCGGCCAGCGCCAACGCAACTGCGCCGCTGCCGGTGCCAACGTCAAGCGCCCGGGCCGGAGCCAGCTCGACCCCGATCTCGACCAGCAGCTCGGTCTCGGGGCGCGGGATCAGGACCCGTGAGTCGACCCGCAGCTCGATGTCGCGAAACCAGCGCCCCCCGAGGATGTAGGCGAGCGGCTCGCGGCGCAATCTGCGCCGCACCATGGCGCCGAAGGCGCGCGCCGCCGCAGGCTCGACTCCCGCCTCCGGCGCGGCGATCAGCCGCGCCCGCTCGGTGCCCGCGGCCGCCGCCAGCATCAGCTCCGCGTCTAGCCGCGGCGACTCGACCCCGGCCGCGGCGAGGGCGTCGATCGCGGCGCCGAGCGCATCCGCGACCCGATCGGATGCCCGCACGGCGCTCATCGGTCAGGCATTCTCGCTGCCGCTTGCCTGCTGTTCGAGGCGGAGGCGCTTCTCCTCGGAAGAGAGCTGCTCGCTGAACTCGTGCAGCTCCCCGCTCAGCACCCCGTCGAGGTTGTGGGAAGTGTGCTTGACGCGGTGATCGGTGACCCGGCCCTGGGGGAAGTTGTAGGTGCGGATCTTCTCGGAGCGCTCGCCGGTGCCGACCTGGGCGCGACGCTCGGACGCGATCTCGGCTTGCTGCTCGGCGAGCATTCGCTCCAGCAGCCGGGCCCGCAGGACGCGCATCCCCCGCTCCCGGTTCTGGCGCTGAGACTTCTCGTCCTGCATCGAGACAACGATGCCGGTCGGCTTGTGGGTGATCCGCACCGCGGAGTCGGTCGTGTTCACCGACTGGCCGCCCGGCCCGGAGGAGCGGTAGGTGTCGATCTGGAGGTCGTTCTCGTCGACCTCGACCTCGACCTCTTCGGCCTCAGGCAGCACCGCGACGGTCGCGGTGGAGGTGTGGATACGGCCCTGCGACTCGGTCTTGGGGATCCGCTGCACCCGGTGGGTGCCCCCTTCGTACTTGAACACCGAGTAGGCCCCTTCGCCCTTGATCGCGAAGGTGACCTCCTTGAAGCCGCCGACCTCGGCCGCCGACTGGGAGAGAACCTCGGTCTCGAAGCCGCGCAGATCGGCGTAACGGGTCAGCATCTTGTAGAGGTCGCCCGCGAACAGGCCGGCCTCGTCGCCGCCGGTGCCGGCGCGGATCTCGACCAGGACGTTCTTGGCGTCGTTGGGGTCGCGCTCGACCATCGCCAGGCGGATCTCCTCCTCGAGCTCGCTGATCCGCGCCGGGGCCTCATCGACGACCTTGCGCAGGTAGCTGTCGTCGCCGTCCTCGGCGAGCAGCTCGCGCGCACCCTCGAGGTCGTCGCGCAGCATCCGGTACTCGTGGGCCAGCTTGCGGGCCGGCTCCAGCTCGCGGTACTCGCGGCCGACCTCGGCGTAGCGCACACGATCCCCGATCACGGTCGGGTCGGACATCTCGCGCTCGAGCGCGGCGAAGCGGGCCTCGATCTGCTCGACCAGCTGATCGATCATGAGCCTGATTCTTGCGCGCTTCGCGCTAAGCGACGATCTCTATCGGCGCCTCGGATGCGGCCTGCTCCGGCGTCTCGACCGCCAGCACGGCATCCAGCGCAGCGATCGCGACCTCGAGCTGTGACTCGTCGGGCTCGCGGGTGGTGAGGTTCTGAAGCATCAGGCCCGGCCACATCAGCGCCCGCACCCAGCGCTTGCTGCGGTTGCGGCCGGCCCACTTGATCACCTCATAGGAGAGCCCGGCGATCAGCGGGATGCCAAGGATCCGCGACGCGAGCAGCCAGTACCAGGCGGGCAGCCCGATCGGCGCGAAGACGAAGATCGCCAGCACCATCACGATCAGCAAGAAGCTCGTGCCGCAGCGCGGATGCAGCCGCGAGTAGAGCTTCGCTCGCGCCGGGATCAGCCGGTCCTCGGCCTCGTAGCAGGAGATCGTCTTGTGCTCGGCGCCGTGGTACTCGAATACCCGGCGCAAATCGGAAAGGCGGCTGATCAGGACGATGTAGCCGATGAAGATCGCGGTGCGCAGGATTCCCTCGACCAGCCAGAACAACACCGCTGAGCCGAGCTGGTCCTTGATCAGGCTCGTCGCCCCGACCGGGATCACGAAGAAGAGCCCGATCGCGAGCACCAGCGAAAGCACGATCGTCGCGCCCCATGCGAAGCCACCGATCTCCTCCTGCTCTTCGGGGTCGAGCTGCGCGTTTGCGGAGATCGCCAGGGCCCGGAAGCCGATCTTCAGCGACTCTCCGAGCGCGACGACGCCGCGGATCACCGGCCAGCGCAGGACTCGATGGCGCTTCGCCCAGGAAACCAGCGGCTCCGAGGTGACGTCGATGTCACCCTCGGGCTTGCGGACCGCGACGGCCCAAACCGAGACGCCGCGCATCATCACGCCCTCGAGCACCGCCTGTCCGCCGACCGGCGCGTCGCGCTTCGCGACCAGGGCTCCGTCGGGCATCCGCTCGGCGTCGGGCCCCGCCCCGTTTCCTTCCGTCCCCGTCGCCGGGCCTGCCATCAAAGTTTCGCCCTCCCCAGGGCTCGGAGGTCTACTTGCCGGACTTCGACCGCTTCGCGGCGCGGCGCTGGAAGCGCTCAACCCGTCCTCCGGTGTCGACCAGCTTCTGCTTGCCGGTGTAGAAGGGATGGCACGCCGAGCAGATCTCCACGTGAAGGTCGGACTGCGTCGACCGCGTGTAGAACTGGTTGCCGCACGAGCAGTGCACGTTGGCGAGCACGTACTCGGGATGGATCGAGGTCTTCATCGTGATCAATTCTAGCGACGGCCGCTAGCCTGGTCCGGAAGAGGGAACCGTGACTCGGAGGGAATCGTGATTCGCAGCCAAGAGATTGAGCTTCCCCAGGGCAGCATCCGCTATCGCGAGATCGGCGAAGGCGAGCCGATTGTCTTCGTGCACGGCTACCTGGTTGACGGCCGGCTCTGGACCGAGACCGCCGAGCGGCTCGCCGACTCGCACCGCTGCCTGCTCCCGGACTGGCCGCTCGGCGCACAGCGCACGGCGATGAACCCGGACGCGGACCTCTCGCCGCCCGGGATCGCCGCGATCATCGACGAGTTCATGGCGGCGCTTGACCTCTCGGCGGTCACGATCGTCGCCAACGACAGCGGCGGCGCGATGTCGCAGGTCCTGGTCACCACGCGGCCGCAGCGCGTCGGCCGCCTGGTGTTGACCAACTGCGACACCTACGACAACTTCCCGCCCTCGGTCTTCAAGCTGCTGCCGCCGCTGGCCAGGCTGCCCGGTGCGATGACGGCGATCGGGCTGCCGTTCCGGGTGCCCGCCCTGCGCCGAGCGGCTTTCGCACCGTTCGCAAAGCGACCGATCCCCCGCGAGCTCGTGGACAGCTGGATGGAGCCCTCGCAGAGCGACCCGGCGGTCAACCGCGACACCGCCAAGGTGACCGCCGGAATGAACAAGCGCTACACGCTCGAGGCAGCGCGGCGACTCGCCGAGTTCGATCGCCCGACGCTGCTCGCCTGGGCCCCGGAGGACCGCGTCTTCAAGCTCTCTGACGCGCGACGCCTGGCGCAGACGATCCCGAACGCTCGGCTGGAGACGATCGCCGACGCGAAGACCTTCCTCCCGTTCGACCAGCCCGAGCGGCTGGCCGATGCGATCGCCGCCTTCGTCGCCAGCACCGAGGCGGTCGGCGCGTCCAGCGGCTGAGCCAGGCCCGCTGCGCCCGCCGCAACCCCCTTCGGCGCAGCGTGTTTTTTGCAGAGGGGGAACGCAGGCAACCGACGGAGGGTGAGGAGACGATGCGGAAGCTGAAGAGATTGCCTTCACCGGCGATGGTCGTGGCTGTAGTGGCCCTGGTCGCGGCGCTGGGCGGAGTGGCGGTGGCGCTCCCGGGTCGCAACTCGGTGAGCTCGAACGACATCAAGCCGAAGAACGTGAAGCGGGGCGATATTCACCCGGGCGCCGTCGACCCGTTCAAGACCGACGTCATGAAGTCAAGGGTGCTGAGCTCGACCGTGTCGACGACGTCCAACTCGCCCGTCGACCTCGGTGGCCCCAGCGTCACCGTGAAGGTCCCGAAGGGCGGCCTGGTGGGGATCTTCGCCGAGACCTACCTGCAGCAAGTCGGCGGCGGACCCAACGCCGAGGCCCGAGTCCACCTCTTCGAGGCGGCAAGCGCGCCCAACTCGCCGCAGATCATCGGCGGAAGCAGCGCCCAGCCCACCGATCACTTCACGGCGCCCGGGACGGGCAACCAGAGCGGCGTCAACGGGCAGCTGCGTGGCGGCTGGCTGGTGTACTCGCCGGGGGCGGGCAAGCACACGTTCTCGCTGCGCTACAGCGGGTCCGGCGGCGGAACCGCCCTGTTCAACAACTCGAAGCTCTACGTGACGGTGTTCAACTAACCGGCGCGGCTGGCGCCGGGCACGGCCACCGCTCAAGGGCTGACGGGCGGGGCCGATAGAGAAGTCACGCCAACGGCGCCAGCCGAATGCCCACCCATGCCCGACATCCGCAGCGACGCTCGGTGGTCGCCGCCCAGTCAGCCCTCGCGGCCGGCCTCGCCCTGCTCGCGGCCCATTACCTGTTCGGGCTCAGCGAGGACGGCTCGCTGTTCGACAACTGGGTCTATGACGGCGTGATGCTGGGCTCAGCGGGCCTCTGCCTCTCGCGCTTCGCGCTGGTCGGCGCCGAGCGCAGCGCCTGGGGACTGATCGGCGCGGCGCTGCTGTTTTGGGCGCTCGCCGACGTCTACTGGACCGCGGTCGTGCAGGGACCGGGGCCGGATCCGTTTCCCTCGCTCGCCGACATCGGCTATCTCGCCTTCTACCCGCTGGTCTTCGCCGGGATGGCGCTGCTTGTCCGGGCGCGCCTCCCCAGGGTTCCCGCGGCGACCTGGATCGACGGCGCGATCGCGGCGCTGGCGATGACGATGCTCGGGATCGAGCTGCTGCTCGATTTCGTTCTGCAGAGGGCCGACGCCAGCGGACTGTCGCTGGCCGCGTCGATCGCCTATCCGCTTGGCGACATCCTCACCGTTTCCTTCGCGGCCGCGCTGCTGGTCGTGATCCGCGGTATCCCAGGCCGCTCCTGGACCTTGATCGTCCTCGGGCTTGCGACCAGCGCCTTCGCCGACGGCGTCTACTCATACCAGGCGTATCTCGGCTCCTACTCGCCGGGCGGCTGGGTCGACCTGCTCTGGCCGCTGGGCGCCGTCCTGCTCGCCTTCGCGGCCTGGCAGCCGGTTCGGCGCCGGGCCGTCACCGTCGCCCGCGGCTGGCGGGCAGTCGTCGTGCCGGCCGGATTCACGCTGCTGATCGCGATTCGCTTCGCGCTCAGCCCGCTGCAGCCGGTCAACCCGCTGGCCGAGATCGTCGCTGCCGCGACCCTGGTCCTGATCGTGGCCCGCTTCGTGCTGACGATGAACGAGAACCAGCTGCTCGTAAAGCGGATCGAGACCGACCCGCTGACCGGGCTGGAGAACCGCGGCAAGCTGCTCGAGGACCTGCGCGCCGCCCTCGTCGCCCGACGCCCTCAGATCCTGGCGATCTTCGACCTCGACGGCTTCAAGGCCTACAACGACAGCTTCGGACATCCGGCCGGGGATGCTCTGTTGAGCCGCCTCGGGGCGCGTTTGGTGGCGGCGGTTCCGGGCGGGAGCGCCTACCGGATCGGCGGCGACGAGTTCTGCGTGATGCTGCCGGGCGGCTCAGGCGAGAAGTTCGTCAAGCGGGCGGCTGCGGCGCTATCCGCGCACGGCGAGGGCTTTCGGGTCGGCAGCTCGCACGGGTCGGTGAGGCTTCCTGACGAGGCCACGACCGCGCCGGCGGCGCTTCAGATCGCCGACAAGCGCATGTACGCGCAGAAGGACTCGCGACGCCTCTCCGCCGGCGGCCAAGCGAAGGCGGTGTTGCTGCGAGCGCTGCGCGAGCGCCAACCCGACCTCGGCCGCCACGTCGGCAGCGTCTCGGAGCTTGCCGCCGCGGTCGGCGACCGGCTCGGGATGGATCGCGGCGAGCTGATCGTGCTTGCCAGGGCGGCGGAGCTGCACGACATCGGCAAGGTGGCGATTCCCGACGCGATCCTCGATAAGCCCGGCCCGCTCAACGACGAGGAGTGGGAGTTCATGAAGCAGCACACGATCCTCGGGGAGCGGATCGCCTCCTCAGCCCCGGCGCTGGCCCAAGTCGCGCAGATCGTCCGCTGCAGCCACGAGCACTTCGACGGCGGCGGCTATCCGGACGGCCTCGCCGGGGACGCAATCCCGCTCGCCTCGCGGGTGATTCTCGCCTGCGACGCCTATGAGGCGATGACCTCGGAGCGGGCCTACGCCGCGCCGCTCAGCGACGAGGCCGCCCGCGCTGAGCTGCGGCGCTGCGCCGGTACGCAGTTCGACTCGCTGGTGGTCGACACCTTGCTCGGGGTGCTCGATGTCGACCTGCCGACGATCTTCGCCAGCGTCGGCAGCGAAGCCCAGCCGGCGTAGCTAGGGCTCACACACAACTTGCGGCGGCCTTCGGCCGCCTGACATGCATCTGCGGGCGCTAACACCGCGCCCGCACTGGACCGGAGACCTTTCAGGTCTCTGAATGAGTTGCGGCGGCTGCGCCGCCTGACATGCATCTGCGGGCGCTAACACCGCGCCCGCACTGGACCGGAGACCTTTCAGGTCTCCTGGTAAAGCGGCCCGTCGCCGCCCTCTGGGAGGGTCAGCCGGCCCCCCTTGGCGGTGATCGCGCCGCACTGAACGCAGTTCGACGCGGTGACGTTGACGTCGACCTCGGCGGCCCCATTTTCGAGCTGATCGTCCGGGATCTCGTAGACCTGCGCCGGGCACATCGAGACCCAGGCCTGCGCGACCTCGCGCGGCACGTGGGTCTGGACCTTGACGTGGTTGGGCGCGTCGTCGCGGGTCGCGTTTCCGGAGAGGAAGACCGAGGAGAGCTTGTCGAAGGTGAGCTCGCCGTCTGGCTTCGGGTACTTCTCGGCCGCGCCCTCGAACTCGACCTCGATCTCGGTGTCCGGCTCGACCTTCTTGTGGCCTGGCGGCACGGCGCCTCGCGAGAGCAGCCAGGCGTTGGCGATCGCGCCGAAGGCGACGAACCCCTTGTCGCCGTACTGACGCACGTTGCGCGAGCGATAGAGGTCCTTCTCGATCATCGAGTCGTGGACCTTCTCGTCGTAGGCCTCGAAGTTGACCGAGTCCTGCTTCAGCGCGTCGACAATCGCCTCCGCGGCGTACATGCCCGCGTGCATCGCGTAATGGATCCCCTTCAGGTAGGGGATGTTGACCATCGAGACGTTGTCGCCGGCCATGACCATTCCGGGGACCGCAAGCCGCTTCGGCATCGCCCAGTAGCCGCCGGAGGGGATCGTCTTGGCGCCCCAGCCGATTCGCTCACCACCGTCGAGCAGCTTGCGGATGAACGGGTGCGTCTTTAGCTGCTGAAGTGCGTCGTGGCAGGAGAAGGTCGCATCGGTCGTATCAAGACCGACGACCATGCCGATGCAAAGCTTGTCCTCGCCCATCGGGTAGATGAAGCTGCCGCCGAACTCGTTGTACTTCGGGCGGCCCCGCAGCGGCCAATTCATCGTGTGAATCACGCGGTCCAGCGGCTCCTTCACCTTCCAGACCTCCTTGACGCCGATCTCCCAGCGCATCGAGTCCCCGCCGATCTCGAAATAGTCGACCGCGACCTGGGTCAGGTGGCTGACGGTGCCCTCGGCGAGAACAGTTGCCTTGGCCATCACGTCGGACCCGGGCTCGAAGTTGCCCAGCTCCTCACCATCGCGACCCCGCCCCTTGTCTCCTGAGCGGATGCCCCTGACGATCCTGTCCTCGACCAACAGCTTCGTAGCCGCGGTCTCGGTGAGGATGTAGGCGCCCGCCTCCTCCGCCTTCTCGGCGAGGAAGCGGCTCAGCTTCGACACCGAGGTGACGTAGTTGCCGTGGTTGCGGAAGTTGGGCGGCGGCGGCTTCAGCGGGATCGCCCGCTTGCGGGTCAGCAGATATACGGCGTCCTTGGTGACCTTCTGGTAGACCGGCCAATCGCCCGGTTCGAGGTCCGGGAACAGCTTCTCCATCGCCGACGGGACCAGGTTCGCCCCGGAGACGTTGTGGGCGCCGCAGACCTTGCCCTTCTCGATCACCGCGACCGGAATCTCGCCGAGCTTCTCGGTCAGCTCCGGTTCGTCGGTGAGCAGCTGCATCAACCGGTTGGCACAGGCAAGGCCGGCCGGGCCGCCGCCGACGATCGCAACGCCGACCTCGATTCGGTCGTCCTCGGCGTCGGTCGGCGGGCCGATCACTTCCGCCGGGTCGAATGGCGGCGGAAATTGCTCCGGGGCGACCCCCACTAGGAGCCCTTCTTCGCCTTGATCGCCTCGGTGAGCTTGGGGAGGATCTTGTGCAGGTCGCCGACCACGCCGAGGTCGGAGAACTCGAAGATCGGAGCGTTGGGGTCTTTGTTGATCGCCAGCACGTTCTCGGAGCTCTGCATCCCGACCTTGTGCTGGATCGCCCCGGAGATCCCGGCGGCGAGATAGAGCTTCGGCGCGACCGTCTTGCCGGTCTGGCCGATCTGGGCCGCGTACGGGTACCAGCCGGCGTCGACAACGGCGCGGGTCGCCGCAACCGCGCCGCCGAGCGACTCGGCGAGGTCCTCGGCGAGCTTGAAATTGTCCTTCTCGCCCAGGCCGCGGCCGCCGCCGACGAGGATGTCGGCGTCCTCGATGTTCACGTCGGCGCCGCGCTGCTCGCCGCGCTTCACCATCGTCGCCTTCGTCGACCACTCGGACAGCTCGACATCGACGTCGACCACCTCGGCCGAGCCGTCGCCGCCCTCACCGATGTCGAACGCATTGAGCCGCCCGATGATCACGCCGGGGGTATCCACATAGCCGACGTCGGCGATCTGGGAGTCCTGGAGGATCGGGCGCTCGGCGACCAGCTTGCCGTCCTGCACCTTGACCTCGGTGACCTCCATCGTCACGCCTGCGTTCAGCCGCGCGGTCAGGCCGGCCCCGATCTCGAAGCCGAGCAGGCCGCCGCCGAACAGTGCGTAGTCGAATCCCTCGTCGCTGATCACCTTCGCCATCACGTCGACGATCGGCTGCGCGAGCCCCTCGGGTGCGCCCTTGGCCCGAAAGACCTTCGAGACGCCGTAGGCGCCGAGTCCCTGGGCGGCGTCGTCGGCGACCTCGCCGACGATGACCGCCGCGGCCTCGGAGCCGAGCTCAGAGGCCAGCTTCGATGCCTCGGTCAGGGCCCCAAGCGAGTTCTTGTTGAAGTTGCCCTCGTCGTCGTGGAGGGCGTAAACCAGGATCCCGGCCATCTAGATCAGCTTCCTTTCGTCGAGCCAGGCGACGATCTTCTCGACCGTCTCGTTGGTGTCCTCGTCCTCGATGATCTCCCCGGCCTGCTTCTCGGGCGGCGGGTTGAGCGCCATCACCGCGGTGCGCGAGCCGGCCTCGCCGACCCGGTCGCCCTCGATCCCGACGTCGCCGCTGGCCTTGGTGTCGAGCTGCTTCTTCTTCGCCCCCATGATCGCCTTCAGGCTCGGGTAGCGCGGCTCGTTGATCGCGTCGCCGACGCTGATCACGGCCGGCAGCGCCACCTCGACGGTGTCGTATCCGTACTCGGCCTGACGCTCGCAGCGAAGCTTGCCGTCCTGCACCTCGATCTTGATCACCTGGGTCAGCGAGGGCATCTTCAGATGGTCGGCGACGACGGCGCCGATCGTGTAGCACTCGCCATCGTCCGACTGCTGGCCGAGAAGCACGAGGTCGGGGCTCTCGGACTCGAGAACCTTGGCCAGCGCGTAGCCGGTCGCGGCGACGTCGGACCCGGAGAGGACGTCATCAGATAGGTGCACGGAGCGATCGGCACCCAGCGCCACGGCCTTGTGCAGGGCGCGCACCGCGCCGTCGGGGCCCATCGTGACGGCGACGACCTCGTCGATCTCGATCTCGCCCCCCTCCTTGATCTGCATCGCGGCCTCGATCGCGTGTGTGTCGAAGGGGTTGAGGTTGGTCTCGCCGGAGCGGTCGAGGCGCATCGTGCTCGGGTCGACGCGCTTGGTCACCGCGGCGTCCGGCACCTGTTTGACCAGGACGCAGATCTTCAACTGAAAGCCTCCTTGGGAGGGGATTGGCGGGCGGGCATATTACCGATCCGGAGCAGGTCGACTGACCGGTCAATCGGTCCCAGTTCGTGTGCCTGAGCGGAAACGGCGAGGCGGGCGGGCCAATATGGCCCGCGCCCGCCTCTCAAATCAAACGTGCTCGCGCCTAAGAAGTGCAGACCACGTAGCCGTTGATCGTGTAGCTGCTGCCGGCCGTGTTGTTCTTCAACCAGACCCGCCAGCCGGTCGGGGTTGTCCCATCGCCGGTCGAGGGTGGGCTAGTCGGATTGGGAGTCGGATAGCTCGAGGTGACCACCAGGGTTCCGACCTGCGCCTCGTTATAGACCCCGCCGCCGGTGGCACGCTCGCCGGGATTGCAGTTCGCGTCTACGTGCTTCGCGTCGTTGGGGGCGAACGTCACTGGCGGCCCCTGCCGCATCACGACGCCCACGGCCCCATTCGCGAGCTTCGCCCCGGTGACCGCGTTGTTGGCGATCTTCGCCGAGGTCACGGCGTTGTTCTTGATCTTCTTGGTCGAGACTGCATTCTTCTTCAGCTGCTTGCTGCCGATCTTGCTTCCCGCGTATGCCGTGCCCGCAAGAGCGACGATCAGCGCGATGACCGCTATCACCATTGCTGGCGACGGGCGCGAAACGTGAAGCTTCTTCATCCGATCTCCTTTTGTCCGACTGCGTCAAGGCCCTGTCAACTGGCGACTGCCTTGCAGCGACTAGCGCCCCTGGATCAGGTTCCCCTGCCCCCGAGGGCGCAAGGTTGCACCGGGGAAGACCTGGGTCAAGCGAATTTTCGAAGAATGCGCCAAATAGTGAATGCCCAGCTCTTGCACGACCGCCGCCAGGGGCGGGGATGACAATGGCGGTGGGCACCGGGGCGGCGGGGGCGACCCGCCGGGCACAACTAGTCGGCGCCTGATCCCGCCGCGATTAGACGCGGCTAGTCGCGCTCACCGACGCCATCGCGGATGAATTCGACGATCTCGTCGGTCGCAGCGCCTGGCGTAAAGACCTCGGAAATGCCGAGCTTCTTCAGCTCCGGAACGTCGTCGGCGGGGATCGTTCCGCCGACCGTGATCAGCACGTCCTCGACGCCCTGCTCGCGCAGCAGCTCGACCACGCGCGGGACCAGGGTCATGTGGGCGCCGGAGAGGATCGAGAGGCCGATCGCGTCGGCGTCCTCCTGGATCACCGTCTCGGCGATCTGCTCCGGGGTCTGGTGCAGGCCGGTGTAGATGACCTCCATGCCGGCGTCGCGCAGGGCCCGGGCGATGATCTTCGCGCCGCGGTCGTGGCCGTCGAGGCCGGGCTTGGCGACCACCACCCGGATCTTGCGCTCGGTCTTCTGCTGGGTGGCAGTTGCCATGCGCAAGAGCTTAGAGGCGCGGCGGCCGCGCGGCGCGATTTGACTTCCAGCCGCTAGGGGACCCTGCGAACCCGCTCGCAGCCCTTCGCCCGGTCGGCGGCCCCGGCGCCCCCGTTGCAGGCGTCCTTGCCGCGATCCCCGCGCAGCAGGTCCCTGCCGGGCCCGCCGAACAGCTTGTCGGAGCCGCCCCCACCAACCAGGCGGTCGTTCCCGGGCCCGCCGATCAGGCGGTCCTTGCCGGTGTCACCGAAGATGCGGTCCCTGCCCCGGCCGCCGATCTCGGTGTCGCGCCCGCCGGCCCCGCAGAAGACGTCGTTGCCGCCCAATCCGCGGGCCTTGTCGTTGCCTCCCAGCAGCAGGAACGAGTCGCGGCCGGGAGTGCCGCGTAGCGAGTCGCGGCCGTTGGTGCCGATGCGGTTGGCGATCTGCCCGTGACAGCGGACCAGCTCGTAGGCGCCGATATCGCAGGCGCCCCCGGCGCTGCGCGGCACGCCGCGCTGATCGGCTCTCGCGCAACCGGCGCCGCGGTCGAGCGCCGGCGATCCGGGCAGCAGCGCGTGGGTCGGCGTCGGACCCCCGTTGTCGGCGAGCCCGCCCAGCTTCGGGTCGACCCCGGTCAGGTCGCCGGCCCCGGCGCTGTAGGGGCATCCGGCGGTGCTTCCGATCAGGGTCTGGCCGGCCGAGGCGAGCGTGGCGCCGGCGACGTTGATGCAGTCCGGGACCTGACCGCCGCGATCGACGTTGCCGGCGACGATGCTGCTGCGCAACGTCGTCGTGCGTCCGTAGTTGCCAAGCCCGCCGGCCTGTCCGAACCCGTTCGCGTCGGCGTCTGCGGTGTTGGCGGTCACGGTCGCATTGAGCAGGCTCGTGGTCCCGCCCGAGTTGTCCACCCCGCCTCCGTCGACGTCTGCGCTGTTGCCGCTGATCGTCGAGTTGACGATGTTGGTGACCCCGGCCGCAGCGGTCTCGACCCCGCCGCCGTGCCGGCTGGAGAGATTTTCGGCGACGGTCGAGTCGACCAGGCTGAGCACGCCGGAGCTGTTGAGGATGCCGCCGCCGTCGGTCAGGCCCGCTGAGCTGCCTCCCTCGATCAGCAACCCGGCGATCGTCACCGCGCCCCCGGCCGGCGCGTTCACCTCGAAGACGCGGTCAATCGACTTCGCGTCGACGAGCGCGGTCCCGGTGCCCTTGTGCTCGATCGTGACCGGGGCGGTCACGTCGAGGTCGCCGCTGGCGCCGAGCTGCTCGGCGGCGCCGGCGATCGTCAGCTCGTAGGTCCCGCTCGGCACCTCGATCACGTCGGCGCCCGAGCCGGCCCGGCAGCCGGGCGCGAGCGCGGCGAGGTCGTTGTTCGCTGACCAGATCGCCTCGCGCAGCGAGCAGCCGCGGCCGCCGTTGAGCTCGTCGGCGGTGGTGGTCACCTTGATCGTCGCGGCAGGGGTCGGCGCCGCCGCGACCAGCGCGATCAGCGACATCGCCGCGAGCCAGCGAGCGACCCGGCACCCGATCTTCGCCCGCGCTTGCGGGCGATTGCTCAGCATCTTCACCAATTCGCCAACACCCGCCATGCCCCCTTGTTGCAGGAGATGGCCAAAAGGCGGAGCGGCTAGAAGACCGGCAGCTCGCTGTAGGTGCCGAAGACCTCTTGCATCGCCGCGATCATCTCCCCCTCGGTGGCGCGGGCGCGGGCGGCCTCGACGAGGTGCGGCATCAGGTTCTCGCCATCACTGGCGGCGGCCCGTTTGAGCTCTGCCAGCGTGCGCTCGACCGCGGCGCTTTGGCGGCGCGCGCGGGTGGCCTGCAGGCGATCGACCTGCTTGCGCTCCAGCGCCGGGTCGATGCGCAGAAGCGCGATTTGCTCCTCGTCTGACTGGACGAAGTCGTTTACGCCGACGACGATCCGGCGTCGCTGGTTGAGCTCGGTCTGGTAGCGGAACGAGGCGTCGGCGATCTCGCGCTGGGGGAAGCTCTCGCGGATCGCCTCGACCATGCCGCCGAGCTCGTCGATGCGGGCGAAGTACTCATAGGCGGCCTGCTCGATCTCGTCGGTGAGCTTCTCGACGAAGTAGCTGCCGCCGAGCGGGTCGATCGTGTTGACGACCCCGGACTCGTGCGCGATCACCTGCTGGGTGCGCAGCGCCAACCGCACCGCGTCCTCGGTCGGCAGCGCCAGCGCCTCGTCGTAGGAATTGGTGTGCAGCGACTGGGTGCCGCCGAGCACCGCGGCCATCGCCTCCAGCGCGGTGCGCACGATGTTGACCTGCGGCTGCTGCGCGGTCAGCGAGACGCCGGCGGTCTGGGTGTGGAAGCGCATCCGCATCGACTCCTCGCGCTGCGCCCCGAAAGTCTCCTTCATCTCGCGGGCCCAGATCCGGCGCGCGGCGCGGTACTTGGCGATCTCCTCGAAGAAGTCGACGTGGGCGTTGAAGAAGAAACTAAGGCGGGGAGCGAAGTCATCGACGTGGAGGCCGCGCTCGATCGCCTGCTCGACGTAGGTGAAGCCGTCCTTGAGCGTGAACGCGAGCTCCTGCTGAGCAGTGGACCCCGCCTCGCGGATGTGATAGCCGGAGATCGAGATCGGGTGCCAGCGCGGCATCTGGCTCGAGCACCACTCGATCATGTCGGTGACCAAGCGCATCGCAGGGTCGATCGGGAAGCACCACTCCTTCTGGGCGATGTACTCCTTCAGGATGTCGGTCTGGATCGTGCCCCCGAGCTTCTCCGGCCCGATCCCCTGCTCCTCGGCGACCAGCACGTAGAAGGCGAGCAGGATCGCCGCCGGGGCGTTGATCGTCATCGACGTCGTCACCTCGGCCAGCGGGATTCCCTCGAACAGCGTCAGCATGTCGTCGAGCGAGTCGACGGCGACCCCCTCGCGACCGACCTCCCCGAGGCTGCGCATGTGGTCGGAGTCATAGCCCATCAAGGTCGGCATGTCGAAGGCAGTCGAGAGCCCCTTGTTGCCATGCTCGAGCAGGTAGTGGAAGCGGGCGTTGGTCTCCTCGGCGGTCCCGAAGCCGGCGAACTGGCGCATCGTCCAGAGCCGGCCCCGGTACATCGAGGGATAGACGCCGCGCGTGTAGGGCGCCTCGCCGGGATAGCCGATTTGCCGTGCGTCGGGCAGGTCCTCGTCCGTGTAGAGCGGCTTTACCGGATGGCCGGAGACGGTCGAGAACTCCGCCTCGCGCTCGGCCTGCTCCGAGTAGACCTCATCGGACCACTGGTGGGCGCGGCGGCGCGCTTCCGGCTCGATGGCCATGGCGCAAGGATAGATGCGGCTCCCGCCGCCGAGTGGATCAGCGGCTGCGTGAGGGCACCGGCAGGCGCCGGCGCGGCGCCCGGCGCACCGACATCCATCTCGCGATGCCCCCAACGGCGACGGCGACGAGCGTGGTGCCGGCGATCGCCAGGCGACGGCCCAGCTTCTCGAAGCGCATCACGTCCCAGCCCTCGGTGGCGGCGACCACGGCCAGCTCGGGATCGGGATTGACCGCCACCGGGTGCCCGACCGCGCGCAGCATCGGCAGATCCGAGGCGGAGTCCGAGTAGGCGTAGGAGGCGGCCATGTCGATTCCGTGCTGCGCGGCGAAGCCGCGCATCGCGTCGACCTTGCCCTTTCCGTAGACGAACGGGCCGTCGAGCCGGCCGGTGAAGCGGCCCTCAGCGTCGACCTCGTAGCGGGTGCCGATCCCGCCGTCGGCGCCGATCACGACGGCCAGCGCCGCGACGAGGTTGTTGCCCGCGGCGCTGACGATGAAGGTGGCGCGCCCCGCGTCCTGATGGGCGTACAGCTCATCGAGCATCTGCGGATAGACGCGGGGCAGGATCGAAGCCATCACTTCGGTGCCGAGGCGGTCGATCTCGACCGCCGGGACGCCGCTGATCAGCTCGCGGGCCACCTTGAGCACCTCGCGGGTCTCGTCATCGGTGGCGCCGCGCAGCCGGTACCGCAGGTGGTCGCGGCCCCAGCGCAGCACCTGGCCGCGGCTGACGATCCCGTGACGGCTCGCGGCGCGGGCGAAGTGCATGCCGGACGAGCCCGCCATAAGCGTCTTGTCCAGGTCGAAGAAGGCGGCGGCGCGGCCGCTCATCTCTAACCGCCGTTGACTTCGAGGACGATCGCGTCGCCCTGCCCGCCGCCGGAGCAGATCGCGGCGCAGCCCAGCCCGCCGCCGCGGCGGCGCAGCTCGTGGACCAGGGCGCCGACGATGCGGGCCCCGGAGGCGCCGATCGGATGCCCGAGGGCGATCGCGCCCCCGTTCACGTTGACCTTCTCCTCGTCGATGCCGAGCATCCGCATCGAGTTGATCGCCACCGAGGCGAAGGCCTCGTTGATCTCCCAGAGGTCGACGTCCTCGGGTGAGCGGCCGATCTTCTCCAGCGCCTGCTTGGCGGCGCCGGCCGGCGTCTTTGCCAGATAGGGGAAGTCGTCGGCGACGGCGCCGTAGGAGAGCACTCGCGCCAGCACCTGGCGGCCGTTGCCGCCCGCCCATTCCTCGGAGGCGACGACCACGGCGCCGGAGCCGTCGTTGACGCCGGGCGCGTTGCCGGCCGTGTGGGTCGCGTCGTCGCCGCCCACTGGCCGGAGCTTCGCGAGCGTCTCGACCGTGGTGTCGGGACGGATCGCCTCGTCGGCCTCGACGACGTCCTCGCTCTTTCGTGTCTTCACGGTCACGCTGACGATCTCGTCGGCGAGCCTGCCGGCGTCGGTCGCCTCGGCGGCGAGCCGGTGCGAGCGCTCCGCGAAGCGGTCCATGTCGGCGCGAGTGATCTCGAGCTCGTTCGAGACCTCGCTCGCCTCGTTGATCATCTGCTTGTCGGTGAAGGGGTTGGTGAGGCCGTCGTGGGTCATCGAGTCAATCGCCTGCACGTCGCCCATCCGGAAGCCGAAGCGCGCACCGGGAAGCAGGTACGGCGCCTGGCTCATCGACTCCATGCCTCCGGTAACCGCGACGTTGAGGTCACCGGCGCGGATCGCCTGGTCGGCGAGCCCGATCGTGCGCATGCCCGAAGCGCATACCTTGTTCACGGTCTCGGAGGGCACCTCGCGCGGGATCCCCGCCTTGATCTGCGCCTGGCGCGAGGGAATCTGGCCCTGGCCGGCCTGCAGCACCTGGCCGAAGATCACCTGCTCGACCTGCTCCGGGTCGACCTCGGCGCGCTCCATTGCCGCCACGATCGCGGTTCCGCCGAGATCGGTGGCGTCGAGGCTCGCCAGTCCGCCACCCATCTTCCCGAACGGGGTGCGAGCGGTGCCGATGATCACCGTGCTGGGCATCTGCCCCTGACGATAGCGAGGTGGGCCCCGTCGCGAATAGACTGGCCGGCCGATGGAGGTCGAAGTCCGCGACATCCCGCTCCCCGAGGTCGATTCCGACCTCGTCGCGGTCGGGCTGACCGAAGGGTCAGACCTACCCGAGGCGATCGCGAGCGCTCCCGGCGCCGCCGACGCCAAGGGCGGCTACCGCAAGACCGCGCTGCTCTACGGCTCCAAGCCGGCGCGGGCCCTGGTCGTAGGGCTCGGTAAGCCCGACGAGCTCACCCCCGAGCGGGCGCGGGTCGCGGGGGCGATCGCGGCGAAGCGCGCGACCGTGCTCGAGGCTCGCTCGCTGGCCCTGGCGCCGCCGGAATCCGGTGACGCGGAAGCCAACGCGGCGGCGATGGTCGAGGGGGCGATCCTCGCAAGCTTCAGATTCGATCGCTTCCGCAAGCCGGACGAGGACGATCCGGCACCGCAGCTCGAGCGCCTCTCGGTCCTCGGACCCGACTCGCTCTCCGCCGCCGTCGACGTTGCCCGGGTCACGGCCGAAGCCGCGAACCGCGCCCGCGAGCTGCAGGAGCTTCCCTCCAACGTCGCAACCCCGAGCTTCCTGGCCGAGCGCGCCGCCGAGCTCGTCGCGGCGCACGAGAAGCTCAGCTTCGAGGTCTTCGGCCGCGAGGAGATCATCGACAAGAAGATGGGCGGGCTGGAAGCGGTCAGCCAGGGCAGTGCCGCGGAGCCGCAGCTGATCGTGCTGAGTTACTCCGGCGGCGGCGGTGAGGCGCCGATCGGGCTGGTCGGCAAGGCGGTGACCTTCGACAGCGGCGGCATCTCGATCAAGCCGGGCGCCGGGATGCAGGAGATGAAGATGGACATGTCGGGCGGCGCCGCGGTGCTGGAGGCGATCGGGGCGATCGCCGAGCTCGGCCTGCCGATCGAGGTGATCGGTGTCGTGCCGTCAACCGAGAACATGCCCTCGGGGACCGCGATCAAGCCCGGGGACGTGATCACCCTCTACAACGGCAAGACGGTCGAGGTCAACAACACCGACGCCGAGGGACGGCTGATCCTCGGCGACGCGCTCGCCTACTGCGTCGAGCTGGGCGCTGAGCGGGTCGTCGACCTGGCGACGCTGACCGGCGCGGTGCTGATCGCCCTCGGGTCCACCTACGCGGCGCTGATCTCCAACGACGACGACTGGGCGGGCGAGGTCGCCGAGGCGGCGGAGCGAAGCGGGGAGATCGCCTGGCGGCTGCCGCTGCACGAGGAGTACAAGGAGCTCACCAAGGGAACGATCGCCGACCTCACCAACGCTTCGATGAAGCGCAAGGCCGGGACGATCTACGCCGGCTCGTTCCTCGAGGAGTTCGTCGACGGGGTGCCTTGGGCCCACCTCGACATCGCCGGGACCGCCTGGGACACCGGCCGCGAGTACGTCGGCAAGGGGCCGACCGGCTACGGCGTGCGACTATTGGTGTCGCTGGCGCAGGATCTTTCGAAGACCTAGGAGAGGGACAGATGGAGACAGGGCTGAGCGAAAGGCAGATCGCGACGCTGAGCCTTCTCTGCGACACCGTCGTCCCGTCAATCGAGCGTCGGCCCGACCCGGACGGCTTTTGGGCCCGCAAGGCGAGCGACGTCGGCGCTGAGGGGGCGCTGAGCGAGCTGCTTGCCGGCCTGCCGCCGCCCGAGCTGGCCGGGATCGGGATGCTGCTCGACGAGCTCGAGGCGCTCGGCTTCAGCCGCGCCTCGGCGCGCTCGCGCGAGCAGCTGCTGCGCAACCTCAGCCTCGCCGGAGCCGATGCAGCGGCCGGCGTCGCGGCGCTGGTCGGCGGAGCGCTCTTCATGACCTACTCGCTGCCTGACGCGAGTGGCCAGAACCCGATGTGGCGGCGCTTCGGCTACCCGGGGCCGATCAGCGCCCCGCCGCAGGAGCCTCGCGCCCTGGAGCCGCTCGTCCCCGACGGCGACGAGCTGTGCCTGGACGCCGATGTCGTCGTGGTCGGCTCGGGAGCCGGCGGTGGCCTGATCGCGGGCACGCTCGCCGGACAGGGGCTTGAGGTCGTGGTCCTCGAGGCGGGCGGCAACTTCGACCGCGCCGACTTCAACATGCTCGAGCTCTGGGCGTTTCAGAACCTCTACTACCGGGGCGGCCCGACTCCGACCGCGGACCTCAACGTCAGCCTGCAGGCCGGCTTCACGGTCGGCGGCGGCACGACGGTCAACTGGACAAACTGCCTGCGCACCCGCCCCTGGGTTCGCGAGCGGTGGGCGCGCGAGCACGGCCTCGAGGGCGTTGACGGTCCCGAGTTCGACCGCCACACCGACGCGGTGCTGGAGCGGATCGGAGCCAACGATGGCTGCAGCGACTACAACGGCCCGACCCTGCGCATGAAGGAGGGCGCCGGGCGGCTCGGGTGGTCCTTCGAGCGGGTGATCCGAAACGCCGACCCGGCGACCTACTCGCCCGACTCGGCCGGATACATGGGCTTCGGCGACCAGAGCGGCTCCAAGCAGAGCACCGCTCGCACCTACCTGCGCGACCTCGCCGCTGCCGGTGGCACGATCCTCGCCCGCACGACCGCCCGGCGGGTCCTGGTCGAGGCTGGCCGGGCGGCGGGCATCGAAGCCATCTACGAGGACCCCGAAAGCGGCCACCGCGCGGAGGTGACGGTGCGCTCGCCGCTTGTCGTCGTCGCCGCCGGAGCGCTCGAGTCCCCGGCGCTGCTGCTGCGCTCCGGAATTGGCGGTCCGGCGGTCGGCGAGAACCTCCACTTGCATCCGTGCACTGCCCTTTTCGGGTACTACGCCGAGGATCAGCGCGCCTGGTGGGGGCCGCCGCACTCGGGCGTGGTCGACGAGTTCGCGGCGGTCGAGGACGGCTACGGGTTCCTGATCGAGACGGCCCAGTACACGACCGGACTCGGCGCCTCGGCGCTGCCGTTCACCGGCCCGCGGCGCCACAAGGAGCTGATCGCCGAGTTCGCCCGCGGTGTGACGTTCATCGGGCTGCTGCACGATCGCGGCGGCGGCCGGGTGACGATCGACGCCGAGGGAAACGCCGTGCATACCTATTCGCTGACCGACGAGCTCGACGTCCGCAACAGCCTGCGGGCGATCGAAGCGCAGGCGCGCCTTCATGAGGCCGCCGGCGCCTCCGAGGTCTACGGGCTCGCGGGCGCGCTGCCGCGCTGGCGGCGCGGCGACGACCTCGAGGCATTCATCGCCGGAGCGCAGCGGATCCCGCTCCGGGCGGGCGGCCAGAAGCTGTTCTCGGCCCACCAGATGAGCAGCTGCCGGATGGGAAGCGACCCGAAGACCAGCGTCGCCACCCCCTGGGGAGAGCTGCACGACACGCCGGGCGTCTGGATCGGCGACGGCAGCGCGATGCCGACCTCCTCGGGCACCAACCCGATGATCTCGATCATGGCCCTCGCCCACCGCACCGCGGAGGCGATCGCGGCCTCGACGCCGTCCGGCGCCGCCGCGAGCCAGAGCGCTGACCGCAAGACAACGACCGCGGCGGCTTCGCCGCCCCACTAGGAGGACTCATTGGCCACGGCAACCCAACAGGACGTGCGCGACAAGCTCTTCATCGGCGGCGAGTGGATCGACCCGGCCGGCACCGAGACGATCGAGGTGATCAACCCGACCACCGAAGAGCCGATGGGTTCGATCCCGGCCGGCACGCCGGCCGACGTCGACCGCGCCGTCGGCGCCGCCCGCGAGGCTTTTTGGGGCTGGTCGCAGACCCCGCGCGAGCAGCGGGCTGCCCTGCTGGCAGCGATCGGGGCCGGTCTCGGCGAGCGCGGTGACGAGATTGCGGCCACGGTCAGCGCCGAGCTCGGAATGCCGCTGAAGCTCTCGCGGCGGATCCAGGCCGGGCTGCCGGCGATGACCTTCAACTCGATGCCGGAGCTGATCGAGCAGGTCGCCTGGGAGGAGCAGGTCGGAAACTCGCTGGTCGTGCGCGAGCCGATCGGCGTGCTCGGCGCGATCACCCCCTGGAATTACCCTCTGCACCAGATCGCGGCCAAGGTCGCCCCCGCGCTTGCCGCCGGCTGCACGGTGGTCCTGAAGCCGAGCGAGGTGGCGCCGCTGAACGCCTTCATCCTCGCCGAAGTGATCGAGGCGGCCGGCGCGCCCGCCGGAGTCTTCAATCTCGTCACCGGCGTCGGCCCGGTCGCCGGCGAGGCGATCGCCTCGCATCCGGGAGTCGACGTGGTCTCCTTCACCGGCTCGACCCGAGCCGGGAAGCGGGTCAGCGAGCTTGCCGCGGAGACGGTCAAGTCGGTGACCCTGGAGCTGGGCGGCAAGAGCCCGAACCTGATCCTCGACGACGCCGACCTCGCCCAGGCGGTTCCCGACGGCGTCGCGAAGTGCTTCTTGAACTCGGGCCAGACCTGCAACGCCCTGACCCGGATGCTTGTCCCGGCCGCGAAGCTCGAGGAGGCCGCCGGGATCGCCGCCGCGGCTGCCGAGGTGTTCACGCCAGGAGACCCGTTCGACGATTCGACCCGGCTCGGGCCGCTGGTCTCCGACCCGCAGCGCAAGCGTGTGCGCGACTACATCGAGAAGGGCTCCGAGGAGGGCGCCGAGCTGGTCACCGGCGGCGCCGAGCCGCCGGAGGGGCTGGAGCGCGGCTACTTCGTGCGGCCGACGGTCTTCTCGGGGGTCGATAACTCGATGACGATCGCCCAGGAGGAGATCTTCGGCCCGGTCCTCTCGATCATCCCCTACTCCGACGAGGAGGAGGCTGTGCGGATCGCCAACGACACGATCTACGGCCTCGCCGGCGGGGTCTGGTCCGGCGACGAGGAGCGGGCGGTGCGGGTCGGCCGGGCGCTCCGTACGGGCCAGGTCGAGATCAACGGCGGGGTCTTCAATCCGCTGGCGCCGTTCGGCGGCTACAAGCAGTCCGGGCACGGTCGCGAGTTGGGCCGCTTCGCGATCGAGGAATTTTTGCAGCCGAAGGCACTGCAGCTCTAGCCGCCCGCCGCCAGCCGCGCGATCGCCTCGTCGGGCTTGATGCATGCGCGGCGCAGAAACCGGATCAGCGTCATCTCCGCCTCGCTGATCGGCTTCTGGGTCTCGTCCGAACCCATCACCCGGCCAGGGTCCAGATCCAGCGCCCGGGCGATGTGCATGTAGACGTAGAGCGGCGAGTTCGCGTAGCCCTTCTCGATTCGCGAGACCAGGCCGGATGAATAGGTGCCACCCCGGGGGCGCTCGACCTTCTCGAGCAGCTTTGCCTGGGTCAGGTCCCGAATCGTTCTGGCTCTGCGCACCCGGGCGCCGACCATCTCCGAGTAGGGGGTTCGATAGAAAAGCTCCCAGCGGTTCAGGGTCTCGATCTCCTCATAGCTCGTCGATTTCACCTGCCGACCGCTGTTCCAGAGCCAGTTGTAGTCGAGGCGGTGGCGGCCCACCTGATCTAAAGGCGGTAAAGCCGGATCCCCTCCCCCGCAGACTTGCGATTTTCGGAAACTACTTTGCGTCTTAAGCGAAGCTGCTTCGTGTTGTGCACCCCCCTTGCAGCAGACGCGACAAGTTTTCGGGCCGAGCAAGCGTATTGCGCCGCGCGCAAGGTCCTTTCCGAAAATCGCAAGGCACGGGATGACCCCCCTGTCCCGCACATTCTGTCCCGCATGCCGGCGTGGCAACGCATCTCTAGGCTCCGGGCATCGACTTCGAGCTGACAGACGAGCAGCGGCTGCTGCGCGACACGGTGCGCGAGTTCGCGCGCGCGGAGGTCGCGCCGGTCGCCGAGCAGCTCGACCGCAGCAAGGCGTTCCCTTACGAGCTGGTCGCAACGATGGGCGAGCTGGGCCTGATGGGGATCCCGTTCCCGGAGGAGCACGGCGGCGGCGGCGCCGACACCCTCTCCTACACCATGGCGATCGAGGAGCTGGCCCGGATCGACTCCTCGGTGGCGATCACGGTCGCGGCACATACCTCGCTGGGAACAATGCCGATCCATCTCTGGGGCAGCGACGAGCAGAAGTCGGAGTGGATGCCGGCGCTGTGCGGTGGCCAGAAGCTCGCCGCCTTCGGCCTCACCGAGCCGGAGGCCGGGTCGGACGCCGGCAACACCAGCACCACCGCGACGCTGGACGGCGGGCGAGTGGGTGATCAACGGCGCCAAGCAGTTCATCACCAACTCGGGGACCGACATCTCCGGCTGCGTGACGATCACCGCCGTCACCGATCGCGGGAACGCTCGAAAGGAGATCTCCAACATCGTCGTTCCCAACGGCACCCCCGGCTACGAGCCCGGCGAGCCGTACCGCAAGATGGGCTGGAACGCCTCCGACACCCGCCCGCTCTCCTTCGACGACTGCCGGGTCCCGGAGTCGAACCTGCTCGGGCGGCGCGGGGACGGCTTCAAGCAGTTCATGCAGATCCTCGACGGCGGCCGGATCGGGGTCTCGGCGATGGGCGTGGGTCTCGCCCAGGGTGCCCTCGACGAGGCGATCACCTACGCAAAGCAGCGCCGTGCCTTCGGCCAGCCGATCTCAAGCTTTCAGGCGATCCAGGCGAAGATCGCCGACCTCTCGGCCCAGATCGAGGCGGCACGGCTGCTCACCTACCGGGCGGCGATCGAAAAGGACCGCGGCGATCCGTTCACCCTCACCGCCGCGCAGGCGAAGCTGATCAGCGGCCGCCTCGCCGTCCGCGCGACCGAGGAGGCTGTGCAGATCCACGGCGGCTACGGCTACATCGAGGAATACCCGGTCTGCCGCTTCTACCGCGACGCCAAGATCCTCACGATCGGCGAGGGCACCGACGAGGTGCAGCAGATGGTGATCGCGCGCCAGCTCGGCTGCTGAATCCGCAGCTTGCGGAGTCATTTTTCGCTGCTCCCACGCAACGACCGACGCAGAAGCCACACTTACTCCAGTTCGTCACGAACTCGACCAACTCACGAGGTGGAGAGAGACATGAGCGAGGAACAGGACGCGCGCTGGCAGCAGATCGTCGATGCCCGCGTGGACTTTGGCGACGAGGCGCCAGGATCGAGGCCCGCGCCCTACGACGACGACGTGGTTCCCATCCGGGCCGCCGAGCGAAGCCGCGCGTCACGCAGCTCGGCTCGCAAGGCCGCGCAGTTCAACGAGGCTCTTTCGGGCTTCTCCACCTGGTCGTCGGTGGAGCCGCGCCGGCGCCGGATGTCGGCCTAGGCGCCCGGCAGGACTTCAGTCGCCGGACCCGGCCGCTCCGGCGGCCGGTTTGGCGGTGAGCGTCTTTGCCCCTCGGTCCACGATCGCCGCGTGGCGACCGCGGTCCGGGCGGATCAAGTAGTGCTCGCAAAGGGCGATCTCGAGCTCGCGGGTCAGCGGGCTCTCGTTCTTGATCGCGGGCGCGGCGCGAATCACCTTGCGGCCGTGGGCGACCCAGATCCTTCCCGGCGCGTCGGCACAGTCGCCGTAGGGGACCGCGGTCACCTTGCCGAAGCGCCCCAGCTTCACGACCACCCAGACGGGCTCGCCGTCGGCGGCATCGACCTGGATCCCGGCCACGCGGGCGACCCGGGCGCCGTTCATGTCGTCGACCCGGAAGCCGACCCAGCCGAGGGCCTCCTCGAGCGGCGGTGGAGCGCTGCCGGTCGCGCCCGGCTCAGCCATCGACGCGCCCGTCGATCAGCTCTCCGGCCGCGCTCGCGGGGTCGAGCTCGCGCTTGACCACCCGCTCGAGCAGCTCGGCGACCTGCGGGTCGTCGGCAATCGCCTCCGAGAGACGGCGCCGCAGCCGCGCCGCGGCGATCCCGAGCACCTCGTTGCGCAGGTTGCGGGCCCGGCGGCGCTCCAGCGTTCCCTCCTGCTCGATATAGGCCCTGTGCTCGTCAACCTTTGCCGCCAGTTCCTCGATCCCCTCGCCCTTCCCTGCCTCGGTTCGCAGGATAGGCACCTGCCAGCCGTCGGCGTCGGCGAGCGAGAGCACGCCGCGGATCTCGCGCACCATCGTGTCGGTCATCGGGTGATCGGCCTTGTTGACGACGATCAAATCAGGGATCTCCATCACCCCCGCCTTCAGCGCCTGGATCGAGTCTCCCGAGCCGGGCATCAGCGCGAGCACGATCGTGTCGGCATGGTCGACGATGTCTATCTCGCCCTGCCCGACACCTACCGTCTCCAGCAGCACGTCGTCCTTGCCGGCCGCGTCCATCACCAGTGCCGCCTGCAGGGCGTGCTCGGAGAGCCCTCCGAGCGCTCCCCGCGTGGCCATCGAGCGGATGAAGACACCGGGATCGAGAAAGTGCTCGGAGAGACGAATCCGGTCGCCGAGCAGAGCGCCGCGGGTGAACGGGCTCGAAGGGTCGATCGAGAGCACGCCGATTTCGCGATCAGCCGCGCGCAGCCGCGTCGTCAGGGCGCCGATGATCGTGCTCTTGCCGACCCCGGGCGGCCCCGTGAAGCCGACGATCCGGGCGCGCCCGGTGCGCGGATAGATCTCACGTACCAGCTCCCAGCCGGCCGGGTCGTCGGACTCGATCAGGGTGATCGCCCGCGCCAGCGCCCGTTTGTCGCCCGCCAGCACGCGCTCGGCGAGCGTCGCCGTTTTCGCCCCGTCGCTCACGGCGGCTGAGTCTAGAGTGCTGCATTTCGTGATCCGCCTCGCCCGCTTCTTGGCCCAAAAGCGCATGCTGACGCCCAAATACGGGCGGCTGCTCTGCCGCTATCTCTGGCGCCGTTTGCTCACCGTCGCCGGCTGGCGCTGGCAGACCTCGGGCATGCTCTTCCTCGGCCGCGACCTCGAGCTGCAGGTCGGGCGGCGCGGCGAGATCCGCTTCGGGCGCTTCGTCTGGATCGGTGACGGAACCAAGATCCGCTGCCACGAGGGAGTGGTCGAGATCGGCGACAAGACCGTGCTCGGCCAGGAGTGCACGATCTCCGCCTACCAGCGGGTCCGGATCGGCGAGCAGTGTGTGATCGCGGACCGGGCGATGTTCATCGACTTCGACCACGGGGTCTCCGAGGTCGAGCGCCCGATCCGCGTGCAGGGGATCTACAAGCGCGACACCGTGGTCGGGTCCAACGTCTGGGTCGGCTACGGGGCCTGCGTGCTGCGCGGTGTGCGGGTCGGCGACAACTCGGTGATCGGCACCAACGCGGTGGTCACCAAGGACGTGCCGGCGAACGCCGTGGTCGGCGGGGTGCCGGCGCAGGTGCTGCGGATGCGCGACGCGCCCAGCGAGCTGCGTTGGGACGATCCGGTCGAGCCCTAGGCGCGGCTCGCCTCGGCCACGAGGCCGTCGTAGACGGCGGCGGTGCGCTCGGCGACGTCGCCCCAGTCGAAACGGCGGATGTGCTCGAGGCCCTCGCTTACCAGGCGCTGCCCCAATCGCTGGTCGCAGAGGACGCGGATCGCCATCGCGCCGAGCGCTTCGGGGTCGCGGGCGCGGAAGCGCAATCCGGCCTCTTCATGCGGCACCACCTCGCGCAGCCCGCCGGTGTCGGCGACCAGGCACGGGCACCCGGAGGCCATCGCCTCGAGGGCGACGAGGCCGAAGGGCTCGTAGATCGAGGGGATCACGCAGATGTCGGCAATCGGGTAGAGCGAGTGCAGCACGTCGTCGCCGATCCAGCCCAGGAAGGTGCCGTGCTCCATCAGCCCGAGCTCGGAAGCCTGGCGCCGCAGCTCCGCCTCATGGGTGCCGGAGCCGGCGACCAGGAAGCGGGTCCCGGGCACCTGCTCGATCACCCGCGGCATCGCCTCGAGCGCGAGCTGGAAGCCCTTCTCGTACACCAGCCGCCCGACCAGCAGCACGAGGTTCTGATCCGCGGCGGCGAACTCGAGCCGCAGGCGGCGCAGCTCGGCGGGGTCCTGCGGCTGTAGATCACCCGGGTCGATGCCGTTCGGGATCACCGACACCCGGGAGTCCTCGACTCCGAAGATGTCGGCGATCTGCTCACGCATGTAGAACGAGCAGGCGATCACCCGGTCGGAGCGGTTGGTGATCCAGCGCTCGACCCCGTGGATGTATGACTGCGGGTGCTCGTCGACCCAACCTTGGTGGCGACCATGCTCGGTCGCGTGGATCGTGGTCACCAGCGGCGCCCCGAAGCGCTTTGCGAGGTGGTCGCAGGCATTGGCGACCAGCCAGTCGTGGCCGTGGACGACGTCGAACGCGAAGCGATCCCCCAGCTCCACACCGGCCGCAAGCATGTCGGAATTCATTCGCTCGACCCAGGCGACGAATTCGCCGAGGTCAGTCGGACGGGTCGGCTCGAGGATGCGGTGGATGAAGACGCCGCCTGCCTGCTCGGTGGCGGGCGACTCCTCGCCGCCGCGGGTCAGGACGTGGACCTCGATCCCGTGCTCGACCAGCGCCTCGGCGAGCTTGCGCACGTGGCGGGCGAGCCCGCCTTCGATCAGGGGCGGGTACTCCCAGGAGAGGATCAGTAGCCGGGTCACGGCGGCGGGATGACTAGGGCTCCAGCAACGGGACGAGACTGAGTTCTGGTGCCAGAGCTCGCATGCGGGGGTCGGGCGGGCGGGCTGAGTCTATGGCTTCGAGCATCGCCTCGGCGTGCCCGGTGGCGCGCTGGAAGGGGTAGTCGCCCGCCTCGCGCCGGCTGTCCAGGAATGCCCAATCGCTCGCTTGCAGCGCCAGCAGCTCGCGTGCCGCCCGCTGCGCGCGGTTGCCGTTGAGCCCTTCGCCGAGCGCCCGCAGAAGGCGCAGCTCGCAGCGCCGCGCCGCCCAGGCGATGTCGGCAACCGCGGGGGCGTCCCAGGTGCGGAAGTCCTTGCCCTCGCCCCAGCTCGCCGGGTGCAGCCGCCGGCGCTCGGGCTCGTGCTCTCTGAGCGCCTGCGGCAGGGTCAGGAGTCGCAGGCCCTCGTCGGCCGCGACGCGCAGGACCTCGGCGAGCCAGATCGGCCCCTCCGACCACCAGTGGCCGAGCAGCTCGGTGTCGACCGCGAAGACGATCAGCCCGCGGCGATCGCTGCGACGCCGGTACTCGGCCAGTCGCCCGGCGGCCATCTGGGTGAACTCGAGCGCGTGACGGTGGGCGGCCTGGCGTGCCGCCGCCGGCTCGTAGGGGCCCTCGCCGATCCGCCAGAGCCGCATCCCGCGCATCGACTTGGCCGCGAACTGCAGGTAGGGGGCTGCGGACGGATAGCCGCTCTGCGACCAGACCCAGCTGATCGCGTCCCAGTCGAGTGTGAAGGCCACCGGGCCGGCCTCGGTCGCGACCGGGCGCAGCGCCTCCATCCCGTCCTCGCGGGCGCTCTGGTCAACGCAGAAGTAGGAGGCGCCGAGCTCGGCCAGCTCCCACTCCAGCCCGGGCGCGTAAGCGCACTCGGGAAGCCACACGCCCCCGTCGAAGCCGAAGCGGCGCCGCTGCGAGGCGATGCCGGCATCAAGCTGCAGGCGCCGCCCGGCGCGGGTCGCGAGCAGCGGCAACACCGGATGGGTCGCCGCGGAGCCGATCAGCGCAATCCGGCCCTGCTCGGCGGCGACCCGGAAGGCGGAGAGGACGTCGCCGTCGCAGGCGTCGAGGGAGCGCAGCGCGTCGCGGTAGCGGGCCAGCTCAGCCTCGATCGCGTCCCGGTTTTCAGCCGCCACATCGGCGGTGTCCGCCTCCGCCGCCTCGACCCGCAGCTCGACCAGGAAGCGGCGCATGCGCTCCTGCACGCAGCGGTCCCCGAGCTGGTCGGCAAGCACCGGCGTGATCGTCATCGTCAGGTCGCGGGCAATCTCGAGCACTGGAAGGTAGGAGCGCACGGCCGCGTCGTGCAGCCATTCCTCGCCGAAGGGGTAGGTGCCGAAGCCCTCGACGTAGGGCATGTGGCTGTGCAGGACGATGGCCAGGTCGCCGACCGTGCTCCCGGCTGGGGTGGCGGCGGGTCCTGTCATGCCGGACCCACTTCCCCCCCGTGCTCCCCAGCCGCAAGGCGGGCGGGACCTGTCACGGAGTCCGCGCTCGCGGCCGTGCTCGGGGACTGCGCGCGGACCCCGATCGCGGCCTCCGCACCACCCGCCCGAGCTGCGGCTCCGTCAGGCACGGCAGATCGCCACGAAGTCGAGCGCGCCCTCGAGCCCATCGTCTCGCAGCGTGAAGTCGGAAGCGGCGATCGCGGGAACGAAACGCGAGTAGAAGGGCTTGGTGAGGCGCAGCGCCCGGTGGACGCGATCCCAGCCGAGGCTCAGCGCGATCTCGTGGGCGCGCAGCTTGCGGGCGTGGAAGAGGCCGAGGATCTCGACCCGCGAGAAGCAGGGCTCGAGCAGCTCGCGGTATTCGTCGATCGTGTACTCCCGCAGGTGCCAGGGGTTGTCCGACTTCGGGGCCCCGGGCGGCGCGAGCGTCAGCCGGTTGGGGGTCGAGACGTACGCCAGCGGCGCCAGCTCGCCGATCCGGCGCAGAAGCTCCGCAGGGCGCTCGACATGCTCGATCGTCTGCAGAAAGACGATCGCGTCCTCGGGCTCGGCGAACTCCTCGATCAGCCCCCGCTCGAAGCGCAGGTTCGAGCGCCGGTAGCGCAGCCGCGCGTGCTCGTGTGCCTCCGGGTTGGCGTCGACGCCCAGCACCTGCGCCGCGCAGGAGGCCAGCAGGTCTGCTCCGTAGCCCTCCCCGCAGGCGAGATCGGCGACCCGGAGCCCCTCACAGCGCTCCGCGATCCACTCGTAGACGGCGACGTGGCGGCGGTACCAATAGTTCTCCTCCGGGACGTCGGGAAGGGTGCGCTCGCCGGTCAGCTCGAGCGGCGGGACCTCCGGTGGCTGATTCTGCTGCAGGTGTTGGTCGCTCAGCGTTCCAAGGTTTCCTGGCTATCGTGGCTGGGGGAGCTGGAGCAACCCTAGAGCGGCGAACAGCAGCGGCACCGCGATCCAGAGCTGGGCGACCGTGTAGTGGCGCAGCTCGCTGCCGGTGTCTACGTCTGCCAGCTCCGCCTCCAGCCTGTGCCCGGGCAGCAGCGAGAGCGCGTGCAGCGCCAGCGGCACGTAATTGAGGCATGCGCCTGCCAGCCAGATCCCGAACAGGCGCCACCCCAGCCCCGAGCTGGTGATAGCGACGACGACCCCGAGCGCGGTGCCCACGACTGCCCCGAAGACGAACTCGGCGACGATCACCCGACGACGCAGGCGGCTTCCCGCGGTGCCATACATGTCGACGGAGGCGAGCCGCCGGATGTCGAGACGAGGCATCTGCTTCAACCCTAGCTGCGCAGATGCGCTTACCCTTCCCGCGTGCCCGTGCAGCCCGACATAGCCCGCGCCAACCGCATCAGGGAGGTCAACACCCGCTACCACGACGCCGCGGCGACCACCTATGACTCGAAATGGGGAATCGACTTCGGGCCCACCGGCCAGGCACAGGTGCTGGCGAAGCTCTGCAACGCGCTCGGCGCTCGCCCCGAGCGGCCCTTCGCGGAGGCGCTCGAGATCGGGGCCGGAACTGGCTATTTCACCGTCAACCTGCTGCAGCGGGGGCTGATCGAGCGCGCCACCGCCACCGACATCTCTCCCGGCATGCTGGAGGCGCTCGAGGCGACCGCCGGCGAGCTCGACCTGGCGGTGAGCACGATCGCCTGCGACGCCGAACAGCTGCCCTTCGAGGATCGAAGCTTCGACCTCGTCTTCGGGCACGCGATCCTGCACCACATCCCCGACCTTGGCCGCGCCTTTACCGAGTTCGCCCGCGTGCTGCGGCCCGGAGGCACGATCGCCTTTTGCGGAGAGCCGTCGCGCTATGGGGACCGCCTCGCCGTGCTGCCAAAGAGCGCGGCACTCGCCATCTCGCCGCTCTGGAGACGGGCGCTTGGCGCTTCACGCAGACTCAATGGCGCCGCGGCCAGGGAGTCGGGAGGCTGGCTGGAGGCGGAGGTCGACGTCCACTCCTTCTCCCCCGCAGAACTGCGGCGGATGATCTCAGCGGCCGGCTTCGAGCGCCCGCGAGTGCGTGGCGAGGAGCTGCTCGCCAACGTCTACGGGTGGAGCGTGCGCACGCTCGAGGCCACTGCCGAGCCGGATCAGGTGCCGATGCGCTGGCGCCGGTTCGCGTTCCGCAGCTACCTCGCGCTGCAGCGCCTCGATCGGGCGCTGCTGGAGCCGCGGCTGCCGCCGCAGCTCTTTTACAACCTGGTCTTTTCGGCAACGAAGCGCAGCGAGCCCCCGCTGAATAACCCCTAGCCGAACGTGAATGCGTAGCCGGAGACCCCCGGAGCGAAGTCAAGGGTCAGCGTATGACGCTCGACCCTCGGCAGGTCGACGAGGCCATAGAGACGCTGACGGTTGACGGTGACCACGCCGTCGCGGACGTCCGCCCCGGCCAGCTTGTTCGGGATCGGGTGCCCGTCGAGCTGCACGCGGAGGGACTTCGGCCCGCGCTTCGACCCCAACACGAGATAGACCCGCCGGGCCCCGAACTCGAGGCCGAGCCGGGCCCCGCTCACCGCGGTCGCCGAATCGGCCTTGATGCGCCAGCGACCGCCGTAGCCGAGGTTGTCGTCGGGAAGCTTCGGGTCGCGCGCGAGCTTGTAGGCGTGGATGCCGGGCGGCAAAGGGCCGTTCGCCACCCGTTCGGCGCGGGCGCCACCGAGATAGCTCTCCGGCGTCGTCAGCCCCCTCGACGGCACCTCGGCCCGAACCGAAGTCGTCCTGCCGAGGCGAGCGTCGCCGCGCTCGGCGAGCAGCGAGCGGATCGCGCTCTCGGTCGTCCCGTAGTCGCCTTCGCCGAAGTGCACGTAGCGGATCCGGCCCCGGGCATCGATCAGGTACTTGGCCGGCCAATACTGGTTCGCGTAGGCGTTCCAGGTCCCGTAGTCGTTGTCCTGCACCACCGGGTAGGTGAGATCGTTCTGGGAAATCGCGCTCGCGACGTTCCCGGCCTCTTTCTCGAACGGGAACTCCGGAGTGTGCACGCCGACCACAGTCAGCCCGTCCCGCCGGTACTTGCGGTACAGGGCCTCGACGTGGGGAAGGGTGCGCAGGCAGTTGATGCAGGTGTAGGTCCAGAAATCGATCAGCACCACGCGGCCGCGCAGCCCCGGGATCGAGAGCGGCTTGTCGCCGGTGTTGAACCACTGCTGGGTGTCGGCGAAGTTCGGCGCTTTCGCCAGCACCGGCAGGCTGCTGCCGCTGCGCGCCTGTTCCTCCCCCGCCGCCTCCCGTACGTGGCCTCCGCGCAAATCCGCGAGGTCGCTCTGGACCGCGGAGCTGTCCTCGATCGACTTCGTCGGGTTGACGAGGAATCTGGGAGCCGAGCGCGCCAGCGCCGTCTCGAAGCGCATGTCGACGTTGGTCGCCAGCAGGACCGCGACCGCGATCATCAGCGCCCCCATCGCGAAGGTGACCTTGCCGCGCACCGGGGCGAGCCGACCGGTGACCTTGCGGCCGCCGAGCAGGATCGCGTAGATCACCGCCGCCGAGCCGATCCCGTAGGCGAAGGCGACCAGCAGCTTGCCGAGGGTGAAGTGCTGCGAGGCGGAGACCGTGATCACCCCGGCGAGGATCGGGCCCGCGCAGGGCGCGTAGACGAAGCCGAGGCTCGAGCCGAGCAACAGCCCGCCCCAGAAGCCGTCGCCGCGGTATCCGTCCGGAGCCTTGACGAGGCGGCTGGCGAAGGCCTCGACGCGGTCCGAGAGCGGTGGGATCAGCAGCAGCAGCCCGAACGCGAAGAGCACGACGATCGCCAGGTTGCGGGTGAAGTCGTTGGGCAGGCCGAGCGCGTCGATCACGTAGACCAGCGCCACGGTGGCGAAGGTGAACGAGAGCGCCAGGCCGGTGGCGACGCCGAGCGGGCGGCGGCGCCCGCCCGTGAGGCCGGCGGAGAGCACCGCGGGCAGCACCGGCAGCACGCAGGGCGAAAGGGCGGTGCCCGCCCCGGCGAGCAGCGCGAAGAGGATCAGCAGGGCCATTGCCAGGTATTTCGGATCGCAGGCGGCGCTGGTTCAGCGGTTCGCGACGGGTGGGCGCCGATCTGCATCTTCGTCAAAATGATTCTCTGTGAACCAACGGCGCAGCTCGCTCCCCATTGCAGCGGCGCTGTTGCTCAGCGTACCGATGGTCGCCTGCGGCGCCGACTCTTCAGCGCCTCCGCGCCGTGTCGGGCTCCGCGCGGCCTGCGCGCGGATTCCCGTGGCGCGGGTCGCTGTGCTGGTCCGCGACGCCGGCGGCGGCCCTCCGGCGCCGCTGCAGCGCCGCAGCGGCGGCTCGGCAGCCCTCAGCGGCTGCGCTTTCAAGGCCCACGGCGTCAACGCCGAGCTCAGCCTCGACGCCAACCACGACGCCGTCCGCGGCTACTTCAACCGCATCACCGAGTTCAGCCAGTTCAGCTCCAACAGCCCGGATCTTCGTCCGCAACCGGTCGCCGGGGTCGGGGATCGCGGCACGCCGGGCTACGGTGCCAACTGGGTGCCGGGGCTCGACCAGCTCTTCTCGGTTCGCGACCGCAGGGCATTGATCGCGACCTTCTACGTGCGCGGTGCCTCGGAGACCCAACTGCGAAGCGGGGCGATCGCCCTCAGCCGGCTTGCCTACAAGGCGCTCGGCTCGCCTCGTCACGCGGGCTCGGGCTGATTGCGCTCATCGCGCAGGATCGCGAACGCGATCGCCGGGAAGGCGACCGCGACGACGAAGCTGAAGTCGGGCACTAACCGCCCTCTGCGGCCGCGCCGCCTCGCACGCGGTAAAGCTTCACCGACCCAATGCCCTTCAGCTTCCGCTCGCCGGCAAACGAGAATCGAAAGCTGTCCTCTCCCAGCGCCTCCTTGGCCTCCTCGCTCGCCAGCACGCTCCCGGGCCGCGCGACGCCGGTTATGCGGCTCGCAAGGTTCACCGGGGCGCCGTAGAAGTCGCCGCCGCGACCGACCGCCAGCCCATAGGCGAGACCGACCCGCAGGGGCGGAAACTCCTCGCCCTCCGCATTGGCGGCGTCGATCAGGGCCAGCGCTGCATCGCCGATCGGCTCGGCCTCGGTGGAGACGAGCATCGCCGCGTCTCCGATCGTCTTCACGAGGCGGACCGGCGGCTCGGCGATCGATGTGGCCAGATCCTCCAGCCGCGCCGCCACCAGGCCGAGCTCTTCGACGTCGATGCGCTCGCCCAGCTTCGTGAAGTCGACCAGGTCGGCGAAGCAGACTGAGATCTCGTTGGCCTTCCCGACCTCGCCGCTGGCCAGGTCCGCGGCCCCGATCACGTCGCCACGCACCTGCTCGATCAGGTGCCTCTGGAGGGCATAGGTCAGCACCGGCGTCAGCTGCGGGAGCATCGTCTGCGCCGCCGCCTCGAAACGATGGGCGAGCTCATATTCGTCATCGTCGTCCTGCACCAGCGTGCGGATGAAGAGCTCGCGGTTTGCCTGCGCGATGCGCGCCATCGCCATCCCGATCGTGCGCGCGACCTGCATCATCTCCGCCTCCGGAAGGCCGAGGTCGCGGAACGCGTTCAGCTGCCTGGCCGCCTCGAGGTCTGCCTCGCCGAGCACCTCTTCGGAGGGGTCGGGGTTGGGGATGCCGAGCGCCCGGTTCCAGCGCTGGAGAACGTCGAGGTCGACACCGGACTCCGCGGCGAGCTCATTGGAGCTGTACCTCGCGCCCCGACCGATCAGGGCACGCTCCACGGGCAGCAGAGCCAGCCGGCCCGCCGCCGCCGCTTCGCGCAGCTCCGCCAACGAAACTCCGTCGTCGGCGAGCCGTCCGAGCAGCTTCAGGCGCGCCTTGCGGGCGTCGCCGTCGACACCCTCGAGGAGTCCCTCGGCTTCGAAGTCGATCTCGGGCACCGGGGGATTCTCCCCCACGCCGAAGTCACCGAGGCGCTGCGGAGCTTCAGTCGACGACGACGACGGCGCCGCCCCGGCGCGGGTCGCCGCCTCCTTCCAGCCTGCCGTCGGCGTCCCGCGCGACCGCCTGAACGCCGCCGAAGAAGAGGTTGGGGGCGCGCCAGCGGGCGATCCCGACCCCCCGCTCCTCGAGCCGCTCAAGCGCCGCCTCGTCGATCCCCGGCTCGGCCTGCACGACGCCATCCTCGAAGTGAAGCCGCGGCGCCCGCACCGCATCGGCGGCGCTCATCCCGTCGACGACCAGCCGCTGCGCCGTCTGCAGGATCGCGGAGCGGATCCGGTTCGAGCCGGCGCTGCCGAGGCCGGCGACGATCTCTCCGTCTCGCATGACCAGAGTCGGCGCCATCATTGACGGCATCCGGCGGCCGGGCGCGGCGCGGTGAAAGCCGAGCGGGTTCAGGTCCTGCTCGCCGAGCATGTTGTTCAGCACCACCCCGGTGCCCGGGACGACCACCCCCGAGCCGGAGCCGTTCGAGCAGGTCACCGAGGCGCAGCGGCCGTCGGAGTCGAGCACCGCGAGGTGGGTGGTCGAGCCCAGCGCGTCGTCAGGCGGCTCGCCACCCGTGGTTGCGCTGCGCAGCCCTTGCGCCGTCTCGTCGAGCTCCTCGGGGTCGAGGAACAGCTCCGCGAACCCTTCCTCGTAGAGGCCCTCCTGAAAGCGCTCGCCGCGGCTCTGCTGGGCCGCCTGCATCGCCGCCACCATCGCTTCCACCCCACCCTCGTCCAACCGCTCCAGCAGCTCCAGGCAGAACGCGATCAGCACTCCGCCCGAGGACGGCGGCGGGTTGGTGAGCACCTCGGTGCCGCGGAACCCCGCCCGCACCGGCTCACGCTCGATCGCCTCGTAGGCGGCCAGGTCCGCGGGCGAGACGGTCCCGCCCATCTCGGTGACCCACTCCGCCAGCGCCGCCCCGACCTCGCCCTCATAGAAGGGCTCGGCGCCCTCGGCCCCATAGCGCTCCAGGGCCTCAGCGAGATCGGGGAAGCGAAAGGTGTCGCCCTCGACGAGGGCGCGGCCGGCGGGGGCGTAGAGCGCCTGGCCCTCCTCGTAGCGATTCAGGATCGGCGCGAGGATCTTGAAGATGTAGGCCTGCATCGCGTTCACCGGCACGCCCTCCCAGGCGAGGTCGATCGCGGGCCTCACGAGCTGCCCCAGGGGCGCGGTGCCGAAGCGCCGCAGCGCGTGCGCGAGGCCGGCGGCGGTTCCCGGGATCCCGCAGGAGGCGGCGCCGACGTAGAAGGTCTGCGGGGTCTGCTCGAAGTAGACGTCGATCGGCTCCAGCTCCGCTTGCCGCTCGACCCCGCCCAACCCCGGCGCCTGAACGAAGAAGTCGATCAGAACGTCCCCTTGCTCGGGATCGTGGACGAGCATGAAGCCGCCGGCTCCGAAGCCGGTCAAGGGGCTCTCGGTCGCGAACGACGCCAGCACGGCCGCCACGGCGGCGTCGACCGCGTTGCCGCCCTCGCGCAGCAGATTCGCGCCGGCTTCCGCCGTCAGCGGGTGCCCGGCGGCGACGACTCCTCTCACAAGGCCCGGCCCTAGCCGGGGAGAAACTCGGGCACTTCGACGCCGCCGAGGTCATCGGCGCGCGCCGGCTTCGCCGGCTCGCCCTTGGTGCGGCGGATCCTCGGCTCCTCGACCTGGCGCCGCGGCCGAGCCTTGCCGTCGAAGCGGGTCGCGACCACAGTCACCCACACCTGGTCGTGAAGCTCCTCATCGATGTTTGCCCCGAAGATGATGTTGGCCTCGGGGTGGGCGGCCTCGCCAACCACCTTCGCCGCCTCGCTCACCTCGATCAGGGAGATGTCGGGGCCGCCGGTGATCGAGAGCAGGATCGAGCGCGCGCCCTCCACGGAGGTCTCGAGCAGCGGCGAGGAGATCGCCTTCTCGGCCGCGGCCATCGCACGGCCCTCGCCGGTCGACATGCCGATCCCGAGCAGGGCCTGCCCGGCGTCCGACATGATCGAGCGCACGTCCGCGAAGTCGAGGTTGATCAACGCCGGCAGGGTGACCAGGTCGGAGATGCCCTGCACGCCCTGGCGCAGCACGTCATCGGCGACCTCGAAGGCATCGACCATCGAAGTCTGCTCGTCGAGCACCGAGAGAAGCTTGTCGTTGGGCACGATGATCAGGGTGTCGACCTCATTGGCCAGGGCCTCGACACCCTTTTGCGCCATGCCCTGTCGGCGCGAGCCCTCGAAGGAGAACGGCCGGGTCACGATGCCGACGGTCAAGGCCCCGACTTCGCGCGCGAGGCGGGCGACGACCGGGGCCGCCCCGGTGCCGGTGCCGCCGCCGGCTCCGGCGGCGACGAAGACCATGTCCGAGCCCTTCAGCAAGCGCTTGATCTTGTCCTGCTCGTCGAAGGCCGCCCGATGGCCGAGCTCGGGATCGGCGCCGGAGCCGAGGCCCTTGGTGGTCTCGGCGCCGATGTGGACGGTGACGTCGGCGGTGCAGACCTGCAGCGACTGAAGATCGGTGTTGACAGCCATGAACTCGACCCCTGGGATCTGGGTCTCGACCATGCGATTGATCGCGTTCACCCCGGCGCCGCCAACACCGATCACGCGGATGATCGGGCTGCGTGGACCGGCCGCGGCGGGCTGATACTCCGGCTCCTCGCGGCCCCAGCGGGGCGTGTTGACCTCGGGTGCGTTGCGGTCGGCAAAGATTCGCTGCAGCCGGTCCTTTGCCCCCGGGGCTGTCGCGGTCTCGACCTCGCGCATCTGTGGGGGCGGGCTTGGGTCGGGCTCCGGAGGACCCGGCGGAGTCGGGGGATCGGGCTGGGGCGGCGGCGCAGGATCGGGCGAAGGAGCCGGGGGCTGCGGAGTCTCGGCCCGCGGGGAGACCGGGTCATCGCGGCCGAAGCGGGGAGAATCCGCCGACTGCTCGGGAGCCTCCTCCGCCCCGAGGTCAGGTGCCTCGGGCGGATCGGCGGGGGGATCATCGTCGACGGTCGAGCGGAAGAGGTCGGCCAGCGGCCCCTCACGCATGCTCGCGCGCTTACGACGACCCATTCGTCAGTACCTCCTTAGCCAAGTCGCGGTAGTAACTCGCTGCGTTGCCCTCGGGATCGTACTTGAGCACCGAGGCGCCCCGCACGGGCGCCTCGGCAAACTTGACCGTCTTGCGGATTCGCGACTTGAAGACGAGCTCGCCGAAGTTCTCTTCGAGGATCTCCACGGCCTCCTTGGCGTGCACCGTGCGCGAGTCGAGCATCGTCGGGAGGATTCCCTCGATCTCGACGTCGGGGTTGAGGTTCTCCTGGATCATCTTCAGCGTGTTTTGAAGCTGCACCAACCCCCGCATCGACAAATACTCGCACTGGACGGGGACGATCACCTTGTCCGAAGCGGTCAGCGCGTTGATCGTCAGCAGGCCGAGGCTCGGCGGCGTGTCGATACAGACAAAGTCATAGTCGCCGCGAACCGGCTTCAGCGCCTTCTCGAGCGAGCGCTCGCGGCCGATTTTCGTGCTCATCGCGATCTCCGCCCCCGCGAGGTCGATCGAGGCGACAGCGATGTCGATCTCGCGATGCGCGATCGCCTCGCTGATCGGCACGTCGTGCACGAGCACGTCGTAGAGGCTGGTTTCGACCTTGTCGGGGTCGATGCCCTGGCTCATCGTCAGATTGCCCTGCGGGTCGAGGTCGATGCAGAGGACCTTGTGCCCTGACTCAGCGAAGGCGACGGCAAGGTTGAGCGTCGTCGTGGTCTTCGCGACGCCGCCCTTCTGGTTGGCGAACGAGATCACCTTGGCCCCCTGCTCCTGCTCGACTTCCTCCTCGGCGCCGGAACGGCGGCTCGGGGCGATCAGCTCATCGGGCCGCAGGCGCATCGGATCGCGCGGCGGCTCCCCTTCTTGACCGGTGGTGGTGGGCGCCGGCTGAGCCGCTGGCTCGGCTTCCGGAGCCTGCGGCAAGTAATCGGCCGTCCCAGCGTTCCCGTTTCCGTTCTCGGTGCCCCTGGAGATCCTGATCTCCTCCTCGGCGCCGTGCTCGAGCTCCTCCACGGGCAGCTCGGTGGGGCTTGCGCCCTCGTCCCTGTAGTCCTCGTGCGGCAGCTCAGCGCCGTTTTCGGGGGGCTGCGACGGCTCGGACTCGGACTTCGTTTTTCGGCTCAGAAAACCCATATGCGCGGCTTATTCGCATGCGCCCGACCTTTTCCTGCCGTCCAATTCATTTGCTAGCCGGGCTGCAGCAGAGATGTCGCGCCGCGAAACGAAGTGGAGCGGCAGAGGCTGGTCAGGCGGCCGTAGGCCGCCGCAGGGATTCTGTCGGGCCGCGACACTGAGTGTCGCGGCCGGTGCTGCTCAGGCGGCGAAGCCGCCGCAGCTGGCTGAAAGGGCCAGGCCGGCGGTTGATGTAATTGCGCGATGCCAGAGATGCTCGACAAGCGGCTGCTCTTCGTGACCGGCAAGGGAGGCGTCGGCAAGTCGACGATCGCCGCCTCGCTGGGCCTCGCCGCGGCCGCGCGGGGCAAGCGCACGATCATCTGCGAGATCGGCTCCCAGGAGCACACCTCGCGATTGTTCAGGCGCGGCCAGGTGGGGTTTCACGAGGTTGAGCTCGAGCAGAACCTCTGGACGATCTCGATCGATCCCGACGAGTCGATGCGGGAGTACGTGCTGCTGCAGCTGAAAGTCAGGGCGATGCGCGATCTGCTCTTCCGCAGCCGCGTCTTCACCTACCTTGCCGCCGCAACGCCCGGCCTGCGGGAGCTGGTCACGATCGGCAAGATCTGGGAGCTCGCCCAGCCCGATCGCAAGGTGAAGAAGGGTCGCGAGTACGACCTCGTGATCGTCGACGCCCCCGCGACCGGGCACGGGATCGGCTTCCTGCAGACTCCCCGCACCTTCGCCGGCATCGCCCGCGTCGGTCCGATCCACTCGCAGGCCGAGGAGCTGGACCGCTTCATCACCGACCAGGACACGAGCGGGGCTGCGATCGTCGCCCTGCCCGAGGAGATGCCCGTCAACGAGACCGCGGTCCTGGAGCGCGAGCTGCGCAAAATCGGCGTCGCCGTCGACGGCGTCTACATGAACGCGATCTACCCGCAGCGCTTCTCCGATCAAGAGGCCGAGAAGCTGCAGGGCGCGGCCGACGCCGCGGATGCCGCCGTCGCAAGTGCGCTGCGCGCCGCCGCTTCGGAGCACCGGCGGGCGGGCTCGCACCGCGCCCAGTTGGAGCGCCTGCGCGAGCGGATCGGCACCCCGGTCAAGGAGCTGCCCTTCATCTTCGAGCCCGAGCTCGGCGTCGAGAGCCTGCGAGAGCTGGCCGGGAACCTCGCCTGATGCCCGCCATCGACGACATCCTCGCCGGAAAGGGAGTCTGCATCTGCGCCGGCTCGGGAGGAGTCGGCAAGACGACCACCTCGGCCGCGATCGCGACCGGCTTGGCGGCTCGGGGCGCCAAGGTGTGCGTGCTTACGATTGACCCCGCCAAGCGGCTCGCCGACTCGCTCGGCCTCGAGGAGATGGGCAACGAGGCAAAGCGCGTCGATCCGTCGCTGTTTGAGGTGCAGGGCGTGGAGATGCAGGGCGAGCTCTGGGCGATGATGCTCGACGCGAAGGAGACCTTCGACGACCTGGTGCGCCGCCACGCGCCCGACGAGGAGACCCGCGACCGGGTCCTGTCGAACCGCATCTACCAGCAGATCTCCGCCGCCCTGGCCGGCTCGCAGGAGTACATGGCGATGGAGAAGCTCTTCGAGCTGCACTCGGAGGGCCGGTTCGACGTGCTGGTGCTGGACACCCCGCCGAGCCGCGAGGCGCTCGACTTCCTCGACGCCCCGAAGCGGCTCACCCAATTCATCGAGGGGCGCTCGATGAAGGTGTTCATGAAGCCGACCGGTATCGGGATGCGGATCGCCGGTCGCGGCGCATCGATGATGTTCGGGGTCCTGCGGCGCCTTGTCGGCTTCGACCTGCTCGCCGACCTCTCGGAGTTCTTCAATGCGTTCAGCGGCATGGTCGACGGGTTTCAGGAGCGCGCCAAGCGGGTGAACGAGCTGCTCGCCGACCCGAACACCTGCTTCTTGGTCGTCTGCGGCCCGCAGGGCGAGCCGATCTCCGAGGCTGTCTACTTCCACCGCAAGCTGGTCGAGGCAAAGCTTCCGTTCGGCGGCGTGATCGTCAACAAGGTCCACTTCGTCAACGAGAGGGCGGAGCGCAACGGCGAGGACCTGAGGCAAGCGGTCGCCCAACTGCTCTCCGACGATGACCTGGCCGAGCGGGTGGTCGCCAACTTCGCCGACTACCGCGCCCTGGCGGAGCGCGATGCCGCCAACATCGACCACTTGGCGGCGGAGATGCGCACCCGCAGCGTGATCCGGGTTCCGTACCTGGACGAGGACGTTCACGACCTCGCCGGGCTGGCGGAGATCAACCGCTACCTGTTCGCGGCCGACGAGCGGCGCGCGGAGCTTCTGGGAAGCGATGGGCCGGTGCCGTCTGGCGCCGGCACTGGCAGGTCAGGCGGCGAAGCCGCCGCAGATGATTAGACCCGGCTCGTCGAGCGGTCGTAGTCGAGCTCGCCGACTTCCCAGTCGGAGTCCTCGGGGACCGGGAAGAGATGGCGCACGCGCGGCTCTTCGAGCGGCTCCTCATGCTCGGACCCCTGACGCCATTCCGGCTCCTCCCCAGCTTGCTCGCGGACGGGTGCGGGCCAATCCATCGTCTCGCCGTCCACGGCCTCGGACACCTCGCTCAACCAATCGTGTGCCGTGCTCGTGGTCACGCTGGCCTCCTCTTCGTCTGTGGGCGACACCTCCTCAGCTTCGCTTCCGGGGGTGTCGCGGTTCTGCCCATCGTGCTCAGGGCCGGTCTGCTCGGAATCAATTCGCGACACGTCCTCAGCTTCGCTTCCGGGGGTGTCGCGGTGGTTCCCACCGTGCTCGGAATCAATTCGCGACACCTCCTCAGCTTCGCTTCCGGGGGTGTCGCGGTGGTTCCCACCATGCTCAGGTCCAGTTTGTTCGGAGGGCGTAGCCGTGATCCGAATGTCCTGCTCCTCGCTCGGGGGGTCCCACTCGTCGCCTGAGCCCATCTGCTCGGCGCTTCCCTCCCCGGCCTCGAGCCCGGTGGCGACGAGGGTCTCGTCGGCGCTCGCCGCGACGTCTGATCCATGTTCGCCGAGCGCCGCCCCGCGGACGATTGCCCGCGTCGCATCCTCGGCCCAGGCCGCGAGCCCGGTGGCGGTCCCCAGGTCGAAGTCGCCGCCCGCCATCATCACCCGCTCAAGCTCGAAGGCAGCCTGAAGCTTCTCGTAGGCCTCCGGGCGCTCCGCGGGCTCGGAGAGCAGCGCGGCGACCCGCATCGGCAGGTTCGCGCCCACCGGACCGCTGCCCTCGAACAGGGCGCGCATCGCGAGCAGGTGGTCGCTGAGGCCCTCAAGCGCGATCGGTCGATCGCATCCCATCTCGAAGCGGGCGACCGCCCAGGCGAGGGCGCCATCGGGGTCCGGACGGGCCTCGAGGCGGCGGGCGAAGTCGGCCAGCTCCGCAGAGTCTGTTTCGCTGAGCTTGTAGCCGCCGGGCCGCGGGGCGGGCACACCGGTCCCGATCCGCCTCCAGGTCCCTTCGCCGGTCGGTGTGAAGGCATGCGGGCCGAGGCCGACACCGCCCTCCTTGAACAGCCTCAGGACGCTGATCAGGTCGCGAAGCAGCTGCATCGCCGGGGCGGCGCCGGTCGGCCCCTGCTCGCGCTCGGCGACAACGAGGAACTGCGGATCCCAGGCGTTGCGCTGCATGCCCTCGCTTCGCACCGCTTCCGCGGGGGCGTCGAGGGTGTCGGCGCGGACGATGCGCACCCCGCTCGGCAGCTCGAGCCGGGCCGAGGACATCTGCAGCCCGATCAGCGGAGCGAGCAGCACCTCGGCTTCGGCGACGTCGCGAACCTCGACCTCGAGCTCGCGAAGCGCTGCGTCGAGGCGGGGCTTGTCGATTCTGAACTCCGCCGATCCGTCCCAGAGCCGGGCGATGAAAGCGACGACCATCCGCTCGGCGCGCTCGACAGCGTCCTCGGGAACCGGCTCTCCCCTCGCCTCCAGGTAGGAGGCGGCGGTGCCGGCGGCGTCGATCGCGCTGCAGGCGGGGCCGAAGGCGGGCAGGGAGCGCAGCTCGTCGGCATGCTCGCGGACGAAGCGCGAAGTCAGTGGCACGTAGCGGTAGAAGGTGTGCTCGCCCTCGCTTTCGGCGACGTCGAAGGGAAGCTCCTCCCCGGTCGCGACCAGCGACGTGAGTCGGGTCGCGGCTTCAGCGGCGACCCGGCGCAGCGCTTCTGTGATGGTCGAGTCGCGCACGCCGACACGCTTCGTCCAGGCACGGCGGCATCCTGCGGCTGCACGCGCGATTGCAGGTTGCGTTGGGCCGCGAAACGAAGTGGAGCGGCAGATAGATGCTGGGCGGCGACACAAAGTGTCGCCGCAGGTGCAGGTCAGGCCGTGAAGCGGCCGCATGATGAGATGTCAGGTGGCCGAAGGCCACCGCAAGTGATTCAGGAGGAACCGCGCGGGTGACTAAGCCGCGGCCGGGACCTTGGTGGAGCCGGCGGTCGGCAGCCAGCGCCGGCCGTAGCTGCGCATGTCCTCGATCAGCGGCACGAGCGCCTTTCCCTTCTCGGTCAGCGCGTACTCGACCCGCGGCGGGACCTCGGGATAGGTGTGTCGCTCGACGATTGCCTGCTCCTCCAGCGCCCGCAGGCGCAGCGACAGCGTGCGTGGGCTGATCCCCTCCAGCGAGCGCTCCAGCTCGCAGAAGCGGCGATTGCCGTCGGCGAGGTCGCGGATCACCAGCAACGTCCACTTGCCCGAGATGATCTCGGAGGTGCGGCAGACCGGACAGGTTGCGTTGCTGATTGCGCTCATGACCAGGAAGGAAGGTTTGCCCCTCCTCCTCACTTCAGCGAGTATAGCGCCGTGGCTTCAGAAACTGAAGTAGCGTCCGGCGGGTGCCCCGGAGCCGGAGTCGCGCCCCCCGGAGCCGGACTCCTTCTTGCCGGTGGAGGGAGCGCCGTTGCGCGCAATCAGGTTGAACTTGACCAGGTCGATCCGGTAGACGCTGCCGTCGACCCAGACCAGGTCCTCGTGCTGGCCCGGCTTCAGGGTCAGCAGCTGGCAGGCGCTGCCCGCGTACGAGCAGCTTCCCTCGCCGGTCGGCCGAGCTGACCGCCGAGGAGACCAGGAAGACGGCCGTCTTGGCCTCGAAGGCGTTGTCCGTGTTCACCCCGAGGAAGGTCACCGCAGGGACCTTCTTGCTCGGCAGCGGCGCCAACGAGCCGACGCTGTCATAGGTCTTAAGGCCCTGGCCGAGCTTTCCGGCCCGGACCTTGACCCGGTAGAAGAAGTACTTGGACTGGGTTTGCGGCTGCGGCGCACTGGTGGTTGTCCCGCCACTGCTGCCGGTGCCGCTGCTGCCGGTGCTGCCGGTGCTGCCGCTCGTCGTATCGGTGCCCGCGGGGCTCGTCTCGCCCGTCGAGCCGCTTCCCGAGCCAGTTGCAGCGGCGCTGCCCGCGCTCGCCGATGCCGTGAACTGCTGGATGAAGGGGTCCTTGGACGTATCTCCCGCGAGGCGCTTCTTGTAGTCGCGCAGCCCGGGGTTGGCGACCACGACCGCCTCGCTGGGAGCGTTGGCCTTCGCCGCCACCGGGGCAGGGGGCAGCGGGCCCGGGGTCGACTTGGGGGAGCTGGAGAGCGCTATCGGCACCACGGCCATCCCCACCACGAGGACAACGACAAGCGGCAGCAGGCGCCTCTCGCGCAGGTCGCGGTAGAGGTCGCTGAGGATCTGCGGGGATTGAATGCTGTTCATGGAGTCGTGCTGGAGGCCGGGGTGGTGGTGGGCGCCGGAGTCGTCGTCGCAGGCGCGCCGACCGTCGTGGTGGTGCTCGGACCGGCAGGGGTGGCCCCGCCCGTCAGGCCCTGGTCGGCCGGGGCCACGTAGGTGGTCACGTCCAAGGTCGCCGCCAGGATCGGAAACGGACGCGTGCTGGCGGCCGCGAGATCGAAGCCGTCGATCGTCACCAGGCGCCCGTCGGAGCTGATCCGCCCCTTCTGGGTGTTGACGAGTCGATCGAGCCCAGCCATGAAGTCCGCAATCTGGAAGTAGTTGCCGCCGGAGAACTCAAGCGTGTAGGGCAGGGTGGGGAGCCCCGCGGCGCCGACCGTCGCGCCGATCGGCAGCAATGACGCGGCTCCCTCGGTCGCCGGGGCCGGGGTCGTCGGTGCGGCAGCGCCGCTGTCGCCGCTGCCGGCGGTGAGTTTGCGGAAGTCGACCCCGGCATCGTTGGCGACCTTCTGCACCTGGACGATGAAAGACGGGGTCTGGTCGTCGACCGGCACCGCCTTGCCGAGCACGACGAGGCGGTGATAGTCGCGCGGGAAGTGCTTGCGAGCCTCAACGCCTGCCTGGACAGCGGCCTCCTGGGTCTGCACCGAGCTCTGCAGCTTGGTGATCTGGGATTCGAGCTGCTTCGCGTCGTCCCGCTTCGGCGCGATGAGCAGGAACCAGAATGCGACCAGCGCGGCAACCAGCGGGATGACGAGCAGGATTGTCCGATCGTTGGTGCTCATGTCAGGGAGTCGTCGCGGCGGGGGTCGCGGCGCCGCTGTCGGCCGGGGCAGGAGCCGGCGTGGTCGGAGTCGTCGTCGTTGAGGCCGGAGTCGTCCCCCCCGGGGGCGTCGCCGACAGCGTCGTGGGCGTTGCTCCCGAACCCTGTGGCTGGGGGGCGTTGTCGAAGGCGACGACGATCTCGAACTGCGGGATGAAGTCCCTGGTCCGGCAGTCTTCCGTCCCGCCGCCGGACCCGGCGGAGTCGCCACTCGCCGCGCCAGCGCCGCCAGCCGATTCATCAGACTTCTCAGAGCTCGTGAGGCCGACCCGGGTCACGCCGTCGATGTCGCGCAGCGATGACATGAAGCCGGCGACCGCATCCTGGTCGGTCGCGCACCCTGTGATCTGCAGCGACGGGCCGCTGGTCGAGCTGCTGTCGGTGCTGGCCGCGTCGCCTCCGCCTCCGCCGCTGGCGGTACCGACGAGATGGGTAAGCCAGACGTTGCCAGGCATCACCCGCGAGAGCTCGCGCATCACGCGCTCCCAGTCGAAGCGGCTGTCGGCGAGGTTCGCGACCGTCTGATGACGGTTCTGCTCGAGCTTGCTGAAGTTGCTGAAGGAGGAGAACTGCTGGGCGCGCGCCGTAGCAGCCGCCTCCTGCTGCTTGAGACTGGAGATCTCGGCCTTGTGGTCGGCGATCTTGTTGTTGGTCAGGACCAGCAACGTGACCGCCCCGAGGCCGAGGGCCAGCGCGCCGATCAGCATGTAGGCGATCGGCCCGGTGCGGATCGGCACCTTGCTGCTGCGCAGCTGGTCGGCGGGGATCAGGTTGACGGGGCGCACCGCTACTCCTCCAGGGCCAGTCCGTAGGAGATCGTCAGCCGCGCCGCCGCGTCGTCGCCGAGCTGGGCCAGGGCGCTCGGGCGCGCAACCGAGAGCGGCTGCCCTCCGAGCCCGGCGGCAAGTCGGTCACTGAGACCGGGAATCGTGCTCCCCGGGCCGGCGACGACGATGCTCTCGACCGCCGGCACGCCCTCCTGGGCGCCGTAGAACTCGAGCGAGAGGCGCATCTCGTCAGCAAGCTTCGAGGAGCCCTCCTCGAGGGCCTCCCGGGCCGCCACCACGATCTCCTGGTCGCCCTCGATCTCGAGCACCGGGCGCTCGAGGCCGACGTGGACGAGCCATTGACGGGCATGGTCGAGGGAAAGGGTGCGGCGCTCGGCGAGCCGCTGCGCGATCGCCTCGACCCCGAACGGGGAGATGCGGGTGAACAGGCAGGTCGCGCTGCGAGCCACAGCGAGATTTGTGACGTCGCCGAGGTTGCAGTAGAGGACCGTCGGCACGTGCGGCGCCTGAGTGGGCTCTTCACCGCTGCCAGATCCGTTGGCCTCGGGGGCCGAGCCGTTCGCGTTCACTGAGTCGCCGTTCGCGTCGCCGGCCAGGGCGCGGATCAGGGCGAAGGCGGAGAGATCGATGCCGACCGGCCGCAGCCCGGCGTCGCGAACCGCGGAAAGCAGGGTCTTGACCATGTCGCGCCTGGCGGCTACGGCGACCACCTCCATGCCACGGCTGCCGTCCTCGTTGCTGAACCGAGCGACGACGCGGTGGTCGAGGACGGCCTGATCGAGCGGCATCGGGAGGTGCTCCTGAGCCTGAAAGCGGATCGCGGTGTCAAGCTCATTCTCATCCTCGATCAGGGGGAGGCGGAAGCTGCGCACCGATACGCGCTGGTTGGCGACGCCGAGCCGCACCGTCTTGGAGAGCTTGTGCTCCGCGAACAGCGAGCGCAGCGCTGCCGAGAGCGCCTCCGGCTCGGCGACCTCGCCCTCCTTGATCACCCCGCCGCCGAGTGGGGCGATCGCGACCTGAGAGACGCGGCGCGAGCCGTCAGCGCCGACCTCCGCCGCCGCGACGCTGCCGGCCTCGAGATCGAGGCCGACGACTGATTTCTGCTTGCTGGTGGAGAGCATGGCTAGTACGCGCGTCCGGGGACTGGGGACACCATCGGCCGTATTCGACGCAGGCTTGAGCGCTCCGCCTTGCGGCTGATATTTCGATTGCAAGACGCGCTTCGCCAGGCGGCGCGCACGCCCGCTCAAGCCCGCCGCGGAGCGGGTCGAGACGTTGAGGGGCAGGTGCCGAAGCGGTGCCGGCCAAATAGGTGCTCAGCGTGCAGGCTCGGATCACAGACTCGATGCGCAGCACCAAGCTGCGCTCGCCGCTTGCCGCGGCGCTGATCGCCTTCCTGATCGCGGTCCCCGCCTTCGCGCTGCTGCGCGCGCACGCCGCCCCCCACTACGCGATCTCGAAGCAGAAGGCGACGCGAATCGCCCGCGCCGATTCGAACGTGCGAAAGCTGCTCGCCGATCACCATGTGACCGGCAGCCGCGTCACCCCGCTCGACGACGCTAACCAACGGGTCACCTTCTTCGACGGCCCGCGCACGATCCTCGATGCCGCCGTCTCGGCGCGGCGCGTCACCCAGATCGCCGACAAGCCGGAGGGGGCTCCTGAGTCGGGCAGCGAGATCGCCAACTCTGCTCCGATGCTGGCGCTGCTCACGGCCCTCTTCCTGCTCGCCATGCTGACGGTCCCGCTGCGCTCGCTGCAGAACCTCGACGCGCTCGCGCTGGCCAGCTTCGTCGCCCCGATCGTGCTGCTGAATCAGGATTACGTGCTGGCCAGCGTCCTCGTCTCCTATCCGCCGCTGATCTACCTCGCCGTCCGCTGCATGGGCCTCGGCTTCGGGTTGAGCGGTGCGCAGAGCGGAGGTGCAACCTCACTGTTCTGGCATTTGACCGGCGACCTTCCGCCGGCCCAGCGGTTGCGGATGCTCAAGTACGTCGTGCTCGCCGCCGGGCTGGCCGTGGCGATGGTCGTGCCCTCCTCGACGGGCGCCAGCGACGTCGCGATGGCGGGCGTGGCCGGCGCGACCGACCTGCTGCACGGCATCGCACCCTACGGCCACATCCCGGGCTTCATCTATCACGGCGACACCTACCCGCTGCTCAATTACGTCGCCTACGTCCCCGGCGCGGCACTGATCCCCTTCGTCGACGGCTTCAGCGACCCCAGCGGCGCCCTGCTCGTCGCCGGCGCCGCGGTGCTGCTGGCCGCCTGGGGCATCTACCGAATCGGGGCTCGGCTGGCCAAGCAGGACGACGAGGAGGTCCCGGGCCGGGAGGATCCGAGCTTCGCGGGCCTGCGGATCGCGCTCGCGTGGCTGACCTTTCCCCCTGTCATCCTCGCTGCATCCGGCGGCTCCAACGACGCGATCGTCGCCGCCTGCCTGGTGGCTTCGTTCGCGTTCTTTTACCGGCCGGCGCTCTCGACCGTCCTGCTCGGCGCGGCTGCCTGGGTCAAGGTCCTGCCGCTCCTCGCGATCCCGATCTGGCTCGCGCGACTCACGCCTCGGGCCGCCCTGCGGGCGCTCGCGGCGATCGCGGCGCTCAGCGCCCTCCTGGGCGGTTGGCTACTGGTCCTCGGTGGTACCGCCGCCGTGACCGGGATGCTGAGTGGACTCGCTTTCCAGCTCGAGCGCGGCTCGCTTCACTCGCTCTGGCTCGGGCTCGGGCTCGGGCCCCTGCAGCCGCTTGCCGCGGCCGTGCTCGTTTCCGCGGTCGTGGCGGCCACGCTCACGGTGCGGCGTGATATCGAGCTGCGCGGCGACCTGCGACGGATGGCGGCGCTCTTCGGCGGCGTCATGCTGATCGCCCAGATCGCCGCCAACTACTGGACCTGGGCCTATCTGCCCTGGGCGCTGGTCCCGATCCTGCTCTCGCTGCTGGCCCCCGGCGCCTTGGCGCCCATGGCGGCGTCAGCGGTTCAGGAACGTCGACAGATACCAGTCGATGATCTCGTTGCCGGCCAGCAGGCCAACCAGCCCGCCTAGCGCGAGGAAGGGCCCGAAGGGAACGCCCTTCTTGCGCGCCGCGCCGCCCTCGCGGGCGATCATCGCCAGCCCGACCAGCGCCCCGCTCAAGAACCCGATCAGCAGCGCCGGCGCCACCGCGGCGCCGAGGTAAAGGCCCATCAGCGCCGCCAGCTTCACGTCCCCCATCCCCATCCCGCTCGGGTAGGCGAGCGCGGTGAGCAGCAGCAGGCCGCCGGCGGCGGCCGCTGCGATCGCCCGCTCGGGCAGGCTCGCGGGGTCGGCGACAGCCGCGATCGCGAGCCCGAGCAGCGCCGAGACGAGCAGGATGCGGTTCGGGATGATCCGCCGCTCGAGGTCGGTGAGGGTGATCGCGGCGAGCGTCGCCACGAAGACCAGGCCCAGCGCCAGCTGGGCGGGCTGGTCCCAGAGCACGATCGCGGTGAGCAGGAAGGCGATCCCGAGCCCGAGCTCGACGAGCGGGTAGAGGGCCGGGATCCGCGCCCCGCAGCTCCGGCAGCGACCGCGCAGCAAGAGCCAGGAGAGGACCGGGATGTTGTCGTGGGCGGCGATCTGGGTCCCGCAGCTCGGACAGCGCGAGCGCGGCGCGACAATCGAGATCCCGCGCGGCACCCGGTGCGCGACGACGCTGATGAAGCTGCCGGCGACCATGCCGCCGAGGAAGGCGAACGATGCTGCTGCGGTCATCTTCACGTGGATCGGCGCCGTGGCGACACATCTTGAGAGTAAGAGGCCGGGCGGGCGGACTCTTCCCGCAATCTGCCGCACCAATCTGCCGTCGCGGCCGCGCTCAGGCAATTGGCGGTGCCCATGCCGGAAAGTACATGCAGAAGGGGCGAGTCCGAAGACTCGCCCCTTCACAACTAGACACTTGTGACGGTTAAGAGCAGTAGCTCTGATCTACCAGGTACCACTGGTACCGGTCGTCACGTTGCACCCACCCTTGTCCGCTGATGCACTGGGAATCGTGCACTGACGAATGTAGGCGGAACCGAACTTCGTGATTGAGAACGTATTCCCTGAGGAAGACGCCGGAGCAGTCACCGTGTAGGTTTGGGTGCTGAGGTTGGTCGGATCGGGGGCAGAAGCCGGAATCGTGCCCTCGATATCGTGCAACTTCGACGCCGTTGCCCCGACGTAGGTGTTCTGGTCGGTGTTGTAGGTCTCGATCGCGGTCTGCATCGTCCGCGCCATGACCTTCGAAGAGGCATCGTTGGCCTTGTTCTTTTGGTTCAGGAACGCCGGAATGGCGATCGCAGCCAGGATGCCGAGAATCAGCATGACGACCAGAAGCTCGATCAGGGTGAACCCTTTCTCACTTCCAGCCCTCTCACGGAGCCTCTTCAGCATTTAGGTACCTCCTATTGGACCTTGCTGTCTTTCTCACCAGGCCCCGCGGAGTTCACGGGCACTGGCCATTTCGATACGGGTATCGGTGTTTGCCGGGTGGGCCTTTACTCCTGCAGGGGCAGTAGGAGGTACGGGTCTATTCCCATTAGTGGGCGGACATGTGTACGAAATCCGCCGCTAGGAGCAGCGAGTGGCGGCTACTGCGCGATCTGACTCACATCTCGATCGATGCACGTCGCCGGCCCTTGCGAGCCTGGGCGGATTCGCTTAGCTCAGGGTAGACGGCATGGCCTACCAGGTGCCGGTGGTGGTGTTCGTACCGACCTTTCGACAGCTGCCCATATTGGGCGCATCGCAGGAGCGATCGACGGTGCCATTCGGGTTCTTCTCAATCGTGAACGTCGTGTTGGTGGAGGCCGCTGTGGCAGACACAGTGAAGGTCTTTACTCCGAGGTTGGTTGGATCGTTCGGAGTGGCGCCGTTGCCGGCCTGTATCGTCGGCTCGATGCTCTTCACCGCTGGAAGGTCGCAGCCCACGTAGCTGTCGCCGTGGCTCGTCGAGCAGGCTTCCTCCGCGATCTGCATCGCTCGTGCCATCACCTTTGCGCCGCTGTCGTTCGCCTTGTCCCTTGGTTCAAGAACGCGGTCATCGCGATCGTGGTGAGGATCCCGAGGATCAGCATCACCACTAGCAGCTCGATCAGCGTAAAGCCGCCGTCGGCGCCGGCCCACTCGCGCAGCCGCTTGCTCATTCGCATCTCTTCGGTCCTCTCATTGAAGGCCTCTCCATTCGGCGGGCCGCCGCCGTTTCCCTCTACCGCGACTAGTCGTCCCAGTCGCCGTCCGCCGGGCAGCCGCCGCTGCCGTGCTGGGATCCGCTAATGGTCGGGTCGGTGTCGCAATCGGAGGTGAAAGTGCCGTCCTTGAGCTTGCTCACCGTGAAGGTGGTGCCGGTCGCGGTAGCGTCGGCGGGACTCGTGACCACCCAGCACTTCGGTGAGCAGTTGGCGTACCCCTTGGCGTAGGTCCCAACTGGAATCGAGGAGTCGATCGAGTTGAGGATCGTGCCGTTGACGCCCTCGTAGGCGCCGAGATTGTCGCTTCCATAGGACTCGACCGCGACCGCTGCAGCCCGCGCGATTGACTTGGCATTGGAGTCGTCGCCCCTGGCGCGCTCGTTGATGAAGCTCGGGAGCGCGATGCCGGCAAGGATCCCCATGATCAGCATCACGACCAGCACCTCGACGAGCGTGAAGCCCGCCTCGCCGTCAGCCCTGACTCGGAGCCGCCTCAGCACCAGAGAACTCCTGTCCATCCTCAGCGGATGTTGTTGTAGACCGTGATCATCGGCATGTACATCGAGATCACGATGAAGCCGACGATCCCGCCAACGAAGACGATCATCAGCGGCTCGATCAGCGCCGTCAGCGCCTTCACCTTCGCATCGACCTCGGCCTCGTAGAAGTCCGCGATCTTGGCCAGCATCTGGTCGAGCTGTCCCGTCTCCTCGCCGACCGCGACCATGTGGCCGACCATTGGGGGGAAGAGCGGGCTGCCGCTGATTGGCGCCGCGATCGTCCCTCCCTGCTTGACCGAGTCATACACGTCGTCCATCGCCTCCTCGATCTGGACGTTGCCGGAGGTCTCGCCGGTGACCCGGATCGCCTGCAGCAGCGGCACCCCGGCGGCGACCGCCCCGGAGAGCGTCCGCGACCAGCGCGCCAGGGCGACCTTGTGCACGACGTCGCCGATGTGCGCGGGGATCTTCAGCTTCGCGCGGTCCCATTGGGCGCGTCCGAAGTCGGTCTTCTTTAGTTGCATGAAACCGACGGCCGCCAGCGCGATGCCGGGGAAGATGATGAACCAGGCACCGGTGATCGCGTCCGAGATCGCGACCGTGATCCGCGTGATCGTGGGCAGGTTGGCGCTGACCCCCGGGCTGCTTTCGGCGATGTCCTTGAAGACACCGACGAAGACCGGGACGATGAAGGCGATCACCGCGAGCAGCACCGCGCACGCGAAGACGAACACGAAGGCCGGGTACATCATCGCCGAGCGGATCTGGCGACGCAGCGCATCGAGCTTCTCGAGCTGGAAGGCAATTCGGTCGAGCGCCGATTCGAGCTGCCCGGAGCTCTCCCCGGAGCGGACCAGCGAGGCATAGAGGTCGTCGAACACCCTCGGGTGGCGCTCCATCGCTTGGGCCAGCGAGCTGCCAGCCTCGATGTCCTTGCGCACCTCGCCAACGGCGTGCGCGAGCATCTCGTTGTCGGTCTGGTCCTCGAGCGTGTGCAGCGCCCGCAGCATCGGCATGCCTGACTGGATCAGCGTCGCGAACTGTCGCGAGAAGACGGCCAGGTCCCGGCCGGGGACGCGCCGGAAGCGGTCCAGCAAGCTCTCCAGCTTCAACGCCTCGCGCTTCTCGGAGACGTCGAGGACGATCAGGCCGCGCTGGCGCAGCTCCTCGGTCACATGGGCCTTGGTCTCCGCCTCGACCTCGCCGCGGGAGGGGATCCCTGCTACGTCGACGGCGCGAAACGCGTAGGTGCTCATGCGTAGGTGATTGCCCCAGGCGCGGCGGGCTGCGGCGCCTGCCCGTTGGCTCCGCCCAGCAGGCGCTTGAGCTCCTCGGGCACCGAGGCGCGCTGCTCTGCCAGGGCCTGGCTGATCTTGCCGGCTCGTACGAGCTGGGCCAAGTGCGAATCCATCGTCTGCATCCCGCTTGCGGCGGAGGTCTGGATCGCCGAGTAGATCTGATGGGTCTTGCCCTCGCGGATCAGGTTGCGGACCGCAGGGCTCGGCACCAGCACCTCGACTCCGACCGCACGGCCGGAGCCGTCCAGGGTCGGCAGCAGCTGCTGGGTGACGATCCCCTGCAGCGCGACCGAGAGCTGCATCCGCACCTGAGCCTGCTGATGGGGCGGGAAGATGTCGATCACGCGGTCCACGGTCTGCGCCGCGGACTGCGTGTGCAGAGTGGCGAAGACGAGGTGGCCGGTCTCGGCCGCGGTCAGCGCGGTCGAGACGGTCTCGAGGTCGCGCATCTCGCCGACGAGGATCACGTCGGGGTCCTGGCGCAGCGCCGAGCGCAGGGCGCTGGCGAAGTCGGGCGCGTCGGATCCGATCTCGCGCTGGTTGACGATGCAGCGCTTGTGCTGGTGCAGGAACTCGATCGGGTCCTCGATCGTGAGGATGTGCTCCTCGCGCTCTTCGTTGATGATGTCCACCATCGAGGCCAGCGTCGTCGTCTTGCCGGAGCCGGTCGGCCCCGTGACGAGCACGAAGCCGCGCGGCTTCTTCGTGAATTCCCGCATCACGGCCGGCAGCCCGAGGCTCTCGAGGTCGGGAATCTGATCGGGGGTGTGGCGCAGCGCCGCGCTGATCGCCCCCCGCTGGAAGTAGGTGTTCACCCTGAACCGCGCGACGCCGGGGATCGCGTAGGCGAAGTCGAGCGCCTTCAGGTTCTCGAAGCGCTTGCGCTGGTCGTCGTTGAGGATGCTGTAGACGACGTCGCGGGTGTGCTGCGGGCTCAGGTTCGGGTAGCCGTCCATCGGCTTGATCGCGCCGCGCACGCGCACCATCGGCGGCGAGCCCGGGGTCAGGTGAACGTCCGAGGCTCGCGCCTCGACCATCTCGCTGAGCACTCGTGAGAAGTCGAAATCCATGATTACCGGGTCTAGATCGTCCGTGGCCTCGCTCAACTTGAGCGTCGGGCCTCAGGTCGCGACCCTCGCCACCTCCTCGATGCTGGTCAGACCCTCGCGGACCTTGGCCAGCCCGGCCTCGCGCAGAGTCACCATCCCCTCCTGCCTTGCCGCCTGGGCGATCTCGGCTTCGGGGGCCAGCGAGACGGCCATGTCCTTGATCCCCTCGCTCAGCACCATCACCGAGAAGAGCCCGATCCGGCCACGGTAGCCGGTGCTCGCGCAGCGCGTGCAGCCGACCGGCTCGTAGGCGTCGATGTCGTACTCGACCCGGAAGCCGGACTGCTCGAGGGCCTGCGCGGAGATGCTGACCATGCGCCTGCACTGCGCGCAGAGCTTGCGGGCCAGCCGCTGGGCGACCACGCAGTCGACCGCCGAGGCGGTCAAGAACGACTCGATTCCCATCTTCGCGAGCCTGGTGATCGCCCCCGGCGCGTCGTTGGTGTGCAGGGTCGAGAGCACCATGTGGCCGGTCAGCGCCGCCTCGATCGCGATCCGCGCCGTCTCCGCGTCGCGGATCTCACCGACCATGATCACGTCCGGATCGGCGCGCAGGATCGAGCGCAGGCCGGTCGCGAAGCTGAGGCCCGCCTTGCGGTTGACGTTGATCTGGTTGATGCCGGCGAGGCGATACTCGACCGGATCCTCGATCGTGATGATGTTCTTCTCGACGTCGTTCACCTCCTGCAGGGCCCCGTAGAGGGTCGTCGACTTGCCGGAGCCGGTCGGCCCGGTGACCAGGACGGCGCCGTAGGGGCGCCGGACGGAGGTCTCGAAGCGCTCTCGCGCCTCGCCCTCGAGCCCGACCTCGTCGAGGGAGAAGACGGCGTTTGACTTGTCGAGGATGCGGATCGCGGCGCCCTCGCCGCGTTGGGTGGGCAGGGTGACGATTCGCAGGTCGACGCGGCGATCCTCGAGATTGACGCTCACCCGGCCGTCCTGCGGTACCCGCTTCTCCGCGATGTCCATCTCGCTCATGATCTTCAGCCGCGAGACCACGCCGGAGACCATCTTCTTGGGCACGTGGGCGGCCTCGCGGAGCACGCCGTCGACCCGGAAGCGAACCCGCAGGTCGTCCTCTCCGGGCTCGAAATGGATGTCGGAGGCGCCCTCGTTCGCAGCCTGGCCGAGAATGCTGAAGACGAGCTTGATCACCGGCGCGTCCTCGGCGGAGGCGCGCAGGTCGGTGAGGTCGGGCTCGTCTCGCCTGGTCGTCGTCGGACTCGCCGATCGCCTCGCTGACCGCCGAGGAGAGGTTGTCGAGGCGGGCGATCAGGGCGTCGATGTCGTCCGGCGCGGCGACCGCGACCCGGCAGCTCAGCCCGGTGGCCATCTGGATGTCGTCGACCGCCAGCACGTTGGCCGGGTCGGCGACCGCAAGCAGCAGCGTGTCCTTGTCGAGGTGGCCGACCGGGATCGCTCTGGTGCGACGAGCGGAGCTGACCGAGACCAGGTTCGCCGCCGCCATCTCGACCGGGTAGACGTTGAGGTCGACGTAGTCGAGCCCGTAGCGCTCGGCGACGGCACGGGAGAGCTGGTCGGCGTGGATGGCCCCCTCGTCGAGCAGGATCTCCTCGGGCGCCCGCCCGGCGGCGCGCGATTCGCTGATCGCCCGCTCGACCTGCTCCGGCGTCGCCTGCCCGAGCTCGATCAGGACGTCGGTGATGAAGCGGCCGGAATGGCCGCGGCGGCGCGGGGGGATGAGTCCGGGCTTCTCGCCGTTGCCCCCCGGCTCGACCGCCGGCTCGTGCACGAGGGCTTCCTCGGGCTGCAGCGCCTGCTCGGGGGAGGCGACCACGAACGCGGTCGCCTGACTCTCACCAGGGACGTCCGGAAGGTCGGCCATGGCTACGGGTGGTAGGGCCGGTTGGTGGGACCGCGGTAGAGCTCGTCTTTGACCGCCTGCAGGACGCTGGCCGCGTCGCGGAAGCCGTAGCTGACGCTCGCGACCGGCTTGCCCTTGCTGAGCTTGCGCGGGCGCAGCACGACGAGGGCGGGAAGGTCGGTGACGTTGACGCCCTGGGTGAGCCACGCGTAGCGGGCGATGTGCTCAGCCTTGGTGACGTAGACCTTCGCGCCCGGGAGGCTGCGCAGGCCCTTGACCGAGTCGTGAACGAACGCGTCATCGATGCCGCCCGCCCGCCTCACCAGCAGGACGATCGCGTCGCCGTGCTTGTATGCAGGCAGCAGGCCCTTTGGCAAACCGGGGCCGGGTATCAGGTTCGCGGGCACCGTGGCGGCGCCTGCCGTCGCGGCCGTGCCGGTTGGCGCCGGCCCCGCGGCCGCTGTAGCCGGATCGGTCGGCGAGGCGGTCGCACCAGGCGTTGCGGTGCTCGAGGCAACGGGGGCTGCGGCGGTGCTTTCGCTGCCCCCGCTCTTTCCCTTGAGCAGGAACAGCCCGCCGACCAGCGCGAGCACGCCGAGCAGGGCCAGCTGCACGGTGCGATTGCCGTTGATCGCCTGACGCATACCTAGAGATTCGGCGTCGAGCGCCAGAACCTTGAGGGACGAATGTTCGGGTCCACGCCTGCAGGCAGTCGTGCGAAGCCGAAAAGCGGCAGGGTTAGGAGGCGACGCCCGGCACCGAGGTGCCGTCGCCGTTGCCCATCACGTGCTCGATGCCGCTGGCGCGCTCGCCACCGGCGTCGAGCATCAGCTTGAAGTCATGCGGGCTTGACGCGAACTCGAGCGCCTGCTCCACGCTGATCAGGTCGTTCATGACGTAGCCGAGCAGGGCCTGGTCGAAGGTCTGCATGCCGTAGAAGGCCCCCTCGGCGATCACGTCGCTGATCTTGCCGGTCTCCTCGGGGTTGAGGATCAGGTCCTGGATCCGGCCCGTGGCGACCATGACCTCGGCGGCAGCGATGCGCCCATGGCCATCGACACGCGGGATCAGGCGCTGCGAGATCGCCGCGCGCAGCGTCGAGGCGAGCATCACGCGCGCCTGCTGCTGGTGATGGGGCGGGAAGAAGTCGATTATCCGGTTGATCGTCTCGGTCGCGTCGAGGGTGTGCAGGGTGGAGAGCACGAGGTGCCCGGTCTCCGCCGCGGAGAGCGCGGTGGTGACGGTCTCCTCGTCGCGCATCTCCCCGATCAGGATCACGTCGGGGTCCTGGCGCAGCACGCGCCGCAGCGCGCGCCCGAAGCTGACCGTGTCGTTGCCTACCTCGCGCTGGTTGATGATCGACATCTTGTCCCGATGCAGGTACTCGATCGGGTCCTCGAGGGTGACGATGTGACGCCGCCGGGTCGAGTTGATGTGATCGATCATCGCCGCCAGCGTCGTCGACTTGCCCGAGCCGGTGGTCCCGGTGAGCAGAATGATTCCGCGCGGCTCCTCGGCCAACCTGGTGATCACGTCGGGGAGCTCGAGCTCAGCGACGGTCTTGACTTGAAATGGGATCGCACGACAGGCGATCGAGACCGAGCCGCGCTGGCGGAATGCGTTGACGCGGAAGCGCGAGAGCCCCCTGATCGCGTGCGCGAAGTCGGCCTCGCCGACCTCGTTGAACTCGCTGTGGGCGCGCGGGTCCTTGAGGATCCCCTCGAGGGCCCTTTCGGTGTCCTCGGGCTCCAGCGCCTCATGGCCCTCGAGCGGGCAGAGCTCGCCGTGGACGCGAGCCATCGGCGGCGAGCCGACCTTGGCGTGCAGGTCGGAGCCGTCCATCTCCACGGTTTCGCGCAGGGCGGCGTCGAGGTCGAACACGTGACGTTTATCGGGACGCCGCGGCGAACCTTTAGCCGCCGACCAAAACGATCAGCGCTGCGGGTCGCGCCACATACGCCTGATGGTGGGCCCGCCGCCCGGCATCTCGAACGTCTCGACGACCTGAAACCCATGCCGTTCGTAGAGCGCCCGGTTGCGCTCGCTGCTCGACTCCAGATAGGCGCCGACGCCGTCACGGTCGCAGAGGGCGAGGATCGGGCGCAACAGCGCCGATCCCAACCCCTGACCCTGGCTGGGCGGCTCGGTGCCGAGGATCTCCAGGTACCAGTGCGGAGGCAGGCGCGGGTGCTTGCGCTCGACCCGGATCAGGTAGCGCAAGGCGAGACCCAACCGGCGCCCGAAGACGCGCAGCATCGGCGCCGCCTCGCGCAAGACCGTGCTCGTCGGCACCGACCAGAGCCCGGGCGGGCCCCAAACCGCGGCGGCGCTGCCGTCCTCGGCGGTCCAGACCTGACGACGCTCAGGCACGAGGTGGCTGAGTTCGGTCTCGAAGAAGAGCCGCTGGCGCCGCTCGCGATCCTCGTAGGGCAGAAGCCACGACCAGGCGGGATCATCGGCAAACGCAGCCGCCAACGCCTCTGCCACGCGTGGGTGGTCGGCGGGCTCGGCCCTGCGAACGGGGGCTTGAGCGACGTGCACGGCAAAAGCCTAACTCCGCCCTCTGGCGAGCGAGGGCCGGCTACGGTGCGGCAGCTGGTTCGGCCGGTGGGCGGGGCCGCGAGGCAGGGCTATGGGGTGGTTGGCTGCCGAGCGGGTCCCGCCCGACGGTCGCCAAACGGCTTAGGCCACTTCGCGCAGCTTCTGCGCCTCGGCGAGGCTCTGCAGCTTCTTCAGCGACTGGTTCTCGATCTGCCGGATCCGCTCGCGGGTGACGTTGAAGGTACGCCCCACCTCGTCAAGCGTGCGCGGATGCTCGCCGCCGAGCCCGTAGCGCAGCTCGAGCACCCGACGCTCGCGATAGGAGAGGTTCTCCAGCGCCTCCTTGAGCGCTTCCTTGGTCAGCAGGTCGGCGGCGCGCTCGAAAGGCGACTCCGCCTTCTCGTCGGCGATGAACTGGCCGAACTCGGACTCCTCCTCGTCGCCGACCGGCTTCTCGAGTGAGACCGGAGCCTGCGCCGAGCGCTTGATCGAGTCGACCTCCTCGGGGTCGATGCCGGTGACCTCGGCGATCTCCTCGGGCGTCGGCTCACGGCCGAGCTCGGTGACCAGCTTGCGCTCCGCGCGGCCAATCTTGTTCAGCTTCTCGACCACGTGGACCGGGATTCGGATCGTGCGCGCCTTGTCGGCCAGGGCGCGGGCGATCGCCTGGCGAATCCACCAGGTCGCGTAGGTGGAGAACTTGAAGCCCTTGCGGTAGTCGAACTTCTCCGCCGCGCGGACCAAACCGAGAGTCCCCTCCTGGATCAGGTCGAGGAAGGGCAGGCCCTGGTTGCGATAGTTCTTCGCGATCGAGACCACGAGGCGGAGGTTTGACTCGACCATCTTCTGCTTCGCGTCGAGATCGCCGCGCTCGATCCGCTTCGCCAGATCGACCTCCTCCTGGGCGGTCAGCAGGCGGACCTTGCCGATGTCCTTGAGAAAGAGCTGCAGCGAGTCGGTCGTCATGTCCGGCTTCAGGTCGAGCGCCTGCTTCTGGCGGCGCCGTCCCCTCTTGCCATCGCTCGGCTCTGCATCGGGCGACGTCTTCTGAGCCGGGTCGACGTCCTCGACCAGCTCGATTCCCTGCCGCTCGATGTGGCCGTAGAGGTCCTCGACGTCGGACTCGTCGAGATCAACCTCCGAAACCGCCGAGGCCACGTCGCCGAAGGTCAGCACGCCAAGCTGCTGACCCTTGGTGATCAGGCCCTTTACCTCTTCAAGCTCCTGAAGTTCTGCTACCAGCATCCTTGTCCCTTATTCGCCTTTTCGCCTTTGGTTCCCGCACGTCTGGTTTCCAACCGCTCCCTGGGTCACAAGCTCAGAAAAAACGCGGATCGGGAAGGCTGATCCGCGGCGGTCGACACTGCCCTCAAACGTATGTTCGTATGTTAGCCGCTTCAGTTTCTGAAGTCAAGGCTTGACGCCTGGATTTCATGCCCAAGAACCTGCGTATTGGGCAGAAGTATCGGTGCCATGATCCCGAATCCCAAGCGGGCGCGGCAAGGATCGAACACCAGCGGAGATGATTGTTACGCTCGCCGCGGTTGCAATGATGCACGACGACGACGCCAAGGACGTCTTTGGCAGCCTGCCACGGCGCCGGCCCGCGATCGAGAGCCCGCGGCGCGCCCGCACCCGGGAGGCGACCGCGAAAGCGCCCAGCGGACCGCCCCGGCCGCCAGCCCCCGCCTCGGCCCATTCCGAACTCGAGGGGATCGCCCGCGCGGGCGCCAGGCTGGCCGCGGGGGCGGCGGCGTCGGGTCTGAAGCTGGCCGGGCGCACCGTCGGCGGCCTTGGGAGGGTCGTGGGGAGGCGTTGATGGCGGTGGCGCGGCGGCCCTGCGGCTCGGCCGCGGAACCACCGGCAAAGGCTGCGCAGGGCTCGTTGGGACGCCATCGAGGCCGTGACTTCCTTCAGGCGTTCTGGAACCGCGCCTATCGCGAGAACATCACCGGGCTCTCGGCGATGGTCGCTTACAACCTGATGCTGGCCGTCTTCCCCTTCGTGCTCCTGGTCCTCTTCTTCTTCGGTCTCTTCCTCAGCAACCCGAACATCGAGAACAACATCCTCCTCGATCTCCAGCGTCTGTTTCCAAACGTCGAGCAGGGAACGCTCACCGACATCCTGCACCGGGTGCGCGCCAACTCGACCACGATCGGGATCGTCGCCGCGATCGGCTCGCTCTGGATCGGCGCCTCGTTCTGGGGCGCGATGGACACCGCCTTCTGCCGCATCTATCACGTCGAGTGCCGCGGCTGGATCGAGCAGAAGCGATTCTCGTTCGTGATGCTGATCGTGGTGATGCTGTTTCTGGCCGCCAGCGTCGCTCTGCCGACCGTGGAAGGGGCACTGGTCACGAGCACCGACGACCTCCCGTTCGGGCTATCGGAGATTCGCGGCTTCGAGAACCTGCTCCTGATTGGAGCCGCGCTCTCGGTCACCTTCGGGATCTTCTGCGTGATCTTCTGGGCGGTTCCGAAGGGGCACATGCCGTGGAGCGCGGTCTGGCCTGGATCGCTCTTCGTGACCGCCACGACAGGGCTTGCGAACTGGGCCTTCCCGTTCTATCTCTCGAACGTCTCCAGCCTGAGCCGATTCGGCTCCACGCTCGGCTTCGTGCTGATCGCGCTGCTCTGGTTCTACGCCCTCAGTCTCGCGATCATGGCGGGCGCCGTGATCAACGCACTGCGCCACGAGCTCCATGACACCGGCTCGCTTCGCGAGGTGAGCTCTCTGCAAGCCTGAGCCTTGCCGGCGCCACCGCCACAGACGCGACGCGGGGCGCCGATCCGGGTGCGGATCCTTCCCGAGCGCCAGTCACAGCTCGTCGATCCGACCGGGCCGCTCGGCTCGGTTCAGGAAGCCGAGATGACGGTCGAGCCGGAGCTGCTGGAGCGGATCTGGCAACCGCTCTACCTGGAGCGCTTGGCGCACTCCTACTGGCGCTACCTGCGCCGCATCTCGCTGGGGCTGGTGCGCGTCGCCTATGCCCGCGACGCCCGCAGCGTCGTCCTGGTCAGCCGCCGGCTCGTCCTGCTGCGCTTCCGGCCGCCGATCTACGACACCGGGCGAGACTTCGGCCAGGTGACCTGGCCGATCGAGCGCGGCCTGCTGGTCGCTGCGAAGGGGCGCGGGCACCTGCGGATCGCGGTGCGCCGGCTCGCCTCCGATGACCCACCCCCCCACCCCGGCCTGGGCCGGGTGCAGGTCCGAGCCGAGGTGGAGAACTTCTATCCGCTGCTGCGTGGCCGGGGACCGTTCTCGCGCCTCGGGGCGCGCATCTACGCGGCAACACAACTGCGAATCCACGTCCTCGTGACGCGCGGCTTTCTGCGCTCGCTCGCGACGCTCGACGTCTCTCCGGGCGAAGCAGGGCCGGCGACGCGGAGCACGGATTAGCCGGGCCGCTCCGAGAGCGCCCGGCGCATCGCCTCGTCGAGCGGCGTCGGCTCGACGTCGAAGAGCTCGTCTGCGGAGCGATCCCGGACCACTGTCTCGGTCGCGAGGCCCTCGATCAACGGGCGCGCGACCCCGGCGTCGACCGGCGTCACCAGCCCGATCCAGAGCGAGGAGAGGCCCGGGGTCAGCGCCGGGACCGTGATCCGCAGCGGCGGCCGGCGTCCCATCACCTCGGCCAGGGTGTCCATCATCCCGCCGTACGTCGTCACCTCCGGCCCGCCTATCTGGAGCTCCCGCCCGGACGCCCGCACCTCCCCTGCAGCCTCCAGGTATGCGATCACGTCGTCGATCGCGATCGGCTGGGTCCTGGTGCTGGTCCAGCGCGGGGTGACCATCACCGGAAGGCGGCGGACCAGGTAGAGCATGGTTCGAAACGACTCGCTGCCGGCGCCGATCACGGCGGCGGCCCGAAAGTAGGTCACTTCGACATTGCCGTCGATCAGCGCCTCCGCCGTCTGATGACGGCTGCGCAGGTGCTCGGAGCCCTCGCCGAGCCCGCCCAGATAAACGATTCGCCCGACTCCGGCGGCCTCGGCGGCGGCGCGAAAGTTGGCCGCCGCACGACGGTCGCGCTCCGCATACCCCGAGCCCGATCCACGACCCATCGAGTGGACCAGGTAGTAGGCGATCGGCGCTCCCTCAAGCGCGGGCGCCAAGGAAGCGGGCTCGAGCACGTCGGCGCGGCGGACCTCGCAGCCCCGTTCGGCGAGGTCGGCGGCCCGCTGCGGACTGCGGACCAGCGCCCGCACCGGGCGGCCCCGCTCGATCAAACGGCGGGCGAGGAGGTTCCCGATGTAACCCGTCGCGCCGGCGACAGCGATCGGTCGACTCTCGCCCATGGGCCGGCTGCTAGCCGTAGATCTCGCTGCCGGTGATCTCGCGCAGTTTCGCGCGGTCGTGGCGCGCCTGCACCGTGCGAACGGTCCCCGACCGCGAGCGCATGACCAGCGACTCGGTGGTCGCGTGACCACCGCCGGTGTAACGGACGCCGTTGAGCAGCTCGCCGTCGGTGACGCCGGTGGCCGCGAAGAAGACGTCGCCGCCGCCGATCAGCCGGCCGACGTCAAGGACCTCCTCGATGTCGTAGCCGGCCTTCACGGCCGCCCCGCGCTCGGCCTCGTCGCGCGGCCAGAGGCGGCCCAGCAGCTCGCCGCCGAGGCACTTGATCGCGGCGGCCGAGAGGACTCCCTCGGGGGTGCCGCCGATGCCCCAGAGCAGGTCGACCCCGCGACTCTCGCTGACCGCCTGCAGCGCCGCCGAGACGTCGCCGTCACTGATGAAGCGGATGCGGGCGCCGAGCGCGCGGATTCGCGCGATCATCTCCTCGTGGCGCTCGCGGTCGAGCATCACGATCGTGACGTCGCCGACCCCGCCGCCCTTTCGCTCCGCGACCCGGCGGACAACGTCCTCCAGCGGGTCGTCAAGGCTGAGGCAGTCGGCGACCGCCGGTCCGCCGGCGAGCTTCTCCATGTAGACGCAGGGGCCAGGGTCGAACATCGAGCCCCGCTCGGCGAGCGCGATCACCGCCAGCGCCGCCGGCTGGCCGCGGGCGGTGAGCGTCGTCCCCTCGAGCGGGTCGACGGCGATGTCGACGCGCGGCGGGCTTCCGTCGCCGATGCTCTCGCCGTTGTAGAGCATCGGCGCCTCGTCCTTCTCGCCCTCGCCGATCACCACCAGCCCGTCCATCGGGACCGTCTGCATCATCAGCCGCATCGCGTCGACCGCAGCCTGGTCGGCAGACTTCTTGTCGCCGCGGCCGACCCAGCGCGCCGCCGCCAGGGCGGCGGCCTCGGTCACCCGCACCAGCTCGATCGCCAGGTTGCGGTCCGGCTTGCTGCCGGAGCGAACGTCTTGCGAGATCACGCCCATCCCGCCAGAGGCTAGTGATCGCGACCCGAACGAGGTCGCTCAGAAGGTGGCGGGCGGTTTTCGCTCCGCCCCGCCGCCGGACTCCAGGGAGCGCAACGCGCCGGCGATCGTCATGCCGATGCCGGCGAGGGTCGCCAGCACGTAGCCGTAGCTGAGGCTGACCCCGAACTGGGCGCTGCCGCCGGGCTTCTGGATCAGCCCGTTGTAGCCGGCCAGCACGATCACCGCCAGGCCGACGGTCATCGTGAACTCGCCGGTCGGGTACTTGCCACGCTGCGAGGTGAGCACGAAGTAGGTGAGGATGATCGGGGCGGCGACCGCGGCTAGAAAGAGCCAGCGGTTGATCGGGAAGGTCTCCCAGGCGCTGCAGCTGAAGTTTCCGGTCCCGCAGACCCAGGCGTTCTGCTGGACCCGCTGCGGGGTGTCGGTGAGCGTGAACCACTCGAGAAAGATGCTGACCAGCAAAAGCAGCGCCGAGCCGACCCCGAGCAGCTCGATCCCCCCCACCCGCATCTCTTTCTGCTCGCCGACCCGCGACTCCACGGCGCGAGCCTATCCGATGTGGATCACCCCGATTGAGCTATAGGGTCCCGCCGATGAGCGCGAGCCGGTCAGCCCGAGCATGAGCCGCTGGGGGCTGACGCTGCCGCTTCCGACCCTGCCGCTCGCCGAGCACGAGGAGCTCGTCAAGCGCGCCGAGGCCTGCGGCTACACCGACCTCTGGACCGGCGAGACCAACGGGCCGGACGGCTTCACGCCGCTAGCGCTCGCCTCAACCTGGACCGAGCGGATCCGGCTCGGCACCGGGATCGTCGGCGTCATGACCCGGGGGCCGGCGCTGCTCGCGCAGCAGGCGGCGGCTCTGGCAGACGCCTCCGGCGGTCGCTTCGTGCTCGGCATCGGCGCCTCCTCGGACCGCATCGTCTCGGGCTGGAACGCGATGGACTTCTCACGCCCGCTCTCGCGGGTCTCGGAGTCGGTCGACTTCCTGCGCACGGCGCTCGATGGAGAGCGCACCGAGACCGGCTTCAAGCTCGAGCAGGCGCCGACCGAGCGGGTGCCGATCGTGCTCGCGGCGCTGCGCGGCAAGATGCTGCGCCTCGCGGTCGAGAAGGGCGACGGCGCGTTCAGCAACTACCTGCCGCTGGCGGGACTGCCGCAGGTCGTCGAGCAGCTCGAGGGCGCCCCCGACGGCTTTGAGCTGCTCTGCCGCTTCTTCTGCCTGCCGGGCGAGCGTGAGCAGGTCGAGCCGTTGGCGCGCTTCATGCTCGCCTCCTACGGGACCGTGCCCGTCTACGCCAACTTCTTCCGCTGGCTCGGCTACGGAGAGCAGATCGAGGAGATGTGCGAGGCATGGGCCGGGCGCGATCGCGAGCGCGCGATCGCCGCCGCCCCCTGGGAGCTGATCGAGGAGGCTTTCATCCTCGGCTCGCCGGAGCAGATGAAGGAGCGGCTCGCGCGCTTCGTCGAGGGCGGCGTGACGCTGCCGATCCTGACCCCGATCACGACGCCGGACCGCTTTGGCGAGCTGATCGAGGCGCTGGCGCCATAGGCGTGAGGCCGCGAAACTAAGTGGAGCGGCAGATGCATGTCAGGCGGCCGTAGGCCGCCGCAAGTTATTCAGCGTCAGCCGATCCCCCGGGCGAGCGAGAGCGCGTAGAGCCCTTCGGCGTCGGTCCACCAGTCGGTCAGCTCAAGACCGGCCTCCGCGTAGATCCCCTCGAGGCCCGGGCGGGCGAACTTGGTCGAGATCTCGGTCCGCATCTCCTCGCCGGCCGAGAAGGCGGCCATGAGGTCCAAATCGGTCAGGTTCACCACCTGGTTGGTCAGCGAGCGCAGCCTGATGTCGACCCAGAGGTTCTCGGCGTCCCAGCGGGCGACGTGCTCGAAGCGCTCGGGGTCGAAATCGGCGCCCAGCTCATGGTTGAGGACCTCGAGCACGTTCTTGTTGAAGGCCGCGGTGACGCCCTGAGGGTCGTTGTAGGCGGCCTCCAGGGTCACGCGGTCCTTGACCAGGTCGGTGCCGAGCAGGAAGCGGTCCTCCGGACCGAGCAGGTTCGCGATCCGGCGCAGGAAACCGGCTCTCTGCTGGGGCGCGAAGTTGCCGATCGTCCCACCGAGCAGCGCGATCACCCGCGGCGCCGCGACCGGGATCCGCTCCAGGTCAAGCTCGAAGTCGCAGACCAGGCCGCGGATCGAGACGCAGTCGTACTGGGATGCGATTCCCTTCGCGGTCGCGTGCGTGATCTGCTCCGAGATGTCGACCGGGCAATAGGTCTCCAGGGAACCGGCCGCGAGCATTGCGTCGAGCAGAACCCTCGTCTTCTCCGCCGACCCAGAGCCGAGCTCGATCAGGGTCGCGGGGGAATTGGCCGCCGCGCAGATCTCCGCCGACCGATGCTCGAGGATCTCGCGCTCGCAACGGGTCGGGTAGTACTCGGGCAGCCGAGTGATCTGCTCGAAGAGCTCGGAGCCGCGACTGTCGTAGAAGTAGCGCGGCGAGAGCTCTTTGAAGGGTCGGGTCAGGCCGGCGCGCACGTCGGCGGCCATCCCGGAAAGGGGGCCACCCGGAGGCAGGCGCACCTCGACGCTGACGCGGTCGGCAATTGTCGGGCCGGGTTCGATCAGAGCTCCATCCGTCTAACGGAGCTGGAAGCGCCTTCGGTTCACTCGGCGTCCTTGACGCAGCGCAGGCCGGCGAAGATCTGGCGCCGCTCCGGCAGGTCCCAGTTGCGGAAGCTGGGCCTGATCACGTCGCGACTGGTCGCCCAGGCGCCCCCGCGAAGCACCTTGTGCTCGCTGCCGAAGAAGACCTGCGAGTACTCCGGATACGGATACGGCTCGAAGCCCGGGTAGGCGAGGAAGTCGGAGCAGGTCCACTCCCAGACGTCGCCGAGCATCTGGACGGCCCCGGAGCTCGCTGGCGGCGTCCCCGTAGGCGCCGGCGGGAGCGGTGCCGAAGCCGAGCTGATCGAGGTTTGCGCGCTCGCGGTCGCTGCCCGCCGCTGCAGCCTCCCACTCCTGCTCGGTCGGGAGGCGCTTGCCGGCCCAGCGGGCGAAGGCTTCGGCCTGATGCCAGGAGACGTGGACGACCGGATGGGCCGGGTCGACGGGCTCGGTGCGCCCCATCGTCGTCCGCGCCCAGCCCTCACCGTCGCGGCTCCAGTACAGAGGCGGCTCGGCGCCTGTCTCCTCGATGAAGCTTGCGAACGCGGCATTGGTCACCGGGGCGCGGTCGATCCAGAACGGCGCCAGCTCGACCTCGTGGCGGCGGCGCTCGTTGTCGTAGGCGAATCCCGTCGCGGGGGCGCCGATCTCGTGCTCGCCGCCTTCGACCAGGACCATCTTTCCCGCCGCCGCCGCTTCGCGCCCGGGGGCGGCGGGGTCACTGGTGGATTCGCCTGTCTCTTGGACGGGCCAGCGCTCGACCGGCTCGTAGCGCTCCACCATCTGCAGCAGCTGCAGCATCGTCTCGTTGTGCTGCTGCTCGTGCGCGAGCAGCATCTCGTAGACGAATCCGTCGCGCAGCAGCGGGTCGTCGGCACGGTCGAGCTCGACCTCCTCGAGGACCTCGAGGGTGCGCTCGCGAACCTCGTCGAGATAGTCGCGAAGCTCGTCGTCGCGCAGGATCGGCAGCTCGCCGCGGGTCTTGCGCGGGTTCTCGATCGCATCGTAGAAGCGCCCCAGCTCGCCGTGCAGCGGCTCGCGGCCGCCGATCGTCTGCACCAGCCAAAGCTCCTCGAAGTTGGCGATGTGGCCGAGGTCCCAGATCAGCGGGCTGAGAATCGGCGAGTAGACGCGGTTGAGCTGCTCGACGTCCAGCGGCTCGATCAGGAGCAGGGTACGCTCGCGCGCCTCCTGCAGCCGGGTGGCGATCCCCTCCTTGGTGCTGGCGGTCACCTCGGGAGCGATACCCGAACCCTATAGCGCGAACCTTGCCGGGCCCTAACGCCGGCGCGAGGCGCTCTTGTCGCGGTATGCGAGACAAAGGCGCCCCGCGGGCTCAGGTCATAAGGTGGCCCGATGAAGATCGAGGGCACCGGAGCACTGGTCGCCGGCGGCGCCTCCGGCCTCGGGGCCGCCACCGCACGGGCCCTGCACGGGGCGGGGGCGAGCGTCGTGATCGCCGACCTCAACGCCGAGCTCGGCGAGGAGCTTGCCGGCGAGCTCGGCGAGCGCGCCAGCTTCGCCGAGGCCGACGTCACCGACGCCGATGCCGTCGCGGCGGCGGTCGAGACGGCGTGCCGCAGAGGCCGAGGGCGGGCTGCGGATCTCGATCTGCTGCGCCGGGGTCGGCTGGGTCGGACGCGTCGCCGGCAAGGACGGTCCGCACGACCTCGAGATCTACCGCAAGGTGATCGAGGTCAACCTGATCGGGACCTTCAACGTGCTGCGGCTCGCCTGCGACGCGATGAACGCGAACGACCCCGACGCGGGAGACGAGCGCGGCGTTTGCGTCAACACCGCCTCGATCGCCGCCTTCGACGGCCAGATCGGCCAGATCGCCTACTCGTCCTCGAAGGGCGGCGTGGTCGGGATGACCTTGCCGGCTGCGCGCGACATGGCCTCGCGCGGGATCCGGGTCGCGACGATCGCACCGGGCACCTTCGACACCCCGATGCTGGCCGCGCTGCCGCAGGAGCGCCGCGACGCGCTTGCCGCCGGGATCCCGTTCCCGAGCCGCCTCGGTAAGCCCGAGGAGTACGCATCGCTGGCGCTCGAGATCGTCGCCAACCCGATGATCAACGGCGAGACGATCCGGCTCGACGGCGCGCTGCGGATGCCGCCGCGCTGAGACGCCATGCAGCTCGGGTTTCTGATCCTCTCGGACTATGCGGAAGCGCTGAACGGCAAGCTGTACGCGATGGGAGCCGGCTGGAACATGCTGCGCCTCCCGCAGATCCCCCAGGAGTGGGGCTTCTCGATCGCCTTCGGCATCGACGTCCCCTGGGCCGAGACGAATCGCCGCCACACGCTTTCCCTGCGAATCGAGGACCCTGACGGCGAGGCGCTTGGCGAGTTCTCGATCGAATTCGAAGCCGGGCGTCCTCCCGGTGCGGTGGAAGGCCAGGATCAGCGGATAACCCTGGCGCTGCAAACCAGGCAGACCTTTACGACCGTTGGGCCGCACGCGGTGATCGTCGGGGTCGGCGAAGAGGAGATCGACCGCACCCGGTTCTACGTCCTCCAGGTTCCGCCCGAGATGCGGCCCCCGGAGGTACGTCCTTCAGGCTGAGGGCGCAAATGAGGGGGCCCGTCACCCCGTCCCCTCGTCCTCCGGATCGATCCAGACGTCCTTCAGCCAGGGCGGCGGGATCGCCGCCAATCCGATGATCAACGGCGAGACGATCCGCCTCGACGGCGCGTTGCGAATGCCGCCCCGCTAGCTGTCCTGGGTGGCGGACCTAGCGCCGCACGAGATCCTTGCTCGCCATCAGCACCCAGATGACGGGGACATTGACCGCCATTAGAATCAAGCCGAAGGGGGGAATCGACGCTCGACCGGAAGCGGCAACCATGAGCAAGAACAGGCTCTGCGCCAGGCCCAGGAAGCTGAGAAGCAATCCGAAGGTGCGGCCCCTCTCGTCGAGCTGAAGGATCCTCACCGCGGTATAGAAGCCTGCCGCGACCCAGAGCAAGCCCAGCACCGAGTACCCGCCATAAATGCCGTAGTGGAGCAGGCGATACAGCCCGTAAGCACTGCCGGCAAGAAAGTAGAGACCGACGGCTTGGAGCCACTGCAAACCCGAGCTGCGGGCAAGGGAGCCGGGGCTGGCGACTCGCGGCTGCGCCGGGTCATTCTCCACCGCGACGCGGGAGGGGAATGAGCCGGCACTGTGATCGGCCATCCCGGGTGGAGGAACCGAGCCGGGAGGAATCGCGCTTGAGGGAGGTGGCTGCTCGGACATTTGCGCCTGCATCGGCAGGCGGAAGGCTCAAATTGAGCCCCCGGCCCGATTTCGCCTATTGCAGGCAAACTGCCAGGCTCAGCCGGTCCCGGAGTTCTCCGGATCGATCCAGACGTCCTTCAGCCACGGCGGCGAGATCGCGAATCCCACCTTGCCCTGCTCGCCGGCGGCCGCCGGGTCGAGGGGAAGCAGCATTAGCCGGCTGCGCGGCGTCATCCGGCAGCAGCTGGACGAGTCGACGTTGCCGGCGTGGCTTCCCCCGGAGACGAAGAGGTCCCCGGTCTCCGGCCCCCACCCCCCGTGCCTGCGCAAGCCAACCAGCTCGCTGGCGCCGCGCAGTGCTCCGCTGCCCAGGTCAGAGCCCCAGTTGCGCGCCCCGCCGCCGTAGTTGTAGCCGTGATGGGAGGAGGCGCGGGCGGCGATGGCTCCGGAGGGGGCGATCCGCACCTGATAGCTCTCCCAGTCGTCGCGGTGGTAGCCCTTCGGCCCGGCGACCGGGACGCCGCGCAGGGTGGCGCTCTCGGGGTAGTAGAACCAGTACTGCAGGTAGAGGTTTCCGGCCCGCTCGCCGCTGCAGTCCTCGGGGCTGTTGAGGCCCGCGAACGGAGCCGCGGTCCCGGGGCGGCAATCGATCACGTGCACGAACGCGGTCGCGGGCCTGCCATCCGCCGAGCGCGAGACCGCACCGTCTCCAGGCGCGTCCGCGCAGGCCGCCAGGCGGCAGCTTCGGTAATCGACCGGGAGGGCTCGCATGCCGGGCTCGTAGAAGACCGCCGGGGCGTGCTCGCGAAGGTCGGCCGCGAGCTCCTCGCCGAAGGCGGCGACCAGGGCCGGCTCGGTTCGGCAGGAGTCGGAGAGATCGACCGCGCAGATCAGCTTCGAGCCGATCGTCCGCGCCAGCAGGGCGCCGATCGGAAGCGGGGCGACGAGGGCCAGAAGCGCGGCGAGCGAGAGCGCCACGACGAGGACGAGGCCCAGCCATTCGGGGCTTGCCTGACCGCTCTCACCGGGGGCGCGGGTGACGCGACGCACGGGCGAGACGCTAGGCGCCGGCGATTCACCGATGACACGTTCAGCGTGCCGCTATCGTGACGATCAGGTGAGCTCGTGACGGAGGAGAGGAAGGGGACCAACTGGCGCGCCTGGTTCGTCGGGATCCTCGTCGCCCTGGCGGTGATCGTCGCGCTGCAGAACTCGCAGAAGACCGACGTCGACATTCTCTTCGTCAGCACCAGCGCGCCGCTGATCGTGCTCCTTTTGATCTTCCTCGCGATCGGGGCGCTGATCGGCTACGTCGGCCCGGTCGTACGCCGCCACCGCCGCCAGGAGCGCCACGCCGAGCGCGACTAGCTACAAGTTCCCCAACTCTGCGGTTATCTCTCCGACCGACGCCTTCGCGTCGCCGAACAGCATCGAGGTGTTCTCCTCGTAGAAGAGGTCGTTGTCGATCCCGGCGAAGCCGGGGTTCATCGAGCGCTTCATCACGATCACCTGGCGGGCCTCGGCGGCCTCGATGATCGGCATCCCGTAGATCGGGCTGCCCTCGTCCTCCTTCGCGGCCGGGTTGGTGACGTCATTGGCGCCGATCACCAGCGCGACGTCGGTCTGCGGCATCTCGGGGTTGATCTCGTCCATCTCGCGCAGCTGCTCGTAGGGGACGTCGGCCTCCGCGAGCAGCACGTTCATGTGCCCCGGCATCCGCCCCGCCACGGGGTGGATCGCGTACTGGACCGTGACCCCCTTCTTCTCCAGCTCGGTCGCCATCTCCTTGACCGCGTGCTGGGCCTGCGCGACCGCCATCCCGTAGCCGGGCACGACGACGACCTGGTCTGCGTAAGCAAGCGCGATCGCGGCGTCCTGCGGCCCCATCGACTTGTAGTCGCGCTGCTCCCCATCCTCGCCGCCGACCGCCGAAACGGCGCCGAACCCGGAGAACAGCAGGTTGGCGACCGAGCGGTTCATGGCCCGGCTCATCTCCAGGGTGAGGATCGTCCCCGAGGAGCCGACCAGGGTGCCGGCGACGATCAGGACGACGTTGTCGAGCGCGAAGCCGGCCGCGGCGGCGGCCAGCCCCGTGAACGCGTTCAGCAGCGAGATCACGACCGGCATGTCGGCGCCGCCGATCGGCAGCACGAAGAGGTTGCCGAGCAGGGCAGCCCCGATCAGGACCGCGATGAAGAGCGCCTGCGAGGGGTCGGAGCCGTGATCGGCCGCGAGCACAACGCAGGCGGCCAGGATCGCCGCCAGGAGCACGCCGTTGAAGATGTGCTGGCCGGGCAGCAGGATCGGCCGTCCCGAGATCAGCTCCTGCAGCTTCGCGAAGGCGATGTTCGATCCCCAGAAGGAGATCGAGCCGATCACGGCCGAGAACAGGATCGGGATCATGATGTCGAGCGGGATGTCGCCGCCGAGCGAAAGCTGGTGGCGGAACTCGGCCCAGGAGATCAGCGCCGCGGCGCCGCCCCCGACGCCGTTGAAGAGCGCCACCATCTGCGGCATCTGGGTCATCTTCACCTGGCGCGCCGCCGGCGCCCCAATCGCGGTGCCGATGACCAGCCCGGCGACGATCAGCCCCCAGTTGCCGATGTCGCCGCGCAGCAGCGTCCCCACCACGGCGATCGCCATTCCCGCCGCGGCGATCATGTTGCCGCGCTTGGCTGTGGTCGGGTGGGTGCCCTGCATCAGGCCGTAGATGAACAGCGAGAAGGCGACGATGTACATCGCCGTGATCGCATCGGAGTTGGGGGCCAGGGCGAGCGGCGGGGTCATCAGCTCTCTGCCTCGCTCTCGGCGGAGTCGTCGTCCGACGAGGAATCGTCTTCATTGGGCGATTCGCTGATCGATCCCTCGGCGGACGCCGCGCCCTCATCGGACCCGGCCGCCCCCGGAGGCGCAGCCGAGGAGGCGGACGGCTTAGGTTTCCGGGTGAACATCCCCAGCATCCGGTCGGTGACCAGGAAGCCGCCGACGATGTTGATCATCCCGAAGGAGATCGCGATCACGCCGATCAGCTTCTCGAGCGGGTCGTCGGCGGTCCCGACCACGATCAGCCCGCCGAGCAGGACGATCCCGTGGATCGCGTTGGTCTGCGACATCAGCGGCGTGTGCAGGGTCGTCGGCACCTTCGAGATCACCGCGAAGCCGGTGAACGCGGCCAAGACGAAGATCACGAACTCGGTCGCGAGGCTCATTCGCCGTCCTCCTCGCCCCCGGTGTCCGGGTCCGCGTCGCCAGCGACTGAGTCGCCGGAGCTTGGGGCGTCAGCTTCCGATTCGGCGACGCCTTCCTCGCCGGCGACCTCGGCGGCGCGCTCGTTGCGGATCTCGCCCTCGTGGGTGATGCAGGCGCCGGCGATCACGTCGTCGTCGAAGTCGAGCTTCAGCGAGCCGTCCTCCTCGTCGACCATCAGCTTCAGCAGGTTCTCGAGGTTCTTCGCGTAGAGCTGCGAGGCGTGGGTCGCCATCTCGCTGGGCAGGTTCGAAGGCCCAATCACCTTGACGCCGTCGACGTCGACGGTCTCCCCGGGCGCAGACGGCTCGGCGTTGCCGCCCGAGTCGGCGGCCATGTCGACGATCACCGAGCCGGGCTGCATCCCCCGCACCGCCTCGGTGCTGAGCAGGGTCGGCGCTGGGCGGCCGGGGATCTGCGCGGTCGTGATCACCACGTCCTGCTTCTGGACGTTCTCCGCCAGCGCCTCGCGGACCTTCTCGTTCTCCTCCTCGGTGAGCGGGCGGGCATAGCCGCCCTCGCCCTCGGCGTCGGGGATGAACTCGAGCTCCAGCGGCCGGCCGCCGAGGCTCGCGATCTGCTCCCAGGCGGCGCGGCGGATGTCGAAGCCGCTGACGATCGCGCCGAGCCGCTTCGCGGTCGCGATCGCCTGCAGGCCCGCGACCCCGGCGCCGAGCACGAGCACCTTCGCCGGGGCGACCGTGCCCGCGGCGGTGGTCATCATCGGGAAGAAGCGGCCCGCCTCGCGGGCGGCGAGCAGGGTGGCGGCGTAGCCGGCCACGTTGGCCTGCGAGCTCAAGGCGTCCATCGCCTGGGCGCGGGTGATGCGCGGGATCGACTCCATCGCGAAGCTGGTCGCGCCGGAGCGCTTCAGAGCCTTGATCGTCTCCGGCGACGTCAGCGGCGCGAGATGGCTGATCAGGACCTGGCCCTGCTTCAGCTTTCCGATCTCCTCCTGGCTGGGCACGGCGACGTGCAGCACCACGTCTGCCCCCCAGGCGGCGCCTGCGTCTGCAACCTCGGCCTCCGCCTCCTCGTACTCCGAGTCCGGGTGCCCGGCCTCGGCTCCGGCGCCCGACTCGACGACGATCTCGAGCTCGGACTTGCGCAGCGATTTGACCGCGTCGGGGACCAGCGCGACGCGGCGCTCTCCCTCAGCGGTCTCTTTCGGAACCCCGATCCTCATCGCACAACGGTGCCGTTGCAGCCGGGCGGCAGCCTATGACAAGCCGCGCAAACGCGCCTGGGTCAAGTTCCTCACGCTATGCGGGAGCAATCTGACCCAGACCGGACTAGGCAGGCGCCTTGGCGCCTGCGAGCTCGGCGAGGCGGTCCAGGGTGTGGGTGCGCTCGGCGGCGTCGAGCTGCACCGGCGAGACGATCAGCCGCGCGACGCCGACCTCCCTGTAGCGCTCGATCCGCTGCGCCACCTGCTCCTCGGTGCCGACCAGCGAGGTCGCGTCGGCCACCTCGTCGGGGATCGCCTCGTAGGCGGCCTCGCGATTGCCGTCCAGGTAAAGCCGCTGCACCTCGTCGGCGACCTCGCCGAAGCCGAAGCGATGCGCGAGGTCGACGTAGAAGTTCGTCTTGCGGCTGCCCATGCCGCCGAAGTAGAGCAGCAGCCCGGCCTTGACGATCCCGCGCGCGGCATCCAGGTCGCCGTCGATCGCGACCTGCAGGGTCGGCGAGATCTCGAGGTCCTCGCGGGTCCGGCCGCTCTTCGCGAGCCCCGCCTCGAGGTGCTCGCCCCAGGCGTCCTCGAAGGCCTCCGCGTTGGAGAAGATCGGGATCCAGCCGTCGGCGATCTCGGCCGCCAGCTCGACCGACTTGCGGCCGATCGCTCCGAGGAAGATCGGGATCCGGTCGCGGAGCGGATGGAAGTTCAGCTTCAGCGCCTTGCCCTCGCCGTCGGGAAGCGGCAGGCGGTAGTGCTGGCCCTCGAACTCGAGCGGACCGTCGCGGGCGACGATCTTGCGGACGATCTCCACGTACTCGCGCGTGCGGCCCCAGGGCTTCGCGTAGGGAACTCCGTACCAGCCCTCCGAGACCTGGGGGCCGGAGGGGCCGAAGCCGAACAGGAAGCGCCCGCCCGAGAGAGCGTCAATCGTGCAGCCCGCCATCGCCGCGGCGGCCGGGGGGCGAGCGGGCACCTGCATGATCGCCGCGCCGAGCTTGATCGTCTCGGTCTGGGCGGCGAACCAGGCCAGCACGCTGACCACGTCGGAGCCATAGGACTCCGCCACCCAGACCGACTCGTAGCCGCGCTTCTCGACCTGCTGGACGACCTCGATCGCGTCCTGCCCCTGCGGTCCGATTCCCCAATAGCCGAGGTTGAGGCCGAGCTTCATCTCCATCGAGCAACCCTAACGGAGCGCACCCCAAGCCGCTCCCGGCGCTTGCTACTGCTTCTGCTTGTCGCGGCCGGGGCCGCCCCGCAGCCGGTCGTGGCCGGGGCCGCCCCGCAGCCTGTCGCGGCCGGGGCCGCCCTTGAGCAGGTCGCGACCCTTGCCGCCGACGAGGCTGTCGCGTCCACGCTGCCCGTAGAGCTTGTCGTTGCCGCGCCCACCGTCGATCTTGTCCCTGCCGGACTGGCCCTTGATCCGATCGGCGCCGTTGCCGCCCAGGACCACGTCGCCCCCCCTGCCGCCGAGGATCCGGTCGCGGCCGTCGTGGCCGACGATCCGGTCGCGGCCGTCATCGCCGCAGATCAGGTCCGCGCCGCCCTGGCCGTCGATGATGTCGCTCCCGCCACGCCCCGAGATCACGTCGGCCGCGGGGGTACCGGTGATCGCGTCAGCTCCCTGGGTGCCGACGATCGTTGCGTAGAGGCCGAGGCAGGTCGGCGGAATCACGGTCAGCCCGCTCGGGTCGACCAGCAGGGCCCCGGCAAGGTTGGGATTGCCGGTCACGCTGCTGCGCTGAGCGCCCGCTGGGTTGACTCGGATCACCCCTCCGCCCCCGCCGAAGGTGGCGGCGTCGGCGACCAGGGCGTTGCCGTCGAGATCCATCGCGATCCCGGTCGGCGCCGCAAAGGAGGAGTCCGTCGCCAGCGCATACTGCTGGCCGCTTGAGCGGTTGACCAGGATCACGCCATTGGCGCTCGGATCGGACGCCGTATTCGCGACCAGCAGCGTCCCCGGCGTCTCCACCGCGACGCCGAGCGGGGCTGCGAAAAGGCCGGCCTGCGAGCTGTCGTTGCTCGTGACCAGCTTCTGGGCGCCCGTCGAGGGGTCGACGGCGATGATCGCGCCGCTGCCCCCCGTCACGGGTGCGGGCGATTCGGGATCGGCGACGAGGATCGTGCCGCCGCGCTCGATCGTGATCCCGACCGGGTGCGCGAACAGGTCCGTGGGCGACTTCGCGTTGCTGGAGATCAGGCTTTGCTGGCCGCTCGCCGGGTCAACCTCGATAACCGCCCCGTCGCCGCCCGCGGCGCTGGAATCGGAGACCACGAGCTGCCCGAAGGAGTTGACGGCGACCCCCACGGGGTCCGCGAAGAGCCCCAGCAGGGAGCCCGTGTTGCTCGACAGCGGCGACTGCTGGCCGCTGATCGGATCGACGCGGATCAGGCCGCCGCTGCCCCCGAAGGCGTTCGGGTCCGCGACCGCGAGCGTGCCGTCGGGAAGCAGGGCGACGCTGCTCGGGTCGACGAACAAATGCTGGGCCGAGATCGAGTTGCTGGAGATCGCGGTCTGCGCTCCCGTGTCGGGATTGACGTCGATGAGGCCGCCGCTGCCCCCGAAGGCGCTCGGGTCCGCGACCACGATGTCTCCCGACCCGAGCTCGACCGCTGACGCCCCCGGCGCAAGGGCCAATGCGGCGACGATCGCCACGGCAGCTGTCAATGCGGCTCGCATAGTCCTCGGCACTGAATCCCCAACCCGAACGGCGGGCGATGGTAGCGCCGTGAGCAGGCAGATCCCCGCCGGGTGGCCCCTTCGCTATAGATGGTCCATGGCGGACGCGCAGGCAGCGGCGGGGCTGAGCAGCGCCGAGGCGGCGCGCCGCCTCGACCGCCTCGGGCCCCCGCCGGAAACCTCGAGCCGGTCCGCGGCCAGCATCGTCGCCGGAAACGTCTTCACCCTCTTCAACCTGATCATCGGCGTCTTCTTCGTCCTCGTGGTGTCGCTGGGCCTCTTCGCCGACGCGCTCTTCGGCCTGATCGCGATCGTCAACAGCTACATCGGCATCCGCCAGGAGACCAAGGCCAAGCAGGTCCTCGATCAGCTCGCCGTGCTGGTGGCGCCGAAGGCGCGCGTTCTCCGCGACGGCGACGCGGTCGAGCTGCTCGCCGACGAGGTCGTCCCGGGGGACCTGATCGAGGTGGCGCCGGGGGACCAACTGGTCGCCGACGGCGAGGTGATCCGATCCCGCGGGCTGAGCCTCGACGAGTCGGTGCTCACCGGCGAGGCCGACGGCGTCCGCAAGGGACGCGGGGATCGGCTGCTATCCGGCTCTTTCTGCATCTCCGGCGCCGGCAGCTACGAGGTCGACGCGGTACGCGAGCGCAGCTACGCCGGCAAGCTTGCCGGCGAGGCGCGCGCCTTCCGTCATCCTCCGTCGCCGCTTCAGGAGGAGGTCAACAGGGTGATCCTCGCCTCCACCTATCTGATGATCCCGCTGGCGGCGATCCTCATCTTCGCGCTCAGCGCCCGCCACACCGAGCTTCACGAGGCGGCCCAGACGGCGACCGCGGGCCTGATCACGCTGATCCCGGAGGGCCTCGTGCTGCTGATGAGCGTCACGCTCGCGGTCGCCGCGGTGCGGCTGGCCCGCCAGGACACCCTGGTCCAGCAGATGAGCGCGACCGAGGCATTGGCCGCGGTCGACACGATCTGCATCGACAAGACCGGGACGCTCACCGACGGCGAGCTCGAGCTGGCTTCGGTGGAGGTGGCCGATTCCGCCAACCCAGCCGCGGCGCACGATGCCCTGGCCAGTTTCGCGGCCAGCGCCCCGGATCGCAACCGCAGCCTGCAGGCGATCGCCGCGGGCTACCCGGCGCAGCCGCGGGAGGTCAGCGCCGAGGTGCCCTTCTCCTCGCAGTGGAAGTGGAGCGGCGTGGCGCTTGACGGCCGTTGCTACGTGCTCGGCGCCCCGGACGTGCTCGAGCGGGCCGGCGCCCTGGAGCTGCCACCGGCGCTCGCCAACACCATGCGCGTCCAGGCGGAGGCGGGACGGCGGGTGCTCGCCTTCGGCGAGTCCGCCGACCGGCTGCCCCGCGACCCGACCTCGGAGCCGCCGCCCCCGATCGCGCCGCTGGCGCTGGTCGTGCTCGAGGAGACCCTGCGGCCAGACGCCCGCGAGACGATCGCGGTGATGCGCGACCAGGACGTCGACTTGAAGCTGATCTCGGGCGACGCCAGGGAGACGGTGACCGCGGTCGCCCGCGCGGTCGGCGTCCCGACCGACGCGGGCGTGGTCGAGGGCCACCAGCTCCCCGACGAGGGGCGCGCCCTCGCCGAGGTCGCCCGCGCCAACACGATCTTCTGCCGGATCCGCCCGGAGCAGAAGAGCGCCTTGGTCGCTTCGCTCTCGGAGTCGGGCCGCTTCACGGCGATGATCGGCGACGGAGTCAACGACGTGCCGGCGCTGAAGAAAGCGCGGCTGGCAGTGGGCATGGGGTCCGGCACCCAGGTGACCAAGGGGGTCGCCGACATCGTCCTGCTCAAGGACCAGTTCTCGCGCCTGCCCGAGGCGGTCGGCGAGGGGCGCCGCATCGCTCGCAACATCCACCGGCTGGGGCGCCTCTACATGACCAAGACCGTCTACGCGGCGGCGCTGATCCTGCTCGTCGCGGTGCCCGGCTTCGCCTTTCCGTTCCTGCCCCGCCATCTCACCGTCGCGGCGCTGCTGACGATCGGCATCCCCTCCTTCGTGCTCGCCCTGGCGCCCTCCGACGGCCCGCTGTACCGCGGTCGCCTCTTACGCGCCCTGGCCGCGTTCGCGGTCCCGGCCGGGCTCGCGATCGCGCTCGCGACGATCGCCTCCTTCTTCCTCGTCGACAGCGTCTTCGGGGGGTCGCTGGAAGACGGGCGCACGGCCGCGACCACGACCCTGATCGTCCTCGGGCTCTGCTTCGTGCTGCTGCTCGAGCGCGGCCCGGGGCGCGAGCACATCGCAATCCAGAGCTACATGCTGGCGCTGGTCGCCGGGCTCGGCGCCCTCTACGCGCTCGGCCTCGCCGCCGCGCCGGTGCGCGACTTCTTCGGGCTCAGCCTGCTCAGCGCCGGACAATGGTTCCTCGCCCTGCTCTCCGCGGCAGTCGGGCTGGTGATCGCAAGCCTGCTCTGGCGGCTGCCCTACATCCAGCGCCTCGAGGCACCCGACATCAAGGCGATCGCCGACGACCTCCCCCCGCCCACCCACCGGCCCGCGTCGAGCGAGGCGGAGCCCGGCTGAGCGCTCCGCCTCACATATCTGGCGGGGCGAGCACGAACTGGGTCAGCGTGAACATCGCCATCTGGCGCTCGCCGCGGTGGATGTCGACGATCCAGACCTGGGTGCTGCCGCCGCGGTGGCGCGGGGTCGCGGTTGCGATCAGCTCGTCGCCCGGCCGGCCGGCTGCGAAGACGTTCAGCTTCAGCTCGACCGTGGTGAAGTCATGGCCGGACGGCAGGTTGCGCCAGGTGCCCCAGGCCGCGACCGTGTCGGCCAGCGCGGCCCAGACCCCGCCGTGGACGTAGCCGCCGGGGTGCAGATGGCGGCGATCGACGACGAGGCGCCCCCGCGCCCGCTCCTTCTCGATCTCCAGCGGCTCGATCCCGAGGTCGCCCGGAAAGGTGCCCTGGAGCCGCTCGCGCAGCAGCTCCAGGTCCACTGCCGGGTTCTCGACCCTCTCACTCATTGCCCCACCCCGTGGCCGCGCATCCCGAAGTCGCCGAACGGCTCGTCGCGATCGCGCACGGCCTCCTTGAAGCCTTCCTCGGCGGCGCGGCGCACGAAGGCGTGGCCCTCCTCGGTGTGCCGGGTGAGCCCGTCGAAGACCGTGCCGAGCAGCTGCGAGGACGCAAGGCCCTGCGCGTAGAGGACCTGGTTGGTGAGCAGCTTCATCATCACGAGCTGGTTGATCGGCAGCCTCGCGACCCGTTCCAGCAGCGACTCGAAACGCTCGTCAGAGCCGGCCAGCCGGCGCCGACTCGCTGGCCAGCCCCCACTCAGCCGCCTCGGCGCCGGTCAGCGAGTCGCCGGTCAGAAGCAGCCGCTTGGCGCGCATCACGCCGACCCGGTAGGCCCACATCGCGGTCGTCGGCGAGCCCCATACGCGCGCCGGCGGGTAGCCGATCTTGGCGTCGTCGGCGACCAGAAGAAGGTCCGAGCAGAGCGCCATGTCGGTTCCGCCGGCGACGCAGTACCCGTGCACCTTGCAGATCACCGGCTTCTCGGACTCAAAGAGGCTCATGAAGCCGCGCACGTTTCGGGACATCATCTGGAAGTCGGTGACCGGGTCCCAGTTGCTCTGCGGCGCGTGGTTGGCGGCGATCACGGCCGGGTCCAGCGGCGAGCCCTCGGGCGCTCCCGAACCCTCCTCCCCGCTCCAGTCCTGCGCCGTGGCGGTGAGGTCGTAGCCGGCGCAGAAGCCACTCCCGTTGCCGGCCAGCGCGATCACGTGCACCTCCGGGTCGAGGTTGGCGCGCTCCACGCAGGCAGCGATCTCGGCCGGCATCCGCAGCGTGATCGCGTTGCCGCTCTCGGGCCGGTTCAGGGTGACGCGCGCGAGCCGGCCCTCGACTTCGTAGGTAACGGTGCTGAGATCCTCCACGGCCTTCTCCTTACGGGAGTTGATGGCGGTTGCGGGCGGGTAGTCTCGCAGCGTGGAAGCGGCGACGACCACCCAGCGGCCGGCGGCCGGTACCGAGGCCTCCTCCTTCTCGAAGTCGCTCTTCCTCGGCGAGATCCACGAGGAGATGGTCTTCCCGTTCCCGCAGCCGGAGGCCGACGAGCAGGACCGGATCCGGGCGCTGAACGCCTCCCTTCGCGAGCTAGCGGAGACGATCGACACCCGCGAGATCGAGGAGAAGCGCTGGATCGGAGACGACCTCGTCCGCGGGCTCGGCGAGCGCGGCCTCTGCGGCCTCTACGTCCCCGAGGAGTACGGAGGCCAGGGCCTCAGCCAGACCGGCTACTGCCGCGTCTTCGAGACCTTCGCGCAGATCGACGGGACGCTCTCGGTGGTGATGGGCGTGCACCAGTCGATCGGGATGAAAGGGATCGTGCTGTTCGGCTCTGCGGAGCAGAAGGAGCGCTTCCTGCCCGACCTCGCGTCCGGCCGCAAGCTCGCCGGCTTCGCGCTCACCGAGACCGAGGCGGGGTCCGACGCATACAACCTGCGATCGCGCGCCGTTTCGCAGCCGGACGGCAGCTGGGTCCTGAACGGCGAGAAGCGCTACATCGGCAACGGGTCGAAGGGCGACGTGTTCGTCACCTTCGCGCGGGCCGAGGTCGATGGGAAGGACCGTCACATCGCCCTGATCCTCGAGAAGGGGATGAAGGGCTTCGAGGTCGGCGAGCGCTACGACACGATGGGGCTGCGCGGCAACGACCTGCGCCGCCTCTACTTCAACGACGTGAAGGTGCCGGCGGAGAACGTGCTCGGCGAGCCCGGCGAGGGCTTTCACATCGCGATGCACATTCTCAACAATGGGCGCCTCAGTCTCGGGACCGGCTCGGTCGGGGCGACCAAGGGGCTGCTCGACCGGGTCATCGAGCACACCACCGAGCGGCGCCAGTTCGGCCAGGCCCTGGCCGACTTCGAGCTGGTCCAGGACAAGATCGCCTGGATGGTCTCCTACCTGTTCGGGCTCGAGTCGATGGCCTACCTGACCTGCGGCATGGTCGATGAGGGCGTGCCCGACTACTCGCTGGAGTCGGCGATCTGCAAGGTCTCGGGGACCGAGTTCCTCTGGTACGCGGCCAACCGCGCCATGCAGCTGAAGGGCGGCGCCGGGTACATGCGCGACGAGCCCTACGAGAAGGTGCTGCGCGACATCCGCATCTTCCCGATCTTCGAGGGCGCCAACGACGTGCTGCGGGCCTTCATTGCACTAACTGGCGTGAAGCCGCTAGGGGAGCAATTGTCCGGGCTCGGCGAGCTCGAGCTGACCGACCCGCTCGGCTCGATCGGCGTCGTGGTCGATTACGTCAGCGGCCGGATCCAGCGCGAGGTCCGCCCGGACAGGATCGGCCTCGCTCACGAGGAGGTCTCAAAGCAGGCCGAGGCCGTCGCCGACCAGGTGAAACGCCTGCGGGCGGTCTCAGAGGGACTGCTGCGCGAGCACCGCAAGGCGATCGTCGAGCGCCAGTTCCAGCAGAAGCGGCTCTCCGACGCGGTCTCCGACATCTTCGCCCAGGTGGCGCTGCTCTCCAGAGTGACCGCGATCCTCGAGGACCAGGGGCCGGAGGTCTCCGGGCAGGAGATCTACATCGCCGAGACCTTCTGCAGCCGCGCCGCCGGACGCGTCAAGCGCGCCCTCGATCAGATCGAGGACAACGACGACGAACGGATGGTCGCGATCGCAAAGCTGGCGTTGAAGCGCGGTTCCTACGGCTACGCGCTCTTCGAAGACTGACCGCCATGGCCGGGCGGCCGATCGTCCTCTATGACTCCGACTGCGGCTTCTGCCGCTGGTCGCTGGCGAAGCTGCTGGCCTGGGATCGTCGGGGGCGCTTGCGGCCGGTCGCGATCGAGTCGACGGAGGGGGCTCGACTGCTATCCGATCTGAGCCCCGATCAGAGGCTCGCCTCCTGGCACTTCGTCGGCGGAGGCGGCGCCCGCGAGTCGGGCGGCACCGCGGCGCCGCCGCTGTTGCGCGAGCTGCCGCTCGGCCGCCCCTTGGCGGCGATCCTGGAGCGATTTCCGGGGGCGACCGAGCATGCCTATGCGTGGGTCGTGCGCCAGCGCGGGTCGCTCGGCAAGCTGATCCCGGCCGGCGCAAAACGGCGTGCGGAGGCGAGGATCAGGCGCCGAGGTTAAGCGCCTCCTGCCGGCGGCCGTTGCGCCGGGCCGAAGCGGCTCAGCCGCACTTCGTCGAGGCGGCGGTGCCGTTGGGCACGCAGAGCGTCTCGCGGGCGATGTGCCAGCTGGAGCTGGCGATGTCGAACAGGTAGGGCGGCTGGGCGACCGCGAAGCGGTCGTCGTAGTTGTAGTTCTTCAGGTAGCCGGTGTTGGCGTTGCCGAAGGTGCCAACGGTGCCGCGGTAGATCTGCGCGATCGCCCCCTTGACGTTCAGGTCGCCGACGTTGGAGGCCTTCCCGCAGTCGTAGTTGTCGACGATGAAGGAGTGCTTGATCGCCAGGATCGCGGCGTCGATCTGCACGTCCTTCAGCGTCTGGCCCGCGGCCTCCGTGTTGCCGTTGCCGCTCGGGCAGTCACCCTGGTCGGCCCCCGAGGGGCGAGTTCCGACCAGCCCGTGCATCACGCGCACGAAGTTGTTGGCGACCAGCCCCAGCACCGGCACCGGCGCCGTGCTCTGCTTGTTGACGTTGCCGTTGATGACGATGTCGCCCTTCGCGGCGATCGTCAGCGACTCACTGTAGGAGCCGGAGACGTAGACGTTCCCGCAGGGCCCGGTGCTCGGGTAGCTGACGTTGTAGGGCGAGTAGGTGTTGCTCGAGCAGCCGGTCGCCTGGTTGTCGACGTAGATGATCGGGGTCCGCCCGCTGGCGGCGGTACCGATATTGATCGTGCAGCCGCTGGGGCATTGGTCGCTGTTGGTCACCGTCGCCTGGTTTCCGTTCAGCTGGACCGTCGTCACCCCCGTGTAGACGACGCCGAAGCGCTGCGCGTCGACCTTCAGCTGCGCGTTGTCGGGCGGCGGCGTGATCACGTCGGCGTTCGGCGCCTTGGCGCCGCGAAAGTCGGCGCTTCCGCAGGCGCCCGCGGCCGGGTAGTGCATGCAGATCGCGTTCGGATTGGTGTCCGGCACGGTGCTTTCGATCTTGTCGTTGGTGTTCGAGCGGCCCATGATCGGCGCGCCGTTGATCAGGTACTGGTCCTGGGTGTAGGCGGGGCCGTTGAGGCGGTCGCCGGTGATCCAGTTGATGTCGCTGCAGTAGTTAGGGCGGTCGTAGCCGGGGGCGCCGGAAGTGGGCCCGGAGCGCTCCCAGGCGGCGCATTGCGAGTAGTCGTTCTTCCAGGGCGTGGGGTAGGTCGCCGGGTCGAGGGTCTCGTAGATCGTGTACCAGAGGTAGTCCAGCGGCGTGTCCTTGCGGAAGCTTGCGATCAGCCCCCGCGAGACCTCCGGGTTCCCGGCGTAGCCGGTGAACTGCATCCGGAAGGTGCCGGTCTGATCGTCGATCAGGGTGCCGATCGGGTTGCCATGGCTGCCGTCCGACCGGGTCTCCGGGTCGCAGGCGCTGTAGCCGTTTGCCGGCACCGGCTTGTAGGTGTAGCTCTCGTTCGAGCCGGGGGCGATCGGGGTCTTCGTGTCCTGGGACGGGCAGGTCTGCCAGACGTTTGGGTTCTGGTTCAGCTGGTAGAGGAACGCGTTGACTCCGGCCCGGGCCGCGTAGTAGGCGCGCTTTCCCTCCAGATCGCGCTGCGCGAGTGGGGCGTCGGCCTGCACCGCCGCGTAGGCGGCGGCGGCGAGCAGCGAGGTGACCACGAGCACGCCGAGGGCGATGATGATCGTGAAGCCGTCCTCGGCGCCGAGGCGCCCGCGCAGCCTCGCGATCCCGGTCTTCAGCGCTCCCCTCACTCGCATGGGTCGAAGGACTGGTTGACGGTGCCGGGATTCGGGAACGGGGTCAGCCGCAGGAACACCGAGTTGCTGACCGTGTTCGGGGTCAGGCTCGAGTCCTCGTTGGAGCCGCCGGCCGGCCTCACCACCAGCGTGATCCGAACCTCGGTGACCCGGGTGACCGAGCTCGCGCTGGTGTCCCTCGGCAGGCCCCCCGCAGGCGGCGTCACCGGCGCCTGCCCGCTGACGCTGGAGGTGTAGTACTGAAAGACCGGCGTGCTGCCGCTCTGGTCGACGTTGGTGAGCAAGGTGTTGGTCTCCGTCGCGCTCGAGCCCGGCGCCCAGGTGGACGGCTCGGCGCCGCTCGCGACGGGATAGGTGTCATCGGTGAGCTTGGAGGAGTTGAAGCTGAGCACGTGCAGGACCGGGGTCAGCTGCGACCCGTTTCCGTACTGGCTCCAGAACTTGAGCGTCGAGGCGGTGCTGCCCTGGTAGATCGGCACGGTCTTGTTCTCGACGCAGGCGGAGTGCATCTCGTTCTCGATCCGGTCGAGGGTGACGCGGGCCCGCTGGGTCGCGTCGACGCGGCTGAACGTGCGCGTCGTCTGGTGCAGGGTGACGTCAAGGATCGTGAACAGGCCGCTGGCGACGACCAGGCCGGCCGCCATCCCGATCAGCAGCTCGACCAGCGTGAAGCCGCGCTGGTCGGCGCCAGGCCGGAGCCGGCGAAGTCGGCCCCGACTCGTCATGGACATGCTCCAGTTCCTGTGTTCGTCGACCCGCTGGAGGGGATCGTGACCGGGACGAGCGTCGCGGAGTTGAAGTTCGTGTTGGCCTGGGCGGTGACCCGCCCCCAGCGCTGTGGACCACCGCCGTTGCCCGCCGGGGGTGGGTCGTAGGAGGCGCAGACCGTGTAGCTGCCGGTGTAGGTGTTGCTGCCGTCGGTGGTCGTTCCGGCAAACGGCTGCCCGGGCGAGGAGAGCGAGCCGTTCACGTTCGTGGCGGCGTCGGCGCGGACCGCCGGAGCCCACGACTCGGTGCAAGTGCTGGCCCCAGCCTGGTTGTAGGTCAGCTTCATGCTGTCCGGCTTGATCCGGTTGACGGTCGGCTGTGCGGAGTTGTAGCTCGGGTAGTAGACGCGCACGTTCATAGCCGGCTCCCTGACCACCGCGTTGGCGGTCATGCCCGGCGGCACCGTGGTCGCGGTTCGGTCGTTGACGGTCGGGGGCAGCTCACCCGGGCACTTGCCGGCCCAGGCCGTGTAGCTGTCGGTGAACGGGAAGAGGCTGGTCAGTGTCGTGATCGACGTCGCCGGCGCGCCCGGGGTCGTGATCAGCGGGTCCTGCCGCGAGGGGTGCGAGACCGAGAGCGACGGCGCCGACTGGTTGGTCAGGGTGCTGTTGCTGGCCGTGAAGCTCGCCGCGACAGCCCCGGCCTGGCCGAGCGTGATCGGGTTGGTGACCGGGTACCCGGTCCCGCTGCCGCTCAGGTTGACCCCGGTGACGAAGAAGCCCTCCCCGTTCGGATCGACGAAGCCGGACCTCTGGACGACCACGTAGTAGCCGCTCTGCTTCAGCCCGCCGAAGACCACGCAGCCCTCGCTGCCGGTGGTCGCGCTGTCAGAGCTCGGGTAGAGGGTGACCGTGGCACCCGCGAGCGGGGCGTAAGTCTGGTCCTGGACGTTTGCGAGCAGCGTCCCTCCGGCGACCGGCGTGATCAGGCTCTCCTCAGTGACCGGCGGACGGCGGTTCGCGTCCCAGGTGACCGAGGTGGTGATCCGCACATAGGCGGCGGCAGCGGTGCCGCTGCTCGTGCAGCTCGACCCTCCGGCGCTGCTGAGGAACTTGCCGGTCGAGGTCACCGCGTACTGGCCGACGGGGCACGGGGGGGCCGAGCCGGTGACGGCACCGTCCTGGCTCACGCATCGCGGCTGGTTGAGGCCGTTGATCTGCTGGATCGACATCCCCTTCATGCGCTCCTGGTCGGCCTGGGCGATCTCGTCGGCCTGCGAGCGGCGACGCTGGTCACCGCTGAAGTCGGCGGTCGAGATCAACGCCGTCGCCGCGGCCCCGGCCATCAGGGTCAGCATCACCGAGGCGACGACGACCTCGATGATCGTGAAGCCGGCCTGCGAGTCGGCGAGCATGCGCAGCAGCCCGCTGCGGCGGCGGGCGGCGCGACTCGACTTGCAAGGGGTGTGGCTGCGCATGGGCCTCTCGTGCGTCCCGAGACTGATCGGCACGCCGATCGGTTCCCTTAAGGCGCGACGCAGGCACGTCTACGCGCCGGGATTACCCCGGCGCCACCAAAACTTGGAAACGAACGGCCAGCGCGAGGGCCGGCCGCCCAGAACCGCTAGTTGAGGCGCTCGACGATCATCGCCTCGCCTTGGCCGCCGGCGACGCACATCGTCTCCAGGCCGAGCGCGTGATCGTCGGTCTCCATCGCGTTGAGGAGCGTGCCCATGATCCGCGCCCCGGTCATCCCGAACGGGTGCCCGAGCGCGATCGCCCCGCCGTGCGTGTTGAGCTTCTCGAGCGGGATGTCGCACTCGTCCATGATCGGGATCACCTGGGCGGCGAAGGCCTCGTTGAGCTCCACGGTCCCGATGTCGCCGATCTTCATTCCTGCCCGGTCGAGCACCGTCTTGATCGCGCCGATCGGCGCCACCCCCATGTACTCGGGCTCGTTGCCGTGCGTGGCGGCGGTCACGATCCGGGCTCGCGGCGAAAGCCCTAGCTCCTTGGCCCGATCCGCGGACATCAGCAGCGCCGCGGCGGCGCCGTCGTTGAGCGGGCAGGAGTTGCCGGCGGTGACCCCGCCGCCACCCTCGAACGCCTCGTCGAGCTCGGAGAGCTTCTCAAGCGTCGAGCTCGGTCGCGGGCCGTCGTCCTTGGCGACCTCGGTGCCGTCGGGCAGGGTGACGGGAACGATCTCGCGATCGAAGAAGCCGTCCTCCTGGCTGCGCACCGCCAGCTCCTGGGAGCGCTGCGCGAACTTGTCCATGTCGGCGCGGCTGACCTCGTAGCGCTTCGCGACGTTGACCGCGGTCAAACCCATGTCGATGTAGGCGTTCGGCTGCCCGTCGTTGCCGAGCAGGTTCTCGTTGCGGTCCTCGGCCCCGGCCGGCTCGGTGCGCTCGTTGTAGCGGCTCACCCACTCGACCCCGGCGGCGATGTAGGTATCGCCCTCGCCGGCCCGGATCGCGTTCGCGGAGTGGCGGATCGCGTCGAGGCTGGAGGCGCAGTAGCGCGCAATCGTCACCCCGTTGACCTCGACCGGTAGCTTCTCGGAGAGCAGCACGATGATCCGTCCGATGTTGAACGCCTGCAGGCCCTCCGGCATCCCGCAGCCGCAGAAGACCTCCTCGACGCCCTCCGGGGCGACGTCGGGGTTTCGCTCCAGGAGCCGGTCGACGACGAAGGCGCCCATCTCGTCAGGGCGCAGCCCGGCCAGCGATCCTTTGAAGGCGCGCCCGATCGGCGTGCGTACGGTGTCGACGATGACTGCTTCCGGCATCTGGCTCTCCTTGGGCTCGTGAATTACTTGCGGCGGCCTGCGGCCGCCTGACATGCGTCTGCCGCTCCACTTCGTTTCGCGGCCCAACGTCACTGGAACGTATCGGAGCGCCGCGGGTAGTCGGCGGCCAGCGCGGCCCCGGGGACCCGTCCGCGCTGTCGCCCGGGTGCGTTACCTTGGCCCCAGTGGCGATCTTCAGACGCGACAAGAGCGCCGGCAAGGGCGCCGAGCAGACCGCTGAGCGGGCGGCGCCGGCTTCGAGCCAGACGGGATCCGGCCCGACCTGGACGCCCCCTGGCGGCGAGACGGCCGCGACGGCGCGCGCGGCGCCTGACGCGCAGCCCACCGCAAGCCCGCCCGCTGCTCCCTCCGCGGGCGAATCCGCGGCGACCCCCGGCCTTGCCCCCACGCAGCCGGCGCCCGACGCCCCGGCGCCCCCGAAGCCCAGCGAGCGCGACGTCGTCGAGCGCCTCGACGGAATTCGCGGCTGGCTCGGCGACCTCGACAACACGGTTCGAATCCGGTCGCGAATCGGGCTCGTGCTCGCCGCGATCGCAATCGGCGTCGCCGGTGCCGCGATTTACCTGTCTTTGGACGCGAAGAGCCAGAGCGCCTCGAACAACGACGTCGGCGCGCTGCGCAAGGAGGTCTCCGACCTCAAGAGCTCCGTCGACGCCAACTCCCAGGACACGACGGCGCTGAAGGGGAGCGTTGGGGCGGCGCGCTCGCAGGCGGGCGCCGCGAACGCGACAGCCAGTCAGCTGCAGTCCCAAGTCCGCCAGCTGCAGTCCCAGGTCAAGCAGCTTCAGCAGAGCGCCAGCCAAATCCAGACGACGACAGTTCCGACCGTCCCTTCGACGAGCGGTACCGGCACCACGACGACGCCGAGCGGCTCTGGAAAGAGCGGCAACAAGAGCGGCGGCAACTCGCCTTGAGCACCGCCCATGCGTCCGTCTGGGCGCCCCGTCACGCCTGAGACTAGTCACAATTGCCGCAAAATCCGTGCCTGAGCGTGCGTGGGCGTCTGGCCAGTCCTCTACATTCGCCCCATCCGACGTCGTGGAAATCCACGAGCATGCCCGTAAGCGGCATCGAAAGGAGGCCCCTCAATGCCTGAGGGTTACTGCGTCAAGGAGCGCAAGAAGGTCGAGATCAAGGATCCCCAGCAGGTGACCATGAAGAACGGTCGTCCTGCGATCCAGGGGACCTGCCCCGACTGCGGGACCAAGATCTTCAAGATCGGCAAGCTGTAGAGGGAGCCTTCTCAAGGCCTACGCCTGCCGCCGCCGGCGTCCTGAGGGCGCCGGCGGCACCCGCTTTCGCACCTCTTCCATAACCCCCGGGCGCCGCAAGGCTTGAACCCCCGTGCGGCGCGAGCCGTATCCCGGCACGGTGATCGCCAAAGGCTGCAGACTGGCGTTGAGATGCGGGCCCTGACCGACGACCGCGACGTTCGGGAGGCCTACGCGGCGCACTCCGGGGAGCTTTACGGCTTCGCGGTGAGATCGCTTCGCGACCGTGGGCTCGCCGAGGAGGCGGTCCAGGAGACCTTCCTTCGCGCCTGGCGCGCCGGCGAGCGCTTCGACCCCGAGCTGGGCTCGCTGCGCACCTGGCTGTTCGCGATCCTGCGCAACGTCGTGATCGATCTCGGACGGGCCCGCGCGGCGCGTCCGGGGATCGCGGTGGGCAGCGTCGAAGCGGGGCACGAGCCGCTCGAGCAGGTGCTGCTCTCCTGGCAGGTCGAGGAGGCCCTGCGCAGGATCGGCGACCAGCACCGCACGGTGATCGTCGAGACCTTCTACAAGGGCAGGCCCTACGCTGAGCTGGCCGCCGAGCTGGGCGTGCCCGAGGGCACGATCAAGTCGCGTGTCTATTACGGGCTGCGGGCGCTGCGCAACGCCCTCGAGGAGCTTGGCTATGACGGCTGAGGGATGCCGCGAGTGGCGGGAACGCCTGGGCGCCTACGTGCTCGACCAGCTCAGTGAGGACGAGCGCGCCGCCACCGCCGCCCATATCGACGGCTGCGCGGCCTGCCGGGCGGAGGCGGAGTCGCTGGCGCCGATCGCCGAGCTCTTGCCGAAGGCCGATCCGGCGCAGCTCGGCGCGGCCCCCGCCCCGCCCGCCGAGCTCGGCGAGCGGATCAGCGCCGGGATCGCCGCCGAGCGCAGCCACAGCCGTCAGCGCAGCCGGCGCCGGCGGTTGGCCATCGGTTTCTCCACCGCGGCGGCGGCCGCGTGCGTCGCGCTGGTGCTGCTAATCGCGGTCGGATCCTCCCCGAGCTCCAGCACCCGGACCCAGACTGTCGCCTTCCACGCCATGCCGCGCGGGGTCGCGATCTCCGCCACCCTGCAGCCGCGTCCCTTCGGGACCGAGATCCGCATGCATGTTGAGGGAATCCGCTCCGGCACGCTCTGCCGGGTCACCCTGCGCCGCGCCGACGGCACCGCGATGCCGGCCGGCTCGTTTCGCTACCGCTACGGCGGCAAGGAGCCCGCCGTCCTGACCTCGGCGCTTGACCTCTCGGCGGCTGACGCGATCGCCGTCCGGGCCGGTGGGCGGACCTTCGTCGCCTCGATGCGCCACGGCGTCGGCGCCGACCTGCCTTCGAGCAGAAAATCGACAGAGAAGGAGTACAGCTGATGAGCAAGGCGTTCCGGAGATGGTTCCTGGTCCTTGCCGCGAGCGCAGCGCTGGCGATCGTCGCCAGCGGATGCGGCGGCGGAAACGACGGCAGCGGCAGTGGCGGCGGGGGCGCCTACGGCGGGGGCGGAAAGACCAGCGGCTCGGACTCGAGCTCCGGCTCCGGGGTCGTCTCGGTCGAGGACAACGCGAAGCTCGGCCGGATCCTCGTCGACTCAAAGGGCAAGACGCTCTATTACTTCGAGAACGACAAGCAGGGCAGCGGGTCCTCGACCTGCTCGGGAGCCTGCGCGCAAGTCTGGCCGCCCTACACGACCAGTGGCGCGCCGAAGGGGCAGAAGGGCGCCGCGGCGTCGAAGCTCGGAACGATCAAGCGCAGCGACGGCAGCACCGAGGTGACCTACAACGGCTGGCCCCTCTACCTATACGCGGGCGACGGCAAGCCCGGCGACACCAACGGCAATGACTTCAAGCAGTTCGGCGCCCAGTGGTACGCGCTGACGCCGCAGGGGGATAAGCCAAAGGACTGAGCGTAATCCCCCGTCGAGTTCGCGCAAACGCTCGGGCTGTGTGAGTGAGGTCACGCATCCACCCTCGTTGGCAGGCGTACGGTCGTAAGTAAGGTGTCATTCGTGGAAGCAGGGCAAAAGCCGATCGAGCTGATCCTGGCCCGCAATCTGATCTCGGCGCTGTCCACGCCCGCCTTCCTTGTCGACGAGGGCGGGGTGCTGATCTTCTACAACGAAGCCGCCGGCTCGCTGCTCGGGCGACGCTTCGAGGAGATCGGCAAGGTCGGGCCCGAGAAATGGGGGACGATGTTCGGGCCCGTCGATGAGGCGGGCGCGCCGATTCCCTACGAGGAGCTGCCGCTGGTGCTGACGATCCGCGAGGGCCGGCCCGCCCACTCCGAGCTGCGGATCCGCTCCGCCGACGGCTCCGAGCACGAGATCGAGGTATCGGCCCTTCCCATCCTCACCCCGCACGGTTCGCGCGGCGGGATCGCGTTCTTCTGGCCCAGCGCGGAGAGCGCCACGCGAGGGAGCTGAGCGTGCACGTCAAGCTCTGGGGAACACGCGGATCGGTGCCCTCGCCGGGCCCCGAGACGATCCGCTACGGGGGCAACACCTCGTGTGTCCAGGTGACCCTCTCCGACGGCTCTCTGCTGGCCCTCGACGCCGGCACCGGGATCCGCAGCCTCGGCCTTGCCTGCGGCGAGGAGCCGACCCGGCTGCACATCCTGCTCACCCACCTGCATCTCGACCACATCCAGGGGCTGGTCTTCTTCGCACCGGCATTCAAGCCGCAGACCGAGATCGTGATCTGGGGGCCGGCCTCCCCCGAGGCGTCGCTGCAGGACCGAATCGCTCGCTACATCTCGGCGCCACTCTCGCCGGTCGAGGTTCGCGAGCTTCCCTGCGACGTCTCCTTCAAGCACTGTCCGGAGAGCGAGTGGGAGATCGGCTCGGCCAAGGTCCGGGCCGCGTCGGTGGCGCACCGCGGACCCACTCTCGGCTATCGGATCGAGGACGCCGGCTCCTCGCTCACATATATCCCCGACCACGAGCCGGCCCTCGGAGCGGCGATCGACAAGCTCGACGACGAATGGATCTCGGGCTTCGCTCTTGCCCGCGACGCCGACCTGCTGATCCACGACGGCCAGTACACCGACATCGAGTACCCCGAGCACGTCGGCTGGGGCCACTCGGCGCTCTCGGACTCGCTCGCCTTCGCGCGCCGGGTGGGATCGCGGCGCACGCTGCTCTTTCACCACGACCCGCTGCACTCCGACGACTTCCTCGACGACTTCTACCGCGAGGCGCGCGACCGCTGGCGAGCCATCGGAGGGGAAGCCGGCCGGATCGAGATGGCGGCGGAGCGGGGCGAGATCGACATCGCGGCCGAAACCTCCGCGCCGATCGCCGAGATGCAGCAGTGACCCCGTACGAGCAGATCCTCTTCGAGCGCCGCGGGCCGGTCACCCTGATCACGATCAACCGGCCTGAGCGCCGCAACGCGATCGGGCCGGTCGTCTCGCGCGAGCTGATCGACGCCTGGGGCCGCTTTCGCGACGACGACGAGCAGTTGGTCGCCGTCCTGACCGGCGCAGGCCCGGAGGCCTTCTGCGCCGGCGCCGACCTGAAGGCGGCAATGGCCGCGGCAGATCCGGGCTCCGGCGAGGAGCCGCTGATCGAGTGGACGCCGGAGGAGATCGAGGCGCATGACCGCGGCGAGCGTGACGGGATCATCGGCCCGTCACGCTGGACCGACATCTACAAGCCGATCATCGCGGCGGTCAACGGCGTCGCCTACGCGGGCGGGCTCGAATGGGCCTGCTACGCCGACATCCGGATCGCCGACGAGCACGCGAGCTTCGGGGTCACCTGCCGGCGCTGGAACATCGGGCTCGGTGACGGCGGCACGCAGCGACTGCCCCGAATCGTCGGCATGGGCCGGGCGATGGAGCTGATCATCACCGGACGCGTGATCGACGCAAATGAAGCGGAGCGGATCGGGCTCGTCAACGAGGTCACGCCGAGCGGATCATGCGTCGAACGCGCGCTCGAGCTCGCGGAGCGGATCGCCGCCCTCCCCCAGCCTGCGATCCACACCGACAAGGAGGCGGCTGTGCGCGGCTTCGGGCGGCCGCTCGAGGAGGGGCTGCGGATCGAGGCTCAATGCTTCAACCGCCTGCTGGCAACCCCGGAGATGGCCGAGGGCGTGCGACGATTCGTCGAACGCGACCACCCCGACCGCGATCCGGGGACGGATTCGGTCACTCCCGGGCTCGTGCGCTCCGAGCCGGAATCATGATCTGACTCGGCCGCTGGGTTAGATTTGCGCCCGATGCGGACCTCGACCAAGCCGCCTGCGGCTATCGGAACCTCGGAGCGGGTTCGCGACGCCTATGCGCTGCTGCTGAGCAAGCACTCCGGCCAGCGCCAGAAAGTCAACGAACGGCCTTACATTGAGCACCCGGTCCAGGTCGCGACCGACGTCGCCGAGGCCGGGTTCGAGGACGAGATGATCGTCGCGGCGCTGCTGCACGACATCGTCGAGGACAGCGACGTGACGGTGGCGCAGCTGCGCGAGTGCTTCGGCGACCGGGTCGCCGACCTGGTCGACGTGATGACCGACACCGCGGAGGTCACCGACTACGAGCGCCGCAAGGACATCCACCGGCGCCGCGTCGTCGCCGCCGGGCCCGATGCGGCCGCGATCTTCGCCGCCGACAAGCTCGAGAACGTGCGCGCTCTGCGCTCCGCGCTAGCGGAGCTGGGCGAGGAAGTGGCGGCGCGCTACGACCAGTCTCTCGACATCAAGCTCACGGTCTGGGTCGCCGACGTCGAGATGGTCTCGGGCTACGCGTCCACGGTCCCCTACGCCGCTGCCTTCGAGCAGGAGATCGCTGCCATGCGGGCCGATCGACTCAATGCTCGCCCTCGCCCAGGCTGACCCGTCGCAACAGCGGCAGCCCGTACCAGAAGGTCGCGAACATCAGCGCCGCGAACCCGGTGCAGATCACGGTCACGAGGGTGGAGAAGAGGAAGTCGGTGATCAGCAGCACGACGCCGGTCATCGCGAGGGCTAGAAAGCCGAGCCCGATGATCGCAAGCCGGTTGGCGATGAACACCAGCCTGCCCTTCTGCTGCTGTCGAAAGTTGATCCGGTGATATGCGGTCGGCGCGATCAGCAAGATGGCCGAGATCGTCGTGGCCATGAACGTGGCCAAATAGATCCGCTCCTGGGCGGTGCTGAGCTCGGCGAAGCGCCGGTTGAACGGAATCGTGAGCAGGAAGGCAAAGAGCACCTGCACCCCGGGAAGGGCCACGCGAAGCTCCTGGAGCAGCTCGCCGAGGTTGCGGTCGAGCCGCTCGGTTTCGCTCTCCTCGCGACCGGAGCCCAGGTCTCCCATACCCGATCAACGATAGCCCCGTTCACGACTTCTAAACGCCGGCGCGGCGACTGGGGGCTTCGGCCCCGTCGCGCGGAAGTCCCTGCACCATCATCTAGGCTCCGGCGATGAGCTTCGTGTCCCGGTGGGGGGTCGCCGTGCTAGCGATCTTCGCGCTCGGCGCGATCCCGCCTGGCGGCGCCACCGCACAGTCGCCGAGGGGCCCCAAGGTACGGACCGGCAGCGCGCTGGTCCCTGGCCGATTGATCGTCCGCTTCGCGCCCGGACTCGGCCGCCCGGCTCAACGGGGCGTCGCCGGCAATCTCGGGGACGAGCTGGGGCGGCGCCTCGGCGTCGCCGGGCTCGGCATCGTTGACACGCCCGCCGGGCGCAATCCGCGGGCGGCGGCGCGCCACCTCGCCGCCCAGCCGGGCGTGCTCTACGCCGAGCCCGACCAGCTGATCGACTACCGAACGATCCCCGACGACCCGATGTTCGGACACCAGTGGGCGTTGCTCAACGGTGGCCAGCGCATCGACGCAGACAAGGGGACGCCCGGGGCAGACATAGTGGCGACCCCTGCCTGGAACCTTGGCACCGGCTCGCCCTCGGTGATCGTCGCCGACGTCGACACCGGCGCCGATCTCACCCATCCCGACCTCGCGGCCAACATCTGGATCAATCCGGCCGAGACCCCCAACAACCACATCGACGACGACGGCAACGGCCTCACCGACGACGTCAACGGCTGGGATTGGGCCGATTCGGACAACTCCCCCAACGACAGCCGCAGCTTCGACCAGGGCCATGGCACCGAAACCGCGAGCGTCATCGGCGCGGTCGGGGACAACGGGATCGGGGTCAGCGGGGTCGACTGGCGGGTCAGCCTGATGCCGCTTCGCGCCGCGACCCTCTCGGACACGATCTCCGCCTTCGTGTACGCGCGCCAGGAGGGCGCGCGGGTGATCAACTTCAGCGCCGGCTTCCCCTTCTACTCGCAGGCGCTCAAGGACACGATCGACAACCTCGGCTCGGTGCTGATAGTCAACGCCGCCGACAACGGCGGCTTCAACGGGCGCGGCGACAACAGCGACAAGGCCGGCGACTTTCCCTGCAAGTTTCGATCGGCGAACCTGATCTGCGTCGCGGCGTCCAACCAGCGCGACAGGCTGACCACGTTCTCGAACTTCGGCCCCCGCTCGGTGGACCTGGCGGCGCCGGGGCAGAACGTCCTCGGCGCCTACCCGCCACGGGCTCTCTCCTACGACCTCAACGAGTTCTTCGACGAGCCGCTCGGCAAGCGGCTCTCACGCGGCGGCAAGCACGACCACTGGGGGTTGACGAACAAGCTCGGCGGGTCGCTGACCGACTCGAAGCGCGGCGACTACCGCAACAACACCAACTCGTTCGTTACCACCCGTTCGATCGACCTCCGGCAACGGCGCGCCTGCGAGGTCGACTTCTTCCTGCTCACCCGGCTTCAGAAAGGGCCGGACCGGTTGCTCGTCGAGGTGCGGCGCCGGCACCGGCGCTGGCACAGGCTCGGCAGCTACACCGGCGTCACGAAGGGGGACTTCCACTTCCTGCGCTTCCCGAAGCATCTCCGCGGCGTCCGCGGCGTCCGGGTCCGATTCCGCCTCCGACACCGACGCGACCATCCACCACGACGGCGTCTACATCGACGACCTCCAGGTGACCTGCGTCACCACCGCGCCCACCTACGCCTACGCCGACGGGACCTCATTCGCGGCGCCGCAGGTGGCGGGGGCGGCGGCCTTGATCCTGGCTCGATTCCCGGCCAGCACGGCTGCCGACCTCAAGGCGCGCCTGATCGACAGCGTTCACCACCTGCCCTCGATGGCGGGGAAGATGGTCAGCGGCGGCCGCCTCGACGTGAACGCCGCGGTGCGCTAGCTGCAATCCCTGCGTCGGCCCGGTTGCCTTCGCACGCCCCGGCCTGATAGGGATTGCAGTTGCAAATGCGTCTCAACGTGCGTTTAGGAGGGATCTCGTGAAGCGACCAAGTCTGACTTTGGCCGCCGTGGTCGCTGCAGTTGTGTTGGCGGCCGGGCTGGCAGCATGCGGAAGCAGCAATGACAATGGCGGTGGCGGAGGCGGCGGAAAGGCCTCGTTCAACCTCACGATCGGCGATCTGGTGCCGTTGACGGGAGACCTCTCCCCGTTCGGGCCCCCCGGTCAGAAGGCGGCGCAGCTTGCCGTCGACCAGATGAAAGCGGCGATCAAGAAGGACGGGCTCGACCAGACCGTGAAGCTGCTCAACGAGGACACGCAGACCGACGCGCAGGCCTCAACCCAGGCGGCGCGCAAGGTCTCCGACGCCGGTGCCAGCTGCATCGCCGGCGCCTGGGCCTCGTCGGACACCATTCCGGTCGCACGCTCGGTTTCGATCCCCGACGGGATCCTGCAGATCTCGCCCGCTTCGACTTCCGATGAGATCACTGGCCTCAGCGACAAGGGGCTGCTGAATCGAACCGCACCGCCGGATCGCTTCCAGGGCCCGACCCTGGCGAAGGCGATTGCCGACGACCTCGGCGGAGCGTCGGGCAAGACCGTCAACATCGGCGCCCGAAACGACTCCTACGGGAACGGCCTCGCGGGCACCTTCAAGAAGGCCTGGGAGGGGGCCGGCGGCAAGGTTGGTCAGGAGGTGATCTACGACCCCGAGCAGCCGTCCTATGACTCCGAGGCAGCGAAGATCGTCTCCGGAAACCCCGATGCGATCGTGATCATCGACTTCCCCGAGACCTTTGCGAAGGTCGGGCCGGCGCTTGCGCGGACCGGAAAGTGGGATCCGTCGATCGCCTGGGGCACCGACGGGCTGGGGTCGGAGGACACCAGCAAGCTGGCCGGAGCGAAGGTTGTCGAAGGGATGCGGGGAACCGCACCGGGATCGCCCGACAAGGACCCGTCGACGCAGGCGTTCAACGCCCTGTTCAAGAAGTCGGCGCCGACGAACGTCGCGAACCAGGTGTTCGCACCGCAGAACTTCGACGCGGTGATGCTCTGCTACCTGGCGGCCGTTGCCGCCGGCAGCGCCGACGGCCAGCAGATGGCCGACCAGGTTCGCGATGTCAGCTCCGCGCCGGGCACCAAGTACACCTGGCAGCAGCTGCCCGAGGCAGTCAAGGCGCTGCAAAACGGCGATGACATCGACTACCAGGGCGCGTCGGGTGCGATCGACATGAACGCCGACGGCGACGCCACCGGCGGCGTTTACGACATCTACCAGTTCGAGGGCGGAGCCCTTAAGACGGTCGGCGAGGAGCCGGTCGAGGCGTCCGGGGGCTGAGGCCCAGACACGTCAAGCGGCATCGAGCGGCCGGGGCGAGAGCCCCGGCCGCTTCGTGTTCAGGTTTCGGCGCGCTCCGACCTGTCGTCGATGCGCGCGGTTCCACCCAGGTAGAGCTCCGCGACTTTCGGGTCCTCGAGCAGCTGCTTCCCGGGCCCCTCGAAGCGGTCCTGACCGAGATCGAGGACGTAGCCGCGATCGGACATGTTCAGGGCGCGGCGGGCGTTCTGCTCGACCATCACGATCGTCACCCCGTCGCGGTTGATCTCCTCGACCTTCTCGAAGATCGCCTCGACGAAGGCGGGTGCGAGCCCGGCCGAGGGCTCGTCGAGGAGCAGGAGCCGGGGGGCGGGCATCAGCGCCCGCGCCATCGCGACCATCTGGCGCTCACCGCCGCTCATCGTCCCCGCCGCCTGCCTGCTTCGTTCGCCCAAACGCGGAAAGAGGCCGAACATGTGCTCGATCTGATCGCCGACCCCGTCCTGCGTGAAGGCACCCATGCGCAGGTTCTCCTCCACGGTGAGAGTCGGAAAGACGTTGTCGATCTGCGGCACGTAGCTCATCCCGCGCCGCGCGATCGCGTGCGGGCGCAGCGCGGTGATGTCCTCGCCGCGCAGCTGCACCAGCCCCCCGCGGGGGCGCAGAAGCCCGAATATCGTCTTGATCAGGGTCGACTTGCCGGCCCCGTTGGGGCCGATCACGGTGACGACCTCCCCCTCCTGCACCTTGATCGACACCCCGCTGAGGATGTCTACCTCGGGCACGTAGCCTGCCACCAGGTCCTCGGTGTAGAGGACCGGCTGCCCATCGGAGCTCATTCCGGCTTCCCGTCCTCGTTCTCGCCCTCCGCGTCCGATCCGGCTCCCCCGAGGTAGGCGTCGATCACCGCCTGGTCCCCGCGAACCTCGTGCGGCTCGCCGTCGGCGATCACCCTCCCCTGCGCCATCACGATCACGCGATCGGAGTGGCCCATGACGACGTCCATGTCGTGCTCGATGAACAGGAAGGTGACTCCCTCCTCGGAGCGCAGGCGCTGCATGTGGTCGAGCAGCCGCCGCCCCAGGGTCGGGTTGATGCCGGCCATCGGCTCGTCGAGCATCAGCAGGCGCGGCCGCGTCATCAGCGCTCGGGCGAGCTCGAGCAGCTTGCGCTGTCCGCCGGACAGCGTGCCCGCGTACTGGTCAGCCTTCTCGTCGAGGTTGAAGACCTCCAGCAGCTCGATCGCCTGATCGCGGACCTCGGACTCGCGCCGGCGCCAGGAGCGCGGTCGCAGGATCACGTTGGCGAGATGCTCGCCGGGCTGATCGCCTGCCGCGAGCATCATGTTGTCGATCACCGGCATCGCCGCCAGGGCCTTGGTGATCTGGAAGGTCCGGACCATTCCGAGGCGCGCGATCGTGTGCGGCGCCCGCCCGGCGATCGGCTGATCGCCAAACACCACCTCTCCATGGTCTGCCCGGTAGAAGCCGGTCAGCACGTTGAACAGCGTCGTCTTGCCGGCGCCGTTGGGCCCGATCAGCGCGGTGATCGAGCCTTCACCGACATCGAGAGTCGCGCCATCGACCGCCCGGATCCCGCCGAAGCGCTTGACCACTTCCTGGGCGCGCAGGATCCGCCCGTTCTCACTCACCGAGCACCATCTCCTCGCGCTTGCCGAACATCCCCTGCGGACGGAAGGCCATCAGCAGGATCAACACGAGCCCGACGATCCCGAACCGAATCGCCGCGATCCGCTCGTCAGAGAACGGAAGGTCGATGAACCGGGTGCCCTCCAGGATCGCCCAGAGGATGATCGACCCCAGCGCCACCCCCCAGTAATTCGCCAGCCCGCCGAGGATCAGCACCCCGTAGGCGAAGAACGTGACCAGCGGCTCGAAGTCGGTCGGGTGGACGGTCGCGAGGTTGAGGGCCAAAAACCACCCGGCAATCGATCCGATCGCCGCCGAGATCATCAGCGACTGAAGCTTGTAGGAGAGCGCGTTCTTGCCCAGCGCCCGGGCCGCGTCCTCGTCCTCGCGGACCGCCCGCAGGACCCTGCCCCAGGGTGTCTGCTGGATTCGCACCAGCCCGACGGTCACAAGCATGACCGCGATCCAGACGACGATCAAAAGCGGCGCCAGCGAGTCTGGATTGCTCCAACCGAGGCTCTGCAGCCAGCCCGAGATCGTGTCCGAGACGCTGCGCCAAGTGTCGTCGAAGCAGGCGCCGCTCTGGTTGCAGAAGAGGCCCTCGTTGCCGCCGGTGAGGCCGCGGGCGTTCTGGGCGAAGATCCGCACCACCTCCGCCATCGCGATCGTGGCGATCGCGAAGTAGTCGGCGCGCAGGCGCAGCGAGGGCAGGCCGATCAGAAGGCCGAAGGCCATCGAGATCAGCATCGAGGCCGGCAGCGCGAGCCAGAACGAGAAGCCGGCCTTGAGCTCCAGGATCACCATCGCGTAGGCGCCGACCGCCATGAATGCCGCCTGGCCGAAGTTGTTGATGCCGGTGAAGCCGACGTTGAGCTGCAGCCCGAGCGCCAGCAGCGCGTAGGTCCCGGCGATCACGCCGACCCCGATCCAGAACCCGGTGCTGGTGAGGATCGAGAAGTCGATCGCGAGGGGCAGGCTCATACCGACTTCGCCTTCCCGAAGATCCCCTGGGGACGGACCACCAAAGCGATCAGCAAGGCCACGAAGCCGACCGAGACCTTCCAGCGGGCGTCGATGAACAGCGTCGACCACTCGATCACCACCCCGAGGATCAGCCCCGCGATCAGGGCCCCGAACGCGTCGCCGATTCCGCCCAGCACGACCGCCGCGAAGATCGGAAGCAAGAGCTCGAAGCCGAACTCCGGCGTCATCACCGTGACCGCTGCGGCCAGCACTCCGGCCAGCCCGGCCAGGGCGCCGGAGAAGATCCAGGTGTAGTAGACGATCCTGCGGGTGTCGATGCCGGCCGTCTCGGCCAGGTCGATGTCGTCGGCGACGGCCCGCATTCGCTTGCCGAGCAGCGTGTAGCGGAGCATCAGCCCGACCGCACAGAGCACGACGACGCCGACCACGATCACGATCAGCTCGGTGCGCCCGATGCGCAGCCCGAGGAACTGCACGGTGCTGGTCACGTCGACGTTGAGCTTGCGCAATTCGGTGCCCCAGATGAACTGCACGACCGAACGAATCAGGAACGCCAGCCCGATCGACATCAGCAAAAGCTGCAGCACCCCGGCCCCCCGGGCCCGCATCGGCCCCCACATGATGCGCTCGAAGAGGAGGGCGAGCAGCGCGGTCGTCGCCATCGCGAAAGCGACTCCCGCGACCAGCGACATGCCCCAGGTGACGTTGACCAGATAGGCCATGTAGGCACCGAAGGTGAGAAAATCGCCGTGCGCGAAGTTGACCAAACGCAGGATCCCGTAGACGAGGGTCAGGCCGACCGCGCCGAGCGCGTAGACGGAGCCGAGCGAGAGTCCGTTGAGGCCGGTCTGGGCGACGTCGTGAAGTCCCTTCGCGGCGACCGCGACGGCGGCGATCAGCAGGACGATTCCGATCGCGATCCAGGCCGGATGGTTGCGCGCGAAATCGCTGAATCGATCCGCAGGCGCGCGGGGCGCAGAGGCCGTTAGCTCAGCCGCCTCCATGCTGACGAGCCTATTCCACCGTGGGCGGCACGGTAAACGAATCCCGCCGGCGGTCCGATCCGCTCAGGCGGCGACCTTGCCGCGGGCCCCGAGCCGTTGGGCCTCGACGTGGAGGATCTCGAGCATCGCGTCGGTGGCCGGCGAGCGCAGGTCGGGCGCCAGCGTCACCGCCCAGACGCGCCGCCGCGGGGCGCGCGGCTTGATGTCGAGAACGCGGATGCCCGGCTGGCGTCCGGTCAGCAGCAGCTCCGGCAGCAGCGCGACTCCCATGCCCGCGGCGACCAGGGACTGGATCACCTGGTAGTCGTCGCTGGCGAAGTCGATGCGCGGCTCAAAGCCGGCGTTGCGCGACCACTGGATCACGTTCTGGCGGCAGGAGCTGGGGCGAACTCCGCAGGCCCAGGCGTCCTCGGCAAGCTCGTCGAGGCGGACGGCTTTGCGATCGGAGAGGGCGTGATCGAGCGGCACCGCGACCTGGAGGCGCTCCTCGAGCAGGAGCTCGCGCTCGACGTCGCGATCCTCATCGAACGGGACGTTGTCGAAGTCGTAGGCAAGCGCGACGTCGTACTCGCCCGCCTTCAGCCGCGGCACCGACTCCTCCGGCTCCGCCTCGCCGAGCTCCAGGTCGACCTCGGGGTACTTCTTGCTGAACGCGGGTACCGCCCGCGCCACCAGCGTCGCCCCGGCGGTCGGAAAGCTGACCATTCGCAGCCTGCCGCCGCGCAGCTCGGCGATGTCGTCGAGCTCGCGCTCGGCCTCCTCGAGCCGCGCCATCACCGCCTCCGCATGACAGACCAGCGCTTCGCCGGGCTGTGTGAGGCGGACGCTGCCGTGATTGCGGTCCAAGAGGCGGGCTCCGGTCTCCTTCTCGAGCGCTGCGATCTGTTGGCTGACCGCCGACTGGGTGAGGTGCAGCGCGTCGGCGGCGGCCGAGAAGGAACCGGCGGCGGCCACCTCACGAAGGATCCGGAGTCGCTTTACGTCAAGCATAAGAACGGCTAATCAAAGCTAGCAGAGATTCGAATTGCGCTAATGCTGCTGCCGTGCGATTCTGGACCTCACGAAGCAAGCCCGAGGAGCGTTCAACCAACATGACCGGATTTCTCCAGACACGCAACGCAGACATTCGAGCCGCGCAGCGCCAGGTCGACGCCGACCTTTGGCGCCGCGGGCACAGCAGCGACCTCAAGGTCACCGTTTCAGCCGGGAGCGAGGCGCCGGCCCTGGTCATTCGCGCCGCGGGCGAGAAGGACTTCGCGGGCATCCGCCGCCTCTACCAGCTCGAGGGCCGCAGGCCGGACAGCGCCGCCAACCTTCTGCTCGCCGAGGTCGAAGGTGAGCTGCTCGCGGCATTGCCGCTTGATGGCGGCTCGCCGGTCGCCGACCCCTTCCGCCCCACCGCGGAGCTGGTCGAGCTGCTGCGAATCCGCGCTGATCAGCTGCACGCCGAGGCTCCGAGGAGCGACCCCCTTAAGCGGACCTGGCGAGCGCTGAGCGGCTCCGCCTCGCGACCCGCGGTTGCGCCGGTTGCGTCCGGCAACGCCCGGTTTCTGATCAGGCACGACGGCGAGTAGGAGGGGGCGGCCCGGCGAACGCCAGGCTTTTAGACTCGCGGCGCCGATGAGCAACCCACTCGAGTGGCGGACAGTGTTCCGCGCCTCAGCCGCGCTGGCGCTGATCGCCGGCCTGCTGCTGTTCGGCGGCGCCACCCGCACCGAGGACTACTTCTCCTGGACGATCGAGCCTCCGCAGACCGCCGCCTTCCTCGGCGCCGCCTACTGGGCCGCAGCGGTCCTGTTCGGCTGGGCCTCGGCACAGCGCAGCTGGGCGAGCCTGCGGATCGCCTTCCTGCCCGAGCTCACCGTCGCGGTGCTGCTGCTGATCGCCACATACGCACACCTCGACAAGTTCCACAGCGACCTCTTCGGCTACTTCTGGGTCGTCGTCTACGCGGTCGCGGCGCCGGTGCTGATCTTCCTGCTGGCGATGCGCGGATCGACCGACGCCCCGACCATCGAGGCGGAGCCGCGCGAGCCGATGCCAGCCTGGCTGCGCCTGGCGCTGATCGGCCAGGGCGCCGTTTTCGCCGTCTTCGGCGTCGCCCTGTTCGTCGCGCCGTCGAGCTTTGACTCCGCCTGGCCGTGGGCACTGACTCCGCTGACCGCAAGGGCGATCGCCTCCTTTCTGCTCGGCTTCGCGGTCGCCGCCGCAATCGCCGTGCGCGGCAACAGCCTGGGGCGCTTTCGCGGCGCCGCGCTCACCTACGCCGTCCTCGGGGCGCTGCAGCTGCTTGGCGCCGCCCTTCACCACTCCGACTTCAAGGCAGGCGCCTCGCTGCCGCTGTTCGCCTGCTTCTTCGCCACCGTACTCGCGGTCGGGATCGCCGGCTCGCTGCCGGGAGGTGTCGCCGCTCAGGCTCAGGCCTCGAAGTCGCGCAGCGCCGCCTCGGTGTCGTAGTAGGCGTCGACCCTCTCGCCGAGGCCGTCGCGAAGGCTCCAGAGGTGCGCGTAGCGGGCGCTGACCTCGACCCCGCTCTCCCGCCCCACCGCCCGCATGCGGATGTTGACCAAAACGCGATCCCCTCGGCGCAGGGTGGACTCCACCTGCTGATGAAAGACCTTCCACTGCTCGAGGTACCCCTCCAGGAACTCTTCGATCGTGGAACGCCCGACGAACTCGTCTCCCCCGGGCAGCTCGCGGCTCTCGCGCCAAACCGCGTCGCGTTGAAGCGCGGCAAGGGTGCCCTGCACGTCTCCAACGTTCAGCGCGGCGTACGAGGCCCGGATCGTGTCGAGGTCCTTCTCGGACACGTAGTGAATGATTAGCGCGATGGGGCGACTGGCGCTTGTCGGCAGCAACGGGCTTGAATCGATGCCGTCCTGGGCGAATGCGGAGCGGCTTGAGGTCTCGACCGAGCGCGGGACGGTGCAGCTGCTCGACGCCGGTGATCACGTCGTGCTCCCGCGCCACGGGCTCGACTCCTACACGCCCGCCCAGCTCGTCGATCACCCTCGCAACCTGGCGGCCTTGGCGGAGGCGAGATGCGACCGGGTGCTCGCGATCTGCTCAGTCGGCTCGCTCGACGCTCGGCTCGACGTCGGGTCGGTGCTCTGCCCGAGCGACTTCATCGCCCTCGGTCGCGTCGACGCCGCCTTCGACGACGAGCGCGGCCACGTGGTTCCGACCTTCGACCCTGTCTGGCGCCGCCTCGTGATCGAGGCCTGGAAGGGGGCCGGCGCGCCGATCCGCGAGCGGGGCGTCTACTGGCAGAGCCCCGGGCCGCGCTTCGAGACCCCCGCCGAGGTGCGGCTGATCGCTCCCCACGCGGACGTCGTCGGGATGACGATGGGCTCGGAGTGCGTAACCGCCTGCCAGCTCGGGCTCCCCTACGCCGCCGTCTGCTTGGTCGACAACCTCGCCAACGGGGTCGGCGACGCAATCCTGACTCACGAGGAGTTCGAGGCTGGCCAAGCCGCAAACCGCGAACGGCTCGCGATCGCGCTGGCCGGCGTGCTGCCGATGCTGTGCGCGGAGCGCGAATGAGCCTCGCGGTCAGCGGCGCGACCCTCGATGGCCGCAAAGTTGGGCTGCGGGCCGAGGGCGGCAGGATCGTCGAGCTCGGCCCTGAGGTCGCACCGCGCGACGACGACGAGGTGATCGGCGCCGCCGGGGCGCGGATCGTCCCCGGGCTCGTCAACGGGCACACCCACGCCGCGATGACCCTGTTCCGCGGCCACGGAGACGACCTGCCGCTGATGCGCTGGCTGCGCGAGAAGATCTGGCCGCTGGAGGCAAAGCTCGAGGCCGAGGACGTCTACTGGGGAGCCCGGCTGGCCTGTCTGGAGATGATCCGCAGCGGCACGGTTCGCTTCTGGGACATGTACTGGCACCCGGAGGCGACCGCGCGCGCGGTCGAGGACGCCGGCTTGCGCGCGACGATCGGCGCGCCGCTGATCGACTCCGACGACGGTCTGCCCTCGCTGCGCGAGGACGCGCTTCGCAGCCTCGACGAATTGGACCGGTTCGGCGGGAGGATCGACGCGGCGCTGGCGCCGCACGCGATCTACACGGTGGGAGAGGCGGGCCTGCGATGGGTGGCGGAGCTGGCCGCCGAGCGAGAGCTGCCGGTCCAGATCCATCTCTCCGAGACCGAGGCGGAGGTCGCCGACTGCATCAGCGCCCACGGCATGCGGCCGGCGCGCTACCTCGACTCGCTCGGACTGCTCGGCCCGCGGACGGTGCTTGCGCACGGCGTCTGGCTCGACGAGGAGGAGCTGGCGCTGGTCGCGGAGCGCCGGGCCACCGTGGTCACAAATCCGGTCGCGAACCTGAAGCTGGCCATCGGCCGCGTCTTTCCCTACCCGGGGGCGCGTGAAGCCGGCGTACCGGTCGCCCTGGGGACCGACGGGCCCGGCTCCAACAACTCTCTCGACCTGCTCGCCGACCTGAAGACCTTCGCGCTACTGCAGCGCAACGAGACGGGCGACCCGGCCGTTCTGCCCGCCGGCGAGGCCTGGGCGCTGGCGACCGGGCAGCGGGCGCCGCTTCTCGGCGCCGGCGCCGGCCTCGAGCCCGGTGAGCCGGCCGATTTCCTGCTCCTGCGTGCGGACGCCCCCGAGCTCAGCCTCGGCGAGCTGTCCGCCGGGCTCGTCTACGCGGCGTCCGGCGGTGCGGTCGATACCTGCGTGGTGGCGGGACGACCGCTGATGCGCGGCGGGGAGGTCGAGGGCGCCGACGAGGTGATCGCCAAGACGGTCGAGCGTGCCCACCGCCTCGGCCTAACCTGAGGCGCGGTCGTCGCGGGCGGGGTCGCCGTGCCCGGAGACGTCCTCGGCGAACGCGGCCTCGAGCCCGCGGACGATGAACAGGCGCGCCAGCGTCGTCGGAGGCAGACCGTAACGGCGCCCTACATCGACGAGCCGACCGTAGTCCCACTCCCTCAGGCGAACATTCACTTGGACGGCGAGCGCGTTGCGCGAAGCACTCGTTTCGGGTGCGGCCCGCACCCTTGGCAGACCGCCTCCGGAAAGGCTTGACCTGCGCGGAGGCAGCTTGTCGGTCTCAAGGAGTCCCTCCGTCCAAAGTCGAACCGCCAGAATCCTGTCTGCCCAGTCCACCGCCATGCCATCGACCCCCTCGAGCCATCGCCTCACACAGTCGTCCCTCCACTCATCGCCTCGGTCGGCGACTTCGGAGTGAACCGCCTGGACTAGGTGGGGATGCGCGTCGTCCGGCCAGCGGGCAACACGCTTCGCCCGAGCGGATTCGTCGCGGTCGGCGTGATGGTCCGTGTCGGGTAGATAGCCGCCGCTATCGGATCGGTAGCCGTCGCTATCAGGCATCGGGAAAGGGTCCGATGGCCCGGATCATGGGGGACGCGCAGATGGTGCCGTCTTTTCCACGGTGCAGTGCCCATTCCGGCCCTGGAATTGTGGAGATCGAAGCCCCCGGCTCAGCGGGCCGGCTCAGCGGGCCGGCTCAGCGGGCCAGCTCCCCGATCACGCCGCGCCACCATTCGCGCTCCGCCTCGACCGCAGCCCGGGCGAGGCGGCGCCGGGCCGCCGCCTGCAGGGCGGTGGCCGACCCCGCCGCCAGCACTCGCCCGGTGAACGCATAGCGCCCGTCCTCGAGCTCGACCAGCGCCCCCGGCTGATCAAGCCTGGTGCGAAGCTGGCGGACCACGCTGCGCCCCAGCACCGCCCGCGGATAGGCCGGGTCGCCGTCGGCTGTGCTCCACGGCCGCGTCGTCATCACCGGAGCGGTGCTGCGCGCCGGGGGCGGGGCAAGTCGCTGCATCGGCGAGCGCGGCATCGCTGGTGGTCACCCCAAGGCGGCGCGCGAGCGGCGCGAAGGTGGACCCCTGGACCAGGGCCGAGAGCAGCACGGCGAAGAAGACGATGTTGAAGAACTCGAGGCTGTGCGGCACCCCGTCGATGACCGGGAAGGTCGCGAGGACGACGGGAATCGCGCCGCGCAGCCCGGCCCAGCCGAGAGTTATCCGCTCGGCCGGCGAATAGGGATCGAGCGCGGTGGCGACCAGCACCGCCAGCGGGCGGGCGACGAAAGCGAGCACCATCGCGAGGACGGTTCCCTCGACCGCGACGTCGCCGAGCTGCGAGGGAAAGACGAGCAGACCGAGGACGAGGAAGAGCGTTACCTGGGCGACCCAGGCGAGGCCCTGGTGAAAGATCGTCACCGTCGCTTTTGCCGGGATCGTCGCGCCGCCGAGGATCAGCCCGGCCAGGTAGACGGCGAGAAAGCCGGAGCCGTGCAGCGTTGCCGCGGCGCCGTAGGCGATCGCGGCGATGCCGATCGTGCCCAGCGGGTAGGCGCCCGCGGTCCCGAGCCTGGCGCGGCGCAGGCCCTTGACGCCGAGCCAGCCCACCGCCAGCCCGATCGCGAGGCCGATTCCGAGCTCGCGCGCGAACAGCAGCGCCATGTCGCCGATCCCGTAGCCGGGGTTCTGGATCCAGTCAATGAACCCGACCACGAGCAGCACCGCGACCGGGTCGTTGAGGCCTGCCTCACCCTCCAGCGTCTGAGCCAGGCGCCGGCGCAGCGTCGATCCGCGCAGGACGCTGAACACGGCGGCGCTGTCGGTCGCGGCGACGATCGAACCGAGCAGCATTCCCTCCAGGGCGGTGATGTCGAACAGCGCCCAGGCGGCGAGCCCGGCGAGAAGCGCCGTGCCCAGCGTCCCCAGCAGCGCCAGGCTGAGCGCCGGTCGCAGGACCGGGCGGATCTCGTCAAACCCTGCTGTGAGGCCGCCCTCGAAGAGGATCAGAGCGAGCGCGACGATGCCAATCGTGCGCGCCAGCTCGTAGTCGGAGAAGTGGATCCAGCCGGTGCCGTCTGAGCCGAGCAGCATCCCGAGGCCGAGGAAGAGGACCAGGCCCGGAACTCGAAGACGCCCAGCGGCGAGCGCCGCGGCGAGCCCGGCGACGAGAAGCGCCCCTCCGACGAGGATCATCTGACCGTCGTTCACCGCCGGGTAGCTTCTCGCAGATGGGCCGGACCGCTGTCTTGCGGTGGCCGGGCCCTCGCAATAGATAGGATCGCGCCGCTCGTGGCGACCGGCTCCACTCCGCATGCCGGGGGAAAGGACGGCGCGGCCGACGCCGCCGCTGTCCGCTACGAGCACGTGACGAAGCGCTATCCGGGGCAGGAGACGCCGGCCGTCGAGGACCTCAGCCTCGAGGTCCCTGCCGGAGAGATCTGCGTCCTGGTCGGTCCATCGGGCTGCGGCAAGACGACCGCGATGCGAATGGTCAACCGGATGGTCGAGATCAGCGAGGGAGACATCCTGGTCGGCGAGACCTCGGTTCGCGATCGCAACTCGGCCGCTCTGCGCCGCGAGATCGGGTACGTGATCCAGCAGGTGGGGCTGTTTCCGCATCGCACGGTGGCGGCCAACATCGCAACGGTCCCGCGCCTGCTCGGTTGGGAGCGGGACCGTATAGACGACCGGGTCGGTGAGCTGCTCGACCTGGTCGGCCTTGGCGCCGAGATCGGGGAGCGATACCCGGCGCAGCTCTCAGGCGGCCAGCAACAGCGCATCGGGGTCGCAAGGGCGTTGGCCGCCGACCCGCGGGTGATGCTGATGGACGAGCCCTTCGGGGCGATCGACCCGATCAACCGCGAGCGACTCCAGAACGAGTTCCTTCGCCTTCAGAGCGAGATCCGCAAGACCGTTCTCTTCGTCACCCACGACATCGACGAGGCGATCAAGATGGGCGACCGCGTCGCGGTCCTGCAGCAGGGTGGCCATCTGGCCCAGTACGCAACGCCGGCGGAGCTCTTGATGGCGCCTGCCGACGAGTTCGTCGAGGACTTCGTCGGCGCCGACCGGGCCCTGAAGCGGCTGGCGCTGATGCGGGTCAGCGACATCAATCTCTGGGAGGCCCCGCTTGCCTTCGTCGGCCAGTCGACCAGCGAGGTGCGGCTGAAGCTGCACCGGGCCGAGGTCCCGCACGCGCTCCTGGTCGACTCGGAGCGACGCCCTCTCGGGTGGCTCTCGGAGCGTGACCTCTCCGGCGCCGTGGTCCCGCAGAAGCCCGACAGCTCCGCCGAGCCGACTCTCGACCTCGACGATGTGATGCGCGACGCGCTCGCCGACCTCCTTCAGTCCGAATCTCAGTATGCACCGGTCGTAGATCCCGAGGGCGAGATCGCCGGGGTGCTCTCGGTCGAGATCATCTCCGAGTTCCTCGGTTCACCCGAGGCCCGCGAAGAGGAGCACTCGGCGGTGGAGCGACCCCATGAGTGACCCGGCCCTGCTCGCCCAAGTCGTCATCCACCATCGCAGCGGGCAGGGCTGCATCGAGAAGAACAAGATCTTCTGCCCGGACTGGGCACTTCACAACCTGAATCGGTATGTGTCGCCCACCGAGCAGCACCTGGTGCTCGTGCTGGTCGCAGTTGTCGCGGGCTTTGCAGTCGCATTCGCCCTCGCGCTGCTCGCGCATCGTCGCCGTTGGCTCGCCACCCCGGTTCTCGGGATCACCGGCGCGCTCTACACGATCCCCAGCATCGCCGCGATCTTCCTGTTGATTCCGATCACCGGGTTCGGGAAGGAAACCGCAATCATCGCCCTGACCGCCTACACGCTGCAGATCATCTACCGCAACGTCCTCGCCGGCCTCAACAACGTCCCCGTCGAAACCAAGGACGCGGCCCGGGGAATGGGGCTGACCGACGGTCAGATGCTCTGGCGGGTGGAGCTGCCGCTCGCCCTGCCCGAGATCTTCGCCGGGCTGCGGATCGCAACCGTCTCCACCGTGGCGCTTGCGGCGCTCGCCGTGTTCGCCGGCGGCGGCGGGCTCGGAACCGAGATCCTCACCGGCAACAAGATCACCTTCAAGACCGGGATCGTCATCGCGGGGGTCATCTTGATCCTGATGGCCTTCCTGCTCGACGCGATCCTCTACGTCGTTCAGCGCTACATGACACCGTGGCGGCAGGGGGTGGCCGAGTGACGGGCCTTGCCCATCTGGTGTCGCTTGCCAACTTCGGGGCCTTCGGGAATGCGATCGACTTCATCCTGCACGGCAAGCAGGCCAGGGTCTCCGGGGGCGCCGAGCTCGGTGGCTTGCACACGATCTGGAGCCTGACCCTCACGCATCTCAAGGTGAGCGGAATGGCGATGGGCCTGGGGTTTGGGGTGGCTTTCCCGGTCGGGGTGCTGCTCGGCCACTTCGACAAGGGGGAGCTGTTCGCGATCGCGGCAGGCAATGCCGGCCGGGCGGTCCCTGAGCTTGCGATCATCGCCTTCATGGCCGCCGTTATCGGGGTCGGGACGCGCAACGTCACGATCGCGCTCGCGATCCTCGCCGTGCCGCCGATCCTCACCAACAGCTTCGTCGCCGTCCGCCAGGTCGATCGAGGCGCCGTGCAGGCGGCCCGAGGAATGGGGATGACGACTCGCGAGGTGATCACCAAGGTGGAGCTGCCGCTCGCGGTGCCGACGATCATGGGTGGCGTCCGCACATCGACCATCAACGTCGTCGCCACGGCGACACTGGGGCCGCTGGCCGGGGTGCTGACGCTCGGCGACCTGATCCTGCAACCCGGCGTTTACGGCCAGGACGGCGTGGTTGCGGGGGCGATCTGCGTCGCGCTGCTCGCACTGGCGCTGGAGCTCGGCCTGGCCGGGATCCAGCGCCTCCTCACCTCACCCGGCATGCGCCTCGCGCAGGCTACGGCATAGCCTGCAACGTCTTCTCGGACCCAGACAGATAAACAGGAGGGAATCTCGTCATGAGCATCAAGCGCAGCACGATCGGCGTCAAATCGCTGTTCGCTGCCCTGCTCTCGCTCATCCTCGTGCTCGGCATCGCCGCCTGTGGCGGCGGCGACGACAACGGCGGCGGTGGCGGCAGCGGTGGCGGCGGCAAGAAGATCGTTTCGAACCCGAAGAACGGAGATGTCTCGCTGAAGATCGGCTCGAAGAACTTCACCGAGCAGATCGTCCTCGGCGAGATCTATGCCCAGGCGCTGGAGGCGGCCGGATACAAGGTCGACACCCAGCTCAACCTCGGCAACGAGAACGTAGCCCTGCAGGCCCTGAAATCAGGGCAGATATCCGGTTATCCCGAATACACGAGCACGGCACTGACCTCGTTCTTCAAGGCCGCGCCGGAGGACGTCCCCAGCGATCCCCAGCAGGCGTACGAGGAGTCAAAGGCAGATTTCGAGAAGCAGGGCCTGACCGCCTTCCCGCCGACCCCTTTCGCGAGCGCCAATGCAGTTGGAACGCTGAAGTCCACGGCACAGAAGCTGGGGCTCAAGGACGTCTCTGACCTGGAAGGCAAATCGCAGAACCTGACCCTCTATGGATCGCCTGAGTGCCGCCAGCGAGTCGATTGCCTAGTCGGCCTGCAGGACGGTTACGGCCTCAAGTTCAAGAGCTTCACGCCGGTCGACATCGGGTTGCGCTACACGGTGCTCGACAAGGGGCAGGCCGACCTCTCGATCCTGTTCACGACCGACGCGCAACTGTCCGCCGACAAGAACAAGTACGTGATCCTCAAGGACGACAAGAAGGTCTTCCCGGCCGGGAACGTGATCTTCGTGACCGATCAGGGCGTGGTCGAGAAGGCCGGGCCAGACTACGAGAAGACGATCACCGAGGTACAGAAGGGCCTCACGATCCCGGTCATGCAGGAGCTCGACGCACGGGTCGACATCGACCAGCAGGAGCCGGCCCAGGTGGCCAAGCAGTATCTGCAGGAATCGGGATACATCGGCTAGCCGGAGGCGAGAGCGCGAATGACGGGCGTCGAGCCCGGCCGGGGCGCAAGCCCCGGCCGGGCGGCGCTTCCTCGAGGCGCGACTTCGACGTTTTGGAGCGCCCGCGAGCGGGTATTGTTCGGGCAGGCGCACGGAGGGACCCGGCGTCAGGGGCTGCCGGTCGCCCCGCCGGGAAGCTGGGTTGTCTCCCCCCGTGCCCGGCGCCCGGCGGGGCGTCCGGCAGTAACCCTTCGGATCAACCTCGAGCGCTACGGCGCAAGTCGCAGCAGCCCCGCGAGGATCTGGCCGTCGAGCTCGGAGTCCCGGTCCCAGCCGTCGAACCCCCCCGGGTCGGCGTCATCCCAAGGCTCGAGCAGGACCGGATAGGGACCGGCGGCCTCGTCCAGCCCTCCGTAGAGGGTCGCCAACTCGGCGTCGTTCTCGCCGCCGGGCTCGATCTGTTGCTCCGGGGTGTCGATCTTCATGTGCGCGATCCTTTCCGTCTCGACTCTGGATTCCGGGCCGAAGGTAGTAATCGGCCTTCAAGGGCCGGTGAGAATTCCGTGATCGGGAGGTAAAGATTCGGCCGAGTCGAGCTCCACCCGGCCGAGCACGTTGCGGGCGGCCCAGGCGGCGCTGAGGCCGGCGATCCCGGCGAGCACGAGAGCGACCCGCGGGTCGTAGCGCTCCGAGAGCCAACCGGTGATCGGGCCGCCGATCGGCGTCGAGCCGAGGAACACGATCGAGTAGAGCGCCATCACCCGCCCGCGCATGTCGGGGCGCACCTCGAGCTGCAGATAGGAATTGATGCTGGCCGCAAAGGTGACCGTGGCGGCGCCAAGCAGGACCAGCACGGGAAGCTCGATCCAAAGAGCCGGGGCTGCGGCTGCGAGCAGCGATAGAACGCCGAAGGCCAGCGCTGCCGTCGCGATCAGCGAGGCGCTGGTCCTGCCGCGGGCGCCGATTGCGAGCGCCCCTCCGACCGAGCCGACGGCCATCGCCGAGACCAGCCCCGCATAGACCTGCGCCCCGCCTCCGAAGCTGAACTTGGCCAGCAGCGGCAACACGGTGATGAAGTTGTAGCCCAGGGTCCCGACCAGCGCCATCAACGCCAGTGGGACCGCCAGGCGCGGCGTCGCGGCGACGTGGCGAAGCGCCGCCCGGATCGGCGCCCGGCTCGCGGGTGTCCCGCGGCGCGACCTGCAGCGACGCCGGCTCCATTCCCCAGAGCGCGAAGATCATCGCCCCGAAAGTGGCGGCGTTGATCGCAAAGCAGGGCTCGACTCCGACCGTCGCGATCAGGATGCCGGCGATCCCGGGGCCGGCGATCCGGGCGACGTGGATCAGGACGCTGTTGAGGCTGACCGCGTTGACGACCCGGTCCGCGCCCACCATCTCGATCGCGAAGCTCTGGCGGGTGGGGTTGTCGACCGCGTTCACCGTCCCGCGCGCGAAGACGATCGCAAAGACCATCAGCGGGGTCACGACCCCCGTTACGGTGACCGTGAAGAGGACGAGCGCGGGCAGCGCCATCATCGCCTGGGTGATGATCAGCAGGCGGCGCTTGGAGAAGCGGTCCGCAAGCAGCCCGCCCCAGGCGCCGAACAGCAGCATGGGCAGGAACTGCAGAGCGGTCGTGAGCCCTACCGCGATCCCGTTGTCGGTCAGCGAGAGGACCAGCCAGATCTCGGCAACGGTCTGCATCCAGTTCCCGGACAGGGAGACGACCTGTCCCCAGAAGTAGCGGCGGTAGTTGGGGACGGAGAGCGAGTCGAAGGAGCGGCGCAGGGCGGCGGTCAAGCCCGCCCCTCCCCACCGGGCGCCGGGCGATCCTGCTCGAGCAGCTGCTCGAGGACCGTGGCGGCAGCCTCGAGGGTCTCGATCTGTTCCGGTTCGAGGTCCCGCATGCGCCGGGCCAGATATGCGTTCTTGCGCTGGCGAAGCCGGCGCAAGCGCTCGCGTCCCTCGCCGCTGAGACTGATCAAGGCGCTTCGGCCGTCCTTCGGGTCCGGGGTGCGGTCGATCAAGCCCTTCTCCTCCAGCCCGCTGAGGATCCGGGTGGCGGTCGGGCGCTTGACGCGCTCGATGTCGGCGAGCTCGCTGGGGGTCAGCGGGCCGTGCAGTTCCACCGTCGTCAGCGCCGAGGCGCTGGAGGCGCGCAACTCGCTGCCCGCCTCCTGGCGCATCCGCCGGGCGGTGCGCGTGATCACGAGACGAAGGCGCGCGGCGGCCTCGGCGAGAGAGTTCTCTGATTTCTCAGGTGAATAGTTACTTATGCTAATTAGCATAGCAAACCGCTGTGCCCGGCTTCAGCCCCTGGTGGTGCAGCCTTGGTTATGTTGAGGCGATGCTGGCCGATCTTGCGATCAGTGTCCGGGCCCTGCGCAAGAGCTACGGCAGCCACGAGGCGGTGCGCGGAATCGACTTCGAGGTCGCAAGCGGCGAGGTCTTCGGCTTTCTGGGGCCCAACGGCGCCGGCAAGACGACCACGATCGAGATCCTCGAGGGCTACCGCTCGCGCAGCGGCGGCGAGGTGACGGTGCTCGGAGACGATCCCGAGCACGCGTCACGCGCGTGGCGCAACCGGATCGGTCTCGTCCTTCAAGAGTGCGAGTTCGAGCCGCTGCTCACCGTGCGCGAAACCCTGACCCTTTTCGCGAGCTTCTATCCCCACCCGCGACCGGTCGACGAGGCGATCGGGCTGGTCGGCCTCGCCGACAAGCGCGATGCCAGGATCGGCTCGCTGTCGGGTGGCCAGAGGCGGCGTGCCGACGTCGCCGTCGGGCTGATCGGCGACCCTGACCTGGTCTTCCTCGACGAGCCGACGACCGGCTTTGATCCGACCGCTCGGCGCGGCGCCTGGAACATGATCGAGGGGCTCAAGGACCTCGGCAAGACGGTGTTCCTGACCACCCATTACATGGACGAGGCGCAACACCTGGCCGATCGCGTGGCGATCCTGCGCGAGGGCGAGATCGTCGCCCAGGGGCCCACCGACGAGTTGGGCGCGAACCTGGGCTCGCATAGCGTGGTCCGGTTCCGGATCCCGGCAGGGCTCTCCGCCGATGAGCTCCGCTCGGCCGTCGACGTGGAGATCTCAATTGCGGGAAACGAGGCCAGCTTCGAGTCCGAGCACCCTCAGCGACACCTCTACAGGCTGCTCGGCCTCGCCGAGCGGCACAAGCTCGAGCTCGAGGGGCTCGAGATTCGGCAGCCGAGCCTCGAGGATGTCTTCCTGCAGGTGACTGGAGGCGAGCCGCCCAAGTGAGCGCCCCGGAGATGGTCCTGACCCAGGCGCGCTACGCGATTCTCGCGGTCTTGCGCACGCCGAGAACGCTGGTCTTCACGGTCGCCTTTCCGGCGATCCTGCTGATCCTCTTCAACTCGATCTTCTCCAGCGGAGGCAATGACACAGTCACCCTCTCCAGCGGCCTCGAGATCGACGCGCAGGCCTACTTCACCGCCGGGCTGTTGGCCTACGCCGCGACCCTCTCCACCTTCACCTCGCTGGCCGTGGTGATGACCACCCAGCGCGAGCGCGGTCAGCTGAAGCGCTTCCGGGGCACCCCGATGCCCGCCTGGACCTTCATCGCCGCTTGGGTGCTCCAGGCGATCGCCAGGGTCACCTTCATGGCGATCCTGCTGCTCGGGCTGGGAGCCGCCCTCTACGGGGTGACGATCCCGGCCGGCCACCTGCTCGGGCTGCTGATCTACCTGATCCTCGGGACCGCAACCATGTGCGCGCTGGGGATCGCCGTCACGGCATTCACCCCGACCGTCGACGCGGCTTCGACCATCGCTCCGTTCAGCATCGTGCTGCTCTCCTTCATCTCCGGCGTCTGGATCCCGGTCGACCAGCTGAACAGCAAGGTGCTCGAGGACATCGGCAAGGTCTTCCCGCTCTTTCATCTCGCCGACGGCCTGCAGACGACGCTGGCCAGCGGGGCCGCGGGGATCGGCCTCAGCGCGGACAACGTCTCCTCGCTGCTGATCTGGACCGCGGTCGCGATCATCGTCGCCGCAAGACGCTTCCTCTGGGAGCCGCAGGCGGCGCGCGGCTGACCCTCGGCTGCGCCCGCCCACCAGACACGACCCGGTAGGGCCGCAGGACCGGCGTCGAACCCCACTCAGGTGGGCGCCGTCTCGCACGACGGCGCCCATCAGCGTCACTCCTCTTCGCCGGTCGCCTGCCGCTCCTTGATCTTCTGCTCGAGCTCCTCGGTCACTGCAGGATCGCGGAGCGTGGTGACGTCGCCGAGCTCGCGTCCCTCGGCGATGTCGCGCAGCAGCCGGCGCATGATCTTGCCCGAGCGGGTCTTGGGCAGATCTCCGCTCCAGATGACTCGCTTCGGCCGCGCCAGCTTGCCGATTTTGCCGGCAACGTGCTCGCGCAGCTCCGCGACCATCTCGTCACTGCCGTCGAGATCGCCCTCGAGGGTGACGAAGGCGCAGATCGCCTGGCCGGTGTCCTCGTCGGCCTGACCGATCACCGCGCACTCGGCGACCTTCGGGTGTGACACGACCGCCGACTCGACCTCCGCGGTCGATAGCCGATGCCCGGAGACGTTGATCACGTCGTCGGTGCGCCCGAGGATCCAGAAGTAGCCGTCTTCGTCGCGTCGCGCGGCGTCGCCGACCAGATAGGTCTGCGGTCCGAACTTCTCGAAATAGGTCTCGACGAAGCGGTCGTCCTCGCGGTACAGCGTGCGCAGCATCCCGGGCCACGGCCGTTTCAGCACCAGCAGCCCCTGTCCCTCGTCGAGGTCGTTTCCGTCCTCGTCTACAACCCCGGCCTCAAACCCGGGCAGCGGCTTCGTGGCCGAGCCCGGCTTGGTGGCGGTGATCCCCGGCAGCGGCGAGATCATGATGTGGCCGGTCTCGGTCTGCCACCAGGTGTCGACGATCGGACAATCTTCGCCGCCGATCACCTTGTGGTACCAGAGCCACGCCTTGGGGTTGATCGGCTCGCCGACCGAGCCCAGCAGTCGCAGCGACGAGAGGTCGTGCTTGGCCGGGTACTCGGCCCCCCACTTCATGCAGGCGCGGATCGCGGTCGGGGCGGTGTAGAAGATCGTCACCCCGTAGCGCTCGATGATGTCCCACCAGACGTCCTTGTCGGGATAGTCCGGCGCCCCCTCGTACATCACGCTGGTCGCCCCGTTGGCGAGCGGCCCGTAGACGATGTAGGAGTGGCCGGTCACCCAGCCGACGTCGGCTCCGCACCAGAAGACGTCCTGATCGGGCTTCAAATCGAAGACGTACTTGGTCGTGTAGGCGACCCCGGTCAGGTATCCGCCCGTCGTGTGCAGGATCCCCTTCGGCTTCGCCGTCGATCCCGACGTGTAGAGGATGTAAAGCGGGTCCTCGGCATCCATCGGCTCCGGCTCGCAGGTCGCATCGGCGGCTTCTGAGGCCTCATGGAACCAGACGTCGCGACCGTCCTTCATCTCGCACTCGGCTTCGGTGTGCTTGACGACGAAGATCGTCTCGATCGTCTTCACGTCGCCCATCACCTCGTCGACCTGCTGCTTGATCGGCGCCGTCTTGCCCTTGCGCCGGGCGCCGTCGACAGTGACCAGCGCCTTCGCGTCGGAGAACTCCATCCGCTCCTTCACCGCCCCCGGCGAGAAGCCGCCGAAGACGACGTTGTGCAGGGCCCCGATCCGCGTGCAGGCGAGCATCGCGACGACGACCTCGGGGATCATCGGCAGGTAGATGCCGACGACGTCGCCCTTGGCGATGTCGTGATCGCGCAGCGCGTTGGCGAACCGCTGCACGCGCTCGAGCAGCTGCGCGTAGGTGATCTCCCGCTGCTCGCCCTCCTCGCCGTGCCAGTGAAATGCGACCCGGTCGCCGAGGCCTGCCTCGACGTGCCGATCGAGGCAGTTCGCTGAGATGTTCAGCTTGCCGTCCTCGAACCACTTGTAGAAGGGCGGGTTTGAGTCGTTCAACCCCTTCTTCGGCTCCTCGATCCAGTCGATCAGCTCGATGGCGTGTCGCAGCCACCAGGCCTCCGGGTCGCTTGCTGCGTCCTCATAGACGGCCGGGTCGCTCCAGAGGGCCTCCTCACGGAAGCCCTCTGGAGGATCGAACCGCTCGACCTCGAGCAGCGCCGCGAGCTGCCCCTCGAGGTCACTGACGTTAGTCCTCGTTGCCATATCTCTCAGACTCCTCCGCTCACTCGTTCAAGGGCATGACGGGCAATACCGTACGCCCGAAGGTCGAATTGGTCACCGCCGCGAAGGACGCGTACCAAGCCGCAGCCGCGGTGGCGAGACCCAGGTAGCCACCCCAGTGGGTGATCGTCTCGTGACCCCCGGACGCACCGATCGCCAGCAGGACGAAGGTGATCGCCAGGAGGATGAAGACCAGCGCGATCGCGCCGGTCGTGCGCAGCGAGGCGACGAACATGTAGGTGGTGAAGATCGCCCACGCCCACAGGTACAGACCCGCCGCGTGGCCGATATCGCCTTCCGGGATCGAGCCGGCGAAGAAGACCTCGAAAACGAACAGCGAGAGCCAGAAGGCTCCGAACGAGCTGAACGCGAGCGCACCGAACGTATTGCCGGTGCGGAACTCCCACATTCCCGCCAGCAGCTGCGCCAGGCCCCCGTACGCGAACGCCAGCCCGAAGACGACCGGCTCGCCGCCGGAGTTGACGAAGTTCGCGTTGAACATGCTGAGCACGAACGTCGTCATCGCAAATCCCGCCAGCCCCAGTGGTCCGGGGTCTGCAGGCGTCCAACCCTCGCGGACGACCTGGCCAGCCTCGGCCGCGCGCCCTCGATCGCCCGCTGTCGGCTCTCTACCCGAGATGCCTGCGGATTCCATATCTCTCCTTCCCCGTCCGCGGCGCCGGGCGAGAGAGCACCCGGGCGAGGCGGGCGTGGGTCGCTTGAACCGTTTCTCCCTTACCCGGCGATATGCAGGCCAAACGCTTCCCAGGGGCCCCACTTCCAAAGCGGCGGCGAGCAAACGAAAGGCCCCGCCTCCGCAGCGCGGAGATCGGGGCCGATCGCCCTGGAAAACGAGTCAGCTACTCGTCGCCACCCTCGTCGCCTCCACCCTCGTCGCCTCCACCTTCGTCGGGGGCGCCTCCACCCTCGTCCGGGGCGGTAGGAGCCTCGGGCTCGCTGGGGGACTCGCCGGGCGCCGGATCACTCAAAGGAGTCTCTGGGGACTCGGTCATCGCTCCTCCTTGTCTTGGATTGGCCCCCCGCTACCCGCGGGCAGGCCGTTCAGTCGCGGGTGTTAGAAGACGCCGCGGCCGCGGGCCGCCATCCGGCCCAGCATCCGTCCGAGGCGCTCCGGCGTCCAGGTCTCCGGGTCGCTGAGCATCGCCCGCGCCCCCGACTCCGCGAGCCCGACGACGACGGTGGCGAACAGGCGCGCCGAGGCTTCGACGTCGACGGAGGTTTCGCGGCCCTCCAGCCAGGCGCGCGAGAGCGCCGCGACGGCCGCGACCTGGGCGGCACGCTGGCGCTGGATGCGCTGCGCGATCCCCGTGGTGGCCCCCTCGCCGAGGAAGATGATCCGGTAGGCGTCCGGTGCGGCGGCGACAGCGCGCAGGAAGGCCGTCAATCCCTCGACCAGCAGCGGCTCGGGGTCGTCGACGTCGGCGTCGGGCGGCAAGCTGCCCTGGATCGTCTCCAGGACTCGCGCCTCCTCGCGCTCCAGCAGAGCCTCGAAGAGCTCCTCCTTGCCCGCGAAGCAGGCATAGATGACCGGCTTGGTGACACCCGCCGCCGTTGCCACCGCGTCCATCGAGGTGCCCTCGTAGCCGCGCTCGAGGAAGAGGTCGAAAGCCGCGTCAAGGACCAGCGGCCGGCGCCGCTCGGGACCAAGGTGGGCGGCGCGGCGGCGCGGCGGCTTGGCAGCGGGGCCGACTTCCAGGATCGTCTCGTCAGTCATTTCCTACTTATGGTAGCTTTTTCCTACCGGGAGTAGCAACCTGGCGCTTTCCCCAATCGGCAACGAGGAGAACAAGATGACCGAAGACCATCCCGCCCAGGCCTCCGAAGGCGCCGCAGACGCACCCGACCTGACCGCGGTCGCGGCCGAGGACTTCGCGGCTCTGGTCGCGGCGGCGAGCGACGAGCAGCTCTCCGAGGCGATGACGGGGGCGCAGCGCGAGCCGGCCCTGCGCGAGATCTTCGCCCGCATGTCCGAGCACTTCGACCCTGCCCGCGCCAGCGGCGACTCGGTCGTCCACTTTCAGATCCTCGGCCGCCCGGACGGTGGCTACGACGAGTTCGAGGTCGTGGTTCGCGACGGCGACTGCACGGTCTCGGAGAGCCCCAGCGAGGAGCCCCGCGTGACCATCAAGATCGAACCGGTCCCGTTTCTGAAGCTGATCACGAACCAGAAGTCGGGCCCGGAGCTGTTCATGACCGGAAAGCTGAAGATCGACGGCGACCTGATGTTCGCGCCGCAGATCGCATCGATGTTCAGGATCCCGACCGCCCCCAAGAAAGGAAGCAGCTGATGTCCACCGCCGAGAAGACCACGAACGCCGCTGACGCGGAAGTCGAAGACCAGGCCAGCCAGCTCGGCATCGAGGTCTCGGAGTCGCCCTTCACCCTCGATCTCTCCGACGATCAGCGCGACATCAGGGAATGGGTGCACGGCTTCGCGGAGCAGACGGTCCGCCCCGCCGCCCACGAGTGGGACGAACGCGAGGAGACGCCCTGGCCGATCATCCAGGAGGCCGCCAAAATCGGGCTCTACTCCTTCGAGGCGGTCGCCCAGTTCTGGGCCGACCCCTCCGGCCTCAGCTTCCCGATCGTCAACGAGGAGCTCTTCTGGGGCGACGCCGGAATCGGGCTCTCGATCATGGGCACGACCCTCGCCGTGGCCGGGATCTATTCCTCCGGGACCCCCGACCAGCTGGTCGAGTGGGTGCCGCAGTGCTATGGAACCCCGGACGACCCGAAGGTCGGCGCCTTCTGCTCCTCCGAGCCTGACGCCGGCTCCGACGTCTCCGCGATGCGCACCTCGGCCAAGTACGACGAGGGCAAGGACGAATGGGTCCTCAACGGGCAGAAGGCCTGGGCGACCAATGGCGGCATCGCCGCCGTCCACGTCGTGATCGCTTCAGTCGACCGCGAGCTCGGCTCCAGGGGTCATGCCGCGTTCGTGATCCCGCCCGGCACCAAGGGCTGCGAGCAGGGTGCGAAGGTGAAGAAGCACGGCCTGCGCGCCTCGCACACAGCGGACGTCCACCTTGACGACTGCCGCGTCCCCGGCGCCTGCCTGCTCGGTGGCAAGGAGAAGCTCGACGAACGCCTCGCGCGCGCGCGCGAGGGCAAATCCGGCCGCTCCCAGGCCGCGATGAAGACGTTCGAGGTCTCGCGCCCGACCGTCGGGGCGCAGGCGATCGGCATCGCCCGCGCCGCTTACGAGTACGCGCTCGACTACGCGAAGGAGCGCGAGCAGTTCGGTCGGCCGATCATCCAGAACCAGTCGATCGCGTTCACGCTCGCCGACATGAAGATGGAGATCGACGCGGCCCGCCTGCTCGTCTGGCGCGCAGCCTGGATGGGCCGCACCGGCAAGGACTTCGAAGCGGCGGAGGGCTCGATGTCGAAGCTGAAGGCGGGAGAGGTCGCGGTCTGGTCGACCGAGCGGGCGATCCAGATCCTCGGCGGCAACGGGTACGCCCGCGAATACCCGGTCGAGCGCATGCACCGCGACGCGAAGATCTACACGATCTTCGAGGGCACCTCCGAGATCCAGCGGCTTGTTATCTCCCGCGCAATCTCGGGCATGCAGATCAAATGACCTTCGCCACGGCAACAAGGGGCGACTTCGAGCTCCGCGAGACCACCCTGCACGGGCACAAGGTCTGCTACCGGATGATGGGCGAAGGTCCCGCGATCGCGCTGATCCACGGTGTGACCTCCCACTCCGGAGTCTGGGCGGAGTTCGTGGACGACGTCGTCGGGGCCGGCCATACGGTGATCGCACCGGACCTGTTCGGCCATGGCGCCTCGGCAAAGCCGAAGGGCGACTACTCATTGGGGGCGTTCGCAAGCGGGGTTCGCGATCTGCTCGGGATGCTGGGATTCGAAAGTGCAACGGTGGTCGGCCACTCGCTCGGCGGCGGCATCGCCTTGCAGCTCGCCTACCAGTTCCCGGAGTACTGCCAGCGCCTGGTGCTGATTTCAAGCGGCGGGCTCGGCCGCGAAGTGAGCCCGGTCCTGCGCGCGGCGACCCTGCCCGGGGCGGAGCTGGTGATGCCTTTGATCATCCGCGAGTGGGCGGTGCGCGCGGGCAGCACGGCGAGCGAGCTGCTGGGACGGATCGGGATCCACCCCAGCGCTGACGTCGAGGAGATGGCGCGAGGCTACGCCTCGCTGGTCGAGTCCGATGCGCAGGGAGCCTTTCTGCGCACGCTGCGCGCTGTGATCGACCCCGGAGGTCAGAAGGTCAGCGCCAAGGACCGCCTCTACCTCGCCGAGCGGATGCCGGTGCTGATCGTCTGGGGGGAGCGCGATCGCATAATCCCGGTCAGCCACGGTCGCGAAGCCCATCGGGCGATCTCGCATAGCGAGATGGTCGAGATTCCCGACGCCGGGCACTGGCCGCAGCTCGACCAGCCGCGGCTGGTCGCCGAGGAGCTGACCGATTTCATCGCCACCACGGAGCCCTTCCATTTCGACCTCGATTGGATGCGCGAGCAGCTTCGTCGGGGCCCCGCGGTACCCACTACTCCCTAGGCGCTGGACGTACAGGCGGCAGGCGTCGCCCCCACGCTCAAGCCCACGCCTGCTGCAACCGATCCTGACCTGGGCAGGAGATTGCCGGCCTCGCCCAACCGAATAGGAACCCAGCGACCCTTGAGCGAGCGAACCGGACACGGCGAGAGCGCCGCGCAGCCCAGCCAGCGGGAGATCGCTGTGCGCGTCGCGACGATGCGCAGCGCCGTCACGATCATGGTCCTCTGCGCGCTGGGCATGGCGGCCTACGCCTGGGCCCTTCCCGATGACGGCCTGCGCCTCGTCACCTCGACGATCCTGATCCTCACCGTCATCGCGGCGCTTGCGATGCGCCGGCTGCCCGCTGAGCGAATGGTCGGGAGCCGCCTGCGGGAGCCATTCCTGGTCGCCTGGAACGCGATCGCGATCGGCGCGATCGCGAGCCTCGCGGCGCTCGACGGCGGCACCCAGAGCCCCCTCACCTTCCTGCTCGTGATTCCGGTTCTGTTCACGGCCCTGACGTTCCCGCTCCGGGTCACGGTGATCGTCGGAACGCTCACGGTCGCAGCCTTCCTGCTGGTCGCGTTCGGCTCCAACGACGACGCCTACTACAGCACCTTCGTCGCATTCGGCCTCGTTCTCGCGGCGGGGCTGAGCGCGTTCGAGGCGCGCAACCAGGCTCGCCGCCGCGAGGAGCTGGCCGGAACCGCCGAGGCCTTGCGGGCGAGCGAGGAGGTCAGCCGGCTGCAGGCGCGCCAGCAGCAGGAGGTTGCGCGCTTCGGACAACGCGCCCTGAGCGGCGAGGACATCGACGAGCTGCTCCGCGAGGGCTTGCGTGTGCTGCGTCGTGTCCTCGACGTCGACCTCGCCGCCGTGATCAAGGTCGTTCCCGAGGAGCAGGCCCTTATGGTGGTCGCCACCGAGCCCTCCCGTCCTGAGGTCGAGGAGACGAAGCTCGCCTCGAGCACCGGCTCGCACGCCGGGTACACGCTCGCCACCGGAACCCCCGTGATCGTGAAGGACTGGAGCTCGGAGACCCGCTTCGAGCAGGGGGAGCAGCTGCACGGGATGACCAGCAGCCTCACGGTGATGATCCGGGCAGCGAACCGCTCCTACGGGGTGCTCGGAGTCGAGAGCGTCGAGCTGCGCGATTTCGGGACCCAGGACGTCAACTTCCTGCAGGCGATCGCCAACGTGATCGGCAATGCGGTGGAGCGCCGCGAGGAGGAAGAGCGAACCCGCTACGAGGCCCTGCACGACCCGCTCACCGGGTTGCCCAACCGCAGCCTCTTCCTCGATCGGCTCGGCCTGGCGCTCGCCAACTCCGAGCGCCGTCAGACCTCGGTCGCGGTGCTGTTCCTCGACCTCGACCAGTTCAAGCTCGTCAACGACAGCCTCGGTCATGCGGCCGGCGACGAGCTGCTCGCCGCCGTCGCTCCGCGCCTCGAGCAGGGGCTGCGGCCCAGCGACACGATCGCGCGCTTCGGCGGCGACGAGTTCGCGGTCCTCGCCGACGTAAGGACGGAGCGCGACGCGGTGCGCGTCGCGGAGCGGATCAGGACGGCGCTCGCGCGGCCATTCAAGCTGCGCCAGCGCGAGCACTTCGTAAGCGCCAGCATGGGAATCTCGCTGGGGCGGGGAGAGAAGGCTCCCGAGGCGATGATCCGCGATGCCGACGCGGCCCTGTACCGGGCCAAGGAGAGGGGCCGGGGAGGCTATGAGATCTTCGACTCGGCGATGCGTGCCCGCGCGGTCGAGCACATGCGGATCGAGAACGACCTGCGGCGAGCGCTCGACCGCGACGAACTGGAGCTTCACTACCAGCCGATCGTGAGCTTGCGCGACGGCTCGATCGTCGCTCTCGAGGCGCTGCTGCGCTGGCGCCATCCCGAGTACGGCCTGACCAGCCCGACCTCGTTCATACCGGTCGCCGAGGAGTCACAACTGATCGTCCCGGTCGGCCGCTGGGTCGTCGAGGAGGCCTGCAACAACGTCGCCGAATGGCAGGCGATGCAGCCCGACGCCGCCCCGGTGCGGATCGCGGTCAACATATCCGGCCGTCAGATCGGCGACCCGCAGCTGCTGCCGACCGTCTCCGCCGCGATCGAGGCGAGCGGCATCGACCCGACCACCCTGAGCTTCGAGCTCACCGAGTCGGTCCTCTTCGAGGAGTCCGGCGTCTCGGAGCGGGTGATGCGCTCGCTGCGCGGACTCGGGGTGCGGCTGATGCTCGACGACTTCGGCAGCGGCTTCTCCTCGCTCGGCTACTTGAAGCGCTTCCCGCTCGACGGGATCAAGCTCGACCGCTCCTTCATCGAGAACGTGGCCGACGGGCTCACCGACGCGCAGATCGTCAAGGCCGTGGTCGAGATGGCGCGCGCCCTGAGGCTCGAGATCGTCGCCGAGGGAGTCGAGACCGCCGACCAGCTCGCCTCGGTCCGCAGCCTCGGTTGCCACCATGCCCAGGGCTTCTACTTCATGCCCCCGCTGCCCGCCGAGGAGGTGCCGGGAATCCTCTCCCAGAGTCCATGGGAGGAGTTTCTGGTGGCGCCGGTGGAGAAGCAGGCGCTCCGTGTCGAAGCTCAGCCCCGGATCCGCCGGGTCAAGTGAGGCTCAGGCGGGAAGCCGGCACTTGACCTGGTAGACCGAGGTGAAGCGGGTCAAGAAGCCGTTTCGCGCCGCGCGCAGGTAGAGGCGCCAGACGCGCAGCCGCTCGGGGCCAGCGAGCTGCTCGGCGCGGCCGAGGTTCGCATCGAGGCGCTCGATCCACTCCGAGAGGGTTCGCGCGTAGTCCTCGCGAAAGCCCTCGGCGTGCTCGATCTCGAAGCCGGCCCGCTCGAGCGCGAGCTGCACCCGCGAGAGGTGCAGGGTCTCACCGTCGGGAAACACGTAGCGATCCGAGAACTGCCCCGGCGGCGGGCCCCCGTGGGCCAGCTTCGAGATCCCGTGGTTGAGCAGCCGCCCCCCCGGGCGCAGCAGATCGGCCAGCCGGCGCGCATAGAGGTCGATCCGCTCATCGCCGACGTGCTCGACCATGCCGATGCTTGCGATGCGGTCGAAGCGCTCGCCGGTCAGCTCGCGGTAGTCCATGACCCGAAACTCGACCCGCTCCGCGACCCCCGCTTCGGCGGCGCGCTCGCGGGCGAGTTGCGCCTGGGGCTCGGAGAGGGTGATCCCTAGCACCCGCGCCCCATAGAGCTTCGCCGCATGGATCGCGAAGCTCCCCCACCCCGAGCCGACGTCGAGGACGCGGTCGTCGTCGGCGAGCTCGAGCTTGCGGCAGACGAGGTCGAGCTTCTCCTCCTGGGCCTGCTCGAGGGTGTTGGCACCGCGCGAGAAGATCGCGCAGCTGTAGGTCATCGAGCGGTCCAGGAAGATCGCGAAGAACTCGTTCGAGACGTCGTAGTGATGGCGCACCGCGCGCGCGTCGCGCTCCTTCGAATGCAGCCGCCCATGCGGAGAGAGCTCGGCGACCGGCGCCCGCGGCGGCACCGTGAGCCCGGACCCGCGGGCCGCCGCCAGCATCAGGCGAGCTTGGGCATTGCGGTCGACCTTGGGCGGGTCCCAGCCGGTTACGACAGCCAGCGCAGCGTCCAGGTCGTCAGGCAGAAGGTGGCCGCGCACGTAGGCCCTGCCGATCCCGAGTTGCCCCGGAGCACGCAGCAGCGACGCGATCGCCTTCGGAGAGCGAACCGAGAAGACGGGCCCGCCGCCGTTGGTCGACGCGATCCTGGTTCCGTCCCAGAACTCGACCGTGAACGGCCGCTCCGGGAAGGTGCGCTCGATCTCACGGCGCAGCGGCTCGGTGCTCGCGAATGGCATCGGTCCCGAGCCTACTGCGGTCGTGGGTGCTACGGTCCCCTCAGGACTCGAGCCGTGGACCGGCACGTGACCGGGACCGGCTTCGGGGACAGGAAACGCGAGTGACGACAGCAACACAACGCCAGGACCCGCAGCGAGTCCGTGCACGTCCAGTGGCTGCCGACGTCGAGCCGGTCGAGCACGAGACCACCGATCGGATCATCACCGGGCTGCTCACCGTGGTCCCCTTCGCGATGCTCTTCCTCGCCGCCTGGCAGACCTGGAACGAGGCGCTGCGACCCAGCGACCTGATCATCTTCGCGGTCCTCTACCTGCTCACCGGCTTCGGGATCACGGTCGGCTTTCACCGCCTCTTCACCCACCGCAGCTTCGCCACCCATCCCTGGCTGCGCGGCGTCTTCGCCGCGCTCGGATCGGCGGCAATCGAGGGACCGGTGATCTCCTGGGTCGCCGACCATCGCAAGCACCACGCCTGCTCGGACCGCGAGGGCGACCCGCACAGCCCGCACGTCGGGCACGGCCATGGCTGGAAGGGGGCGCTGAGGGGCTTCTTCCATGCCCACCTCGGATGGATCTTCATTCACACCGAGCGCGGCAACAAGAAGCGCTTCGCACCCGATCTGATCGCCGACCCGGTGGTCTCCTTCGTCAACCGCACCTTCCTGCTCTGGGCGATCCTCGGCCTCGCCATCCCATTCGGCCTCGGCGTCGCGATCGGCGGCGACCTCGGCGCGGGGCTGACCGGGCTGCTCTGGGGCGGCGCAGTGCGGGTCTTCATGCTCCACCACGTCACCTACAGCATCAACTCGCTCTGCCACATGTTCGGGCGCCAGCCATTCCAGACCAAGGACGAGTCCCGCAACCTCGCCTGGCTCGCATTGCCGACCATGGGCGAGGCCTGGCACAACAACCACCACGCCTTCCCGACCTCCGCCGTCCACGGCCTGGGACGCTGGCAGCCCGATCCATCGGGGCTGCTGATCGCGGGTCTCGAAAAGCTGGGGCTGGCCTGGGACGTGGTCAGAATCGCCCCCGAGCGCCAAGCCGCCAAGTCGTTGGCCTAGGTAACCCCCGCAACGTGGCCGACTTCCTGGTCAAGCGCGACGATCTGCGCGAGTGCCGGATCGCCGAGTCGCAACCCCCGGAGCTCGCGGACGGTCAGGCGCTGCTGCGCATCGACCGCTTCGGGATGACGGCCAACAACGTCACCTACGCAGTGATGGGCGACGCGATGTCCTACTGGGACTTCTTTCCGGCTGAGAAAGGTTGGGGGCGGGTGCCGATGTGGGGCTTCGCGGAGGTCGAGAGCTCAGAGGCGGAGGGAGTCGAGCCCGGCACCCGGGTCTATGGATATCTGCCGCCCTCCTCCCATCTCGCCGTCACGCCCGGCGACCCGGACGGGCGCGGGTTCGTCGACGCGTCGCCGCATCGCGCGGCTCTTCCTTCCGCCTACCACCGCTACTCCGACAGCCGGCGCGACCCCTTCTACACGGCCGAGAGCGAGGAGATCCAGATGCTGTTGCGGCCGCTCTTCTTCACCTCCTTTCTGATCGACGACCAGCTGGCCGACGACGGCCTCGTCGACCGCGGCCCGATCGTGATCTCGAGCGCCTCGAGCAAGACCGCGATCGCTGCCGCCTTCCTGCTCGCCAAGCACGGCGGGGTGGAGCTGATCGGGCTCACCTCGCGGGGCAGTGTTCCATTCGTGGAGGGCCTCGGCATATTCGAACGGGTCCTCGCCTACGACGCGATCGGCTCGCTGGCGCAGGGCCCGGCGACCTATGTCGACTTCGCCGGGGCCGCCGAAGCCCGGCAGGCGGTCCACGAGCACTACCGCGACCAGCTCGCCCACAGCATGGCTGTCGGCGTCACCCACTGGGAGCAGCTGGGCGGCGGCGAGCTCCCCGGGCCCTCTCCCACCCTCTTCTTCGCACCCGACAGGGTCGTGAAGCGCTCTGACGACTGGGGGCCCGACGGCCTCGAAAGGCGCGTCGCCGATGCCTGGCAGCCGTTCTGCGAGTGGATAGGCGGCTGGCTCGAGGTCGAGTCCGGGCACGGCTTCGAAGCCGTGAAGAGCGCTTACATGGACGTGCTCGAGGGCCGAATCGACCCGAAGACGGCTCGAGTCATCACGCTCTGAGCATCGGGGGGCCCGCGCACAGGGATCGGGTTGATTTCGCCTGGGTGGTCCCGACGCCTAGGATCGCCCGATGCCCCGCCGCGAAGACCTTCGCAACATCGCCATAGTCGCCCACGTCGATCACGGCAAGACGACGTTGGTCGACGCGATGCTGTGGCAGTCCGGTGCCTTCCGGGAGGGCCAGGAGGTCGCCGAGCGGGTCATGGACTCGATGGACCTGGAGCGCGAGAAGGGGATCACGATCCTCGCCAAGAACACGGCAGTCCCCCACCGCGGCGTGAAGCTCAACATCATCGACACGCCGGGCCACGCGGACTTCGGCGGCGAGGTCGAGCGGGGCCTGACCATGGTCGACGGCGTGCTGCTGCTGGTCGACGCGTCCGAGGGCCCGCTTCCCCAGACCCGCTTCGTCCTGCGCAAGGCGCTGGAGGCGAAGCTGCCGGTGATCCTGGTCGTCAACAAGGTCGACCGCCCCGACGCGCGGATCGCCGCGGTGGTGGACGAGGTGTACGAGCTCTTCCTCGACCTCGACGCCGATTCGGAGCAGATCGAGTTTCCGATCGTCTACGCGAATGCCCGCGCCGGCTGGGCTTCGCTCACCGAGGGCAGCGAGGGCAGCGACCTGTCGCCGCTAATGGACCTGATTCTGGACAGAATTCCCGCCCCCGAATACGAGCAGGGGCATCCTCTGCAGGCCCACGTGACCAACCTCGATGCCTCCCCCTATCTCGGTCGACTTGCGCTTTGCCGGGTGCACAACGGAATGATCCGTGCCGGCGCCCGGGTCGCCTGGTGCCGCACCGACGGCTCGATCGAGCCGGCCGTGGTGAACGAGCTCCACGTCACAGAGGCGCTCGACCGGGTGGCGGCCGAGGAAGCCGGGCCGGGCGAGATCATCGCCGTCGCCGGGCTGCCGGACGTGACCATCGGCGAGACCCTCGCCGACCTCGAGGATCCCCGCCCCCTGCCGGTGATCACGGTGGATGAGCCGTCGCTCTCGATCACCCTCGGCATCAACACCTCGCCGCTTGCCGGGCAGGACGGAGACAAGCTGACAGCGCGCCAGATCCGCGCTCGCCTCGACGCCGAGCTGGTCGGAAACGTCTCGATCCGCGTTATCGACATCGGGCGGCCCGACGCCTGGGAGGTGCAGGGGCGCGGCGAGCTGCAGCTGGTCGTGCTGCTCGAGCTGATGCGCCGCGAGGGCTTTGAGCTGACCGCCGGCCAGCCGAGGGTCCTTACCCGCGAAGTGGACGGCCGGCTCTGCGAGCCAGTCGAGCGGCTGGCCATCGACGTGCCGGAGGAGTACGTCGGCGTCGTCACCCAGCTGCTCGCCCTGCGCAAGGGACGGCTGGAGCAGATGGTCAATCACTCGACCGGCTGGGTCCGGATCGAGTATCTGGTTCCCGCCCGGGGGTTGATCGGCTTTCGCACCGAGTTCCTCACCGAGACCCGAGGCACCGGCCTCATGCACCACGTCTTCGAGGGTTGGGAGCCCTGGGCAGGCGAGCTGCGCACCCGCCCCACCGGCGCCCTGGTCGCCGACCGCCGGGGCTCCAGCGCAAGCTTCGCGCTCTTCGGCCTGCAGGAGCGCGGCACGCTCTTCGTCGGGCCGGGCGAGGATGTCTACGAGGGGATGATCGTCGGCGAGAACTCGCGTGCCAACGACCTCGACGTCAACGCGATCAAGGAGAAGCACCAGACCAACGTGCGCGCGGCCAGCGCCGACCTGCTGGTGCGCCTGGTTCCCGCGAAGCGACTCTCGCTCGACCAGGCGCTCGAGTTCCTGCGTGAGGACGAGTGCGTGGAGATCACGCCGCGGTCGGTGCGGCTGCGCAAGGCCGAGCTCGACGCCACGGCGCGCTTGAAGGCGGCGCGAAGGGCGAAGAGCTGACGTGCAGCTCACCGAACGAGTTCGGAACTGGCGCACGCAAGGCACCGGCGAGAGCTTTCGCGAGCGTCGGATTCACGTCTTCTCCCGCGACGGCAGCGACCCGGCTCTGCTGCTCCTGCATGGCTTTCCCTCCAGCTCCTTCGACTGGCGTGCCCTGCTCGACGAGGTCGGCGACCGGGCCGTCCTTGCTTTTGACTTCCTCGGCTTCGGCCTCTCGGAGAAGCCGCGCGACCACCTCTACAGCCTCGGCTGGCAGGCGGACCTCGCCGAGGAGCTCGTCCGTCGCCGCCTCGCGGGACGCCCGGTCTTCCTGGTCGCCCACGACATGGGCACCTCGGTGGCGACCGAGCTCCTTGCGCGTGATCTGGAATGGCGCCTGGACATGGAGCTCGCCGCCGTGCTGCTGTTCAACGGCAGCATCGTCCTCGATCGCGCCAGCCTCAGCCCCGCCCAGCGCCTGCTGCGCAGCCCGCTCGGCCCGCTCGTCGCACGGCTGAGCAGCGAGCGATTCTTTCGCCGCGAGTTCGGTCGCCTCTTCTCCACCACGCATCCGCTCAGCGACGAAGAGGCGAGCGACCAGTGGTCGTTGCTCTGCCACGACGGCGGTCGGAGCCTCGGGCACAAGCTGATCCACTACCTCGAGGAGCGCGAGCGCTGCGCCGGACGCTGGCACGGCGCCGTGCGGGACTGGAACGGCAGTCTCAGCTTCGCCTGGGGAACCCGGGACCCGGTGGCGACCGTCGCCGTACTCGACGCTCTGCTCGAGCTGCGGCCGAAGGCGCCAGTCGCGCGGCTCGAAGAGCTCGGGCATTACCCCCAGATCGAGGATCCGGGTGCAATCGCGGCGGCGATTCGCCGAGCCGTCGAGCGCACCGCACCGCGAACCTAGGCGCTTCGCGGCGATGGTCGCCGAAGGCCATCCGCAGCCGATGGCCGCTGTGGTTGACGCCCTGCTCGCCGAGGCTCAGCGCCGTGGCGAGCCGCGCCTCAGCGCCGGTTTCGCAGCAGCCCACCGAGCCCGCTGGCGAGCACGCCGATGACCGCAGTGAAGACGATCAAGGTCGGGGCGAAGCTCGGTAGCTTGACCGTCGCATCGGTGCCGGCGACCGCATGGGCGATCAGCAGCGAGATCCCATAGAGGGTGCCTCCGACGAGACCCCGCAGGGCGCCTTGGCGGCCGTCGGGATGCTCGAGCCCCGCCAGCAGCGCCCCGATCAGCGCCAGCAGCCCGACGATCCAGTAAAGGGCAGCCGAGATCCCCAGAACGACGCCGGCGACGGCGCCGAAAAGCACCGGCCCCACGACGGCGGTGATGAGCTGCACCGCCGGCGGCCGTTCTGCGAACAGGGGCACGCTCGAAAAAAGCGAAGCGCGCTTCGTCGCCTCTTCGGGCTGTTCGGCGCCTTCGACGGATGCCGCAATCGCGTCGCGGAGGCGGTCGAGCGCCAGCACGAGCTGGTCGCTTCGCAGCGGGTGGGCGTCGCTGTCGGCGCCGACGATCACCAGGTCCGTTGCTCCCCCGGAGCCATGGAGCGTCACTTCGATCCTCGGCGCGGCTGCTTCCGGGCTCGACCGAGGGTAGGCGACGATGCGGCGCTCTTCGACGGTCTCGATGCGCCATCCCAGGCCGTCGATTGCCTGCGCGCAGGTCTCAAGCGCCACCGACGGCGCCAGATCGGTATCGAATTCGCCGCTCAGCCTGGTCACGGCTCAGTGGGGCCGATCGGCAGAGCTACGGGGGTCGATGAGGATCTTCGCGTGCGCCTCCGGATCGCCAAGCGCGGCGAAGGCGCTCTCAACCCCAGGCAGGCCAACGCTCCCGGTCACGATCGGCGCCGCGTTCACCTTGCCCTCGGCGAGCATCTGGAGGGTGTCGCGGAACTCCAGCGGCGTATAGCCGACTACGAACCGCAGGTCGACCTCCTTGTTGATCGCCATCGCCGGGCGGAACTTGTCCGGCTCCATGCACACCCCGACCACGACGATACGCGAGAAGAGCGGCGCGCTGGCGACGACGCCGTCAATGATCCCCGGAACGCCGACGCACTCGAAGATCACCGGCCGCTTCGGCATCGCGCCGAGCTTCTCGGCGACCCGCCAGACGTGATGCCAGGGGACCGGCAGGCGCCGCAGCTTCTCCATCGTCCCGACTGCAAGCTCCGCCGCAGCGGGCACCGTCTTCAGGTGGCCACGGTCACCGGGCGCCTCGTATGGCGAGCCCTCGCTCGGGTCGACCACGACGTCGGCTCCGCAGGCCGTCGCCAGCTCGCGCCGCCCGCGGGAGAAATCGCTGGCCACGATCGTGCGAACCCCCTGGACCTTGAGCATGCAGATCACCGCCAGCCCGACCGGCCCGCAGCCGATCACGATTGCCACGTCGCCCTTCTTGATCTCAGCCCGGCGTACAGCGTGCCAGCCGATCGCCATCGGCTCGGTGAGGACGCCGAGGTCGGGCCCGATGCCGTTCGGGAGCGCGAACATCAGCGACTCCTCGACCAGCACCTGCTCGGCGTAGGCGCCCGGGGCCGCGGCCGATAGCCCGACCGCGTGCATCTCACCTCCGCTCCTGCGCAGGGGAAGCGCCACGACCGGCGTGCCGGTCGCCACCTTCTTGCGGCATTTGGCCCCGTACTCGGCGACCTCGCCGCAGAACTCGTGGCCGAGCACGACCCGTTGATCGGAGCGCATGAAGCCGTCGTAGCCGGCCTCCGCGAGCACGGCGGCCCCCTCGTCCGCGTGATGGCGCGCATGCAGGTCCGATCCGCAGATCCCGCAGCGCAGCACCTCGACGAGGACCTGGCCCTCGGCGGGCTCCGGCGTCGGCAGATCGACGAGCTCGAGCTGCGCCTGCTCGCATGCGACCGCCTTCACGGCTCGACCCCCCTCACGCCGGCAGCAGGCTGTCGTCGAAGGATGGCAGTGGCTTGATCATTGGCTCGAGCAGCTCGGCGGCCCGTTCGGTTGTAAGCACGTTCTCCGGATCGAGCTTAATCAGCTCACGCAGGCGACGCCGGAGGACCTGCGCGGTCACGTCAAGGCGAAGCTCAGCCTACAAAGACCCGCGCGTGATCTGGCTGCTAGACGAGCTGCCGAAAGGGGTCCGGGAGCGAGGTCGGCCTCCTCGCCGACCCCGCTCGCTACTCGCCGCACCGACTGCTGCACCACGCCTACCCTCGCGACCCTCGAGCCATGAGCCGTTGGCCAAAGGCATCAGCCCTCAGACCCGTGGGGCGACCAACAGGGCGATCATCAACGCAATCAGCAGATAAAGCAGATAGAGGCCGAGATAGCCGGCTTGAATGCCGCGCATCTTCTCCGCCACCCAGAGGAAGCTCCCTGTTACCGGCCGATAAAGCCAGCGCGGGTCATAGATGCGCGGCTCATCCCGCGCCACCGTGAGACGTTCGGGAAAGCGCTCGTCGCCGTGTGTCTCGATCCGTGGCCGGATCCGGTAGACGACGTTGAAGATGACCCGCGTCATGTTCGCGTAGCCGAAGGCCGAGTACTGCTCGTGGCGCCCGCTCGCTTGCGTCGCTGACGCCCAGACCGGCACCACCCGACCCCGCGCCTTGGCCCGCAGCAGGGCTCGGATCACGAGGAAGCCAACCGCAAACGAGCACAGCACGATCGCCAGCACCGTGGCCGAGATGCTCGCGAACCCCGAGTAACCCGGCTCGATCAACCAGCCGGGCCCGGAGATGCGCCCAAAAGCAGCCTCGCCTCCGATTCCAGCTGTTCCCTGCTCGAGCACCTTGACGACCCAAGGCGCGGCGACGCCGATCGCAAGCGAGCCGACACAGAATGCCGCCAGCGCGATTGAGCGCGGCCGCGGATCCCGCCCCGGGGGGTCGTCATCTGTGCGCGGCATCCCGAGAAAGCTGACGCCCAACGCCCGCACGAAGGCAAGAGCGGTCAGGCCGGCGGTGAGGGCAAGCAGGGCGCCGGCGAGGGCCATCGCCAGGTGCGACCCGGTCCCGCTCACCCGAAAGCCCTGCATCAGACCCTCCAAGGTCATCCACTCGCTGACAAAGCCGCTGAAGGGCGGCAGCGCGGACAGCGCGGCGGCACCGAAAAGAGCCCCCAGTGCCGCCAGCGGCAGGGTTCGGTAAAGGCCACCCAGCCGCTCCATGTCGTCGGTGCCGCGGGCGCGTTCCACTGCGGCGGCGGCGGTGAACAACCCCGCTTTGGCGATCGCGTGGGCGGTGATCTGAAAGGTCGCCGCGATCAGGCCGAGACCGAGCAGGCCGGGCTCGTTCTGCGCGAGGCCCATCAGCGCGATCCCGAGCGCGGTGACGATGATCCCCGAGTTCTCGACCGAGGAGTAGGCGATGAAAGCCCGCAAACGCGTCTGCACGATGCCCCCGAGGATGCCGAGCAAAGCCGTGGCCGAGCCGCCGATCAGAGCCACTACCGCCCACCAGACCTCTGGCTGGCCGAGGAAACCGAACCAGGTTCGAAGCATCCCGTAGAAGGCGAGGTTCAATGCCACGGCCGCCAAGAGCCCGGCGCTCTCGGCGTTTGACTCCCCGTAGGCCGCCGGCAGCCAGGTCTGCATCGGGACCAGCGCCGCCTTGACGCCGAACCCGGCAAAGAACAGCGCAAAGCAGACGCCCCGCAGCGTCGAGTCAAGCTGCGGCCCACGGTCAGCCAGGTCGCCAAAGGAAAAGGAGCCGGTCTTCGCGGCCAGGAGCAGGAACGCCGCCAGGATCGCCGCCCCCCCGAGCTTTGCCAGGGTGATCGTCAGGTCAGCGGCCCGCGAGGCGGCATCGTCTTGGTAGCGAACCGCAACCAGGGCGAACATCGCCAGAACGCAGATCTCCCAGAGCGTCAAGAAGACGAACACGTTGTCGGCCAGATAGACGCCAACGACCGCGAGTACCAGCAGGGGGCGCAGCGCTGCGGCGGCCACGGTTCCGTCCCCTTCCCGGCCGCTGGCGCTGGCAAGCAGAAGCGGCGCTGCGGCGGCGCAGGAGATCAGCACGAACAAGCCCCCGAGTCGATCGGCGCTGAACCCGCCGCTGCCGAGGCCGTAACCCCCAAACCACTCCCAGCGGACCTCGGCCCCGAAGGTCGCGAGTCCACCGGCGATCGCCAACAGCGCCGCTGCCGCGCAGCCAATCAGCGCGCTGACCGATCGCGCCCGCTCGCTGCCCGCGAACAGCGCCGGCAACAGCGCCGCCGCCAGCAGGGCCAGCGATCCGATCGCCAGCAAAGCTCCCAGCCCGCTCATCGCTCCAGCTCCGACAGCGGCGCCTTCGCCGGTGCGACACGCCCGGTTGCCAGCAACAGCCCGTGCAGCAGTGTGATCGGCGTTGGAGGGTCACCGGGGATGTAGACGTCAACCGGCAGCACCTGATCGACCCCGCCGCAGGTCTCAGGCCCGCTCCAGATCCCTCCACTGCATGCGTCGGTGCCGGCGGCGATGACGATGCGTGGATCCGGCATCGCCTCATAGGTTCGCCGTAACTGCTCCGCCATCGTCGCCGTGACCGGCCCGGTCACCAGGAGCACGTCGGCGTGGCGCGGGGTAGCGGTAAAGAAGAAGCCCAGCCGCTGCATGTCGTAGTAGGGGCTCTGCAGCGCGGCGATCTCCTGCTCGACCGCGCCGTCGGATCCGCTGTCGACATGGCGAATGTGGATCGAGCGCCGATATGGTCGCGGTAGCTTTCGTCCACCGTTGGCTCGGTCCGGCGACTTGTCCGCTCCTCTCTCGGCGCCGACCGCCGCCTGGCCATCCCCGCGGCTAGCCACGAGGGCCTCTGCCCTCGGCGCGGCGAGCTCAAAGCTCGGCTCCATCTTCAAAGCGCCGTTCTCGGTCGCCCGGACGCAAAGCCCGCAATTGATGCAGCGGGCCGCATCGAGGCGCAACCCTCCCCCTTCCGTGCTCGTCAGTGCGCCCGAAAGACAGGCGGCGACGGCAGCCTCCGCCTCCTCGGCGCTCATCTTCTCGCCACCCAGCGTCGCCCGCCCTCGAAATCCGCTCGGCGGCGCTTCCGGGGCCTTCGGGTAGGCCGTCGTCAGGCGCCGCGAGCGCAGGCCTTTGAAGAGCCAGCCGATCATCGGTCACAACCCGCCGGCGACAGCCCGAGGCTGTGCTCGATGAAGGAAAAGTCGGTCAGCACCTGGCCCTCGAAGAGGCGGTTGAAGATGCCGAAGTTGGCAAACGATGCCGCCCGTACATGGCACAGATCGAGGCGATCCGGCCCCGCCGCACGCAGGTAATAGACCGTTTCGCCGCGGGCCGACTCGGCACAGCCGACAGCCTCCTCGCGCTGGAAGACCGGTAGCTGCGAGGCGACCTCACCGGCGGGCAGATCCGCCAGCAGGCCGTCGATGATTCGCAGCGACTGCTCGATCTCGTCAAAGCGCACCGTCAAGCGCGCCATGCCGTCGCCGTCCTGCTCGATTTGCGGCTCAATCTCGAGTTGCCGGTAGGCCGCATACGGCAGGTCGCGGCGAGTGTCGAGGTCGATTCCGGAGGCGCGCGCGACCGGGCCGACGCATCCGAAGTCCCGAGCGTCGTCGTTCGACAGCGGCCCGGCGCCGACGAGGCGGTCGATGAAGGAGTCGGTCTCCAACAGCAAGCGCAGCGCCGAGCGGTAGGCGGATGCCCAGTCGTCAAGCTCGCTCCGCAGTTGAGCGGCGCTTGAGGAATCGATGTTCAAGTCCACGCCGCCGGGGACCACGGCGCCACGCAGAAAGCGATTGCCGGCGACCGTGGCGGCGACGCGGTGCAGTCGTTCCTTCAGTGCCGCGAACTGGGCCTGGCCGACAGTAAGGGCCGCGTCCTCGCACTCGCGGACGATCACTTCCGCGTGGTTGTAAAGGCGCTCCAGCTCGGCTATCAACGTGCGGATCGCCAGGCCGCGTGGCGGCACTTCAGCATCCGCCAATGCCTCCAGGGCCTGGCAGAAGGCGAGGGCGTGGGCAACGCTGGAGGTGCCCGAAACCCGCTCCGCGACCAGCACAGCGAGCGGAAGCGGGACCTCGCAGATGCGCCGCTCCGCTCCACGGCGTTTGAAGAACAGGCGCTGGGCGCAATAGGCGACGTCTTCGCCGCTTGTCTGCACCAGGTACTGCGCGGCCTCAAAGACGCCCGACCGAACCGGCCCATAGGGGATCACGAAGACACCCGGGCCTCCGAGGCGGCGGTGGCCGCGGTGCTCGACGCCGCCGCGCTGCTCGAGCAGATGCTCGCCGTTCTCATGTCGAAGCAGGGCCTCAAGCCTCGGGTGACCAAGCGGCTCGACGCCATGGAGGTCGTGAAGCTCACGCTCATGCCAATGCGCAGCGGGCACCAGCGGCGTAAGCGCCTGGTATGACCGCTCACCTTGCTGCAGCCGCGTTCGAACCGCCCTCACCGTCCCGCCGCCGTAGGCAAGGGCGACGAGCTCGTTGCCTTCTGCGGCAGGGACCAGGAACAACGACATCATTCGTCCGCGATCGGCCACCCGCGCGGCGACGTCGGTCGCCATATGACCGCTGGTTCGGGAAGCCTCGCTGCGCAACTCGATCATGTCGGCCCCCCGATCACCGTTGCGGCGTTTCGCAACAGGTCGTTGAGCGGGTCGGGAACCCAGAGGCCGAGCATCAACAGGGCCGCGAGGCTGAACAGCATGCCGGCGGCCATCAGGGGTTGCTGGCGGCGGCCACAGCGCTCGCTGACCTGCGCCGGCGGCCTCGACAAAACCATCCGATGAAAGGTCCGATAGAGACCGACGAAGGCGACGTTGGCCACGACGATCAGCAGTCCGGCGTAAAAGTAGAGGGACCTGGAAAAGCCGCCGCTGATGATCAGGACCTCGCTGCGAAAGATCCCGAACGGAGGCATTCCGGCGACCGCGATCGCACCGACCAGGACCATGCAGCCCGCGAACGGGGCGACCCGCATCACCCCCCGCACGTCGGCTACCGCTCGCGACTCGTAGCGACTGAGCAGCTCGCCGGCGCCGAAGAAGGCCAGGCTCTTGCCCGCCGCGTGCGCGAGGACGTGCAGGAACGCGCCGTAGGCGGCGATCGGCCCCCCGATGCCGACCCCGAGCGAGATGATTCCCATGTGCTCGATCGACGAGTAGGCGAGGAGCCGCTTGTAGTTGGCCTGGCGCAAAGCGAAGAATCCCGCCACCAGCAGGGAGAGGGCGCCGAGCACCAACAGGAAGACCCGCACGTATGTCGTGCCCGCGGCCCCTTCACAGATCGCACCGATCCGCAGAACCGCATAAAGCGCCGCCGCCAGCAGGGCCGCCGACAGCATCGCGCTGATCGGGCTCGGGCCCTCCGAATGAGCGTCGGGCAGCCAGGCATGCATCGGAACCAGCCCAACCTTGGTTCCGAAGCCGACGATGACCAGGGCGAAGGCGGCCTTGGTCAAGGTCGGAGACAGATGCGCGGCGACCGGAGCCAGCTCGCTGTAGCGAGGCACGAAGTCATGCCCCAGCGCAGGGACCGCGGCGACGTAGAGCATGACGATGCCGAACAGACCGATGGCCAGCCCGGCCGAACCGATCACCAGGTATTTCCAGCCCGCCTCGAGCGATGAATCGTTGCCCTCGCTGGTGACCAGGAGCGCCGACACCACGGTCGTCAGCTCGACCGCAACCCATAGCACCGCCAGGTTGTCGACCAGTGGAGTGGCAAGGAGTGCCAGGCCGAACAGGTTCAGCAGCGGCCAGTACCGGCCCCGCAGGCGAACGTGCCCGATCTCGGGGCGCATGTAGCCGGCCGAGTAGACGCTGACGAAGGCGTAGACGAAGGCGATGCCGAGCAGGAAGACTCCGCTCAGCGCGTCGACGTAGACCGCTGACCCCAAGGCGCCTTGTCCGTGCTCGGCATCGAAGGCGAAGACCACGACCAGTGCCGCCGCCAGCGAACCGAGGCTGGCGGCGATCGAGATCGCCGCCGAGATCGGCCGGTCACCGGTTCTCCAGGTCAGCGCCGCGGCGATCGATGGCAAAAGCAGCGTGGTCAGTGCGGCAAGACCCAAGGTCTACCCTCGCAGCGCATTCATGTCGACGACGTTTGTCCCCGCTGCCCGGGCGACGATCAGCCGTGCCATGACGCCATAGAAGAGCACCGCGGTCAGGACATCGAAGAGCAGCAGGAACCCGATCGCGAAAGGCAGCGCCGGCGCCAGCGTCACGGTGGCGAAGAAGACCCCGTTCTCCAGCACCAGCAGACCGACGATCTGGCTGATCAGGTTTTGTCGAGTGATCATGAAGAAGAGTCCGACCAGCATCAACGCGATCGGCATGCCGAGAACCGGATCGGGCAGCAGCGCGCCCCTGGCCGCGAGCGCTGACGCCGACCAGTACGAGAAGCCAGCCAGGCCTCCTCCGATCAACAGCGACATCGGCACCTCGATCGCCAGCGGGACCTCGTGCTCCGCGACCTGGAAGGTGATCTGGCGGTTGATGCCGATCGGAATCAGAAAGCTCTTGATCGCCAGAGTCAGGACGCCGAGCACGATCAGGTCGACCGAGCCGCGATCGATGCCGACAAGGGCGGCGAAGGCGGCGGCGAAGAACGACTGCACGGCGTAGACCCGGACCTGCTCGTGCACGAGCTTTGCCCCGAGCAGAGCGAGAGCGCTGAGCAGGGCACCGATTGCGATCAGGGCAGCCAGAGCGTGCGCCAGGTCGTAGTTCGGGGCGGTATTCATCCTCAGCCGTTCGCCAGGTAGAAGACGAGAATCGCCAGCAACGAGAGGACGAAGCCGGCTCCCATGAAGTCGGGGATTCGGAAGAGCCGCAACTTGGCCACGATCGACTCGATGACGACGATCACCGTCCCGAGGCCGATCATCTTCGCCAAGAGGACGACGATCGCCAGGCCGACAGCTCCAGCTGTCCGCGTGTCCGCCAGCCCCCAGGGAACGATCAGCACGTTGAGAAAGAGGACGTAGAGCAGGTACTGCTTCATCGTCGAGGCCCAGCGAAACAAGGCCATCGCCGGGCCTGAGTGCTCAAAGAGTCTGGCGTCATCGATCATCCCGAACTCGAGCGTCGACCCTTGGCTTTCGATCGGCACCCGACCGGTATCGACGATCAGCATCAAGAAGAACGCCGCAGCCGCCAGCAGGTGGCTGGGACGAAAGAACTCCGACGCCGATTCCTTCAGCGTCGCGTTAAGCGCGTACGGCAGATCGGTGCCGGAGACCAGCGCGACGGTGAAAAAGACGAAGATCAGCGTTGGCTCGACCAGCGTGGCAACCGATTGCGTGCGGCTTGAGCCCAGTGACGCGTACACCGAGCCGGAGTCGACCCCGGCCAGGGCGGTCACGAAACCGGCGAGACCGAAGAGCAAAGCTCCGCCGAGAATGTCCCCGGACGTGCCGAGCGGGAGGGGAAAGGTGGTGAGGACCGGAATCAGGCAAGCGATCGCGCAGTAGGCGGCTACGGCGATCACCGGCGCAACCTCGAAGAACGGCGACGAGCTCGCCGGACGCAGGGTCTCCTTGCGAAAGAACTTGGCGATGTCGAAGTAGGGCTGCAGCACCGGCGCACCCTTCCGCGACTGCAGCTGTGCCTCCAGCTTGGCGATCACCCCACTGATCAGCGGGGCGAACAGCAGCAGGCTGGCAACCTGGCAAACCTGGATCGTCCATGGCGGCATCATCTCCAGCGCGCAGCTCCAATCGACAAACGGTCGAATAGGAGCCATTAGCCCAAGCCGGGCGGTTCAGCACTGGTTCGGTGCCGCGGCGAACTCCATCGCCGTGTCCTTGCAGGACCGGCAGGAGCTTAGCGATCTGAATCCGGCGAAGGCCGAACCTCTCGCTCGTGACCGGTAACTGTCAGGGCTCAGGTTCGGTCTCTTCACTTCCACGGAAGCCCTGAGAAACAGAGAGGCCCCCGCATGTGTGGGGGCTTCCTGGGTAGGGTGGTCGGACGGTTACCGGTAGAGCGCTAAACGGGCGCAAGCATGAACGTCGCCATTGCGCCCGTCCTCATTGGTTACGACGGCTCAGACGCGGCACGCCGGGCCATTCGCGAGGCCGCTGAGCCCTTCGGATCGCGCCCAGCGCTGGTGGTAATGGTGTGGGAGCCGGCTCTCGCCTACGCCTTGACCGCGAGGGAGCCTAATAGGCATTGGTTCGCAAGTTTGGCCAAGGGCCTAGCCATTACTCGAAAAGCGTCAAGAATGTCGTGCCGTGGGCAGTTTGGTGCCCGGATCGCCGCGCTCAAAGGCCTGCCAGGTATGAGAAAGGCCCTGCTTCCAAGGCCTTTCTCAGTAGTGGAAGGCGGGATTTCGAACCCGCGACCTTCGGGTTATGAGGTGGTTTCCGCCGGTTGGATGGGGACCCTTTCGTGCTCACCCGAGCCGTTCGAGCTCACACTCGATCGCAGGTGCGAGCCCTGCGAGCGGAGGTGCGCCATCCGGGTCGGTGCACAGTCCGATCGCGATTTGGTCTGCCAGCGAGATTGCAGCGATTCGCAGCGCGTGCCGCTCCGCCGGCTCGGCAAAGGTGAGCAGTTCGCGCGCCGGATGTCCCGCAACGCTGATCGGCCCCGGCGGGCCGCGCAGGTTGGAGATCTCGACGGTGAAAGCGTGCGGGTCGGCGGCGAGGCGCTCGATCGGGCGGGACAGAGGCCCGAGCGCGCGCAGGTCACCGAGGAATCGATGCAGCGTCTCCGCATCGGTCCGCTTCCGCATCCTCGTCTGAGCGCCGATCCTCTCGAGGCGAGCGTGCGGGTCACGCTCCGATGCGGCCAGATCGACGAAGAAGAACGAGTCCCGGTTGCCGATCCGCGGGTCCTCACCCAACCGATGCATGCTGACCGGGACCTTGGCGCGGAGCCGTTCGTCTCCCGGCCCCAACCATGCCCTCAGGCCTCCTCCGATCACGGCCAGCAGGACGTCGTTGACCGTCGCTTCGGGGTGCGCGGCGTCGGCGACCCGCCTCGCGACCGCAAGAGGTGCGAGCGCCCACGCCACCTCCCGCCGCGCGCCGATCCGAGCATCCAGCACGGTCGTGCTCGCCGGCGAGCCGCCCAGCTCCCGCCACAGAACTCGACCCAGCAGCGCCAGCCCTCGGACCCGATCCCGCCATTCGTCGGGGCGAGCGAGCGGGGAGGCGAGTGCCTCTCCGAGCCGCTGCGACCGGTACCGCAGGCCATCCGCGAGAAGCGCGGCACGTCTCGGCTCCGGAGCGCTCTCGGCCGGTGGCCCGGGCGACGGCTCGGACCACAGCAAGTGCCGCATGATCCTGATCGCAATCCGGCCGTCTGCGAGCACGTGATGGAAGCGGCACACGACCGCCGTCCCCCCGTCGGGCAGCGGCCCCAGGAGATCGATCGCCCACAGCGGGTAATCGGGATCCAAGCGCTCGCTCATCAGCGCGGCGATCGAGCGGCGCAGCCCCTCTTCCCCCGCGCAGAGCGGCGCCCTCGACCGGACGTGCCGCGCCAACGAGAAGTCCGGGTCGGACACCCAGGCCGCCGGCGCAATGTGAAGCGGTGTCGGGCGGAGTCGCCGGCGCAGCCTCGGTTCGGCGTCGAGGCCGGCCGCAACCCGCTCGCGGAGCGACTCGAGTCCGAGCTGGACGCCATCCGCCCGCCGCTCGACGAGCAGAACCTTGAGCGTGTTGCCGACGATCGCCGGCGAGACGACCCTGAGCAACGCTACTTCCTCCCGCCCTAGCCGCTCGAGCTGAGCGGCCCGCGGCGGACGAGATGGGAGTGCCCTCATGCTCCGGCTCACCGTAGCGCTACATGCAGGGCGCGTGGGTCGCGACGGAGCCCGGCCCCTCTGCGCCGGTTACGGGCATGCTTGTCCCATGGAACACCGCGGAGCCGAGATTGCTAAAGCCACGGGCTACATCCTGCGGCGCCGCCTCACGCCGCCGATCGGGGCGATGCTCAGGCGAAGGGACGCGATCGAGAGCACGGTCCCGGACGGCCCCGACCCCTACGGCGACCGGGATCCCGTCTGGCTCAAGATCGACTGGCGCGAGCACCTCCACTCGGTCGAAATCGCCGAAACGCCGATCTCCTACGTCGAGATCGGCGAGGGTCGCCCGATCGTCTTCGTCCACGGCCTGTCCGGCTCGTGGCAGAACTGGCTCGAGAACATCCCTGTCCTGGCGAATCGCGGTTTCCGGGTCTTGGCCCTCGACCTGCCGGGGTTCGGCGCCAGCCCGATGCCGGCGTGGCCGATCTCGATCCCCGCGTTCGGCAGCCTCGTCGACGAGTTCTCCCTGGCGCTCAACCTCCATGCCGTGACACTGGTCGGGAACTCGATGGGAGGATTCGTCTGCGCCGAGGTGGCGATTCGCGATCCGATCTGGGTCGAGCGCCTCGTTCTCGTCTCCGCGGCCGGGATCAGCCACGCGACGATGAAGCGTCACCCTGCGGAGATCTCGGCGCCGCTCGGGCCACTGATCGAGCCGTTCTCGGCCCGGCTGCGCGATGCGAGCATGCGCCGGCCCGGCCTCCGTGACATCGCCTTTCGCAACGTGTTCCGCCACCCGCAGCTGATCCCCTGCGAGCTGCTGTGGGAGTTCTGGCAGGCGGGGACCGGCTGCCCCGGGTTCATGCCGGCCGTCCGTGCTCTTGCCGGATACGACTTCCTCGACCGACTGGAGCGGATTGCGGTGCCGACGCTGATCGTCTGGGGCGCCGACGACCGGATCGTCCCGGCGCGAGAGGCGACCGGCTACCACGAGCGGATCCGCGATTCGGAGCTCGCCATCCTCGCGGACTGCGCCCACGTACCGATGGCCGAGCGCCCGGTGCGCTTCAACCGCCTCGTGGAGCGATTTGCCGGGTCTTGCTAAGGGGGCTGGGAGATCGGCGCTAGCGACCTTGACCCGTGGGAGTGCGTGTGTGGACTCGCCCGCCTCTTCGTGCGAGTCGGTCGCTCATGTGCCCGTCGTGAGCATCAGCCATGGTCTCGAACCTGTTCCGAACAGACGAAAGGCCCGGACCGCACCTAGTCGACCTCGTCGACCGAGGCCTGATCCGCATCCTTGACCTCGTCTTTATCGCCAAGGATGAGGACGGAACTGTCCGCGGGCTTGAGATCGCCGAGGTTGGAGGCGAGGTCGCCGAGTTGTCCATCTTTGAGGGCGCTTCTCCTGGCCTCCTTTCCGAGGAGGACATCGACGAGGCCGGCGGCGTGATGGAGCCGGGCACCTCTGCCGCGCTGCTCGTGTTCGAGAAACACCTGGGCCGCGCCCTTCGCAACCGCCGTCCGCCGCTCCGGCGGCCTGCTGGCCGCCAGCGACCGCATTCCCGTCCAAGCCGTCCTCGCCGCGCTCGACGCGGCCGAGGCCAACGCCTAAGGAGACACCGATGCCAGGACTACTTCGTGGAGTGGCTCGTACCGCCGCCATCGCCGGCACCGCGACCGCTGTCAGCAACCGCGTGTCGCGCCGCCAGGAACAACGGTGGCAGCAGCAAGAGGCCGCACAGGCTCCCGTCCAACCGGCCCAGGCAGCGCCACAGGTAGGGGGAGCTTCCACCGTGGAGCAGCTCAACGATCTGGCGGAGCTGAAGAACTAGGGTGTGCTGACCGACCAGGAGTTCGAAGCCCAGAAGGCCAAGCTGCTGGGCCCAGTAGGCCCTATCCGCGGGCAGAGAAGCGGAACGCGAACTAAGACCCGGTAACGGACTACCGACGAGGAGAGGCATATGGGAAGGACCTTTAAGGGCAAGATCGCTCTCGACGTCCGGGATTCCGTACCTGACTGGGAGCCGTTCCTGCCGCGGGAAGCGCCAAAGGACTCGCCGAACGTCCTTTTCCTTGCCTGGGATGACGTCGGCTACGGGACGATGGACATCTTCGGCGGCCCTGTTGAGGCTCCGAACATGCGGCGGATCGCGGAGATGGGGGTCCGGTACTCCAACTTCCACACCACCGCGCTCTGCTCGCCCACCCGCGCCTCGCTGCTGACCGGACGGAACGCCACTTCAAATGGCATGGCGACGATCGCTGAGTTCGGCTCGGGATTCCCTGGCATCTCCACACGTATACCGTTCGAGAACGGATTCATCTCCGAGGTCCTTGCCGAGCGCGGCTACAGCACCTACTGCGTCGGAAAGTGGCACCTGACTCCCGGCGACGAGACCACGATGGCCTCGTTCAAGGGCAGATGGCCGCTGGGCCGGGGCTTTGAGCGTTTCTATGGGTTCCTGGGCGGCGAGACGAACAGCTGGTATCCGGATCTGGTCCACGACAACCACCAGATCGACCCGCCGGCCAGCCCCGATGACGGCTACCACCTCTCCAGCGACCTTTCGGACAAGGCGATCGAGTTCATTCGCGACGCGAAAGCGATCGACCCAGACAAACCCTTCTTCATGTATCTGGCCTCGCAGGCCGGGCACGCGCCGCACCACGTCTTTGAGGAGTGGGCCGACAAGTACAAGGGCAAGTTCGATCAGGGCTACGAGGCCATCCGGCCCGAGATCCTCCAGCGACAGAAGGAGCTCGGACTGCTGCCTGACGACACCGAGCTCTCGCCGATCAACCCCCACGGGGAGCCGAACGTCACCGGTCCCGACGGACAACCCTGGCCGCTGCTGGACACGGTCCGGCCCTGGGATTCATTGAACACTGATGAGCAAAGGCTCTTCTCTCGCATGGCCGAGGTTTACGCCGGCTTTCTCTCCTACACCGACGCCCAGCTCGGCCGGGTGCTCGACTACCTAGAAGAGGCCGGCGAGCTCGAGAACACCCTGATCGTCGTCGCTTCTGACAACGGTGGCAGCGGGGAGGGCGGCCCGAACGGCAGCTTCAATGAGTGGCGCTTCTTCAACGGAATCGCCGACTCCACCGAGCTGACCATCCCCCACATCGACGAGCTCGGAAGCCCCAGCTCCTACAACCACTACAACACCGGTTGGGCTTGGGCCTTCGATACGCCGTTTCCCTACTGGAAGCGGTGGGCCGGCTACGAAGGGGGCATCAGCGACATGTTCTTCATCGCCTGGCCGGCCAAGATCAAGGCCCAGGAGACCCCGCGCGACCAATACATCCATGCTGTCGACGTCGTCCCGACGGTCTACGAGCTGCTCGACATCGTCCCACCCGAGGTGATCAAGGGCTACCAGCAGAGTCAGATCGAGGGTGAGAGCTTCGCCGCCTCGCTGACCGACGCGAACGTTCCGGGCAAGGAAAGCCAGTTCTACGCGATGCTCGGCCAGCGCTCGATCTATCACCAGGGATGGCTTGCCTGCACGCTTCACCCGCCGCTCAGCGGATGGGGCAAGTTCGATCAGGACGTCTGGGAGCTCTACAACCTCGAGGCTGATCGGGCCCAGGTCAACAACATCGCCGAGCAGGAACCGGGTCGGCTCGAGGAGCTCAAGGCCCTCTGGGATCACTACGCCGAGATCTACAACGGGCTGCCGTTGGATGACCGGACAGCCCTCGAGCAGGTGATGGCAGAGCGTCCACACGCCGGCAAGGACCGCGATCGCTACGTTTACTTCCCGGACATCGCGGACGTCCCCGAAGAGGGCGGCGTTAGGATCACCGGCCGCTCCTACATGATCGCGGCCGGCGTCGAGATCGACTCAGCCGATGCGGCAGGCGTCCTCTACGCCCACGGGGGTGTTGCCGGCGGCCACAGCCTCTACGTCAAGGACGGCCGCCTGCACTACGTCTTCAACTGGGTCGGAACCCACCTCCAGGACGTCGTCGCCGATCGCGAGATCAGCCCAGGCGAGCACGTCTACGCGGCCGAGTTCTCGGTGAAGGGCAAGAACGAGGATCCGGCGATGCCCGGCTTCGCCGGGACGCTCACCCTCTACATGGACGACGAGCAGGTGGGCAGTAGCGAGATCGTCACCCAGCCCGGCGTCTTCTGCCTCGTCGGTGATGGGATCTGTGTTGGGCGTGACAGCGCCTCACCGGTGACGCCGCACTACAAGCCGCCGTTCCGCTTCACCGGCGGCACGATCGACAAGGTGATCGTCGACGTGACAGGTGACCCCTACATCGACCACGAGGCCCAAGTACGGGCCTGGTTCATGCGCGACTAGGCTGGCCGGCGGGATCAAAACGATTCGGACCCCAGTTCCCCTGGGGATAGGCTGGCCCCGCTTGTGGTCGGCATCGCGACGACCGTGATCGCCTAACCCTCGGGTTTTCGACCCGAAGTTGAGCCGAACCCGAGGGTTCTCGCCGCTCTTCCGTGCCTGGCATCCGCACTAAGAGTCCCGCGGGTACCAAACTTTGGTACCCGCTCTGTACCCGCAGAGGTTGGACCCCCAACAGAAAAACCCCGCGTTTGCGGGGCTTTTCCTATAGCGGGGGCGGGATTCGAACCCGCGACCTTCGGGTTATGAGCCCGACGAGCTACCTGACTGCTCCACCCCGCGTCGCTGTGCAAATGCTAGCGCGATCCGGCTGCGGCTGAGTGTGGCTGGGAAAGCCCATTCGGGAGGTCGGCGTGGGCTGCATAGAGTCCGCGCGGTGCGGATCGCGGTCGTGGACATAGGCACCAACTCGACCCGCCTGCTCGTCGCCGACGTCGAAGGGGAGCGCGTCGTCGAGCTCGAGCGGCGAACCCGGGTGACGCGGCTGGGGAGGGGCCTCGACCTGTCCGGCAGCCTCGCGAGCGAAGCAATCGCCGCGGTTTGCGAGGTGATCGCGGATTACATCTCCATTTACCAGGAGCTGGGGGCGCAGAGAGTCGAAGCCCTTGCGACCAGCGCCGTGCGGGACGCGGCCAACGGCGACGCCTTCATCGCCGAGCTGCGCGAGCGCTTCACACTCACGGCCCGAGTTCTCAACGGTGAGCAGGAGGCTCTGCTCACCTACCGGGGGGCGACGGCGGCGCGGAAAGCGCAGGGCGCGGCGCTGGTGATCGACATCGGCGGCGGCTCGACCGAGCTGATCGCAGGAACGGGGCAAGACATCGTCTTTCACACCTCCCTGCAGGCCGGGGTGGTGCGACTCTCGGAGCGCCACCTCTCCGCTGATCCCCCCGACCCGGCGCAGCTCGATGCTCTGGCCGCCGACGTGCGCGGCCAGATCGCCACAGCCATCGACGGTCCGGTTCCGGCGGTGGAGATCGGGATCGCCGTCGCCGGCACCCCAACCTCGCTGGCCGCGATCGACCAGCGGCTCGACCCCTACGACCCCAGGAAGGTGCACGGATATCGGCTGCCGATCGACGTAATCCAACAGATGCTCTCCCAGCTCGCATCGCTGCCGCTCGGCGAGCGCCGCAAGGTCGCCGGTCTCGATCCCGATCGCGCTCCGACGATCGTCGCGGGGGTGGTGATCCTGGTCGAGGTGATGCGGGCTTTCTCGCTCGACGCGGTCGAGGTCTCCGAGCACGACATTCTCCACGGGGCGGCGATTGAATCTGCCATTACCCGGAACCCCCAATAGTTGGTAGTAGATGGCTACCAACTACTTAGTAGCCGATTGACCCAATCGCTGGACAGGAGGCGAGCCTGGCGAGATCATCGAAGTGACGGGCAAGGAGTCGGGCGGGATGCCTTGCTTTGAGCCTGTCGCAGAGGATTCAGGCGATTGCCGCATCATGGCGCCTCCCGCCGCCTGAATCCACCGAATACCCCAATCGGTCCCTGAAGACGTACCCCTGCCCGTCCTGAGGGGCCAGCTTGGACCGGCTGCCTTATCGGCAGCCGGTCTTTGCGTTGCAGGGCCAATAGGCTGGCTGCCGTGAATGGCGCCAACGACCGCGCGGTGCTGGTCAGCGGCAGCTCGACCGGAATCGGCCGTGCAACCGCGCTCCGCCTCGACCGGGCCGGGTTTCGCGTCTTTGCCGGGGTGCGCAACCGCGGGGATGCGGAGTCGCTGGAAGCGGATGGATCGGATCGCCTCGAGCCCGTGATCCTCGACGTCACCGACGAGGGGACGATCGCCGCGACCCGGGAGCGAATCGATCAGGTGACGGAGGGGCGGCTGGCCGGCCTCGTCAACAACGCCGGCATCGTCGTCGCCGGCCCGATCGAGACGCTCGAGCTCGACGGGCTGCGTCGTCAGCTCAATGTGAACGTGACCGGACAGGTCGCGGTCACGCAGGCATTTCTGCCCCAGATCCGGGCCGCGAAAGGACGGATCGTGCTGATGGCGTCGATCGGCGGTCGGATGTCGCTCCCCTACCTCTCGGCGTACCACGCCTCGAAGTTCGCGCTCGAGGGTGTCGGGGACTCGCTGCGCATGGAGATGCGCCCGTTCGGGGTCGCGGTTTCGATCGTCGAGCCGGGCGCAATAGCAACCCCCTTCTGGGCCAAGGGCAACGAGCAGGTGGAACGGGTCATTGAGGCGATGAGCACCGCGCAGCGCGATGCCTATGAGGCTTCGACGATGGCGGCGGCTGAGGGGGCCCGCAAGGCCGAGGAGCGAGGCATCGCGCCGGAGCGGGTCGCGAAGGCGGTCGAGCACGCGCTCACGGCTTCGCGCCCGAAGACCCGCTACCTGGTTGGCATCGACGCGAGGGTGCAGGCGGCTCTGCGGCGCTGGCTCCCGGACCGCTTGCTCGACCGCCTGGTCGCCAGCCAGATGAAGTAACGCAGCTCGGTCAGGCCAGGTTGGCCTTGCGCGGGTAGGCGACATCGGGGTCGGTGAGCACGTTGACCAGCGAGGGCCTCCCGGTCGAGAACGCCTTCTCCAGGGTCGGGCGCAGCTGCGCGGGCTCGCGGACCAGGTAGCCGTCGCATCCGAGCGCCTCGACCATCTGCTCATACGGCGTCTCCGGCACGAGCTCGGCGGCGATCGAGTACTGGTAGAGGAACTTCATCGGATGGTGCTCGAGCGCCCAGATGCCGTTGTTCCCCATCACGCCGACGACGCCGAGCCCGTGGCGGGCCATGGTGTCGAACTCGATCCCGGCGAAGCCGAATGCGCCATCGCCGAGCAGCAGGCAGATCTGGCGCTCCGGATGGGCGACCTTGGCGCCGATCGCCTGGCCGGGGCCGGCGCCGAGGCATCCGAACGGGCCGGGGTCCATCCAGCAGCCGGGCTCGTAGGTCTCGATCAACCGGCCCGCGTAGGAGACGAAGTCGCCCCCGTCGCCGATCACGATCGCGTTGCGGTCGAGGACCTCGCGCAGGTCGCGGTAGACGCGCACGGGGTGAAGCGGGGCTCGCTCATCGTCGAGGTCGGTGGCCTCCGCGGCCCGCTTCTCGTCTTCGACCTCGCGCAGCTCCGCGACCCAGGCCGAGGTCTTCGAAGGGTCGCCAGCGGCGGCCTCGCGGAGCGCCGCGAGGGTCGCGGCGACGTCCCCGACCAGGTCGAGGTCGGGGGCGCGATTCGCGGTCAGCTCGTTGGGCGCGCAATCGAGCCGCACGATCTTCGTTCCCTCGCCGAACGAGCCGCCGAAGCCGAGCCGGAAGTCGAGCGGCACGCCGACGACGAGCGCTACGTCGGCGCCCTTCAAACCTGTGCCGCGGGCGCGGCTGAAGGTCAGCTCGTGGTCGGCCGGGACGCAGCCGCGCCCCATGCCGTTGAGAAAGACGGGGATCCCGAGCGACTCGGCGAGCTCCTGCAGCTCGGCCTCGCCGTGGGCCCAGTAGACGCCGGTGCCCGCCATGATCGCCGGGCGCTCGGCGGCGGCGAGCAGCGCGGCGGCCTCGTCGGCGCCTTCGGCAGGCTCGCCGCTTCGATCCTGGGGCGGAGCTGGGATCTCCGCCTCGGCCTCCATGAAGACGACGTCGAGGGGATAGTCGACGAAGGTCGGACCGCTGGGTGGCTCCAGGGTCAGGTCCAACGCCGTTGCGGTGCGCGCCGGGATCGCCGCCGACTCCTTGACCGTCTCGGCCGATTTCACCAGCGGGCTCACGAACGGAAGGTGATCGATCTCCTGCAGCGATCCCGAGCCCCAGCGCATCTCCGGCGCCCGGCCGCCGAGCACGCAGACCGGCGAGCCGTTGGCGCGGGCGTTGGCGATCGCGCTGATTCCGTTCGTCACCCCCGGCCCCGCGGTCAACGCCGCGACCCCGACCCGCCGGGTCGCTTTCGCGAAGCCCTCGGCGGCGAACGCCGCCGACTGCTCGTGGCGGACGTCGACGAGCTCGATGCCTTCCTCCTTGCAGCCATCGTAGATCGAGAACAGGTGCCCGCCGGAGAGCGTGAAGAGGTGGCTGACCCCTCGCGATGCGAGGGTGCGGGCGACGAGGCGCCCACCGTGGACCGCGGTCGTCTTCTCTGCGCTCTGCTCAGCGGTTGCCATGAGCCGAGCCTATCTGGCCGCAGTCGGTGATTCGGCCACCTCGACCAGCGGCGCGAACAGCTCGACCGGCTCCCGCTTGCCCTTCAGCCAGCGCGGACCGCGCCGCTCGACCTCGATCTCGCCACGAAGCAGGCTGTGCGTGGAAAAGGTGATCAGAACCTCGTCGCCGGTCTCGCGGGTCTCGGCCTCGACCCGGGCGGCGACGTTGACCGCGTCTCCGATGACGCTGAAGTTGAGCCGCCCGGCGCCCCCGATCGAGCCCGCGACGACGGTGCCGGAGTTGACTCCAACGCCGACGTCGAGCAAGCGGCGATCGCCATGATTGACCCGGCGCGCGATCGCGACGGCGGCGCGGACCGCGCGATCAGCGTGATCATCGGCTCTGTGCGGCGCCCCAAAGACCGCCAGCAGCCCGTCGCCGATGAACTTGTCGACATGTCCGCCCTCGCGGGCGATGATCGGCACAACGGCCTCGAACAGCTCGTTGATGGCGGCCACCACCTGCTGTGCGTCGGCGCCGGCAGCGAACCCGGTGAAGTCGCGCACGTCGCAGAACAGCAGCGAGACCTCAGCCTCGAAGCCCTCCGGCAGGTAGCCGTCGCTGAGGATGTACTCGGCGACTTCCTTGTCGAGGTAGGTGCCGAAGGCCTCGCGGATCCGCTCCCGCTCGGCGAGCCCGCTGACCATCTGATTGAAGGCGGCGGAGAGATCGCCAAGCTCATCCGCCGTCGTCACGGGAACCGCCGCCTCGTAATCGCCACGCCGGACCGCCGCGATTCCCCTCTGGAGATCGCCGACCGGGCGCAGCAGCGAGCGGGCGAGCAGAATCGAGAGCTCGAGCGCGAAGGTCGAGGCGACTCCGGTCGCAACGAGGACGTCGATGCCGAGACCGGCTCCACCACCGTGGTCGCTGCCCGATAGCGCCGACGCGATCAAGCCGGTGATCACGTTGATTATCGGCAGTGCCGCGAGGATCTTCCAGCGCAGCGGCAGCGCGATCTGACCGGTGGTGAGCCGTGGAGGCAGAACGTGATTGATGTCGACGACCACCGGGCGCAGCCCGGCTTCGACCGCGAAGTAGTGCAGGATCCCCGAGTAGCCGATCGCGATCAGAGCTGCGGCAAGAATCGGGAAAACAGTCCAGGCGGGCAGTCCGAGGATGATCACGCCGGCGATCGAGCCGGGGATCGCGACGCCGAATATGGGCAGGCCCATCTCGCGGCGGACCAGGTCGACGGGCATCGCCACCGCCGCCGCCCACGCCTGCGCCGCCTGCTCGTGGTCGGATCTGTCGCTCTCGATCCACTCCGTCACCGGCCGCAGATACCGGATGCTGCGCACCGTCGCGACCGCCACCGTCATCCCGGTGAGCCCGAGGGAGATGCAGAGCACGAGCAAAAGCTCGTCGTGTGGGGCGTCGAAATAGAGGTTCAGCAGGGCCAGCAGCCCGACGGTGATGAACCATGCCGTCTGCAGCTCGGCGACCATGAACGCCGTCGGATAGCGCTTTCCGAGCCGTGCGTAGAACCAGGTCAGGACCCGCTGCGGAATGTCCATGCCCACCGCCCGCCGCACGGCGGGGTCGGCCTGTTCCATGGCCGGATTGTCGCCGATCGAGCGGCCCCCGGGCCTCACCGGCATGTGACGCTGATCACGCAGAGGTCAGGCGCTCCCGGGCCTGCCGGAGAGCAAAGTCGCCTTCTGGGCCTCGAACTCGTCGTCGCTCAGCGCCCCCCGCTCGCGCAGCGAAGCAAGCCGCTCCAACCGCTCCAGCCGGCGGTCCTCGGGCTCCGGCACCGCCGCGGTGCGGCCGCCGCGCATCGATTCGAACCGGGCTCGTATCCGATTCGGCATCTCGCCGAGGCTGGCGTCGGGGAACTCGACAATCGACTGGCGCCGCAGCTCATAGAGCCCTCCCGCCGCCATCGCGACGAGAACGAGGCGGGTGAGGATCGAACGCGTGCTGTCGACCCCGGACAGCACCCAGATCAAGGCGATCACGCCGAGCCCCGACCCGACCCAGGCCGGGTAGTCGCGCAGCACCGGGGTCAGCGCGCGTCGCGTCGCGACCGAGCTTCGATGCGGCGAGGCAAGCCAAGCCGCGAGAACGAAGAAGATTCCGAACACGACCACGCTGCGGGCGATGGAAGCGAGCAGCGAGGTGCCGATCGACCAGGCCGCGTCTCCGGCCGGCTTGGCGCTCGCCGTGGTGAGCTGGTCGACGACCACTCCGCCGGAGAGCTCGCGCAGCACCAGCACGAGGACCCCGGCGCAGATCAGCCCGATGCCGGTCGCAAGGACGGTGATCCAGCGATAGCTGCGCGAGAGGTAGATCGCGAGCGCGAAGAGGCCGAGCGCCAGCAGGCTCGCGACCAGGGCCAGGCCGCGGATCAGCTTCGCGATCGTCTGCGCGAGCCCGAGCTGGTCGGAGCGCAAGACGGTCAGGGTGCCAACGTCCGGAGGTAGCTTGCCGGCGAGATCGCTACCGAGGCCGAGCTGGTTGGCGACACCGACGATCAGCGGGCGCAGATGCAGCTGCACGGTCCCGCCGCTGGTCGAGACTGCGTTGCGCCTGTTCTCGATCACGTCGAGCAGGGTGCGGTGGGCGGCGCGATTCGCGTTGCGCCAGAGCTCCTGAAAACGCGAGCTGCTGAGAACCTCGCCCGCTCCGCTGATCGCCAGCGACCGTAGCCCCGTCGATGCCGGCCCCGAGATCCCCTTGAAGTTCTTTGGGAGCGCGTTGTCGAGCTCGGTCTGGACGTCGACGTTGTCGTAGAGCTGCTCGACGGCGTAGTTGGCGAGCGCCGTGCGTATCGCATCGTTCTCCAGCAGCCGCCCGCTGGTGTTGACCCAATCGTCGGTGGTCAGCGCCTGGCGCTCCGCCCAGGTCGCGAAGCAGGCGATCACGGTAAGCAGCGACGCAACGATCACCAGCACCTTGACTAGACCCCGGTGAGCCTGGCCCGTGTGCGATCCAGCGTCGGCCACCCCCGCAGCCTATCCGCGGCGATTCTCCAGTGCCCGGGGCGGGACTCGAACCCGCATGCCCCGTCAGGGGCAGCGCCTTTTAAGGGCGCCGTGTCTTGCCATGTTCCACCACCCGGGCACGGGGAAAGCTAGCGTCCGCTGCCGCGGGAGCCTCGCCTCGGCCAGGCACGAGCGAGGCCATCGCCCGGGCATGAGCCAGGCGTACGGTCGTCCAGGCTACGCAGGAGCGCAACCGGAGCGCAACCGTGGGCTTGTTACGGTGTTCGTGGAGACAGGGAGCTCCCTGGAGTCCACCCAACTTGGAGGCCTCCGCACTCACTCAGGCTGGTCGGCGCGGGCTGCTCGCCCGGCGCTCGCCCCTGCTCCGGCTGCAGGCGGACGAGCGGCTGGTGGCACTGCTGCGGCGCGGCGGTAACGATCACGCCTTCGAGGTGATCGTTGACCGCTACCAGGCCCGCCTGCTCGGCTTCTGCCGACAGATGCTCAGCTCCACCGAGGACGCCGAGGACGTGCTGCAGGAGGTCTTCGTGAATGCGCATCGCGCGATCCTCGCCGACAACCGCGAGATCAAGCTGCGGCCCTGGCTCTACCGGATCGCCCGCAACCGCTGCCTCAACCACCTTCGCAAGCCGGTCGCCGAGGGCAAGGACTCGATGGACACGCACCCGATCGTCGATGCGGCGTCGACCCATGAAAGGGTCCAGAACCGGGAGGAGTTCCGGCAGCTGCTCAGCGATGTCCAGCGGCTTCCGGAGACCCAGCGTACGGCGCTGCTACTGCGTGAGATGGACGCGATGTCCTACGAGGAGATCGCTGAGGCGATGCAGACCACTGTCCCGAGCGTCAAGTCGCTGCTCGTGCGGGCCCGCATCGCGCTGGCCGAGGCCACCCAGGCACGACTGCTGACCTGCGGTGAGGTGCGACTGGAGCTGGCTGAAGCCGCCGAGGGTCTTGGCAAGGCGTCCGGCCCCGTGCGCCGCCACGTCCGCGAGTGCGACGGTTGCGACGAGTTCCGCGATCAGCTGCGCAGCGACTCGAAGGTCCTCGCCGCCCTCTTCCCGGCCACGCCCCTGCTGCTGTTCAAGGGCCTGCTGCTCTCGAAGCTTGGACTCGGCGGCGCCGGGGCCTCCGGCGGCGCCGGGGCCGCCTCCGCCGGCGGAGCGGGCGCCGGAGCCGGCGGGGCCGCGCTCGGCGGCGGGGCGGCCGGGGGCGGCGGCATCGGCATCGGCGGCGCGATCGGCGGCGCGATCGGGACCAAGGCGGTTGCTGGGATGGTCACCGCTGCGGTGATCACAGCCGGCGCAGCCGTCGAGGTCAAGAAGGTCTCGCGTCCAGGTCCGGGGCAGAAGGAGCCCGCAGCGGCGGTCCATCGAGCGGCCCCGGTTTCAGGCGGCGTCGTCTATACGCCGGCGCAGCGCGGCAAACCGAAGGCCGAGCGAACGGCGGCGCACCGGCCGGCGAACAAGGCGGCGACCACGGAGGCGCCTCAAGACCCCGTCGTTGCCGGCGCCCCTGCCCCGGCCGCCGCGGCGCCCGACAAGCCCGCCCATCCGAACGGCAACAACCCCGAGGCCGGCGCGAGCACTACCGAGTCAACCGTCGCGGTCGTCGTCACCGGGACTCCCACCTCGACCACGACGGTGACCACCGGACCGGCGCCGACCCAGCCGCCAGCCGACTCATCTGGCGAGCATGACCCGCCTCCTCCGCCGCCGCCGGCGGACCCGCAGGATCCGGTCCCGCCCCCGCCGCCAAGCGGCGAAGAGCCGCCTCCGGCTCCCTAACCGGGGCCCCGCGCAAATTTGAGGCGCCCTTCGGCGCCTGACATGTCCCTGCCGCGACGCTGCCTGTCGCGGCCTAGAGCAACTATGCGAGGCCGATGAACTTCAGCCGCCTGGTCAGGGCGGTGGCCGCGAACTCGCGTGTCTCGGCGAGCGTGTAGCCGAACATCTCGTAGTCCTCGTCGTCCTGTGCCCAGGGCGGGCTCAGCACCTTGTCCGCAACCGGAAGCGACTCCTGCAGGGTGCGCTGGATCGCCGCCCGCAAGCGCGGCTCCTCCTCCGCCTTCTCCTGCAGGAAGGCGGTGCCGAAGGCGACGTGGCGGTGCTCGTCGCGGGCGACGTTCTGGAAGCCCTCGACGAAGGCCGGAAGCACCCCTTCCTGGGTGTTGTACTCCATGATGAAGTGCTGTCCGGTGAGGGCGAGCATCCCCTCGATGACCATGTGGTAGAGGGTCACGGCTTCGACCAGCGCCTCGATGTCGCCGGGCTCCTGCTGCAAGGCGGTCGACCCGCGAGTGCAGCATCTCATCGAAGAGGACGCCGAAGTTGTCGTTGAGGTGCTCGGAGGTCTGGTCGAGCAACGAACTCAGCTCGTCTGACTCATAGACGCCGACCTCCTGGTAGAAGCGCTCGAAGAAGCGAACGTGGCGGGCCTCGTCGGCGATCTGGGTGCAGAGGAAGATCCGCTGCTCCTCGGTCGGCGCAGCGCGCATGATCGGCCCGAGCTCCTCGGCGACCTTCTGCTCGCCGATGAAGAAGGACGAGAGGCCGTACATGCGCTGGTAGCGCTCGTCGGCGTCGAACTTCTCATGCCAGTCACGTCGGTCGACGCTGAAGTCGAGGTCCTGGGTCAGCCACTGCTGACGCTCCCAGAGCATGTAGAGCTCCCGGTAGGAGAGGAGCTTGGCCTGGCCGCGATCCGCAGCCTCCTGGAGTGCCGGGTCGGAAGTCGCCTTGTAGTCCTCTCGCGAAGTCCGGGACGGGGCGCTGCGGGTTGCCTCTTTGGCTTCCATTCTTGCTCTCCTCAGGTCTATTGGCCGCGAAACGAAGTGGAGCGGGCAGTTGCTTGTCAGGCGGCCGAAGGCCGCCGCAAGTTGTGTACGCCTGACCTCGACGCGAGCCTAGCAGCCGAACTGGCCAGCTAGCCAGTTACGTTGGGCGACGACACAAAGTGTCGTCGCAGATGCTGGTCAGGCTGCCGAAGGCAGCCGCAATTCATGTTGGGCCGCGAAACGAAGTGGAGCGGCAGGGTGGTGAAAGCGGCGACACAAAGTGTCGCCGCAGGTGCAAGGTCAGGCCGCGAAGCGGCCGCAGGGGATGTCAGGCGGCCGAAGGCCGCCGCAAGTTGTGTTCGTCGCTACAGGCTGTGGCTTTCGCCCGGTTTCAGCACGACGACCTTCGACGAGGTCTTCGACTCGACCTCGGACCGAAACGCCTCGGCGTCGGTCTCGATCGGCGGGAAGGTGTCGTAATGCATCGGGACCACGGTCTCGGCGCCGACGAGCTCCGCCGCGACCACCGCGTCTGAGCGGTCCATCGTGTAGTGGCCGCCGATCGGCAGCAGCGCGACGTCGATCGGGTTGCGCTCCGCGATCAGCTTCATGTCGCCGAACAGGCAGGTGTCGCCGGCGTGGTAGACGGTCTGGCCGTCGATGTTGATCAGCAAGCCGGCGGCAGTGCCGATCGAGATCCCGTGCTCGGCGCTAAATGGGGCCTCGCTGGAGCCGGGGATCGTGTTTGTGTGCCAGGCCGGCACCAGCTTGATCCAGCCCCAGTCAAATTCGACCGTTCCGCCGAGGTTCGGGTCGGCGAGCTTGTCGTCCTCGATCCCCTGCGAGTCGAGCCAGTTGGCGAGCTCGACGATCCCGACGCAGAAGGCGCCGGTCCGCTTCGCGACCGCGACCGCGTCGGCGACGTGGTCGGCGTGTCCGTGGCTGATTGCGATGTGGGTCGCCTCGACCTCGTCGGCGGTCGCGACCGCCTTCGGGTTGTTCGGCTTCAGGAACGGGTCGGTGAGAACGGTCGCCGCTCCGTCGCTGATCTCGAAGCACGACTGGCCGTGGAACTTGATCTCCATCTCTAACTCTCTCCTTCGATCGCGTCTTTCGAAAGCTCTTGGTGAAGTGCCCAGCCCACTGCCACCCCAACCATCATTCCCATCCTCGCCTCCTCGGCGAGCAGGGTCCGCACCGCGGTGATCCGTTCGTCGGGATCGGGTGTCGTCGCGGCCTTCAGGGTCTGGGCGTCGTGGGTCTCGGCGAACCAGCCGCCGGACTCAAGCGCGGTCGCCAGGACCCGCTGCAGCTTCGGGGCCGCCCCGGCAACCACGCGCTCCGCCTCGGCGAAGCGATCGGCATCGCTGAGCGCGTCGATCGCCTGCTCGAGCTGCTGCTCGCTGTAGCTGGGCGGCTGGCCGTCCACGGGCGCCACCTTAGCGAGCAGTCGCAAGCGCCTAGGCTGCACGGCGTGAGCGGCGACGAGCTGCGGCGCTACGAATCGGCATTGCTCGACTGGCTCGCCTGCGCGGTGGCCGGGCGAAATGAGCCGGCCGCGGTCGCGGCGCAGGGCGCCGGCGACGAGCTGCTCGATCGCGTCGCGGCGGCCGGCACGGCCGGGCACGTGCTCGACTTCGACGACACCTTCCTGCCCGGGATCGCGCATCTGAGCGCGCCGACGGCGCCGGCGGCGCTGGTGGTCGGGGCAGAGCTCGACACCGAAGTCGGCACGGCGCTCGCCGCCTACGCGGCCGGATTCGAGGCGGCCGGCGCGATGGCCCGCGCCGGACACCCTTCCCTCTATGACCGCGGCTGGCACCCGACCGCGGTATGCGGGTCGCTCGGCGCCGCGGTGACCGCATCGCGGCTGCTCGAGCTCGACACCGAGACGGAGCGCTCCGCGGCCGCCCTGGCACTGCTGCGGGCGGCCGGGCTGCGCTCTGCCTTCGGCTCGGCCGGCAAGTCGCTGCAGGTCGGCATGGCGGCGGCGGCCGGCGTGGCCGCGGCGCGAATCGCGGCCGCCGGCGCTCGCCTCGACCTCCAGCGGGTCGCAACCGCCGAAGCCGGCTTCGAGGAGGCTTTTGGCGCCGCCTTCGAGCTGCCCGGCGGGTCGCCCGCGATCGAGCAGAACTGGATCAAGGCCTATCCGTGCTGCCTGCAGACCCACGCCGCGATCGAGGCAGCACTCGCCGTGCGCGCGGCCGGCGCGCCGGGTACCGAGATGGCGATCGAGGCAAGGGTGCACCCGCTCTCGGTGCAGGCAGCACCGGTCGCCGAGCCGGCGGACGGCCTGGAGGCGAAGTTCTCGATCCCGTACCTGACCGCGTTCGCGCTGCTGCGCGGGGCCCCCGAGGTGGCCGACTTCGGGTCGCTCGACGGACGGGCGCTGGAGTCGGCGCGGCGGGTGAGCGTGGTTTCCGACGCCTCCCTGCTCGAGTCCGAGGCGCGACTGGCGCTCCACGGCGAGCCGGTGGCTCGGGTCGAGGTGGCGCTCGGCTCGCCGCAGCGGCCGCTGGACGAAGCGGCGCTGTCCGGCAAGCGCCGTGCACTCGCCGGGGAGCGCCTCGAGGGAATGCTCGATCGTCCCGAGCGCCCGGTCGCCGACCTGCTCGCGGTCCTCGCGATCTGAGCTCAGGCAGCGGGCTTGGGCGCCGCCTCGGCGGCGAGCTCGGCCGGGCGCATCTCCCACATCCCCAGCGCACCGAAGTCCTCGTATCCGCAGCGGCGGTAGACCGGGGCGCCCATCTTGGTCCCCTGCAGGGTCGAGGTTTCGCAGCCGCGCTGGGCGGCGTCGTAGACCGCCTTGCGCATCAACGTCGTCGCCAGCCCCCTGCCCCGCGCCGCGGGCGCGGTGGCGACATGCCAGATCGAGCAGTCGCGCTCGAAATCGTGGGCCGAGACCGTCGCCGCCGGCTCGCCGTCGAGCCGCGCGACATAGGTTCGCTGGCCCTCGGGCTCGCGACCCATGCCCTTGATCCAGGTGCCCGGCCGGTAGCCGTAGGCGGCGTCGTTGAGCGCCGCCATCGCGTCAGGGTCGCCGTCCGGGGTCCAGTCGAGCTCGGAGAGCTCTGGCTCCTCGACTCCCGCCAGTTCCATCCCCATCGCGCGCGGCTGCGCGTCGAGGACGTGGCCCGCCGCCTCGAGCAGAGCCGCTGTCGCGGTGTCCTGCTCGGGCACCCAGATGGTCCAGGCGCAGCCCGCGTCGGCGTAGGCGCCAGCGATGCCCTCATAGGCATGCGCCAGCGCCGCCGGGTCGATGTAGATCACGCTGTTGAAAACCGAGCGCTCCGGGATCGCCGCGTTGATGCTCGCGATCACTCCGTCGCGTTGCAGCAGCCGCGCTCCCGCCGCTCGCGAGAAGCTGGCGAACGCGGCCTGCATCCCGCGCAGGTTCAGGTCGAGCATCTGCTCCGACTGCATGCGCTCGAAGCTACCTCAGTCCGGCGCGCGAGATCATGCCGCGGCCGAGGCTGAGCCGCTGTCAGTTCTTCAGCGCCAGCGTCACCCCGTCGGAGACGCCCAGCATCACGCTGAGCACCCGATCGTCGCTGGCGACGCGATCGTTCAGCTCCCGGACCGCGGCGGCGAACTGACCGCGATCGGTGCCATCGCTCGCGGTCACGACCTCACCGCCGTAGAAGACGTTGTCGATCGCGATCAGCCCCCCGGGTCGCAGCAACCGCATGCACTCCTCGTAGTAGGCGGGGTAGTTGCCCTTGTCGGCGTCGATGAAGGCGAAGTCAAATGGCTCGTCCTCGCCCATCCCGCCCAGCGTCTCCAGCGCCGGGCCGAGACGCAGGTCGATGCGGCCGGCGAGGCCGGCCTCCTCGATGTAGCGGCGCGCGATCGCCGTCCACTCCTCGCTGACGTCGCAGGTGACCAGCTGGCCGTCAACCGGCAGCCCGCGCGCGATCGAGATCGACCCGTAGCCGGTGAACGTGCCCAGCTCCAGCGCCCGGCGCGCGGAGATCGCACGCACCAGCAGGGTCATCATCGTCGCCTGCTCGGGGGCGGTCATCATGGTCACCGAATCGCCCGCTGCCCGCTCGGTCTCCTCGGCGAGCCGGCGCAGGAGCTCGTCGCGGCCGTCGCTGTGCTCGACCGAATAGCGGTAGAGCTCCGACGTCATCTCGGTGAACTTCTCCAAGGCCAGCCGATCAGTCGCCCGGACGCAGAGCGGCAGCGGCGATTCCGGCGAACAGACCCACCAGTCCGCCCACCAGCGCGGCGTAAACGTTTGCCTCGTTGTCGAACAGCGGCAGCAGGATCAGGACCGCGGCGGCAACCCCGACTCCGATCGCGTCAAATTCCTCGTCGATCGCCTGGCGCGTCTCCCCGTAACGGATCGCGACCCAAGCGGCGAGCGCGCCCAGGGCCATGCCGTTGCCGCCCGCGAGCCCGCCGGAGACCGGGATGTCCCCGGGGGACCCAAACGGCCTCAAGCCGGTGGTCGGCTCGCCCGCGCCGAACAGCTGCAGCCCGCTGGTCGGGTCGATCGCCTCGGCCGCCAGCATCCCCAGAGCGCCGCAGGCGGCGAGCAGAAGCAACGTCGCGACGCTGCCGAGTCGCCGCTCGAGGCCGGGACCGAAGAGGGCCAGCCCGAGGGCGACCACGAACAGGTATCCGGTGTCGATGTAGGCGAACGGCGCGGTGAGGTAGCGCCACCATTGCGAGTCGAGTGGACCGGCGATGCCGCCGATCCCATAGAGCGTACGACCGCTGGCGACGCCGACCAGGAGCAGCAACGCCGAGCCGGCGATCACGGCGATCGTCGCGTAGGGCCGCCCGATCTCAAAGGCCTGCAGGCGGCCGCGGCCGAGTCGCGGCCGGCGGCGGCGCCTGGTTCGGGGCTCCAATCCCTCCTCGCTGCGCTGCAGCTTCGGGGCCCGCTTGCGAAGCCGCGCGCCGCAATACGGGCACTCGGTGACGTAGGGGCTGACCTCGGACCCGCAGCTCTTGCAGACGACGCTCAACTCGGGCGCGCTCACGCACCGAGCATAGCCACCCGGCCAGGGTCGCTGGGCCGGGCGCCTCAGCCGGAGGTCGCGACTCGGGTCGCCTCGCAGGTCGCCCGGATCAGCTCCTTTATGTCGCCGCTTCGCTCCAAGACCTCGAGCTGGCGGTGGGCCCCCGTCCCCCCTTCGATCAGCGTCCGCACACCCTCGATCTCCGCCTCGCAGCCGACTTGCTGGGCGTGCTCGCGCAGTTCCTCCAGAAGCCGGCTCGCCAACTCGGTCGCGGGAAACTGCTCGGGCCGGGGAAAGTCGACCAGATCACCGTCGGTGCCCCGCAGCGCCGCCCGCACCTTGTTGTCGTCGATCAGCTCGGTTGGCACCGCGACCAGCGCCTTCTGCTCGTCGAAGAGGGTCGAGTAACGGTGCACGAGCGCTACCGCCAGCGCCGCCAGGGCGATCGTGCTCTCGATTCGGGTCTGTTGATCGGAGACGCGGATCTCCACCGTTCCCAGCTTCGGGTGCGGGCGGACGTCGAACCAGAGGTAGGTGTAGTCGGGGATCACCCCCGCATCCATCATCAGCTTCACACGCCTCGAGTAGATCTCCCAGCTGCCGTAGTGGGGCGGTATCCCGACCCTGGGAAAGGCCCGGAACACTGGCGTGCGGGAGGACATCATTCCGGTCACCTTCCCGCGCCAGAGGGGCGAGTTAGCCGACAAGGCCAGCAGCAGCGGCATGTGCTTGCGAAGCGCGTCGGCGATGTAGATCGCCTTGTTGGGCCCCGCGACTCCGACGTGGACGTGGGTCCCGAAGATCAGCTCGCGACGGGCGATGTAGCCGAGCTCGGCGACGAGCTCCTTGTAGCGCGGCCGCTCGACAATCCGCTGTTCCTCCCAGAACGCCGAGGGGTGGGTGCCAGAAGCCGCGAGCAGCATCCCGTTGCGCTCCGCCGCCGCCCGCACCGTCTCACGCAGGCTGCGCAGCTCCGCACCGGCCTCTCCTACGGTCCGGTGCGGCACGGTCGCGATCTCCAGCACCGACTGCAGCAGCTCCGGCTTCACCCGCTCCTCGTAGTCGCTCCCAAGGTCGGCGAGGATCGCCTCGATGCCCTGGCTCAACTCCAGGCTGCGAGGGTCGATCAGCATCAACTCCTCCTCGATGCCGACTGTGAATGGGGTGCCGCGAAAGCGGTGTTCCATGGCCGAGACCCAGTCGTATACTCCGAAAACGATCAGACGACGCATCGGGGAGCGTCTCACGAAACCGAGGAGGACCGAGCCCGGATGGAAGTAAAGAGCCTGACCGAGCAGAAGTCGCTGCTCGCCACACTCAGCCCAGGCAAGCGAACCCGCCTACGCAGGCTGTTGTTCGAGTTTGGCCCCGGCAACGGGACCCTGATGCTGCTGCCGATCGACCAGGGGATCGAGCACGGCCCTCGCGACTTCTTCCCCAATCCCGCCTCCAAGGACCCCGAGTATCAGTTCCGCCTCGCTGCCGAGGCCGGCTACTCCGCGATCGCCTGCCAGATCGGCCTCGCGACCAAGTACTACCCCGACTATGCCGGACAGGTGCCGCTGATCCTCAAGGTCAACGGCAAGACCGACGTCCCTCCTTCGGACGAGGCGCTGTCGACCACCAACGCCAGCGTCGAGGACGCAGTGCGACTCGGCGCCGACGCGGTCGGCTACACGCTTTACGTCGGCTCGCCGCGCCAGGACGAGGACCTGCATCAGCTGCGGGGCGTGCGCGAGGAATGTGACCGCTTCGGGATGCCGCTGGTGATCTGGGCCTATCCGCGCGGCCGCGACATCGAGCGCAAGGGCGGGCAAACCTCCTTCTACGCGATCGACTACGCGGCGCGCCTGGCGATGGAGATGGGCGCCGACGTCGTGAAGCTCAACTTCCCCAAGCTCGACCCCGAGAAGGCCAAGGACTCTCCGGCCCCCTACAACGAGATGGATGTCACGCCGCAGGAGGCGGTGGGGCAGATCGTCGAATCGGCCGGACGATCGCTCGTCGTGCTCTCGGGCGGCTCGAGGACCGACGACGAGACCGTGCTCTCGCACACGCGCACGATCATGGAAGCCGGCGGCTCGGGCGTGATCTTCGGGCGCAACGTCTGGCAACGCGACTGGAACGATGCGCTGGCGATCATCGAGCAGATCAAGGAGACATTGCTCTCCAACGTGCGCCGCATCCCCTAATCGCAGGTGGGCGGCGACACAAGGTCGCCGCAGGGGCCTGTCAGGCGGCGAAGCCGCCGCAATTTATTGGGTTGGGCCGCGGCCGCGCGGCGAAGTTCCTGAGTCTGGCTCTTAGTCAGTGATGCGAAGTCGAACCGTGCGCAGCCTGCTCGGCAGCCTCGTGCTGGTGGCGCTGCTCGTCTCGATCGTGCTCGACGACCGCGGAGGCAGGGAAGGCGACGGCGGCTCGGCGGGCCTGCCCGAAGCCGGGCGCAGCGCTCAGGCCGCGGTCACGCGGGTGATCGACGGCGACACCATCGAGGTGCGGATCGACGGGCGCCAGGACGACGTCCGCTACATCGGCATCGACACCCCGGAGACCGTGAAGCCGGGAACGCCGGTGCAGTGCTTCGGCCCGCAGGCGAGCGCCCGCAACCACAGGCTGGTCGAGGGGCGACGGGTGCGGCTGGTCTTCGACCGCGAGCGCCGCGACGTCTACGGCCGCCTGCTCGCCTACGTCTACGTCGGCGGCGACTTCGTCAATGCCCGCCTCGTGCGGGGCGGCTACGCGCGCACGCTGACGATCCCTCCGAATACCGCCCATGCGGGGCTTTTCCACCGCCTCGCCCGTGCCGCCGGGCGGGCCGGGCGCGGCCTCTGGGCGGTTTGCTCATGACCCTTTGGTAGGTTGCGGTCGGCGCCTACCCCCGCCCTTGCGGGGGTACCGCGCGACGATCAGATGACTTCCAAAATGCGCCAGAGCATGTCGCAGTTCGAGGTCGCCTTCGAGCAGGAGACCGAGCTCGAGCGGCGGCGGCGCGAGCAGCTGCGCCGCCGCGCGGCGAACCGCTCGCGGGCAAGACGCATTCACCGCACCGAGCAGAAGGGCACGGTGCGGTTCAGCGTCCTGGTGACTTGCCTGACCTTGACGGTCGTGACCGTCGCGGTGGTGATGTTTGAAACGCTCTCCTGGCTGATGGCCTGAGCGCCGCAGGCGCCGGCCGTCAGCGAGAGGCTGCGCGAACCGGCTCCAGCTCCCGAACCTCTCCACCGGCGTCATCCGAGCTCTCTCCCGCGATCCGCTCATACACCTCGGTGCGGAAGATCGGAACCTCGTCCGGAGCCGAGATCCCGATGCGGACCTTTTCGCCCGACACCGAGAGGATTGAAAGCTCGATGTCGTCCCCGATCATGATGCTCTGCTTGGTGCGACGTGTGAGTACAAGCATGTTGCCTCCTGCAACAACGTTGAATACCCCTGTGCTTCCGATACCCCCGCCTACCCAATAATGAGTAGGGCCATGCCCAGCTTACACACCGCGAGCCGTTTTGACTACCCAGGTCAGCTCTCGGGCATCGAATTTCACCGGTCGACTAGACTCGCCGGCTCGTGATGCCGCCGAAGTCGCTGCGCGCGCAGCTGAACCAGATTCGCGCCTGGGTCCGCCAGGGCCGCACCGACGCCTGGATCGCGCACCAGCTCGAGGTCAGCGCCTCGGAGCTGCGCGACTTCCGCCGCCAGCATGGCCTCGCTCCCGACGAGGACGACGCGGCCTCGGGCGAGGTCGACCTGCGCGACGAGATCGAGGCCGAGATCGAGGCCGCCGTCGCCGACGACGAGGACGAAGACGAGGAGGACGAAGATGAGGGCGACGGCGCGGTTGAGCACTCCGATGAGGAATCCGACGGCGACGAGGCCGAGGGGCGGCCGCGCCGACGGCGTCGCCGCGGTCGCCGCGGAGGCCGGGGCCGCCGCGGCAGGCGGACGATCGAGGCGACCTTTGATCATGGCGATGACGGGTTCGGGCTCTGGCTCGACCCCGCTGTTCAGGACAACGCCAACTACGCCGAGCACTGGGCCGGGCACCGCGAGGTGAGCGTCACGATCGAGCCCGAGCAGATCGTGATCCGCCGCAGCGGGGCCGACGCTCAGGACGCTGAATAACTTGCGGCGGCTTCGCCGCCTGACATGCGACTGCCGCTCCACTTCGTTTCGCGGCCCATCAATCCAGGACCACCTGCCGGCCACCCGCGAAGTCGCGGGCGCCGCGCAGATACAGCCAGAAGGCGGCGTCGGTCAGCATGCCGGTATCCCCGGCGCCCGCCGGGCTCGCCGCCACCGCGACCTCGGCCGCCCAGTCGGTGCCGTCGGCATATAGGTCGGCGAGCTGCTCGGCTCGGAAGGTTGGCCCAACCCGGCGCCGCAGCTCGTCGCGGATCGCGTCGACGACCCGTCCAGCCTGCCGGTAGGCGCGGGGGTCACCGCGCAGCTCCTCGAGCCGGCGGTGGCCGTCTTCCCACTGAAAGAGCGCGTTCTCGAGCGGGTAGCTCACGCCCTCAGGCTACCCACGGATGCAAGCGCCACACCTGCGCGCGGCGCGCTGCGACGGCGCTTGCGGCCCGATAGCCAAAATCTTGCCGATCTCGGGCCCGTCCATAATCGTCCGCCGGACCGGCCGCAAGCGCAAGGCCCGAGTCAGGGTCGTCGGGCTCAAGAAGCGAATCTGGAATTGCTTTCTTAGCTGGGCTTTAGTCGGTACAGAGAGGCTTCTCAAGTGGATTTCACGCTCTTTCGCGACATCAATGGCCTCGCCTACCACCACGACGGCCTCGAGGACGTCCTGCGGTTCTTCACTGTCAACGCGGAGCTGATGTTCATTGCGCTGCTCGCGGTCATGTTCTTCGCGCGCGGCAAGTGGGGGTCTCGAAACGCCCGTCACGGGGTGGTCGCGGCCGGCATCAGCGCCGCGATCGCGCTCGGCGCCGCGCAGGTGATCGCGCATGCCTGGGATCGGCCTCGCCCTTTCGTCGCCCACCCCGGAATCACCCACCTCTTCGTCTCGCATGCCTCCGATCCGTCGTTCCCGAGCGATCACGCGACCGCGGCATTCGCAATTGCGGTCTCGATCCTCCTGCGCAACCGCCCGATCGGATTGCTCACGCTGGCGATGGCTTTCGTCGTCGCGGTCGGCCGGGTCGCGGTCGGGGTCCACTACCCAAGCGACGTCCTCGGCGGAGCGCTGCTCGGCACCGCTGCGGCGCTATTGCTTTGGATCCCGCCGATCCGCGCACCGCTGCACCGGCTGGCCGACTCGGCGTCGGGGATCTATGAGCGGGTCTGCGCGGCGCTGCTGCGGCGGCCCGCGACGCCTCCGGCCTGACTCGGGCCGCTCAGCGGCGATGAAACGGGGCCGCTCTCCACGACTTCGAAGGCGCTCGCGGTCACTGCGGGAGATAGCGTCGCGGCCCCCGAACCCGCCCGCAGCCGCCGGGGTCGAGCCGGCCGTCGATGCGCCAGACCGTCACCCTCGAGATCCCGGCGCCCTCGCGGTTGACCGGTTCGACCGCCGGATCGCCGCGGATCCAATCCGCTTCCGGGGAGTACTTCGGCTTGCTCTGGTGGGCGAAGTTGAGGAACGGCCCGGTGACCAGGAAGTCGAGATCGGCTCCGTTGACCGCGCGGCGAAACCGCGCGCAGGTCTGGATCGCGTTGAACGACCCGTGCGGGCCGTCCTCGCCCAGGTATCGAACCCGGTTCGAGAGGTCCTTGCCGAAGAAGCCGTAGGCGTAAAAGCCCGTCGTCGTGCCGGCGAGCCCGATGCGACGATCGTGCTGGCTCGCGGCCCAGCGGTAGGCGACCTTCAGATGCTGATCGGGCTCGGTGTTGAAGTCGTGCCAGCGCGAGCTCAGGTAGTCGCGCTGGACCGGGTAGCCGATCGCCGCGACCAGCAGGCCGAGGGCCGCCAGCCCGGCAGCCAGCCCCGCGGCCCCGAAGACACCACGCTCGCGCAGCGATAGCAGCCCCGCCGGGACCCCGACCGCGAGCAGCGCGACGAGGATCCCGAAGGCCCGCTCGGGCTCGCGGAGCACGGCGTCGGAGCCGTCGGTGATCACGAGCACGACCAGGAGCGCGGCCAGCAGCGCCCAGCCGGCCCCCCGGCCTTCGAGCCCGCGGCCGAGGGGCAGCAGCACGAGGCCCACCGCCAGCGCCGGCAGCGCGAAGCGGATGTTGATCGCGAAGGCGACCGGCGCCCCCGGCTCGCCGGCGGCGCTCAGGGGCGTCGCGAGGTAGGCGAGGAGGCCGAAGATCGCCGCGGCCCCGAGCAGCTGCAGCAGCGGGTAGCCACGGCGCGCGATCGCTAGTCCGGCTCCGGCGAGCCCGGCCAGGATCACGAGCGGCCAGAGAGCCCCGAAGGCGTCGTGCAGGCCCGGCGCGAAGTAATGCCGCCAGACCCCGGTGTCGGTCGCGTAATGAAGGACGGAAAAATCGGGACGCGCCATCTGCAGGCGCTCGGGGCCGGGCAGCGACAGCGGGCCGAGGTGACGCACTTGGGGCAGCGGATTGCCAACCGCGACCAGGTTGCGCAGGTACCAGAACCCGCTGCCGGCGAGCAACGGGCCGAGCCAGGTCAGACTCGAGCGCATCCGCACGCCCCCCGGCGCCAGCGCGATCACGACGGCGGTCAGCGCCGCGACCGTCGCCAGCACCGTGAACTTGGTCCCGACCGCAAGCCCGGCGGCCAGGCCCGCGATCGCAAGCGCCATCGGGTCGATCGAAACAGCCGACGCCGTTGCTCGTCGCTCATTGCCCGTCGCTCTGCCCTGCGCTCTGGACGCGACCCAGCCGGTGACCAGGAATGCCACGCAGCAAAGCACCAGCGCCGCGGCGACGACGTCGTTCTTACCCGAGCCGGGCTCGCGGAAGATCAGCGTGTGGGCCTCGAGCACCAGCGCCACGGCGACGACGCAGTGCGGCCCCCGCGCCCAGGGCCGACCGACGCACCAGGCGGCCAGCAGCGTCAGCGCCAGCCAGCCGAGGTTGATGAACAGCGACAACGTGTCGCGACCCCAGACCAGCATTCCGGCCGCGTGGATCAGCTCCGAGTTCTGGGGATAGAACCAATTCAGAAAGACCGTCTCGGTGTGATGGAAGCCGGTCACCGAGCCGCTCTGGGCGATGTCCGCGGCGTAAGGCATGTGGTACCAAAGCGAGTCGAAGTTGCCGATCCCGTTGTTGAGCGCCACCTTCGTCTGCAGTCCCCAGTGCGCGAACAGCACGCCGATCACGCCGACGGCGATCAGCACCGCCAGCGGCTCCAGCGGCGGCGGCGCGGGAGGGCTTGCAGCGGGCCGCGGCCGGCCGAGTCGTGTCGAGGCGAGCCCGAGGAGACCACAGGCGATCACCAGCGTCGCTTCGCGCAGCAGGCCGACGACGCCGAGCAGCTCGCCGACCCAGATCAGCAGCGCGATCGCGAGGATCGCTTCGGCGAGGCGGGCCGGCGCTCCCTCCCAGCCTGGCAGCAATCGGGCCCGAATTCGAGTCGCCGCGTAACCGAGCGAGCCGAGGACGATCGCCAGCTCGACGACGCCGGCGACGTAGCCCCCGGCGCTCATCATCGATGCCCGGCGCTCAGCGACTCAGGCCGTGGACCACGTAGGCGCGCTCGCCGGCCATGATCAGCCCCTGTCGGCGTGCGGCGCGCTCCAGCACCGCTGGGTCGTCGGTCGACTGGACGCGCGCGTGAAGGCGCTTGTTCTCGAGCACCAGCGCGTGCAGGTGCTCCTTGGCCGCGCTGGAACCGCGATAGACATGGACGAGAGAGACCAGTGGGTTGAGGTAAGAGAGGAGAATCGCGCCGAGGACGACCACCAGCGCCACCCGGCCGAGCCGATCCCAACGGACCCGGCTCGCGCCCCGTCGCACCGCGGGCCTGCGGCGCGCGGCGGGCCGGCGTCGCGCCGCGCTTCGGGTCGGTGCGCCTCCGAACCCTTGTCCCGGCGTGGGCACGAGCCGCCATGGCGGTCCCTTCGCGCCCGCCGCCGACATGCCTTCCACGCCTGGGCCGATGAACGAGCGCCTGCATCGGCGGCCCCGCCCGCTCCGCCCCGCCCTGCTCGGCGCTTCACCTCTTGAATGCCGCCAGCCCGGGATAGGTGGCCGTGTCTCCCAGCTCCTCGCAGATCCGCAGCAGCCGGTTGTACTTGGCGGTTCGATCGGTCCGCGAAGGGGCGCCTGTCTTGATCTGGCCGGCCCCCGTGGCCACCGCGAGATCGGCGATCGTGGTGTCCTCGGTCTCTCCGGAGCGGTGCGAGATCACCGCCGTGTAGCCGGCGTCGGCGGCGACGTGAATGGCCTCCATGGTCTCGGTCAGGGTTCCGACCTGGTTCACCTTGACGAGGATCGAGTTGGCCACCCCTTCCTCGATCCCGCGCCGCAACCGCTCCGGGCTGGTCACGAAGTTGTCGTCGCCGACCAGCTGCACCTCGGACCCGATTCGCTCGGTCAGCATCCTCCAGCCCGCCCAGTCCTCCTCGTCCATCCCGTCCTCGATCGAGACCACGGGGTAACGCGAGCGCAGATCGTCCCAGTAGGAGGCGAGATCGTCGGCGGAGAGGCTTCGCCCCTCATGCTCGAGCACGTAGGAGCCGGACTCAAAAAACTCGCTCGTCGCCGGGTCCATCGCGATGTGGACGTCGCGCCCCGGCTCCAGCCCGGCGGCCTCGATCGCGGCGATCAGGTTCTCCAGCGCGGCCTCGTTGGAGTCGAGGTCGGGCGCGAATCCGCCCTCGTCGCCGACCGCAGTCGAAAGGCCGCGTCCGTGCAGGATGCCCTTCAGCGCCTGGAAGGTCCCGACTCCCTGGCGCAGGGCCTCCGGGTAGCTGGAGGCACCGGTCGGGACGATCATGAACTCCTGGAAGTCGACCGAGTTGTCGGCGTGGGCTCCGCCGTTGAGCACGTTCATCATCGGCACCGGAAGCACCCGCGCCTCGCCGCCGCCGTAGATCCCCGCCAGATAGGCGTAGAGAGGCTGCTCGGCTTCCGCCGCCGCCGCCTTCGCCGCCGCCAGCGAGACCCCGAGGATCGCGTTGGCGCCCAGCCTGCCCTTGTTGGGGGTGCCGTCGAGCTCGATCAGGGTCTGATCGAGGGCCGACTGCTCGGCCGCCCTGGCCCCGGTCAGCGCCTCGGCGATCTCGCCGTTTACGTTGCCGACCGCCCGCTCGACCCCCTTGCCTCCCCAACGCTCGCCGCCGTCGCGCAGCTCGACCGCCTCGAACTCCCCGGTCGACGCCCCCGAGGGCACCGCGGCGAGCCCCTTCGCGCCGCCCTGCAGGGCTAGCTCGACCTCGACGGTCGGGTTGCCGCGCGAGTCGAGGATCTGGCGGGCGTGGATGCGCTCGATCTGGCTCATGGCTTCGCAGCGATCATCGCTCAGCGGAGTCTTTCAACTCGCGAAAGCGGGCCGCCGACGAGCGCAGCGCCAGCTCCGGGTCGGCACGCATCCGGCGAGCCACGTCGACCGCCGTGAAGAGCAGCTCGCCGAGCGCCACGGTGACCCGCTGGCGCTGCGCCGGGCCGGCGCTCGGCGCGGCGCTCTCGCCCTGCTCGAGAAGTCCGGAGAGATCGTCGGCGGCCTCGCGAAGCGCCCGCGCGGCGTCCGCCGGATCGGCCTCCTCCCCGGCCGTGAGCGCCCGCCGCTGCAGCTTGCGGGCGTAGAGGAGAGCGGGCAGGTTCTCCGGCAGGTCCGCGAAAGGCCCGGCGGCTCCGCGTCCCTCCTGCTCGCGCTTGATCCGGTCCCACTGGGTCAGAACGTCATCGCTCGTCTGAACGGAATCACTGTCCGCCCGCGTGCCTGCTCGCTCGGCGCTCGACTCAGATCATTCAAATCACTCGCGCCTCGCTTCGCGTCCGCCGCGGGCGGGGGGTGCCCACCCTGCTCAGCCTCTGTCTGTTCACCGAACACGTGCGGGTGGCGGCGGATCAGCTTCGCACGGCAACTGTCGGCGACCCCCGCCAGGTCGCCGGCGCCGCGCTCCTCGAGCAACAGGGAGAGGAAGTGGACCTGGAAGAGGACGTCGCCGAGCTCGTCGACGATGCGACCGTCGTCGTGGCTAGCCGCCGCGTCGGCGAGCTCGTAGGCCTCCTCGACCGTGTGGGGGACGATCGAGCGCTCGTCCTGCTCCCGGTCCCAGGGGCACTCGCGACGCAGGCGCCGGGTTGTCTCGTCGAGAGCCTCTACCGCCGCGGCGTTGCGCTTAGGGCCGCTCACCCGTCGGCGCAGGCTCTAGGGGGAGGTCCCGGTGGTCGGCGCCGCGCCCTGCGGAGCCGCGCCCTGCGGGACCGAGCCCTGGGGCAGCGCGCCGCCGATGCCGCTCGGCGTCTGCGGCTGAGCGGGCACTACCGGCCGCTGTGGCAGCCGCGTGCCCTGCGGGGTGACGACCGAGACGCTGCCCGGCAGCGCCGGGGCAAGCTGCTGCACCGGTGCGGGGCAGGCGTCCGGGCGCCCGCCCTTCGGATGGGCCTCGAAGCAGCCGGCCGGCGCGTTCGCGGGGCGACCGCCGGCGAAGTTGTTGCAGCGGTCGATCACGAAGCCGGCGGCGCAGAACGTCCTCGCCCTCCACTTGCCGCCGAAGTTGTTGACGAACTGGCTGAACGCGTCCTGCTGGTGCTGCTGCGTCAACTGGCTGCGGATCTGGGCCTGCGTCGATCGGTTCAGCGGCAGGGTGCGGCCGGGGGTGATCTTCTCGACCTCGAACACGTAGTAGCCGAGCGGCGTCTTGACCGGGCCGACTAGCTCCCCCTTGGAGGTCGAGAAGACCTTGTCGTTGAGCGGCTGCTCCAGCAGGCCATCGGAGAGGCTTGGACGCAGGCCGCCGTTGTCCTTCGAGGAGGGGTCGGTCGAGAACTGCGCCGCGACCTTCTTCCAGGACGCGTCGGAGTCATCTTTCTGGAGCGCCGCGAGAGCCTGCTCCACTTTCGCCTTGTCCTTGTTCAGGACCAGGCGCACGTCGCGGGTCGCGGGCTGCTCGAACTGTGCCTTGGCCGCGTTGTAGTAGTCGCTGACCTCCGAGCTGGTCACGCTCGGCAGGCCGGCCAGGACCTTCTGCTGGATCTTGTTGCTGAGGATCTGCAGGCGGATTCGATCCTGGATGTCCTTGTTCGTGAAGTGCGACTGCTCGCGGAACTTCTGGAACTCGGCCTGACTCTTGAAGTTCTGCTGGATCGTCTGCTTGAGCAGGTTCGAGACCTCCTTGGGGGTCGTGGTTATGCCGAGGTCGGCCGCCTCGCCCTGGATCCAGACCCGGTCGAGGAGGTCGTTCATCGCGCCCTGCTTGAGCTGCTCGTACTGGGCGCTGCCGGGCTTCGGGACCGCCTTGACGCCGGAGCGGGCGGCGGTCTGCGCGAGGGCGCGATTGAAGTCGACCCGGGTCAGGTCGCCGAGCCCCGCGGGTGCGTCCTCGACCACGGCGACGTCGTCGCCGGGCACGCTGGGGTGACCGATGCCCTGGAAGATCGCAAAGCCGACGAAGAAGATCACGACGGCGGCGCCGAAGAGAATCAACGGCGTGCGCTTCTGCTTGCGGATAGTGCCCACGAGCCGGGCAGCATAACCAGTAGTCCCCACGGGAAGGTGCGGGGGAGCCAGCCGGGCTGCTCAGGCAGGCGCGACGACGGCGCGCTTTGCCTCCCCGAGCGCCGCCCCGAGCGCGACGACGGCGCCGAGCCGGGCTTCGGGCTGGTCCGGGACCCGCAGCGCCACGACGCGGTCGCGCCACTCGTAGATCACCCCATCGACGCGCTCGCGCAGCGCGGCCACCTGCTCGGAGTCAAGCTCGACGTCGGTGACGCTGAGCCGCCCGCCCCGGAACTCGACCCGGCCCGCGCCGGCCGCCGCAAGCTCGATGCGGGCCCGCTGCAGCTCGAGCAGGTTGGCGGCCTCGGGCGGCGGAGGGCCGAAGCGGTCGTCGAGCTCGTCGCGAATCTCGCGCAGCTCGCCGGGCTCGCGAGCTGCGGCGACGCGACGGTGCAGCTCGATCTTCGCTGCCTCGAAGGGAATGTAGTCGGCGGGCAGGTAGGCGTCGACGGGGACATCGAAGCGCAGCGGCTCGCGGGCCGGTTCGCCCTCGCCGTCGGTGTCCATCGACTCGACCGCGTCGTCGATCATCTGGCAGTAGAGCTCGAAGCCGACCGCGGCGACGTGCCCGGACTGCTCGTCGCCGAGCAGGTTGCCTGCCCCGCGGATGTCGAGGTCCCGCATCGCGATCCGGAACCCGGAGCCGAGCTCCGTGTGGTCGGAGAGGGTCGATAGCCGCGCCCCGGCGTCGGGAGTGAGAGCCGCCGGGGATGGATAGAGCATGTAGGCGAAGGCGCGATCGCGGGAGCGGCCGATGCGGCCGCGGATCTGGTAGGCCTGCGCGAGCCCGAGCTGGTCGGCCCGCTCGACGATCAGCGTGTTGGCGGAGGGGATGTCGAGCCCCGACTCGATGATCGTCGTCGCGACCAGGCAGTCGGCGTCGCCGCGCAGGAACCGCAGCATCGACTGCTCCAGCTCTGCGTCCTCCATCTGCCCGTGGGCCTCGATGAAGCGAGCGTCGGGCACGAGGGCACGCAGGCGCTCGGCGACCTCGTGCAGGGTCTCGATCCGGTTGTGCAGGAAGAAGGCCTGGCCGCCGCGGCTGAGCTCGCGCTCGATCGCCCGCTTGACCAGATCCTCCTCCCAGGGCCCGACGTAGGTGCGGATCGGCCGCCGCCCCTCGGGCGGGGTCTCGATCACCGAGATGTCGCGCAGCCCGGCCAGCGACATCTGCAGGGTGCGCGGGATCGGAGTCGCGGAAAGCGAGAGCACGTCGACGCGCAGCTTCATCTGCCGCAGCAGCTCCTTCTGCTTGACGCCGAAGCGCTGCTCCTCGTCGACGATCAACAGCCCGAGGTCGTTGGCGCGGACGTCACGGGAGAGCAGCCGGTGGGTGCCGATCAGGATGTCGACCTTGCCGGCCTCGAATCCCGCCAGCGCCGCCTTCGTGTCGGCCGGTTTGCGAAGCCTTGATACAGCCTCGACGGTGAAGGGCAGGTCGGCGAGGCGCTCCGTGAAGGTCCCGAAGTGCTGCTGGGCGAGGATCGTCGTCGGGACCAGCATCATGACCTGCTTGCCGTCCGAGGCGGCCTTGACCGCTGCCCGCAGGGCCACCTCGGTCTTGCCGTAGCCGACGTCGCCGCAGACCAGCCGATCCATCGGCCGATCGGCCTCCATGTCGCCCTTGACGGCTTCGATCGCGTCGAGCTGGTCGGCCGTCTCGCGATACGGGAACGCCTGCTCAAAGGAGATCTGCCACTCGGAGTCGGGCGGAAACGCGTGACCCTTGCGGGTGCGGCGCTCGGCGTAGAGGTTGAGCAGCTCCCCGGCCATCTGACCGGCGGCGCGGCGTGCCCGCGCCTTCATGTTCTCCCAGCGCTTGCCGCCGAGCGCCGAGAGCGAGGGCTCGGTCCCGGCGCCGATGTAGCGGCTCAGCTTCGCGAGCTGGTCGGTGGGCACGTAGACGCGGTCCTCCCCGCGGTACTCGAGGTAGAGGTAGTCGCGGGTCACGCCGCCGACCTCGCGGGTCTCGAAGCCGGCGAAGCGGGCGACGCCGTGGTCCTCGTGAACGACGTGGTCGCCGACCCGCAGGTCGCTGAAGGCGAGGCGGGCGCGGCGGCTCGGCCGTTCGGCGGCGGCGCGGCGGCGGTGGACGAGGCGCCGGAACGGGAAGACCGCGAGGCGCAGCTCCGGAGACAGGAACCCCTCGCGCAGGGGCGCCTCGGCGAGCAGCAGCGCGCCTTCGGAGGGCAGCAGTCCGCCCTCGAGGAAGCGGGCGTCGATGCGATCGAGGTTGTATCGCGCCCGCTCGGCCTCGCCGCGGCGGTCGAAGGCGACCACGACGCGGTAGCCGGAGCGGGTCAGCTTCTCGATCTCGCCTTCGGCCTCGCTGACGCTGCGAGCGGGCGACTCGGCGCGAGCGGCGCGAAACGCCTCCGGGTCATCGGGGCCGGTCCCGGTTATCGAGAGCGATGCGCGCGCGGCCAGCGGCGCCGCCACGTCGACGTAGAGGCGCCGGGCGTCGGCGTCGTGCATCGCCGTCGTCACGTCCTCCCAGTGATCGCGCAGCGCCGGCTCGATCTCGTCGTCGGCTGCGAGCACCACAGCGGCGCTTTCGGGCACAGAGTCAAGCGGGGCTCGGAAGTCAGCGATCGGAACCACGTCCGCCAGATCCGGCGGCTCAGCCCCCTCGCTCGCCTCCGCGGCGGCCATCTCCGCGAGCTCTCGGTGCTGGAGAGCGAGCTCCGCCGCCGGCGCGAGCTCGACCCGCTCGGCGTCGCCGAGCGAGCGCTGGGTGAAGGTCGAGAACCAGCGCAGCGACTCGACCTCGTCGCCGAACAGCTCGATTCGCACCGCGCGCTCCTCGGTCGCCGGGTAGACGTCGAGGATCCCGCCGCGGGCCGCGAACTGGCCCCGCTCGGTGACCTGGTCCGTGCGCTCGTAGCCGGCGGCTACGAGGTCGTCGGCGACGGCGCCGAGGTCGAGCTCCTCGCCGCGCGCGATCGCGAAGCCGGCCGGCCGCAACGAAGCGTCGGGAACCGCCTCGGCAAGCGCGATCGCGCTTGCCACCACGATCGGGTCGGGCTCCGACGTCAGGGCGTCGAGCGCGTCGATGCGCAGCCCGACCAGATGGGCCGGGGGTGCGACGTGCGACGCGTAGCCTGTCCCCCGCGAGGGGTAGTAGCGAACCCGGCGTGGAGCCAGGAAGGAGCGCATCTCGGCGGCCAGCTGGCGGGCCGAGCGGTCGTCGGGGGCGACGATCAGGGCCGGACCGGCCAGCACGCGGTCGTCCTCGAGCAGCGCCGCGAGCAGGAAGGGTCGCAGCGTGGCGGAAATGCGCGCCGTGACCGCATGCTCGCCGCCCGCGACTCGGTTGGCGAGCGTCCGATAGCGGGCGTCATCGAAGGCCGAGTCAAGTAGGGGGCGAAGGCTCATCGTTTCGGTGCTTGGGATGCCGTGCGCGCATGCAGACCAACCGGATGCGGCGATCCGGCGACTTCGGTCGGGCATTGGCTCGACCGTGCCTGGGATGCTACTGCCTGACGCCTGACCATTTGATTACCATATGGTCATCGCCCGCAAGCAGACACTGGTGCAGCTCAGCGACGACCTGCTTGCCGCCCTGGACCGGGAGGCCGCCCGGCGGCATGTGTCGCGCTCAGCGCTGATCCGCGAAGCGGTTGAGTCGCATCTTCATCCCGCCTACGACGCCGCGATTGCCCGTCGCTACGCCGAGGGCTACCGGCGCTTCCCAGAGCAGGAATGGGAGCTTCGCTGGGCGAAGCGATCCGGCCTCGAGACGCTCGAAGAGGAGTCGTGGTGAAGCGGGGCGAGGTTTGGTGGCTTGCCGAGCCGCCGAAACGTCGGCCCGTCTGCATCCTGACCCGCGATGAGGCGATACCGGTCCTCAGCAGGGTGCTGATCGCTCCCGCAACGACCCGGATTCGCGGCCTTCCCACCGAGGTCGAGCTCGACCAGTCGGACGGGATGCCGGCCGCCTGCGTCCTCAGCATCGACAACATCCGCGTCGTCCCCAAGCGACAGCTGCGCTCGCTGATAGCCGAGCTGCCCCCTGCGCGCATGGCAAGGGTTTGCGAGGCTCTGGGCCTGGCAACCGCCTGCTGGTAGCTCGGCTGGCAATTTAGTCGCGGCGCGGCAGCCCCGGGCCCGAGCGCTGCCACTCGACCTGACCCTCGCCCTCGCGGGCGGCGCGCTCCTCGACGCCGTCCCAGTCGTGCAGCATCCGCTTCAGGCGGCTCACCGCCTCGGGCGGGTGCTGAGCGATCTCGAGCGCCAGCTCGATCGCGGCTTCCTCGGTCCCGGCCGCCGGAGCGACCCGATTGACGAGGCCAAGGCGCAGCGCCTCGTCAGCGGCGACGAAGCGGGAGCTGAGCAGCAGGTACTTGGCGGCCGCCAGCCCACAGAGGGTGACGAGTCGCGCCGGGCCGACCGGGACCCCGAGAGCGGCGCCGGGAAAGCGCATCCGCAGGTTCGAGCCGCCAACCCGCAGGTCGCAGGCGACGGCGATCTCGGCGCCGGCGCCGATCACGTCGCCGTGGCAGGCGGCGAGGGTCGGCTTCGGGAACCCGGTCAGGCCGTCGTATAGGTCGGCGAATAGCTGCATGCGCCGCACGCCGCCCGCCTCGTCGAGCTGCTCGCGCACGTCGGCGCCGGCGGAGAGGCCCATGTGATCGGAGGAGGAGACGACGAGGACGCGGACCGCCTCGTCGTCGCGCCCCTCGCGCAGGCGCGCCAGCATCGCCTCCAGCATCGCTGTGTTGATCGCGTTGCGGGCCTTCGGTCGCTGCAGCCGCAGCACCGCGACGCCGTCGTCGCCGACCTGGTAGCCGACCGCCGGCGCGTCGTCTGTCACGACCTCTCCTCCCGCTCTTCCCCCCCGCCGGCGATCTGCTCCAGCAGCCGCTCGGCCTCCCCGCACGCCCGCTCGACCAGCTCATCGACTTGCCGGGGCGATTCGCGAAAGCGCGAGAGCACGTAGCTGGAGACGATCTCAGGGTCGGATGAGGCGGGCCGCCCGACACCGGCCCGCAGGCGCCAGAAGTCGGGTCCGCCCAGAGCCCCGCTGAGACTGCGCAGGCCGTTGTGACCGGCGACCCCCCCGCCGAGCTTCGTGCGCACCTCTCCGAACGGCAAGTCGATCTCGTCGTGCAGCACGACGACGTGGTCGAGCGCCACCTTGAGCGAGCCGCGCGCCGGCCCGACCGAGCTGCCGGATTCGTTCATGAAGGTCAGCGGCTGCAGCAGCGCAACGCGCGGGCCACCTGGCCCGGCCCGGCCCTCGGCGATCAGCCCGTTGAACTTGTTGCGGGGCTTGGGCAGATCAAAGCGCCGCGAGAGCTCCGCGGCGATCGCGAAGCCGAGGTTGTGCCGGGTGCCCTCGTACTCCCGGCCGGGGTTGCCCAGGCCGACTACGAGGATTCGAGAATCACTGCCCGCCCGCGTGCTCAGCTCCGCTTCCGCCGCGGGCGGCGGGTGCCCACTCTGCTCAGCCTCAGTCCGGCGACGGAACAGCCGCAGCTAGCTCTCCTCGCCCGAGTCGGCCTCGCCGGCGCCCTCGCCATCCTCGGCGCCCTCTTCGCCCTCCGGCGCCTCCTCGCCCTCCGGAACCTCCACGCCCTCGGGCACCTCTGCCTCCTCGCCCTCTTCGCCGACCAGTGCCGCCTCCTCTTCGATCTCCTCGAGCTCCTTCTCGAGCCGCGGCGGGGTCAGGGTCGCGATCGTGACCTCCTCGAGGTCGTCGGCGACGAAGGTCGCTCCCTGCGGCGGGGTGACGGCGGACAGCTGGATCGTGTCGTTGATGTCCATCTGCGAGACGTCGACGACGATGCGGTCGGGAATCTCGGTCGGAAGCGCCTCGACGGTCACCTCGCGGGTGATGTGCTCGAGCACGCCGCCCTCCTTGGTTCCCGGGGCGTCCTCGGCGCCTTCGACCTCGATCGGCACCTCGGCCTGGATCGCCTCGTCGAGCTTTACCTCGTTGAGGTCGAGGTGCTGGAGGTCGCCGCGCACCGGATGGCGCTGCTGCTCCTTGACGACGACGGGCACGGTGGCGGCCCCTTCGATCTCGATGTCGAAGAGCGCATGCCCTTCCGAGAGCACCGCCCGCGCGTCGCGCTCCGGAACCTGGAAGGGCCGGGCCTCTTCCCCGTTCGCGTAGACGACGCCGGGGACCAGTCCCTGGCGGCGCAGGCGGCGGCTCTCCCGCGAGCCGAACTCGCTGCGGGCGCTCGCCTTGAGTGTGGCGCGGCCGGAAGCCATCGGAGGGACAGGATAGAGAGCCACCTCCGCCGAGGACTTCGACCCGAGCGCTGGCGACGCGGCCTGCTTCGGGGTAGGCTCGTGCCCGCACGAGCTCAGCGCTTCGCATGATGCGACGCGCGACACATGTGCTACCCATGGACGGCGATGACAACACAGCGGAATAGCACCGGCGCCCGGCTCGGGATCGAGTTCCTGACCAAGGAGGCGCCCGCCGAGCGCTTTCCGGAGACCGGCATGGAGTCGATCGAGGCGCTGCGGCTGATCGGCGAGGAGATGGTCCTCGACGGCGACCCGCCGCACAACCTGGCCACCTTCGTGACCACCTGGATGGAGCCGGAGGCGCAGCGGATCATCGCCGAGAACCTGCACCGCAACTTCATCGACCACGCCGAGTACCCGCGCACCGCGGAGATCGAGCAGCGCTGCATCCGCATGCTCGCCGACCTCTACCACGCGCCCGGCGAGACAACCGGAGCCCGCTGCCAGGGCTCCTCGGAGGCGATCATGCTCGGCGCGCTCTCGCTGAAATGGAAATGGCGCAAGCGCCGCGAGGCGGACGGCAAGCCGGCCGACCGGCCCAACCTCGTCTTCGGCGGCGACGTGCACGTCGTCTGGGAGAAGTTCTGCCGCTATTTCGACGTCGAGCCCCGGATCGTGCCCCTGCAGGAGCACAAGTACACGATCGGTCCCGCGGACGTCGAGCCGCACGTCGACGAGAACACGATCGGCGTCGCCGCGGTGCTCGGGACCACCTTCACCGGGCATCGGGACGACATCGTGGGGATCAACGACATGCTGGTCGACCTGCGGAGCGACAAGGGCCTCGACGTCCCGCTGCACGTCGACGCCGCCAGCGGCGGCTTCGTCTGGCCCTTCATATACCCCGACTCGGAGTGGGATTTCCGGCTCGAGCAGGTGCGCTCGATCAATGTCTCGGGGCACAAGTTCGGCGGCGTCTACCCCGGCATCGGCTGGCTCGTGTTCCGCGAGAAGGCCGACCTCGCCGAGGACCTCGTCTTCTACGAGAACTACCTCGGCAAGACCGACGCGACCTTCACGCTGAACTTCTCGACCGGGGCGTCGATGGTCCTCGCCCAGTACTACAACCTCGTCCGCCTCGGGCGCGAGGGCTACACCTACGTGATCGACGTGATGCGCCAGAACGCCCAGGCCCTCGCCGGGCACCTGGAGGCGAGCGGCCGGTTCGAGCTGATCGGCAGCGACGAGGAGCAGCTTCCCCTCGTTGCCTTCAAGCTCGCCGGCGAGCGCGACTACGACGAGTTCGACCTCGCCTGGCAGCTCTCGGCCGGGCGCGGCTGGATGGTCCCCGCCTACACCCTGCCGCCGAACGCACAGGACGTGACGATCATGCGGGCGCTCGTCAAGGAGACGCTCAGCAGAGCCCAGGTCGACACCCTTGCGGACGACATAGCGGAGGCCTGCGCCACCCTCGACGAAAAGGGCGGCGCCCACAAGTCCGAGCGCGAGCAGGTCAAGACCGGCACCGGATACTGATGGCTACCGCGGCGACCGACCGTCGCGAGAGCCGGGGGTCGAGCCGCTCGGTGACCGAGCGGGCCGAGGCCGGAAAGGCGGCCCGCCGCGACGCACCCCGGTCCGCGCACGCCGAGTGGGAGCCCGCAGCCGACCGCGCCGACCCGGTCGAGATACTCGAGCGGCAGTCCGAGTCGCGCGTCCAGGAGCTGGTCCCGCTGCGCTACGGGCGCATGCTCGTCTCCGCCTTCACCTTCTACCGGGGTGCGGCCGCGCTGATGGCCGCGGACCTCGAGCACACCCCGACCTCGGGGTTCTCCGTGCAGGCCTGCGGGGACGCGCACCTCTCGAACTTCGGTGGCTTCAGCGCCCCCGATCGCAAGATGGTCTTCGACCTCAATGATTTTGACGAGACGCTTCCCGGCCCCTGGGAGTGGGACCTGAAGAGGCTGGCCGCGAGCTTTGCCGTCGCCGGACGCGATCGGGGCTTCGATGAGGCTGAGCGCCGCGCGGTCGTCAAGACGGTGTCGCGCCGGTATCGCGAGACGGTCCGGGCGCTGAGCTCGATGACGAATCTCGATGTCTGGTACCTGCGGCTCGACCAGGGCGCGATCGAGCAGCGCTGGCGAGACCAGGTCGACCGCGAGACGCAAAAGCGATTTGACCGAAACGTCGCCAAGGCCGAGGCCAAGGATCGCTACCGGGCGCTTTCGAAGCTCACCCACCGGGTCGACGGCGAGCTGCGGATCGTCAGCGACCCGCCGCTGATCGTGCCGCTCGAGGAGCTTTTGCCCGGGGTCGACGGCGACCGCGCCGAGGAGGGGATCAAGGGAATCCTCGACAGCTATCGCTCAAGCCTCGCCGAACATCAGCGCCATCTCTTCGACGGCTACCGGTACGTGCACAGCGCTCGCAAGGTGGTCGGCGTCGGCAGCGTCGGCACCCGCGCCTTCGTCGCCCTCTTCGTCGGCCGCGACGAGGACGACCCGCTCTTTTTGCAGGTCAAGGAAGCCGAGGCATCGGTGCTCGAGCCGTACGCCGGCGCCAGCGAGTTCGACCACCCGGGGCAGCGGGTGGTCGTCGGACAGCGGATGATGCAGGCGGCCAGCGACATCTTCCTCGGCTGGCTGACCGGGCCGGGAGTCGACGGCAAGAAGCGGACCTTCTACATGCGCCAGCTCTGGGACGCGAAGGGGTCGGCCCTGGTCGAGAAGATGTCGCCGCAGGCGATGGAGGTCTACGCCCAGGTCTGCGGGGGGACCCTGGCGCGAGCGCATGCCCGCTCCGGCGATCGCGTCGCGATCGCCGCCTACCTCGGCAAGAGCGCCAAGTTCGACGGCGCGATCGCCGACTTCGCGGAGAGATACGCGGATCAGAACGAGCGCGACTACGCGGCGGTCCGGCAGGCGGTACAGGACGGAAGGCTCACCGCCGAGCAAGACGCGGACTGAGCCGGCCCGACCGGAGCGGCTACCGCCGTCGCGGGCGCAATACTGGATCGAGGACTCCGCGCCGCCGCGGCCCGCGCATGAACGATTCCGCCCCGCCACCCGAACGAGGGTTTCTGCCCTGGATGGCCCGCAGGGTGGGAACCCGTCCCCTCACGGCCCGGCGCGCGGTCGCCGTCATCATCGCGACGACGACCCTGGTCACGGTCGCCGGCGGGATCGCGATCAGGCTCTTCGACCACAAGGACTTCGACAGCGTCGGCGAGGGGATGTGGTGGGCGATCCAGACAGTCACCACAGTCGGATACGGGGACCTGGTCCCGCACGGAACGGCCGGGCGGTTGATCGCGGCCGTCGTGATGCTGAACGGAATCGCCTTCATATCCCTGGTCACTGCCTCGGTGACCGCGTTGCTGGTCGAGCAGGCGCGCCAGCGCCGGCCGGCTGAGGCGGAGCCGGTCGAGGCGAAGCTCGATCGCATCGCCGCCCGCCTCGAAGCCATCGAAGCCCGGCTCGAGCAACGCTCATCGCCGCGTCAGCCGGGCGGCTAAGTCTCCGGAATTGGCCCCGGTTTGGCTCTGCGGGCAGCCGGCTGGCCCGATCCTGTCTCCGCGAGGCTTGAGCCGGGGAGATCGCCGGCCAGCCAGAGGGCGACCAGGGCGAAGAACGACGCCCCCAGCAGGGCGCGCTTCAGAGCGTCGATCTGCGCATCGCCGTAGTCGTCGATGACGGCCTGCGCCTGCTGCGGCGGCAGGCCGGCCTTCTTCACGGTCGCTTCGACGGTCGGCCGGGAGACCATCGCCACGCCCTCCTCGGTGCCGCCGAGGATCTGTTTCTGGACGGTAGCCGGGATGTTCTGCTCGGCGCGGATGCGGTCGTGGAAGCCGGTCGTCAGCCCGGCGAGCAGGATCGCGCCGATGACCGCCGTTCCCAGCGAGGAGCCAAGACTCTGGGACGCGCCCTGGAGGCCACCGACCTCGCTGCTGCGCGACTCGTCGACCGAGGACATGACGACGTTTCCCAGCTGCGACACGACGAGGCCGATCCCCGCCCCGAAGAAGGCAAGCGAGATCGAGAAGCCGGGCGAGGTGAGTTGCGGCGATATCGACGAGAGCAAGCCGATCAGCCCGACGAAGAGGATGACGAGGCCCACTCTCACGATCCTTCGCGGCGCGACCCTGTCCCCGAGCCGCCCGCCGACTACCGCGGCGACGATCATCGCGATCGAGATGGGCAGGATCGCGATGCCGGTGTGAAGCGCGTCCTTGCCGAGGACCAGCTGCAGATAGAGCGGCAGGACGAAGAAGCTGCCCGCCATGATCAGGTAGGAGGAGACGAACATCCCCAGCCCGCCGCGCAGCTGCCGGTTGGACGACAGCAGGCCGGGTTGCAGCAGGGGTTCGCTTCCCACTCGCGCCTGCCGCTGCTCCCAGTGCCTGAACCCGATCAGGACGAGGAAGCCTGCCGCGACGATGAATGGGACGACCGAGAGCCCGAACGGGGTTATCTCGGTTCCGCCGATCGCCGGCGGCGCGGTGGGGGTGATCAGGCCCCACTGGCTGCTCTTGAGGATCCCGAAGACCACCAGCGCCAGCCCGAGGGCGGAGAGCCCCGCGCCGACCCGGTCGAGGGTCTCGCGACCGACGGGGGGCGAGTCCTTGATTCGGCTCACTCCGAAGAGGAGCACCGCCGCCACGACGACGGTCTCTCCCGCGAAAACGACTCGCCAGGTGAGGGCGCTGGTCACGAAGCCGCCGATTAGCGGGCCGGCCGCGACGCCGGCGCCGGCGATGCCGCCGAGCAGGCCGAAGGCGAGCGCCCGCTCGCGTCCGGTGTAGTTCGCGGCGGTCAGAGCCGCAATCGCCGGGATCACCAGGCAGGCGCCAAGCCCCTCGGTGAAGGACCAGCCAAAGAGCAGGACCCCGACGCTTGGGCTCAGGGCGGTGATCAGGGAGCCGGCGCCGTAGATCCCGAGGCCGATCGAGAAGATTCGCCGCCGCCCGTACATGTCGCCGAGCTTGGCGCCGGTCAGCATGAAAGCCGCCATCACCAGCGCGTAGGCCGTGATCGCGAGCTGGACGGCCGAGACAGTCGTGTCGAGGTCCGCGACGACCTGCGAGATCGACACGTTCATCACCGTCGTGTCGAGGACCATGATGAACTGGGCAGCGCCGAGAATCAGGATTGTCGAGCGGTTCTTCATCGCTTGGAGCCGCCGATCAATCTATGCGCCAAACCGGACTGGGCAAAGTCCGCGAGCTAGGCATAGGATCGCCGGCGCCCACGTGGACTCGACTCAGCTCCAAATCCTGCCGCTGTCCCTGATCATGGTGATGGGGCCGCAGATCCTGACTGCGATCTTCCTGGTCACGAGCCAAGAGCCGGTCAAGAACTCCGGCGCAATGCTGACCGGCGTCCTGCTCGCCGCCAGTCTCAGCATGCTGATCTGGTTCGGGCTCTACGAGGCGGTGGGAATCAATCCACCATCGGGTTCGGGCCCGAGCACCGCCGACTACGTGGTGGCGGGATTGTTGGCGCTTGCCGGTATCCACACCTTCCTGGGCCGCCATGACGCCAGCGTCCCAAAGTGGATGACAACCCTTCAGCAGGCCGGGCCAAAGCGGGCCTTCAGCCTTGGGTTCCTCCTCATCCTCCTGATGCCGACCGACATCGTCGCGGTCATCTCCACTGTCCATTGGCTTCACGACAATCACGACAACCTGCTCCATGGCTGGCCGCTCGTGGCCGCCACCACACTGCTGATGGCCCTGCCGATCCTCGGCTACCTGCTGCTCGGCCGCCGGGCGCGCGAGGCGATGCCCGGGATTCGCGACTGGTTGACCGGCAATGCCTGGCTGGTCAACCTGGTCGTGATCATCTACTTCATCTTTGAGCTCCTCAAATAGACGCAGGCAGCTTCACGGATACCGCCGTAGCCGTCGCAATACTGGCCTGCCATGAGTCGCGAGCGCGCGTGGTTCCGGGGCAGGGTGCGACATCGGAAAGGCGAAGGAGCCGGCGCCGGGGACGAGTTCATCGAGTTCGAGCCCGGCGAGCTGACCGGGGTCTTCGCCGCCCCCGGCTGGCTGCGCGACCTCGGGTTCTCCGCCTGGCTGCTGGTCGGCGTCGCCGCGGCCCTCGCCGGTGCAATCTGGTTCCTCGCGGCGACGCAGACGATCGTCATGCCGGTGCTGACGGCGGGGATCATCGCCTCGGTCGCGCTGCCAGTTGTCGATTGGCTGGCCCGGCACCGCGTCCCCCGCGCTGGCAGCGCGGCGCTGGTGCTGCTCGCGATCGTCGCGGTCGCGCTCGGAGTCGGCCTGATCGTCCTGACCGGGATCGCCAGCCAGGGCGCCGACATCAGCGCCAGGCTGCATGACGGCGTCAGCCATGTCGAGTCGTGGGCCAAGCACCTCGGCGTCAACTCGGACGCGGCCAGTCACGCCAACAAGCAGGCGAGCTCCGGCGTCAGCTCCGCCTTCACAGCGCTCACCCACGGGCTGCTGGGCGGCCTCGAGAGGCTCGCCTCGCTGGCGATCTTCCTTTCCTTCACCGCCCTCAGCCTCTTCTTCCTGCTCAAGGACGGGCCGACGATCGGCGCCTTCGTCGAGCGTCATCTCGGCGTCCCGATGCCGCTCGCTCACACGATGCTCAACCGGGTCAGCGGATCCCTGCGCGGCTACTTCGTCGGCGTCACCGCCGTCGCGCTCTGGAGCGCCTTGATCGTCGGCCTCGGCGCGCTGCTGCTAGGAGTCCCCCTCCCGGGCACGATTGCCATCGTCACCTTCCTCGGCGGCTACGTCCCCTACCTCGGCGCCTGGACGGCGGGGGGGTTCGCGGTCCTGATCGCCCTGGGAGACCAGGGATCCGGGACGGCGCTGGCGATGGCGGTGATCGTGCTGCTCGCGAACGGCGTGCTGCAGCAGCTCATCCAGCCCGTCGCCTACGGCGCCGCGCTCGGCCTCAACCCGCTGGCGGTCTTGATCGTGACGATCGCCGGCGGCTGCCTGTTCGGCACCATCGGACTAGTCTTGGCGGCCCCTCTTGTCTCGGCCGCGGCGAAGATCTCAGCCGACCTCGCAGGCGCCCGCGCCGCCGCCGAGAGGGATGCGAGGGAGACGCCGGCGCCCGGTCCGGGTCCCGAGGCCCCCGAGCCCGGCGTCGCCTGAGATCTGTCGCGCTCAGAGGTCGAGACGCTCGCCGGGGGCGAGCACCTTGACCTCCACCTCTGGCGCGGCGAGGCCGGCCAGGCGCTCGAACTCGCGAGCCGGGGCACCCAGGTCAGCACCCCGATACGCGCCCCCCGAGACCAGCGTGCCCCAATGGATCGGGATTGCGATCCGAGGCCTGATCGTCGCGACGGCTCGAGCGGCGCGCTCGGGGTCCAGATGGCCCTCGGGAATCGTCGGCCCCCAGCCACCGATCGGCACGGCGGCGATCTCGACCCGGCCGGCAAGGTCCTTCATCTCTTCGAACAGGTCGGTGTCGCCGGCGAAGTAGACGCTCGGCGGCCCTTCGAGCAGGTACCCGAGGGCAGGCCACCGTCTGCCGAACGGATAGCGGCGGCCGTCGTGCCTGGCGGGAACCGCCTCGATCCCGATGCCGTTCACCTCGACTCGCTCTCCGGCTTCGACCTCGAAAACCTTCCGGAAGCCGCCCCGCCATACCGTCCAGCGGCTTCCTTTCGGGGCGACGACCGGGCAGCGCCCGGGCAGCATCCGCAGCGACGGCGGATCGAGATGATCATGATGGGCGTGCGAGATCAGGAGCGCGTCCAGTGAGCCGAGGTGCTCGAGCTCGGGCGGCGGGACGCGGCGCTGGATGTGGAGCAGGCGCTGCCGAAGCATCGGGTCGGTGAGGACGCGCGACCCACCGATCTCGAAAAGGACCGTGGAGTGCCCGATGTACGTGGCGCTGGCGATGCGGGCAGCGTAGATTGGCGCGGTGACACCGTCGAGCTTTGGCGTCGAGATCGGGTGGCAGCCGGCGAAGCCGCGCCTCAAGCCGGCCCCCCTGGCCATCGGTTGGCTGGTCGCCGCGGCATCCGTCTACGTCGCCGCCTGGATCGTGCCCGGCGTCGACCTGAGGGCTCCCGGTGGCGCCTTTCTCGTTGCCGCGGTCATCGCGATCCTCAATGCCGTGCTGCCGCCGATGGTTGCGGCACTGCGGCTGCCGTTCACGATCCTTATCGGCTTCTTTGCGGTCCTCTTTCTCGACGCCGCCGCGCTGATGCTCGCCGACGACATCGTGCACGACTTCGTCGCGGTCGGTGATTTCGGCGATGCGTTGCTCGCCTCGCTGGTGATCGCCGCCGTCTCGATCGGGATCGATGCAGTGCTCGGAACCGAGGACGACGACGAATACACGCTGCGGGTGATCGAACGCGTCGCCAGGCGCCAGGGCGCGATGCGGAGGACCGACGTCCCCGGAATCCTGTTCCTCGAGATCGACGGACTGGCGCTACCGGTCCTGCGGCGTGCCATGGCCAGCGGCAACGCGCCGAACATGGCTCGCTGGCTCGCCGATGACGGATACCGGCTGACCGAGTGGGAGACCGACCTCTCTTCCCAGACCGGCGCCAGCCAGGCCGGGATCCTGCTCGGGTCCAACGAGGGAGATTCCCGCGTTTCGCTGGGTCGAGAAGCACAGCGCGACCCTGAAGGTCTGCTCGTCGCCCGAGGACTGCGCCGAAATCGAGCGTCGGCTGGCAGACGGAAGCGGGCTGCTGACCGACGGTGGCTGCAGCCGCGGCAACCTGCTCTCCGGCGAGGCCGAAGAGACGATCCTCACCGTGAGCCGCATCGAGGCCGAGAAGAAGGCGAACCCGGGCTACCGCGCCTTCCTCTCGAACGGATTCAACGTCAACCGCGCGCTCGTGCAGTTCGTCTGGGAAGTCGTCCTCGAGCGCGTCGCGGCGGTGCGCCAGCGGCGGCGCGACGTGCGGCCGCGTGGGCATCGCGGCGGCATCTATCCGCTGATGCGAGCCGCAATGTGCGTGATCGTCCGCGACCTCGTCGTGTTCGGCGTCCTCACCGACATGATGCGGGGGCGCCCGGCCGTGTACGCGACCTTTGCGAGCTACGACGAGGTCGCCCACCACTCGGGCCTCGAGCGCGCCGACACGATGGAGGCGTTACGCAAGCTCGACCGCCAGTTCGACCGTATCGCCAGGGCCCGCCGCTACGCCCCCCGTCCCTATCGAGGTCGTCGTGCTCTCCGACCACGGCCAGACGCAGGGTGCGACGTTCAAGCAGCGAAACGGCTACGGGCTCGACGACCTCGTCGAGCGGTCGCTGGGCGGAGGCGCAGTCGGCGAGGTCGCCGGAGGCGACGAGCAGAGCGCGATGGTGCAGCATTCGATCGCCGAGGCGACGGGCCGTGAGCCGGCAAAGCACGACAAGACCGACGTATCGGGCGAGCAAGCCGTCGTCCTCGGATCCGGCAATCTCGGCCTGATCTGCCTGATGGAGGAGAGGCGCCGGATGACCCTGGAGGAGCTGGAAGAGAGCCACCCGCAGCTGCTCGCCGCGCTGCGGGCGCATCCGCACATCGGCTGGTTGATGGTCCGCTCGAGCCGGCTTGGCCCGGTCGCGCTCGGCGGTGCCGGGGTCCACCACCTCCGTGACGGGCGAATCGAGGGCGAGGACCCGCTTGCCCCCTTCTCCCCCAGCGCCCCCGGCCATCTCCTGCGCACCGACGGCTTCGAGAACTGCCCCGACATCCTGCTCGGCAGCTTCTATGACGCCGAGCTGGACGAGGGATGCGCGTTCGAGGAGCTGATCTCCTTCCACGGCGGGCTCGGCGGACCGCAGACCCGCCCGTTCATCCTTGCGCCAGCCCACCTCGCGCTGCCCGACGCGCCGCTTGTCGGCGCCGCCGCGGTCCACGAGCTGCTGACGAGCTGGCGCAAGTCCTGAGCGCTGCGACGCGCTGCGCGGCGTGAGATGCTGTCAGGGTCCAACCACGGCGTGCCCTCGAGCAGCGGAACGACCTGGAGGTTCTCCTTCGATGCCCCTCGCAGATTTCACCTTCGGCCAGGCCCTGCTGACCGTCCTCGAGATCTTTCTATTCGTCGCCTGGTTCTGGATCCTGATCTCCGTGATCAGCGACCTCTTCCGCGACCACGAGATGTCCGGGTGGGGAAAGGCCGTTTGGGTCCTCTTCCTGATCGTGATCCCGTTCTTCGGTGTCCTGGTCTACCTGATCGCCCGCGGCCAGGGCATGCGCGAGCGGACGCTCAAGGATCAGGCCGAGGCGCGCAAGCACTTCGAGACCTATGTCCGCGAGACCGCGGGCAGCTCGTCGGCCGACGAGCTTCACAAGCTCAGCGACCTGAAGCAGCGGGCGATCTCTCCGACGCGGAGTTCGAGCAGGCGAAGGCCAAGCTGCTCGCCTGAACGGAAGCCCGATGAGCTTCCAGACCAAGCTGGGGCGGCTGCTCGAATCATCACGAATGAGTCATCGAGGTCGACGCGCTCGTCGGGTCCTGAGGGCAGTCAATGCGTCGTGCGTGACGAGCAACCGGGCACGCAGCATGCTTAATGACTGCCCCTCGAAGTACTGCCCTCCAGCCTTGCCCGCAGCCAGTCAACCCCCGCGACCCGACGACGATCGCGGCTACGCGTCGCTCCCGCGCCGATTCGACGATCGCCTCGGCTATGTTGGACTTCGTCGGCGACGGTGAGCGCCTCGGCCTGAAGCCCGGCGGACCGCGCGATCTCCGCCCCCTCATCTGCGGTGCGACGAGCGCGAACCTCAAGCTCCTGCTCGACCCCCTGCGCGGCTTCGATGTCGAGCGGAGCCGGCTCAAGATCCGCGCCCATGCCCGGCATCGCGGTCGAGGCGTATGCGAGAGCCGGCTCCCACACCGTCGCCACCAGCACCGGCCGTGAATCAAGACTCGGCTGCTCGGAATCGCCCGGCGCGCCGCATCTGAGCCGTCGTAACCGATGAGGACGGGGCGGTCGTGGCGTTCATGTCGGCCGATCTCCCCAGGAAAGCTCCCGTGAAGTCTGGCGGGCCGCAGGATCTAACGATGCCACCACAGGCCAATCCCGCGAGCGCGACAATCAGCGGAACCTGGCCCGGTATCTGATCTGCGGGATGAACAAAGGCCGGAGCAGGGGACCAGGCGCGCGACGATCACATACAAGACGACCAGATCGTCAGGCGCGGATATGGGGCGAGGACCGTCGTACCACGACTTCGTGGCAGGAGCCCCGGCCCCGCCGGAGGGCCCCCACCGATGGAACTGCCGCGCCGAATCACAAGGACGAAGAGGGCCCGCTGGCGAAGCCCGGCGGAGATGAAGTCCAAGACGACGTGATAGCCGGCCTGACGATACGTCGATAGGCGACAACCGAGATTGAACACCATTCCGATCAGCGACGAAGCAGTCGAACCAGCAGGATGACCAGGATGATGCCCCCTCCCGCAGAGATCGAGGCCTCGCATCGCCGCCCCCTAACTAAACGAAACGACAGGTGACGAGAAGACAGCGCCATTACCGGAGGCGCGAGGCCGAGGTTTGAGAGCAAGCCGTCGAGAGTCTGAAGGTCCGAGAGCTGACTCGGGTCCATCGGGATGTCAAGCTGCCCGGGTGCTCAAAACCGGGCGCCGTTGGCCGAGACGGGAGGTCGATACGTCCCTTGGAGTGAGGCGTGCGGAGGGCGTCGACGCTGAACAGTGCCTCACTTGGATCCCTGACCTCAGTTGCATGCATTGCTCGACGAGGCAAGACAATAAGTAAGCCTGGAAAAACAGCCCCTGAACTCGACACCCGACCCTGGAGCTACGGGGCCACCTTTCCCTGAACATTCTGCAGGAACTTGTCGGGCTGGCGACCTTCGTTTGGACGTCGACAACAATCCCTTTGGAGGCTGGAGGTTTTTGTTTAAGCATGGTGTGCTCCCGCCTTTGGACCTAGAGAGGTGGTGAACTGGACAATCAAGTCAACCCAGATGATCAGCCGCTGAGAGAGGTACCCGGAGAGAGCCCGGAACGATTCCCCTGAGAGCATGAAATGATGGAAGGATCGACCCGAGGCGGGTCGCAAGGTGAGCGACCGCGCTTCCGTTTTTTTTTTTTTTTTTTTTTTTTTTTTTTTTTTTTTTTTTTTTTTTTTTTTTTTTTTTTTTTTTTTTTTTTTTTTTTTTTTTTTTTTTTTTTTTTTTTTTTTTTTTTTTTTTTTTTTTTTTTTTTTTTTTTTTTTTTTTTTTTTTTTTTTTTTTTTTTTTTTTTTTTTTTTTTTTTTTTTTTTTTTTTTTTTTTTTTTTTTTTTTTTTTTTTTTTTTTTTTTTTTTTTTTTTTTTTTTTTTTTTTTTTTTTTTTTTTTTTTTTTTTTTTTTTTTTTTTTTTTTTTTTTAAAAAAAAAAAAAAAAAAAAAAAAAAAAAAAAAAAAAAAAAAAAAAAAAAAAAAAAAAAAAAAAAAAAAAAAAAAAAAAAAAAAAAAAAAAAAAAAAAAAAAAAAAAAAAAAAAAAAAAAAAAAAAAAAAAAAAAAAAAAAAAAAAAAAAAAAAAAAAAAAAAAAAAAAAAAAAAAAAAAAAAAAAAAAAAAAAAAAAAAAAAAAAAAAAAAAAAAAAAAAAAAAAAAAAAAAAAAAAAAAAAAAAAAAAAAAAAAAAAAAAAAAAAAAAAAAAAAAAAAATTCACTAACCCTAAAAATCTTCTCGAAGATGACCTGATCAGATCCCGAGCAGCTGCTCCTTTTTCGCATCAAAGCCCTCGGCCGTGATCACGCCAAGGTCTCGGAGCTCGGCGAGCTTCTCCAGCTCTGCGGTGTAGTCCGTCTGCGGCGCCGCTGCCGTGGGCATCGGCTGGGGAGGCTCCCCCCGCCCTTCTAGTTGCGACGGGCGTTCGGGCTGTGGCGTCGAGAGACTCGATTGCTCACTGCAGTGGCGGTCCCGGCGATCGCAGCGTTACGGGCAACTCCTCGTAGCAAACCTGGAATCTGAATTCTCCTTTTTGAGGACTTAGGCCGCGTCGGCGGCGTCCAGGGCGGCGATCATGGCCTGGATAGGGATGCGACCGCTGGCGACAAGCTGGGCGCCGGAGCGACGAGCGGCGGCGGCTGAGGGCGCTGCCCACCGATTCTCATAAACGAGAAGCGCGGCCGTAGCTCCCGGCTCCAGAGCGGTCGCCGCCTCATCAGTGTCCTCATCGCTCAGCAGTCCGGAATCAGCACCGACGAACACTGCGAACTCCCCTCCCTCGCCGCCAGGGTCAGCTATCTCCAGCGGGTAACCGAGCCGTCCTCGGCCTTGGCGATAAGGTGGAGGTCCAAGATCCTGATCAGCCCCCGATCGACCAGATCGACGAGATACGGCATTGCCTCGCCGGTGGGCTGTCCATCCGGCCACTCAACGATCAGGTAATCGATCGGCCCAATCTCGGGGCTCATCCATGCTTCCAGCCTCCAAATCGTCTGTTTTGGTCATGAGCCATCTGGGCCGCGCTTGCACGCACTTGCGCCCTACGCTAACCGAGCATCCAAACGAAGTTCAAAGCGCGCCTTCCGTGCTACCCCGACTGTGCTTTCCCCGCCCCCTCACACCCCCCAAAGGATCTCCTAGACCGCAACGCCGCCACGTCACTACAGCCCGCCTCCCCGAGGCCGTCCGCGGCTACCCTCTGGCCGTGGCAGAGGACCGCAAGATCCCCAAGGGGAGGGTGCGACGCTCGGCGAAGCTGGGCACGACCCTCGGCGTGCAGGGCGCCCGCTACGCCGGCACCAAGGCGGCGTCGGTGGCGCGCAGCGAGGAGGGCCGCAAGGAAAAGCTCGAGAACCGCCACCTCGAGGCGGCGATCAAGCTGATGGGGACGCTCGGGGAGATGAAGGGCGCGGCGATGAAGCTCGGCCAGATGGCCTCCTTCATCGACATCGAGTTCCTGCCCCCCGAGTACCGCGAGATCTACCAGGAGCAGCTCGCGAAGCTGCGCACCGACGCCCCGGCGATGCCCTGGGAGAAGGTCGTCAAGGTGCTCGAGGAGGAGTACGAGGGCGTGCCGCTGCGCGAGCTCTTCACCGACATCGAGCGCGAGGCCTTCGCCGCCGCCTCGATCGGGCAGGTGCACCGCGCCGAGCTTCCCAACGGCGCCCACGTCGCGGTGAAGATCCAGTACCCCGGGAGTCGCCGAGGCGCTCGAGGCCGACCTGCGAAACGCGGGGACGATCGTGCGGCTCGGCGAAGGCGATCGCGCCGGGGCTCGACCCGAAGTCGATCGCCGCCGAGCTGCGCGAGCGGGTGCTGGAGGAGCTCGACTACGAGCACGAGGCGCAGGACCAGCGCAGCTTCGCGCGCGCCTACCGCGACCACCCGTTCATCTACGTGCCCGACGTCTACACGCGGCTCTCCCGCCGCCGCGTGCTGGTCACCGAGCTGGTCGAGGGGCAGGACTTCGAGCAGGTCAAGGAGCTCGAGCACGAGCAGCGCAGCCGCTTCGGCGAGATCGTCTTTCGCTTCTCGCTTCGGCTCGATCTACCACCTGCAGCACTTCAACGCCGACGCCCACCCCGGCAACTACATCCTGATGGAGGACGGCCGGGTCGCGTTCCTCGACTTCGGGATGACGAAGCGGCTCGACCGCGAGCAGATCGTGCTCGAGCAGCGCGCCGTCGACGCCGCGGTCCGCAAGGACCCCGAGAGCCTGCGCGAGGCGCTGCACGAGCTCGGCTTCGTCAAGAACCCCTCGAAGCTCGACGCCGAGCGGCTGATCGACCACGTGATGGTGGTCGGCGGCTGGTACATCGAGGACCGCGAATACGAGGTCAGCTCGCAGCGGGTGATGAAGGTGATCGAGTCGACCTCGGACCCGCGCTCGGAGTACTTCGACCTGGTGCGGCGCGAGTCGGTGCCAGCCGACGAGCTGATGGGCCGGCGCATGGAGACCGGCGTCCTCGCGGTGCTCGCGCAGCTGCGCGCGAAGCGCAACTGGCACCGGATCATGCGCGAGTGGGTCTACGGCGATCCGCCCGAGACCGAGCTCGGCGAGCAGGAGTGGGCCTACTTCGAGTCGCGCGGCGTCGAGCGGGTCCCCGGCCTGCCGGGCTGACCGAGGGCTCAGAGCTCCGCGAAGAGGCGCGGGTCGTTCGTGCAGATCCCGTCGACCCCGAGCTCGGCGAGCTCGCGCATCCGCTCGGCGTCGTCGACGGTCCAGGCGATCAGCTCCAGACCGGCGTCATGGCAGGCCTCGAGCAGGCGGCGCGTGATGACCAGGTGGTAGGCCCAGAGCGCCTCGACCCCGAGCTCCGGCGCCTCGCGGCGACGATCCCGGGCAGGCGGCGGCGCAGCGCGATCAAGCCGCGCCGATCAGCGGGCGCGCCCAGCGCTTCGAGTTCCAGTCCTGGGTCGTCCTCGGCACGGTCCAGCCGGTCCGCAGCGCGGGCTCGAGGCGGCGACACTCGACCAGGCTGACACCTCCTGGGTCGAGATCGAGGCGCGCTCGATCAGCCCGCGCTCGCGCAGCGCGTCGACCACCTCGTCCTCGCGCCCGGCGATCTTCAGGTCGAGGTCGATCTGGACCCGGTCGAGCGGCGGGGCCAGGAACGCGTCGAGCGCCGCGTCGAGCTCCATCGGGCTCGCGCCGGCGCGCGTCGCCCCAGTCGTGGGCGATCAGCAGCGGCCCGCCGGGGTTCACGACCGGGCCGGCCGGCGCCGCGGTCCAGTCGTCGGCCCGGTCGAAGTCGGATCGCGGGCGCAGCACGTCGAGCTCCATCATGTCCACCCCCGCCTCGACCGCCGCCTCGAAGCTCTCCAGCGTGTTGCCGGGCCGGATCGCGTCGGCGCCCTTGTGGCCGATCAGCCGCATCGGGCGCAGCCTATGCGTCGCCGCGGGCGGTAGGTTGCGGCGGCCGATGCGACGAGCCCGCGCACCGATCGCAGCGCTGTCGATCCTCTTGTCCTCGTGCTCGCCGGCTGCGGGCCGTTCGGGGGCGGCAGCGACGAGCAAAGGCGGGCGACACGCTCACCGGGCTGGTCGACGCTCGCAACCAGGCGACTGGCCGACGGTCTGCGAGCTGATCTCGCCCGCACAGCTGGCAAGTTCAAGCGGGCCGGTGTCAGCTGCGTGAAGACGCTTCCGAGAGTCGCGCCGGAGGGGACGACGATCAGTCGGGTCGAGAAGGTCCGGGTCAAAGGCGACCGCGCGACCGTCGAAGCGACGGTCAGCCAGACCGGCGGCGCCGGGCGCGCGCAGACCATCCGCCTCGTCAAGGAGGACGGCGAGTGGAAGGTTTCGAAGGTGGGTTCTAGATCGGCGCGACGAAGTCTTCGGCGCCGGCATGCCAGGCCGTGCAGCCGACCGAACCAACTCAGAAGAGTTGGTTCTCGCCGGCGAAGATCTCCGTGACCGAGTCGTCGGTGAAGATCCGCCGGATCGAGTCGGCGAAGGTGCCGGCGGTCGAGAGGACGGTGATGTTTTCGGGGGCGCCGGGCCGCAGCGGGATCGTGTCGGTGACGACGATTCGCTCGATCGCCGAGTCGGCGAGCCGCTCGTAGGCAGGGCCGGAGAAGACGCCGTGGGTCGCGCAGGCGATCACCCGCGCCGCGCCCTCCTCGAGCACCGTCTCGGCGGCGGCGGTCAGGGTTCCGGCGGTGTCGATCATGTCGTCGACCAGGATCGCCGTCTTGCCCTTCACGTCGCCGACCACGTAGCCGATCTCGGCGACCTGCTGGGCGGGCCGCTCCTTCTCCATCACCGCCCAGTGGGTGCCGAGCTTGCGGGCGAAGTTGCGAGCCGTCTTGACCCGGCCGGCGTCCGGCGAGACGACCACGAGCTCCTCGGTGAAGGCCTGGTCGAGGAACCACTGGGTGAGCATCGGCATCGCGGTCATGTGGTCGACCGGGAACGTGGAAGAAGCCCTGCACCTGGCCGGCGTGCAGGTCCATGGTCAGGACCCGGTCGACGCCGACGCCCTCGAGCGACTTGGCGACGACGCGGGCCGAGATCGGCTCGCGCGGGGCCGACTTCTTGTCCTGGCGCGCGTAGCCGTACCAGGGCATCACCGCGATGATCCGGTGCGCGGAGGCGCCCTGCGCGGCGTCGATCATCAGCAGCAGCTCCATCAGCGCGTCGTTCGGGGTCATCCCGCTGCCCTCGTTGGCGGCGGTCGACTGGACCAGGAAGACGTCGGCGCCGCGGATCGACTCCCCGTAGCGGCAGTAGACCTCGCCGTTCGCGAACGTCTTCAGGTCGGCCTGGCCAAGGTCGAGGTCGAGCTTGCCGGCGATCTTCGCGGCAAGGTCCATCGAGCAGCGGCCGCCGAACACCATCAGCCGCTTCGAGTAGTCGTGGCCGATCGCGGTCGTCGCGGGACGCGGTTCCTCGATCGTGCTCAAGAGCCTGTCTCCTGGTCCTCTTCGGCCTGCTTTGCTCGCCGCTCGGCGTAGCCCTCGATGTGACGCTGCCTGTTCTCCTGCGGGACCGCGAGGGTCGCCGTCCGGGACGTCCTTGCGGACCACCGTTCCAGCGCCAGTGTAGGCGCCGTCACCGATGCTTACCGGTGCGACGAACATCGTGTCAACGCCGATCCGGCAATGTCGCCGACAACCGTCCGGTTTTTGCGGAAACCGTCGTAGTTGGCGGTGATCGTCCCGGCGCCGAGGTTGGAGCCCGTGCCGATCTCGGCGTCGCCGACGTAGGAGAGGTGGGGGACCTTGGCCCCCTCGCCGATCTGGGCGTTCTTGAGCTCGACGAACGACGCCCGCCTTGGCGCCGCCTCGCAGCCCGTCTGCGGGCGGATGTAGGCGAAGGGGCCGACCGAGCAGCCGTCGAGCACCTCGCAATCGACCAGGTAGGAGTGCGGGACCCTGACGTCGCGGCCGAGCTTCAGTCGATCAGGGTCGTGTTCGGGCCGACGACCGAGCCGCGGCCGATCTGCGGTCTCGCCGCGCAGCGAGGTGCCGGGCTCGATAGTCGCGTCGGGCTCGATCTCGACGTCGGCGTCGATCCAGGTCGCCGCGGGATCGATGAGGGTCACCCCGGCGAGCATGTGGCGCTCGAGGATTCGGCGCCTGGCGACCGCCGTGGCGCGGGCGAGGTCGAGGCGCGATGTTGACCCCCAGGGTCACGCCATCGTCGTAGGCGAGGTGCGCGGCGACCCGGCCCCCGGCGGCGCGGATCAGCGGCAGGACGTCGCCGAGGTAGTACTCGCCCTGGGCGTTGTCGTTGGGGATCCCGCTCCAGCGCCTCGGCAAGGGCGCGGCGTCGAAGACATAGGTGCCGGTGTTGACCTCGCCGATCGCGAGCTCCTCCGGAGTGGCGTCGCCGGGCGCCTTTGCCTCGACGATCCGCGCCAGCGCGCCGTCGGAGTCGCGGACGATGCGGCCGTAGCTGCCGGGATCGTCGAGCTCGGCGGTCATCACGGTTGCGGCGGCGCCGTCGGCGGCATGGGCCTCGAGCAGGGCGCGGATCGAGTCGGCCGAGAGCGACCGGATGGTCGGCGGAGAGCACGACGACGGTCTCGGAGTCGCGGATCACGTCGATCGCGGCGCGGATCGCGCCTCCGGTGCCGTCGGCCTCGGGCTGCTCGACGGTTTCGGTCCCCGCCGGCAGCCCGGCGGAGATGTCGCGCTGCGGGGAGACGATCGCGACGATCCGTCCGGCGCCGGCCTCGCGGGCGGCGAGGATCGGCCAGCTGACCAGCGGGCGGCCGCAGACCGCGTGCAGGGCCTTGGCACCGAGGAATGCATTCGCGTGCCCTCGCCGGCCGCCATCACGAGGACCGTCGGGGCGTCGGAGCGGTTCACCGCAAAGATGGGAAGGCCGCGAAACAAAGTGGAGCGGCCAAGCATTGCGGCTCCGCAATAGATGCCTGAACCGAGCGCTAAGGAACCCGCTGGGCGCGCTCGCGCATCTTCTCCGCCGCTTCGTTGCGCTGTGCGGCGTCGCGGGCGAGCTTCGCCTCGTACTCCTCCTCGGTGGCGCCGCCGACGACGTCGCGGAAGCGCTGCTTGAAGCGCTCGGTGCGACGGTCGGGCCGGAACCGCTCCACCGCCTTCGCCTGTTTCTCGGGGCGCCGCTCGCCGTAGAAGCGACGGCCCCAGGGCGAGTCGGGCTTGCCGATCCGCGAGGCGCCGTAGATCGCGACCGGAAGCACGAAGAAGCCGATCCAGCCGTGCATGATCCGGCCCTTGGCGAAGCAGATCGCAACCATCGCGAACACCAGGGCGGCGCCGGCGAAGCTCGAAATCACCTCGCCGACCGAGCTGGTCGTGAAGTCGAACGGCTCGAAGCCGAAGAGCAACAGCAGCATCCCGGCTGCCGCGATTACCGTCGCGTCGACCGACTTGCGCCCCTCCTCGGACCAGTAGACGTCGTCCAGGTAGACCCAGAGGGCGAACTCGTCGATCGTCAGCCCGACGCCGATCCCGAACAGGGCCGAGGAGATGTCGAACCAGGGATTGGTGCCGGAGCTCGCGAAGCCGATCGCGCCGGCGGCGATCATCGCGCAGATCCCGAAGACCAGGTGGTGGAGGTGGACGCCGCTGTCGCTGACCACGCTGCCGGGCCACCAGGCAAAGCGGGGGCTGCGCATGATCCGGGTGCTCATGCGGATGAACCCGAAGGAGAGGATGAACCCGATGAGGACGAGGAAGATCCCGTCGCGATTCTCACCGACGACGTCATCGATCCAGAAGTCGGAGAGAATTGAAGCGGCACCACGAAGCGGTCGTTTCGGGCCGGGCCATCAGTGGACGATCGCCTTCAAGCTGACCACGAGGATGCCGAACAAGGCGCAGCCGGCGGCATTGAAGGGGATGCCGAGCAGGCCCTCACCGCGAAGCCCGGCGATCGCGATGCCAACGAGACCGAGCAGGCCGACCCCGGTGACGATCGCGGCGTTCTCGGCCGAAGTCGGAGAGCGCCCCGAGCGGCGCGAGCAGCAGCGGCAGGATCGGCAGCAGCGCACCAATGACCAGCGGCCACTCGCGCGCCAGCTCGATCCGGGCGCGAGTCAAAGAGGCGCGCTCGCGCAGCGCCAGCCCGCGCGCGAGGACGTCCGCGTAGGCATGCGCGAGCCAGAAGACCACCGCCGCGATGAAGACCGCTGCCGCGACCTGCAGCGGATCGCTGCCCGGGTCCTCCGAGTAGGCGGCGATCAGGGAGGTGGACAGGATCGTCCCGTAGATCGCCGGCGCGAGACGCTCGGAAGACTCCTCCTCGGGCATCGCGGCCAGACTATTCCAGTTCGATCGAGCGCCGTCGCGTCGTCTCGAGGACCGTTGACGAATCTCGGCAAGGGTTGGAACCCCATCACCGGTCTCTCGGGCCACGGCCGGTGGCGAGAAAGTCGTTCCGCGTCAACTTCCTCGATCAGCAGGTCGCGAGCCGGCCGGGCGACCTTGCTGGTGCCCGGGCGAGCCACCCCGGGCGATCCCTTTCCGTCTGTGCCGCCTACACCCCTTGTCCCGCAATACCTGGAGCAAGAATTTCTGGCGTCCGTTTTTAGCTCGGTACATGTGCGACAACGGAGGCAACTAGGAAGCGGCGGGGGTCCCGCGTTGGCCCGGCGCTGCATCACGCCGGCGTACGGATCGAAATGGCCCGTCGGTATGCCCCAGGCTCCGGCGTACTTCTTCAGCGTGCGCCAGTGCCCCCGCTCGTTCCAAGTCCGAGCAGGCGGAGCGGACCGGTCCATGAAACGACGCGGCAATTGCCTTTCGTGCCTCGGCTGTGAGTTGGGGTCCTGCCACTACGCACATATGTTGGTGATTGATCGGACGCGATCGGCTCATACACTGCGAGGTTGCGCGCAATCCGGGGTGGTGTAGTCGGTAGCACGCCTCATTTTGATGTCAGGTAGCGGGGGTTCAAATCCTCCCCCCGGAATCTCGCCCCTCGCGGAACCCCGACGGGTGCTGATTCAGCTCGTGGCTTGAGATCACCCGGTCGATCAACCTGTACTCCGCCGCCTCGGCTGGGTCGAAGAAATGGTCGCGCTACATGTCCTCGTGGACGCGAACGCGCTCCAGGCCGGGTGTTCTCGGCGTACATCGACTCGACGCGCTCGCGCAACTGCAGGATCTCGCGGGCGTGGATCTCGATGTCAGCCGACTGGCCCTCGAACCCGCCGCTGGCTGGTGGATGAGGATGCGGCTGTTCGGGAGCGCGAGCCGCTTGCGCTCGGCTCCCCCCGCGAGCAGCATCGAGCCCGCCGACATCGCGATCCCGAAGCAGATCGTCTGCACGTCGGACTGGACGCACTGCATCGTGTCGTAGATCGCCAGACTCGCATAGGCAGAGCCGCCGGGCGAGTTTATGTACAGGCTGATGTCCTTCTCCGGATCGTCGGAGTCGAGGTACAGCAACTGCGCGACGACGATGTTCGCGACCTCCTCGGTGACGGGGGTTCCGATGAACACGATTCGCTCCGATCAGCCGCCAGGCTGTCGCCAAGCACCTCGGGGCGCTCGACAGCGTCGGGCTCGTCGAGGGCCGCCGCTCAGGACGCGAGACGCTCTATGAGCTTCGCCCACAGCGACTCGACGAGGCGGCCGCGTGGATCAACTCGGTGAGCGCCGAATGGGACGACCGCCTCGCGCGCCTGCGGCGACTAGTCGAGCGGCCTAATCGTCGGCTGCTGCGCGGCACCTTGCCGGCGCCCGCGCCCGGCTCCAGGGCCGGGCCGCGGGGGGAGGCGATGCCGAGCACCCGCATCGCCTTGAGGCCGAGGCTGAGGCGCTCGCGGCCGTCGGTCGAGGAGACGTCGTGGCCGCAGAGCTCCTTGACGCGCTCGAGGCGGTAGCGGACCGTGTGCCGGTGGGTGAACAGGCCCTTCGCGGTCGCGGCGACGTTGCCGTCGGCCTCGAGATAGGCCTCGATCGTGGTCACCAGCTCGGTCTCGTACTGCTCGTCGTAGGCCGCCAGCGGCTCGATCGTCTCGGCGTAGAAGCGCTCCAGCTCGCCAGGGTCGTCGCTCATCGCCGGGAGCAGCAGGCGGTAGGCGCCGGTGTCCTCGAAGGCGAGCTTGGAGCGGCCCTCGGCCTCGCCGACGTTGACCGCCAGCCTCGCCTCGCTGCCGGCCCGAAAGAGGTCCACGGGGTCGGCGACGCGGCGGCTGCGGCCGATCGCGACGCTGAATCCCGGCAGCCCCTCGGCGAGCTCCTGCTCGAGAGCCGTCGCCGCACGGTCGAGCCGCTTCTCGTCCTCGGCTGGAACGATCGCCGCGACCTCGGGCGGGTCGGCGTGCGTCGAGGACGGCAAGCGAGCCCGACGCTGCGGAGCGCAGCGCCCGCAGGGCAACGGTCAGCACCCGGGCCCGCCATTCGCCGGACTGGGCGACGTGGGGATGCGCGCGGGCGATCAGCACCCCGGCCCCGGCCTCGAGGTCAGCGCCGAGCTCGGCGGCGCGGGCGAGGATGTCGCCGCGATCGGTCACCTCCCGGTCGAGGATCGCGCGAACGAAGCCCGCCGCCGCTTCCTCGCTGGCCCACTGCGGGGAACGGGCGCGCTCCATCTCCAACCCCAGCAGGGTCGAGACCATTCGTGCCAGCGCGGGCTCGGGCGGATCGGCGGCCCGGTAGCGCAGCTCGCCCACGGCCGCATCGGCGACCCGAAGCTGCACCGAGACGACCCCCTCCCCCCGAGAGCAGCTTCTCCTCCTGGTCCGGGGCGGCGCCGGCGACCGCGAGCACGGCGCTGGAGCGGTCGATGAGCGCCACCGATGCGTCGAGGACCTTCGCAGCCGCACGCGCCACGGCCGGCAAGCCGGCGCCCGACTCGACCGCCTCCGCGAGCGCTTCCAGGGTTCCGGCTCCTGCGTTCTTTGCAGGCTTTTTCGCCGTGTCCTTCGCCGCGGGCATCGGCGAATTATGGCTTGCCGCGCAATCCGGGTGCGCCGCCGGCGATCGCAAGGGTCCGGCTGCCGCGCCGGCGTCGCGCCGTCAGGGGACCGCGCTTACGAGGTCGTTGGAGTAGTAGAAGACCATCAGGCCGATCGCCGTCCCGACCACGACCATCGAGGTGAGCACGAACAGGGACAGGAACCCGGCCGCGACCTTCTCCCAGGCGCGGCCGTAGGATTCGATCGCCGGAACGAGGATCAGGCCGAAATAGGCGGCCAGGCTGACCATCCCCGCGGCGACGAAGCCCTGCGGGTAGTTGTTGATCAAGAACTTCCAGAGCTCGAAGAGGTCGTCAGGTCCCAGGTTCGCCAACATGACCGCGATCATTCTGCCGTAACTGAACGGCGACCAATGCGACAGCCGCGCAGAGCGCGTAGGCCGAGACGCCTAGCGCCCAGCCGGCGCTCACGTCGCTCAGATAATGGACTCCCAGGTAGACGCGAGAAAGCCCGACCAGCGCGGTGAGCGCAATCCCGGCGACCACGACCGCCGTCGCCCGCGCCATCCCGGGTCGCAGCCGCACGACGAGGGTCAGGGCCGCCCAGACGTAGAAGACCGAGTGGGCGGCATGGCCGCTCGGAAACGAGGAGCCCGAGGCCTCAACGAGGCCGCTCTGCGGGCGCGGCCGATCGACCGCCGCCTTGATGTCGTGGACACCGAAGTAGATGATCAGCGTCCCGACGACCAGCACCCAGAACTCCGGCCAGCGGCGCGCCGAGGCCAGCGCCCCGGCGGCGAGCAGCACGAGCGGGAACACGACCGCGGTCGAGCCGAGGTCGGTGAAGACCTTTGCGACGTCGGTCAGCCAGCCGACCTGAATGTCGGCGGCGAGGTCGGACGCGGCCATGTCGGCGCCGGTCGGGCCCGGGTCGCCACTGACGACGACCGTGTAGGAGACGAGCACGAACAGCGCGACGGCGAGGAACGACATCAGGGTCGTGAACTCGAGCCCGAATGTCCCGCCGGGGGTCAGCCGACCCCAGAGGAAGCGCGCCGGGGGGCTGAGCCGGCGCCCGATCGCGAGCAGCCAGCGGGTCGCCGAGTGCTCGCCCATCCAGGCGACAGCGCGCTCGCGGTTGCGGCGCTCGCGCAGGAAGCGGATCGCAACGACGATTCCGACCACGACGACGATCGTCGTCGCGAGCAGGAAGGCGCCACGTCCGGCGTACTTGGCGGCCGTGTCGATGCTGCGCGAGAAGAAGTAGCCGATAAGGATGTGGGCGCTGGCCCAGATCCCGGTGCCGAGGATGCTGTAGGGGACGAAGGCGCGGTAGCGCATCCCGGAGCTTCCGGCGATGAACGGGGCGAGCGCCCGCACGAGGCTGATGAAGCGCCCGATCAGGATCGTCTTGCCGCCGTGGCGGCCGAAGTAGTCCTCGACCTGGCCGAAGCGCTCGTTGCTGATCCCGACCCGCGGCCCGTTGCGCATCACGAAGTCGCGGCCGAGGCGGCGGCCGATAAGGAAGCTGGTCGTGTCGCCGGCCCAGGCGCTGAACCAGGCGATCGCGAGCAGCAGGTAGAGGTCGATCTCCCCCTGCCCGGCGACCGCGCCGCCGAGCAGCATCACGGTCTCGCCGGGCACCACGAGGCCGACGAAGGCGCCGGTCTCCAGGAAGGCGAAGGCGCCGACCAGCAGATAGGTCCACTTGCCGAGCGCCCGCGAGACGTCCCCGAGCAGCTGCTGGAGGTCGTCGTGGGGCACGACGCGGTTGACGATGACCCAGAAGGCGAGCACCGCAAGCACGACCGCGGCGAGGGTGAGGCGCTTGCCGCGCTTGCTCTCCGGGAGCTTCACGACGCCACCGGCGTGCAGACGATCGCCGGCTCCCCGATCTGCGCGGCGGCGGCCGCGGCGGCATCGCGGTCGGCGAAGAGGCCGAACGCGGTCGGGCCGGAGCCGCTGATCAGCGCCCGCGCCGCGCCGGCGGCCCGCAGTGCCTCCAGCGCGCCCTCGATCTCGGGACGCAGGCTGGTCGCGGCCGGCTCGAGGTCATTGACGAGCAGGTCGTCGTAGTCGAGCGGGCTGGCGCCCGAGGACGCGGCCGCGCGCAATCGCTCGGCCAGGTCATCGAGCGTCGAGCGATCACGGTTCAGCCCCATACGGTCGGCCTCGGCGTAGACGTCCGCGGTGCGCAGGCCGTGGGGCTGAGGCAGCAGGACGAAGGCATGCTCTGCGGGTGCCGGGAGCGGTTCGATTTGCTCGCCGGCGCCGCCGATCAGCGCGAAGCCGGGCCGCAGCTGCGAGAGGACGTCGGCGCCCAGGACGGTTGCGGCCTCCTCGACCCCGGCGACCTCGCCTTCGCCGAGGCGCAGCACGGCCGCGGCGTCGGCGCTCCCTCCCCCCAGACCCCCGGCGATCGGGATTTGCTTCTCGATTCGCAGCCGCAAGGGCGGAGACTCCCAACCGCGCTCGCGCAGCGCGCCGAGCGCCGCCGCCGCCAGGTTCTCGCCCTCGACTCCCGGACAGACGACGCTGTCGCGGGACGCCTCGCTGACCTCGATCCGGTCGGCGAGCGAGAGCGGCTCGAACAGGGAGCGGATCTCGTGCAGCCCGTCGTCACGCAGCGGACCGAGGAACAGGCAGAGGTTGAGCTTGGCGGGAGCGGAGAGGACCACTGTTTGTCAGGCGAGCTTGTCAGCCAGGGCGGCGAACTCCGACGGCGAGAGCGCCTCGGCGCGGGCGTCCTCGGGCAGCCCGAGCTCAGCCAGCGCCCGGCGCGCCGGCTCGAGCCGGCCCCGGCCCGAGAGCTCGAGCGAGCGGGACAGCGACTTGCGGCGATGGGCGAAGGCGGCGCGCACCAGGTCGCGCAGCGCGGGGCTCGCCGCGGGTCCCGTGCGGCGCAGGCGCAGCAGCGCCGAGTCGACCCGGGGGCGGGGCACGAAGACCTGCGCCGGCACCCGGCGGGTGAGCTTGACCTCGGCGGCGACCTGCACCAGCACCGAGGGCGCGCCATAGATCCGGCTGCCCGGGGCCGCCGCGAGACGCTCAGCAACCTCGCGCTGCACCATCACGGTCCAGCCCTCGACCGCCGGGAGCTCCTCGATCGTGCGCAGGATCAAGGGCGTGGCCACAGAGTATGGAAGATTGGCGACGATCATCCCCGGCGGAGGGTCGAGAGTCGCAAGGTCCAGCTTCATCGCGTCACCCCAATGCAGGCTGACGTCCGGCCGCTCCGCCAGCGGCGCCAGCTGCGCCTCGAGGCGCCGATCGAGCTCGATCATGTGCAGGTGGCCGGATGCATCGGCCAGCCTCTCGCTGAGCGCGCCGGCCCCGGCGCCGATCTCCAGGGCGACGTCGTCGTCCCCGATCCCGGATTCGCCCACGATCGCGTCGAGCAGGTTCGCGTCGGCAAGGAAGTTCTGACCGAGCCGCCGCTGGCGGCGCGACGGCGCCGGGCTCACCATCCGAGCGCCCGTTCGGCGTTCGCCTCGACGCTGCGCTCGAGCTGCTCGTACTCGGTCCCGCGCGCCTCCGCGACCGCCGCCGCGGTTGCGACCACGTTCGCCGGCGCGTTCGGCTTGCCGCGCAGCGGCTGCGGGGCCAGGAACGGCGCGTCGGTCTCGACCAGGAGCAGCGGCTCGGGTACCGCGGCGGCGGCTTCGCGCAGAGCGTCGGAGCGGGGGAAGGTGACGTTGCCGGCAAACGAGCAGTACCAGCCATGCTCGGCGGCCTCGTCGACTCGCGAGGGAGCCGAGAAGCAGTGCAGGATCACCGACACGTCGGCGGCCGCGCGTCCAAGCAGCCCGAATGCGTCGGCGATCGCCCCATCCGGCTGCTCGACGTCGTCGCGGTCGCGCAGATGCACGACCAGGGGCAGCTCGGCGCCGCGCGCGATCGCGATCTGAGCCTCGAAGGCGCGCAGCTGGTCCTCGCGGGAGGCGCCATCGCGGTAGTAGTCGAGCCCCGTCTCGCCGATCGCGCGGACGGCGGGCTCGTCCGCGAGCGCTTCGATGTCGGCGGCTGCGGCTGCGTCGAAGCCGGCCGCCGAGTTGGGATGGCGCCCAACGCTCGCAAACACCTCGTCGTGAGTCCCGGCGGCCGCGATCGCCTCCCGGTTGGAGGCCTCGTCAAGCCCCACGGTGAGGATCCGCCGCACGCCGGCGTCACGCGCCGCGGCGACCAGCTCGGCATCAGTTGGCTCACAGATCGAGAGGTGCGCGTGGGTGTCGACCACGCCAACCAGTCTGCCCGATGGGTGCTGCTAGGGGCTCGGGGCCCTGAACTTGAAGACCTTGACCACGTGGACGCGCTCGCCGCTGGCCCTGCTCTTGGCCCGCGCGGAGACTCGCAGCCGCGAGCCCTCGGGCGCCGCCCGGACCTCATCGACGGCGTTGCGGTCCAGCTTCACGATCACGTTTCGCGTCTTGCCCGGCCGCAGACGGTCGCCGGCGATGCCGGGCGGGATGTCGTCGCCGGGGAGCTTCAGCTTCGGCCTCACCTTGATCACACAGGAGACCGAGCAGCGAACCGGAACCCGCAGGGTCGCTTTCGGCTTCAGCCGCTCGGGACCGCGAACCGAGAGAAAGCCGTCCTTGACGGGGCTGGCCAGCGCCGGAACCGCGACCAGCAAGGCGCCAGCGATCGCGGTTGCCGCAAGTTTCTTCACGTTGCCTCCCATTGGCTCAGAGGCGGCAACTTACCTTTTTTGCGGTCCCCGGGCGCAGCTGCGGCGTGCCCAGGCGCGACGGCGCTGCTCAGGCAGCCGTCTCGACCTTGGGAAACAAAGGCGGCAGCGCTTCGATTGCCTGCCCACCCGCGAGCGAGCCGAGCTCGCGCAGCGGCCGGGCCGGCCCCGAATCCGGCTCGCCGAGGGCGCGCAGCAACCGCTCCGACGCCGTCGGCAGGTACGGCGCCAGCAGCAGCGTCGTCACCCGCAGCCCCTCGGCGAGGTTGTAGAGGACAATGCGCAGGCGTTCGGCGGCGGCCTCGTCCTTGGCGAGGTCCCAGGGGCGCGACTCCTCCACGTACTGGTTGAGGCGCCTGACCAGCTTCCAGATCTCCTCAAGCGCCTGGCTGAGCTCGGCGCGGTCGAGCAAGGCGCAGACGCTTTCCACCACCCCCTCGAAATCGGGCCCGAGGGCCGCGTCGGGCTCCGCATCGGGGATCGTCCCGCCGGCGAAGCGCTCCAGCATCGAGAGCGTGCGGCTGGCGAGGTTGCCGTAGTCGTTGGCGAGCTCGCTGGCATAGCGTGCCTCGAAGCCGGCCGCTGAGACCGCGCCGTCCTGCCCGAAGCTCACCTCGCGGAAGCAGTAGTAGCGCAGGGCGTCGGCGCCGAAGCGGTCGATCACCTCGTCTGGGTCGAGAACGTTGCCGAGTGACTTCGACATCTTCTTCTCGCCCAGCAGCAGGTAGCCGTGGATCACCATCCGCCGCGGGGGCTCGAGCTCGGCGGCGATCAGCAGCGCCGGCCAAATCACGGCATGGAACTTGAGGATGTCCTTGGCCAGCACGTGGTAGTCGCAGGGCCAGTAGCGATCCGTGAGGTCCTCGCCCTCGCGGGCGAAGCTCAGTGCGGTGACGTAGTTGAGCAGCGCGTCGAACCACACGTACATGCGCTGGCTGCGATCCCAGGGCAGCTCCATGCCCCACTTCAGGCGCGCCCGGGAGAGCGAGACGTCCTCGAGGCCCTGTTTGATGAACGAGACCGCCTCGTTGCGGCGGAAGTCGGGGACGACGAAGTCGGGGCGCTGCCCGTATAGCTCCTCGAGCTGCTGCTGAAACGAGGAGAGGCGGAAGAACCAGTTCTCCTCCTTCTCTCGCTGCAGCGGGATCTCGTGGATCGGGCAGGTGTTGTCCGGGCCCAGCTCGCGCTCGGTCTTGAAGTCGGCGCAGCGCGGGCAGTACCAGCCCTCGTATGTCCCCTCGTAGACGTGCCCGTTGTCGTGGACCCGCTGCATGATCTCCGCGACCTTCGCAATATGGCGGGGGTCGGAGGTGCGGATGAAGAAATCGTTGCTGGCCTCGACGCGCTGCGCCATGCGCTCGAACTTCGGCGCGTTTCGATCCGCGAGCTGCTTCGGGGTGATCCCCGCGCGCTCCGCCGCGAGCTCGATCGGCTCGCCGTGCTCATCGGTGCCGGTGAGGAAGAAGACGTCATCCCCGCGCTGGCGCATGTGCCGGGCGAGGACGTCGGCGGCCATCGTCGAGTAGGCGTGGCCGAGATGCGGCTCGCCGTTGACGTAGTAGATCGGCGTGGTGACGTAGAAGCTCATGTTCAACCTCTTGCGGGCTTCGCCCTGACCAGCGCCTGCCGGCGCAAACGGCACCGGCCCAATCACCGTCAGGCGGGCGAAGGCCGCCGCAAGTTATTCCACGGAGGCCTGAGGTTATTGCGATCGCCTTGGCGCCATAGGCGAGCTTGACTGTGCACTTACGGTCGCCATGGCGACCACAACTGCACGATCGGGGGCGAGGGTCCCCACTTTGAAATCCCGAACGGCTAGGTGTCCGGGGCGCGGCGGCGGTCCGGGATCCCCGCGGCCTCGGTGAGAGCCGCCTCGACGTCGGCGAGGATTGCCTTCTCCGAGCGCGAGGCGACAAGCGGCTCGCCGACACCATCGACGTGGACGTAGGTGCGCCGTCCCTCACCGCGCTCGGCAGCCGGCAGCGGCACGAGGGCGAAGACTCGATCGGCGCGCACGAAGCGCCCGTAGCCGAGGGCAACCATGCGGGGATCTCGGATCGGCATCGCCGGCTGACCGTAGCGCCCGGAGGCCGCAGACTCAACTTCCGGCGGCGCGCTCGAGGATCGCCGCGGCCAGCCTCGCCTCGGAGCCCGGGCTGGTGCCCAGGTAAAGCGACGGCTCGACCGCTTCCAGCTCGATCAGCGTCGGGGCGCCGCCAGGGCCCGGGACCATGTCGATGCGCGCGTAGAGCGGAACAGTTGAGAAACGGCGTCGCAGCTCAGCCAGCACTTGCTCCGCGACGAAGCGCTCGCCGTCGCCGGCGAGCCCGGGCCCGACCAGCTCGGGATCGAACATCGCCGCCGCCGCCGTGATCGGGCCCTCCTGAAGCGGCGCCACCTCGTCAGGCCGCAGCACCGCCCGCTTGCGAAGCACGTGGCTCTCGGCGGCGTCGAAGGCGACGATCGACGTCTCGCCCAGCTCTTCGACTCCGCCCAGGTAGGGCTGCACCATCGCGTCGCGGCCGTCGGCGACGATACGCTCGACCAGCTCGCGGGCGCGAGCATGGAGCTCGGGACCGAACCTTCCGGTGTCGCGGGCGCCGGCGGAAATGGTGGGCTTCACCACCACCTCCCCTTCGAGCTGGGGCAGTCGATCCCCCGAGCCCACGTAGCGCGTCGGCACCGTCGCGACGCCGGCCGCCGCGAGATCGGCCAGATACCGCTTGTCGCTGTTCCACGCGATCACCGCGGCGGGGTTGTGGAGGACGGCGTCGATCGAGCGTGCCCAGTCCAGGAACTCGGCCCGCCGCCGCGTGTAGTCCCAGGTCGATCGGATCATGACCAGGTCGAAGCCTGACCAGTCGACCCTCGGGTCGTCCCAGACCGCAAAGCTCGCGTCGGCGCCCCGCTCACGCAGGGCCTCGGCGAGCAGCGCGTCATCGGGCCAGCCGTCCGGCAACGCCGCGCAAGTGGCAAGGGCAATTCGAGTCAACTGCCAACCGGAGGCCGCGAAAACCGAGCAGTTCGGTGGACGCAGCCGGTTTGGCGACGCGAGCGTACTGAAGACGTACGTGAGCGAGGCAAACTGGCGAGGACGCCGAAATGCGACGGTTTGCAGCGGCGTCTCACTGGCGAGGGTCGCGTCCGGTCAGGGCGCGGTAGAGGTCGTTAGCGCGAGTCCCGGTCAGCGCCGCGACGACGCTCGCCGCCGCCCGCGGCCGGGCGCCGGACTGGACCAGATGGCGCAGCGCGTCGACCGCGAAGCTGATGTCTTCGGCGTGGTCGTCATCGACGGCCGGTCCGATCACGAGCACGATCTCGCCCTTCGCCTCGCTGCGGAAGCGTCGCGCCAGCTCGCCCAGCGTCCCGCGCGAGACCTCCTCGTGGAGCTTGGTCAGCTCGCGACAGACGGCTGCCGGACGGTCCGGGGCGATCGCGGCAAGCGCCGCCAGCGACTCGGCGATCCGTCGCGGCGACTCGAATGCGATCACTGTCTCCGCGGAGCGCAGGACCCGCTCCATCTCCCCTGTGCGCCGCGGCAGGAAGCCCTCGAAGCGCCAGCGGTTGGTGGGCAGGCCGGAGACGACCAGAGCCACCGGGACCACGGACGGACCCGGCAGGACCTCGACCTCGATGTCGCGCTCGATGCAGGTTCGGATCAGGCGAAAGCCGGGGTCGGATATCGCCGGCATGCCGGCGTCGCTTACCAGAGCCACCCTGGAGCCGCGCGCGATCCGGCGCGCCAGCTCGGTCGCCCGCGCTGCTTCGTTGCCCTCGTGGTTGGAGACCAGCGTCGGCGGTGGGGAGATCCCGAGCCGGTCGAGCAGCGTGCCGGTGCGGCGGGTGTCCTCGCAAGCGACGTAATCGGCGTTGACGAGGGCCTCTCGAACCCGGGTCGTGATGTCGTCGAGGTTCCCGATCGGGGTCGGGCACACAGTGAGCATGCCGGGCATCAGATGACCGTCACCCTTGCGCCTCCAACTCGAGGCGAGCCATCTCGGCGGCGCCGATCATTCCCGCCTCGGGGCCGAGCTCGGCCATCTTCACGGGAACCTCGTTCATCGGCGGCAGCGCCCGCCGGCGCAGCTCCTCGCGGGCCGGCCCGAGCATCAGCTCGCCGATCGCCTTGCCAACACCGCCGCCGATCACGATCACCTCCGGCTCGAAGATGTTGGCCAGCCCGGAGAGCCCGGCCCCGAGGCGCCGGCCGGCTTCCACGATGACCTCGAGGGCGGCCGCGTCGCCCGCATGGGCCGCGTCGGTGACGACTTTGCCGTCGACCTGCCCGGTCTCGGCCAGCGCCCGGCCCAGTGCCGAGCGGGGCTCGCGCTCGGCGCGGGCACGTCCTTCGCGGGCCAGCGCCGTCCCCGAGGCAAAGGTCTCCAGACAGCCGTGATTCGGACAGTTGCCCTGGCATCGAGGCCCGTCAAAGTCGATCACCATGTGCCCCGGCTCGCTGGCGGCGCCTGTGGCCCCCCGGTAGAGCTCGCCGTCGACGATCACCCCGCCGCCGATCCCGGTGCCAATCGTCAGCATCACCGCGTCGCGGTATCCCCTTGCGGCGCCAAAGCGAAGCTCGGCCAGCGCCGCGACGTTGGCGTCGTTGTCGATGAACACCGGAATGTCAAGGCGCTCGCGCATGCGGTCGCGGATCGGCACGTCGCGGATCGGCAGGTTCACGGCGGTGATCGCCACGCCGCGCGCACGGTCGATCGTGCAGGGGATGCCGAGCCCGACCCCGGCCGCCGCCGGCCGTGCCCGCATCGCCTCGCGGACCTCCCGCTCCAGCGTCTCGAGCAGCTCCTCCTGCGCTTGCCCAGCCGACACCTCGCGGTCCTCGTAGAGGATCTCGCGCCCCGATCCGACCACCCCGACCAGCATCTTGGTCCCGCCCAGATCGACGCCGATCATCTCCTGGGCGCTCAAGCCGATGCCCCTGCCAGCCTGGCGACTCGCGAGCCCGCGCAAGGCCCGCTTCTCCCTCTTCGGGCTCGATTCCGACGAAAGCGCTGTCCTGCGCAAGGATCGACTTTCAGATTCTCGCGGGCGGCGGAGGGGCAGGAACCGGCGGGCATCGGCAGTATTGATAGCCGCTCATGCCTTCCAACGGCGAGCAGCAGCCGCCCGACAAGGGCGACCGAGAGCCCGCCGGGGGATCCGGCGCGGAATCCTCCAAGCAGCCGGAATACACGGTCTACCGGTCCCGCAGGGGGCTGCTCCCGAGGCTGCGCGCGCCTGACGTCTCGAGCCTGCGCGACCGCGCCCGGCGCTCCTACCGCCGCATCGGCAGGGGCGGCCCGAAGGTCGAGGACCAGCGCCCGACGGCGGCCCGACCGCTGCTGCGCCGGGCGCTGCGGTGGATCGGGATCGCCGCCGGCGCCTGGGTCCTGATCAGCTTCCTCGCCTTCGCGGTCTCGGCACAACTGCAGAAGATGAAGCTCGCCGACGGCGCCAAGGGAGTGCTGAGCGGCAACCCGTTCCTGCTCGTCAAGCCGCAAACGATCCTCGTGATCGGCACCGACGCGCGGCCGACCGACACCAAGGAGCCGGGGGCGGCACCGACCAATGAGTGCTTCGATCAGCAGGCCCACGGCGATGCTCCCCACGGGTCCTGCTCGCAGGGCCAGTTCCGTGCCGACACGCTGATGCTGATCAGGGCCGGCGGCGGGCACTTTCGCAAGCTCTCGGTCCCGCGCGACAGCTTCGCCGAGATCCCCGGTCACGAGCCCCAGAAGATCAACGCGGCCTACGCGTTCGGGGGCGCGAAGCTGCAGATCCAGGCGGTGCAGCGCTTCCTCGGCATCAAGGTCGACCACGTGGTGATCATCGACTTCACCGGATTTCAGAAATTCATCGACGCGATCGGCGGAGTCAAGGTCGACGTGCCCGAGAAGATCTGCGCCGACATCTCCGGCGGCGCCGGCGGCGGGCAGGGCGGGATCACCCTGCGACTCGGGAAGGGCGAGCACACGCTCGACGGCCAGCAGGCGTTGGCCTACTCGCGAATCCGCGAGCCCAGCCCCTGCCCCGGGTCCGGCAAGAGCGCATTCGCGGCCGGTTATGACGACATCGACCGCCAGAAGGCACAGCAGGCGGTGATCAACGGGATCAAGGGGCGGCTGACAAGCCCGCTGCGACTCCCCTACAACTTCATCCACGGCCCGATGATCGGCTGGGACGCCCCGAAGGCGTTCGTCAGCGACATGGGCTTCTTCACGATGCCGCAGCTGATTCTCTCCTCGGTCCTCGGCGGCTCGGGCACCAACGTGCTCTGCGCGCCACCGACTCCCTGCGGCCCCGGCCCGCTCGGCAGCACCGAGGTGCCCGAGTCCGAGCGCCGGCGCGCCGTCAACAAGCTGGTCGGCTAGGGCTCGACGCTGAACCGCTCAGTGCACGGTTAGCCCCGATATTGCCGGGCAGGGTGTTCAGTGGGCGGCTCAGCTAGGCGCCCGAGCTGGAGTCCGACTTCGCTTTGGCCGGCTCCTTCTTGGGCGAATCTTTCTTGTCCGCCCCCGAAGCAGGGCCCCCCTTCGCGCCGTCCGCGTCCTTGCCCTCCTGGCCGGCGCGCTTCTTCGATCCGTAATCGGTGCTGTAGAAGCCGGAGCCCTTGAAGTGCACCGCGACGGGGTGAAAGACGCGCTCGACCGGCGCCCCGCAGACCTCGCATTCGCCGATCGGGTCGTCGGACATGCTCTGCACGGCCTCGAAGAGATGCCCGTTGGCGCACTTGTACTCGTAGATCGGCACGATCGCGATTATCGCAGGGGGTGTGGGCGGTCTCGGCACTCTGCGTTGCGAAGTGCCAGAGGCGTTCGGCCGCGGCGCTGCGCCCCTGCAGGGGCATCTCAGGCGGCGCAGCCGCCATCGGCGCCCCCGCCGATACGGTTCAGGCGTGGAAGCGGCAGCAAAGGATCGGCCCGACGCGGTGACCATGGACGAGGTCGTGGCGCTCTGCAAGCGGCGTGGCTTCGTCTTTCCGACCTCGGAGATCTACGGCGGGCTCGGCTCGACCTACGACTACGGCCATTACGGGGTGCTGCTGCGCAACAACGTCAAGGGCGAGTGGTGGAGGGCGATGATCGGCGACCGCGACGACATCGTCGCGCTGGACTCGGCGATCCTCCAGCATCCGCGCACCTGGGAGGCGTCGGGCCACCTCGAGGGGTTCACGGACCCGCTGGTCGACTGCCGCGCCTGCGGGCAGCGCTTCCGCGCCGACCTGCTCTCCGACGCCGCCTGCGGGCGCAAGCCTTCCAAGCACCCCGGCGAGACGCCGGACTGCGACCTCACCGAGGCGCGCCAGTTCAACCTCATGTTTCAGACCCACGTCGGCCCGGTCATCGACGACGCCTCGGTCGCCTACCTGCGCCCCGAGACGGCGCAGGGGATCTTCGTCAACTTCAAGAACGTGCTCCAGTTCGCGCGCCGCAAGCCGCCCTTCGGGATCGCGCAGATCGGCAAGTCGTTTCGAAACGAGATCACGACCGGCAACTTCGTCTTTCGCACCCGCGAGTTCGAGCAGATGGAGATGGAGTTCTTCGTGCCCCCCGACGAGGCCGAGCGCTGGCACCAGCATTGGATGGAGCAGCGGATGGGCTGGTACACGGAGCTAGGGATCCGGGGCGGACCACCTGCGCCTGCGCGCCCACGACGCCGACGAGCTCTCGCACTACTCGAGCGCCACCTCGGACATCGAATATCTGTTCCCGATGGGCTGGTCGGAGCTGGAGGGAGTCGCCAACCGCGGCGACTTCGACCTCCGCCAGCACGCCGAGTTCTCGGGGGAGAAGCTCGAGTACTTCGACCAGGAGACCAAGCAGCGCTACGTCCCGCACGTGATCGAGCCCGCGGCCGGCGTCGACCGAGCGATGCTCGCCTTCCTCGTCGACGCCTACGACCGCGAGGAGGTCGAGGGCCGCGAGCGGGTCGTGCTGCACCTGCACCCGCGGATGGCGCCGGTCAAGGTGGCGGTGCTGCCGCTGGTCTCCAAGGAGGGAATGCCGGCCAAGGCGCGTGAGGTATTCGAGGGGATTCGTCGTCGGGTCGTCGCCGAGTACGACGAAGGCGGCTCGATCGGCAAGCGCTACCGCCGCCAGGACGAGATCGGCACGCCCTGGGGAGTAACGGTCGACGGGCAGACGATGAGCGACGACACGGTGACGCTCCGCGATCGCGACTCGCTCGAGCAGGCGCGGGTGCCGATCGAAGGCCTCGCAGAGGAGCTGGCCGGGCGTCTCGAGCAGCCCTGGAAGAGCCCGAAGCCGGCCTCAAAGCCCCCACTAGACTGAGCGGCGGAGGAGCGGTGAACCTGGCCGAGACAATCACCGGCAGCGCCGAGCGCTACCCGAGCAACCCCGCTCTACGACTCGGCCCGGACGAGCTGACCTACGCCGAGCTCGATGACATGAGCGCCCGGTTGGCGACGCTCTTGCGGGCCAGGGGGTTCGAGCCCGGTGATCGCGTCGCGATCATGCTGCCCAACGTTCCGCAGTTCGCAATCTCTTACTACGGGATCCTGCGCGCGGGTGGAATCGTGGTGCCGATGAACGTGCTGCTGAAGCGGCGCGAGATCAGCTTCTTTCTGGAGGACTCCGGCGCCGACTTGCTCCTCGCCTGGCACGACTTCGCCGAGGAAGCGAGGACGGCGGCCGACGATGCCGGGGCCGAGCTGATCGAGATCGAGCCGCGGGCGTTCTCGAGGACGCTCGACGGCCTCGAGCTGACCCCCGGCCTCGCCGAAACAGCCGATGACGACACCGCGGTGATCCTCTACACGTCGGGGACCACCGGCAAGCCGAAGGGCGCCGAGCTGACCCACCTGAACCTGTCGCTGAACGCCGAGATCGCCGCCGAGACGCTGACCGAGGTCGGGCGGGAGGACATCGTGCTCGGTGCGCTCCCGCAGTTTCACTCCTTCGGCCAGACGGTGACCCTGAACGCATCCCTGCGCGAGGGCGCCTGCGTCGTGATGCTGCCGCGCTTCGAGCCCGGCGATGCGCTGGAGGCGATGCAGCGCGAGCGGGTCACGGTCTTTCAAGGGGTTCCGACGATGTATGGGGCGATGCTCAACCACCCCGATCGCGAGAGCTTTGACCTCTCATCGCTGCGCAACTGCATGACCGGCGGCGCCGCGATGCCGGTCGAGGTCATGCGCGGCTTCGAGGAAGCGTTCGACTGCAAGCTGCTGGAGGGATACGGGCTCTCGGAGACTTCACCCGTGGCCTGCTCGAACCACCCCAATCGCGAGCGGCGGCCAGGGACGATCGGGATCCCGATTCGCGGCGTCGAGATGCGCATCGTCGACGAGCACGACGAGGAGCTGCCGGACGGCGAGGTCGGCGAGGTCGTGATCCGCGGTCACAACATCATGAAGGGCTACTGGAAGCGTCCCGACGCAACGGCCGAGGCGATCCGCGGCGGCTGGTTTCACAGCGGCGACCTGGGCCGGCGCGACGACGACGGCTACTTCTCGATCGTCGACCGCAAGAAGGACATGATCATCCGCGGCGGCTACAACGTCTATCCCCGTGAGGTGGAGGAGGTCCTCTACGAGCACCCGGACGTCGTCGAGGCCGCGGTCGTCGGCATCCCCCACGAGTCGCTGGGCGAGGAGGTGGGCGCCGCGGTGGTGTTGCGCGACGGAGCCGAACCCGCCCCCGATGAGCTCGGTTCCTTCGTCAAGGACCAGCTGGCGGCCTACAAGTACCCGCGCGAGGTCTGGTTTCTCGACCAGCTGCCGAAGGGCCCGACCGGAAAGATCCTCAAGCGCGAGATCAAGTCCCCTGCCAGGTCTCGCCCTGGCTGAGCCGCTCCAGCCCGAGCCAGGCAACGTCCATAAGCGTCATGAGGATCCGCTCGCGCGGCACGTCGCGGTGGTCGTCCCACCAGATCGCGACGCCGCGCCAAGCGCCAACCATCTGCTGGGCGACCATCTCGACCTCGAAGCGCCCCCGGTCGGGGCTCTCCTCCATCTCCGCCGGTGCGTCTGCCTGCAGCACCGCGCCGATCGCGTGAGCGATCTCGCTCTGCTGCCGTCCAACCGACTCCGCAACGCCGGAGTCGGACGGATGGCGCACCATCAGCCTCCATGGCTCGCGATGCTCCTCGACAAAGCGAAGGAAGGCGTCTGCCGCGGCCCGCAACCGCGCCTCCGGAGGCGCCGCGGTCGATATCGCACCGATCATGCGCTCGAGCAGCTCGTGGACGTAGCGCCCGAGCAGCGCGTCGTGGAGGTCGCGCTTGGAGGCGAAGTGCTCGTAGATCAGCGCCTTGGAGATCCCGGCGCGGTCGGCCACCCCCTCGAGTGAGGTCTCGTGGTAGCCGTTCTGGGCGAACTCCTCGAGAGCCGCGTCGAGGATCGCTTCGCGCCGATCGGCCGCTGACATGCGGCGCCTGCGGGCTGGTTTTGCGTCGGTTGCCGGCATCGCTGCGGAAACGTAGCTGACGCTTGAGTCAGTTATTCTAGGGCTCGCCCGGCGCCCAGAGCCCAGAGGAGGTTCCTGCAATGTCAGTCGCAGTCCAGGCCGCAGCCACCGGCGACATCACCTACGAGGATCTCTATCGACGCTGGGAGCAGGGCAACTGGTCCGCCTACGACCTCGAGTTTGGGCAGGACCGCAAGGGCTGGGAAGCGCTCAACGACATCCAGCGTCGCTCCGCGCTCTGGATCTACTCGATGTTCTTCTACGGCGAGGACTCGGTCACCGACAACCTCTCCCCCTACATCGACGCGGCCCCGAAAGAGGAGCAGAAGTACTTCCTCGCCACCCAGCAGGTCGACGAGGCGCGCCATGCGGTCTTCTTCCACCGCTTCTTTCGCGAGGTGATCGAGGCCGGCGACTCAGTCTCCTCGACGCTCGCCTACACCCTCCCTCAGCTCGGCTGGGGCTACCGGGGCGTCTTCGCGCGCCTCGACCAGATGGCAGAGGAGCTGCGCAGCGACCGCTCGCTGCCGAAGTTCGCCCAGGCGATCGCCCTCTACCACATGGTCGTCGAGGCGACCCTGGCGCAGCCGGGACAGCATTTCATCGAGGACTTCTTCGTCAAGGAAGGCACGATGCCCGGCTTCAGCGAGGGGATGGGCAACGTCTCGCGCGACGAGCAGCGCCACATCGGCTTCGGGGTCAAGGCCCTCGCCGAGATGTTCGCGGAGTCAGATGAATGCAAGCAGGCGGCCGTCGAGCTGCTGCGCGAGGTCCTGCCTTATTCGGTCGCAGTCTTCGTGCCCCCGGGCTGGGACGAGCGCTACACGACCGAATACGGGTTCACGCTCGCCGACATCTACGGCTTCGGAATGCGCTCCGTGGAGGCGAAGTGGCGCGCCGCCGGCTATCCGCTCGAGGAGATGCCGCCCGACATCTACCCGGTCGCTCGCGAGCTTCCCCATAAGGAGCGCGCCGAGCAGCAGATCGCGCTGCTGAAGGCCGGCGTGCTCGGGGAGCCGAACGGGCGCCCCGACTCCAGCCCGGAGACCCAGCGCATCCTCTTCGACGTGATGAGCCGCTCGGCGAGCACCGAGGGGCTCAACGGCCGGCCCTGGGTGTTCCAGTTCCGCTTCAGCGATGCGGACCCATGGTGGATCGTGGCCGAGAACGGCTCCGCCCGTCCCGAGCCCGGCGAGGCCCCGGACCCCGACCTGACCTTCGAGACCGATTGGAAGCGCTGGATCGAGATCTCGATACGCGGCGAGAGCCCGCTGCGGGCGATCCTGCAGCGGCAGTTGCGACCGCGCGGCTCGGTGCGTGCGCTGCGCGCCTTCCGCAAGCTCTTCGCGCCGCGCGACGTCTCCTAAGAGATAGGCGGGTGGGCGTCAGCCCAGGGACGCTCGGCCTCCAGCTGGGCGGCCAGCGAAAGGAGGGTCGCCTCGTCCCCGAACCGGCCGATCAGCTGCACCGCGAGCGGCATGCCGTCGGGCGCGAATCCGGCCGGCACCGAGGCGGCCGGGTTGCCGAGGTGGTTCCAGGCCGGGGTGAAGCAGTAAAAGCGCGTCTGGCCGAGCAGGATCGGGATCGCGCCGCGGCCCTCCCACTTACGCAGCGGCAGCGCCGTGCCGCCCATGACCGGCGTCAGGAGGACGTCGAACTGCTCGAAGAGCCCCTCGATCCGGTCGCGGTCGCGCTGCGCCAGCTCAGCCCGGGCTCGCTCCAGCATCCGATCGGAGATCAGCCCCCCGAGCCGCCCGAGCTGCCGCGTGCGCCGCTCCAGCCGCTCCCGATGCGGCGTCATCTCGACGTCGTCGTGGATGCCGCGCATGTAGCGGATCGCGACCTGGTTGCCGACGTTGCCCCATTCGGCGTCCTGCTCGGCCACCTGGTGGCCCAGCGAGCGCAGCGCCTCCGCGGTCTCCGAAACCGCGGCCTTGACAAGGTCCGAGACCTGCGGCGGCGTGAGCGCGCGGGCCGCCTTGGTCGAGAAGGCGATTCGAAGCTCGGTCGGAGCGCTGCGAGCCGCCTCCGCGAAGGGGCGCTCGGGAGGCGGGGGTGCCCCGGCCTCCGCCGAGCCACCGCTGGTCACGTCGAGGTAGATCGCGGTGTCGAGCACGCTGCGGCTCAGACAGCCGCTGACCGACATCCCGTTCCAGTGCTCGGCGCCGGGGGCCAGCGCGTCGGGGGCCAGCGAGATCCGCCCGCGGCTCGGCTTGAGGCCGAAGACGCCGCAACTGGCGGCGGGGATGCGAATCGAGCCGGCGCCGTCGGAGGCCGAAGCGACCGGCACCATGCCGGCGGCGATGGCGGCGGCGCTGCCCCCGCTCGAGCCGCCCGTAGTGCGCTGCGGGTTCCAGGGATTGCGGGTAACCCCCCAGGTCGCCGACTCGGTGAAGCCAAAGATCGCCAGCTCGGGGAGGTTTGTCTTTCCGACCACGATCGCGCCCGCCCCACGCAGCCGCCTGACCATCTCTGTGTCCTCACGAGCCGGTTCGGGGAAGGCGTCGGTCCCGTGCGTGGTCAGCTCGCCGGCCAGGTCATGTCCGTCCTTGAGCGCGATCGGGACGCCGAGCAGTGGCCGCTCGTCGCCACCGCGCAAGCGCGCCTCCGCCTGCTGGGCCTCGGCCAGAGCGCGCTCGGCGAGCACGACGCGAAAGGCGTTCAGCTGCGGATCGAGGCGCTCGATCCGCTCCAGAGCGCCCTGCACGAGCTCGGTGGGCGAGGCCTTCCCCTCGCGGACCATCTCCGCCTGCTCCGCGGCGGTCGCGAAGGCGAGCTCCTCGCCGAGCGTCGCGGTCAAGCTCAGATCACCGTCCCGGGCACGCTTGGAGCATATGGGCGGCTGCCGCAACTCTGGCTAGACTCGCGCGTTCTGCGGATGGGCATGGCAGGAACCTCTCGCACGCGTTCGCGCGCCGCACTCGTCACGGCAGCGCTCGGGTGCGCCGTGCTGCTCGCAATCGTTGCCCGCAGCGCCGCCTACTCGGGCGGCGACCCGGTCGAGAACTATGGGGAGAACCCGTGCACCGGACCGGAACGCCACCAGCTTCTCTGCCCCAACCTGCGGATCTCGAAGCCGCGCAACCTGTTCATCTCCCGCACCCCGCACGGGCGCCGGCTGCTGCACTCGACCAGCAGCCTCAACAGCGTCGGCTTCGGGCCGATGGAGCTGCGCGGGATCCGCATCCCCGGTACCCGGCTGATGCGGGTCAACCAGCGGATCCATCGCCGCGGCGGCGGCAAGCTGACGATCCGCACCAACGCACGGCTCGCCTTCTACCCCGTTCCGTTTCAGTATCGCTACTGGAAGTTCCGCGACGCTGCCCGCTTCGAGATCTGGGCAGTCGACGGCTCCGGCGAGCGGACCCGCAAGCTGCGCACCGGTCCGAAGTTCTATTACTGCCTGCGCGACCTCAAGCGCACGAGGCCGGGCCGGCGCTCGCCGAAGCACCGCGTCTATCCGGGCTGCAGCCAGGATCCGAGCAGGAAGGCCGTCACGCTTGGCACCTCGGTCGGCTGGTCGGACATCTATCCCGCCGATTACAACCAGCAGTACGTGAACGTCAGCGGCCTGCGCGGCTGCTTCGCCTTCTACCTCGAGGTCGATCCGAAGAATCACCTGCGGGAGACCAACGAAGACGACAACCGCTCCCGCGTCCTGATCCGGCTCCCCTCAGGCCGTCACGTCCGCCACTGCTGACGGGAAGCGCAAGGCCTAGCGCGTCTGAGAATCGTCTTTGAGCAGGTAGCGGGCGGTTGCCTTGCTCGCCGCGAGCAGCCCGGAGTGGTCGCCGCCCGGAGCGGACAGGGCCTGGAGGGCGAACCCATCCCCGACCGCGAACAGATAGGAGGTGACGGCCTCGGCGTCGTAGCGCAGGTTGAGCACCCCTTCGGCCTCCTTGCTGCGCAGGATCTCGCCGACGTGACCACGGGTTCGCTCGAAGAGCTGGCCCAGCTCGCGGCGGATGTCCGCATTTCGGCGCCCTGCGCTGAAGAGCTCGAACAAGAGCAGGAAGAACTCGGGCTCGTTCTCGATCATGTCGAGCAGGTAGGTGACGAGGACGTCGAGGACGTCGTCGACCGACTTGGCCTTGGCGAGTGGCTCGTCGAGCAGCTCGATGCGCAGCTCGCTGTCGCGGCGCACGACCTCGACCAGCAGCCGCTCCTTGGTTCCGAAGTAGTAGTGCAGGAGCCCGCGGCTGACCCCCGCCTCGCGCGCGACGTGCTCGAAAGTGGAGCCCGCCGCGCCGCGCTCGGCGACGCTGCGCCGCATCGCGTCGATGATTCGCTGAGCCTTCTCGCCGGTCAGCTCACGCTCGGGTGCGGCAGCCTCCATGACGCGGAGTCTAGTCGCGGAGGTGGACTAGGGAGCCGGCTTCGAGAGGCAAGCAGGAAGGACGCAGGCCCTGGCGCGGGGCAGCTCCGAGAACCGAGTATCGCGAGGACGCAGGGCGATCGACGACGTGATTGCACTGAGATCGTGCATGAGCGAGTCGATCGCCCGAGGACAATGCGAGACGACGGTTATCGGAGACTGACCGGCGGGTTGTGGCCGGGGATGACCACGGCGGGGTCAAGATCGCGAATCCGCCGCCACTGCCGCAACAACTCCTCGCGCTCGGGCCCAAAGTCCTCGGGCAGGTCCATCTCGTCGAAGTACTCGGGCAATGGCCCGACGCAATCGGATGCGATCGCGACCAGCCCATCGTCCGTTTCGACGAGCAGCGTGATCAGCCCGTCGCTGTGGCCGGGGGTGCGGATCCAGCGCAGGCCGGGCTCGAGCTCCCCCTCGTCGCCGTCGAGCACCTCCTGCTGCACCATCTCGAGCTGGCCGGCGACCAGCTGCGCGTACGGCGCCTCGGTCTCGAGCCTGTGCACGTAGACGGTTCGCTGCGGCCAGGCGACCAATGCCTCGGCGTGGTCGAAGTGAAGGTGGGTCATGATCACCTTCTTGACCTCGTTCGCCGCGACGCCGCGTTCCGCCAGCGCGGCAAAGACGGGCGCGCCCTGCATCACCAGGCCCGGATCCACGAGATAGTCCTCGGAGGCGCGCACCAGGACCGTGTTCGGGAAGGCGACCATGCCAACCGTCTTTCCCTCCGATTGCAGCTCCTTGTAGCGGCGAAAGCCGTGCGCGGAGCTCTCGAGCTGCTCCGGGGACGCCGAATCGCCGTCGAGGGAGAAGACGTAGCGCTGCGCCGGAAGCAGCAGCTGGACCGAGTGGCTCAGCTGCCTAGTTCCCGCCCGAGTTGCCGGAGGTGGTGCTCGTGTACTCGAACTCCTCCTCGGCTCCGAACAGGGCGTCCATCACTGCCTTGCGGGCGCTCTCGCTGACGACCAGCGCCACCCCGGCGCCGACGACGCCAAGCAGGATCAGGCGCCCGAAGCGGCCCTTGCGCTTGCGCTTGCCGCGCAGCTGGTCGGAGGCCTCGCGCAGCGAGTCGGCGGCGTTGCGCAGGTCCTTCTGGACCTTCTTGTCGTCCATCAGCCGCTGTGCCGGCTTACCGTTCTTGGTGATCCGGTCATACGCGTGGCGCGCTGCTCCGTAGGCGTCGCGCAGGTTGTTGCGCAGCTCCTCGTCCTCGACCACACGCTGCACATAAGGGTGCGAGCGCGCGGCGCTGTATGCGTCGGCTGCCTTGCTGGCGGTGCTGCTCGCTCTAGCCATTCCTTGTCAACTCCCTCGCTCGATTCGGTTGCCGCTCGGAGGATATACCTGCTCTCTTATCGACCAGGGCCGCCGTGAGCCCCGAGCCCGAGGCGACCGGCGCGGCGAGAGGAGAGGCCGACCGCTGCCGCGGCCAGGAGAGGGATCAGCGCTGGGAGAAGGTTTCGGGCCAGGACGAAGTCCTGACCGCCGGCCGCCGCGACGAGGGCGATCGCCAAGGTCCCGGCGGCCACGGCGGTCGCGAGTCCGCGGCGCCCCGCTCCCTCGAAGAGCCCGACCGGGCGAGCAGCCCCAGACCGAACGCGAGCAGCACGAGCGGCAGCCACGCGTAGCGCGGGTGAAGCGCCTGGTCGATGAATCGTCCCGCTCGCCGCTAGCGAAGGTGGTTGCGGTCTCCTTCAGGCGCGTCAGCATGCTCAGCCTCGCGATCCAGTCGGCGTGTCCGGCGTCTGCTTGATGAATCGCCAGCGGGACCAGCGCCAGACCGGCCGCCGCAACTGCCGCCACGGCGGCAACCGCAGCCCTGCGGCGAGGTCCGGGCGCGGCGAGCAGCAACCCGCCGTGAGCACCTCGCCCACCTCGGAGGCGAATATGAACTCCAGCCCTTCCCGCTCGTGCTCGGGAATCTCGGCTGCGTCGCCCTCGTTTCGCTCCGGCACTATGACCTTCTTGATACCCGCTCGCTGGGCGGCCAATGCCTTCTCCTTCAGGCCTCCGATCGGCAGCACCTGGCCGGTGAGGGTGATCTCGCCGGTCATCGCGACATCGTTTGAGACTGCGCGGCCGCTGACCAGGGAGGCCAGCGCCGTGACCATCGCCACGCCCGCTGACGGGCCGTCCTTGGGGACCGCCCCGGAGGGGACGTGGATGTGGATGTCGTGGTTGGCGAACCAATCGTCGGCCAGATCGGGCGCGAGCCGCTCGACGTTGCGGCGCACGTAGGAGAGCGCCGCCTGCGCGGACTCGCGCATCACGTCTCCGAGCTGGCCGGTGATCGTCAGGCCCCCCGAGCCGGCCATCGCGGTCGCCTCGATGAACAGGACCTCTCCTCCGACCGGAGTCCAGGCGAGCCCGGTGGCGACGCCGGGGTCCTTGGTGCGGCGCCGCTGCTCGGCGAAGAAGCGGCGCTTGCCGAGCAGCTCACGCGCCCGCTTGGCTGAGATCCTCATCCGACCCTCTGCATTGCCTTCGGCGACATCGCGGGCGACCTTGCGGCAGATCGTCCCGATCTCGCGCTCGAGATTCCGGACTCCCGCCTCGCGCGTGTACTCCTCGATCACCGCGGTCAAGGCCGGGTCGGCGATCTCGATCTGCGAGGCCCGCAGACCGTTCTCGGCGATCTGGCGCGGGACCAGGTAGCGCTTCGCGATGTGCACCTTCTCATCGCTCGTGTAGCCGGCGAGCTGGATCACCTCCATGCGGTCCTGGAGCGCCGCAGGCACGGTGTCGAGGATGTTCGCCGTGGCGATGAAGAGGACCTCGGAGAGGTCGAAGGTGAGATCGAGGTAGTGGTCGCGAAAGGTGTCGTTCTGGGCCGGGTCGAGCACCTCGAGCATCGCGCTCGCCGGATCGCCGCGGAAGTCGGCGCCCATCTTGTCGATCTCGTCGATCATGAAGACGGGGTTGCGTGACCCGGCGTCGCGCAGCGCCCTGATGATCACCCCGGGCAGCGCCCCGATGTAGGTGCGCCGATGGCCGCGGATCTCAGCCTCGTCGCGGACTCCGCCGACCGAGATGCGCTCGAACTCTCGCCCCAGCGTCTTCGCGATCGAACGGCCGAGGCTAGTCTTGCCGACCCCCGGAGGGCCGACGAAGCAGAGGATCGGCCCGTGCGAGTCGGGGTTCAGCTTGCGCACCGCGAGGTACTCGAGGATCCGTTCCTTGACCTTCTCGAGGTCATAGTGGTCCTCGTCGAGCACCTCGCGGGCGCGCTCGATGTCGAGGTCGTCGTCGGTGCGAGCGCTCCACGGCAGCTCGACCAGCCACTCTAGATAGCTGCGGATCACGCCGTACTCGGCCGCCGCGGGCGGCAGGCGCTCGAGCCTCGATAGCTCCCGCTCCGCCGCTTTCCCGGCATGCTCGGGCAGCTTCGCCGCCTCGATCCGCTCGCGCAACTCGTTGAGCTCCGCCTGCTGCTCGTCGGTCTCGCCGAGCTCGGCCTGGATCGCCTTCATCTGCTCGCGCAGCAGGTACTCGCGCTGACCCTTGTCGAGCTCCGACTGGACCTGCGACTGGATCTGGGTCCCCAGGCGGACGACCTCGAGCTCGCGGGCGAGGACCTCGGAGAGGCGGCGCAACCGCCGCGCGACGTCGACCTCCTCGAGCAGCTCCTGCTTCTCCTCCACCCCGATCCGAAGCGAGCCCGCGATCAGGTGGCTGAGCGCCGACGGGTCGTCGATGTTCGCGACCGCCATCTGCAGCTCCTCGGGCAGGTAGGGGATCTGCTCGATGATCTCGCTGAAGGTCTTGCGCACGTTGTTGGTCAGCGCCTGCAGCTCCTGGCTTGGCTCGAGCAGGTCGGGAAGCTCCTCCACCCGGGCGACCAGGTACGGCGCGCTCTGCACGAAGTCGCCGAGGCGCACTCGCTGCGTCCCCTGGACGAGGATCCGGATCGTCCCGTCGGGGACCTTGAGCATCCGCGCGACGACTCCGGCGACACCGACCTCGTAGAGGTCATCGGGTCCCGGTTCCTCCTTCTCGGGGTCCCTGGAGGCGACCAGCGCCAGCATCCGGTTGCCGGCAAGCACGTCGTCGACCAGCTTCATCGAGCGCTCCTGACCGACCGCGAGCGGGGTCAAGGTCTCCGGGAAGGTGACCATCTCCCGCATCGGCAGGATCGGAAGCGCCTGCGGCAGCGGTTCGTCGACCGGGATCGCGCCTTCCGGGTCCTGGGTCTCGACGACCTCCAGCGTCGCCGCGTCGGGGGCGACCCCGAGCTCGTTCCCGCGCCCGTTGCCTTCGCTCTCAGCCATGCCTACTCGCGCTCGATCGGGACGCGGCGCGAGGTCTCGGTCTGCTCGCGCAGCGGCAGCTCGATGCGCAGGACGCCGTCCTCATAGGTCGCCCTGGCGCGCTCGGCGTCGACGTCGACCTGCAGCTCGACGATGCGCCGAAATGGCCCGGAGTCGATCTCGACCTGCTGGTAGACGCGCCCCTCGGTCTCCTGGACCGGCCGCTCGCCGCTGATCACGAGCTCGCGGCCGCTGACCTCGATCGAGACGTCGCTGAGCTCGATGCCGGAGAGGTCGACCTTGACGACCGCGAGCTGCGAGGAGCCGGGGTCATCGTCGGTGCGGCTTCCACAGTAATAGAGGTCGACCTTGGGCGAGAAGCCAACCGTGCGCGTGCCGACCAGGCCGCGGCCCGGCCAGTCGCCGAACAGCTGGTCCATCTCACGCCGCATGCGCTCGAAGTTCGCGAACAGGTCTCTTTCGGGCATCGGCTAGAGATTAGAGAGGGGCGCTCGGCCGCGGGTCCTGTCACGGCGACCCGCTCGGCCGCGGGTCCTGTCACGGCGGGCCTACTTTCCGCCCGTGCTCCCCAGTCCGCGCGGAGCGGAAACCAGGCCCGCCGCACCACCCGCGGAAGAACCGTCGCTCAAACCTCGTACACGGCCCCTTCGCGAGCGACCTCGACAGGGGCGCCGAAGGCCTCGGAGGCCTCTCTGGCCGCCCAGTCGGCGTCGAGCTCGTCGGAGATGTGGGTGATCACGGCTCGGCGGGCACCGGCGCGGCGGGCGTGCTCGCCGGCCTCGGCGGGGGTCAGGTGGCCGCGCTCCCCGGTTCGCTCCGGACGCGGCAGCGTGGCCTCGATCAGCAGCAGATCGGTCTCCCGCGCCGCCTCGACCAGCTCCTCGGTTGGCGAGCAGTCAGCGCCGAAGGTGAAGCGCCCGTCGCCATTGCTCGAGGTGACGTCGATCGCGAACGTCTCGGTGAAGTGGGGCACCTCCTGGAAGTGGAGGCGGATCGGGCCGACCTCGACTACCGCGTTGGGCTCGTACTCCTGGAGCTCAAATGCCTTCTCGACCAGGTCCTCGTTGCCCCAGGCGCCGACGACACGGCGGAAGGTCTCCTGCGCCCCGCCAGGAGCGATCAGCCGCGGCCGGGCGGGGTTGTCCGTTCCCGGCCACCGATCGACCGGCACCGGCTGCTGGCGCGGCGCGTAGGTCAGCGCGTAGCTGTAGGGAACGAGATCGAGGAAGTGATCGGCGTGCAGGTGGGAGATCGCCACCGCGTCGACGTCGACATAGTCGCGAAAGCGGCGCAGCTTCGAGAAGACGCCGTTGCCGCAGTCAAGAAGCACACAGACAGCGCCGTCCTCAACCAGGTAGCCGCTACAGGCGCCGTCAACGTCCTGCCAGGACGGGGACTTGCCGAGGACTGTGATCTTCACGGCGGCCTCTCTCTCCCGGATCCGCGGTAAACCTTACCCCGGCACCGCCGGACCGCAGCCGCTTCTCAGCCGTTGGCAAGTCCCGGCCCGTCGAGCCGGGCGGGGGTCTGGAGCCGCCCGGCCCAGCGCGGAGTGCGCATCAGCAGCACCGGCTGGCGGGGCGGCACGAGGCCCTCGGGGCGGTCAGGGCGAAACGTCGAGCAGGGCCCCCCTAGCTCGAGGGAACAGAGCAGGTTCTTGTGGAAGTAGCAGTCCTCACAGCAGGGAGCCTTCGTCGCGCTCGCTCGTTTCGTCGTCGCCAATCTCGATCCGTCCTCTCTGCGGGTCGCGATCCTCACTTGGATCAGAACTCTGCGGGCGGCGGCGATCATGGCACCCTTCCGTGCAGCCGTCAGGCGCGATTCCGCAAATCGCTCAGTCTTGCTGCTGGCGCCATTCACGCAAATCGCCCAGTCTTGCTTCTGGCTACTATTTTTCGTACAGATGGCCAATGGCAATCAGCAGAGGACCGCGCAGCTGGCGGCCTCGCCGCAGCTCTTCGACAACGCCTTCCTGAACTTCTTCTCGCGCGTCCATCCCGCGATTCCCGCGATCATCTTCGTCCCGGTCGTCGTGGCGATGGAGTGGCTGGGAGCCGACCGTGGCTATGGAGCGCTGCAGTTGCTCGCCCTGACGCTCGGCGGGCTCGGGATCTGGACCCTGACCGAGTACTGGCTGCACCGGCTCCTCTTTCACTGGGAGCCGGACAATAGCTTCGGGCGCCGCATGCACTTCATCATCCACGGCGTCCACCACGACCATCCCAACGATCGGCTGCGGCTGGTGATGCCCCCCGCGGTCAGCATCCCGCTCGCCGCCCTCTTCCTGCTCGGTTTCAGCGCCCTCTTCGGTACCCCGGCCGCATACCCGCTCTTCGCCGGGCTGATCCTCGGCTATCTCGGTTACGACTACATGCACTATCACCAGCACCACCACACTCCGAGGACGAAGCTGGGCAAGCGGCTGCGTGCGCAGCACATGCGCCACCATTTTCAGGACCACCGCTACGGATACGGCGTCTCCTCGCCGCTCTGGGACTACGTGTTCCGGACCATGCCGCGGAGTCGCAAGGCCTCGTAGCCGCTGGGCCGACGGGCGGGGGGCGGTCGCTAGCGCCAACCACCCCCATAGCCCTAGCTCCCACCCCCTGCCCGTCGGCTCAAACGATGCGGTTAGGAGGTTCCTCGCCGTCCAGGACTGCGAGCACGTTGTCCGCGACGGTTCGCGCCATCGCGTCGCGCGCCTTGACCGTCGCCGATCCGATGTGCGGGGTCAGCAGCGCCCGCGGGGCCGCGAGGATCTCGGCGGGCACCCGCGGCTCGCCCTCGTAGACGTCGAGGCCGACGGCACCGAGCCGGCCCTCGCGCAGCGCGGCGGCGACGGCGCCGAGGTCGACCAGCGAGCCGCGTGACGTGTTGACGAGCACCGCGGAGCCCTTCATCGAAGATATCGCCGCCGCGTCGATCAGGTGCCTCGTCGCCGGCTCGGCGGGAGCGTGAAGGCTGACCACGTCGGAGCGTCGCAGCAGCTGCGACAGCTCGACCCTAATCGCCCCCAGCCGCTGCTCCGCGTCGGGCTTCTCAGTCGGCCCCGCATAGAGGAGCTCGACCCCAAAGCCCTCGAGCAGCTCCGCATAGCGAGCGCCGATCCGCCCCAGCCCCACGATCCCGATCGTCGCGCCGCTCAGCTCCAAGCCCCGGTAGGCGGCCGGGTCCCAGCCGCGCCAGAGCCCATCGTGAAGGTCGCGCCCGGCGTCAGCGAGCATCCTCGCCGCGCCCAGGGTCAGAGCCAAAGCCAGTTCTGCGGTCGCGTCGGTGAGAACGTCGGGCGTGTTTGTGACCAAGATTCCGCGCCGCCGGCACTCTTCGAGATCGACGTTGTCGTAGCCGACTGCGAAGTTCGCAACCACACCTAGCTGCGGCCCGGCGGCGTCGAGCAGCCCTGCGTCGACGCGGACCGCTGGATCCGCGACTACCGCCGCAGCACCGGCAACCACTTCGCGGACCCGGTCAGGGTCTGCGTCCAGCCCGCCAACCCGGACCTCGGCCCGCTCCCGCAGCGGCTCCAGCCCGGCGGGCAAAAGCACCCGCGCGATGCCGACGACGGATGTCATCACGACCTCATATCCATACAAATGTCACTGTCACACTCTGCCGCAGTGTCAAACCACACACACCCGCTCGACCACACACTCTTGCATTGCACTAACCTGCGAACTGTAAGAAGTAAGAAACGGACTATCGCACGAAGGGACCTCGATGCCTGACAGCAGCAACGTACTCAAAGAGGCTCGGACGCTGGTCGAGAAGCGCCTCCATGAGCTCGACCAGGAGCGCGCCCGGCTCGAGCGCGCGCTCGCCGACCTCACCGGTGGTCGGGTTGGTCGCCGTCGCCCCGGGCGCCCGGCCGGCTCACGCGGAGGGCGTCGAAAGCGGCGCGGCGGGACCCGCGCGGACCAGGCCGTGAAGCTGGTCACCTCAAACCCCGGGATCACCGCATCGGAGATCGCCAAGCGGCTGAAGATCAAGCCGAACTATCTCTACCGCGTGATGGGTGAGCTGCAGAAGGAAGGCAAGGTCTCCAAGAAGGGCCGCGGCTACCACCCCAAATGATGGCCGCGAAACAAAGTGGAGCGGCAGATGCATGTCAGGCCGGCGTAGCCGGCCGCAAGTTCCTGATCCCTAGCTGCTGATCCCTAGCTGAGAAGGCCGAGCTCAGAAACTGCGTCGCGCTCTTCCCGCAGCTCGGCGACGCTGGCGTCGATCCGCGGGCGCGAGAAGTCATCGATCTCGAGCCCCTCGACGATCTGCCACCCGCCACCCGAGCAGCTGCAGGGGAAACCCGAGATCAGCCCTTCCTCGACGTCATAGGAGCCGTCGGAGGGAACCGACATCGAGACCCAGTCGCCCGGCTCGGTTCCCAGCACCCAGTCGCGAACGTGGTCGATCGCTGCGTTGGCCGCCGAGGCGGCGCTGGAGGCGCCCCGAGCCTCGATGATCTCGGCGCCGCGCTTAGCGACCCTGGGAATGAACTCGTCAGCGATCCACGCCTCGTCGTCGACCTCCTCCCAGGCGCTTTTCCCGTTCACCTTCGCGTGCACCAGGTCGGGGTACTGGGTGGTCGAGTGATTGCCCCAAACGGTCATGTTGGTGACCGCTTCGACACCGACCTCGAGCTTGTCGGCGAGCTGGGCGATTGCCCGGTTGTGGTCGAGCCTCGTCATCGCGGTGAAGCGCTCCGCGGGGACGTCGGGGGCATGAGCCTTGGCGATCAGGCAGTTGGTGTTGGCGGGATTTCCGACCACGAGGACCTTGACGTCGTCGGCGGCGCCGGCGTTGATCGCCTCTCCCTGGGGCTTGAAGATCCCGCCGTTTGCCTCCAGCAAGTCGGAGCGCTCCATGCCCTTGCCGCGCGGGCGCGCCCCGATCAGCAACCCCACGTTGCAACCATCGAAGGCCACGTTGGGGTCGTCGGAGATCTCGATCTTGCGCAACAGCGGGAAGGCGCAGTCGTCGAGCTCCATCGCGGTCCCCTCGGCGGCGCCGAGGGCGTCGGGGATCTCAAGCAGGCGCAGCTCCACATCTGTGTCCGGGCCGAGCATCTGGCCGGCGGCGATTCGGAACAGGATCGCGTAGCCGATCTGACCGGCGCCGCCGGTGACGGTGACCTTGACTGGCTCGCTCACGTAATCCCTCCTTACCCGGATTGCATCCGTTCGATCACCGCGTCGGCGAACTCCGAGGTGCCGACGGCGGTCGGATCGTCACGGCTCGGCTTCAGGTCGTAGGTGACCTTCTCGCCCTCCGCGATCACGGCGGCGATCGCGCCCTCCATGCGATCGGCTGCCTTGGCCTCGTCGAGGTGGCGCAGCATCAGCACCCCGGAGAGCATCAGCGCGGTCGGATTGGCTTTGTCCTGGCCCTTGTACTTGGGCGCCGAGCCGTGGGTCGCCTCGAACATCGCCGCCTCGGTCCCGATGTTCGCCCCCGGGGCCATGCCGAGGCCGCCGATCATGCCGGCGCCGAGGTCGGAGACGATGTCTCCGTAGAGGTTGGGCAGCACGATCACGTCGTACTCCTCGGGGCGCGAAACCAGCTGGTTGCAGAGGTTGTCGATGATCCGGTCCTCGAACTCGATCTCGCGGATGGCGCTCGGCGACGCCTCGTGCGGTGTCGAGGAAGAGCCCGTCGGAGTGCTTCATGATGTTCGCCTTGTGAGCCGCCGTGACCTTGCGGCGCCCGTTCGCCTCCGCGTACTCGAACGCCGCCTCGACGATGCGCTCGCTCCCGTGCACCGAGATCGGCTTGATCGAGATCCCCGAATGCTCACGGATCGAGCCGGCGTCCAGGGAGGCGACGAGCTCGCGCAGCTTCTCGGCCCCGTCCGAGTCGACCTCGAACTCGATCCCCGCGTAAAGGTCCTCGGTGTTCTCGCGCACGATCACCATGTCGACCGAGTCGAAGTGGGAGCGCACACCGTCGTAGAGCTTGCAGGGGCGGATGCACGCGAATAGGTCGAGCTCCTTGCGCAGCTGCACGTTGATGGAGCGAAAGCCGGCTCCGACCGGCGTCGTCGTCGGCCCCTTGATCCCGACCCCGTTGCGCTTGATCGACTCCAGGGTGCGGGCCGGAAACGGCGTGCCTTCCTCCGCGTAGACGTCCTCGCCGGCCGGGTGGACGTCCCAGTCGAACTCGGCGCCGCTTGCCTCCAGGACCCGCCGGGTCGCCTCGACCAGCTCGGGACCGGTTCCGTCTCCGGGGATCAGGGTTACCTGGTGGGCGTCGGCCATCGGCGCGGCCATCCTATAGACGCGCTTCGTTCGCCCACCCTCCCGCGCCTACTGGCAGAATGAGGTTCGTGTCAACCGTCGAGCGACCGAGTCACGCCACCCATGAGGTGACCAACCAGCCGCCGCCGCTGGAGAACTTCAACTCCTTCGAGCAGGACAGGCCGCTGGTCGAGGCGCTGGACCGCGAGGGGGCCGAGTGGGCGGCGGATCGGACTCGCGACTGGGGCAAGGTCTGCGGCTCGGCGCAGGTGATCCGCTGGGGCTTCGAGGCGAACGAGAAAAAGCCGCAGCTGCGCACCCACGACCGCTACGGCAATCGCATCGACGAGGTCGAGTTCGACAGCTCCTGGCACGAGCTGATGCGGCTCGGGATCTCCGAGGGCTTGCACGCGTCTCCGTGGCGGGAGCCGGGGCCGGGCGCACACGTCGCCCGCGCGGCCCAGATGATGCTGCTGATCCAGGCCGAAGGCGGGGTCGCCTGCCCGATCTCGATGACCTACTCGGCGATCCCCGCCCTGCGGGCCCAGCCGGAGCTCGCCGAGGAGTGGGAGCCACGCCTGCTCTCGCTCGATTACGACCCGCGCTTCATTCCCGCCGAGCAGAAGCGCGGCGCCCTCTGCGGGATGGCGATGACCGAGAAGCAGGGTGGCTCCGACGTCCGCGCCAACACCACCGTGGCCGTGCCACTGAACGGCGGCGGGCCCGGGGCCGAGTACGAGATCACCGGCCACAAGTGGTTCTGCTCGGCGCCGATGTGCGACGCCTTCCTGGTCCTCGCGCAGGCCGACGCTGGAATCTCCTGCTTCCTGATGCCGCGCTGGACCCCGGACGGCGAGCGCAACCGCTTCCACCTTCAGCGCCTCAAGGACAAGCTCGGCAACCGCGCCAACGCCTCCAGCGAGGTCGAGTTCCGCTCCGCCTGGGCGCGCCTGATCGGCGAGGAGGGGCGCGGCGTCCCGACGATCATCGAGATGGTCAACCACACGCGCCTCGACTGCGCGATCGGCTCGACCGCCGGCATGCGAGCCGGCGTCGCCCAGGCGACCTGGCACGCGGCGCACCGCTCCGCCTTCGGCAAGCTGCTCTCCGAGCAGCCGCTGATGCAGAACGTTCTCGCCGACCTCTGCGTCGAGTCGGAGGCGGCGACGATCTCCGCGCTGCGCCTGGCCCGCGCCTACGACGAGGTCGCGGGTGGGGACGAGGACGCGCACCGCTTCCGCCGTCTCGCCAACGCGGTGCTCAAGTACTGGATCTGCAAGCGGGGGCCCGGCGCACGCCGTCGAGGCGCTCGAGTGCCTGGGCGGCAACGGGTACGTCGAGGAGTCCGGGATGCCGCGGCCTGTATCGCGAAAGCCCGCTGTCCTCGATCTGGGAGGGGTCGGGCAACGTGCAGTGCCTCGACGTGCTGCGAGCGATGGTCCGGCACCCCGAGAGCCTCGAGGCCTTCTTCGCCGAGGTCGCCGAGGGCGCAGCCGCCGAGCCCCGCCTCGACGCCTTCGCGGCGACGCTTCGCGATGACCTCGCGTCGGACCCGGAGACCTTGCAGAGTCGGGCTCGCTCGTCTGGTCGAGCGGATGGCGCTGGCGCTGCAGGGCTCGCTGCTGGTCCGCTACGGAGATCCGGCCGTAGCCGACGCCTTCTGCGCGTCGCGCCTGGCCGGCGAGTGGGGGCAGGCCTTCGGAACCCTTCCCGCGGGCACCGACTTCGCGCGCATCGTCGAGCGCCACACGCCAGTTATTTAGGGTCGCGAAACGAAGTGGAGCGGCGCCCAATTGCGGCTGCTTCGCAGCCTGACCAGCATGTGCCGGTGCTTGAGCACCGGCTGAGCACAACCGTCAGGTGGCCGAAGGCCACCACAAGCTATTCAGGGGCCTCTCAGAGCCAGCGCTCGTCGAGGCGCCGCACGAGAGCCTCGGAGAGGCGCACGGCGTCGGCGACAGTGTCGAAGTCGACCTTGGACGAGACGTCGCTTGCCCAGTGGTAGTTGGCGGGCTGCTTGAGGTCGGTGCAGGAGCAAAGCGTGACGGTGGGATAGCCGGCGGCAAGCGGCTCGAGCCCGTCGGTTCCGTTGCGAAGCCGCAGGTTCGGATACAGCCAGATGCCCAGCTCCTCGGCGAGGCCGTCGATCAGCTCCAGCGCCGGCCGCGGGTACTCGCGCATCTTCAGGAACCCCTCCCCGCGCAACACGTTGAGGTGCGGCGAGCCGAGCGTGTCGACGCAGAGGAAAAAGGTGCTGTCGGTCGGGAGCTCGCCGAAGTGGCGCTCGGCGAACCCCTTCATCCCCTCGCTGAAGGACTCCTCGGCGCCGGCTGAGAGCAGCAGCACCCGGGTCGAGGAGGTCGGCTCCTCGAGCAGCCGCCTGGCGATCGCCAGGAGCAGGACGACACCGGTGCCGTTGTCGTTGGCGCCGGGCACCGTCTCACGCAAGCCGATGTCGAGCATCGCGGCCGCCGAGCCGGCGCCGAGCAGCGCCCCGAGCTTCGCGAGCAGCCGGCTCCCGATCGCCGCGCCGAGCGCCGCCAGCAGCGGCCCGCCGACCACGGGCGCCATCAGCGGCGGGCTGGTGTCGACGCCCTCAATGAGCCCGAGCCGGTCGGCGAGCTTGGGAAGCGCGGGATGAAAGACAAGCCCCGAATGAGCCGCATCGTGGTGCGCGACCAGGACGATCGTGCGTTCGGCGTTCGCTTGCCCGAGGCTCGCGACCACGTTGCATGTCTCGCGCTCAGGAAGCAGCCGGCGCAAGCGGCGCTGCCCGGGAGGAAAGTCGTCGGCTATCCCGGCCGCGGCGGCGGCGGCGAGCACGAAGCCGAGCGCGCGCCTGCCCCGCAGGGCCGCGACTCCGCCGAGGGCGCCGGCGGCGGCGCCGATTCCAAGTGGCCACCAGTAGGTCCCGTGCGCTCGCTCGACCTCGATCAGCGCCTTCGCGCCGAGCTCGGAGAACCGCTCGACCAGCCACTCCGCAGCCTCGCGCTCACCCGGCGAAGCGGACGGACGGCGGATCGACTCGAGCTCGACCAGCTGGGCGCGAAGCCAGTCGACATCTGGCCTGCCGAGGCGGTTGGCGATCGGTGCTTCGCTGGAGACCGGCTGCATCGAATTTGGCAGCCTAGCCGCCCGGAGCTGCCGCGGCTGGCGGCGCAGAACCGCCCCCACGTACCCTTGAGGGGATGCTGGGAAACGGAATAACCCTGTTCCACGTGCGCGGGATCAGGATCGGCGTCGACTGGAGCTGGTTCGTCGTCCTGTTCCTGATCATCTTCTATCTCTCCGACTTCTACGCGAACGTGCTGGGGGAGTCGAGCGGCTCAACCAACGCCTACGGGCTGGCCCTGGCGACCGCGATCGGCTTCTTCGGCTCGATCCTGCTGCATGAGCTTGGCCACGCCTTCGTGGCGATTCGCCGCGGCGTCAACATCTCCAGCATCCAGCTCTGGCTCTTCGGCGGGGTGGCGCGGATGGACCGCGACTCCGATTCGCCGGCTACAGAGTTCCAGATCGCGATCGCCGGACCGATGGTGACGCTGGCGATCGCGATCGTGCTTGGGCTGCTCGGAGCCGGGCTCGGCGGTTGGTCGGACTTCACCGAGGCAATGACTGGAGACAGCGCCGCGCCGATCTCGGGCGGCCTCGCGATGGTCGCCTGGCTGGCCTCGATGAACGTCCTGCTGCTCGCCTTCAACCTGTTGCCCGCCTTCCCGATGGACGGCGGCCGCATCGCCCGCGCGATCGCCTGGTGGCGCACCGGCGACCGCGCCTCGGCGACCCGCTTCGCGGCCACCCTAGGGCGCGGGTTCGGCTACCTGTTCATCGCGACCGGGATCCTGCTCGTGCTCAGCGGAACCGCGGCGGTCAGCGGCATCTGGCTCGCCTTCATCGGGATGATGATCAACGGGGCCGCCCGCTCGGCGGTCATGCAGACCGCGATCAGCAGCCGCATCGAGGGAATGCGGGTAGCCGACGTGATGGACGCCGAGCCGATCGCGATCCCCGAGGGCTACAGCGTCGAGCAGGCGCTGGACGAGTTCTTCCTGCGCTACCGCTGGCCGTGGTTCCCGGTCGTCGACGCCGCGCAGCGCTTCAAGGGCCTGTTGATCCGCGAGAGCGCCGACGGGGTCCCCGAGGTGAGCCGGGCAACCGCCCGGGTCGGGGAGCTGATCGAGCCGGACCCCGGCTCCCTTCACGTCAGCATCGAGGCCCCGCTCGAAGCGCTGCTCGGCAACGAGGCCCTGCGCCGGCTCGGGGCGCTGATGGCGGTCGACGCCGACGGACGCCTGCGTGGCGTGGTGACCGCCGAACGGGTTGGACGGGCGCTGCGCGACGCCGGTTGAAAGGCACGAATTCCGAGCAAGCGGTCGGTTTTCGGCGCCGCCGGGCGGCGATCGCGCCCGTATAGGATCCGGTTCAGATGCCTGACCATGACGTACTGGTGATCGGAGCCGGCCTGGCGGGGCAGCGCGCCGCCCTCGCGGCTGCCCAAGAGGGGGTCTCGGTCGGGATCATCAGCAAGGTGCATCCCGTGCGCTCGCATTCCAACGCGGCGCAGGGCGGCATCAACGCGGCGCTCAACCCCGACGACTCCTGGGAGTCGCACGCCTACGACACGGTCAAGGGATCCGACTACCTCGGCGACCAGGACGCAATCGAGATCATGTGCCGTGAGGCGCCCGAGGAGGTCCTGCACCTCGAGCATCTCGGCGTCACCTTCCATCGCGACGAGGAGGGCCGGCTCGGAACACGAGCCTTTGGAGGCGCCTCCGCGGCGCGCACCTACTACGTCGCCGACATCACCGGCCAGGCGATCATGCACGTCCTTTACGAGCAGCTGATGAAGTTCTCCGACGCGATCGATCGCTACGAGGAGTGGTTCTCGACCGCGCTGGCGCTCGACGACGACGGCAACTGCTGCGGGGTCGTGACCCGAAACATCGCCGACGGCTCGATGGAGCTGTTCCGCGCCAAGTCGGTGATCCTCGCCAGCGGCGGCAACGGGCAGGTCTTTCAGCCGACCACCAACGCCCTGATCTGCACCGGCGACGGGATCGCGATGGCCTACCGGGCCGGCGCGACGCTGATGGACATGGAGATGATCCAGTACCACCCCACGACCCTTGCCGGAAAGGGATTCCTGATCACCGAAGGGGCCCGCGGCGAGGGCGCCCAGCTGCTGAACGCCAACGGCGAGCGCTTCATGGAGAAGTACGCGCCCAACAAGATGGAGCTTGCCTCCCGCGACGTCGTCTCGCGCGCCGAGCAGACCGAGATCAACGAGGGTCGCGGCTTCCCCGACGGCACGGTGGCGCTCGACATCACGGTTGTGCCGCGCAAGCGCATCCACGAGGCGCTGCGCGAGATCGTCCTCGTCGGCCGCGACTTCGCCGGCGTCGACATCACCCGCGAGCCGATCCACATCAAGCCCGGCAACCACTACACCATGGGCGGCATCAAGACGGACACGGTGGGAGCAACCAGCGTTCCCGGCCTCTACGCAGCGGGCGAAGTCGCCTGCGTGTCGGTGCACGGAGGCAACCGCCTCGGCGCCAACTCGCTGCTCGACACGCTGATCTTCGGCAAGCACGCCGGCCGCGACGCCGCCGCGCGCGCGAAGCGGACCGGGCTCAGCCAGCCCTCCGAGCGTCTGCTCGACGACGAGGAGGCGAAGATCGACGCGATAATCGGGCGCGAGAAGGGCTCCGGCTCAAGGATCTCCGAGATTCGAGCCGAGATGGGCAAGGTCATGGATGAGCACGTGAGCGTGTTCCGCGACGAGGAAGGCATCAAGGTGGCGCTGGAGACGGTCAAGGAGCTGCGGGAACGGGCCCGTTCGGCCTACGTCGACGACCGCTCGACGATCTTCAACCAGGACGTTCTCGGCGCGCTGGAGCTCGACTTCATGCTCGAGAACGCGGAGGCGATCTGCGTCGGGGCGCTGCACCGGACGGAGAGCCGCGGGGCCCAGTACCGCACCGACTTCCCGGAGCGAAACGACGACGATTGGCTCAAGCACATCGACCTCTCGATGAACGGAGAGGGGCCGGAGATCAGCTACTCGGACGTCACGATCACCCAATGGCAGCCGGAGGAGAGAAAGTACTGAGAGGGAGATGAGGAAGAGTGCCTGAGTACACGCTGAAGATCCGCCGCTTCCAGCCGGAGTCCGGCCGAGGACCGTTCTGGGAGGAGTTCAAGGTCGAGCTCGAGGAGTCGCTGTCGGTGCTCGACGGGATCCTCCAGGCCAGGGACCGCGAGGACGGGACCCTCGCCGTGCGCTGCTCCTGCCGAGCGGCGATCTGCGGCTCCTGCGGGACGAAGATCAACGGCCAGTCGACCCTGGCCTGCAAGACCCAGATCGGTCACGCCCACGCGGCGGCCAACCGGCGCAATGGGGGCGACGAGCCAATCGTCGTCGAGCCGATGGCGAACATGCCGGTGATCAAGGACCTGGTGATCGACCAGGAAGTCGGCCACTGGTCAAAGATCCGCCGCGTCACCCCCTGGCTGCTTCCCCACGGCGAGCCGCCGGAGCGCGAGTACATCGTTCCACCCGAGTCGATGATCGACGTCACCCAGTCGATGGCCTGCATCCAGTGCGGCGCCTGCGTTTCGTCCTGTCTCTCGATGGAGGCCGACCCCGATTTCATCGGCCCGGCGGCGCTCGCGAAGGCCTACCGCTTCGTCGGCGATCCGCGTGACGCGGAGAGGCACGAGCGGCTGCACGACCTGGCCCAGGACCCGCACGGGATCTACGACTGCACCCACTGCTTCAGCTGCATCGACGCCTGCCCGAAGGGGGTCGCCCCGATGGACCAGATCATGCGTCTGCGCCGCCTTGCGACCCGCGACGAGGGAATCGACGACGTCAACAACGGCCATCGCCACGAAGCGGCGTTCACGAAGATCATCGAGCGCAAGGGAACCCTCGACGAGGCGATGCTTCTGCAGGAGTCCTACGCGCAGGGCATCAAGGGCAAGCTGAAGCCGAGCAAGGGCGCGATCACCGGCCTGCTCGGCTCGATCCCGACCGCGATCCGCGGCCTGCGAACCGGCAAGATGCGCTCGCTGCCGAAGCTGATCCCCGGCGTGCACCCGAAGCTGCCAGGCGGCGCCCAGGACGAGGTCCAGGAGATCTACGCCCATGCCGAAGGGCACGGTGAGGAGCTGAACCTCTACATCAAGGGCGAGGGCGGCGAGGAGGACGAGGGCCAGGCCGAGTCGCAGACCGGCGCCCAGGCCAAAGACGAGCCAACTCCGGAGGCCGCGGTCGAGCCCGAGCCCGACGAGGAGGGGGACGCCTGATGCCCGACCTCAAGGTCGCCTACTGGCCCGGCTGCGTCTCGCGCGGCTTCACCCCCGAGCTGCACGGCTCGATGGCGCTTGTCGCCGAGCGGCTCGGCATTGAGCTGGTCGAGCTCGACCGCGCCAACTGCTGCGGGGCAGGGGTCATCGCCGAGCACAACCAGGAGCTCGCCGACACGCTCAACGCCCGCACCTTCGCGCTCGCCCAGCAGACCGGCCTGCAGATGATGAACATCTGCTCGACCTGCCAGGGGGCGCAGTCGGAGTGCCAGCAACGGCTCGACGCCGACTCCGCCTACCGCGCCCATATCAACGAGACGCTCTCCGGGGCCGGACTCGAATACCGCAAGGACGAGGACGGCTGGACGAACAAGAACTTCCTCTGGCTGCTGGTCGAGGACTACGGGCTCGACGAGCTGAAGGCGAAGGTCCAGCGGCCGCTCTCCGGCCTACGAGTCGGGCCGTTCTACGGCTGCTACGTGGTGCGGCCCAAGCACCGGCTTGGCTACGAGGAACATCCCGAGCGCGACCTCTACCTCGAGCAGGTGATCGAGGCGCTTGGCGGCGAGGTGGTCGAGTACGACGGCGCCCGCAAGTGCTGCGGCTTCCCCGTGATCACGCTGAACCGCGAGACCTCGCTGCGTCAGGCCGGCACCCACATCGGCGACGCCCTCGACGCCGAGGCCGACTGCCTGGTAACGCCCTGCCCGCTCTGCCATCTCAACCTCGACATGCAGCAGCCCGAGGCGGCGAAGGTGGTCGACCGCGACCTCGGCCTGGCGGTGCTGCACCTACCGCAGCTGGTCGGTCTGGCGCTCGGCTACGAGCCCAAGGAGCTGGGGATGGGCAAGCACATCGCCTCGACCGGCTGGGTGGAGCAGCGGCTCGGCGAGCTGGCTGCGGCGTAGGAATACCTCTGAATGGCTTGCGGCGGCCTTCGGCCGCCTGACCGTGATGTTGGGCCGGTGCCGTAGGCGCCGGCAGGTGCTGGTCAGGGCAAAGCCCGCACTTGGTTCTGCCGCTCCACTTCGTTGCGCGGCCCAACCCATGACCTGCGGCGGCCTTCGGCCAGGTCAGGCGGCCTTCGGCTGCCTGACCTGCGACTGCCGCTCCACTTTCGTTTCGCGGCCCAACACATAGGGGGAGCGGGCGGGCTAGTCGCAGGCGAGGCCCCGGGGATCCTGCGACGCCCGGCTCCCGATGCGCCCGGTCGCACGGCCTCGGAGGACAGGCGACTCCTTGACCGGCGGCGTGCTGCCGCCCGAGGAAGGTAGGCGTTGCGACGGACGAGGAATAGCTTGGGGCCGCTACGCGACCTGACTTGCACCTGCGGCGACACTTTGTGTCGCCGCCGATCACAACCCTGCCGCTCCACTTCGTTTCGCGGCCTTGAACAAATAACTTGCGGCGACCTTCGGTCGCCTGACATGCCCCTGCCGCTCCACTTCGTTTCGCGGCCTTGAACAAGTTAAGCGACCGGGGGTGACGTTCAGCCTGTCGCGCGTAGCCTGCGCACTTAAAGCTTTCTCGTCACCTGTCGAGCGAAGTCACCGCCGGCTTCAGCGGGTTTCTTCTCTCTCCCAGTCGCAGAGGCCACCCTAGCCCGGCTTGTTACCCCTGTCCATGGGTGGGCCGCGACGGATCTCGCATCTTGCGCGGAAATGCGAGCCAGAGGTGGGGACCACTGCAGGCGCCCCGCCGAGGACGGGTGCACGTGCATGGAACCGGCCGATCCCACGTGCTCACTGCATGCGTCTCTCGATCCAGCGGGCCCCGACCGTATCGGTGAGCCCGTGAGCGACGATCGAAACGAGGATCGCGAACGCGGCGATGTCGAACACGGTCGAGCGATCCGGCGCCTGCGATTGGAGGACGAACAGCGCAAAGAGCATCGACGCCACACCCTTCGGCCCGAACCAGGCGATGAACGCGAGCTGCGGCCTCGGCATTCGCCCGCGCAGGAACGAGATCCCGATCGCAGCCGGTCGCGCGATCAGCAGCAGGAAGGGGATGAAGACGAAAAGCCGCCAGATGTCCCCCTCGTAGCCGGTCGCCACGATCAGCGCCCCGAAGACGAAGAATGTGAGCGCCTGGAAGATCGAGCTCACGTTCTCGGCGAACTCGACGAACGCCTCCGGGACCTCGTGCTCGGCCAGGCCCATGACGATGCCGGCGACGAAGGCGGCGATCAGCCCGTTGCCGACAGTGACATCGGCGAGGCCGAATGCGGCGAGGCCGAATCCAAGCGCGAATATGCCCTCATATCGCGCCGTCAGCCCGCCGCCGGGCAGGTGGCGATGGAGTCGCCCGCCAAGCAGCCCGAGCACGATTCCGACCAGAGCCCCGAACGCGGCCTCACCGAGCAGCTTCGCCCCCGCCGTGCCGGCGTCTCCCCCCGGCGCGGCAAGGACCAGGAAGAAGAGCACGAAGGGAAGCGCCAGGCCGTCGTTGAGGCCGGATTCGAGGTTGAGGACGTGGCGGACCAGGGAGGGGACCCGCTGGGAGGTGACCACGCTCGAGGTCACGACCGGGTCGGTCGGGGTGAGGATGGCCGCCAGAAGCAGCGCCTCTGCCCAACTCAGCTCGGGAAAGATGGCCTTCCCGGCGAGGCCGAGCAGAAGCAGCGTGATCGGCATGGCGACGACGATCGCCCGCGTCACCGGCCCCCAGTGCAGGCGCAGCAGCTCGCGCTCGACGAAGAGCCCATCCGAGAACAGGGTCAGGATCAGCGCCAGCTCGATCAGCTCGATGATCGAGGGATCCCTGGGGTCGACCTGGACCACGTCGAGCTCGGCCAGCACGATGCCGAGGACGACCGATAGGACGGAGGTCGAGAGCACCGTTCCCCGCATCACGCCCGAGAGGGCCGCCGACACGGCGAGCAGGCTTCCAATCAGAAGCACGGCGGTCCCGAAGTCGATGTTCATCTAGGCATCGATGTTCGTGTAGGGGCTTTCGCGTATCGAGAACGGGGATGTAGCCTTGACGACTGGTGTGCCGGGAAGACTGGTCGGCGAGCTGACCGGCATGCCCATCCTTCCAACACTCCGCGCTGTTCGCGGGCACCAAGCGCCCGAGCGGGCGCAGCAGCTCTGATGGCGATCGCAATCGCCACCTTCGTGCTGGTGCTCGTCGTGGTCGCCACCGAGCGGGTGCACCGGACCAAGATCGCCCTGCTCGGCGCGGCAGCTGGTCGTCCTATTCGTGGGCGGCTTCACGCAGGACAACGCGATCGAGGCAATCGACTTCAACACGATCGGCCTGCTCGCTGGGATGATGATCCTCGTTTACCTGACCCAGCAGACCGGGATCTACGACTACATCGCGATCCGGGCCGGTCAGCTGTCCGGGGGGCGACCGTTCGCGGTCGTGATGAGCATGGCGGCGACCACGGCTGTGCTCTCTGCCTTCCTGGACAACCTGACGACGATCCTGCTGGTCGTCCCGATCACCTTCCTGCTTGCCGACGCGCTTGACATCGACCCGGTGCCGCTGGTGATCATCGAGGTGATCGCGTCCAACATCGGCGGCACGGCGACGCTGATCGGCGATCCACCGAACATCATCATCGCCGGGGCGACCGGGCTGAGCTTCAATGCGTTCATCGTCAACCTCGCTCCGATCGTCGCAATCGTCTTCATCGCGGTGATCCCGCTCCTCTACCTTTGGTATCGCCCGCGCCTCCAGATCGAGGAAACGGACCGTCGCTACGTGATGGACCTCGATGCATCGGCCTCGATCCGCGATCCCGCCGAGCTGCGCAGGACCGGTCCGATCCTGCTCTTGACGATCCTCGCCTTCTTTGCTCACCAGGCCCTTCACATCGAGCCGGCGACGGTCGCGCTCACCGGTGCCGCTGTTGCCCTGCTGGTGACCAACGTCGAGCTCGAGAAGGCGCTCTCGAAGATCGAATGGCCGACGCTCTTCTTCTTCGTCGCCCTTTTCGTCATGGTCGGCGCGCTGCGCGCGACCGGAGCGATCGCGGAGGTGGCGGATGCGGTCAAGGACCTGACCGGCGGCGAGCGCACCGCCGAGCTGCTCGGGATCTCCTGGACGGCTGCGGTGGGCTCGGCCGTGGTCGACAACATCCCCTTCACTACGGCGATGATTCCGGTCGTCCAGGACCTGCAGCGAGGGGCGGGGGCGCAGGGTGACGACGCCTACTGGTGGGCGCTTTCGTTGGGCGCCTGCCTGGGCGGCAACGCCACGATCATCGCGGCCGGCGCGAACGTCGCCGCGGCCGGATTGACCGAGCGGGCGGGGCGCCCGATCGGCTTCGTGGCCTTCCTGCGCATAGGCTTGCCGGCGACCCTGATCTCGATTCTGCTATCGAGCGCCTACATCGTGGTGCGCTATGTGTTGTTCAGCTGAGCGGCGATGCCAGAGTCGATAGTCAAGAACACGATCCGCGAGATCGAGCCCCTCTCCGCAGACGACCCGGTCGGCGAGGCCGCCCGCCGGGTGATCGAGGCGGGGCTGCCGGGCCTGCCGGCGGTCGAGGAGGATGGCAGCTTCGCCGGGATCTTCGGCGAGCGGGAGTTCATGGCCGCCCTCTTCCCCGGCTACTTCGGGGAGCTGGCTTCGGCGGCGATGATCTCGAGGACGATGGACGAAGCGATCGAGCGCCGTGAGAGCTGCCGCGAGGACCCGATCCGCAAGTACCTGACCACCGATCACGTGTTGCTCGAGGACGACTACTCCGATACCCAGCTCGCCGAGATCTTCCTCCATCATCGCGTCCTCGTCGTTCCGCTCGCCAGCCGGGGCAGGGTGCACGCCGTCGTCACCCGCGGCGACTTCTTCGAAGCGCTGGCGGGCAAGCTGGGCGTGGCGCGCCGCTAGCTGCGCCGCCGGTCAACTTCCTCCTCCTATGCGGGAGGAAACTGACCCACCTGATCTGGTCAGGCCGGCGGCAAGAGGTGCCTCAGCCGCCGATCAGGCCACGCTCGGCGAGCAGCTCGGCGATCTGCACCGCGTTGGTGGCGGCGCCCTTGCGCAGGTTGTCGCCGACGATCCAGAGGTTGAGGCAGCGCTCGCGGCTGGGGTCGCGGCGGATCCGGCCGACGAGGACGTCGTCGCGCCCGGCGGCGTCGGTCGCCAGCGGGTAAATGCCGCCGGCCGGGTCATCGACCACCGTGACCCCGGGCGCCGAGCCGAGCAGCTCGCGGCAATCCTCGGGGGCGAGGTCGTCGGTCGTCTCGACGTTGACCGATTGCGAATGGCCGGTGAAGACGGGCACCCGGACGCAGGTCGCGGAGATCCCGAGCTCCTCGCCGACTCCGAGAATCTTGCGCGTCTCGGCGATCATCTTGCGCTCCTCGGTCGTGTAGTCATCGCCGTCCTTGAAGACCTCGACCTGAGGAAGCGCGTTGAATGCGATCGGGTGGGGATAGACGCTCGCACGCGGCTCGGCGCCCTCGAGCACGGCCCGGGTCTGCTCGCGCAGCTCCTCGACCGCGCTTTGGCCGGTGCCCGAGACCGACTGGTAGGTGGAGACGACGATGCGGTCGATCCCGACCTGGTGGTGGATCGGGGCCAGGGCGACGACCATCTGCATCGTCGAGCAGTTCGGGTTGGCGATGATGCCGTTGTGCGAGGAGGCGGCATCGGGGTTGATCTCCGGGATCACCAGCGGGACGTCGTCGTTCATGCGGAAGAAGCTCGTGTTGTCGACCACGACCGCGCCATGCTCGACCAGCCGCGGCGCCCATTCGGCGCTCACCGTGCCGCCCGCCGAGGAGAGCACCAGGTCGAGCCCGTCGATCGCGTCGGCGGCGAGCCGCCGGCACTCGAGGACGCTGCCGTTGAAGGGAAGCTCGCGGCCGGCCGACCGCTCTGAGGCATACGGGACGACCTCGCGGGCCGGGAAGTCGCGCTCGGCGAGCACCTCGAGGATCGTCGTGCCGACCGCTCCGGTGGCGCCCACGACGCCGACTCGGTAGCCGTCAGGTTGCATCTGGGGCTCTTCCCGGCACGTCATCGGCCTCGCCGTTGCCGCTCGCGACCGCGCTAGCTCCCGGCTCGACGGTCGGACGGTGCTGCTGGCCCATCGGGTCCTCGCGGCGAACCGCGTCGGAGTCGAGCTCGAAGGCCTCATGAAGAGCCTTCACCGCGTCTGCGACGCGGTCGGCGCCGACAACGCAGGAGATCTTGATCGGCGAGGTGGAGATCATCTCGATGTTGATCTCGTTTCCGCCCAGGGTCGCGAAGACCTTCGCGGCGACGCCTGGATGGCTGCGCATCCCGGCGCCGACAATCGAGACCTTGCCGATCCGCTCGTCGGTCTCGATCCCGGCGCTGACGCCGTCGAGGCCGTCGATCACCTCGCGGGCGGTCTGGAGGTCGGTGCGCTCGACCGTGAACGAGAGGTCAGCGAGGGCGTCCTCGGAAACCGGCTCGTTCTGGATGATCATGTCGACGTTGACGTTCGACTCGGCGAGGGCGCTGAAGATCCGCCCGGCGACGCCGGGCTCGTCGCGGACCCCGGTCAGGGTGACTCGCGCCTCCCCATCGGAGTGGGTTACGGCTGTGACCATTGGGCGTTCCATCGTCTCGTCCTCGGGCAAGACGAGGGTACCGGGGCCATCCTCGAAAGAGCTGCGGCAGTGGATCCGCACGCGGTGGTTTCGCGCGTACTCGACCGAGCGCAGCTGCAGCACCTTCGCGCCCGAGGCCGACATCTCCAGCATCTCCTCGTAGGAGAGGATCGCGAGCTTGCGCGCCGACGCCACGATGCGCGGATCGGCGCTGAACACCCCGGCGACGTCGGTGTAGATCTCGCACACACCGGCGCCCAGTGCGGCAGCCAGCGCGACCGCGGTGGTGTCGGAGCCGCCGCGTCCCAAGGTGGTGACGTCGTGGCTGTCGGTGGAGACGCCCTGAAAACCGGCGACCAGGACGATGCGGTCCTCGTCGAGCGCCTCGCGGATCCGGTCCGCGCGCACGTCGATGATCCGCGCCTTGGTGTGCGAGGCATCGGTCACGATCCCGGCCTGCGACCCGGTCAGCGAGATCGCCTCGTGGCCCATGTCGTGGATCGCCATCGCGCATAGCGCGCAGGAGATCCGCTCCCCGGTCGAGAGCAGCATGTCGAGCTCGCGCGGCTTCGGGCGAGCCGAGATCTCGTAGGCCATCTCGGTCAGCTCGTCGGTCGTCTTGCCGCGCGCCGAGAGCACCGCGACGATCCGGCTGCCCCCCTCGCGCCCGGCGACGATCCGCTGCGCGGCGCGCAGGATCTGCTCCGGGCCGGCCACCGAGGTGCCGCCGAACTTCATAACCACGATGTCGCTGCTTGCGTCCATAGCTCGAGCTCAGGATATGGGCGTCTCCACCCCACACCCCGCTCGGACTGATGGATTCTGCCCCCTATAGGGGCCGAAAAGCATCAGCGCCGGGGAAGGGCATCGGCGCGGCGGCATAGCCGGGCGGAGGAGGTGACGCAGCTCACAGACGCCGATATATCCTGGCGATATATATGGGCCGTGGACCTCAACCCGACCGCCTACGTGATCCTCGGCATGCTGAGGACGACTCCGAAGTCCGGCTATGAGATCAAGGCGCTGGTCGACACCTCGACCCGCTTCTTCTGGGCGGCGAGCTACGGGCAGATCTATCCGGAGCTGCGACGCCTTGCCGAAGCGGAGCTGATCGAGGGGACGGCGGCGCCGCGTGACGGGCGCAAGCGCACCATCTACCGGATCACCGCTGCGGGGCGCCGGGAGCTGCGAGCCTGGCTGCGCAGGCCGCCGACGACGTTCGAGACCCGCGACGAGGGACTGCTCAAGCTCTTCTTCGCGGGAGCGCTTCCGCCCCGGGATGCGATCAACACCTTGAAGGCGATGCGGGAACGCTCCCAGGAGACACTCGCCCACCTGCAAGCGGCCGAGCCCAAGGCCACAGCGGCGGGCGGCTACCCGCTGATGGTTCTGCGCGGCGGCATCGAGCTCAACCGGTGGTACGCAGATTGGTGCGAGCGAATGCAGGAGCAGCTGCTCAGCGGGGCCGAGGAGGAGGCGAGCTGATGTTCGACGCCCTTGCGAGGCTTGCCGACGGTCGCGCCATGCGGGTGGTGCTGATCGGGGGGATCTTCTTCCTGCTCGCCGGCGCCCTCGGCGGCTCGGTGGCCGACCGCCTCGACCCCTACGGCGCCAACGACCCCGCAACCGAGACTTCCAAGGCCGAGAACCTGCTCGAGGCCAACGGGTACCGCAGCACCGCGGTGGTGGTCCTTCTGCCCGACGCGGACGTCAAGAGTCCCGCAACGCGGGCCAGGGTCGCGAAGCTGCGGCGCGAGCTTCGGGCTCGCAACGACGTCGCGTCGGTGACCGACTTCTACGACAGCGGATCGCGCGCCTTCGTCTCCCGCGACGGGCGCTCCACCTATCTCTCGGTCGCGCTGAAGCCGACCGGCGACAAGGCCTGGCAGGACGCCGCGAAGGGGATCGACGATCAGCTCGCAGGGCGGCCTGGAGTGCAGGTAGGTGGCCCGGCGCTGGCCCAGCAGCAGGTAAACGACCAGGTCGAACAGGACCTGCGCCGGGCCGAGATGCTTGCCTTCCCGCTGCTGTTCCTGCTTTCGCTGCTGTTCTTCCGCAGCCTCGTTGCGGCGCTGCTGCCGTTGCTGATCGGGGCTTTCGCGATCGTCGGCACCCTCCTGATCCTGCGCGCCGCGAGCGAGCTGACCTCGATCTCGATCTTCGCCCTCAACCTGACCACCGGCCTCGGTCTCGGGCTGGCGATCGACTACAGCCTCTTCGTGGTCTCCCGCTACCGCGAGGAGATCGCCAAGTCAGGACCGGGACTGGAGGCGATCACGAACACGATGCGGACGGCCGGGCGCACGGTGCTGTTCTCCTCACTTACGGTCGCCGTGGCGCTGGCCTCGCTGACGATCTTCCCGCAGCGCTTCCTCTACTCGATGGGACTCGGCGGCTCGCTGGTCGCGCTGCTCGCCGCGACGGTCGCGCTCACCGTGCTGCCGGCTGTGTTGGTGCTGCTCGGGGAGCGTGTCAACGCGCTTTCGCCCGCCTTTCTGGCCCGACGCGCGGACCGCGACGCGAGGCCTGCCACCGAAGGATTCTGGTACCGGCTCTCGCGCTTCGTGATGCGGCGGCCGGTCCCGGTGGCGGTCGCGAGCGCGGCGCTTCTGATCGCGTTGGGGATTCCGTTTCTGAGCCTCAGGTTCACCACCGTGGACCCCTCGGTCCTCCCGGCGGATGCCAGCGCGCGGCAGGTCTACGACACGATGCAGAAGCAGTTCCCGCCCTACCGCGACACCCCGATCCAGGTCGCGGTGCAGGGCGGCGCCCCGGGCGCGGCTGCGAGGACGCGAGCCGAGATCGCGGACGTTCCGGGGGTCGCCGCGGCCCTACCCCCACGACGACTGGGCCGCGACGTGACCCTGGTCGAAGCGATCTCGAAGTCCGCTTATCCCTCTGAGGCAAGCAAGCAAGCGGTGCGGCGGATCCGCGACCTGCCCGCGCCGGCGAGCAGCCGGATCCTCGTCACCGGCGCGACCGCGGACTTCATCGACTTCCAGAGCAGCCTCAGCCGCCATCTGCCGATCGCGGTCGCGATCATCGTCGTCGCGACACTGGTGATCCTCTTCCTGATGACCGGCTCGGTGATCCTGCCGATCAAGTCGCTGCTGATGAACGTCCTCAACCTCAGCGCCGTCTTCGGGCTGCTGGTGCTGATCTTCCAGGACGGCCGCCTCGAGGGCCTGCTCGGCTACAGCGGCCAGGGGGCACTCGAGCAGACGATGCCGATCCTGATCTTCGCGGTCGCCTTCGGCCTCTCGACCGACTACGCGGTCTTCCTGCTCTCGCGGATCAAGGAGGCGCGCGACAACGGCGCCTCCGACAGCGAGTGCGTGGCGATCGGCCTCGAGCGCACCGGCCGCATCGTCACCGCCGCGGCGCTGCTTTTCTCGATCGCGATCGGCGCCTTCGCAACCTCGAAGATCATCTTCATCAAGGAGAACGGGGTCGGGACCGCGCTCGCGGTGCTTATCGACGCCTCGATCATCCGGGCGCTGCTGGTGCCCTCGCTGATGGAGCTGCTCGGAAAGTGGAACTGGTGGGCGCCACGCCCATTGCGCCGCCTGCACGAGCGCTTTGGCTTCGACGAGTCCGGCAGGAAGCCGCTATCCCGTGCGGCGACCGAAAGGGCCTAGACCGATTCCCGTCGCCCGTTCTCGCGCCTCCGTCTACGCGAAGGCGTTGGCGGCGCGGCGGCGCAGGTCGGAGTTGAGGGCCTGCGATATCTCGCTCGGCGCCGCGGCGACCTCGACCCCAGAGTCGGAGACCAGGTCGGGGACCCGGAATGCGTAAAGCGGGGCGCCGACGCCGAACCCGCGGATGCGGCGCAGCAGCTCGGTGCCGGTCTCGTCGCCGGAATGGGGGCCGCAGAGCACGATCGCGGTCGGCTCCAGGGCCTGCAGGGCCCGCTCGAGTCGACCCTCCTCAAGCTCGCTGGAGAGCGCCAGGACGCGGAACCCGGCCCGCCTCAGGGCGAGGTCGAGAGCCTGGGCGTGGACGGCCTCGACCTCGGCCGCCTCGCCGGCCTCGAGCAGGAGGATTCCCGCGGGGCGCGACGCCGAAGGGGCCAGCCTGCGAGCGCCGTGCAGCCAGCCGGTCGCCCAGCGGCAGGCGAACTCGAGCTCCGCTTCGCGCTCGGGGTCGGCGGAGAGGTGGTCGATCGTGGGCAGCAGAAGCTCCTCGATAGATCGCTCCAGCGGCCGCAGGGCAAGGCTCTCCTCCATGGCTCGATCGGCGGCGTCCTCGTCGAAGCTCTCCAGGGCGGCGTGCAGGCCGGCGTTCGAAGCGGGCGCGCTCTGACGCTGGCGGGTCAGCTCGATCGCGGTGCTGATGTTGCCGGTCTCGGCGAGGGCGTCGCGCAGCGTCTGCAGCTCGACGAGCTCGTACTGGCGGTGGTTGCCGGGCGTGCGGTTGGGCTTCGGGAAGCCGAAGCGCCGCTCCCAGCTACGCAGCGTGTTGGGGCTTACGCCGAGGATCTCGGCGGCGGCGTTGGTGCGGATGCCGGTTGCCATGTCGAACGTCTCCAGGTTCGGCGCCGGAGCTCAATTTCCGGCGAATTGCGCAGCTTTAATGCGCTAATCGGCAAACCTGCGCGAAACCGTTAACGATCTTGCAAGCTGCCGACCACGAACGGGCGCCCGGTCGCCCGGGCTCGCCACATCGCGCTGTCGGCGGCGCGCAACAGGTCATCGGCCCGCTCGCCGTGCTCGGGACAGCCGACCACGCCGGTCGAGACCGTGATCCGCAGACCGCTGGAGCGCTCCAGCCGGGTCAGGATCTCGGTCAGCCGGTGGGCCATCTGGCTTGCCGAGGAAGCGGTCTGGTTGGGGGCCAGCACGCAGAGGCCCTCTCCCTCGGTCAGATAGGCCTCGTCCATCGTCCGGATGCTGCCGCGAATCGCGTGCGAAACGATTCCCATCGCCTCGCCGCTGCTCGCCGCCCCCGGGCCCTCGACGTCGAGCACGAGGACCGCGAAGGGTGCCCCGTAGCGCTGCGTCAGCGCCACCATCTGCTCAACGCGGTGGCGCATCTGGCCGGGGTGGGAGCCGACCCGGTCGCCAGCGATTGAACGCTGGTCGAAGGCGTCGACCGTGTAGGCGCCGATGCGGGTAAAGAGAGCGGCGAGCCTCTCCGCGGCCTCGGCGAAGAGGTCCGGGTGCGCGGCGCTCAGCTCCATTCGCAGGGTCGCCAGCAGCGCCGAGTGAAGGTACGAGATCTCGCGGGTCAGCTGAGCGGGCGAGGTGGAATTGGCCCGTTGGTCGGCGAGTCGCGCGGCCCGCTGGACCGCGGCGCTGGTCGCCTGCTCCTCGCTTCCGACCGCCATCAGGATCTCGGTGATCAGCTGCGGCAGCTCGTTGGTCGCCCAGGAGACCGGAGTGCGATCGACCTCGGAGAGGTCGGAGTTGAGGATCACATCGACCAGCCAGGCCTTGGCGATCTGCTCGCGCGAGCGATCCACCCTGGCGAGCTGGGCGCGCAGCACCGCGCCGTCTATCCGGCCGTCCTCCCCCATCGTGCTGCCGCTCTCCCCGATCCCACTCCCGCGCTCACTCATCGCGACGATGGTACGGACGGCCGCCGATCCTCTGCGCAACTTCTCTTACTTTTCCGTACCACTCCCGCTTTTTCGCAGGGATGGTTCGACGACTATCCGAGCAGCTCGCGCGCCGCCTGGGGATCGCCGAAGACTCGAGCCGAGCGGATCCGGCCCTCACCGACCTCCCAGAGCCAGGCGCTCGGAGCATCGATCACAGCCAGGTCGCGGCGGGCGCGCACCCGGCCGAAGACGATCAGCCGAGTCTCGGAAAGCGGGTGAAAGTCAGCGGCGGTCAGCTCAATCTCGTCCCAGGTCTCCGAGACGTCGCGCATGTACTCGGCCACGCCCTCATAACCGCGGTACGGCTCGTCGCGACCAGCGAGCATGCCCGTCACCGTGTGGATCTCGATCGTCGGGTCGGCGATCTCCCGCAGCGCCTCGAGGTCGCGCTCGGAGAAGGCCTGGTAGGCCCGCGTGACGAGCTGCTCGGCCTCCTCGTCCATCGTCAGAGGGCCTGCCGGCCGGCCAGCGCCTTGCCGAGGGTGACCTCGTCGGCATGCTCGAGGTCGGCCCCGACCGGCAGCCCGCTGGCGAGGCGTGTGACCGAGACCTCCCCGCGCAGCGCCTCTGCGATGTGAAGCGCGGTTGCCTCTCCCGTCGTCGTCGGGTTGGTGGCGAGGACCACCTCGGCGACCCCTTCGGAGCGGGCCCGCTCGAGAAGCTCGGCGATGCGCAGGTCCTCAGGGTCGATCCCGTCGATCGGGGAGAGCGCCCCGCCGAGCACGTGGTAGACGCCCCGATACTCGTGGGTGCGCTCGATCGGGATCACGTCGGCCGGCTCCTCGACGACGCAGATAAGCGACTCGTCGCGGGAGGCATCGGTGCAGATCCGGCAGCGAGGGCCTTCCGAGAGGTTGAAGCACACCTCGCAGAGCCCCACCTTCTCCTTGACCTCGCGGATCGCGGCCGCGAGCGCCTCGGCTTCGGAGTCCTCCGTGCGCAGCAGATGGAAGGCGAGTCGCTGCGCGGAGCGCTGGCCAATCCCCGGCAGCCTCTGCAGCTCGGCGACAAGGCGCCCCAGCGGGGCTGGACCCTCGGCGGACATCAGGCTCCGAGAGTCAGGCCCCGGGGAGCCCCCCGCCCCCCGGCCCGGCCATCCCTAGCCCGCCGAGGCCTCCGGTGATTCCACCCATCTTGCTCGTCGCCAGCTCCTGAGCGGAGCGAATCGCCTCGTTGACGGCCGCCATCACCATGTCGGCGAGCATCTCGGCGTCCTCGGGGTCGATCGCCTCTGGATCGATCTCGATTCCCTTCAGCTTCAGATCGCCGCTCATCTTCACCTTCACCATGCCGCCCCCGGCGCTTGCCTCGACCTCCTCGCCGGCGAGCTGCTCCTGGGCCTTCGCCATCTCCGCCTGCATCTGCTGCGCCTGCTTGAGCAGCGCGTTCATGTCGAGGCCGCCGGGACCGCCGCCGCGTGCCATCAGTTCGCCTTCCCTTCCGGGACGACTTCCTCGGCGTCGAACTCGGACTTGATCCGCTCCAGAAGCTCTTCCTCGTTCATCTCCTCGGACTCCTCCGCGGTCTCGCTGTCGAGGAGCACGTAGACCGGGCGCAGCTGCTCGCCGACGATCGATCGCAACGCGTCTGTGAAGCGCTCCCGATGCTCGGCGGCTTCCGCCTTGCGCTTGTTGAAGGTCGAGCCGGCAGGAAAGCCGATGCGCAGGACGCCGTCCTCGTTGTCCACCGCGATCGGCCGGGCGCCGTCGAAGAGCGCCGAGAGCAGCGAAGAGCCGGACTGACGGACCTGATCGATGACCGCGGGCCAGACGCTCAGCACGCGCTCGAGGTCGACGGCGTCGCGGTCGCTCACCGCTGACGCCTTGGCGCTCGGCGCGTCCTCCTCGCCTGCCTCGGCCCGGCTCGCCTCCGACCTCTCGCTGGTCGGCTCACCGTCCCCGCCTTCCGGCTCGGCAGCGCCGGCATCAGGCTGCGGCGCCGGAGGCTCGGTCCCCTTGTGCTTCGGGGTTGCCGGCGACGCAACCGGCTTTCCAGCCTCGCCGAGCCGCTTCTCGAGCCGCTCGACCCGGCGCAGCAGACCCTCACCGGCCGGATCGAGGTCTGGGCGAGCAGCCTTCAGCAGCGCCAGCTCGATCGCCATGCGGGCGTCGTCTCCCTCGCGCATCGCTGCCAGGCTCGCGGCCAGCTCGTCGATCGAGCGCACCAGGGCGGCGGCGCCAATCGCGGCGGCCTGTGCGCGCAGGCGATCCGGATCCGACGCGGTGACCACGAAGCCCGCCGGCATCTCGCTGGTCGTCTGGATCACGAGCAGGTGGCGTAGGTGGGCGAGCAGGTCGCGGGCGAACTGGGCCGGGTCGCGCCCGGAGCGCGACAGCTTCTCGACCGTCCCGAGCGCCGCCTTCGCGTCCTCCGCCGCGACCGAGTCGACGGCCTCGAAGAGCAGGTCGGCGTCGGCGGCCCCGAGCAGCTCCAGGACCGCCTCGAGCTCGACCTTCTCGCCTCCGAAGGCGACCAGCTGGTCGAGGGTCGCGAGGGCGTCGCGAAAGCTGCCGGTGGCGGAGCGGGCCAGCATCGCTACGGTCGCGTCGTCGACCTCGATTCCCTCGCTTACGGCGACCCGCCGCACGACCTCGGAGATCTGCTCCAGGGAGGGACGCTGAAAGTCGAATCGCTGGCAGCGATCGGCGATCGTCGCCATCACCTTGTGCGCCTCGGTGGTGGCGAGCACGAAGGCCGTGTTGGGGGGCGGCTCCTCGAGCGTCTTCAGGAAGGCGTTCCAGGCCTCCTTGGTGAGCATGTGGGCCTCGTCGAGGATGTAGACCTTCCAGTGCCCGGCCGCCGGCGCGTAGGCGACCCGCTCGCGCAGGTCGCGGACGTCGTCGACGGAGCGGTTCGACGCGGCGTCCATCTCGATCACGTCCAGCGAGGTGCCGGCGGCAATCGAGACGCAGGACTCGCACACCCCGCAGGGTTTGACGGTCGGCCCCTGCTCGCAGTTGAGCGAGCGGGCGAGGATCTTCGCCATCGAGGTCTTGCCGGTGCCCCGCGACCCCACGAACAGGTAGGCGTGGTGGACCTTGCCCCGCTCGACCGCGTTGCGCAGCGTGCGGACGACGTGCTGCTGCCCGACGACCTCATCGAAGGAGCCGGGCCGGTGGCGGCGATAGAGAGATGCGCTCTCGCTCACGGGCAGCCGAGCCTAGCAACGGGGATGGGCGGCGCCGGCCCGCGCGCTCTGTACCTTGCGCCGGTGCTCCGCAAGCTGCGCCCGCTTGCCCCGATCGCCGCCATCGCGGGCGGCCTGTGGCTGATCTTCCCGTTCGGCTTTCCCAACTACGACAGCGTCTACATGCTGCTCTGGGGAGACGAGCTGGCGCACGGGAGCAGCCCCGACATCGGCGCACCGCTGGCGCCGACCCCGCATCCGCTGGCCGAGCTCTGGGGGCTGATCGTCAGCCCCTTCGGCGCCGTGACCGCCTCCGACCTGACCACCCTCGTCGCCTACCTGGCGCTGGGCGCGATCGCCTACCTGGTCTACCGCCTCGGCCAGATCTGGTTCGACCGCCCGATCGGCGTGCTCGCGGCCCTGCTCGTCCTCACCAGGGCCCCGTTTCTGAGCAACGGCCTGCGCGCCTACGTCGACCTGCCGTACATCGCGCTGGTGCTCACCGCGCTGGTGATCGAGACGCGGCGGCCGCGGGCCGGCTGGCCGGTCCTGGCGCTGCTCGCGGCGGCGGGGCTGCTGCGTCCCGAGGCCTGGCTGTTCTCCTTCGCCTACCTCGCCTATCTGCTCTTCGAGCGCGACCACGACCGTGACGGCTTCCTCCTCCGCCCCCGATCGGAGGTCGAGGAGCGGGAGTTGGTTCCATGGCTCGCGCTCGCAGCCGCCGGACCGCTGCTCTGGGCCCTCTTCGACTTGATCACCACCGGCGACGTGCTCTACTCGCTCACCGGCACCCGGAACACGGTCGAGACGCTCGATCGCCAAACCGGCCCCGCCGACCTGGTCCTCTACGGGCCGCGGCGGCTCGGCGAGGTGATGCAGCTCCCCGGGCTGCTCGGGGCGGCGGCCGGGATGCTGCTCGGCTTTGCGTTCCTGCGTCGCCGCTCGAGGATCGGGATCGCCGGGGCGATCCTCGCCGGCGCCGCGTTCGCGGTCCTCGCCTGCGCCGGACTGGCGATCATTCCCCGCTACACGATGCTCGCCGGCGCGATCCTGTGCGTGTTCTGCGCCCTCGGCCTGCTCGGTTGGCGGCTGCTCGAAGACGACCATCCCTGGCGGCAGCGCTGGCAGCTGATCGCGGCCGTCGTCCTGGTCCCCTTCCTGGTCCAGGCCCCGCAGCAATGGGGCTACCTGAAGACGGTGCATAACGACCTCTCCGACCAAAGCGAGATCGAGTCCGACCTGCACGACCTCGCCGACTCCGGAGCCTTCGACGGCAATTGCCTGCCGATCTCGGTGCCCAATCACCGCGCGGTGCCGCGGCTTGCCGCCTGGCTGGACCTACGCCCCTCGCAGATCATCAGCTCCTCCGAGCAGAGTCAGCCGGATCGCGGGTACTTCCTCGACCCCGCGAACGAGAACGTCGTGCGGCATTTCGTGCTCGATCCCAACGACCCGCGGCGGCTGACCACCAAGGTGCCGCCCGGCTTTCGCCGCGTCGCCCGCAACCAGTCCTGGGTCCTCTACGCGCGCTGCGGCCCGGGGGGCCGAGCACGAGCTTCGCGATGAGATACGGCGAAAAAGTCGGCCTCGGCGACGAGGCCGCGGTCGATTTCGGCTGAGCTCGACATGGGTGGGCGAAGAAACGGACCGTGCGCCCCGCTTTCGAAACGAAGTCTCCGGGCGTGCCCGCCGCCGGCCAGCTCGGGCCAGGCTTGCCTGCGGCACCTGCGGCTTCCGCTTAAGGCTGCTTCCTTCCGGACCTGACCTGGTTCGCGGGCCCACATCGCGCAGGACCTGGCCGTCAACGCCGCCGAAGGCGTACTGACCCCGAAGGCCAGTCCCTCCAGTCGGGTTTCGGCCCCGCTATAGCGGATTGCGGGTGAAGGGCACCGCTAGCGCCCCGCCTAGCACGGTCCGCCGCTAAGGCTAGCGGCAACTGGGCCGGATGCCTAGACTCGGCGCGAATGGGAAACGATCGGGAAAGCGAAGGCGGCGGGGAGCTGGCGCCGGGAGATGTGTCGAGCCGAGAGAGCACGATCGCGAAGCTGGCGGCGGCGCTGCGGCGCACCGATGAGCAGCCGCGGCTGCTGCTGGCGGCGAAAGCGGCGCGCGAGCTCTTGCCGGGCGACAGCGGCTACGGGGACCCGCTTTCGACCGGGGGCTCGAATCCCTCCCAGGCGCTCGGCCGCAGGCTCTCGGCGATCACCGCGGAGCGCCCCAGCCTGCTGGGTGAGATCGGGCTCAGCGCCCTACAGGTATGGGACTCGATCTCCGCCCAGGGCGCCGATCGCGGCGAGCGCGAGCTGGCCATCCTGTTCACCGACCTGGTCGACTTCTCGGACTGGTCGCTGAGCGCCGGCGACACCATCGCGGTGGAGCTGCTGCGCGACGTGGGAGCCGCGATCGAGCCGGCGGTCGCGGAACACGACGGCGTCGTCGTGAAGCGATTGGGGGACGGGCTGATGGCGGCTTTCGACGACGCCGCTGGTGCCGTCGCGGCTGCCCTTGACGCCTCCGAAGCCGTTGCCGAGGTCGACATCGACGGCTACCGCCCGCAAATGCGGGCTGGGATCCACATCGGTCGCCCGCGGCGTGTCGGCGGCGATTACCTCGGCACCGACGTCAACATCGCCGCCCGGGTCGCCGACGCGGCCTCGGGCGGCGAGGTCCTTGTCTCCGACCCGGTGCGCGAGCGGCTCGACCTGCGCAGCCTGAAGCTGAAGAAGCGCCGCTTCAAGGCCAAGGGCGCGCCGCGCGGCCTCGCGGTCTACTCGGTGCAGAGAAGCGACTAGGAGCATCCTCGGCGTGCCCAGCATCGTCCCGATGAAGCCCCACTGCCGCCGCTGCGGAGTTCCGGTGCCCCGCTTTCAGCGCTGCCCGAAGTGCGGGCGGCGCAACTGGACCCTTCTCTCCCCCTCCAGCTGGGTTCGGCACTGAGGCCGGCGCCCCCGTGGCCCGGCAGGACCCGCCTATGATTGGCCTTCCGGGCGCGTAGCTCAGTGGGAGAGCGCTCCCCTCACACGGGAGAGGTCGCTGGTTCGAGCCCAGCCGCGCCCATTCAACCGCGCCAGGCCCGCCGCAAGAGTCTCACCCCCGCCCGGCGGCCGGGCTATCGTCCGGCGATCGCTAAGCGAATCCTCATCCTTGCGGCCGCCGCCGGGATCGCGATCGCCGTCGCCCTCGCGGTGCTCGTGCCCTCCTCTTCCAAGGATCACGCTCAGGCCCAGGCGAAGGGAATGCCCGGCACGCCGGTGGTCGAGGTGATCTTCGACGAGCTGCCGACGGCGACCCTGATGAATCCTTCGGGGACGCGCATCGACGCCAAGCGCTTCCCCGGCTTCGCGCGGCTGGCTGCTCATTCGACCTGGTATCGAGACAACACGACCGTCGCCGACTTCACCGGCCGGGCGGTTCCCGCAATCGAGACCGGCATCAACCCCGGCTACGACACCCTCCCGACCGCAGCCCAGCAGCCGCACAGCATCTTCACCCTGCTCGGTGGCAAGTACCGCTTCAACGTCAGCGAGCCCGTGACGCGCGTCTGCCCCGCCTCGCTGTGCGGGCCCGGCAAGGGCCGGGGCACGGGCAAGCAGCTGAAGGACGTCAGCGCCGGCCAGTTCGCCCAGGATCTGTTCGAGAAGCCGGACCCGAAGGTCTTCACCCGCTTCCTGAAGCGGATCCGCCCGGGGCAGCGGAGCTTCAACTTCATCCATTTCGAGGTCCCGCACGAGCCCTTTCACTTCCTTCCCGACGGCCGCTCCTACAACTATTCACCGATCTCCGACGTCGGCAACCGCAATGCGCAACGGTGGGCCGGCGGAGCCGGTGGCGCCGCTGAGACCTGGCAGCGACACTATCTCCAGACCGGCTACGCGGACACCTTGACGGCGCGGGTGATCGCGCGACTGAAGAAGGTCGGAATCTGGAACAAGGCCCTGGTGATCTTCGCCGCCGACCACGGGATCAGCTTCGATCCGCGGACCTTCCGCCGCATCGCGGTACCGGCCAACTTCGGCGGCGTCGCCAACCCGCCCCTGTTCATCAAGTACCCCGGACAGCGCCACGGCGTCGTCTCCGACGCGCCGACCCGGACGGTCGACATCGTCCCGACCACCGCCCAGGTCCTGAGCGTCGAGATCCCTTACGCAACGGACGGGCGACCGATCTCCGCCGACGGCAGCGAGGACGGCAGCGGAACCGACACGGTCACCCTCTCCAACGCAACCAAGCACGACGTCTCCGTGTCGCTGACCGACCTGCTGGCCGAGCGGCAGGGGGTCCTGAGGTCCGCGGCGCGCCAGCTCGGCTCCCGGACGGGGCTCTTTCAGCTCGGTCCGCGGCCGCAGCTGCTCGGCAGGCGCGCGGCGCCGACCTCGAGGCGCTCCGCGCGCATCGACGGCGGCCTCGACCTCGCGCACGTGAGGCTCGCCCGCGGCGCCAAAGTCCCGGCCTTCGTCAACGGCACGGTCAGCGCCGGGCTTGCTGGCAAGGTGATCGCGATCGGCCTCAACGGGCGGATCGTCGCGACCTGCCGCGCCTTCCGCTTCCATGGCAAGACCCGCTGGGGCGCCGTGGTGCCGCCCTCGCACCTCCACCGAGGCGCCAACCGCGCCGGCGTCTACCTCGCTCGCGGCTCTCACCTCGTTCCGCTCGGCGGCAGCTGAGAAGTTCACGATTCTTTGATGTCCGATCCCGCGGCTTTCATGCGCCCTGGGTTTGGTTCGAAGCCGCTAAAGGTTCCCCGAGGGCAGTCGATGCGTAATCAAGTGCCGGTCAGGTCGTTCAAGCACGCGTTCAAGATCAGCCAGCTTCAGCCGCTCGCTCTGAAAGCCGGCCAGAGCGGTGACACGGGCCAGCTTCCCGCCCCCGTCGTGGAAGCCCTCAACGCCTACAACTCATCAGCGAGCTAGGCGTGGACACCCGAGTTCAGCGTGTGGTGCTGGAGACGACCCGCTTCCGGATCGTCGGCAACGTGACGCTTCCCACCGAAGGATTTCGAACCCGCCTCTCGGACGTCCTCAACCGTCAGGACACCGGCTACATCTCCCTGGTCGACGTCGAGGTCACCCCGGTCGGCGATCAGGAGGTCCAGAAGCTTCCCTTCGCGGCGGTGGCCCGCAACAGAATCGAGATCGCCTTCGAGCTCGAGGGCGAGTAGGCCCGCCCGGAGCGGCTAGAGCGAGATCCCTCGGGTACGCGGTCCGGGGGGAGAACTGGCGCGATGGCGAATTCAAAGAACCCGCGAGACCACTCCCTGCTTGCGACCCTGAAGCGGACCGTCGCCGAGTTCCAGGAGGACAACCTCAGCGACTGGGCGGCGGCGCTGACCTATTACGGGCTGCTTTCCCTTTTCCCGATGCTGATCGCGCTGGTCTCGATCGTCGGGCTGTTCGGAGACCCGCAGTCAACGACCCGGACGGTCACCGACATCGTGACGCGAATCGGCCCCGAGTCGGGAGCGCAGACCTTTTCCGGGCCGATCGAGTCGATCACCTCGAATCGCGGCTCCGCGGGCATCCTCTTCGTGGTCGGGGTGCTGACCGCGCTGTGGTCGGCGTCGGGATACATCGGGGCCTTCATCCGCGCCTCCAACTCGATCTATGAGACCGAGGAAGGCCGGCCGTTCTGGAAGCTTCGGCCGCTCCAGGTGGCGGTCACCTTCGCGATGGTCGTGATGGTCGCGGCGGTCCTGCTCGCTCTCGTGCTCACGGGCCCGATCGTTCGCGCTGTCGCCGACCCGATCGGCGTCGGCAACACCGCGGTCACGATCTGGAGCTACGCGAAGTGGCCGATCCTCGCCGCTTTGTTCATCGTCATGATCGACCTCCTCTACTTCGCCTCGCCGAACGCGAAGCTGCGCGGCTTCGTCTGGCTGACTCCGGGAGCGCTGCTCGCCCTTGTGGTCTGGGCCCTGGCTTCAGCGGGCTTTGCCCTCTTCGTCGCCAACTTCGGCTCCTACGACAAGACCTACGGCACCCTCGGGGGCGTCGTGGTGCTGCTGGTCTGGATGTGGATCACCAACGTCGCGATCCTGCTCGGCCACGAGCTCAACGCCGAGCGCGAGCGAAGCGCCCAGTTCGCGGAGGGGGTGCCGCAGGCCGAGGAGGAGCTCCAGCTCGAGCCTCGCGAGGAGCCCAACGGCGACGAGGAGGCATAGGCTTCCGTTGACGTCGTGAAGGTAAAGCTCTACTCGATCTCGCTCTCACATCCGGCCCGCGCCGCCGGGCTGATGCTGCGCCACAAGAGCATCGAGCACGAGATCGTCGACCTCCCGCCCGGCAGCCAGCGGTTGCTGCTGCGCATGCACGGCTTCGAGCAGAGGACAGTGCCGGTGATGGAGGTCGATGGACGCAAAGTGGAGGGCTCGCTCGCGATCTCGCGGGCGCTGGAGGAGCTGGCGCCGGAGCCGCCGCTCTTCCCCGCCGACCCGCAGCAGCGGGCCGCGGTCGAAGCGGCCGAGCGCTGGGGAGATGCGGCGTTGCAGCCGATCCCCCGCAACCTCTTTCGCTGGGGGGTCTCGCGGGATCACGAGCTGCGCCTGGCGCTCGCCGGCGTGACCGGAATGCCGGCGCCAGCGATGGCGGCCAGCTTCATGAAGCCGCTGAGCTGGTACTTCTCCCGCGTCGTCTGCGGGTCCACCGAGGAGTCAATCCGGGCCGACCTCGCAAACCTGCCCGACCAGCTCGATCACGTCGACCGCCTGATCGACGCGGGGGTGATCGGCGGCGATCAGCCCAATGCGGCCGACTTTCAGATCGGGACCACCCTCCGGGTGCTGCTCAACTTCCCCCAGCTTCGGCCGCTGGTCGAGGGTCGCCCGGCGGGCGAGCTGGCGATGCGCATCGCGCCGAGCTTCGGTCGCGAGCTTCCGCTGAAGCTGCCGCCCGAGTGGTTGCCGGCGGCGGAGCAGGCCGCCGCCCTCGCCTAACCGGTCAGTTCAGCGACGGGTCCTCGGGCATCCGGGCGAGCAGCGCGTACTCGCCCCCGCGACGCCCGAGCAGGTACGACCAGAGGTCGTCTTCGCGAAACGGGTCCTCCGCCGAGGCGGGCTCGATGATCCAGGCGTCCGCCTCGACCTCGCCTTCGAGCTGGCCGGGGCCCCAGCCGGAGTGGCCGGCGTAGACGCGCAGCTCGCGCAGCTGGTCGCCGGGGTCGTCGGGGTCGATCACGCCGAGGTCGCCGACCACCAGGCCGGCGGCGGCGCCCGGGTCGTCAAAGCGGCCGAGCGCCACCGCGGTGTCGGTGGCGACCGGGCCGCCGATCCAGACGACCTCCTCGGCTTCCGCATAGGGGGCAAGCGACGGCACAACCTCGGCAACTGCCGCCTCGGAGGGGCGGTTGAGCACCACCCCGAAGGCCCCCTGCTCGTTGTGCTCGACCATCAGCACGACCGTGCGACGGAAGAAGTCCTGCAGGCTGGGGGCGGCGATCAGCAGCTTGCCGGCGAGCGAGTCGTCCACGGCACCCATTCTGATCGGTCGTGGGTGACTTTGCTCCCGGATAGGAGAGGAACCCGCCCAGTGGCCGGTCAGGGCCGAAGCACGATCTTCAAAGCCTCGCGGCGGTCGTAGATCTCATAGGCCTCGGAGGCGTCGTCGAGCTTCATGTGGTGGGTCACCAGCGGAGCGGGGTCGAGCTCGCCGCTGACCAGCTTCTCGAGCACAGGGTCGACGTGCGCGATCACGTTCGCCTGCCCCGTTTTCAGGGTCAGCCCCTTGATCCAGACGATCCCCATGTGCAGCTCGATCGGCTCCGCGTAGACGCCGGTCGCGGAGACCGTGCCCCCCTTGCGAGCCAGCCGGCAGGCCATCCCGAGCGCATCGGGGTGCCCGACCGCATCCACAGCCCCGTCGACCCCCCTCCCGCCGGTCTCCTCCTTTACCCGCGCGCGAACGTCGTCCTCGGTCAGATGCACCGGCACGGCGCCAAACGACTCCGCAATCGCGAGGCGCTCCACGACCGAGTCGATCGCGATCACCTTCTCGGCGCCGGCGACGCGGGCGGCCTGGATCGCACAGAGGCCGACCGGGCCGAGGCCGAGCACGGCCGCGGATGAGCCAGGCTCGAGGTCGAGGGCGTCGGCGGCGTGGTAGCCGGTGCCCATCACGTCGCCGGCGAAGAGCGCGACCTCGTCGGAAAGGCCTTCGGGCACTTTGCGCAGGGTGATGTCGGCGCGCGGGACGAGCAGCCGGTCGGCTTGGGCGCCCTGCAGCGAACCGAGCGTCGCGCCGTGCCCGAAGACGCGCCCCTCGTCGCATTGCTGAAAGAGGCCCCGCCGGCAGAAGAAGCACTCGCCGCAGGCGGTCAGGAAGGTGCCGAGCACGCGATCGCCCTCGGCGACCCCGCTCACGTCGGCGCCGCTCGCGAGCACCGTGCCGACATACTCGTGCCCGATCGTGAAACCGGGCTCGATCGCCACCCGGCCGTGGTAGATGTGCAGGTCGGAGCCGCAGACGCCGGTTGCCTCGACAGCGATCAGCGCCTCGTCGGGTGACGTGATCTCGGGCTCGGGCTTTTCCTCGATCCGCACCTCACCGGGAGCCTGGTAGGTGACCGCACGCATCAGAGCCTGTTCCGGCGGGCGGGGTGGCCCTGGGGCGGTCTGGGGGCAAGCGGGGCGAGGACGCAGGGAGGCCGAATAGTTGGACACTATTTGGCCGACCGAGGACGACGCATCCGCGACGCCATCCAGGCCGTATCCAGGGCCGCGCGGGCCTCCGGAACAGGCTCCTAGTCGAAGATCACCAGCAGCCCGGTCAGCGCCCCGAGAATTGCCCCGACGATCGTCAGCGCGACGAGCAACCGGTCGTGCGGGACTGCGAACTGCCCCGAGCGCAGCGCCGCCTCGACCTCGCGGGTTCGCCAGCTTCCGTAGGCGAACATCGCCACCCCGTAGACCGCGAAGGCGGCCCCGACCGAGACGTATGGCCACTTGGTCGATGTGTCGCTGAGCTCCGGCACGACTCGGCCGACTCCAAGCGCCACCGCGATCGCCGTGAGGCCGGTGCGCCACCAGGCGAGCTGAGTGCGCTCGCTCGCCAGATGGGTGCGCCGCGATGCGTCGACATTCTCGGGGTCGCCACTCGGGCCATCGAACTGCGGGTTGCCTGCTTCCTGCACCGCCGCGATGATATGCACGTCCGAAGGAGCGCAACCCAGACTGCGAAAGAGGGAGCGGCGAGATGCCTGAGCAATCGAAGGCGGTGCTGATCACAGGCTGCTCAACCGGGATCGGGCGAGCGACCGCCCTTCATCTGGCGCGCGAAGGCTGGAAGGTCTACGCGACCGCGCGGCGACCGGAGTCGATCGAGGACCTGAAGGCGGAGGGCTGCGAGACGCTGCGCTGCGACGTCACCGACGAGGCCTCGATGAGCGCCTGCGTCGCTGCAGTCGAGGAGGCCGAGGACGCGGTCGGCGTCCTGGTCAACAACGCCGGCTACAGCCAGAGCGGGGCGCTGGAGGAAGTGCCGATCGATGCGGTCCGGCGCCAGTTCGAGACCAACGTCTTCGGCCTTGTCCGGATGTGCCAGCTGGCGCTGCCGAAGATGCGGGCGCAGGGCTGGGGCAGGATCGTCAACGTCAGCTCGATGGGCGGCAGGCTCACCTTCCCGGGCGGCGGCGTCTACCACGCGACCAAGCACGCGGTGGAAGCGCTCTCCGACGCGCTGCGCTTCGAGGTGGCGGCCTTCGGAGTCGACGTCGTCGTGATCGAGCCGGGCCTGATCAAGACCAACTTCGCCGAGGCGGCGGTGGGATCGATGGCCGCGGAGCTGCCGACCGAGGGCCCCTACGCGGAGTTCAACACCGCGGTCAGCCGCGAGACAGCGAGCGCCTACGAGGGGCCGCTGGCAAAGCTCGGCGCCGGCCCGGAGGCGGTGGCGCGCAAGATCGAGCGCGCGATCTCCTCGCGCCACCCGCGCACCCGCTACAAGGTCACCCCGTCGGCAGGGATGGGGATCGGCGCCCGGCGGCTGATGACCGACCGGATGTGGGACCGCTTCGTGGCGACGCAGTTCCCGCGGCCGGGGCGCTAGCGCGAGGCAGAGACCCGGGCCTTGCCGGCGCTGTCGCCGGCGCCGTTACCTGCCCGCAGGTGGCCATGGCCCTCGACCGTCGCGATGCGCTCCTCGAGCGCCAGCTCGACGTCGAAGTCGGCGTCCTCGCCGTGGCGGTAGGTGAGGTCTTTGCCCTCGAGCACCTTGGTGACGAAGACCTCGACGAAGTCGCCGTCGAGCTGGGTGCCGGAGACGCGGCGCAGCTCCTGGATCGCCTCGAAGGATGAAACCGGCTCCTTGTATGTGTCGCGGGCGGTCATCACGTCGTAGGTGTCAGCGACCGAGATGATCCGCGAGAGCTCGGGAATCTCGTCTCCCTTGAGGCCACGCGGGTACCCCTTGCCGTCGATCCGCTCGTGGTGGGCGAGGATGATCTTGGCGACCGGTCCGTAGCCCTCCAGCGAGGAAACGACGTTGGCACCCTGCTGCGGATGCATCTTGATCAGGTTCCAGTCGTCGTCGTTGAGCTTCGTATCGGCCTTGAGGATGTGGTCGGGGAGGATGAACTTGCCGATGTCGTGCATGAGGCCGGTGATGTGGATCAACTCCTGATCGCTCTGCGACATGCCGGCTTCCTTCGCGATCGCCCGGGCATAGCGGGCGACCGAGGCGCTGTGGCGGGCTGTCATCTCGTCGCGCAGGTCGAGGGTCTTCATCAGCGCGCCGAGAACGCCGACCTGGAAGCTGACGAGCTGCTTCGTCGCGATGCTCGAGCTCCTCCGCCCGTTGCTGCGAGAGGAAGAGCTGAGCCCAGAAGGTGCTGGAAGGTGATGAAGACGACGCCGAACAAGGCGACTGCGGTTATTCCGACACGATCGTAGATATAGACGATGCCAATGGACATCAACCGCGGTAGCCATTTCGGCCGGCCACATCGGCAGCGAGCGTGGTGTGAACTTTCTTCCAGAAAGCCAGCACATCACCCTCGACATACGCCCCATACGAAGCGATCATCGAGAAGTTCAGCACAGTGACGAAGAGGAAGACGCCCAACACGGCCAGATAGAAGTTCGCCCTGCGACGGTTCCAGCCCCAAGGAGGTCTGGACGAGCGTGGAACACGACCCCGCCCACCAGAGGGAAGGTCAGGTAAGTAAGGAGGTTGTTGAGGAAGTAATGGAGCGGGCGTCATGCCAGCGAAGCCACCCGACCAAGGATGGTCGCGCACCCCGATGATCGCGGCCGGCGTCCCGCCCGAGAAAGACCATCGCCAGGATCAGCGAGACCATCGCTCCCAGAAACCTTGAGCGGGACGGCGTGGCGACAGCCGTGATGTCGCTAAGCGCAGTGAATGCGAACAGGACTCCCATCAGCGGCAGGTCCCAGTTGGCTTCCGGCGCGGCAACGACGCCGCGCCGGCCACGCATGAACAGCGCTGCGAACTGGGCGAGATCGCGAGTCTGGTTGGGCGCGTTTCTGCCATGGCTTCGTCCACCGCCGGCGACGCTGCGGGAGGTCAACCTATTTCTCGGCAGAATCCGGGTAATCCTCCAGCCTGGGCCACGCATAAGCGACGAAAGTTGCTGTGCCGATCTGGACGATCTGTTGACGACTGCGAAGCGGGACAGATGCTTGCGCCCAAGGCGGGGAGCAGGTACGGCCGTGGGGCCCAAGAAATACGAAAGGCGCCTCATCGGGCGCCTCTCGAAAGACACAACTTCGAGACTGCTTAGTGACGATAAGCCATGGTTTGCTCCGTCCTTCGTCGATTGAAAGCTGCAGCTTCTGCATGAGCTGTTCTACCAAAACCTGCGGAGAACTTGTGCAAATCCAGGGGAAGTTGTGCAAGTACTAGGTAGGGAAGGATGTCTTTGGGCGAGGTAACCGGTAAACCTCCCGTGCAACTTTCCGCCCCGCTGCGGCGTCCGGCCTTCCGCCGACTCGCCTCCGCTTACGCGATCAACGAGCTCGGCGACTGGCTCGGGATCATCGCGTTGTCGGTGCTGGTCTTTGACAAGACGGACAGCGCCCTCGCGACCACGGCTCTGTTCCTGGGCACGCGCTTCCTGCCAGCGCTTCTGGCGCCGGCTTTCGTCGTCCGGGCCGAGCGCACTCCACCCCGCGCGGCGCTCGGGTTGATCTACACGCTCGAGGCCAGCGCCTTCGCGGTCCTCGCGCTGCTCGTCGATGACTTCACCCTGGGGTTGGTCGTCGCCGTAGCTGCGATCGACGGAACCCTCGCCCTCGCCGGACGCTCGCTGACGCGGGCGGTGGTCGTAGCGCTGCTCGAGCCGACTGGCGAGCTGCGCGCGGGCAACGCGATCATCAACGTGGCATTCACCGCTGGAGCCGCCATTGGCCCGGCGCTGGCAGGGGTGATCGTGGGCGGAATCGCAATCGGCGGCAGCACCCTGGGCGGGTTCGGAGTCCAGACGGCTCTTTTCCTCGACGCCGTCTCCTTTCTGGTCATCGCGATCCTGATGGCTGCCGGGCCGCTTCCCCATGCAGAACCGGAAGAGGGCCGCTGGCTCGATCGCTTTCGCGCCGGCGCCGCCTATGTCTCGGCGCGGGTTCCGCTGCGCCGCCTGCTGATCGCGCAGGGCATTGCCTTCATCTTCTTCACCGCGGTCCTCCCGATCGAGGTGATCTATGCGAAGGACTCGCTCGATGCCGGCGACGCCGGATACGGCGCACTGCTGGCCAGCTGGGGAATCGGAATGGTGCTCGGCAGCATCGTCTTCGCCGGCGTGCGCTCGCGCGGGCTGCCGGTCCTGTTGCTCGCCAGCACGATCGTGATCGGCGTCTCCTACCTCTTCCTCGCCGCCGCTCCGTCACTCGGGGTCGCCTGCCTCGCCTCGGTGCTCGGCGGGGTTGGCAACGGAATCGAGTGGGTCGCCGCCGTAAGCGCGATCCAGGAGATGACCCGCAGCTCGATGCAGGCGCGGGTGATGAGCGTGCTCGAGTCGGTCGGCGCGGCGATGCCCGGCGTCGGCTTTATGGTTGGCGGCCTGGTCGCGACCGGGCACGATCCCCGCGCCGTCTTCCTCGTCTCAGGCGTGGGCGTGCTGGTCGTCGCCGCGATCGCGACCTACTACCTGGCCGGGACGGCCTGGACCAAGGGCGACGTTGCAATTGGACGATCGAGCCTTGACGAGGACTTCGAGAGCGATATGTTGAAAAATGGTGATACGGCACCACGAGAACTTGGTGCCAAGGCGGAGCCGCTGGCTCCTGTGCCTGAAGACCCGGATCCAAACATGAGGAGGAGTTAGGTGAGGAAGCTAGGGGCGATTGTCTTGACGCTGGTCGCTACCGCGATGTTGGTGACCGCATGCGGCAGCAGCAGCAGCTCATCCAGCGGCAAGGAAGGGGGAACGCTGAGCATCCTGACGCCCTCGTTCACCGACTTCGAGGATCCGCAGCTGGGCTATGAGGCCACCGGCTGGACGGCGCGCTACAACGTCTACATCCCGCTGCTCACCTACGCCCATGCGGAAGGCAAGGACGGAACGAAGGTGATCCCGGGCCTGGCCGAGGACCTGCCCAAGGTCACCGACGGGGGCAAGACCTACACGCTGACCCTGCGCAAGGGCCTCAAGTACTCCGACGGAACGCCGGTCAAGGCCTCCGACGCGAAGTTCGCGATCAAGCGCATCTTCGACACCAAGTCGAAGGGGATCCCGCTCTACACCAACATCGTCGGCGCCGAGGACTACGAGTCCGGCAAGGCCAAGGACATCTCCGGGATCCAGACCAACGACAAGACCGGGCAGATCGTCTTTCACCTCAACAACCCGGACGGCACCTTCGTCTTCGAGCTGGGGCTGCAGTTCGCCGCCCCGGTGCCGCAGAGCAGCCCGAGCAAGTACGACCCGGCGCATCCGATCCCCGCGACCGGCCCCTACTACTTCACCAACATCACCCCGGGCAAGTCCTGGACCGAGAAGCGCAACCCGTTCTGGGACAAGAACAACGCCAAGATCCTGCCCGACCTGCCCGGCGGGCACGTCGACAAGATCACCTCGACGGTCGTCTCGAACTACTCCAGCGCGACCACCCAGGTGGAGCAGAACAAGGCCGACGACCTCACCGATCCGCCGCCGACGGACCGCCTCGGTGAGGTGGAGTCTCGCTACGGCGACCGCTTCAAGAAGCAGCCGACGGTGAGCACGTATTACTTCTACATGAACACCAAGGCGCCGCCGTTCAACGACCTCAAGGTCCGCCAGGCGGTCAACTACGCGCTCGACCCGGCGGCGCTGCAGCGGATCTACGGTGGGCTGCAGACACCCACCCAGCAGGTCCTGCCGCCGACGATGGCCGGCTACCAGAAGATCGAGCTGTACCCGCACAGCATGGCGAAGGCCAAGCAGCTCATGAAGCAGGCCAACCCGTCGGACAAGGACATCACCGTGTGGACCGACACCGACACGCCGAACGACAAGGCCGGCGAGTACATGCAGTCGGTGCTCAAGGACCTCGGCTTCAACGCGAAGCTGAAGATCGTCAACGGGTCCGTCTATTTCGACGTGACCGGAAACACGAAGACCCCCAACAACGACATCGGCTGGGACGACTGGTTCGAGGACTTCCCGCACCCGAACGATTTCTTCGACCCGCTGCTGAACGGGGAGAACATCGCCCAGGTCGGGAACCTCAACACCTCGCTCTACGACAACAAGCAGGTCAACAAGAAGATCGACGAGCTGGCACAGAAGCAGCTCAATGCCGACACCGAGAAGCAGTACGCGGCGCTCGACAAGCAGGTCATGGAGGACGCGCCATGGGCCCCGTTCGGGACCCGGGCGCTGTCGACGTTCACCTCAGACAGGGTGAACTTCGGCAACCTGATCTGGAGCCCGGTGTTCCAGGACGACTACTCGAGCTTCCAGTTCAAGTAGTGAGACTGGGCTCGGCGACTCACAGGAGGGAGGGGCCGCTCGGCCTCTCCCTCACGTAGTCGGGAGAGCTCTTGAGGCACCTACCAGGGCCGTGCCACCGGAGCGCTAGGCTGGGGCCGGAGGAGATGTAGTGGCTTCAGAGCCGTACTCGGAGCAGGCCCTGGACGGCGGCAGCGGTCCGGCCATCGCGGATCCCGGAGCCGCGCCGTCAGCCGGTGGGCCGATCGAGGGGCGCAGCCCCTGGTACCTCGCCTGGCGCCGTCTGCGCCGCAACCGGGTCGCGCTCGGGTTCCTGGCCCTGTTCGTTCTCATCGTGCTCTTCTGCCTCGCCGCCCCGATCTGGTCCAACGACGTCGCCCACACCGGGCCCGACGACCAGCACCTGACCGAGAAGATCACCGTCAACGGTGAGAAAAAGGACGTCGTCAGTCCGACCGGCGTCCCGATCGGCCCGCAGTACTTCGCCGCCGGCGGCAAGTTCTTCCTCGGCGCCGATCAGAACGGCCGTGACGTGATGGTCCGGCTGATGTACGGAGGGCGGGTCTCGCTGTTCGTCGGCCTGATGGCGGCGCTGGTGACGACGATCCTGGCCGTCGGCCTGGGCTTGATCGCCGGCTACAACGGCGGCTGGTCGGATTCGGTGATCGCGCGTGCCATGGACGTAGTCTGGGCGTTCCCCGTACTGCTGCTGGCAATCGGTCTCGGCACGGCGCTGGCAACATCGGGCTCGGGCTTGAAGATGGGGCCGCTCTCGATACCCGACGACTCGCTCTGGATCCCGATCCTGATCATCGGCTTCGTCTACACCCCCTACATGGCGCGGCCGATTCGCGGCGAGGTGCTGGCGTTGCGCGAGAAGGAGTTCGTCGAGGCCTCGATCGCCCAGGGCTCCGGGCCGCTGCGGATCATGTTCGGCGAGCTGCTGCCCAACCTCTGGACGACGATCATCGTCTTCTTCACTCTCAACATCGCCAACAACATGCTGCTCGAGTCGGCGCTCTCGTTCCTGGGCGCCGGGGTCCGGCCACCGCAGTCCTCCTGGGGGAGCCTCACAGCCGACGGCTACGAGGTCATCTACAGCGCCCCCCACCTGGTCCTGATCCCAGGCGTCATGATCATCCTCACGGTGCTGTCGCTGAACGTCTTCGGCGACGGGCTGCGCGACGCCCTCGACCCGCGCGCGAGGATCCGCCTCGAGCAGCGCACCGGGACGACCGAGCCGGAGACCACGACAGCGGCGGCCGAGGTCTGATGGCCCGCTTCATCGTCCGGCGGCTGGTCGGAATGGTCGCGGTGCTGTTCGCGATCTCGGTGCTCGTCTTTTTGATCTTCAACGTGCTCCCGTCCGGCGACCCCGCCCAGCGCCTCGGCGGGCGCAACGCAGGGCCCGAGGAGCGCGCGCAGATCCGCAAGGAGTGGGGATTCGACAAGCCGCTGCCGGTTCAGTACGTCGACACGATGAAGAAGATCTTCAACGGCAGCCTGATCTCCTACAACGACCGCACCAACGTCCTGGACCGGATCAAGCAGGGCCTGCCCGCGACATTCTCGCTTGCGATCGGCGCGGCGGTGATCTGGATGGCCTTCGCGCTCGTGTTCGGATACCTGAGCGCGATCAAGGCTGGCGGCAAGACCGACCGCGCGTTGACGATCCTGGCCCTGATCGGGATCTCGATGCCGGTCTTCTGGCTCGGGGCGCTGCTGCTCTACTACCTGACCTTCAAGGTCCAGATCTTTCCTCAGTCCGGGTACGTCGGCCTGACCGACGACCCCTGGGGGTGGTTCACGCACCTCGTCCTGCCCTGGACCACGCTCGCGGTCCTGTTCATCGGCTTCTACAGCCGGCTGCTGCGCTCCAACATGCTCGACGTGATGAACGAGGACTACGTCCGAACCGCGCGGGCCAAGGGACTGAGCGAGCGCCAGGTGCGGGTCCGGCACGTCTTCCGTAACTCGCTGATCCCGGTGATCACGCTGTTCGGCCTCGACTTCGGGGCGGTGATCGGAGGCGGCGCGATCATCACCGAGTTCGTGTTCAGCCTCGAAGGAGTCGGGCAGTACGCCGCCGACTCGATCAGCACCGGGGACCTTCCCCCGGTGATGGCGGTGGTGATGTTCGGCGCCTTCTTCATCGTCCTCTTCAACACCCTGGTCGACATCGCCTACGCCTGGCTCGACCCGCGGATCCGACTGGGGACCCAGGCGGTATGAGCGCCAGCGCTGCTCCCGAGGGCAGGATCGACGGCCACAGCGCGCCGCTTCTGGCCGTCAGCGATCTGGAGGTGTCCTTCGCCACCGAGGACGGGCTCTTGCGGGCCGTCGACGGCGTCAGCTTCGGGGTTCGCTCCGGCGACGTCCTGGCGATCGTCGGCGAGTCCGGCAGCGGCAAGAGCGTCACCGCCCAGACGATCATGGGGCTGACCCGCTCCGCGAACGCACAGATCGAGGGCTCGGTCGAGTTTCGCGGCGAGGACCTGCTCAGCATCGGCGAGGCCGACCTGCAGCGCCTGCGCGGCGATGAGATCGCGATGGTCTTCCAGGACCCGATGAGCTCGCTCAACCCCGTCTATAAGGTCGGCGATCAGATCGTCGAGGCGATTCGCGCCCACCGCGACGTGCCCAAGCGGGAGGCCGACCAGCAGGCGGTCGAGCTGCTGCACTCGGTCGGGATCCCGAATCCAGAGGTCCGCGCCCAGCACTACCCGCACGAGTTCTCGGGCGGGATGCGACAGCGGGCGATGATCGCGATGGCGCTCTCTCTGGAGCCGTCGCTGTTGATCGCCGACGAGCCGAGCACCGCCCTCGACGTCACGATTCAAGCCCAGATCCTGCGCCTGCTCGAGCAGATCAACCGCGATCGCGGCCTTGCGGTCATCATCATCACCCACGACCTCGGCGTCGTCGCCGAGGTCGCCGACCGGGTCGTCGTCATGTACGGGGGTCGGGTGGTCGAGGAGGGCAGCCTCGACGAGATCTTCTACGACCCGCAGCACCCCTACACCTGGGGCTTGCTCGGCTCCCTCACCCGGCTCGACCGTCCGCGACCGAAACGCCTGCCGCAGATCCACGGCTTGCCGCCCTCGCTGCTCAACCCACCCTCGGGCTGCCACTTCCGGCCCCGTTGCCCGCATGCGTTCGAGAAATGCACCCGGGTGCCGCATCTGGAGCCGCGGCTGAGCGAGGCACCCAACCACCTCGATCGCTGCTGGCTCTCGCCGGAGCAAAAGCGGGAGCGGCGCGAGGTCGAAGGAAGGATCGGCCTCGAGGCGCCGGCGCCATGAGCTCCGCGAACGAGACCCCGCTGCTGGAGGTGCGCCACCTCGTCAAGCACTTCCCGATCAAGTCGGGGCTGCTGATCGACCGCGAGGTTGCTCAGGTGCGCGCCGTCGACGACGTCAGCCTCACCCTCCATGAGGGTGAGACGCTGGGGCTGGTCGGCGAGTCAGGCTGCGGCAAGTCCACCCTCTGCCGCACGATCCTGCAGCTGCTCAACCCGACCTCGGGCTCGGTGCGCTTCCAGGGCGAGGAGATCGCCGGCGCCTCGCGCCGCCACCTGCGGCCGCTGCGCCGCGAGATGCAGATGATCTTCCAGGACCCCTACGCGTCGCTGAACCCGCGCAAGCGGGTCGGGCAGATCGTCGGTGACCCGATGCGCCTGCATGGCGTTGCCTCGGGCGACGACCTGAAGCGCGAGGTCCAGGGTCTGCTCGAGCGCGTCGGCCTCAGCCCCGAGCACTACAACCGCTTCCCGCACGAGTTCTCCGGCGGGCAGCGGCAGCGGATCGGGATCGCCCGCGCATTGGCTTTGAAGCCGAAGCTGATCGTCGCCGACGAGCCGGTCTCGGCGCTCGACGTCTCGATCCAGGCCCAGATCATCAACCTGCTCGAGGACCTTCAGGACGAGTTCGGGCTCACCTACATCTTCGTCGCCCACGACCTCGGCGTCGTCCGCCACGTCTCCGACCGGGTCTCGGTCATGTACCTAGGCAAGGTCGTCGAGTCGGCGCCCGCCGATCAGCTCTATACGGACCCGGTCCACCCCTACACGGTCGCCCTGCTCTCGGCGGTGCCGATTCCCGACCCGAAGGAGAACGCGGCTCGCGAGGCGCTCGTGATCGAGGGCGACGTGCCGAGCCCGGTGAACCCGCCGCCAGCCTGCCGCTTTCACACGCGCTGTCCCTGGGCGTCCGAGGTCTGCTCCGAAGTCGAGCCGCCGTTGATGGACTTCGGTCGCGGCCGGATAGCGGCCTGCCATCACCCCCGCAACGCGACCGGGCAGGAGGTGGCGCGTGCGAAGGTCGTGCCCGAGAGCCCGCAGAGCGCCGGCGAGGCGAAACCCGACGCCGAAGCCGCTGCGGCTGTCTGACCAACCCGACACTGGCCTCGGGCGCCCTCGCTGCGCTCAGCCACCGACGAACACTGCCGCGATGACGCCGACGAGCCCGACGATCACGCCGCCGCCGACGCGGAGCATGGTGACGCGCATGGCATCGATTTCCGCGCCAAGCTCAGTCCGCACTCCATCAAGGCCGCCCCGGAGCTCCACCCGCAGACCAGCGACGTCCGAGCGTAGCTCGCGGATGTCAGCGTCGACTCGGTCAAAGCCGGCATCGATGCGACAGGACAAGTCGTCGAGTCGCTCGTCGGTCCAGGCCGCGCGTTCCACACGTAAAGGGTAGCCCGCGACTCGAAACGAAAGTCGGCGCGAACGGGTCAAGTCTGGGTATTTTGCTGATTTTCCGCTGATTTGCCGTGCGGTTGCCTAGGCTGAAGGGGTGGCCCGAAAGCTCGAGGAATACCGCTCCAAGCGCGACTTCGGCCGCACCCGCGAGCCTCGCGGCGGTGACCAAGACGGGGGCGAACCGGCCGCCGAGGGCCGCTTCGTGGTCCACCAGCACGTTGCGACGAACCTGCACTGGGACCTGCGGCTGGAGCACGACGGGGTGCTGCTCTCCTGGGCGCTGCCCCGCGGCGTCCCGCAGCTTCCCGACCGGGCCGCCAACCGGCTCGCCGTGCACACAGAGGACCACCCGCTCGAGTACATCGACTTCCACGGCGAGATCCCTGCCGGCGAGTACGGAGCCGGTGAAATGACGATCTGGGACAGCGGCACATACGAGGCCGAGAAGCTGCGCTCCGACGAGGTGATCGCGACCTTCGAGGGCGAGCGGCTGCGCGGGCGTTACGCGCTCTTTCAGACCGGCGGCAAGAACTGGATGATCCACCGAATGGATCCACCGCAGGACTCCGAGCGGGCCCTGATGCCAGACGACCTGCGCCCGATGCTGGCCCGCCGCGGCTCGCTCCCCGACGACGAGGACGGCTATGGCTATGAGATCGCCTGGGGAGGCCTGCGGACGATGCTCTGGTGCGAGCCCGGCCACATCCGCAAGTCGGAGGCGCGGGGGATCGACGACGTCGGAGCTCTATTCCCGGAGCTGCGCCGCATCGCCCGCCGGCTCGGCTCCACCGAGGCTGTCCTCGACGGCGAGCTGGTCGTCCTCGACGGGGACGGGCGCCCGAGCGCGAAGTCGCTGCGGGAGCGAAAGCGCGCGACGTCCGACTCGGTCGCGCGACGGCTCTCAAAGCAGAAGCCCGCGACGCTGATGCTCTTCGACCTTCCATTCTGCGACGGGCGGCTGCTGACCGGGAAGCGCTACGACGAGCGCCGGCACCGGCTTGAGGACCTCGAGCTCGACGGCGAGGCTTGGCAGACGCCCTCCTACCATCGCGGCGACGGAATGGAGCTGCTCGCCGCCGCCCGCGAGCGCGGCCTGGCCGGCCTGGTCGCGAAGCGACTCGACTCCGCATACGCGCCCGGTCGCAGCGAAGCCTGGATCAAGGTCGAGGCGTGAAGCTTCCGCTCAGGCCGCCGATCAAGCCGCAGCTGGCGCTGACCCGCAAGCAGCTGCCCGAGGGCGAGGAGTGGGCCTATGAGCCGAAGCTGGACGGCTTCCGGGCGATCGTCTTCGTCGACGGCGATGAGTCCTACATCCAATCGCGCAGCGGCAAGCCGCTCTCGCGCTACTTCCCGGAGCTCGGCTTCCCGGCCGGCCGCTACGTCCTCGACGGTGAGCTGGTGATCCGCGACGCGGACGGCAACCCGACCTTCGACTCGCTGCAGATGCGCCTGCACCCGGCCGAGTCGCGGATCAAGTTGCTCTCGGAGGAGATTCCCGCCACCTTCGTCGCCTTCGACCTGCTGGCGGACGGGAAGAAGAAGCTTTTTGACCTGCCGCTGCGCGAGCGGCGCGAACAGCTTGAGGAGCTGGCCAAGGACGGCGCGGGCATCGAGTTGACGCCGCTGACCGCCGACACGGCGCAGGCTGACGAGTGGCTGCGCAGGACCGAAGGGGTGATCGCCAAGCAGCTCGATGCCCCCTACGTGCCCGGCAAGCGCAAGGGGATGGCGAAGGTAAAGCGCGACCGCACGATCGACTGCGTGGTTCTCGGCCTGCGCCCCGGCAAGGAGGTGGGCACGGTCGGCTCGCTGATCCTCGGTCTCTACGACGGCGACGAGCTGCGCCCGGTCGGCCACATCTCCGGCTTCAGCGCCGAGCAGAAGCGCAGCCTGCGCAAGATGCTCGCGCCGCTGGAGAGCGGCGAGGTCGGCAGCGCCGAGCCGAGTCGCTGGGCCTCGGATCGCGATCTGGAGTGGATCGCGCTGCGGCCCGAGCTCGTGATCGAGGTCGGCTACGACCACGCGGCAGCGGGCCGGATCCGCCACGGAACGCGCTTTCTGCGCTTCCGCGACGACAAGGAGCCGCGCGAGTGCCGCTTCGAGGACCTCGACGAGGGGAAATGAGAACCGAAGGAGGAACGATGATCAACAAGCTCGATTTCGTCGGAATCCCGTCCCAGGACTCCGAGCGTTCACGTCGCTTCTACGTCGAGACCTTGGGGCTACGGCCGGACGAGCATGGAAAATTCGAGGTCTGGGCAGGCGACACCTGCTTCGGCATCTGGGAGCCGGAGCGGATGGGAATGGACTTCGCGCCGCAGAAGAACGCTCATCCGGCCCTGCACGTCGACGATGTCGCGGCGGCGCGGAAGGAGCTCGAGGCCAACGGCGTCGAGTTCGCCGGCGAGATCTTCGACACCGGTGTCTGCCACATGGCGTTTTTCACCGACCCCGACGGCAACGACTTGATGCTGCATCATCGATACGCCTCGCAGAGCTGAGGCGGCTAGAACAGGGACTCTTGGAGGCTCTCGGCCGCGGGTCCTGTCACGGAGTCCGCGCTCGCGGCCTCCGCACCACCCGCGGGTCGGCGTCTCCGGTTTCGGCCCCACCCCTTCACCAGCGAGCCGAGTCGCTTGCGCTCTTCGGAGGGGAGATAGGCGCCGCGCGCGTAGAGCCGCTCGTAGCGTGGGATCAGGTCGGGGCGCTTCTCCGCCAGCCAGCCGAAGAAGACGGCGCGCACCTCGCCGCGCAGGTGCAAACCCGTCGAGGCGACGAAGGTGGCGCCCGCCTCGCGCGCCAATCCGACCAGCTCATCGACCTGCGCGGGATCGTCGTTTATGCCCGGCATCAGCGGCATCACCAGGACGCCGGAATCGATTCCCCTGCGGTTCAGCTCGGCGACCGCCTCGAGCCGGGCGCGCGGGTGCGGGGTGTGCGGCTCTGTCGCCCGCCAGGCCTTCTCGTCGAGGGTCGGCACCGAGAGGTTCACGGTCGCCCCGGCGCCGGCGGCCATCTCGATGTAACGGTCGATGTCGCGCAGGACCAGCGGCGATTTGGTCAGCACCGAGACCGGCGTCCTTGCCTCGTGCAGGGCATCGAGCACCGGCGGCATCAGCTCGTAGCGGCCCTCCACCCACTGGTAGGGGTCGGTGTTGGTCCCGATCGCGACCAGCTCCCGTTGCCAGGACGGCCGGCGAAGCTCGGCGCGCAGCACCTCGGGCAGGTTGACCTTGACGACGATCTCGCGCTCGAAGTCGCGGCCTGCATCGAGGTCCAGATAACGGTGCGTGTCGCGGGCGAAGCAGTAGCTACAGGCATGACTGCAACCTCGAAACAGATTGATCGTCCAGTTGAATCCGAAGCGGCCGCTGGGGACGTGGTTCAGCGCCGACTTGGCGCGCACCTCGTGGAATCGAATCCCGAGGGCCTCGGGAGCGTCGAAAGTGCGAACCGCGTCGACGGCGAGGCCGGGCAGCGGCCGCTCCATCCCTTCGCCCACCCTCTGCTCGTCCCAGCGCACGAACATATGTTCGCACACGGAGCCGACATGCCGGTTAGGTCCGGCGGTCCTCCTTCAGGAACTCCTCGAGGTTGGCGCGCGCGCGCTTTCGCACCGCGCCGCCGAGCGGCGGGAAAACGGTGATCGCCCAGCCCATCGGCCCGAGCGCCTGGCGCGCCCAGCGGCCGAACGAGAAGTCGTCGACATGATGGGAGATCAACCCGTCCTCGAAGACGAAGCTGGCCCGGATGTCATTTAGGACCGGGCGCCCGGTCTGCACGAAGGTGTAGCGGGCGACCCAGTGGGCCGAGCCCGTGGCGCCGACCGCCTCGTGCTCGCGCAGCTCGACGTCGAGGTCCTCGGCGCGCGAGGTCAGCATCCGCCACATCCCTCCCACCTCGTCGCCCACCAGGTCGCCGAAGGCCGGGTCGTGGAACTTCGCGTCGGGCGTGTAACAGGTCGCCATCAGGTCGCCGTCGTGGCGATCGAAGGCCTCATAGAAGCGCCGAATCAGCTCCTTGTTGGCCTCCGCCACAGGTATCCCTACGCTGGCAGCTTGCCGTCGATCACGTAGCGCAGGACGTCGACGACCTGCTCGGAGCTTCGTGCGGTCGCAAGCGCCCCGCGGTCGACCTCCTTGAGAGCGTGATCGAGCTCGCCGTCGTGCAGGGTGACGACCGGCTTGCCGAGCGCGGACGCGAAGCCGGCGTCGAAGGCGGCGTTCCACTGCCGGTACTTGTCTCCGAAGCGCACCACGACGACGTCGGCGCCGCGGATCAGCGTCTGGGTCCGGATCGCGTTCACCCCGGCGCCCATGTGGTCGCGCCAGAACGGCTCCGACTCCTCGCCGAGCGTGCCGGTGCCCGCGTCGTCAGAGGCGCCGTGATCGGTGACCGGGGCGCTCAGCTCGATCGGGAGGCCGGCCTTCTCGATCCCGTCGGCGATCTGCGCCCGCCAGTCGGAGTGGATCTCACCGGATAGATAGACACGCCAGGAGCCGTCGATCACCAGCCCAGCCTAACGGCCGGGCGTGGTCAGACGAATGGGCGCGAGCTCAGGCGGCGCGCTCGTCGGAGCGCGCATCCTTCTGCTCCTGCGCGGCGCCGCCCTCGGGCTGCGACGCGTCGCTGCGACCCGGCCGGGGAACTTCCGGAGTCTCCTGCACGGCACGGGTCGCGTAGCAGTTTCGGCAGCGCTCGAAGTAGCCGGCGCGCGGGCCGATCGCGGTTCTCCAGTCGTGACCGGAGAACATGCATCGAATCCGTTCTGTGAATGGCGCGTTCACGCGGTGAAACCCTCTGCCCTCACTTCGACACGCGGCGCCGTTCCCTTTAGCAACCCCGCCATCGAGTGTCCTCCGCCTCGGACGCATCGACGTCGATATCGGCACCCTCGGCAGGAGAAGCGTGCATCTCGCGGAGCAATTCGGCCAGCCAACCGCCGGACCGCTGCGGTCTTGTGCCTACGTCGGAACCGGCTCAATCAAGCGGAGCGGGTGGGGTTGGAACCCACGAAGCACGCTGCCGAGGCGGCCGCGAGTGTCACTTCGCCTTCAGCGGGCCGGTGAGGTAGCGCTGCAGATTCGGGGCGATTGTCCGGATCACGTCCTCGGACGGCAGCGAAGCGAGCGGCTCGGTGGCGACGATGTGGCGGGCCATGACCAGGCCGACCATCTGCGAGTTGATCAGGTTGGCGCGCAGCTCGGGCTGATCGGCGTCGATCGCTTCCGCGATCGGGATGAGCACATGACTTGACACCACGTCGCGGGCGGCGCCGGCCGCCTCTGGCCCGGATACCGCCGCGCGGACGATCCCCGTGATGGTCCTGCGGCTGTCGGGATCGTCGAGTACTCCAAGCACCCACTCAGCCAGCCGCTCCCCCAGCTTCGAGCGCGGGCCGGCGACGATCTGGGGCATCGCCTCGTCGAGATCGAAGGGGAGGACGGTTACCGCTGCGAAAAGCTCCTGCTTGGAGCCGAAGAAGTGGCTGACCAGTGCCGGGTCGACCCTGGCGTCGGCGGCGATGCCGCGGATCGTCGCGCGGTCATAACCGCGTTCCGCGAACTGGCGCCTGGCCGCCTCCGCGATCGCCTCGCGACTGCCGCTCTTTCCGGGCCGCCGCCCGGTTCGCTGTCGTTTCCGTGAGGCCACTGACACCAGTATAAGTCATCGGGTGTTGACATTTAACTCAACGGGCGTAGAGTTCTACGTATGTTGAATTTGGCATCGGTCCCGCTGAGAGTCACAGATCGAGTCTCCCTCTCGTCTCTCAGTCGGCCCCGACACACGGAGGCTTCTCATGGAACGCAAGTGGTGGACCCTGATCGCCGTCTCGGTGGCGACATTCATGCTTCTGCTCGACATCACGGTAGTGAACGTGTCGCTGCCCTCGATCCGCGCCGATCTCGGCGCCAGCTTCACCGATCTGCAGTGGGTGGTGGACGCCTACGCGCTCACCCTCGCCGCACTTGTTCTGACGGCCGGCTCGCTCGCTGATCGCCTCGGGCGTCGCCGGGTCTTCGCGGCGGGCCTCGGGGTCTTCTCGATCGCGTCGCTGCTCTGCGCCCTGGCGCCAGATCCGACATTCCTGAACGCCGCGCGGGCGTTTCAGGGCATCGGTGGCGCGGCCATGTTCGCCGTCTCGCTGGCGTTGATCGCACAGGAGTTCCCCGCCGGTCGGGAGCGCGGCACGGCAATGGGTATCTATGGGGCGTCGATTGGCGCCGCCGTGGCCGTCGGTCCGCTGGTCGGCGGCGCGCTGACCGACTCGCTGGGGTGGCAGTCGGTCTTCTACCTGAACGTCCCGATCGGCATCGCAGCAATCGCGGTCACCTACTGGAAGCTGCGCGAGAGCCGCGACCCGCGCTCCACTCGCATCGACTGGGGAGGCGTGGCGACCTTCAGCGGGGCGCTGCTCCTGCTGGTGTTTGCGCTGGTGCGCGGGAACGACGAGGGCTGGGGCAGCACGCTGATCGTGGCCATGCTCACGGGCGCGGCCGTCCTGATGGCTGCGTTCGTCGCCGTCGAGCGTCGCGCTGCCGAGCCGATGCTTCCACTCGAGCTGTTCAAGCTGCCTTCGTTCACGGGGGTCCAGATCGCGGCGTTCGCCCTCTCGGGCTCGGCGTTCGCGCTCTTCCTGTACCTGACCCTCTACCTGCAGAACTATCTCGGCTACTCGCCGTTCGAGGCCGGGTTGCGATACCTGCCGATAACGATCGCGAGCTTCATGGCAGCGCCCGTGGCCGGTCTGCTCCTCTCGCGGGTCCCGGCCCGGCTGCTGCTGAGCGGTGGCCTGGCGGCTGCGGGAGTCGGGCTGCTGCTGCAGGCGGGTGTCCATGCAAACAGCGAGTGGACCACCCTTCTCGGCGGGTTCCTGGTGCTCGGGTTCGCCATCGGGATGCTGAATCCGGTGATCGCCGATGTCGCGCTCAGCGTCGTCCCCAAGGAGCACAGCGGCATGGCGGCGGGGATCAACGACACTTTCCGCCAGGTGGGGATCGCCGTCGGTATCGCGGTCTGGGGGGCCATCTTCGTTGGACGTGGCGCCGACAAGGTCGCCGAGTTGACCGCCGGCACCCCTGCGGGGAGCGCTGATCATCCGCGCCAACTCGCCGAGGCGGTGTCATCCGGAAACCTCGACCAGGCCCTGGCGACTGTGCCGTCCGCCCAGCGGGCGGCGGTCTCGCACGCAGCCCACGAGGGGTTCCTGACCGGGTTCAACGACGTGCTCACGGCGGGGGCGCTGCTCTGCTTCGCCGGCGCAGCGCTGGTGCTGTGGCTCGTGCGAGAGCGCGAGATCGCGCGCGAGCCCCTGGAGCCCGACCGCGCGCCCGACGCCAAGCGAGAGGTCGAGCCCGAGCCGGTGCCCGAGGCAGCGGTCGCCTGAGCGTTTCGGATGGCGGCCCGGTCACAAATCGGGCCGCCATCTCGTCTGATCAATAGGAAACGAAAGGAGACACCATGAACAGCCAACGAGGTGAGGTCCTCGATGAGGTGTCGAAGTGGACCGTCGGCCTGGGCATCGTGACCATGGCGCTGGCGCCGCTTTCGATTCCCATCATCGCCCTGACGGCGGTGGCGCTGATCCCGCTGGTGCTTCCGCTGCTCGCAATCGCCCTGATCGCCGCCCTCGCCTACGTTCCGTTCCTGCTGGTCCGGGGCGCGATGCGCCGCATCGGCGGTCGCCGGAGGCACACCCGCAACCCGGTGGAGCAACGAGCTCCTGTCGCGCCAGTCACAGGCCGGCTCGGGATCTCGTCGCGATCATGAGAGGAGAAGGAACGATGAACGTCTTTGTCGCAGGAGGAACCGGAGCGATTGGCAAGCAGCTCATCCCCCAGCTCGTCGACGCGCGCCACGAGGTCGTGGCGACGACGCGCTCGGCGGGGGGAGCCGAGGTGGTGCAGGAGCTCGGCGCCGAGCCGGCGATCGTCGACGGGCTCGACGAGCGCGGGATGGTCGAGGCGGTGAAGCAGGCGAGGCCCGAGGTTGTGATCCACGAGATGACGGCACTCGCCGGCATGGCAGACCTGCGCCATTTCGATCGCACGTTTGCGAAGACGAACGAGCTTCGCACCAAGGGCACCGACAACCTCATTCGCGCGGCGCAAGAGGCCGGCGCCCGGCGGTTGATCGTGCAGAGCTTCGCGGGCTGGCCGACCATTCGCGAGGGCGCCGCGGTCAAGACCGAGGAGGACCCCCTCGACCCCAATCCGCCGAAGTGGATGCGGGAGTCGATGGTGGCGTTTCGCCACCTCGAACGGACGGTGCCGGCGGCGGAGGGCCTCGAGGGCGTCGTCCTGCGCTACGGCGGTCTGTACGGGCCGGGCACCGGGATGGGGTCGAGCGAGGTGCTCGAGCTGTTCCGGAAGCGCCGGTTCCCGATCGTGGGCGACGGCGCCGGCGTATGGTCATTCGTCCATGTCAAAGACGCCGCGTCGGCCACCGTCGCCGCGCTCGACAACGGGGCACCTGGCATCTACAACGTCGTCGACGACGAGCCGGCGCCGGCCCGGGACTGGATCCCCTACCTGGCGGAGGTGGTCGGCGCAAAGCCTCCCCGGCGGATACCGGCGTGGCTCGGCCGGATCGTCGCGGGCGAGGTCCCGGTGATGATGATGACCAGCGCCCGCGGCTCCTCGAACGAGAAGGCGAAGCGCGAGCTCCACTGGCATCCCCGCTATCAGAGCTGGCGCGAGGGTTTCGCGAACGGGATGGCCTGACCATGGAAGCGACGATGTTCGAGGAGCTGCGGCCGAAGGCGTTCGGCGTTGCCTACCGGCTGCTCGGCAGCGTCAGCGAGGCGGAGGACGTGGTCCAGGAGGCCTTCCTCCGCCTCTACCGCGCGTTCGAGGAGGGCGAGCAGATCGAGTCGCCCGAGGCCTACCTGGTCACGGTGACCACCCGCCTCGGAATCGACGAGCTGCGTTCGGCGCGGGCCCGCCGCGAGGTCTACGTCGGCGAGTGGTTGCCCGAGCCCATCCTCACCACCGAGGACGACGATCCCGCCCGTCACGCCGAGATCGCTGAGTCGCTCTCGGTTGGCCTGCTCGTCGTGCTCGAGACCCTCTCACCCGAGCAGCGCGCCGTCTTCTTGCTGCGCGAGGTCTTCGACTATCCCTACGAGCGCATCGCCGAGATCCTCGGCAAGAGCGTGGACGCCACCCGCAAGCTTGCCAGCCGCGCCCGCGAGCACGTCGGCGAGCGGGAGCCCCGCTTCGAGACGAGCCGCGAACAGCGCGAGCGGCTCGTCCACCGCTTCGTCGATGCCTTCGAGCAGGGAAACCTCGGGGCGCTCGAGGGTCTGCTCGCCGCGGACGCCGCCCTGCGCGGCGATGGCGGCGGCAAGGTGCCGGCGCTTGCGCGGACAATCCGCGGGAGGCTCACCGTCGCGCGCCAGCTGCGGACCTTCTCCCGGCTTGCCGAGCGCGTTGGGATCGTCGCCTTCCGCGAGGTCGAGGTGAACGGTGAGCCGGGACTGGTCACGCTCGACGCCGAGGGCAAGCTCGTCAATGTGATGGCGATCGAGATCCGCGCCGGCCAGATCCTGTCCGTGAACTCGATCGTCAATCCCGACAAGCTGCGACACCTCGGCCCGATCAGCGACCTGCCGGCGCAATTTCAAGGGTTTCAGCGGGACGCCGGGTGATGCCGGCGTCGAGCGATCCGCCGATCAATGTTGCCGGCGCCGAGCCGCCGGCGCTGGAAAGGAAGAACCATGCAGACCGAAAACAGCAGCCAGAGGATCGCCGTCACCGGAGCCACCGGCCGGGTCGGATCGCCTCTCGTTGAGATCCTCGAGCAGCGCGGACACGACGTGGTCCCGATCGCGCGTTCTGAGGGTGTCGACGTGGTCAGCGGCGAAGGTCTCGACGCGGCGCTCGCCGGGGTCGAGACGATCATCGATGCGGCCACCGGGCCTTCGCCCGATCAGGACGAGGCGACCGCCTTCTTCTCCGCATCGGCACGCAATCTCCAGCGAGTCGGCGCAGCAGCAGGGGTGAAGCGGATCGTCCTCGTCTCGATCATCGGCATCGACAAGTTTCAGGGCGGCTACAACGCGGCGAAGATGGCTCAGGAGCAGACCCTGCTCGAAGGCCCGCTCCCGGTCCGGATCGTCCGCGCGGCCCAGTTCCACGAGTTCGTCGATCAGCTCGTCGGGTGGATGATCCAGGACGACGTTGCCTACCTGCCCGAGTTCCAAACGCAGCTCGTGGCCGCCCGCGTCGTCGCCGAAGCTCTTGCCGACGCAGCGGAGGAGCCGGAGATCCAGAACGGCATGATCACCGAGATCGCCGGGCCGCAGGCGGAGGGTCTCGCGGATGCGGCCGCCGCGCTCTTCGCCAGCCGAGGTGACTCGGTCGAGATCCGCGAGGTCCGCCAGCCCGACGATCCGGACGCCGCGGCCTATGCGGAGGGCGCTGCGCTGCCCAACCCGGGCGCAAAGCTCGCCGGCCCCAGCTTCGAGGAATGGCTCGCGGCGGCCTAGGCGGAAGCTCGAACACAGACCCGGCGCCGACGTCCCTGATGTGGATCCCGGGTTTTGACACTACAAAGCGGAGGGGGTGGGATTCGAACCCACGAAGGACCCGAAGGCCCTTAACGGTTTTCGAGACCGCCCCGGTTCCACACTTTTTCCCTGCAAATCGCCATGTAGGGTTTCGCTTTGCGCCATGATTTGCGCCAGTTTTTGAGGACCGGCATCTGGCGCTACGTTCGAACTCGTCCAGGGAGTCTCGCCCTGCGCTGCGGCCTTCGGCTTTGGATGAGAGCGGAAGCGGCACTGTCGCTACCCCTGCTCGCGCCAGGCGCCCGACGCGTACTCGTCGAGGCCGCGGAACATCTCGCCGGTCTTGAGCGTGGCCATCCCGTGGCGGTACTCGTTCGCAAGCGCGTCATCGAGCGTGAGCGGCCACTGCTCGTAGGAGGCGCGCCTATCGCTCCGCAGCGCGGCCTGGGGACGGCCAGCGATCTCGTGGGCCGGGGCAGTCGCCTCCGGCAGCGCTCGGCCGGTTGGCACGACGCGGTTCGCCAGGCCCATGCGGAGCGCCTCCCGCCGCCAACCCCGCGGCCGGTGAGGATCAGGTGCGCGTGGCTGTGACCGATCAGCCGGGCCTGGCGGATCGTTCCCCCGTCCATCAGCGGGATGCCCCAACGGCGGCAGTAGACGCCGAAGACCGCGTCCTCGACGGCCACGCGCAGGTCGCACCAAATGGCGAGCTCGAGGCCTCCGGCCACAGCGTTGCCCTCGACGGCGGCGATCACCGGCTTGCTCAGGAGCATCCCCGTCGGACCGACCGGCCCGTCGCCGTCCGGCTCCGCCCGGCTCGCCCATGGCGCGCCGGGCTCTCGCATCGCTTTCAGGTCCGCGCCCGCGCAGAACTTGCCGCTTGCGCCCGTCAGCACAGCTACCGCGAGCGACTCGTCGGCGTCGAAGCGCCGGAACGCATCGGCCAGTGCCTCAGCCGTCGGCCGTCGACCGCGTTGGCAACGTCGGACCGGTCGATCGTGACGACCGTGACCGGCCCAACCGGCCCGTCGGTCTCGTAGCGAACGCTCATCTGGTCATCTGCGCCGAGGGTGATTGGTCGCACTGTTGCCTAGTTGACCCAGGCACCCTAATTGCGGATGCTATGCGGGTGGACCCCAACCTGCAGAGCTCCCTTCGCGGCGCTGTCGAGGCACTCCGCGACCTCGCTGCACGCTTTGTCAGCTTGCCGGGCGCCCTCAAGCTCTCGAGCGTGGGGGCCGCGGTGCTGGTCTTCGGAGCGCTGACGCCGTGGGAGAAGTCCGGGGGCGACGCGCTGGGCGCGCCGACTACCTACCAACTCGGCGTTGAGTTCAATGGCGGGGCGATCACCGTGGCCATCGGCCTGCTAGCCGCATTTCTGCTTGCGGCAACTGCTCAGCGCAACAGCAGCCAGCGAGGAGGAGAGGCGGGGCTTGGCTTGGTCGCAATCGGCATAGTCGCTGCAGAGCTAATTCAGATCGTGAGCCTGCCAAGCGTCGACGGTCACACTTTGAACTCCGTTTCCTGGGGCCTTTACATCAGCGGGGCCGGGGCGGTGATGCTGCTCCTTGGCGGAGTTGCCCTCCTCGGAAACAGCGACAGTCGTGCGGAGGCGAACTGACCTTCTCCACCAGGGGCTAGGAGGAGGAGCGGCTTGGGGGCGACCCGGATCAAACCGCCAACCGCCTGGGCCACTAGCCACCATCCACGCGTAGCACTCATATTTAGCGCTCGGCAAGACAGGAGTAGACATCAAGAGATCCTGTCGGCTGGTTCTGTCCGCGCTCGGGGATTGTCGGGGGAATGAAACCCCCGCCAAACGGGCTTTCGCTGGCCTTCGTTGACCCACCGATGATTTTCGGCATGGCGCCCGGAGCGAGCCGAATCCTGCTTTACAAAGCGGATTCCGGCTCTTTCTAGCGGAGGGGGTGGGATTCGAACCCACGAAGGACCCGAAGGCCCTTAACGGTTTTCGAGACCGCCCCGTTCAACCACTCCGGCACCCCTCCGGGACAGCCGCGCAAGGGTAGCGGCGCGCTCACGCAGTTGAGCGGAGAGGGTGGGATTCGAACCCACGAGGCGGTAACCCGCCCACGCGCTTTCCAAGCGCGCTCCTTAAGCCACTCGGACACCTCTCCGGGCTTCGACAAAGGGTATCCCGCCAGGTGGAAGAGAATGACCGACCGTGACCGGCGCTGATCCCAACGACCCGGGCCTGCTCGAGGCCGCCGAGGTGAGCCTGCTCAGCGACCTCTACGAGCTGACCATGGCGGCCAGCTATCACCGCGAAAGGCTGGACCGCCCGGCGGTCTTCGAGCTTTTCGCCCGCCATCTTCCTCCCCACCGCAGCTGGCTGATGGCGGCCGGGATCGGGCCCTCGCTGCGGCTGATCCGCGCAATGCGCTTCGGCAAGGACGAGCTCGCCTACCTGGAGAAGCTCGGCTTCGAGGCGCGGTTCCTCGACTATCTCGCCGGCTTTCGCTTTCGCGGCGACGTCGCCGCGATCCCGGAGGGATCGCTCTGCTTCGCCGAGGAGCCGCTTGTGCAGGTGACCGGGAGCCGCATCGAGGCGCAGCTGCTCGAGACCCTGCTGCTCAACCAGGTCAACTTCCAGACCATGGTCGCCACGAAGGCGGCGCGGGTGGTGCTGGCGGCCGGCGGCGGCGAACCGGGTTTCGGGGAGCGGGTGATCGACTTCTCACCGCGCCGCGACCACGGCATCGACGCGGCGATGAAGGTTGCGCGATGCGCGGCGATCGCCGGTTGCGCCGGCACCTCGAACGTCGCCGCGGCAAGGCGCTACGGCCTCACCGCGATGGGCACGATGGCGCACTCCTACGTGCTCTCGTTCCGCGATGAGAAGGAGGCGTTCAGCGCGTTCTTGCGAGCCTTCCCGCAGCGCGGGGTGCTGCTCGTCGATACCTTCGACGTCGTGACCGGGGTGACGGCGGCAATCGAAGCGGCGCGGGACACCGGTACCCAGCTGCGGGGCGTGCGGATCGATTCCGGCGATCTCGCGGCCTGTGCGGGGAGCGCCAGGCAGCTGCTCGACGCAGCGGGCATGAACGACGCCGAGGTTATCGTCAGCGGCGATCTCGAGGAGCGCAGGATCGCCGCGCTGGTCGGATCGGAGGCCCCGATCGACCGCTTCGGAGTCGGCACCGACCTCGGCACCAGCCGTGACTCGCCGGTCGTCAACGGCGTCTACAAGCTCGTCGCCGACGCGGACCCCAACGGTGGCTGGCGTGGGGTTCAAAAGCTCTCCTCGGGCAAGCGGACCCTGCCGGGTCCGAAGCAGGTCCTGAGGCGCTTCGAGGGCGGAGAGATGGCCGGGGACGTCGTCGCCGCCGAGGGCGAAAGGGTCGAGGGCGAGCCGCTGCTGATCCCGGTGATGAAGGCGGGTGAGATCGTCGCCTCCGAGACGATCGAGCAGATGCGCGAGCGCGCCGACTCCAGCCTGCGGACGCTGCCCGCATACCTGCGGCCGCCCGAGCCGGGCCGTGCCTATCCGGTCGAGCTCTCAGCGAAGCTGCGGGCTAGCGCCGGGCGCTGAAGAAGGAGGAGAGAAGCTCGGCGCACTCGCTGCCGAGCACTCCAGCCTCGACCGCCGGGTGGTGGTTCAAGGCCGGCTCGCCGAGCACGTCGAGGACGCTTCCGCCAGCGCCGGCCTTCGGGTCCTGCGCTCCAAAGACGACCCGCGCGATCCGCGCCAGCACGATCGCTCCGGCGCACATCGCGCAGGGTTCCAGCGTGACGTAGATCGTGGTGTCCTCGACCCGCCAGCCACCCAGGCGCTCGGCTGCTTCGCGCAGGGCGAGGATCTCCGCATGCGCGGTCGGGTCGCCGCGCAGCTCGCGCTCGTTGCCGGCGGCCCCGATCGCCTCGCCGTCCCTGACCAGGACCGCACCGATCGGGACGTCACCGTGCCGCGCAGCCCGGCGCGCGCACCCAATCGCTTCTCGCATCCAGGACTCGTCCGCCTTGGCGCTGGCATCGCCCACAACGGTCAAGATAGAGGCGGGATCGGGAACGGCAACTTCATCGGCGGTCGGGTGTTTGAGATCGTGCCCGGCGACCGCGTCGGTGAATCCCACGGGGACCTCAGCAAGACCATGAAAAGACGAGCCCGCAGACTCGCCACAATCGCGATGCTCGCCATCGCGGCGCTGCCCGCGGCGCTCGCGATCTGCGCGCCGGCGTCGGCGCGGGTCCCAGGATCGGCGACGGCGCATGAGTTCGCTCCCGGCGAGCTGGTCGCGCGCTTCGATGGCCAGCGCTTCGGTCGCGCGGTGCGCCTGCCGCGGGGAGTCGGTGTCCACGAGGCGGTCAAGGCGCTGCGCTCGAACCCCGCGGTCGAATACGCGGTTCCGAACTTCATCGCCACCGCTTCCGGCCTTCCCAACGATCCGGGAACCGTGCCGCCGGCTCACGGCGCCCGCTCCGGCTGGGCGCAGCTGCAATGGAACTTCCTGCCCTGCGGCAGCCTCTGCGCCCCCGGCACGCCGGCGCTCGCGCAGCAGTCAGCGGGCGGGATCGACGCCCTCGGCGCCTGGAGGAACCTCCGCAAGGTCGGCCGCGGCGGGGGCAAGGGGGTCACCGTCGCCGTGCTCGACACCGGGGTCGCCTATCGGGACCGGGGCAGGCGGTTTCGCCGCAGCCCCGACTTCGGCTCCCACCAGTTCGTGCCCGGGTGGGACTTCGTCGGCAAGGACCCGCTGCCCCTCGACGTGAACGGCCACGGCACCCACACGGCCGGGACGATCGGCGAGAAGACAAACAACCACATCGGTCTCACCGGGCTCGCCTTCGGCGCCAAGTTGATGCCGGTGCGGGTCCTGAACGGAATCGGCAACGGGCGCGCCGACCGGATCGCGAAGGGGATCCGCTACGCCGCCAGGCACGGCGCCGACGTGATCAACATGAGCTTCAACTTCGGCTGTGGCAACTCGGTTCCCCCGGTCGCGCAGGCGATGCGCTTCGCGAGCAGGCGGAAGGTGGTTCTGGTCGCCTCGACCGGCAATGACGAACCGCGCGGCTGTGTGACGATGCCAGCCTCCGACCCGCGCGCGATCGCGGTCGGCGGAACAACGGAGGATGGCTGCCTGGGGGCTTATTCGAAGATCAGCCCACGCGTCGACGTGGTGGCGCCAGGAGGTGGACTGCCCGGGCTCGGTTGCCCGCAGACGACTCAGGACCGTCCGATCTACCAGCTCACCTTCCGCGGCGGCTACCCGAAGCGGTTCGAGATCCCCAACTACTACGAGGGAACGTCGATGGCCGCCGCGCACGCATCCGGAGTTGCCGCACTGGTCATCGCCTCGGGCGTGATCGGCTCCCACCCGAGCCCGGCCCAGGTCCTGGCCCGGCTCCAGCAGACCGCCAGGGACCTCGGCCCGCCCGGTCGCGACAGCCAGTACGGCGCCGGTCTGATCGATGCCGCAGCCGCTACGGCTCCGTAGCACTCGGCTGTTCACACATCTATTGCGGCTAATCAGTAGTGCGGACGATGATCACGCTGCAGGGAGCGTGATGGGAGACCTTGTTCGGAACGCTGCCGAGCAGGAACCGGCGGGCGCCGGTCATCCCCTTGTTGCCGACCACGATCAAATCGGCGTTGACCTCTTCGGCGACGTCGAGGATCGCGTCGGCGGGGTCGCCCTCGCGGGCGTGGGTCTGGACCTCCTCGACACCCTCCTTCTTGGCGGCGCCGCTTGCGTTCTCGAGCGTCAGGTTGACGTCCTCGCGGGGCCCGATCTCGTACTGCACGTCCCCCGGCGCTCCCCCCGCCTCGGCGCGGACCCGCTGCTGCGGGATCGGCTCGAAGGCGCTGACGACGTCAAGGCGCGCGCCGCTCAGCCTTGCCAGCTCGGTTGCCTGGCGCACCGCTTCAGCCGCGGTCTCGGAACCGTCGGTGCCAACAACGATGCGACCGAACATCTGGGTCTCCTCTCCCTCGGGTGAGCCGGTAGCGGGGCGGGCGCATACTAACCCGGCGCGGCCGGCGCCGCCAGCGATCGGACGCCAGGGCCGAGAGCGCCCGCCGGCTGAGAGTGCCTAGAGAGTCGCGAGCTTGATCACCGCGATCACCATCGAGGCCAGCAGGCAGACCATCAGAAGCGCCATCGCGACCTTCCACTGGATCGGCATCAGCCGGCCGCCGTCGCCGGGCGCGTCGAGGTTGTGCTTCTTGGCGGTTCCACGCCACTAACCCTAGACTGGCGATGTGGCGGAGGAGAAGCTACTCGGCGGCCGGCCCTGGAGCCCGACGCTCGGGAAGGTCGCTGACGGCGTCTGGCTGCTGCGGGGCGACATCCGCGGGGGCATGAACATCTACTTCATCGAGGACGGCGACGGCGTCGTCCAGTTCGACGCCGGGACCAAGCCGATGGTCAAGGCCGTCGCCGCCGTGTCGGAGAGGCTCGGGCCGATCAAGCGAATCGTCCTCGGCCACAGCCACACCGACCACCGGGGTGCCGCGCCGGGGGTCGGCGCTCCCGTCTACTGCCACCCCGACGAGCTCACCTATGCCCAGCGCGACGAGTGGCCCGACTACTGGGACATGTCGCAGCTGCCGGTCAGCTGGGTTCGGCGCGTCTATCCGCTGCTGCATCGCCGCTGGGACGACGGCAGGGTCGAGATCGCCGACACGGTCAGCGAGGGCGACGAGGTCGCCGGCTTCAGCGTCCACCACTTCCCCGGTCACGCTCCCGGATTGATCGGGCTGTTTCGCGAGTCCGACCGCCTCGCGCTCTGCAGCGACACCGTCTACTTCATCGACTCGACGCGCCTGAAGCCGCTGCCCGAAGGCGAGGCCAGCGTCCCGCACCCGGTTTGGAATTGGGACCACGGCGCCGCCAGAGACTCAGTTCGAAAGCTCGCCGCCCTGCGGCCCGCGAAGATCTGCGCCGGTCACGCGAATGCTCTCGAGGGTCCGGGAATAGAGAGCGCGCTGGCGCTGGCGGCAGAGCGGTACTGAGTCGTGCGGAGCGGCTGGTCTGGCTGCGGCGGGCAGGTTCGGCTGCGGGCAGCCTGATCAGGGCCCAAACGTCCAGACGCCGCCGGAGGCGCCGCGGTAGGCGGTCGGCCTTTGCGCATCGACCTGATAGACGATCGCGTTGGAGCTGTCGCGAAGGGTGAACTCGACGCTGTCGGGGCCATGGTCGTAGTAGGTCCAGCTCAGGGTTCCCCCCTGGCCGCTCAGGCCTCCCGGCGCCCCCGCCCCGAAGCTGCCGGTAGCGGTGCCGCTCTGGGTGTCAAAGCCCAGCGATGAGGCCGGCGGCTGGTCTGTGCAGCTGGACCCGGTGACGGTGGACTTGCTCCAGATCACCGCCCCGGAGGGGGTTCCGACGAAGCTCGGCCGAGTCGAGTGGGCAGCGTCGCAGTCGGTGACCGCCGAGAAGCCGATCGATGGCCCCTGCTCGGTCTCGACCGTGCCACGGGCCGCGACCTTGCCCTGCAGCGGCGGCCCGGTGTCAAGCTGGGCCGACCAGCCGACGTTTCCGGCCTCATCGACGGCGCGGATCGCCACGTAGCGCTGGTGGGCGGGGAGCGTGTAGGTCTGCGTGCTGCCGGCCGCCTGCGGCGCCGGCGGGCCGGGGAGCGGATCGGCTGCCGCAAAGCTCTGCGGCGTGATCGGCGAGCCCGAGGTCGCGATCTCGTAGTGGTCGGCGGTGCCGCAGCCGTTGTCGTCGCCGGGCGCGTTGAAGCTGAGCTGGTTCCCGCTCAGGCTCAAAGCGGTCGGCTTGTACGGCGGCGTCCCGTCGCGGTCGTAGTTGCCGCTCTGCTGCTGGTCGTGGCGGAACGAGGGCCACTCGCTCTGGCAGGCGGGAAGGTTGGGGAGGTCCCACTGGAAGAGGTAGCCCTCGCGGGTGATGTCGGCCATCCGCTGGTCGTCGGAGAAGGCCGCCGGTGCGAACAGCCAGCCGCCGGTGACCTTCGGGAAGCCGGGGGCGTCGAGGCCGCTGACCCCGTCGTAGGCGTGCAGCAAGCCAAGGCCCGTCCCGGCGACGACCTGGTTGCCGGCCGAGCTCGGGTCCACCTTCGCGACGTCGGATGAGGAGAGGAACTGGTAGTCGTCAGTGACGCGCGGGAAGGCCGGCAGCGGCAGTCCCGTGGTCGGGTCGTAGGCGCCGATCAGGTGGTTGTAGGGGACGTTTTGTCCGGCCAGGGCCAGGTTCGCGACCGCCCCGACGCTGAGCCCGTACTTGACGATGTCGGGGTCGCCGGCGGGCAGCAGCTTGCCGACTGACGCCGACTCGAAGAGGTTGATCGTGCCGGTGCGGTCGGTGGCGTCCGAGGCGGCGCCGTAGGCGCCCTGCTCGACCCCCTGCGCCAGCGAGCCGTCGGGCTTGTAGATCCCGATCGTCGCCGAGCCGGTGGTCGAGGCGACGATCCGCTGCTGGCCGCCGATCTTCACCAGGGCCGGGTTCTGGCCCGGGCCGATCAGCGGCAGAGTGCTCTGGATCGCGCCGTTGAGCTTGATCGGCCAGCCGGGCAGATAGTCGCCGTTTGACCCGTCGACCGCGTAGACGCGCGAGGAGCCGCCGGCGGCGTTGCCGAGGATCGCCGAGAGGCCCTGCCCGAAGCCGCCCGAGATGTCGCCCGGGTCCGGCGGCGCGGCGCCGTAGGTCTCGTTGGTTGCGACGACGACGTCATCCACCCCGTCTCCATTCAAATCTCCGACCGCCGGCTCGTTGATCGACTCGGCGATCATCTTCTGACCCGGCGGCACGTCGGAGTCGGGGGCGACCAGCTGGCGCGGGAAGCCGCTCAGCGGGTTGCCGTCGCCGTCGAAGGCGTAGAGGTGGCCGTCGAGCGAGGTGGCGACGATGTCGAGGGGTTGGCTCTGGCCCTTCAGGCGCCCGACCGCGGGGCTGGCCAAAAAGCCGCACTTGGGATGGACCAGCGGCTGGCTCTCGTTGGCGGCGCCGCAGAAGCTCTGATTCGACTCGACCGGGAAGCCGGGCCGCAGCGAGCCGTCCGGCTCCCAGACGTAGATGTGGATGCCGGCGGTGTCGATGACCTCCGGTCGCCCGTCGTTGTCGAGGTCGGCGACGACCGGGCCGCGCGGGGGCTCGTTCGGGGCGGTCGAGGCCTCCAGCGCCGCGAAACCGGGCGCCGCGCCGTGGCCCTCGGCCGACTTCTCGAGCTGGGTGTGCACCGGCCAGCCGGGAAGCTCGGTGCCGTCCGGCTCGTAGGCGTGGATCGTGCCGTCCTCGGTCGGGACGACAAGCTCCTGCACGTTGTCGCCGTTCAGGTCGGCGTAGCGGATCGGCGCTTCGCCGCCGGTCCCCATCCGCTTCGGGAAACCTGCCCGGCTGGTCGGGTCGTCGACGGAGGTCAGGACGCGGCGATCGACCCCGGGGGTCGGCACGTCCTGGCCGTTGACCGTGAGCCTGACAGTGAACTCGTTCTTGAAGGGGTTCTGCGAGACCGCCGAGAAGGTCGGGCCACCGAGGTCGGCCGGCACCGAGGCGCTCGCGACCGCCGCCCTGACCTGGGCCATGTCGATGTCTCCGAAATCGGTCACGGTCCCCGAGGAGCTGCCGCTGGCGGCGACGTTCCAGCTCGTCGGCGCCTCGCCGGCGCCCCACTCCAGCTTCCAGTCGAACTGGCCGCCGGTGGCGAAGCGGGCACGTGCCAGGCCGCTGACGTGAAGGTTGGCGCCGCCCACCGGCGCGTACCAGTCCGGCGCGTCGATCGCCGCCTCGGGCGGGATCTTCCCGCTCTGCGCCAGCGACACGGCGTCGCCGAGGTTGACGCGCCCCCAGCCAAAGTGGGAAGTCCACTGGTCAAGCGAGGAAGCGCTCGGGTCCGCGCCCGGGTCGGGCACCCCGACCGCGCCGGTGCTGCCGGTCCTCACCCGCTCCGCGGTCTGCTCGAGGATCTCGCGGGTCTCGTCGGGACGCAGGGTCACCGTGGGGCTGGCGTCCCTGGCGGCGCTGATCACCAGCGCCGCCGCCCCCGCCGCCTTGCCGGTGTTCTCCGAGCCGGTCGCGCCCTCCATCGAGATCGAGCTCTTGCCGCCGTACTGGGTCGTGTTGGCGCCGCGGAAGTAGGTGGTCGGATTCAGCTGGGTCCCGAGGCAGATGTGGGTCGGCCCGCAGATTCCGGCCAGCCCCTGGGCGAGCTGCTGGCCAGCGTCGGAGCCGAGCCCGATCGTGTCGGGGACGGTCCCCTGGATCAGCATCGCGTGCCCGTAGTTGGCCGGGTAGTTGTGGTTGCCGGTGTTGAGGTCGTCGCCGGAGAACGTCTGCACGACGCCATGGTCGTAGGCGTACTGGGAGGCCTGCTCGGCGAAAGCCGAGTGGTAGACGCTGCCGTTGGCGCCCTCGATCACGCTGACCCCGTTGTCGGTCGCGTAGAGGATCCCCATCGCGAAGGTGTTCCCGTCGGAGACGAAGGTGTCCCAGGTCCGGATCGGGACCAGCTGGCAGTCCGGGCAGACGCCGATGCCGCCGGCGCCGTCGTTGCCGCGCTCGAGCGCGTTCTCGGCCCGGCCGCTGCCGTGGTTGGCGGCAGCGAAGTAGCTGGAGGCGTCGTAGGGGTCGTTGTCGTTGTCGAAGAAGTCCCAGCCGGCGATGTCGTCGACGAAGCCGTTGCCGTCGTCGTCGGTGCCTCCGGACACCCCGCCGCCGGAGAAGTTGCCCGAGAAGGTTGCGATCAGGTCCTCGGCGTCGATCTGCGGCGAGCCGTGCGAACCGGCGCTGTGGCTGACCCGCGGGTCGTCGGCGTAGTCGGCGACGTTGAAGACCCCGTCGCCGTTGCAGTCATAGGCCGCACAGGTCTCCCCCCCGGCCATTTCAGGGAGAGGCAGCTCGCCCTTGTTGAGGCGCACCTGCAGGCGCAGGTCCTCGCGGTCCCACTTGATCCCGGTGTCGAGGATCGCGACGCTGGTGTCGGGGCGACCGCGCTCCAGCTTCCAGGCCCCGGCCGCGTTGAAGCCGGAGACCTGCGGCTGGCCGACGTGCGGGCCGGGCCCGTACAGCGCCGTCACGCTGCTCAACAGCGACGGGAAGCCGAAGAGGTCGAAGCGCTCGTCGTAGAGGTTGGTGGTGCTCGGCAGCCCGTCCTGGTCGTCGGCCTCGGCGCGGTCGTAGTCAGTGTCGTTAGGGGTGTCCTGGCGCTGCACGCTCGCTGGGCCGAACTGCTGCGAGGTGTCGTGGGAAGCCGGGTTGTCGAAGTCGCGCCCGAGCGCCGAGGCGGCGACGACGAGAAGCAGGAAGGAAGCCACGGCCGCCGCCGCAACGGCCCACGACCTCTGCCCCCGACCCAACCTCCACTCGCACATACCGGGGCCAGCCTATACCGCTGCACGCGAGCGCGCGCCCGTTCACTAGAACTTGCAGCCCGATGACGGCTAGCTTGGCGTCGCCGCCTCGGTCTCCCAGGCGGCTCGATGCACCGTGTGGGTCCCGGCCATGCCCTTCAGCTCCAGCTCGCGCCCGTCGTCGAAGACGAGGCCGTCCTCGCCCTCCGCCTGCTCGCGCAGCGCCTCGGAGACGAGGATCTCGGCCCCGCGCGCCTGCGCCGCGATCCGCGCCGCGAGCACTACGTTGCGCCCGAAGAAGTCGCCCTCCTCGGCGATCGCCTTGCCGGTGTGCAGGCCCATCCGCACCCGGATCCCCTCCTCAGGGCTGCGCTCGGCTTGCTCGGCAAGTGCCCGCTGCACCTCGATCGCGCAGCGCAGCGCCGCGGCCGGGCTCGGGAAGACGAGCATGAAGCCGTCGCCCTGGTTCTTGACCTCATAGCCGTCGTGGGCTCCGAGGCTGCGGCGGAAGATCGTGTTGTGGGCGCGCAGCAGCGCCAGCCAGCGCTCGTCGCCGAGCCGCTCGGTGAGCACGGTGGAGTCCTCGATGTCGCTGAACAGGATCGTCACCGTCCCGTCGGGCGCCGCGTGAGCGCGAATGTCCGGACGCTCGGACTCAACCGCCGCGATCACCTCGTCGATCGAGGTCGTCGCGTCGACGCCTGCCAGCCCCTGGGCCTCGAGCTTCAGCGCCAGCGCCCCCTCGGTGAGCGAGCGCATGCCCATCTCCTGGGAGGCATGCAGGCAGCGGTCGAGCAGCTCCAGTGCCCGCGCGCGGTCGCCGCTCGCCTCGCGCTCGAGCAAAACCGCAGCGAGGTTCAGCTGCCCCTGGGCGAGGAACGGCCGGTCGCCCATGCGCTCCGAGAGCGCGATCGAGTCCTCAAGCTCCTCGGTCGCCTGGTCAAGCCTCCCGGCCACCGCCGAGGTGATGCCCAGATAGCGCGCGATCGGCCCCCAGCAGGCGGCCGCCCGGCCCGCGATCACGGTCTGGCCACGGAAAGGCGCCAGCATCGCGTGCAGCTCATCGGAGCGCTCGCGGTCGCCGAGCGCCACGGCGATCTCGCAGAGGATCGCGATCGCCGCCAGCCACTGGCCGACGATCGAGGGGATGCTCGCGAAGCCGTCCGCGGCGATCCGCTCGAACTCGACCCGGGCCTCGTCCAGCTTTCCGAGATCGGCATGGGTCAGCGCCGCGGCGATGCGCCAGGCGGGGATCGCCGGATAGCGCGCCGCGAGCCGCTCCACGGCAGGGGCGATCTCCTCGGTGCGACCCTGGAGCCGGTAGCGCAGCGCGGCCTGAATCGTGAAGAACTGCTGCGCCAGCGGCTCCTGGGCCCGCTCACCGCCGATCCGGGCTTCCTCCGCAAACTGCTCGGCGCTCTCGAAGCGCCCGTCGATGGTCGCCCGCATCCCGCGCAGAAGCGGCACGTGCCAGAGGTGCTGGGGCTGGCGCAGCTCGGTCGCGAGGCGCGCATAGACGTCGAGGTCGCGGTCGACCGCCGAGACGTCGCCGAGGACGAGATGGCCGGCGAGGCGCAGCACGTGGGATCGCAGCTCCAGCTCGCGGTCGCCGACCCGGCGGGCGAGCTCGATCACCTCGGTCTGACCATCGACGAGGTTCCGCGCGGCGTCGGGGTCGAGGTCGATGAAGGCTCCGCGGCTGAGGGTGAAGGCGAGGGTCCGCTCGTCGCCGAGGCGGCGCGCGATCTCGATCGCCTCTTCGAACATCGGGCGAGCGCGGCCCTCGGGGTCGATCCAGATGTATTCCTGGCCGAGCCAGGAGAGCAGGCGGGCTCGTTCGAGGCTGTCGCCGGGACCAATCTCCTCCAGCGCCGCCTCGAGGGCCTCGCGCGCCCGGTCATCGGTGTCCCCGACCTCCGAGACCGAGGCCAGCCCGATCGCGGATCCGACCAGCAGCTCAGCGGAGCCAAGCTCGCGAGCGGCATCGGCGGCCCGGTCGAAAGTCCCATGCGCCTCGGCGATCTTGCCCGCCCTCGTCTGCGACTCCCCGAGCGCGATCAGGAGCTCCGCCGAGCGCCGCTTGTCGGGCTGGCACAGCTCCAGCACCTCGAGCGCCCGCTCGTAGAGCTCGACCGCCTCCTCATGGCCGAGCTGGGCGCTGGCGCTGCGGGCGGCCCGGACCGCGTAGTCGACCGCCTTCTCGGGGTCGCCCCCGGCGGCGCCCTCGATCAGGTGGTGCGCGACCTCGGGCAGGCGGCGCTGCAGCCGGGCCGGATCGGCGGAGTAGAGATCCTCCAGCGCCTCGCCGATGCGGCGGTGAAGCGCTGGGCGCTGGGCGGCACTGAGCTCCTCGTAAAGCGTCTCGCGGACCAGAGCGTGGGAGAAGCGGAAGCGACCGTCGGAGATCTCGGCGAGCAGCTGGGCGGCGACGGCTGCGTCCATCGCCTCGCGCAGGGCGCCGGGATCGGAATCAGTGACCCGGAGGAGGACCTCGAGGTCGAACTGGCGACCGACCGCGGCCGCCATTGTGAGCGCCTTGTTGGCCCGCTCGTCGAGGCGGTCGAGGCGCCTCCCCACCACCTCGCGAACCCCCTGCGGAATCGAGAGCGAGGCCGCCGCGGGAGCATCGAGCGTCCCTTCGGCGGCGAGCAGGCGGACGACCTCGGCGAGGAAGAACGGGTTGCCCTCGGTCTGGTCGTGGACCGCTGACACCAGCTCCGGCGCAGGTCCGTCCCCCGCGGTGATCTCGATGTAGTGACGCACCTCCGCTTCGCTGAGGCCGTGAAGCGCGACCCGAGCCATCGCTCCGGCGCCGGGGAGCTCGCCCAGCACCCTCGACAGCGGGTGGTGGCGCCCCAGCTCGACGTCGCGGTAGGTGCCGATGACCAGCAAGCGCGAGTCGCCGAGGCCGCGGGCGATGAACTGGAGCAGGAGCAGCGACGGCTCGTCGGCCCAGTGCAGGTCGTCGAGCACGACGACCAGCGGCCGCGACGTCGCGGCGCTGGCCAAGAAGCCCGCGATCGAATCAAAGAGGCGAAAGCGCGCCGACTCGTCATCGCCCTCGTCGGGGCTGCTCACCTCGCCGACCCGATCCGCGACCTCGGGGACGACCCGGGCGATGTCAGCCGCACCGCGTCCCATCTCCCATGCAAGGGCGACCGGGTCGGCGCCGCGCACGTAGGAGCGAATCGCCTGCACCCACGGCCAGTAGGCGGGGGCGCCCTCGTCCTCCAGGCAGCGGCCCCAGTGGACGTTGGCGCCGCGCACCTGGGCATAGGTGGCGAGCTCCTCCGCGGTTCGGGTCTTGCCGATCCCCGGCTCGCCCGCAATCAAGACCATTCGCCCCCTGCCCTCGAGCGATTCGTCGGCGGCGCCGCGAAGCTCGCCCAGCTCGGCCTCACGACCGACGAAGACCCGGCCGGCAAGCCCCTCGAGTGGGTTCTTCTGCTCCCGGGCCTCGCCTTCTTCGGCCGGCTGGGCCGGGGCGTCGCGGATCGCCTCCAGCGACTCGCGGACCGCCGCGGCGCTTTCGGGGCGCCGTTCGGGGGACTTGGCCAGCAAGCCGAAGATGAGATCGTCCAAAGCCGCCGGCACGGTGTCGTTGTGGCGAGAGGGGGCGACCGGATCGGCGTTGAGATGGCGTCCGATGATCGAGACCGCGTCGCCGCCGCTGAACGGCGGCTGGCCGGCGACCATCTCGTAGAGCATCGCCCCGAGCGAGTAGAGGTCCGAGGCCGGCCCGGAGGGCCGGCCGAGCGCTTGCTCGGGCGGCAGGTAGGCGACCGTCCCGACCAAGGTGCCGGCCGAGCCCCGGCCGCCTGTCTCGGCGAGCCCGAAGTCGCCGAGCCGGGCGCTTCCGTCCTCCTCGAGCCAGACGTTGGCCGGCTTCAGGTCGCGATGGACGATCCCGCAGCTATGGGCGTGCTCGAGCGCCCTGCAGACGTCGATCCCGATCGCGATCGCCAGCGCGACCTCGAGCCGGCCATCGAGCCTGGTCGCGAGCAACCGCTGCACGTCGCCGCCCGGCATGTAGCGGCTGACGATGTAGGGGCGCCCATCCGCCTCTCCGGTGTCGAGGATGCTGACCAGGTGCGGGTCGTCTCCGAGTCGCTCCATCGCATGCAACTCGCGACGCGAGCGTGCTTTTGCCGCCTCACCGAGGCCCTCGGTGTTGAAGAGAGCAACCGCGACGTCGCGATCGAGCTGGATGTCGCGAGCGAGGAAGACGTCCTTGCGGCCCCCGGCGCGGCCGAGGAAGCTTCGCACCTCGTAGCGATCGGTGATCAAGCTCGGCGCGTCCGGGCCGGGCGGGGCGAGCGCGTCGAGCTGCTGCGCGGCGATTCCCGGAGCACCGTTTTCGCCAGCCGGCGACGGAGCCGCCAGAGGCTCGCTGGGCGCCAGCTCGAATCCGCAGGAATCGCAGAATCTGGCCCCGGCGCGATTGGGGTTGCCGCAGTTGGGGCACTCCATAAGTACTTAGGACATAGTTTGCCGCCCTCATGATCGCGACGTACATCTCCGCGGCGCTGATCTGTGCCTTGTCGTTGCTCGTGGGACGGTCGCTGCTCGCGGCGCTGGGGCTGGAGCGCTGGTCCTGGCTCGAGCCCGCGACCGGCCTGGCGGCGCTCTTCGCCGTCGCCGGGTTCTTCGCCCGCGCCCCCGGCCACGCGACCACTGCGGGGCTCTTCATCGTCCTTCTTCTCGTCGCGGCGGCAGCGCTCCTCGGACGCCCCTACGGGCGCGGCGAAAGCTCGCGCGGCGCTCTCGGAGCCGCGATCGCGATCGCGGCCCTGCTCGCGATCCCGTTCGCGATCAACGCCCGCTGGGGCCTGATCGGGGTCGGCTTCAACAACGACCTCGGCCTCCACCTCGCCTGGGCGGAGTGGCTGAAGAACGGGCTCGGCCCGAGGCCGGACACCGGCTACCCGCTTGGCCCCCACGCGCTCGCTACGACGATCTCGGCAATCCCCGGGATCGGCCTCGACCGCGCGTTCATGGGGGTGGTGATCGCGATTCCGGTGCTCACCGGGCTCACCGCTCTCGCCGCGCTCCGCGGTCTGGCTCCGGGCCGGCGGGCGCTGGCCGCGGTCCTCACCGCACTGCCCTATCTAGCCGCCTCCTATTTCGCCCAGAGCGCCTTCAAGGAGACCGCCGAGGCGCTGTTCGTGCTCGCCTTCGCGATCGCCCTCCCGGCCGCCTGGCCGATCCCTTCCGACCGCGCCGGGCGTCTGCGAACCCTGGGCCCGCTGGTCGTGCTGGCGGCGGGGATCGTCTTCTCCTACAGCATCGCCGGCCTCGCCTGGCCGATCGCGACGATCGCGATCTACAGCCTCAGCATCGCCGAGATCCGCCAGGCGCTCGCGCCGCGGCAGCTGCGCCGCACGATCGCCCGGCCGTGGATCCTCGGTGCGGTGGCCCTCGCCGCGATCGTCGTGGTGGGCGGCCTGGTCGGGCCGTTCGGCTTCGGCCGCAGCTTCGCCGAGGTGCAGGGCGCGAACACCTTCGGGCCCGTCAACCCTTCTGAGGCGCTCGGTTTCTGGACCTCCTCCAACTACCGGCTGGACACCGCCGGTGGCGCCCATCTGCCCTGGCTGACCAGCGCGATCGGCGCCCTCGCGCTGTTCGCCGGGCTCGCCTGGTGGCTGGGGCGGCGCGAGTACGCCGTCCCCGCCGCACTCGCCGGAGGGTTTCTGATCTACCTCGCCACCCTGCTCCCGCTGAGCGGCGACTACGTGCGCGCCAAGGCGCTGATGATCATCGCGCCGCTGGTGATGCTGATCGCGGTGCGGGCCCTGCTCTCCGCCCCGCCGGCGGAATGGCGGGTACCGCGCGCGGCCTGGGCGGCGCTCGGGGTCGTCTTTGTGATCGGCGCCGCGTACTCGAGCCTGCTGGTGCTGCGCGACACGCCCGTCGGCCCGCCCGGCCACGGCGCCGAGCTGCGCGCCTTCGCCTCGACCGTCGACGGGAAGTCGGTCCTCTACGCCGGCCAGGACCGCTTCGCGCAGTGGGAGCTGCGCGGCAGCGACACCGAGATTCCGCTGATCGAGAACTCCGACAACCCGACCGTGCAGGAGCGGCCCACGAAGCCCTTCGACACCGGGGTCTCCTACAGCCCGATCGACTTCGACTCCTTCAATTCCGCGACGCTGGACCGCTTCGACTACGTCGTGACGACGCGGGCCGCCTATGCGAGCAAGTCCCCGCCCAACTTCACGGCGATCGCCCGGACCCCCTCTTACATCCTCTGGAAGCGGACGGGCCGCACGCCGCGCAAGCGCACCACTCTGCTCGAGGGCGGCGCTCCGGCGGCGCCGCTCGATTGCAACGCCCCCGAAGCGCGGCTGATAGTCGGGCTCCCGGGCCGCGCTTCGATCTATCCCGCACCGGTGATCGGGCCGAAGGAGGGCTGGGACAACGGCTTCAGGCTGGGCCTCGGTGAGTCGACGAGCCAGATCCTGAGCCTGCCCGCCGGCCGCTCCAATTTCTCGCTTCAGTACTTCAGCCCGGTGCCGATCCGCCTCACGATCACGCCGGTGACGGGGAGCGCCGGGTATACGCTGGTCCTCGCCACCAGAGACGGAAAGCTTCCAGCCGCGCTCGACGGACAGCGGCCGAATCAGCTCTCGCTTTTCAACGACGGCCAGTACTGGCCCGCCGGAAGCGTCGATCTTCCGCGCGCCGCGCGCCTCCGCTTCACGGTCAGCGTCGACGACCCGAGCACGCTTCAACGGCTGAGCGGCTACGGCGGCGAGGCTTTCCTCGGCGAGCTAACGGCGCGTCCAGTCGGACCGGAGCGGAACGTGGCGTTGAAGAAGGCCTGCGGCTCCTGGGTCGACCACTACAGCGGCGGCCGGCAGCCCTAGTGGCGTGTCCGGTCGTCGGGAGCGGAGCCGGCAGTTGAGCCGGCAGGCCAAGATCTGGCTCGCCCGCCACGGCGAAACCGAGTGGAGCCGCACGAAGCGGCACACCGGGCGCACCGACATCGAGCTGACCGAGCGCGGGCGCGAGCAGGCCGCCGCGCTGCGCCCGGCGCTCGCCGGCCGCGACCTCACGCGCGTGATCAGCAGCCCGCTCTCGCGCGCCTCGGAGACCTGCGAGCTGGCCGGGCTCGGCGACCGAGCTGAGCGCTCGGATGCGCTGCTTGAGTGGGACTACGGCGAGTACGAGGGCTTGACCACCGCGCAGATCCGCGAGCGCCGAGCCAATTGGGTCCTCTGGCGCGACGGCTGCCCGGGCGGTGAGACCGCGGCCGAGGTCGGCGCGCGGGTCGATCCCCTCGTCGCGGACCTGCTGCAGGCCCGCGGAGACGTGGTCCTGTTCGCCCACGGGCACGTGCTGCGGGTGCTTGCCGCCCGCTGGCTCGGGCTGCGGCCCGGCGACGGCGCGTTGCTGGCGCTGGATACGGGAACGCTCTCGACCCTCGGCTGGGAGCACGCGACCGCCGTGATCAGGCGCTGGAACGCGCCCGTCTAGCGGAACGGTCAAGTCGGACGGTCCAGCCACCACGCGGTGCTGCTCGACTGCGTACTTTGGGTGCCCATAGCCACCACAACTGCGCAGCGAACGATTCCGGCGGGCGGATGCCGGGGCTGGCGGCGGGCTAGCCGCGAGCGGCCCGGTAGCGCCGGATCAGCTCGTTGGTGGAGCTGTCGTGGTCGAGCTCGCCCTCGCCCTGCAGCTCGGGGACGATCCGCTTCGCCAGCGCCTTGCCGAGCTCGACGCCCCACTGGTCGAAGGAGTCGATCGACCAGATCGTGCCCTGGGTGAAGACGCTGTGCTCGTAGAAGGCCACCAGCGCGCCGAGGGTCTCCGGGGTCAGCCGCTCGGCGAGGATCGTGTTGGTCGGCCGGTTGCCCTCGAAGACCCGATGCGGGACCAGCTCCTCCGGGGTGCCCTCCTCGCGCACCTGCTCCGCCGTCTTTCCGAACGCCAGCGCCTCGGTCTGCGCGAAGACGTTCGCGATCAGCAGGTCGTGATGCTCGCCGAGCGGGTTGAGGCTCTGCTGAAAGCCGACGAAATCACAAGGGATCAGCTTCGTCCCCTGGTGAATCAGCTGGTAGAAGGAGTGCTGGCCGTTGGTCCCCGGCTCGCCCCAGTAGATCGCCCCGGTCTCGTAATCGACCGCGGTTCCATCCAGGGTCACGTGCTTGCCGTTCGACTCCATCGTCAGCTGCTGCAGGTAGGCGGGAAAGCGCTTCAGGTACTGGTCGTAGGGCAGCACGGCTGCGGTCTGGGCGCCGAAGAAGCCGCCGTACCAGACCGCGAGCAGGCCGTGCAGGAGCGGCAGGTTGCGATCCGCCGGCGCCTCGCGGAAGTGCTCGTCGACGGCGTGAAAGCCGGACAGCATCTCGCCGAACGCCCGCGAACCGATCGCGACCATGGTCGAGAGCCCGATCGCCGAGTCCATCGAGTAGCGACCGCCGACCCACTCCCAGAAGCCGAACATGTTGTCGGCGTCGATCCCGAACTTCGTCACCTCCTCGGCATTGGTCGAGACGGCGACGAAGTGCTTGGCGATCGCCTCGGTGTCGCCGAGGCCCGCCGCGACCCAGGCCCGCGCGCTGCGCGCGTTGGTCATCGTCTCCAGGGTCGTGAAGGTCTTCGAGGAGACGATGAACAGCGTCTCCGCCGGGTCGAGGTCGCGGGTCGCCTCGGCGAAGTCGGTCCCGTCGACGTTGGAGACGAAGCGGAAGGTCATCTCGCGCTGGGAGTAGTGGCGCAGGGCCTCGTAGGCCATCACCGGGCCGAGGTCGGAGCCGCCGATCCCGATGTTGACTACGTTGCGGATCGCCTTGCCGGTGTGGCCGCGCCATTCGCCTTCGCGCACCCGCTCGGCAAAGGCCGCCATCCGGTCGAGCACCTCGTGCACCTCCTTGACGACGTCGACCCCGTCGACGATCAGCGAGCGCTCGCCCGGCATCCGCAACGCGACGTGCAGGACGGCGCGATCCTCGGAGACGTTGATGTGCTCGCCGCGGAACATCGCCTCGCGACGCTCCGCGAGCCCCGACTGCTCGGCGAGCTCGAGCAACAGCACCAACGTCTCGTCCTCGACCCGATTCTTGGAGTAGTCGAGGTAGAGGCCGGCGGCCTCGGCGGTCATTCTCGTGCCGCGATCAGGGTCGGAGGCGAAGAGCTCGCGCAGGTGCCGCGAAGCGATCATCGCGTGATGGCTCTCCAGCCGGGCCCAGGCGGGACGTTGGCGCAACGGGGCGCTGCCAGGTGCCTCCACTAGGCCGCGAGCTGGGCGCTCTTCGACTCGATCGTTCCGAGCAGCTCTTCCCAGGACTTGACGAAGGCCTCGGCCCCCTCCTCCTGCAGCCGCTTCGCGAGCGCGTCGGTGTCGATTCCGGTCTCGTTGAAGGCGGCGAGCACCTGCTCGGCGTCGCCCCCGTCGGGGGGCAGCGGCTCGTGCACCTCGCCGTGATCGGCGAAGGCGAGCAGCGTCTTGTCGGGCATCGTGTTGATCGTCAACGGGGCAGCCAGAGCTTCCACGTAGAGGACGTCGGAGGCGTCGGGGTCCTTGGTCCCGGTGCTCGCCCAGAGCAGCCGCTGCGGCCGCGCGCCTTCGTTCTCGAGCCGTTGCCAGCGCTCCGACTCATGCAGCTCGCGGTAGGCCCGGTAGGTGCGCCTGGCGACCGCGATGCCGAGCTTGTCGCGGAGATCGTCGGGGACCTCGTCTGCAACCGCCTTGTCCCAGCGGCTGATGAACAGCGAGGCGACCGAGGGGACGTCGGGGTCCTTGCCCTCCTCGATGCGACGCTCGATCCCGCGCATGTAGGCCTCTGCGGCGGCGAGGTAGTGCTCGGTCGAGAACAGCAGCGTCACGTTGATCGCGATGCCGGCGTGAATCGACTCCTCGATCGCCTCGTCGCCGGCCATCGTTCCGGGGATCTTGATGAAGACGTTGTTGCGCCGCGACCCCTCGTGCAATTTCTTGACCTGCTCGATCGTCGCCTCGCTGTCGTCGGCGATCCGCGGCGACACCTCCAGCGAGACCCATCCGTCAACGCCGTCGGTGCGCTCGTGCACGGCAACGAAGAGGTCCGCGGCGTCGCGCAGGTCCTCGAGCGCCAGCTCGAAGAAGAGGTCCTCTCCGGAGCGGCCGCCCTCGTGCAGGGACCGGATCGAGTCGTCATAGGCGCCGCCACCGCCGATCGCCTTGTCGAAGATCGTCGGGTTCGAGGTCAGCCCGGTGACCGAGAGCTCGTCGATGTACTCGCGAAGCTTTCCGGTCGCCAGCATCTCGCGGTCGATGTTGTCGATCCAGAGGCTCTGCCCGAGTTCGTGAAGCCGCTTGGTCGGGTTCACAGGAGCTTCCTTGCCGCCTCGACCACGCCCTCGGGCGTGAAGCCGAACTTCCGCTGCAGCTCGTCGAGCGGCGCCGAGGCCCCGAAAGTGTGCATGGCGACGATCTTGCCCTGCGGCCCGACATAGCGATCCCACCCCAGTGTCGATGCCTGCTCGACCGCGACTCGTGCCTGCACCGAGTCGGGCAGCACGCTTTCGCGATATTCCTCCGGCTGGTTGTCGAACAGATACCAGGAGGGAAGGCTGACGACCCGGGCGCGGACTCCGTCGGCGGTCAGGTCCTCATAGGCGTCAACGGCCAGGTGGACCTCGCTTCCGGTCGCGATCAGGATCACCTGCGGCTCGCCCTCGCAGTCGGCGAGCACGTAGCCGCCGCGCGCCAGCCCCTCGGCGGACGCGTAGCGCTCGCGATCGAGGGTCGGGACGTCCTGGCGGGTCAGGACGAGAGCTGTCGGTTGATGCTGCTGGCCCATGATCACGCGCCAGGCCTCGGCGACCTCGTTGCCGTCGCAGGGACGAATCACGTTGATGCCCGGAATCGCGCGCAGGGAGGCGAGCTGCTCGACCGGCTGGTGGGTCGGCCCGTCCTCGCCGAGCCCGATCGAGTCGTGGCTGAACCAGTGCACCACCGGCAGCTCCATCAATGCCGAGAGCCGGATCGCGGGGCGAGCGTAGTCGGAGAAGGTGAGGTAGGTGGACCAGACCGGACGCAGCTTGCTCAGCGCCAGCCCGTTCGAGATTGCCGCCGACTCGTGCTCGCGGATCCCCAGGTGAAGCTCCCGGGCGGCGCGATTTCCAGGCTGAAATCCGTCGTCTTCGCCCTCGAGTCCGCTCGACGCCGAGCCGGTCAGATCGGCGGAGCCGCTGATCAGCCAGGGGACCTGCGGCGCGATCGCATTCAGCACCTGGTGCGAGGACTTGCGGGTGGCCAGCCCCTTCTCGTCGGCCTCGAAGCTCGGGATGTCGGTGTCCCAGCCCTCTGGCAGCTCGCGGCGCTGCATCTGCTCGATCTGCCGGGCAAGGGTCTCGTGCTCGCGCTGGTAGCCGATCCGCAGCTGCTCCCACTCGCTGCGCAGCCGATCGCCGCGCTCGCCTATCCCGGCAGCGAAGTGCTCCGGCACGGCGTCGGGGACGAGGAACTCCTCGTCCTCGGGCCAACCGTAGGAGCGCTTCGTCGCCTTGACCTCGTCGTCGCCGAGCGGCTCGCCGTGGGCCGCCGCGGTGTCCTGCTTGTGCGGGGCGCCCCAGCCGATGTGACTGTCGAGGATGATCAGTGTCGGGCGCTCCGTCTCCTCCTGGAAAGTCTCGAAGGCGCGGCTGAGCAGCTCGATGTCGTTGGCGTCGCCGACCCGGGTCACGTTCCAGCCGTAGCCCATGAAGCGGGCGGCGACGTCGTCGGAGTAGGCGAGCTCGGTGTGCCCGTCGATCGTGATGTGGTTGTTGTCGTAGACCCAGCAGAGGTTGGCGAGCCGCTGGTGCCCGGCGACCGAGCCTGCCTCGTTCGAGACCCCCTCCATGAAGTCCCCGTCGCCGCAGAACGCGTAGACGTCGAAGTCAAACATCGCAAACCCGGGCTTGTTGAAGTGCGCCCCCATCCACTGGCTCGCGATCGCCATCCCGACCGAGGTCGCGACACCTTGGCCGAGCGGTCCGGTGGTCGTCTCGACCCCGGAGGTGAGGTGGTACTCCGGGTGCCCCGGTGTGTGCGAGTCGAGCTGCCGAAAGCTCTTTATGTCGTCGAGGCTGACGCTGGGCGCGGCGTGAGTCTCGTACTCGGAGTCCACCGAGCGGACGCCGGTCAGATAGAGCAGCGAGTAGAGCAGCATCGAGGCGTGCCCGTTGGAGAGCACGAAGCGGTCGCGATTGGGCCAGATCGGGTTGGCCGGGTCGAAGCGCAGGTAGCGCTGCCAGAGCACGTAGGCGACCGGGGCCAGCGCCATCGGGGTCCCGGGGTGGCCCGAGTTGGCCTTCTGGATCGCGTCGATCGACAGGGTGCGGATCGTGTTGATGCAGAGGCTGTCGATGTCGGTCTTGGGCGGCGCGGCTACTTCCATCTACTTTCGATCCTAGGTGATTCGACCCGGCGTCCAAGCGCGCGTGAGACGAGGCGGTGCGCGGGACCCGGCTCCGCCTCCCCGCCTGAATAGATTCCCTGCCGATGACCGACACAGACGTCGAGAAGCGGGTCGCCGCCGAAGCCGCGGCGGAGCTAGTGCAGGACGGGATGACGGTCGGGCTCGGGACCGGCTCCACGGTCGCCTTCCTGCTTCCGGCGTTGGCTGCGCGCGGCCTCGGCCTGCGCTGCGTCGCGACCTCGGTCGAGACCGAGCAGCGGGCCGGAGAGCTGGGCCTCGAGGTCGAGGCCTTCGATGCGCTGGTGCGGCTCGACATCGCGATCGACGGCGCCGACCAGATCGCGCCGGAGCGCTGGCTGGTCAAGGGCGGCGGCGGCGCCCACACCCGCGAGAAAATCGTCGCCGCGGCCGCCGAGCGCTTCGTGGTGATCGCGGACTCGGGCAAGCCCACCGACGCGATCGAGCCGCCGATCCCGCTGGAGCTGTTCGATTACGGGCTCTCGGCGACGCTGACCCGGCTCGCCGAGCTCGGCGACCTGCGACGCCGCGACGCGCCGCGGAGCCCCGACGGCGGCGTGATCGCCGACTACTACGGCGAGGTCGGCGACCCGGCCGAGCTCGCGGGGCGACTCTCCGCCGAGCCCGGGGTGATCGATCACGGGCTCTTCCCCCCCGCGATGGTCAGCGAAGTGCTGGTCGGACGCGGGACCGAAGTCGAGCGGATCTGAGCGGGGCTAGACCTGGCCGTAGGGCAGATCGGGGAAAGTGCGGGCGTGTTCAGGGGTCGGCGGCCGCTCGTCGGCGCGAGTCTCGGCCGCGAGCGAATCGTCCTCGCTGGGCGCCAGCGAAATCTTCGCAATGTCCCAGTTTCCGCCACCGGCATCGTGCGGCACCCAGCGATGCGTCTCGCGGTCGGGATGCTCAGCGGCAAGCCGCTTGCAAGCCGTTTCGGCCTCCTCGCGGGTCATGCCCTCAGGGTACCCTTACGAGGTCGTGGGGGTTCTCGGCCGGCTTCGACTCTCGTTCTGGATCGCCGTGCTCGGCGCGATCGTCCTCTACGTGTTCTTCGTGACCATCGCGGGCATCTCTCCCGTTCAGGTCGCCGGAGTGTCGATTGCCGTTGCGGCGCTGGCCGCCGTCTTCACCCTGCGCAGCTGGCACCTCGCCAACGAGCTCGCGGATCGCGGCGGCGACCCGCGACTGCGGCGCTCGATGAACAAGATCCGCGAGCGGCGCGGATTCTGAGTCGGCCGCGAGCGCGGCTCTCGAGCCGGTGGCGCGCGGCGCCGGCTCTGACTCGCGGAGCTCGAAGAGCGCCTCGAGCAGCTTGAACGCCGCCTCGGCGCCGTGGCGCGCGAAGACCATTCGCGCCGCGAATTCGCCGATCCCGTCTTCGAGATGCAGGGCCTGACGGCTGCCGATCACGATCCAGATCCGCACCCGCATCGCCACTCGTTCCGCGAAGCGGCGCAGCGGTCCGGCCGCCGGCGTCGCCCCCGCCCGGACCAGGCAGAGGTCGCGGCGCAGCTTGGTCAGCTGCCAGTCGCCGCGGCTGCCGACCGCCCGCTCGGCGTAGGGAAGCAGGCGCTGGCGCTCCGCGTGCGAGAGGCGGTCGTTGAGGCTGCGCAGATAGCCGCCGATCACTTTGCAGACGCACGTTGGACGATCCGAGAACCGCTCGCCGGCCAGCAGCGAGGCCAGCTCGACCACGCAGACACCGTCGCGCGGCGAGGAATGCGAGCCGGCTGCAAGCCGCACTCTCCCCGAGTCGACCTGCCGCACGCCGATGACTGTTGCCCCTTCCACGATCAGTGCTCCTCTACCCGATTCTAGGCTGAGTACGGGCGGATGCCGCCGGTTCCCCCGACCCACGAGGCTAACCGGCGGCGGCGCGGTCCGCAAGCACTATCGACTCCTCGGCCTCGACCCGGCCCGCGGGTATCGAGCGCTCGTTGGCGAGCAGCCAACCGAGCGCCTCGCGCTTGCTCTCCCCTGTGATCAGCCAGAGCAGCGCCCCCGCCCGCTCCAGCTCCGGGTAGGTAAGGGTGAGTCGGCGGTGGCCCTGATACTCGCCGGTGACCGCGACGCGGCGATCGTGAGCCTCAAGGACCGGGTCCCCGGGGACCAGCGACGCGGTGTGCCCGTCGGGGCCGATCCCGAGGTGGACGAGATCGATGCGCTCGGGCAGCAGCGCCGCGTAGGCGGCCGCCGCAAGCTCGAGGTCGTCGTCGGTGACCGGCATCGGCCGCACCCGCTCGCGCGCCGCCTCAGGCAGGGTGGTGAGCAGATGGGTCAGGTTTCGGTCGTCGTCGCCATCGGGCGCAACCCGCTCGTCGACCTGGAGCACCTCGACTCTCTCCCAATCGACCTCCAGCTCGCCGAGCCTCCGATACATCTCCCAGGGCCCGGTGCCGCCGCTGGCGGCAAAGGAAAACCCGCCCCGCTGGGAGATCGCCTCGGCGGCAGAGGTGGCGATCAGCTCGGCCCCGCGCCGGGCCGCAGCCTCGGAATCGGGCAGGACCTCGAGCTGGTGCTCGGTCACTGAGGTTTTTCCTGATGCCCGCCGAACTGCTGGCGCATCGCCGAGAGGACCTTGTCGGCGAAGTCGTCAAGGCCGCGGGAGGCGAAGCGCGAGTAGAGCGCCGTGGTCAGGACCGGCGCCGGCACCCCTTCCTCGATCGCCGCGATCGAGGTCCAGCGACCCTCGCCGGAGTCCGAGACGCGGCCCTTGAAGTCGGAGAGGTCGGGGGAATCGCGCAGCGCCGATGCGGTGAGATCCAGGAGCCAGGACCCGATCACGCTGCCCCGTCGCCAAACCTCCGCGACCTCGGGCACGTCGATCTCGTACTGGTAGTACTCGGGGCGCTCCAGCGGCGCGGTCTCGGCGTCGCCGGCGGCCTCGCTGCGGCCTGCGTCGCCGTTGTGGAGGATGTTGAGGCCCTCGGCGTAGGCGGCCATCACGCCGTACTCGATCCCGTTGTGGACCATCTTCACGAAGTGGCCCGCGCCGCTCGGCCCGCAGTGCAGGTAGCCCTGCTCGGCCGGCGAGGGGTCGCCCTCGCGCCCCGGCGTGCGCTCGGCCGCGTCGACGCCGGGGGCGAGCGATGCGAAGACCGGCTCCAGCCGCTCGTAGGCCTCTTCCGGGCCGCCGATCATCAGGCAGTAGCCGCGCTCGAGGCCGAAGACGCCGCCGCTGGTGCCGCAGTCGAGGTAGTCGATTCCCTTCTCCCCCAGCGCCGCAGCCCGGCGAATGTCGTCGTGGTAGTAGGAGTTGCCGCCGTCGATGATCGCGTCGCCCGAGTCCAGCCGCTCGGCGAGGTCGTCGACCGCCTTCTCGGTGATCTCGCCCGCCGGGACCATCACCCAGGCCGCCCGCGGCTTCGCGAGCTTGGCGACGAAGTCGTCGAGGTCCGACGCGCCTGTCGCCCCCTCGCCCTCCAGCTGCTTGACCGCGTCGGCGCTGACGTCGTAGACCACGCATTCATGCCCGTCGCCGATCAGGCGCCGAACGATGTTGGCGCCCATGCGTCCGAGTCCGACCATCCCGAGCTGCATAGCGGCATCCTACGCGCCGGCGAGCTAGCCTCTCGGCGGTGAGCGATCAGCAGGCCGACGCGCTGGTGATCTTCGGGATCACCGGCGACCTGGCGCGCAAGATGACCTTCCGGGCGCTCTACCGGCTCGAGCGCCGCGGCCGCCTGCACTGCCCGATCATCGGCGTCGGCCGGCGCGCCGACTGGGGCCACGAGGATTTGCGCAGCCGCGCTCGCGAGTCGATCACCGAGACGGTGCCCGACTTCGACGAGAAGGTCTTCGCAAAGCTCGCGGAGCGGATGATCTTCGTCTCCGGCGACTACACGGAACCGGCCACCTACAAGGAGTTGGCCGAGGCGCTGCAGGGCAAATCGGTGCCGGTCTTCTATCTCGAGGTGCCGCCGTCGCTGTTTTCGACCGTCACCCACGGGCTTCACGACGCCGGGCTCACCAACGGCGCCCGGGTCGTGGTCGAGAAGCCGTTCGGTCACGACCTCGACTCGGCCCGGGAGCTCAACGAGGAGCTCAGCGAGGTCCTCGAGGAGGACCAGATCCTGCGCATCGACCACTTCCTCGGCAAGGAGCCGGTCATGGACGTCACCTACCTGCGCTTCGCGAACTCGCTGCTGGAGCCGATCTGGAACCGCCAGCACGTCTCCCACGTCCAGATCACCATGGCCGAGGACTTCGGGGTCGAGGACCGGGGCCGCTTCTACGACCCGGTCGGCGCCCTGCGCGACGTGGTCCAGAACCACATCCTCCAGGTCCTCGGCCTGGTCGCGATGGAGCCGCCGACCGGCAACGCCGAGGACTCGGTTCGCGACAAGAAGCTGGAGCTCTTCAAGGCGGTTCGCTCCGCGGACCCGAAGCGCTACGTGCGCGGCCAGTACGACGGCTACCGGAAGATCGACGGGGTCGATTCGAAGTCCGCCACCGAGACGTTCGTGGCCCTGGAGCTGGAGATCAACAGCTGGCGCTGGGAGGGCGTTCCGTTCTTCATCCGGGCCGGCAAGTGCATGCCGGTCCGGGAGACCGAGGTGAACGTGGTCTTCAAGCGGCCGCCCCGACTCGGCGTCGGCCCACGCGCCCGCCCGGATCCGAACCAGATCACGATCCGCATCGATCCGACCCCGGGGGCGCGGATCCGCTTCCTGTCCAAGAAGGCCGGTGTGGAGGCCTACGAGCCGGCCGACTTCACGGTGCTCTTCGAGCGCCGGCCCGGCGAGGACCCCGAGCCCTACGAGCGCCTGCTCGACGATGCGCTGCGCGGCGAGCATGGTCTCTTCACCCGCGAGGAGGACGTCGAGCAGACCTGGAGGATCGTGCAGCCGCTTCTCGACGACCCGCCGCCGGTCGAGGCCTACGAGCCCGGGACATGGGGGCCGCCGGGTGCCGGCCAGCTCTGCCGCGGGATCTGCGAGTGGTATGAGCCCTGGCTTCCCGGGGACGGCGCGGCCCCGTCGGTGCCGAGCTGAGATGAGCGGCGAGGGAAGCAACCGAGTGGTGGACCGGGTCATTTCCGGCGTCGCCTCGACCCGCCCCATGTCCTGGTTCTACGTCAACGTCGCACCCTCGTTGGACCGCGCGCTGCTGCGCTTGACCGCGGGAAAGATCACCACCGGGGGCCGGCACCGGGTCGGCTTTCTGCGGGTCAGAGGGGCAAAGAGCGGGATCGAGCGGGTGACGCCGCTCGTCTACACCCTCGACGCGCAGAAGGTGATCCTGGTCGCCTCGCGAGGTGGCGACGTGAAGCACCCGGCCTGGTACCGAAATCTGGTCGCCAATCCCGAGGTGCGCTTCTCGTTCGACGGCGAGGAGAAGCGCTACCGGGCCAGGGAGCTGGACGGCCCCGAGCGCGAGCGCGCCTGGGATCTCGCGGTGCGCCGCTACGGCGGCTATGCGGCCTATCAGCGCCGTGCGGGCGAGCGCCGGATTCCGGTCATGCTGCTCGAGCCTCGCGATTAGTACAAACGTCCAGCCCGAGGGCCGGCTGCGACCTCGCCCTCAGCGAACCCGGCCGCGCGCCGATATCTAAGGCCATGACCGCAAGGTCCTCATGGCTGTGCCCCACCGATCTCGATCGGACGCGCGTCGTCGAGGCGAGCGATCGCGTGCGCCGCTCGCGGATCCTGATCTGGTCCGTGATCGGGGTCTCGATCATGTTGCTCGCGCCCTGGAACGGATGGCTGGTGATGCTGCTGTTCGTCCCGGCCGGCGTCAACCTCGCGATCCTCGAGCTGATGCTGAAGCGCAGCACGCGCCCGGAGCGTTGGGCCTTCGGGACGATGGCGTTCCTGATGTTCTTGTTCGCTGCCGCAATCCCGCTCACCGGCGGGGCCGACAGCGCCGCCATCCCGCTGGTGATCATCCCAGCCGCCGTCGCCCCGATGCGGTTCCGGGGCGTAGTCGTGCTTGCACTAGGCGCGCTCACGGCCGCGACCCTTCTCGCGGTCACCTTCGGCCTCGACACCGCCGCGGCTCTCGACGACCCACGTCTGATCGGGACCACGATCGCGTTGCTGATCTGCGTCACGCTTGCCAACTGGGCCCTGGTCGAGGCTGAAATGACCCAGCGCGACGCGGCGACCCTCGACCAGCTCACCGGGCTGCTGAACCGCAAGGCGCTGGAGCCGAGGGCGCTGGAAGTCGAGCAGCAGGCCCACCTCACAGGCGAGCCGGTGACCTTGATCACCAGCGACCTCGACGGCTTCAAGGCCGTCAACGACTCCCACGGACACGACCGCGGCGACGCGGTCCTGCAATCGGTCGCTTATGAGATGCGCAAGGCGCTGCGCTCCTTCGAGCTCTTCTACCGGCTCGGCGGCGAGGAGTTCCTCGTCCTAATGCCGGGAATCGAGCTGCAGGACGGTGTCGTCGTGGCCGAGCGGCTGCGAAAGACCCTCGAGGAGGTGCGCCCGGGAGGCCTGCACGTGACCGCCTCGTTTGGAGTCAGCGCTGCAGCCGGCAAGGACTTCAACTACACCCGCCTCTTCAAGGCCGCCGACGAGGCCCTCTACGAGGCCAAGGAAGCGGGGCGCAACCGCGTCGTCGCGGCCGGCGTCCCGGAGCCGATTCCGGCGCCCGTCGCCGAACCGGAATTGGCGCCGGTCGGCTGAGCCTGGCTGGCGGCCGACCAGGCAGTTGACCCCCTAAGGCGCCAGTCCCGGACCCTGAACGCCCGGTCAGTCAAGGCCGTGGTACGGCCGATATTGGCCAGTCGGCCAGGGATGGTGAGTCGAAGAGGACAGACTCTGGGACGGTTCGCTGTCAAGCGGCCCGCGGTGGTGATCGCCGTAGTGATGGTGATCACCGCTGTTGGCCTGCGCCACGCTCACCCCGCGGCATCGCTTTCGCGGCGGTGCTGATCCTCTGCGTCGACGGCAAGATCGACGACCCGGGCGCGGCGATCATGGACGCCGCCTGGCCGAAGATCGCCGACGCTTTCATGGCCTCCAAGCTCGGCCCGCAGCTCGACGAGCTCGACTCGCTCTTCTCGCGCTTCGACCTGCCCCCCGGGGGCCAGTACGACGGCTGGTACCAGTACTTCGATCGCGACATCCGCCGCCTGCTCGGCCAGCATCAGGCGCAGCCGCTGCAAAATCGCGATTGCGGCGACGGCAGCCTCAGCGCTTGCCGCAGCGCGGTCTGGGGCGCGATCGCGCAGGCCGGTTCCGAGCTGACCGCCTCACAGGGGACCTCGAATCCCGGCCTCTGGCGCTCCGACGCGACCCGCGAGCGAATCCACTTCGCGCCCGGGCTGCTGCCGACGACGATGCGCTACACGAACCGGCCGAGCGGCATCCAGCAGGTGATCAGCTTCGACCGCCACCGCTGAGCGCCCCCAGGACGGCGATTGCCGCTGGCCTGTGATTGCCGCTGGCCTGTAAATCGCCGTACTCGCCGGATGGCGCCGATCGAGATACTGCGGGCGTGGCTCCGCTGCTCGCCGTCGATGCGCCCTCGATGCTCTTTCGGGCCTACTACGCCCTGCCCAACTCGATCAAGGGCAGCGATGGACAGCCGGTCAACGCGCTGCTCGGCGGCGCCAACCTGATCCTCCGTGAGGTCGAGGAGCATAAGCCCCGCGCGGTCGTGCTGTGCTATGGGCCCGACGCCGCCCACTACCGGGTCGAGCTGCTACCCGCCTACCACGCCGATCGCGAGGAGCTGCCCGATGAATTCGCGCCCCAGTTCGCCGCCAGCCGCGACTTCTTCGAGTCCTTCGGATGGACTGTGGCGAGCGACGACAGCCTCGAGGCCGACGACCTGCTCGGCACCTACGCACGCCTCGAGGATGAGGCGGGCGGTCGGGCGCTGCTGCTGACCGGCGACCGCGACATGTTCCAGTGCGTCAATGAGCGAGTCACGATGCTCTACGTCCGCACCGGCTCGCCGGGCTCCGAGCCGATCGACCCCGGGGAGGTCAAGCGGCGATACGGGATCCCGCCCGCGCTCGTCCCGGACTTCATCGCCCTGCGCGGCGACCCGTCCGACGGCATTCCCGGCGCCAAGGGCGTGGGCCCGAAGACAGCGGCCGAGCTTCTGCAGCGTCACGGCTCGCTCGAGAAGGTGCTCGAGGGGGCGATCCGCGAGGCGCGGCCTCGCCTGCGCACGACGCTGGTCGAATCCCGCGACGATCTGCTCGCCTACAAGCAGATCGCGACCCTTCAGGACGCCTCCGTGAAGCGGCCACGCGACAAGGCCACGGACTGGCGCAAGGCCGCAAACGCCGCCCGCGAGCGAGGCATGAACCGGCTCGCCGACCGGCTCGGGGCGGCGGCCTGAGCGCCGCGCCTATTCCGGCGGGCGCTCGAGGTCGAGAGCGCTGGGCCGGACCCGGTTTGGCTTCGTCGAGGTCATGTAGTCGGGCAGCTCGCCCTCGAAGCCGTGCTGACTTGCGTCGACATCCTGCTCATCGGCATCTTCGGCGACCTCATCGGCGTCCGGTTTGGTGCGATCGCTCATGCAGGGCCTTCCGCGAGGTCACCATTGCCGTCGGATCCGATCCGTGGGAGCAGCTGAAACACGTTGTCGGATTGGGGCTCGGGAACGCGGCGCGCGGGTTGCGATTCGTCGGTCGGCAGATAGAAGTGCTCTTCCCAACCGGGGTCGATTCCGTCCAGTACCGCCGCCACTCGCAGCGCGGCATCGGTGGGCGCTCCGCGGTTCACCGAGACCTCGATCGAGCCATCACAAGCTTCGATCGCGAAGTATTCGCCCAGGTCCGCGAGGATCTGCCCGCCTTCGCCGCCGCGCTTGCGGCGCAGGGCGACGACCGCGATCTGCGGTCCGTCGCCGGGCCCGGCCCGGGGGTCGAGCCAGCGGGCGTCGAGTGGGATCGAGGTCATGCCATGCCGGGCGAGGTCCAAGGGGCCTCCGCAGCTCGGACAAAGGCGCTGGTCGCCGGGCCGCACCCCGGGCAGGTAGAAGCGTCGCCCGCAATCTGAGCAAGCTAGAAGATCCATCGGTGCCTCCTTCTCCGGAACCCCGCGGGGCCCAAGTCCAGATCGCCGGCCAGTGACCGCGATCGTCCTGTTCAGAGGAGAGGCCGGGGGATGTCTGAGCGAGGCGACCGGCGAATCGTTCTCACGACACGGAGGCTACGTCTAGGCAGGCGCCCTCAGACCGCTCGCGCCATATGTAGCAGGTTGGCCGGACATTTTCGCCGCTAGGGCCCGCATTTGCGCCGAACAAGCGGCTTCGACTCGACCAGAACCGACCCGCTGCCGGGATCCAACGTGGCCCGGCCACCATAAGGCGCTACCCTGGTTGAGCCGCCGTCGGGTTCTAATCGCCCTCTCTGCCTCTCGCGCGGTCCACCGTAGAGAGGACGAGAGAAGGGCTCTCATGCCCGACAGACATTCCCAGGACGGGGCGGCTGCGCACTCCCAGGACGGCGCGGTCGCCGCGGACATCTCTCGCGGGGCTGTTCAGATCCTTCGCGAGTACACCGGCCGCGGGCCGACCAAGGCTCGCACCGTCATCGCTGCCGACACGATCGCGATCGTGCTGGCCGACACGCTTACCCGAGGCGAGCGCAGCCTCGTCAACATGGGCGAGCACGAACACGTCTTGCACACCCGGCGCAATTACCAGCGCCTGATGCGCAAGGAGTTGACTGAGCTGGTTGAGAAGTCGAGCGGCCGCGCGACAAAAGCGTTCTTCAGCGAGAACCACATCGACCCCGACTACGCGGTCGAGTTCTTCCTGCTCGAGCCGCTGCCCGGGGAAGAGGACCTCGATCCCCGGCATGACGGCGCTGCGTCAAGCAGCCCCAAAAGCGCCTAGCGCTCCTGCGGAATCGACACCCGCACGCCCTCCGAGGGCTGCTCGGGCCCGGAGCCTTCCGGACCCGGGGGGCCGGGATCGGCGCCGTTGGAGCTGCCGTTCGTCGACGCTCCGGTGCCGTGATAAGGGCCCGGCTTCGGCCGCGGATGTCCGCCGGGGAAGGCGAGGCGCAGGATCGTCCGCTGGACCATTCCCCACTGCTGGATGAACGGCCCGCTGTTGTAGGGGAGCCCGTAGCGTTCGCAGGTCTCCTTCACCCGCGGAGCGATCTCCGCGTAGCGGGTGCTGGGCATGTCGGGGAACAGGTGGTGCTCGACCTGGTAGCCGAGGTTGCCGCTGATCACGTGGAACAACGGGCTGCCCTCGATGTTGGCGGCTCCGGCCAGCTGGCGAACGTACCAGGCGCCGCGCGACTCCTCATCGACCTCGTCCTGGTTGAAGGTGTAGGTCTGATCGGGGAAGTGGCCGCAGAAGATGATCGCGTTCGACCAGAAGTTGCGCACGATGTTCGACCAGAAGTTGGCCTTCGCGGTCGCTTTGTAGGTCTCGCCACCGCGCTGCAGGGCGAATTGAGCTACCTCTCCGGCGCGTTGCGCAAATGAGCGGCGGCGGCGCGGGCGCAGGCTTGCCAGGCCCTTGCCCGGCAGGGACCCGCGGCTCTGGCGAACGGTTTCTCCGGCCGCAGCTACAGCCGCGGCTGCGAGGCCGCTGATCAGAGGCCAGGCGATGTAGTCCTTGACGACCTGGTCGCGGGCCTTGCCGGAGATCCCCTTCAGCTCGTGCAGGACCTGCTTGTGCGACTTCTCGCCCGCCCGCACGGCCTCGAGGTCGAGGTCGTGCAGCGCCACGCCCCACTCGAAGAACGCCATCAGGACGACGTTGTAGAGCGGCTGGAGGAGATAGACCGGATGCCAGCCCTGGTGCGGGTCGATGCGCATGATCTCGTAGCCGAGGTCCTTGTCCTTGCCGCGGATGTTGGTGTACGTGTGATGGATGTAGTTGTGGGAGTGCTTCCAGGCCTCCGCGGTCGACGCGGTGTCCCAGTCCCAGGTCGAGGAGTGGATCTGGGGGTCGTTCATCCAGTCCCATTGGCCATGCATGACGTTGTGGCCGATCTCCATGTTCTCGAGGATCTTTGCCATCGACTGGGTGGCAGTCCCGAGCAGCCAGAGGGGGCGAAAGCGCGAAGCGAGAAGCTCGACGCGGCCGAGCGCCGCGAGGCGCCGGTGCATCTCGATCATGCTGGTGATGTAGCGGCGGTCACGCTCGCCGAGGTCGTTGTAGACCTCGTCATGGATCGCGTCGAACTGACGGCCCAGCTCTTCGATCTGCTCGGGGCTGAGTCGCGCGAGCGGGCTCTCGACTTCATTCTCGATGACGGCGGTGCTCACAGGTCGTCTCCTTAGCGTTCGATCTCGATCGGTCCCTCGGGCGCGTTGATGCAGGTGCGAATCATCTCGCCTTCGGAGCCGTGTATGTCTCCGTTGCGCATGTCGCGCACCTTGCCCGAGCAAAGCTTGCTGATGCAGGTGTGGCAGATGCCCTCGCGGCACCCGAACGGCATCTCGATGCCGGCTTCCTCGCCGGCGACCATGATAGGCGTGCCCCCTTCGCACTCGACTTCCTTCTCGCTGGCGACGAAGGTGATCGTGCCTCCCTCGCCCTCCTCGATGAGGCCGAGCTTGGGCTGAAAGCGCTCCATGTGCAGTCGCTCGGTGACCTCCGGACCGGCGTCCTCCCAGTGCTCGCTCATCGCGTCGAGCATCTCGCCGGGGCCGGAGAGGAAGGTCTCGCGCTCGCGCCAGTCGGCGCAGAGGTCGTCGAGGTGGTCGGGGCCGATCCGGCCCTTCTCCCCGGTCATCTGGATGCGCAGGTCATAGCCGGGATGGCGCCGGTCGAGGCCGCGCAGCCAGTCGCCGAAGATCACCCACTCCTCGCTGCGGTCGGAGTGCAGGTGGATGACGTCGGTCAGCGCGTCCTGGTGCTCGAGGCTGCGAAGCATGCTCATGATCGGGGTGATCCCGCTTCCGGCGCTGATGAACAGCAGCTTCTGCGGCGGTGGGTCGGGGAGCACGAAGGAGCCCTCGACGCCGCCGAGGCGCAGGATCGCGCCGGGCTTGATCTCTCCGGTCAGATGCGGGGAGACGACCCCAGCGTCGACCAGCTTCGGCGTGATGCTGATCCAGCCGTCCGGGCGGTCGGGGTCCGAGGTCAGCGAGTAGGCGCGCCAGTGGTGCTTGCCGTCGACGACGACGCCGACGCGCAGGTACTGACCGGCCTTGTGTCCCTCCCATTCGTGGCCCGGCTTGATCACGATCGTCTTCGCGTTGCCGGCCTGCGGCTCGATGCGCTCGATCCTGCCCCGCAGCTCCTGGGTCGACCAGAGCGGGTTGATCAGCTCCAGGTAGTCGTCGGGAAGCAGGGGGGTGAACAGCGACCGGATCCCGGAGAGGGCCCGGCGGCGCAGGGCAGGAACCTTCGGCTTGGCGCCTCGCTCGGCCACGTTGACTACATTACATCATGTGACATCGAATGATGTAGAGGTATGCGGTCGCGCGATCGGGAAGGGTTCGCGGTCTGGCTAGGGACTGGCCTGGGAAGCGGCCCAGTCGCGCAAGCGGTCCGAGAGCTGAGGCGTTGCCGCGCCGACTTCGACCACCTCATCCGCCGGAACGTGGGCACGGCGCGCCGCGGCGACAATTGCATCCGGGGAGGGCGCTTCGTAGAGGCAATAGGTGCGGCGCCGGTCTGCGCTGAGGAACGAGAAGACCCAGCGGACGTCCTCTTCCGCATTTACCTCCTCGATCGCCTTCACGTCATCGCTGGTGAGGTCGAGCTTGTCCGCGAAGGTCCGCTCGATCATGTAGAGCGGCATAGTCGCCAGATCGTAGCGCCGATCCTCACGTCTCGGCGAGACCGTGCCGGTGTGCGTAGGAGGCCGCCTCGGTGCGGTTGGCGCAGCCGGTCTTGCGAAGGATGCTGCGAATGTGGTTGGCGGCGGTGTGCTCGCTGATGAAGAGCGTCGTGCCAATCTCCCGGTTGCTGAGGCCCTGGGCCACGAGGCGCAGGATCTCCGCCTCGCGCGCGGATAGCTCGTCGGGCAGCGGGGCCTTCGGCTGCGGGGGGCCGAGCGCCTCGACGCGAGCGAGCAACGAGGTCATGCCGGCCCGCTCCGCCAGCTCGCCCGCCTCAGCGAGCAGCGCCGCGGCACGCTCACGATCCGGGTTCGGCCGCGCGAGCAGCATGCGAGCGAACTGGTAGGCGGTGTGCGCGAGCCAGGTCTGGGCGTCCATCGCTCGGTTCAGCTCCATGGCCCGCTCGAAGTGCCCCTCGGCGCGCCCCCACTCGCCGAGCGTCGCGGCGAGCATGCCCAGATAGCGATCGGCGGCGCCGTAGTAGCTGACCAGGTGACCGACCATCACGTTGGAGCCCCCGAGCGGCTCCAGCTCCGGGTAGACGAGCGCTGCCATTGACTCGTCGCCGAGGGCGGCGCTGGCATCGGCGAGATATGAGAGCGAGGCGAGCCAAAGCGACTCGCGCAGACCCTCCAGCCCCTGCTCGGCAAGCTGGGCGAGCTCTCCCCTTGCCTCAACCTCCATGCCGAGCTCGACGAGCATGCAAACGAGCCCGGGCCGCCACGATCCCCCCCGCCCCTCCTTGCCGGCCAAGCTCCGGATCACAGGAGCGAGCTCGCGCAGACGGCCCTGCTCACGGCGGATGCTGAACATCTGGATCCCAAAGACACCGGAGGCGTCGCGACCGGTCAGAACACGACTCCATTCGTGCGAGCGCTGCGCCCGCGCCTCAGCCTCCGCGAGCCTTCCGTCGCCCAGCGCAAGCGCCGAGCCGTAGTGCTCGGCAACGTGAAGCATGAACGGCTGCGCCGTCTGCTCGGCCATCTCGAGAAGCGCGACCACCTCGCGGCGTGCGGACTTGACGTCGCAGAGGGACACGAACGCGGGCACGCGCCACGCCATCGCCTCGGCGCGGATCTCCGTGTCGCCCAGCTGCTCGCCGAGCTCCGTGGCCTCGGTCAGCATCGCGAGGATCTCGTCGAGCGAGCTGGTGCCGCGCGACCAATATGAGCGCATCAGCACGCTCGCAAGCCCGGTTCGATCCTCCAGCTCCCGGGCCATCTCAATAGCGCTCGTGCGCACGGCAGCCCCACGCGCGTGGTCGCCCTGGAAATCGAGCGCGCGAGCGAGCCCCCCGAGCACCCCGACCCTCAGCTCCGATCTCTCGACGCCAAGCGCGGCGGCCGCTTCCTCGAGCAGCTCGACCGCGCCCTGGTCGGCGATCCCGGGGCGCCAGCATGCCTCCTCGAATCCGATCGCCGCCCGGGTGAGCAGCGCCGCGTCTCCGAGATCGCGCGCGATCTCCGCCGCCGAGCGGAACGCCTCCAGGGCGTCGGGCGCCTTGCCGGCCCGGTGGCTGGCGGTACCGAGCTCCAGTAGGGCCTCGGCGCGCCGGATCGGATTCTCGATCGGAAGCTCGAGCGCGGTTCGCAGCCGCTCGGCTGCCTCTTCGAAATCAAGCGCAGCGGTCGCAGCCTTCGCCGCTAGGAGGTTGTACTCGACGCCGCGCTCGGCTTCGGCGAGCGGCGCCGCAGCGGCGAAGTGGTGCGCGAGATCGGCGAGGACCCGAGCTGATCGCGGCTCGGCGCCCTCGAGGACCTCACCGACGCGCAGATGGAGCTCCGCCCGCCGCAACCCGCTGAGCCGGTCATACAGCGCCCGCCGCACCAGCTCGTGAGTGAAGCGGTAGGCGAGCGGCCGCGCGGGCAGATCCTCGATCATTCCGCTGCGGGCTGCCTCCTCGAGGGCGGCAAGGAGCTTCGCGTCCTGCAGGCCGGTGGCCCGCCGGACGGTGTCGAGCTCGAACTCCGACCCGGCGGTGGCGGCAAGCTCGAGCAGATCGGTGGTTCCGGGTGCCAGGCGGGAAAGGCGCTGACTGACCACCTCGCGGACGCTTTCTGGAGTGCCGAGCTCGGTGAGCGGACGCGCCAGCCTGATCTTCCCGTCGACCAGCTCGACGATCTCGGTTTCGACGAGGGCGCGCCACAGCTCGCAGACAAGGAACGCGTTGCCCCCACTGAGGTCGCTGACCGCCGCCGCCAGCTCGGGCAGGCCTCCCCCAGTCTCGCCGCCTGCGGCGCGCCGGACGAACTCGGTCACCTCCTCCGCTGAGAGGCCCGCCAACCGCAGCCAGACGACGTCGTCAGACCTGCGCAGGTCGGCGAGGGTCTCGGAGACAGCTTCCGGCCGGTCGGATTCGGTCTCCCGAAATGTGGCCAGCAGCAGCAGGCGGGCGTCGCCGGCCGCGCGGGTCAGGTGCCGGAGCAGGAGCAGCGTCGGGACGTCGGCCCAGTGTCCGTCCTCGAGCACCAGCAGCACGGGCCGGCGGCGACCGATGCCGGTGAGCAGATCGGTCACCGCCGTATGCAGTCGGTGGCGCTCGGTATCGGGGTCCGCCTTGACCGGTGCCGGCAGGTCTCCGAAGCGAGCTGGTAAATCGGGCAGTAGGCGCGTCAGCTCGCCGGCCCCGGCTCCCAGGGCGCCCCGCAGCTCGTCCGCATCGGTGACTCTCGCGAGATGGTCAAGCGCTTCCACGAACGGCCCATAGGGCGTGTGGACAACCGCGTCGCAGGCGCCGTAGAGGACGAGCGACCCGTCCGCGGCTGCGTCAGCTGCGAACTCGCGCACCAGGCGGCTCTTGCCCGAGCCGGGCTCGCCCTCCACAAGTGCAACCCGGCGTCCCTCGCCCTCCGCCTTTGGCAGCAGCGACCGCAACGTCTCCAGCTCAGCCGAGCGTCCGACGAACGGAAACGTCGAGGTGAAGCGCAGCGAACCAGGGAGGTCGTGCATCTCAGGAACCCGGGAGACGATAGTCAGATCTGACTATTCCCTGCGGGCGCAGCTGGAACATTCGGCCGAGCGAAATGGGTCAGGACGGGTCATGACAAGGGAGCTCGCAGGGCCTAGCCTCACTGACGGAATGGATTCCGACGCCCACCACGAGGAGGAAGCATGAGCACCGTCACGACACCCGCCGAGGCCGCAGCGCAGGAGATCTCCGACTTCAACGGAGCGTTGATCGGCCCCGACGATGCCGATTACGAGCAGGCCCGCAAGGTCTATAACGCGATGATCGACAAGCGGCCGGCGTTGATCGCCCGCTGCGCCGATCCCGAGGACGTCGCAAAGGTGGTCGGCTTCGCCCGCGATCACGACCTCTTGCTCGCGGTGCGCGGCGGGGGCCACAACGGCGCCGGGCTGGGGACCTGCGACGACGGGGTCGTCATCGACCTCTCGCTGCTCAAGGACATCGAGGTCGATCCGCAGGCGCGAACGGTCCGGGTCGGCGGAGGTTGCACCTGGGGTGAGGTAGACGCCGCCACCAACGAGCATGGCCTCGCCACCCCGAGCGGGATCATCTCGACGACCGGCGTCGGCGGGCTGACCCTTGGCGGTGGCCTTGGTCACCTGACCCGCAAGTGCGGGCTCGCGATCGACAACCTCATCGAGGCGGAGATCGTGCTGGCCAGCGGCGAACGTGTGCGCGCGAGCGCCGATGAGAACCCAGACCTCTATTGGGCGATCCGGGGCGGGGGCGGCAACTTCGGCGTCGTCACCTCATTCCTGTTCCGGCTCCACGAGGTGGGCACCGTCATCGGCGGCCCCACCTTCTGGCCCGTGGAGGCAAGCACCGACGTCCTCTCTGTCTACCGCGATTTCCTGCCCGCCGCCCCGCGTGAGTTGAACGGCTTCTTCGCCTTCACCACGGTGCCGCCGGCGCCGCCGTTTCCGGAGCCGCTCCACATGCGGAAGGTCTGTGGCGTGGTCTGGTGCTATGTCGGCGACGAAGCCGACGCGGCCAAGGCGATGGCGCCGCTTCTGGACGCGGCCCCGGAGCCGCTGATGCATGGCGTTCAGCCGATGCCTCACCCTGCGCTGCAGAGCGCCTTCGACGGGCTGTACCCGGCCGGCGACCAGTGGTACTGGCGGGCCGACTTCGTCAAGGAGATCCCCGACGAAGCGGTCGAGGCGCATGCCCGGTTCGGCGCCGAGATGCCGACGATGCAGTCGACGATGCACATGTACCCGATCGACGGCGCCGCCCACGACGTCGGCTCGTCCGACACCGCGTGGAGCTACCGCGACGCAAATTGGGGCTCCGTCTTCGCGGGGGTCGACCCGGACCCAGCAAACGCCGGGGAGATCAGCAAGTGGACGATCGATTACTTCGAGGCCCTGCACCCCTACTCGGCCGGCGGCGCCTACGTGAACATGATGATGGACGAAGGTCAGGAGCGGGTCCGGGACAGCTATCGGGACAACTACGACCGGCTGGCCGGCATCAAGGCCAAGTACGACCCGGACAACACCTTCCGCGTCAACCAGAACATCGAGCCGAAGGCGCAGTCGTAGTCGTCGGATCAAAGCAGACGAGGTGAGGGGCGGCGATCTGGCCGCCCCTCAGCGAGCGGGCGCAAAGCGCCTCCGGCGGCGACTTTGGCTGTTGCCACAGGGTCCGTCGCCGGGTAGACTCCGCTCCATGCGAGGGAGGAACAGGGGACCCGCGGGCTTGGCCCTGCTGGTGATTTTCGCGCTTGTGGTCGGCTTATTCGCCGGCTCCGCCGCGACCGCGTCCGGCGGCGGTGTAGCCAGGGCGTTCAACTTCAAGAGATGCATCAAAAAAGCGAAGAAGATCGAGAAGAAGGGCAAGCGCAAGAGGGCCAAGAGGAGGTGCCATAAGAAGAAGAAAAAGCAAAAGCATCAACAACAGGCGCAGGCTCCCGGGCCCCTGGTTCGCGCGACCTTGACTTGGGACTCGCAGCCGCCCGGCGGGGGCGGGAACATCGACCTCGATCTCTGGGTGTTCGATTCAAGCGGGAACAAGGCCCGGGCCGCTGCCAACACCATCCCCAACGCGACCTTCTCCCCCAATGACGTCAACGCTCCCGGCACCGAGACCTTCACGGATCTCGCCTACATCAACCCGAGCGGACGCAATTTCAGCTACGGAGTCTGCTATCAGGACGGCGGCTCGCAACACACGGTCTACAAGCTCGACTACGTGACGGCCGACGGCGCGCATCACTCCGCCTCTGAGGAGTACGGCTCCGACGGAGCATCCAGCTCCTTCAACGGCGGGGCTCCAATCCCCGCCAACTTCTGTAAGGCGCCCTAGAGCAGCGCGCCCGACAGGATTCGAACCTGTGACCTTCGGTTTCGTAGACCGACGCTCTATCCAACTGAGCTACGGGCGCGGGTAGCCGGAGACGAGAGCCCCCGGCGGGCTGATTCTACGTGTCGGGCGCCGAGATCTACGTGCCGGGCAGCAGGCCCGCAGCGCGAAGGGCCCGGTGTTCGCTCCAGGCTCGGTCAGGCTTCGTCGAGCTCCGGAAAGTAGCGCTGCAGGTGCGCGGTGATCGTGCCCCGCACCCAGTCCTGGGTTGCACCGTCCGCGATCCGGTAGCGGGCGAGCAGCATCTTCTGGTCCACAAGCGGCGCGCCGGCGATCTCCCAGCGCACGACGAGGCGCTCGAAGAGCAGCTCGGTGCGGCGGCGCCAGGCGTCGTCATAGGAGGTCCCGCCCGTGGTCGAGACTGCCGCGATCTTTCCGATCGTGCCAGCGCTCAGCGACTCTCGCAGGGTGAGGACGTTGCCGTCCGGATCGCTGTAGTCGACGGTCGGCTGCGGCCGCCGCTGATGCCGCTTTCCCTTGCGCTTCGCCATCGCTAGCGGCCCTTGCCGGAACATTCGCCAGAAAGCGACCCGCTCCCGGCGAGGCCGGAAGACCGCCGTCTCACGGGCCGATCAGGCGCCCGACCTCCGAGGCCGGGCGAACCATCCCCCGCATCCGGTCCCGCTCCATGAACCGCACGTAGAAGCTGAACTGCTGCTCGCCGACGACCTCGCCCCCTTCGCCGACCACCTTCGCGGCCACCTCGACCGTCGCCTTGCGCGGGGCGCCCTCCCCTCCCTCGCCCCGCTCGAGGCCCTTGACCAGCTCGGTGATCGCGCCGATCGTGCCGCGCGCCCGCCCGCGGGGCTGAAAGGCCCCCGAGACCGTGAAGAAGATCGCGCCCTTGCCAGTCTCCACCGCCCGCGGCGCGATCGCGTCGCACATCTCGATCGCCGAGGCGGCCTCGCCCAGCGTGTAAACGGCCGACGGGGAGTGCTCGCCGTCCTCGCTGACGATCTCCGGACGAGACGGAATCGTGACCCGCGGCCGCCCGGGCGGAGCATCGCGATCGAGTGCGACGCCGAGGTGGCCGTGGAACGGAACGCTCAAGAGCTCGGCATAGAAGGCTTCCTGGACCATCTCGAAGGTGACCTCGTTCATCGCCGCCGCCCGCTAGACCTGCTGCACCGTCAGGTCGGCCCTGCACACGGTTCGCCCCGCCTGGCTGAACTCGATCTTCGCCGCGGTCCCATCAACGATCTCGATCGCGCAGTCGGTGCGGTCGTCAATCTCGGCGAAGGCGATGAACGAGAAGTCCGCCGCGCAGACGGTGAGCCGGCTCGGAGAAAGCTCGAGCTCGCGACAGGCGGCAGCCGTCGCGGCCTGCCTGGCTGCCTCGCAGAGCAGAAAGCCGCTGACGTGGTCAAGCGGTGGATTGAAGAAGGTCGGGTCGTCGGCGTCGAGGAGCAGGGTGCTGGCATAGGCGCCCCCGCCTTTGGCCTCCAGGCTGGAGATCGCCGCGTTCTCCTTTCGCTCGCGGCCGGTCAGGGTCTCGGCCTCGAGCCCCTCCGGCACCGGGTCACGGGGCTCGTGGCGGCTGCGCAGGCGGGCCCGGAACCGCTTGTATCGCTGCGCCGGCATCCAGAACGCCTGCACGTGGCCGCCGCCGCTCGGCCTTCCCGCGATCGTGTGGGTGGTGCTCATGAAGGCGCCCGAGGAGCTGCCGTTGGGCCGGAACTTGACCCCCGCGGCCCCGTCGTTTGTCGACAGGAGCAGGTGCTGCGACTCCGGCGTGCGCAGGTTGTTCTCCAGCGGCACCAGGGAAGCGCTGAGCCGGCGCATGAAGAACTCCGCGTCCGCCGCAACGCCGAGCAGGTTGATGGTCGAGAGCATCCCGACCTGGCTGACCGTCTCCGCGATCACGACCAGGTCATGAAAGGGCGTGCTGGTGTCGCTGTAGCGAGGATGGTCGATCGGAAGCAGGGCATCAAAGCCGAACCCGCCCTCCTGCGGCCCCCAGTCGGTGACGAAGGTCTGGCCGGGGCCCCGCTGCTGGACCAGCTCGGGCAGCGGTGTAGCGGTCATGTCGAGATCACGAGCACAGCGTTGTGGCCTCCGAACGCGAAGGAGTTGGATAGCGCGACGGCGGCGTCACCGTTGCCGGCCGCCAGCGGCTTCGCCTCGCCCGGCACGTAGTCGAGATCAAGGCCCTCCTCGGGCTCCTCGAGGCCGATCGTGGGAGGGGCGACGCGATTGCGCAGCGACAGCAGCGTCGCAATCGCCTCGACACCCCCGGCGGCACCGATCGAGTGGCCGACCACCGACTTCGTGGAAGAGGTCGGAACCTTGTAGGCGTGATCGCCCAGCGCGAGCTTCAGGGCATTGGTCTCGGAGCGATCGTTGTCCGGCGTCGAGGTGCCGTGCGCGTTTACGTAGTCGACGTCGGTGGGCTGCAGGCCGGCGTCGTCGAGCGCCTCCCGGATCGCCAGCGAGCAGACCTCTCCGCTGGGCTCCGATGCGGTGAGGTGAAAGCCGTCGGTGGTCGAGGCATAGCCCGAGACGTAGCCGAGGATCTCGGCGGACCGCTCGCGCGCCGCCTCGCCCCTTTCCAGGACCAGGACGCCGGCTCCCTCGCCCATCACGAATCCGTCCCGGCGCCGATCGAAGGGGCGACAGATGCCGGTTCGCGAAAGCGCCCCGGCGTTGCGGAACAGGGCCAGCCCGTATTCGTTGATGCTCGACTCGGCGCCGCCGACGACCACGGCGTCGGCATTCCCGGCCCGCAGCATCCGCAGCCCGGCGCCGATCGCCTGGGCGCTCGACGCGCAGGCGGTGGCGATGCTGGCGGTCTCGCCGCGAAAGCCCCGGCGCATGCAGAGGATCGCCGGCAGCGCGTTCGGCATCGAGACCGGGACGGTGAGCACCCAGACTGCGTCGGAGCCCTGCGACTCCATCGCCTGGAGCTGGGTGGTCATCGTCTCGATCCCCCCGAACGCCACGCCCATCACGCAGGCGATGCGGCGAGGGTCGTAGGGGCATTCCTCGCCCCAGGCCTGGGTGAGAGCCTCGTCGGCCGCCATCAGGCCGAGCTGCGCGAAGCGCTCCGTGCGGCGCGCTTCCTTTCGCGAGACGATCTCGCCGGCGTCGAACTCCTTGCAGACGCCGAGGCCGTCCTCGAGCCCGTTGACCCCCTGCGACCACTTATCGAACAGGACCTCGGATCCGATCCCGAGCGGAGTGACTGCTCCGACGCCGGTTATCGCAGCGGGGGCGCCACTCACTTCGTGTAGCTCAACATCGCATCCTCGGCTTCGCCGAGAGTGCTGACATCCTCGAAGTCCTGCGGATCGACCTCGATCCCGAACTCCTGATGCAGGATCTGGCCGAGCTCGAAGAGGTCGAGGGAGTCGATGTCGAGCTCCTCCAAAGTCGCCTGCGGCTGCAGCTTCTCCGAATCGGCGCCGAACTCGATCAGCGCAGCACGGATTCGCTGCGCGATCTGATCACGGGTGGCTGTTGCGATCGGCTCCATGAAGATCTGACCGGGCCGGCTAGGCGTCGGTCGGGCTCGCTTCCTTCGGCTGCCAATACCGGCCGGCGGTTCCCAACCCGGCCGAGAAGCCGCCATCCATTGTCATGACGGTTCCGGAAATGTAACCGGCCTCCTCGGAGGCCAGATAGCTGACCAACGAGGCGACTTCCTGCGGGTCGCCCAAGCGGCGGGCAGGGACTGCGGCCTTGGCCTGATCGGATGCCATCTGCTCCGGAACGAAGTCTGTCTCGACGAGGCCGGGGGCGACGGCGTTCACCGTTACCCCCCGGCGGCTGACCTCCTGCGCGACGCTGCGGGTGAATCCTTCCAGGCCGGCCTTCGAGGCGGCATACGCGGCCTGGCCGGGCTGTGGGCGTACCGCGGAGATCGAGCTGACGTTGACGACGCGGCCGAAGCGCTTGCGCATCATCGGGCCGATGGCACGCGAAGTGGTGTGAAAGGCGCCGTTGAGGTTCACGTCGATGACGCGACTCCAGTCCTCGGCGTCGAGGCCCTGGGTGAGCCGATCGTGACGCACACCGGCGTTGTTGACCAACACCAGCACCGGACCGTACCTTTTCTCGAGCGTTTCGAACATGCTCTGCACCGAGCTTTCATCGGCTACATCCGCCTGTATCTCAAGCGCCTGACCGCCATTTGCAGCGATTTGCTCGACGATCTTGCGGGCGCCCTCGACGTCCTGCCTGTAGTTGACCCCAACTGACCATTGGTCAGTTGCAAGGGCGAGCGCGATCGCGGCGCCGATCCCCCTCGAAGCGCCGGTCACCAGCGCGCAGCCCTCGCGTTCATTGCCGCTCATCGGTCCCCTTCCCCGCCGGCGGGGGTGACCTGCCAGCAGATGCTCATCGCGGTCACTGTGCGCCCTCCTTCGTCTCGCAACGTCACCCGGGTGGGAAGCTGAGCTCCCTCGCCGGCCCCGGCGCGGGCGAGCAACGAGTCCCAGTCGGCGTCGCCGGGCTCGGCGGTCGCGGTCACCAGTTGACCGGCGACGACCTTCTCGTAGGCGATCTCGCTGTCGATCATGCGCGCCCTGACCGAGCCGGCATGCGGCGCCAGCGCCGCCGCGACGAGGGCCCGGGAGGCGGCGTAACCGACCGCGAAAAGGGCTCCGGCGTGGCGGACGCCGGCGTGGTTGTCGAGCTCCGGCACCGGGCGCTGCTCGGCGATCGCGTGGCGGTCGTCCGCCTCGACGACGCTCGAAGCGGCGAACTCCGCGAACGGGTCCGGTTGCCCAATGGGATTGCTGGTTGCGCGCTCGGTCAAATGAGGTCACCGCCACATTCGAACATGGCAGTTCGCGTGGTCGGTTGAGCTTCGTTGCCGCCGACGCTCTCCCTGCCGACGCCAGGCGTCGCCCGGCCTACGCCGCGCCGCCAGGCAGGAGCACGCTCAGGATGAGACGAACACCGGCGTGCCGAGCGGAACGCGCCTGAAGAGCGCCCGCATCGTCGCGTCGGTGGCCCGGATGCAGCCGTGCGACGCGGCCTCGCCGACCGGGCCCGGGGTTCCGTGGATCGCGATTCGATCGCCGCCGAGCCAGCCGACCGGAAGATGGTCCTGGTGGCCGGAGAGGGCAAGCGCGCAGCAGCCGTAGTCGGGGCTGTTTCCGAAGTCGAGCGCGTCGGTGACCGAGAAGCGCCCGTCAGGGGTGGCGCTGGCGGCTGTCCCGACCGTGACCGTGAAGCGGCGCAGGACCCGGCGGCCGTAGCGAAGCACCATCTGCCGCCTCGCGGTCAGCACGCTCAACGAGTAGCGGGTCCAATAGCGGTCGAGCTTCGCGTCGTCAAAGCGCACCCAGCCGAGCTCGCCGTCGGGGAGCAACGGAGTGGTCACTCCGAGCCAGCGCCACGCTCACGGGCCACCGCGAGCACCCGGGGAGAGCCGAACTCCGAGCGCGAGCTCACCGAGCGCACCAGCTTCCCGCCCGGGCTCGCGTAGAGCGGCACCTCGACTCCGTCACGCAGCGAGAGGATCTCGAAGTAGCGCCCCGCGGTGGCTGAGTCGCCAGGCTCGGAACCGGGCGCTTCGGCTCAGATCGCGCTGGAGCGCCTCGCGGGGCGATGCCGCCCCGTGGCGTTCCGGGAGCGCCTGTGTCACGGTCGTCGCCGCCGAACGCGACGAGCGCGTAGGCCAGGGCGACGCCCGCTACGGCGAATCCGAGGACGACGCCTATTGCGAGTGGTAGTCGACGCTTCATTGGGATTTCGTCCTGCCGGACAGCGGAGAGGGAGGGATTCGAACCCTCGAGAGAGCTTGCGCCCCCTACTCGCTTAGCAGGCGAGTGCCTTCAGCCACTCGGCCACCTCTCCGGGCGCAGGTCGATGATAGTCGCGCCTCCCGCGGCCTATAGGCTCGCGCGGTGCCCGTCCCCGAGCAGTCGCACGCGCGCTATGAGGAGGTTTTCGCCGAGGTCGAGGCGCCGTTTGCCTTCGTCGATCTCGACGCGATGTGGCGAAATGCCGACGACATGCTGCGCCGCGCCGGCGGCAAGCCGATTCGCGTCGCCACCAAGTCGCTGCGCTGCCGGGCGCTGCTCGAGCGCATCCTCGCCCGCGACGACTGCTTCCGCGGCCTGCTCACCTTCACCCTCCCCGAGACCCTCTGGCTCGAGGAAGCGGGGTTCGAGGACATGGTCCTCGCCTACCCGACCGCCGACGTCGACGCGCTCGCCCAGCTGGCGGTGCGCAGCGCCGCCAACCCGAGCGGGGCGCCGGTGCTGATGGTCGACTGCGGCGAGCACCTCGAGATGATCGAGTCGGTGCTCGGCAGCGGCGCCGGCGCGGTGCGGGTCTGCATGGACGTCGACGCGGGATGGTGGGCGATGGGCCGCAAGGTCGGCCCGAAGCGCTCGCCCGTGCACAGCGTCGAGCAGGCGGTCGAGCTGGCGCGGGAGATCCAGCGCCGCCCGCAGCTGCAGCTGGTCGGGGTCATGGCCTACGAGGGCCAGATCGCCGGGGTCGGCGACCGGCCCCCTGGCCGGAAGCTCCGAGGGGCTGCGATTCGCTTCATGCAGCGGCGCTCGACCAAGGAGCTGCTCGTGCGCCGGGGGCGGATCGTCGTCGCCGTGCACGAGTTCGGGCCGCTCGAGTTCGTCAACGGGGGCGGCACCGGCAGCCTCGAGATCACCGCCTCCGACCCCTCGGTGACCGAGATCGCCGCCGGCTCGGGCTTCTATGCCCCGACCCTGTTCGACCACTACACGAGCTTCACGCTGACGCCGGCCGCCGCCTTCGCGCTGCCGATCGTGCGCAAGCCGGCGCCGAGCGTCGCGACCGCGCTCGGGGGCGGCTATCTGGCCTCCGGCGGCGGCGACGCGATGCGGCTGCCGACGCCATGGCTGCCGGACGGGCTGCGGCTCGATCCGGAGGAGGGCGCCGGCGAGGTGCAGACGCCGCTGCTCGGCGAGGCGGCCGGCGGCGCTCGGCGTCGGCGACCGGGTCTACCTACGCCACGCGAAGGCCGGCGAGCTCTGCGAGCGCTTCGACTCGCTCTACCTGGTCGAGGGGGGCGAGATCGTCGACGAGGTGCCGACCTACCGGGGCGAGGGCAAGACCTTCCTGTAGCGCCCCGCTCTAGGGGCCCGAGGACGCGGTCGGTGTACTCGTTGCGGAAGGCGCGGTCGGGGTCGAGTCGGTCGCGCACCGCCTGAAAGTCCGCCCAGCGCGGGTAGCGCGCGGCGAGCGTCTCGTGGGTCTGGAAGTGGCGCTTTCCCCAGTGCGGCCGGCCCTCGTAGCCGAGCATGATCTCCTCGACCGCCGCGAAGTAGGGGCGCCACTCCATGCCCTGGTACTGGTGCACGGCGATATAGGCGCTGCGCCGCTCATGCGAAGGGCTGAGCAGCGCGTCGTCGGCGGCGACCACCCGGCACTCGATCGGCATCGCGACCTCGAAGCGGCGCCTCCCGATCAGCTCCAGGACCCTGCGCAGCGCCTCCGGGCCGCGGTCGCGCGGCAGGCAGTACTCCATCTCGGTGAAGCGGATGCGGCGCTCGTTGGCGAAGATCCGGTAGCTGCGATCGAGGCGCTCGCCCTGCGACATCATCTTCGCCGCCCCCTTCGAGAGCCGCGGGATCAGCGAGGGGCGGCGGCGGGTCAGCCGCAGGGCCAGGTCGCCGAGGGTGTTCTCGACCACCACGTCGCTGGCCCAGGCACGCAATGCGCCGCGCGGGCGCGGCGGATCCGCGGAGCGGTTGCGCTCGATCGTCAGCGCGGTCTCGGTGTGCGGGAAGACGAAGAACTCGAAGTGGTCGTTGGCTTCGGCGAGCTCGTCGAAGCGGGCGATCACCTCGGCCAGCGGCCGCGGCGTGTCGACCCGGTGCAGGGTGAAGGCCGGGACGGTGCGCAGCGTCACCGAGTAGATCGCGCCCAGCGCCCCGATCCCGACCCGGGCGGCGAGCAGCTCGTCCCCCGCGCCGGCGCCGTTCAGCTCCCGCAGCTCGCCGTCGGCGGTGACCAGCTCGATCGCCTCGACCTGGGCGGAGATGTTGCGCAGCTCCGCGCCGGTGCCATGCGTGCCGGTCGAGATCGCTCCGGCGAGCGTCTGGCGGTCGATGTCGCCGAGGTTCTCCAGCGCCCGCCCGAGCTCGTGCAGGCGCTCGTTGAGATCGGCGAGCCGGATCCCCGCCTCGACCTTGACCAGGCCGGTCTCGGCGCTCGACGTCGAGGACCCTGTCGAGGGCCTCGATGCGAACCATCACGTCGTCGGTCAGCGCCGCCTCGGTGAACGAATGCCCGGATCCGGCGACGCGCAGCGAGCGGCCGGCCCCGGCGTTGCTGCGAACGACGTCGATCAGCTCGTCGCGGTTGCGCGGCCGCTCGACCGTCGCCGGGCTGCAAGCCTGGTCCCCGACCCAGTTGCGCCAGCTGTGCGCGCCAGCCAGCGGGCGCCTCGCCGTCGTCGCCATGCCGCAAAGCCTAAAGAGGAGCTACCTGCGCAGAGGCTGAGAGACCCGGCTTGACCTAGGGACCGCTGTTGAGCGACCAGACGACGTTGAGCCTGTAGATCTCGTTGGCGGGCAGCGCCCGCAGCGTGCTCGCGGTCGAGAGCGCGATCGAAGAGGACGAGAAGCCGCCGGTGCTCCAGAGCCCGGTCCCGTTGCCGCTCGTCGCGGAGGCGATCTTGGTCGGCGTGGCGGAGTCGATCGCGCAGCTTCCGCCCGCGCACTGGAACGTCGGCGCGGAGCCCGTGCCGCCGCTGAAGCTGGCGCCGGTCGAGTTCAGGGTCAGCGAGTTGGCGGGCAGCGAGAAGCCGCCGGAGACGTAGCTGTTCGCGGGTGCGAGCCGCAGGCGCTGCCGCCGTTGTTGCAGTACTGCTTGAAGATGGCGCTGTTTGATCCGCTGCCGTCCCCGGCGACGGTGACGTTCCAGCCCGCGGGGCTCGTCGTCGTGTCGTTGACCCCGAAGTTGTTCATCTGCGCGTTCTTGGTCTGCGCCTGGCCGTTCAGGGTGATCGTGCCCAGTGAGGGAAGGGTCGGGGCAGGGTTGAAGATCAGCGCCCCGACGGTCAGCTGCGCGGTTCCCGAGCGGGTCTGGCCGGCGGCGGCGCCGGTCCCTGTGGCCGTGACGGTGACGTTGTAGGTGCCCGGCGCGGTGCCCGCCGGGACCGGGACGCTGACGGTCATGTTGTTGTTGCTGTTGGCCGGCGGGGTGACGGTGGTGATCGATGGGGTCGCGGTCGTTCCCGGCACGGTCGTGGCGGCGCTGACGTTGAACGCGACCCCGCTCGCGGCGCCCGACCACTTGAGGTTGAAGGGCACGCTCGCCGTGCCGCCGGCGTTCACCGAGGTGTTGGTCGGGATCACGCCCAGGTCGCGGGTCGCCTGGCTGAGGTCGCTGGAGATCGCCGAGGCGCCGCCCTGCGGCGTGTCGACGCAGATCCCCGCTTCGTCGAGGCTGCCGTTGTTGTCGCTGTCGATGCCGTCGCTGTAAATCGGCGAACGCGTTGCTGCCGCAGGTCACGGCGCGCGAGGAGTCGTTGCCGGGCTGGCTGTCGTTGACGAGCCGCCAGCCGACCACGACGCGATAGCCGAACGGGGTCGTAAACGGCTGGTTGGAGCTCTGGTTGAGGGTGAACTGCGGCGAGGCGGTGATGTATTGGCAACCCGCTGCTGGTGAAGCTCTGAGTGGTCGAGAGGTAGCCGACCCACTGCTTGCCGGAGCCCGCGGGGGTGGTGCTCTCGAGCGCAGCCGAGTAGCTGGGGCTCTGGTTGAAGACGATGCCGCTGCCGCAGGGGGTCGCCGGGGGGCTGGAGGTGTTGGTGCTCGTAAAGCTGGCGGGCGCTGTAACGCTGCTCGGGACCCGATAAGCGACCTTGATCTGCGCATTTGCCCCGTTGGCAGAGTCGAAGCCGCTGTTGCCCAGCTTGGCGGCGGTGTTGCCCTGGCAGGCCGAATCGGCGGGGCTGTAGCCGGAGTGGTTGGAGTTCTTGTCGGTCGCGCAGATCACCGTGGTCAGCTGCACCTTGCCGATGTAGTTGAGCTGGCTCGAGGTGACGCTCTTGAGGATCGCGCAGCCGCTCAGCCCGGCGACGATCGCGATCGCGCCGGCCAGCAGCAAGGAGGGGGCGCCAGGGGAGGCGGGGGCGATCAGGCGTCGTGCGCCTGGCCACGGCTGCCGACAGCAGGGGCTTCCGTGCCACTTTGCTTCACCTCGCCTTGCGCACTGCTTTTCACGCCGCTCTCGCGCGGTGCCTTGCCGCTGTGGCTACCGTTTCGCCATTCTGGCCGTTCCCGCCGTTTCCGTCGCCGTTCCCACCGCCCACGACCGAGGCGTCCGCCGCAACCGCCTCCGCGGCCTCGAGAAGCTCCGCGGCGCTGCTCTCGGCGGCGCTGGTGATCGGGATTACGGCGCCGCCGTCGAATCCGCCGCGGGCCAGGTTGCGCCGGATGTCCGCGGCGAGCATCTCCCCCGACTCCGGGGTGGTGGACGGCGAGACGACGATCAGGCCCGAGTCGAGGTGGAAGAGGCGGTCGCGGGGGCGCAGGCTCTCGCGCACGCCTGCCGCAAGCTTGGCGGGGCGGTGGCCGTTGTCGACCGGCACGAGGGTGACACTGAGTGGCTCACCACTCTCCTGTGCGCGGGAGATCTCACCGGGGAGGGCTCTGCGCAGCGCCGCCTCGCCGCAACCGAGGCGACGGCGACGGAGCCGCAGCACGGCGAGAGCGCCAGCGATGAGGAGCAGCGCCAGGATGATGATCGGGATCAGCTTGTTGCTGCCACCGCCGGCGTTGACCTGCGGGCCGCCGTAGGCCGCCTGCCGCCGGGCGTCGATCTCGCCGAAGTGGACGACGCGGTCGATCCGCGCGACGCCGCCTGGGTAACGAAGCAGGGCCTGCACCCGGTAGGCCGTGCCGGCGCTCGGTCGTAGGCTCGGGACGAGCAGCGGATAGGCAATCGAGGTGCCGGTCACGAAGGTGCCCGGGCCCAGCTTGCGGCGCGCGACCTGATCGCCGTCCTGGCTGATCGTCGCGACGCCGTGGACGTTCTTGAGGATCTCGTTGCCCGTGTTTCGGCCCCGGATCTGGAAGGTGACTCCCGAGGGCTCGCGACTGAGACCGACGCCGGTCAGCTTGATCGCCGGATGCAGCGGACCCGGGATCCGGGTCAGCACCCCGACGGCGTAGCGCTCGACCTGCGAGATCGCCACGTTGCCCTTCAGCTGCACGTTCTGCCCCGGACCCGCCGGCTGCACCCCGACGCCGGCCAGGTACTCGCCGGGCCCGGCGCCGCCCGGCACACGCACCGAGACCGGCACCTGAGTGCCCGCGTGCGGACCAAGGGTCACGCGGCGGCTGCCGAGCACGACCCATCCCGAGGACCCGCTCTGCTTGCTGCCCCGGAGACCGTAGGCGGATCCGAGAGTGCTGGCGGTGAGGCCCTGGACCGGATCGAGCAGGACGGTGATCTGATCGCCGGTCTGATTCTTCAGCATCAGGTTGCCGGCCGCCGCCGTTTGCCCGGCCGCCGCCGTGACCTCGAAGTAGTTGCCGGTCGAGCCGGTGGGCTGCTCGACCGTGACCGTCATCGGCGGGAGAGGGGGCGGCGAGCGCGCTCGGCGCGCACGCGAGCATGCCGGCCACGATGACCGGCACGATGCTCGCGATGTGCGCAAAGCGGCGCATGCAGGCAGGGGAGCGCAGGCTCCGATTCCCCTCTGTATCGGCGGATTGGGGCCCGCTGTTTAGCCTCGACCAGGCGTGGAACGGGCGACGCCTGCGCGGATACTCTTGCCGGGCCCTGCACGGAGGGGTGGCAGAGTGGTCGAATGCGGCTGCCTTGAAAGCAGTTGACCGGGTTCTCCCGGTCCGGGGGTTCGAATCCCTCCCCCTCCGCTTCAGATCCGCGCCTCAGGCCCCAGGCGTGGTCGAAGGCGCCGAGCGCTCTAGATTTGTCGCAGCGCGCCGGCCGATGCACGGCCTGAGAGGGATTCACGGTGCGCATCTGGCTCATAGCTCTGCTCTCGATCTGCGCGATCGCCGCCGCCGTGCTTCGTCGCGTCCGAAACCCAGCGCACGCGCCGCGCAGGAGAACTTCGAGGAGGCCGAGGTGGCCAACGACCTGCACGCGGACATCCTCGAGCAGAGCCAGCGGGTGAGCGACTTCCTGGACGGAAAGCGGGCGGACTTCATCGCCAACTTCCAGATCGAGCTGCGAAGCCTGCACGCCGACTTCCGCACCGCCCGCGAGCTCTCCAGCGACGATACGGTCGAGCTCTCGCAGCTCGACCGCCAGAAGAACGCATCGGAACGCTGGCACCGACTCGCTCGCCGCGACGTCGAGCGCATCGCGCCAGGGGCTGCCGCGATCGCGCAGGCTCGCTCGATCGCCGCGACCAGCTTCTGGACAGCTTCGTGACCGCCAACACCGAGTACCGGCAACGCCTCGCGGTCAACCGCCAGGACGAGCTGCACGCAGGCGGCGCTGGTCCCGGTCAGGCTCGTGATCGGGCTCGGCCTGCTGTTCGGCGCGATCGCGTTCCTGATCTTCCGCCGCGAGCGCAGACTCTCCGCTGGCCCGCGAGCGCGAGCAGGCTCAGGAGGCCGCACCGAAGCCGCCTTGGTCGATGCGAAGGCCCGCTTCGGCGAGGCGCTGCAGGTCGCCCAGGACCAGCCCGAGGCGCACATGCTGCTCAAGCGCCATCTCGAGGAGCGGATCCCGGACAGCTGCTGTGGTGGTCCTGAACCGAAACAACAGCGCCAACCGGCTCGAGCCATCCGAGAAGCTCGGCGACGAGGACCCGCTCTCCGGCCCCGCTCGGCGCACGCCGAGACGCCACCTGCCTGGCGGTGCGGCGGAGCCGCCACGACGAGCGGGCAGCGGCGATCCGGAGATCACTGCCATGCGACTCTGGGGGCGCTCGAGGCCTGCTCGACCTGCCAGCCGCTGCTGGTCGGCAGAGAGGTGATCGGCTCGGTGCTGGTCGAGCACCCCGGCCACGGCAGCGGCGCCAGTGCGACGAGGTCGGGTCACAAGCCGGCGCCGGTGCTCTCGAACCTCCGCAACTCGCGATCGCCGAGGTGCGGGCGTCAACGGGCCTTTGACCGGGCTGCCCGAACTGCGTGTTGTAGTGGACACTTGAAGCGCAGATCGCGCAGCGCTGTTGGAACCGCTGTTATCGCCTGAACCGTGATCGTTCCACCCGACCGCTTCAAGCAGGTCAACGAACACGGTCAGGCATGGGCGATCGTGTTGGCCAGTCTGGGCGTTCAGCGTCTGCGCCTGGCCGGTGATCTCGGGCGTGAGGGCGGCGAGGAGTTCGGAACGTTGTGCTCTCGACGACCGACCGCGACCGGCCGCCGTGACTGAGAGACTGCGTTGTGTCGATCGCTGACCAGATCGCTGATGCGGGCAGGACATCACGGCCAGCGGCGAGGCCGCGGTGCTCCGCACGACGCCCCGAGCGATGAGATGCTGCTCTGTGCCGACTGGGCGCTCTATCGGCGAGCACATGGACGAGTCGCCTGAACCTTGGTTCTGGGTATGCAGATCGTGCCTGGACGGATGTTGGGATCGCGCTACAAGCAATTTCCTTTGCGGTCGCCGGCCCGGCTAGGCTTCTCGGCTCTAGCCCCGCCCGGAGGGGTAGGCAGAGTGGTCGAATGCGGCTGCCTTGAAAGCAGTTGACCGGGTCCTCTCGGTCCGGGGGTTCGAATCCCTCCCCCTCCGCTTGAATCGACGCCTCCTGATCGCCGGCCTGCTTCTCCTGCTCGGCGGCGCCGTGACCCTCACGCTGCATGCCGCGGGCGTCCCCGAATCGCTGCTCGACTTCCTCTACGACAAGTTGCTCTCCGGACTCGACGTGCCGCCCGACCCCTCGCAGACGGCACGGGACATCGTCAACTACGTCTCGCTGATCGGCGGCATCGGGGAGCTCGCCGCGGGCGCCGTCCTGCTGGCGCTCAGCCGGACAGCTCGACCCGCTGGATCACCTGCGGGTCAGTAGGGCGATCGGATCCGTCCGTCTCGGCTCCCTCGATCGCATCGACCGCATTCATCCCGTCGCTGACCCGGCCGAAGACGGTGTGCTTGCCGTCCAGCCAGGGCGCCGCGTCGGTGGTGACGATGAAGAACTGCGAGCCGTTGGTGTTCGGCCCGGCGTTCGCCATCGCCAGGGCGCCGCGGACGATCTTGTGCTGGTTGAACTCGTCCTCGAACGTGTAGCCCGGCCCGCCGGTCCCGGTCCCCTCCGGGCAGCCCCCCTGGATCATGAAGTCGGGAATCACGCGGTGAAAGATCAAGCCGTCGTAGAAGCCGTCCGCGGCGAGCTTGCGGAAGTTCTCGACCGTCTTCGGAGCGTCCTCGTCGAAGAGCTCCACCGCGATCGGCCCGGCGCTGGTCTGCAGGGTGGCCTCGGACATCGCGGTCAACCCTATCGGGATGCCCGGGAGGGCTCACCCTTTGCGATCGGGCACCCCTGCGACGCTTCGTGCAGCCCCGCCCCATCGCCCGCATAACGTGCTCGGTCCGCAACGGTCGGCGCCCGACCGTGTTGCGGAAACTGTGCGAGCACCCGGCGGCACAAGCACCCCGCGTCGATCGCGGCGGCGCCTCATCCTCGCGATGGCGCTTGCTTTCGCCTGCCTCGGCGCCGCCGCGACGGCCTCGGGCGAGCTGCTGCCGGCCCCCAGGGGCAAGGTCTTCTTCGGGGTGACAGACACCGGACAGATCGAGGGCTTCACCGCCTTCGCGCAGAGCGTCGGCAAGCATCCCGCGGTGATCGAGACCTTCCATCCCTGGGGCAACAGCCTCCATTACTCGATCCCGCGCTGGGGGCTGGCGCAGGCGAGGCCGATGCTGCACATCTCGACCGTCGACGATCAGAGCGGGGCCGAGCTGATCAATCCGAGAGGGATCGCCCTCGCGGGAGGGGACGACTACCTGCTGCGGCTCAACTCGAGCTTTGCCACCCGCCAGATCCGTGCCTACATCCGGCCGCTCGGCGAGATGAACCGCTGCCTCAACGGCTGGGCCGCCTATGACTGCAGGGGCAAATCGCGGGGTCGCTCCTACAGCCCCTACTGGTACCGGGAGGCGTTTCGCCGCGTCGCGATCATCGTCCGGGGCGGCGGCACGCTGGCGCAGATCAACGCCAAGCTCGCGGCCGCCAAGCTGCCGCCGCTCGACCGCCAGGCCGGCAACGGCATCGAGCCGAACGCGCTGGGGTACGCGCCCGTTTCGATGGTCTGGAGCCCGCTTCCAGCGGGCTCCCCGGCGATTCGCAAGAACCGCCCGATTCGCTTCTATCCGGGCGCCAAGTACGTCGACTGGGTCGGCACCGACATCTACTCGAAGTACCCGGTCTGGAAGAGCCTGAAGCGCTTCTACAGGACGAAGAAGTTCCGCCGCAAGCCCTTCGCGCTGACCGAGTGGGGCGTCTCCGCCGGCGACGACCCGAAGTTCGTCAAGCGCCTGTTCGCCTGGGTTCGCCACCACAGGCGCACCAGGATGCTCGTCTACTACCAGGACTTCGGAACCCGCAACACCTACCGGATCCAGAACTATCCGAAGAGCCGGCACGTGATCGCACGCAACCTGCGCCAGCACCGCTACCCGGCGCTGGCGCCGGACCCGCCACCCCCGCCATCGCCGACGACGCCGACCGACCCGAACGACCCCGTGCCGCCGACCGGCGGCGTCGGCGGCTGAGAACCCCACCCACCAAAGCGCTGACGGGCAGGTTGAGCGCCGCATAGCGCTCAGCTTGCTCCGCGATTCATCCCACCCGCAGCACTTTGAGACAATGCTGTGGACGTCCGAGGCTTCTCGGACGTCTCTTCGAATGACAGCGATAGACCAGGAACAGATCACCGAGAAGCTGCGGGCCGTGATCGACCCGGAGCTGCGCCGCTCGATCGTCGAGCTGGGCATGGTCCGCTCGATCGAGATCAGGGACGGCGGCCGGGTCGAGGTCGTCGTCTCGCTGACGACCCCCGGCTGCCCGATCCGCTCGCACTTCCAGCAGGCGGTCGCCGAGCAGGTCGGCTCGGTCGCCGGGGTGAGCTCGGTCGAGGTCGGCTTCGACGTTCTCTCCGACGACGAGAAGGGTGCTTTGCAGCAGACGCTGGGACGCGGCAAGCTTCCCGAGGGCGCCCTGGCCATGGTCAAGAACGTGATCTGCGTCGCCTCCGGCAAGGGCGGCGTCGGCAAGTCGACGATGACCTCCAACCTGGCCGCGGCGCTGCAGGCCGAGGGGCATCCGTCCGGTGCCCTCGACTGCGACGTCTACGGCTACTCGATCCCGCGCATGCTCGGCGTCAACGACAAGCCCGAGGTCTCCGCGGAGCGAAAGATCATGCCGCTGGTCTCGCCCAGCGGCGTCAAGGTGATGTCGATCGGCTTCTTCGTCGAGGAGAACGCGCCGGTGGTCTGGCGCGGCCCGATGCTTCACAAGGCGATCCAGCAGTTCCTCGAGGACGTCGCCTGGGAGGAGCTCGAGTACCTGCTCCTCGACCTGCCGCCGGGCACCGGCGACGTCTCGATGACCCTCGCCCAGCTGCTCCCGCAGGCGAAGTTCGTCGTCGTCACCACGCCCCAGCCGGCCGCCCAGACGGTCGCCAGCCGCGCCGCTCAGATGGCCGAGAAGGTCGACCTCGAGATCCTCGGGGTGATCGAGAACATGTCCGGCTTCACCGCCCCCGGCGGCGAGCGCTTCACGATCTTCGGCGAGGGCGGCGGCCAGCTGCTCGCCGATCAGCTCGACGTCCCGCTGATCGGCAAGGTGCCGCTCGCGGAGGATCTCCGCGAGCACGCCGACTCCGGCCAGCCGCTGGTCATCGCCGAGCCCGACGCGCCCGCCTCGCAGGCGATTCGAGCCGCCGCGCGCGGCATCGTCGCCGCGACGCCGCAGGAGCTTCCGGTCATGCAGGCGCCGCCTCCCGCGGCGGTCCCTGCGACCGCCGCGGTCAGCGGCACCGAATTGCCCGTCGTGCAGTAGTTACCGAGGGCGCGAAAACCGAGTCTGGCTAGGACGCAGGAAGGCCGACGCAGCGAGCGTACTGATGGCGTACGTGAGCAAGTCGGCCGACCGAGGACAACGCCAGACGACGGTTTGCAGCGCCCTCAGCTTTGCAGCCGCCTAACAGGTGACCTGGAGGTGAAAGTTGCCGTCCACCGATGCCCCGGTGTCGTCGCGAGTGTGCACCTCGACGACGGTCGGCTGGCCGTTGATGCCGTTGACCTCGGCGAAGCCGGCCGGCTCGGTGCCGCCGCCAGGCAAGCCGCGGGTGGCGGTCCAAGCGCACTTGCTGACGTCGCGCCCGAAGTTCACCTGCACCGCGCCGCCGCTCTCGGCGACGGTCGTGTTGCTCTGTCCCGCACGCGCCAACGCCGCGTTGGCGGGGGCGCTCGGGTTCGTCACGACCGCCCAGAGGACGTCGTTGGAGTTGTTGGCGCTGGGCACCGGGCCCAGCGTCGATTCCTTGATGTCCTCCCCGCGCAGGTTGTTCTGGCGGACGTCGAGGCTCTTGACCGCGCCGTTCTTGATGTCCTGGCCGTTGACGCTGTTGCGTCCCGGCAGCGCGATCGCGGTTCCGGTGACCGCGAGGACCAATGCGATGACTGCGATCACGTGGGCGCTGCCCACCCGACCGCGGATGCGGTTGAGCATCGTCACTCCTTCGATTTCGGGTTCATTGCGCCAAAGCGCCCGGGGGGATGAACATCCCGCCACATGGCTTCGGCCCTGCCGGCCGACGGCGTTCGACCGTCGGCCATCACCCTTACAACTGGGTAGGCGACGCGAAGTTGCGGCAACCGCTAGCCGCAGGCGGCGAAAACCGAGCAGTTCGTGGTCCGCAGGAAGGGCGTCGAAGCGAGCGCACTGAAAGCGTGCGTGAGCGAGACGCCCGACCGACGACCGCGAAATGCGACGGTTTGCAGCCGCCTAAGACTTGGACTTGTAGTACTCGGCGTTGATCTCGATGTACTTGGTCCACTCGTCGGGAAGCTGGTCCTCGGCGAAGCAGGCATCCACCGGGCAAGCTTCGACGCAGGCATCGCAGTCGATGCACTCGTCGGGATCGATGTAGAGCATCTCCGACGCTTCGTAGTCGGGCTCATCCGGAGTCGGGTGGATGCAATCCACCGGACAGACTTCGACGCACGAGTTGTCCTTGGTGCCGATGCACGGCTCGGCGATGACGTATGTCATAGGACGAGTTCTCCTGGGTCGTTTTCGGTCGTGCCCGGCCCGAAGGCGGCCCGGCGAAGGCAGCATTTTAGGGGCCAGCGGGACTGACTAGGGTCTTGAGCGAACAATGACCGGCGACCTAGTGACAGGGGTTACGACGTGCTATTGCTGACCGGCGCCAGCGGAGCGGTCGGCTCCCAGCTGCTGCCGATGCTGCTCGAGTCGGGTGAGCGGGTCCGCTGCCTGGTCCGCGAGCCGCGCCGCCTCGGCGAGATGCGGGTGAGCGTCCAGATCACCCTCGGCGACCTGGCTGAGCTCTCCGACCCCTACCTGTTGCGCCAGGCGCTGCGCGGCGTGACCACGGTCGTGCACCTGGCGGCGACGATCCGCGACCAGCCACCGCGGCGCCTCGAGGAGCTGAATGGGCTGGCGACTGTGCGGCTGCTTCGCGCCGCGGAGAGCTTCGGGGTCGAGCGCTTCGTCTTCTTCTCGGCGCTCAACGCCGGACGCAGCCAGCGCACCCGCTTCTTTCGCGCCAAGGCGCTGGCCGAGCATGCGGTCGCCTCCTCCCCAATCGACTCGACCGTCTTCGCCCCCTCGATCGTCTATGACCACTCGGACCCCTGGATCACGCTGCTGCGCCGCTTCTCATTCCTGCCCGTGATGCCGGTCTCGGGCTCGGGTGAGGCGCGCTATGAGCCGATCTGGGCCCGCGACGCCGCCGCCAGCGTGGTCGGCTCGCTGGCCGGCAAGGGAGCGGGCGACCGCTTCGAGCTCGCCGGTCCCGAGACGCTCAGCTACAACGAGATCTCCGACCTCGTCAGTCGCGCCAGCGGCCGGCCGCGGCCCCTGCTGCACATCCCGCTGCCGCTGGTTCGCAGCGGGCTGATCGCCCAGCGCAAGGTTTTCGGCGAGGCGGTCTTCGCGACCTGGGAGGAGGCCGAGCTGATGGAGGTGCCGATGGTGAGCGAGCGCGGAACCGCCGACGCCGAGGCGCTCGGCGTGAAGCCGCTGCCGATGGCCGAGGTCCTGGCCTCCGGGTAGGCGACAGCGGCGCGGCCTGTGCTGGTGCGGATTCCCGTCCCATGCGACCGCAACCCGCACCACTTGGCTGCTGGCTGAATGCGGCCCGAACGTGAAGGGCCCGGCGTATGCCGGGCCCTTCAGAAACGCTTCGGTGGTGCGGATTTGTCGTCATATACGCCCCCGAACCCGCACCGCTGCCGAAAATCGAGCTACATCATCCCGCCCATATCGGGCATGCCGCCGCCACCGCCGGCCATCGCCGGCTCCTTCTCGGGCGGCTCGGCGACGATCGCCTCGGTGGTGAGGATGTTCTTGGCGATCGACGCGGCGTTCTGCAGCGCCGAGCGGGTGACCATGGTCGGGTCGATGACGCCCGCCGCGACGAGGTCGCCGTACTCGCCGTTGTCGGCGTTCAGCCCCTCGCCGGGCTTCAGGTCACGGACCTTGTTGACCACGACCGAGCCCTCCAGACCGGAGTTCTCGGCGATCTGGCGCACCGGCTCCTCCAGCGAGCGCTGGATGATCGTCGCACCGGTCCGCTCGTCGGCGTCCTCGAATGAGTCGAGCTTGATCGCGTCGATGGCGTTCAGCAACGCGACGCCGCCACCGGGCACGATGCCCTCCTCGAGCGCCGCCCGGGTCGCCTGCAGGGCGTCCTCGACGCGGTGCTTCTTCTCCTTCATCTCGGTCTCGGTGGCGGCTCCCACCTTGACCACGGCGACGCCGCCGGCCAGCTTCGCGAGGCGCTCCTGGAGCTTCTCGCGATCGAAGTCGGAGTCGGTGTTCTCGACCTCCTGCTTGATCTGCTTGATCCGGCCCTTGATGTCGTCCGAGGACCCGGCGCCGTCGATGATCGTCGTCGTGTCCTTGGAGACGACGACGCGACGTGCCTTGCCCAGCTGCTCGACCGTCGTGTTCTCGAGCTTCAGGCCCATCTCCTCGGTGATCACCTCGCCGCCGGTGAGGATCGCGATGTCCTCGAGCATCCGCTTGCGGCGGTCGCCGAACCCGGGGGCCTTCACCGAGACACCTGTGAAGGTGCCGCGCAGCTTGTTGACCACCAGGGTCGCGAGGCTCTCGCCCTCGACGTCCTCGGCGACGATCACGAGCGGCTTGCCGCCCTGCATCACCTGCTCCAGCACCGGCAGGATGTCGCGGACCGAGCCGATCTTCTGGTTTGCGATCAGCACGTAGGGCTCGTCGAGCACCGCCTCCATGCGGTCCTGGTCGGTGACCATGTAGGGCGAGATATAGCCCTTGTCGAACTGCATCCCCTCGGTGAACTCGAGCTCCATCCCGAAGGTCTGGCCTTCCTCGACGTTGACGACGCCGTCCTTGCCGACCTTCTCGATCGCGTCGGCGATGATGTTGCCGATCTCGTCGTCGGCGGCCGAGATCGCGGCGACGCGTGCGATCTGCTCCTTGCCGGCGATCTCCTTCGACTGCTTCTCGCGCAGGTTCTCGACCACCTGGTCGACGGCCTGCTCGATGCCACGCCGCAACGCCAACGGGTTGGCGCCGGCGGCGACGTTCTTGAGGCCCTGACGAACGATCGTCTGGGCCAGCAGGGTCGCGGTGGTGGTGCCGTCGCCGGCGACGTCGTTGGTCGCGGTCGCGACCTCACGCACCAGCTGGGCGCCCTGGTTCTCGAAAACGTCCTCGACCTCGATCTCGCGAGCGATCGTGACGCCGTCGTTGGTGATCGTCGGGGCGCCGAACTTCTTGTCCAGCACCACGTAGCGCCCCTTGGGGCCGAGGGTCACCTTGACCGCATTGGCCACGGCGTCGACCCCGTCCTGCAATGCGCCGCGCGCATCCTCGTCGTACTTAAGCTCCTTGTGCATCTGTTTTCGTTCCTCCTTGTCCTTCTAAGCCTTGTTACTCGACCTTCGCGAGCACATCTGACTCGCGCAGGACCAGCAGCTCGTCGTTCTCGACAGTGATCTCGGTGCCGCCGTACTTCGAATAGAGGACCTCGTCGCCCTCGCTCACATCGAGCGGGCGGCGGCTGCCGTCCTCCTTGATCTCTCCTTCACCAACTGCCATCACCTTGCCCTTCTGGGGCTTCTCCTTCGCCGTGTCGGGCAGGACGATGCCGCTGGCGGTCATCTCCTCCTCTTCCGTCGGCTTGACGATCAGCCGGTCGTGCAGAGGCTTCAGATTCATTCGGGACTACCTCCATCAGTTGAAGTTCGGTACTGGGTGCTGCAAGCGGGCTGGCACTCTACCGATGAGAGTGCCAAGGCGACGAACAATAGGCGACCGGGCTCTGTTGGTCAAGCTAAATCTAAGCTGAACCGGCTTAGATCTCAGATAGCTCAGGTGGAGGCGAGGAGCCGGCAACCGAGCCGCGCGGCGATACCTTCGCCGCCCCGCGCCATCACCCAGTCGTGGTTCCAGCGAAAGATCGGGCGGGCGACCGGCGCGAGCAGGTTCATCCAGGCCCGGGTCGTGCGCACGTTCCACTCATAGACCGCCGCGGTCGTACCTTCCTGCTCGTAAAGGCGCCAGCGGCCGAGGCCCGCCAGCTCGCCGGCGACCTCGCCCTCCATCAGGTGTGGCCGCTCGACGCGGGTGGTGTGGGTCTCGAAGATGAGGTCATACGGCAGGAAGCTGCGCCAGGTCATCCGGGTGCGGGAATCGAGCTTGTTCTCATTCCCGGGCTCCAGCTCGACCACTTCCTCGACCCCGCGCCACCAATCGGGCCACGATTTCTGGTCGTGGATTGCCTCCCAGACGCGCTCCCGTTCAGCCTCCAACAGCCAGGTGGTAAGAAAGCGGTACTCGGCCATCGGCCCGCGCCCGCTCAGTTCTGGGAGGGGGTCTCGCCGTTGCCGAAGTGGCTACCCGGTCTTTCGACGATCTGCGAGAAACGGATCACGGTCACCATGTCCTCGGGCCCTACCGGGCGGCCGTAGATCTGCTCGAGGAAGTTCGTCGTCTCGTCGAGGCGGCGGAACTCGGGGTTGTCGTGCTCGATGTCGCGCGGCGAGAGGTCGGCGACCTTCTTGATCTCGACGTCGTCGATCACCGCGGAGAAGATCTTCTCGCGCGGGCTGTGTCGAAACCCCACCGTCACCCAGACCACCTGCCCGCGCTCGTACTTACCGCTCTTGTCGCCGAGCCGGATCGTCGCCGTCTTGCGGCCGCGCTTCAGCTGATCCACGAAGATCGCGGAGTAGAAATTGAGCACGTAGATGCCGCCGCTGCGCATCGCGCAGCGAGCCTATCTGAGATTTCCACCGCCGCCGCAGGCCCGGTTGGACGGTCGTACGGCGTTGGTGCTTAGACATTCGTACGAAAAGAGCGACCGGCAGCCTGCCGATGGTTATAGGGCTTCTAGATGGCAGCGAAATCGAATCCGGCAGGGTGGGTTGTCGCGCTGGCGTCGGCGATAGTCGCCGCGGTGCTCGTGCTTCCCGCATCCGCTCTCGCGGCAAGCTGCGCAGGGCGCCACGCCACCTTGGTCGGCACGAACGGCAACGACAGGCTGCGCAGCCCGCACCGCGACGTCATCGATGCTCGCGGCGGTGACGACAAGATCATCGGCCTCGGCGGCAGCGACATCATCTGCGGCGGCCCGGGCGATGACCGGATCAAGGGCGGCAAGGGCATCGACCGCATCTACGGCGGAGGCGGCAATGACCGCATCGTCGGACAGGCCGGCACCGACCGGATCCAGGGCGGCGGCGGAGACGACTGGGTCGCGGGCGGCAAGGGGACCGACTTCCTGGGCGGCAACGGCGGGAACGACGTGGTCCTCGGCGGCACCGGCACCGACCATCTCAAGGGCGGCGGCGGCAGCGACAAGCTGCTCGGCGGGGCCGGCAACGACCGCATCAACGGCGGCGCGGGCGATGGCGACGTCGTCTACGGCGGGCCCGGAGACGACAAGCTCAACGGCGGCCCCGGCAACGCCGACCACGTCTACGGCGGCCTCGGCGCCGACCGCGTCGACGGTGGCCCCGGCGATATCGACGTCGCCCGCGGCGACGAGGGATACGACCTCATGGACGGTGGCGGCGGCGCCCACGACATCGCCTCCTTTGCCACCGCCAACCCGCCCGGTGCGGGCGGCTTCGGCTTCAACGGCGTCTACGCCGACCTCAACAAGGGGATCGCCTACGGCGCCGGCTTCGGGGTCGGCAATACCCACGGCACCGACCGGATTCGAAACGTCAGCGACATCGTCGGCTCGCCCTTCGACGACAAGCTGGTCGGCGATGGCCAGGACAACCGGATCGACGGCGGGCTCGGCAACGACACGATCGACGGTGGCGCTGGCAACAACCAGCTCAGCGGCGGCGCCGGATCGAACAGCTGCAGTGGCGCCGCGGCGGGCTCGAGCTGCAACCGAAGCCTGCAGGCAGCCGCGACGGGGGGACCGACCTATGTCGGCGTCGGCGGGCCCCTCGACGAGTTCTCGACCCTCTACATCGCGGGCGGACCGGGCAATGACCAGGTCACCGTCTCGATCTCCGGATCAGCCTTCATCGTCAGCGACCCGGCCGGGCTGAGCACGGACCCGGCCGGAGTGACGCCGGCGGGCACCGGTTGCAGCGTGGACGCGGCGGGCACGACGGCCACCTGCGCCTCCGCGTCGATCGCCGGGATCGACAGCCTGACCGTTAACGGCGGGGCGGGGGACGACTCGATCAGCGTCGCCGGCAGCGCGCCGCGCACTCTCGCCGCTTACCTGAACGGTGGCGACGGCGACGACACGCTCAGCGGAGGCCCCGAGGACGATTTCATCCAGGGCGGCCTCACCGGCACCGATCACATCTCCGGCGGCGCTGGCGACGACAGCCTGCAGAGCGACACCGGTCGGGACAGCCTCAACGGCGGCAGCGGGGATGACCTGATGGTCGTCGACTTCCCCTGCGAGGGGCCCAGCGTGTCAGGAGGCGGGGGCAAGGACAAGGTCGGCTTCGATCCGTCGCGCACCGCGGCCTTCGGCAAGATCGGCGGCGCGATCTCGAGCCCCGGAGTCAACGGCTGCAGCTCCGGTCACATTTCCAACGACGTCGACAGCCTCGAGGGATCCAACCTGGGCGACATCCTGATCGGCAACGGGCGGGCGAACACGCTGGTCGGCCGCGGAGGCAACGACCGGCTGATCGGCAAGGGTGGCGCCGACGAGCTCGACGGGGGCCCCGGACACGACCGCTGCAACGGCGGCGGCGGGCGCGATCGCGCCCACTCCTGCTGAATCTCCTGCGACGACCTTCGGTCGCCTGACGGTGACGTTGGGCCGCTGCCGTAAGGCGGCGGCACATGCCGGTCAGGGCGCAGCCCGCAAGTAATTCTGCCGCTCCACTTCGTTTCGCGGCCGATCATGAATCAAACCCCTCCTCGCCGATCAGTGGCACGAACCGGCACGGGCCGATCAGCTGGCTGACGATCTCCCCGTCGCGGCGGCGCAGCTGGGTCAGCATGTCGGCGCCGCGGGAGGCGATCGGGGCCACGAGCCGCCCCTCTGGAGCGAGCTGCTCGATCAACGCACCCGGAGGTGCCGGTGCGGTCGCGTGGACGGCAATCGCGGCGAATGGCGCTCGCTCGGGCAGGCCACGGCTGCCGTCGCCGACCACGACCTCGACGTTTTCAACGCCGCGGTCGCGCAGCCGCGCCGCTGCCCCCTCGGCCAGCTCGGAGTGGCGTTCGATGGTCACGACGTCGGCGGCGAGCCGCGCGAGCACCGCGGCCGAGTAGCCGGAGCCGGTGCCGACCTCGAGCACGGTCTCGGAGCCGGTCAACTCCAATGCCTGGCAGATCGCCGCCACGATCCACGGCTGCGAGATCGTCTGCCCGCTGCCGATCGGGAGTGCCGAGTCGGCGTAGGAGCGGCGCCGCTGTCGCTCCGGCACGAAGGCGTCGCGCGGCACCGCCCGCATCGCGTCGAGCACCCGCTCGTCGCTGATCCCGCGGCGCCGCAGCTGGCGCTCGACCATCGCCTCGCGCTGGACGTCGAAGCTTTTCCCGGCCCGGCTCAGAAGATGTAGTTGCGCAGCTTGGCGGGGTCGAGGACGGTGACGCGGCCGCGCCCGCAACGCACCACGTTGGCTCGCTCGAGGTCGGCGAGGAAGCGGCTGACGCTTTCGCGCGAGGTGCCGGCGAGCTGGGCGAGATCGACCTGGTTCATGCGGATGGTCACGCCCTCGTGATCGCCCAGGGGGGCTTCCTCGGCGACGAGCTGGGACAGCACACCGGCGACCCGGCTCGGGACGGTCTGAAAGGACTGGCGCGAGATCCGCTCGTTCGCCGCCCGCAGCCGCCGCACCAGCGCCGCGACGAGCTTGACGGTGATCTCCGGGCGCCGGGAGAGCAGCGCCCGGACGTCGGCTCCCGGCAGCGCCAGCAGCTCCCCGTCGTCGAGGGCCTCGACGCTGGCCGAGCGAACCTCGCCGTCGAGCATCGCCAACTCGCCGAAGATGTCGCCCGGCCCAAGGTTGGCAAGCGTGATCGCCCGCCCATCGGGATGCTCCCGCGTGACCCGGAAGCTGCCGCTGCGCACGATGTAGCAGGCGTCTGACTGGTCTCCCTCGTGAAATACGCGGGTGCCGCCCGGAAACGAGCGGGGAACGGCGACCCGTGAGAAGCGCTCGAGGTCGTCATGCTCCAGCTCGGCAAAGAGAGGAACCCTCCCAAGCAGATCTGCGGCGCTCTCCTCCGTCACGGCCACGTTCCGATTATCGCGAAGTCTCGCCGCCGGATGATCGAGGTGCGTGAGTATCCGGAATCGGTCATCCAGGCTGGCAGTGCGGGCACCAGTAAGTCGTGCGGTTGGCGTCTCCCTGGCCGCGCGAGTGCAGCCGGGTGCCGCAGCGCCGGCAGGGCTCGCCGGCGCGCCGGTAGACGGATCGCGGATGGCGACCGCTGAGAGTGGCGGCATTCATCAGCTCGCGGGTCCTCGCCAGCACTCCCTCGAGCTCGTCCTCACACATCTCTCCGAGCGGGCGCCATGGATTGACCCGGGCGGCAAAGCATCCTTCGCTCTTGAAGATGTTGCCGACCCCGGCGACGAGCCGCTGGTCGAGCAGGGCGTCGCCGACCTGCCGCCGAGCCGCGGATTGGCGCAGGCGTCCCGCCGCCTCGCGCTCGTCGAAGTTGTCACCGAGGATGTCGGGGCCGAGCCGAGCCAGGGCCGGATCCAGCGCCAGGCGGCGCTCGGGAAGAACCCGCAGGGTCGAGCCGCCGAACTGAACGGCTTCCGCCTGTCCGGTGCTCAGCGCCGCCCAAGCCGAGCGGACCGAGCGCCGCCAGCGGGCTCCCTGCGGATAGAGCTGCCAGGAGCCGTTCATGCCGAGGTGGCTGTGCAGGACGATTCCGCCCTCGAAGTGCAGCAGTAGGTGCTTGCCGCGCGATTCGACCCGCTCCACGCGCCGGCCGTCGAGCGCTTCGATCCCCGCCGCGCGCCCGCGCGCATTCGGAGCGCTGGCACTGACCTGCTTGCCGGCCAGAACAGCGTCGAGCCGGCGGGCGGTGCGCAGGATCGTGTCGCCCTCGGCCACGGCGCCTTCAGCCGCGACGTCGCAGGGTTAACCTCGTCGTCTTTGTCGTCGGTTTTCGACCGACTGGCTTGAATTTGACCTTCGCCGTGACCTTCGCCTTGCCGGTCGATTTGAGCTTCCTGGCGACGCGGTGCTTTGGTCTGACGACCAGCTTGAACCTGCTGGCGGCTTTCGCCTTCTTGGTCTGCTTCTTGATCTTGGCACCCCTGAGCACGAGACGACCCTTCTCGAAGATCCTCACGATCAACACCGCAATGCCGCGCTTGCGGTTCAGCCTCTTGCCAACGATCGAAAAGGCGCTCCCCGGCCCGAGTGCGTCGACCGCGACGGCCACCGGGGAGCCACCGAAGTCGACGAAGCTCTGGTCGACACCGGAGCCGCTCAGGCCGGCGCGTCCGATCGAGCTGCCAAGAGCGCTGCCGTTCGCCCAGTAGATGTGCTGGGAGCCGGCGGCGATGCCGAAGATGCCGCTGGCGCCGCCGACCAAGCTCTGGTCGACGCCGGAGCCGTCGAGGTTGGCGCGACCAATGGTGTCGCTCCCGCGGTTCGACCAGTAGACGTGCTGGCTGTCGACCGCCACGGCGTAGGGCTCGTTGGCCCCGGCTATGAAGGTCTGGTTGACAGCGGAGCCGTCGAGGTTGGCGCGACCGATCGCGTTTACGGGGTCGCCTGCCCCGGTGGTGGTGCTGGTCCAGTAGATGTGCTGGCCGTCGACTGCCAGCCCAATCTTGTTGACGCCCGGAAGCGGGGTGGCGCTGTTGATGAAGGTCAGGTTGGCGCCGGAGCCGTCGAGATTCGCCCGTCCGATCGCGCAACAGCCGTTTCTCCAGTAGATGTGCTGGGCATCGACAGCCAATGCCGCCGGGAAGTTGGCGCCGGCGATGAAGCTCTGGTTGACGCCGGAGCCGTCGAGGTTGGCGCGACCGATCGCGCCGAGCACGTCGTCCGCCCAGTAGACGTGCTGGGCGTCGACTGCAAGGCCGATCAGATCGCCTGAGCCGGGCAGCGTGATAAAGCTCTGGTTGATCGCGGAGCCGTTGAGCTTCGCCCGTCCGATCTTCCCGGCCTCGTCGTCCGTCCAGTAGACGTATCCGCTCGCCGGTGCCGCAAGCAGCAGGCAGGCGATGACGCCGGTCGCGGCGACGGTTGCGCTTCTCCACCTGGCACTGTCCCCCCTGGAGGACACGTCTGACGACGGTAGCACCGGGGTCGACAATCCGGGATCAGGCTGACTTCACCAGGCGCCGCGGCCCACGCGAGAAGCCGGCCGCGATCAGCGGCTCCTCGGCCCCCGAACCCAACACCGGCTCCCCGTCCACCCGCTCGATGCCGAGCTTCGGGATCGTCCCGCCGCTGACCGCGTCGGCCAGCGCCTCCATCGTCTCCGCCATCTCGGCCTCCTCGAGGTCGCGCAGCCGCAGGATGCCGCGCCCGCCGCGCTCGACGTAGACCTGCGGCTCGCCGTCTCGCAGCATCAGGTAGGCGCCCGGGGCCCGCGCGGGGCGCCGCGTTCCCCCAAGCTTCGGCCAGGGCAGCGAGGCGCCGTAGGGGTTTGCCGGGTCGGTTGCGGCGATGATCAAAAAGCTTCCGTCCGCCGCCGGCAGCGAGCGCAGCCGCTCGACCGCGCCCGGGAGCGCGAACTGGGCTCCGCCCATCCCCTCGACGAAGTAGCCGCGCCGGGCGGTGCCAAGCAGCTCGAGGTTGCCGAGCTCGCCGTAGAGGGTCGAGAAGCCGCCGGGCACCCCCTCGGCGAGGACCGTCTCGCGGGTGACGATGCCGTGGCGCTCCAGCATCAGCTCGGCCTGGGCGCGAAGCCGCGGCCCGGCCGCCGGGGCGCCCTCGAAGAGCGGCGCGGTCAGCGACCAGCGGCCCTGCACGGCCTGGCCGCCGGCGGCGCGGCGCCGGGCGAAGCGGCGGCCGCGCGGCTCGCTGGCGCGCACCGCGCGCAGGCGGGGGGCCCGCAGCGGCGCGAATGCGTCGTTGGTCACCTCGCCCGACCAGGCGAGATCCCAGAGCGCCTCATGAAGCTCCTGCGGCGAGGCCTCCAGCTCCGCGGCAAGGTCGAGCCAGAAGGTCGGGCCGGCGGCGAGCCGGTCGCGGATCCGGTCCTGCAGCTCACCCTCTGGCCGGTCCAGTTTCGCGTTCGCGGGCGGCGGGCCGGCGAGTCGCACGTCCTCGCGGAAGTAGAGCGCCACCCGGCCGTCGCTGCGGCCGAGCGACCCCGCGCCCAGCCAGACGATCTCGCCGCTTGTGCAGAGCTCGTCGAGCCAGGTCGGGCTGTATGCGCCGAGGCGGCGAGGCAGCACGTCGCGCTCCCAGACCGCCGGGGTGAGCGCCACGCCCTGGAGGGGGACCAGCGCCTCGCGCAGCCGGTCGGGGCCCGCGCCCGCGGCTCGGTGGACGCCGACGTTCTGCCAGCTGGGCAGGAAGCGAGCCAGCTCACGGCGGTCGGCGGCCTCGACCTCGCGGCGCAGGTGGGCGAGGCTGGCCCGCCGCACACGGCGCAGCACCTCGGCATCGCACCACTCGCGCTCGCTGCCGCCGGGCAGGAGCTCGCCGCGCACCAGCACCCCGGCGCGCTCGAGCTCGCGCAGGGCGGGTGTCGGGTCGATCCCGTAGCGGTTGGCGAGCTGGGCGGTCGGGAACGGCCCGTGGGTGCGCGCGTAGCGGCGCACCAGCGCCGCCAGCGGCTCATCCGGGGCCTCGAGGAAGGAGTCGGGCAGGCCGCCAGGCGGCGGCACGCCGAGGGCGTCGCGGTACAGGCCGGCGTCCTCGGCGGCGACGTAGCGCTGCTCGCCGCCGATCCGCACCTCGGCGACGCGGCGCTCGGCGACCAGCTTCTCGAGCATCGAGGCGGCGGCGTATCCCTCCGCGACCCGCCGCTCCGCCTCCTCGCGCGTCAGGTCGCCGAGGTCGCGCAGCACCTGCTGAAGGGCGTCGCGGTCGCGCGCCTGGCCGGCCTCGGTGAGGTGCTGGAGCTGCGCCTCGACCTCCTCCAGCGCCTCGGGGTCGATCAGCTCGCGCAGCTCCTCCTGGCCGAGCAGCTCGCGCAGCAGCTCGCGGTCGAGCGCAAGCGCCGCGGCGCGGCGTTCGGCGTTCGGAGTGTCGCCCTCGTACATGTAGGTCGCGACGTAGTCGAAGAGCAGCGAGGAGGCAAACGGCGACGCGGTCTGGGTCTCGACCTCGACGAGGGTGAGGCGACGACTGTGCAGGTCGCGGAGCAGGGTGTCGAGCGAGGGCAGGTCGAGGACGTCGCGCAAGCACTCCCGGAAGGTCTCGAGGATGACCGGGAAGCGCGGGAAGTCGCGCGCGACCTCGAGCAGGCTCTGCGACTTCAGCCGCTGCTGCCAGAGCGGCGTGCGCTTGCCGGGGTAGGCGCGCGGGATCAGCAGCGAGCGGGATGCGTTCTCGCGGAAGCGGGCGCCGAACAGCGCCGAGCCGGAGAGCTCGGAGACGACCAGGTCCTCGAGCTCGTCGGGCTCGATCAGGATCAGGTCGGAGGGCGGCACCTCGTCGGCGTCGGGGAGGTGGATGACAATCCCGTCGTCGGACCAGATCGCGTCGACCTCGAGCTCGCGCTCGCTGCGGATCTTCGCCGAGAGCGCCAGGCCCCAGGCCGCGTGGACGCGGCCACCGAACGGCGAGAGGACGCAGAGCCGCCAGTCGCCGATCTCGTCGCGGAAGCGCTCGACGACGATCGCCTCGTCGGAGGGCACGACCTTGGTAGCCGCCTGCTGCTCCTGCAGGTAGTTGACGAGGTTCTCTGCGGCGCGCTGGTCGAGGTCGTACTCGGAGGAGAGCTTCCCTGGATCGGCGGAGACGGCCTCGCGCGCGAAGGCGCCGATCGCGCGACCGAGCTCGGCGGGGCGCCCGATGCCGTCGCCACGCCAGAACGGCACCGCCCCCGGAACGCCCGGGGCCGGGGTGACGATCACGCGGTCGCGGGTGATGTCCTCGATCCGCCAGGTCGTCGCGCCGAGCAGGAAGGTCTGGCCGGGGCGGGCCTCGTAGACCATCTCCTCGTCGAGCTCGCCGACCCGGCGCCCGTCGGGAAGGTGGACTCCGTAGAGGCCGCGGTCGGGGATCGTGCCGGCGTTGGTCACGACCAGCTGCCTTGCTCCCTTGCGACCCCGGATCGTGCCCTGGGTCCGGTCCCAGACGATTCGCGGGCGCAGCTCGGCGAAACGCTCGGAGGGATAGCGGCCGTCGAGCATGTCGAGGACGTTCTCGAGCTGCTCGCGGGAGAGCTCGGCGAACGGCTGTGAGGCGGTGATCAGGCTCTCGACCTCGTCGACCTCCCACTCGTCCAGCGCCGACATCGAGACCAGGTGCTGGGCGAGCACGTCAAGCGGGTTCTGCGGGATCACCGTCTCCTCGATCTCGCCCGAGCGCATCCGCTTCGCGACCACCGCGCACTCGAGCAGGTCAGCGCGGAACTTGGGGAAGATGCGGCCCTTGGAGACCTCGCCGAGCCCGTGGCCGGCGCGGCCGATTCGCTGCAGGCCGCGGGTCACCGACTTCGGCGACTCGACCTGGATCACGAGGTCGACGGCGCCCATGTCGATGCCCAGCTCCAGCGAGGAGGTCGCGACCAGGCAGGGCAGCTTTCCCGACTTCAGCAGCTCCTCGACCACGGTTCTCTCCTCGTGAGAGAGAGAGCCATGATGAGCACGCGCTATCTCAGCGTCTTCCGCGGGTGGTGCGGCGGGCCTGGCCGCCGGACGCGCGGACTCGGGAGCACGTTCGGCGGGTAGGTCCGCCGTGACAGGACCCGCGGCCGAGCCGTTGGCGTGGCCCCCGTGCTCAGTCGCAGGAAGCTCCTGCGGCTCTTCCTCGTTGGCCAGCTCGTTGAGCCGTTTGGCAAGGCGTTCCGCGCCGCGGCGGTTGTTGACGAAGATGATCGTGCTGGTGTGCTCCTGGACCAGACGCAGCAGCTCGGGGTAGATCGCCGGCCAAATGCTGCGCGCGTTCGTGGCCGGGTCGAGGGAGGCCTCTATCGGACCTGGATCGATCCGCTCAGGCGAAGGCTCGTTGCTCTCGGCCGCGGGTCCTGTCACGGAGTCCGCGCTCGCGGCCGTGCTCGGGGACTGCGCGCGGTCCGCGATCGCGGCCTCCGCACCACCCGCGGAAGAGGCCCCATTCCCCCCGATCCCAGCTCCAGGTTCCGTCATGTCCTCCACAGGCACCTGAATCTGCAAATCGAGCTCTTTTGATCGGCCGGCGTCCACTACCTCACAGTCCCGTTTGGGCCCCACCAGGAAGGAAGCGATTCGCTCCAGCGGGCGCTGGGTGGCCGAGAGGCCGATCCGCTGGACACGAATGCCCGACACGTCCTCCGCTTCGCGTCCGGGCGTATCGGGGTCGCTGGCGGTCTGTTTCACCAGATGCTCGAGCCGCTCCAGCGTCAGGGCGAGGTGCGAGCCGCGCTTTGACTGCGCGACGGCGTGGATCTCATCGACGATCACCGCCTCGACCGAGCCGAGCATCTCGCGAGCGCCCGAGGAGAGGATCAGATAGAGCGACTCCGGGGTCGTGATCAGGACGTCGGGGGGGTTGCGGCGCATCGCCTGGCGCTCCTTCTGCGGCGTGTCGCCGGTCCGCAGCCCGACCGTGACATCAAAACTCCCACCAGCCTCTCGCGTCGCCGTACGGCGACGCGCCGACATATTCGCTCCGATCCCGGCCAGCGGAGCGCGCAGGTTCCGCTCGATGTCGTAGGAGAGCGCCTTCAGCGGCGAGACGTAGACGATCCGGGTGCCCTCGCCTCGCCCCGGCTCGCGTGCGAGGCGGTCGATCCCCCACAGAAACGCCGCGAGGGTCTTCCCGGAGCCCGTCGGCGCGCAGATCAGGGTGTTTGCGCCACTCGAGATAGCCGGCCATCCGCCTGCCTGGGCAGGCGTGGGGGCGTCGAACGACGCCTCGAACCACTCACGCACGGGCGCCGAGAACGGCGCAAGGGGGTCTTTCGCACTCGTATTTCGCTTCGAGGCCAACCCATTGATCTTAGGGACCGGTGCAAGCGGGTTCCTCAATGCCCGGTTAGAGGGTTAACCCCTATTGGCCGACCAATCACGACGCGTTAGCGTTGATCGCATGTTGCGGCGGTTCCTGATTCGGCTGCACTTTGCGCCTGGGATCTGCAAGCTGTTCGATCTGCTGCCGGCGATCGTGCAACTCGCCTGGTTTGCTGAGACGGCCACCGCGACTCCGACCCCCGTCTATGGTCCCCCTGGTGTAAGCGAAGGGGTCGGGCCGCCAAAGTCCCGCAGCCGCCGGCTAGTCAATGCGCTCGTGGTTCCCTGTTTCGTTGCATTGGCTTCATACGGGTTGGGCGGGTGGGGTCTGGTCGGTCTCGTCTTCCTCATCTGGGCTTTCATCCTCCTCTTCCGCCGGATCCGAAGACGCGCGTGATCCACGGCCATGGCGAGTGAGAACGTCGAGCTTCTGCGTGGCGTCTATGAGCGCTGGGGCCGCGGGGACTTCAAAACCGAAGCCGTCTACGACGACGACTTCTCGGTCACCCTGGGGCCGGAATTCCCCGACGCGGGGGTGCACCACGGACGCGACGGGGTCGCCGCCTACACGAAGAGCTTCCTGGAGCCCTGGGAGAGGATCACGATCAAGGCCGAGGAGATGATCGATGGCCAGGACAAGGTGCTGGTCCGAGTTCTGCAGCAGGGCACCGGCGAGCTGAGCGGAGTCGGGGTCGAGCTGCGCTACTTCATGCTCTGGACCTTTGCCGGCGGCAGGCCCATGCGGCTGGAGTCGATCATGCACGAGGCCGAGGCCCGGGCCAAGCTGGAATCGCCCCCGGCCGGGTAGCCTGGCGCTAGTGAGCGGCGAACCCGAGCCCTTCACCACGACCTACCGCGCTCGCGATGGCTGTCTGCCGGCCGCTTGCCCTGGTGGGGCCGGATGCGAGTCGAGGGACTCGAGTCGCTGCCACGCGGCGGCCCGGTACTGCTTGCCGGAAACCACGACTCCTACTTCGACCCGATCGCGATCGGGATGGCCGCCCGCCGGCGCCGCCAGATACGCGCCCTCGCCAAGTCGGCCCTCTGGGACGTTCGCGGCCTTGGCCCGATCCTCAACGGGATGGGCCAGGTGCCGATCGAGCGGGCGAGCGGCGACGCCGGGCGCGCTTTCGAACGCCATCGAAGCACTGCGCGCCGGAGCGTGCATCGGTGTCTTTCCCGAGGGAACGATCTCGGTCGGCCGCGAAATGCGCGCCCGCAGCGGCTTCGGCCGGTTAGCGGTCGAGGTTCCCGAGGCGCGTCTGGTCTGCGTCACGGTCGAGGGGACGCCCGACTACGTCCGCTTTCCGAGACGGCCCGCGGTGCGGGTGCGCTTCTTTGAGCCCCGGTCCGGGCAGACGCAGCCTGGCGAGGACGCGGCGGAGATCTCTGAGCGGCTGCTGGCCGAGATCAGGGCCCTGGCGCCGCCGGTGGACGCCGGCCGCGACCCGATGGCGACCCGCGCCAAGTGGGAAGCCAAGGCCGAGGCCCTGGAGGCGAAGCGTCGCGCCCGGGCCGAGGAGCGTCCCGAGGCCGCCGAGGTCGAGTGAGACATGGCGAGTTGGTTCCGCCTGACGGAACCAACTCGCCATTTAGTCAGCGAAACGACGCCCAGATGGGCAGCTCATCGCGCACGTCGGCGAGCTGCGGCGCCGCCTTGTCGCGCTCTGAGAGCAGTGGATCGGCCACCGGCCACTCGACCCCGACGTCCGGGTCGTCCCAGGCGATCCCCGACTCGGTGGCCGGGTCGTAGTAGCTGGAGAGCTGGTAGTCGACGTCGGCGGTCTCGCTGAGCACGCAGAAGCCGTGCGCGAAGCCGACCGGGACGAGCAGCTGGCGATGCGAGCGGTCGTCGAGCTCGTGGCCCTCCCACCCTCCGAAAGTGGGCGAGTCGCGGCGCAGGTCGACTGCGACGTCGAAGATGCGCCCCGCCGAGCAGCGCACCAGCTTCGCCTGCCCGGGCTCGGTCTGAAAGTGCAGGCCGCGCAGCGTGTTGCGAGCCGAGCGCGAGTGGTTGTGCTGGACGAACTCGACCTCGACGCCGAGCTCGCGCCAGGCGTCCTCGCGGTAGGTCTCGACCAGGAAGCCGCGCTCGTCGCCGAAGACCTGCGGCTCGATCACGACCAGCCCGTCGAGCTTGCTTTCGATGCGGCGCGCCATCAGCCAAGGGCCTTGCCGTAGTGGCGCTCGTAGTACTCGCGGTAGTCGCCGGAGCGCAGCGCGCCCCACCACTCCTCGTTGTCGCGGTACCACGCGACGGTCCGCTCGATTCCCGCCTCGAAGGAGACGGCTGCCTTCCAGCCCAGCGCCTCCAGCTTCGTCGAGGCCAGCGAGTAGCGGCGGTCGTGCCCGGGGCGGTCGTCGACGTATTCGATCAGCGACTCGTCGCGCCCGGTCAGCTCCAGAACCCGGCGCACCACTTCGATGTTTGGCAACTCGTCAGGGCCTCCGACGTTGTAGGCCTGCCCCGGCTCGCCGCGCTCGAGCACGATGTCGATCGCGGCGGCGAAGTCCTCGACGAAGAGCCAGTTGCGCACCTGGGCCCCGTCCCCGTAGACGGGACCGGGTCTGCGGCGAGGCAGTTGAGGATCGTCAGCGGGATCAGCTTCTCGGGGTGCTGGCGCGGCCCGTAGTTGTTGGAGGCGCGGACGATGAGCGACTCGGCCCCGTAGGTGTGCTTGAAGGCCGAGACGATCAGGTCGCCGCCCGCCTTCGAGGCCGAGTACGGGGAAGACGGGGCCAACGGCGAGGACTCGGTGAAGGAGCCCTCGTCGATCGATCCGTAGACCTCGTCGGTGGAGATCTGCAGGTGCCGCACCCCCGCGTCGCGGGCCGCCTCGAGCAGCACGAAGGTCCCGAAGACGTCGGTCTCGATGAACTCGCCGGGCGAGTGGATCGAGCGGTCGACGTGCGACTCGGCGGCGAAGTTGACGATCGCATCGCAGCCGTCGACGGCGCCGCGGGCGAGGTCGCGGTCGCAGATGTCCCCTTCGACCAGCTCAACGCGGTCGAGGCCCTCGAGGTTCTCGCGCCGCCCCGCGTAGGTGAGCTTGTCGAGCACCCGGATGCTGTCCTGCGGATGCAGCTCGACCCGGCGGCGCACGTAATTGGAGCCGATGAAGCCGGCGCCTCCGGCGACCAAGAGCTTCAAAGCAACACCACCACCAGCCTGACGCTTCGCAATCGCTTCGCTCTGCTCAGCGCATTCATCTCATCGCTCCCTCACGCTCGGCTTGACGCTGGGCCAGGTACCCGGAGAGGCCGTCGCGCCATTCGGGCAGCAGGATCGGCCCCTCGCGCTGGGTCTCCAGCGCCGAGCAGGCGGGTCGCGGTGCCGGCCGGGCGAGCATGTCGGTTGTGCCCGAGAGCACCTTGCACTCGACCTTGGCCTGGTCGAAGATCTCGCGCGCGAAGTCGTACCAGGAGCAGGCACCGCCGCCGGCCATGTGGTGGATTCCCCAGCTCGTGCCCTCGATCAGCCGCACGATCCCGGCCGCGAGGTGCCAGGTGTAGGTCGGCGAGCCAACCTGGTCGCGGACCACGAGCACCTCGCCGTGATCGTCGGCGAGCTGCAGCATCGTCTCGACGAAGTTGCGCCCGCCGGTCCCGAACAGCCAGGAGGAGCGAACGATGAAGTGGCGCTTGTTGGCCGCCGCGGTGGCCTCCTCGCCGGCCAGCTTCGTGCGCCCGTATGCGGAGCCCGGCGCCGGCTCGTCGACCTCGACGTAAGGGGTGTCCTTGTGGCCGTCGAATACGTAGTCGGTGGAGACGTAGAGGACCTTCGCGCCGACCCCGGCTGCCGCCGCCGCGACGCCGCCGGCTCCGGTCCCGTTCACCGCCATCGCCTGCTCCTCGGAGGACTCTGCCCCGTCGACGTCGGTCCAGGCCGCGCAGTTGATCACCACGTCGGGTCGCTCGCGCTCGAGGCGCGCCGTGACCGCCGCGGCGTCGGTGACGTCGAGGTCGGTACGGGCAAGCGCAGATACGACGTGCCCGGCGTTGCCCGCCGCCAGCACGACGTCGCGGCCGAGCATTCCCCCTGCCCCTGTCACAAGGACTCTCATATGAGCTTTATCTCCGAGTTGTCACCGACCATCATCTGCAGTGTCTTCGGCATCCCGTCGCTGCGGGTCAGGCTCACGTTGCGGCCCAGCAGACTGGCCTCCATCCGGGTTCCGAGGTCGATAACCCGCGCGCCGGCGAGGATTATCGAGTTCTCGACCTCCGAGCGCGCAACCTCTACCTCGTCGCCAATCGAGGTGTAGGGGCCGATGAAGGCGTTCGTGACGCTTGCCGAGCGCCCGATCACCGCCGGGCCGCGCACGACCGAGCCCGAGATCGAGGCGCCCCGCTCGATGACCACCCGGCCCTCGACGCGGGAGTCGTCGGACACCTCGCCGTCGATGCGCCCGGGCAGCTCCTCGAGCACCAGCCGGTTGGCCTCCAGCATGTCGGCAAGCTGGCCGGTGTCCTTCCACCAGCCGCTGACCACCTGGGACTCGACCCGTTGGCCGGACTCGATCAGGCGGTCGATCGCCTCGGTGATCTCCAGTTCGCCGCGCCACGAGGGCTCGAGCGCCCTCGCAGCCTCGAAGATCGAGGGACCGAACAGGTAGACGCCGACCAGGGCGAGGTCCGACGGAGGGTCCTTCGGCTTCTCGACCAGCCGCACGACCCGGTCGCCGTCGAGCTCGGCGACGCCGTAGGAGCTGGGGTCGTCGACCCGGGTGAGCAGGATCAGCGCGTCGGGCTCGGTCTCGCGAAACGCGGAGACGAGCCTGCTGATCCCCTCAGCGAGCAGGTTGTCGCCGAGGTACATCACGAACGGCGAGCGGCCGATGAACTCCTCCGCGGTGAGCACCGCGTGGGCAAGCCCGGCAGGATTGTCCTGGAGGATGTAGGTGATCGTGGCACCGAAGTCGCTGCCGTCCCCCGCCGCAGCGCGGATCTCGTCCCCGGTCTCAGGCGCGATCACGATCCCGATCTCGGTCACCCCAGCCTCGACCAGCGCCTCGATCCCGTAGAAGAGAACCGGCTTGTTGGCGACCGGGACCAGCTGCTTGGCCGAGGTGTGGGTGATCGGGCGCAGGCGCGTTCCCGCGCCTCCCGAGAGGATGAGGCCCTTGAGGTCGGTCATGGGCGGCAAGGCTACTCAGCGCGCGATCTGCGGAACCGGCCAGTCAACCGGCGCTGGCCGCGGCGCAGCGCCCGCAGCCCCGAGATCAGCCGCCAGCTCGCGGTCTGCTTCAGCGCAGCGAGCTCCATCTCAGCGGATTTGGTCCGAAGCTCGCTGGCAGCGGCGGCTGTGCCCGCCTTCTTCAGCCTCCTGTCGGCGAGCTGGACGTTGGTTCGCCAGGCCTCGCGGTTGGCCTGGGCAAGGCTGAGCATGTAGCTGTTGTAGAGCGGTGCGACGTTCAGGTGCATGCGTCCGCTCCACTCCCCAAGCGCGCCGAGTTGCCGAAGCCGATGCAAGCTATGAAGTGGTTGGCGTACTCGAGCTCGCCGTGATCGAGCAGGTCGAAGCGCCCCGCCGGCTCGCCTGAATCACCCAGCTCCTGCGAGCGGATCATCGAGCCCTCGGCGAGGAACTGGTAGAGCAGGGTCACGTCCTCGAAGTCGCCGAAAGCGGCGCGCATCTCCTCGTATCCGTAGTCGGTGTGGTGGAAGGGGTTGCCCTCCTCGAAGGCGCGGCTGTTGGGCACCGAGAGGATGAGCTTCAATCCGTCGCGAGAGTGACGCAGCAGCTCGCGCAGCGCCGCCTGCGGGTCTTTCAAGTGCTCGAGCCCCTCGAACATGATGATCCCGTCGAACCGCTCGCGAAGGTCCTGGCGCAGGAACGCCATCGCGTCTTTGCACTCGAAGTTGATTTCGTCGGCCCCGCCCAGATCCGCCCGCGCGGCCTCGATGGCGCCGGCGTCGACGTCGACCCCGGTGACCGAGTCCGCACCTTCGTTGACGATCTCCGTCCCGTAGCCGGTCCCGCAGCAGACGTCGGCCACCCGCATGCCCGCACAAAGGCGCGCCGCGACTTCGTAGCGATGCCGGTGCTCGGATGCGAGCACCGTGCGCTCCGAGGCGACTTTGCGGCTCAGCCGCTCTACGGCGTCCATGAGAAAGCCCTCTCCTCGAGGTGGGCGGCCATCTCCGTGTGCTGGCGCTCGAGATTGGGACTGCCAAGGACGCGTGCCATCGACTCGCCGCGAACCCGGTAACGGATCAGCGGCTCCGGAATCACCCAACCCTTCATCTGCGCCTCATGCAGCTCACGGTAAAGCGTCCAATCCTCGTAGCTGGTCAAGTCCTCGCTGTAGCTGTAACCGAGATCAAAGATCCGCCGCCGCAGGACGGCCGCGCAGGAGCCGGCAACGTTCTGCTCGTCGATCAGGGTGCTGAAGAGGCCGAGCGGACGGTAGCCGTCCTCGACCTGCTCGAGAGGACCCCCGGATTCGTCCAAGTAGCGCAACCAGGCGGTGACGAAGACGACGTCGGGCTCGGATTCCAGCACCTCGACGCAGCGTTCGACGAAGGTGGGCTCGGCGACGTCGTCCGCGTCGAGCGGAAAGACGTATCGACCGCTGCTCTGGCGGATCCCTGCGTTGCGCGCCGCGCCCAATCCCTTGTTCAGCTGCGTGAGCACACTGATCGGGTAGCGCTCCGCGAGCGCCCAGAGAACGCGATCACGGCGCCGAAATGAACCATCGTTGACGACGATCACCTCGAGGTTCCGATAGGTCTGCCCGACGGCGGAAGCGACAGCCTCCTCGATGAACCGGTCGAGGCGAAAGTAGGGAATGATCACCGAGACCAGCGGCGATCCGGCTGACCGTCGGAGCGGCCGTGGGTCGACGCTTGCGCGCCTGCATCGCAATCTCGGTGTAGTTCTGGCGCACGCCCTCGGGATCGGTCAGCTCCTCGAAAAGGTCGCGCGGCCCTCCTGAATCGCGCAGCTCTCTCACCTGCTCAGGGCTCTCGAGCAGCGGATCGATCGCGTCGACGAGCTCGCCGGCACCGGTGCCGGCGCTGTGCCAGCCGGACCTCCCGGCTTGCGCCATCTCGGTGAAGCCGCCTACCGGCGTGGTCAGCAGGGGGACCCCACTCTCCAGCGCCTCCAGCCCAACCGCAGGCCAGCATTCCCAAAGCGACGGCATCACCACGAGGTCATGCTCGGCGAGCAGCGCCGGAATCTCCTCGCGCTCGACACGGTCGCGAAAGTCGATCCTCGGATCGCCGCCGGTCATCCGCTCGAGCACACCGCGCATCGACTGCCCCAGCGGCGCCGTCGGCGTGTCGCCGCCGACCATCGTCAGCGACCAGTCCCTGGAGCCTGCCGAGCCGAGCGCCTTGAGCAGGTTGTGGACCCCCTTGCGGCGCTCCAGCCGCCCCAGGTAGAGCATCCGCAGGCCATTCCTCTCACCCACCGCCGCCGCGGCTTCCTGCGACCCCGGCTCGCGGGAGACCGGGTGACGGACCCTTACCGGGGCGGCGAGCGCATCGCCGAACCAGCGCCGATAGGTGCCGAGCACGTCGCCGCCGGGCCAGACCAGGCGATCACAGTTGGCGAGCGCGAATCGCTCCAGCTCGAAGGTCGCGCGGTCGTAAAAATGGGTGGGAAGGGCCCCGTTGAGGATTGCCGTGATCTTGCCGGGCGTGTAGGCACGAACACAGACCGCCGTGTTGCGGAGCGCCGGATCCCCGGTGCGGCGCGCCTGCACGGTCACGAAGCCCTCGCCGAGGAAATCGGGGAACTCGACCACGTCGGCGGGCTGGTTGGCCGTCTCGCGCAGCAGGGCCTCGTAGGCCCGGGCGCTCCAGCAGTGCTCGATCCCGTAGAAGTTGCCGACGTCTTCGAGGCGGGGCTCCGGCACGAAGACGATGCGCCCGGAGGGGAACCGCTCGTCCCCGACCGCGGCAAGCTCGCGGTACCTCGGCTCGTGCACGTCGGTCGTGATCAGAGTGATGTCGGCGATCGGCGCGAGAGCGTCAGCGGTTGACCGGACGTACGTGCCTATGCCGGCTCCTCCGAACGGAGCCAGCTCGCGTGAGACGAGCACTATCCGGAGGTCTGCCATCAGTGGGTTATTCGCGATCTAGCCGGATCCGCGGGCACCCTAACGGAACTCGGACAGCGGCCTGGCGTCCAGAATCAGCGGCCGCGGCGGGACTATCATCGGCGCGGATGCCGACCAGAACGCAGCCGGGGCGGGGCACTGCGGAGTCGCAGGCTGGAGGAATCGGCAACGGCACTCATCCGCAGGCAGCACCACCCGCCGAGTCAAGCATTCGCTCGCGCGCAGCCGCCGAGGCGCTGCGCCTAGGCAGCATCCTGAGCTGGGTCGCGCCCCGTTCACCGCTGTTGCTGCCGGTGCTCGCGATCTGCGTCGGCTTCTGGCCCGGAAACATGAGCGCCGACACTCTCTCGCAGATCGACCAAGCTGCGAGAACGATTCCCATCAACGATCAGCACGCCCCGATCCTGATCTGGCTCTGGCGCTTTGTCTGGCCCCTGGGGATCGACCCGGGATGGATCTTCGCGGCACAGACGATCGCGTTCGCCCTCGGCGCCTATCTGATTGCCAGGGTCGCCTTCGGCCCTCTCGGCTCCTCGCTCGTCACCGCTGCGGTGATGTTCTCGCCGCCGGTATTCGGCTCGCTCGCCTTGATCGGCCGCGACGTCTGGTTCACCGACTTCCTTCTGCTCACCTTCGGGCTTCTCGCGGTGGCGGTAAGAGTTCGCGACCGCGAGCGGGCGATGCGCTGGGCGCTGGGCGGCGCCGTGGTGTGCGCGTTTTTCTGCCTTGCGGCGCGGCAGAACGCAGCCTCAAGCATCGTCGTCGCAGCGGTTCTGATCGCCGCCCTGACGCTCGCCTCGCGGCTGGACCGGAAGTGCAGCTTCGTGCGGCTTGCCGCCGCCGTCGGCGGCGGCGTCGCGCTCACGCTCGGCTTGCTCGCATTCCAGGTCGGGTTTCAGCGCGAGGTGCTGAAGGTTCAGAGCGTGCATCCCGAGCAGTACCTGTACCTCTACGACCTCGCGGCCTTTAGCCGGCATGAGAATCGAGACGCTTTCCCGCACAGCGTCTACCGGCCGCGCGACCTGCAGACGATCGAGACCACTACGTCGGCCGACGACATCACGGCAATCGCGTTCAACAGCGACACCGAAACGCAGTTCCCTGTCTCAGCCGACCAGGTCGCCGACATGAGGGAGAGCTGGATCGACCAGATCACCGGCCACCCGCTCACGTATCTCGACTTCCGCGGCGAGGCGTGGCTGCGCCAGATCGGCCTCACCCGCAAGCCGATGTGGATCTACCACCCGTTCATCGACCCCAATCCCCGCGGCTTTGAGACCGAGTTCACAGGGGCCAACCGAGTCGCTCGCGGCTACGAGGACGCGTTCGCGAATCCGGCGAACGAGGGCGGGATCGTTCACCGCGCCTGGATCTACCTGCTGATCGACGCGGTTTGCGCGGCTTACCTGCTCTGGCGGCGCAGGACCCTCGCGCTCGCCGTGGTCGGTGCCCTTGGAGTCGCCGCCTGGACCCACCAGATCGGGCTCTTCTTCGGCACCATGGGAACCGGCTTTCGCTTCGAGTTTCCCGCCGTCGCAATCGCCATGCTCGTGGTCGCTGTAACCGTTCGCATGGCCATAACCGGACGCAGGCACACCTGAATCGGCTCCTCGGTCGCGCCTAGTGGTGCGGCCGGGTAAGTACTTCACTCCTCGATCCTTGGTCTCATGGCGGTGACGGAGTGAAAGCGCTGGCCATCGAGACCGCTTCTCCGCGACGGATCAGAGAAAGGTTGACTTGCAACATCGCGGTGCAGCATGTTGACCGCGCCTTCAATCCCAAGCGCACCTGCCATAAGGATCAGCGGTGCCACAGCAACCACGTAGCGCAGGGCGAAATTCGCTGTTGCGGCGGTCGCCACGAGTGTCGCTAAAGCCATGCCGACAAAAAGCAGCATCTCGGGCTGGTGGTGCGTAGAAAAGGAGCGCCCCCGCACTCTTCGTGCGAGGACAGATCCGGTTAGACAAAGCACGAGCACGATCAAGCCCCCGAGGAGCCACCTCGGTGTTCGAAGGAACCTCCAAAGAAAATGCAGGAAAGAGGATGGAAAACGCGCCTCATTCGTGTAGTCGGGCCAGACCCCTCGCGAAAGTGATGAAGGCTTCGGAGGCAAGCTCGCAGGCAGGGAAAGAGCAGGGTCCTTCGACCACGGTTCAATTCCAGGTACAAAAAAGCGGCCGAAGTCCCGTCCGACGAGCTTGAAGTAGGCAAAGGGTCGGGCACGAATCGCCTCTCGCGCGAAATCACCGATTACCGCGTCCTCCGCCGCTTGTTCCTGCGGCGTCGCTCCCCAACCGGGAAACAGCTTGCGAGCGGGTGATTTCGGGTTCCAGATATAGAAGCCAGGGTTGTCTTGACGTTCTGATGCGGGCTCGCATAGGGCACGCTGTTTCGCAGAAATATCCATTTCGGTGCAGTCCGCGATGCCCGCAACCCTGCCATAGAGAAATATTCCGGAGGCATTGCTGAAGCCAAACTTGCCTGTTTCGGCGTGATAGGCCGTGGCGTAGGCGGCAATCGGGATCGCTAAGCCCAATAGCGCGATGGCGATCAGCTGGGGTCGATGCCAGTGCCGCCAGAGTAAGTAGACCCCCCAGATCGGGATGACTGTCAGCGCAACGAGACGCAAGCTCGCCGACATGCCAAGCAACAGACCGCTCCCGAGAAGCACCCAGGGCGAGGGACGACATGCCGCAATGAGAAACGACGCCCCGACAAGCAGGAGCATGAACCACGGCTCCGGCAGGAGCGTCTCCTCCATGGCAATGCCATACGTGTCAAGCAGAACGATCGCCGCGGCGGCGAGCGCAATCCAATGTCGAACATTGAGCCTTACGAGTGCTACATACGCGATCGTGCCAGTTGCCAGTCCGACAACGTGCTGGATAAACGTGACGAGACCAGGCTTCCCGCCTACTTGACCGAATAGCCACAGCAGTAGCGGATAGCCGAAAGGACGATCAGGCGCCAGTACAACATGATTCGCCACGCTGAAGTCTTGACTCAAAGAGAGATAGCCCCAACTGTCCGTGAAGAGCATGAGCGCCGGGGCATAGGCAATCCATGTCGCTATCCGAACCGCGAGCGCGATCGTCAGTAGGACAAAAAACCACTGGTGGCTGCGCAGCACGGCCCGCCAATCCCAGATGGACCCCCTGGCCTGTTGGACCCGTAACGCCTTAATACCTGCCGCCGAGCTTGCGGTGGTCCCAGGTGGCGCTGCGCGCGAGCCTCGAAGCTGATCGCGACCCGCTTTGCGCCTGCGCCTTGAGCGCCGCGGCGGCATCGCCCTCGACCGCCTCGATGCCCTCCGCGTAGCGGACGGTCAGCTGCTCCGCGAACCCGGCGATGACCTCGACGTCGCGGTGGATCTCGGCCTCGGCCTCGATCATCAGGCCGCGCAGGTCTCCGTACTCGTGCCCGGTCTCGATCAGCAGGGTCGCCCGCGGGTCGCGCTCGAGGTTGCGCACCTTCTGCGACTTCGCGTAGGTCCAGATCCAGATCTCGCCGTCGCGGGGCACGTACCAGAGCGGCATCAGATGCGGCCAGCCCCGCGGCCCGAAGCTGCCGACGACGACCACACGCTCAGCCTCGATCAGCTCGCGCTGCTCCGCCTCGCTGAGCTGAATCTGGTCACGCCTGCTCACGAGCGACTGCCGCCCGCGTAGCTTGCTTCGTGTCCGCCGCGGTCCGCTGGCCGTAGGGTCAATTCCTCCCAAGGCGCCTTCGCCGGCCATCGGCTGGGTGCGGCCCTCGAGCCAGTCCTGCTGGAGGTCGTCGTAGTGCGTGCTCGCCGGGTGGCCGGACTGACCGGTGAACATCTGCCAGCGCGAGCCGTCCGGGTCCGCCGGGTCGGCGACCATGCGCCAGCTCGGCGCCCAGACCGCCCGGAAGGGGACGTTCGGGTCGTAGGCGATCTGGCTCACGGTCTCCTGGGCGCCGCCGGTCGGCAGACGTCGGTTCAGCAGCCGGCGCAGCAACGGATTGGCGGCCCCGAGCGGATGCGGGAACTCCATCTCGTGCACCCGGCCCCAGCGCCAACCGTCGGGGTCGGGGCCGAAGCGATCGGCGAGGTCGTCGAGGGCCGCTCGCAGGGCGTCCAGCGCGAGGTCGTCCCAGGGCCTGCCGACCAGCTCGTCGTCTCCCTGCTCCCAAAGATCGAGGATGTGCGACTGCCAGCGCCACGGCGAGGTGACGTGCGGCGTGAATCCGTTATCGGCCCGGTCGAGGTAGCGCTCGGCGAGGTCGCGGTCGCCGATCACCGCGCGGGTGAACTCGCGCGCCAGCCGCAGCGTGAAGGCCTGGTAGATCGTCGCCGCGACCGAGCGCGGCGACATCGAGCCGTCCCAGCTGCGCAGCCGCTCGATCGCCTGCAGCTCGCGCTGGCTGGGCGGGACCAGCCGGCTGGCCTGGCGCGCCGTCTCGCAGGCCCGGAATCGAATGCAGGTCCGACTGCATGCGCTCGAAGCCATCGTGGTCGTGCTCCTCGCTTGCCCCGAGCAGCTGCTCGATGCGGCGGGCCCGGAAGCCGTCCAGGTACTCGCTGGTGATGTGATGTGGGTAGTCGTCGCCGACGATCCGGTTGTTCGCGGTCACCAGATAGCCGCTCTTCGGGATCGACCAGCTCGGGAAGCTCGTCGTAGGGGACCGCTCCCTCCCACTCGATGCTCGCCGCTCCAGCCCGGCTTCGGGAGGTCCGGGACAGCCACCGCGGCGAACCGGCAGCCGGCCGACCAGCTTGTAGCCGATCGACCCATGCCGGTCGGCCCAGACCAGGTTCGAGACCGGCGTCGTGTGAGCCGCCAGCCGCTCGACCAGGTCGGGCCCGGAAGTGGTGTCGAGCACGGTCAGGTTCGATTCGGTGATCGTCGGCTCGTCGAGGCTGATCCAGCGCAGCGCCAACGGCTCCTCGCCGTCGGCGCCGAGCGCCTCGTTGACGATCGGCCCGTGGTGGGTGCGACGCACCTCGAGCAGCTCGGGCTCGGCACGCCCCTTGACCTCGATCTCCTCCTGCTCGATCTCAAGCGGCCGCCACTCGCCTTCGAACAGGTAACGGTCGCCCTCGATCCGCTCGACGAAGAGGTCCTGGACGTCGGCCATTGCGTTCGTGAAGGTCCAGGCGACGTCGTTGTTCTGGCCCATGTAGATGCCCGGCAGACCGGCCATCGAGGCGCCACGAGCGGTCCTCCCGCCCTGCGAGAGACCGATCTGAAACCAGATCCCGGGCATGCTCGGCGGCAGATGTGGATCGCCGGCGATCAGCGGGCTGCCGGTGGCGGTCAGGTCGCCGCTGACCGCCCAGTTGTTCGAGCCGCTGGCGCCGGCCGCCTGGCCCATCGAGGCGCGGATTCGCGCGATCTGCTCGGCGATCGCCATCCCGTCGCCGCTCCAGTGCTGCTGCAGAGCGATCGGGTTGGCGACCGGGTAGGTGGGGTCGAGTCGAGCCGCGAGCTCCGGTCCGAGGTCGCGCAGCATGTCGGAGCGCAGCAGCTCGCGCTCCCAGTTGGTCGAGAGCCCGAAGGCGAGAAGCTTTCCGATCGCCAGCATGTCGGCCGGCCGCCAGGGCTCGAAGTCGAGCCGCAGCAGCTGCATCTCGAAGGGCAGCGCCCGAGCCTCCTCGACCGCCGCATCGACGCCGGCGCAGAAGCACTCCAGAACGGCGCTGAGATTCGGGTCCAGCTGCGCTGCCTCGCGTTCCGCGGTCCGGCGGATCCCCAGCGTGCGCATCAGTCGATCGACCGCGAGCCCATCGGCGCCGGCGATCTCGGAGAGCCGCCCGGCGGTCACGCGCCGGTAGAAGTCCATTTGCCAGAGGCGCTCCCTCGCTTGGCAGAAGGCCTGCCCGAACCAGAGGTCCTCGCGGCGGCGCGCCTCGACATGCGGCACGCCCCAGCGGTCGGTCCTGATCCGGATCGGCGCTGCGATCCCCTCGACCTCGACCTCGCCCGACCAGCGTGGCAGCGGGCGCCGCAGCAGCCGCTGCCAGAGCGCGCCGAGCGCCGCCCCGCCGGCAGCGGCGCTCCCGGCGGTCGCGATCGCGCCGGCCAGCGCAAGGCGCTTGGAGGGGAGCGGCTTCATGCCTTCACCCGGAAAACGCTATCGACCCAACGGAGCAAGACCCCCCAAGCTGGACCCCAGTCATTAGATTGCCGCCGTGAGCTCAGCGCCCACCGTCGCCTCCCTGCCCAAACCCCCGCTTCGCCTCGTCAAGCGAATTGGACCGATGGGGGATGACCCGCTTGAAGCCTTCGAAAGTGGCGGCGTCGTCCATCGACAGCTACTCGAATCCTCACTGCCCGCGGGGTGGAAGTGGTCATGTCGCCGAGTCCTGGACTTCGGCTGCGGCGCCGGACGCGTGCTCCGCCAATTCGCACCGGAAACGCAGGACGCGGAATTCTGGGGATGCGACATCGACCGTCCAAGCGTCGACTGGCTGCGCGAGAACCTCTCGCCCCCGTTCGAGGTGTTCGAGGTCGACGAGCGACCGGGCCTGCCCCAGGCCGACGGCTATTTCGACCTGATCTACGCGTTCAGCGTGTACACGCACCTCACCGATCACTGGGCCGGCTGGCTGCTCGAACACCATCGCGTGCTGAAGGAGGGGGGCCTGCTGCTCGCGACGATATTGAGCGAGGGCATGATCGAAGATCTGACTGGAGAGCAGTGGGAGGACGACAAGATCGGGATGAACGCCTTGGTGCATGGGCACCCATGGGATGAGGGTGGGCCGATCACTCTGCACTCGCCGTGGTGGATACGCGCCCACTGGGGGCGCGCCTTCGAGATCCTCGAATTGCGACCTAAGATCGCCGCCGGCTCCGAGCCGACTCAAGGCATCGTCCTGATGCGAAAGAAGCCAGTCGAATTGACGATCGAGGACCTTCAGCGCATCGAGCCGGACGAGCCGCGCGAGATCACGGCGATGCAGCACCACATTCGGCAGCTCCGCGACGAGACGATTCGCCTGCGCGCAGAGTCGGCGCCCTGGAAGCGGAAGGTGCTGCGCCGCCTGCGGCGGGCGCTGCGACGCCCACGGGGCGGCGCCTCATAGCTCCTCGGCCATCCGCGGCGCCTCGCGCTTGAAGACCCAGACCGCAAGCGCGCAGATCGCGACGGAGATGGCAAGGGCGGGCAGCAGCTTCCAGGCTGACCCCGCCGCCGTGATCGCGCCCGGGGCCGAGGGATCGATGATCCAGTCGCGGGCGGTGAGGAAGAGCGGAGTGAGCGGATTGATCAGGATCACCCAGCGAAACTGCTGGGGCATGATCTCAAGCGTGTAGAGGACGGGGGTCGCGTAGAAGAGCGCCTGCGTCACCACCGCCCAGATGATCGCCATGTCGCGGTAGCGGACGTAGAGCGCCGAGAGGATCGCCGACATCGCGCCGGTGATCGCAAACAGCCAGAGCAGCAGCACCGGGAGCAGCAGCCAGGTGACGTAGGGCCCGGCACCGTAGGCGAGGATGAAGATGAAGACGGCAATCAGGTTGGCGACGAAGCTGAGCAGAACCGTCAGCACCGCGGCAAGGGGGATCGCGAGGCGGGGAAACTGCATCTTCCGGACGATGCCCTCCTCCTCGACGACGGAGGTCAGCGCCTTCTGCGTCGCCTCGGCGAAGAAGGTGAACAGCATGATGTTGAACAGCAGCAGCACCGGATAATCATTGACCTGGCTTCCGAGTCGGAACACCTGGGTGAAGACGAAGAGCAGCACGGTGAAAAGCAGCACCGGCCGCAGCAGCGTCCAGAGATATCCGAGGACGGTCCCGACGTAAGTGACCTTGAACTTGTTGACCGCGATCAGCCAGGTGAGATCGCGGAAGCGCCGCCATCCGCCGCCCAGCGGCGACGGGACCGGGACGTCGCGCAGCTCGCGGCTCGGCGCGATGACGTTCACCGCGGATCGCGCTCCTGTGTCCGCACCCGCATCTCGTGGTCGGCCCTGACAACGCCCGAGTAGCGCTCCTCGCCGTAGACGATGAATCCGAGCACGTGCGGCGCCCAGAACGCGGTTTCGAAGCGGTTCTGGTGCCGCGCTGCGCCGTGATGCACGTAGTAATGCCCCGGCAGCAGGTCGTTGCGGGCGTCGAGGGTGACGGTGACCCGCTGGCCGGCCTCGAGGCGTGGGGGCGTTCCCCCGTCCGTGGGCATCGCGGCGAGGAACTCGTGCACGTTGACGTCGCTTGCGTTGACGATCACGAAGCCGAACTCCGGATCGGGGACATCGGCCCGCGCCTCGAGCTCAGCGCGCAGGTGGATCGGCTCACCCTGCTCGAGGTTCGATACCCGCTCGCCGTCAGAGCTCTCGAGCCAGATGTCCAGCAGCTGTAGATCGGACTCGCCTCCTCGGGCTTGGCCCTGTGGCTCTGCGGGGTGCTGATGACGCTCCTCGAAGTTCAGCCGCAGGTAACGGCGAGCCACCTCCCCCGGGTCTCCGATCTGGACCAGAGCCCCTTCGCTCAGCAACATCGCCCGGTGGCAGTAGCGTTCGACCGCAGCCATGTCGTGGGTCACGAGCACGATCGTCTTGCCCTGGTCGCGCATTTCATAGAACGTGTCCGAGCACTTCTGCTGAAACGAAGCGTCGCCGACCGCGAGTACCTCGTCGATGAGCAGGATCTCGGCGTCCGCCTGGACCATCACCGCGAAGCCGAGCCGAACGAGCATTCCCGACGAGTAGTTCTTCAGCTTCAGCTCCGTGAACTCGCCGAGCTCGGCGAACTCGATGACCGCCCCTACCCTGCTGCGGGCATCGGCCGGCGTCAGTCCCATCATCACCCCGTTGAGCACGACGTTCTCGCGTGCGGTGAGCTCCATGTCGAATCCAACCCCGAGCTCGATGAAGGGGGCGAGCCGGCCAGCCATCCTGATCTTGCCGCCGTCGGCGCGGTAGATGCTGGCCATGATCTTCAGCAGCGTGCTCTTGCCGGAGCCGTTGCGGCCGAGGATCCCGAAGAACTCTCCCTGCTGAATATCGAAGGAGACGTCGCGCAACGCATGCAGCTCGCGATATTGCTGCCGCGCGAATGGGTTGACCAGGCGCTCCTTGAGTCGGCTGGTGCGCTGCGAGGGAATGCGAAAGATCTTCTCGATGTCCCGCACCTCGATCGCGACGCCGGTTTGGTCGGAGTCTGCGGTACTGGCGCCGTCCGCTGCCTCGGCGGCCTCGGGGTCCTGGCGTGCGTCGATTGCCACGGCGAAACGCTATCGCGTGCTCCCAGCGGCGCTTGGCTGGCGATCGCCGCTGATCGACGAAATCCTCCGCGGCTTCGGCGCCGGCGATGTGCTGAGTTTTCTACATTCTGGCTGCCAGCTTCTCTATATTTCGGCCTATAATCGAGCTACAATCTGGCCGCTAATGGCAATGGCTTACCAATCGAGAGTGGTAGACAACGAATTGGTCGCCCGCTTACAGGCGGCCGGTGCCGTCGTGATTGAGGGGCCGAAAGCATCCGGGAAGACTGAGACGGCACGCCAGGTCGCCGCAAGCGAGGTCTTGCTAGATCTCGACGCAAACGCCCGGGCCGCGGTGACTGTTAATCCCCAATTGGTCTTGGCCGGCCCGACCCCGCGCTTCATAGATGAATGGCAAGTGGAACCAGAAATCTGGAATCACATCCGACGTGCCGTCGACGATCGGAAAGAGTCGGGGCAGTTCATCTTGGCTGGTTCCGCTGTTCCGCCCGATGACGCCACGCGGCACACTGGCGCTGGACGATTCAGTCGCCTCCGGATGCGCCCGATGAGCCTCCTCGAAACCGGCTCGGGCAGCGGCGCCATTTCCCTTCGTTCTCTCTTGGCCGGCGAACAGGCCGAGAGTCCAGACCCCAACCTGACCGTGGCAGGTTTGGCGGAGGAGATCTCGCGAGGCGGCTGGCCTGGATTTCGCGGTCTCGCACTTACGCCCGCCCTACAGCAGGTAAGGGACTACCTCGAGGAAATCCGGCGAACCGACATCAGTGAGGTCGATGGGGTCCGTCGCGATCCCGAGAAGGTGGGCCAGCTGCTGCGGAGCCTTGCCCGTAATGTCGCCACCCACGTCGCCACGACGACCCTGGCCGCTGATACCGGAGGCGCAGACGCTCCGTTGAAGCGGCACACCGTTCGCGACTATCTGGATGCCCTCAAGCGGCTGTTCATTGTCGAAAATCAACCTGCTTGGGCGCCGCACCTACGCTCCAAGTATGTGCTGCGACGAGCCCCGAAGCGTCACTTCGTCGATCCTTCTCTAGCCGTGGCAGCCCTGCAAACGAGCCCGGCAGCCTTGCTGCGTGACCTAAACCTTCTCGGTCTCTTGTTCGAGTCCCTGGTCATCCGCGACCTCCGCGTCTACTCCCAGCCGGCTGACGGCCGTGTCCGCCAATACCGCGACAGTAATGACCTTGAGGTTGATGCGATCGTTGAGACAGTGGAGGGTAAGTGGGCCGCATTCGAGATCAAGCTGGGCGGCGCAGCGCTGATCGAAGAGGGGGCAGCGAACCTGAGGAACTTCGTCAGACAGATCGACACAGGCAAGTGCGGAGAGCCGGCCGCGCTGGGAATCATCGTCGGCACCGGTTATGGCTACGTACGCGAGGACGGCATCCAGATCATCCCGATCGGGGCTCTCGGGCCATAGAGCGAGGTGCAAGCCCGCGCAGTCCATGATTCCCTCTCGGTCGGTTGATCGCTTCCCTCCAAGGGCTGCCCTCACGTGCCCCGCTTCTCGATCCTCACACCCGTCTACCGCCCGCAGCGAAGGGGGCTGGAGGCGATGCTCGCCTCGGTCAGGCGGCAAGCGTTCGACGATTGGGAGCACTGCCTGGTCGACGACGGCTCCGGCGATCCGGAGCTGCGCGGGGTCCTCGATCGGGCGGCCGCTGACGACACTCGTGTCCACGTCCGCTACCACGACCACAACGAAGGAATCGTGGCCGCCACCAACGATGCGCTGGGCCTGTCGAGTGGAGATTTCGTCGCGTTTCTCGACCATGACGATGAGCTCAATCCGCACGCGCTCGCAGAGGTGGCCGCGGCTCTGGCCGCGCATCCTGACGCCGACTGCCTCTATACGGACGAGGACAAGATCGATGGGGACAGAAGGCACTTCGAGCCCTTCGTCAAGCCCGGCTGGTCCCCCGATCGCCTCCGCACCCAGATGTACATCGGCCACCTCTGCGTGGTGCGCAGATCCTTTGTCGAGGACCTGGGCGGGCTGCGGGAGGGATTCGAGGGAGCGCAGGACTGGGACCTGGTGCTGCGAATGGCGGCGCGAACCGAGCGGATAGTGAACGTGCCCGGGATCCACTATCACTGGCGCGCAATCGCCGGCTCGGAGGCAAACGCAATAGCCGCGAAGCCATGGGCGCACGAGGCGAGCCGGCGAGCCGTCGCCGAGGACGTCGAGCGACTCGGCATCCAGGCCCGGGTAGAGACGATCCCCGGCTATCCGGGCCTCTACTGGCTGCGCCCGGCCCTGGTCGATCGCCCGCTGGTCAGCATCGTGATCCTGTGCGGCGACCGGGCGCGCGGCGACGAGTGCGCTCGCCGCATCGCCGAGCGCTCCACCTACGAGGACTACGAACCGATCGTCGCCTCCGACGGTCCTGCCTCAACCCGGATCAACCGGGCAGTTCAGCAGGGCTCCGGCGACCAGATCCTGCTCCTCGACGAGCGACTCGAAGTCCCGCCGCCGGGATGGAGGCCCGCCGCCGACCGGGTCGGAGGCCTGCCCGCGTGGGGAACCGCAGATGCAGCGGGCCGGCGCGACTGGATCGAGTCGTTGCTGGTCTATGCGCTGCAAGCCGGCGTCGGGGCCGCCGGCGCCAAGGTCTTCGACGCGGAGGGACGGATCCGCCACGCCGGGCTGATCGTCAGGGGCAAGGAGGCGAGGTGCCCCTACCGGGGCCTGCCCGGGAGCATCACCGGCTATGGGGCGAACCAGCTCGTGGCGGCGAACTTCATCGCCGTGAGCGCAGTCGGGATGATGACCTCGCGCGAGACCTTCGATGCGGCCGGCGGGTTCGACGAGGACCTTCCGCGCAAGTACGCCGAAATCGACTACTGCCTGAAGCTGCGCCAGCTAGGGCTGCGCTCGGTGAGCGTGCCCCAGGTCGAGCTCATCGCCCGCGGCGCTGAGGCGAGGGATGACCGCGAACCGGGGACACCGGCGGCGATCGACGCCTTTCACGGTCGCTGGTCTGACCTACTTGAGGTTGATCCGTTCTATCGATCGACCTTCCTCGACGACGACTTCACGTTGCCCAGCCAGGCCGCGGACGGCGGGTTCCGGCCCAGCAACGGGCCGGGGTCGTATCTCGACAAGGTCCGGCGGGCGTACGGACGCAGCAGGCTGCGCGACTTGGTCGGACGGGTGCGCGGCTAGATGAGCCTGCTGCGCAAGCGCAAGGCAAAGGAAAGCTCCGCGCCGGTCGATCCGCCCGAGGCAATTTTCGACGCGCGCGCGGCCTTCGCAAGCCGCTTTCTCGCCGGCGAGGGGCTAGAGATCGGCGCGTTGCATCAGCCGCTCCCAGTTCCGAACACGAAGGTTCGGTACGTCGACCGCATGCCGGTCGACGCCCTTCGCGAGGAATATCCGGAGCTGGCCGAGTGGGACCTGACTCCGGTGGACATGATCGACGATGGCGAGCGACTGAGCACGGTGGCAGACCGCACTCGTGGACTTCATCATCGCCAACCACTTCCTCGAGCACTGCGAGGACCCGATCGGCACGATCGGCGTTCATCTCGAGAAGCTTCGACCCGGCGGGGTGCTCTTCTACGCGGTTCCCGACATGCGCTACACGTTTGACTTCAACCGGCCCGTCACCCCCCTCGACCACCTGGTGCGAGACCATGAGGAGGGCCCGGAGCGCTCGCGCGCCGAGCACTTCACCGAATGGGCTCGGTCGGTAGAAGGCCCGGAAGCATCGGAAGCCGAAGTGCGGGAGCGCGCGGCGCGGGCCAGCAAGTCCGGCTATTCGATCCACATGCATGTCTGGACCCAAGCCGAGTTCTTGCAGCTGCTGCTGCGCTGCCGAGAGCGACTCGATGATCGATTCGAGATCGAGGCTGTGGCGCGGCAGGGGATCGAGCTCGTCGTCGTGCTTCGCAAGGAGGGGCGCCCACGCGCCGCGGCGCCGGCGAGCTCGCAAGATGCCTCGGACGATCTCGAGCTGAGCGACCTGCGGCGCGAGAACCGGCGCCTCGACGCAGAGCTTCGGGACGTCACCGGCTCGGCTAGCTGGCGGATTACGCGACCGTTGCGGGCCGCGAAGCGCACGCTGCACAAGCGCGGCCTGCTCCGCAAGCTCGGGTAGGCCCGGTCCGCCCGCCCCCAGACCTCACGCCACGAGGTTGGTGGGCAGCCGGCCCTCGCCCTCGAGCTTGTCGAGGTGCGCCTGCATCGCGACCGCGGCCGCCGGGCGCAGCGGCTCGGCGACGTCGTCCCATACCTCGTCCAGCAGCGCCGCGCGAGACCGCTCGCCGCGCTCCAGCGCGGCGACGAGGCGCCGCTCGCGCATCAGGCGATGCTCGACGTACTGCTCCAGCTTCGCGGCCGGGTCGGTGACCCAGGGCCCGTGCCCAGGGCAGATCAGCTCCAGGTCGAGGCTCTGCAGCCGGCGCAGCGAGCCGAGGTAGGCGCTCATCGCGCCAGGGTCCGGGGGCACGATGGTCGAGCCCTCGCCGAGCACGAGGTCGCCGCTGAAGCAGACCATGCCCGCGGCGTCCTCAGCTTCGCGTCCGGGCGCCGCGGGGTGGAAGGCGGGGCGGGAGAAGAAGCAGAGGTGATCGGGCGCGTGGCCGGGGGTGGCCAGCGCGGTCAGGCCGCCGTGCTCGTCACCGTCGGCGAGCTCGATCAGCGGCGCCCCGAGCGATGCCACGCCGTCCGAGTGGTCACCGTGACCGTGGGTGAGCAGGACGCCCCCGATTCCGCCGCGCCGCTCGCCCTCCGACCGGATCGCCTCGATGTGGGACTCGATCTCGGGCCCAGGGTCAATGACCAGGCAGGGGTCGGATCCGAATAGATAGCTGCAGGTGCCATCCAGGGTCATCGGCCCGGGGTTCGGGGCGACGATGCGGACGACCTCCGGATGCCCCGGAGCCGACTCAGGCGCAGCCACGGACGGGGCCCGCTTTTCCGCGCCGGCTTATGCGACCTCTTTGAGGATCGCGTCGCGCGCGTCCTCGGGCTCGAGGACGACGAGATCCCCGGCCCCGCGGAGGATCTCGCGAACCAGCCACGAGGTTCCCGCGTAGGGGAGCTCGACGATCACGGCGCCGTCGGAGAGCTCCTCGACGACGGTGCGCTCCTCGCGCAGCCAGCGGGCCCGCTCGGGCGAGACCCAGACCCGGGCGACTTCGGCCGTCGGGACCTCGCCGTCGGCCATCCAGCCCTCGACCCCGGCGATATCCTCGACCTCGGGCCGCGGCTCGAAGCCGGTGCCGGAGAGCTTTGCTTCCTTGATCCGGTCGAGCTTGAAGTGGCGGATCGCCTCGCGCCCGAGGTCATAGCACTCCACGTACCAGCCTTCCTTGCCGTTCTCGAGCCGGTAGGGCTCCACCTCCCGCTTGGTGAACTGGTCCTCGTTCTCCTTGTAGTACTGCAGCTCGAGCACCTTGCGCTCCGTGATCGCGTCGTTGACGGTTCGGGCTACCTCGGAGTCGCCGCCGCCGACGCCGGCGATCTCGAGCCCCTCCTCGGAGGGGTCGTGGCCGAGCGCGGCGACGATCTTGCGGCGCGCCGTCTGCAGGCCCGCCTGCGGCAGATGGTCACCGAAGAGATCGATCGCGGCGACCAGCGCCTTCGCCTCGAGCGGCAGCAGGCGCGCCGGGCGGGCGAAGCTGTCGCCGTAGGGCTCCGAGTCGACCTCAATCTGGTCGCCGACGATCTCCGCGTAGAGGACGTAGGTGCCACCGCCGAAGTTGACGACGTTGAGCAGGTCGATGTCCTCGCGCAGCTCCTCGCCGCTCAGCTTCAGCCGCTTGCGGACCTCGTCGACCGAGAGCCGCCCGCCCGTCTTGGCCGCCTCGATCAGAAGCCCGGCGAGGGTGATCAGCCGAGCGAAGCGCTCCGGCCGAATCGTCGCGTCGCCGCGGCCGTTGGAGCGGCTGCGGCGGCCGTTGGAGCGCAGCGGCCGATCGACCGTGTCGGCCGACTCGAAGCCGGTCGCGTGGCGATCGCGCAGCAGCCGCAGCCGCCCCTCGACTTCCTTGCGCAGCTTCGTGGGCTCCAGCACCTCGGCGTTGCTGCGCCAGCGCAGGACCCAGGAGATCAGCTCGCGCTCGGAGGCGTAGGGGGTCTCGAAGATCAGGCCCTTGCCCGGTGCGCCGTCGGCCTTGCGCGCCGGTCGGAACTCCCCGTACTCGCCGAAGTCACGCTGGACCAGCCAGCCGATCCGCTCGCGCAGGAAAAGCCTCGCGGTGCCCTCCATGTCACCGAGCTGCCAGTCGGCCCGCCGCGCATAGTCGCGACGGTCGAAGTCCTCGGGGGGCGAGAAATCGTGCTCGGCCTTCGACGCGTAGCCGACCTTGCCCTGGATCCGCGAGAGGCGGAAGACGCGCACCGCGTCGCGCTCGTGCGCGTAGCCGATCAAATAGAACTGTCCGTTGCGAAACACGAGGTGGTACGGGTTGACGGTCCGCTTCTCGGTGTCGTCGCGCTCCATCGTGTAGTAGGTGAACTCGATCGTCTTGCGGCGCGAGATCGCGGTCTCGATCTTCGAGAGGCGCTGGGCGAGGTCGCGGCCGCCGGCCGAGGCTGTGACCGCCATCTCGACCGGCGCCGACTCGCCCTCGGTGACCGGGTTGGGGTGGCCCCAGGCGACCTGCTGGAGGGCGAGGCGCAGCGGCTCGGCGTAGGCGAACCCACCGTCGGTGAGCAGCGAGAGCGCCGTGCGAAGGGCGGCCAGCTCGTCGTCGGAGAACTCGATCACCGGCAGGTAGTAGTTCTCGGGTGGCAACGAGTACAGCTCGGCCTCGAAGAATCCTTCGCCGGGCTTCTCGACCTGGAGGATGATCCCGAGGCTCTCGAGCTCGGCGCGATCGGCATAGAAGCGACGCGCGAAGGCGTCGTCGTTCATGTCGCTGTATCCCTCGACCTCGCGCTTGATCTCCAGGGCTGAGACGGGCCGGCCCTGGGCCATCAGGAACGAGATCAGGGAGAGCTGGCGGATCAGCTTCTCTGTGTCCTTGGCCACGGCCGCAGGATAGACAGCGGCAAGCGTCGATCTGGCGGCCAAACGCGCAATTTGCGCTCGCACCACATACCAACGCCGCATGCTCATCGCAGGACGCGGCACTAGAGTGCGACTCGGGAGGAGACGCTCGGTGGACTTTCTCAAAAGCCTGGCGGGAATGCTGACCTCGAGCGTGCTGCGGCTCGCAGTGACGGTGGGCATCCTCGCGGCCGCCTACTTCTTCATCGTCCGTCCAGTCCTCGACACGGCCAACAATGCGATCGAGACCGCGGGCGGCTTCAACCAGGCGCTCGATTCGAACATCCAGCGGTCGATTCAGCGGTCGAGGCTGAACCCGGACGTCGGCCGCCAGATACGCCGCTCGATCAAGCGCGCGAACCGGCAGGTGCAGCGGCAGCTCAACCGCGATCTGAACCGGACCGCGCCGAAGCCCCGCCGGCAGCGCCAATTGCTTCACTGCGTGCAGCGGGCGCACGGCAACGTGAACCGCGTCCGCCGCTGCGCGAGGCGCTTCTAAACCACTTGCGGCGCCCTTCGGCGCCTGACACGCCTGGGCCGGCGCGCAACGGGCCGGCCGAACACCTTCAGGCGGCGCGGGAGCCGAAGAAGGCGGAGCCCTCGAGCGCGCGGTCGAAGCGCGACCAGGATTGCCCGTCGGGCAGCTCGCGCTCGAGGCGGTCGAAGCTGCCGAGCTTGCCTCCGAGGTTGTCGATCGCGTGGACCAGGGCAGCCTCGCGGGTCGCGGGCACGACCGGCGAGCCGTGTTCGAGCGCGCCGTGGTGGGAAAGGATGATGTGCAGCACTGCCTGCGCCAGCGCCGGCTCGAAGCCAGGGATCTCCTCGATCTGGCGGCGCACCCTGTAATAGCCGAGCGGGATCTCGCCGAAGAGGCGACCGACGTCGGTGAGCTCGATCGCCAGCGGATCGGCGTTGTAGGCCTCGGTCTTGCCGATGTCGTGCAGCAGCGCCCCGGTCACCGCAACGTCGCGGTCGATGCCCGGGAAGGGCGCGGCGGCGGTGCTCACGGCCTGCGCCACCGAGACGGTGTGCTCGAGCAGGCCGTGGCGATAGGCCTGGTGGTAGTGCTTGGCGGCGGGCGCGTCGCGAAAGCGCTGCCAGCTCGGTGACCCTGGGGCGAAGGTGCGGTCGAGCAGCTCGCGCAGCTGCGGGCGCTGGATCGTCTCCAGCAGCTCGCGGAGGTCCGCCTCGAGGCGCTCGACCGAGAGCTGCGGGCCGGCGGCAAGGTCGTCGGCGCTGTACTCGTCGCCGCGCGCCGGCCGCAGCTCGACGACCTTGATCTTGGCGCCCCACTTGTCGCTCTGCTCGAAGGTGCCGGTGACGTGCAGCGCGGCGCCGGGCTCGGCGACGCCGTAGCGCTCCTCGGCCTCCTCCCAGGAGACCGCCTCGACCGAGCCGCTGCTGTCCCCGAGCACGAGGCGCAGGAACGGCTCGCCGTTTCGCTTCTGGCGCAGATCGCGCTCGCGCACGCAGAAGACCGAGGCGACCCGCTGTCCCGCCTCCAGTTCGCGGATCGTCGGACCGGTGACGGCGCCGTTTCCGTTCAGCTGCGGCTCCATTGTCGTCTGCTCTGCCATCGGAATCCAAGGTAGCCAAGGGGGCGGACGGCGAGGCCTCGCCCCGGAGGCCCGCAGATAGCCTCTGCGAGCAGATGCCCCCAAGCAGACGAGCTGAATGGCGGCGAACTGGCTGACGCGCAGCCGCCCGGCCGGGTTCGAGGTCAGCTCGCTGATCCCCGCGCCTCCCGAGCAGGTCTGGGAGCGGATCGTCACCCCGGCCGGGATCAACCACGAGCTGCGGCCCTGGATGCGGATGACCCTGCCGCGCGGCTTCCGCGGCCTCGACCCCGAGACGGTCGAGCTGGGGGTGCCGATCGGCCGCAGCTGGGTTCTGCTGTTCGGGCTGCTGCCGTTCGAGTACGACGACGTCACCCTGATCGAGCTGGAGCCGGGACGGCGGTTCCTGGAGCGCTCGCCGATGCTCAGCCAGCGGAGCTGGCAGCACGAGCGCATCGTCGAGGCCGCCGAGGGCGGATCGCAGGTCACCGACCGGATCCGCATGGAGCCGCGGCTAGGGATCCCGGCGGTGCCCCAGGTGCCGATCTTCCGGGCCGTCTTCCGCCACCGCCACCGGCGACTACGCGCCTGGTTCGCGCACTAGATGTAGATACACCTAGGGCCGCACCGGGGCGGTCTGGGAGGCACCGAACCAGCCCCGGCCGATCTCTTCGATCATCCGCGGGTAGACGATGTGATGCCGAAACGGCGCGATCGCGGCCATGTAGGCACCGCCGAGGCGGCCGTTTGGCTTCACCAGGATCGCCATCTGGCCGCGGTACCCGCCGCCCTCGTCCGGGACCCAGCCGAGGTGCAGCACGCCGTGCATGGTGCGGTTCGCGATCTCCGCGGCAAACTCATCGTCGAGCAGATAGAGGGGAGTGAAGGGAGCCCCAGAGACGTCCGGGCCAGGGGACTCACGCAGATCGGCCGGCAGCCGGTCGCGCAGTGTCGGCACCCTTGAGCCGAGTCCGGAGTCCGGGTCGTCCCAGCCGAACAGCTCGCCGAGCTTCCAGCGCAGCGCGAACAGCGCCCGGACCGCGCGGGAGGTGCCTCGCTCGGGATCGAACGACGTCATCTGGGTCACCAGCCGACCGAAGTCGTCGGGCCCGCCGGGAGTCGGCAGCGCCCACACATCCTCAAGTCGGAAGTCGGGCGTCAGCTCGTGGATCCGCCAGGGCCGTGCGGTGTGGGCAGCGTACGGAAGCTTCACCGTCGCTAGACCGAGCTCGCGGCGATCCACGCACCGCCGGCCGCCGCGACCATCGCGAACAGAAAGGTCAGGGGTATCGGCTGGGCGATCGCGGCGGGTCGCAACTCGATGTAGAAGAGACCGACACCCAGGATCGCCGCGTGAAGGATCGCGATGAACCGAAGCAGGTCGCGACTTTCCAGGGCTCCAAACGCGGTCAGATAGAGGGCCGCCGCGGAGGCGAGGAAGACGGCCGTCACGCTGTGCCAGGTGACGCCGAAGACCTGCGCCGAGACGTCATCGCCGCCGAACAGACGCGTCGAGAGCCGCGTCGGGTGCATGTCCACGGAGTCAAGCTGCTCGACGAGCCATCTGCCCCCGACGATGCCATGCGCGAAGACGCCCACCGAAGCCGCGACGGCGGCGATCAGGGCCGGCAGATTCGTGTCCACTTAAAAACCTCCTCGGGTCGGGTTTTCCATACGGTAGCGTATGGATAGAGACCATGTACCGGACCCCCGTCTTCGCTTCGATGCGGCACAGGTAAGTGGCAACCATCCGCACCCCGCGCGGCAGCTGGATCGAGGAGGGCCTGCTGGCCCTCGCGGAAGGCGGCCCGGATGCGGTCCGGATCGAGCCTTTGGCGCGCGAGCTCGGCGTCACCAAGGGCGGCTTCTACTGGCACTTCGACGACCGCCGGTCGCTGCTCGATGAGATGCTCGAACGCTGGGAGCGGGAGGGCGTCGACGAGGTGATCGAGCGGGTCGAGGCGGGAGGCGGGAAGGCGCGGGCGCGGCTGCGGCGGCTCTTCGGCATCGCCTCCTCCAGCGAGGGCCGACGCATCCTGCGGACTGACCTCGCGGTTCGCGACTGGGCACGGCGCGAGCCCGCGGTCGCCAGGCGGCTGCGGGTGGTCGACAACCGGCGCATGGAATACATGCGCTCTCTGTTCGGCGCCTTCTGCCCCGACGAGGACGAGGTCGAGGCGCGCTGCATGCTCGCTGCGTCGCTGTGGATCGGACCCCACTTCATGGCCGCCGATCACGGCGGCCGCAGCCGCGCCGAAGTACTCGCGCTGGCGCTCGAGAAGCTGCTGGCCTGAGCGCGCTGAACGGTGAGCGAAGCGAATGGCGAGGGGCAGAATCGAACTGCCGACACCACGATTTTCAGTCGTCCCTGACGTTTGTGCCGGAAGCTGTGGAAAGTCACCCACGGCAACCCAGCTTCGCGGCCCGCAGGCATGAGCACCCGGCGCCGCAGATTGCCGTCGGACAGCGGCATCCCGTGCGGGCTCGTGAACACGCGGTCGGTTCCGGGCTGATCGGCCCCGATCGCCCACAAGCGGCGAGCCATGCCCGGAGACAGTGGTATGTCGCGTCGTGAGTACTCCGTCTTAAGCGCGCCGACCTCGCCCCGGCAGTCCTGGCGCCGCACCCGGAGGCGTGCTCGGTCGCCGAACTCAACATCTGCCCACTGCAGTCCGATCAGCTCGCTGATCCGCAAACCGCTATGGGCCAGCAGCTCGAATAGGAGCCGCCACTGCTCGGGCACATGCTCGAGGAACCGGGTCAGCTCGGCCCGTGTCAACGCTCGCGCCTCTTGGTCATCGGAGGCGATCCGAAGTCCCCGCGTTGGGTTGGAGCGCACCGTGCCGTCATCGACGGCAGTCGCGAACATCGCTTTGACCGGCGCCGTGATCGCTCGGATGCTCGCGGGGCGGAGCTCGGCACGCTCAAGGTGGCGGGCGAAGGCGCGCACGTCAGGAGGTTCGACCTCGTCGAAGCGCCGCCCACGGAAGAAGGGAATACTTCGCGGGCGATGTCGCAGGAGAACATTGAAGTCGCCCGCCGCTTCCACGACCACTTCGACAGGACCGGTGAGCCCCTTTGGGATGCCATCGACAGTGAGATCGAGGTTTACGACCACGACATCCCGGAAGCGGGCACCTATCACGGCCTCGCCGGGTACACGAAGTGGCTGACGAATTGGGGCGAGACCTTCGAGAGCTGGAAGATGGAGCTTGAGCGCCTCGTTGACCCTGGCGATCAAGTCGTTTCGCTCATTGTTATGCAGGCCACTGGGCGCGGAAGTGGCGTTAGCGTTGAGCGCAAGAACGCCATCGTCTCCACCTTCCGAGATGGCAAGATCACGCGGATCGACTACTACAACGACCAAGCGCAAGCCCTCGAAGCCGCCGGGCTGTCGGAGTAGGCGATCAAGTACAGCGAGAAGGGTTGCCATTCCGCCTTGCGGGTAAGCTCCGAGTGAGGGGTGGCGGGGGATCCGCCGCTTCGATCATCGGGCGTAGTGTCGGATACGACCAGGCTCTCGTAGAGGCGCGCCTGAGACCTCGCCCCTCTTACTTATGGGCTGTCGGAGTAGGCGTAACCGGCGGGAGGGCCGGACCCAGCAACCCGGTGAGTAAGGGCCGGACTCCGCCGCGCCCGGCTCGACTTGCCTCCCGCCGCCGGGACCGAGGAGGAACGGTCCACGTCTTAGGCGATCTGAGTCAACCCGGTCTCGAGCGACCTGCGGAGGGCTGCCGCCTCGAACTCGACCCTGACCCGGACGAGGTTCGTCGACAAGCCCGAGTAGGGGTCGAACAGCACGGTGGCGTTGCCCAGGAACGTGATGAACGCCGACGGGTCGACCAGGGTCGGGCTGCTGATCGACGGCACGACCCTGACGGCCAGCGTCCACACCGGGCTGCCCGAGCTCTCGAGGTCAACCCTGAAGATGTAGTCGCCCGTCCCCGGCTGGACGCTCAGATCCAGGTCTGCTGCCGCCGCTGGATCCAAGGCGAGGTAGCGAGGCACCCCACCCCGCTCCTGCATCTCGGAGACGGCTCGGCGCACATCAGGGACCAAGTCGCCAGTGGCAGTGAACGCCGGTACTGAGCCGCTCTCGACCTCTGCGACCACCGCGGCGTCCCAGTGATCGTTGAGCCGCCGACCGACCTCGCGGCTCAGGAAGTCCTGCAGGGCGCGCCGGGCCGAGAAGACCTTCGACGGCAGGTTCTCGACGACGAGGGCGTACTGCTTCGCGTTCACGGTGACGAGGCTGACATCGACTGGCAAGACCGCCTTTTCGCTGGTCGCGTCTACGGCACGCTCGACACCCGAGACCGCGTCCTGCCCGACACTGACCACGTAGTCGTTGGCGACGAACTCGGGCTCGTTGCCGGCGCTGGTGGGGAAGTCCTCGCTCGGCAGCACCGGGAACACCCACCGGTTGCTCGGTACCGCTTGTGCGGTCGCCCGGCCGTTTCTCGGTGGCGTTTGCGCTGGCGTTGGAGCCTGGGCCAGCACCGATGCGAGGGGTACGTCGGCGCGCAACTCGCCGCGCTGGACGTCGATCTGCTTGGCGACGCCAGCCCAGCCGCGACCGGTGCCGACGCCGAGCCGGGAAGCGAGCTCTCCGCTCATCCCCTGTTCAGCGTCGCCGAGCTGGCCGAGTAGCCCCAGCTCCTCGGACTCGGCCTTCTGCAGCTTGACGTTGGTCTTGCCCAGGTGCTCGGTCAGGCCCTTCGTGCCGCTGTGATCGCCACTCGCCTTGGCCGCGGCTGTGGCAGCTTCCAGGTCGCGCTTCCGCCCGTTCCCGGCGAAGTTCGCGGACGGTGGTCTGGACTTGGTTGATCTCCGCGCTCAAATCTCTGTACATCGTTGCCTCCTCTGCCGTCTGGGTTCCTATTCCAGTTCTGCGGCGTGCCTCGGACGGAACCGTGCTGTTGACCCAGGCGTTGTCCCGAGAACGACTGCGGCTCCCCGGAGGGAGCCGCAAACCGCTTGGCTATGGGATGGCGAGGGGCAGAATCGAACTGCCGACACCACGATTTTCAGTCGTGTGCTCTACCAACTGAGCTACCTCGCCGGAACTCGCCGCTCGGAGATGCTCGGCGAAGCAGAAGGTTAACTTGACCCGATGGGCAGGATTCGCGCGCTTCCGCTGCTCGGCGCCGTGCTCGCCGCAGCGCTGCTGGTATCCGGCGCCTCCGGGGCCGATCCACGCACGCCGGCGGCGCTTCCCGGCCATGCGGCCCCTTTCCTCGGCACCTCGGTGGTCGGGGACGGCGGCCTGCTCGCCGCGATCGACGACTATGGCGACGTCGTCGACCTGCGCTCTCCCGGGCCCGCCGGCGAGGCCCAGATCGTCAACCCGTTCGCGCGCCAAGCGGCCGGGTCGGTGCCCGCCGACACCGGAATCGTCGCCTCGGCGACGGCCAGCGGCTCTGCTCCGCAACCTCTCTGGAAAGCTGCCCGCCTGGACCAGGGCTACCTGAGGGGGAGCAATGTGCTGCGCACGCGGGCGCGGGTCGGCGGGGCGAGGGTCGCGATCGAGGACACTGCATCCGGCCAGCGGCTCGCGCGGCGGATCGTCGCCAGGGCGGCCCCCGGCAAGCGCCTCGTCCTGCGCCTCGAGCTGAATCTCGACCTCGCCGGGACGGTCGCGGGAGACGCGATCGCCCCCACCGCCGCCGGCTTTCGCCAGCGCGACGGCTCGCGCGTCGCGCGCTGCCGGGTTACGCCACGACCGACTGCCAGTGCGGTTCGCGTTGGGGACGCTGCCGAGCGGCTGCGCTGGAGCGGGCGCGGCCTGCTGCGAGTCTCAATCTCCTGCGGCTTCGGTGCCCGGCCGCTACCGGCGCAGAGCCTGACCTCCACTTCGGTCGCCCGCGATCGAGAGTGGCTGGCGGCGCGCCGACCGCTCGGGCCCCGGGCGCCAGCCTGGGCGCAGCGGATGTACTCCCGCTCGCTGCTCGTCCTGCGAGCGCTCACCGACCGTCGCAGCGGCGCCGCGGCAGCGGCGGCCCGCGACCACTGGGCCTACGTCTGGCCCCGCGACGCCGGCACGGTCGCGATCGCGCTCGCCGCCGGCGGCTACCGAGCCGAGGCCGGCCGAGTGGCGCGCTTCCTCGCCCGCCTCGACCTCGACTCCGGGGCCCGCTTTCGGGGCGACGGCTCGCCGGTCAGCGACGGTCGCGCCCTACCCGGGGACGCCGCCGGCTGGGTGGCGGCTGCCGCCAAGGCCACAGGGATTCGCGCATCGAGGTCGCTGGATTCCGACTGGCGCGGGCGCGGCGATTACGGAGAGCGCGACGGCGACAGCGGCGACTACCTCGCCAACGCGATCGCAAGCGGCGTCCCGGCGATCGAGATAAGGCGCCTGTTCGCGAGTGACAGCGGGCTGGTGCGGCGGGCGGGGAATCCCGGTTCGGGCCTCGACTCCGCCGCCGCCTGGGCGGTGCGACCCTTCCCGCGCCGGTCGCTGTTTCCGTTGGTTCGCCCCTCGCTGCTCTCGATCGACTCCGGCGCGGGTCGCTTTGGGCTCGTTCCCTCGCAGGATTGGCCGCGCCGCGAGGCCTGGACGGCCCCCGCTGCCTGGAGCGCCTGGAGCCTGGCCGCGCTCGGGGAGCGCGAGGCCGCCCTGCGCCTGCTCGCCGCGGTGCGTCGCGCCGCAACTCCGTCCGGGACGATTCCGGAGCGCGTCGCTCCGCGAACCGGTCAACCTCGATCGGCGACGCCGCTGGGCTGGAGCCATGCCTTAGTTCTGCTTGCCCTGCGTCAGCTCTACCCGTAAAGATGTTGGAAGCTTGGGAACTCTGCGCGCCAAGTCAGTAGCGTTCGTGCTGGCGCTGACCCTCTGCACCGCGTTGGCGGGATGCGGGGAGAGCGGCGCCAAGCGATCCGTCGACGCGCGCTCGGAGGCGCTGAGCTTCTTCGCCAAGGATGCCCCCGCGCTCGTCCTGCTGCGCACCGAGCCGCCCGCCGATCTGGTCGCGATCAACCAGGTCGCGGCCGGGCTTCCGGCCTGGGATCGGCTTCGCGCGGCGATTCTGGCTCCGCTTCACGTCGCCGGCCTCGGCTCGCGGCAGTTGCGGCGGCTGGCGCAGCCCAGCGAGGAACTCGAAGGGATCGACTCCTCGGCGTTGGCGCTCGGTGCGCCCGATCCGGGCGACCTCGCAAGCGGCCGTCAGTTGCTCGTCCTCGCCACCGACCAGTCCGACCTTCTGTCCCGCTATTTGCGGGAATCGGCATCCGCCGGGCGAGTCAAGCGGGTGGGAACCCTCGATGGCGCGGGGCTCTACGAGGGCCCCGGCTTCGCCTTCGCGGCCCGCGATGGGGTGCTGGTCTCCGCCGCCAGGATCGCCGAAGTGCGCGCTGCCCTTCGACGCCGCGACGGGGACAGGGACAAGCGACTTGACGATGGCTTCGTCGAGTCGCTGTGGGCCGATCTCCAGCGACCCGGGCCGCTGCTCGTCTACGCCGACCTGGGCAAGGTGCGCGAGTCCGATCCCGGCCTGGAGCAGCTGGGCAGCCAGGCGCCGTGGACCGGAAAGCTCGGCCCGACCGCGGCCTCGGCGCGAGTCGAGGACGGCGCCTTGAAGATCGAGGACTTCTCGAAGACGACCGATGGAGACCTGACCTCCGCCGAGCTGCCGATAGGAGCTGAGCCTTCACGCTTTGAGATCACCGCCGCCAGCGCCGCCTCGCTGATCCCACCCGGCCCGGTCCGCGAGCTGCTGCTCGGGCTTGCGCCGATCCGCGGCGAGGCGACCGCATCATCGGACGAGGTGCGGCTGCAGGTGACCGTGCGCGGGTAGGGTCGGCGAAATGGAGATCGAGTTCATCGCGAGTTTCGCCGCGATCGCGCCAGACCCCCCGAAGAGCCGCGAGCTGTACGTGGATGCGCTCGGACTTCCCCTGAAGGGGGGGCAGGCCGAGCCTGAGTACTTCCACAGCGAGGAAATCGAGGGCTCCAAGCACCTCGGCGTGTGGCCACTGTCGCACGCGGCGAAGGCCTGCTTCGGCTCCGATCAGTGGCCGGATGACCGGCCGGTTCCCCAGGCGAGCATCGAGTTCGAGGTCGCAGACGCGAACGCGGTCGAGGATGCAGCCGCCGAGCTGGAGGGCAAGGGCTTCGAGCTGCTGCACGGAGCGCGCGAGGAGCCCTGGGGGCAGACGGTCGCCCGGCTTCAGTCTGCCGAGGGGCTGATCGTCGGACTCTCCTACGCGCCCTCGATGCACGACTGAGCGCTCATCAGCCAAGAGCGGCGAGCGTGCTGGACACGGCCTGCGCCGCCGACTCGGCTGCGCTGACACCGGGCATCTCGGCCATCGCGCCCTCGCCGCGCGCTTGCCAGCTGCGCAGCGTCACCACTTCGCGACCGAGCCGGCGCGCGAAGCCGATCTCCGACAGCGTCCCCCATTCGCCGCCGATCGCGATCACCGCCTCGCCACTCGCGACCACGGCGAGGTTGCGGGCTTGGCCGATCCCCGTCGCCACGACGTAGGTGCAGTGCGGGTTGGCCTGCGCGATCGACTCCGAGGGGAGGATCCCGATCACGGTGCCGCCAGCCTGGGCGGCTCCCCGCGACGCCGCCTCCATCACGCCTCCGAGCCCGCCATTTACCAGCACCGTGCCGGCCTCCACCAGCAGCCGCCCGACCTCCTCCGCGAGGCCGGCAAGCTCGGAGTCCTGCTCGCAGCTGCCGGACCCGATCACCGCGATCTGAAAGCGTCGCTGCTGACCGGCTTCACTCATCCCCGACTGCGCCTCAGCCAAGTGGGCTCCTCTCGGCCGCCATCTGCCCCATCAACTCCAGCGCGCCCGCCTTGTGCAGCGGCTCGTTGAGGTTCCCGCACTTCGGGCTCTGCACGCAGGAGGGACAGCCGTCGGCGCAGGGGCATTCGCCGATCAGCCGCTCCGCGTCGCCGAGCAGCTGCTCGAACTCGTGGTAGCCGCGCGCCGCGATCCCGACCCCGCCCGGGTGGCCGTCGTAGATGAAGATCGTCGGGCTGCCGGTCTGCATGTGCACATTGGTGGAGAGTCCGCCGATGTCCCAGCGGTCGCACATCGCGATCAGCGGCAGCACCGCGATCTGGCCGTGCTCGGTCGCGTGCAGGGCGCCGAGCAGAACCTCAGGCGGGAGCTGGACATGGATCCGGTCCGGGAGCACATACCAGAGCGCCTGGGTGAGGAAGTTCTGCTCCGGCAGCTCCAGCGAGACGATGTCGATCGGCTCATGGTCGGTGAGGCTGACCCGCTGGAAGGCGATCACCTGCTCGGTCACCGAGACTTCTCCCAGCGAGAGCTCGACGCCGGCGGTCTCTCGGCTGTCGCGGATCCGCTCGATGTAGATGTCCGTTTCCTTCTTCGGGCGGGTGTAGAAGTCGCCGTCGAAGGCCGAGACGACGGCGCGCCGGGCCTCGATGTCGAGCCGCTCGACCTCGTAGGAGCGCCCGAGGTGCAGGTAGACCGCGCCGGGATGAATGGTGGTGAAGGCACGCTCGGCCTCGACCAGCCCGAGCAGCTCGCCCGATTCGCGCTCGATCACCGCGACGCTGTCCGGCGACGCCGAGCGCAACGGGATCCGCGCTGCCGGGAAGCCGCTGCGGCGGGGAAAGAAGCGGCCCTTGCTCTCGCGCAGCTCGCCGGCTGAGACGAGGCGCCCGGCGCGGTCGCGCCATCCCGCACCGAAGATCTCGTCGTCGGCGTCGGTGAGTGGCATCTCGTAGGCCGCCGCGATCAGGTGCTGGGCGGAGATCTGCTCGGAGGCGTGGTCGAGGATCGCCGCCTCGACGGGGCGCTCGAGGAACTCGGCCGGGTGGCGGCTGAAGAACTGGTCGAGCGCGTCCTGGCCGGCGACGTAGACGGCGAGGCCGCGGCTGCGGCGCCCCGCGCGGCCCCACATCTGGCGCAGGCTGGCGACGGTGCCGGGGAAAGTGACGCAGATCGCCGCGTCGAGCTCGCCGACGTCGATTCCAAGCTCCAGGGCATCGGTCGCGACCACCGCGAGCAGCTCACCGGCCGCCAGGTCGGCTTCGATGCGGCGGCGCTGCTGTGGGGTGTAGCCGGCCCGGTAGGGAGCGATGCGCTCCGCCAGCTCCCCCTTGCCCTCGCTGGCCAGGCGATCGCGAGCGAAGCGCTGGATCAGCTCGATCCCGCGACGGCTGCGCAGGAAGCAGATCGTCCGCACGCCATGCGAGACCAGGTCGACGAGCAGGTCGGCGGCCTCCGAAAGCGCCGAGCGGCGCGTCCCTGCCGCCTCATCGATCAGCGGCGGGTTCCAGATCGCGATCTCGCGGCCGGCCCAGGGCGCGCCGTCGTCGTCGATCAGCCGGAACTCGGAGCCGGTCAGCCGCTCCGCGAGCTCGACCGGGTTGGCGATCGTCGCCGAGGCCATCAAAAAGCGCGGCTCGGCACCGTAGTTGCGCGCCGCGCGGCGCAGCCGCCGCAGCACGTTGGCGACGTGAGAGCCGAAGACGCCGCGGTAGGTATGCGCCTCGTCGACGACGATCCAGCCGAGGTTGGCGAGGAAGTCGCCCCACTGCTTGTGGTGGGGCAGCAGCCCGACGTGGACCATGTCGGGGTTGGAGAGCACGAGGTTGTTGCGGCGGCGAATCGCGGGGCGCTCCTCGCGCGGCGTGTCGCCGTCGTAGATCGCCTCGCGCAGGTTGGGCGGCCGCAGCTGGGCCAGCTTTCGCGCCTGGTCCTGGGCCAGCGCCTTGGTCGGATAGAGGTACAGCGCGCGCCACTTGGGCCCGCGGGCGATCGCGTCGAGGACCGGCAGGTTGAAGGCCAGCGACTTGCCCGACGCGGTTCCGCTGGTGATTACCAGGTTCGACTCGGCGGCGGCCTCGAAGGCCTCGAGCTGGTGCGAATAGAGGCTCTCGACCCCGGCGGACCGCAGCGCCTCGACCAGACCAGGCTCCAGGGAGCCGGGCAGCGGCGCCTGGCGGGCGCGTCGTTCGCCCTCCGAGCTTTCCGCGACCAGGCGGCCGTCGCGCCGGCCGGGGTCCAGGGCGATCGCCCAGGGCGTCTCGAGCAGGCTCTTAGCCGGAGTCGCCATCACCCTCCGGACCATCTCGGCCGGCCTGAGCCACGCCACTGGCGACCCGCACCGCCTGCAGGGCGCTGGCGTCGTGGAGGCGCAGGATCGCGGCGCCCGAGGTGACCGCGAGCGCCGCCGCCGCCGCTGTCGCCCACTCGCGCTCCGAGGCCTCGGCGCGGCGATCCCATGATCCCCCCAGCACCGCGCCGAGGAAGTCCTTGCGCGAGAGCGAGACATACAGCGGGCGACCGAGCGCGCTCAGCTCGTCGAGCTTGCCGAGGATCAGCAGGTCCTCCTCGACGCCGAGGTCGAAGTCGAGCCCCGGATCGAGCACGACCTGCTCGGCGCCGACGCCACGCTGCCGGGCGGCCTCGAGGCGATCGGCGAACCAGCCCAGCAGGTGCTCGAGGACGTCGTCGTAGGCGGGCACTGGGCGGTCCTCGCGCGGTGGGCCCTCGGTGTGCATCAGCACCAGCCCGCAGCCGCTCTCGGCGACGATCTCGAGCATCTCCTCGCTGCCGCCGCCGATGTCGTTGATCGCCACCGCTCCCGCCTCCAGCGCCCGGCGGGCCACCTCGGGGACGAATGTGTCGGCCGAGACCGGCACGCCTGCCCCGGCCAGCCCCTCGATTGCCGGAATCAGGGGCCGAGCCTCATCCTCGACCGCAACGGACGGGCCGCTGCGGGCAGCGACCGCGCCGACGTCGAGCATCTCGAACCCTTCGGCCAGCAGCCGGTGCCCGTCTTCGATCGCCTGCTCCGGGGTGCCGCTGCGCGCCCCCTCGTACATCGAGTCGCCGGTCACGTTGACGATCCCGACGGCGAGCGGGTCGCCGCGGCGAAGCACTCGATCGGCGAGCCGCCAGCTCCAGGTCTGCGGCTCGGTGAGTTTCGACTCCATCGACCGGCTACCGTAGCCGCCCGTGTCGCTGCGCTGCGCGTACACCGACCTCGACGGGACCCTTCTCGGCAAGGGCGGCTCGCTGCTGTGCGACGCGGAGGGCAAATTCTCGCTGCTCCCCGCCCGCGGGATCGAGGCCTGCCACCGGGCGGGGGTCGAGGTGGTGATCATGTCCGGCCGCCGCGAGGCCCAGGTGATGGAAGACGCGCGGCTGATCGGCCAGGCCTCCTACATCTACGAGGCCGGCTGCGCGTTCGTGATCGAAGGTGAGACGACCCTGCTGACCGGAGACAGCGACGGGGATGGGACGGTCTTCGAGCAGATCGAGGCGCGCGGGATCCCCGAGCTTCTCTTCACGAGCTACCCGGGCAAGCTCGAGTACCACGCGCCCTGGAACGACGGACGGGCGCACTCTCATCTCTTTCGGGGCGAGGTCGACGTCGCGGAGGCGAACGCGCTGCTTGAGCGTGAGGGTCACGACGACATGCGCCTGCTCGACAACGGCGCGATCAACACGCAGATGGAGGGAATCGGGACCGCTCACGCCTACCACCTGGTCCCGAAGCTGGTCAGCAAAGCCAACGCGGTCGCAACCCACATGCGCGCTCGCGGATATGAGCCGGAGGACTGCATCGGCATCGGCGACTCGATCGAGGACCTCGAGGTCGCGGCCGCCGTCGGCCGGTTCTTCGTGGTCGCGAACGGGCCGCGCCGCGACCCGGGCCTGGCCGAGGCAATCGCCGGCTACGAGAACGTCACGGTCACCGAGAGCAGCATGGGCGAGGGCTTCTACGAAGCCGTCGTCTCGACGCTGGCGCGGCGCGAATAGAGCCTCCCGCAAGCCTCTACTATCGGAGGCCCCGACGGAGAGGAACCGGTGTCATCCGATCAGGCCACGGTCGCCGAAGAGGAGTACCTGCAGATCATGTACTGGCTGATGGAGGCCGGGCTGCCGATCAACGGGGCGAACATCGCCCGCGCGATGCAGGTATCGGCTCCGACTGTCCACGAGATGCTCGGCCGGCTCGAGGCCGACGGTTACGTCTCGCGCGGCGACGACCGCTCGGTCGACTTCACCGAGGAGGGTCGCCACGAGGCCGAGGCAATGGTCCGCCGGCACCGGATGATCGAGCGCTTCCTCACCGACGTCCTCGGCATCCCCTGGGACGAGGTCCACGAGGAGGCGGAGCGGATCGAGCACGCGATGTCACCGGTGCTCGAGGAGCGGATGACCGCCGCGATCGGAGACGCGAAGACCTGCCCGCACGGCCATCCGATCGTCGAGGGGGCACGCGAGCAGGGCGTGCTTCTCGCTGACGTCGAGGAGGGCGCCGCGATCTGTGTCCTGCGCTTCGAGAACGAAGCGGAGGAGCTTCTCCACTACCTGATGCGGGCCGGACTGCACCCCGGCCTCGAGGCGAAGGTCGAGAGCTCGGGCGACGAGACGGTCGTGGTTCGCTCCGGCGGCGGCCGCCACGAGGTCTCGCGCAGCGTCGCCGAGACGGTCTCGGTGCGCGCCGATCCCTCCCCCGCGCCGCGGCCGCCCCTGCCCGAGCAGCTGGTCCTCTCCAGCGACCGCTACGGCCGCTAGTCGCCGCAGATCTGTCGCAGGCGCCGATACAGATGATCGTCTGGCGCCCGCAGCGCAAGCGGCCGGGAGCGCCTCAGATTCTGCTCATGCTCGCGAATCGCGGCGGCCAACTCCGTGAAGCGACGTTGCGCGGTGTCGCGCTCGCGGGCCAGCCGGCTATCCGGTCGATCGTTTCCGTCCACAAGTGTCATCGGGTTCATCGCTGCACCTGTGTCTTTCTGGTGGGATTCATCGCTGCACCTCGATTGCTCGGGCTCGCGGGCTTCCTGGACCGCTTACCACTTTTGACTGGCTCCGATGCTAGGCCCACTACTCAATCGCCGGTAAACAAACGGTAATTGTTTCCCGCAAATTCGGAGGACGGTGAGACGGACGACCTGGACGATCGACCGATTGCGCAAATTCGGCGCTCTGTGTTAAGCGCCTAGGCCGGGCTCGCGGTACGAACCCGCTGAAGCGCCGTCGCGATCCGCTCGACCCCGTCGCCGATCCGCGGCGCGGGAACGCTGGCGAAGGAGAGTCGCAGCGCGTTCGCGCCCCCCTCGAGCATGAAGTCGGGCCCCGCGATGAACGCCACCCCCTCCTCTTGCGCCGCCGCGAGCAGGTCGATGGTGTCGGTGTCGACTTCGCCGCCCAGGGTGAGCCAGAGAAAGTAGCCGCCACCCGGCACGACGAACTCGGCTTCCGGGATCTTCTCCTCGAGCGCCGCGACGAGCGCGTCGCGGCGCTCCTGAAGCGCCCCGCGCACGAACTCGATGTTGCGGTCCAGCCCGCCGCTGCGGCAGAGCTCCCAGACCACCGACTCGGCGAGCATGTTGGGTGAGATGTAGGTCTCGTTGGCACGCTTGACCAACCTCTTGATCTCTTCCTCGGGACCGGCGAGATAGCCGACCCGCACTCCCGGGCTGACCGTCTTCGAGAACGAGGAGGCGTGGATCACCTTCCCCGAGCCGTCCTGGGAGAGCATCGTCGGCGGCGGCGCCGTCTCGAACGGCAGCTCGCGGTAGGGGTCGTCCTCGAAGACCCAGAAGCCGTGCTCTGCGGCCAAAGCCAGGACGCGCTCGCGCTTCGGGGCCGAGAGCGTGCAGCCGGCTGGGTTGTGGAAGTTGGGAATCAGATGGGCGAGCTTCACGGGGCCCTGTCCGAGCGCCGCCTCGAGCTCATCGACGTCGAGGCCGTCCTCCTGCAGGGCAACCGGCACCAGCTCGACCCCGAGGCGCCCGAGCAAGAGCAGCGTGCGGTCGTAGGAGGGCTGCTCGACAATCACCCTGTCGCCGGGCTCGAGCAGGTGCTCGAAGAGCATCGCGCCGGCCTCCAGCGACCCGTTGGTGACCATCACCTGCGCGGGGTCGATCGAGTGCCGCTCCGCGATCCACTCGCAGAGTCCGACGTGCCCCTCGCCCTTGCCGTAGGAGAGCGCCCGCTCCCAGTCCGAGCGCAGGGCCTCGGTCGCGGCTTCGCGAACGGCCTCCAGCGGCAGGATGTCGGTCGAGGGAGCCCCGCGAGCGAAGCTGATCACGTCAGTGGCCATCGCCGATCGAGGCTAGCAACCGTCACGGAGTCGCTACTCCGAGCGCGCCATGCGTTACCTGTTCGCCTCTGCAATCCATACGTGCGTTCTGTTGGAGCGGAGATACAGCCCGAAAGTCAGCGACGTGAGGTCGAGAGGACGATCGCTGCCCTCGCTGCGCGCCAGCATGGGGTCGTCGCTCGTTGGCAGCTGCTCGAACTCGGCCTCGGCGATGGGGCGATTCGCTATCGGCTGTCCCTGCGTCGGCTTAACCCCGTCTTTCGTGGCGTCTATGCGGTCGGGTATCCCAGCAAGACGGTCAGGGGCCGCTGGATGGCGGCGGTGCTCAGCTGCGGCCGCCACTCCGCCCTGAGCCACGTCAGCGCCTCCTCGCTAATGGGAATCCTCGCGTCGGCGAGCGCATCGATCCACGTCATCGCGCCGCATACTTCGCGTCGGGGTGGAGCGGGAGTCATCGTGCACCACAGCAAGCTTCCAGCCCAGGAGCGCATCATCGTGGAGGGCATTCCGGTCACGAGCGTCGGTCGAACCCTGCTTGACCTGGCGGAGACAATCAGCCGGGCTCGCCTCGTGGAGGCACTCGAGTGCGCCGAACGACGCCAGATCTTCGACTTGAGCGAGCTCGAGCGCGTCTGCTCGCGCGGATTCGGCCGACGCGGTCTGAAGACCCTGGTCCCGCTCCTGTCGGAGCAGCGACCGATCGCGAAGACTCGCTCCGAGTTCGAGCGCGAGTTTCTTTGCTTTTGCCGCGAGCAGGGTCTGCCGACACCATCGATCAATTGCCTTGTGGCAGGACACGAAGTAGATGCCTCGTGGCCCGACCGTTGCCTCGTGGTCGAGCTGGACGGTTTCGAGTTCCATCGAACGCGCGCCGCGTTCGAACGGGATCGGGAGCGTGACGGGCACCTGCTCGATGCCGGTTACCAAGTCCTTCGCGTCACATACAGACGTCTGGAACGCGAGCCCGAAGCGATTGCGGCGAGCATCCGTCGCCTACTTGAATGACGTGCCTCACATTCAGGCCGAAATGCAGCCCCAAATATCGCAAACGTCGGGACTGAGACCCAAAAACCCACCCTAGGTGCGGGCGCCGAGCGCGTCGACCGCGAGCTGCGCCGTCTCGGTGGGGCTGCGGCCAACCGAGACGCCCTTCGCCTCCAGCGCCTCCTTCTTGGCCTCCGCGGTGCCCGAGGAGCCGGAGATGATCGCGCCGGCGTGCCCCATCTGCTTGCCGGGGGGAGCGGTGAAGCCGGCTATGTAGGCGACGACCGGCTTCGACACGCTTTCGGCGATGAACTCGGCGGCGCGCTCCTCGGCGTCACCGCCGATCTCGCCCACCATCACGATCAGCTCGGTGTCGTCGTCGGCCTCGAAGAGGGTCAGCACGTCGATGAAGTCCGAGCCGACGATCGGGTCGCCGCCGATCCCGACGATGCTCGAGTTGCCGAGCCCGGCCTGGGCCAGCTCGTTGCCGATCTGGTAGGTCAGGGTGCCGGACTTCGAGACCACGCCGATCGAGCCCTGCTCGAAGAAATGGGCCGGGATGATCCCGACGTTGGCCTTGCCGGGCGACAGCACGCCGGGGCAGTTGGGGCCGATCAAGCGCACCTTGGCCTCCTTCGCCTTCCAGTAGACGCCGAGCATGTCGAGCACCGGGATGCCCTCGGTGATCGCGATCACCGTGTGCACGCCGGCCTCGATCGCTTCGTCGATCGCCGCGGCGGCGAAGCGGGCGGGCACGAAGATCATCGACGTGTTGGCGCCGGCCTCGACCGCCTCGGCGATCGTGTCGAAGACGGGAACCCCGTCGACGTCCTGGCCGCCCTTGCCCGGGGTCACCCCGGCGACCAGGTTGGTGCCGTATTCGCGGTTGCGCAACCCGTGAAAGCTCCCCTCACGGCCGGTGAGGCCGGAGACGACGAGCTTCGTCTCCCCCCCAACGATGATGCTCACGCTGCGGCTCCAGCCAGCTCGACGACTTTCTCGGCCGCCCCCAGCATCGTCTCCTCGACGGTCAGGTTCGCGATCTCCGCCTCGGCGAGCAGCCGCAGCCCCTCCTCCGAGTTGGTCCCGTCGAGCCGTACGACCAGCGGCACCTTGATGTCGATCTGCCTGCTCGCCTCGATGATTCCCTTCGCGACCTCGTCGCAGCGGGTGATGCCGCCGAAGATGTTGAACAGCACCGCCGTGACGTTGGGGTCGGAGGTGATCACCTCCAGTGCGGCGACGATCGCCTCGGCCTTCGAGCCACCACCGGCGTCGAGGAAGTTGGCCGGCTTGCCGCCAGCCTGGGCGACGACGTCGAGGGTCGACATGCAGAGCCCGGCGCCGTTGCCGAGGATCCCGATGCTGCCGCCCAGCTTCACGTAGGTCAGGCCCTTCTCCTCGGCCATGCGCTCCTGGGGGTCCTCGGCGGAGCGGTCGCGCATCCCGGCGAGGTCCTCATGGCGGTAGAGCGCGTTGTTGTCGATCGTCATCTTCGAGTCCAGCGCGACGACCTTGCGATCCTCGGTGACGATCAGCGGGTTGACCTCGATCAGGGTCGCGTCCTCGGCCAGAGCGACCTCCTTCAGCTCGACGAGCAGCTGAGCGACCCCCTCCTGCACGTCCGCGTCGATATTCGCGTCGGCTGCGATCTGGCCGGCATGCTGGGGCCCGAACTCCTCATCGGGCTCGATGTGCCGCTTGACCAGCGCCTCGGGATCCTTCTCGGCCATCTCCTCGACGTCCATCCCGCCCATCGCCGAGAGCATCGCCAGCAGCTTCTTGGCGGAGCGATCGAGGATCACCGAGGCGTAGTACTCGGAGGCGATCTCAGACGCTTGCTCGATCCAGAGGTCGTGAACCGTGAAGCCGCGGATGTCCATGCCGAGGATCGCGTCGGCGTGCTCGCGCGCCTCCGAGGCATCCTTGGCGATCTTGATCCCGCCGTGCTTGCCGCGCTTTCCGATCGCGACCTGGGCCTTCACAACGCACGGAAAACCGATCTCCTCGGCGGCCGCGACGGCGTCGTCGACGGTCGCGGCGTGGCGCCCCTCGGGCACCGCGACGCCGTGCTTTGCGAACAACTGCTTTCCTTGGTACTCGAGCAGGTCCACGGGCGGATCGCGAGACTATCCGACCGTCGTGGGCGGGGGCTGGCGGTCGAGCTGCCCCGGCTTGCGATAATGCCCGCCCCCAGCAGCGCCGAATTTCCCTGCAGATGCCGCTTCCAAGCCTGAAATCCATCGAGTGGGTGACCACCGATTGCTACGGAACCCTGATCGACTGGGAGAAGGGAATCCTCGACGCGTTCCAAGCCGAGGCCGAGCGCGATGGCTTCAGCTTCGAGGAGAAACCCTTCCTGGAGCGCTTCTTCGAGGTCCAGGCGGAGATCATGGCCGGCTCCTATGAGCTCTACGCCGAGGTGCTGCGACGCACGGCGGTCAAGGTCGCGGGCGAGATCGGCTGGGAGCTGGAGCCCTCGCGGGCCCAGTTCCTCCCCAACAGCGTCGAGCGCTGGGCGCCGTTTCGGGAGGCCAACGCGGCGATGGACCGGCTCGGCAAGCGCTACAACGTCGGCATCGTGTCCAACATCGACGACAAGCTGCTCGGGATCTCGCGGCGCCACCTGCGCACCGAGCTCGACCTCGTGGTGACGGCGCAGCAGGTGCGCAGCTACAAGCCCGACCCCACCCACTTCCGCGAGACCGCGCGCCGGATTGGGGGCAAGAAGGGCTGGCTCCACATCGGCTCCGGCTATGAGAACGAGGTCGCGCCATGCTTGAAGCAGAACGTGCCGGTGATCTGGGTCAACCGCCACGGCGAGAAGCTCGAGGGTCGCAAGGCGCCTGCGGCAACGGTCAAGAACCTTCGCGAAGCGGCGAAGAAGCTCGGCGCCGGCTCCTAGGGCCGCCGCAAGTCATTCAGCGCAGCACAAATTGCGGCGGCTTCGCCGCCTGACATGCATCTGCCGCTCCACTTCGTTTCGCGGCCCATCACAACCAGCGCGTGAGATAGAGGTTCCGCCCGCCGTCGAAGCGGTGCGGCGTGCTGCTCGCGAAGCCCAGCGACTCATAGAGCGCGATCGCGCTCTCGTTGCGCTCGTTGGCGTCGAGCTGGATCCGCTTGCAGCCGCGCTCCCCGGCGCGCTCAACGCAGGCTTCGATCAGCGTCCGTCCGGCCCCCCGGCCGCGCTCGCCCTCGACCACGAATAGGTCCTCGAGCCAGGCGTCCTCTGCCCCGGTCCAGACCGAGGGCCGGTAACGCAGCGCGGCGAGCCCCACGGCCGGCTCTCCGATCAGCAGGAACTCCGTCCGCTCGTCGCCGATCAGCTGCGCGACCATGCGGGCGATCGTCTCGTCGCTGGGCGTCCTCTCCTCGTAGAAGTCGCGAAAGCCGGCGATCAGCGCCACTACCGCGTCCTGCTCCTCGGCGCCGGCGACCCTAACCTCGGTGCTCATCGGGCTACGTCCCCGCTCCGGGAATCATCGGCTGAGCTCCTGAAGTCGCGCCCTCGCGCCACTGCCGCGCACCCGGTAGAGCTCAACCCGGTTGGCTCCCCTTCGCAGCCGACCCGGCGGCACGAGCAGCGAGAAGCGGTCGCCGTCGGTGGCCGCGAAGCTGCGCCCGACCGCCGCGACCCGCCCATTGACGGCGGCGGCCAGCGCCTCGCCGGGACGACCCCCGTCCAGCATTCCGCGCAGCAGCGAGGCGAGCACGACCGGGGCGGCCGGGTTGACGTCGCGGAGCCTGGCGGCGTCCTCGAGGCTCGCCGAGGCACCGCCGGGGGCCGCCGCGGGCAGGCCGGCGACCGAACGCCCGATCAGTTGCTGGTTGGGGCCGAAGCGCAGCACCCGCCGCCAGCCGCTGCCGGCCCCGAAGAGCTGCGCGATCCGGTCGACGTAGGCGTCGCGGAGGCGCTCGGTGCGGCCAAAGGAAAGGCTCTGGCTGCCATCGGGGCTGTTCGCCACCGTGACCCGGCCGGCCGGACAAGGCCAGGCCCGCCACGGATAGCGGATGCGGAGGATCCGCGCGATCCTGGGCAAGATTCCGGTCGTGCAGACGTGACGGTCGACGACCCGGCCCCGCGCCTGCCCGGGGGCCTTGATGAAGAGCGGGACCGGCGCGATCTGGCCGAGGTTGGCCGCGGTCGGGTTGCGGCGCTCCTCGTGCGCGATCACGGCGCCCCCGTGGTCAGCGGTGACGACGATCAGCGCCCGCTTCCAGAGCCCGTTGGCCCGAAGCCGGTCGATCAACCCGCCGAGCAGGTGGTCCGTGAAGCCGGTCTCGAGCATGTGCCGCTGCAATGCGAGGTCGGTCAGTGAGCGCGGGCCGTTCCAGCCCCCGTCCGCGCTGAAGGTATCGCTGAGCTCGCCGGAGAGGTTCGAGAACTTGCGGCCGTCCGGGAAGTGGTTCCAAGGGAAGTGCGGCTTCTCGACGTGGATCAGGTTCAGGGTGCGCCCGCCGCGCAGGCCGGCCTTGAATTGAGCCATCCGCACCGACTCGTCGCCGGTCGTCTGACCGTAGGCGATCGCGATGCGGTCGGGGTTGCCGGCGTTGCGCAGGCGCGCCGGCTGGCCGTTGGCGCTGTTGGCGAAGTCGCCGAAGGTCTGATCGACCGGCGGGAGGTGCTCGGCGATCCCGTCGGGCAGCAGCAGGTGCTCCGAGACCACCCGCAGGTCGGAGAACAGCGAGCCGAGGCCGGCCTCGGAGCTGGAGCGTCCTTCGTCGCCGCAGAGGCTTCCCGGGCAGATGCCGGTCGCGTTCTCCATCACGTGCATCCGGTAGCTGCCCCCGAGCAGGGTGAAGATGCTGCGCCGCTGATCGCTGGAGGTCGGCAGCGTCTGCTCGCCGGGCAGGCGGCCGGTCATGATCGCCGGCACGGCTCGCGGCGTGAAGCCGGCGACCGTGGTCGCGCCTCGGTACCAGGTCGAGTGCGCGGCCAGCTCGGCGAAGGCCGGGAAACGGCTGGCGTCAATGCGCCCGTCCGGATCCATCAGCGTCCCCTCCGGGAACTCGTCGAAGATCACCTCGACGACCGGCGTTCGCGAATGGATCTCGACGGCCGCGGCCTTCGCCTCGCTCTGCGGCAGCACCAGCTTCGAAGCGTCGCTGAAGAGCAGGAAGACCGCCAGCACGATCAGCGGGGCCGGGATCAACACGTCGGCGACCCCGCGCAGGAAGCGCGTCCGGGCGTAGGCCGCGGCCGCGGCGGCGCCGAGCACCAGCGCCAGCCCGATCAGCACCCCGGCGGGGCCGTCGGCAAAGTGCTTGAGCACCTGCAGGCCGATCGCCGCGGCGAGCAGCGCGACCAGCGCCAGGTGCAGGCCCCAGCGCAGACGGGCGTCGATCCGGATCGCGACCGCCTCGATCGCGAGCATCGCCAGCGGCGGGGCGAGGGCAAAGATCAGCGCGAACGCGAGAATCTCGCCGCCGCTGTTGTCGCGAGCGACGAAGAAGTCAGGGCTTCGGCCCAGCAGGTCGTAAAGCGGCTCGGCGAAGGCGAGCGCCCAGAGCGCCGCCAGATGCGCCGCGCCGACCAGCAGCGAGGGGCGGTCGGGGCGCGACGCCTCCGGGCCGCCCTTGTCCGGCGGGCGGCTCACTTTCGGCGGGCGGCTCACTTGCAGGCCAGTTAAGCAATGCCACGAGGCTCCCGCCCGATCGCTACCCTTCCGCAACTCCGGTGGGTGGGTGCTGTTCTCCTCTCCACACGCCCAGGGCTTCGCCGCCCGGAGTGCCAGATGAAGCTGCAGAAGCTCCCGCGTCCGACACCTCGCGCAATCGTCAGCATGCTGGCCCTGGCATGTGCGCTCTGCGCAGCCCTGGTGGCCGGTCCCGACCGGGCCCCCGCGGCTGGGCCGCCCGACGTCGTCGTGATCCAGACCGACGACCAGACGCTGTCCGACCTCTACGCGACCTACACGGATCCGACGACCGGTGCGGTCAGCGCGGTGATGCCGAACACGCTCAACCTGATCGCCTCGCAGGGGATCAAGTTCAACCGCTATTACGTGTCGAACCCGCTCTGCTGCCCGTCGCGGACCACGATGCTGACCGGCCGCTACTCGCACAACACGGGTGTGCTCACCAACTTCTTCCCCAGCGGCGGCTATTACAAGTTCGATCAGCAGAACAACCTCGCCGTCTGGCTGCAGCGCGCCGGCTACAAGACCAGCCACGTCGGCAAGTTCCTCAACCAGTACGGCGACAACGACCCCACCGAGGTGCCGCCCGGGTGGAGCGACTGGCACACCGTGATCGGCGACGCCCGCCTCTTCTACGGCTACACGATGAACGACAACGGGATCGTCTCGAAGCCGCACGGCGACTACGACGAGAGCACCAAGAGCTACCCGGAGAAGGACCCGGCGAGCTGCCCCGACAACCCACCGCCGTTCGGGCAGTGCAACTACCTCACCGACCTGATCACCCAGGACACGCTCGACGCGATCGACAAGTTCGGCTCAAACCCGTTCTACGTGCAGATCGACTACACGACTCCTCACGGCGACGTGGCGCTGCCGGGAGGCCCCGAGCCGGCGACCCGCGACGCGGGAACCTTCCCCGGGGCGAGACTCCCACGGGTGCCCGGCTTCAACGAGCGCAACATGTCCGACAAGCCGGCCTTCGTGCGCTCCAACCCGCGCCTGGGCTTCGGCAAGATCGACTACATCGACCGCCGCTACGAGCTGCGCCTGGAGGCGCTGCGGGCGGTGGACTCGGGGGTCGGCAAGATCATCAACCGGCTCGACGGCGCAGGCCTGCTCGGCAACACCTACATCATCTTCACCTCCGACAACGGCTTCTTCGGCGGCGAGCACCGCTTCGACTCCGCCAAGTTCCTCGCCTACGAGCCCTCGACCCACATGCCGCTGCTGATCCGCGGCCCAGGCATCGTCCCGGGAACGCGAACCGGTGAGCTCGCCGCCAACACGGACATCACCCCGACGGTCCTGCATTGGACCGGCGCCAAGGCGACGAGCTCGATCGACGGCCGCTCGCTGACCCGCTTCATCGCCAACCCGGCAAAACGCAGCAAGCGGCCGATCCTGCTCGAAGGGTTCACCGGCAAGGGCGAGGCGGGGGCGACCCTGCGCGCGCGCGGACGGCACGCGCACACCTCGATCAAGGCCTCGCCGCGCGACTACGAGGGGGTGCGCATCGGCCGCTACAAGTACATCCAATACCGCAGCGGAGCGAAGGAGCTCTACGACCTGCGAACCGACCCCTACGAGCTGCACTCGCGCCATATCGACCCCCGCTACCGCAAGCCGAAGCGCTGGCTCCGCGCCGTCCTGCGGCGGCTCGAGCACTGCGCCGGCCGGACCTGCAAGAAGCAGGTCCGGGGCAAGATCCCGAGGCCGGCGTCGAGGCACAAGCCGAAGCCGAAGCACGGATCCGGCAAGAGCCACCGGCACGGCTAGCGTGACCGCCGCCGGGCGGTTGCGCTCAGCCCGCCGCAGCGGAATCCTCTGCCTGACAGCACTCGCCATCTGGGCCGCATCGGCCGACGCAGCGCAGCGCCCCAACGTCGTCGTGATCCAGACCGACGACCAGAGCATGAGCCAGTTCTATGCCGTTTCCCACGCCACGCGGCGCCCCGCAGGCAGCGATGCCGAACACGCTCACCGAGATCGCCGGCGCCGGAGTCACCTTCGATCGCTATTACGTCTCCGACCCGCTCTGCTGCCCATCGCGGGCGACCTTGCTGACCGGCCAGTACGCCCACAACGACGGCGTGCTCGGCAACGGCCCAGGCGCCTTCGGCGGATACGGGGCGCTCGACAAGCAGAACAACCTTGCCGTCTGGCTGCGTGACGCCGGCTACCGGACGATCCACATCGGCAAGTTCCTCAACTACTACGGCCAGCCGCCGGTCTCGGCGCCGACCGAGGTGCCGCCCGGCTGGAGCGACTGGGAGACGCTCGTCGGCGAGGACTCGACTCATTACTTCTACGGCTACCGGCTGAACGTAAACGGCGCTGTCGAGGGGCCGTTCGGCGACATCACCTATGCCCACCGCGACCCCGGAGGCTGCCCCGACGATCCGCCGCCGGGGCAAGCCTGCGACTACCAGACCGACGTCCTCAACCAGCGCGCCGTCGACCAGATCGCCGCCTCCGCGGGGCACGGGCCCTTCTTCCTCAGCCTCGACTACGTCGCGCCGCACGGCGACTTCCGGCCTCCGTGGGGCGCCGAGCCGGCGCCGCGCGACTACGACAGCTGGGCAACGGCGCCGCTTCCGCGGCCGCCCGGGTTCAACGAGCGCAACGTCTCCGACAAGCCGCGGTTCCTGCGCCGCTCGCACCGCTTGAGCCCCCCGCAGATCGCCCACGCGCAGCAGGAGTACCAGAAGGGAATCGAATCGCTGCGCTCGGTCGACGCGGGCGTCGGGCGGATCTTCGCGGCCCTGGCGGCGACCGGGCAGCTCTCCAACACCTTCGTGTTCTTCACCACCGACAACGGCTTCTTTCAGGGAGAGCACCGCATCCAGCGCTCCAAGTTCCTTCCCTACGAGCCCTCGAACCACGTGCCGCTGTTCCTGCGCGGCCCGGGGATCGATGCCGGCACCCGCAGCGGCGAGCTGGTCGCCAACGTCGACATCGCGCCGACGATCCTGCAGATCGCCGGCGCCGCATCCGAGCATTGCGGTCGACGGCCGCTCGCTGCTCCCCTTCGCCCGCAAGCCGGCGCGGCGAACCGATCGGCCGCTGCTGCTCGAGGGGTACACGCGCGCCGTCGACGTGGCGACGGCGCGCAAGGGGGCGTCGACGTCGATCCGCGACGCGCCGGTGCGCGACTACCAGGGCATTCGGGTCGGGCCCTACAAGTACGTCCGCTACGCCGGCGGAGCGAAGGAGCTCTACGACCTCGGGCGCGACCCCCACGAGCTTCACTCGCGGGTCAGCGACCCCCGCTACCGGCGCGTCCGGGCGTTCCTGGCCCCGCGCCTGAGCCGGCTGCGGCACTGCAGCGGCCGGGCTTGCCGCAGGTCGCTACGGGCGCCAATTCCGAGGCCGATCTCCAAACCACGCCGGCGCCCCTCCCCCGGGCACCACCGCCGCGAGCGGCATTGGGCCGCTAGTTGCCGCCGAGCGGGGTGAGCGTGTCGTTGTCGCCGATCAGATAGATGCCGATCGAGTTGCGGCCCGGCCGCAGGGTGCTCGGCGGCACGACCGCGCCGGCCCAGGCCTGGCCCTTGAACAGGAACGAGCGACAGCTCGCGGCGACCTTGCCGTTCACCGAGATCGCGATCAGCCTCCCCGGCCGCACCCCATCCAGGGTCGCGGCGACGAAGGCGGGCACCTTGCGGTCCTTGCCGAACTTGACGTTGGTCCACTGGCCGGGGTCGTTGAGGCTGGCGCTTGCGCGAGCCGCCCGATCCGCTGACCGCGGGCACCGAGCTGCCCAGCACCTGCGGCCGCGGCCCGAGCGAGAACAGCCCCGTGTCCTTGCCGAGCCACTGCGAAGAGCGGGCCAGCACCTTGCGCCGCTGCGCGAGCATCTGCCCGAAGGACTGGCTGACGGTCGTCTTCAGCCCGTTCTTGATCACGACTCGCCCGCCGCCGCTGTCGTCTGAGATCGGCTTGCCCTCGGTCTTGTAGGGGACTTTCACCCCGAGGGTCTTGGCGATCGTGGGGAGGATGTCGGTGGTGTGGGTGTGGACGTTCGAGACCTTCCCGCTGGTCTGGCCGGGGTACTTGATGAACAGCGGCGAGTTGGCGATCCCCCCGAAGTCGCCCGGCGACGCGATCCGCCGGTAGGTGGCCGGGTCGAAGTTGATCCCGTGGTCGGCCGTGACCACGACGAGCGCCTCGTCCCAGATTCCGCGCCTCTTCAGGTCCTGGATCATCAGGCTGGTCAGGTGATCCGCGTAGCCGGTCTGGATGTAGTGGCGCTGCCAGGTCGTGCCCACGCCGCCGGGCCCGGTCGCCCACTTCTGCGCGTTCGGCCCGGCGACGTCGGAGATCGGCGTGTAGTTGTAGGAGCGGCCGTCGGGCAGAAAGTGGAAGGGCTCGTGCGGGAGCTCCATGTGGATGAAGTTGAAGCTGCGGCTTGCCGGCTTGGGAATCCGGTCGAGGAAGTCCTGGAACTCGGTCGGGCTCGGCGGCACGAAGAGGTCCTGGGCGAAGTTGCCCGCCGTCTGGCCGCCCCCGCCGTTGTTGCCGAAGTTGCCGAAGGTGGCGCTGACGTCAGGCAGCTCGTTGGCCAGCGCCGGCGGCAGGATCAGCTTCTTCTGCACGATCCAGAGGTCGTCGACGAGGCTCTTCAGCCGCGTGCGCTGCGATTGCTGCGGCTCGCCACCGCCGCTGTCGGAGCACAGCGAGGGCGGGCAGACGTCGGTGACCGGCTCGGTGACATTGAACTTGTATTGGCCGCCGAGCAGGCTGAAGATGCTGTTCGGCTGGTCGGAGGAGATCGGCAGGGTGGTGTAGTCGGGGTTGATCCCGGTCTCGATCGCCGGCACCGCGCGGCCGGTGAAGTCGGCGACCGTGCTGTTGTCGCGGTACCAGGTCGACTCGGCGGCCAGCTTCGCGAAGCCCGGGAAGCGGCGGGCATCGATGCGCTTGCCGGAGGGGTCCATCAGGGTCGCGGTCGGGAACTCGTCGAAGACCACTTCGATCACCGGCGTCTTGCTGGGCACCTTGACCCCGAGAGCGCTGGCGTCCTTGGCCGGAAAGATCAGCTTGTGGGTGTTGCTGAAGAAGACGAACAGGACCAGGAAGACGATCGGCGCCGGGGTGAGCACGTCAAGCAGCTGCTTGACGAAGCCCTGCCGTGCAAGGCCGTAAGCGAACAGAGCTCCGAGGGCGAGCGCGATCACGATCATCAGCCCGGCGGGGCCGCCGTAGATGCGCTTCTGGATCTCAACGACAAAGACCGCGAACAGCAGCGCGACCAGAGTCCAGTGCAGGATCCGGTAGGCGTGATCGCTGCACGCCTTGACGACCGCCTCGACCGCGAGCGCGATCAGCGGCGGCAGCAGCGTGAAGCCGATCGAGAAGATCAGGATGTCGCCGGCGGTGTTCGAGCGGGCGACCCAGAAGTCGGCGTTCTGGCCGAGCAGATCGAGCAGTGGCTGCACGAACGCGAAGGCCCAGAGCGCTCCCAGGTGGGCGCCGCCGAGCAGCAGCTCGCCCAGCGATGCGCCGCTGAATGTCCTCTTCAACCTCCCCGCGCCTGGCTCAGCCCTGCGCTGGCCGGCCGCAGCCTCCTCGGTCGCCACGTCAGGCCCTCGGACGGGCGAGGTAGAGGACGCGCATCTCAGAGGGCAGGGTCTCGGAGCGTTCGACCTCGAAGCGGTCGTTGAGCAGCCGCTCGAAGGTCTCGAGCCGATAGTCGGCGTTCGAGCCCTCGCGCTTTCCGGAGAGCAGCCGCCGCACCATCGGGTCCTCGCGCTTCGGAAACTCGATCACCAGCGTCGCGCCGAGGCCGGCCAGCCAGTCGAGGAGCTCGGCGAGCGGGACGTTCGCGGTGATCGAGACGTGATGGACCAGCGCCAGGGCGAGGGCGAGGTCCGGGGTGCCGCGATCCTCCAGGGTACGCCGCTCCAGCCCTCGCCAGCCGAGACCCGGGGAGGGATCGGCGAGGTTGGCGACCAGGGGCAGGATCGTGCGCTCGCCCTCGGAGCGCAGCGAGCGGTACAGCGCGTCGACCGTCTCCTGGTCGTAGTCGAAGGCGACGACATAGCCGGAGCTCTCGGCGGCGATCCGCGAGTAGGCGCCGTCGTTGCAGCCCATGTCCCATGTCAGCGCCGGCCTGGCGGCGGCGGCGGCCTCGCGCACGAAGGCCGCCTTTCGCTCCGCGTCGGCGTCGGAGTAGGTGTTCTCCTTGCGGTAGTTGGTCCAGGCGGTCTCACCGGGCTTCCAGGAGAGCTTCGAGACCAGTTTCTGCATCCGGGCCACGTTTGCCTTGATCAGCTCCGGCTTGAAGTTGGCCTTCTTGAGGTCCTTCTTGACCTCACCCCCCTCGCGGTCCTCGTAGCGGCGCTCGAGCCGGGCGTGCAGGGCGACGTGGGTGAGCACCCCGCGACGGAAGCGGTCGCGCAGGGTGAAGAAGCGTGCAGCCTCGCTGGGTGTGATCCCATCGATCGAGCCGCGCAGCCAGGGCTGGAAGGGGATGTCCTTGTAGGCGGCGAGCAGGAGCGGATAGAGGAACTGCATGCAGAACTGCCGGTATCCGGCCCAGGGCTCTCCCTCCCGAAGCCGCTCGAAGGAGCCGACGTCGATGAAGACCGGCTCGGCGCCGCGGAACTGGACGTTGTAGGGGGTCGCGTCCTTGAGGGTCAGCCCATCGTCGAGGCAGGCGAGCTCGAGCTCGAGGGTCAGAAGCGCCGCCTCGCGCAGCATCGAGAAGGTCCACTCATACGGATAGGAGACGAACGGCAGGCGCTCGTGGCGCAGCACCGTCTCGGTGCCCTCGGGGAGGATGTCGGCGGCGCCGTCGGCGAGCGCCGCGGCGCCCGCCTCCTCGGTCCCGATCAGCATCCCCTCGGAGCTGAGCCGCTCCAGCAGCGGCGACTCCTTCAGGGCCCGCCAGTCGGCGGCGCCGGTGCCACTGAGGGCGCGATAGACCGCGTCCGGGGCGACCACCACCCGACTGTCGCGATCACGAAACGAGCCGGGCTCTACCCGGGCGGCCTCAACCACGCTCTGCTCCGCTTGGGCCTAGGGGGCCCAACCGGCTTAGACCGGCTCTTTCTCCGTCTCGTGCTGCGTAGCCGTGCTCGTCGTCGCAGCGGGCTTCGACTCGTCCTCGTCGTCGAACTTCTTCCAGAACATCAAAGTGCGAAAGACACGCTTGCCGAACATCTTGATCGAGACCAAGACGGCCGCGAAACCGCCCAGCAGCGTCTGCAGGATCATGCTCCCGCTGCCCGGGTCCAGGTACGCGAAAAGTCTCATCGGGTGGGCTCCTTCTCATCGGCGCCGTTCGGGTCGGAACGGCGGTCGCTCACGATCGCCAGGCCGCCCTCCCAGGACGGCGAGACCGGGCAGGGTAGCAACTCACCTTAACGGTAGTTAAGCGACCGGCTGCGACTATTTGATCATCGCGATCACGTCGCCGGAGGCAAGCGCAGGCTCCTTCGGAGACATTGAGCGCCTCGACCGTGCCGGCCCGGTGGGCGGCGATCTCGTTCTCCATCTTCATCGCCTCGACGACGCAGACCAGGGCGCCTTCCTCGACCTCTGCCCCCTGCTCGACGGCGACCCGCAGCACCGTCCCCTGCAGCGGCGACACCAGCTCCTCGCTCGCCCCCCCGCCCCCGGCGCTCGCCTTGCGCTCCCGCTTCGGGGGCTTGCGCAGGCTGCCCGCGGGAGCCCCGGGGGCTGCCAGGGGCGCCCCGAAGACCCGCACCTCGAAGAGCTTGCCGCCGACCTCGACCTTGTAGTCACGCGGGACAACCTCTTCGTCGGCGTCCTTCCCACCACTGCCCGCGGCCTCCTCCGCTCCGCGTCCGGGGGCCGCGGGGTGCGAGGCAGGATGATCTGGCGCAAGGCTCTTGATCCACTCCGGGTCCTCGAGCAGGTCGCGGCAGGTCTCGCCCTTGGCCCACTGCTCGGTCGCGAGAATCGTTGCTGTGGAAGGGGATCAGCGTCGTGATCCCGCTGATCTCGTACTCGCCCAGCGCCCGCAGCATCCGCCGGGTCGCCAACTCGCGATCGGCGTCCCAGACGATCAGCTTGGCGACCATCGGGTCATACATCGGCGTCACCTCGGAGCCCGCCTCGACCCCGGAGTCGACCCGCACGCCCGGCCCGGCGGGCTCGCGGTAGCCGGCGATCGCGCCCGGCGCCGGGGCGAACTTCTTGTGCGCGGCCTCGGCGTTTATCCGGCACTCGATCGCGTGGCCGCGCCACTCGACCTCGTCCTGGGCGATCGAGAGCTGCTCGCCGGCCGCGATCCGCACCTGCTCGCGGACGATGTCCAGGCCGGTGACCATCTCGGTCACGCAGTGCTCGACCTGGACGCGGGTGTTCATCTCGAGGAAGAAGTAGTCCTCTCCGACCTGCAGGCCCTCGACCGTGCCGGCCGAGCGATAGCCGACCGCCTTGGCGGCCTCGGTCGCGATGCCGCCGATCCGCTCCCGCATCTCATCGTCGACGTGCGGGGCGGGGGCCTCCTCGATCAGCTTCTGGTGGCGCCGTTGGATAGAGCAGTCGCGCTCGCCGAGGTGGATCACGTTGCCGTGCGAGTCGGCGAGCACCTGGACCTCGACGTGGCGCGGGTCCTCCAGGTAGCGCTCGATGTAGACCCGCGCGTCGGAGAAGAACTTCTCGCCCTCGCGGGCGGCGCCCTCGAAGGCCTCCTCGAGGTCATCAGGGGTCTCTGCGCAACCCGAAATCCCTTCCCGCCGCCTCCACCCGCCGCCTTCGCGGCGACCGGGTAGCCGGCCTCGTCGGCCTGCTTGCGCGCGGCGTCAAGGTCCTCCGCCGGCTCGGTCGCACCGGGCACGATCGGAACCCCCGCCTCGGACATGATCTCGCGCGCCCGCGTCTTCGAGCCCATTGCCTCGATTGCCCCCGGCGGCGGTCCGATGAAGGTCAGGTCCGCCTTCCCGCAGGCGCGGGCGAAGTCAGCGTTCTCGGCCAGGAACCCATAGCCGGGATGGATCCCCTCCGCCCCGGCCTTCTCGGCTGTCTCGACGATCTTCTCGATCGAGAGATAGCTCTCAGCCGGTGCGGCGGGGCCGAGCAGGAACGCCTCGTCGGCCTCGCGAACGTGCGGCGCCTCGCGGTCGAGCTCGGAGTAGACGCCCACCGACGCGATGCCCATCTCCTTCAGGGTCCGCAAGACGCGGACCGCGATCTCGCCGCGATTGGCTACCAGGACCTTCTCGAACATGGCGGGGCAGTCTATTTCCGGCGGGGGTGGGCGGCAGCTAGCCTTCCCCACCTTGTGATCGAGCTGCAGAGTCATTCCACGGTCTCCGACGGGGAGCTGGAGCCGGCCGCGGTGGTCGGCGCAGCGGCGGATGCGGGGGTGACGACGCTTGCGCTCAGCGACCACGATGCCGTCGCGGGGGTTTCCGAGGCAGCGCGGGCCGCCGACGAGCACGAGATCGCGCTCGTCCCAGCGGTCGAGATGTCCTGCGTACACGAGTACGCCGATGACCTGCACGTGCTCGGCTACTGGATCGACCTCGAGGCGATCGCACCCTCCTGCGAGCGTGCCCAGCAGGAGCGGGTCAGCCGCGCCGGCGAGATCGTCGAGCGGCTGCGCAGCTTCGGCTTCCAGCTCACCCTCGACGACGCGATCGCGGAGTCCGGCGACGCGCTGTCGGTCGGGCGACCCCACATCGCGCGGGCGGCCGGGGCCAAGCCCGAGGAGATGGGCTCGTTCTTCGCCGAGTACCTGGTCCCGGGCGCAAAGGCCTTCGTTCCGCGCCGCTGGCCGACCGCGGAGCAGGCGGTCGGTCTGATTCACGAAGCCGGGGGAGTCGCCGTCGTCGCACATCCCTACTGGGACGTCAAGGACCCCGATCAGGTCGAGACCCTGATCACCTCCCTCGACGTGCAGGGGATCGAGGTGTTCTATCCCGACCACGACCGAACCCAGACCGAGCACCTGCTGCGGATCTGCTCCGCTCGCGGGTTGACGCCGACCGGCTCCTCGGACTTCCACGGCCCCGGCCACAAGACGTTCTCGCGCTTCGGGGCCTACTCGACCTACGACCTCGGCGAGGCCGAGGTCCCAGCGAGGCCCGACAGCGGCTGAGCCGCCAACGCGGCGGCACCCGGGCCGGCGGGGCAACCGGCCCAGGCGTCCACCGTCGTCGATCAGGCGCTCGCCGGCACCTCGGCCCGGCTCATCTCGACGTGCGCCCGGCTGTCGCGATTGCGAATCAGCGTCAGCGTGGCTACGAACCCGAGCACCGCGATCCCGGCGCCGGCCAGGAAGGCAGACTGGAATCCGTCGGTCAGGGCCGCCGGGCTCAGCGCCGAGCCGGTCACCGCGTTGGCGATCGCCGAGAGGACGGCGAGGCCCAAGGCGCCGCCGACCTGCTGGGTCGTGTTGATCAGGCCGCTCGCCAGCCCGGCCTCGTGGTCGGCCACCCCGGAGACCGCCGCGATCGTGCTGGTCACGAACGCCAGCCCGAGACCGATCGCGGCGAGCAGCGAGGGACCGAGGATGTCGCTCAGGTAGCCACCGTCGGCGGAGACCTGCGAGAACCAGAGCAACCCCGCGGCGATGAACAGCATGCCGGCGGCCAGGACCGGCTTGAAGCCGATCTTGGTCGTCAGCTGCGAGGCGACTCCGGCGGCGACGATGATCATCAGGGCCAGGGGCAGGTAGGAGAGCCCCGTCTTGATCGCGCTGTAGCCGAGCACCTGCTGCATGTAGAGCGAGATGTAGAAGAACATCGAGAACAGCGATGCTCCGATCAGCAGGCCGACCACGTTCGCCCCGGTGACCGTCTGGATCCGGAAGATCCGGAACGGGACCACCGGCGAGGAAGAGCGCCTCTCGATGCCGACGAAGGCGGCGAAGAGCAGCGCTGACGCGCCGAGCAGGCCGATCGTCTGGGTCGATCCCCAGCCGGCGCTGTTGGCGTCGACAAGGGCGTAGACGAGCACCGACAGCGCCCCCGTGACGCTGACCGCCCCGGCCGCGTCGAAGGCCCGCCGCGTCGAGCCGGAGCGGCTCTCGGCCAGCAGGGTCGGCGCGATCGCGGCCGCGGCGAGGCCGATCGGCACGTTGACCCACAGCACCCACTCCCAGCCCAGCCACTGGGTGAGCACGCCGCCGAGCAGCACGCCGGCGGCGCCGCCGCTACCGGCCACGGCGCCCCAGACGCCGAGCGCCTTGTTGCGCTCGGCGCCATCACGGAAGGTCGTGGTGACGATCGAGAGCGCCGCCGGGGAAAGGATCGCCGCGCCGAGGCCCTGCACGGCCCGGGCCGCGATCAGCTGGCTGTCGTTGGTGGCCAGGCCACCAGCCAGGGAGGCGAGCGCGAAGAGGACAAGGCCTCCCATGAAGACCCGGCGCCTGCCGAGCAGGTCGGCCATCCGCCCGCCGAGCAGCAGGAAGCCGCCGAACGTCAGCACGTAGGCGTTGACGACCCAGGACAGGTTCTCCTGCGAGAAGTCGAGCGCGGTGCCGATCGAGGGCAGCGCGACATTAACGATCGAAGCGTCAAGGACGACCATGAACTGCGCGACGCAGAGGAGCGCCAGGGCTATCCAGCGCCTTCGTTCCGCTACCTGTGCTTCTGTCATCTGGTCCTCCTCTGCTCGCTTGCTTCCGAGCTTGGCGTGGCTATAATCGGAACCGGAACTCCGATTCCGCGGCCGACTATAACGGAACCCGGATTCCGGTTCTTGTGAATCCCGTCACACAACAGCCAAGCCCCCCACGGTCCGCTCCGGAGCCGGAACCGGCGATGCGCGCCGATGCGCGCCGCAACCGCGAGAAGGTGCTGAAGGCCGCCCGCGTCTGCTTGGCCCGCGATGGGCTCGACGCGCAGATGGAGGAGATCGCGAGCCGCGCCAAGGTCGGCGTCGGCACGGTGTACCGGCACTTCCCCACCAAGGACGACCTCGTGGTCGCCCTGGCCGCCGAGCGCTTCACCCGGCTCGCCGAGCTGGCAACCGTCGCGATCGACGACCCCGATCCGTGGGCCGCGTTCTGCGGCTTCCTGCGCGACTCGGCGGAGATCCAGATCGCCGACCGCTCGCTATCCGAGGTGATGCTGGACCGCTCAGACATCATGGGCGAGCACGCCGAGCGGGTCGGCATCCTGGAGCTCGTCGACCGGCTGATGGATCGTGCCAAGGAGTCCGGTGACCTGCGCCCCGATGCTGAGCCGGAGGACGTGCCGATGTTGATGTGCGCCCTCGGCGGCGCCGCCGAGATGACGCTGATGAGCTGGGAGCGCTACCTGGCGATCGCGATCGACGGCTTCCGCGCTCCCGGCACGACGCCGATGCCCGGGCGGCCCGCCTGAGCACTATTGAGCCCGACGGCTCGGTGACGCCGCCAGTCCGACGTCAGGCGGTAACCGAGGCGCCCTGCGGGATCAGCTCGCGCTTCTCCAGATAGGCGATCACCTGCGCCGCGGAGTCCTCGGGCTCCTGTGACTCGGTGTCGAGCGTGAGCTCGGGGGCCTTCGGCTCCTCGTAGGGATCGGAGACGCCGGTGAACTCCTTGATCTCGCCCGCAAACGCCTTCTTGTAAAGGCCCTTGACGTCACGCTCGGCGCAGGTATCGACCGAGGCCTTCACGAAGACCTCGATGAAACGCTCGCCCATCATCTCGCGGGCCTCGCCGCGGAGCGCCTCGTAGGGGGAGATCGCCGCGGTTATCACCGGAACCTCGTTGCGCGAGAGCAGGTTTGCGACGAAGGCGATTCGCCGGATGTTGGTGTCGCGATCCTCCTTCGAGAAGCCAAGCCCCTTCGAGAGGTTCTCGCGAATCACGTCGCCGTCGAGGATCTCGACGCCGGTGCCGCGCGCCCGCATCTCCTGCTCGACGAGGTGCGAGATCGTCGTCTTTCCGGCCCCGGAAAGCCCGGTGAACCAGAGCGTGAAGCCCTTCCGTGCAGCCATTGGGTTGTCAGTCCTCCTTGTAGGCGTCAATCAGGATCTCGGCGACCTCGTCCCTGGAGAACTCATGCGGCGGCTTCTCGCCGTTGCCGAGCATCTCCCGCACCTTGGTCCCGGAGAGGAACACGTGCGCGTCGGAGTCGTGCGGGCAGGTCTTGCCCGAGGCCATGCCCTCGCACTCGTTGCACCAGAAGGTGTGCTCGAAGAAGAGCGGCTGGATGCCGAGCTCGTCGATGTCGATCTCGTCGAAGATCTTCTGCGCGTCGTAGGTGCCGTAGTAGTCGCCGACCCCGGCGTGGTCGCGACCGACGATGAAGTGGGTGCAGCCGTAGTTGCGCCGGATCAGGGCGTGCAGGACGGCCTCGCGCGGGCCGGCGTAATGCATCTTCGACGGGTTGACGCCGAGGATCACGCGGTCCTGCGGGTAGTAGTTGTCCATCAGGACCTCGTAGCAGCGCATCCGCACGTCGGCGGGGATGTCGCCGGCCTTGGTCTTGCCGATCAGCGGGTGGATGAAGAGGCCGTCGCAGGTCTCAAGCGCGGCCTTGGTGAGGTACTCGTGAGCGCGGTGGATCGGGTTGCGGGTCTGAAAGGCGACGATCCGCTTCCAGCCTCGCTTCTCGAACTCCTGGCGCGACTCGGCCGGGGTCAGGTAACGGCGCTGGAACGCGTCCTCGTGGTCGGGTAGCTCGTCGGCCTCGATCGGGCCGGCGATGCAGCGCTCGCCCTCCTCGAGGATCGCGGCGACGCCGGGGTGCTCGGTGTCGGTGGTCAGGTAGACCTGCTCGGCCTCGTGCCTGGGGTCGCGGTCGAAGACCTCCTCGACCGTGATCCGGCCGAGGTGCTTGCCGTCGTCGGCATTGAGCTCGACGACGTCGCCGACCGCGCAGTCGAGGTCGGTGGCAAGGGTGATCGGGATCGACCAGTACTCGCCCGAGGAGAGGCGCATCTCGTCGCAGACCCGCTTGTGGTCCTCGGAGCCGAGGAAGCCGCGCAGGGGGGCGAAACCGCCGTTGGCCAACATCTCAAAGTCGGCGGTGTGGCGCTCGGAGAGGGTGAGGGAAAGCTCGGTGGTGGTCTCAGGCATCGGCAGCGGGCCAGGGTAGCGGTTAGGCCGACCCTCGCGTCGCGGCGCTCAGTTGATCCCGCACTCGGTCTTCGACGCGCCGGCCCAGCGGCCGGCCCGATCGTCTTCGCCGGGTGCGACCGGCTTCGTGCAGTGCGTGCAGCCGATCGAGGGGAAGTTCCGGTCGTGAAGCGGGTTGTAGGGGACGTCGTTTTCGCGGATGTAGGCCCAGACCTGCTCCTGGGTCCAGTCGGCGATCGGGTTCAGCTTCCAGAGCCCGAAGCGGCGATCCCAGGTGAGCTTCGGCGCGTTGGCCCGATGCTGGGAGTCCTCGCGTCGAATGCCGGAGACCCAGGCCTCGACGCTGGACAGCGCGTCACGCATCGGCTCGACCTTGCGGATCCCGCAGCAGGAGTCCGGGTCGCGCTTCCAGAGCTCGTCGCCGTAGCGCCGCGCCTGCTCTTCGATCGTGATGTTGTGGAAGCGCTCGAACTCGATCCCGTAGTGCTCCGCGAGCCGGTCGCGGGTCGCGTAGGTCTCCTCGAAGAGCACGTCGGTGTCGAGGTAGAAGAAGCGCGCGTCAGGCGCGATCTTGGTTGCGATGTCGATCACCACCGAGCTCGTCTTCTGAAACGAGCAGGCGATGTAGAGGCTCGGGTGGAAGGTCTCGAAGGCCCACTCGAGCGCCTCGCGGGCGCCCTTGGGCTCGAGCTCGGCGGCCACCGCCTCGGCGTCGATGTCGAAGGCTGTCTCTGGCACGGGATCCGTGAGTGTGGCAAGCGGCTTCATCGGAACGGCGTCAAACCGCGCATTCCCCTTCTCCGCGCTCGACCTTGTACGGCTCGGAGCGGTTCCAATCGACGAACTGGAGCATGTTGTCGAGGCTGAACTCGGCCGGCATCGCCAGGTCTGAGACCTGACGCTCGAACTCCTCGGTGCCGACCCGCTCGACGAAGTCGGTGAAGATCTCGCCCTCTGAGCGCTGCGCCTCGTAGAAGCGCAGCCAGCGCTCGATCGCGTCGGGAACCCGCTTCGCCGGCAGCCGCGACTTCAGCCGCTTGCCAAATGTCGCGCCGGCATGAGACCGGCCGCCGATGTGGGGGATGTAGGCGGGCATCTGGCGGCCGTTGACCTTCAAAGAGGCGCCGTAGAAGCCAATGTTGCCGATGTGGTGCTGGCCGCAGCCGTTCGGGCAGCCGCTCATCTTTATGTGGATCTGGCGGGTCAGGGGATCGGTGATCTTCATCTCCTCGACCCGCTGCTGGATCGCCTCGTTGAGGCCCATCGAGCTGGTGATGCCGAGCTTGCAACTGTCGGTGCCGGGGCAGCTGACGACGTCGGTGATCTCCTGCGCGCCGGCGCCGCCGAGGTCGAGCTCGACCAGGCGGGTCCAGACGTCGTAGAGGGACTCGTCGCGGACCCAGCGCAGGACGAAGTTCTGCTCCACGCAGGTGCGGGCGTATCCGCCGCTGAAGTCGCGCATCACCCGGGCCAGGCCGCGGAACTGCTCCGGGGAGAGGTCGCCGCGGGTCACCTTGACCTCGACGGCGGAGAAACCCGGCTGGCGCTGCGAGATGACGTTGCCGTCGAGGAAGCGCTCGAATTGCTCCCCGTCGCCGTTCGGGCTCGAGTAGCTCTCCGGGACCGGCGGGGCGTCGGCTTCCTCGTCGGTGTCGATGCGGCCGCGCTCGACCGCGCCCTCGAAGTCGCGATCGAGGACCCAGTCGCCGTCCAGCTCGGCCTCGATGCGCCGGTTGAACTCCTCGATCCCGATCTTGTCGACGAGGACCTTGATCCGGGCCCGGGCGCGGTTGGCGCGCAGCCAGTCCTGGCGGTCGAAGATCCGCAGCGCCGCCTCGGAGACCTTCAGGTACTCGCCGTCCTCGGCGGCGGCGAACTCGGTGATCGTCTCGGCGATCCGCGGCATGATCGAGGTGCCGCCGCCGACCACGACCTTGAAGCCCCGCACCCCGTCCTCGATCCGCGGGATGAAGCCGAGGTCATGGATCGGGGTGATCGCGCGGTCGGCGTCCGAAGCGGTGAAGGCCGTCTTCCACTTGCGCGGCATCAGTTGCGTGGTGGGGTGGCGGACGAAGTAGCGCACGTAGGCCGCTGCGTAGGGGGTCGGGTCGAAGGTCTCGTCCGCGAGCAGGCCGGCGTAGGGGTCGCCGGTCACGTTGCGAACCGTGTTGCCGCAGCCCTCCCGCGAGGAGAGGCCGGCCTCGCCGAGCTCGCGGATCAGCTTCGCCGCGTCGTCGAGCGGGACATGATGGATCTGGATGTTCTGGCGCGTCGTGATGTGGCCCTTGCGCAATGGCGCATAGCTTTCGATCACGTCGGCGAACGCCTCCATCTGCTCCGGGCTGACCCCACCGTAGGGCAGCTTGACCCGGATCATCTGCACGCCGGGCTGGCGCTGTCCATAGACGCCCTGCTTGAGCCGGAAGCCGATGAACTCGTCCTCTGAGAGCTGCTCGGAGAGGAACTTGCCCGCCTCGGTGTCGAAGTCGTCGAACTCGCGCTCGAGGATCGGGATCACGTGCCCCGGGACGTCCTCGAAGGTCTCGGGGTTGCGCAGCGAGCCCAGCTTGCCCTTGCCGGACTGCTTCTTGCCGTGATCCTCGTCGAGCTCTGTGGTCTTCGGGGCGGGGGCCGAAACCGGCTCCATGGGGCGTTCTCCAGGTTGGCGGTAGGCGGGCACGCCTGTCTCAGGCGTCAAGCGGCGGCAAATAGTACTAAACCTGACAGCAATTTAAGTATTTCCGCCCCCGGCGCCTCGGCAGGGGGTCTGTGCCTCCCTAGGACCACCGCATGGATCGCCGGGCGGGCCTACACGACGAGCGGCCGGCGCATCCGCGCCGGCCGCTCGGCTAAGGCGAGTCTTGGTCAGCGACTCAGCGGATCACCTGCGTGGTGACCACCGTCGGAGGCGTGCCCTTCGGGAACGTCTTCGCCTTGATCTTGAACTTGAGCTTCATCTTCTTGACCTTCATGCCCTTGCGCTTGGCCTTCTTGCGCAGATGCTTCTTCGCCTTCTTGACCTTCTTGAGGCCGACGGTCGCGAAGGTGGCGCCCGCGGTCTCCTTTGCCTTCACCTTGACCTTGACCGTCTTCCTCCGCGAGGTGGTCGCCCTCCCGTGGGTGCCCACGAGCTTGCCGGTCAGCTTGAAGTTGACCGGGTCGAAGACGACCGTCGGGCTGTCCCAGCTGATCAGGATGTCGCTGGAGTTGCCCAGCGGGGCGAAGGTGTAACTCACCTTCTGGCCCTGCTTCGTGAACGTCTTGGTGAACGTCACTGGCGCCGCGTTGCAGGACACCTGGGCCGCGATGCTGGCGGCAACTGGCTGAACAGCCGCTGCGTTCGCCACGAAGTACGGTGCCGGCCCGCCGGTCAGCGAGGCGATCTGTGCGAGCAGCGTCTGCGCCGCGGCGTTCGTGGCGAAGTCCTGTCCCAGACCGATCACGTAGGTCTTCACGTACGGAGCCGGTGGGTTGGGAGCGTCACCGGGGAATCCGTCGGTGAGGAAGATCCTCGCGTCGGCGGTCCCGTTGTGCGCGGTCGCGCCCGCCCAGGCCTCCTGGTAGCTGGTGCCGCCGTTGTTTGCATCCACCTGCTGGAACGAGTTCTGCATCGCCTGGTTCACGCCCGGAATCGTCCCCGGCCCGAACAGGTTGTTGGCCGTCGAGCCGAACTCGATGCCTCCGAAGATGCGGCCGTTGTTCGAGTTGATGCTCGCGAACGCGCTCAGCAGCGACGTCCGGAACTTGCCCGGGTCCGAGCTGATCATCGAGCCCGAGTCGTCGATGATCGCCTCGATGTTCTTGGCGGGCTTGCACGAGGCGGACGCGACAGCATTGCCGCCCCCGGCCGCCGCCGACCCACCCAGCGCTGTCAGCGAGACGAGCGCAGCGAGAGCCAAGGCGAATGCGCCCCGGATTGTCGAAAAGCGCGTGGACATGTTCATCCCCTCCATGTCAAAGGACGGATCCTCACCTCCAACGCAAGTCGACCGCTGATCGAGGAACTCATCCCTGTTTTCTCTGGCGGCGCGAACTTACCGGTGGAGGGGGACGCACGCGGTGTCACCGCGGAGAAACTCGGGTTAATGCCAACCGTGGTGTACGCGGTTCTAAGTAAATGTTGCGGTTTCCGGCAGTCCCCTGGGGCGCGTCAAGGACCTCTGCGCCGGGCCTCGAGAACCGACGCCGCCTCGCCCGACTCGGCCACGTAGCCGCCCTCGGGCTCGAGCGGGCGATCCTCGTCCGTCCAGGCGCTGATCCCGCCCGCCAGGGCGTAGGCATCGAAGCCAGCGGCGCGCAGACCGTCGGCGGCCAGCTCCGAGCGCGAGCCCGAACGGCAGTAGAGGACCACCGGTCGCTCGCGGTCGAGGCCTCGCGCCTCGGCTGGCAGGTCGTTGACCTCGACCCGGCGCGCTCCGGGGATCCTTCCCGCCTCCCACTCGTGGGGGCGGCGCACGTCGATGACCTCGGCTTCAGCGGCCGCCAGCATCTCTGCAAGGCGCGCCGGCGGCAAGTCGCCGCCGTGCTCGGTTCCCTCGGTGTCGATCCGCTCGCCGACCATGACTCTCTGGATTGGGTCGCATCTCCGGGTCGCTGGCTTCGGGCTCGCTCACGCACGATCTCAGTGCGCTCGCGTCGCCCGTCAGCCTGCTTCCCCGGACCTGCTCGGCCCCAGCGCGTCAGTCTACGTCGGTTCCTTCAATCAAAAATGCGACGCGGACGTGGGCGCGGTACTCGTCGAGGTTCTCGCCGCGGATCCCGGTCGAGACGATGTCGACGGCGCGGATGTTGCGCAGCGACCCCGTTGCATGGCTCAGGGCCTGCTTTGCGGCGTCGTCGGTCGAGGTCTTCGAACTGCCAACCAACTCGATGATCTTCACTACTGCCAAGGGACTCTCCTCCTTGCTTGCGGGTTGAGGCCCTTGTTCTATCCCGAAGCGGGACCGCGGGCAAGTCGGTCCCACGCGATCGCTCCCGGATCGCGGGCCACGCCCTCGCGAAGGGCGGCCTGCTGCCAGCGGCTCGGCGCCCCCGAGGCGGGCGCCAGGGCGGTCTCGGCGAGGAACTGCTCCAGCGCGGCGACGATCGCGGCGCCCTCTTCGGGAGTAGGGACACCGCCGATCATCTCGATGCGCGGGCGCGGTGGCTGGCGCTTGCCGTTGCTGGCCATGTCGCGACTCTAGCCGCATGCCGGGCGGCTCAACGGCGCGAAGCGGTATGACTGAGCGGTGATTCCAGTCATCGGAGCGGACGGGGTGCACGCCGCTGTCCTGCCGGCCGATGCGATCGAGCGCACCCGTGACGCCTTCGAGCGCCATGCCCGCGGCGAGTGGGCGATGCCGGCGAAGGTCTACCTCGACAGCCCGCCGGGCGACTTCCGCGCGATGCCGGCCCGCGGCTCCGGTGTTGCGCTTCTGAAGTGGGTCACTTCCTTTCCCGAGAACCCGAAGCGCGGGCTGCCGGTGGTGACCGGGACGATCCTTCTCTCCGACGCCGACAGCGGCGCCGAGCTGGCGATTCTCGACGCCCGCTCGGTGACATGGCTGCGGACCGGTGCCGCAGCCGCCGTCTCGGCCGAGGTCCTGGCGAGGCCCGGGGCGAGCATCGTGGGGATGATCGGCTGCGGGGTCAACGGCGCCTGGGCGGCACGCTGCCTCGCCGCCGCCGGCTTCGGGCCCGGCATCTGCAGCGATCGCGATCGCGACGCCGCCGAGCGGCTGGCCGAGGAGCTGGGCTGGGAGGCGGGCGGGCGTGACGAGGCGACGGCGGCAGACATCGTGGTCACCTGCACGCCGGGCGATGATCCGGTGCTGGCGGCCTCCGACTTGCGCGACGGCCAGCACATCGCGGCGCTCGGCGCCGACGCCCACGGCAAGGCGGAGCTGGAGCGCGACGCGCTGCGCCGCTGCCATCTTTTCTGCGACGAATGGCAGCAGGCGAGCAGCGGCGGCGAGCTCTCCGGCGCCGTCGCCGCCGGCGAGGTCGGCCGCGGCCAGGTCACCCAGCTCGGCGACGTGCTGATCGGCGAGGCGCCGGGCCGCGCCTCCGACGAAGAGGCGACGCTCTTTGACTCGACCGGCCTCGCGGTCCAGGACTTGGGGATCGCGCTGGCGGTGCTCGACGCGCTGCGCGCCGGCCGCATCGACGCGCAGCAGGTCGAGCTTTAGGGTTACGAGGGCATTGGAAGCTTCAGAGAGCGTCAGCTGCCCATCCTGCGGATCCGAGAATCGCCAAGGATCGCGATTCTGCGGTGGATGCGGCGGGTCGCTTGAGCTGAAGGTCGTCTGTCGCTCCTGCGACGCCGAAAACTCCGCTGGGCAGAGATTCTGCAACGAGTGCGGCGCGGCGCTCGGCCCGTTCGAGAAGTCCTCATCCTCGGCGGGGGATCCGGCGCCGGCTCCGGCCGTCGCGGCCCCGGCGCCGCCGGCGGCGATTGAGGCTCCGGGTCACCTCGCCCGCAAAGCGCATGCCGCCGCCTCTGGGCTTACAGGCGAGCGCAAGCAGGTGACCGTCCTCTTCGCCGACGTGATGGGGTCGATGCAGCTCGCCGAGCGCACCGACCCGGAGCGCTGGCAAACGATCATGGACGGCTTCTTCCGTGCCCTTGCGGCGGCCGTGCACCACTTCGAGGGAACCGTCGATAAGTTCACCGGCGACGGGATCATGGCCCTGTTCGGCGCACCGATCGCGCACGAGGACCACGCGCAGCGAGCGTGTTACGCGGCGTTGGAGATGCAGCGTGCCGTCAGCGAGTACGCCGACGAGGTTCGCCGCAGCGACGGGATCAGCATCACCACCCGGATCGGGATCAATTCCGGCGACGTCGTGGTCGGCTCGATCGGCGACGATCTCAGCCTCTCCTACACGGCCGTGGGGCACACCGTCGGGCTCGCACAGCGAATGGAGGCCCTCGCCGAGCCCGGCAAGGCCTACCTGACCGCGCACACGGCGCGGCTCGCAGCCGGTTTCCTGGAGATGCGCGACCTGGGGGAGTTCGAGGTAAAGGGCGCGAGCGAGCCGCTGGGAATCCAGGAGCTGACCGGAGTCGGGTCGGCGCGAGGCCGGTTGGACGTGGCCCAGCAGCGTGGCTTCTCGCCCTTCGTCGGCCGCTCGATCGAGACAGGGGAGCTGGATGCGGCAATGGAGCGAACGATTCAGGGCAACGGTGAGGCGATTGGCATCGTGGGAGACGCCGGCGTCGGCAAGAGCCGGCTCTGTCACGAGTTTGCCGAGCGCTGCCGCGCCCGCGGGATTGCCGTCTACGAAGCCCAGTGCCAGGCTCACGGCAAGGCCATCCCGCTGCTACCGGTGCTGCAGATGACCCGGGCCTACTACGGGATCGGGCCCGCGGACTCCGAGCGCGAGGCGCGGGAGAAGGTCGCCGGGCGCCTGCTGCTGCTCGATCCCGACTTCGGCGACGACCTCGGGATCGTCTTCGAGATGCTCGGAATTCCGGACCCAAAGCGCCCGGCCCCGCAGATGAACGCGGAGGCGCGCCAGCGCCGGCTCGTGGACGTGATTCGCCGCATCGCAGGTGCCAGCGCCCGCCTCGAGCCGGCCGTCATGCTGCTCGAGGACCTGCACTGGATCGACCCCGCGAGCGAGCCGTTCTTGAAGGGTCTGGTCGAGGCGGTCCCTGGCACCAATACCCTCGTGCTGACCAACTTCCGCCCCGAGTACCGGGCCGAGTGGATGAGCCGCTCCCATTACCGCCAGCTCCCGCTGGCGCCACTCGGTCCCGAGGCTCTGGACGAACTGCTAGCCGACCTGCTCGGGACCGACCCATCGCTTGACGGCTTGTCGGAGATGGTCCGCGAGCAGACCGGGGGCAATCCCTTCTACGTCGAGGAGGCGGTCCGCGAGCTGGTCGAGTCGGGGGCCTTGGAGGGAGACCGCGGCGACTACAGGCTGACCCACGAGATCGGCGAGCTACGGGTCCCACCCAGCGTGCAGGCCATCCTCTCCGCACGCATCGACCGCCTCGATGCACCGACCAAGGGGACGCTTCAGGTCGCCGCGGCGATCGGCAAGGAGTTTGAGCGCTGCCTGCTGAGGTCTGCCTCGGAGCTGGACGACGATCAGCTCGAAGGGGCCCTCAGCGAACTGTGCGAAGCCGAGTTCGTGCAGCAGACCGCTCTCTATCCCGAGCCTCAGTATGCCTTTCGCCACCCGCTGACCCAGGAGGTCGCCTACGGGACCCAGCTCGCCACTGCCCGCGCCGTCGCCCATGCGGCGATCGCGCGCGGGATGCAGGAGACAGATCCCGAGTTGCTCGACGAGCGGGCCGCGCTGATCGCCCAGCATTTCGAGCAGGCCGGGGACGCGATGCAAGCCGCGCTGTGGCACGCCCGCGCCGCCGGCTGGGCCGGTTTCGCCGATCCGAACGCGGCGCTGGCGCACTGGAAGCGAATCCGGGAGCTGGACCCCGACCTACCACCCGGCGCCGAGGCCTACCCGTTGCGGATCGGCGCCCGGACCATGGTCCTCACCCTGGGGTGGCGCTTGGGGGAGGACGTCGCGGAGGCCCGAGCGGTATTCGAGGAAGGCAAGGCCCTGGCTGAGGGGGCAGGCGACTACGGAAGCCTCGCGATGCTTCACGGAGCACTCGGATTGGTGGAGGCCACCTGCGCGGGAAACGTCGCCGAGTACATCCGCCGCGCCGATGAGGCGAGCCGCGTCCTGGACCGAATCGAGGACCCGGACCTGCGCGTGGCGGCATCGACGGCCCAGATGTACGCCTACTACCTGGCGGGTCGCTTTGAGGATGGGCTCGCCGCCCTGGACCGGGTACTAGAGCTGACTGCCGACGACCCCCAGTTGGGCGCCGGGATAGTCCTGGGCAACCCACGTGCCTGGGCAACCTCGTTCCGAGCCGGCCCCCTGATCGCACTCGGGCGCATGGAAGAGGCTCGCCAGGCGATCGCAGAGGGCACCGAGCTCTGCCGCCGCTGGGACCGCGAGGCACTCGGCTGGAGCAATACCTTCAGCGTCGCCCTGACCGTCTGGGGCGGCGAGCCGCCGAGCCCGGACACGGTTATGCACGGGCGGAGGGCGGTCGAGATTGCGGAGGAGATCGGGGATGCCTTCTCGCGCATCGTCGGCTACTCGTGGCTCTGCCTGGCCCACATCGTCGTGGGCGAGCCCGCCGAGGCGATCCGGGTCGCCGACCACTGCCTGGCGATGATCGCCGAGCGCGGAGCCGGCCTGGAGTTCGAGCCGACCGTCCATGGAGTCCGCGCCGAGGCTCGCGGCGCCCAGGGGGAGCTTGACCTGGCGGTCGAGGAGGGGAAGCTGGCCCTGCGGCTCACAGAGGAACGGGGCACAAACTCGATTCGGCCGCGCACCCGGATCCTCCTCGCGGAAATCCTGCTCAACCGCGGGGGAGCGGGAGACATAGGGCGCGCCGCCGAGTTGATCGACGAGGCTGAGCGAATCGCCCGCGATTTCGGGGCGCGACCGGACGTCGCCAGAGCACTTCGGCAGCGCGCTCACCTCTTTGCGACCGAAGGGGACGATGATGGCCGAGATGCCTTGCTGACCGATGCGCTGGCGATGGCGCGCGAGATGGACGCCCGCGGGCTGATCGCGCAGATCGAGGCCGACCTGGTCGAACCCGCCGCGAGCCACTAGTCAAACGAAGGGAGAACCGATGAGCACTTCGACATCCCGCGTGACCGGCGTCGACTTCGTCGTCGTCCCGACCAAGGACTTCGACGCGGCGGTGGCGTTCTACCGCGACGTGATCGGGCTGCAGGAGTCCAAGCAGTGGGGCGATATGCCCGGCAAGGAGTTCGAGACCGGCAACCTGACGATCGCGGTAATGCAGTCCGACGGCTTCGGGATCGAGTTCGCACCGCACACCCACCCGATCGCCCTTCAGGTCGAGGACGTCGAGGCGTCGAGGGCCGAGCTGGAGTCGAAGGGGATCGAGTTTCAGGCCGACACGATCGACAGCGGCGTCTGCCACATGGCCTTCTTCTCCGACCCGGACGGCAATGGGCTGATGCTGCATCACCGCTACGCGCCGCCCGACGCCAAACCCGACGACCTCGAGCAGACCGCCGCGGCGGTGACCGGGGGCGACGCCGGCTAGAGCGGGATGTTCCCGTGCTTGCGCTTCGGCTGCTCGACCCGCTTGGTCTGAAGCGTGCGCAGTGCCCGGATCAGCTTCGGGCGCGTCTGGTGCGGCTCGATGACGTCGTCGATGTAGCCGCGCTCCGCGGCGGAGTAGGGATTGGCGAAGTGGGCCTTGTAGTCATCGATCAGCTTCGTGCGCCGCTCGTCGGGCGTCGGTGAGTCGGCGATGTCGCGGCGGTAGATGATGTTGACCGCGCCCTCTGGCCCCATCACGGCCACCTCCGCGCTCGGCCAGGCGAAATTGAAGTCGGCCAGCATGTGCTTGGAGTTCATGACGTCGTAGGCCCCCCCGTACGCCTTGCGGGTCACCACGGTCAGCTTCGGGACCGTCGCCTCGGTGAAGGCGTAGAGCAGCTTGGCGCCGTGGCGGATGATCCCGCCCCACTCCTGCGAGGTCCCGGGCAAGAAGCCGGGCACGTCGGTGAAGGTGAGCAGGGGGACGTTGAAGGCATCGCAGGTGCGCACGAAGCGGGCCGCCTTCTCCGAGGACTCGATGTCGAGCACTCCAGCCAGGTGGGCGGGCTGGTTGCCGACCACGCCGACCGGATAGCCGTCGAGGCGGGAGAAGCCGACCACGATGTTGCGCGCGAAGTGCTCCTGCACCTCGAAGAACTCGCCGTCGTCGACGATCAGCGCGATCACCTCGCGCATGTCGTAGGGCTTGCTGGGATCGTCGGGGACGATCGAGTCCAGCCCCGCCTCGCTGCGCTCGGGATCGTCGGCGGGCTCGACCCGGGGCGGCATCTCGAGGTTGTTGAGCGGCAGGAAGGACATCAGGTAGCGGACGTCCTCGAGGCAGCTCTCCTCGTCGTCGGCGGCGAAGTGCGCGACGCCCGACTTCGTGTTGTGCGACATCGCCCCGCCGAGCTCCTCGAAGGTCGTCTCCTCGCCGGTCACGGTCTTGATCACCTCGGGGCCGGTGATGAACATGTGCGAGGTCTCCTTGACCATGAAGATGAAGTCGGTCATCGCCGGTGAGTAGACGGCGCCGCCGGCGCAGGGGCCCATCACCAGGCTGATCTGCGGGATCACGCCCGAGCAGTTGACGTTGCGCACGAAGACGTCGCCGTAGGCGCCGAGCGAGACGACGCCCTCCTGGATCCGCGCCCCGCCGGAGTCGTTGATCCCGATCACCGGTGCCCCGACCTGGGCGGCGAGGTCCATGACCTTGCACATCTTCTCCGCCATCACCTCGCCCAGCGAGCCGCCGAAGACCGTGAAGTCCTGCGAGAAGACGAAGACGGTGCGCCCGTCGATCGTCCCGTAACCGGTCACCACCGCGTCGCCGTAGGGGCGGCGCTTCTGCATCTCGAACTCGTAGGTGCGGTGGCGGACGAAGGTGTCGAGCTCCTCGAAGGAGCCCGGGTCGAGCAGCTTCTCGATCCGCTCCCGCGCCGTGAGCTTGCCCTTCTCGTGCTGCTTTTCGACCGCGTCCTCGGAGGCGGAATGGATCGCCGCCTCGCGCAGCTCGCGCAGCTGCTCGAGCTTCTCCGCGTGGGTCTCGGGAAACTTCTCGCGCATCGGCCGCAGTCTATGGGCGGCCTAGAAGAACGCGCCGCCCTTGTACTCGCCGAAGACGTCGCGCATCGCGCCGCAGACCTCTCCAATCGAGGCCCCGGCGGCGAGCGCGTCGCGGATCGGGTGCAGGAGGTTGCCGTCGCCGCGGGCGACGTCGCGCAGCGCGTCGAGCTGGCGCCCAAGCTCCTCGTCATCTCGCGATTCCTTGAACTGCGCCAGCCGGCGCAGCTGCCGCTCCTCGGACTCCGGATCGACCTTGAGGATCTCGACGTCGTCGACCTGATCGGTGACGTACTGGTTGACCCCGACGATCACGTCCTGGCCGGTCCGGTAGCGCTCCTGGTAGGAGGCCGCGGACTCCTCGATCTCGCGCTGCATGAACTCCAGCGCATTGACGCTGCCCCCGATCTCCTCGACCTTGTCGATCAGCTCCCAGCTGCGCTCCTCGATCTCGTCGGTGAGCGACTCGATGAAGTAGGAGCCGGCCAGAGGGTCGACGGTGTCGGCGACGCCGGACTCGTGCGCGAGCACCTGCTGGGTGCGCAGCGCGATCCGCGCCGAGCGCTCCGAGGGCAGCGCCAGCGCCTCGTCGAAGCCGTTGGTGTGCAGCGACTGGGTGCCGCCGCAGACGGCGGCGAAGCCCTGCAGCGCCACCCGGACGATGTTGACCTCCGGCTGCTGCGCCTGCAGCGTGACCCCTCCGGTCTGGGTGTGGAAGCGGATCTTCTGGGCGCTCTCGTCGCTGGCCCGGAAGCGCTCGCGCATGATCTTCGCCCACATCCGCCGCGCCGCCCGGAACTTGGCGACCTCCTGGAAGACGTTGTTGTGGCAGTTGAAGAAAAAGGCGAGCCGCTTGCCGAAGCGGTCGATCTCCAGCCCCGCGTCGAGGCCCGCCTGCACGTAGGCGATCGCGTTGGCAAGCGTGAAGCCGACCTCCTGGACCGCCGAGCAGCCCTTCTCGCGGATGTGGTAGCCGGAGATCGAGATCGTGTTCCAGCTCGGGACGTGCTCGTCGCAGTAGGCGAAGATGTCGGTGGTCAGCCGCATCGTCGGCTCCGGCGGATAGATGTAGTTGCCGCGCGCCACGTACTCCTTCAGGACGTCGTTCTGGACCGTCCCGCGGAGCTGGTCTGGCTTTACCCCCTGCTCCTCGCCGACCAGCTGGTAGAGGAGCAGCAGGATCGCTGCCGGCGCGTTGATCGTCATCGAGGTCGAGACCTCGTCGAGGGGGATCTGATCGAAGCAGATCCGCATGTCCTCGATCGTGTCGATCGCGACCCCGGTTCGGCCGACCTCACCGCGGCAGAGCGGATCGTCGGAGTCGCGCCCGAGCTGGGTCGGCAAGTCGAAGGCCATCGAGAGGCCGGTCGACCCGTGCTCGATCAGGTAGCGATAGCGGGTGTTGGTCTCCTCGGCGGTCGCGTAGCCGGCGTACTGGCGCATCGTCCAGAGCCGGTCGCGGTACATCCCCTCGTGGACGCCGCGCGTGTAGGGGTAGGAGCCGGGCTCGCCGAGGCGCTCCTGGAGGTCGGGAGCGACGTCGGAGGAGTCGTAGAGGCGGTCGATCTCGATTCCCGAGTCGGTGAAGACCCGCTCGTCGTCGGGGCCGACGACCGGCGCGATCGTGCGGTCATCGTCGACCTCTATGCCGCCGCTCTTCGGGGGGTCGCTGGGCCGGGTGGCCATGGGGAAAGGATATTGGGGCTCAGCCGGAGCGCCGCACGGCTTCGGCCGGGCCCACCGCGATCAGCGACTTGGTCAGGCCGGCGAAGCGCTCGCGCAGGATCGTCGCGTCGGGGAACAGGTCGCGCAGCTCGCGGGCATCGAGCAGCTCGATCGGCTCGTACTCGCTGCGCGGCATCCCCAGCCCCCAGAGCCGCTTGCGGGCCGGCTCGGGAAGGAACTGAAAGCCGGGAAGCAGCACGTGCGGCTCGATCGGGAAGTAGCGGTTCGGGGTCTGGACCCAGTAGCGGCCCGCGACGCGGCGGATCTCGGCGGCGAAGCGGGCCCGGTCAGCGGGGTGCAGGTGCTCGATCAGCGAGTTCGAGTAGGCGATTGCGAAGGCGCCATCCTCGAATGGCAGCGCCCGCGCGTCGCCGCGCACGAAGCGCCGGCCCGGATAATCGGGGCGCTCAACCGCGTCTAGCCCGGTGATCTCCCCCGCCGGCTCGAAGCCGGCCAGTCCTTCGGTTCCGCAGCCGATGTCGATGATGCGGTCCTCGGGCCGCGGCGCCATCGCCCGGCGATAGAGCCCGTGGCGCCGCTCGCGGGCCCGGCGGGCCAGCGGCTCGGCGATCCTGGCCAGCCCGCGCCGGTGCGAGGCCGCGTAGACCTGACCGCCGTCGGTTTGACCGGGCGCGTCGATGCGCTCACGATAGCCCTGCGGCAGAGCCCGTCCGTTGCGCTTTCTTCACCGCGGGCGGTAGGAAGGCAGAGCGACTGAAGTGAGACTCCGGGCAGGTCAATGCCGGATCGGACAGGCCATTCAGACGGCGCTGAACGGGCGCCGCTGCGGCTCGGCGAGATCGTCGAGGACCTGCTCCAGCGAAGCCTCATCCAGATGCTCGGCTCTGGCCGTGATCAGGACCTGGGTCCCAAATCCCTTCTCGGCCAGCATCACGCGGACCAGGATCGTCTCGGCGCCCTTGCAGCGCCAGCCCAGCAGCCGCTGTGGCTCCCGCGCAACAACCTCCACCGCGTCGGCCTTGCACATCCGGCTCGACCAGTCGCGTAGCTGCAGCTCGTCGTCGAGAAGCTCCCAGAGCTCGGGCACCGACTTCATCAGGGTTCGTGTTGCTGTGAGCTTCATCCGGCGCGGACTTCGTGCGCAAAGCGGTGCCTCCTTCCGCATCCGTCGCCTGGGCGCAACCCTTCAGCGAGCTCCGCCGACGGCTCGGTTTAGATTTGTGCCGATGGGCTCGAGCGTCAGGCACAGACGACCCGAACCTCCATCTCGCGGTCGAGTCCGAGCTCCCGGCCGAGCTCGCGGTCGGGCGCGGCAACGTCCTGACCATCTACGGGTGGTGCTTTCACCCGCTGCACCCGATCCGCCGGCTCGAGCTCCTGGTCGACGGCGAGGCGCAGGCCCCGATCGCCTACGGGATGCCGCGCGCCGACGTGGTGCAGCGGCTCAGCGGAGTCGCTCCGCGGGCGCCCGCGCACGCATACCGAAGCGGTTTCTGGGGCCTGCTCGACGCTGCCCGAGCTGACCGAGCCGACGCGCGAGGCGGAGATCCGGCTCCGCGCCCGGCTCGCGGGCGGCGGCGTCGCCGAGACGCGCGCCGGCGCCGTGCGGCTGCTGCCCGGCGAACGCCGGACCTGGCCGCGGATTGAACGGCGGCAGGCCGCGCGTCGCGGTCTGCATGGCGACCTTCAACCCGCCACCGGAGCTCTTTCGGCGCCAGATCGAGTCGATCCGCGCCCAGACCTACGAGGACTGGATCTGCCTGATCTCGCGACGACGACTCGCACCCGGACTCCTTCGCGCTGATCGAGCGGCTGGTCGGCGACGACCCCCGCTTTCGAGTCCAGCGCCGGCCGCGCGGCTCGGCTACTACCGCAACTTCGAGCGCGCCCTCGCCGCGGTCCCCGCCGAGGCCGAGCTGGTCGCCCTCTCCGACCAGGACGACCACTGGCACGAGGACAAGCTCGCCAGCCTGGTCGAGCGAGGTCTCCGACGGCGTCACCCTCGCCTACAGCGACATGCGGGTCACCGACGGCGAGGGCAAGACGCTCTCGCCGACATTCTGGACCGAGCGCGCCAACAACCCCGACGACCTCGGGGCGCTTCTGCTCGTCAACATCGATCACCGGCGGCTCGGCGCTGTTTCGCAGCGAACTGCTCGAGTACGTCCTGCCCTTCCCGACTCCGCCCGAGGGAGGCCTGCACGACCACTGGGTGGCGATGGTGGCGGTGGCGCTCGGCCAGCTTCGCCTACGTCGACCGCCCCCTCTACGACTACGTCCAGCACGGCAGCCGCGGCGCTCGGCCACGAGAGCCTGCGCCGCACCCGCGATCCTGCGCGGGCCCGGCTTCTGGCGCTCGATCCGCAGCCCGGCCGCCTTCCGGGTCGCGGTCGCACGCCGCCTGGCGCGGATGCGGACCAACTACCGGGTCGTGCTCGGCGCCCGCACCTCCGCCGAGCTGCTGCTGCTGCGCGGCGGCCGGGCGATCCCGTGGCGCAAGCGCCGTACGCTGCGGCGCTGGGCCGCGGATCGAGCGCTCGCCGTGGCGCTGGCCCTGGCTCTGGGCGCGGGCCGCGTCTCAACCAGGCCAAGACGCTCGGCTCGGAGCGCCTCCTGGTCGCAGGCTCGCTCTGGCGCTGGACGCTGAGCGCCGTCAAGCTGCTGCGGGTGCCGGCTCCGCCGGCGGAGCGGGAGACTCTCGCTTCGATGATGAAGCTGCCCCTCGCCTCCGAGCCACTCGACGCCTCGCGTCTGCAGCGGCTGATCGAGCCGCTGCGGCTCGCTGTCTCCGGCGACGCCCCACGGCGCGTCAACGTGGTGATCCCGACGATCGACCTCGAGCGCTTCTTCGGCCGCTCGATCGCGACCTTCAACCTGGCGCGCAAGCTCGCCGAGGCGGGGATGCGGGTCCGGGTGGTCGCGGTCGACGAGCCCTTCTACCTCCGCCCGAGCTGGCTCGCCGAGATCGAGGGCTTCGCGGGGCTGGAGGGGATATCGAGCTGATCGAGTTCGAGCTCGCCTTCGACCGCGCCCGGCCCCTCCAGGTCAACCCGGGCGACCGCTTCGTCGCCACCGGCTGGTGGCCCGCGCACATCGCGCATCGGGCGACCGAGGAGCTCGGCGGCGGGCGCTTTCTCTACCTGATCGGCGACTGCGAGCCGCTGGCGCTGCGGATGGGAAGCGAGGCAGCGCTGGCGAGCCAGGCTTACGAGTTCCCCCACCATGCCCTCTTCTCGAGCGAGCTTCTGCGCGACTATTTCGAGCGCCACGGGCTCGGCGTCTTCGGGCCCGGGGACGGCGCCGGACGAGGCGAGCCGATCGTCTTTCAGAACGCGATCACGCCGATCGGCCTCCCCTCGCCGCAGGAGCTCGCCGACTCGGAGCGCAAGCTGCTCTTTCATGCTCGCTCCGAGCAGCTCGCCGCCCGAGGCTTGTTCGAGCTCGGCCTGCTTGCGCTCTCGCAGCTGCGCGACGAGGGAGCGCTGGAGGGTTGGGTCGTCAACGGGATCGGCCCTCTCCAGGCTTCCGAGGTCCGCTACGGCGACGGGCTGCGGATCAACGTCCTCGAGCGCCAGGATCCCGCCTCCTACGCAGCTGTGCTGCGCAGCCACGCGGTCGGTCTCTCGCTGCTGCTCTCCCCGAGCCCGAGCCTCGTCTCCCTGGAGATGGCGGCGGCGGGCATGCCGGTCGTCACCAACAGCTTCGAGAACAAGAGCCGCGAGGCGCTGGGCCGGATCTCGCGCAACCTGATCGCGGCGGAGCCGACGATCGAAGCGATCAAGGACGGCCTGCGCGAGGCCCTTGCCACATCGAGCGATCACGACCGGCGGCTGCAGGGAGCCGAGCTTGCCTGGAGCAGCAGCTGGGACAGCTCCCTCGACCCGGGCCTGATCGAGCGCATCGAGGGACTGCTGCGGGCGTGAGCGACCCCGACGCCTACCCGCTCGACTGGCGGGCGCGCAGCAAGCTGCGCCGGCGGCTGCGGCGCAGCCTGGTCGGGCGGGGCACCGGAAAGCTCGCCGACCTCGCCCTCGGAACCCGCCAGCGAGCGCTCGGAGTCGGGCGCGAGCTCGACGAGTTGGCCGCGGAGGGCACTCCCCGCGAGGTCCTGGTGCTCTCGATCTACGGCGGCGATGGTGCCCGGCTCAGCGACGCGCTGCGCCCGATCCGCGAGTCGCTTCACAACGTGCGCGTGGTGCTCGGCTCGATGGGGCCGGCGGCCCCCGAGCTCGCCGCGGAGACGGCGCTGAGCGAGATGCGGGGCGGAAAGTTCGCCAACCTCAACCGGCTCTGCGAGGCGGCGGGCCCGTTGGCAGCCGACTGGGTGCTGCTGCTCGACGACGACATCGCCCTCGACCGCCGCTTCCTTGACCGCATGATCGCCGTCGCCGAGCGCTTCCGCCTCGCGCTCGCGCAGCCGGCCTTGAGCCGGGCGAGCTACGGATGGTGGAACGTGAACAGGCGCCGCCCGGCGTTGCTGCGCGAGACCCGCTTCGTCGAGATCGGGCCGGCGGTGTTGATCTGCCGCGAGGCATTCAAGGCCCTGACCCCTTTTCCCGAGCAAGGAATGGGCTGGGGGCTCTGCCTGCACTGGGCGGCCCTCGCAGAGCGACGCGGCTGGCGGCTCGGAGTGATCGACGCGGTGCCAGTGCGACACGAGTCACGGCGCACCGCCGCGGCGGTCGACGTCGACGACGCCCGTGCCGCGGCCGAGCGGCTCCTGGCCGAGCGCGAGCACGTCAGCTACGCGGAGGCCGAGACCGTGCTGGCCCGCCATACCCATCTCGCATGACGGCGACCGGCGAGCTGCCCCGCGTGCTGGTCCTGCACAACCGCTATCGCCTCGAGGGCGGCGAGGAGCGGGCTGCCGAGGAGCTCGTCGGACTGCTGCGCGAGCGTGGCCACGCGGTCGGGCTTCTTCAGCGCCGCAGCGGCGAGCTCGGCGGGGCTTCCGGGCGGCTTCGCGGCGGGGCGGCGATGCTGCGCGGCGGGGTCGATCCCGGCGAGGTCGCCGGCGCCGTTCGCGAGCTTGGCGCCGACGTCGTGCACGCCCACAACACCGTGCCCCTGCTCGGCCACCGCGCGCTCGAGGCAGCGCGCGAAGCGGGAGCGCGGGTGGTGCTGCACTTGCACAACTACCGGCTCGTCTGCGCGATCGGTATCGCCTACCGGGATGGAGCTCCCTGCACCCGCTGCCAGGGCCGCCGCACCTGGCCCGGGGCCCGCTTGCGCTGCCGCGGCAATCTCCCCGAGGCCCTCACCTACGCGGCCGGGATCGCGCGCCAGCAGCCGCGGCTGCTCGGGGCGGTGGATCGATTCATCGTCACCACAAAGGGCTCCGCGCGGGTGCTTTCCGAGCTCGACCTCCAGCTCCCCGGCCACGACGTGATCGGGAACTTCCTGCCCGACTCCGCGTTCGCCGAGCGCTCCCGGGCCGCCTCCGGCGGCTATGCGCTCTACGCCGGGCGGCTGGCCGAGGAGAAGGGCATCGACACAGCGATCGAGGCTGCGAGGCGCAGCGGCGTGCCGCTGGCGATCGCCGGGCAGGGTCCCGACGAGCCGCGGCTGCGCGGGCTCGCCGGGGCCGGCGGCGGCGACATCAGCTTTCTCGGCCGACTCGACGAAGCCGCGCTCGGCGCAGCGCGGGCCGGCGCCGCGATGGCCGTCGTTCCCTCGCGCTGGCATGAGCCGCATCCCTACGCAGTCGCCGAGGCGATGGCGGCGGGGCTGCCGGTCCTCGTCTCTGCGCTCGGCGGCTTGACCGAGATGGCCGGCGAGTCCGCGGCCGTCCCTCCCGGGGACGTCGACGCTTGGGCGACGTCGATGCAGCGGCTCTGGAGCGATCCGAGGCTGCGGCGACAGAACGGCGACGCGGCGCTCGCCCGGGCTCGCGGGCAGCTTCGCCGCCGACCTCTACTACGAACGGCTGATGGACTGCTACCGCAGGGCGAAATCGACTCGGGGAGCCGAGTGAAGGTCGAGATCGCGACCCGCGAGCTCCTCGAGGTGCGCTTCGCGCTCACCGACTACGAGGGCGCGCTGAGCCGGATCGAGGAGATGACCGAGACCGGGGAGCGTGGCTATGTCTGCTGCACCTCGGTGCACGGGCTGATCGAGAGCCGCGCGGACGACGAGCTGCGCGCGGCGCTGCGCGGCGCGACGCTCAACCTTCCCGACGGCATGCCGATCGCCTGGGCGCTCAACCTGCTCAGCGAGGGCAGGCCGCTTCACGATCGCGTCTACGGCCCGACCCTGATGGAGCGCGACCTGCGAGCGGGCTGCGCACGCGGGGCGTCCGATCTTCCTCTACGGGGGACACGACGAGAGCGCCCTGCGGGAGCTGAAGACGGCGCTGCGACGGCGCTCGCCGGCACTGGAGATCGCCGGCGCCTGGAGCCCCCCGCATCGCGAGCTTGACCGCGCCGAGGAGGGTGACATCGCCGAAGCGCATCGACGAGTCGGGCGCAGCGATCGTCTGGTGCGGGATCTCGACCCCGCGCCAGGAGAAGTGGGTGGCGCGGATGCGGCCGCGCGTCAAGGCGCCCGTCCTGGTCAGCGTCGGGGCTGCCTTCGACTTCATCGCCGGACGCGTCTCGCAAGCGCCCAGCTGGATGCAGCGGCGCGGTCTCGAGTGGGCCTACCGGTTGAGCCGCGAGCCGCGTCGCCTCGGCCCGCGCTATCTGCGCAGCAATCCCGCCTTCGTCGCCGCTGTCGCACGCCAATACGCGCGCGAACGCGGTGGGCTCGGCGGCAACGAGTAGAGTGCCAGCCGGTCGCATGAGCAGCTTCGCGGACGACTATCTCGCCGAGACCACGGAGATCGTCGCGGCGCTCGACCGCGACGCGATCGAGAGCGTCGCGAGCGGCCTGGCGGCGGTCCGCGAGGGCGGCGGGAGGCTCTTCATCCTCGGCGTCGGGGGTTCGGCGGGGCATGCCAGCCATGCGGTCAACGACTTTCGAAAGCTCTGCGCAGTAGAGGCCTACGCCCCGACCGACAACGTCTCCGAGCTGACCGCGCGAGTCAACGACGAGGGTTGGGACACGACCTTCTCGGAGTGGCTGAAGGGGTCGCGGCTCGGCGAGCGCGACGCCCTGCTGGTCTTCTCTGTCGGCGGCGGCGACCGGGAGCGCGGCATCTCCGCCAACCTCGTCGCGGCGCTGGAGCTGGCCGGCGAGGCGGGCGCCAGGGTCTTCGGCGTGGTCGGGCGCGACGGCGGCTTTACCGCCGATGCCGCCGACGCCTGCGTCGTCATCCCTCCGCTTGCGCCCGATCGCATCACCCCCCACACCGAGGGCCTCTGCGCGGTCGTCTGGCACCTGCTCGTCAGCCACCCCGAGCTCTCCCGGGCACCTACGAAGTGGGAGTCGGTGAAGTGACGTTCGCCACGGTGTGCGGACCTTTGCGTGGAAGCCCAGGCGCGCCACGCCGCGGTGAGTCGCTACTTCATCGTCGGCGGCGCCGGCTTCCTCGGCAGCCACTTCGTCGACCGGCTGCTCGGTGACGGCCGAGAGGTCACTGTCTTCGACAACTTCAGCTCCGGCCGCGACTGGCACCTCGAGGACCACAGCCGCGACACCCGGCTGACGGTGGTCCGGGGCGACGTCAAGGACCTGCCGGCGCTGACCGCGGCGATGCACGGGCACGAGGTCGTCATCCATCTCGCCTCGAACCCCGACATCGCCCGCGCTGCGACCGAGCCCGCGATCGACTTCGACGAGGGGACGCTGCTCACCCACCACGTCGTCGAGGCGATGCGGGCCACCTCGACGCCGCAGATCCTCTACGCCTCCGGCAGCGGCGTCTACGGCGACATCGGCGAGGTCGAGGCCGACGAGGACTTCGGGCCGCTGGAGCCGATCTCCACCTACGGGGCCAGCAAGCTCGCCGGCGAGACGCTGATCTGCGCCTACAGCCACATGTTCGACCTCCGCGGGCGCTCGTTTCGGTTCGGCAACGTCGTCGGGCCGCGACAGACGCACGGGGTCGGCTTCGACTTCGTGCGCCGCCTGCTCACCGAGCCGGAGCGGCTGCCGATCCTCGGCGACGGCACGCAGAGCAAGTCCTACATCCACGCCTCCGACGTGATCGATGCGGTGCTCACCGCGAGCGAGCGAACCGAGGGCCCGTACCGCTCCTACAACGTCGCCACCGGCGACTACATCACCGTCACCGAGATCGCGGACATTGCGGTTGAGTGCGTCGGCCTCGAGCCGGGAAGCGTCGTGTATGACTACAGCGGCGGCGACCGGGGCTGGAAGGGCGACGTTCCGGTGGTCCGGATCGGGACCGCGCGCATTCGCGAGCTCGGCTGGCGGAACGCGCGCGGCTCGGCCGCGGCCCTGCGCGAGTCGATGCTTGCGATGCTGCCCGAAGCACGCGCCGGCCGGCTCTGAGCGCCCTGGGCACGCATGAGCGGCGGCCTCCAAGCCTGATCCTAGTCTTCCCACCGACGAGCTCTTCCACTCCGGCGAGCAGCTGACGGCGTCACGCCTGGTCACAGGACATCTCCGCGGTGCGACTGATTCGATAGCCCGATGAGCGCCGACAGCAGCGAGCCGGCCCCAGCGCGCCGGGCGGCCTTCCTGGATCGCGATGGGGTCCTCAACCGCGCGAGGGTCGTCGACGGAGTGCCGCACCCGCCCGCCTCGGTCGAGGAGCTGGAGCTGCTGCCCGGTGTCGAGGTCGCCTGCCGGCGCCTGCATGACGCAGGCCTGATGCTGATCGTGGTCAGCAACCAGCCCGACGTCGCCCGCGGGACCCAGACGATGGCGGCCGTGGAGGCGCTCAACCGAGAGCTCGCCGGCGCGGCTGCCCCTGGACGAGATGCGCGTCTGCCCCCACGACGACGCCGATGCCTGCGACTGCCGAAAGCCGGCGCCGGGGATGCTTCTCGACGCCGCCCGCGAGCACGAGATAGATCTCGCAAAGAGCGTCATGGTCGGCGATCGCCGCCGCGACGTCGAGGCCGGGAAGCGCGCCGGCTGCAGGACGGTCTTCATCGACGCTGGCTATTCTGAGCGACCTCCCGAGGCGCCCGACCTCACCGTCCGGGAGCTCGGTGAGGCTGTGCCCTGGATACTCGAAAGCCCAGCGGAAGGACGATCCGACAATGCCGACAGCCGATGACCTGAAGATCAAGATCTTCGCCGACGGCGCCGACCTCGAGGGGATCGCGAAGCTGGCCAAGGACCCCCTGATCAAGGGCTTCACGACCAACCCGACGCTGATGGCGAAGGCGAACGGATCGATGGTCTACGAGGAGTTCGCCGACCAGGTGCTGGAGGCCGTGAACGGCAAGCCGGTCTCCTTCGAGGTCTTCTCGGACGAGTTCGACGACATGGAGCGCCAGGCGCGGCTGATCTCGGCCTGGGCGGACAACGTCTTCACCAAGATCCCGGTCACCAACACCCGCGGCGAGAGCGCCGGGGAGCTGATCCGAAAGCTCGCCGCCGACGGGGTGAACCTAAACGTCACGGCGCTGATGACACCGGAGCAGACCGCGGAAGTCGCCGCCTGCCTCGAGGGCGGGGCGGACAGCATCATCTCGGTGTTCGCGGGCCGCGTCGCCGACACCGGCCGCGACCCCGTGCCGCTGATGACCGAGGCGCTGGAGGCGTGCAGGCCCTACCCCAACGTCGAGCTGCTCTGGGCCAGCCCGCGCGAGCTGCTCAACGTCGTCCAGGCCGACAAGGTCGGCTGCCACATCATCACCGTGACCCACGACGTGCTCGCCAAGCTGCCGACCCTCGGCAAGGACCTCGACGAGTTCTCGCTCGACACCGTGAAGATGTTCTTCGAATCGGCGCAGGGCGCCGAGTTCAAGCTCTGAGTCGATTGGCGGTGCAGGACGGGGCCGCCCAGCGCGACGACTGGGACCGGCATTGGGACGACTACGCCGAGGCCGCGGAGCAGAACCCGGCGCAGCGCTACCGGCGCAAGTCGTCTTCGACCTGCTCGGGCTCGGCGCCGAGCCCGGCGCGGGTCCTCGACGTCGGCAGCGGCCAGGGCGACTTCGCCGCCGAGCTGCTGGAGCGCCATCCCGGCGCCGAGCTGCTCGGCCTCGAGGTGAGCCCGGCGGGGATCGAGATCGCGCCGCGAAAGGCGCCGTCGGCCAGCTTCATGCTCCGCGACCTGACCCGAGCCGAGCCGCCACCCGCCGAGCGGCGCGACTGGGCCGACCCACGCCGTCTGCTCGGAGGTGCTCGAGCACGTCGACGACCCGCGGGCGCTGATCGCCAACGCGGCCCCCTACATGGCGCCCGGGCTGCCGGCTCGTCGTCACCGTCCCGGGCGGGCCGATGTCGGCGTTCGACCGCCACATCGGCCATCGCCGCCACTTCTCGCGCCGCCGACCTGCGCAACCTGCTCCGCGAGGCCGGGTTCGAGGTCGAGATGTCCGGCGGCGCGGGGTTCCCGTTCTTCAACCTCTACCGGCTCGTCGTGATCCTGCGCGGCCGCAGGCTCGTCGACGACGTGACCGCCTCCGAGGGCGGCTCGGAATCGCGGCTGGCGAATGCGGTGATGGCGGCCTTCCGGGCGCTGTTCAAGCTCAACCTGCCGCTCCGGCGCGGGGGCTGGCAGACCGTCGCGGTGGCCCGTCGCCCTGCCGCACGGCGGGCGCCGCGGCTGAGCGCCGGCTCGCCGAGCGCGATGGAGGCGAGCCGGGCACAGCTCCGGCGCAGCGCGGCGATCCGGGTCTCGGTCGCGGTGCTGGTCGCCGCCGGCGTCACGACGCTGGCGATCCTGCCGCTCTGGGGCCCGCTCGACGTGCACACCGACGTGGTCGGCTATCCCGACCTTCAAGGACTTCAACGTCTACAACTACTTCACCGCCTACTACCTGGCGTCGGGTTTTTCCCGCTCGCTGGCGCTGCTGCTCTTCTTCGCGCTGACCCGGCTCGGGCCGCGGCTCGGACTCGCCGGCACCGCCGCGCGCGGCGGCCTGCGGACCTGCTCGCGCGCCCGCGACGCAGCAACCGCGGCTCGCCGGCGAGCAACCGCTCGACGAGGCGCCGGAGGCGCGGCGCTGGGCGTCGTGCCGCGGCCAGGCTCGGCTTCGTCGGCGCGGTGCTCGGCTTCGAGATCGGGGTCGCCGCCAACACGCTGCGGGCCGGGATCCCGATCGGCGATCGTCGGCTACCCGCTGCTCGCCGCTGCTCGCCGCCGGCCTCGGCGGCTCGCTGCGGCGCGACTGGTCGCTGCAGGCGCGGCTCGCGGCCGTCAACTCGCTCGGCGCGGTGCTCACGGTCGTCGGCCTGCTCGTCGTCGCGCTGAACACCGAGGTGACCGTCGAACAGCACCGGCGAGGTCGTGCACTTCCACTGGTTCCCGCTCTGGCTCGCCCTGCCGCTGATCGCGGCCCTCGGCGCCGTCGTGGTCGTCGCGCTGCGCCGCGCCGTTCCGGCGCCGGGCGCTCTCGATCGAGCGCCGGGCGCTGCTGCTGATCGCGGCGCCGGTCGCTGCTGGTGCTCCTGCTCCAGGCGATGACCGGCGACCTCGGCTCGATCGACATGTTCCACCTCGGCGAGCAGCTCGGTCGGGCGCAGGCTCGTCGAGACGGCTATCTGCCCTGGCGTGACGTCGTGCTCACCCACGGGATCTTCCAGGACGCGATCTATGCCTTCGGCCAGCGCCGTCTTCGGCGACAGCGTCTGGGGCTTCCTCGCCGGGGCCGGGATGATCATGAACCCGCTCTACCTGCTCTCGCTCTACTTCCTGCTCGTCTACCTGCTGGGCCGCAACTGGCTGTTGCTGCTCTTCGCGGCGCTGCTGATCGATCGGCACCGATTCTCGTCCCGGAGGAGTTCCGGCTCATCCTGATGGCCGCCGATCCTGCTGCTGCTGGCGACGCTGCCTGCGACGGCCGGCCGCCTGGAAGTCGGTGCTGCTCGCCTTCCTGGTCGTCGTCCAGGCGATCCTCACCCCGGAGGCGGTCCCGGTCGATCCCCGCCGTGGCCGTGGTGCTGGTGCTCTACGAGTGGTACTGGCGCGAGCCGGGCGCGAGGCATCGCCGGCCTCGTTCGAGCGCACGATCTGGGTCGGCGCCGCCGGGATCGCTGTTCGCCGCCGTCTTCGCGGTCTACCTGGCCGCACGGGGCGCCCTTGACGACTACGTCTACGTCTCGGTCAATCTCGTCCACGGCCACGCGCTCTCCGGCGGCGATGCCGCCGGCCCCGAACCCCGGGACCCTGACCGACGCCCAGTTCGACTTCCTCGCGCTGGCGCCGCCGGCGGCGATCCTGATCTCGTTCGCCTACGCGGTCGGCGCGGCTGCGGCTGCGGCGCGGCTTCTACCTCGAGGACTGGGTGATGGCCGCGAACGTGATCTTCCTGATCCTCTACTACCCGAAGTTCCTCGCCCGCATGGACACCGGGCACGTCTACCAGCCGTTCGTCGCGGCCCTGCCGCTGATCCTCTACATCCTCCTGCGCGCCGTCGGCGCCGCCGAGCGATCGATCCGCGGCTGGCGACCGGCCGCCTCGGTCGCCCGGCTGACCCTGCACCCGGTCAGCCTGCTGATCGTCGCCGTCACCGTCGTGATGACCTGGGGAACGCTGCACGACCGGGTCGAGAACGCGCGCGTCTTTCACCACGTGACGGTGTCCGAGCCGCCGCAGATCAAGCGGGTCGGCTACACGCAGGTCTTCGACGATCGCCGCCTACCGCGACGTCAAGCGCGTCGTCGACGCCTACCTCGGCCCCAACGACCGCTTCTTCGACTTCTCCAACACCCCGGCGCTCTTCTTCTACCTCATGGACCGCGAGCCGAGCGACCCGCTGGTTCCACGTCAGCATCACCTATCCCGCCGAGCTCCAGCACGACCTGATCGACCGGCTCGCGAAGGCGCGCCCGAAGCTGATCGCCTTCGACAACGACAGCGATCCATTCCTCGGCGCTCTCCAACTTCGACGGGATGCCGACCAGCGTCCACCTCTACGACACCAGCCAGTGGATCCTCGACCACTACAAGCCGCTGCTCTGGACGCATGGGATCACCTTCTACGCGCGCCGCGACCAGCCGCCGGCCTCGCAGGCGACCCTGCACCTTGAGATCCCCCTCGACGCATCGGGTCGCCTTCTCGGTCCAGCCCTGCCAATGGGGCGCCGCGCCCAACTTCCTCGACAGCGAGGCGCTGCCCAGCGCGGGTGAGAAGGGGGTCGGGGCCCGGGCCCGTCCGACCGCGAGCGCGGTGACGGTGGTCGGCTGGGCCGGGGACCCGAACGCCAAGCTGCCGGCCAAAGACGTGATCGCGACGGTCAACGGTCATATCGCCGGGCGCCAGCAGCCGAGCCTGAAGCGCCCCGACCTGGTCGCCTTCGGCCTCCCGCAGGGATTCATCCATGCCGGCTTCCAGCTCCAGGTTCCGGTCCCGAAGGGAGCCGACCTGCACCTCTACGGCGAGTCGCGAAACGGCAAGCTGACCGAGATCGTCGCCCAAGGCCGGAAGCCGCAGAAGGGGACGGTGCGAATCGACGGGCGCCGGGTGAAGCTGGATCCGAAGGCGGTCTACGGGCAGATCAACACCAAGACGCGGGCCGCGGCGATGAAGATCTCAAAGCCGCGGGGAGCGAGCTGGGCCGACTACCGTTATCTCGAGCTCGACGCTCCCCCGGGCGGCTTCAGGAAGGGCACATTCAGTCTCTATGACGACCCCAGCCGTCCTTCGCCCGACCACGACATCATCTTCAACACCCTCGACGACTCGCCACAGCGCTACATCGTCCCGGTCGGCGCCTGCGCCCAGTGGCACGGATACCGCAGCAACGACCTCTACCTGAACCTCGCGCCGGGCCAGCCGCTCGCCGCCGTGCGCCTGCTCCGCTAGTTCCGCGCCTCGCGCCGGCTTTTGGCCTGCCGCAGCCAGCTCCCGACCCGCCAGCGGGGCGAGGCGGCGGCGGCACGGCGCAGCTTCAGGATTCGGCTCGCGGACCGGGCCGGGAGGATGATCGGGGCTCGGTCAAGCGACTCGGCGACCGCCGCAAGCTCGGATTCGGCGTCGTCGAAGGCGCCGCTCGCGGACGCGACGGTGACGGCGTCGATCGCCAGGACGCCGCACACCTCGGCGGCCCGGGTCAGGAACACGGTCATGGCGGCGTCGCCGTGCGCGGCCTCGAAGCGAAGCCCAGCGGCGCGAACCGCATCGAGGGGCACCGCATAGGCGGCCGGCACGGTCGGCCCGAGGCGCTCCTGGGCAAGCAGATCGAGGGCGTTGACCCGCAGCGGCCGCCCGGCTTCGATCAGCTCGGCGGCGGCGGTGCTCGCCAGACGCCGCTCCGGGACCGAAACCGCGCCGGCCTTCAGCACGCGTCCCGACAGGGGCTCGTCGACCCTGAAGGCCTCGATCCAGCCAGGGGCGACGCGCGTCCTCGGGTCAAGGAAGAGCAGGTAGCGGCCGGCGGCGGCGGCGATCGCGGCGTTGAGGCACTCGGCGCCGTCGCCGGCTTCGACGGTCTCGAAATCGGCCCCGGTCTGGGCGGCGAGGTCGCTGCGCAGCCGTTCGGCGTCGGCGCCGCCCGCTTGCAGCAGGACGCTCGCGAAGGAGCGCGGCTCGTCGTCCGCGGGCGGGACCGCCCACCGGTACGGCTGCGAGGCGGCGGGCTCGCCGGGCTCGAAGCGGCGCACGAACTGGTAGGTGGCGCCGTGCGGCTCGCCGGCGCCGCGCAGCCGTCGCAGCAGGTCGCGAACCGGGGTGCCGGGACGCAGCATCGGAGCATCGGCGGGAAAGAGCTGATCGGGGCTGTCGGGGTTCTCGGTGTCTGCCTCGCCCGACCTGGGTCCAGCCAGTGCCGGCGAACAGGCGCCGCAGCTCAGCTGCGGAGAAGTAGCGGATGTGGGTGTCGTCGAGCAGGCCCTGCTCGGTGGGGTCCCAGCGCCCGAGCAAAAGCTTCGCGGCGACGTTGAGGTGGGTGACATTGGGGATGCTGACGATCAGCGAGCCGGGCCCTTCGAGCGACCGCACCGCGCGCAGCAGCGCATCGGGTCGAAGCAGGTGCTCGAGCAGGTCGGCAGCGAAGATCGCCGCGAGGGGTCGTCCCCCGACGATGTCGCGCAGCGCTGCGGCAAGCTCCTGGCTCGCCGGCGCCGAGGTCGACCCGATGGGTCTCGAAGCCTCGCCCCTTGACATCGGCGAGCGCGTCGGAGTCGACGTCGACGCCGACGTACGTCGAAGCCCCGCTCCCTTACCGGCTCCGCGAGCGGCGCCCGGCCGCAGCCGAGGTCGAGGACGACTCCGGAAGACCTTTCGGCCTGGTCGAGCAGCGCGACGCAATGGGCGGGTGCCGTCTCTGCCCCCTCGTAGCTGCTCGGGTAGCGCTTCATCGGGGCCCTGCCCGGGGGACCGGCTGCTGCGCTCATCGGCCGCCGATCATAGATGCCGAAATCTCGGCGATCCGCGCGGCGCGGGCGCCGGCGCCACGACATCCGAGGGCGCGACTGATTCGATAGCGCCCCTTGATCATCACCCGCACACCGCTTCGGATCACCCTCGGGGGCGGGGGCACCGACCTGCCCTCCTACTACAGCCGCCGCGGCGGGGCGGTGCTTTCGGCGGCGATCAACAAGTACATCTACATCGCCGTCAACCAGACCTTCACCGACGACTACTTCATCAAGTACTCGGAGCTGGAGCGCACCGAGGGAGTCGACGAGATCCAGCACCCGATCATCCGCGAGGCGCTGAAGATGCACCCGGTCGGGCCGGCGATCGAGCTGGTCAGCTTGGCGGATATCCCGTCCGGGACCGGGCTCGGCTCATCGGGGGCGTTCACCGTCGGGCTTCTCCGCACGCTGTATTCGCTCAAGCGCGAGCACGTCGCCGCCGGCCAGCTCGCCGAGGAGGCCTGCCAGATCGAGATCGAGCGGCTCGAGCGCTCGGTCGGAAAGCAGGACCAGTACATCGCCGCCTTCGGCGGGCTGACCAACTTCGCGATCGAGCCCGACGGCCGCGTCCACGTCGAGCCGCTGCTGATCGCCCAGGAGACGATGATGGACCTCGAGGAGCGGCTGCTGCTCTTCTTCACCGGCTACGCCCGCGACGCCGAGACGATCCTCGAGGACCAGAAGCAGCGCTCCGAGACCGGCGACGAGGAGATGCTCGCCAACCTCGACGTCGTGGCGGAGATCGGCGAGCGGACCAAGGCGGCGCTGGAGGCCGGCGACACGCACCGCTTCGGCGAGCTGATGCACGAGCACTGGGAGAACAAGCGCAAGCGCAGCGCCGGAATGTCCTCCGACGCTGTCGACCGCTGGTACGAGGCCGGCCGCGAGGCCGGCGCGGTGGGCGGCAAGCTCGTCGGCGCCGGCGCCGGCGGCTTCCTGCTCTTCTACGCCGAGGACCAGGCGCCGCTGCGCGAGGCGATGGCGAAGGAGGGGCTGCGCGAGGTGCGCTTCTCCTTCGACCACGACGGCTCGCGGCTCGTGGTTCGCGACTGATGCGCCTGCCCGCCCCCGCCCCGAGCTGATGCTCCAGTGCGTTGTGCTCGCGGGCGGGATCGGCACCCGCATGCGACCGCAGACCGAGGAGATCCCCAAGGCGCTGATCCCGGTGCTCGACCGGCCGTTCTGCGACTGGCAGCTGGAGCTGCTCGCCGAGCGCGGCGTCGAGCGGGCCCTCTACAGCGTCGGCTACCGGGGCGAGATGATCCGCGACCACGTCGGCGACGGCAGCCGCTTCGGGCTTGCTGTCTCCTACGTTGATGAGGGCTCAAAGCTGCGCGGCACCGGCGGGGCGCTGCGGCTGGCGCTCGACGAGGGGGAGCTGGAGGAGGCCTGCTTCGTCCTCTACGGCGACTCATATCTGCCCGTCGACATGGCGGCGATCGAGGCCGCCTGGGAGGCGACTGAGCTGCCGGCGCTGATGACCGTGTTCAGAAACGACGGGCGATGGGATCACAGCAACGCGATCTATCGCGACGGCAAGGTCGTCCTCTACGACAAGGAACGCCCCGCCGACCGGGTCGAGGAGATGCGCTGGATCGATTACGGGCTATCGGTGCTCAGTAGGGCGGTCGTCGAGCGGGTCCCCGCCGATGGCGTCAGCGACCTCGCCGACCTGACCCGCGACCTCAGCCGAGAGGGACAGCTCGCCGGCTATGAGGTCAGCGAGCGCTTCTATGAAGCCGGCTCGCCGCAGGGGCTCGCCGACCTGGAGCGCTATCTGTCAGAAGCTGGCTGACCACCACGCGAAGGCCGAGCGACCAGCCCGTCAAGCGAGATCGTTGCGAGCCTTCAGCAGCGCGACGGTGTTGCGGGTGTTCTCCTCGACGGCGAGCGCGAGCCGGATCGCGGCGGCGATGCCGAACAGCAGCAGCGCGTAGAAGGCAACTCCGAGCAGGCCGCCGATCAGGGTCACCGCGACATCGGATCCGTTGGCGCTGGCGGTGGCGGCGATCACGGCGATCGGGCCGAGCACCGCGACCAGCCAGCCAAGGGCGCCGTAGATGCTCGCGATCAGCTGTAGGGAGCGGAACTTGGCCGGGATCGCGGCGGCTGTTCCCTCCCCCTGGGGTGATCGCTCCTCGGCGGCGGCTGCTGCAGACTTCGCCTGCTGGCGCTCCGGGCGGCGCTCGTCGTCGCCCTGCCTCTCCTTGGTCGCCGGCGAGGGCTCTCGCTGGTTTTCGCCCGGATCCTGCCGCTGGGAGCGCTCCATCGAGCCGTTGATCGCGTCACGCGCCCGGTCGAGCACCGAGACCAGCTCGTCTTCCTCGAGCGGGTCCTGTTCGCTGTCGGAGCCGATGATCCGAAACTCGGATCCCTTCCCGGCTTCGCTTAGACCGACCTCGATCCGCGCCAGATGCTCGGAGTCGGAGTCGCTGAAAGCGACGATGCGGTCGCTCTCGACCGTCTCGATGCGCCAGTTGAGGCCATCGATCGCGTCGGTGCAGGCGACCATCGCATCGTCAATCGAAAGATCTGTTTGAAATTCGCCGGACAGGCTGGTCATGTCTGCTCCCGAGAAGCCCTGCAAGCATGAGCCTTTCGCAGCCGCCCGCCGCCGTCAAGCGACAACCGTCGGGGCGCTAGCCCTTCTTGACCAGCTTGACCTTCTTGCGCTGCGTGTTGGGGACGCCGGGCAAACCGCCGCTTGGCGTGTAGGCCACCTTGACCTTGAGCTTGACCTTGCCGCGGTTGAGCAGCGTCTTCTTCTTGCGACCCTTCGCCCGGATCAGCAGCCTTACCTTGCCTGGGGACGCGGCGCGAGCGGGACGGTGCCTGCGCACGCCCTTGCCCCTCAGGGTCAGCCTCCCCGGCCCGGGCACGTGCACCAACAGCTTCGCTGTGCCCCTGCGAGTGTTTCGCTTCAGCTTGCCGAGCCTGTCGGTGGCGACATCGGCGTTGAACCCCACCTCGAGGCCCGCCCCGAGACCGAAGGGGCTGCCGGTCGCGCCGTCCGCCAACGCCGGAATCCAGACTCCGAAGCCGGCGCCTGACACCTTGGCCCCTCCCAGCAGGTCGCCGCCATTGCTGTTGTCAACTCCGATCACCTGGCCGGCCGCGATCGGAAGCCGGACCGGAAAGGTCTGCGTGGCGACGCCGGAGGGAGCCTGCGGCCCGCTCGTGCCCGCGCCTTGGAGGGCCGTTCCCCCGGCCGGGGTCAGCACGCGGAGGCGGAACGGCCCGCCCGACGCATCGGTGATCCGCCAGCGAACGATGACGCCGGTCACCGGCGACGTCACATTGGCGCCGGGCTCCGGCAGAGCCCTATTGACAAGGGTGAGCGGGTCGGAGAATCGCTGCTGGGTAAACGGGGCCGTCAACGGGCTGCCCACGGTCACGGTCCTCGCAGCGGCGCTGCCGCTGCCGAGCAGCGCAATCGACATCAGTCCCGCAATCGGGATCGAAAGAAGCCTCCTCAAACGCATCGAAAAGAGGATACGGATGACCCGATTGGCGCGACTGATCCGAGTGCCAGGCGTGCCCCCAGCTTTTGACGCCGACCCGCAATGCAGGATTACCGTCCCCCGCGCCGCATATCGGGGGGAAGCGCTGCGTCCCGCCATCCGATCGAGGAGATTTCAAATGTCCTGCGTGCGTTGCGGTACCTGCTCGCTGATCGTCGAAGCCTCGCCGCGCCCACCCCGCTGGCGCTGCCCGAACTGCCGCTCGCTGAACGCGATCGGCCCAGCGCGCCTGACCCCCATGGCGGCGGCCCAGCCACCCAACGTGGCTCGGCCAGGGGCACTGACCAGGCGCCCGGGCGTGTAGCGGCGGCGCGGGCCTGCCCGCGCTAGCCCTTGTCGACCAGCTTGATCTTCTTGCGCTCGGTGTTGGGAATGCCCGGCAGGTCGCCGCTCGGCGTGTAGGTGACCTTGGCCTTCACCTTGACCCTGCCGCGGTGAAGCAGCTTGCGCTTCTTGCGGCCCTTCGCCTTGACCTTCAGCTTCACCGGGCCGGCCGCCGAAACAGCCTTGCTGATCGATGCCCCAGCGCTGCGCTGGGGCTTGATGCCGGCTCCGGCCAGCTTGAGGCTGCCAGGACCGGGAACTACGACCGTAAGGATCGCGATTCCCTTGCGCTTCTTCTTCTTCACCTTGCCGAAGCTGAAGTCGTTGGACGGCTTGCTTGCCACCTCCGCGGACAAATTGAGCCGTGCGTTGCCGCCGGTGGGGGCAAAGGTCGCCGACTGGCCGTCCTGCAGGTCCGTGAACGTGCTCCAGAGCTCCCCGTTCTCGCCTGGCACGGGAAAGGAGCAGGCGATGGATGAGCCGCTGCCATGCGAGAGACCGAGGACGTCGCCGGGCTTGACCGCGATGTTCGTCTTGAAGCCCTGCAGCACATTCGGCGTCAGGTTGCGAGGTCCGTCGTGACCGACGACTTGGTAGGTCAAACCCGAGACCTGGCGGAGGACCTTCATGGTGATGACCTGGTTCGCGTTCGATGCCGCGAAGGTGCTCCAAGATGTGATCGCCTCGCCCCCGGAGGGCACGACGTACGGGGCGCCGCCGGTCACCGTCGGCTGGACGAAGTCCGAGGACGCTCCCGCGCAACCGCCGGTGCCCCCCGGTGCTGCCGCCGGGACCTGACCGATCGTCGTCGCCGCAAAGGCGGTCGAGGCGCTTGCCAGCCCCAAGATGAGAGCGAGGCATGTGGTCAGGCCGATGCGGGTCGTCGAGCCGTTGCGCTTGAACATCAAACCTCCCTCGGGAACGATGGCGCGGAAATCCCACGCCGATCATGGACCCAAGGACCCTAAGCGCTCCCCGGAGCCTGTCAATCGTCGTTATTGGGCAATTCGACGGCGGCTGGAGCCTGGCTAGCCCTTGTCGACCAGCTTGATCTTCTTGCGCTCGGTGTTGGGAATGCCCGGCAGGTCGCCGCTCGGCGTGTAGGTGACCTTGGCCTTCACCTTGACCCTGCCGCGGTGAAGCAACTTGCGCTTCTTGCGGCCCTTCGCCTTGACCTTCAGCTTCACTCGACCGGCGGCTGGGACGTGCTTGCTGGCGGTCGCACCGCCGAGGCTGCGCTGCCGCTTCAGGCCGGCGCCGGTGAGCTTCAGGGTCCCGGGGCCGGGGACATTGACCGAGAGCACCGCGATCCCTTTGTTCTTGTTCTTCTTCACCCTGCCGAAGCTGAAGTCGTTGGACGGCGTGCCCGCCACCTGAGCCGTGAGATTGAGCCGCGAATCCATGACGTAGGGGATCGGGCTGAACGTCGCCGCCTGGCCGTCCTGCAAGTCCGTGACAGCGCTCCGAAGCAGCCCGTTCTCGCCTGGCGCGGGGAACCAACAGGAGATGGTTGAGTCATTGCCATTGGACAGACCGATGACGTCACCGGGCTTGACCTTGATGTTCGTTTGGAAGGTCTGGAGTACCGACGGCGTCAGGTTGCGCGGACCGTCGTGTCCGACGACCTGGTAGGTCAAACCCGAGACCTGGCGGAAGGCCTTCATGGTGATGACCTGGTTCGCGTTCGATGCCGCGAAGGTGCTCCAAGATGTGATCGCCTCGCCCCCGGAGGGCACGACGTACGGGGCGCCGCCGGTCACCGTCGGCTGGACGAAGTCCGATGCCATGCCTCCGCAGTTTCCGAGGCTCGGGGCCGTGGTCGGCACCTGGCCGATCGTCGTCGCCGCAAAGGCGGTCGAGGCGCTTCCCAGCCCCAGGACGAGGGCGATGCATGTGGTCAGACCGACACGGGTCGTCGAGCCGTTGCGCTTGAACATCAAACCTCCCTCGGGAACGATGGCGCGGAAATCCCACGCCCATCATGGACCCAAGGACCCTAAGCGCTCCCCGGAGCCTGTCAATCGTCGTTATTGGGTCCAACGAAGGCCGAGGGGCGCGGAACGACGCCCGGCGCTCAGGCCGCGGCCTCAACAAGCCGCCCCAGTATGTAGGGCCAGCCCTGCTCGGATCCGAGCGCTTCGCGGTAGGAGTCGCCCTGCTCGCCGTGGCGCTCGAATCCACGGTGCTCGAGGCGCACCTCGGTCGAGCCACCGTCGCCGACGAACTGCACCTCCACCTCGCTTGCCCGGGCGGGATCGGGCAGCGGCTCGCGGCTGGGGCCGATCTGCCAGCTGAAGAGGAGCCGGCGGGCCGGCTCGCAATCGACGACGGTGCCCCAGTCGCAGCGAAAGCCGCCCGGCCCGCGCTCGACGCAGTGGCCTCCGGGCCGCGCCTCGATCTCGATCCCCTCCAGGGCATCCGCCGACCACGTGTACTCGGCCGGCCACCAGCTGCCGAGCTGCTCGGTGAACAGGGCGAAGGCGCGCTCGGGCGCCACCGGGACCCGCACTGCGCAGCTGATCGTCCCGGCCACGCGGTCAGTAGGCGCCGTGGCGGCGCAGGACCGCGGGCACGGTCTTGAGCAGAATCACGAGGTCGAGCAGCACCGACCAGCGCTCCAGATAGAGAAAGTCGAGCCGCACCATGTCGTCGAAGTCAAGCTCGGAGCGGCCCGAGACCTGCCAGAGCCCGGTCAGGCCGGGGAGCACCAGGTAGCGGCGGCGGTGCCAATCGGCCATCAGCTTGTCGTCGCGCAGCGGCAGCGGGCGCGGGCCGACGAGGCTCATCTCGCTGCGCAGCACGTTGATCAGCTGCGGCAGCTCGTCGAGCGAGAAGCGGCGCAGGATCCTGCCGACCGGGGTCACCCGCGGGTCATCGCGGATCTTGAACAGCGCCCCCGACTTCTCGTTCAGCCCCTCGAGCTCGTCCTGGCGCTGCTCGGCGTCCTCGTACATGGTCCGGAACTTGAGGCAGTCGAAGGGCACGCCGCCGATCCCCGGCCGCGGGCTGCGGTGCAGGACCGGGCCCGAGCTGGTCGCCTTGATCAGCAGCGCGATCAGCGCCATCAGCGGCGCCGCGATCAGCATCAGAAGGCCGGCGATCACGAAGTCGAAGCTGCGCTTGACCGCGAAGTCGAAGCCCTCCAGGACCGGCGGCTTTACCTCCAGCAGCGGCACGCCCTCGCCGGGGACGAGCTCGGTGCGGCGGGTCAGCACCTCCATCGTCGTCGGCGCGACCCAGACCCGGACGCCGTGGGTGCGGCAGCGATCGACCAGCTCGACGGCGCGATCCTGGGGAAAGTCGGGGTCGACGATGATCAGCTCCTCGATCGCGTGCTGGTCGATGCGCTCGGTGAGGTCCTCCAGCTCGCCGAGGTCGGGCAGCGCCTCGTGGCTGCCGCTGTCGAGAGCGAAGAAGCCGATCGGCTCCAGCAGGTCGTGGGAGTCCTGCAGCGCGTGCGCGACGTCGACGATCCGGTGGCCGGTGCCGACCAGCACCGCGCGGCGCTGGTAGCCGAGCCGCTCGAGCAGGCGCCCGGTCGTGACCTCGTAGAGGTAGCGCAGGCTGGCGATGTAGATGGCGCCGAAGAAGAGGCTGCCGTAGAAGATCCAGTAGCTGTTGAACTCGGTGCCGTTGACGAGCGCGAAGATCAGCGCGATCACGGTCGCCTGAAAGAGGGTCGCGATCACCCGCGCGAGGCCGGGGCGGGTCTCACGCGGCCCGTAGAGGCCGACGCGGGCGAATAGCAGGACCGTGATCAGGTAGGCGAAGGCGAGGAACTCGGTCGTGTCGCTGAACACCTGATGCGCGTGGTAGTCGCCCAGGAACGCCGCCTTGACCGCCAGCGCGGTCCAGATCGCCGCGAAGATGCCGAGCAGGTCGAGGGACAGCAACGAGACCACTCGGCCGACCTTGCGGTAGGTCGTCGCCGCGGTGAGCGTCTGCACGATCCACGGCTTGCGGCGGGCACGGATGTCCCTCCCGCCGTCGAGCAGGGCCCGTAGGTCCGGACCGCGGTGGGCGCCCCGCTGGGCATCACGCGTGGTCTCGGGGGCAGTTTTGAGGGGGCTGCTGCTGGGCAAGTGTTCCCCTAGCGCCTATGAAGGGTCGCAGAACCCAGATAGTTGCGCCAGTCGCATGAAATTCACCTGAGCCGCGCTTCCCTTCCTGTGGACGGATGGCTTATCGCCCCACCCCCCAGATCGGCAGTCTAAGCCCGATGCGCGGACGAAAGCGCCCAGGAAAGGGCGCTGGGAGCGGGCTTCGACGCTAGTCCGCGGCGCCGACGAGCCGCTCGACCCCGGAGAGCTCGACCGTGCGGCGCAGGCCGTCGTTGAGGCCGACCGTAGGCTCCCAGCCGAGCAGGTCGCGGGCCCGGGAGATGTCGGGCTGGCGCACCTTCGGGTCGTCGACCGGCAATGCCTCGAAGACGATCTCCGAGCGCGAGCCGGTCACCTCGACCACCGCCTTGGCGAGGTCGAGCAGCGAGTACTCGTCGGGGTTGCCGATGTTGACCGGCATGTGGACGTCGGACTCGGCGAGCGCGATCAGCCCGCGAATCTGATCGTCGACGTAACAGAAGGAGCGCGTCTGGCTGCCGTCGCCGAAGACGGTCAGCGGCTTGTCCTGGAGCGCCTGGCGCAGGAAGGTCGGGATCGCGCGCCCGTCGTGCGGCCTCATTCGCGGGCCGTAGCTATTGAATGTCCGAGAGATGCAAGTGTCGACGCCCTGCTGGCGGTGGTAGGCCATCGTCAGCGCCTCGGCGTAGCGCTTGGCCTCGTCATAGACGCCGCGCGGGCCGATCGGGTTGACGTTCCCCCAGTAGTCCTCGGACTGAGGATGGATCTCGGGGTCGCCGTAGACCTCCGAGGTCGAGGCGAGCAGGAAGCGGGCGCGCTTGAACTTCGCGACCCCGAGCATGTGGTGGGTGCCGTAGGAGCCGACCTTGAGCGTGTGCAGGGGCAGGCGCTGGTAGTCGATCGGGCTCGCCGGCGATGCGAGGTGGTAGACGAAGTCGACCGGCTCGGAGATCTCCACGTAGTCGGTGATGTCGTGGTTGGCGAACTTGAAGCGCTCATCGCGGATCTGGGCGATGTTGTCCAGCGACCCCGTTTCGAGGTTGTCGAGGCAGATCACCCGGTGCCCGCGCTCGAGCAGCGCCTCGCACAAGTGCGAGCCGAGAAAGCCGGCGCCACCGGTTACCAGACAGGTGCTCATCGCTCGAACCGCCCGCGCGCGCTCATCGCCACGGATGGTATTGGAGGGTTTCGGCGCGCGGTCCTGGTTCCCTAGGGGCGCAACCTGAGTCGCAGCGCGCGGCGTTCCGCTCTGGGAATTCGGATCGGCAGCACCCCTTGGTCTCGCGACTCCGGGCGGCATCGAGATGCATCTGCCGGAGCCGGGGCAGGTCTGCCTTGCCGCTTGGCCATAGAGGCCGCGGAGAGCTTAGCCTCCTCGAGCCCCGCATTAGCCGCAATTTGCGCGAAATCCGTAGGGAGAACTCTTGGCACTCGGCGGCTTAGAGACAAGGATCACATCAACGTGAGCGGGAGGGCTTGGCGTCCATCCCGCCACCGACAAGAAGGTCGTCCGAAATGGGAGAGAGGCAGCCCCTTCGTGCCGTGGAGGCGGGTCGGATCGGCGATCCGGCTGCGGCTGTGCGCCAGCGCGGCGCGGTCGAGCTGATCAGAAGCCACGAGCGCACCCTTCGGCGCACGGCGCGACGGTACTCGCTTTGCGCAGACGACGCCGAAGACGCGTTGCAGCGGGCGCTCGAGATCCTGCTCACCAAGGCCCCGACTTCCGACCCGCGGCAGCTGATCCGCTGGATGCAGACCGTCACCAAGCACGAAGCGCTGGCAGTTCGCCGAACCCGGGAGCGAAACCTGGGCCTGCCCGTGCCGGTAACGCGCGACGAGGACTCGGATTGGGTCCAATCGATTCCATCCGAGAAGGATGGGCCCGCCGACTCGGCGGAGCGCCGCGAGCGAATCGGCCGCGCGCGTGAAGCTCTGAAGACGCTGAAGCCGCAAGAGCTCCGTGCGCTGACGCTTCTGGCGGAGGGCTACTCCTATGCCGAGATCTGCGAGCAGACGGGCTGGACCTACACGAAAGTGAACCGTTGCCTGGCGGAGGGACGGCAACGGTTTCGAGCGGTCTTCGGAAGCATCGAGGAAGGGCGTCGGTGTGAGGAGCTTGCTCCAACGCTTTCAGCGTTCGCAGACGGCGAGGCGAGCTCCCGGCTGCTGGAGCACCTCCTGGCTCACCTAAAGGAATGCTCCCACTGTCGCTCCAAGCTGCGTGACTTTCGGGTTGCGCCGCGGGCCGCCGCTGCGCTGGCTCCGACCTTGCCGGTTGGGTCCTCCTTCGCCGGACGCCTCCACGAACTCGTCGGGTCGGTCCAGACACGCTTGCCTGGACGGACAGGCGCGGTCGAGACCACGATGGGCCAGTTTGCGGCTGCGGGCGGATCGCGGGGCACCGGCATGGCACTCGCGGCGAAGCTTCTCACCGCCTGCGTGGGAACCGCAGGAGGGGCGGCCGCTTGCGTTGCGGCCGGTGTCGTGCCTCCCGTGCACGTCCCCCATCACGCTGCCGTCCCCGAGATCGAACGCGTCGCGGATGAGCCGGCCGATCCGACTTCCGGACCGGTGGCCACAGCAGGGACAGGGGACACGAGCGCTCTGCCGGACGCGGCCCCGACGACCGCTGCGCCGCTACCGAACCCGGCACCCGCCCAACCGCCTCCCCCTCCAGCCTCGCAACCGCCGGAGTTCAGCCCCGAAGCCGCCCCCGAGCCGACGGCCCAGAGGTCCGCTGGAAGCGGGGAGTTCGGCGGCGCGTCCCCGGCCGGCGGCAGCGCCGGGGGCGGAGCGCAGGTCCATGCATCGAGCGCGGAGTTCGGCCCGTGAACCGTGCCGACTGGAAATCGAGCCGCGTGAAGCGGGTCGTGCTCCTCGCTGGGATCGGGGCCGGCCTGCTGCTCGCAGGGCCGCTTGCGGGAGAGAGCCGTGCGGGCACCTACACGAGCGCGGACTGTGCGTCCGCAAACGGCGGTTACAGCGCTGCCCACTACGACTACAGCCATCCGATGGCCTTGGTCACCGCGGCTTGCGGCCCGGGGGGGAACGGGCTTGGAATCTCGCTTCCGAGCCCGTCCTGGAGCCCCAACCAGACCGGGGCCTCCTGGTCGATCGGCACCCCTCCCGGCACCTACTTCAACAGCGCATGGATGTTGCAGCGCGGCGCCTCTCACCCTGCGGCCGGCTGGGAGATCGAGGTCTTTGCGTTTGCGCCCGGTAGTGCGGTGCCGCTCGGCGCCTGGAAGGACGGCTCGAGCGCCTGGCGCGGGATCGGCCCGGCGACCGGCCACTACGGCGCGATCACCTCGCGCCTGACCTGCGTCGCCGCAGGCGGTTGCTACGGGAGCCCTCAAGCCGGCATCTTCATCAGGGACCTGCTCTTCAACATGGTCGACGAGGCTTCGCCAACGGCGAGCGCCGGTGGCGAGCTGTTGAGTGGCGAGGTGCAGCGCGGTGCCGGCAGCCTCGAGCTGAGCGCCAAAGACACCGGATCCGGGATCACCCGGACCTATGTGGCCGTCAACGGCCAGATCGCTGATGCGCAGAGCTACGGCTGCCCTGGGGTCGCGAGCTCGACGATGGCGCCCTGCGCGCTGTCGCAGCAGACTCACTACGTGCTCGACACGCAGAGCCCTCCGTTTCACGATGGAGCCAACCAGGTGCAGGCCTGCGCCGTTGACTACGCGACCACGTCGGCGCCAAATGTCGGCTGCGGACCACTCAAGGCTGTCCAGGTCGACAACTCGTGTCCCGCCTCCAAGGTGGCCGGAGGGACCGAGCTGACGGCGCGATTCCCGCGCAGCGACAAGGACACGGTCACGGTCCGCTCGCGCCAATCGGCTTTGGTGAAGGGGCGCCTCAGCGACCACTCGGGCGATCCCGTTGAACGGGCAGCGCTATGTATTCGGGAGGCCACCCCCGGCACCCAGCTCGCGGACGTCGGCACGGTGAAGACGAACGACGCGGGCCGCTACCGGTACACGGTTGGGCCCGGGCCGAACCGGGTGATCGAGGTCGGCTACCGCTACAACCGGCACGAACTGCACCGCGAGGTGCACTACCGAGCCAAGGTGACCCCCTCGCTGAAGCTATCCCGAGGCAAGGTTCGCAACGGGCGGCGGATCCGGCTCTTCGGTCGCCTGCCCGGTCCCTCGAACGAGGATCGCATCGTAGTGCTGCAGGCTCGCTACCCCGGCAAGCACCAGAGGTGGAAGACGTTCCAGAAGGCCCGCACGAACCAGGCCGGCCAATACACGGCTCCCTATCGCTTCCTTTCGACCTTCGTGACGACCGCCTACGAGATGCGTGCCGTGGCACCGGCCCAGAACGGCTATCCCTTCCTGGCCGGCCACTCGCGGGCCCGTCACATCCGCGTCATCGGGCGCTAGTTACTTCTTCAGGCAGAGCGCGAGCAGGTGGCCGGGCGACGTTCCGCCGGTGTCGGTCGAGATCTCGCCGATCCAGCTCACCGCGTCGGTGCTGCTGGGGAAAGTCGACTGGACGAAGCCGCGGCCGTTGCTCGGCCCTGAGATCGACACCCCGCCGCTGAACAGCTTGCCGCCCGGCTGACAGGCGACGGTGGCGCTCGATGAGGTCCAGTTGCCATCGGCGCCCATCGGGCCCGCGGGATCAGCGTCTGGGATCCCTGCCACGAACGACTCGACGCCGGCGAGCGTCAGCCCGCTGACCGCGCCGGGCCTGATCATCCGCCCGACGATCGAGCGGTTGCGCAGCGCCACTTCGCCGACCGCGCCGCGGCGCAGCGTCTTCGTGTGCACGACACCCGATCGGAGGTTCCGAGCCGTGACCGCGCCGGCGGCGAAATCGCCCTTCTTGACCACGTGCCGGCCTGGCAGGGCGAATGCTTGTCCCCCGAGCACGATCGAGAGCGCGATCAGGTTGATCACGATCGGGGCGGTCGGGCGAAATCTCTTGAGTCGACTCACGTCTTCCCTAGAGCAGGCAGATTGCGTAGACGGCCCCTGGTGCTGCACCACCCGTATCAGTCGAAATCGCGCCTTCCCAACGATCTCCGATTGGAGCCGATCGTCTGAACGAAGCTCTTTGAAGAGTGCTGGTCGGCGATGGAAACGCCGCCCCCGAGGAGAGTGCTGCCCGAAGGACAAACTGCGACAGCCTTTGGCGAGCTCGTCCAGGCGAAGTCGTTTGCCGTGAGCGTCGGCGTCAACGATCGGCGCGCTGACCGTCGTCGTGTCGCCCAGCGCAAACGCGCCAACCGAGAAGTGCGCCAGCTTGCGCTCGGTCACCGCATCGTTGGCGAGCTTGCGGGTGGTCACCGATTGGTTTGCCAGCGCTCGCTTCTTCACCGCACCCGGCGCCAGGGCCCGCGCCGTTACGGAGTGCTTGGCCAGATCACCGCGCTGAACCTTGCCGGTGCCCGAAAGCGCGCCCGCGGTGCTCGTGAGGGCGACGAACAACGTGACCATGCTGAGCACGAGCGATGGCGACGGGCGCTTAGAGGCAAGCCGCTCCATGGAATCTCCCTTCAGCTGAACCCTCCGTGTCACCGAATCTAACCCGCCGGGCGCGTCAACGGTGTGGACCTTCGACTAACCGTCCGCTCCGAGCTTGATCACTTCGATGTCGGTGTGATCTCGTGCCGCGGCGGCGAGGGAGCGGTCGTACGTCACCAGCGGCTCGCCGAGCTGCTCCGCAAGGGCGGCGAACAGCGCATCCGCAGCGGTCATGTTCTCGCGAAGCTCCCAGGCCGGGATGCGAAGAGGCATCGATGCGAACAGCGCCAAGGGAACGTCATCCAGGGTCTCGATCGCCTCTCTGCCGGCGGCGGCTTTGAGGTCATCTCGAAAGACCATCCGCCGTATCGCCGCCAGACACTCGAAGACGACGACGTCGGGGGCCACCGGAGGGGGACGCTCTCGAAATATGAAGTCGATCCTCTCCGCAGCTTCGGATCGAATCAGGTAGCGAACCACCACCCCGGTGTCGACAACGGTCACTCGCCGTGGTCTCTGATCGCCCGCACGGTGGCTTCGATCGGCTCCGACAGCTCGACTCCCTGACGCGCCTTCAAGCGTGCCTCGAGCTCCTCGGGAGTCGGTCGAGCCGCTGTGGCGATGAGCATCGAGCGTACATACTCGGAGAGGGAGACCCCGGATGCCGCCGCACGGCCTTTGATCACACGGTGCACGTCTTCGGGAACCTCGCGAATCTGCACCAGCACTCCCATACGCGACGTATTGTCACATACGTACCGCATGTAGCTGATTTCTCTCGTTCATCTACAGGCACCGGCTCTTCCAAGTCCAGCGGGCCGACCATTTCTCCCCGGCTCGCCAGCAGTGCGGTGCCCGGAAGCTCCGCAGCATCCCTCGCCTCCTCAGCCCCCACCCCGGCGCCGCAACCGGCCCCCACAAAGACCAACCGGGCCCGAAGGCCCGGTTGGCGAGGGAGGAGAGGTTGCTTCACTGCCGACGAGGGTGGTGTCGGCAGCTCTCTCCGGGTCTGGCCGCCTCTCCTGCGGCCGGCCCCCGGGCTAAGCGGTTAGACGAGCGAGCTCACGAGCTCCTGCGCCCGCGAGGACTGATCCTCGACCGTCTTCTGAAGGTCGGTCTGGACCTTCTCGGCCTGACGCGTAGCCTTGCGCAGCTGCGTCTCGGCCTGGCGGCGGTTGCGCCGCAGGGTCGTCTCGACCTTGCGCCGGTTCTGGCGCACAGTGGTCCCGGCCCGGCGGCGGCGCTTGCGCGCCTCGCGCTCGACCCGACGGACCTCGCGCTCGAGGCGGCCGCGCGTCCGCTTGGCCTGCGTGGTGGCCTTGCGGCGGGCGGTTGCGCCGCGGCGCTCGGTGCGGTTGACCGTCCTGGTCAGCTGCGTGCGGTAGCTGCGCAGCTCACGCTCGGCGGTGCCGCGCTTGGTCCAAGGCTCGATCAGCTCCTGGACGCGGTCGGTCACTCTTAGGACAACGCCAACAGGAACGTCTACGGCTGTCTCGACGACGCGCTGCACCTGGCTCTTGGAAGCGGTGGCGCTCGTCTTCGCGGTGGTCTTCGTCTTGCGCGCGGTGCTGCGGGCCTGCCCCTTGGCGGTGCTGGTCCGGCGCTGCGCGGTTCTCTTGGTCTGAGTGGTGGCCATTTTGTTGCGGAACCCTCCTCGGGGTTATCTCTTACCTGTCTTTTTACCCGATCTACTTATTTCTAAGCTTGTTCGAGCATAACAACTTATACGAACATGTGTTTGTAAACCGTGCCGCGCACGGCGTTACATCGCGCGTAATCCGCGTCTGGCGCCGTTCAAGGCCGGAGTGGCCGGTGCCGAAACAACCGAGTGACCGAGCCCGTCGCCGCAGCGTCGATGCCACCGCCCGCGCCCGCCCCAGAAGGGGCCGCGGAACCGAGCAGCGTGCACGAGCTCAAGACGCTAGTCCTCTCCCGCCACCCCGCGATCGTCATCGAGACCAGCGAGGAGGAGCGAATCGAAAGCCTGCTCGCGGCGGTGGCGACGGACACCGGCCTGACCCCCTTCGACTGGACGATCACCCGCGGGCTGGTGCGCCAGGGCGGCGGCCAGGCGATGTACGGAACCGAGGACCCCGCAAAGATGCTCGCGACGATCGCCGAGCTGGAGGTCGATGGCCTGTTCGTCCTCAAGGATTTTGCCGCCCACCTCTCCGACCCGCCCACATCACGCACATTTCGGGAGCAACTCGAGCGCTTCGCCGCTCCCGGGCGGCTGTCGACCATCTTCTTGATCGGTGCCTCGGTGCAACTCCCGGCCGAAGTGGATCCGCAGGTCGTTCGCTACGACCTCTGCCTCCCGAGCCGCGCTGAGTACGCGGCGACGATCGCCGTAGTCGTCGAGTCACTGCAGACCAGCCGCAGGGCAGACGTGTCGCTGGCGCCGGCCGACTATGACACCTTTGCGGCGGCGCTCAGTGGCCTGACGCTGAACCAGGCGCGCCAGGCTCTGGCCCAGGTGGCGATCGAAGACGGCCGTCTCACCACCGACGACCTCAAGAGGATCGTCGACCTTAAGGCGAAGGCGCTTCGCAACGAGAGCCTGCTCGAGTACTTCCCTGCCGCTGACAACTCCTTTGAGTTGGGCGGCTTCGCAAACCTCCAGCGCTGGCTGGAGCGCGAACGGGTGGCCTTCAGCCCGGAGGCAGCAAAGCTCAATGTTCCCGCTCCCAAGGGCGTCCTGCTCGTCGGTGTGCAGGGCTGCGGGAAGTCGCTCGCGGCCAAGACAATTGCTCGGCAGTGGCAGCTGCCGCTGCTGAAGCTCGACGCGGGCAGGCTCTACGACAAGTTCGTCGGCGAGTCGGAGAAGAACCTCCGCCGCACACTGGAAGCCGCCGAGTCGATGGCACCCGCAGTCCTCTGGATCGACGAGATCGAGAAGGGGATCACGCCAGGCGGCTCAAGCGATGGTGATAGCGGCCTCAGCCAGCGCCTCTTCGGCACCTTTCTCACCTGGCTTCAGGAAAAGCGAACCGACGTCTTCGTCGTCGCCACCGCGAACGATCTCTCAGCACTGCCACCGGAGCTCCTTCGCAAGGGGCGCTTCGACGAGATCTTCTTCGTCGACCTCCCCGATGCCGCCGAACGTGAGGCGATTCTCGCGATCCATATACGGCTGCGACAGCAGGACCCGGTCAACTTCGACCTTGCCGCGATATCCGCAGCCGCCGACGGCTTCAGCGGCGCCGAGCTGGAGCAGGTGGTGATCTCCTCGGTCCTGCGATCGCTGCACGAGAAGACAGGGCTCGACACAGCGGTGATGCTCGATGAGGTGGCGGCCACGGTGCCGCTTTCACGCTCTCGCCGCGAGGACGTCGAACGGTTGCGTGCTTTCGCGCGCGAACGCTTCGTACCGGTTCGCTGACTACTCGCTAAGCAGCGACTCTGGGCAGAGCCTCGCGCCGGCCAGCTCGGGAAGCATGCGGCGCTGGCCTCGCTCCAGGACGACCGCGCCGTCGCCTGCCGCGCGGTAGCGCTCGCGTTGAGCGCTCAACCCTTGCTCGTCGAGCCCGCAGCCGGAAGCGAGTGGAAGCCCCATGAGTCCAGTTTGGCAGCAGCTACCTAGGCGACACGGGCGAGCCAGCGTCCGGGCCGCTCGAGCTCCGATGGCCGCGGCAGCGCCGCCGGCTCGGACCAGACCTTGTTGAGCGTTTCGATCCCGCGCCGCCGCGCGACTTCGTCGCAGAACTCCTTGCCGAGCTTGTACTGGCGCAGCTTCAAATCGAGGCCGAGCAGGCGACCCAGCAGCGCTTCGATCAGACCGCGCTGCTCGCGACCGCGCTCCATCCGCCCGCGCAACTCCGCGAACGACCCGTCGAGGTCGGCGATCACGGCGTCCATCACGTGCTCCGAGTAGCCCTCGACGATCGTCATCGCCGCCTGCAGGTTGTGCAGCAGGCGCACCCGGCGGCGACCGATGAACGGCGAGCGCCACTTGCCGTTGCGAAGCGCGGCGAGGAGCCGGCGCGGGTCGGGGCTGAGCAGGCGCCGCGCGGCGCGGGCCAGCTCCGAGCTGCTGACCGATGCGAAGGCGCCGCTCAGTATCTCCTCCGCGTGGCCGCCGATGTGGTCGCGAAGCCAGGGCACGGCGCCGAACTGAACCACGTGGGTGGCCTCATGAAGGGCGACCCAGCGCAGGAACGGGGCCCGTTCGGCGCCGAGGCGGCGCTGGGCCTCGGCGAGGTTGGGGGCGACGAAGAGAAGCCGCGCCGGGCGCGCCGGGCCGATCAGCGCGACGTCGTACTGGCCCAGCACCCGCTGCGCCAGGAAGGCGCTGACCAGCCCCAGCTCGACTCCAGCGGCGGCGCCGGCCGCCGCCCGCAGGCCCGAGCCGAGCGGGCCGGGAAGGTCGAGCGAGGAGGCGAGGTTTTGCTCCATCGCGCCCGACATCGCACGCAGGGACGAGATATTGGCGCCGATCCACTCGCGCCTGTCGACGACCTCCGCCGCGGGCAGCCGCCCCCTCGTTTCCAGGCCGGTGTAGTCGCGCACCACGCCGACGCTGCCGCGGGCAGCGCGGCGGAGGTCGCTCTGACGCACCGAGCGCTTGCCGGTCCCGTTGCCGGCCAGGGTTCGCGCGACCCGCTCGGCGAGACCCCAGTCGATCACCTGGCTCGGTTTGGCGGAGCTCACTCGGGGACCTGGCGTTGCGTGTCGAGCAGGACCTCGAGACCGTCCGCCGCGCACGCGGCCGCGACCGGATAGCGCTCCTGCAGCCCGAGGCCGGCGTCGGCGAGCTCGCGATGGCCGAAGGCGACGACGGCCCCCGCCTCGCGGCAGATCAGCTGCGCGGCGGCGACGTCAACCGAGCGCGCCGGGCGCAGGCCGAGCATCCCGTCGAAGCGCGCCGCGGCTACATAGGCCATCGTGATCGCGAGCGATCCCACGACACGCAGCCGGTAGGCGTCGTCGGCGAGCGCCTCGACGACCGGGGCCATCAGCGCCGGCTTCGCGGCTTCGACGCCGACCACTTCGAGCTGCCGGTCGCTGGGCGACGGCTCGGCGCGCAGCGGCTCGCCGTCGAGCGTCGCGCCGTCGCCGCGGGTCGCGACGAACTCCTCGCCGGCGCCGAAGTCATAGACGTAGCCGAAGTCCACGGCCGCCATCGAGTCGGCGGAGGCGACGGCGACCGAGAGGCTGTGCGACGGAATCGTGCGGCGCACGTTGAGGGAGCCGTCGATCGGGTCGATCACCACCCGCGCGGGCGCACCGGAGGCGCCGAAGGAAACCTCGCCGCGCTCCTCCGAGACGGCGGTGAACGCGGCGCCCGCGGCGGCGAGCCGCTCGAGCTCGGCGAAGACAACGTCCTCGCAGCGGCGGTCGAGGACGAGCGACCAGTCGCCGCCCTCGCCGCGGCCCTCGTACTCGGTGCGCGCGGCACTTCCCCGCACCGCCTCGAAGAGCTGGCGCTGGGCGGCGACGATGCGGCGGCAGATCGCCGGCCAATCGACGTCGATCGATGCGGCGCCGGAAGCCGGCGGCGCCTCCGGGCCGCGCTGAGACATGGCCACCCATGCTAGATGAGCGTTTCGCTGCGCCTCGATCGTCCGCTTCGGGTCGCTAGCTTGTTGGGTCGATGCCCGAGCGCAAGCAAGAGGACGCCGATCGGGTCGGCGGGGGGATCGAGCTGAGCGAGGCGCAGGAGCGCACGATCCTGCACGAAGACGGTCCGCTGCTCGTCCTCGGCGCCGCCGGGAGCGGCAAGACCGAGGCGCTGGCGCGCCGGCTCGCCTGGCTTGCCGGTGAGGGAACCGGGCCCGAGCGGGTGCTTGTCGTCGCTTCCTCGCGGGCGACCGCGCAACGGCTGCGTGCCCGCGCCGAGGAGCTGATCGAGCAGCCCTTCGAGGAGCTCTGGATCGGCACCTGGGAGTCGATCGCCGAGCGACTGTTGCGCGACCACGCCGCCGCCGCCGGCATTGACCCCTTCTTCGAGACGGTCGGGCCGGCCGAGCGCCTGGCGATGCTGCTCGAGCGCATTGACGAGCTGCCGCTGCGCCATCACGAGATCCGCGGCAACCCGGCGGGGCTGCTCGCGAGGCTGCTGCGCCGCATCGACGCCCTGAAGGCCGCGGCGGTGAGCGCCGAGGCGCTTGCCGCGTGGGCCGCGGAATGCAACCGCGATGCCGACGACGAAGCCGCTCGCGAAGCGGCCCGGCGCGAGCGCGAGTTCGCCGCCCTTTACGCCGAGCACGACCTCGTCCTGCGTGCCGCCGACAGCCTTGACTCCGGCGACGTCGTGCTCGCCCTCGGCCGCCTGCTCGCCGAGCGCGCCGACGTGCGGCGCGAGATCGCCGAGCGCTTCCGCCATCTGATCGTCGACGAGCTCGAGGACGCGACCCTGGCCTGCTGGGCGGTCCTCTCCGAGCTCGGCTCCGACACCGCGAACATGGTCTGCGCGCTCGACGACGACGCGGCGCTCAGCGGTCCGGGCCCGCGCGCGGCGAGCTGGTTTCGCGACCTTTATCCGAACGCCGACGTCATCGCCTACGAGCGCGGCTTCCGCGGCGGGCAGGACGTCGCCGACGCCTCCCTCGCGGTGCTCGCCGCGATTCCGGACCGGCTCGAGAAGCCCAACGCCGCCTCGGAGTCGGCGCTGCCGGTGCGCTTCTGGCGCTCGCGAAACGAGCGTGCCCAGGCACAGGCGGTGGCGCGCGAGGTCGAGCACGTGCTCGCCGGCGGCGTCGACCCCGAGCAGGTCTGCGTCGTCGTCGAGAGCCCGAGCCGCCACGGCAGCGCGGTGGCGGCGGCGATGGAGGAGCGCAGCATCCCCTTCCGGCTCGCCGGTCCGGCGGCGCTCTTCCGCAGCCCCGAGGTCCGCGACGCGATCGCCTGGCTGCGAATGCTCGCCGACCCCGACGACTCGGCCGCCGCGGCGCGGGCGCTGACCCGCCCGCCGGTGGAGCTTCGCTCGGTCGACCTGGCGCGGCTGACGACGATCTCGCGGCGCCGCAAGCTCGACATGGCCTCCGCCGCCGAGGCGGCGCTGGAGAGCCCGCAGATCCCCCAGGACGCTCGGGAGCGGATCCAGAGCTTCCTGAGGCTCTACCGCGCCGCTTCATCGGTGATGGAGGAGCGCCGCGCCGACGTCTTCGTGCGCCGCCTTGTCGAGCGGATCGGCCTGCGCAAGCAGCGGCTCTTCGCCGCCCAGCCGGAGACCGCGGAGCGGCTGCTCAACCTCTCGCGGCTGGCCGAGCTGGCCTCCGCATGGACCCGCCGCGAGCCGCAGGGATCGACGCGCGAGTTCGTTCGCTATCTGAGCGCGGTCGCCGACGCCGGGGTCGAGGTCGCCGGCGATGAGGGCGAGACCCCCCATGCCGGCGCCGTGCGGGTGGTCGCGCTCGACGACGTCAAGGGGATGGAGTTCGAGCACGTCTATCTGCTCGGTCTCGACCGGGCCACGATGCCGGGCGCCGCACCGGCCGGAGCGCCCCCGGTGCCGGCGCAGCTGCTCGGCACGGCGGGACAGGAACCGGGGCCGGAAGCCTGGCTGACGCAGCGGCGGCGGGCGCTCTATGTGGCGATGACCCGCGCCCGCGCCAGCCTGGTGCTCTCCTGGGTCGAGGTCGGGCGCAGCGGGGCAAAGCGACCCTCGCCCTTCTACGAGGAGGCGCGCACCGTGCTCGGCGGCGAGGAGACGGTCCACGACGAGGAGCTGTTCGGTCCTGCAGAGGGCGTCCACGCCACCTACCGGATGCTGCGCGACGACGTGCTCGAGGCATCCTGGAAGGCGGGGCGCGAGCTCTCCGAGCTGCGCCTCGACACCGCGATCGACGTCAACCGCGCGATCGCGCGCTACCTGGAGCTGCTCAAGGTCGCGACCCTCGCCCAGCGCCACGGCGACGAGCCGGCCGCCGACGTGATCGAGGCGATCAACGGACTGCTGCGGCAGGTCGCCACCCCCGAGCAGCAGGCCGAGCTCGAGGCCTCGGCGCTGGACGACTATCTGCTCGACGAGGAGCGCGAGCGTGGCCGCCGCCGCGAGCTGATCGCCGCCCGCGAGGAGCCTTCGCTGGAGGCGTTCTTGCCCCGGCGTGGCAACGGCCTGGCGCTCTCGGCCTCCGATCTGGAGCTCTACCGGACCTGTCCCCTGAAGTACAAGTTCGCGCGCGTCTTCGGGATCCCCCAGGATCCGACGATCAACCAGCGCTTCGGGATCCTGATCCACCGGGTGCTCGAGCAGTTCCACAAGGAGCGCGAGGGCGAGAGCGGGGGCGGTGACGAGGACGGGCTGCGGCGACTGCGCGGCCTCTTCGAGGCCGGCTGGCGGCGCGGCGGATTCGGCGCCTCCGACGACGAGCTTCAGTACCGCGACAAGGGGGTGCAGGCGCTGCGCCGCTATTGGGAGCAGGAGCAGAGCGCAAGCGCCGAGCCGGTCTGGGTCGAGCGCAAGTTCGACTTCAGCATCGGCCCGCACCACCTGCGCGGTCGGGTCGACCGCGTCGACCGGCTGCCAGACGGCGGCTTTGAGCTGATCGACTACAAGACCGGCGAGCGCAAGACCGAGGCCGAGCTGGCCGACGACCTGCAGCTGGCGCTCTACCGGGTAGCCGCGCGCGAAGCCTGGGACCTGGAGGCGGAGCTGGGCAGCTACTACTACGTGCTCGACGCCGAGAAGGTTGCCGTCGGCAGCTCCGCCGACGACACCGAACGGGTCGAGCGCACGGTGCTCCAGGTCGGCGACGGGATCCTCGGCCAGGACTTCGAGCCGCGGCCCTCGCCGACGGTCTGCTCCTGGTGCGACTACAGGCTGATCTGCCCGGCTGCAGAGGCCTGATGGCAGTCATGCGGCGAACGGGGTGGGCTGGGATCTTGATCGTCGTGGCGCTGGCTTCCGTGGCCTGCGCAGCGTCGATCTCGGCCAAGAAGGGTCACGTTGGCGGGCCGCCGACGCTGAAGCTCGGGCATGAAGACGAGGGAAAGAAGACCACCCGGCCGGTCGTGATCGGCCGCGGTCGCACCTACGACGGGCACGCGGAGATCGTCGCCTACGGCTGGCAGCCGCCTCCTGACGGGGCGGACGGCAACAAGCACTTCTGTGTCTGGGTCGAGTACCCGCCCGACGACATCCAGTTCGGGACCTGCGCTGAGACGGGTCAGCCGTCTTCCGAGATCGAGATCAGCAGCGAGCTGCAGGGCCTCGGTCCCAAATCGGCCCGCTATACGGAGGTCGGAGGGCTCATGCGCTCCGACGTCGCCTCGGTGCGCGTGACCTATCACCGCAAAAGAGGCAGGAAGCGCGCCAAGACGACGATCGCCAAGGTCACGGCGCCGCTGCAGAGCAAGCTCAACCTGACCGAAGGGTTCGGCTACTGGGACACAAAGGTGCACGGACTGGTCCCCCTCAAGCCCTTCAAGGCCAAGGCATTCGATTCTCAAGGCAAGCTGCTCGGCACAGCCACGCACCTGACAGGGCAAACGACCTTCGTGCCCTAGACGTCGTCGCGGTAGTACTCGATCGCGCCGGTGCCCTCGAGGTCCTCGAGCGCGATCGCCTCAACGTCGAGGACGAGGTGAATCTCGGCGCCGGCGACGACTCCGCCGCCCGGAAGCTCGTCCTGCCAGGAGACGCCGAAGTCGTGACGGTTGATCTGCGCGCGTGCCTCGAACCCGATCCGCCGCATCGTGCCGCGATTCTCCTCGCCCTCCCAGAACGGGGCCTCCCATTCGCCCAGGAAGTGGACCTCGAGTGGGACCGTCTTCGTGGTCCCGCGGATCGTCAGGTCGGTCTCCGCCTTCAAGGCCGTCGCGCCGGTGCGCTCGGTGAATCGGCCCTCGAAAGTGATCTCGGGGAAGTTCTCGACGTCGAAGAAGTCGGCGCTGCGCAGGTGTGCGTCGCGTTCCGGCTCGCCGGTCCAGATCTCCCTCGCGTCGATACGGCCCGAAAAGGTCGACTCGAGGCAGGTGTCCCAGTCGAAGTCGAGGCTGCCATGGATGTCCTTGAACAGGCCGCGGACCCAGGTGACCATCATGTGCCGGGCCCGGAATCCCGCTTCTGTGTGCCCCGGCTCGAAGATCCAGCGCGTCACCGGCTCAGCCGGACCCGGGGTCTTGCGCCACCTCGAAGGCAACCTCGTCCAGGTAGCACCAGCTCCAGTCCTCGCCCGGCTCGGCGGAGCGGATCAGCGGGTGTCCGGACTCCTCGAAGTGGGCGGTCGCATGCCGGTTCGGGGAGTTGTCGCAGCAGCCGATCTTTCCGCAGACCATGCAGCGGCGCAGGTGCACCCAGCGGCTGCCGATCTGCAGGCACTCCTCACAGCCCGGGATCTGCTCCGGAATGTCGGTGACCTGGATCTGATCGAGGTGGGTGCAGCTCTCGGGCACTTCTAGTTGCTCTCGCGGCCGCGCTGGCGCAGGAAGTCCTGAAACTCGCGCGCGATGCTGTCCGCGGAGGGCAGGTCCTCGCCCTCCTCGGTCAGCTGCTCGGCCTGCTGCTCCTCGATCCGCTGCACCAGCTCCTCGATCTCGGGATTGGCAGCGACCGCGCGGCCGACCTGCTCCTCGTAGCTGCCGGTCTCCTCCTCCAGCTCGGAGGCGTCTACGGCGATTCCGGTCAGCGCCTCGAGGCGGCGCAGCAGCGCGAGCGCCGCCTTCGGGTTCGGAACCGCCGCGACGTAATGGGGGACGGCGGCCCAGAGCGAAGCCGAGGACATGCCGTGCTGACGGCACATGTCGTGGACGACCCCGGTGATCCCGGTCGGGCCCTCATACGTGGAGCGGGATAGGTCGAGCTCCTCGACCAGGTCCTCGTCGGAGGCAAGCCCGGTGATCGGCACCGGAAGCGTGTGGGCGACCTCGGCGAGCAGGGCGCCGAGCGTGATCACCATCTCCACGCCCATCCGCTCGGCCGCCGTCGCGATCGCCTCCGCGAAGCCGCGCCAGCGCAGGTTCGGCTCGGTGCCGTCGAGCAGCACCAGGTCGCGCTCGGCGGCCGGCGCCTCGGCGGCGATCAACAGGTTGGTCGGCCAGTCGATCCGGCGGGTCAGCCCGTCCTCGAGGCTGATCGTCGGCCGGTTGGCCTGAAAGTCGAAGAACTCCTCCGGGTCCACCGACGCGATCAGCTCCGCGTCGAGCGAGCCGGCGACGGTGGCAAGGGCGGTCGAAGCCGCGCCGGCGGCGTCGTTCCAGCCCCGAAACGAGCAGACCAGGATCGGCGCCCGAAGCGGAGGCGGATCGGTCTCCCAGACGAGAGCATCCATGCTTCTGAGACTACGGCAAGCGCGTCGCCTGCCGGAAGAGCCTAGAGCGGCCGCTAAATGCGGAAGCGCCGGCGCCCTGCCGCGTCCGGATCGCCGCTCATCATCGGTTCCGTGGAGGCCGCGCGAGAACTTGACCAGGCCGGCGCCCCCGGACAGGGCCCCGAGATCGCCGCGCTGAGCGCCGGGATGCCGTTCTCGGGTCGCTATGCCTGCGTCCGCAAGGACCGCCAGCTTGCCCGCAGCGGCTCCGCGTACCTCGCCCTGGAACTGCGGGATCGCAGCGGCTCGATCCCGGCGCGGGTCTTTCGCGACGCCGATCGGGTCGGGGCGCGCTTCGAGCGCGGCGATCCCGTCGAGGTGCGCGGCCGGGTGCAGCGCTTCCGCGGCCAGCTGGTTGCCGAGCTCGACGACGTGCGCCGGCTCGAGCCGGGAGAAGCAGACCCGGAGCAGTTCCTGCCCGCCGCCTACCGCGATCGCGAGGAGCTCGAGGGCTTTCTCGAGCACCTGGCGCGCGAGATCCACGACCCGGCGCTGGCGGGGGTCGTGCAGTCGGTCCTGTTCAGCGACCCGGTGGCGAGCGAGTTCCGCCGCGCACCCTGCACGCGCGGCGGTCATCACGCCTATATGGGCGGCCTGCTCGAGCACACGGTCGCCGTCGCGACCCTGGTCGGCGAGCTCTGCACCCTGCATCCGCGGCTCGACTCCGATTTGCTGATGGCGGCGGCGCTGCTTCACGACATAGGAAAGACGCGGGAGTTCAGCTACGGCGCCGAGATCGAGCTCTCAGAGCAGGGCAGGCTGCTCGGCCACCTCCAGATCGGCGCCGAGATCATCGGCGGCGCCGCCGTCGGGCTCGGCGAGGAGCGCCGCACGGCGCTCTTGTCATGCGTCCTCTGCCACCACGGGACCGATGCGCTGCGGATGCGGAGCTTTCCCTCTCCCGAGGCGATCGCGCTCTACCGGCTCAACGCCCTTGACGCCGGCGTCAAGGGCGCGCTCGAGCACGGGCTCGCCCCTTACCGATAGCGAGCCGCTAGTCGTCGGGACCGGGACGGCGCCGGGTGCGCTTGCGCGCCGATGTGCGTCGCTTCCCCTGGAGCCTGCGTTCCTTCGCAGCTCGAGACGGGCGGGTCGGGCGGCGCGGCTTCGGTCGCCGCAAGGCCGCGGCGAGCTTCTCGCCGAGGCGCTGAAGCGCCAGCTCGCGGTTGCGGGCCTGGCTGCGGGCGTCCTGCGCCACCGCCGTCACCCGTGGGCCGAGCTTCTCGATCAGCCGCTCGCGCTGGCGATCGTCGAGGGCGCGCGATGCGTCGACGTCGAAGACAGCCTCGACCCGCGACGCGGTCACGTTGGCGTGCTGGCCGCCAGGGCCGGAAGAGCGGCTGGCGCGCAGCTCGATCTCGGTCAGCGGCAGCTCGAGGCCGCCGTCGACCTTCAGGGTCTCGCTCATCGCGGGGGCGCTGAGGTGGGTGACGGCGCCCTCCCGGGGTTCGCGAAGGCGCGCCGGAAGAGCTGGCCGGCCATGAACAGCGCCAGCGCGGCGAAGCCAAGCTCCAGCGCCCGCTCGGGAACCGCATTCGCGACCACGACGCCGACCACGACGCCGGCGACGGAAAAGCACCCGACCAGGACGGCCGCCCGCAGGTTGACGTTTCCGTAGCGGCTCTGGCGCGCAGCGCCGACCAGGGCGACGATCGCGATCATCAACAGCGACGTGGACTCGGCATGAACCTGACTGAGGTCGAGAAAGATCGTCAACGCCGGCACGAAGAGGATTCCGCCGCCGACCCCGACCAGACCGCCGACCAGGCCGCCGGCGAGAGCCATCAGCGCCGCGAGCAGGCCGCTCACTTGACGATCAGCTCCACCGCGACGACGACGAGCAGGATTCCGAACAGCAGCGAGATCGCGCGCTGCGGCAGGCGTTGCTGAAGCGCCGTCCCGGCAACCACACCGCCGACCGCCGGAATCGAGAGCAGCAGCCCCTTGCCTACCTCCACGTTGCCGTAAGCGCCACCCTGGAGCGCCGTCGCGAGCAGCGCGATGATCACGATCGCCGCCAGGCTGGTGCCGGTCGCGAGCCGCTCGCCGTAGCCGAACCAGAGGACCAGTAGCGGCACGATCACCGTCCCGCCCCCGACCCCGAAGAGGCCGCTGAAGGCGCCCGCCGCCGTGCCCAGAGCGGCGAGCCGCAGCAGCGCTTCGCGCGGAGGGTGGGGGCGCGCTTCGGGCACGAGCGGCGATACTAGAGAGCGCAAAGGGGCAGGGCGGGTGTTGGACGGCACCTCCGCCAGGCCAACGATTTCTTCCCGATGCCACCCGCCGCTACCGACTCAACCATCGAACCGCTGCTCGCGCCGCTGCTCGCCGATCCCTCCTCGGCCGCGGTGCTGTCGGACGTCGACGGCACGCTGGCGCCGATCGTCCAGGAGCCGTCGCAGGTCGCGGTGCCCGATGGCGCCCGAGCCGCGCTGGCCGAGCTCAGCGGCCGCTTCGCGGTCGTCGGCTGCATCTCCGGGCGCCGCGCCGCCGACGCCCGCGAGGTCGTCGGCGTCGACGGCATCGCCTATGCGGGCAATCACGGGCTGGAGCTGCTGCTTCCCGGCGACGAGGAGCCGCGCCTCGACCCCTCGCTGCAGGACCGTGAGCGCGCCGTCGCCGACTTTCTCGAGACGATCGACGGCGACGAGCTGATCACCGTTGGGCTGCGCAGCGAGGACAAGGGGCCGATCCAGGCCCTGCACTGGCGCGGCGCAGACGACGAGCGCGCCGCCGAGAGCCGGGCTCGCGAGATCGCGATCGAGGCCGGTCGCGAGGGCCTCGAGCCGCGCTGGGGGCGCAAGGTCCTGGAGTTGCGGCCGGCGGGCGGCGGCGGCAAGGAGGCGGCGGTCGGGGCGATGCTGGCCGAGGACGGCGTCAGCGCGGCGATCTACGGCGGCGATGACCGCACCGACCTCGACGCCTTCCGGCGCCTGCACGACCTGCGCGACCAGGGTCGCCTCGAGGCCGCCGTCTGTGTCGGCGTCAGCTCGCCGGAGGCCCCCGCGGAGCTGGCCGAGCTGGCCGACCTCACGGTCGACGGCCCGGCGGGCTGGCTCACCGTCCTGCGGGCGCTGGCCGGCTGATCCGAACCCGATGCCATTTACCGACCTCCTGCGGCTGACCGTGTTTCTGGCCGGCGCCGAGGCGACGGCGCTGGGCGCAGTCACGGTGTTGATCGCGGCGGGAAACCACGACACCCTGACCCTGCTCGTCGCCGCCGGCTGGTGGCCGATCTCGGTCGCGGTCGGCCTCTACCTCGGCCGCCTCTCGCGCGCCGCCGAAGGCGTTCGCGAGGTGCTCGGCGCCGCCCGCACCGCGACCAGCCTGCCCGACGAGACCCCGTCGCGGATCGCGGTCGAGCGGCTTTGGCCGATCGCCGTGACGGCGCTTGCCGCCGCCGCTCTGGGCTTCTCGTTTCCCGGCGTCACCGCGATTGGGGCCGGCTACGCGCTTCTGGTCGCGCTTGCCTGGCGGACTCGCGAGGCCGCGGTGCTCGGGGTCGAGGACCGCGACGGGGTGAAGTTCTTCGTCGAGCCCGGGTCGGCCTTTCGGCCCGTGCAGCTTGTCCGCACCCCTGGGCTGGGGACCGACCGGGTGAAGACCGGACACCCGCCGCCTCCACCGCCCGCGGTCTAGTTTCCCGCCGCTACTCGAGCGTGTCCCAGCTGAAGGTCCAGATCTTGTTGCCGATGAAGTTGAACGGCATCGCGATCGCGACCGCGATGGCCTGCGCCGGCAGCTCGGCCATGTGGACCGCCGTGACTAGCAGCTGCAGCGCGACCAGGTTGATCAGCAGCGAGCCGATGCTGATCGCGAAGAAGCGCGGCGCCTGAAAGCCGGAGTCGCCTTCGCCGGCGCCGAAGGTCCAGTGGCGGTTGAGCAGGAAGTTGTTGGTGACCGCGACGCAGAAGGCGCCGACCGCGGCGATCAGATGATGGACGTCGAGACCCTTCGCGAGCACCGCGAAGACGATCAGGTTGATGACGTAGCCGGAGCCGCCGACTGCCCCGAACTTGATCAGCTGGAACCAGTTGTGGGGCTTGGTCGCGCCGGTCATCGTGCGGCGCGCGATGTCGATCGGGCGCCGGCCGGGGGGCGGCAGCGGCTCTTCGGCCAGCATGTCTGCCGCTCTTCTTTCCTCGGCGGGCATTGCTCGCAAGCTATCGGAGTCCTGCTCGCCTGACTTGAGGGCGCTCCCGCCTAACGCTTCGGCTTGCGCTTGCGCAGTCGCGTGAACTCGCGCCAGCCGCGCGTGTTCGCAACCTGCTCGGCGGTCAGCCAGGCGCGGCGCGCTGTCGCCAGCCCATATTCCATGTTGCCGAGCGTGCGCACCCTGTGGGCGTCGGTGTTGATGACGATCATCGCCCCGGCCTCGGCGGCGAGCCGCGCGTGGCGCTCGGAGAGGTCGCGGCGGTTGGGGTTGCCGTTGATCTCCAGCATCGTCCCGGTTCGCGCCGCCGCGTCGGCGACCGCCTCTACGTCGACCGGGTAGGGCTCGCGGCGGCCGATCAACCGCCCGGTGAGGTGCCCGATGCAATCGACGAGCGGGTTCTCGACCGCCTCCAGGACGCGGGCCGTCATCTCCTCGCCGCCGATCGAGAAGGAGGTGTGGACGCTGGCGACGACCCAGTCCAGCGCCGCGACCAAGTCGTCCGGATAGTCAAGGCCGCCGTCGAGGCCGATGTTTATCTCCGAGCCGGCGAGCAGATGGAAGCGGGGCAGCTTCTGATCGAGCTCGTGGACCTCCTCGATCCGCTCCCAGAGACGCTCGGCGCTGACGTCGTCCCCGAAGCCGTGCGAAGCCGAGTGGTCGGTTATCGCCAGGTAGGAGTAGCGCCGTTCGCGCGCGGCGTCGGCCATCTCCTCGAGCGAGCTCTTGCCATCGGAGAGGGTCGTGTGGCTGTGCAGGTCGCCGCGGATGTCGCACAGCTCGATCAACTTCGGAAGCTTCCCTTCGCGGGCGGCGCGCAGCTCGCCGTCGCCCTCGCGCAGCTCCGGCTCTATGTATGAGTAGCCGAGCCGCTCGTAGACCTCCTCCTCGCTCGCGCAGCGGTGCACCTTGCCGCTCTCGGTCTCGGCGATCCCGTGCTCGGAGACCGAGAGCCCGCGCGAGACGGCGTCCTCACGCAGGCGCACGTTGTGCGCGGCCGAGCCGGTGAAGTGCTGGAGCAGGTTGCCGAAGGCGTCGGGGGCGACAATCCGCAGGTCGACCGGGATCCCGTTGTGGGTCAGCGCCCGCACCCCGTTGGCGCCCGGCGAGCCGGCGCTCGCGACCAGCGGGTGCGCGGCAAGCTGCTCAGCGAGCGCCTTCGGATCCTCGGCGGTGGCGATCAGGTCGATGTCCTTGCAGGTCTCGGCCCGACGCCGCGCCGAGCCGGCGATCTCGACCCGGTCGGCGTTCGGGTGCTCGCGCAGCGCCGCCGCGAGCTCCTCGGCGACAGGCAGCACGTCGGAGAGCAGCATCCGCCCCGCCGCACCCTCGTCGACGTCCTTCATCTTCTCCAGCGAGGCGAGGATGCTCTCCTCGACCTTCGGGCCGAGGCCCTTCAGGTCGCGGATCTTCTGCGCTTCGGCGGCGCTGCGCAGGTCCTCGAGCGATGCGACATCGAGCTCCTCGAAGAGGCGCCGCGCCGTCTTCGCGCCGAGGCCGGGGACCCTGGTCACGGCGATCAGGGTGGGCGGGAACTTCTCGCGCATCCTTATCGCCGACGGCGTATCGCCGGTGTCAGCGAGGGTGAGGATCTTCTGCTCCAGCGTCTTGCCGATCCCCGGCAGCTCGGTGGCGCGGCCGGCGCGGGCCAGCTCCTCGACCGAAACCGGGCACTCGCGGATCACCCTCGCCGCATCGTGGTAGGCGTTGACCCGGTAGCGCACCGCGCCATCGAGCTCGTAGAGGGTCCCGAGCTCGTCGAAGGCCGCGGCGATTTCCGCGTTTCGCATCGATGCAAACTTAACCCGGGCGGGGTCGGGCGTCGATAGCATCGCGAAGTGGCGCCGCAGCGCGAAACAGAGAGCGGCTCGGTCTGGGTCGTCATCCCGACCTTCAACGAGGCCGAGAACCTGGAGGCGATCGTGGCCGCCGTTCGCGAAAACCTGCCCGCATCGCGACGGATCCTGATCGTCGACGACTCATCCCCGGACGGGACCGGGCAGATCGCCGAGCGCCTCGCGCCCGAGAGCGACGACCTCGAGGTCCTGCACCGGCCCGAGAAGGAGGGCCTTGGGCCCGCCTACCTGGCCGGCTTTCAGCGCGCCCTGGAGGGCGGCGCGGGGCGGATCGTGCAGATGGACGCCGACTTCTCCCATGACCCGGCCGACGTTCCGCGGCTGCTGGAGGCGATCGAAGAGGCCGACCTCGTGGTCGGATCGCGTTACGTCGCCGGCGGCGGGGTCACCGAGTGGGGGGCCCTGCGGCGCTTGATCAGCCGTGGCGGCGGACGCTACGCACAGGCCGTCCTCTGGGTTCGGATCCGCGACCTGACCGGCGGGTTCAAGTGCTGGCGCCGGGAAGCTTTGCAGTCGATCGATTTCGGCTCGGTGGACTCGAAGGGCTATGCGTTTCAGATCGAGATGAGCTACCGCGCGATCCGCAACGGCTTTCGGGTCGTCGAGATGCCGATCGTCTTCCGCGACCGCCGGGTCGGAGACTCGAAGATGAGCCGGGCGATCGTCGCCGAGGCGATCTGGCGAGTCCCTATATTGCGGTTCCGCGTCCGCAAGAGCGCGCCGGGCGCCTCGCTATACTTTGTATAGTATTAGGACGGAAACCACGATCTGGCGGGAGAGAATCCAGTGACAGGCAAGCTCACCGACGTAACCGACGCCAACTTCCAGTCCGAGGTGCTCGAAGCCGAGGGACCGGTTCTGGTCGACTTCTGGGCCCCCTGGTGCGGACCCTGCCGCGTCGTGCACCCGATCCTCGAGGAGATCGACGCCGAGCGCGAGGACCTCAAGATCGTCAGCCTCAACACCGACGAGAACCAGCAGACCAGCGCCCGCTACGAGGTGCTCTCGATTCCGACGATGATCCTGTTCAAGGACGGCGAGATCGCCAAGAAGGTGATCGGAGCGATGCCCAAGCGACGCCTCGAGGCGGAGCTTGAGCCGGCGCTGGCCTAACCCCTTCCCTTGCTGGTACCTCCTCCGCGCCTCCCATCCGGGAGGCGCGGGTTTTTGTAGGCTCGCGTCATGCCGTTCGTTCACATTCACTGGTTCGAGGGTCGCGACGACGAGCAGAAGGCCGAGGTCGCGCGCCGGGTCACCGAGGCGATGGTCGAGGCCGGCAAGGCAAAGCGCGAGGACGTCTGGGTGCGCTTTGACGACGGCGCTCCGGCCGATTGGTACTTCGGCGGCGAGCGCAAGCGCTAG
>CAWJCP010000003.1:0-260125 GCA_963841445.1 uncultured Solirubrobacterales bacterium
CTTGCCTACTACGGTGCTTTCGTCGCCTTCGTGATCGTCGCCTACCTCGGCTTCAAGGCCGCCGTCGATCACTTCGACAAGGCCCCCGCGCACGACCCCAACCAGGCCCCGTGGTCAAAGCCCGGCGCTCCCAACGAGCCGCTCGGCGGCTTCACCCCTCGCGCACCCGGCCAAAAGGGGCCGACCAACTTCCAGTGATGCCGGGTCGGTGCGGCTAGCACCGGCACATGCATGTCAGGCGCCCGAAAGGCGCCTCAAGTTATTCAGCGTCTACCAATGACTCGCCGCGTCGCGTCAGCCATCCCGTCGGCCCAGGCACTGAAGTCGCCCGGATCCGTGTCGACGACCTCGACCGGGATGCGCCACGTCCGCGCTGCGAACCGGACCAGCGCCACCCCTCTCCGCAGGCATCGATCCGGCGCCCGTCCGGCCGCCTCGTACACGAAGCCGCGCACCGGCGTGTCGACCAGCCTCTCCAGCAGCGCCTCAAGGCTGTCTCCGTGCAGCGCATCCACCTCCGGCTCACCGTCGTCGACGCTGCCCAGCAGCCAGTGGATCACGGTCACGTCGCCGACCAGGTCGAGGATCGTCCCCGGCCGCGCCGGGTCCGCGAGTGCCGCCTCGAGCCCCGCGGACTCGATCGCCGCTGCGCCGGGCTGCTCGCGGGCGGTGCCGCGCACCGTCCACCCCTCTGCGGCGAGGCGCGACCCGAGGGCGCGGCCGCGGCAACCGCAGCCGACGATCAGCGCCCGCGCCAAATTGGTGCCCGTCTAGCCGGCCGAGAAGGGCCCGCGGCCCCGCAGGCGGTTCGCCTGGTCCTCTGCGACCTTCTCGCTGAGCTCCTCGGGGGTCAGCTCAGGCGCTCCACGCCGGCGCCGCATCTCGTTCTGGGCCTCGAGCATCTGCTGTACGTCGTCGATCTCGAGCTGCGCCTCGGTCTCATAGGAGCGGGTCGGCTTCCAATCGAGCAGGTCGGCGCCGCTGCCCGGGTAGAAGTGCCCGACGAGCAGGATCACCCCAACGAAGAAGACCAGGACGAGCATGGTTCCAAGAATGAAACCCACGCACCCAGGATACGGTTCTGGGGTGCAGGAAGCGCTCATCATCGACGCGGTCCGCACGCCGATGGGGCGCTATCGCGGCGCCCTCGCGGGAGTGCGGCCGGACGACCTGGCGGCCGGCGTCATCTCCGCGATCGTGGAGCGAAGCGGCGTCGACCCGGATCGCATCGCCGACGTCTACCTGGGCGCGGCGAACCAGTCGGGCGAGGACAACCGCGACGTCGCGCGGATGGCCGCCCTGCTGGCCGGGTTGCCCGTCTCGGTGCCCGGCGCAACCGTCAACCGGCTCTGCGCCTCGGGCCTGGAGGCGGTCAACATGGCGGCGCGGGCGGTGAAGCTCGGTGAAGGCGACCTCTATCTCGCGGGCGGAGTCGAGTCGATGAGCAGGGCCCCCTGGGTGCTGCCGAAGCCCGAGAAGGGTCTCCCGCGCGGGGAGCAGACCCTCTACGACACCACCCTGGGCTGGCGCATGGTGAACCCCGAGATGGCAGAGCGCTACTCAACCGAATCGATGGGCGAGACCGGCGAGAACGTCGCCGAGCGCTACGAGATCTCCCGCGCCGACCAGGATGCGTTCGGGCTGCGCAGCCACCAACGCGCCGTCGCGGCGAGCAAGGACGGACGCTTCGCGGAGGAGATCGTCGCGGTCGAGACCGACGACGGCACCTTCGAGCGCGACGAGGGACCGCGGCCCGATACCTCGCTGGAGAAGCTGGGCAGGCTGCGGCCCGCGTTTCGCGAAGGCGGGACGGTGACGGCAGGCAACTCCTCGACCCTCAACGACGGCGCCGCCTGCCTGCTGGTGGGCACAGAGCGTGCCGCCCACGAGCTCAGGGCCGAGCCGCTCGCCCGTGTCCTCGCCTTCGGCGTCGCCGGGGTCGACCCGGCGGTCATGGGCATGGGCCCGGCGGAGGCGATTCCACGTGCCCTCGCCGCCGCCGAGCTGGAGCTCGAGGACATCGACCTGATCGAGATCAACGAGGCATTCGCCTCGCAGGTGCTGGCCTGCGCGCGGCAGCTCGGAATCGACGAGGAGCGCCTCAACGTCAACGGGGGCGCGATCGCCCTCGGCCATCCGCTCGGCTGCTCGGGGGCGCGGCTGACGACGACGTTGGTCCGCGAGCTGCGCCGCCGCGGGGCTCGTTACGGGATCGCGTCACTGTGCGTCGGCGTCGGCCAGGGCCTCGCCACGGTCGTCGAGGCACTCTGAGCGGACGCGCTCAGTAACCCACCGCTTGGCTTGGGGAGCTCTGCTCGATGCGACCTGAATCGGCTTCGCTGGGCATTACTCGATAGTAGGTATGAAATTGAGCGGAAAAAAGTGCGAAATGCTGGCCATTCGTACGAAGACAGCATGCATGGCGCTTCTTTTGCCCCCTCACGGCATCGAGTAGCCTCGCCGGATGAGTGTCGAGGAGCTGGCCAGCGTCGACGGGACGATCGAGCCCACCGACGAGACGAGGGTGCCGCTGCGCGACGACGGCCTCTATCGCGGCGACGGCGCCTTCGAGGTGATCCGGCTCTACGCCGGTCAGCCCTTCGCGCTCGAAGACCACCTCGAGCGGCTGGAGCGATCGGCAGCCGCGATCGAGCTCAGCTTCGACCGCGCTGCCCTGGAGGGGGAGATCGAATCCCTGCTCGACCGCTTCGGGACCGAGGACGGCCAGCTGCGCATCCTGATCACCCGCGGCGGGCGCAGGATCGCGATCACCGAGCCGCTGCCGGAGCAGACCGAAACGATCCGGCTCGCAACGGTGACCTACGAGCCGAGCGTGATCCTCACCGGCGTCAAGTCACTCTCCTACGCCGCCAACATGCAGGCGACCCGAATCGCGCAGGCGCAGGGCGCCGACGAGGCGGTGCTGGTGACCGCGGACGGCACCGTCCTCGAAGCGCCGACCGCGACGATCTTCTGGGTCTCGCCGCAGGGGGCCCTGCGGACACCGTCGCTGGAAGCCGGGGTCCTGGACTCGATCACGCGCGCCCGCGTCGTCACCGAGCTCGAGGTCGAGGAGGGCATCTGGCCCGCCGCCGACCTGCGCGCGGCGAAGGAGGCGTTTCTCGCCTCGACGACGCGCGAGGTGCAGGCGGCGGCGGAAATTGACGGCATCGCGCTGCCCGAGACTCCCGGTAGGCGAACCACCGAGGCGATCGAGGGCTTCGCAGCCGCGCTTCAGCGCGGCCTGCGGCAAGGCTCCTCGTCGTTGCGTGGCGAGCCCGCTCAATAAGCTGATCGCGTGGACTTCGAGCTCACCGACGAGCACCGCCTGATCGCGGAGGCGGCACGCCAGTTCGCCGACAAGGAGATCGCCCCGCGCGCGAAGGAGAACGACCGCGCCGAGCGCTTCGACCGCGAGCTGGCCGCCAAGCTTGGCGAGATCGGATACCTCGGCGCCCCGGTCGCCGAGGCCTACGGCGGCCGCGGCCTCGACTACCTCGGCTACAGCCTGATCGTCGAGCAGGTCGGCCGGGCCGACTCGGCGGCGCGCACCGTGGTCTCGGTGCAGACCTCGCTGGTCTGCGGCTCGATCGAGCAATGGGGCAGCGAGGAGCAGAAGCAGGAGTGGCTGCCGCGGCTCTGCTCCGGCGAGGCGCTCGGCTGCTTCGGCCTTACCGAGCCCGACACCGGCTCGGATGCCGCGAACCTTCGCACCCGCGCCACGCGAACCGGCGACGGCTGGTCGATCAGCGGCCAGAAGATGTGGATCTCGCTCGCGAACTTCGCCGAGCTGGCGCTGATCTTCGCCCAGACCGACCCCGAGCAGGGCCACCGGGGGCTGGCCTGCTTCCTCGTCCCGACCTTCAGCGACGGCTTCTCGACCCAGGAGATCCACGGCAAGCTCGGGCTCCGCGCCTCCGACACCGCGGAGATCTCGCTTGACGACGTCGAGGTCGGCGCCGACGCGATGCTCGGTGAGATCGGCGACGGCTTCAAGGTCGCGATGACGGCGCTGGACAAGGGACGGCTGAGCGTCGCCGCCGGCTGCGTCGGGATCTGCGACGGCTGCGTGGACGCGTCGGTTGCTTACGCAACCGAGAGGCACCAATTTGGCGTTCCTCTTGCCCGCTTTCAGCTCGTCCAGGAGCTGATCGCGGAGATGATCGTAAAGCGCGACGCGGGCCGGATGCTGGTCTGGCGCGCCGCCGACCTCAAGGACCGCGGGCTGCCCAGCACCGCCGAGACGTCGATCGCGAAGCTCTACGCGACCGAGTCGGCGGTCGAGTGCGCGAACGCCGCGATCCAGGTCCACGGCGGCTCCGGCTATGTCGACGACTACCCGGTCGAGCGCTACCTGCGCGATGCGCGGGTGACGACCCTGTACGAGGGCACCTCGCAGATCCAGAAGCTGATCATCGGGCGCGCCGCAACCGGCATCAACGCGATGACGCCGATGGAGGTGGAGGTGGAGCCGACCGCGGCGGAAGTGAAGGGATAGGTGCCTGAGCTGATCGAGACCTCCGTCGACGGGCACGTCGCGCTGTGCCGGCTGAACCGCCCCGAAGCGCGAAACGCCCTTTCCCCGGAGCTGATGCTGCAGCTCGCGGACTCGCTCGAGGGCTTCGACGCCGCCCCCGAGGTGCGCTGCGTCGTGATCGCGGGGTCGGACGAGGTGTTCGCCAGCGGCGCCGACATCAAGGCGCTCTCCGAGCGGTCCTTCGACGAGGCCCTCTACCACCCCGCGGCGGGCTTCTGGCGCCGCCTGGCGGCGCTGAAGACGCCGCTGATCGCCGCCGTTTCGGGATGGGCACTGGGCGGCGGCTGCGAGCTGGCCCTTGCCTGCGACATGATCGTCGCCTCGGAGAACGCCGAGCTCGGGCAACCGGAGATCACGCTCGGGATCATCCCCGGGGGCGGCGGCACCCAGCGGCTCGCCCGGGTGCTCGGCAAGCAGCGCACGATGGAGCTGGTCCTGACCGGGCGCCGGATCAACGCACGAGAGGCGCACGAAGCGGGACTCGTCAACGTGGTTGCCTCCCCGGACGCCTGGCTCGAGCAGGCGATGGAGCTGGCGGCGCGGATTGCGCAGCGGCCGCCGATCGCCGCCCGGCTCGCCAAGCAGGCCGTGATCGCGGCGGACGAGACCTCGCTGAGCGCCGGGCTGGAGACCGAGCGCCGCCTCTACGAGCTGGCGATGGCGACCGAGGACCGGGTCGAGGGCATGGAGGCCTTCCTGGAGAAGCGAAAGCCCGAGTTCCGGGGCAGGTGATCGTCGAGCGAATCGGCGTCGTCGGCGCCGGGACGATGGGCGCCGGGATCGCCCAGCTCGCCTGCCTGGCGGAGATCGAGACCCGCCTCCACGATCCGCTTCCGGAGGCCCTGGAAGCGGGTGTCCAGCGGGTCCGCGAAGCGCTCGAAAAGGGCGTCGAGCGCGAGCGCTGGACTAGCGAGCAGGCGGTGGTCGCCGGGGGTAGGCTGAAGAAGGCGGAGACGCTCGAGGACATGGCCGGCTGTGAGCTGGTGATCGAGGCGGCGCCGGAGGACCTGGAGCTGAAGCGAGAGCTGTTCGCTCGGCTGGCGGAGCTTTGCGGACCCGAGACGGTCTTGGCCACCAACACGTCGTCGCTCTCGGTCGCCGCGATCGCCACCGGGGTGCCGGAACCGGACCGGGTCGTGGGGATGCATTTCTTCAATCCCCCGGCGCTGATGAAGCTGGTCGAGGTCGTCGCCGGGCCGGAATCGTCCGAGGGCGCGCTGGCGCTGGTCGAGGAAGTCGGCAGGCGAATGGGGCGCACGGCGGTGCGGACGGCGGACGAGATCGGCTTCATCGCCAACCGCTGCGCCCGCCCCTACAGCCTCGAGGCGCTGCGGCTGCTTGGCGACCGGGTCGCCGATGTCGAGACGATCGACCGCATCTGCCGCGTCGGCGGCGGCTTTCGAATGGGGCCGTTCGAGCTCACCGACCTGGTCGGCGTCGACGTCAACCTCGAGGTCGCGAAGTCGTTCTGGGAGCAGAGCTTTCACGAGCCGCGCTGGCAGCCGCACCCGATCCAGCAGCAGATGGTCTCCGCCGGCCGCCTCGGCCGCAAGGCGGGCCGCGGTTACTACGACTACTCGAAGGGCCCCGACCGGCCCGAAGACCGAAATGGCCGAGAGGTGGCGCCTTTTTCGTCGTATGGGCGACAAACGCGCCAATTCCGAGTGGTAGAGGTGATCGGAGAAGGCGAGCTTGCCGATCGACTGCAGGAGCCCTTGCCACCTGGCGATGAAGGTGATTCGCCAGCAGGCGACCGCCAGGAGGGCGAGGCACTGCGTCTGATCTCACTCGCCGAGGGAAGCCTCGCCGAGTTTGACGAGGTCGGTAGCTCGATCGGTTACTGCGCCCTCGGTCCACTCGACGAGGCGAAGCTGGTCGAGCTGACCGCCGGCGAGCACACCACCCAGGAGGCGCGTGAGGTCGCCGAGCAGCACTTCCGCTCGCTCGGCCTGCAGGTCGAATGGGTCGGTGACTGCCCGGGCCTTGTCCTTGGGCGGATCGTCTGCCAGCTCGTGAACGAGGCGGCGTTCGCGTTGCAGAAGGGCGTCGGCGCGGCCGAGGACATCGACACAGCGATGCGGCTCGGCCTCAACTATCCGCGCGGCCCGCTCGAGTGGGGCGACTCGATCGGGCTCGACCGTGTTCTCACCCTGCTCGACGCCCTGCGCGCCGAGCTCGGCGAGGAGCGCTACCGGGCGGCGCCGCTGCTACGCCGCATGGTCGCCGACCGGCAGCTCGGCCGCAGCACCGGGCGGGGCTTCTTCGCCTACTGACAGCCCTCCGGCAGCAAGCCAGCAGCCGCCGACAATCAGCGCCAGCCCGGCGATCGTCGCCGGGCTGATGCGCTCGTCGAGCAGAAAGGCGCCGTAGAGGACCGCGAAGCCCGGCGCGATGTAGGTCACGACATAGGTTCGCGCCGGCCCCACCGCGCGAATCAGCGAATAGAAGATCGCGAACGCGATCCCTGTCCCGAGTATTCCGAGCGCCCCAACCGCGGCGATCGGCCCGAGGCCCGGCACCGACCCCGGTGCCGTGGCCAGTCCGTAGGGCGCCAGGATGACGGCGCTGACGAGCATCACCGCGGCCGCGATCGAGAGCGGCTCCGAATCGCTGAAATGGCGCTTCGCGAGCAGCGCCGAGATCGCGTAGCCAAGCCCCGCGAGCAGAACCGCCGCCCCGCCGAGCAGCTCGGCGCCGGAACCGCTCAGATCGACCCCGAGCAACAGCACGACGCCGGCGAAGCCAAGCCCGACGCCGACCAAGCGCAGCCCCCTCGACCTTTCCTCAGGGTCGAACCGAATCGCGAGCACGGCGGTGAACAGCGGCGCCGAAGAGACCAGGATCCCGGCCAGCGAGGAGGAGATCTGCACTTCTCCGGCGGCGATCAGGACGAATGGCCCGGCAACCTGCGTCGCGGCGACCAGGGTCAGCATCGGGATCCGCTGCCGGAGCCGCGGAATCCCGCCACGACCCGCAGCCAGCGGGGTCAGGACCAGCGCCGCAAGCAGAACCCGGGCCCAGGCGACCATCGCGGGCGAGAGGTCGCGGATGCCGATCTTTATGAACAGGTATGAGGCGCCCCAGATCGCCCCCAGGACCAGGAGCAGCGCCCATGCACGTCGTTCCATCGAGGCAGGTTAGCCCCGCCCTCGCCTCACCTTCTCGCAGGCTTGCTACGGCGCCGGAGGCGCGACCTCGACCGGCTCGCCGCCGCGCTGCCAGTGCGCCTCCGGCGAGGGCGGCGTGTCGCGCAGGAACCACTCGGCGTCGAGGGCGCCCATGCAGCCGGTGCCTGCCGCGGTCACCGCCTGGCGGTAGGTGTGGTCGACGAGGTCGCCGACCGCGAACACGCCGGCCTTGTTGGTGCGCGTGGAGCCGTCCTGGGTGAGCACGTAGCCGTTCTCGTCGGCGTCGATCTGGCCGACCACGAGGTCCGACTGCGGAATATGGCCGATCGCGGTGAAGGCGCCGCCGACCTCGATCTCCTCAGTCTCGTCGCTCTCGACGTTGCGCAGTCGCACCTTGGCCAGCTTGCCGTCATCCCCGGCGACGAACTCCTCGGCGACGAACGGGGTCTTGAAATCGATGTTGTCCTTCTCCCGGGCGCGCCCGAGCATGATCTTCGAGGCGCGGAACTCGTCGCGGCGGTTGACGATCGTCAGCTCGCTGGCGTACTTCGAGATGAAGATCGAGTCCTCCATCGCCGAGTCTCCGCCGCCGATCACGATCACCTTCTGGCCCTTGAAGAAGGCGCCGTCGCAGACCCCGCAGGTCGAGACGCCCATCCCGGATAGCTCGCGCTCGCCGGGCACCCCGAGACGACGCGGCTCGGCCCCCATGGCCAGGATCACCGACTTGGCGCGATGCTCCTCCTCCCCGAGCCAGACGCGCTGAAGCTCGCCGTCGGAGAGCTCGACCCGATCGACGTCGTCGGTGATGAAGCGGGTCCCGAAGCGCTCCGCCTGGGCGCGGAACTGCTGCATCATCTCCGGCCCCATGATCCCCTCCGGGTAGCCCGGGTAGTTCTCGACGTCGGTCGTGTTCTGCAGCTGGCCGCCCCACTGAAAGCCCTCGATGACGAGCGGCTCGAGGTTGGCGCGCGACGCGTACAGGGCCGCGGTGTAGCCGGCTGGTCCGCCGCCGATGATGATCAGCTCTTCGATTCGGTCTTTAGTCACAAATCCACCAGCCTCTCGTTTCGCAATCGCGGGCTACGCCCGCTCTGCTCAACGTCAAATCAAATCTCATTGATAGCGGCTTCGCCGTACCTAAGATGTTACTTTACTTTCTGAAGTATTGGAAAGGTCGGCTCAGCCGCGGGTCAGGGATCCGCTGGCCAGCGCCGGCGCGGTGAGGCGGTCGATCGGCGGCCCCTCCTGCTCCCAGCGGTGGACCGTCCCGCGGAGCTGGAAGAAAGCGACGATGCCAGGGGGCATCGGCATCCAGAAGGCGACCAGGCGGTAGATCAGCACCGCCGCGAAGCAGACGTCCTTGGGCAGGCCGAAGAGGACGAAGGCGCCGATAAGGCCGGCGTCGACGGCGCCGACCCCGCCGGGCACGAACGGGATCAGGTTGGCGACCATGCCGAGGAAGAACCCCATCACCAGCACCGCCAGCGGCGGGCTCACGTCAAAGGCGCGAAACGAGGCCCAGAGGATCGCGATCTGGGTGGCCCAGAAGCCGCTCGCGCCGATCAGCGCCAGCGCCCCACGGCGCGGGTGGCGCATCAGGTCGAATGCCTCGCGCAGGCCCTCGGCGAGCGCCTCGGGTCCGCGCGCCAGGCGCCGTGCCAGCGCCGCACGCCGGTGGCCCTGCGCCCAGCCGGCTATCCGGCGCTCCAGATCCTCCGGGATCAGCGCCACCAGCAGGCCGAGCGCCAGCACCAGACCGGCAACCGCAGCGGGGATGATCGTCAGCTCCACCGAGCTCTTGCCGGAAAGAACCCCGGTGCGAAGGAAGACCCCGCAGACGATGATCGCGAGCGGATAGAACGTGTACTGGAGGGCGATGAAGACGATCATCCGTTGGCTCGAGCGACGGGCGTCCATCCCCGCCTTGCGCAGCGCCCAGTAGGTGAGCGCGATCCCGCCGGCGCCGCCGGCAGAGAACAGCCGCGACGCCGCCAGCGCCGCCATGTTGATCTGGTAGGCCTCCTTCCAGCTCAGGGGGAGCTCGTCGCCGCCGACCACGCCGCGAAACAGCGTGATGTAGGTGCCGAACATCACGAGACCAAAGAGGACCGCCACCCCCACCCAGCCCAGCTTCGCATCGCTGAGCTTGCCGACCGCGTCCTCGAGGCCGACCAGCGACGGGAAGAGGAAGTAGACGGCGACGATGAGCAGCACGACGACGACCAGCGTCTGCACGATGCGTCGCGGGCTGAAGAAGCTGATCTCTTCGGCGGAGTCCTCTCCGACGCTCCCCCCGTCGGTTCGGTCAGAGCGCTTCTCGTCCTCCGCCCTCGGATCGAGGGATCTGGCTTCGCTCATGTCCTCCTGCGATCCAATCCTACCCGGGCTCTTCGGCGCCATTTAGACGGCCGCTTGCTCGAGCTGCTGGAGGCGCCTGTTGACAGCCAGCACCAGCGGCTCCACCCACGGCTCGCCGCGGCGCACGCCACCGACCAAGAACGCCCCGGCAATCAGATCGGTCACGTAGTGCTCGCCGAGATAGACGAGCGCGAACCCGAGGCCGAGCGCGTAGCCCCAGCCGACCGCGCCCGCCGCCGGGCTCGCCTCGCTGAGCTGGATCGCCACCATCAGCGAGGTGGCGAAATGAAGCGACGGCATCGCCGCCCACGGGTTTCCGCCCAGCGAGTCGTACATCCGCTCCCAGGCCCGGCCCCAGGTCTGCTCGCCGACCTCGACCATGATCCGCCGCACCTTTTCCTCCGTGAGCCCCTGCTCCGATGCCCACCACGGCGGCGCCGTCGGAAGGGCGAAGTAGACGGCGCAGCCGATGTCGTAGGTGGCGGCAAGCTGGCGTGCCGCGCGCGGGAAGCGCTCGTTGTGGCGGACGAGGATCCAGGTCATCGCGAGGTGCGGCTCCAGGAACCACAGCCAGTGGATCCAGGTCAGCGTGCGGTCGAGCAGGTTGCCCGGCCCGAGCCCGGCCAGCCTCCGCTGCACGCGCAGCGTCGGGAGGCGCCCGCCACCCAGCGCCCGGTCGACCTCGATCGGGTACCCACTGCGCAAGCGGCTGCGCAGGCTCTGCGGATCGTCGTAGGGCAGCTCATGGATGACCGTAAACGCCCACATCTGCTGCGCGAAGAGCACCGCGTCGCGCTTCTTCGATCGCGGCCACAGAACCGCGGTAGCGAGCGGGCCGGCGACGGTGGCGGCGATCGTCAGCTCGGTGGGGATCCGCCGCCGCCCGCGCAGCAGCGGCACTGCGATCGAGGCGGCGACGAGCGCCGCCGCCCCACCGCGGAGCGCCGTGCGCACGGCGCGGGCGTCGGTGCGATCTCTTCGCCGGCTCATCGGGCCGCGGAATGTACCGGCCGCCAAGGGGCGCATCGGTCGCGCATCGCGCGACGTTCGCGAGCCATGAGGATCGCAAGGTCCGTCAGGCGGAGACCTTGGGCGGCTCGACGTCGACCGGCTGCGCGATCGGGCCGCCCTCGAGCCCGCGCGGGTCGACCGGTCCCGGCATCAGCTCCTGCGCCGGAGGGATCTCGACCCCGATCACGTCCATGCGCCGGCGCAGCGCGTTGTAGGCGAACCCGTAGACCTGTGAGGAATGGTTGTCATAGCTCATGAACTCGGTGCAATCGGGGGCCTCGTAGGGCGGGATGAACACCCGCGCGGCCTCCGGCAGCAACCGAGTCAACGTCCGCAGGATCACGTCGCGCATCTCCGGGCGCTCGGCGCAGACGTCGCGCAGGAAGCGAACCCCGAAGGCGATGTGACGGTGCTCGTCCTGCTCGACCAGCGAGAACCCCTTCTGGAAGCCGGGATAGATCGAGTGATCGCTCATGTACTGGAGGATCACCCGCTGGCCGGTCATCGCCAGCACGCCCTCGGTGACCATGTGGTAGATCACGATCCCCTCGACGAAGAGCTCGAGGTCGTCCGGGGTTCGCATCAGCCGCTGGGCGACGTCGCGCAGCGAGTCGTCGAAGAGGAAGTGCCAGGGACCGATCATCGTCGCCTCCGCCTCCTGCAGCCGCGAGCGCATGTCCTCGGCGCTCATCGCCATCACCTCCGCGGCCCAGCGGTCGAAGAAGACAGCGTGCCGCGTCTCGTCAACCAGCTGCGTGGCGAGAAACGCCTCCGCCTCGCCGCTCGGCGCGGCGAGGAGGAATGGCGCCAGGTCGGCGGCGACGCGCTCCTCGCCGACGTAGAAGCTCGAGAGCGTCCACGCGGTGTCGCGCTGGGCGTCCGACGGGCTGGTCAGCCAATGCTCACGATCGATCGAGAAGTCGAGCTCGTGTGAGCGCCAGTTGCGTTTCTCCCAGAGCGCGTAGAGCTGCTGGTAGCTCATCAGGTTGTCGCGCTTCGCCGCCTCCCCGCCCTCGGCGGGGTCAATCGTGCGCGTAGCGCCATTCGATGAAGAGCCCCAGGAGCCGGCGCGAGCCTCCTGCACGGCTCGCTGGCGCTCTTCGCGCGCCAGCTCCGGCCCGTCGATTCCCTCGGCGCGATCGATCCAACGCCCTAGCCGGGTGACCGCGTGCATGTCTCCGTCCGTCCGCGTCAGGCCGCTCTGCAGAGCCTTCGTCGGCCGCAGCTCGCCGCTCAGCAGGCGCATCCAGGTCTGGATCGACAGCCGCACGGTCGCGTCGGCCGCTCCGGCGCCGTTCTCGGAGCCGGACTGGACGCTGACCGTGCCGTCGTCCACCCGCACCACCCAGCGGCCCCCGCCGTCCCCGAGCACCTCGAAGGCGACCGAGAAGCTGTGCCCGCGCGTCCATTCCGGCTCGATCGCGTAGGCCAGCGAGCGATAGAGCAGGTCGGGATCGACCGGGAGGCCGAGCGCGGCCATCTGGCGTGGTCCCGCCGCGGCGTCGAGCCGGCGCAGCGCCAGGGCCTTGCGGCGCTTGCCGCGCAGCCGCAACCTGCGGCGCAGCATCATCGCCAGCGGGCTCGACCCCGCCGCCAGCCCGGCAAGGCCCCTGGCGTCGGTCTCGATCGCGAAGTCCTCCTGGCCTGACCCGTTCGAGGGCTCGACCTCGGCGGCCGACTCACCTGTGGAGCTCACGGTCCAGTCGCCCAACCCCTCGACAGCCAGGCGCCAGCGCATGCCCATCGGCATCGTCGCCGCCGCGGCGGGAAGCGACTGAACGATCAACCGCGCCGCCAGCTCCGGATCGGCCTCGGCCATGCGGCGCAGGGCGGCGTCCATGCTGCCGTCGCCGGCTGCGGCGGAGCCGTTGGAGAGACTCTTGTCGGTGGCTATCTCGTCGCTGCGGGGCATGGTTCCTCCTTGGAATATCTTGCGGCGGCTTCGCCGCCTCACCAGCCTCTGCCGCTCCACTTCGTTTCGCGGCCCATGGAATTTGGCTGGCTGGCCAATTCTCGCACTCGGCCTCGTCGCTTGCCGCTGTGCCGCGCCAAGTACATAGAATGGCCGCGCTTTGGCGCCGTCGCGCAAACGTCCCCGACGCCTGCTCCTCGCGCTGGGGGCGGTGCTGCTCGCCCTCGCGGCGATCGCGAGCCCGGCGGCGGCGAACGTGATCTCGCCTGAGTCGCCCCACTCGCCCAACGCGAGCGACATCAACACCCTCTACTGGATCGTTCTCGTCGTCGCCGTGATCGTCGATCGTGGTCGTAAACGCAGCGCTGCTCGGAGCGGTGACCCGATTCCGCGAGCGGCGCGGCGAGCGGCCTCGCCAGCTGCAGGGCCCGCGGCGCCTGCAGGCGATCGTCGCCGCCGGCCTCGCGGTCTTCGCCGTCGCGATGTTCGTCGTCAGCGTCGTCTTCACCGAGAAGGCGCGCAACGTCGCGCCGACCGAGCCGACCGGGCTGCAGAGCTCCGCCGCGATCACCCAGGGAAGCGGCGCCGCCCCGATCGGCACCTCCACCCCTCCGGCGAGCAAGAGCGCCAACCCGTTGCAGATCACGGCGACCGGGCAGGAGTGGCTGTGGCGCTACACCTATCCGAACGGCGCCTTCTCCTATTACCGTCTAGTCGTGCCCGTCGACACCGCTGTGCAGCTGAACCTGGTCAGCACCGACGTCGTGCACGGCTGGTACGTGCCGGCGCTCGGCGGCAAGTTTGACGCCGTACCCGGCAAGACCAACACCGCCTGGTTCCGGGCCGACCGGACCGGGACCTACGAGGGTCGCAGCTCGACCTTCTCGGGCCCGTCCTATGCGGCCGACCGGATCGCCGTCGAGGTCGTGAGCCCGGAGCGCTACCAGAACTTCGTCGCGAACCAGCAGCGCGAGATCCAGAAGGCCCAGGACATCGTCGTCAAGCAGATCCAGAGCGGGGAGACGCCATGACGCCGTCCCCCGAAGCCACGCTCGCGCCGGCTCGCCCGGAGCTGGTCAGCGACGAGCTCCCGAGCTCCCGACCGCGCTGGATCGAGCTGGTCACGAGCTCCGATCACAAGGACATCGGCCGCATGTTCATCGCCGGCTCGCTCGGCTTCCTGCTCGTCGCGATGGCCGAATGGCTGCTGATGCGGATGCAGCTCGCGATTCCCGAGAACACGCTGCTGCGGCCCGAGTTCTTCAACCGCATCCTCTCGCTCTACGGCGAGACAGCGATCTTCCTGTTCGCGATCCCGCTCGTGCTGGGGCTGTTCTGCTACCTGGTGCCGCTTCAGATCGGCTCGCGCGGAACGGCGCTGCCGCGCCTCGGCCAGCTCGGCTTCTGGCTCTGGGCGATGGGGGGAGCGGTCCTCTACGTCAGCCTCACCTTCACTCCGCCCGACGCCGGCGTCAACCCCCTGCCACCGCTCTCCAGCCTCGTCTTCTCGCCCAGCGACGGCGCCGATGTCTGGCTCGCATCGACCGGGCTGGCCTGCCTCGGCTTCATCTGCACGACGATCAACCTGATCGCGACGCTGCGCAACCAGCGCGCCCCCGGGATGGCCTGGCGGCGCCTGCCGCCGTTCGCCTGGACCGGGGCGGTCGGCAGCTGGCTGCTGCTCACCGTCTCGGTCGTGATGCTCGGCGCGATCTCGATGCTGATGTTCGACCGCAACGTCAACGGGGTCTTCTTCGAGGGCGATGCCGGCGGAGCTCCGCTTCTCTGGCAGCACCTGAGCTGGATCTTCTTCAGCGGCGCCTACACCCTGATCCTGATCACAGCCTTCGGGACAATCGCCGAGATCCTGCCGGTCTTCTCGGGCAAGCCGCTGTTCAATCGCGGAGCGGTGCTGGCGTCGATCGCCGGCCTCGCGGTGCTCGGCCCGCTGGCCTGGATGCAGAACATGTACTCGCAGCCGATCGGGATCGGCTGGAGCTACTTCGCGATGGCGGTCGCATTCGCGACGGTGATCCCGATCGGCTTGCTGCTCTTCAACTTCATCGCCACGATGGTCGGCGGCGCGGTGCGGATGCGGGCGGCGACGCTCTACGCGATCGGGGCGCTCTCGATGATCGTGCTCGGGCTCGCGGGGGAGCTGGGTCACGTCTCGGTCGCGGTCGCCTGGCAGCTTCAGAACACCACCGATGCCACCGCCTCGACCCACTACGCGCTGATCGGCGGCGCGCTGCTCGGCGGGCTGGCGGCGCTTCACTACTGGTTCGGGAAGATCACCGGCCGCACGCTCGGCGAGTCGCTCGGCCGGATCTCCTTCTGGACGATCCTGATCGGCCTCAACGTCAGCTTCCTGCCCCTCGTCCTCGCCGGCCTTCAAGGCCAGGTCGTCGACGCCTACAAGTACTTCGCCGGCACCGGGGTCAGCGACTACAACCTGATCGCGACGATCGGCGCCTGGGTGTTGGCGCTGGGCATCGTGCTGGCGCTGACCAACGTCTTGCTCAGCCTCCGTTCGGGAGTGCGAGCCGGCCACGACCCGTGGGGCGGGACCTCGCTGGAGTGGTTCGCGCTCTCGCCCCCGCCGGAGCACAACTTCGACGTGCTGCCCGACGTGCGCGGGCCGGAGCCGCTTCGTGACATTCGCGACGCGGTCGAGCGCCCGTCGGCGCCCGCGCACGAAGCCGCCGAGTCTCAGCCGGTAGCCTGACATTCATGGAAGCGTCGAGCAGAGGGCGCGAGGCGCCCGATTGCGAGGCGACTGGCTGGTGGGATTCTTGTCTGTAGCGTCGAGCCGAGGGCGCGAGGCGCCCGATTGCGAGGCGACCGGCTGGTGGGCTTGATGTTTGCGGCGTCGAGCCGAGGGGGCCAGGCCCCCGGCGCCGAGCTTCGCCGACTGCGCCTCTTCCTCACGATCACGATCCTTGCCACCTTCGCCCTGATCGTCGTCGGCGGCGTGGTCCGGATCACGGACTCCGGGCTCGGCTGCGGCGTCGGTGGAAGCGGGCTGAAGGGCTGGCCGCTCTGCGGCGGGCGGGCGTTCCCGCTGATCCAGGAGAACGCCGTTATCGAGTTCTCGCACCGCGCCCTCGCCGCGGTCGTCACCGGCCTGATCCTGCTCTGCGTCTGGCAGTCCCGCAAGCTGCCGGGCCAGATCTTCCTACGCCGCGGAACGATCGCGGCCGCGGTGCTCGTTCTCGCCCAGGCGGTGCTTGGCGGGCTGACGGTCGAGAACAACCTCTACGAGTACCTCGTCGCCGCCCACCTCGGCCTCGCGATGCTGCTGCTCGGGACTCTGCTCGTCCTGCGCTGGGCCTCGGCGCGCGATCAGGGTGTCGCGCCGGCGCAGCTTGCCGGGCGCGGGCTGCGGCCGCTGGCCACGGCGGCCTCGGTGCTCGTGCTCGCAACCGTGGTCGCCGGCGGGATGATCGCGGGAACCGAGGAGGAGGGGGTGAAGAACGGGGTCGTAAACGGCGCCCACCTGGCCTGCGGAGACCAGTTCCCGGGCTGCCTGGGCGGCGTGCTGCCCTTCGGCTCGCACGGGCGCCTGGTCGACATCCAGCTCACCCACCGCGCGCTCGTCTACGCCACCTCGCTGACGATCCTGGCCCTGTTCGCGCTGGCCGCCTACCGGCGCGTCTGGTCGCGCGAGCTCAGCGCCCTCGCGGTTCTGCTCGTGATCCAGGTGCTGCTCGGAGCGCTGAACGTCTGGCTGGGCAAGCACCCGGGGCTGATCGTCGCCCACCTCACGACAGGTACGCTGCTGTGGTCGGCGGCGGTGAGCGCGACGCTGCGCCTCTCCCCCGCCCCCCAGACGGCCGCGAGGCCCAGAGCCGCCGAGCCCGAGGCCTCCGCCGCTCCCGCCTATCCCGCCTGATGGAAGCCGAGTCAAGAGCCCTCGACACAAGACCGCTCGACGCCGGGATCACGGCGCCGCCGTCGTCGCGCAGCCTGCCCGCCCGCTCGCGCAGCTCGGCGCTGGAGCTCGTGCGCGACTACCTGGCCCTGACCAAGCCGCGCATCATCGCGCTGCTGCTGGTCACCACGGTGGCGACGATGCTCGTCGCCGATCCCGCCGGCCCGCCGCTCGCGACGATCATCTGGACGATGATCGGCGGCTACCTGGCGGCCGGTGGCGCCGGGGCGATCAACCACTACCTCGACCGCGAGGCCGACGCACGAATGGCTCGCACTCGCGGCCGCCCGCTGGTCAGCGGCCGGATCGCAGCCCAGGCACGGCCTGATCTTCGGCATCGCCCTCGGCGCGATCGCGTTCGTGCAGCTCACGGTCACGGTCAACCTGCTCGCCGCCGCCCTGGCGATGGCCGGCCTGCTCGGCTACGTGTTCCTCTACACGCTCTGGCTGAAGCCCCTGACGCCCCAGAACATCGTCATCGGGGGCGCCGCGGGAGCGGTCCCGCCATTGGTCGGCTGGGCGGCCGCGACCGGCTCGCTGCCGGCCGAGGCCTTCTATCCGTTCGCGATCGTCTTCTTCTGGACGCCGCCCCATTTCTGGGCCCTCTCGCTGTTGATCAAGGACGACTACGCGCGCACTGGCGTGCCGATGCTGCCGGTCGTCCGCGGCGAGGAGCGAGACGCGGCGCCAGATCGTCATCTACGCGTTCGTGCTGCTCGCGGTCAGCCTGCTGCCGGTGATCGGCGGGCTGCTCGGCGCCCTCTACCTGGCGGCAGCGCTGATCCTCGGGGGCGCGCTCTGCGCCCTGGCGCTGCGGCTGCGCGCTCACCCCGATCGCGCCACCGCGCTGCGCCTCTATCTCTACTCGCTCGTGTACCTGGCACTGCTGTTCGCGGCGATGGCCGCCGACAGGGTGCTCTGATAGGACTCCCGGCATGGACCGCGAGCAGGCGACCCGCAACCTGAGGACCGGCCTCTTCCTGGGCCTGCTGGCGGCGGCGCTCTTCGCGCTCACCTTCGTGGTCGCGATGATCTACATCGCTTCCCCGTGATGGCCGCGCAGGACGAGATCCCGGCCGCAGGGGAGCTGGTCTACGTCCCGAAGCCCTCCTGGGCGCCGCCGGCGCTCGCCGCCGGAGTGATGGCGATCGTGACCGGGATCTTCGCCGAGGGGTTCCTCTTCCGCGGCTGGGTCTACATGATCGCCGGCGCCGTGGTGGCGCTGCTGGCGCTGCGCTCCCTGATTCTCTCCGGCGCCCGCGAGTACTACGCGCGGCCGCGCCGACAACGCCCCACGACCGCGGTGCTGCCGGCGGGCAGCCTGCGGGCGCCGAAGAAGCGGTGACTCCGCTGACGCGACTGAGGCCAAGCAGTTCGGCGGACGCAGGTGTCAGCGGCGAAGCGAGCGCACTTGGACCGTGCGTGAGCGAGACGCTGACGCCGAGGACTCCGAAATGCGCCGGCCTCAGCGCGTCAGTCGGGGGTCATGCCGGAGGTGGCGCCCTCGGAGGTCCAGACCCGCACGATGTCGCGCATCGAGAGCACGCCGACCAGCTCCGAGGCCTCGTAGACGACCAGGTGGCGGATCCCGCGCCGCGACATCTCCGCCGCGGCGCGCTCGAGGCTCCAGTCAGGCGCGGCGGCGATCACGCTGTCGCTCATGTGGTCGCCGACCCGCTCGTCGTCGGGGCTCTGCCCGTTGCCGACCGAGTGCAGGATGTCGCGCTCGGTGATGATCCGCGGCGCCGGCGACTCCTCGTCGATCACGATCGCAGCTCCGGTCTGCTTCTCGACCATCCTGCCGGCGGCGTCGCGCAGCGTGTGCCCGGGACCAACCGTGAGGACCACCTCGGACATCCCGTCTTTGACCTGCATCGATTCTCCTCGCCGGCTCGCCGGCTGTCGTGCCGATTGGCGCAAGCTTATCCGACGCTCCCGCGGTCCGCAGGCCGCCCGTTGCGCGGGGACGCCTCTATAGAATCGCGTCGCCGCAGCCCCCTGATGCCTTCGTCGCCGACCATCATCCGCTCGCTCTCGATCCTCGTCGCCGGGGCGGCGATCGCCCTGGCCGCGAGCGGCTGCGGGACGTCGGACACCGACCCCGCGCGCGGGCGCTCGCTGTTCATCCAGCGCTGCGGGACCTGCCACCAGCTCGCCCAAGCCGCGACCACCGGCCAGCAGGGGCCCGACCTCGACGCCGCCTTCGCGGCCGGCCGCAGCCGCCGGTCAGGACAGCGACACGATCGAGGGCGTGGTCAAGGCGCAGGTCGAGTATCCGCGGCCCAGCACCAACAACCCGACCGTCTCGATGCCGGCGAAGATCGTCGAGGGCCAGGACCTCGACGACGTCGCGGCATACGTCGCCAGCGTCGCCGGGGTGCCGGGTGCGGCGCCGCCGAAGGTGGCGGGCGGCCCGGGCGCCCAGGTCTTCGCGAACAACGGCTGCGCCGGCTGCCACACGCTCAAGGCCGCGAACGCCGGCGGCACCGTCGGCCCCGACCTCGACAAGTTCCTGCCCGGGCAGAGCGCCGCGATGATCACCGAGTCGATCGTCGACCCGAACGCGAAGATCACACCCGGCTTCCCGTCGAATGTGATGCCGAAGAACTTCAAGCAGACGATCCCCGCGGACCAGCTCAAGCAGCTGGTCTCCTACCTGATCAGCTCCACCGGCGGGAGCTCGTCCAAGGCCGGCGGCAAAGCCGGGCAGGGCAAGAAGTCCGGCTAGGCCAGGCGCGGCGCCGACTCAGCCTCGAGGTCGACGACGACGTGGGTGACCGGGAGCTCGATCTCGCTGCGGGCCCGCTCGACCACGCCCCCCTCCAGCCAGCGCGAGCGATCCGGTGGATGGGTCGAGATGATGATCTCGTCGGCCGGGAACTCACCCAGCGCGTCCTCGATCGCGACGTTGGGCTCCGAGTCGCCGACCTTGCCCTTGGCGCGCAGCCCCGCCTCCTGGATCGCCTGCAGCGACAGCTCGAGGCGCTGGCGCGCCAGCTCGATCGCCTCGTCGACGTCCGATGACCAGTGCGCGGCCCTGGAGCCGACAAGGGCCGGGGTGACGACGAGAATCTCGGTGTCGACGCCGCGGCTACGGTTCTCGATCTCGCGCAGCAGGGCCTGCCCGCCGACGGTCTGATTCGCGACCACGAGCAACCGCCGCCGGCCGTCGCCGCCCTGCGAGAGTCGCACGCTGCCCCGCAGCGACCCGCGTGAGCTGCGCCAGGCGATCCCGGCGCCGAACCCGATCAGCGCCATCGCCCAGGCGACGCCGATCGCGGGTCGGGTCAGCAGCGCCACCGCGACGATCGAGGCGCATCCGGCCCCGATGATGACGATCCAGCGGAAGGCGTCAGCCTCCGAGCGCAGCGGGTTGTGCATCACGACCTCCTCGGTCCGGAGCCGATTATCGCCCAGGAACGCGAAAAGGAAAGCTAACCGACCGAGAACTGGGGCACGGGGTGCGCAAACAGCCAGATGATCCCCCAGACCGCCGCCGCGACGAACGACAAGACCAACATTGATTCCAGCGGCCCACGCACGCGCACCGGAAATCCGTCTTCGTCCTCGACCAGAGCGCCGGCGCCGTTGACGCGTAGATAGGACGTGTTGAGCAAGATCAGCACCGCCGCGAACAGCACCATCGCCAACGGCACGGCGACCAGCGCGATCACCAGGTGAGCCGAGGGCGAGGCGGTCATACGTGCGACCAGCCAGAGGGCTGCCGGCGGCACCAGCACCCAGAGGGCGAGGCTGCCGATTGCCATCAGACAGATCAGGATGCCACTCACCAGCCGGTCGACGGGGCTCGTGCCTTGCACTTGGCTCACTGGGGGCCCTCAGCCTCCTATTGGTGCCCTCGGGTTGGCGCCCCAGAAGACCAGGGTCCCGGTCATCCCGATCAAGTGGACTAAGACGATGTTCAGCGCCATCGATTTCGCCGTCGCCGCCCCTACCCCGACCGGCCCTCCGGAAGCCGTGTAGCCGTAGTAGCAGCCGACCAGCACGATCACCGTCGCCATCACCATTCCCTTGACCAGGCTGAACACGAGATCGGGGGGGTTCTGAAACATCCAGAAGATCAATAAGTAGCCGCCCGAGGAGGTGTCGCCGATCTGCTTCACCACGGCGAGGTAGCTGGCGAAGTAGCCGACCCCGATCGCGACCAGGTAGATGAAGGGCAGCGCGATCCAGGCGGCCAGCAGGCGGGTCGCGCAGAGGAACGTGATCGGCGGAACGCCCATCACCTCGAGCGCGTCGATCTCGTCGGAGATCCGCATCGAGCCGAGCTCGGCGACGATCCCGGTCCCGACCTTGGCCGACATCATGTACCCGAACGCGTAGGGGATCACTTCGCGCAAGTCGCACCAGGCGGCGAAGACGCCCGCGTAGGACGGCGCGCCCTGGGCGCGCAGCAGGTAAGCGCCCTCGATCCCGCAGGTCAGCCCGGCGATGAAGATCAGCCCCCAGATCACCAGCGCCGAGGTGAGGATCAGGATCCCCGCCTGGCGCAGCGACTCGCCGAAGAAGCGCAGCGCCCGGCCGACGTAGACCTGGCCCATGACCGTGCCGCCGAAACGGGTGATCTCGCCGAGGCTGTCAAGCCAGGAGCGCGGAAGCGCGAGCCAACCGGGCATCAGAGGGCGGTCCTCATTTGACCGTCTGCAGGTCGGGGTGGGTGGCCAAAAGCGTCTGCGTGAAGACGTAGTTAAAGGCGAACACGCCCATGAAGGCGATCACCACCGCTTCGTTTACGGCCCTGCCGACCCCGGCCGCACCTCCGGAGGCGGTCATCCCCTTGTAGGAGCAGACGATTGCGATGATCGCCCCGAACAGGGTCGTCTTTAACACCGAGCCCCAGAGGTCGGTCACCGAGGCGTTGTTAAAGAGGGTCGCAAAGAAGCCGCCGAGCGGCTGGTTGTAGAGCAGCTCGGCGCCGATCCCGCCGCTGATCCCGAAGATCAGCGCGTAGATGTCCATCAGCCCGGTGATCAGCATCAAGGCGAGGAAGCGGGGCACGACGAGGTTCTTGATCGGGTCGACGCCGAGCACCTGCAGGGCGTCGAGCTCCTCGCGGATCTTGCGGGCGCCGAGGTCGGCGGTGATCGCCGTCCCGGCGACCCCGGCGACGACCACCGCGGTCACGAAGGGCGCGAACTCGCGGATCGAGGCGAGCACGAAGAAGCCGCCGAGCCGGTCCAGGGCCCCGAACAGGGAGAGGAAGTTGGCGGCTTGCAGCCCTGGGGCTCCGAAGCCGAAGGCGATCGTCGAGATCATCATCGGAAACCAGCAGAGCTGCAGCGCGAAGAGGAACTGGCCGATGAACTCGCCGCCGTACGGATAGGGGGGTCTGACCGCCGAGACCAGAGTCTTCGCGGTGAGGATCATCATGTCCCCCACCTCTTCGAAGAGGTTCTTGGCGGGAAGGAAAGCCCTATCTACGGCGCTTCTGACCATCTTCTTGCCCGGGCCGCCAGCGCGGCTGCTCTAACGGGCAGCCCCCCGACACCTTGACCCGCCACCAGTTCATCAAGGCCCCGATCGGGCCCCAGGCCGGCTCGACCTGATAGGTCGTGCATCCGGGCTCGCCCATCTCCTCGTTGGAAACGGTCTCCCACTTGTGGGCGGCAGGGCTCTCGACCATGTGGTCGCGCCGGCGGCGCGCCGCCTGCTGGTCGTCGCCTCGCCGTGCAACCGCGGTCCGCACTCGCTTCAGCCGATCGATGAGCTGATCGCGCACTGCCTCCAGCTCGCCGAGGTCGGCGACCCGGGCGGTCGGTCCGGCGAGCGGCTCCGGGATGGCCTCCTCGATGCCGGCCCTGGCTGCGTCCTCCGGGTAGGCAGCGAGCTGGGCCTCGAGGCGGGCGATCTGATCGCGCAGCGAGCGGCGGGCCGCACGCTCGCTCTCCGCGTCGGGCGCCTCCCGGCGGGCCGGACCGGCAGCTTCCGGATCAATTGCGGCCGGACCGCTGCCCGCGTAGATCGCCCGGGCCAGCTCGCGAGGCTCGATCCCGAGCTCGCGAGCAGACTCGGCGGCCTGCGCCGCGACCCGCTCGAGCGCGGGGGCAACAACCGGATCGGCGGCGACGAAGGTCCCCGAGCCATGCTGGGAGACGACCAGCCCCTCGTCCTCGAGGCGGCGGTAGAGGGCGCGGGCGGTGTTCACGTTGACCCCGGCGGCGGCGGCGAGGTCGCGTACGCCCGGGAGCCGATCGCCGGCCGCCAAGCGGCCGCTGAGGATCAGCGCCCGCAGCCGCCAGGCAAGACTGAGGCCGAGCGGCAGCTCGTCGTCGTGCTCGAGCATCCCCTCGACTTCAGGCGCTCCCTCAAGCTCTCCTTCCAACTGGTGTGCCACTGTGCTAGCACACTAACACACCGATACCCGGCTCACCGGGCTTAGGAGCGGCAAAGGCTGCCCCCTCAAGATCTTCTCGTGGCGTCGCCCCAGGGAGCCGAGGAGACGAATGGTCTCGCCCTCACCTCCCTTTTCCTGGGCATCTTCTGGATCTTCGGGCTTGGCTCGCTCGTCGCGATCTACCTCGGACATCGGGCCTTGAGGGAGATCGAGGCCTCCGATGGCCGGCAAGGCGGTCGCGCCTTCGCGTGGGCCGGCATCGCGTCAGGCGTCTTTGGCCTGATCAGCGTCGGGCTGGTGATCGCGATCGCGATGAACCCGCACTGAGTGAGGGCGCGAAAAGCAAGCCTTCAGACCCGGACGAGGCGGCGGAGGAAGAACTTGGGGCGCGAAAAGCAAGCAGGTCGGGGGAAGCAGGCAGATCGACGAAGCGAGTGCACTGGGTGCGTGCAGGAGCGAGGCGATCTGCCGATGACCCCGAGATGCGCCGCTTTGCAGCGCCCTAGAGCACGTAAACGGTGGTGAAAACGATGAGCCACATGACGTCCACGAAGTGCCAGTAGATCCCCACCACCTCGACGCCGAGATGGTCCTTCGGGTCGGGGCCGAAGTGGCCGCGCCAGGCGCGGATGTTGGCGATGCTGAGCAGGATCAGCCCGACCGCGACGTGAGCGCCGTGCAGGCCTGTGAGGCCGTAGAAGATCGAGCCGAAGGCGCCGTCGCGGGCGCTGAAGCCGATGTGCACGTACTCGTTGATCTGGATGAACAGGAAGGTGGCCCCGAGCAGCCAGGTCGCTGCCAGGGCCAGCTTCATCGCATTGCGATTGCCGCGCCGGATCGCCTCGAGAGCGAAGTGGACCGTGAAGCTGGAGGAGAAGAGGATCGCCGTGTTCATCCCCGCGACCGCGACCGGCAGCTCGAACGGGTGCGGCGGCCAGGCGGGTGGGTTGACGACGACGCGGAGGAAGAAGTAGGAGGCGAAGAAGGCCCCGAACAGCATCACCTCGGAGACGATGAAGAGCAGGATCCCGAGCAGCTGGCGGTCGATGCGCGAGCTCTGGTTGGCCTCCGGCGGCCCGTGATGCTCGTGGGCGTGCCCGACGGCGACGCTGGCGCTCTCCACCTACTCGCCTTCCCCCGAAGACTCGGAACCGACCGCGGCCGGCTCCTCGCCGCTGGCGACCGCCGCCGCGACCGCCTCGGCCGGCCGGCCGGCCTCGAGGTGCTCGACCGGCTTCTCGGTGATCTCGCGAACGCGGCCGATCAGGTCCTCCTCGAGCCAGACCGACGTCTCCCCCTTCAGGGTCGAGATCAGGATGTCGTCGACCCGGTAGTGGGCGATCGCGTTCTGGACCGCATGGAAGGGATCCGGGCTCATCGGCTGGCCGGTCGCGTCGACCTCCTCGCGGTAGAGCTGCGCCAGGGTCGAGGCGAGCTTTGAGGAAACCTGCTCGGCGCTGAGATCACCAGAGCGCGGGCAGATGAAGGTGTAGCGGTGCGGCTGCTCGCCGTGGCGGTCACGCAGGCGCCCGACGAGGTCCGGGCTGTCGACCGTCTGGGTGGCGACGACGAGCGTGTGGGTGACATCCCAGCGGATCGCGTCGTCGTCGATCCGCACCGGGATGTGGGTGATCGCCGGATCGGGCTCAAAGCGGGACCTCGCCCACTCGGCCAGGTCCTTGCGGGTCAGCCCGAAGCGGGTCTCCGGGAGGCAGCTGAGCAGGACCTCTCCGGGACCGAAGGCGCGCACCGCGTCGTCGAGCGCCAGCGCCGGGTCCCGATCCATCACGTCGCCGACCGCGTCGATCCCGAACTCGGCGAGGATCGCCAGGGTCACCTCGACCCGTGCCAGCGCCGCGTCGTAGAGCTCGTCGACGTCGACCAGCTGCCCAACCGCGGGCTGATTCTGGGGAGCCACCACGGCGACGTGATCGACGTCAGACGCTCGCTCTCGGGTCGCCGACAGCAGCTTGCGGCCCCCGGCGACCTCGTTGAGGAAGATCAGCAGTGGAGCCATCTACGTGCTGCCCGCCACGGTCGGCTGCGGCGCGGTGACCTCCGCCCCCTCGCCGGCCATGATCGCGTGCCTGGCGCCGGGAACGCCGTACTCGTAGGGCCCGCCGACCACGCGCGGGATCTCGTCGAAGTTGAAGATCGGCGGCGGCGAGGAGACCTGCCACTCGATCGTCTTCGCCCGCCACGGGTTGGCCTCGGCGCGCGGCCCGAAGCGCCAGCTGACCACCATGTTGTAGAGGAAGACCAGCTGCACCGCGCCGAGCAGGAACGCGAAGCAGGAGATCAGCAGATTCCAGTCGCCGAACTGGGCGGCGTAGTCGGCGACCCGGCGCGGCATCCCGTCCATCCCGATCCAGTGCATGGGAAGGAACGTCCCCCAGGTGCCGAGAACGGTGCCCCAGAAATGGACCCGGCCGAGCCGCTCGTCGTACATGCGGCCGGTGATCTTCGGGAACCAGTGGTAGATGCCGGCGAAGATCGTGAACACCGAGCCGCCGAAGAGCACGAAGTGGATGTGGGCGACGATGAAGTAGGTGTCGGAGACGTGGATGTCGATCGGCACCATGCCGAGCATCACCCCGCTGATCCCGCCGATCGTGAAGGTGACGATGAAGGCGAGCGCGAAGAGCATCGCGGTCGAGTAGAGGTGGATCTTCCCGAAGAACAGGGTGCCCAGCCAGGAGAAGATCTTGATCCCGGTCGGGACCGCGATCAGAAGCGTCGTGATCATCATCGGCACGCGCAGCCAGCTGAACATCCCGGCGACGAACATGTGATGCGCCCAGACCGAGTAGCTGAGCACGACGATCCCGAGCAGCGCCAAGGCCATCAGCCGGTAGCCGAAGATCGGCTTGCGGGAGTGGGTCGAGATGACCTCGGAGATGATCCCGAACCCGGGCAGCATCATGATGTAGACGGCCGGGTGCGAGTAGAACCAGAAGATGTGCTGGTAGCTGATCACGTCGCCGCCGGCCGCGTACTGGAAGAAGTTTGTGTGCAGGATGCGGTCGAACAGGACCATGAACTGGACCCCGGCGATGAACGGGGTCGCGGCGACGACCAGCAGCGAGGTCGACAGGTTGGCCCAGACCAGCAGCGGCAGGCGCCAGAAGTTCATCCCCGGCGCCCGCATGGTGATGATCGTGACCAGGAAGTTGAGCGCCGTCGCTATCGACGATGCGCCGGCGAACTGCACCCCGAGGTTGAAGAACGACTGCCCCAGCGGCGCTCCCGTGGATAGAGGCGCGTAGCCGGTCCAGCCGGCGTCGAAGGCGCCGCCCGGGGCCAGGAAGCTGCCGACGAAGAGCAGCCCGGCGATCGGCAGCATCCAGAAGCTGAGCGCGTTGAGGCGCGGAAACGCCATGTCGGGCGCGCCGATCATCAGCGGCAGCACGTAGTTGGCGATCCCGGCGAAGACCGGGATCACGAAGACGAAGATCATGATCGCCGCGTGGGCCGAGAACAGCGAATTGAAGGTCGCGGCGTCGATGATCTGGGTGCCCGGCTGGGCAAGCTCGGCGCGCATGATCATCGCCATCAGCCCGCCGATGAAGAAGAAGATGAAGGTGGTGACGATGTACTGGATCCCGATCACCTTGTGATCGGTGTTGAAGCGGAAGTAGTCCCTCCAGCTCGTCGCACCGTGGCTCGAGTGGTCCTCGGGGATCGTCGGCTTGCCGGCCGCCCAGCGCAGCCAGTAGTCAAAGCAGCCGAAGCCGAGCAGGAAGCCGAGCGGAGCGCTGATCGCGGGAACGATTATCTGCGGATAGCCGGTCTGCTCGGTCTGGAAGATTTCCAGGCCGGAGATCGCTCGCAGCGCGACGACGAGGCCGAAGCCGAAGCCGCCGCCCAGCAGCAAGCCGAGGGCGCCGCGATACCAGCCGGGTCGTCTCAGTGCCGCCGCCATCTAGAAGATCCTCTCCATTATGCCCCCGACCCCAGGGCCGCAGACTGCGGCCCGCCGGATGGGCCGGTGTCCGAGCCCCCGTTGCCGGTGTATTCGGGGGGCGGCTTCTGAAGCGTCGAAAGCCACTTCTGGAAGTCCGCTCGCGACTGCACCACGACCTTGGCCCGCATCGTCGAATGGCCGAAGCCGCAGAGCTCGGTGCAGATCAGCTGGTAGGTCCCGATCCGGTCCGGGGTGATCACCGCCTGCGTGGTGATCCCGGGGACGTTGTCCTTCTTGATCCGCCACTCGGGAACCCAGAAGGAGTGGATCACGTCGAGCGCGTGCATGCTGAAGACCACCTGCCGGTCGACCGGGACGTGGAGCTCCCCGCGGGAGAACCTGTCGGCCCCCGGGTAGGTGAAGCTCCAGGCGTACTGCTGCGAGTAGACGTTCACGTTGAGGTGGTGCGGGTCGCGGTTCTCGATCTTGTTCAGCACGTCCCAGCTGTAGCCGGCGCCGAAGAGGACGATCACGGTCGGGATCAGGGTCCAGGCGATCTCCAACCGGGTGTTGCCGTGGATCGGCTCCCCGTCTCCCTCGTCGCCGGGCTTGGCGCGGAACTTCCACAGCGCGTATCCCATCAGCACCATCACCAGCGAGAAGACGAACGAGGAGAGGACGATCATCACGTTGAGCAGATGATCGATCTCGGGGGCTGCCGTCGAGGCCCGCTGGCCGTCCCAGTGGATGTTCACCATCACCACCGAGATCACGGCGGTGAGGGCGAGCGTGGCCGCGAGCATCTTCGCCAGCGGCAGCCGCTCGTAAAGCGACCCCTCGTCGGGCAGGCCCCGCGAGGCGCTGTTCTCAGGTGACGCCATGGCTCCTCGGCGCGCCGCTCACAGCAGGTCCCCGGAGTGCTGAAAGGCTGCGATGCATCTGCGCCGGGCATTCTATTGAGGCTGCGCCCGGCGCTTCGAAGAGGCAGGTGACGCCTGCAACTAGCTGCTCGCCGTAAGCCCGCCCGCGGTCGGAGTCAAGGCTCGGGAAGCTCGCCGAGGCGACCTTGCGAGGCGGCGATGACGCCGCCGGCGACCCGCTGCCAGCTCCACAGCTCCTCGACGCGTCGGGCGAGCAGTGCCCCGATCTCACGCCGCCTCCCCGGGTCGAGATCGAGCCAGCCGATCAGCCGCTCGGCGAGCTGTGCGACCGCGTCCTCGTCGGCTGGGAAGGTGAGCAGCGGCGCGACGTCGGCCGGCAACGCCGCGGCGATCCGGCGCGAGGCCTCGAGCATCCCGGAGTGCGCGGCGCAGACGGGAAGCACCCCGCAGGCAGCGGCCTCGATCGCGACCATCCCGAAGGCCTCGGGGAAGGTGCTCGGCATGACCAGCGCGTCCGCCGCCGGCAGCAGCTCGGCCACCTCTGAGTGCTCGAGCCGACCGGCGAGATGCACCGATCCCGCCGCGGCCCTCGCCGCCTCCCAGTAGCCGTCGGGAGGATCGGCGAGAAAGCCGCCGAGGATCGACAGCGGCGCCTCCGGGCCGCCCTCCAGGCCCCGGCCGCGGCGCGCGATCTCCAGCGCCGCCGCCCGGTCGCCCGAGGCCTGTGCGGCGAGGATCCGCCGCGCCCCCTCCTCGTAGGCGCCGAAGGCGACGAAGAGGAGGCTGGCGCCGGGATTGGCGGCGCGCACCAGCGGCCAGGCAGCGAGCAGGAGATCGATGCCCTTGGAGAGAATCAGCTTGCCGACGAAGACGATCCGCGGCCCCGGTGCGGCGGCGAAGCCGCGCAGCGCCGCAGCCGCCGCGTCGCCGTCACGACCGAGCCCGCCGTCCTCCCCGATCCGACTCGACCACGTCGGCGAGCTGGAGCACTCCCCGTCGCGCCGCCGCCGGCTCGCGCGGGGCGAAATCGCGGGTGTCGACCCCCGGAGGACCGAGCCGCGTCTTCGCCGCCAGGTCGAGGTCGGGCAGCGTCTCCCAGAGGCTCTCGGCGGTGTGCCGTGAGCCGACCAGCACGCCCGTCGCCGCCGCCATCCCCTCCGCCGCCGGCAGCAGGAAGCGCGGGTTCGGCTTCACGGTGTACTCGAGCGCAGAGCCGTGCACCTTGGCCGCGAAGCGCAGACCGGCTCGAGCGAGGATCGCCGGGCCCATCACGAGGTGGTTGGCCAGCGCCGCGTCGGGCTCGCCTGCCAAGCCGACCACGTCGGCGACCGCCGCGGCGTTCGCCGCCAGGTAGCGATCCAGCTCTGCCCCCTCGAGCTCCGGGAACGCCTTCACCTCGAAGCCGGGATAGTCGTCGCGGACATAGACCGGCAGCAGGCCGCCGATGTCGGGCACATAGATGGTCAGCCGGCCGTCGCCCTGCGGCTCGTGCAGCTGCTCGACCCGCAGCTCGCCGTCGATCCAGTGACCGAAGGCGTGCACCCAGTCGAGCTTGCGCGGCGTCGCGGTCCTGGCAGAGCAGGTGCACGTCGCAGCCGAGGTCGACCAGGGCCCGAGACAGGTTGGCGTTGTAGACGTTGCTGCCGGTGCCGCGCAGCAGGTAGCCGTGGAAGATCAGGACGCGCACGGCGCGGACGCTAGAGGAGCCGCCTGTCGAGACCAGCGCCGTGGCGCAATGAATAATCTGTGCGCCTGTGAACCGCGATCAGACCTATCGACTGCGCGCCCCGGCCTCGGGACGCGAGGCGCTTGCGAAGGCCAAGCGCGGGCATCGCTATCTGGATCGCGAGACCGGCGAGGAGATGCGGCCGGTGAGCCGGGTCCTGCCGCTCGCCCCCTCCGCCTCGTCGCTGCCGCGAAGCCCCGAGAACCTGCGTGCCTGCCGGCGCTGCGATCAGCTGATCGGCCTCGACGTCGGCGACTGCCCCTACTGCGGCCTGCGCCAAGCTGCCCTCGACGGCGAGGGGTGAGCCCGGCGCGACGCAGTCTCGTGACGGCGGTGATCGTCTCGATGTCGCTGACGGTGATCTCGTCGCTCGCGGCCTGCGGGAGCGACTCCGAGCCGTCGACCACCGAGCCGGCGAGGACGACCACCAGCACGACCGGGCAGGCGACGACGGCCCGATCCGCTACCACCACCGGGGCGACCTCCACCACCGAAGGCAGCGGCGGCACCGAGCCGGGCAATGACGATGGCGGTCAGGGGAAGGGCGAGAGCCCAGGTTCGAGCACAAACCCTTCCAGCGGCTCCGGCAACGGTGGACAGACGGCGCCGGACACGCCCTCGAACGACGTCACCCCGCCCGCGAACACGCCGCAGGGCAAATTCGAGCAGTACTGCAACCAGAACCCGGGCGCCTGCGGCTAGGCGGCTGCGGCTAGGTGGTGTTGGGGCGGTGCCGCAGGCGCAAGTAGTTCTCAGCCCTTGACGAGCGTCGCCGTGTAGAGCAGCCGCGCGGTCTTGTAGAAGCAGCCCCACTGCTTGTTGGAGCCGACCTTCTGCTGCGGGCGGCTCTGCTTGATGTCGGCGGTCTTGGTGCAGGCGCCGGACTTGCGGCTTGCCCGCCAGCCGCTCGAGTCGTCAAGCCCGACCGCGAAGGAGGGCGCCCAAGTGGGGATCGTCAGCACGACGATCTCGCCCTTCTTGACGCTCAGCGGCTCGTCGAGGGCGAAGGTGACGGTGCGGCCCAGGTAAGACGTCAGAACCATCGTCGGGCTCTGGCGCAACATCTGATAGCGAGGCGGGCTCTTGTCGGGCACTTGTGAGACGACGCCCAGGCGCGCCTCCGGGGGCGAGCCGTAGAAGTTGTTGAAGAAGGTCTGCTGGGAGGCCTTCGGCTTTGAGAGCGTGAGGCTCCAGGCGACGACCTTGCCGTTGTAGGGGGCGACAAACGGGTTCTTAGCCCTCCCGGCCCGGGTCTGGAAGCCGCTGACGCTGCCAACCGCTTCGCAGGGCGAGGTCGGGCAGGCCGGCTTCGGCGTCGAGCGGGTCTGGCCGAGCACGGTCACCTTGCGTGAAGCGCTCGCGGCCGAGCCGGGCAGCAGGACCAGGATGAGGACGATCAGGCAGCCGAGCAGCCCTGCTCCGGCGAGCAGGGACGTCGGTGCGGGCTTTTGGGCTCTGGAACGAGGCACGACTGGAGGCTTCAACACGGGCTTTCGCCGATGGTTGCGCGCCGATTGTGCCTTCTCGCCCGGCCGGAGGCCGAGTCGCGTGACCAGTTGCACTCCCCCGCCCAGATTGTGCGGATAGGGTGCCCGCGATGGTCAGCGGCGACTTCGAATCCTTCGTGCCCGCCGGGCTGGCGGCGCTCGGGATCGAGGCAGACGAGGTCGAGCTGGCGATCATGGGCGCCGCCCACGAGCTTTACTGGCCGGAGATCGTGTCCCTGCTGGAGACCGAGCTCTCCTTCGTCGACCTCGAGCCGGCGCCTGATCTCTCGCGCGCGCCGGAGAGCTGATTTGACGTCGAGAAGAGCGGCGAGGCCGCGATTGCGAGGCGAGCTGGTGGGGTGCTGAGATGAGCATCCTCGACCTGCCGCTCGGCGCCCAGGCCGCCGCGATCGCCGACGGCGCCGATCCGACCGAGCTGCTCGAGGCGGTGCTGGCGCGGATCGAGCAGCGAAACGACGCCGTCAACGCGGTGGTGGATACGTTTCCCGAGCAGTCCCGCCAGATGCTCGAGAAGGCCCCGCGGGGACCGCTCTACGGGGTGCCTGTCGTGATCAAGGACGAATGGCCGCTTCCCTGGCGCGCCCAGCGCTTCGGCGCGGCGGAGATGCTTTCCCCGACCGCCCCCGGCGAGTCGGGTCCATTCCGGGCCCTGCGCGACGCCGGGGCGGTGATCGTCGGGGTCGCCAACATGCACGAGTGGGGCGCCAGCAGCACCGGCAACGAGTCGGTCTACGGCCCGGCTCGCAACCCGTGGGACACCGAGCGCTGCCCGGGAGGCTCCTCGAGCGGCGCGGGCGCCGCGGTCGCGGCACGGATCGTCGCCGGAGCGGTCGGCGCCGACGGTATCGGCTCGATTCGCTACCCGGCCTCCTATTGCGGGATCACGGGGCTGAAGCCGACTTTCGGGCGCTCGGCGATGCAGGGCCACCACATGCGCAACACGTCGATGATCGTCTCCGGCCCGATGTGCAGCGACGCGGCCGGCTGCCGGGCGCTCGGCGCGGCGCTGTTCGGCGAGCAGCTGCCCCGCGGCGACGCGGCGGGACTGCGAATCGGGGTGGTGAAAGGGCCCGTGTCCGATGACTGCATCGAGGCCGTGCGCACAGCCTGCGAGGGCGCGGTCGAGGCTCTGCGCTCGGAGACCGGCGGCTCGGTCAACGAGATCGATCTCCCCGGGCTCGAGCTCTCCGGAATGGCGGCGGTCCTTTGCGGCACCAGCGAGGGGCTCGGCAGGCTGCGGCCCTCGCAGGTCAACTCGATCGGCGACGGAGTCGGGGCAGTCAATCGGGCGCTGACCAAGTACCGAATGCTGGTGCCCGGCACGGTGCTCGCCAAGGCCAACACGATCCGGACCTTGACCCGTCGCTCGCTCGCCGCGGCCTTCGCCGCGGTCGACGTGATCGCGTGGCCAACCGTTCCGGCGGTCGCTCCGCCGCTCACCGAGCCCGTGGTCGAGCTTCCCTCCGGCGCCGCCCCCGCCGACGCCGTCAACCCGCGCGGCGGCGGACTTGCGAACCTGACCGGGATCCCCGCGATCAGCGTTCCGGTCGGGTTCGACGAAGGGCTGCCGATCGGCCTGCAGCTGCAGGCCGCCTGGGGCGCCGACGCGCTGCTGCTTGACGCCGCTGAGGCGGTCGAGCGGGCGACCGAGCGTCGCTTCGTCGATGCGCTCTCACCGGTGGCCGGGGGCGCGGGAGCACCTACCTAAAATCGCCCGCATGGCGGCGATCGAAGCCGAGGGCCTGGAGCGCACCTTCGAGGGCGGCGTGCGCGCGGTGCGCGGCGTCGACCTCGAGGTCGCCGAAGGCGAGATCTACGGCTTTCTCGGTCCCAACGGGGCCGGCAAGACGACCACGGTGCGGATGCTGACCACGCTCCTGCTGCCGACCGGGGGCCGGGCGACGGTCTCCGGCCATGACATCGCGCGCGAGGCAGCGGCTGTGCGGCGGGAGATCGGTGTGGCGCTCCAGGAGTCGGCGCTCGATCCGCTGATGACCGGCCGCGAGCTGATCCGCCTGCAGGCCACCCTGCACGGCATCCCCCGCGGCGAGGGCCGGCGGCGGGGCGACGAGCTGCTCGACAGGGTCGGGCTGATCGCCGCCGCCGACCGCCGCGTCGGCACCTACTCGGGCGGCATGCAGCGCCGCCTCGACCTCGCCGCCGCACTGGTTCACGAGCCCCGCGTCCTGTTTCTGGACGAGCCGACGACGGGCCTTGACCCGGTCAGCCGCAAGGCGATCTGGGAGGAGGTGGCGCAGCTGAACCACGAGGGCACGACTGTCTTCTTGACCACCCAGTACCTCGAGGAAGCCGACCGGCTCGCGAACCGGGTCGCGATCATCGACGACGGCAGCATCGTCGCCGAGGACACGCCCCGCGCGCTCAAGGGCGAGGTCGGCCACCCCCACCTCGAGCTGACGCTTGCCGACGGCACCGGCGAGGCGGCCGAGGAGATCTGCGCGAAGTTCGGCCGGCCGCTGCCGGCCCGCGACGGGAAGGTCTTGGTCGAGCTCGAACGTGGGGCCGCTCAGATCGCCGAGGTCGTTCGAGGCCTCGACGACGCCGGCATCCTGGTCGAGTCGCTCGACCTGGTCGAGCCGAGCCTCGACGACGTCTTCGTCGAGAAGACCGGCCACCATCTGGAGGCGGACGGCGAGGAAGAGGAGAACGCCGATGAATAGGTCGGCTGAGGCCCCGCGCCTGGGTCGCGCCGAGGCGAACCTCCGGGTGATTGGCGCGCTGGCGGCGCGGGCGATCAAGCAGACGTTCCGCCGCACCCAGCTGATGGCGCCGATCATCGTCTTCCCGACCATGCTGCTGGCGATCCAGACCGGCGGCGCCGGCGGCGCGATCAACCTGCCCGGGTTTCCGCCCGTCCACTCCTTCCTTCAGTTCATGCTCGCCGGGGCGATGATGCAGTCGCTGCTGCTGGCCGGCAACACGGGCGGGATCGCGCTCGCGATCGACATCGAGATGGGCTTCACCGATCGACTCTTCGCGGCGCCGATCTCGCGCTTCACGATCGTGCTCGGGCGCCTCGCCGGCACCGCGGCGCTGGGCGCCGGTGGCGCGGTCTGGTTCCTGCTCATCGGGCTGATCTTCGGCGCCCCGGTCGAGACCGGCGTGCTCGGCGTCCTCTGGACGATCCTCCTGGTCACCCTCGCAGCGATGGCAATGGGCGGGATCGGCGCCGCGATCGCCCTGCGGACCGGAAGTGCCAGCATCGTCCAGGGCCTCTTCCCGCTCGTCTTCGTGGTCCTCTTCCTCTCCTCCGCCTTCTTCCCCGAGGACCTGATGGTCGAGCCGGCGAAGACGATTGCCCAGTACAACCCGCTCAGCTTCGTGGTCGACGGGCTGCGCGACCCGATCATCTCCGGCTTCTCGGCTTCGGAGTCCATCGACGCGCTGCTGGCGGTGGCCGGCATCGCGGCGTTCTCGCTGCTGCTCAGCGCCAGCGCCTTGCGGCACCGGCTGCGGACGGGCGGTTGAGATGGGCGCCGAGCGAACCCGCAACCTGGAGACGATCCGCGCCCTGCTGGCCCGGGCCCGCAACGAGCTGCTGCGGGTGCCGGGCGCGGCGATCCCGGCGATCCTCGCGCCGACGATCTTCTACCTCGGCCTCAACGGCGTTTTCGGCAACCTCGTCGAGCTGCAGGGCTTCCCCACCGACAGCTACACCAGCTTCATCATTCCGGTCAGCATGCTGCAGGGGGCCGGGTTCACCGGCGCGGCGGCGGGCGTCAACCTCGCCCGTGACATCGAATCGGGCTGGTTCGACCGCCTCGCCGCCTCCCCCACGCCACGCTGGGTGCTGCTGGCCGGCAATGTGCTCCCAGCCTGCATCCGGGCGCTGATCCCGGCCGCCGTGCTGCTCTGCGTCGCGCTGGCGGTGGGCGCCAACTTCCCCGGCGTCGGCGGGCTCGCGATCGCGGTCGTGCTGGTGATGGGAATGGCGGCCGTAGCCGCCTGCTGGGGCTCGATGCTGGCGCTGCACTACAGAACGCAGACCGCCGCCCCCCTGATGCAGATCGGGATGTTCCTGCTGCTTCTCACGACGACGGCCTACGCCCCACTCGCTCTGCTGCAGGGCTGGCTGCGCACGGTGGCGCGGCTCAACCCCGCGACGCAGGTCCTCGAGGGGGTGCGCCAGGGCTTCGTCGGCGGGGTCAGCTGGGGCGACACCTGGCCTGCCTTCCTGATCGTCGCCGGGCTGGTCATCCTGCTCGGAGCGCTGGCCTTGCGCGAGCTGCGACGCCTCGCGACGTGACATGAACCGGAGGCTGCTCCGCTTCGCGTCCGCTGCCGCCGGGGAACAGCGCGATCGCCTTGGGGTTTCCACAGTCCCGAACCGCGACTCCGTCGCTGGTGCAGCCGAATCGGTATTGACGGCCAACTGGCGCTCGGGTGAGCGCGAGGGCGTCCCCTACGCCTACACGAGACCGAGCCCGGGCCGCTATCCCTGGCAGTGGTATTGGGACTCCTGCTTCGCGGCAATCGTCTGGCGGCGCTTTGGGCCCGAGCGCGCGCGAGCCGAGCTGGAGACGCTCCTGGCCGCGCAGCGGCCCGACGGCTTCATCGGCCACACGATCTTCTGGGATCGCCCGGTGTCGCTGGCGCGCCTGCCGTTCTACAACGTGACCTCGCGGCGCGCCTTTCAGACCGAGACGATCCAGCCGCCGCTGCTGGCCTGGGCCTGGCGTATCGCGGTCGGGGACCCGGCACAGGAGCCGCGGATCGGCGCCCAGGTCGAGTGGCTGGCGGCAAATCGCGACCTCGAGGGCGACGGGCTCCTCTGGCTGGTGCAGCCAGACGAGTCCGGCCTCGACGCCTCGCCGAAGTTCGACCCGGTCTGGGGGCACCGGGCCCAGGCGCGAGTCCTCTTCCCGATCCTGGTGAGGCGCAACCGCAAGCTCGGCTTCGGCGCCCGCCGGATCCTCGCCGCGGGCGGCCCGGTGCTCTGCGAGGTGCTGACCAACGTGCTCTGGTGCCTCTCGCTGCAGGCGCTCGGCCGCCCTTCGATCACCGAAGCCCTGATCGACCGGCTCTGGGACGAGCGGCTCGGCCTCTTCATCGACGAAGCCGGCCCCGCGGGCGGGCGCCCCCGCGTCTCGACGGTCGCCGCGCTGACGCCACTCGCCCTCCCCGACCTGCCGGAGGCGATCGGCCGCCGTCTCGTCGAGGAGCAGCTGCTCGACTCCGATCGCTTCTGGACCGCGTTCCCTCCCCCCTCGGTCAGCGCCGCAGAGCCGAGCTACGAGCCTGGCGGCGGCCGCGGCCTCGTGCGCCGCTACTGGCGCGGCCCGACCTGGATCAACACCGCCTGGCTGGTCTGGCTCGGCCTACGGCGACTCGGCTATGAGGAGCAGGCGGCGTGGATGGTCGACGCCCTGAGGGGGGCGGCCGCCCGTGAGGGCCTGCGCGAGTACTACGACCCGCGCGACGGCAAGGGCCTTGGGGCCCGCGACTTCGCCTGGTCGACGCTGCTGCTCGAGATGACCGATCCGGCGCCGGGCGCCGAGCGCAGTTACTTGTAGGAGAAGCGAACGGCGGCGAAAACCGAGTCTGGCTAGAACGCAGGGAGGCCGACGACGCGAGCGCACTCAATGCGTGCGTGAGCAAGGCGGCCGACCGAGGACAACGCCAGACGACGGTTTGCAGACGCCGCCATCACTTGTACCGATAGGTGATGCGGCCCCGGTCGAGGTCGTAGGGGGAGAGCTCGATCTTCACCCGGTCGCCGGGCAGGATGCGGATGTAGTGGCGGCGCATCTTGCCGGAGATGTGGCCGAGCACCTGGTGGTCGTTGTCGAGCTTGACCTTGAACATCGTGTTCGGGAGGGCTTCGGTGACCTCGCCCTCCATCTCGATCTTCTCTTCCTTTGCCACGCCGGAAGCGTACCCGGAAGCTCCGTCAAACAATTGCGGCGGCTTCGCCGCCTGACACGCGCCTGCCGCTCCACTTCGTTTCGCGGCCCATCATCTGCCCTCGAAGGTCGCGTTCCCCGGCCCCTCCTCGAGAAACGACTTGACCGCATTGGGAAGGTCCTCGGTCTCGAACAACGAGGCGGCAACCTTGGGCGTCTCGCGGTCGGCCTCCTCGATCCCGCCTCTCAGGTAGGCGCGGACGATCCGCTTGGTCGCCGCGTGGGCGCGAGTTGGGCCGGCGGCGAGGCGCTGCGCGAACTTCATCCCCTTCTCGAGCAGGTCGGCATCGGCGACGACGCGGTTGACCACGTCCCAGCGCTCCAGAACCTCGGCGTCGTAGAGCCCGCCGGTCATCACGAGCTCGCGCGCCCGCGCCGGCCCCGCCCGCTCGGCGATCCGCTGCGTGCCCCCGGCGCCCGGAGTGAGTCCGATCACCGCTTCGACGAGGCCGAACTTGGCCGACTCGGCGGCCCAGATCATGTCGCAGCCGAGCGAGACCTCAAGTCCAGCGGTGAGGCAAAGACCGTGCACGAGAGCCAGGGTGGGGATCTCCAGGGCCTCGATCTTCCGCACCGTCGCCAGCAGGGCCCCGAACATCTCCTTCGCGTTCCCGCTGCCGGTCTGGAAGCCGTGCACGTCGACCCCGCCGGTGAACACCTCACCTTCGGCGCGCCAGACCAGCGCCCGAGCGTCGGATATCGCGACCTGGGCGACGCATTCGTTGAGCGACTCGAAGGTCGCGCGGCCGAACAGGTTCAGAGGCGGGTCGGAGAGGACGAGGGCGGCAACCGCGCCGTCGCGCTCGAGGCGAACCGGAGCGTCAGCCACCGCGCAGCTCCTCGGCGACGGCGGCGATCTCGCGATTCGTCGCCCGGGCCCGGGACCCAGGGCAGCTTCAGCGGATCGTCCTCGTAACGCGGGATGACGTGGATGTGGAAGTGGAAGACCGTCTGCCAGGCGGCGGCGCCGCAGGAGTTGAGGATGTTGAAGCCGTCGGGGCTGAGCACCCGCTTGATCCGCTGCACCAGCCGCCGCGCGGCGAGCATCGTGGCGGAGAGATCCTCGTCGGAGATCTCGATCAGATCGACGCTGTGACGACGCGGGACGACGAGCGCGTGCCCACGGGTGGCCGGGTTTATGTCCATGAAGGAGACCGTGCCCGCATCGGAGTCGACGATCTCTCCGGGCAGCTCACCGGCGACGATTCCGCAGAAGATGCAGGGGTCGGGCACCGCGCCAGCTTATCTGGGCGCCGCGGCCACGAGCTCGCGTGCCAGGCCGAGCGCCTCCTCGCGGCTCGAGACCTCGCCCGCGTACTGCGCTGCCTCGAGCTCGGCGAGCAGCTCCCCGACCCGAGGGCCCGGCTCGATGCCGAGCTCGGTGACCAGCTCGTCGCCGCCGAGCAACGGCTTCGGCGGCCCAGCGCGTCGCCACTCCAGCGCCGCGGCGAGCATCTCGCGGGCGAGCTCGAGGTGCGCCTCGACCATCTCGCTGCTCGCCACCGGTCCCTCGCCGCGGGCGGCGAGGCGGTCGGCGACAGTGAGCAGGGTCACGTCGGCGCCGACCGGCTCGGTCGCGCGGAGATAGTCGTGGGTTCGGCGCCCGCCGAGGGGGCGCTCGTGGACCATGAAGCCGAGTCGCAGGTGGTGCAGGGTGAGCGCCTGGAGATGACGTCGCAGCGCCCGGCTCGTGCGCAGGCGCCGGGCCATCGCGCCGACGACCTCCACCCCGGCCCGATCGTGCCCGACGAAGGTGACGAAATCTCCCCGCTGCTCCCTGGTCTGCGGCTTTCCGCAGTCGTGCACCAAGGCCCCGAAGCGCAGCGCGGCGCCGCGGGTCAGCCCGTCGGTGAGCGGCTCGGCAAGCATCTCGCCTGCTTCTGCTGCACGCTCGCCCGCGAATCGCTCCAGGTCGGTCTCGACCTCGAGCAGCCGCCGCAGCACCTCGATCGTGTGGCCGTGCACGTCGAGATGGTGGTTGGGGTTCTGCTCGACACCGCGCAGCGCCTGCAGCTCGGGCAGCACCCCAGCGGTGATCCCGAGCTCGTCGATCAGCGCAATGCCTCGCAGAGGGTTCGGTCCGGCGACCATCCGGCTCAGCTCCGCGAACTGGCGCTCGCCGGCCGGGTCGCCGGCCCGCGACGCCTCCGCTGCCGCCAGGCGCAGGGTCTCGGGCTCGAGCTCGAGCTCGAGCTCGGCGCCGAGCCGCGCCGCGCGCAGGAGCCGCAGCGGGTCATCGGAGAAGGCCCGCCCCGAGACCGCCCGCAGCCGGCGGCGCCGGAGGTCCTCGAGCCCGCCGTGCGGGTCAAGCAGGGGACCACCGTCGAGCGGCACCGCGACCGCGCCGACGGTGAAGTCGCGACCGGCGAGGTCAGCGCCGATCGAGCCGCCTCGGAGCCGGGTCAGGTCGGCGACCGGCCGGTGATCGCGATCGACGACCCGCCAGGTGCCGAACTCGTCGGAGAGCGGAAAGGCGTGCCCGTCGAGCCCGTGGGCAAGTGAGCGAGCGGCGCCCTTCTCTCCGGCGGCGATCGCGATGTCGAGGTCCTCGATCTCGCGCCCGAGCGCGGCCGCCCGCACCGCTCCCCCGACCACCCAGGCATCGACGTCGTCGCCGAGCGCCCGCCGAGCGAGCTTCACCGGCGTCGCGTCGCCCACCCGCGCGGAGATCTCCTCCGCGCCACTCACGCCTTCGCCTGCTCGCGCGGCACCCGAGCCGAGATCCCGCAGGTGACCTCATAGTTGATCGTGTCCAATCGGCGCCCGACCTCCTCAGCAAGGATCCGCTCGCCTCCCTGCGCCCCGATCAGCACCGCCTCCTCCCCCGCGGCGACCTCGGTCTCGGGACCGAGGTCGATCGTGACGTTGTCCATCGAGACCGTGCCAACGAGTGGATAGCGCCGGCCGCCGACCAGAACCTCGGCGTCGTTGGACAGCCCGCGTCGGACGCCGTCGCCGTAGCCGATCGGCAGCACCCCGACGTATGTGTCGGCGGGGGCGCGCCAGGTGCGGCCATAGCCGGCGCTGGCGCCGGCGGGGAAGCGCTTCACGTCGGCGACGTAGGAGTGCAGCTGCAGCACCGGCTCGAGGCCACGTTCGGCCGGGATCTTCCTGGAACGGGTCGAGCCCGTAGATCGCGACCCCGCAGCGAGCCATGTCGAAATGCGCCGCCGGATCGCGGAAGACCGCGGCGCTGTTCGCAGCATGCACGATGATCTCGGGATGGCGGGCCTTGAGCTCGGTGGCGAGCGGCTCGAAGCGCCGCAGCTGCTCGACGAAGTAGTCGTCATCCAGCTGGTCGGCGGTGGCGAAATGGGTCCAGACGCCGGCCAGCTTCAGGTCGCCCTCCCGCTCACAGAGGTCGACCAAGCCGAGCAGCAGCGCAGAATCGGTCGTGCCGAGCCGCCCCATCCCGGTGTCCTGCTTGAGGTGGACCTTTGCCGGCCGGCCCTGCGCCCTGGCCCGGGCGGCGATCACCTGAAGCTGATCCTCCCCCCAAGCGGCGACCTCGGAGCCGGCGGCCAGCGCCATGTCGACGTCGGCGGGCGTGAGCGCGCCCATGGTCAGGAGCGGCACGTGCTGCAAGCGGCGGCCGATCTCCTCCGCCTCGCGCGCCGTGGCCACCGCCAGGCGGGTGGCGCCGCCCTTCAGCGCCGCGTTGGCGCAGCCATCGGCTCCGTGCCCATAACCGTCCGCCTTGACAACCGCGCAGAGCTCGGCGCCGTCGCTCAGCTGACCGTCCAGATGGCGGCAGTTGCGCTCGACCGCGCCGAGGTCGATGCGCGCGACGGCCCGCTCGGCCGACGAAGTCATGTCACCAGCCTGACGCTTCGCAATCGCGGGCGTCGCCCACTCTGCTCAGCGCCGAATCTACTCCCCGTCGACGAGCGCGGCGAGGGCGTCGGCGCGGGTGACCATTCCGGCCAGCTTGCCGTCCCCGTCGACGACCGGCAGGTGGTTGTGGTGGGTCTCGGCGATCAGCCTCGCGACCTTCTCGACGCCGTCGTCGACCTGAACCACGACCGGATCGTCGGACATCAGGTCGCGGACGCTGGTCGCGAACGCCTTGTTGAGTCGCTGCTCGAAGCCCTTCATCGACTCGGTGAAGACGATTCCGCCCATCAGGTTGAAGAAGTGCGGCAGGTGCAGGTCCGCCTGCTCGTCGCTGAGCACCAGGTCCGACTCGCTGACGATGCCGATGACGCGATTCTCGGAGTTCACGACCGGCAGGGCACTGATCTCGCGCTCGGCGAGCAGCTCGATGGCATGCGTCGCCTCGTCCTGGGGGCCAAGCGAGGGGACGTCGGTGTCCATGATGTCGGCGGCGGTCTTGGCGATACCGAAACGTTATTCGACAGGGGCGATGTCAGGCCGCAAAGCGGCCGCAACTGATTGTCAGGCGGCGGAGCCGCCGCAATGGCTGTCGGGCGAGAGAGCGGCTGGAAGCGCCGCGATCACGTCGGGTGCGACGACCGATTCCGGCGCGCCGACCCGTTGCGCCGCGATGCGGCCCGCCCGGGCGCCGGCGAAGGCGCCGGCGCAGGCGGCATCGAAGGGATCGAGGCCGCGGGCGAGCAGCGCGCCGATCGTTCCCGAGAGGGTGTCGCCGGTTCCGGCGGTCGCCAGCGCCGGAGCCGAGAGCGCATTGATTGCGAGGCGCTCGCCGTCGCTGACGATCGTGTCGTCGCCCTTCAGCAGCACCACCGCGCCGCTTGCCTTCGCGGCTTCGCGGGCAGCGGCGAGCCTTCGGGCTCCGATCTGCTCGGAGGGGCGCTCGAGCAGCCGCCCGAGCTCGCCCGCGTGCGGGGTCAGGACGGTGGGATGGGAGCGCCCACGCAGCGAATCGAGGCGGCCGGCGTGGGCGTTGAGGCCGTCGGCATCGATCAACAGCGGCGCCTCGATGCGGCCGGCGACCGCACGTGCGAACGCCAGCGATTCCTTGCGCCGCCCGAGTCCCGGGCCGAGCACGACGGCGGCGGCGCCGGCGCAGGCCTCAAGCGCGATCTCGACCGCCTCCGGGCCGAGGGCAGCGTCGTCCCCCGGGCAACCCCGCGACATCACCTCGGTCAGCTTCACTTCGAAGATCGTCTCCAGCTCGGCTGGAACCGCCACCGTCGCGTAGCCGGCGCCGGCCCGGGTCGCGGCCTCGGCCGCCATGCAGACTGCGCCGGTAAGGCCCCTGGATCCGCCGACGACAACGACCTGCCCGGAGGTGAACTTGGTCGACGCGGGCCCGCGGCGCGGCGCGAGCTCGAGCACCTCGACGCCGATCACCCCGGCCGCGGGCGCTTCGGGCGCCCCGCCGGGGATCCCGATCGGAGCAATCTGGAGATCGCCCGTATGGGTCTTGCCGGGGGCGATCACGTGCCCGAGCTTGGCGGCGTGAAAGCTCACCGTGACCGCCGCCTCGACGGCCTTCCCTTCAACCTCGCCGCTGGACGCGTTGACGCCCGAGGCGATGTCGCAGGCGACCACCGGGGAGCCGCTGGCGTTGATCGCCTCGATCGCGGTGTCGATGGGGCTGCGCGGAGCACCCTCGAAGCCGGTGCCGAAGATCGCGTCGACGATCGCTGCCGCCCCCTCCAGGGCCGCTCCCAGGTCGCCGGGATCGACCTCCCGCGCGTCGGGGAACCGATCGAGGTTGATCGTCGCGTCGGCGGAGAGCTCGGAGCGCGGCGCGAGCAGCAGGACGTCGACCTCAAAGCCGGTCTCGGCCAGCCTGCGGGCGGCGACCAGCCCGTCGCCCCCGTTGTTCCCCTTCCCGCAAACGACCCGCAGCGGGCCCTGCGGGGCCAGCGCCGCGACCGCACGCGCCACCGCCCCTCCGGCGGCCTCCATCAGCTCCAGCGAGGGGACGCCCTGCTGCTCGATCGCCCAGGCGTCGACCGCACGCATCCCGGCGGCGTCGTAGAGCGGCGAGAGCCACGCCTGCATCGTGACCGCGAGGTTAGCCCGGCTCAGCCCCGAACGCCGACGACGATCTTGCTGCTCGAGCGATCGCCCTGATCTTCGCCGCCGAAGATCAGGTAGCTGAGGTGTTGCAGGTAGGGCCTCGCCTGCCGGTAGTCGGGATCTCGGCGAGCGCCCAGCCGGTCGGCGAGGCCGAACACGCGGGGCAGCGACAGGTAGCCGGAGACGCCCTCCCCGCCCAGCGCATCGACGCCCTCCTTGTAGGTCGGGTCGTCGGAAAGCTTCGCGCCGCCGCCCTTCAGCGCCTGCACGGTCGCCTGCTTGCCGTAGCCGATCGCGATTCTGTCGCCCTTCGTGGTGACGATCAGCGGCTGCGGGCCGAGCTCCTTCGGATCGGAGACCGAGATGCCGGTGCCGATCGGGGCGGGCTGGATTCCTGAGCTTCCGGAGAGCTGCGCGAGGCCGGTGATCGTCGTGATCTTCGAGATCAGCTTCGCGGCCGCCGAGGGGTCCTTGGTGGTGATCACCGCGGCCCCTTGCAGGCTCGAGCGGCTCTCGCCGCCGACGAAGACTCCGAGGTCGCCGAGCGCGGAGGTGACGTCGTCGAGGCTTATGCCCGCCTCGGAGAGCCGCTGCTCGATCGCGGCGCGGTTGACCCCCGGCACCCCCGCCTGGTCGAGCTGGTCGATCGTCCGGTTGATCAGCCCGCCAAGGTCGGGCAGGCCGACGCTGGCGAAGGATTCCGCCGGGAAGCTCCCGATCAGGCTCGCGAGGTCACCGCCGGTGAAACTTTGATCTACGTCTGTCGTGGCGTCTAGCTGCAGCGAATCGGCGTTCGGCACAAGGCTGAACAGGGCGCTCTTGCCGGAGGTGTCGCCGAGCGAGGCCCGCAGGCCTCGGGCGCTTGCCGGATCGTTCGCCTGGATCGCGTTCCCGACCTTCTCCAGGTCGAGATAGCCGTCCGCGACGCTTCCCGACGGGGCGTCCCCGAGAGCATCGGTGAAGGCGCTTTGATCGGCCAGCGAGTCGCTTCCCTTGGAGACGTCGACAACCTTCTTGAAGGCCGGCTCGGCGCCGATGACGAGGAAATCGCCGACGAGGCCCGTGGCGACGTAATCGTCGCCTTGGACCGTGTAGTGGACGCCCTTGTACGTGCGGTCGGTATCGGTCTTCTTCTTGGTGTCATCGAGGAATTGCCGGGCCGCGGAGCTGTCCTCGGTTTGAACGATTCCGGCCGCGGGTGGGTCGCCGGAGAAGCCCTCTACGAAAACGCCCACCTTCGCGCCGAGCCAGGGATCGATGTCCTTCTCGAAGCTGAGGTGCTTTCCGCTCAGCGTGGGCTGGTCGTTGATGTCCTGGTCGATGTAGGAGACCAGCCGCTCGAAAGGATCGTCATATCCGCTCACGGTCGAGGCCAGGCCCTCGACATTCGCCTTCGCCTTGCCCTCCGGGCGCAGCGTCGCCTGCAGGTAGAAGGGTGCGTCCGCCGGCGCCAGCGTGGCCGGGTCGTCATCAGCGAGACCGCTGCCGCCCCCTGCCCCGCAGGCAGAGATGCCGAGGGCGGCGGCAGCCGCGAGCGCGACGATCAGGGCACGAGCTCGGGTCAACATGAGCGCGGCATCGTAGCGTCGCCTAGGGATGCCGCTTAAATTGCGGCGGCTTCGCCGCCTGACAATCACTTGCGGCCGCTTTGCGGCCTGACATTGCCCCTGCGGCGACACCTGTGTCGCCGCCCTTCACAAGGGTGCCGCTCCACTTCGTTTCGCGGCCCATCGTCTCCTACTCGACCGTGACCGTCTTGGCGAGGTTGCGGGGCTGGTCTACGTTGAGGCCGTTGGCGCGCGCGACCCGATAGGCGAGCAGCTGCAGCGGCAGCACCGCGAGGATCGGCTGCAAAAGCCAGTCGGTGCGGGCGACGTGCAGGATCTCTTCGGCGACGCCGGAGACCAGGTCCTCGCCCTCGCTGGCGATTGCGATCAGGTCGGCGCCCCGCGCCCGCACCTCCTCGGCGTTGGAGAGCACCTTCTCGAGCACCGGGCTGTCGGTGGCGACGCAGACGACCGGCGTGGACTCGTCAAGCAGGGCGATCGGCCCGTGCTTCATCTCGCCGGCGGCGTAGGCGTCGGTGGGGATGTAGGAGATCTCCTTCATCTTCAAGGCGCCCTCGAGACAGACGGGCAGCCCGATGTGACGACCGAGATAGAGGAAGAAGGGGTTCTTGGCGTGCCGCTCGGCGATCGCCTCGACCTTGTCCTCGACCGCCTCGATCGTGTGCTCGATCGCCGACGGGATCGCCTTCAGCTCCTTGATCAGGCGGGTCAGCTCGACCGGCTCCAGCGTTCCCCGCAGCTCGGCGAGGCGCAGCCCGAGCAGGTACATGGCGGCGACCTGGGCGACGAAGGTCTTCGTCGCCGCAACGCTGACCTCGAGGCCGGCGCGCGTGTAGAGGACCGCGTCAGCGTCGCGCGTCGCCTGGCTGCCCATCACGTTGGTCACCGCCAGCACCTTCGCCCCGTTCTCGCGCGCCAACCGCATCGCCGCCAGCGTGTCGGCTGTCTCGCCCGACTGGCTGATCCCGATCACCAGATCGTCGGGGCCGATCACCGGGTTGCGGTAGCGGTACTCCGATGCGATGTCCATCTCGACCGGGACGCGAGCCCACTGCTCGATCGCGTAGCGGCCCACGAGCCCCGCGTGGTAGGCGGTCCCGCAGGCGACGATCACGATTCGCCGGATCCCGCGCAGATATTCGTCGGTCAGATCGACGTCGGATAGGTCGACTCCCTCGTCGGTGGGCAGGCGGTCGCTGATCGTCTCCGCGACCGCGTCGGGCTGCTCGTGGATCTCCTTCAGCATGAAAGTCTCATAGCCGCCCTTCTCGGCCGCGTCGGCGTCCCAGCTGATCTCCTCGCTTCCCCGCTCGACCGGCTTGCCCGCGGCGTCGGTGATCGTCGCCCCGGAGCCGTCGATCGTGACCACCTCGTCGTTCTCGATCAGCATCACCTCTCGGGTCTGGGCGAGGAAGGCCGGTATCGCGGAGGCGAGAAAGGTCTCCCCCTCCCCGAGGCCGGCGACCAGCGGGCACTCCTTGCGTGCCCCGACCAGCACCTCCGGATGCTCGGCGTGCATCGCGACGAAGGCATAGTGGCCGCGCAAGTCCTCAAATGCCGCACGCACCGCGGTGGTCAGGTCGCCGTCGTAATGGCGCTCGATCAGGTGCGAGACGATCTCGGCGTCGGTCTCGGAGCTGAAGGCGTGGCCCTGGTCGGCGAGCTCGCGACGCAGGTCGGCGTGGTTCTCGACGATTCCGTTGAGGACGATGTGAATGCGGTCGCTGCAGTCTCCGTGCGGGTGAGCGTTCTCCTCGGTGACCCGGCCATGGGTCGCCCAGCGAGTGTGCGCAACGCCGATCGTCGCCGGAGGCGCCGCGACCGCGACGCCTCCCTCGCCGGCGCCGTTGGTGCGCTCCTCGAAGGCGGCCCGCAGGTTGGAGAGGTTGCCGACCGCTCGCACGCTGTCGATGTGGCCGTTCGAGATCAGCGAGATTCCGGCCGAGTCATAGCCGCGGTACTCGAGCTTCTCCAGCCCGGCGACGAGCAGGTCCTTGCAGGGACGCCCGCCAACGTATCCGACGATTCCACACACAGGACAAGAAGGGTAGAGGCCGCCGGGCGCGATGAGAAGCGCGAAATTGGGTGGACGTTCAGGCCAGTCGCTCACGGACCAGGGCAACGAGGCGACTGCAGACCTGCTCGCATTCCTGCTCGCTGGGCGCCTCGACCATGACCCGGACCAACGGCTCGGTGCCGGAGGGGCGCACGAGCACCCGTCCGCGGCCCTCCAGCGACGCCTTCTCGCGCTCGACCGCCTCCCAGACCTCGGTGGCGCCACTGATCGCCTCGCGATCGGCGACCTCGACGTTTTCGAGCACCTGTGGCAGCTTCTCGAACGGCTGCGCATCCGCGAGGTCGCGGCCGTCGAGCGACCGCAGCGCGAGCAGCGCCGCCGGCGACGCCGTCGCCGGTCGGCGCGAAGTCCATCGAGATGATGTGGCCCGACTGCTCTCCGCCGAGCGGCCATTCGCGCCGCGCGAGCTCCTCGAGCACGTACCGATCGCCGACCTTCGTCGTCGCAACGTCGATCCCGGCCTTCTCCATCGCCTGGTGAAAGCCGTAGTTGGTCATCAGGGTCACCACGACCCCTCCCCGGAGCGCGCCGCGCCGCTGCAGATCGTTGGCGGCAAGCGCGACCAGGTCATCGCCGTCATGGACGACGCCGTTTCGGTCCACGGCGAGCAGGCGGTCACCGTCGCCGTCGAAGGCAAAGCCGATGTCGGCGCCGGAGCCGATGACAGCGGAGGTGAGGTTCTCGATGTGAGTCGACCCGCAGCCGGCGTTGATGTTGCGCCCGTCGGGCTCGACCGCGATCGGCTCGACCCGAGCCCCGAGGCGCTCGAAGATCGCCGGCGCTGCGCGGTAGGTGGCGCCGTTGGCGCAGTCGAGCACGACGTGCAAGCCGTTCAGGTCAAGCTCGAAGAAGCGGCTCAGCTCACGCAGGTAGTCCTCCAGGGAGCCCTGCAGCTCGCGCACGCGGCCGACCTTCCGCTCCTCGCTGGAAACGTCGAGGAGGCGCTCGATCTCCGCTTCAGCAGCGTCGTCGAGCTTCTCGCCACTCATCGAGAAGAACTTGATGCCGTTGTCCTCGAAGGGATTGTGCGAAGCCGAGACGACCGCCCCGAGGTCGAGCCCATGCCGGCGCACCAGCACCGAAGCGGCGGGAGTCGGAAGCACGCCGCCAAGCAGGGCGTCGCCCCCCGCCGCCGCGACTCCCGCGGCGAGGGCCGACTCCAGCATCGGCCCGGACTCGCGCGTGTCGCGGACGATCAGCACCTGCGGGCGCGCCGCCGCACTGGCCAGGGTCGCCGCCCGGCCCAGCGCCGTCGCCAGCTCGGCGGTGACGAAGCTGCCCGCCCTGCCCCGGACCCCGTCGGTGCCGAAGAGCTTGCGGTCAGAGTTCATGAGGTCGGGTGGAAGGAGAGCCGCGAGAGGTTAGTGAGAGCAATCGTCTTACATCTGAGGCGGCGCACTCGAAGCGGTTCAGGCCGCGAAAACCGAGTCTGGCCAGGACGCAGGGAGGTCGGCGAAGCGAGCTTAGACGAGACCTAAGTGAGCGAGCCGACCGACCGAGGACACCGCCAGACGAAGGTTTGCAGCGGCCTCAGCGTTTGCTGAACTGCGGGCGCTTTCGGGCTTTCTTGAGCCCAGCCTTGCGGCGCTCCTTGGCGCGTGCGTCGCGGGTCAAGTAACCGCGCCGCTTGAGCTCCTTGCGAAGCTCGGGATCGATCTCGGTCAGCGCTCGGGCGATCCCGTGCCGCACGGCCCCGGCCTGGCCGCCGATTCCGCCGCCCTTCACGTTGACTCGAACGTCCACCGTGCCCTCGTATCCGCTGACGCTGAGCGGCTGCAGGGCGGTCGCCTGGTGAAGCGGCCGGGGAAAGTACTCCTGAAGCGTGCGGCGGTTGATCTCGAACTTGCCGTCTCCGGGCATGATCGTGACGCGGGCGATCGAGCTCTTGCGCTTTCCGGTCGCCAGGTAGCGGGCGTCACCCGCGAGCTCTGCCGGCGTCCGTGTAGTCGCTGCGGGCGCCTCCTCGGGGGCCTCCGCCGTCGCCTCGGCTTCGCGGCGCGCCCGTTCCTCGGCTTCCGCCTCGGCGCGCGCTTTCTCCTCGGCGCTCAGCGGGCGATCGGGCTCCAGGGCGATCGGGTCCAGCTCGGCGCCGGGGGGCAGGTCGCTCTTGCCCTTCGCGCCCTTCTCCCCGGAGGGGGGCTCGGAGTCCGGTTGCGCGGACCCGCCGTCGGCGGCGGCTTCCTCGCCGGCTTCAGCCTCCGGCTGGGCATCTTCGGCGACCTCAGGCTCGGAAGGCTCCTCGGCGTCGGGCTGTCCCTCGTCGACCTGGGCCTCGGGCTCCTCGGTTGCGGGCTGTTCCGCTTCAGCCTCCGACTGGGGCTCCTCGGCCGGCGCCTCCTCAGGCGTCTGGCCTTCCTCCCGCTGCTCAGGCTCGTCGGTCATCAGTCGCCGATCTCCAGTGCCTGTGGCTGCTGGGCCTGGTGCGGATGCTCGTTTCCCGCGTAGACCTTCAGCTTCGTGATCTGCCTGCGGGCCAGCCGATTGCGGGGCAGCATCCCCTTGACGGCCTTGCGGATCACCTCTTCGGGGCGTCGCTGCAGCATCTCCTCCAGGGTCCGGGACTTGATCCCGCCCGGATAGCCGCTGTGGCGCCAGTAGCGCTTCTGGGCGCGCTTGTCGCCGCTGACATGGATCTTCTCGGCGTTGATCACGACCACGAAGTCACCCGTATCGACATGCGGCGTGTACACGGGCTTGCGTTTCCCGCGCAGCGTGTCCGCGATCCCGGTCGCCAGCCGCCCCAGGGTCTTGCCTTGGGCATCGACCAGGTACCAGTCGCGCTGGCGGTCGGCGGCTGTCGCAACGTAGGTCTTCATCGCTGAAAAGCCGCGGCGGATCACGCACCGACGCGGCGTCAGGATGATAGTGGCCCGCTGGCCCGAGCGCAGGCCGTCGGCGGCCGCCAGCGTTCTCCCTCCTGAGCCTCTCTTATACTGCCGCGCCAGCAACGCCGAATCCCAGCCGATCCGCATGGCTGGGGACGGAGGAACCGTCGGGGTCTTTGCAGGCCTCAGGGGCGAATCGGTCGAAGCACCGTAGCGCGGCTCTTTCAGCGCGAGCCCGACAGCTAACTCCGCAGGCCGCAGAAAGAGAGAACAGTTGGCGAGTCCTTCCAGCAGGCATGGACGCCGCGCGATCCGCAGCCGGCGAACCGTCATCGCAGCTCTTGTCGCGCTGATTGCCTTCGGGGGCGGAGTCGCCAACGCCAGCTCCGGAGGAGCGTCGGGAAGCGTCGGCGCCCCGGACCCGCCAAAGCTGCGCGGCGTGATCTGCCTGACCAGCTGCGTCGGCTTGAGCAAGGCGATCGTCGGCTCGACGATCCAGGTCAGCGGCAAGAGCATGTCCGCCGTCAACCGAATCAGCTTCCGAAAACGCCGCGGCAAGGGCCGCGTGATCGCCCCGGTGACGACGGCGACCGCGACCAGCGCCCAGGCGGTGGTGCCGCGCGGCGCGCGCAGCGGGCGGCTGCGCGTCAAGGACGCCTACGGCCAGAAGTCGAAGCTCGGCAAGAAGTCGAAGCTCGGCAAGGAGCGGCTCGTGATTCGCCCGAGGCGCAGCCTACGGGCCAGCGGGCCGCTGCGCCTCACCGACGCGAAGGTCTCGCCCAACAAGGTCTTCTACGGCACCCGCATCGCATCGCTCAGCTACGTCGTCTCCAGCGGCCAGCCCGCCGACGATCTCCGCATCGACGTCGTCTCGCCCGCCGGCCAGGTGATGCAGAGCTTCTTCCCAGCGGAGGTGCCGCCGAACACCACCCAGACGCTGCCCTGGAACGGCACCGGCTTCGACGGCAAGCCGGTGCCCGACGGCTGGTACGCGTTCCGCGTTTCGAGCGCCGACGGGCAGACAATTCTGAGGGCAGGGGCGTCGGCGGAGCCCAACCTCGGCGTCGCCGTGTTCGCGTTCATCTTCCCGGTGCGCGGGCCGCACAGCTTCGGCGGCCCCGCGAACGCATTCGGCGCCCCGCGCAGCGGCCACACCCATCAGGGCCAGGACATCCTCGCCGCCTGCGGCACCAAGGTGGTCGCGGCGCGCGGCGGAACGGTCCAGTACGCGGGATACCAGGCGGCGGCCGGCAACTACATCGTGATCGACCAGAAGGGCTCCGGGGAGGACAACATGTACGCCCACTTCGCCGCTCCGTCGCCCCTTCACACGGGCGACAGGGTCGCCACCGGGCAGTGGATCGGAAACATCGGCGCCACCGGGGATGCGACCGGCTGTCACCTGCACTTCGAGGTCTGGACCGCCCCGGGCTGGTACGAGGGTGGGCAGCCGTACGACCCCCTGCCGCTGCTCAAGGCCTGGGACAAATACTCCTGACGCGTCAGGCATCGCCTGGCGGTGTCCTCGGCTTCGCGTCTCGCTCACGCACGCATTGAGTGCGCTCGCTTCGCCGCTCGGCCTGCGTCCTGGCCAGGCTCGCCTGACGCGTCAGGTCGCTAGCCGAGCTGGGCGGCGCTGAACGCGAGCCCGAAGCCGGCCAACGCCGCGACGACGACGATCGCGCGATTGCGTCCGGCCCGGTGGGCCTGGGGCAGAAGCGAGCCGGCGCCGAAGTAGAGGAACATCCCGGCGAAGAAGGCGAGCAGCGCCGCGAAAACGAAATCGGGCAGCGGAGTCAGCAGGCCGACCGCGGCGCCGACGATCGGAGCGCCGGCGTCAGCGGCGAGCCAGAGCTTCGCGGTGCGCTGCCGGTGTCCATGACGGACCAGGATCGTGACCGTGTTGAGCCCGTCCGCGAAGGCGTGCAGAAGGACCGCCGCGGAGACCAGGAGCCCGACCTCGGAGCTGACCTGAAAGGCAGTGCCGATCGCCAGACCGTCGAGGAAGGCGTGCGTGGTGATCCCTCCCGCGCCGATCTCGGCGGCGCGCGGGTTGCAAACCGTGTCCTCGACGTGGACGTGGTGAAAGACGCGGCGCTCCAGCGCCGCGAAGACGACGATCCCGGCCAGGACGACGGCTGCGACCCAGGCGGAGCCACCGGGCGCGTGCTCGAAGGCCTCCGGCCCTGTCTCGAAGAGGGCGACCCCGATCATCGCCCCGCCCGCGAAGCCCATCGCGACGTGGAGGCGATCGTTCTGGCGCAGCACCGAGATGCCGCCCATCAGGCGAGGCACGACGGCGGCAGCGGCAAGCGCGATCGCGAGCATCAGGCGCCCCCGGCGCAGGCTCGGCAGCGCCCGGAGAAAGTGAGGCTGTGGCCGCTGACCGAGAATCCGGTCCGGCGTTCGACCTCCGGCACCGCCCGATCGATCAGGCAACCCGGAACCTCGGCCACCTCGCCGCAGTCGGAGCAGACGATGTGCTCGTGATGGCTGCCCAGGCGCTCGAAACGGGCCCGACCGTCGCCGAGCTCGACGCGCTCCAGCTCGCCGCGCTCGGAAAGGCGTACGAGGGCGCGAAAGACCGAGGACGGGTCGGCCTCGACCCCCCGGGAGGCGAGCGCCGCGTGCGCATCATCGAGGGTCCAGCCGTGCCGATCCGATCGGGCCACGAGCTCGGCGACCGCATCGCGAACATGACTCGGGCGGGCCATTGGCGGCAGCCTACAGGTTATGCAAGCGGCTTGCATTACACTGGCTCGCCCCGATCGGCGCGCCGCTGCCGCTCAGCGAAACGCCAAGTAGGGGTTGCTCGGCTGCGGGACCTTCTCGATCTGCTCCGCATCGACCACGTAGCGACCGCCCTTGCGGTCGAGCGCCCCGGTCACGTCCAGCCAGCTGTCCTTCGGAAATCCGCCCTTGGCCAGGGTCGGATCGATGGTCACCCCGATCGGGATCGCGTCGGCGACGCAACAGGTGATGTAAAAGCGGCCGAGCGTAAACGGGGCCCTCGACGACGACCCGGCCTTCATCACGAAGCCGGTCAGGTCGACCTGACCGCCCGGGCGCAGGCCGAGGGTCTCCCCCTCCTGGGGGTTGCTTCCAGCCGCCTTTATCTGCAGGAAGTCGACTTGCGAGGCCCCGCTCGAGAGCGATTCGGCGAGGCTCGCCAGGTCGACCCCGCGGTCGGTGAGCTTCTTGGAAGCGGCCAGAGCGCCGAGGGAGGAGCCCGAGAGAATCAGCGCCAGCAGCGGCGGCGCCAGCAGCGTCAGCAGGCCCGCTGCCTCTCGGCCCGAAACGCCCCGCTGGGCATCAGCATCGCCGCTGCGCGAGCGGGAGTAGGCGAAGGTCACGATCGTGAGCGTGATCGCTCCAAAGGTGACCACCCAGGAGGTGCGCGGTCCCAGGTAACGCAGGACCTGCCCGCTGATCCAAAGCCAGGCCAGGAACCCGGCCCAGAGGGCGAGAACGAAGAGACGCAGGTTGCGGGCGCTGAGGGTCATCTCACCAAGATCCCGAAAAGCAGTGCCCCAGCCAGGACCATCGGTACGGCGACTACGACCAGGCGCCGAATGAAGGGCGGCCGGAACGTGGCGCCATAGAGGGCGGCAAGCTTCGTATCGAGGATCGGTCCGAAGACGAGAAAGCCAAGCTGGGCGCTTGGCGGGAAGGCCGTGAACGACGTGGCGACGAAGGCGTCAGCCTCCGAGCAGAGGGCGAGCATGAACGCAAAAGCCATCAGGGCGAGGGTCCCGAGCGCGGCCGCTCCGGCGACCCCGGAGAGGATGTCCTGTGGGACCAGCGTCTGCATGAGCGCCGAGGCGGCTGCTCCGAAGACAAGAAACCGCCCCATGAACAGCAGGTCGCCGATCAGGTGCTCGATGAAAGCCCCTCCCCCATCCTGGGAATGGTCGTGGCCGCAGCTGCCGCCATCGGAGCCGCCGGTGCCGGAATGGTCACCCCGTAACAGCTCGGAGCCACGAGCCGCGATCGCCATGCCGGCGCTCATCGCAACCGCAAATCCGAGCACCGCGCGTCCGGCGACCATCTCGGCCCCCTTCGTCCCTCCCCCGAAGGCGACCCAGGTCGAGATCAGAACGATCGGATTGAGAATCGGCGCCGCGAACATGAACCCGAGCGCCGCGGACGGGTGCATGCCGCGAGCGATCAGCCGCCGCCCGACCGGGACAGATCCGCATTCACAGACCGGGAAGGCGAAGCCAGCGAGCGTCGCACCCGGCAGCTGTACTCGGCGCGGCAGCCTGGCCATCCGAGCGAAGAACGAGTCCGGGACGAATACTGCGACCGCCGCCGACACCAACGCCCCGAGGAGGATGAACGGGAGGGCCTCGATCACGATCGAAGCGAAGATCACCCCGAACGTCGTCAACTGCGCGATGTTGCCGAGCTGCAACGCGTGCGAGCCCAGCACCGCCAGGAACAGCAGCCAGAAGACGACGCTGACCTGCCAGATCGGGACCGATCGCGGCGCGCGAGCCTCGAGGGGTTGCATCGAAGCGGCGGGAGCGGCCGACGTCGCCGTCTCCAAATCCATGTCAAGAAGGTAGCCGGATAGGCGAGCAGGGCGACTGGCTAGGCTGGATTCATGTGGGTCCAGGTCCTTCACGCCGCAATCAGCGCGGGCCGGGCCGCCGAGCGAGCGCACTCAACCGGTGAACGGATCATCTCCGAGGTCGGCTCCTGGGATCAGGTGACAACCGAGCCTGGCCGCTTTGGATCGACCCGATTCCTGGTCGGCCGTCGCGAGCTCGGCCACCTGCACGGCGGAGGCCTGCTCGACCTTCCCCTTCCCACGCAGCGCAAGCGCGAGCTGCTCGATGGAGGCCGGGTCGAGCAGCATCGCTACACGCCGCCGAGATCAGGATGGGTGAGCCTGCGGATCACCGACGAGGGCGATCTGGCGACCGCGATCGAGCTCTTGCGCGAGCAATACAGGCGCGCGCTGCGGCGCGCGGCTGGCTGACGTCTAGCCGCCTTCGTCGCCCTGGGGGCAGCAGGCGAACTCGCCGGTCGGCTCTTCGGCGCTCCGCGCATGCGTCTGGACGAACACCGCGCCTGGTCACTCCCACTCGATCGTCGCCGGGGGCTTGGAGCTGACGTCGAGCGCCACCCGGTTCACGTTCGGGACCTCGTTGATGATCCGGCCCGAGACGCGCTCCAGCAGGTCATAGGGAAGCCGCGCCCAGTCCGCGGTCATCGCGTCGTCGGAGGTGACGGCGCGGATCACGACCGGGTAGGCGTAGGTGCGCCCGTCGCCCTGGACTCCGACCGAGCGCACGACCGGCAGCACGCAGAACGACTGCCAGAGCTCGCGGTAGAGGCCGGCGGCGCGGACCTCCTCCTGGAGGACCGCGTCGGCGGCGCGCAGGATGTCGAGGCGCTCCCTGGTGACCTCACCGCCGACGATGCGGATCGCCAGGCCCGGGCCCGGGAAGGGCTGGCGCCAGACCAGCTTGTCGGGCAGGCCGAGCTCGGTGCCGACCGCACGCACCTCGTCCTTGAAGAGCATCCGCAGCGGCTCGACCAGCTCGAACTCGAGATCCTCGGGCAATCCGCCGACGTTGTGGTGCGACTTGATCGTCTCCGCCCCGGCGCCTCCCCCCGACTCGATCACGTCCGAGTACAGGGTGCCCTGGACAAGGAAGGAAACGTCCTCGAGCTTGCCCGACTCGGCCTCGAAGACGCGGATGAACTCCTCGCCGATGATCTTTCGCTTTTCCTCCGGCTCGGTGACGCCGGCAAGGCGCCGCAGGAAGCGCTGCTCGGCGTCGACGTGGACGAGCGGGATGCCGAAGCTCGAGAAGGCCTCGACGACCTGCTCGGCCTCGTTGAGGCGCATCAGGCCGTGATCGACGAACACGCAGGTCAGCCGCTCTCCCACCGCCTCGTGGACGAGCATCGCGGCGACCGAGGAGTCGACCCCGCCGGAGAGCCCGCAGATCACCCGCCCGTCGCCGACCTGGACTCGGATCGCGGCGACCTGCTCGGCGATCACCGAGGCCGGAGACCAGCGCTCCTCGCAGGCGGCGATCTCGCGCAGGAAGCGGTCGAGGATGTCGGTCCCGTAGGGGGTGTGGACGACCTCGGGATGAAACTGGATCCCGTAGAGGCCGCGCTCGGGGCTCTCGCAGGCGGCGACCGGCGAGCCGGGGCTGGCGGCCAGCGCCGTGAAGCCCGGCGGCGGCTCGAAGACGGCGTCGCGATGGCTCATCCAGCACTGCTGCTCGACCGGCAGCCCCGCGAGCAGCGACCCGCCGCCGTCGAGCAGGGTCAGCTCGGTGCGGCCGAACTCGCCCGCCTCGGCGCCCTCGACGCGCCCGCCCAGCGAGCGCACCATCGCCTGCATCCCGTAACAGATGCCGAGCACCGGGGCGCCCAGCTCGAGCAGCTCGGTGGGGAACTCGGGCGCCCCGGGCTCATAGACGGAGGCCGGCCCGCCGGAGAGCACCAGCGCCTTCGGGCGCCGCTTGCGGATCAGCTCCGGATCGACGTCGAAGGGCAGCAGCTCCGCGAACACGCCGCACTCGCGGATCCGCCGCGCGATCAGCTGCGAGTACTGGCCCCCGAAGTCGAGGACGAGAACCTCCTCGTGCGCCGGGGCCTCGCCGGGCGCCGGGGCACCGACCCCCGCCGCGCGCTCGGTGGTGATCTCCGGCGCGTGCTCGCGCTCGGACCGCACGTCGCCCTGGGTCGTCGCCCGGGTGACGGCCGGGCCCTCAGTCATCCGATACCGCGACCCCTGTCTCGACATTGGCGCGACCGTTCGATCCCATTCCCACCGACTGCTCGCGCTGCAGCGCCTTGCCCTCGCTCTGCAGCGCCGGTGCGACCATCACCTCGGCGCGCTGGAAGGAGCGGATGTCCTCGTATCCCGTCGTCGCCATCGAGGTGCGCAGCGCTCCCATCAGGTTGAAGGTGCCGTCGTTCTCGCGCGCCGGACCGAGCAGGATCTCCTCCATCGTGCCGTCCTGCGTCGTCGCCACCCGGGCGCCGCGAGGAAGCGAGGGGTGGAAGGTCGCCATGCCCCAGTGGTAGCCGCGCCCAGGAGCTTCCTTGGCACGGGCCAGGGGTGAGCCGATCATCACCGCGTCGGCTCCGCAGGCGATCGCCTTGGAGACGTCGCCCCCGGTGCGCATGCCGCCGTCGGCGATCACGTTGCAGTACTCGCCGGTCTCCAGCATGTGCTGCGAGCGGGCCGCCGCCACGTCTGCGATCGCGGTCGCCTGCGGGACGCCGATCCCGAGCACACCGCGCGTCGTGCAGGCGGCGCCGGGGCCGACCCCGACCAGGACGCCGACGGCGCCGGTGCGCATCAGATGCAGGCCGGTCGAGTAGGAGGCGCAGCCTCCGACCACGGTCGGCACCGGGACCTCGGCGATGAACTCCTTCAGGTTCAGCGGCTCGACGCTGGTCGAGACGTGCTCGGCCGAGATCACTGTTCCCTGCACGACGAGGATGTCGAGGCCGGCCTCGATCGCCAGCTCGTAGTGGTCGCGCACCCGCTGCGGAGTCAGCGAACCGCAGGCGACCGCGCCCTTCTCCTTTATCTCGGCGATCCGCTGGCCGATCAGCTCCGGCTTGACCGGCTCGGAGTAGATCTCCTGCAGCAGCTGGGTCGCGACCGGCGCCGCGGCCTCCGCGACTCGCTCGAGCTGCTCGTCGGCATCCTGGTAGCGGGACCAGATCCCCTCCAGGTTGAGCACGCCGAGGCCGCCGAGGCGGTTTATCTGGGCTGCGGTCGCGGGGCTGACCACGCCGTCCATCGCCGAAGCGATCAGGGGCAGCTCAAAGCGATATGGGCCGAGCGTCCAGGTGATGTCTATGTCATCGGGATCGCGGGTCCGGCGCGACGGGACGATCGCGATGTCGTCAAAACCGTAGGCGCGCCGCCCCTGCTTCCCTCGACCGATATCGATCTCCATCAAGGCCTCCAGGGCTGGCGGTGAGGTTCCAGGCTATGCGTGGGCGCGGACGAAAAAACCCCGCCGCCGCGGGGCAAAAGGGCGGCTATTTGCGGCATTCCGGAGCCAAATCGCACGCCCCCACGATTGTAGGGAAACGGCCCCGCGAGCGGCCGCGGCCTACACCCCGGCGGGGACCTCCAGCTCGTGGACCTCGACTTCGGCGCGGATCCGCTCAACCTGCTCGGGGTCGACGGTTCCGGCCCCGAAGTGCCGGGTCGACTCAGCGCCGCAGGCAACCCCGTAGGCGAGGCAGTCGGGGGCCGGAGCGCCGTCGTAGAGCGCCGCGACGTAGCCGGCCAGGAACGCGTCCCCCGATCCGACCGTGGCGACCGGCTCCTGAGGCTCGGCCCTGACCTCGTAGAAGCTTCGCCGCGACGGCTCGCCGACCACCGCGACACAGCCTTCCGAGCGAGTCACGATGGCCTCCCCTGCCCCCAGCTCGAGTAGCTGGGTGAGCCCCGCGGCGAGGTCTCCCGGCCCCTCGAACTCATGCCCGACCAGCTCCTCGGCCTCGAGCACATTAGGGGTGATCGCCGCCGGGCCGGCGCGAACCCCGGCCAGCATCGGCTCTCCGTCGGAGTCGAGGATCACGACGATGCCGCGCTCGCGGAGCTCGCGGACGATGCGCGCATAGAGGTCCGGCTCGACCCCGGGCGGCAGGCTTCCCGCCAGCACGCAGATCCGGACGCCGCGTGCCAGGTAGTCGAGGCGGTCCAGAAAGCTCTCGATCTCGTGCGGGCTGACCTCCGGACCGCGCTCGTTGATCTCGGTCTGCTCGCCGGAGGTCGGATCGATGACAGCGAGGTTGATCCGCGACTCGCCCGCGATCGGCGTGATGTCGTGAAGGATCGCCTCGCTGGTGAGCTCCTCGACGAGGCGCTGTCCGGTCGGGCCACCGGCGAAACCGGTGGCAAGCACCGGCCGGCCAAGCAGCGCCAGCGCCCTTGCGACGTTGATCCCCTTGCCCCCGGCGACGGTTCGGCTCTCGACCGAGCGGTGGCGGTTGCCCTGGCGAAAGTTCGGTACCGCCATCGTGCGATCGATCGCGGCATTGAGGGTGACGGTGAGGATCATCGCCCGTCGCCTTGGGCGCCGCTGCGCCGCTGCTCTCGCATCCTTCGCCTCTGCTCGCGACTCACTTCCATCTCCTCCTCGCTCGCGCGCGGCGGTCGTCTGCGCCGCCGCATCGCGAGTCCGACCAGCAGTATCGCGGACGCGCCGAGCGCGATCAACGCCAGCACCGCAAGGGTGTGGCTGAGCAGCTTCTCAAGCTCGCTCGCCTCGGGGACCGCCCGCGCGGCAAGCAGCGCGGCGGCGCCGGCGACCCGCCCGTCCAGGGTGATCGTAACCCTGCCCAATCGCCGTCCCCTTCGAACCGGCCCGGTCACCTCGTCAGGGGCGCGGACCGAGGCCTGCAGCCGCTGTCCGCGGCGTACCCCGACCGTGACCGGGTGCGCGGCGCGCAGCGCAAGCTCGCCGCCGGAGTAGCGGATCGAAGGGCTCGCGAACCGCTCACCGGACCGCACCGGGTGGCGGACCACGTACTGGCGGAAGCCGTAATCGAGCAGACGAAGGCTCTCGTCGTCGCGCTGAGCCTCGCTGGGCGCCCCGAGGACGACCGAGATCAGCTCTACCCCCTTGCGCTTCCCGGCTCCGACCTCGACATAGCCCGCCCCGAGGGTGTGTCCGGTCTTGACCCCGTCGACCCAGGGGGCGGAATAGAGCAGCGTGTTGCGGGTCTGCACCCGCGGCGGCGGCGAAAGGCTGGCCAGAAGCGCCGTCTCGGAGTCGGCGATGCGGGCGAACTTGCGGTTCGCCAGCAGCCGACGAGCCAGCGTCGCGAGGTCGCGAGCGCTTGAGTAGTTGCCCGGGGAGTCGAGTCCGATCGGGTTTGAGTAGTGGGTATCGGAGAGGCCCAGCGCCGCGGCGGCGTTGTTCATCTCGGCGACGAACCGGGGCTGGGTGCCGCCGATCACCTGGGCCAGCGTGTGGGCGGAGTCGTTGGCGCTGCGCAGGATCAGCGAGTAGAGGAGGTCGCGGACGCTGATCGTGGTCCCGGCCGGGATCCCGAGCAGCGACTCAGCGGGGATCGCGTCGTAGGGGGCCATCTGCACTCGGCGGCCGAAGCGCAGCTCGCGCAGCGCCAGATACGCGGTCATCAGCTTGGTCGCGCTTGCGATCGGCAGCGAGCGGGCGCTGGCGCGAGCGGCGAGGACGTCGCCGGTCCGGGCGTCGATCAGGACCCATGCCCGCGCCTCGAGCCGCGGCGCGGCGGGCGCCCTTGGCTTGGCGTCGGCCAGCGTCGGCAGCCCGAGCACGACCAGGGCCGCCAAGACCCCGGCGAGGCGCCGCCAGCGGCTCAGCGGAGCTTCACCCGGTCGCCGGAGTGGATCGCCTGCGGATCCAGCCCCGGGTTCAGCTGCACCAGCACGTCGACGTCGATCCCGGTCTTCTCGGCGATCTGCGAGAGGCAGCAGTCGCCCGGCTTGACGACGTAGACCTTGCGCCGCGACTCACCCGAGCCCTTCGACTTGCTCTGCTTCTGAGCGCTCGAATGCGACGCGTTGGATCCCGAGTCTCCGCCGCCGAGCGAGGTCGCGAGCAGGACCACGATCACGACAAAGGTGACGAATAGGGCGACGATCGCGGCGAAGCGCGCGTTGGGGCTCTGCTTGGAGGTGTCCATCTGCGCCGCTGATCCGGCAACCGCGGGATCGTAGCGGCGACTCCGGCCCAGGTTCGGGTGTCATGGGTCAGGCGCCTGAGACGGCCCAGACCTCGTCCCGCAGCCGCTCCGCGGCGGCGCCGGGGTCGGGATCGCCTGCGATCGCCCGGGAGACAGGCACGAGCGCCGCCGCAGGGCCGGGGCCGAAGGCCGGCGCGAGGTCGGCCGACTGACCGCCCTGGGCACCGACCCCGGGGGTCAGGAAGATCGCCCGCGGCATCAGCTCGCGCAGCCGCCCGATCAGCTGTGGGGCGGTGGCGCCCACAACCGCGCCCATTCCGCTCAGCTCTCCGGAGCCGGCAAGCCGCGCGGCGGCCGCGTCGACGATCGCGGCGAGGCGTTCGTGCAGCGGACCTGCGGCGGGCTCGTCCTGGATCTCTCCGGCGCCGGGATTTGTCGTTCGAACCAGCGCGAAGACCCCGGCCCCGGCCCGCGCGGCGGCGTCGATCAGCGGCTCCAGCGCGTCGGCGCCGAGCAGCGGGTTGGCGGTGAAGGCATCGGCCCCGAGCCCCACCACCGGTCCCCAGGGCGTCTCGATACCGCCGACCAGCGCCTGGCCATAAGCGGCGGCGGTCACCGGCACGTCGCCGCGCTTGCCGTCGGCGATCACCAGCAGGCCGGCGTCGCGGGCGGCGCCCGCGGTGCGCTCAAGCGCTCCCCATCCGGGGGCCCCGAGGCGCTCGAAGCAGGCGAGCTGCAGCTTCACAGCCACGCAGGCGGGCGCCGCTGCGTCGATCAACGTGCGGCAGCTCGCCAGCACCGCGGCCGCGGCCGCCTCGGCCGCGTCCTCAGCCGCTCCGACGTCGGCGCCGGAAAGGGCGGCGGGGTCCGGATCCAGGCCAAGGCAGATCTGGCTGCGGCGCTCCTCGACGAGCGCCGCGAGCCGGTCTGCGAACGGAGAGTTAACCCCCCTTGACCTCTGACTTCAGAGAGGAGCCGGCGGAGAAGCGCGGAACCCTGCCGCCCGGGATCGTGATCCGCTCCCCGGTCCGGGGGTTGACGCCCTGCCGCGGTCCGCGCTCGGCGACGTGGAACTTCCCGAAGCCGGTGAAGTTCACCTCGCCGCCGCCGCGCAGCACTCCGGTGATCGCGTCGAGGACCGCGTCCACGGCCTCACCGGCAGCCTTCTTGCTGCCGAGCCTCTCGTCGTTTGCGAGTCGGTCCAGGAACTCAGCTTTGGTCACGTCAAATCCTCCTCGGGCCGTTGAAGTCGGGGGAATCTAACAGCGCCGTCAGGCGTTGAACGGCCGCGGTGGCCTGGCCTGGCCGAGCGAAATCCGCTCGTTGCGGGCAGCGATGGCCTAACTGCCGCTGACCGTCATCTCCGCGACCAGCAGCGGCGGCGTGCGCACGATCCCCCCGAAGGGCACCCAGCGCGCCTGCGAGCCCGCCTCCTGCACCGCCCGCAGCATCGAGACGAGGTCGCTGGCGATCGTGAACTCCCGCACCGGATCGGCGAGCTCGCCTCCGCTCAGCAGCCGACCCGAGGCGCCGACCGAGAAGACCCCATTGACCGGGTTGACCCCCGAGTGCAGCCCGGCGACGTCGGACACGTAGACGCCATCTCCGGCCTTCGCCAGCAGCTCCGGCGTCGACAGGCTTCCGGTCGCCAGGGTGAGGTTCGAAGCCCCAACACCGGGGGCCGACCGGTAGCCGGCGCGGGCGGCGTTGCCGGCCCGCTCGACATCGCCGCGACGAGCGGTGTAGGAGTCATAGAGAAAGGTCCGCAGCTCGCCCCCCTCGATCAGCGCCGTGCGGGCACGCGGGATTCCCTCGTCGTCGCAAGGGCTCGCGGCGAGGCCCTCGGTCACCAGCCCATCGTCGTGCAGGACCAAGGCCTCGCTCGCGACCGGCTCCCCGAGCAGCTCGGCGAACGGGGAGCGGCCCCGCTGCACGGCGTCGGCGCTGAGGCCCTGACCGATCAGTCCCGCGAAGCTCGCCGCGACCGTGGGATCGAAGACCACGGGGCAGGAGCGCGAAGGGGGCTTTCCCGCTCCGACCATCGCCGCGGCGCGCTCAGCCCCCTCGGCTCCGATCGCCTCCGGATCAAGGCCCGCCGGGGAGCGCGCGAGGTCGAACCCGAGGCCGGTCTCCTTCGATCCCTCCCCGGCCGCCAGGGCCTGCACGTACGCGTAACAGCTGCTCGCCTCATAGGCGCACTCGACTCCGGTCGTGGAGCGGATCGCGACCGCCTCGTCGGAGTCCGCATAGACGGCCTGCTCGACCGAGCCGACCCGCTCGTCGTGGGCGAGCGCCGCGTGCTCGACCGCGAGGGCAAGATCGACGACGCGATCGGCGCCCCAGTCCGAGATCGAGGGGTCGCGGAGCCCGTCGAGGCGCGGATAGTCGCCGGCTCGCTGCGGCGCCGCGGCGTGCTCGTCCTCATCGGCGACCGCGGCGGTGGTTACGGCGCGAGCCGCGAGCTCACTCAAGCCAGGCTCGGAGAGCTCGGTGCCGAATGCGTAACCGGCCCTGGCGTCGATCCAGACCCGCACGCCGACGCCGAGCGCGGTTGCCGCGGTGAGGCTCTCGACCTCGCCCCCGAAGACGCGCACCTCACGGCTGCTCTGGCTCTGCGCGTAGGCCTCGGCGTCGCCGGCACCCGCCGCGAGCGCCGCGTCGACGGCAACCTCAACCGCTCGCCGCAGCTCCATCAGACCTCGGTGCCGCCGACGGTCAGCTTGCGAATCCGCACGTGGCCCTGGCCGGTACCGACCGGCACCCGCTGGCCCGCCTTGCCGCAGATGCCGCTCTTCATCTCAAAGTCGGAGCCGACCGCGTCGATCGCGGCGAGCGCATCGAGGCAGTTGCCGATCAGGGTCGCGCCCCGGCAGGGTCTGGTCACCTTCCCGTCCTCGATCAGATAGCCCTCGGAGACGCCGAAGACGAAGTCGCCACTCGCCGGCTCGACTTGCCCACCGGCGAAGGAAACGGCGTAAAAGCCGCGACCGACCTCCGCGATCATCGCCTCGGGCTCCGCCTCGCCGGGGGCGATGTAGGTGTTGGTCATGCGCGGGATCGGGATGTCCCGGAAGCTTCCGCGCCGCCCGTTGCCGGTCGACTGGGCGCCGTCGCGCTCGGCGCTGCGGCGGTCGTACAGGAAGGAGATCAAGCGTCCCTCCTCGATTACCTTGGTCTTCTGCGTCGGCGTGCCCTCGTCGTCGATCCCGTCGCTTCCCCACTCGCCGGCGAGCTCCCCGTCGTCATAGGCGTTGACGACCGGCTCGGCCACGACCTCCCCGAGTCGCCCCTCGTAGACGCTCGCGCCCTTCTGGATGTGGTCGGCCTCGAGCCCGTGCCCGGTCATCTCGTGAAACAGCACACCGCCGAACCCGCCCCCGACCACGACCGGCATCGCGCCGGCGGGCGCCGGGGCGGCGTCGAGCAGGGTCAGCGCCTTGGCGGCCGCCTGCTCGGGGATCCGGCCCGGATCGTCCTCGAGCAGCTCGTAGCCGCGGTGCCCGCCGAGCGTCTCGGTCCCGGTCTCGACCGAGCCGTCCCTCCTCGCTACCGCCTGGGCGCCGATCCGGACCCGGGTGCGATCGTCGGTCGCGTAGGTGCCGACGGAGTTCGCAACCGCCACCTGGCGCCGAACCTCGGCGTAGGAGACGCGCAGCTGCACGATCGCGTCACCTTGCGAGCGACCCCGCTCGTCGAGCTCGCGCAGGAGCTCGGATTTGCGCTCCGCGGGAACCTCCTCCGGGCGCAGGCTCACCTGCTGCGGCTCGCGACTCTGACGCCTTCATCGGCAGAGGCTCGGCCCGCGAGCCCCGCAGCGCCGAGGAGACCTCCTCGGCGGCGCGAAGCAGGTCGGCCTCGGCAAGCCCGTCGACGTGGGCGAAGTAGGCCGTCCCGTCCTTGATCACCCGCAGCCCGGCCCCCTGCTCGGCGCCCGAGACGACATCCTCGACGCGCGATTCGTCGATGCTCATCTGCAGGCCTCCGCTGCGCTCGGCGAACAGCTCCGCGAACTCGCCCCCGTTGGCGAGTGAGCGGGCGACGATCTGCGCGGCGAGCTCGCGGGAGGGAAGCTCGCTCATCGCTGCGGCCTCGTTGCGGCGAGCTCGATCAGGCGGCCGGCCGCGGCCGAGAGCCTCTCGCCAGGCTCGGAGTCGGCGCCGTGCTCGACGCTTGAGCCGTCGGCGCGGTAGACGCGCACGAAGGGACGCCGCTCGTGCCGGCGCCGGCGCATGAACGCCGCCGCTTCGTCTGCGTAGCCGCTGACCCGGTCGAGGACGACGCGATGCGGCTTTGGCATCAGCCGTCCCCCGGGGCCGAGCCGTTCGACGCACCGGTCGCAAGATCGCGCAGCGTGGCCCGCATGTCGAAGGCCATCAGCGAGGCAAGCACGAAGCGGTCGGTGACGCTGACCGCAGTCAGCGACCCGTCGCGGACCGCGAACACCTCGCCGTCCTCGGTGGCGACATGAACCTGCTCGAAGGGACCATCGGCCGCGGCCGCGGCGAGCAGATCGCGGGCCGCCTCACGCCACTCGGCGAGCTCGCCGCTGGCCGCGAGGACCGTCTCGGAGTCGAGGATCGCGCCGCCTCGCATCTCCGGCGAGAGCTCCATAAGGCGCCCCAGCGCCCCCGCGGCAGTATCAAGGTCTGACATCTCGGCCAAAATAGCGGGCGTGTCCCTCGAGCGAGCATCATGGCTCACCGTCGTCGGCATCTGCGCGATCGCGGTGCTGCTGCTTGGCCTGGGCGGCTACACCGGCTACAGCATCACCGTCGGAGCGGTGGGGATCGCCGCCGCCGTGAACCTGCTGCCTTCTCCCTAGGCTCCGAAAACTCCCTAGGCGCCGAAAAGCGAGCAGGTCGGGGGGCGGAGGCAAATCGGCGAAGGGAGTGCACTGAATCGTGCATGACCGAGACGATTTGGCGAGGACCCCGAGATGCGACGTTTTGCAGGCGCCTAGCCGGCGCGGAACGGGCCCGGGCTCTCGTCGGGGCCGAGCAGCGAGTCTTCCGGCTCGACGTGGATCAGCACGTCCGCGGCCGGCAGCACCGACTCGATCGCCGAACGCATCGCGTGGGCAACCTCGTGGGCGCGCTCGAGGCTGGTCCCGGAGCGAAACTGGACATGGAGGTCGACGTAGCGGCGGTTGCCTGCCCGGCGCGCCCGCAGCCGGTGATAGCCGGCGACCTCCGGAGAGCGGGAGCTTCGGATCGCCGCCTCGATGCGATCCATCTCTGCCGTCGGCAGGGCCTCGTCGACCAGCACCCTGGATGAGCGGGTGATGATCCGCAGCCCCGAGCCGACGATCGCGATCGCAACGACCAGCGCCGTGATCGAGTCAAACGCGGCGGCGCCGGTGACCTGAACGAGGAGCAGGCCGAGCAGCACCCCGATCGAGGTGAAGGCGTCGGTGCGCAGGTGCGCCGCATCGCCCTCCAGGGCCGGCGAGCCGAGCAGCCTGGCCTGGCGCCCGAGGAACCCCGAGATCGTGAAGTTGGCGGCCGCGGAGAACGCCATCACCGCGATCCCGAGGCCGACGCTGTCCAGGTGGGAGCCGACCACGAGGCGGTGGGTCGCCTCGTAGACGATCACGCCGGCGCCGACGAGGATCAGCATTCCCTCGATCGTCGCGGCAAGATTCTCGAGCTTCTCGTGCCCGTAGGGATGCTCGACGTCGGCCGGCTCGTCGGCCTTTCGAACCGAGGCGAGAGCGATCACGGACGCCATCAGGTCGATCAGCGAATGGACCGCCTCGGTGATGATCGCGATCGATCCGGTGATCGCCCCAACCGCGACCTTGATCGCGATCAGCAGCGAGTTGGATGCGACCGAGAGTCCCGCGGCGCCGGACTTGGTGCGGATCATCGCCGCCGGTCGGCCTCGATCGCTGCCCCGGCTTCGGAGGCGGCGCGAAGGTGCACGCCAAGCAGGTGCGCAGCGCGACCGCGGTGGCTGATCGCGTTCTTCTCCGCCGGGCGCAGCTCGGCCATCGTCCGCCCCCCGTCGATCTCGTCGGGGACGAACGCCGGGTCGTAGCCGAAGCCGCCCTCGCCGCGCGGTTGCTTGCTGAGCTGGCCGCTGCAGCGGCCCTCGAAGGTCCCTTCCTCGCCGTCCGCGTTCACGTAGGCCAGCGCACAGACATAGGCGACGCGGCGATCGTCCCCGGCGGCTTCCACCTCGGCGAGCAGCTTGGCGAGGTTCTCCTCGTCGCTCGCCGCCTCGCCGGCGTAGCGAGCCGAGTAGATGCCGGGCGCGCCGTCGAGCGCAACCGCCTCGATGCCGCTGTCGTCGGCCAGCGCGGCGGCGCTGGTGCCACGGTGCGCGGTGCGTGCCTTGGCCAGCGCGTTGGCGGCGAAGCTCGAGCCCTCCTCGGGCGGCAGCTCGACCTCGGCCGGCAGAGGCTCGAGCTCGAGATCCGGGAGCAGCTCGGCGAGCTCGCGCAGCTTGTGCTCGTTACGGGTCGCGACGATCACCCGGGTGCCGCTCTCACCGCGCTCCCGGCCCATCACGTCAGGGCGCCAGGGCCCGCTCCTGCTCGCTGCGAAGGCGGGCGATCCCGGTCGCGGCGAGGGCAAGCAATTCGTCGAGCGAGGCGCGGGAGAGCGGCGTGCGCTCCGCGGTCGCCTGCACTTCGACCAGGCCGCCGTCGCCGGTCATCACGACGTTGGCGTCGACCTCGGCGCCGGAGTCCTCGGAGTAATCGAGGTCGCAGAGCGCCCGCCCGTCGACGATCCCGGCGCTGACCGCCGCGATCGACCCGTTCAGCGGCAACCTCTCCAGCGCTCCGGCGGCGACCAGCCTCTGAAGCGCGCAGTGAAGCGCCACGTAGCCGCCGCTGATCGCGGCGCAGCGAGTCCCCCCGTCGGCCTGCAGGACGTCGCAGTCGACATAGACGCTGCGCTCGCCCAGGGCGGCGAAGTCGACGACCACCCGCAGCGAACGGCCGATCAGGCGCTGGATCTCGACCCCGCGGCCGTCCTGCTTTCCACGCGAGACGTCGCGCTGCTTGCGATCGCCGGTCGAGGCGGGCAGCATCGCGTACTCGGCGGTCACCCAGCCGCGCCCCTTGCCCTCGAGCCAGCGCGGCACCGACTCGGTCACCGAGGCTGTGCAGATCACCCGGGTCTCGCCCTGCGAGATCAACGCCGAGCCGTCCGCGGTGCGCACGAAGCCGGGCTCGATCTGCACCGGGCGCAGGTCGGCCGGGGCTCTGTCATAGCTGCGCGAGGGCGGCACGCGGCCGAGTTTCGCAGGCAGCCGCGCCGGATGGGGGGAGCCCACCCGGCGCGCCCCCCGGCGCTAGCGGAACGAGACCTGATTCACCGCCTGCTTCATCTTCTCGATGATCACCTCGGCCAGCTCCATGCCCTGCTTGCCGTTGAATCCCTTCAGGGCCGCAACCATCCCGACCATCAGCAGCGAGACGAGCAGGATCAGGCCGACGTACTCGACCGTGCCCTGCGCCCGCTCCCCCGCGGCCAAGGCGCGCACCGCACGCAGTCGCACCTCGGCCGCCGCGTAAAGCCACCCGAACAAAGCCAGCATCAGCCCTCCTTCGATAGCGATTGGGGCCGATCCTCGATGCGAGAGGGTCACCGATCTATGCAGCCAGGTGTCGAGACTGCCGCACCTCCGTGCGGATACGCTCACGCCGGTGCGGGTCCTGATCGTCACCAACCTGACCCCCGACGACGCGGCCCCCCAGAGGGGACGTTGGGTGATCGACCAGATCGACGCGATCCGCGACCACGGCGTCGAGGTCGAGCTGTTCCGCTTCCCAGGCGGCAAGCGGCACTATCTTCCCGCGCTGCGCAGCGTCCGCAGGCTGCTGCGCAAGCGGCGCTACGACCTCGTGCACGCCCATTACGGAATCGCCGGGCTGTGCGCGAAGCTGGCCGGCGCGCGCCCGCTCGTCGTCACCTTCCATGGCACCGACGTTCGCCACCGCGCCGTAGGGGCGATGTCGCGGCGGCTCGCCGCCCGGATCGATCTCTGCGCCGGGGTCTCGCGGGCTCTCTTCGGCCCCGAGAACGGCAGGCCGGGGCTGCCGCTGCCCCCCGGAAAAACGGCGGTGCTGCCATGCGGCCCGGACCTCGGGCGCTTTGCGCCCCTGCCCCGCGCCGAGGTCCGTCGCGAGCTGGGCCTTGGGCCCGAGGCCCGGCTGCTGTTCTTTCCCGCCAACCCGCGGCGGCCCGAGAAGCGCTTCGACCGCGCCCTCGAGCTGGCGCGCCGCAGTGGCGCCGAGCTGCTGACCGGCGGCGACATCGACCCTGAGCGGATGCCGCTTTGGGTCAACGCGGCGAACGCGGTCCTGCTGACTTCCGAATACGAGGGGTTCGGCCTCGTCGCGCTCGAGTCGCTGGCCTGCGACGTTCCCGTGCTCTCGACCCCGGTCGGGATCGCGCCGCACGCGCTCTCCGGCGTTCGGGGCTGCCTGGTCGCCCCATTTGAGGCCGATCGATGGCTGCGGTCGTTGAGCCCGCACCTCAAGGCCGACGACCCTCGAGTCGCGGGCCGGGCCCGCGCCGAATCGTTCTCGGCCAAGCGGATGGCGGAGCGAGTGCTGGTCGCCTATCACGAGCTGCTCGACGAGCCTGCCTAGCCCCAAATCGCTCGGCCCTGGCTCGAAGGTGCGTCCAGCGCATTTTGAAATGCAACCGGCGCCAGCTTCAACGGCTACATTGACTGCTGCAGGAAGGGCAAGCAGCCGGCCTGCGTGTACGCCGCAGGAGGCGGCGGACAGGCCAGACTCAGCGCTTGCCGATCAGACCGCATTCAGCAGCCGACAGCGATGACGAGCCAACCGACCACCCCGCGGGCAAGCGTCTGGGCCCGGCGACCGCGGCAGGGAACCTAGCCGTGCACGTTGAGGACGCAGAGCAGCGGGCTCGCGACGCGGCGGAGTCGGCGCGCCGCGAGGCCGAGCAGGCGGCCACGGCCGAGATCCTCGCGCTCGAGGAGGAGCTCGAGCGCCAGCAGCAGAAAGCCGAGAAGGCCGCCGCGGACGCCCGCGAGCAGATCCGCCGCGCCGAGGAGCGGGCGCGCGAGGAGCTCGACCGACACCGCCGCGAGGCCGAGGCCCGCTCGCGCAAGGAGGTCGAGGCGGCCCGCGAGGCCGCCGAGGCCCGCTTCACCGCCGAGCTTAAGACCCTCGATGCCGAGCTGACCCTCGAGAAGGAAGCGAAGGCAAAGGCCTTGGAGGCGGCGGAGAAGCGGCTCGGCGAGATCGAGCAGCATGCGATCAAGGCGGGCGAGCGCATCGCCGGCGCCGAGCAGCAGCTGCGCGAGGAGGCCGAGCGACTGCAGATCCGACGCCGAGCGCAAGGTGCGCGAGGAGAGCGAGCGGGTTCGAAAGGCCGAGGAGTCGAAGTTCAAGGCCGAGCTGGAGAAGCGAGAGAAACAGCTCACGAAGCGCCTCGAGGACGGCCAATCGGCGCTGAAGAAGGCCGAGAAGCAGATCGCCGAGCTTGAACGCCGCACCGCTGACGAGCGCAAGCGGCTGCACGCGCGCGCTGAGCAGCAGGCCGGCGAAGCCGCCGCGCAGGCGCGCAAGGAAGCGGAGTCGAAGGCACGGGCGGCAGCCGACAAGCGGCACGGAGAGCGCGAGCGAGAGCTGCGCGCGGAGATCGCCAAGGGCCGCTCGGCGCTTGACGCGGCCGAGCAGCGCGTCGCGCAGTTGGAGAAAAGCGCCACGGCGAAACAGAAGCGGCTCCGCGATTCGACCGGCGAGCAGGTCAGCTCGGCGGCGGTCGAAGCCCGCAAGGAGGTCGAGCAGAAGTACCGCTCCGCCCTTGACGGAGCTGAGCGGCGGATCGCCGAGCTCGAGAAGTCAGCCGCGGCGGAACGCCCCGCATCCGCAAGCCAGCAGGTCAAGGAGGCCGAGAGGCGCGCCGCCGAGGCGGAGAAGCGAGCCGTCGCCGCCGAGAAGCGGGCCGACGAGGCCAGCGCCGCGCTCGGCGACGCGGAGATGGACGGTCGGGAGGCGGCCGCAGCCTGGCTGCGTGGACAGGTGAAGGCGATGCGTCGCGAGATCCGCGAGCAAATCGAGGCCGAGATCGGCGAGTCGAGCCGCGCCGATTCGGCCGCGGCGAAGGGGGAAGCCGAGAAGCGGCTCGAAAAGGAGCTGCGCCGGCTTGAGTCGGAGGCCGAGAAGGGCGCCGAGCGCGCCGCGGCGGACGCCCGCAAGCAGGCCGAAGCGGAGATCAAGAAGCTGCGCGACGAACGCGATGCGGCGCTTCAAAGCTCAAGGGCGGCGCCGGGAAGGCCTCCGAGCACTCCGATTGGGTGCGCAACGAAGCCGCGGCCGGGCAAGAGCCGATGCCGAACGCCGCTGCGGAAGGCGAGCTGACATCGAAAGCGGGATCCGAAGCCCGCCGAAAGACCGACCGCAAAGGCGACGCAGGCAGATCCTGAGCAGGTCGATGACTTCGGAGCCGAACCGGCCCGTAGACCTCAACCAGGCGACCTTCGAGCAGCTGCGGGGCCTCGGCTTCTCGGCCGCGCAAACAAACAGGGTGATTGCCTATCGCGACCGCCTCGGCGGCTACCGCTCGGTTGACGATCTCGAGACGGTCCCGGGGATCCAGCGCGACTTCGTCCGCAAGCTCGAGGGCAGGCTGCGGGTCTGATGGCAGGCCGCGCGCAGGGCGGCCCGACGGTTCCCGGCGCCCGCAGCTCAACCCACCCTGCGGACAAGATGCCGGCTCGCGCGCATTGGCGCCGCCCTCTGATCGCCGCGCTGATCACCGCCCTCCTCGCCGCTCTGGTGATCGTGATCGGCTATGAACGGATGCGCGACGAGGCCAACGACGCCGCGTCGACCGGCGCGGCGGTCAAGCGAGCGCGGGCCAGCGGTCCCGCAAGCGCGAGCGCTGCAAAGCGGCCGCCTGCGGCGGAGCGGAGCGGGGCGCTGCCGAGCCGCTGAAGGCGGCCAACGTCGCGTTGACCGAAGCGGCCAGCGCCGCCAGCGCGTAGCCGCCCTCGAGGCAGATCAGGACCGGGATCTCGAGCTCGGCGGCGAGGTCGCGGATGCTTGCCGCCAGATCGGCGTACGCGGCCTCGTCGAGCATGCAGTCGGCCAGCGGATCGGCGCGATGGGCGTCGAAGCCGGCCGAGACCGCGATCAGCCCGGGGTCGAAGTCGCGGGCCAGCGGCGCGATCACCGTCTGCACGATCGAGAGGAACTCATCCGGCCCCGCGCCGGGCTCGACCGGCAGGTTGACCGTCAAGCCCTCCCCCGCCCCGCGCCCCCGCTCCGCGGGGCTGCCCGTGCCCGGATAGAGCGGGCTCTGGTGGATGCTCGCGAAAAGCACCTCGGGCGACTCGTAGAAGACCTCCTGGGTGCCGTTGCCGTGATGGACGTCCCAGTCGACGACCATCGCGCGCTTCAGTCCGCGTGCCAAGCCGTGCGCAACGCCGATCGCGACGTTGTTGAAGAGGCAGAAGCCCATCGCCCGCTCACGCTCGGCGTGGTGTCCCGGGGGGCGCAGGCCGCAAAAGGCGAAGCCGATGGCCGAGTCGTCGAGGAGTCGATCGACCGCGTGGGTGGCCGCTCCTGCTGCCCGCATGGCCGCCTCATAGGAGCGTGCGCTGACTACGGTGTCCGCGTCGATGCTCCCGCCGCCGCGCAGGCTCAGCGACTCGATCGCCTCGATGTGGGGCCGCGCGTGGACGCGGAGGATCTGCTCACGACTCGCCGGCGGCGCCTCGACCAGCTCCAGCCCGTGCCAGCCCTCGCCGTCGAGCGCCGCCTCGATGGCGCGAATCCGCGCCGGGTTCTCCGGGTGGGGGCCGGTGTCGTGCTCGAGGGAGAGCGGATGACGGAGGTAGAGGCCGGCCACGGAGCGTTACCGTACCCAGCGCTTCGTGTCCGGCAAAGCCGAATCGGGTCGCTGCGACGTCGCCGTGGTCGGCGGAGGCGCCGCAGGGCTCTGGATCGCCCTGCAGGCGGCGCGACGCGGGGCCCAGGTCGTCCTTCTCTCTCGCACCGTTCTCTCTGAGAGCGCCAGCTTTCGCGCCCAGGGCGGCCTCGCGGCGGCGCTGGAGCCGGGCGACTCGCCCGAGCAGCACGCCGCCGACACGATCGCCGCCGGCCGCGGCCTTTGCCGGCCGTCCGCCGTGCGAGTGCTCACCGAGGGCGCCCCCGCCGCAGTCCGCGATCTGCTCGACCTCGGGGTCCACTTCGACCGCGACCAGGACGGCTCGCTGCAGCTGGGGCTGGAGGGCGGGCACACCCACCGCCGCGTCGTGCACTCCCGCGGCAGCGAGTCCGGGCGCGAGATCACGGCGCGGCTGGCGGCTCTGGTCGCCGCGGCCGAGCGGGTCGAGACTCGCGAGCTCACCTCCGCGTTGGCGCTGTGCACGCGACGGCGAACGCTGCGTCGGGGTACGCACCGATCGCGGCCCGCTGCTCGCCGGCGCAACCGTGCTTGCCACCGGCGGCGCGGCGGCGCTGTGGAAGCGCACGACGAATCCCTGGGGTGCGATCGGCGCCGGTCCGGTGATCGGCCAGGCGGCCGGCGCCGACCTCGCCGATCTCGAGCTCTGCCAGTTTCACCCCACGGCCCTGGCGCTCCCGGGAAGCCCCTGGGACGCAACCCTGGTGACCGAGGCCGTGCGCGGCGAGGGCGCCGTCCTGCTCGACTCCGACGGGGAGCGCTTCACCGACGAGCTGGCGCCGCGGGACGCGGTCGCGACCGCGATGCTGGCGCGGATGCACGCGCAGGAGACCGAGAGCGTGCGGCTCGACCTCCGCGGGGTCGAGCAAGGGCGCTTCCCGGCCCTCTTCGCGACCTGGTCGAGGCCGGACTCGACCCGACCGCGGAGCCGGTGCCCGTCGCGCCGGCCGCCCACTACACGATGGGTGGGATCGCCACCGACCTCGATGGCCGCACTTCGCTGCCCGGGCTGCTGGCGATCGGCGAGTGCGCCTGCACCGGCCTGCACGGCGCCAACCGGCTCGCTTCCAACTCGCTCACCGAGTGCTTCGTCTTCGGCTCCCGGGCCGCCGCAGTCGCAACCGCGGCGAAGCCTGCCCCGGCCAGCGAGCCCGCGGCCTCCGGGTGGCGCTTTGAAGCGCCTCGCGAGGAAACGCGGGATGCAGTCTGGAGTCTCGCCGGGCCGCTGCGAAGCGCGCCGCAGCTCGCCCAGCTGACCGGCGACCCCTATCCGTTGGCTCGCTCGATCGCCGCCTGCGCCGCCGCACGGCGGGAGTCGCGTGGAGCCCACCGCCGCGAGGACTTCCCCGGAATCGATCCGAGCCTTGACGGGGTTCATCTTGTGCAAAATCGACACGGCGAGATTCGGCATGAGAGCTGGAGTTGAGGGGCCGTCCTTAACAATCCCTTAATACAATTCACATCTCCCTTCACACCAAAGTGGCACACTCCCGCCCTCCCCAAAACTGAGTAGAAAATTGGGTATGGGAGTACCCGACACTCGGAGGGCGTGGGATCGCTCAGGCGGGGACGGCAAGGGAAGCTACGAGAAGGGGTATTCAGCGATGTATCACTTCAGCCGTTCGATGTACCGGGAGTTGGCGCCACGCGTGATCGATGGGACGCCGGGCGGTCCGTCGCCGCGCCAGGAGCTGCTGGAGTCCTGCGAGCAGACGATGCGCAGACTCGCGGTCGACCGGCGCTACTTCGCGCGTCCGGCCCGATCGCTCTTCAACCAGATTCGGGTTCACTTTCCGATCAGCGAGCAGCTCTACGTCTTCAAGGTCGTTGAGCGCCACGTCAGCCTCGCGATCGAGTATCTCGAGTCGCTGCCTCCGGACGTCTGCCTCTACGGCGTGCCGAGGCAATGCCGCGCCTCGACGCGAAAGGGCACGCCCTGCCAGCGCGATCCGCTGCCAGGGATGGACTACTGCCCCTCGCACAAGCATCTCGAGGAGCCGGCCGAGCTGGTGCCGGCGCTCGCCTAGACCGAGCGCGGCCGCGGGTCCTGTCACGGAGTCCGCGCTCGCGGCCGTGCTCGGGGACTGCGCGGCCTCGATCGCGGCCTCCGCACCACCCGCGGAAGGAGCGTTTGCTCAGGTAGCGTCGGCGCATGCTCCTGGGAGTCGACGTAGGCGGGACCTTCACCGACGCGGTCCTGTTCGACGGCGAGCAGCTGGTCACGGCCAAGGTCCCGACCACGCCAGAGGACCAATCGGCGGGGGTGATGAACGCGGTCGACGCGGCGCTCGAGCGCGCCAAGGCGAAGGCCGCCGACGTCGTCTCCTTCGCCCACGGGATGACCGTCGGCACCAACGCCCTGCTGGAGCGGCGCGGGGCCACGACGGCGCTCGTCGCGACGCACGGCTTCGCCGACCTGCTGCGGATCGGGCGCCAAAACCGGCCCCAGCTCTACCGGCTCTGCGCGCCGAAGCCGGAGCCGCTGGTCGAGGACGAGAACCAGTTCGAGCTCCGTGAGCGAGTCGGCGCCGAAGGAGTTGTGGAGCTGCTCGCGGACGCAGAGCTCGACTCGCTGGTCGGGCGAATCGAGGCTGCCGGCGTCGAGTCAGTCGCCGTCTGCCTGCTCTTCTCCTATCTGGAGCCCGAGCACGAGCGCCGCACCGCGCGCAGGCTGCGCGAAGCGCTGCCCGGCCTGCACGTCTCCGCCTCGCACGAGGTCCTGGCCCAGTTCCGCGAGTACGAGCGCTGCTCGACCACGGTCATCGACGCCTACCTCTCCCCCCTCCTGACCCGCTATCTCGACCGGCTCGGAGAGTCGGCCGATCGTGCCGGCCTGCCGCGGCCGATGGTCATGCAATCCTCGGGCGGCGTCGCGCCGGCGGACGAGGCGGCCAGGGCGGGCGCCTGGAGCGTTCTTTCCGGGCCGGCCGCGGGAGCCGTCGGCGCCGGCCTGCTGGCCTCGATCTCGGGCGACGGCAACGCGGTCGGATTCGACATGGGCGGGACCTCCTGCGACGTCTGCGTGGTCGAAGGCGGCCGCGTCCGCCAAACCGACTCACGGGAGGTCGCCGGCCGGGTCGTTCAACTGCCGATGGTCGACGTGCACACGGTCGGCGCCGGCGGCGGCTCGATCGGTTGGCCGGACAGCGGTGGCGCCCTGAGGGTCGGCCCGGCATCCGCGGGCGCCGAGCCGGGGCCCGCCTGCTACGGACGCGGCGGCGATCGGGCTACGGTCACGGACGCCAACCTCCTGCTCGGCTGCCTCGCCGCCGACTCCGCCCTCGCCGGGGGCGTCGAGCTCGACCTCGACGCGGCGCGCGCCGCGGTCGCGCGGCTGGGGGAGTCACTGGGCCTCGACGAGCTCGAAGCCGCACAGGGGATCGTCCGGGTCGCGAACCAGGAGATGGTCCGGGCACTGCGGGTGGTGACCGTGGAGCGGGGAATCGATCCGCGCGAGTTCGCGCTGCTGCCGTTCGGGGGCGCCGGTCCGATGCACGCGGCGGCGCTCGCGGAGCAGCTCGAAATCGGAACGATCCTCTGCCCGCGGACCAGCGGAGTGCTCTCGGCGCTCGGCCTCTGCGCATCGGACCGTCGTCGCGACAGCACCAGGACCGTGCTGCTGCGCGGCGCCGGCTTGACCGCCGAGCGAGTCGCCGCCGAGGTCGCAGCGCTGACCGACTCGGCCGGCGAGGGCATGCGGGACGCAGAACCCGAGGTCAGCTTCGAGATGCGCTACAGCGGCCAGGCCTTCGAGCTTGCGATCCCGGGGCCGCTCGCCCCTGATCCGGAGGATCTTGCGGAGCGCTTCGCCGCCGCCCACGAGGCGCGCTACGGGTATCGCGACCCCGACGCGGTCGTCGAGCTGGTCAACGTCCACGTCGCGATGGTGGTGCCAGGGCCGTCTCCGCGGCCCGCCGCCGCATCCGTAGGCCCGCGAGAGTCGGACCGCGAAGCGCGCTTCGGGCACGAATGGCTCCCCGCCCGGGTCCTGCGCGGCGAGCCGGCAGCGGGCCTGCAGGCGAGCGGCCCGGTGATCTTCGAGCTGCCCGAAGCGACCCTCGTGCTCCCGCCCGGATGGGAGGCGAGAGTCGACGAGGCGGGAACGATCATCGCCACCCGGGGACTCGGGAGCGAGGAGCGAGGAACGGACGATTGATGCCGCCCGACCACCTCGACCCGGTGACCCTGCAGGTGATGATCGGCGGCCTGCGCGCGATCTGCGAGGAGATGGGGGCGGTGCTGATCCGCTCCGCCCACTCGGCGAACATCAAGGAGCGCCGCGACTGCTCGACCGCGATCTTCGATCACGAGGGCGAGATGGTGATGCAGGCCGAGCACATCCCGGTGCACCTCGGCTCGATGCCGGAGTCGGTCGCCGCGGTGATCGAGCTTCCGCAGCGCCCGGGAGAGGCGTGGATGCTCAACGATCCCTACCGCGGCGGCACCCACCTGCCCGACATCACCGTGATCTCGCCGATCTTCGTCGGCGACGAGCTCAGCGGCTTCGCCGCCAGCCGCGCCCATCACGCCGACGTCGGCGGGCCGACACCCGGCGGGATGCCTGCGGGATCGACACGCCTCGAGCAGGAGGGCATCGTGATCCCTCCCACTCCGGCCGGAGAGCACGAGCTCGAAGAGCTCGCCGCCCGGATGCGCTCGCCGCGCCAGCGGCTCGCCGACCTGCGCGCCCAGCGGGCGGCGAACCGCGTCGGCGCCCGCCGACTGACCGAGCTGGCCGAGCGCCACGGCCTCGAGCAGCTGCGCGCGGGGATGGCCGAAACGCTGGGCTACGCGGAGCGGCGCACCCGCGCGGCGCTCGCCGATCTGCCCGACGGCACCTACGAGGCGAGCGATGTCCTCGAGGACGACGCCCGGGGAGAGCCCCGCGACGTCGAGCTGCGGGTCAGCGCGAGGATCGCCGGCGACTCGCTGCTGCTCGACTTCACGGGCACCGATCGGCAGCTCGATGGGAATCTCAACTGCCCGCTCTCGGTGACCAAGTCGGCCTCCTTCTTCGCGGTACGGGCGCTCACCGATCCCGACGCGCCGCCGTCGGCGGGCGCCTACCGCCCGATCGAGGTGCGCGCACCGCGGGGATGCCTGCTCAACGCGGAGCCGCCGGCCGCGGTCGCTGCCGGCAACGTCGAGACCTCGAGCCGCGTCGCCGACCTGGTGATCTCGGCCCTCGACGGCGCCGTCGACGCTCCCGCGCAGGGCCAGGGAACCATGAACAACCTCACCCTGGCCGGCGTCGGCGATCGCGAGTGGACCTACTACGAGACGCTCGGCGGTGGCCAGGGCGCCTGCCCGGACGCCGACGGCCCCAGCGCCGTGCACGTCGCGATGTCGAACACGCTCAACACCCCGGTCGAGGCCCTGGAGACCGAGTTCCCGCTGCGGGTGCGCGAGCTGGCGCTGCGGCGGGGTAGCGGTGGCGACGGCGCCCGGCGTGGCGGCGACGGGATCGTGCGCGAGCTCGAGGCGACCGAGCCAATGCGCTACACGTTGATAACCGAGCGTCGCCGCCACCCACCGAGCGGCCGCCGCGGGGGCGAGGAAGGGGCCAGCGGCCGCAACCTCAAGGACGGGCGGCCGCTGGCCTCCAAATGCGAGGGCGTGCTGGCTCCCGGAGAACGGCTGCGGATCGAGACCCCAGGGGGCGGGGGATACGGCGAGGCGGGGACTTAGCCGGCTCCCAAAAAGGCGCTATTTGCGGACCCTCGGCCGCTCGGCGACGGGCATCCGGCGACGTCTGGCCAATCAGCCAGTTTGGCTTTGCAGAGCGGTTACGGATACTTACCGGTAAGCGCATCAGGGCTTGTGACAACTTGAACTTATTTGAGAATTCGGTAAATCTCGTCTAGGGTGTCTTGCCTCGGTTGGTTACCCCACCCCGGGGCCTAGTTCACCGCCCCAGCCTCCCGAGTCAACCCGACTGAGAGACATTTCGAAGATGCCGATTGCTTTCAAGGAATGGGCCGTGACGGTTCGCGCGCTCGCAGAGGGTGAGCAGCTGGTGACGCTGCGCAAGGGCGGAATTCGCGAGGAGAACAAGAACTTCGAGCTCGAGCACGAGCAGTTCTTCCTCTACCCGACCTTCGACCACCAGCGCAACGACCTGGTCCGCCAGTCGCACCATCCGGAGCTGCGAAGAGCCCTCGAGGAGGGCGTCTGGCCCGACGAGGAGCCGCCCCCGCGCGCCCTCGTCCAGGACGGCGGCATCCCGCAGCCCGACCGGGTGCGGATCCGCGCCTGGGCCGAGGTGACCGACCATTTCACGGTCGAGGACCGCGGCGTCGTCGACGACCTCTCTCCGTTTTACGTCTGGACCCCCGATTACGCCGAGAAGCGGCTGAAGTGGAAGCGCCGCCACCCTCTCCACGTGCTGCTGCTGAGGGTGCACCGCATCCCGCGCCCGGTCACGGTCCGGGTCAAGGACGAATACCACGGCTGTCGCTCGTGGGTCGAGATCGACCGCGAGCTGCCCTTCGAGGGCACTCCGGTGATGGCCGACGAGGAGTTCGAGCGCGCCCGCAGCGAGATCCAGGGGATCTGCGGGGAGCCCGAGCCGGCCTTCGCCTAGAGCAATTCCGGCAGGTACTCCGCTTTCGCGTCCGTCCCGCCGGTTGTCGTTCGAACGCGTCCTCTCGCAGGCCACCCGGGCCCTGGTGCTCGGCATCGGCGGGGGCGGAGACGTGGTCGGAGCCCTGGCCGCGGCCCGACTCTGCCAGTCCTTCGGAGCTGAGTTCCGGCTCGGCGGGGTCGCCTGGGAGCGATTTCCGATCGACCCCTACCCCGGGCCCCGAAGCCTCGACCAGATCAGGGGCGGCAAGCCGCTCGGACCCTCCGCGCTGCTCGCCGATGCGCAGACGACGACTCCGGACGGCATCCCCTTCGCGGAGTCGCGAATGGCCGAGTTCATCTGCGCCGAAACCGTGCTGCTCGACGTCACCGGGGGGCCCGCCGCAGTCGCCGACGGAGTCTCGGCGGCCGCCGAATCGCTCGACTGCGACCTCTGCGTGCTGCTCGACGTCGGCGGCGACGTGCTCGCGCACGGCGACGAGCCCGGGCTGGCCAGCCCGCTCTGCGACGCGGTCATGCTCGCAGCGGGAGCCGAGCTGGCGACCCGCATGCCGACGATCGGCGCGCTCTACGGCGCCGGCTGCGACGGCGAGCTGACCCCGGCCGAGGTGCTCGAGCGGATCGCCGCGCTCGCTCGCGAGGGCGGGCTGCTCGGCGCCTGGGGCCTCACCGCCGCCGTCGCAGACCAGATCGAGGCGGCGGGAAGGTCGGTCCCCACCGAGGCGAGCCTGATGGCGGTGCGCTGCGCGCGCGGCGAGACCGGCAGGGCCGAGATCCGGGGTGGGCGCAGGACGGTGCAGCTGTCGCCGGTCGGGGGCTTGACCTTCTTCTTCGACCCCCTCCTGGCGGTCGAGCGGACCGCGCCGCTGGCACGCGCCGTCGCCGACGCCGGGAGCCTCGAAGCCGCCCAGGGCGCCCTGCAGGCCCTTGGAGTTCGCACCGAGCTCGACCTCGAGCGCGCCCGAGCGCTGGAGGCCAATGCCGGCCCTGACTGAGCCGGGGCCGGGGCCCGATCAGCCCGACGTCTCCAGCTGCCCTGGAGGTCACCGGCAGGTCGCTCGCTAACGTCTCGGTCGTTCTGAATAACCTGCGGCGGCTTCGCCGCCTGACATGCCTCTGCCGCTCCACTTCGTTTCGCGGCCTCATATGACTTGGGTCGAGACCGATTCGCTCAGCTTCACCGCCCGCCACGACACCGGCGACACCGCCTACGCGCAGCGCACCCTCGACCGCCTCGAGGACCTTCGCCTTCGCCTCGAGGACGGCTTCGAGAGCGTCCCTGGCGAGGTCGTCGTCGTGATCCACACCAACCCGGCATGGCTGGCGCTCGCGCACCCCTTCCTTCCCGCCGCTCGCTGGTCGGCGGCTCCGGCCGGGCGCCGATATCTCGCCGGCTGGGCTATGTCGACCGAGCTTCACGTTCTCAACGACCCGCACATGGACCGGCGCGCCGCCGGCGAGGACTCACGCGAGGCGCTGCGCGGGACCGCCGAGCGGCTCTACGCGCAGCTCGTCGTCGCCGCCAACAACCCCGACCTGCCGCCCTCCTGGACGCCGCGCCGCTTCGGGCGCTACCTGCGCTGGGCCTGGCTGGTCGAGGGGGGCGCCCAGTACTTCGCACGCCAGGTCGGCCTTTACCGGGCGGCGGTGATCCGGCGCCTGCGCGAGGGGTCGCGGCCGTCGTTCCCACCCTCGCGCCGCGACGCGGTGATCCTCGGCGGCACGATCTTCGACCTGCTCGAGCAGGAGGTCGGGCCCGACGCCTGCCGGGCGCTGGTCAGGCAGCTGCGTCGCGACGGGCCGCAGCTACAGCTCGCCGACGCCTTCGACGCCCGCCCGCGCGAGATCGAGTCGGCCTGGCGCGACTACCTCCGCGAGATCGCCCGCCCCTCGGTTGACTAGCGCCTTCAGGTCGTCAGCTGGTAGAGCAGGGCGACGATCGCGAAGGCCGCGACCAGAGCGATCAGGACCCCGACCGCAAGCCGGGCCGGAGAGACCTGCCCGGCGGCCTCGAGCTCGGCCTGACCGCGCAGCTCGGCGACCTCTTCCCCCTCGCTCTCCAGCTCGGACCCCTTGATCACCTGACGCGCCGCCTCGGCCCCGGTCTGCGGGACGAGGATGTCGCGCGGGCCGCCGGCCATGTAGTCGGGAACGTCGAAGCCACGGGTGCGCTTAAGCATGCTCGGGATCCCTTCCTCGAGCAGCATCCCCTGCACCATCTCACCCTCGGCCTGGTTGCGCGCGAAGCCGACCTTGACCGGCTCGCCACGCGCATATTGCGGCTTCACCTTGCGGGCCCGCTCGTGGGTCTCGGTGATCGGCTGCTCGGCGCCGCTGCCTGAATAGACGAGCGGCATGCCGCAGGCCGAGCAGAAGCGCTCCGAGAGCGGAAAGGTCTCCGCGCAGCGTGGACAGGAGAGCGGGGCGCTAGCCGACATCGAGCTCTGCCTCCGCGATCTCCCCGTCGCGGATCCAGAACCCGCGTACGTCGGGTTGCCCGGCGTCAAGCAGCGAAGCGATCACGTAGACGGCGTCCGGGTAGGCCGCGAGGTTGACGTCGGTCTGTGACGGAAATGCGGCGCTCGCCGTGTGCGAGTGATAGATGCCGATCAGCTCCTCTCCATTCTCCTCCATCTCGCGCATGATCCGGAACTGGTCGTTGGCGTCGAGGCTGTAGCGGAGCGGGCTCGCCTCGGCGTTTATCGAGCGATAGACGCTCGCGGCGGCGCCGTCGGCGCCGCCGATCATCCCGCAACACTCGTTCGGGGAGTCCTCGCGCGCGTGGGCGACGATCTCGTCGACTAGCTGGCGTGAGATTCGCATCCGGCCGAGGCTAGCGGACCGCCTCAGCGCGCCGAATCCGGCGCCGAGCGTCGACTTAGGACCCCATGCGGCACCCAACTCGCCATTCGACGGCGAAGTGCGATCCGCTCAGTACCAGGTTGTTCCAGCCGGCCTCGGAGGCTCGCGGAGCTCGGCACCGCCCGCGGTCCCGAGCAGATCCGGATCGTCGCGCCCCAGCTCCCAGAGCAGGTCGTCGAGCAGCGGCGGCTCGATTCCGGCCCGCCCTGCAACCGCTTTCAGCTGCGCGCGGGTCGCCGCACGAACCTCCTCCACCGGCCCTGGCGCGACCAGGCCGCAGCGAAGCGCAAGCCTCATCAGCACGTTGTCGGCGCATACCTCCCAGCTTTGCGGGTCGATCACCGCCAGCCAGCCGCGCCGGGCGGCGATCTTCGCGAACAGATACGCCTTCTTGCCCAGCGGGTCGGCGAAGGCATCGAAGGCGCTGAGGCGGCCAATCAGGCCGCCCTGACCCCCGAGTCGCGAGCCCGAAGCGTCGATCAGGCCCCGCGCCGAGCCGCCGTACCCGGCGCTCAGGCCCCGGGCGAGGTCGCGCCAGAGCCGCGCCCGGCTCTCGGGGTCGGCCGCGATCTCCCCGTCGACGCGGAACAGCCCCTCGACCCGAGCCCTGTCAACGTCGGCCAGTGACCCGGCGCCGAGCAGGCCGGGGTTGCGCCACTCGGCGGCGCATCCGAGCGCCCAGAGCAGGGCGCTGCCGCGAAACGGTCCCTCCCCGTCGACCAGATGGGGCTCCCGGTAGCCGCTGCGATGGTCGATCGCGCAGAGAAACAGCGCCGCGTCCGGACCGGGCGCCTGCGCGAAATCGGGTGGTGCGTAGCCGGCGGCGAGCTCGCGAACCCGCGACGCGACCGTCGCGATCAGCCGATCGCCCGACGGCTCGGCGACGGTGCTACCACCAGACGGTCGAGTCGATGTCCTCCAGCTCCTCGATCGGCTTCGTGTAGACGCCGGAGGAGAGGTACTTCCAGCCGTCGTCGGGGATCAGGAAGACGACATTGCCGCCCTCGAGCTCGTCCGCGATCCGAACCGCGACCGCGGCGATCGCCCCGGACGAGACGCCCGCGAACACCCCCTCCTCCTCGAGCAGGCGCTTGGTCCAGAGGATCGCGTCGCGGTTGGAGACCATGATCTTGCGGTCGAGGATCGAGAGGTCGATGATCGGCGGGATGAAGCCGTCGTCGAGGGAGCGAAGCCCCTGCACGAGCTCCCCCTGCATCGGCTCCGCGGCGACGATCAGCGTCTCCGGGTCGTTCTCCTTCAGGCGCCGGCCGTTGCCCATCAGGGTGCCGCCGGTGCCGAGGCCCCCGACGAAGGCGGCGACGTCGTCGAGCTCCTCGAGGATCTCCGGCGCGGTGCCCTCGTAGTGGGCACGCGGGTTGGCCTCGTTGCCGTATTGGTAGGGCATGTAGTAGCTCGGGTCCGTCGCCATCTCCAGCGCCAGCTCGACCGCGCCGTTCGACCCTCTCGCGCCCTCCGAGTAGACGATCTCCGCGCCGTACATGCGCAGCAGCTGGGTGCGCTCCCCGGTCACGTTGTCGGGCATCACGACCTTGAGCGGGTAGCCCTTGCGGCGGCAGATCATCGCCAATGAGATCCCGGTGTTTCCCGAGGTCGGCTCGAGGATCATCTGCCCGGGCCCGATCAAGCCGTCTGTCTCCGCGGAGTCGATCATCGCCTTCGCGACCCGGTCCTTGACCGACCCGGTCGGGTTGTGTCCCTCGAGCTTCGCGTAGATGCGCACCCCGGGCTTCGGCGAGAGGCGCGGCAACTCGACCAGCGGCGTGTTGCCGATCGACTCGACAATGTCGGCGAAGCGCCCGCCGCAGGGGCGGTTGAGAAGTTCGTCGGGCAGCGCCATCCCTCTCTACTTCAAAAAGTGTAGTGAAGGCGACCGGTCCTGACCAGGAGGAGCGCGATATCGTCGCGATCGTAGGCAGAGTCAAATCGATCGGAGAGGGATCTTGAAGAAGCAGAGGTGGAGCTCGGCATCCTTGGCGGCCCTGGTGCTCGCAATCGTGGCGATGGTCGCCGTGGGCTGCGGGAGCAGCGACAACAACAGCAGCTCGACGAGTGGGGGCGGCGGCTCCAGTTCCGCCAAAACCGCCACGCCGGACATAAACGTGCCCAAGGACGCAGCGATCGCTGCCCAGGTCCCGAAGTCGATCGCCTCAAAGGGAACCCTCACGGTGGCGGCTGACGCCACCTACCCGCCCGACGAGTTCATCGCCCCCGACGGCAAGACCGTGATCGGCATGGACGCCGACCTCGCCAACGCCCTCGCGCAGGTCATGGGGCTGAAGGCAAGCATCAAGAACATCACCTTTGACAGCATCATTCCCGGCCTGGCGGCGAACAAGTACGACCTCGGGATGTCCTCGTTCACCGACACCAAGGAGCGCGAGGCGACGGTCGACTTCGTCACCTATCTGACCGCGGGCACCTCCTTCTACGTCAACAAGGGCGGGCCCCACCTCAGCGACTTCGCAGCGCTCTGCGGCAAGAGCGCCGCCGTTGAGAGGGGAACGATTCAGGCGGACGCGATTGCCGCGCAGGACAAGAAGTGCAAAGCGGCCGGCAAGCCCGGCGTTGAGCTGCAGGTGCTGCCGGACCAGAACGCGGCCAACCTGGCGATCTCCAGCGGCCGCGCCGAAGTCGGCGCTGCGGACACGCCGGTCGCCTCCTACATCGCCGAGCAGTCGAACGGCCAGTTCGAGGTCGCCTCGCCGCCACTGCCCCCGGAGCCCTACGGGATCGCGATCCCGAAGGGCAACGGCATGGCAAAGCCGGTGCTCGGCGCCATGAATGCGATCATCGCCGACGGCGCCTACGACAAGATCCTCAAGTACTGGGGGCTGCAGGACGGTGCCCTGAAGAAGCCGCCCGAGATCAATGGAGCCGTCAGCTAGTCAGGCGGGCCGAACGAGTTACGCGTGACGCCGCCTGACGCGGCAGCTGAAATAGAGCGGACCGGACCGCCAGAGGACATCAAGGCGGTCCCGGTCCGCCATGTGGGTCGCTGGATCGCGGCGGCGATAGTCGCGGTCATCGCCGTCGGCCTCACCCGCTCGGTGGTGACCAACCCGCGCTTCCAGTGGGGAGTGGTGGGTGATTTCCTGTTCGATCACCGGGTACTGCACGGGATCCAGATCACCCTCGAGCTGACCCTCCTGGCGATGGTGATCGGGATCGTCCTCGGCGTCGTGCTCGCGATCATGCGACTGTCCCCGAACCCGCTGCTCAGCGGGGGCAGCGGGTTCTACATCTGGTTCTTTCGCGGCACCCCGGTCCTGGTCCAGATCGTCTTCTGGTTCTACATCGCGGCGCTCTATCCGTCAATCGACCTCGGGATCCCCTTCGGGCCGTCCTTCATCCACCTCAACGCCAACGACCTGATCACCCGGTTCGTCGCCGCGACCCTCGCCCTCGGCCTCAACGAGGGCGCCTACATGTCGGAGATCGTCCGGGCCGGGATCATCTCCGTCGAGGAGGGCCAGACCGACGCCGCCCAGGCGCTCGGGATGACTCGCCTGCAGACGATGCGCCGCATCGTCCTACCGCAGGCGATGCGGGTGATCGTCCCCCCGACCGGCAACGAGACCATCTCGATGCTGAAGACCACCTCCCTCGTCTACATCATCGCCCTCTCAGAGCTCTTCTACAGCGTGCAGCTGATCTATTCGGTCAACTACAAGACGATTCCGCTGCTGATCGTCGCCAGCCTCTGGTACCTGTTCATGACCTCGGTGCTGACCGTCGGCCAGTACTACCTCGAGCGCTACTACGGGCGCGGACGGTCGCGCACCATTGCCTTGACGCCGTTCCAGCGCTTCCGGCAGCTGCTCTGGCCCGGCCGCGACGATGCCGATGTCGATTCGGTCATCGACCAGGCCGGGGGGCGGCGCGGCGGCGGAGAACACCGATGAGCGAGCCAATGGTCAAGGCCGAGCGGGTTCGCAAGCGCTTCGGCCGACTTGAGGTACTGAAGGGCATTTCGTTCGAGGCTGGAACCGGCGAGGTCACCTGCCTGCTCGGCCCCTCGGGCTCGGGGAAGTCGACGCTTCTACGCTGCATCAACCACCTCGAGCGAATCAACGCGGGCCGCCTCTGGGTCGACGGGGAGCTGGTCGGCTACCGGCAATCGGGCAACAAGCTGCACGAGATGCGCGAGGCCGACATTGCCCGGGGCCGCTCCGAGATCGGGATGGTGTTCCAGAGCTTCAACCTCTTCCCGCACAAAACGGCGATCGAGAATGTCACCGAGGCTCCGATCCAGGTCAAGGAGATGCGCAAGCGCGACGCCATCGTCCGCGGGCGGGAGCAGCTCGAGCGGGTCGGCCTCGCGGACAAGATCGACGAGTATCCGGCCCGGCTCTCGGGGGGACAGCAGCAGCGGGTCGCGATCGCCAGGGCGCTGGCGATGGACCCGAAGTTGATGCTCTTCGATGAACCTACCTCGGCGCTCGACCCCGAGCTGGTCAAGGAGGTCCTCGACGTGATGCGGAGCCTGGCCCGGGACGGGATGACGATGATCGTCGTCACCCACGAGCTCGGCTTCGCCCGCGAGGTCGGCGACCGCCTCGTCTTCATGGACGACGGCGTGATCGTCGAGCAGGGCTCGCCGTCGCAGATGCTCGACAACCCGCGCGAGGAGCGCACCAAGCGCTTCCTCGGGCTGGTGCTGGAGCACTGACTCCCGCTAGGCGGTCACGACGAGACCCGCGCCCGCCCGGGCTGGGTGATGATGAACTGCTCCTGGGGGGCGCGAACGTCGAACTGGACGCCGCTGCGCAACGAGACGCGAATGTTCTCGCAGAAGATCAGCAGGTCGAAGTAGACCGAGCGGTGCTTGAGGTAGAAGAGGTCGTGGCAGAGCTTCCAGCTCGTGCCCTCCTCGGAGCCTCCGTACCCGCAGCGGGCCTGCGCCCAGCCGGCGATCCCCGGCTTGACCAGGTGGCGGCGGTCGTAATAGGGCAGCTGGCGCTCCAGCTCCGCGATCAGCTCCGGGCGTTCGGGACGCGGGCCGACCAGGGTCATCTCGCCGCGCAGCACGTTCCACAGCTGCGGCAGCTCATCGAAGTGGGTGCGGCGCATCAGCCGGCCGACCGCAGTGGTTCGTTCGTCGTCGGAGGTCGACCATTCGGCGCCCGCCGACTCCGCCTCGACCCGCATCGAGCGCATCTTCACCATCCAGAAATCGACCCCCCCCTCGCCGACGCGGCTCTGGCGGTAGAAGATCGGCCCCCCGTCGGTGAGCTTGATCGCGATCGCGAACGCGATCAGGACCGGCGCTGTCACGATCAGCATCAGGCCGCCGGCGACGACGTCGAAGGCACGCTTGGAGATCGGAGCGGCACCCTGATAGCGCGGGTGCAGCAGGTATTGAAACCAGGCCGAGGTGCTCTGGCCGAGTGGCACGTGCCCGAGCAGGTCCTCGTAGAGCAGGCTCGCCTCGATCAGCCGCACCGGCAGGTCGAGGCACTCTTCGGCGACCTGCTCGAAGATCTCAAGGCGTCCAGCCCGCTGCGGCTCGGCACCCTCGATCGGCGGCCCGGCGCTGTGCACGAGCAGGTCGATCTTGTTGCGCGAGACGATGCCCCGGATTCCGTCGTCGATCGAGCCGAGCCGCTTCGGGCCGCCGTCGGCCCTCTCGACCGCCTTGGGGTTGTCGGAGAGCCAGCCGACCACCTTGTAGGCGCTGATCTCGGCGGTGTGCAGCTCCTCGTCGAGCCCTAGCGCGATCTCCTCTGAGCCGATCACGGCGAGCCGGACCTGACGAACCGACTCGAAACGCGACGTGCTCCAGGTCGCGAACACGGTGACGATCCAGGCCCCGACGATCGGGGTGAACATCGAGGTGACCGGCTGACTGGCGCCGGTGAGCGCGAACACGGCCAGCGCCAGGCCCGCCCCGAACAGCGGGACCGCGGTGCGAACCCCGAACCAGGCCAGCGGCATCAGGTGCAGGGGAAGCGAGTCGCGCTCCAGCGCCACGCTGACCAGCACGATCGCCACAAAGACGATCAAGCCGTCCGCAGGACGGCTGAGGTGACTGCCTGCCATGAGCCCGGCGACCGCCGCCGGTGCCAGCCGGAAGGCTGACAGGTCCAGCAGTCGCCGGGCTCTAAAGGCAGTCAGGTAGGGGAAGCCCACCCGCTTCCCCTGCCTGTTGGTCACTTCTCGGAGTCGCCGATCGTCGCGAGTCGACGCAGGACCATGCCCGTACCGGTGAGGGCGAGGGCAACGGCCGCCAGTGCGGCAACGTCAAGCCCGGTGAAGGGCAGCGACGGGCCCGAAGATGCAGCGGGCACCGCGACCCTCTGGGCGGGAGCGCCCCCTCCACCCTCGCCGGCCCCGAGGCCTGCCGCGAGGCACTGCTGCGTGCCGTTGGCGTACTGGGCCTGGGTGGCGTCATTGCACGGATCGCCGGCGAATGCTTGTCCCGGGATCGCGAACAGCGCCAAGGAAAGCATTGCGACGGCCAACACGGCCTTCAGGCCACGTGCCCTGGTTGGACTCGCTTGCGTTTGCATCTGCACCGGTATCGAACCTCCGGTCCGGCGCGTTGAATAAGCGTTTCTAAATTTCATTCTTCTCCCGGTTGAGTGGGTTGGGATTGGGCTGAGGGACAAACTCTGTCGCCTCCTTTTCCTCTGCCATGGCCAGGATCAGATCGGCTGGAACCCCTGCTCCCAGATCCGGATGAAACTCGCCGAAATGTATGCGGGCCAACTCGACCAAACGACTCTTGCGGCTCGCCGTGATGCTCGCGCCGCACTCGCACCGCAAAACCAGCCGTGCGGAGCGATCCATGACCTCGACCCCATTGGTCGCCATGACGCCGAGTTTGCATAAACGCAGTTGACTTCCCGTTTGGACAGCGTTTCCGTATCGTTTCCGCGATGCCTGCGCCTGCGCAAGAAACGCGGATCCAACTCTGTGGCCGCCTGAAGGCGGACGTCGAAGGAAGGCACGTCACCCCCGCGCTTCGCGGGAGACAGGGAAGAGTACTGCTTGCCTACCTCGTCATGAATCGCGGCCGGCCGGTCAGCCGCGACGAGCTGATCTCGGCCCTCTGGCCACAGCGCCCTCCCGCCGATCCGTCGGCCGCGTTGCGCACACAGCTCTCGCGCCTGCGCAGCGCGCTCGGCAGCAGCGCCCTCGCCGGTCGCGACGCGGTCGAGCTGCAGCTGCCCGAGACGACCTGGGTCGACATCGAGGCGGCCGAGAACGCGATTCAGGCGGCCGAGGCCGCCCTCGCGGTGTCCGGGTGGAAGGACGCCTGGGCGCACGGAAACGTCGCGCTCAACATCTCCAGCCGGCCATTCCTGGCCGGCTTCGATGCCCCGTGGGTCGAAGAGGTCCGCCGCGAGCTCGATGAGCTCCAGAGCCGGGCCAGGGAGACGATCGCCCGGGCCGGGATCGGCCTCGGCGGCTCCGAGCTCGCCGGCGCCGAGCGATCGGCTCGCGAGCTCGTTCGCACGGCTCGATTTCGCGAGTCGGGATACGTGCTCTTGATGCGGGCGTTGGTCGCCTCCGGGAACACCGCCGAGGCGCTGCGTGCCTACGAGCAGCTCCGCCACGTCCTTCGCGAGGAGCTCGGGACGGCGCCGGGGGCCGAGATCCAGGCGCTGCACAGGCGCCTTCTCACCGGCCGCGAGAGCGAGGATGAGCCACCCGAGCCCCCGGCGGCTGCGGCGACTCCCGCCGGTGTGCCGGCTCGCGCGCCGCAGACGGCCGTGGCCGACCTGCCGCTGCCGACCTGGCTGGTGCCGGCCCGGCGCAGCCCGTTCGTCGGACGCACCGGCGAGATCGACCGGCTCGAGGACCTCTGGGAGGAGACCGCCTCGGCCCATCGCCAGATCGTCCTCCTCAGCGGTGAGCCGGGAATGGGAAAGACGCGGCTGGCCACCGAGTTTGCCCAGGGAGTCCACGACAGCGCCGGGGCCGGGGTGCTCTACGGGCGCGCCGACGAGCACGGCACGCTCAGCTATCAGCCCTTCGTCGAGGCGCTGCGCCACTGGGCCATCAACACCCCGGCCGGGGAGCTGCAGACAAGCCTCGGGCCCCACGCCGGGGTGCTGGCGCAACTGGTCCCCGAGGTCACGATCCGGCTACCGGAGCCGCCCCCCATCGAAGCGGGTGAGCTCGCCCGTGACGTGCTCTTCGACGCCGTGACGTCGACGCTCTCGCAGATTGCCTCTGTGCGCCCGACGCTGCTGGTCATCGACGACCTGCATTGGGCCGATCAGGGGACGCTGCTGATGTTCCGCCACCTTGCCCGCGCCCCGCACCGGTCGATGCTGATGGTCCTTGCCACCCATCGCGAGACCGAGCCCAGCGATGCACTGACCGAGACCCTCGCCGACCTCGGTCGCGAGCAGCTTTTCGAACGGGTGCGGCTGCGGGGCCTGGGACCGACCGAGACCGCAGCGCTGATCTCCTCGATCCAGGGCTCCGAGTGGGGCTCCGAGCTCGCCAACACGATCCATGCGGAAACCGCCGGCAACCCGTTCCTGGTCGAAGCCTTGGTCCACCACCTGACCGAGCACCGCGAGGCGATCGCCGAGCTGGGCGCTCCCTCACCGCGTGAAGCGATCTACGCCGGGGGCGTTCCAAGCCTGGTCAGAGAAGCAGTCGCGCATCGGGCCGGTGAGCTCGGGAGCGACGTCGAGCGCGTGCTCGAGGTCGCCTCGGTGGTCGGACGCGAGTTCGAGTCCGAGCTGCTGGTCGAGGTCAGCGACCTGCCGGCAGATGCGGTCGTCGCGGCGCTGGAGGCCGCGGTCACCGCGGGGCTGCTGATCGACGTCCCAGGGACGCTTGACCGTTATGCGTTCTCGCATTCGCTGTTTCGCCAGACGGTCTATTCCGACCTTCCGAAGGCGCGCCGGATCGCCCTGCACCGACAGCTCGCCGAGGCGCTCGAGCGCCGCCACGGCAGCGACCCGAGGCATGTCGCCGAGCTGGCCCGCCACTTCTCGGGCGCCGGCCCCGGCGCGGCGCCGAAGGCGCTCGAGTACTGCGTCCACGCCGGAGCCGCGGCGCTCGGCGCGTTCTCCTACGAGGAGGCGATCGAGCACTACAGCAAGGCCCTGGTCGCGATCGAGATGGCGGCCTCAGACGACGAGGGGCTCCGCTGCGAGGTCCTGCTGGCCCTCGGCGAGGCCGAGTGGCGGGCCGGTCACGTCGAGCAGGGCCGGGAGACGTTCGCGCGAGCCTCGCGGATCGCGCGCGCGACAGGGGACTCCGGGGCCCTCGGCCGGGCGGCGCTCGGTTTCTGCGGCGACGGCTGGGAGCGCTTCGGCGTCCTCGACCGCGAGGCCGAGCAGCTGCTCCAGGGGGCGCTGGAGGCGCTCCCGGGGGACCCGGTGCTGCGCGCGAAGCTGACCGCCCGCCTCGCCCAGGTCGTCTGCACCGAGCAGCCGCAGCGCGGCGAGGAGCTGGGACGCGAGGCAGTCTCGCTCGCACGCGCCTCGAGGGACGCGAGCGCGCTCGCGGTGGCGCTGATCGGACACTGGTACGCGCTGCAGCGCCCCGACGCCCTGGAGGAGCGCCAGCGGCTGGTCGGCGAGCTGCTCGAGGTCGCGGAGACGATTCGCGATCGCGACCTCTCGCTTCAGACCCAGACCCTGCGCGCCCGCAACGCGGCCGAGACCGGCGACATCGACGGCCTCGGAGCCGCGATCACAGAGCACGCGAAGCTCGCCGACCAAAGCAAGCAGCCGGGGCAGCAGCTGCACAGCCGCGCCTACCGGGCCACGCGCGCCTTGATCCGGGGCCGCTTCGACGAGGTCGAGACGCTCGCCGCCGAGGTGATCGAGCTGGGGATGCTCTCCCAGTCTCCGGGCGCGCTGCACTACTCGGCCGTCGAGTTGATCGTGCTGCGCTGGGAGCAGGGCCGCATCGACGAGGTCGAGGAGGCGCTGCGCGAGATCTATGAGCGCACCGAGGTCCCGATGTGGCGCTGCGCCCTCGCAGTGCTCGCGGTCGAGAGCGACGACCCGGGCACCGCGAAGGCGGAGCTCGCGGCGCTCACCGGCGACGAAGCCGCTGGGATCCCGTTCGACGAGAACTGGCTCGCAGCGATGACCTTCATCTCCCTGACCTGCGCCGCGATCGGCGACAGCGCCCGCGCTGCGCAGCTCTACGAGATGCTCGAGCCCTACCGGGGCCGGATCGCTGTAGTGGGGGCAGGAGCAGCGTGCATTGGCCCGATCTCCCACGTCCTCGGCTTGCTCGCCGGCGCACGTGGCGACCGCGACACCGCGATGGCGCTGCTCGAGGAGGCAGCCGAGCGGAGCCGCGCAGCGGGATCGGAGCCGTGGCTCGCCCGTGCCAACCTGAGGCAGGGACTGATCCTCGCGCAACTCGGCGACGAGGCCGACAAGCAGCGTGCGGAGCAGCTTCTCGACCAAGCCCGAGCGACCGCGGAGCGCCTCGGCATGGGCCGCCTGCTGAAGCTGAGCGAGAAGGCGGCGCAGGCCGAGAGCCGCACCTGATGCACCCCGGTGCTCAGCCGCCGGCCATCGCCGGCAGGATCACGACCGTGTCGGCATCCGCCACCGAGGTCCCGAGCCCGTCCAGGACCCTGACGTCCTCGTCGTTGAGATACACGTTGACGTAGCGGTTCAGCTCCCCCTCAGGGGAGAAGAGCTGGGCCTTTGTGTCGGGATGGTCGTCAGCGAGCGCCCGCAGCACGTCGCCGACGGTCGCGCCCGCGGCGCTCACCTCAGCCTCACCCCCGGTCTGGGAGCGCAGCACAGGCGGGATCTTCACGGTCGGCATGATCTGGATGCTATTGAGGCCGCGAAAAGCGAGCCTGGCAAGGACGCAGGGAGGGCGGCGAAGGGAGTGCACTCGAATCGTGCATGACCGAGCCGACCGACCGAGGACGCTGCCAGGCGAAGCTTTGCAGCGGTCTCAGCCGGCGCAAAACGCGTCGTAGTCCGGGAACTTCCCCAGCTCCGCCTCGGGGATCTCCGGCGCGTTCTCACCGCAGACCGGACAGTCGGGATCGCGCCGCACCTTCAGTTCCGTGAACGAGGTCGAAAGCGCCTCGAAGAGCAGCAGGCGCCCGACCAGCGGCTGTCCGATGCCGATCGCCAGCTTGATCACCTCGTTTGCCTGCAGCAGGCCCATGATCCCCGCCATCACCCCGAGCACACCGTTCTCCGAGCAGCTCGGCGCCAGCTCGGCCGGAGGCGGGGTCGGGTAGAGGCAGCGATAGCAGGGCCCCTCGAACGGGACGAAGGTCGAGATCTGGCCGTCGAAGGTGAGAATCGAGGCCGAGACGACCGGCTTTCGCAGCCGCACCGCGGCGTCGTTGAGCAGGTAACGGGTCGGGAAGTTGTCGGCCCCGTCGACGAGGATGTCGTAGTCGCCGATGATCTCGAGGATGTTCGACGCGTCGAGACGGGTGCGATGCTCGACCACGTCGACGTCGGGGTTGAGGCCCTCGATCGTCATCCGGGCCGACTCAGTCTTCGGAGCGCCGACCCGCTCGGTGTTGTGGATCACCTGCCGTTGCAGGTTCGACTCGTCGACGAGGTCGTCATCGACGATGCCCAGGGTTCCGATTCCGGCCGCGGCCAGGTAGAGGGCAGAGGGAGAGCCCAGCCCACCGGCGCCGATCAACAGCACTTTTGCATTCAGAAGCTTGACCTGGCCCTCGACGCCGACCTCGGGGATCAGCGTGTGACGCGAGTAGCGCAGCCGCTGCTCAGGGGTGAGCCCGGCGGCCGTGATCACTGGCAGGCCCTGCTCCTGCCAGGCGAGAATGCCGCCCTCGACGTTGGCGAGGTTCTCGTAGCCGAGCTCGGCCATCTGCTCAGCCGCCTTGGCCGAGCGGCTGCCGCTGCGGCAGTAGAGCAAGACCCGCTGGGAGCGGTCGGGAACGACCGCGGCGATCTCGTCGCGCAGCAAGCCGGGCGGCACCAGGCGGCCAGCTTCGATATGCGCCTCCTCGTACTCGTGCGGCTCACGGGTGTCGACGAGGGCGACGCCTCCGGCGTCGATCTCCGCCGCCGCCTCGGCGGGGCTGATCTCCGCGATCTGGGTCTGGGTCGCTTGCTCGGTCGCCATCTAAGCCTCTAATTCCCCCAATTCGGATCGGGACTCTACGACTTCAGAAAGTATAGCCATGCGGGCAAGCTGGACGGGCCGCCGAAGCGGCCCGTCCAGGCTCCGTGTGAGAGAGAAACTGCTTAACCGAGGGCCGGCCGCATCTGACGAAGCCTGCGAACCCGCTCCTCGATCGGGGGATGCGTGGAGAAAAGAGCGGCCATGCCCTTGGCTGAGAAGGGCTTCACGATGTAGAGCGGCTCGGCGGCCTGATTCACCTGCATCGGCATCGCCTTGGCACCCTCCTCGAGGCGCAGCAGGGCGCTCGCCAGCGACTCCGGGTTGCCGGTCAGCTCGGCGCCGCCGGCGTCGGCCGCGAACTCGCGCTGGCGCGAGATCGAGAGCTGGATGATCGTCGCCGCGATCGGCGCCAGCAGGACCATCGCAAGACTGCCGATCAGCCCCAGTGGGGAGTTGTTGTCATCGCCGAACCAGAGCAGCATGTAGCCGAGGTAGGTGATCGCGGCACCGATCGTCGAAGCGACCGAGGTGATCAGGATGTCGTGGTGCTTGACGTGCGCAAGCTCGTGCGAGAGGACGCCGCGCAGCTCGTCCTCGGAGAGCAGCTGCGTGATTCCCCGCGTCACCGCGACCGCGGAGTGCTTCGGGTTGCGGCCGGTCGCGAACGCGTTCGGCTGATCGACCGGGATCATGTAGAGCCGCGGCATCGGGAGGTCGGCGCGGGTGCAGAGATCGCGAACGATCTGGTACAGCCGCGGCGCCTCCGACTCGGAGATCGGCTTGGCGCGGCTCATTGCCAGCGCGATCTTGTCGCTGAAGAAGTAGGAGCCCATGTTCAGCAGGGCCGCCATGAAAAGGAATCCGAGCGCTCCGCTCGATCCGCCGACCGCAAAGCCGATAACGACGAAGAGGCCGGAAAGGGTCGCCAACAGGATCGTGGTCCTGAGCCCAGCTCCAAACGTGGATCGCTTGGTCGTGGTCATCTACGGGGTTCTCCTGGTCGTGGCCGGACTGGCCGAATTGACTAGGCAAGTATCCCCACGAGTCGCGATCTCGTAAATAGGGGAAAACCCCTAAAGAGATCTCTCCGTGCCCCCATCGGCGCCTGCGCCTAGGCTTCGCAGGAGATGCGAAGACGGGCTCTTTTCACTCAGGTGGTCGCGGTCAACGTGGCGCTGATCTGCGCGGCAGCGCTCGCCGCGGGGCTGCTCGGCGGGCTCGATCCCGACCAGACGGAGCGGGTCGTGATCGTGATCGGGGTCGCTGCAACGCTCGGCCTCTTGGCCAACCTGGTCCTCTTGCGGGCCCGGTTCAGGCCCCTGGAGAACCTGATCGAGGACATGGAGAAGGTCGACTTGAGCCGGCCCCGTGCCCACGTTCCAACATCCATCGACGGCGTGGGCGAGACCGCGGAGGTGGAGCGGATCGAGCTTGCCTACCTGCGCATGCTGCGCCGCCTCGAAGCGGAGCGCCGGCGCGCCTCCAGTGCGGCGCTTCGCGCCCAGGAGGAGGAGCGGACGCGGGTGGCTCGCGATCTGCACGACGAGGTCAATCAGGCGCTGACCGGCGTTCTGCTGCGGCTCGAGGCGACCCGCGAGAGCGCCCCACCCGAGTTGGAGGCAGAGCTCGCCGAGACTCGCTCATTGGCCAGCCAGGCGATGGAGGAGCTGCTGTCGCTGGCGCGCCAGCTGCGCCCCACCGCTCTGGACGACCTTGGATTGAAGGCGGCGATCGCGGGACAGGTCGAGGAGATCGGTCGGCGCGATATCTCGACCAGCTTCGTCGCCGAGGACGACTTCTCCGACCTCGACGGCGACGTGCAGCTGGTCGTCTACCGGGTCGCCCAGGAGGCTCTCTCAAACGCCGCCCAGCACAGCCAGGCCGAGGCGATCTCGGTCAGCCTCGAACGTCACGGTTCGGGCGTGCACCTGAAGGTCTCAGACGACGGACGCGGCTTCTCGTTTGCGGCTGCGGAGCAGGGCCTCGGGATCGCCGGGATGCGCGAGCGGGCGCTGCTCGTCGACGGCGACGTGGAGATCCACTCCCGGCCGCAGGAAGGCACGACGGTCTGGTTGCGCATCGACTCGGCGCCGCGCGAAGCGCCGGCAGAGCCCTGATCGCTCCCGAACGCCTCTAGTAGTTGCCCGAGATCCGGTCCCAGGCGCGGCGCAGCTTCTCGGTCATGCGATCGGGAACAGTGTCGTCGGGCCCCGCTTCCAGCGCCGCCGGGTTCTCGGAGGGCTCGGGCAGGGAGCGGCAGGCCGCGGCGTCGAGCCTCAGGGTCACGGCGTCGGTGCGCAGCTCGTCGATCTGGGTTGCGTCAGCGAACAGGTGCCGGCTCCCGGCCGCGATCACGATGCCGTCGAAGATGTCGTCCTGCTCGTCGGCGAGCACGTGGGCGACGCTCCCGACCGACTCGCCGTCGGAGCTGCGCACCTGGGTCCCCTCCTGCAGGGTCAGGTAAGAGGTCGGCTCGCCGGGGAGCTCTTCAGCCGTCACGGCGTCCACGATACTTGCCGGTCATGTGGGCGCTGAGCAGAGTGCGGGAAGGCAGCGATTGCGAAGCGAGAGGCTGGTGGGGTTGATGCGGGTGCTGATCGCCGACGATCACGGGATCGTTCGCTCCGGACTGCGGTTGCTGCTCGAGCGCCAGCCCGACATCGAGGTGATCGGCGAGGCCGCCGACGGGGCGGAAGCCCGTGACGCCGTGATCCGGGAGCGACCCGACCTGGCGATCCTCGACGTGCGGATGCCGAAGCTGACCGGCCTGCAGGTGACGCGCGAGATCAAGCGCCAGGTCCCAGAGGTCTCGGTGCTGATCCTCTCGATGCACGATGACGAGCGCTACCTGTTCGAGGCGTTGAAGGCGGGTGCCTCCGGCTACGTTCTGAAGACGCAGGCCGACGCCGACCTGCTGGAGGCGATCCGGGCGGTGCAGCGCGGCGAGCCCTTCCTCACCCCGTCGGCTCAGCAGGCTCTGATCAAGGACGTGCTGGAGCGCGGCCGTGACGAGGCCGACGAGGACCTCACTCCGCGCGAGCAGGAGATCGTCAAGCTCGTCGCGGAGGCCCACACGACGCGCCAGATCGCCGAGATCCTCCACCTCTCCGAGAAGACGGTCGAGAACCACCGCGGCAACGCGATGCGGAAGCTCGGGATGCGCGATCGGGTCGAGTTGGTCCGCTACGCGATCCGGCGCGGGCTGATCGAGCCCTGAGCAGATGGCCGAGGAAGGCAGCGGCACAGCCTCAAGGCACGTCGTGGTCGCGGATGGGCTGGAGCTGCTGCTGCGGCCGCTGCGCTCCGACGACAAGCGCCGCCTCGCCAGCGGCTTCGAGCAGCTCAGCCCGGAGAGCCGCTACCGGCGCTTCTTCGCCCCGCTGGCGAGCCTCAACGAGCAGGACCTGCGCTACCTGACCGAGATCGACCACCACGATCACGAGGCGCTGACCGCAATCGACCCGGAGAACGGGATGATCGTCGGAGTGGCGCGCTACGTGCGCCGCGACGACCCCACCGAGGCCGAGGTCGCGGTCACCGTCGGCGATCCCTGGCAGGGCCGCGGGGTAGCCACGGCGCTGCTTCAAGAGCTCGTCGGCCGGGCCCGCGAGGAGGGCATCGAGAACTTCGTCGCCGTGGTGATGAGCGACAACACCGACGCGTTGGAGCTCTTCCGCCATCTCGCCCCCAGGGGATCGCACACTCGGCGCAGTGCCTCCGGTCACACCGAGCTGGTGATGGCCCTCCCGGACCCCGAGCGGTTCGGCGACTCGACCCTGGGGCGGGCTCTGCGGGCGGCTGCGGGAGGCTTGCGAATCAACCCGTGGCCGCGGCTGCGCGAGCGGATCAGCCGCCTCCATAGATGATCGGCCGCGAAACGAAGTGGAGCGGCAGGTTGGTGTTGGGCGGCGACACAGAGTGTCGCCGCAGGTGCATGTCAGGCCGCGAAGCGGTCGCATGAGATTGTCAGGCGGCGCCGCCGCCGCAATTTATTCTTTACGCAATGGCCTCGAGCGGCGAGCGAATCTCGAACCAGGCGACCGGGTTCAGCCTCCTGTTCCGAAAGACGGCCGCCGACACGGACGGCGAGCTGCTGGAGATGGAGGCGACCTACGAACACGGCTCGGCGAAGCCGGTCGAGCACTTCCATCCGCGCCAGCGTGAGCACTTCGAGATCCTCGAGGGAACCCTGCGGGCCCGAATCGAGGGCACCGAGCGCGAGCTGCGGGCCGGCGACTCCCTCGACATCGAGGCCGGTGTGCCGCACGCGATGTGGAACGAGGGCCCGGAGCGGGCCAGGACGCTGTGGCAGACACGGCCGGCGCTGCGAACCGAAAGCTTCTTCGAGACGATCGTCGCCCTTGGGGGAGCCGGCAAGCCCGGCCTGCTTCAGACCGCGGTGATCGCCAGCGAGTATCGCGACGAGTTCCGCACCACCTCGCCTCCCCAGGTACTGCAAGTTCCGGTGGTCTCGATCCTCGCTCCGATCGGCCGCCTGCTCGGCCGCAAGGCTTGACCAGCCGAGCCCGAGCTTGTCGATGACATTCATTGAGCACCTCGGGCTTGGCGCTCGATCGATTGGTGCCGGGCCATAACCGACCAATCGAGTAGGATTTAGTTCGATGCTGTTCTCGACCAAAGCGGAGTACGGAGTTCGTCTGATGGTGGAGCTGGGCCGTCAGCCGGGGTCGGAGCCGGTCGCCCTCAGCGCCGTCGCCGAGGCCGAGAACCTGCCGCTCAGCTACCTCGAGCACCTGGTCGCGAAGCTGCGCCAAGCGGAGCTGGTCACCTCGACCCGCGGCGCCCACGGCGGCTACCGGCTCGCGCGCCCGGCGGCCAAGATCACCATGGACGAGGTGGTCGAGGCCCTCGAGGGCCAAATCACGCCGATGGAGTGCTTTCACCTCACGCCGGAGGGGAAGGTGCTCTGCTCGCACGAGACCGACGCCGACCATGCCTGCGCGACGAAGCTCCTTTGGACCCGTGTGCAGGGCGGCGTCAACAAGGCGCTCTCCGGGACGACCCTTGCCGACCTGGTCGAGTTCGCCGGGCCGCGCGAAGGCAAAGGGGCCGTGGGCAGCGCGGCCTAGCATCGCCCGACCTCAAACAAACAAGATGGAGACTTGATGGCTGATCTGGAGATCCGCAACCTGCATGTGACCGCCGAGGGAAAGCAGATCCTCAAGGGGCTGGACCTCGACGTCGAGAAGGGCCGAATCCATGCCCTTATGGGGCCGAACGGCTCCGGTAAGTCAACGCTCGCGAACGCGATCATGGGCCACCCGAGCCTCGAGGTGACCGAGGGCACGATCACCTACAAGGGCGAGGACGTGACCGAAGCAGATCCCGACGTCCGGGCCCGCGCGGGGCTCTTCATGGCCTTCCAGTACCCGGTCGCGATTCCCGGCGTGACGGTGAGCAAGTACCTGCGCATGATCATCAACGCGCAGCGCGAATCGCGCGGCGAGCAGCCGGTCAAGATAAAGGAGTTCGCGAAGACGGCGCAGGAGGCGATGGAGCTGATGAACATCCCGCGCGACTTCTCCAGCCGCTACCTGAACGACGGGTTCTCGGGCGGCGAGAAGAAGCGCATGGAGATCCTTCAGCTGGCGCTGCTGCGACCGCAGATCGCGGTCCTCGACGAGACCGACTCAGGGCTCGACATCGACGCGCTGCGGACAGTCGCCGAAGGGGTCAACACTTTCACCGGGCCCGAGATGGGAGTCCTGATCATCACCCACTACCAGCGGATCCTGCACCTGGTAAAGCCCGACGCCGTGCACGTGATGTTCGAGGGCCGGATCGTGAAGGAGGGCGGCCCGGAGCTGGTCGAGCAGCTCGAGGCGAAGGGCTACGGCTGGATTCGCGAGGAGGTCGAGGCCGCTGCATAGCGGCCTTTCGAGTCGAATGAAGCCACTCGCAACCGCCCCCGCCGCCCTCCCACGCTCGATCGAGGAGATCAGGGCCGAGTTTCCGATCCTCTCGCGCGAGATCAACGGCGAGCCGCTCGCCTACCTCGACAACGGCGCCACCGCCCAGAAGCCGCTCGCCGTGCTCGAGGCGCTCGACGACTTCAACCGGCAAAGCAACGCCAACGTCCACCGCGGCGTCCACACGCTCTCCGAGGAGTCGACGCGACTCTACGAGGAGGCACGGATCCGCATCGCCGCCCACCTGCGCGCCGAGCGCCGCGAGGTCGTCTTCACCCGCAACGTGACCGGGGCGATCAACCTCGTCGCCCGCGCCTGGGGCGCCGCCAACGTCGGCGCCGGCGACCGCATCGTGATCACCGAGATGGAGCATCACTCCAATGTCGTCCCCTGGTACCTGCTTGCTCAAGAAGTCGGCGCGGTGCTGGACTGGGTCCCCGTCACCGACGAGGGGCGAATCGACCTCGACGATCTGGCGGCAGCACTGGAGCGGGAGCCGAAGATTCTCGCCGTGGCACATGTCTCCAACGTGCTCGGCACGATCAACCCGATCGAGGAATTCAGCCGCATGGCCCACGACGCGGGCGCGCTGGTACTCGTCGACGGCGCCCAGGCAGCACCGAAGCTGGGGCTCGACATCGGGCGGCTGGGTGCCGACTTCTACGGCTTCACCGGTCACAAGGCCTACGGGCCGACCGGCGTCGGGGTCCTCTGGGGGCGCCGCGAGCTTCTCGACGCGATGGGGCCATATGAGGGCGGCGGGTCGATGATCCACAAGGTGCAAAAGCAGACGATCAGCTGGGCCGAGGTCCCGGCCCGCTTCGAGGCAGGGACTCCCCCGATCGCCGAGGCGGTCGGGCTCGCGGCTGCGATCGACTGGATCGACGAGCTCGGCACCGACGCGATCCACGCGCACGAGTCCGAGCTGGCCGAGTACGCGCTCGCACGGCTCGCGGAGGTCCCCGGGCTGCGGATATTCGGTCCTCCGGCCGGAGAGGACCGCACCGGGATCGTCTCCTTCGAGCTCGAGGGAGTGCACGCCCATGACGTCTCCGAGATCCTCGACCGGCACGGCGTCGCGGTTCGCGCCGGGCACCACTGCGCCCAGGTCCTGATGGAGCGGCTCGGCGTCGCGGCCACGACCCGCGCCAGCCTCGCGGTCTACAACACCCAGGCGGAGATCGACCGGCTGATCGACGGGCTGATTGACGCCCGCCGGGTCTTCGAGCTGTGATGGACGAGCTCTACCGCGACCAGATCCTCGAGCACTACAAGCGCCCGCACAACTTCGGAGCGCTTGAGGATTTCGACCTCGAGTTCGAGGACACGAACCCGTTCTGTGGCGACGAGCAGCAGGTGCGGATAAAGCTCGACGACGAGGGACGGGTCGCGGAGGTGCGCTTCGAGGGCAAGGGATGCGCGATCTCGACCGCGGCCAGCTCGCTGCTCAGCGACGAGCTGGCCGGCAAGACTCGCGAAGAGCTGCTGCGCCTCGACAAGGACTTCGTCCTCGAGCTGCTCGGGATCGAGATCTCGGCGACGAGGATGAAGTGCGCGCTGCTCGGGCTCAAGGTCGTCAAGGGCGCCAGCCTCGGCCAGTCCGCCGACTGGGAGGACGAGGGCGAGCGAGGCGACCCGGCCGAGTTTCAGCGCTCAGGCATCTGAGCTGCCGTTCCGGCGTCGCCTCGAACGTCCCGAGCACGCGAGGCGGACGTTCAGGCACCGCGAGCCGGCCGCGCCCCCCGCCCGCTAAAATCCGAGTGCAACAGTAGGTTTTACGTGACTTCAATCACAACCTGGAAAGGCACGCTTGAGCGACAAGGTCACCGTCTGCCCCGCGGCGGAGCTTCCGCCCGGAGAGACGCAGCTCGTCGAGGTCGAGGGCCGCAAGATCGGCGTCTTCAACTGCGACGGGCATCTGTACGCGATCGAGGATCGCTGCTCGCACGACGACGGCCCGCTCGCCGAGGGCGAGTTCGATCCCGATGCCTGTACCGTGGAGTGCCCCCGTCACGGCTCGCTGTTCGATCTGACAAACGGCAGGCCGAAGACGCTTCCCGCCTACGTGCCCGTGGAGACCTTTCCGGTCACGGTCGAGAACGAGACCATTCAACTGGAGGTCAATTGAGATGGCAACGCCCGAGGTAGTCGCAGAGCAACAGGACCTGCAGGGGATCAACGCCGACTACAAGGAGAAGTTCGGCTTCCACGATCCCGAGACCGGCTACGCCTACAAGGCCCCGAAGGGGCTCTCGCGCGAGGTCGTCGAGTCGATCTCCGAGTACAAGAGCGAACCGCAGTGGATGCGCGACTTCCGCATCAAGGCCTACGAGCACTTCGAGGCGCGTCCGACTCCGACTTGGGGCGGCAACCTGGGCACGATCGACTGGAACGACATCCATTACTTCGTCCGCGCCTCCGAGAAGAACAGCCGTGACTGGAGCGAGGTGCCGGATGACATCAAGAAGACCTTCGACCGCCTCGGCATCCCGGAGGCGGAGCGCAAGTTCCTCTCCGGGGTCGGCGCCCAGTACGAGTCCGAGGTCGTCTATCACCAGGTAAACGAGAAGCTCGAGGAGCAGGGCGTGATCTTCACCGACATGGACACCGCCCTGCGCGAGCACGAGGACATCGTGCGCGAGCACTGGGCGACCGTGATCCCGCCCAACGACAACAAGCTGGCGGCGCTCAACTCCGCCGTCTGGTCGGGCGGCTCGTTCGTCTACGTCCCGGCCGGGGTCAAGGTGGCGATGCCGCTGCAGGCCTACTTCCGGATCAACACCGAGAACATGGGCCAGTTCGAGCGCACCCTGATCATCGCCGAGGAGGGCTCCGACGTCACCTACATCGAGGGCTGCACGGCGCCGGTCTACTCGACCGACTCGCTGCACTCGGCGGTGGTCGAGATCATCGCCAAGCCGAGCTCGCGGGTCCGTTACACGACGGTCCAGAACTGGTCCCAGAACGTCTACAACCTGGTCACCAAGCGCGCGATCGCGCAGGAGAACGCGACGATGGAGTGGGTCGACTGCAACCTCGGCTCGAAGCTGACCATGAAGTACCCGTCGATCTACCTGCTCGGCGAGGGCGCCCACGGCGAGGTGCTCTCGATCGCCTTCGCGGGCGACGGCCAGCATCAGGACGCGGGCGCGAAGATCATCCACGGCGCCCCGCGCACGACCTCCTCGATCTTCGCGAAGTCGATCGCCAAGGACGGCGGGCGCTCGACCTACCGCGGGCTGCTCGAGGTCGCCAAGGGCGCCACCGAGAGCCGCTCGAAAGTCGTCTGCGACGCGCTGATGCTCGACGAGGAGTCGCGCTCGGATACCTACCCGACGATCCGCATCGACGAGTCCGACGCCGACGTCGGCCACGAGGCGACGGTCTCGAAGGTCGGCGACGAGCAGGTCTTCTACCTGCAGAGCCGCGGCCTCGACGAGGAAGAGGCCTCGAAGATGATCGTCAACGGCTTCATCGAGCCGGTCACCAAGGAGCTGCCGATGGAATACGCGGTCGAGCTCAACCGGCTGATCGAGCTGCAGATGGAAGGCTCGATTGGCTGAATCGGGCCCGCCGCCTCCTCCGCTTCGCGTCCGGGGGCGGCGGGGTTGGCGGAGCCCGAGCCCGACTGGCTCACCGAGAGGCGCCGCCAGGGCGCCTCTTTGGCGAGCGAGCTGGCGCTGCCGGACGCCAAGCAGAAGGGCTGGGAGTTCACCGACCTCGCCGGCCTCGACCTCGACGCCTACGAGCCGGCGAACGGCACCGTCGATCTCGAGGATGGCGGCGCCGCCGACGCGGGCGCGATCGTGCTGCCGCTCGACGCGGCCCTCGCCGAGCGACCCGACGCGTTGCGCGAGCACCTCGGCTCGCTGGTCTCGATCGAGGATCCCTTCGTGGCCCGAAACGACGCCGGCTGGGAGGCCGGCGTCCTCGTCTACGTCCCCAGCGGTGTCCGCGTCCCCGAGCCGATCGAGGTCTCGGCCGTCCAGGGCGCTGCCGGCTCCACCCTTCATTGGCGCACCCTGATCGTGCTCGAGGAGGGTGCCGAGGCCGAGGTCTGGGAGAGCTACGGCTCCGAGGACTCAGAGCTCGACGCGGTCCTCAACAGCGTCGTCGAGCTGCGGGTCGGTGACGGGGCCCGGCTGCGCTACGTCTGCAAGCAGGACATCTCCGAGCAGAGCTGGATCTTCGCCACCCAGCGCGCCGAGGTCGGCCGCGACGGCTCACTCGACTGGACGGCGCTGGGCTTCGGCTCGGCGCGCGGCAAGGTGCGGATGGAGACCAAGCTCGCCGGCCAGGGCTCAGAGGCGCGGGTGACCGGCGCCTACGCCGGGCGGCGGCAGCCAGCACCTCGACTTCGACACCACCCAGGAGCACGCCGCACCCAACACCTTCTCCGACCTCGCCTTCCGCGGCGTGCTCGCCGACCGCGGCACCGCGGTATGGCGGGGGATGATCCGCGTCGATCCCGGCGCCCAGCAGACCGACGCTTTTCAGGAAAGTCGGAATCTGCTTCTGTCGACGAAGGCCCACGCCGACGCGATCCCGGGCCTCGAGATCGAGGCCAACGACGTGCGCTGCACGCACGCCGCCGCGGTCGCGCAGATCGACCGTGAGCAGCTGCACTACCTGCGCGCGCGCGGCCTCGACGAGGGCACCGCGAGGCGGCTGATCATCGAGGCCTTCCTCGAAGCGCTGGTCGAGCGGCTCGGCGAGGGAAGGCTCCGCGACGAGATCTCCGCCGCGCTCGAGGAGCGCCTCGGCGAACTGCTGGGGTCCTGAGGATCGCCGCCGTCAGGCGCCCTTGAAGGCGAAGCAGAGCTTCGGCCCCAGCCTCGACCGTAGCTTGTGCCAGCTGGCGCAGTAGTTGCCGGACCCCTGGACCGAGAAGTGGGTCCTGAACCTGACGAAGGAGCGATAGGTGTCGCCCCGCTTGTGGAGGCGGAAGCGCCTGCAATCGCGGCGGCCGCCACTGCCCTTGCGCGTGCAGAGCGTGTACTTGCCGGTGAAGCTGAAGGTGGAGATGCCGAGGAACGTCTTTTGTCCCCTGGCGACGACGCGCGTGCAGTAGTCGCCGGTGCGGCTGCAATAGCCGTCGAGAAGCTTCGCCGGAGCGGTCGCTGAGCTGAGCGCGAGCATCACGACGCAGGCCGCGATCAGCGCCGCCCCGCGCCGGATCGTCTTCACCGATCGGCCCCCCGCTTATCCTCGGCCTTGCGCTCCTCGCGCTCGGCGCGCCGCTCCGCGATCGTCGTCCTGATGATCGCGAATACCACCACCAGGACCGGCGGAACGTAGAGCACCCAGAGCCAGTGCCCGGCGTGGGCGTATGGAATCAGCTGCTCGTGCCCTTCAGGAATCAGGTCGAAACACCCCTGGTCAACGGTTCGCCTGCGAGAGCAGATAGAGGCCGAAGCAGGTGAAGCCGACCATCACCGCGAGCATCCAGTACTGCGAGCGCGAGGCCTGTCTGTAGTCCTTCCAGTAGGCGAGCGCCCGGTCGTGGGCCATGGTCAGGCCGCAGACGTGCCCGACGACGAGGGCGGCGACCTGGACGTACCAGATCGCGTTCGTCCCCAGCACCCCGTAGTCGATCCCGCTGCCGGCGGTGCCGAAGATGTCGGATCCGGTCCCGAGCGGATCGGAGAGCAGGTAGGTGAACTGGGCCTGCTCTTGGAAGACGAAGAGGCTGAAGTAGTGAGCGACCAGATATGCGAACGCGATCGGGATCAGCGTGTGTGCGAAGCCGGTCCGCAGCTGGGCGACCGGCGGCGCGTTGCGGATCGTCCGCATCCCCTGCACTCCGAGCAGGAAGAGGGCCGCTACCCCGACCAGGGTGAGGATCAAGAAGATGCTGTCGGTGAGGCGAAATGCCGTGATCAGGCTGATGCCTGCGTCGACGAAGCGCTGGAAGGTGCTCTTGATCGGGTCCGCGAAGGCGCCCTCCTCGGCCCCGTCGAAGCTGGTCGTCGCGATCGAAGCGACGACGAGCGCCACCGAGCCGGGAACGGTTCCCCATTGTGCGGCCCCGGAGAACAGCCGGCGACGGCCGAGCTCCCCGTCTCTGACCTCGAGCACGGAGAGCTGCGAGAACATGTTGAAGTAGACGGAGAAGGTCTCGCCCCGCCGCACCCATTGCTCGGTTCCAAAGACGGTCATCATCGCCAGCGTGTAGGCGCTGTAGACGAGCGCCGCGACGCCGACCGAGTGTGGCGTCAGCCCCACCGTCCCCCCCGACCCGTAGATCAGCTCCAGCCAGACGAAGGCGACCAGCCCGGCGGCTGCGGGCCAGCGCCCGAGACGCTGCGGGTAGCGGGCGTGGGCAGGGGCCTGGCCGCTCAGGGCCCTGAACGCGCCCCCGACCAGACGGCCGATCGCCCGCCAGGGGTTGAAAGCCCGAAACACGTCGCCGAACAAGATGCTGAGCAGCGGGAACCCGAGCCAGCAGGTCACGAAGAGGAAGGTGACCGAGAGATTCCGGTCCGAGGCCTCGGTGCCGTGAATGCCGGACCAGATCGCGATACCGAGCAAGAAGACGCCGATCAGGCCCGCCACCAGCTCGAGCAACGGGTTGAGCAGCAGGCGCGAGGCGCCCTCGAGCGGGCGCCAATGCTCCTGCTCGAAGCGGGGCTGCCTCCAGAGCGTCGAGAGGGCGAAGAAGGAGACGAGCAAGACGATCGAGGCCCCCCAGGCGAACAGCCAGGCCGGGATCGGGAGGTCGGCGCGCGCGGTGAGCGCGTGGCCGAGCGCCGGCTGGGGAATCGCCAGGGCGGCGATCGGCGCCGCAAGCACGGCGCCGATCGCCCCCGCCCTGCGCAGGCCGCGGCTCATCAGCCGGGCTCGACCTTCAGGTCAGCGATCGTGTTCTCACCGCCGCCGTGATGCAGCTCGACCTCGAAGGCGCCCTCGAGGTTGGCGGGAAAGTCGAAGCTGACGCTGCCGCCCGCCTTGATCGGCTTCTCGAAGTCATAGCCGTGCACATGGACCTCACCCTCGATGTCTGAAGTGACCTTGAAGCGCACCGGGTCGCCGCTGGTCACGGCAAGCGACGCGAGACCCCCGACGGGCTCGCCGCCGCGCAGATGGATCACCGGGATTGCGGCTCCCTGCTTCGCGGTCGGGCCCGTGCCCTGGCCGCTTCCAGGCGAGTTGTCGTCGCTGCCGCCGCTGAGGACGATGAACAGGACGACAGCGATGGCAAGCACCGCTACACCGACGCCGATCTTCGATCGGTCTGACATTCACTCTCCTTTGCTCGAGGCGGCGCAGTCCTCCCCGCGTCGCCGATTGGAACCGCGTCGCCGCGGCTCGGGCTCAGGAAGGCTGTGGCGGCGGGCGGCGGGCAAGGCCGAACTCGAGCGGCCGCGAAGCAGCCGCTATGCGGAGCCAGGTTCGCCCGGCTGTAACCCGGCAACGGGGGCGCCGCGACGGCAACGAGGTGCCGGGGGCCGCGACCAGGCCTTCGACGCGGGCAAGGCCGCCGTCGAGCGCCGCACAGATCGAGCCGAATAGCAGCGACAGGGGCAGCGCAAGCCAGCCGCCGCCCGCGAAGACCGCCCCGAGCCCGGACGCGTGCCCAGCGCCCAGCAGGCCCTCGGCCGTCTCCTGGACCACGAACACCGAGAGGACCGTCGCCGCGTAGATGATCGCCCGCGTCCGTGGTGACCCAATCGAGGGGGCGGGGGCGGCGGAGAGGGCGACGCGCAGCAGCCCGCCGGCCAGAGTCGCGATCGCGAACCCGGCCAGGATCGGCAGCGCCTCGAGCAGATATCCGTGGCCCTGACGGGCAAGCTGCTCGTGGGCGCCGGAGCCGTAGGCGAGCAGGTAGCGCAGCTGATGGACCGCCAGCGCCGCCAGGGCGATCAGCGATGCCGAGCGTGCGATCGAGGCTGGTCGGCGAGCCATGGTCACGGGGCGATTCTAGGCATCGTCGCTCAGGGTCGCGCGACGCGCAGGCTGGCGATCTCAATCTCCGAGGCCGAGGCGACGATCGGGAACTGGCCGGACTTGCGGGCCCTGAAGGAGACCAGCGTGCGCCCGGGCCCGACCGTGCGGCTGACCCCGTAGCCGACCACATCGACGCCCAGCTCCTGGTCGGAGCCGACGACGAAGCGGGCGATGCGACCTTGCTGGAAGTCGAGCCGGACCGGGCCGCTGGGGGGCGGCTTGCCGCCGATCACCTTGACCAGCGGCACGCGCGCGGTTCGCGACGGCCCCCCGGAACGTCCACCGCCGCCCTGGATGCCGGAGATTCGCGGCGCGTCGATCGTGCCTTCGCTGCCTTCGAAGACGAAGACGACGATCACTCCGATCCCCAGCGCCAGGCCGAGGACGATGCCGATCACGCGGTCAAGCCAGCGCGACCGCCGCTTCCGGGGCGTCGCTGCGGTCGAGCCGGGCTTGGCCTCCGCCGGCACTACCCAGAGGCGCCGACGCCGTCGAGCAGGCGCCAGTTGGCGCGCAGCGCCGATTCGGCGGCGCTCAGCAGCGCGTCTTCGTCGGCCCCCTGCAGGCGGCGATCGACCAGCTCGCGCCCGGCCCGTGCGTGCTCGACGTCGAGCCGCTCGTGGACCCGGAAGTAGGCGTTGCCCTCCCCGTCGCCGACCCCGTAGTGAGTCGCCAGGCCCTCGCGCTTGGTCCGCGAGATCTGCGGCTGCCCGCTCTCGATCGCATAGAGGCGCACCAGCGAGGGCAGCAGCCCGTCATCGGCCGTCCAAGCGGCCACGCACTCGCGTGTCTGCGGCGTCGGCGCGGCGGCGGCCTCGCCGCCGACCGCCTCCACGAACCCGTCCCAGAGCTCGACGTGATCAGCTTCCTCGCAGGCATGCCGGCGCAGCTGCGCCCGCTCCGCCTCCGGGGCGGCGCCCGCGGCCTGCTCGCTGAGCCTGGCGATCGCCTCGGTCGCGTGCCGGTATTGACCGGCGTACTCGGCCAGCTCCTCGCGGCTCAGCTCGCCCTTCGACCAGCGCACGTAGAACGGGTGCTCCAGGACGTTGCACCGGGTGCGCGCCACTTCGATTCGCTGCCAGAACGTGTTCACGCTGCCTCCCCTCGGGTCGGTTCGGACCGGCATGTTATTGGCGCCGTCCGGTGTCGCTGCAGCGGGGGCGGGTGGGGATTCCGCCGCTTGCGCAATATGTTTGGCCGGGTGCGGCCAGAACGACCTGACATCGCCGCCCCCGACCTGCCCTCCGGCATCGCCTGGGTCGGCGGACGGCCGGCGCCAATGCAGGCGCTGAGCGCCGGCGGTCCTGTCCTCGTCCACTTCTTCGACTTCGCGCAGCTGAACAGCGTGCGAGCGCTGCCCTATGTGAGCGAGTGGCAGCGGCGCTACGCGAATGCCGGGCTTACGGTGCTCGGTGTGCAGGCTCCCCGTTTCGCCTTCGGAGCCGACCCCGACGTAGTGCGCATGGGATTGGAGCGACTCGGCGTCGCGCACCCGGTCGCAATCGACGCCGAGCGCGAGATCTGGCTCGATTACGGCTGCAAGGGATGGCCGAGCCTCTTCCTCTGGGGCCGCGACGGGGTGCTGCGCTGGTACCACTTCGGCGAGGGCGACTACGACTCCACAGAGGAGGCGATCCAGGAGGAGCTGCGAGCCGAGGACGCGCTGCGCGAGCTGCCGCCGCCGATGCAGCCGCTGCGCCCGACCGACGCAGCCGGCGCCGCGGTGATCCCCCCCACCCCGGAGCTCTTCCCGGGCGCCGAGGGGGCGCCGCTGCGGCTCGGCGCCGGCGGCGATGGGGTGAGCCTCGAATACGAGGCCGCCGGGGCCCACGCCACCCTCGAGGGTCGGGGCATCGTCCTGGTCACGATCGACGATCGGCCCAGCGAGGAAATTGGCATCGAAGGCGCCGGCCTCTACGAGCTCAGCACCCACCCCCGCAACGAGCGGCACCGGATCGCCCTCGAGGCCGGGACGGGCGCGGTGGATGTCTGGTCGTTGAGCTTCTCCCCGGGCGTTCCCTGAGCGCTCAACTTCGCCACCGCGCCGTCGGACCACCGGGCGGCATCAGCAGCCAGATGCGCAGCCGACCCTGCCAGCCCAGCCCGGAGGCGAGCGCGCGTCGAGCGTTACGGCGCTGCCGCGAGCTTGGCGGCTCGATCGCCCCTGCCGCGTAACGGCTGCGACGCAAATGAGCCGCGTAAGTAGCCGCACCGTGCCTTTTTGCGCGCCCCAGGCTCGCCTCCAGGCCGCGCAGGGTCACGCCGGGCCTCTGCGCCGGGCCCAAGCGAGCCGTCGCGGCTCGCAGCTCGATCGCCTGCAGCTCGGCGAGCTGCGTCGATCCCAGCTCCCGGTGCCGCGCGCCACGGTGAATCACGGCCGCGATCGCCACCAGCGCGGCAATCGCAAGCGCCGCCACGAGCGCGACCCAGCCAACAGCGAAGCTCGTCGGACCGCCTCCCCCTGCGGCCCGCCTTCTCGCCGGCAAACGACTCCGCGGCGAGCCGGTCTGGAACCGGCCGAACGGACGCCGCGCGCTGGCGGTCGGACCGATGCTGCGGGCGACCGCGGGGGCGGCGGCGGGCGTCGGGTCGAAGGTCACCCAGCCGATCCGGTTGAAGTAGACCTCGACCCAGGAATGGGCATCGAAGTCGCTGACCACGAAGCCGTCGCGGATCCGCTCCCCGGGTGCGAACCCGCCGACGACGCGGCTCGGGATCCCGACCATCCGCAGCATCAGTGCCATCGCACCTGAGAACTGCTGGCAGTAGCCGCGCCGGTCCCTGAACAGGAACGCGGGCAGCGCGAAGCGGTGCGTGGGCGGCGACTCGTCGTATCGGTAGCGGGAGCGCGGATAGCGCTGCATCGCGGCGGCGACCGCGAACGCCGTCGGCCTGCCGGCCGCCAGATGCCTGGCCAGTCGATAGACCGGTGCGTAGGGCGAGTCCAGAAGTCCGGGCGCGGCCGCGGCCGCCGGACCACCTCGCAACGGCACGGTGACCGAGCGCAGGGTGATCGCCAGGGGCGGCGATTGGACGTTGGTGTTAGGTGGCGCCAGCTTGCCGACCCGGGGAACGTCGACGGTCGTGTAACGCGACAGCCTGGCCGGATACGCCGCCTCGGAGGAGCGCATCGCGGCAGCCGTCGGCTGCGGGTCATAGGCGCGAATCGAATAGGAGTCCCCTTCTCTGAGCGGCCTGCTCACCGACACTCCCTGCGCGGACTCGGGCAACGGGTCGGCCCCGCTGACGCTGAGCACCGTCCCGGCCCGGACGAGCAGCTGGCTGCTCAGGGCGCGGACCTCGAATCGCAGGGGCACCACCCACTTCGTGTTCAGGGTTTTCTGCAGATCGCCCCCGGCGTCGATCGGCAAGTCGACTCCAGGCTGGCCGCTCGACCCGACCCAGCCCGTGCCGTCGAAATGATCGAGCACCTCGGTCGCCCAGTAGTGCGGCTCCGCGCTTCGCACCTCGACCAGGGTGCAGCCGTCGCGCTGCCAGTCAAGCGGCCCGTACCCTTGGTTCCAGTCAAAGCTCTCGACCGCGCCGGCGGCCGCGCCTCCGAAGTCCCAGTTGCGGTAATCGAGCCAGGGCTCCGAGCCGTCAAGCTTGGCGGCGACGGGTATGGCGATCAAGGCCGCGGCGCCGATCAGTCCAACCGAGAGCAGCGCCGGGCGGCGGCCCAGCGACGGCGACCAGAGAGTGGCCGCGAGCAGCGCGAACAGCAGCGCCCCGTTGAGAAGCGGGTGGCTCGGCGGGCTGACGGTTACCGCGACTCCGTAGCTGACCAGCAGGACCACCAACCCGCAGCGGCGCATCCAGCGTCCGCCTCCGCGATGCGGCCAGAAGCTCAGTGCCGCGGCGAGGGCGAGAAGCGGCGCCAGAGCCAGAAGCAGGGCCAGTGGCGACCAGGTGTCTCCGCCGTCATAGGGGTGATCGGCTGGCCAGAGCGAGCCGATGCCGTCCCCACCCCGCTGCTCAGCTCGCTCAGCCGGAGGGAAGAAGCCGCCGCGCCGGCAGCCCGAGAGCCAGCGAGGCCAAGCAGACGATCGCGGCGAGGACCAGCCCCGCGCAGACGCCGGCGCGCCAGCGACTCGGCACCCTGGGGGCGGTCGCCATCAGGACAAGGGCGCCGGCGGCGGCGCAGAGAGCCGCGATGATCGAGCGGCCCACCGGCGGGTCGGACACCAGCGCCACCCAGTTGGCCGCCGTGAACGCGGCGAGAGCCGCAAATGACGCCAGCCTCAGGCGATTCTCAGTGCGCTCGATCATGCGGCCCTCGTCGTCGGTGACTCGCTCGGGTCACGCTCGATCGCGCGAGCTCGGCAGCCGGCGAGCGAGGAGACGTCATGCGCCTCCGGGTCGCCTGGAGTCACCAGGACGCCGGCGCGAACGCCGGCGGCGGCGGCGTTGGCGCGGGCTTGCGGCGAAGCGCTGACCCAGTAGGCGACCGATCCGCGCCGCGGGGGGCGCGGCATCCGCTTCGATCCCTCAACCATCGCCAGCCGAGCGTGAAGCTCGGGCCAGGCCCGCAGGCTCGGGTCGAGCCGGACCGGGCGCGCCCGGTCCGGAAGCAGGACATTGCAGCCCCCGGCGCGGGCTAGGGCAACGCAGAGCGAGGCAGCGGCGCGGACGGCGCGGTCGAGCGCCTCGCGACCATCGGGCCGGTAAGCGTCGAGGACCAGCAGCGGGTCCGAGCCGCCTCCGGAGACCAGTCGATGCTCGACCAGCTCGCCGCTGCGAGCGGCGCTGCGCCAATGGATCCGCGAGGCCGAGCGTGCCAACCCGGTAGGAGCCGCAGGCCATCGAGCTCGAAGTCGACCGCCGCGGCGTCGAGGCCACCCTCCTCCCCGCCGGCCCCGGTCCCACCGGCTCCTCGCAAGAGGCGACCGCCCAGCACCGGCGCCGTGACCGCCTCGACCCGGGGCAGGACCAGGACCGCGGGCCGCTCGGAGCCGACCAGCCTCGCGACCCGTAGCCGGAACGGGTCGCTGATCTCCAGGGCTGCCGGTGGAAGCAGCCGGCGTCCGCGCCGCTCGAAGCGCGTCTCGGCCTCCAGGGCTCCGAAGGAGGGGTCGACCCGGATCGAACGCTCGAGCAACGGATCGCTCACGCGCGCCTGCGGAGGCCTGATGCGGCCCGGCCGAACTCGGGTCTGCGAGCCGGTAGGGCTCCCCCTCGACGACGCTCCATGCTCCGTCCTGCCGCTCGACCGACGCCCCGCGGACTCGCCGCCCCCACCCAGGCGATCGCCGTGCCGGCCAGCAACAACAGCCCGATCCCGGGCACGTAAAGCGAGGGCGAGTCAAAGGCAGCGCCGGCACAGCAGCAGCGCCGCCGCGAGAGAGCAGGTGGCGCGCATCCGGGTCATCGCGATTCTCAGAGAGCTGGAACTCGCTCCAGCGCGGAGGAGATCACCGCGCCGCGCTCTTCCGGCGGCACCCCGGGCCGCAGCAGCAAGCCGGTGCGCGAGCGCGGAGCGCGCGAGCGACTGCACGTCGTCGGGCAGCGCGTGATCGCGGCCGTCGATCGCGGCCAGCGCCTTCGCGGCCCGGAACAGCAGCAGCCCGGCCCGCGGGCTGGCGCCGAGCTCGACCCGGGCGTCGCCCCGGGTTGCCTCACAGAGGGCGACCACGTAGCGGCGCAGCGACTCGCTGCCGTGCACGAGCCCGACCGCGGCCTGGGCGGCGGTCAGGGTGGCAAGGTCGGCGACCGGCGAGACGTCGAGGACGCGGTCCCGCTCGGCCTGCTGATCGAGCATCTCGGCCTCCTCGGCGGCGCCCGGATAGCCGAGCGCGATCCGCAGCATGAAGCGGTCGAGCTGCGCCTCGGGGAGCGGATAGGTGCCCTCGTACTCGACCGGGTTCTGGGTCGCGATGACCAGGAACGGGCGGGCGAGCTCGTGGCTTCGGCCCTCCACCGTGACCCGTCCCTCCTGCATGCACTCGAGCAGGCCGGACTGGGTCTTCGGCGAGGCGCGGTTGATCTCGTCGACGAGGACGACGTTCGCGAACACCGGCCCGGGATGGAAGTCGAAGCGAGCCTCCCGCTGGTTGAAGACGTTGGCGCCGACCACGTCGGCGGGCAGAAGGTCGACGGTGCACTGGATGCGCGCGTACTCGGCGTCGATCGAGCGGGCGAGGGCGCGCGCGAGCGCCGTCTTGCCCACCCCCGGGGGGTCCTCGATCAGCACGTGCCCCTCGGCGAGCAGGGCGGCGAGCAGATCGCGCAGCACGGCATCGGAGACCTTGATCGCCGCCTTGACGTTGCCACGCAGCCGTTCGGCCAGATCGGCCACCGCCGATGGGTCGAGCTTCGGCGTCGTGGCCATGGCGGAATGGTAGGCGCTCGCAGCGGGTAGCCCCCAACGCATGCCGGCAGCGATCCTCGACGTCGACGGGACCCTGGTCGACACCAACTACCAGCACGCGATTGCCTGGTACCGGGCGTTGCGCGACCATGGCTACACGGTCCAGCTCTGGGAGATCCACCGCCACATCGGCATGGGCGGCAATCAGCTTGTCGCCGCCCTGATCGGCGAGGAGGGCGAGGAGGCCGACGGCGATGCGATCCGCGTGGCCGAGAGGGGCGATGCCTACGGCGAGCTGATCGGCGAAGTGCAGGCGATGGACGGCGCCACCGAGCTCATGTGCGCGAGCGGCGAGGACGGGGCCACGGTCGTCCTCGCCAGCTCGGCGAAGGAGGAGGAGGTGGACCACTACCTGGACCTGCTCGACGCCCGGGAGCGCGTCGAGGGCTGGACCACCTCCGATGACGTTGAGCAGACGAAGCCGGAGCCGGACCTGATCCAGGTAGCCCTGGAAAAGGTTGAGACGCGGCCGGCGGTAATGGTCGGCGACTCGACCTGGGACGTAAAGGCTGCCGAGGGCGCCGGGGTCCCTGACCTTGCGGTCCTCACCGGCGGCTTCTCAGCGGAAGAGCTGAAGGACGCCGGCGCGGCCCGGGTGCTTGGAGTCGATCGGCGAGCTCTGCGAGCGGCTCCCGGAGACCCGCGCTCGATCGCCGCTAGCTCCCGGCCCTAGCGGAATGTCCGCAGCGCCAGGGCCGGGTAGTGCGGCCCCGTCCGCCTTTGGTCATCAACGGGGCGGTCAGCCGTTGACCAAGGAGCTGAAGCCGGGCGCAGCCGGCTGTTCGCCGGCGGGTATCAGGCCGAGCTGCCTGCGAGAGGCCGAGCAGGTCATAGACGATCGTCCAGCGAGCCAGCAGCCCGTCACGCAACTCGTACAGATCGACCCCTTCGAGGTCCACGCGGCGGCCGGTTGGAGCGAAACGCCGGCGGGTTGGCTCCAAACCGCTTCCCCCACCAGTCCAGCTCCCCGGTGAAGGTCCCGGTCATCCGCCAGGAAACGGCCAGGCCGTTGCCATCGGTCGCCAGGTACGGCGCGCCGATGCCGTCGAAGCGGACGTCGGGCAGGGCGCGAAGGAAGCTCTCGGTGAAGGCCCTGAATTCGGCTCGCCCGTGCACCGTCTCGCCGAACATCGCGGGGTCCTCCCAGACGACGTCGTCGGCTGACCAGCTCGGTCAGCGCGTCGAGGTCGTGGGAGTTCCAGGCCTCGAGCCAGCGCGCGACCCACCCGTGCACCTCCTCGGCGCGAGGCAGCCAGCGCTCGGAAGACCTGACCCACCTCACGCGCGAACTCATCGAGCGTCGGGAGGCGCCGCACTGCTTGCCTGCCCCGTGACTTCCATCACCACTCCCTCCTTCAGCTGCCGTTGCTCGGCGCTGAGGTGGCGAGGCCATTGGCGAAGCGCCCGTGGAACCCGAACGGGATGTGGTGCGGCACCTCGGCGCGGGCGAGCTCCTCGAGGTCGCGGCGTCGAGCACGAGCAGGAACGAGTGCCCTTGCGGCCGTCGAGCACGACCGAGAGCAGCACGCCGTCGTCCTCGTCGTCGGCGTCCGGGCGCGGCGACGAACACCGGCTCGCCCGGGTAGCAGCCGGGCTCGCGCCCAGACCTCGGCGGCGCTCCTCGACGTCGGCGCTGACGATCCTGTCGAGCCAGCCGCCGCGCTCGCCGACGCCCCACGCGTACCGGTAGGGCCGCTCGTTGCAGCGCCCGTAGTTGATCCGCGGCAGCTCGAACGGCTCGTCGACCAGCCGCTCGTGCTCGACCGTCGCCGGCCGCGGGCGGATCCGGAACCGCCGCAGCTCGGCCGGCGCGATCGGCTTGCCGGCCCGCAGCCGCTCCAGGTAGAGGTCCTCGACGATCGCGGCGTCGTCGAAGGTGCAGAGGTCGACGACCACGTCGTCGCCGTCCTCGTAGGCGTTGACGTGGTGGAAGCCGAAGAAGCGTCGGTCTCGAACGGCCGGCAGCCTCGCCCGTCGCCGGTCGAAGAGGTGAAGCGCGTCCCGAGCTCGGGCTTCCAGCGGTAGTTCTCGATGTAGGGGCGGCCGGTGAGCGCCAGGCGCAGCGGGTTGACGACGTACGGGAACTCGGCGAGCACGATCCAGCGCTCGGTGAGCCCGAAGGAGTGCATGTAGGCGGGCTCGCGGCGGGCTTCGGGCGATCACCTCGGGCTCTCCGCGTCCGGCCGAGCCGGAAGAAGCGGTACTCGTTGCGCGGGCCGAGCCGGCGGCGTAGTTGAGCATCCCCTTGCTCGCCCGATCGAGGTGCGGATGCGCGGTGGTCAGCATCCCCGGCACCTCGTAGGCGACGCCGGCGGTGGCCAGCGTCTCGGCGTCGAACTCGACCGGGATCGGGGTCTCGGTCATCGCGATGAACCGCTCGCCGAGCTCGACCAGGTTGACGTTGGCGTTGTCGCTGAGCTTCGGCGAGAACATCGCCGTACACCCGCTGGAACAGCGACCGGCAGGGGTCGGTCGCGAACTCCGAGTAGCTGATCTCGCCCGTCTCGCGCGGCGGCCCGGTAGGCGCGGCCCTCCAGGAAGCGGTTGGCGTAGGAGACGTCGCCGTCGCCGAACGCGAAGCGGTGCAGCATCGCCAGGCCGTCGAACCAGTGGTTCATCGTCCGCTCGCCGACCTCCCACTTCGCCGGGCCGGTGCGCAGCAGCGAGCCCTGCAGCCAGGCGGGAAGCTCGCCCTCGACCGGCAGCGCGTCGATCGCGCTCCTCGCTCGAGCGACTCGAAGCCCTTGGCGGGGGTGCGGCGGCGGCGGTGCGGGCTCATATGTCTCCTGCATAGTTCTTTTCGAACGATTCGGACCGTAGTGTAGATGGTCATGGCTGTCAAGCGTGCGTCTCACCCCCACCTCCTACGTGGTCCTCGGCCTGGTCGATTTGTGCGGGCCGGCCACCCCCTACGACCTCAAGCAGGCGGCCGGGCGGGCGTCGCCCACTTCTGGTCGGTCCCCCACACCCAGCTCTACTCCGAGTGCGCGCGGCTGGCCGAGGCGGGCCTGCTCGACGAGGAGCGCGAGAGGGCGGGCGGCGCCGGCGCATCTACCCACTTACCGAGGCCGGGCGCGACGCGCTCGACCAGTGGCGGCGGACCCGGCCCGACCTCTACGAGATCCGCGACCCCGGGCTGCTGCAGCTCTTCTTCGGCGCCGACCCGGCCACGCTCGCCGCGACGCAGCTCGAGCGCCCACAAGGAGAACCTGCGGCGATTCGAGGAGATCTCAGGCCGCCGAACCCGCTGATCGACACCCCGGAGGGCGCCCGGCTGGCGCTAGAGGCCGGCATCGGCCACGAGAGGGAGTACATCCGCTTCTGGTCGCGAGTTCGCGAGGGTCCCGACAAGACCGCGCCGAGCCCGGGCTAGGCGCGGGCGGCCAGCTCGGTGCGGATCTCCTTCGGGAGCATGAAGCGGACGTCCTCGTCGACGGTCCGCAGCTCGGAGACGTCCTCGGCCCCGCGCTCGCGGAAGAGGTCGACCAGGCGCTCGACCAGCTCCTCGGGCGCGCTCGCGCCGGAGGTGATGCCGACCGTCTCGACGCCCTCGAGCCACTCGTCCCGGACCTGGAGGTGGTTGTCGATCAGGTGCGAGGCGGCGCCGTGCTCGCGCGCGACCTCGACCAGGCGGTTCGAGTTCGAGGAGTTGGTCGAGCCGATCACCAGCACCAGGTCGCACTCGCGGGCGAGCTGCTTGACCGCGATCTGGCGGTTGGTGGTCGCGTAACAGATGTCGTCGGACTGCGGGCCGACGATCTCGGGAAGCTTGCGCGCAGGGCGCTCGATGATCTCGGTCGTCTCGTCGACCGAGAGCGTGGTCTGGGTGATGAAGGCGACCTTGCTCGGGGTCGGGGACCTCGAGCTCGTCGACGTCGTCGGCGGTCTGGACGAGCACGATGCTCTCGGGCGCCTCGCCCGTCGTGCCCTCGACCTCCTCGTGGCCCTCGTGGCCGATCAGGACGATCGTGTAGCCCTGGTCGGCGAACTTGCGCGCCTCGACGTGGACCTTGGTGACCAGCGGGCAGGTCGCGTCGATCGTGCGCAGGCTGCGCTCGGCGGCGTTCTCGTGCACGCCGGGGCGACGCCGTGGGCGGAGAAGACGACCATCTCGCCCTCGGGGACCTCGGTCTCCTGGTCGACGAAGATCGCGCCGCGCTTCGCTGAGCTGCTCGACGACGTGCTTGTTGTGGACGATCTCCTTGCGCACGTAGATCGGCGGCGCCGTGCAGGTCGAGCGCGTGCTCGACCGTCTGCACGGCGCGGTCGACGCCCGCGCAGTAGCCGCGCGGCGCCGCAAGCAGGACCCTGCTTCGGGGCGCTAGGCGAGCCGGCGCGGCCCTGCGCTCACCACAGGGTAGCGAGGCGCAGTCGCCCGAATGGCCGCTCAACGGGGTAGGGTAGTTCGCCGATCCCGCAGGCACACATGGACAGACTGACCTCGGTCGACGCCTCGTTCCTGACCAACGAGAGCTCCGCCAGCCACATGCACGTCGGCGCGGTGATGATCTTCGAGGGCCCGCCGCCCGCGCTACGACGACTTCCTCGAGCACGTGCGCAGCCGGCTGCATCTGGTGCCGCGCTTCCGCCAGAAGCTCGCCTTCCCGCCGTTCGAGACCGGCCGGCCGTTCTGGGTCGACGACCCCAACTTCAACCTCGAGTACCACATCCGCCACTCGGCGCTGCCGGCGCCCGGGCTCCGAGGAGCAGCTGGCGGCTCACCGGGCGGCTCTTCTCGCAGCAGCTCGACCGCTCGAAGCCGCTCTGGGAGATGTGGCTCGTCCAGGGCCTCGAGCGCAAGCGCTTCGCGCTGATCACCAAGACCCACCACGCGCTGGTCGACGGCGTCGCGGGGGTCGACATCGCGACCGTGCTCTTCGACGTCAAGCCGGTGCCCGAGCCGGCCGGGACGAGCGACGACTGGGTGCCGCAGCCGGAGCCGTCCACCGCGCGAGCTGGCGCGCGGGGCGCCACGCGAGCTCGCCGCGGTCGCCGTTCAAGCTCGCCGAGCGGGCGGCCGCGGCGGTGCAGCCCCGCGAGGCCGCCGCGCGCCGGGTCGGCCGAGGCGGCCGAGGGGATCGGCGAGGTCGCCTGGGACTTCGCCAACCCGGCGCCCGAGGTGCCGCTCAACGTCGAGATCGGCTCGCACCGGCGCTACGTCTGGGTGCGCGCCGAGCTCGAGGACTTCAAGGGGATCAAGGACGCGCTCGGCGGCACCGTCAACGACGTCGTGCTGGCGGTGGTCAGCGGGGCGCTGCGCAATGGCTGCGACGCGCGCGGCATGCGCACCGAGGGCCTCGAGCTGCGCGCCCTGGTGCCGGTCTCGATCCGCGCCGAGGACGAGCGCGGCAAGCTCGGCAACCGGATCGCCGCGATGCGCGGCCCGCTGCCCGTCTACGTCGAGGACCCGGTGCAGCGGCTGCGAGATCGTCCGCGAGGCGATGGACGACCTCAAGGAGTCCAAGCAGGCGCTCGGCGCCGAGGTGATCTCGCGCTTCAACGACTTCGCGCCGCCGACGCTGCTCGCCCAGGCCTCGCGGATCAACTTCTCGACCCGCCTCTTCAACCTCATCGTCACCAACGTCCCCGGGCCGCAGATCCCGCTCTACGTGCTCGGCCGCGAGCTCGAGGACGTCTTCCCGGTCGCCTTCCTGCCCGAGAACCACGCCCTGGCGATCGCGATCATGAGCTACAACGGCGGCATCGACTTCGGGCTGCTCGCCGACTACGACGCGATGGAGGACGTCGGCGTCATCGCCGCGGGATCTACGACGCGATCGAGGAGCTGCTCGAGGCGGCCAAGGAGGCTGAGCATGAGAAGGCATCCGGCGCGAAGCGGACGGGCGAAGCATCGACAGCCGGCGGACGGCCGCAAGCCGAGGGGCCGCAGCACGGCCCGGGGACGACCCGCCCGACACCGTCCCTGAGCGCCGCTACGCTCGCGCCGATGCCTCTCGGTCCAGATCGGGCTGCTGCTCGCGGTCGCGACGGCGCTCGCCTCGATCGTCGGCTTCCTCTACAAGCACCGCGGCGCCGTCGAGGCGCCCGACGGTCGACTGGCGGCGGCCCGTGCGAGCTCGCTGGTGCTGTTTCGCTCCCGCTGGTACGCGCTCGGGGTCGGGATCGCGATGGGCTCCTGGGGGCTGCACGTCGGCGGCGCTGGCGCTGGCGCCGATCTCGCTCGTGCAGTCGGTGATCGCCGGCGGGCTGGTCCTGCTCACGGTGGTCGCCGACCGCCTCTTCGGCCGGGTCACCCGCCGCGAGTGGATCGGCGTCGGCGCTGGCGGCGGTCGGGCTCGCGTTCCTCGCCGCGACGCTCGACGGCGGCGGCGACGGCGCCCACTCCGACTACGACCCGGCGACGCTCGCGTCTACGTCGTCGCTGGCCGCGGTGGCCGGGGTCGCCGTCGCCGTCGCGGGGCGCGCCGGCCGCGGGCCGGGGTGCTGCTCGGCGCTCGGCCGGGCTGCTCTGGGCGGCCTCCGACACCGCGATCAAGGCGCGTCAGCGACACCTCGGCGACGGGGTCGCGGCGGCTGCTGCTCAACCCGCTCGCGCTCGTGATCCTCGTCGCTCTCGCTCGTCGGGATGCTGGTCTCGGCGCGCAGCCTGCAGATCGGCGCCGGCGGTGCCGGTGATCGCGGTGACCAGCGTCGCCGCCAACGCGCTCACGATCGCCGCCGGCCCGATCGTCTTCGGCGAGCCGTTGCCGGCGAGTCGCTGGGGTCGCCGTCGCGGATGCTCGCCTTCGCGCTGGTGATCGGCGCTGCGGCGCTCACACCCCCGCCGCTCGAAGCTCGAAGCCGAGCCCGGGGCGCCAAGTGGCTAGGCGGTGGTTTGCGCAGGGGTGGGGCCGCTCGTACGTTCCGTGGGTACCCACATGCCGCCAGTACTACGGATCGAAACAGCTCGACGCGAGCGTGCGTGATCAATAACGTCGCATAGGCCGAGGATGGGGCCTCAGAAGGAGACAGTGGAGACGGTCATGGACGCTCGGATCGCAGCCGGGCCCTCTGGTAGATCCCGCCTCCCGATCGCCCGTCGCGTCCAGAATCAGGCATCGCGGCCGGCGCCGATCCGGGCCAGCGACCGGATCACGTCCCGGAGGCCGCTGGGCGCGCCAGCCGACGGCGAGGCTCCTGGGTGCTGATGGGCGATGCGGACTCGAAGGACACCGGGGCAAATGCGAAAGCGAAGGGGTGGGTCGAGAATTGTCGCCTCACCGTCTATGCCCGCGGCCACGGGGCCGCCGGCGTCGACCCGGAAACTGGCCGAGGACCACTCCCGCCAAGGAGCGCGCAGCAGGGGGCGGCGGTCATCGGGCGGGGCACCGAGGACCGTGATCCCCAGCACCCCCTCGTCGACTCGCGGCCTGGTCCCTGTTCCAAGCGCCCGACCGAGGCGATAGCGATTGTTGGAAACGAGGATCGCTACTCCTCCACTACGCTCGCGACCGTCGCTGCCGCGCCATCGCAGGTCCAATCGCTCAGCGTCAGGGCCGAGCGTGTCGGGCACGACGTCGAGCAGGGTGCCCAGCTTGGCGTCGCGATAACCCGCCCGCTGGACTGCCTCGGCATAGATCCCCAACGAAACGTTGTTGACGAAGACGCGCCCATTCACCTCGGCGAGGTCGACGCGGCGCTCGCCGCCGTCCACAAACGCATCGAGGGCACCGACGACATCGTCGCGATCGACCCCGAGGTCGAGCGCGAAGTGGTTCCGGGTGCCGGCTGGAACGCAGGCGTACGGCAGGCCGAGCTCGGCTGCGATACCGGCGACGACCGCCTGCGAACCGTCGCCTCCCGCCATCGCCAAGGCGTCGGCGCCCCGGGCGACCGCGTCGTGAACCAGCGAGGCGAGGTTGTCGCCCCGTCGAAGCTCGATCGGCTCGATACCACGGGCGCGAGCCTCGTCGACAAGGCGGAACTGCCTCGCTTTGCCGCCGCCGGAAAGCGGGTTGAAAAACAGAACCGCATGCGCGGGTGCCGGCGAGATTGGAAGACGTGCGCGGACCGCGAATGCCACCCGGGCGGCAGCGAGCGAGATTATGGTCCCGGCCACGATCACCAAGTCCTCGACGAGGCGGTGCTCCAGCGCCACGAGGCCGGCAGCGCCTAACAGCGCCAGCGCTGCGATGGCAAGTCCCACGAACCGTGCAGGGCCTCGCCGCAACACGCCGTAGCGGGCGGCGATCAGCGAAGCGAGCAGGCAGGCGAGCACCGACAGCCCGTGCGGGAACCCCTCGACGGCGACGATGATCGCGAGTACGGCGACCGCTGCGGCGAGAGCAACGCTTATGATCGCGGCGACCCGCTTTCGCTTCATGGGATTCTCCGCTTGTGTGCGTACCTGACCCGTCTTCCTCGCGCGCCGCAAGGTGGACGCCCGCATTGTGGCTGGATGAGGCCGAGCGCATCGACATCGCCGTCTATGCGGCGATCGCCCGCACATCGACGCCGGGCCTCGACCGCACCATGGCCAGGATCTCCCGGGCCGCGGACTACTCGCGGCTGTCGGTCGGCTCGGCGGCGGTGCTCGCGCTTGTCGGCGGGGCCTCCGGCCGTCGCGCCGCCGCTGCCGGTCTCGTTTCGGTCGCGGTCACCGCGACGGTCATCAACGTCTTTATCAAGCCGCTCGGCGGGCGCCGGCGGCCCGATCGGATCGCGCGGGAGGTCCCGCTCGCCCGCCAAGTTCGGATGCCGAGGTCCAGTTCGTTTCCGTCCGGACACTCGGCGGCGGCCTTCGCCTTCGCAACCGGAGTCGGACGCGTCACGCCGACGGCCGCTCTGCCCCTCCATGGGCTCGCTGCCCTGGTCGCCTACTCCCGGGTCCACACTGGCGTCCACTATCCGGCGGATGCGGTGATTGGGTCGGTGCTGGGAATCGCGATTGCACACCTCAGTACGGGTTACTGGACCTGGGGGCTCGCTCGTTCGGGTCACGCCTGACATCGCGGCACTGACTTTGCACCTGCAGCAAAAGGCCTCGACCTGAGGCGAGGAGCTTGCCGGCCTGCTGGAGATTTCAAACACGAGCATCTCCCTAAGACAGGCCGATCAGACCGCGGGCCACCAGCACAGTGCCGAGCGCAGCGGTGCCGATGATCACAATGCGTCCGCCACTGCGCCCCAGCCAGTCGCGAAATTGGCCCACCGCCTTGTGGGTGCGTTCGGGCGCGAGGGCATAGCCGAGCAGCGGTAACTCCAACAGGAGCAGCTCGATGAGGCAGAAGCCGACTACGAGCAAAACGGTTGCGGCGGTCCCGGCGTCGAGCGCCGCCATGTGTTTGAGCGCGGCGAGGTAGGAGACGCCCGGGAAGCTCAGCATCGCCCCCACGGCGTAGGTAATCCGTGCGGAGCCCCTCCCCAGCATCCGCTGTGACCTGGGCTCTTTGGTTTCCCCACCCGCCTCCTTTGCCTCCTTGCGCCGCCGCCATCGTCTTCGTAGAGGTTCGCTGCGCCCGCTTGCCAGCACCCAGGCGACGATGAGAAGGACGAGGCCGACGGCAATGTCCTGCGCCGGGCTGATCGTGGACCTCGAAGTACTGACCACCCTCGACCCCTCCAGGGAGAACACGATCACGAGGCCGACGGTGATGCTCGTCGTGTAGGCGCCGAGCAGGAAGCCGAACATCAGTTGCTTCGGATTCGGCAGCACCAGCATCACCGTCACCGCCGCGATAAGCGTCGGATAGCAGGCGGCGAGCAGCGCAAGCAAGAAGACGTCGACGAGTTCCCTATCCATTCATTGAGGCTCCTGTCGTGCAGCCCACGCCGCGATCTCACCGGCTCCCGCTCAGGCCGCACCATGACAGGCAAGGCTTGCGCCGCGAGTCCGATTCGTCACCTTCGACTGCAGCCGGCGGAGATGACAAGCGCATCGATGTTCTCCAGCGCCTCGCTGGCCTGCGCGATTCAGGATTGCTGACCGCTGACGAGTTCGAGCATGAGAAGAAGCGGATCTTGGGAATCGGCTGAGTTTCGGCGAGCGCCTGCGAGCCGATTAATACCCGAGCGCGAACTTGGCGTCCTCGGACATCATCGAAGGGGCGGGCCGTCCGGGCTGTGTTCGCCTGTCCGGGGAACGGCTGTCTAGAGCGGTTCTTAGTCCGGGGGATACTGCCGCGTATCGCGCCGTCCGGCGGCGGACGTTAGCTTTGCGTTCGCCCGGACGGCCCGCCCGCTTCTGGCACCCGTTCGGTTGCATTGCGTCGCAACTCAGGATCCAAATGCCCAGACCCCGCCCGGCGTGCCGTTCAGCGGTCCCGGCGGCCCCGGCCCGACGTTGAGGACGTCACAACACGGCGGGTCGGGTATGGCATTGATGTGCAACTCCACGATGTCGGCGGCGCTACCCGGGCCCCCGTCAACGAAGCGCCAGTCGAGGGTCGCGGCCTCGCCCAGGGGGAACAGGAACCCCACCGCATGCCCGGTCTGCGTGTCCAGACCGACCGTCGGGACACTCGGGTCATCCGTGCCAGCTCACCGAAGTCACCGCCGTCTTTGTAAAGCCCGAAGTGCCGCCGCTCCATCGAATGACGAACGGCCGTGTTGACTGGCTCGCCACGCAATCGGTTGCGGCCGAGAAGCTCGGGCTCGTCTCGTGGGCCATCGAGCCGCGGGCCGAGAATTTCCCCGTAAGCGCCGCGGCGGGAGTCGCGGTCATCGCCATCGCGACAAGTGTGGTGAGCATCGTGCGGGCGAGCATCTGGGCCCTCCTGGTTTGGGAACCTCCCCCGCGTTCCACTATAGCCGCGACCTGGTCAAGTTATGGCGACTAATACCCGAGTGCGAACTTAGCGTCCTCGCTCATCATCTCCGGGGACCAGGGCGGGTCGAAGATCATCTTCGGGTGCACCTTGTCGACTCCGGGCAGCTCGCCGACGAACTCCTTCATCTGCTCTGAGACCTGGGGGCCGATCGGGCAGGCCGGAGTCGTGAGCGTGAAGGTGACGAAGACCTCGGGCCCCTCGACCTCGACCTCGTAGACGAGCCCCAGGGAGACGAAGTCGAGCCCCAGCTCCGGGTCGATCACCTCTTCAAGCGCCTCGAGGACGTCGTCCTCGGAAACACTGCCGTTCTCGGTTGCCATGCCCCCATCGTAGATCACGGGCCCTGCAGGCTCTCACTAGGCTTCCGCCCGTGCTCCTGCTCGTAGTGCTGTTCATCGTGGTCCCGATCGCCGAGCTCTACGTGATCATCAAGGTCGGCGAAGCGATCGGCGTGCTGCCGACCCTGACACTGCTGCTCGCCGACGCCGTGCTCGGCTCGCTGCTGCTGCGCCATCAGGGCCGCTCCGCCTGGCGGCGTTTCAACGCCGCGATCGCCGCCGGCCGCTTCCCGGGCCGCGAGGCGGCCGACGGAGTGATGGTCGCGGTCGGCGCCACCCTGCTGCTCACGCCCGGGTTCATCACCGACGTCTTCGGCTTGCTGCTCCTCGTGCCTCCGACGAGGTCGCTGGTGCGCAGCGGCATGTTCCGGTTCCTGCGCCGCCGCTTCGTGCTCGTTGGCGCCGCCGGCGGCCGCCGCGGCGACACGGGACCGGACGCGGACGGCCGCCCTTACGACTTCGAAGGCGAGGCCCGCGAGATCCCCACCGACGCGAGCCAGGGCGGGGGCCCCGGCGGGCCGAGGCCACCCAGCCTGCCGCCGTCATGAACGGGTTCGACCTCGCCGATCCCGAGAGTGGAATCTCGGCGACGCTGCGGCCGTCCGGGGAGGCGGTGGTGTTCGACCACGATGACGTCGTCGCGGCGACCGCCGAAGCCGAGGCGCAGATCGACTCGGTCGCCGGGCAGACACCGGCGCACCTACAGCTAGATGGAGTTTCGCTACAGCTCGAGCTCACCCCCGTAGCCACTGCGATCTCGGTCGGCGGCGAGAGCTGGGGAGCGAGGAGCTCACCGTCTGCCGGGTGCTGGGAAGCCTCGATGCCGGAGGCAAGACGAGGGAGATCAGTTGCCTGGGCATCCGCTCCACGGGGATCGGGCCGGAGCCGGCCGATGCCTCCTGACCCGCTCGATTGCGGTCGCGTTCAGCGACGGCGGCATCCTCGCGCTGCGCGCCGTCCGTCCCGCCGGGGGAGAGGCGCACGCCGAGGAGAAGGTTCTCGCCGTGCTCGCCGAGCCCGATCTCGAGCCGACCCGATTCGAGGAGACGCTGCTCTCGACGCAGTATGACGGCGAGGGCAGGCAGGTCCGCGCGACGCTGGAACTCTGGCCGGAGCAGGACTCGGCCCCCCGACCCGCCCGCCGGGCGGCCGGCACGATCGTCTGCGGGACTTCCCTCGATCTCGCCGAGCGACGGCTCGACGTGGCGATCTTTCGCTGGTCGATGGAGGGAAAGCCGGGCCTCGGCCGCTACGAGGTCCTCTCCCCCCTGGCTCCCGCTTGAGCGTCGCCGCGGTCGTCTCCGACTTCGGTGGCGTCCTGACGACGCCGCTGATCCAATCGTTTCTCGCCTTCCAGGACCAGACCGGGATCGCGATGGAGAGCCTCGGGACGGCGATGCAGCAAATCGCCGAGCGTGACGGCCGCCACCCCCTCTTCGAGCTCGAGAAGGGACTCGTCTCCGAAGCCGACTTCCTGGCCGGGATCGCGGACGAGCTCGAGCCCGAGCTCGGCCACCGGCCCGAGATGCACCGCTTCCGCGAGATCTACTTCGAGGCCCTGGAGCCGAACCCGGCGATGATCGAGCTGATGCGGGATCTGCAGGGGCGCGGGCTGCGGATGGCAATGCTGACCAACAACGTGCGTGAGTGGGAGCCGCTCTGGCGCACGCTGATCCCGGTCGACGAGATCTTCGAGCTCGTCGTCGACTCGGCCTTCGTCGGCTGCCGCAAGCCCGAGCCGCGGATCTACGAGATCCTGCTCAAGCGCCTCGCGGTCGAGCCCGGCGGCTGCCTGTTCGTCGACGACGTCGAGGTCAACTGCGACGCGGCCCGCGAGCTGGGGATGGCGGCGGTGCACTTCCGCGACAACGAGCAGGCGATCCCCGAGATCCGCGCCGCCGTCGACCGCTCGCCCTAGTCTTCCCGAGTTCGCCCTCGGGGCCATCGTCCTGCTCGCCCTCGGCCTGCGCCTCTGAGGGATCAAGTACGGGCTGCCGTTCTCCTACCAGATCGATGAGGAGCGGATCTACGTTCGCAAGGCGGCGCGGATGCTCGACGCGGGCAGTCTCAACCCGCACTACATGCACAACCCGCCGCTGCTCACCTACCTGCTGCAGGGGATCTACGCGATTCGCTACGGCGGCTCGCAGGCGCACCGGCTGATCGGCGACGTGCCCGATCGCGAAGGCCTCTTCCTGATCGGCCGCGTCGTCGTTGCGCTGATCGGCACGGTCGCCGTCTGGCTCGCCTTCGTCGCCGGCCGGCGGCTCTTCGACCGCCGCGTCGGGATCGTCGCGGCGCTGCTGATGGCGGTCGCGTTCCTGCCCGTCTTCTACTCGCACGTCGCGCTCAACAACGTGCCGGTGATGGCCGCGACGGCCGCTCTGGGATCGGAGTCCGACAGGGCGGGGATCCTGAGGGGCGCGGCTCGACTCGCGACTACGTGCTCGCGGGTGCCTTCGTCGGCGTCGCCGCGGCGACGAAGTACCTGGACGGGATCGTGCTGTTTCCGATGCTGACCGCGATCGTGCTCGCGCCCCGTGGCCCCGACGCTGGGCCGGGGGAGCCGCTGGCCGTGCCCTCGCCCTCAGCTCGGCGCTGGGGCTTCATCGCCCGCGGTCTGCAACCCGTCTCCAGCGCCGATCAACTCGGCTCCACTTCTTCGGCAGCCTCGGTACCCAGGGCGACGTGGAGCTGGGACAGCCATAGTTCCGGCGAGGACGGCGGACTGCGGGGTCGAGCAACTACCTGCGCACCTTCACTGGGGGCCTGGGGCTGGCTGCCGTGCTTTTGCCGCCGTGGAGCGCTGTCGCTGTGCTGGGCCGCTAGCGATCGCCGCCGGCGCTCTCGTTCGGATCCCGATCCGGCGCCTGTTCATCCTCTACATGGTCCTGAAGACGCGCTACTTCGGGCGCTGGACGCCGTCCGTCTTCCTGATCGTCACCATGCTGGCCGCCTACTGCGCGGTGAGAGGGGCGGTTCTGACTTCGTCGCCGGCTCGCCTGCGCATGGCGCGCGCTTCGCCGACCGCGCTGACCGCGGTGGCCGCCATGGCGCTGGCGGCCCAGGGGGATCTGTCCACTCGGTGGACAACGACTGCGTCCTCTCCCGTCCGCACACGCTGAACCTGGCGCGCAGCTGGATGCTCGAGCATGCTCCGCTGAACGCCCGGGCGACGACCTAGTCGTCGCTGTGCCAATGCCTGGAACTCGCCCGGGTACCACGCGATCACCAGCCCGCAGCTGCTGCTCGGCGGCTGATCGGTCCACGCGCTGCGACCTCAGCGACGGCCCGTGCGCAGCTACGTCCTGCAACGGCTACCGCGGGTCGGCGGGCGAGCTCCAACACTGGGGCCTGGCGTGATCGGATCCGACCTCATCGGCAAGCGGGCGTGCGAGCTACTACGCGGCCCTCGCGCGTCTACGGCAACGATAGGCGTCAGCACCTGACTCTACCTGGGGGCGTACCTACACCGGCCCGGCGGCCCCGGGCAACCTACGAGGTCCCCTTCGACTACGAGATCTTCCTGCACGACTCCAACCCGCTCTCCTACAAGCTACCCGGGACCTGATGGTCCTGGTTGACCGTGCTGCACGGCTGGGGTCTGCCGGCAGGGGCACCGATGGAGGTCTCGCTGATTAGGCCGATAGCTGAGCTCGAATCGAAGTCCGCGGAGGCAGCGAGCTGACTCGTCGTCCGATCTCGTCGCGGGTCGCCCTGACCTCGTCCAGGGGCCGGCCGGCGGGGTCGTCGAGCTCCCGAACCGGTTCGAGATAGCGCTTGCCGGGAAGGACGGGGCAGCTGTTGCTGCAGCCCATGGTCACGACGAGGTCCGCCCATCGGCGTCGTCCTGCTGAGCAGGTGGGGTTTGGCGGCTGCAAGGTTGATCCCGACTCCTTCATCGCTTCGACTACCTCAAGGATGCACGTGCTGTGCGGCTTGGTCGCCGAGCGAGCCTCATGGCCGCCGGCCGCGGCGCGGGTAAACAGGGCCCTCGCTGATCTGCGAGCGCCCGGCGTTGTGCAAGCAGACGAAGAGGACGGTGCACAGCGCCGGCTACCCGTGGCGGCGGCAGGACTAGTTGTCGCTGCCGGCGCGGTCCCAGATGTAGAGCTCGACGGCCTCGGCCGCGAGCTCCATCAGGCGCGGCGGCGAGAGCCACTCGAGCACCGTCTCCAGCGCCCGCTCCTCGGTGACGCCGGCGTCGACGGCCTCCTCGCCGCGGAAGCCGGCGGCGAGCTTCAGCGCCTCGCGGCGGTGCTCGCCGAGCGAGCCGAAGGCGCCCATCAGGAAGTCGCGGTTCGGAAGCGGGTGGCCGACGTCCATCGAGCCGTGCCAGGCGGCGAGCATCGAGATGTCGTGCTCGTCGAGCTCGGCGATCGCCTTCGCGTAGTGGGCCTCGAGCTCGTCGTCGGGGATCTCGTCGACCCAGGCGCGAACCGCCTCGCCGAGCAGCTGCCGGCGGGCCTCGCGGCCGACCGAGTCGGCGATCGCGCGGATCGCGTCGGCTGGATCGATGAAGCAGAGCGGCATCGCGGCTGAGCAAGCTAGAGAGGCGCCGCCGGACGGCAAATCGAGGCGCCGAAACGCCGCAAATGCGGCTTCGCGGGCGCGGCCGTCGGCGCGCGCCGCGACCGTCCATATGCTGGGCAGGCCGATGGCGCTGAAGCTGATCCTCGGACCGCCCGAACTCCGGCCGCGCCGGGCGTGATCCGCGAGCGCTTCCTCGGCCGCGCTCGGCGCCGAGCCGGTGCTCGTCGTCCGACCGCCGACGACGTCGACGCCTTCGAGCGCGAGCTCTGCGACGCCGGCGGCGCCGCTGCTCGGCGGCTCGGTGCACGTCTTCGCCGGCCTGTTCGGCGAGGTCGCCCGCGGCCGCCGGCGCCGCCGGTCGCCGAGCCGCTCAGCGCCGACCCAGCGGCTGCGCGCTGCTGCGCGCCGCGATCGCCGCGCCGACGCTCGCGGCCGCTGCGGCGCTCCGCCGCGCCGCCCGGGCTTCGCGCCCGCGCTCGACGAGCTGCTCGCCGAGCTCAGGCGCGCGAGGCTCGAGCCCGGCGTCGGTGACCGCCGGCGCCGCGACGCTCGAGGGCTCGGCCTACCTCGACGAGCTCGCGGCGCTCTACGCCGCCTACGCGAGCTGCGCGACTCGCGCGGGCATGCCGACCGCCACCGATCGCCCGCGCGGCGACCGCCGCGCTGCGCCGCGATCCCGACGCCTGGGGCGGCCGGCCGGTCTCCTCTACGGCTTCGACGACCTCACCGGTCGAGCAGCTCGAGCTGGTCGAGGCGCTGCCGGGGCGGCCGAGGTCACGGTCGCGGTCACCTACGAGGACCGCGCCGCGCTCGCGGCCCGCGCCCGGCTGCTGCGCAGCAGCTCGCGCGAGCTCGGCGCCGGCCGACGGAGCCGTCACCGAGGCCGACCCCGGCAACACCGCGAGCCCGCTGCTCTTCCACCTCGAGCGCTGCTTCCTGCGCGCCGGGCCGAGCGCCGCGAGCCCGACGCGCGCCTGGCGCTGCTGCGCAGGCGCCGGGGAGCGCGGCGAGGCGGAGCTGATCGGGGCCGGGTCGCGCGCGCTGCTCGCCGACGGCGTCGAGCCGAGCGAGATCGCGATCGCGCTGCGCGACCCGGCCGGCGCGGGCCGCTGCACGCCGGCGTCTGCGCGGCTCGGGATCCCGGTCGCGCTCGAGGCCGAGCTCCCGGTCGCCCGGACCGGCGACCGGCGGCTGCCTGCTGGCGCTGCTGCGCGCCGCCCGACCCGGCGACGGCCGCCGACCTGCTCGCCTACCTGCGCGGCCCGCGCCGGGCCGGCCCGGGCCAGGTCGACTGGCTCGAGCGCGCGTCCGCCGCGGGCGGATCGCCGAGCGCCGCCGAGGCGGCGCCGAGCTGGGAGGGCGAACGGCGAGCAGCCGCGCGACCTCGAGCGCCTGCGCGAGCGCCGCCGCGCGACCCGCAGCGAGCTGCTGCGCGAGGTCGCCGAGCTCGCCCGCGACATCGCCGCAGTAGCCGCTGCGCGACGAGAGGCGCGGGCTCGCTCCCGGAGCTCGAGCGCGGCGCTCGAGCTGCGGGCCGGCGAGCGGATCGCCGCGCCGCTCGAGGAGCTCGCCGAGCTGGCACGGCCTCGAGCCGACGCCCGAGGAGCTGGTCGCCGACGCTCGAGGCGCTCGACGATCCCGCCTGGACGCGGCCCGGCCGCGGGCCGGGTGCGGATCGCCAGCCCCTACCGCCTGCGCGCCGGCGCGCTTCAGCACCTCTTCGTCGCCTCGCTCCAGGACGGCGAGTTCCCGCGCCGCGCGCGCCGAGGGCCCGATGCTCTCCGACGAGCAGCGCGCCGCGCTCGGGCCTGCCGCAGCGCGCCGAGCCCGAGGCCGAGGAGCGCTACCTGTTCGCGCGTCTGCCTCTCGCGCCCGACCGAGCGCCTCTACCTCTCCTACCGCGACCAGCGACGAGGCCGGCGGCGCCGAGCCGCGCTCGCCGTTCCTCGACGAGGTGCGCGGCTGCTCGACCCGCCGCCCCCGACGACCGCGACGCGCCGACCCGGTCGAGAGCGCGATCACCCGCAGCCGCGGCCTCGGCGAGCTCGTCTTCGCGGCCGGCCGAGGCGCCAGCGAGGCGAGCTGGCGCGAGCCCTGGCGCGCCGGCGCGAGCCGACCGCAGGCGCTGGATCGGCTCGAGCTCGGCGCCGAGGCGCCGCGAGCGCATCGCCGCCGCGCTCGCCGACGCGGCGGCGCCGAGCCGCGACCCGCGAGGCCGGGGCCGCTGCAGGTCGCCGGCGGTGCTCGCCGAGCTCGGCGCCGTGCCCGCCTTCGGCGCCTCGACGCTCGAGGGCTTCGACGTCTGCTCCTACCGCTGGTTCGTCGACCACGAGCTCGGGCCCGCAGCCGCTCGACCCGGACCCCGACCCGCTGACCCGGGCGGGCTCATCCACGCGGTGCTCGAGCGCCTCTACCGCGAGCCGCCGGGCGGCGACGCCCTGCCCCGCCCGGCGACCTCGAGCGCCTGGCTCGAGCGCGGCCGCGAGCTCGTCGCCGAGGTGCAGCGAGCGGAGCTCAGCGAGCACCCGGCCGACCGCGCGATGCGGCGCCGGGTCGAGCGGCTGCTGGTCGCGCTTCCTGCGCCGCGAGGCCGAGCGGCGAGATCCGCGCCTCGCGCCCGAGCTGCTCGAGGCCGAGTTCGGCGACGCCGAGGAGGCGGAGAGGCCGCGCGCTGCGAGCTCGGCGACTTGGCGCTGCACGGGCGGATCGACCGCGTCGACCGCGGCGCCGACGGGCGCGGCGCTCGTCCTCGACTACAAGCTCTCGCGCAAGGTGACACCGCGGCGCAAGTCTCGAGAAGGCGAAAGCTGCAGCTGCCGCTCTACCTGCTGGCGCTGCGCGAGCTCTGGGGATCGAGACCGGTCGGCGGCCTCTACCAGCCGCTGCGCGCCGACCGACCAGCCCGCGCCCGCGCGGGCTGCGTCCGCGAGGACGCGACGGGCGTGCTCGGCGAGCTCGGCCTCTACGACAACGACGTGCTCGACGCCGAGGAGTTCGAGGCAGCGCTCGAGCGAGGCCGCGCGGCGCGCCGGCGAGATCGTCGGCGCGGATGCGCGGCGGCGAGATCGAGCGCGACCCGGCTCGCCGCGGACCTGCAGGGGCACGACAAGTGCCCCGCTTCTGCACCTTCGCGCCGATCTGCCGCCGCGAGCGGGCGCCGTCGTCGAGCCGACGAGGACGAGGACGAGGAGGAGGCCGCGTGAGCGTCCGCGAGCCGACCCGCGAGCAGCGCGCGGCGATCGCGGCCGCGACCGCGACGTCCTGCTCGAGGCCGGCGCCGGGACCGGCAAGACCAGGGTGCTCGTCGAGCGCTACTGCGACCTCGTCGCCGACGACGGCGTCGAGCCCGACGCAGATCCTCGCCTTCACGTTCACCGACAAGGCGGCGGCCGCAGCTGCGCGAGCGGGTCCGCGACGAGCTGCGCCGCCGCCAGCGCGCGGAGCGGCGACTCCGCGCGCGCTCGCCGAGCTGGTCTCCGGCTTCGGCGGCGCCTGATCACGACGATCCACGGCTTCTGCCGCCGCCTGCTCGCCGCCCACCCGGTCGCCGCCGGGATCGACCCGCGCTTCCGCGTCCTCGACGCCGCCGAGGCCGACCGCGTCGCCGGGGCGGCGTTCGACGCCGCGCTGGAGCGACTTCCTCGCCGGCGGCGACCGCGAGCGCGAGGCGACCGTCGCGGCCTACTGCGTCGACGGGCTGCGCGAGATGGTCGTCGGCGCCACGACGAGCTGCGCAGCCGCGGCGACGCCGAGCCCGCGCTGCCCGAGCCGCCGGCGGTCGACCTCGCCGCGGCGCTGACGGCCTCGAGCGCGGCCGCCGGCGAGGCGCTCGCGGCGCGCAGGCGGCAGCGCTCCCAGCGCGAGAAGATCGAGCGGGCCCTGGAGCTCTGCGGCGCCGGAGCGCGCGCCGCCGAGCCTCGACCAGCTCGCGGCGCTGCAGCTCGGCCGCCGAGGCGGAGCCCGCGGCCGAGTGCGCAAGGCGCTCGCGCGGCGCTCGCCGCGGCGCCGACGGCAGGCGAGGGCGGCGTCGTCTACGAGCACCTGCGCGAGCTGCTGCGCCTCTTCGGGCGCCGCTACGAGGCGGCGAAGGCGCGGCGCTCCGGGCTCGACTTCGAGGACCTGCAGCTGCACGCGCGTGCGGCTGCTCGAGCGAGCCCGAGCTCGGCGAGGCCTACCGGGAGCGCTTCGCCACCTGATGGTCGACGAGTTCCAGGACACCAACCGCGCTGCAGCTCGGCTGGTCGAGGCGCTGCGCGGGCCCGCGACCGAGCTGTTCGCGGTCGGCGACGAGTTCCAGTCGATCTACGGCTTCCGCCACGCCGACCTCGACGGTCTTCCGCGAGCAGCGCGAGCGCTTCGCGGCGCGCGCCGGCGCGCGAGGTGCTGCAGCTGAGCGGCAACTTCCGCTCCCGCCCGGAGGTGATCGCCGCGGTCAACGCGATCGGCGCCGCGCTGCTCGACGGGCTTCATCGGCCGCTGACCGTCGGCGCCGCCCGCGACGCCGAGCGCCGGCCGGGCGCCGGCGCCGCGGTCGAGCTGCTGCTCACCGAGCCGCAGGGCTGGGACGCCGACGGGATCGAGCTCGACCTGCCGGTCGACGACCCCACGCCGCCCGAAGCGGCTCGCCGAGGCGCGCTTCCTCGCCGCCCGCCTGCGCGAGCTGGTCGACGCCGGCGTCGCGCGCGGCGACATGGTCGTGCTGCTGCGCGCCTTCACCCACGTCGACGCCTACGAGGAGGCGCTCGACCGCGCCGGCCTGCGCCCCTACGTGGTCGGCGGCCGCGGCTACTGGTCCCAGCAGCAGGTCGAGGACGTGCGCTGCCTGCTCGGCGCGGTCGCCAACCCGCTCGACGACCAGCCGCTGCTCGGCGCGCTCGCCTCGCCCGCCGGCGGGGTGCTGCCCGGACACGCTCTGGCTGCTGCGCCGCGCGGCCGGCCGCGGCGGCGGCACCTCTGGCCGGCGCTCGAGGCGCGCCGTCGGCGCCTGGGAGCCGAGCCGAGGAGCCGCGAGTGGCTCGAGCAGATCCCCGCCGCCGACCTCGAGCGCCTGCGCCGCTTCCACGCCCGGATCGACGCGCTGCGCCGGCGAGGGCCCGCGGCTCTCGCTCGAGGAGCTGATCGAGCGGCGCCGTCGCCGACAGCGGCTACGACCTCGCGGTCCTGATCCGCGGGCCCGGCGAGCTGCGGCTCGCCAACCTGCGCAAGCTGATGCGGATGGCGCGCGAGTTCGAGGCCGACGAGGGCCGCGACCTGCGCGGCTTCCTCGACTTCCTCGCCTTGCGCAGCGCCGACGACGACGAGGCGCGTGGCGGCGACCGAGGCCGAGGACCACGACGGGGTGCGGGTGATGACGATCCACGCCGCCAAGGGCCTCGAGTTCCCGGTCGTCGCGGTCGCCGACCTCGGCCGCGACCTCGGCCGGCGGCGCCGCCGCCGGACCTGCTGATCGGCCGCGGCAGCGGCGACGAGGGCCGGGTCGGGCTGCGCCTGCGCGCGCCTCGGCGCCGCGCTCGTTCGACCTACGAGCGCGAGGCGCTGCCGAGGAGGCCGCCGAGCTCGAGTCCGCCGAGGAGCTGCGGCTCGTCTACGTCGCCGCGACCCGCGCCCGCGAGCGGCTGCTGCTCAGCGGCGTCACCGCGACGAGCCGGCCCAAGGAGCCGAAGCCGACGACGCGGATCACCGAGCGCCTGATCGCCGCCTGGGGGATCGAGGACCTCGAGCGCGACAGCATCGTCGGCCTCCCCCCCGCGCCCGCCCGCCGACTCGGCCCGAGCTCGGGCGCGGTCGAGGTGAGCGTCCGGGTCAACCGGCCCAGCCCCGAGCAGGGCCGGCGACTCGCCGCGGCGGCCCCGGCGAGCCGCGCGCCGATCGCGATCGAGCCCGGCGCCCCGCCGATCGTCGAGCCCCGCTCGCCGGTCACCCCGCGCCGGCCGCTCTCCTACTCGGCGCTTGCTCCTACCGGCGCTGCGGCTACCGCTTCTACATCGAGAGCGTGCTCGGGCTCTCCTCGCTGGCGAACGGCGGTCGGGCGCCGGATCGCGACCGCGCCTTCGGCAGCGCGGTCCACGTGCTGCTCGAGTGGAGCGCCAGCATCGCTGGATCGAGCCGAAGCCCGGGTTCGCGGGCCGCGTCCTCGCCGCGAACGGCCTCGACCGAGCCGGGCTCGAGCGCGCCCTCGGGCTGGTGCGCGGCTGGATCGACTCGCCGTTCCGCGCCGAGCTGGCGGCGCCGGTCGCGAGCCGGCTCCGAGGTGCCGTTCATGATCGAGCTCGGCGGGACGCTGGTCCGCGGCACCCTCGACCTGCTCGCGCAGCCTCGCGGCGCGCTGCCGACCGTCGTCGACTACAAGACCGACCGGCTCGACGGCGCCGCGCCCGCCGCACGCGGACCGCTACTCGACTCCAGCGCGACCTCTACGCCCTCGCGGTCCAGCGCGCGACCGGGGCCGAGCGGGTGCGGGTCGCCTACGTCTTCCTCGAGCGCCCCGACGAGCCGGTCGTCGAGGAGCTCGACGGCGCGGCGATCGAGGCCGCCGGCGAGCGCCTCGAGGCCATCGTCACCGAACTCGCGCGGGCCGCTTCGAGGTCACCGCGACCCCGGACTGGGGCCTCTGCCGCGACTGCCCGGCGCGCAGGCGCCTCTGCAGCGCCCCGGCGCCGCCGCCGTCACGATGAGTCGCCTCGCGGTCTTCGCCTACGGCTCGCTGGTCAGCCCGGCCAGCTTCGCGGAGACGCTCGGCCGTGAGCCCGGCTCGCTCGTCCCCGCCCGCCTGCACGGCTGGCGACGGCGCTGGTCGATCGCGCGCGACAACCTGGCGCCGAGAAGACCTTCGCCGCGCCGGGCGGCGAGCTGCCGCCCTGGATCGTCGGCCTCAACGTCGAGGCCCAGAGCCCGACGAGGCGCACGCCCCGAACGGCGCGCTGATCGAGATCGGCGAGGCCGAGCTCGAGCGCCTCGACCTGCGCGAGATGCGCTACGACCGGGTCGAGGTCGGCGGCGCCGTCAGCGCCGACGCCGGGTTCGACCGGGTCGTCGCCTACACGGCAAAGCCCCAGCACTTCACCCCCGAGCCCCCCGCCGGCGCGGTCGCGATGGCCCCCTACCTGCGCGCCGTCGAGGCGGCGTTTCGCGCCCTCGGCGAAGGCGAGTGGGAGCGCTTCCTGGCCAGCACCGGCCTGCCTCCGGTCGAGCTGATCGAGCCGCAGCTGGTCCGCGACGAGATCCCGCCCGGCAACCCGCGGCGCTGGTAGCGGGGTTCCGAGGCCGCCAAGCGGATAGAGGCACTTCATGGCCAACCTCGTGCTCGGCCCGCTGCTGCGCTACGTCGGCGAGCGCGAGGCCACCGTCTGGGTGGAGACCGACGCCCCCTGCGAGGTCGAGGTGCTCGGCCACAGCGCGCGCACATTTCAGGTCCGCCGCCATCACTACGCGCTGGTCCGGGTCGGCGGCCTGGAGCCGGGAGGGTCCTATCCCTACGAGGTCCTGCTCGACGGGGAGCGCTGCTGGCCGCTGCCCGATCACGACGCGCCGCCGAGCCTGATCCGGACGATCGACCCCGGCGCCCCCCTGACCGTCGCCTACGGCTCCTGCCGGGTCGCGCTGCCCCACACCCCGCCCTACTCCCGCAGCAAGGACGAGGACGAGCGCGGCTTCGAGCTCGACGCGCTCTACGTGCTGGCCCGGGAGATGATCAGGGGCACGCGCGAGAACTGGCCCGAGGTGCTGCTGCTGCTCGGCGACCAGGTCTACGTCGACGAGGGCTCACCGGTGACGCGAGCGAAGATCCGCTGGGAGCGCGACACGACCGAGCCCCCCTACGAGGAGGCCGGGACCTTCGAGGAGTACGCCTGGCTCTACCAGGAGTCCTGGGGCGACCCGCTGATCCGCTGGCTGCTCTCGACCGTCTCGGCCTCGATGGTCTGGGACGACCACGACATGCACGACGACTGGAACATCTCCCGCTCCTGGGTCGAGGAGATGAACCGCCACGACTGGTGGCGAATCCGAGCGGTCGACGGGTTCATGAGCTACTGGGTCTACCAGCACCTCGGCAACCTCTCGCCCCGGGAGCTCGACGAGGACGAGCTCTGGCAGCGGGTCCAGGGCAGCGACGACGCCACCGGCGCGCTTCACGACTTCGCCGAGCGCGCCCACCAGACCGGCGAGGGGGCGCGCTGGAGCTACTGCCGCGACCTCGACCGCACCCGCCTGATCGTCATGGACTCGAGGGCGGGACGGGTCCTCGACGAGGGCCGCCGCTCGATCCTCGACGAGGAGGAGTGGGACTGGATCGTCGAGCAGGCGGGCGGCGATCACGACCACCTGCTGCTCGCGACCTCCGATCCCTACCTGCTGGCCCCGGCGATGCACCACCTCGAGGCCTGGAACGAGATGGTCTGCGACGGCGCCTGGGGCCCGCTGGCAGCACGGCTCGGGGAGCGCCTGCGGCGCGGGCTGGACTTCGACCACTGGGCCGCGTTCAAGCTCTCCTTCGAGCGGATGGCGAGGCTGCTCGAGGAGGTCGGCTCGGGCCGCCGCGGCAGGCAGCCGGCTTCGATCGTGCTGCTCTCCGGGGACGTCCATCACGCCTATCTCGCCGAGGTCGGGTTCCGGCGCTCGGCTGGGGTGCGAAGCGCCGTCTACCAGGCGACCTGCTCGCCGTTTCGAAACCCGCTCGACCCGCGCGAGCGGCGCGCGATCAAGGCGATGACCAGCACCGCGGCGGAGCGGGCGATGAGGCTGCTCGCCCGCAGCGCCGGGGCGCCCGACCCGCAGCTCAGATGGCGCTTCACCGACGGCCCCTACTTCGACAACCAGGTCGCGACCCTTCGCATCGACGGCCGCCGCATGGAGGCGCGGCTCGACAAGACCAAGCCCGGCGAGCAGCGGGAGCGAAAGCTCGAGCGAAGCTTCGAGCGGACGCTGGCCTAGCGACGGCGGCCGCCGCACACCGACGTGACCCGGCGGTCAGTCGTCCAGGCCGGCCTTCCAGCGCCGGCCCCAGGCGGCAAGCTCGCGCAGCGCCGGGTCGAGGTCGCGGCCCTTCACGGTCAGCGAGTAGGTGACGCGGACCGGGGACGCGGCCTCCACGCTGCGCTCGACCAGCCCCTCGGACTCGAGCTCGCGGAGGCGCTGCGAGAGCAGCCGGTCGGACATCCCCGGCACGCCCTGGTTCAGCTCCACGAAGCGGCAGGGGCCTTCGTCGATCAGGGTCGAGAGGATCGCCCCCGACCAGCGCTTGCCGACCAGCTCGATCGCGGCGTGAAAGTGCGGGCAGACCCTGGATGCCGTCGCTGTTTCCGTCTGCGCGGAGCCCTCTGCAGCCACCGCAACCAGCTTACTGAACGTAAGTGACGGGCTTGGCGGCCTTCTCGCCTGGCCGGATCATCCGGTCAGCGGCGGCGGACGGGCGCCCGCGAGATCAGCCGGCCGCGCAGGGGCCGGTGCGCACGGGCCCGGCGCCGGCGGAGTCGCGAAGCGCCTCGGCGACGATGTCGTTCGGGACTCCGTATCCACCCGGCGGCCCGTCGGTCGTGGCGGCGAAGACGGTGGCCACGACCTGCCCGTCCCGGTCGACGACCGGCCCGCCCGAGTTGCCGCTGCGGATCGACCCGCGCAGCGAGCTCATCTGCCGCTGCCGCGGCCCGCGCCCGTAGGAGTCTTCGCTGATCACGGTCTGGGTCGAGCCGAAGCGCGCCGGCGCGATCGCGAACCCGCCGTTCTCGGGATAGCCGAGCACCGCCGCGCTGGAGCCCGGCTTCGGGTCGCCGGCAAGGCCCAGCTGCGGCAGCTCGACGTCGACCCGCAGCACCGCGAGGTCGTTGGTCGGGTCGTAGTGCACGGGGGTCGCCTCGACCCTCGTGCCGCCGGGGGTCGTCACCGTGGTGTCGCGCTCCCCCGCCACGACATGCGCGTTGGTGACCACCAGGCCTGGAACCGCCATCCATCCCGATCCCTCGACGCCCAGCCCGCACGCCGTGCCCAGCACCTTGACGACGCTCTGGCCGGCGCGGTTGACGTCGGCGTCGTTGACGATCGCATCAGTGGGCGGGGCGACATCGGGCGGAGGGCCCTTGACCGTCGGCCGCGGGTCGACCCTGTTCAGCGCGTTGATGATCGGCCCCGAGGGCGGCAGCAGGTCGTTGAGCTTGCCGAGGATCAGCGAGCGCTGCACGTCGCCACGCAGCTCCCCGGCCCCCGGAGCGTGCAACGCCACCGCGCCGAAGACCCAGGTCAATCCCAGGGCGACTGCCGCGATCAGCGCCGCTCCCGCGGCCCCGTCGGCGAACTGGCTGGCCGGCCCGTTGACCAGCCGGGCGCGCAATCCCAGGCCCAGCCCCTCCAGGGTCACCGCGACCGCGGCGCCGACCGTGAGCGCCCCGAGCGCCGCGAACATCGGCGCGTAGGGCGAATGGGCGCCCTGGGAGAGCAGCGCCGGCGCCAGCCGGCTGCCGGCCAGCGCCCCGAGGGTAAAGCCGGAGAGGGTGAAGACGCCGACGATCAGCCCCTGCGCATATCCCCAGATCGCAAGCGCCAGCGTGAAGGCGACGATTCCCCAGTCGAGGACGGTCATGGTCGAAATAAACCATGTGCGCGCCAGTCACTAACTTTTCCGCACCCGTGAGAACGCTTCGTCCCGAGGTCGAGCGCCGGCGCCGCCTCATCACCCGCACCCTCCCGCTGACCCTGATCGCGGCCGCTGCGCTGACCGCGGGCATGATCGTCGGCTCCGCGCCCCCCGCCGAGACCGGGGCCGCAGGCCGCTTCGTCGCCGACTGGGCGGCGCAGGACTTCGCGGCGATGCACGGGGAGCTCAACCCGACCGCCCAACGGACTTATTCGACCCGGCAGCTTCGCGACGCCTACCTGCACGCCCAGGAGATCGCCACGCTGAGGGCGCTTGACCCCGGCAGCGCCTCGGACCCCGAATCGGTCTCGGGCCGGAAGGCTGGTCCGGGTGCCGATCCGGGTCCGGACGGTCGCCTTCGGGAGCTTCGACTCGACCCTGACGCTGCCCTTCGCCGACGGCGGGATCGCCTGGGACCCCCATCTGGCCTTCCCGGGACTGCGGCCCGGCGAGACCCTGAGCAGCGAGATCCGCCTCGGGCATCGCGGCGAGATCGTCGCCCGCGACGGCACGCCGCTGGCCAAGGGGCCCCCGCAAGCGCGGACCTCGCCACTCGGCAGCGCCGCGATCGACGTGGCCGGCGAGGTCGGGGACGCCGACCACGACGACGTCGCACGGCTGGCGCGGGAGGGATTTCCCGCCGGAACCCCGGTCGGCGTCAGCGGGCTGGAGCGGGCCTTCAACTCGCTGCTGGCCGGAAAGCCGGGCGGCGAGCTGATCGCCACTGCCGCGAAGGGGGGCGGCGACCGGGTGCTCGCCGCAGGCGATCCGAAGCCGGGTCAGCGGCTGAAGACGACGATCGACCCCGATCTGCAGCGATCCGCCGTCGCCGGGCTGGCGGGTCGATCTGGAGGCGTCGTGGCCCTCGACGCCCGCAGCGGTGCCGTGCGGGCCCTGGCCGGCAGCGCCTTCTCGGCCCCCCAACCTCCCGGATCCACCTTCAAGGTCGTCACCACGACCGCGGCGCTGCAGAAGGGCGTGGTCGGGCTCGACGAGCAGTTCCCGATCAGCGACGGGATCAACGTCGGAGGCCGCTTCATCGCCAACGCCCACAACGAGTTCTGCGGCGGCAGCTTCAGCGAGGCGTTCGCGCAGTCCTGCAACGCCGTCTTCGCTCCGCTCGGCCCGAAGATCGGCGCCGACGCGCTGGTGGCAACCGCGGAGCGCTTCGGGTTCAACTCCGAGCCCAGCCTCTACGACGCGACCGCGACCGCGATCACCGACCCGCCCCAGCCGAGCATCCCGCCGCCCGACCAGATCGGCGACGACCTCGACCTCGGGGTCACGGCGATCGGGCAGGGCGAGGTGCTGGCGACGCCGCTGGAGATGGCCTCGGTCGCGCAGACGATCGCCATGCGGGGCGTGCGCCAGCCGACGGCGATCGTCAGGGACCGCGACCTGCAGCCCGCCGCCAAGCCGGTGCGGGTGGCCTCGCGGAAGATCGCGGGGCAGCTGCGCGACCTGATGATCGAGGTGGTGAACGCCGGAACCGGCACCGCGGCGGCGCTTCCCGGCGTCCAGGTGGCCGGCAAGACCGGCACCGCGGAGCTGGGACCAAAGCCCGGCGCCCCAGCCCCTCCCCCCGGACAGGACCCCGAGCAGGCCGTCGACGCCTGGTTCACCAGCTTCGCCCCGGCCCACAGCCCGCGCCTCGCTGTCGCTGTGCTGCTCGTCGACGCGAACGCGGACGGCGGCACGGTCGCCGCCCCGGTCGCCCACGACGTTCTCGCTACCGGCCTGCTCGGCTAAAGATGCGCGTCATCCAGGCGCCCGCGGATCGTGGAATTGCTCGTCTCGGGCCGGGAATCCCAGCGCGACTCCAACCACGACCAGCACGCAACCCAGAAGCGCCGCCAGCCCACCCGCGGTCTCGGCGATCAAGCTGAGCCCGGCGGCAAGGGTAGTGATGATGGCCCCGGCGGCGAGCATCGCCCACCAGCCGCGTCCGGGCGCCCCCGGTGCGGGCGCGTAGGGAGCAGCGAGCACGGTGCCGGCGATGATCGCGATCAGACCCGCGAAGCTTGTGACTTCACCGAAGAGGCGCAGCAGGATGACCAGGGCGCCGGTCGCCGCCACAAGCAGCGAGAGCTGCAGCGACCGCATTGAGTCAGGCGTCCAACTTCACCGTGGCGGTGCCGGCATCGGTGGGAATCGTCAGTTCGAGGGGTCGATTCGCCGTCGCCGAGTTGGGAATCGAGAAGAGGATCATCGAGCCCCCGATCGGGCCCTGCTGCGGGGTGCTGTCGAGCGCGGGCACCTGGTCCTCGGGACCGACCGGCGCGTCAAACGCGAGCGCGTAGGGGCTCTTGCTGGGCAACGGGGAATAGCTGTCGCGCTGGGTATCGGTGACTACCCAGCCGCTTGGAATCGTCTCGTCCGCGCTGTGGCTCTTGTTGACGATCTGCACGAAGACGCCGAGGTAGATCTGGTCGGGGCCGGGCGCGGGCTGCCCGACGAGGTACTCATGGTCCTCGACGTCGTCGGGGTTCAGGAAGCGGGAGAACAGGACCTTGTACTCGAGGTCGCCGAGCTGGACCGGCACTCCTTCGACGGTGTCCTTGCTGTTCTCCTCTTTGCCGCAGCCGACGAGGCCGACGCCGAGCAGCAGCAGGCCCATGGACGTGAGCAGGCAGAAGTGGCGCCGCAGGGTCATCGCCGGCGGCAGTCTATTGAGAGGCCGAGGTCGCATAGGCGGCCGTCGCCCCTGCCTCGCCGGGGCCGGGTTCACCCTCGAGCAGGTCGCGGAGGCGACGCAGCGCCACCTCCCAGTCCCGCCGGTACCAGATCGACGCCCCGCCGGCGATCTCCTTCGCCCGGTCAAGCGGGTTGCCGGGCTCGGTCCAGTGCGTGACCCGCAGGTTGGTCAGTGAGCCGGCCCCGACGGTCAGCTCCCATTCGATCGCGGCCGGAATCCGGTTCCAGCGCCCGCCGCGGCCGCGCTCCGAGATCCGGTGCGGGGGACGAAGCTCGACGATCGTCGAGTCCATCCACAGTGCCTGGGGCGGGGCGAAGAAGCGAAAGCGAGCGCCGGCCCCAACCCCGCTCGACTCGGCCCGCAGGAGCCTGAAGTCGGCGACGAAGTGGTCGGTGAAGGTTGGTCGATTGGAGAGATCGGCGACGAAGTCGAAGGCCGTCTGGCGCGGCACGTCGATCGCGATCTCGGCGCTGACGGGGCCCATCGAGCCGATTCTATGCGGCGGCACGGGAGGAGCATGCCCGCAATCGGCGAAGCGGTCTGGATGGACGAGTTTGAGCCCTGCTCGATCTGCGCCCGCACCCCGCTGGTCGGCGAAAGCGTGACGATGCTCGGCGACGCTGCACCAGTGTCGCCGGTCTGCGACCTCTGCCTGGGACGGCCCCGGGCCGCGGCGCTGGGCGAGCCGCTGCGGCGCGAGCGCGTGCGCAGCCGCGCCGGGGCCGAGACGGTCTCCAGGGTCCTTCCCGCTCCGCGCCAACCGGTTCAAGAAGTGCCGACCGTTCTGGCCGCGGTGGCGGCGAGGTCAGCGGCCTGACCGATTCTCTGGACGTTGCGGCTAATTCGTCCATCGCGGTCTATACCCGATAACCACTAGCGGTAGCATCGAAGGTCGAAGCGAGGTGAATCTGAAACGTTGATCGGCGCCGCAAGCGAGCTTCATGAAGCCGGCGCCGCGCCCGGGGCCGGAACCTTTTCCTGCTCCGCCTGCGGCTCACAGGTTTCGCTGGAAGCACGGGACGAGCTTCCCGAGTGCCCGCGCTGCGGCAGCGAGAGCTTTCGGCGCGCCTCGATGTTCGAGGGCACGATCGAGCAACCGACGACGACCGAGTTCCCGGTCCCCGCCGAGCCGTCCTCTCCGCGCTGGCTTCAGGAAGCGCGGGCCGAGATCGAGGCCCCGGGCCGCTATCTCGCGATTCGCGACGACGGGACGCAGGTCTTCTCCCTCTCCGAAGGTTGGACGAGGATCGGCCGCAGCGTCACCGCCGACATCCGCCTCGATGACCCCACCGTCTCACGCCGGCACGCGCTGATCGTCTGGGAGGGCTCGAGGCCCTTGCGGGTGCTCGATGACCGCAGCCTGAACGGTGTCTTCGTCAACGGGGAGGCCGTCGACTGGGGCAGGCTCAGCGACGGCGACGAGCTCACCGTCGGCCGCTATCACCTCTATCTCATTGAGGCTTAGGCGACGTCACCGGTTTCCGCCCCCCTCGCGCATAGCATTCGCAGATCACTGGCGGCCTCGAGAACCTGAGCCCGAGATTGGCTTCCGACGACCAACAGCCGAGCGTGCAGCAGTCGCCCGCTGAGTCGCCGAGGCCGGCCGGGGAGGTGGCTCCGTCCGACGGCGCCATCGAAGAGTCGCGGCGCCAGCTGCGCGAGCAGGCCGAACGGGCCAGGCTCGGCGTCCGGCAGCTGCTGCAGGCCGAGAACGATCGCCTCCGCGAGGAGCTGAACACGACGCTGCAGAGCCTCGAGGCCCGGCTCAACCAGTCGGTCGACGGCCGGGTCGACGGCGAGATCAATCGGGTCCGCGAAGCCGCCGAGCGCACCACGGCGCAGATCCAGGCGACGGCGCAGCAGAGCGCCGACACGATCCGAACGGTGGCCGAGCAGATCGCCGGCGAGGTGCGGGCGTCGGCCGCGCAGAGCATCGAGCAGCTCGAAGGGCGCCACAGCTCCGCGGAGAGCGCCGGGCAGCGAGTCCTCGAGTCGACGACCGCACGGGTCGACGAGGAGATCCAGCGGATCCAGGCCGCCGCCAAGCAATGGCTCTCGGCCGAGCAGGAGCGCATTGCCGCCGCCGAGCAGCGCCTCGGCACCGGGATCGACGAACGCGTCGCCGAGGCAACCGAGGCCGAGCTGGGCAGGGCGGCCCCGCGACTTCAAGCCGAGCTGGAGGCCTCGCTGGGCGCGAAGGTCGACGCGCAGATCTCGCAGGCGGCCGTCGCGGCGACGGAGACCCTGCGGGCGGAGCTGGGGACCGCAACGGAGGCGATCGAGAAGCGACTGCTGGAGGCCGCCAAGGCCGGGCAGGCCACCCAGGCTCAGCAATTCCAGCAGCTCGCCGATCAGCGCCTATCCGGTGCCGAGCAGCGCCTTGCCGCGGCGGTCGAGCAGCGCAGCGCCGAGGCCACCGAAGCGGCGGTCGCGAAAGCGCTTCCGCCGATCAAGCAGGAGCTCGAGGGCAGCCTCAGCTCGCGCGTTGACGCGCAGGTCACGCAGAGCTCCGAGGCCGCCCGGCAGGGTCTCGCGAAGGAGATCGAGGAGCGGGTTGCGGCCTCCGGCCAGGCGCTTCAGGGCCAGGCTGAGGATCAGCTCACCAGGGCGCTCGCGGAGGCTTCGCAGAAGCTCAAGGCCGAGGCCGATACGGCGCTGAAGGCAAGCGCTGACGAGCGCCTCGAGTCCGCCTTGGCGCAACTCGCCGCGGCGGGCGAATCGACCGCCAAGGACGCCGATCAGACGCTGCAGCAGACCGTCGAGGAGCACAGCAAGGCAGGCGAGCAACGCATCCTTGCGACCGTGAAGTCGGCCAGCGCTGAGGTCGGCGACGAGGCCAAGGCGGCGCTCGACAGCGAGGCCAAGACTCTGCGGGTGAGGATCGCAAAGGCCAGCGAGGCGGCCACCGCGCAGGTGCAGGCCGAGGCCCGCAAGCTCTCCGCCGCGCTCGCTGAGCAGGAGAGGCGCGCCGCCGAGAAGCTGAGTCGCAAGGCGCTGCGCCGCGACCGCGAGGAGAGCCGCGAGCAGCAGGCGCTACAGAAATCGCAGGTCAACGAGGCGCTCGCCGCCCTTCAGATGGAGACCGAGCGCCAGCGGGGCCAGCTCGAGAAGGAGGCGGTGGAGGCGCAGCAGCGCCTGACGCTCGCCGCAGAGGAGTCTGTCCGAGACGGAGTCGCAAAGGTTCGCACCGACACCGAGCGCCTGCTCGAGGAGGTGCTGCGCGACATCAGCGCGATCGGCACCGAGCAGCATTCGGCCGCCGGCTGAGCGGGCGCCGCTCCCCGGTCGAAACCTGATCCCGCGCCCGCTACTCGGTCGAGATCGAGGGGTCCGCCTGGACCTTGTGCGGGACGATCTGCAGGAAGCTCTCCCGTGCCGACCCCGCGAGCCCGAGGATCCGCTCCGCCTCGGAGCCCTGGCCGCTGGTGCGCAGCTCCGCCGCGTAGTGGCCGAGCAGGTCCTCGATGTCCAGCTGGCCCTCGTCGTCGACTTCCTCGAGCTCGACCAGCGCCCCTTCACCGAGCCGGCGGACGATCGCCTCGCGATCGAGGCCGAACTCGTTGACCCTCACGTAGACCCGCCCCCCGGTCATCCCGGCGCAGGCCCAGGGGCCGATGTCCCCGAGGACCACCGCCCGACCCGAGGTCATGTACTCAAAGGCGAATCCCTTCGCGTTGGCGCGGTCGACGATGCAGCCGCGCGAGTCGTCGATCGGCTCCAGCGGCTCGCCGCCGAGCACGATGTCGGCGCCGGAAAGGCGGATGCAGAAGCGCGAGTCGGCCGATCCCTGAACGAATAGGCGGCCACGCTGGGCTCCGTAGGCGAACGACTTGCCGACCGAGCCGTTGACCCGCTCGCCCTTTGCACCCTCGCCCTTCAGGATCGACACCGTGCCGCCGAGCATTCCCTTGCCGACGCCGTCCTGGGCGCCGCCCTCGACCCGGCAGACGACGCCGTATGCGTTGAAGGCGCCGAAACCCTGGCCCGCGACCGAGCCGCCGTTGAAATCGAGCTCGGCAAGGACGTCGTCGTTGGACTCCGGGCCGCCGTCGAAGATCCGCGCCCGGGCTATCGCCCCGGAGAGCTCAGTGCCGAGGACGCGGTCGTTGGCGTCGGTCGGGCGCGGGAACTCTCGCTGAATCGACTTGCCGGAGCAGACGTCGCCGGCCAGCGCTCCGATCTCCGCCGAGGCCTGCTTCGCCTCCATCCGGATCGGACGCGCCATCACCAGCCCGGCCTCCGCGCGCGCCTCGGCCGGCTCCTGCTCGGCGACCGGGATATCGACCGGCTCGAGGTCGAGGTACTCCTCCAGCGGAGTGATCAGCTCCGCGAGGTCGAGCTGCTCGGCGTGGGAGACCTGCTCGAGCAGGTCGTAGCGGCCGATCAAGTCCTGGGCACGCTCGTAACCGAGCGACGCGACCACCCGCTTGACCTCCTCGCCCATCTCCTTGAAGAAGCGCGCGCAGCTCTCGGCCGCCGTATCGACCTCCTGCGGGGTGAACTTCTTCAATCCGTGCTCCTGAGCCTGCTCGGTGGTCTCGATCTGGGTCGCGATCCCGACGTGGCAGGTGTCGAGCTGGCAGCCGCGGCAGATCGTGCAGCCGATCGAGACCATCGCCAGGGTCCCGAAGGCGACCCGGTTGGCGCCCATGCAGTGCAGCTTCACGACGTCGTATCCGTGCCGGTAGCCGCCGTCGGCCCAGATCTCGACCCGGTTGCGGATCCCCGCCTCCATGAGGGCGCGGTGAACGGCACGGGTGCCGATGTCGGAGGGAAGGCCGACGTGGCGCAAGGCATGCTGGCGCGCGGCGCCGGTGCCACCCTCGAAGCCCGAGAGAGTGATGATGTCGGCGCCGGCCTTGGCGATCCCGAGCCCGATCGTGCCGACGTTCGGGACGACCGGGACCTTGACCGAGACGCGGACGTCGGGGTTGACCGTCTTCAGCTCGTCGATCAGCTCCGCGAGGTCCTCGATCGAGTAGAGGTCATGGTTGTTGGAGGGCGAGATCAGGTCGGTGCCCGGGGCCGCGTTTCGCGCCGCGGCGACCTTCTCGGAGACCTTCTTGCCGGGCAGGTGCCCGCCCTCGCCGGGCTTCGCCCCCTGGCCGATCTTGATCTCGGCGACGTAGGAGGAGTTGAGCATCTCCGCGGAGACCCCGAAGCGGCCCGAGGCGACCTGCTGGCCGCGCCACTTGCGGTAGTCGCCGTACATGTCCCGGATCTCGCCGCCCTCCCCGTTTATGCAGAGGATGTTGATTGCCTTCGCGGCCTCCGCGTAGGCGCGGAAGGCGGGCTCCGACTGCGACCCGAAGCTCATCGAGGAGATCACGACCGGGTAGTCGTGATGGCCGACGCTCGCGTCGACGCCGGCCGGGTCGATCGGGTCCCGATCGCCCTTCAGCGCCATCACGTGGCGCATCGAGATCGGGCTCTGCTTCTCGAGGCCGCGAACCTTCTCGGAGTACTCGTCGAAGCTCGCCGACCCGTTGGCGACCGCGATCGCCGCCTTGTAGACCTTCGGATAGAAGCGGAACGTCTTCGCGGGCTTTGCCTCCTCGTCACCGGCGAGGATCCGCTGGCGCAGCCCGGCGTCGCCGTCGAGGTTCGAGTAGCCGGCGCCGCCCTTCTCGGAGGCCGCGAAGGCCTCGGTCCCGAAGATCCCGGCCAGCTCCGGCTTTAAGCCGATCGAGGAGAACTGGCGCGCGTAGCCGCGTACCTCGTGGATGCCGATCGTCGAGATCACCTTCTCGATCCCCTTGCGCAGCGCCGACGCGAGGTTGGAGACGTCGTCGGTGTAGTCCTCGACGCAGATCACCTCGACCATCACGTACGGGCATACGCCGTCAGCGCCCAGCCCGAGGCCGAGCATCACGTCGTGGACGTTGCGCAGCGCGGCCGAGCGCAGGACGATCGAGCAGCGCCGCCGCAGGTTGTCCTCGCCGGGCTCGACCCGGAACCCCTTCAGCGCCTGGTCGACCGCCGAGACCGCAAGGTGGGGGTCGATGTAACGACGCTCACCCTCATAGACGGTGCGATCGGTGAGCACGAGCAGCTCGGCGCCGTCGCGAACAGCCTTGACGGACTCCTGCTTGAGGCGCTCGATCGCGCCCTGCGTGGTCTCCGACTCCAGCAATGAGATGTCGACCGCTGCGGCGCGGCCGCGGAACTCCTCCCAGAGGTCCTCGAGCAGGTAGGTCTGGTGCTCGCGCGCGATCTTGCGGTAGGTGCTGTCCGAGAGCGGCGCCATGTCGTGGTGACCGCCGAGGATCACCGGGAACGAGCTCTCGACGGTGCCGGTGTCCTGCCCCGGGTCCGAGATCGAGGGCCGGCGTCCGAACAGAGCGCGGGTCGAGAAATGCTCGATCTCGCGCTCGCGGTCGATCGCCGGATTGGTGACCACCGCGACCGTTTCCTTGAAATAGTCGGCGAGGTTCTGGCGCTCCGGAGAGAGCGCCGCCAGCGGCCCGTCATAGCCCAGCGAGCCGATCGGCTCGGCGCCGTTGGAGGCCATCTGCTGGACAAGCTTCACGTCGTCGCGCTGCCATCCGAAGCCGGCGAGCACCCGGTCCTCGACTCTGACCGGCTCCTCGGGGCCCGCCTCCGCGTAGCCGGGGATCTCGGTTCCCTCCAGCGGCCCCCCCGTGTCCAGGGCTCGCTCGTAAGAGGCCGGGCTGTCGCTGTCGCAGCGCGCCAGCCAGCGGTCGCGGACGATCCGCTGCATCTGCTCGTGGGAGTAAAGGGTGCTCTGCTTGGCCGCCCGGTCGATCATCGCCAGCGACTTCTCGCCTGGGGCCAGCGGCTTTGGCTCGGCGATCATCTCGCCGACCGAGACGACGCCAGGCTCGGAGCTGAAGACGAAGTCTTGCGCGGTCTCAACCTGCCACAGCGGTCGCAGTCCCAGCGCGTCGGCCGAAAACACGCACTCGTCGCCGTGCCGGGCGATCAGCGCCACCGGGCCCTGCGCGAACGGACCCATCGCCTGGCGCAGGTACATGTAGAAGCGCCGCAGCTCCTCCGGGAGGGCGCGAATCTCGTCGACGATCGGCGGAACGACCATCTCCATCGCCTCGGCGAGGCTGAGGCCGTCGCGGGCGACGAAGGTGTGGATCGCACGGTTGAGGTCCTGGGAGTCGGAGTTGCCGGAGCCGATCGGCACCCCGAGCATCCTCGCCTGCTGGCGCAGTTGCGCGATCGTGTTGATCTCGCCGTTGTGGCCCAGCACCGAGAACGGCTGCACGCGCTTGAACGAGGGCCAGGTGTTGGTCGAGTAGCGGTTGTGCCCGAAGCAGCCGACCGTCTCGAAGCGCTGGTCCGAGAGGTCGGGGTAGTAGGAGCCGAGAACCCTCGGGGAGCCCATCACCTTGTAGACGCAGGTCGTCGAGGAGAAGGAGGCGATGTGGACGCCGAGCTTCTCCTCGAGCTCGAGGTTGAGCTCGAAGAGGTCCCGATCCCGGCTCCCGGCATCAGGGGCAAGTCCAGCGATCTGCCAGAAGTGCGGCTCCTCCTCGCGCGCGGTCGAGCCCAGCGCCGGTGACTCGACGGCGCCGGTGCGCTCGGCGAGGACCCGGAAGCCGGCCCGCCCGAGGATCTCGCGAGCACCGTGCTTTACCTGCTCGAGAACCTGCGAGCGCTCGACGAATACGTGGCCGACCGCGAACGCCTCATCGAGGGTGAGCGCCGGGTTGTGGCCCCCGGAGCGCACCTCCTCGGCCCAGATCTTGCGCGGGATGTCGAGCAACAGCCCGCACCCGTCGCCTTCCCCATCGACGTTGCCGGCTCGATGCAGCATCTTCTGAAGCGATGCGATCGCGAGCTCGAGCGGCTCGTGGCTGGGGGTGGCGTCGCGCCGCACCGACGCATAGATCGCACAGGCGTCCTTGTCCTCGACGCTCGGCGGTGACACGCGCGGCCGATAGGCGCGCTCGGAGGAGTAGAACTTCTGCCCCTGCGGAGCTGACCGACCTTGCTCGGTTGGGCGGCCTTGCGGGCCTGACTGGGTGAACGCCACTATTACCTCCGGTTTCCACGCCTTCTTCGAGCGGGCGCGCGACGGTTTGGCAGGGCCGGGGAAGTATAGGTTTCGCGGCAGGCGGCGCTTCGCGGTCAGGCGCCCGCCGAGCGCCCTCGCAGCCGCGATTTCCCGCAAATTGCGCCCATCTCGCGGGTGTCTCACTTCGCGCTGGGAGGGTCTCGTACCCCAGAGGTGGCTAACCCGCCCAGTGTGCTTCCCTGCCCGAGGTCGGACGATTGGGCGCCCCCGCGGCGCGAAGGCGTTCGAGTACCTCTCCGGGGCGCTGCACGACTTGCTCCCACGTCACCCTGATCACGCGCTCGCCATGAGCCTCGAGCAGGGCTTGGCGCTCTGCGTCGTCTTCGCGAGCGATTCGGTGGTCGTGCCAGGCGGCACCGTCGGCTTCGAGCACGAGGCGCTTGGTCGGCCAGCGAAAGTCCGGAATGACTCGCCGCGCGCCAATCATCAGAGGGACGTCTACATCCGGGGGCGTAAATCCACCATCCCGAATAAGTTTCAGCACCAAGTCCTCCAAGACGCTCCGTGTCGGCGCTGTGCCGCCTGCGACTATTCGCCTCAGCTTGGCTGTTCCCGGTCTGGGGCCTCGGCCGCGTAGGTCCTCGGTGAGCTGGCCAACCTCGAGCAATCGCAAGGACTGCGCCTGCGCGACCGCCCGACGCAGGCGGCGATAGCCCAGCTGCATAGAGACATCGACCAATGTCCGCATTGGGGAGGTGATGGGGATTCCCTGCTCAGCGGCAACATCTGTGTCCGGGAGGGTGGTCGTACGGTGGACCCGTATTCCTCGAAGGCGGGGCGTTCTCCCGCGGATGACGGTGATCTCTGGCCAGCGGCCGTCCCAGTCCACCAACTCCCAGTGGGCAGCGGCGGAGAAGTGACTCAAGACCGCCCCTCCTCCGCCCGCCTTGACGGCGGCCAGGAAAATGGCGTGGCGCGTCAAGGCCCGGTGTCCGACTGCATAGACGCCGCGATGCAATCGGTGTAGCTGCCCGCGCCGCACTGCTCCGAAGACCTCTCGATCGGTGAGCCCGCATCCCCGAAGCTCGGCGAGTGAGACGACCCCCCATTGCCGCCTCGCCAATTCGGCTACGCGAATGCCGGGGCGGTGGGCGACTAACCCTCCCTCCCGGTCGGAATCTCGCCCAGGCCTGCTGCCAAAGTGATCGACATGTGCTCACGGTGCCTGACCAGGGACTACCGACTCCGCGCGAAAAGCCACGATCCGCGCATATAGTCAGCCCGATGGCGCTCACGATCGCGGTCCTCTCCCAGAAGGGGGGCACCGGCAAGACGACGATGACCCGGTCGCTAGCCGACGTCTTCACCCGCGTCGGCGTAGAGACGCTCTGCGTCGACGCCGACCCGCAGGGAAACCTCTCCGACTACTTCGACGCCGATCCCGAGGCCGAGCCGACACTTGGAGACGTGCTCACCGGCCGCGCCAGGGCCGTCGACGCGATCCACAACGGCGTCGTCCCGGCCAACCTCGGCCTCGCCGAAGCGGAGCTGATCCTGGCCGGGAAGATGGGGCGCGAGCTGACGATGCGAAACGCGCTGCGCGAGGCGAAGCGGCGCTACGACGCGATCCTGATCGACTGCCCGCCGACCCTCGGGCTGCTGACCGTCAATGCGCTGGTCGCCGCCGACTGGGCGCTGCTCAGCGCCGAGGCCGAGTACTTCTCCCTGCAGGGAGTCGAGCAGGCGCTGGAGGTCGTCGCGCTGGCGAGCGAGAACCTCAACCCCGAGCTCGACGTCCTCGGCGTCGTCCTCAACATCGCCAACATGCGCACCCGACACGCGCGCGAGACCCTGCAGACGCTCAAGCAGCACTTCCCGCCCACCTTCGACACCGTGATCAGGCGCTCGATCGCCTACGCGGAGTCAGCCGAACGCGCGGTTCCGATCCTCGCCTACCGCCCCGACCGCGGAGTCGATTACCTGAAGCTCAGCGCGGAAATCTTCGAGCGGCTCGAGATGCCCGAGCGCCGCGAGCGGGCCGAGGCAATCGCCGGCGAGCTGGCGCCGGCCTAGTCAGAGCAGACATGGCGTGTTTCTCCGGCATTGCGGGCGCGCCGCTAGAGCCATTCCGCGCCTGACTGGTATCCCGATTCGGCGGGGGCTCCGATCAGCAAGGCAGTCACCGGAGCATCGGATTCGTTCACGATCGTCCGCGTCACGCCGGGATCCATGCGCACGAAGCTGCCCGCTGGCGCCTCATGGTCCTCCCCGTTGAGCCGGAACTTTGCCTGGCCATCGAGTACCCCAAATACCTCGACCTGGCCGCTGCCTTCTTCGTCGTGCTCCGGAATCTGCCCACCCGCGCCGATCTCGACCAGGTTGATTCCGAACGCCTCGAGCCCGAGCGGCCGGCGGACCAGGTGCCAGGTGCACTCTCCCGATCCCTCCATCGACTCCAGCTCTTCGCGTTTCTTGATCGTGAACCCTTCGCCTTCCGTCATCGAGTGCTCCTCCGTGCTTGGGTGAAATGATTATCGCCATCGAATAGCGAGGAGGTTCCTTTGGGTGACAAGGACGTTGCCACTGAGCTGGAGAAGACGATCGAGCGTTACAACGCGGCCTGGAACGCCCACGACATCGATGCGATCGTTTCGATGCACGCCGAGGACATGGTGTTCGCCAACCACACCGCCGGAGAGTCGGCGACCGGAGGCGAGGTGCACGAGCACATCGGTGCGATCTTCAACACCTGGCCCGACATCAGCTTCTCCACTCGCCGCCTCTACGTCCGCGACGGGCTCGTCGTCCAGGAATGGACCGCGACCGCGACGCACGCCAAGACGATGCGGCGGGGTGACCTCGTGGCCGAGCCGACCGGCAGGACGGTGTGCTGGGACGGGCTCGACGTGATCCCGGTCGAGAAAGGGCTGATCAAGCGCAAGGACGTCTACTCGGACTCGGTCTCGATCCTGCGCCAGGTCGGACTGCTCGATTGAGAAGCGGGGTCGACCATCTGGACCTGGTGGTCACGTCGCTGGAGCGAAGCCTCGACTTCTACCTCGATCTCCTGGCGCCACTGGGTTACCAGCGCTGGAGCGAGATCGAGGGCGAGCGCGGCGAGCGCGTCGTCTACATCGGCGGGCGTGGCATCCCGTCGGTGAGCCTGCGTGAGGCGCAGTCCGATGCCCACCAGGTCCCGTACGACCGCTACGCGATCGGGATCCACCACCTCGCCTTCGCCGCCGCCTCCCGCGAGATCGTCGACGAGCGGGCGCGATGGCTGCGCGAGCAAGGCGCCCAGATCGAGAGCGATCCCGCCGAGTACGGCTACACGCCCGGCTATTACGCCGTCTTCTTCTACGACCCGGACGGGATCAAGCTCGAGATCGTGCACCGCCCCGACCGCTAGATGATCGGTTCCGAATTCGCGTCTGCCCGTGCGTCGTACGCGTGCGTGGGCATCTAGGATCGGTCATCTAGCCCGGTCCGACGATCGCCGCCGCGACCAATCCCCCGATGACGCCGACGAAGCTGACCAGGCTCAACGCCCGGTACCAGAGTCGTCCTTGGATCCCGGGATCGAAAGCGAGGGGGACGAAGAGGAACGGGTTGACGATCGTTCCAAAGGCAAGGTACCCGGCCCAGAAGTCGGGCAGCCCGGGCACAGCCAAGCCGACTCCGATCAGGATCAGGCCCATCATCACGTAGTCGAGGTGCACCTGGCGGATCCGCTGCGGAGCGACGATGCCGATCCGCCGCACCCATTCGGGGCGCTCGAGGTTGGCGACCATCCCCCATCCGAGCAGCGCGCCGACCGCGAGCTCGATGAGGCCGATTTCGATGACCCAGTCCAAGCCGCCCTACAGCTCGGGGACGTCGACGCCGTGCGGGGTGAAGGGGAGCCGGCGCACCTCGGCCCAGCCGGCACAGCGGCGCTCCAGCTCCGCGACCACCTTGCCGGTGTCCTGCCAGGTCGTCCAGACCAGGAGAGTCGGGCCGGCGCCCGAGATCGTCGCCCCCAGCGCCCCCAGCTCGGGCGCCTTCTCGAGCAGCTCCATCGAGCGCGGGTAGAGCTCGCGGCGCCGCGTTTGGTGCAGGCGGTCGCTCAATCCGCGCGCGACGAGGTTGAGATCGGCCTGCTGCAGCCCAAGGACGAGCAGCGCGGACGCCGCGATGTTCGCGACCGCATCGCCGAGCGGCACCTGGCCGGGAAGCGCGTCGCGTGCCGCCTCGGTCGAGACCTGCTCGGCCGGGATCACAGCGACGGCCTCGAGGCCCTCCGGTGGGTCGAAGCGAACCGCGGAGGGGACGCCGCCGTCCTCGGCGCAGATCACGAAGCCCCCGTGGATCGCGGCGGCGACGTTGTCCGGGTGGCCCTCGAGCTCGGCGGCGCGCGCCAGCATCTCGGCCGGGTCGAGGGCCAGCTCGTAGAGATGGTCGGCTGCGGCGAGGCCGGCGACGATCGCCGCGGCGCTCGAGCCGAGCCCGCGAGCAAGGGGGATCTCGCTGTCGATCCGAAAGCTGAGACCGTCCGCGGCGTGCAGGGTCTCGAACGCGCGCACGACGAGGTTGTCGCGATCGGTCGCGACGTCGAGGCCGCCGGCGTCGACGCAGAACTCGTCCGCCTCGGTGACCTCCACCTCCATCTGCAGCGAAAGCGCCGCGGCCATCGCGTCATAGCCCGGGCCGAGGTTGGCCGAGGAAGCCGGAACGCGGACGAGCCTGCGACGACCGGTCATCGAGCCGCCTTCGCGTGTGTCTCAAGTGGCGCCGAGGGCGCCGCAGCGCAGGATGCCAACCGAGCTATTTCCACTTGATCGTGCACCCGACCGGCGTCGTCTCGGCGGGGTCGGGAACTCGGCCTTCGAGCAGCGCGTCGATGGCCCCGCGCAGCCAGGCCGCGTTCTGCGCTTCGTCCTCGTAGTCGGCGTCGGGGGCGCCCCGGTAGCGCAGCCGCAGGTCGGAGTCGAGGACGAAGACGTCAGGGGTGCGCTCGGCGCCGAAGGCCCCTGCGACCTCCTGGCTTCCGTCGAAGAGGTAGGGGTGCGGCCAGCCGCCCTCACCCTCGACCCGCTCGCGCATTGCCTCGGGCCCGTCCTGCGGGTAGCGCTCGGCGTCATTGGAGTTGACAGCAAGGAATCGCACGCCGCGATCGCCGTAGTCGCGGGCGGCAGCGACCAGCCGCTCGTGCCAGGCAAGCGCGTAGGGGCAGTGGTTGCAGGTCCAGTAGACGACAGTCGCCTCGACGATCCCCGGCTCGCCGAGCGCCACCGGGCTGCCATCGACGTCGGCCAACTCGAAGCTCGGCGCCGGGTCGCCGATCCCAATTCCGTTCTTGCTCATTGGTCCCTCGCTTTCCGAAGCGCCTCGCGCAGGTCCCGCGGGTCGGGAAGCGGCGAGGCCCTCCCGTCGCGTAGCCGGTAGACCCGGCAGGTTAAGCCGCGCGGCGCGTCGGTGGCGGGCGGCTGGAAGTCGGCGCCGTCGATGCGAATCGTCGGCGAGCCCGGAAAGCCGAGCCGCTCCGCGTCGGCGTCGGTCTCGATCTCGGTTACCTCGACCGCGCCTGGGTCGAGTCCCGCTCGCCGCATCTGCTCGCGCAAGATCTCTAGCGCGCGCTTCCAAGACGGGCAACCGCGCCACCAAAGAAGCTCGATTTGCGGATTTCGATACACAAAAATTGAGCTTAGTCCCCCCGCGAACGTCAGCCGCCCGGTGCGAATCGCGGAGCCTGCGGTAGCTTGTCGCGCCGTGCCGGATGAGTGGAATCAGTTGCGCCGCCGGAGACTGACTATTGGGTCAATAGTCACGCTGGTGGTCATGCTCGCGGTCAGCGGGATCGCCGCGGCGGCCTTCCCGCAGGACCCGCCAAACGATCCCGGCTTCGCTCCGGCGGAAGCGCCCGGGACCGATTGCTCGACGACTTACGGCGACAATCAGGAGCACTACCTGTTCTCGAAGATTCCCCAGTGCACTCCCAACGCCCAGGACCCGGAGGGCTCGGCGGGGATGTTCGTCGACAAGGCCTGGCACGACTTCACCACCGGCGACGGCGCGACGATCGCCTACATCGAGGGCGGGATCAACTGGCACGGCGGCGACGCGCCGGAGCTCGCGAACCGCGTCTACCTCAACCGCGGCGAGCTGCCGGCGCCGACGACGCCGGCCCAGGGTCAGCAGGCATGCCCGGGCCAGCTCTGCGCGGCTGACTACTCCAACACTCCCGACGCGAACAACAACGGAATCGTCGATCCCGAGGACCTCATCGCCCGCTACTCCGACGGCCGCGATGACGACCACAACGGCTACACCGACGACATCTCCGGCTGGGACTTCTATGACGACCAGAACGACCCCGCGACGGTCGACAGCACCTACGACCACGCCAACGGACAGATGAAGCAGGCGGCGGCGGAGACCAACAACGGGATCGGCGACGCGGGGATCTGCCCCGAGTGCCGGATCCTCCCGGTCAAGGCCGGCGCCGAGGCGCTTGACCGCACCGACGACCTCGCCCAGGCCTGGATGTACGCCGCGGACATGAAAGCCGACGTGCTCGTCTCGACCACCGCCGACCTCGGCTATTCAACGTTCATGAGCCAGGCCGTGGACTACGTCTGGCGCCACGGCACCGCGATGGTCGAGGCCTCCAACGACTTCAACTCCACCGACCACCAGGGAGGGATGTTCCACCAGCACGTGCTGCCCGGCAACGGGATGGTCGCCAACACGCACGGGATGGACTTCGTCAGCAGGTTCGGCCAGAACGTCGCCGCCACGGCCAACGCGGAGACGACCACCTACCGGGCCCGCTCCGCCTACACCTCCTGGGGCACCCACAACTTCCTCACCGCCGCCACCACCGGCGGCACGACCTCCGAGTCGACCCCGACGATCGGCGGGGTGCTGGCCCTGGTGCTCGCCTACGGCAAGCAGGCGGCGGCCGAGCACAAGATCTCCAGGCCGCTGACCGCCGACGAGGCGATCCAGGTCCTGCGCGAGACCGCCTCCGACGTCGCCGCCCCGGTGCCGGCGCCGGTGGCCTGGCCGGCGAAGCCGGGCTTTGACCTCCAATACGGCTACGGACGGCCGAACGTCTACAAGGCGATGCAGGCGATCTCTCACGGCGACGTCCCCCCCGAGGCCTGGATTGACTCGCCGCGCTGGTACTCGCTTTTCGACCCCACCGAGCGGCGCACGGTGCCGATCACCGGCCACGTGGCGGCGCCGCGCTCCAACGGCGGTCGCTGGACGGTCCAGTTCGCGCCCGGCGCCGAGCCGGCGGACTCTGACTTCATCACCGCGGGCAGCGGCACCCTGCACAGGTTCCTTGGCAGGACGCTGCCGAAGAACGGGGTCCTGGGGACGATCGACCTGAGCAAGCTCCCGACCTCGTTCTGGAGCAAGGCGTTCACGCTTTCGCAGCGCAAGGAGCTGGAGACCAACGAGGCCTATACGGTGACGATCCGGCTGCGCGCCTTCGATGCCCAGGGCCACATGGCCGAGGAGCGGCGGTCGATCGCCGTCCACCACGATCCGGCGCTGCGACCGGGCTTTCCGCGCCAGATCGGCCCCGGCGGCGAGAGCCAGCCCGTCTTCGCCGACCTGCAGGGCAACGGCAAGCAGGACCTGATCTTCGGCGACTCCGACGGCCGCGTGCACGCCGTAGACGGCAACGGGCACGAGCTGTGGGGCTTCCCGGTCTACACCGACCGCACCGAGGTGACGCGCGGGCACTGGGGAGTCAACCCCGGTCACGAGCCGATCTTCACGAACCTCGCCGTCGGCGACCTCGACCATGACGGGCGGCAGTGGATCGTCGGCACCAGCAGCACCGGGCGCGTCTACGTCTGGGACTCGCACGGGCACCGGCGACCGGGCTGGCCCAAGACCCTTGACACCGGCGTCACCAAGCCGCCGATTCCGCGACCGGCGGACCCGTACACGCGCCTGCCGATCACCGGCGCGACGGCGCCGCCGGTGCTCGGCGACCTCGACGGGGACGGCAAGCTGGAGATCATCCAGTCCGGCTGGGACGGCCGGATCCATGCCTGGCGGCCGAACGGCCAGGACGCACCCGGTTTCCCGGTCGAGGTGACGCTGCCGCCGGGAACCACGCCGCCCAGCGGGCTGAATCTGATCAACGACCACAAGCTCGACCTGCCGCCGGCGCTGGCCCAGCTTGACAACGATCCGGAGCCCGAGCTCGTGCAGCGCACCCAGTACTCCTTCACCCCGGGCGCCGGCCTGCAGGCGCTGCCGGGCGGGAAGTCGAACGTCGTCGCCTACAACTCCGACGGCACTCGCGTTCCCAACTTCCTGATCTCGGCCGACAACTTCGCCTTCTACTACGGCTCGGCGCAGGAGTTCATCACCGAGGGCGCGAACGCCCCGGTGACCGCCGACGTCAACGGCGACGGCAAGACCGAGATCGCGCTGGCGCCGGGAATCTTCACCCAGAGCTCGCTGTTCGGCCCCGATGGCTCGCTGCTGCACAACTTCGAGACCTCGCCCAACGAGGTCCTGCTCACCTTTGCCAACACGATCGCCTCGCTGGATGCGATCGAGAGGACGCTGCACGGGGACCTGCCCGAAGACGTGCCGGTGAACTTCACCACCTCCGGCGCCTTCGGCGACTTCGGCTCCGGGATCGCCTACACCGAGCCGGGCAGCGGCGCGGCGGGCGTGGCCGGGTCGCTTCTGCTCGCCGGCAGCGGGTTGCCGATCAACAGCTATGCGCGCGCCTACAGCACATCGACGGGCAAGCCCCTGGCTGGGTTCCCGAGCAGGATCCAGGGGCTCGACTTCCTCGGTGAGCCGGCGATCGCCGATGTCAGCGGCGACGGCAAGCCCGACGTGCTGATCGGCGGCGACAGCTCCGCTCTGCACGCCTTCAACGCCGACGGCACGATGGTCAGCGGCTGGCCCAAGTTCACGACCGGCTGGGAGGTCTTCGGACCCGCGGTCGGCGACCTCGACGGCAACGGGAAGAATGAGATTGCGATCACCACCCGCGAGGGCTACCTGATGGTCTGGAACACACCGGGGCGCTCTTCGGCCGACCAGTGGTGGGGGGCCCGCCACGATGAGCACAACACCGGTCAATATGGAGTCGACACACGCCCGCCCGGCGTGGCCCGAAACCCCCACCTGCAGGGCGGCCAGCTTCGCTTCGAGGCGCCGGGGGACGACGGGTACACCGGCAAGGTGGACCACTACGAGGTCCTTTACTGGGCGCCGTTCCGGGGCCTGCACCGCCTCGAGGTCGACGCGAGCTCCCCAGCGGGCGGCTCAGAGACGATCGACGTTCCGGATTGGGCCTGGATCGCTCGGGTGCGCGGGGTCGACGAGGCCGGGAACCTGGGCGGCTGGAACTTCTCCTGGCGCGGGCATTAGCCGAACGGCGGCTCCGGCGCTAGTCGAAGACAGCCCGCTCAACGACCGCAAGGTCGTTCTCACAACCGATCACCGCGGGGGCCTTGCCGAGCGCCGTGTCGGGGTCCTTGAGGCCGTGGCCGGTGAGCACGCAGACCACAGACTCCGGCTTGCCCCTGTCTTCCGGAACAGGCAGGCCGTGGGCCAGCAGTCCGGCCACCGAGGCCGCTGAGGCCGGCTCGCAGAAGATGCCCTCGGTCGCTGCGATCCAGCGGTAGGCGTCGAGGATCTGCTCGTCGGAGACCGCTGCGATGCGCCCACGGGAGGCCGTCACCGCGTTCATCGCTTCCTCCCAGCGCGCCGGGTTGCCGATCCGGATCGCCGAGGCGACAGTCTCGGGGTTGTCGATTGGGTGGCCGTGCACCAGCGGCGCTGCGCCCTCGGCCTGAAAGCCGTAGAGCAGCGGCGCTGCGCCCACCGCTTCGAAGCCGGCCCACCAGGCGGTCACGTTGCCGGCGTTGCCGACCGGGACCGCGAGCGCCTCGGGCGCCTCGCCGAGCTCGTCGACCACCTCCCACGCTGCCGTCTTCTGGCCTTCTATCCGGAAGGGATTGACCGAGTTGACGAGCTCGATCGGATGCCGGGCGGCGAGCTCGCGAACGATCCGCAGCGCGTCGTCGAAATTACCTTGCAAGGCAATTACGCGGGCCCCGTGAATCAGCGCCTGGGCGAGCTTTCCGATTGCGATCTTGCCCTCCGGGACGATCACCGCGCCGCGCAGCCCGGCCCGCGCCGCGTAGGCGGCGGCGCTCGCCGCCGTGTTGCCGGTCGAGGCGCAGATCACCGCCTCCGCCCCGCCCCCCTTCGCCCGCGAGACCGCGACCGTCATCCCGCGGTCCTTGAAGCTGCCGGTCGGGTTGGCCCCCTCGAACTTGAGCCAGGCGCGGGCACCGATCCGCTCCGACAGCCGCGGCGCTTCGATCAGCGGGGTGCTTCCCTCATTCAGCGTCACCACCGGGTCGCCCGGCTGCAGCGAAAGCCGGTCGCGGTAGCGCTCTATCAGTGGTTGAGGCATGAGTGCTGAGGAGCGAGGGGGTCGGGCGTGGCTCGAACGTCGTCATGAGCGCGCCATGCGGCCGACAGAAGCCGATCACGAAGCTCGCGCGAATTCAGAGTGAGAGGTACGCCCGACCCCCTCCTGACCCGCATCAAACGAACTCCTTCTCGATCACGCGAATCGAGCGCGGCGGCGAACGCAGGAATTCGAGCGGGGCGATTCCATCGAGGGCGGCGTAGAAGTCCGACTCGCGGCATTCGTGCATCACCATCACCAGGCGGGCGTCGTTCCCTTGGCCCCGCTGGTCGACGCTCTTCACCGAGACATCGTGGTCGCCGAGCACCTTGGCGACCTGGGCAAGCACTCCTGGCCGGTCGGCGACCTCGAGGTGCAGGTAGAAGGCCGAGGTCACGTCGCGGACCATCTCGAGGCGCTCCCCGACCCGGTGCACCGGCGCTTCGCCGGCGACGATCGAGATCAGGTCCCCGAGCACCGCGGTGGCGGTCTGGGTGCCGCCGGCGCCGGGTCCGGACATCGTCACCTCGGTGATCTGCGGCGACTCGACCATCACCGCGTTGAACGGCCCTTCTACCGGGGCCAGCGGGTGCCCCCGATAAAGGAAGCAGGGGAAGACCCGGACGCTGATGCCGCCGTCGCGGCGCTCGGCGATCCCGAGCAGCTTCAGCGAGAGGCCGAGGTCCTTGGCGTAGGCGAGGTCGTCCGGCTGGACGCTCTCGATCCCCTCGTAGCCGACCTCGTCGAGCTCGACCGGCGTGTGGAAGGCGAGGCGGGCGAGAATCGCCATCTTCGCCGCCGCGTCGGCGCCGTTGACGTCCTCGGTCGGGTCGGGCTCCGCGTAGCCGAGCTCCTGCGCCCGCGCCAGCACCTGCTCGTAGGCGGCGCCGGTGGCCGCCATCTCGCTGAGGATGAAGTTGGTCGTGCCGTTGACGATCCCGAAGACCTTCGCGATCTCGACCGAGCCGAAGCTCTCCTGGATCACGCGCAGGACCGGGATCGCGCCGGCGACCGCGGCCTCGAAGCGCAGCTGCACACCGGACTCGCGGGCGGCCTCGAAGAGCTCGCTGCCATGCTGGGCGAGCAGCTGCTTGTTCGCGGTCACGACCGGCTTTCCGGCCCGCAGCGCAGCGAGCACATGATCGCGAGCCGGGTCGATCCCGCCCATCAGCTCGACGACGACGTCCGATTCGGCGACGATCCGATCCGCATCGCCCTCGCTTCGGGTCAGCACGCCGGCGAGCTCGGGGCGCCGCCCGGTCGCCTCCGCGATCGCATCGGTGCGCTCGGCGAGCAGCCCGGCGAACGCTCCGCCCACGGTGCCGCGTCCAAGCAGTCCAATGCGTATCGGCTGGCTCATAGCTCGCGCCCGACCCCCTCTTTTCGACGTTTTACAGCTGAAGACCTACTCGACGTCTCGCGCCGTCAGGTCCTCGTAGGTCTCCCGCCGCACCACGACCCTCGCCTCGCCCTGCGAGCAGAGGACCACCGGCGGGCGGGGGACGCCGTTGTAGTTGTTGGCCATCGCGTGCCCGTACGCCCCGGTGGCGGGCGTCACCAGGACGTCGCCGACCTGCGGCGAGGCGAGCGTCGAGTCTCGGATCAGCACGTCACCCGACTCGCAGTGCATTCCCGCGATTGTCGCGAGGACGTCGGGCGACGCGCCGGCGCGATTCGCGATCAGCGCCTCGTAGCGCGACCCGTAGAGCATCGGGCGGAGGTTGTCCGACATTCCCCCGTCGACCGCGACGTAGGTGCGCAGGCCGGGAATCTCCTTCACCGTCCCCACCGAGTAGGCCGTGACCCCTGCGTTGCCGACCAGCGAGCGCCCCGGCTCGATCAGCAGCCGCGGCGCAGGCTTGAAGACCTCGGCCACCCCGCGCACCTTGACGTCGACGTACGCCTCGATCGACGGCGGCTCGTCAGCGGCCGTGTACGCGATCCCAAGCCCGCCGCCGACGTTGAGGACCCGGCACCAATCGCCGGCAAGCTCTCCGAGGGCCCGGATCGCGAGCGTGTACGGCTCGAGCTCGAATATCTGCGATCCGATATGGGCGTGGAGGCCGACGAGGTTGAGCTTTGCAGAACCGAGCACGCGCTCGATCGCTTCGGCCGCAAGGCCGTCCTCGAGCCCGAAGCCAAACTTCGAGTCGAGCTGCCCGGTCTGCACGAAGTCGTGGGTGGAGGGCTTGATTCCGGGGGTCACCCGGACCAGCACGTCCTGGCGCGAGTCGAGCACCGCCTCGCAGCGATCGATCTCGTCGAAGGAGTCGAGGATCAGGTGGCCGACGCCCGCCTCCGCGGCCATCCGGATCTCGGCCTCGGTCTTGTTGTTTCCGTGCATGTAGATGCGCTCCGGCTCGAAGCCGGCCCGCAGCGCCATGAACAGCTCGCCCCCCGAGGCGACGTCGACCGATAGCCCCTCTCCCCCCAGCAGCCTGTAGATCGCGGTGACCGGCAGGGCCTTGCTCGCGAACAGGACCTCGAAGTCGTCGCTGCGCTCGCCGAGCGCCTGCAGGTAGGAGCGGGCGCGCAGGCGGATGTCGTCTTCCGCGTACAGGTAGGCGGGGGTGCCGAACTCAGCCGCAAGCTCGACCACGTCGCACCCCCCCACCTCGAGGTGGCCACGATCATTGACGCGACTGCCGATCGGAAAGACGCTCGACTCTGAGACCGGGTCGACGCCGGCGGCGGTGTGGGTTCCGCTGGTGCTCATCGGACGAAGGATTGTGAACGAGTTGCGAGAGGATGGACGTGTGATGGCGTTCAGCAGAGCCGGCGAAGCCCGCGATTGCGAAGCGACTGGCTGCTGGGTTTGATGGCTCAGCGGCCCACCCCTCCTCCAGCCGTCGAGCACGAGTTCCACGATGGCCTCGCGTACAGGGTCTGGCAGCCGAGGACCGACCCCCCCTGGCCAGGGATCGTGATCCTGCACGGGGCCGGGTCGCGGAAGGAGAACCACGGCGACTTCGCCCGCCTTGCCGCCGACTTCGGGTGGGCAGCGCTTGCCTATGACCAGCGCGGTCACGGAGAATCGGTCGGGGAGATGTCGCCGCAGGCGGTCCCCGACGCGGTTGCGATGGCGAGGCTGCTCGGTGGGCGGCGCGATGTGGACGCAAATCGCATCTGCCTGCGCGGATCGAGCATGGGGGCGTTCGTCGCCATTCATGCAGCCGCGGTCAGCGAGGCGATCGCGGCCGTGATCGCGATCTGCCCCCCTGGCGAGCGGATGCTGCTTCAAAGCCTGCGAAGCGACCCGCTCGAGATGCGCGCGGATCGTGCGGGACTTGAGCCCTGGCTCGAAGAGCACGACCTTCGCGACGCGGTCGAGCGGCTAGGTGGGAAGCCGCTCGTCCTCTTGCACGCGCACGGCGACGACGAGGTCCCCTCCGACTTCTCGCAGGAGCTCTTCGAGCATGCCGCCGAGCCACGCAAGCTGATCCTCGTCCCGGGTGGTCATCACCGGTCCGTGCAGCACGACCGCGAGCTGCAGACGGTCGCGTTGCGCTGGGTGGAGCGCAACCTCGGATCGTCCGGCCGCAGCTAGATGCGGATCGCCGAACTGCGCATCTAAGCGACGGCTGCGGGATGCAGCAAGTGGTCGAGCGCCCGCACGAACTCCTGCGGACGATCTCTCGCCGGGTCGTCCGCGCACTCCTCGATCACCTGCAGAGGCCAACCGAACCGGGCGCTTGCCCGCTCCGCGACCCGGAGCCGGTTCGCGCGGTCCTGCCGGCCCCAGATCAGGCTGGTCGGAGCCGTGATCCGGGCGAGCTCCGCCGGCGGGATCCGCGGCACGCCGAGCTCGCGCATCATCGCCCCCACTGCCTTGGCCCGCGGCGAGCGGGCGCCCTGGAGCGTGTATGACACCCACGGATCCCAGCGCTCGCCCATCGCGGCGCGCAAGCCGTCGAGATCCAAGGAGCACTGGCGCATGAATCGGTCGTACGTGCGCTCATTCGGCTTGCGCAGGAACCGAATCATCGTCAGGCCGAAACGCGGCTGCGGTATGAACCGCGCGAGTCCGAGCGTGTCCACCAATACGAGTGCCCGCAGCCTGTCGCTGTGCCGGATCGCGTACCGAGTCGCGATCGCGCCGCCCAGCACGTGTCCCACCAGGGCGGGCGGAGAGTCGCAGCACTCCGTGATCAGCTCATCCACCCATGCCAGCATCCGCTCCGTGTCGAGCGGGGGGCGGCGCGAGAATGAGGCGCCGTGGTCGGGCAGATCGGGCGCCACGACGCGGTGGCCCGCGACCAGCGCCGGCAGGGCCCGCAGCCACTTGCCCGCGAACTCACCGGGCCCGTGCAGCAGGACCAGCGGCGGTCCCTCGCCCCCCTCGAGGATCGCCGTCGTGACCCCGGCCAGCTCCAGCCGGCGCTCGGTCACCGGCATGCCCTCCAACAACCGCCGGCGCGCGTCCTCGGCCGCCGTTACTGCCGGCATCCCGTTGGCCTGCGTCTCGGCCTCGATATCCGCAATTCGTGTCGCCATCTTCGCCCCTCGGTCGTAGTTCTCAGGTCGCAGGCGACGCTACGCCAGGTCAGCGGCCGGCGCATCGACCGGATTCAGCAACTTTGTTTGGGCCCAATGGTCATTTCTGACCACTGGGGCGGCACCTCAGACGAGGTCGTGCTCGAATGCGAAGGCGCCGGCGGCCGTTCGCGAGGAGACCCCCAGCTTCGCGAAGATGTTCTGAAGGTGGCGCGCGACGGTGTGCTCGCTGATCACCAGATCGTCCGCGATCTCGCGGTTGCTAGCACCGGTGGCGACGAGGCGAAGCACCTCGAGCTCACGCTCGCTGAGGCCGTGGGACCCAACCCGGCCGCGATCTGCCCTGAGCGCCTCGACCCGGGTGACGTCCGGTTGCGCGCCGACGCCTGCATAGCCGTCGCGCGCGGCCGCGAGCTCAAGCGCGGCCGAGTCGTGGTCGCCGAGAGCGCGGCAGGCGAGCCCGATCGACTCCCGGACCCGGGCCTCCTCGTACGGTGCCGCCAGCTCTCGCCACGATTCGACCGCGCGTCGCAGCCAGGGCAGCGCGTCGCCCGCTGACCCGCGGGCGAGCTCGACGGCGCCGATCGCCTCTGCGGCCATCGCTGCCAGAGCGCTGCCCTCCAGCCCCTCGGCGAGCCGGGCGAGCTCCGCGCTGGCGCTGTCTGCCGCCTCGAGCTCGCCGTCCGCGAGCATGATCTCGACCGTAGCCGGGAGCAGGCGGGCACGCTCCCCCGGCTCCCGCGCCTCGTCGAGCGCGCGCTCGATCGTTCCCCGCGCCGCGCTGCCATCCCCCTGGGCGAGCCGCAGCAGCGCCAGCCCGGGCTGGGGCTCGCGGCCGTGTCCGCTGGCCTCGCGATAGGCGTCCTGAGCCGGTTCGAGGTCGCCTCGCAACCGGTGCAGCTCTCCCTGCCGGTACCAGGCCTCCCCGGCGGCCCCGGGGTTCTGCCCCTCCAGGCACCGCTCCGCGGCCCGGCGGGCCTCGGCTAGCGCGTCCGCCCAGGCCCCTTCGAGCTGGATGATCTCCGCTCGGTGGACCAGGCAGCGGCCGGTGAACGCCACCATCTCCGGGTGGGCATCGCACCAGCCCGTGAGCGCCGCCGTCCACTCGCGGGCCCGGCGCACCTCGTGGACCTCCTGGCAGGCGAGGATCACCCCGCAGTAGACGATTCCGGTGACGATCGGGGAGAGCTCGCCCGCGCTCGCTGCCACCATCGCTTCGTCGAGCTGGGCCAGGCCCTCCTCGATGCGCCCGAGCCGGATCAGGATGTGCCCGTGCTCGTGCCCGGCGAGGGCCAGGAGGTCGGGGTCGCCGGCGCGCTCCGCGACGGCCCCGGCAGCCGCGGTCTGCGCCGCCGCCGCCTCCCAGTCGCCGCGAGCTTCGTGCTCGAAGACCGACGGAAGCAGGAGATACCCGTGATTCGCGGATTCCTCCGGCTCTGCTTCGAGCAGCCGCCGAGCCCGGCCCAGCCAACCCGTCGCCGGGCCCATCTCTCCCCGGCGAGCGTGGTTCAACCCGACCCAGAAGGCACAACGCAGCGCCGCCGCCGGCTCGCCGCTGTCGAGGTACGAGGCGTACGCTCGCCTCAGCCCCTCGAGGTACTCCTCCTCGCGACCGAGCATGTAGGCGGCGGTTGCGAGCCGCTCCACGTCGCCCGGCTCGAGCGACTCACTGCGACCGGCCTCCGTGAATCCTTCGTAGGCGCGACGCCATGCCCCTTCGGCGTGCGCCGCGCGGGCGCGCTCGAGCGGATCGACGTTTCCGGTCACACCTGCCAAGTATCACGGACGGTCGTGGACGGCAGCGGGTTGGATCCAAGGATTCCGAGAGGCCAACCGCCCGACAGTTGCTCGATTGACGAGGGCATTCGAGCTTGCGGCCCTGGGGCTGCTGACCGAGATCGTCCTTTTGGCGGTAGGACTGGCGGCGGGCATCCCCGAGACCCGCGGCGGCGGCGCGCCCGGATAAGAAGTAGCGACTAAGGCAGCCCGGCTGCGCCCTGAAGGGCGCCAGCGGTGTTCTTCACCGCGCCGGTCGTGTTCTTCACCGCTCCGCCAGCGGTGTTCTTGACCGTGCCGGTGGTGTTCTTCACCGTGCCGGTGGTGTTCTTCACCGTGCCGGTGGTGTTCTTCACCGCGCTGGTGGTGTTCTTGACCGCGTTGGTCGTGTTCTTGACCGCGCCGCCAGCGGTGTTCTTCACCGCGCTGGTCGTGTTCTTCACCGCGCTGGTCGTGTTGTTCACCGCACCGCCAGCGGTGTTCTTAACCGTCGCCTGGGCGCCGGCGACGGCGCTGCCAGCCCCGTTGGCCGCTCCCCCCGGCACGGACGGCGTGTTGATGCTCGGAGCAGGCGTCTGGAGCGGACCGCTCGGCAGCCCGTGCGCCCCGCCCAGCGGGCCACCGGTGCCGGAGCCTCCCGACCCCGAGCCGCTCCCCGAGCTGCCGCCGCCCCCCGGGCCGCGGGAGCCGGAAGGCCCGTTGGGCGTGCCGGCCAAGGCGGCGCCACCAGCCTGATGAAGGTTCGGCCTCGGGCCGGTCAGATCGCCGTTGACCTTCGCACCGCCTCCAACGGGGGCGCCGGTCGGTCCGGATCGAATTGCACCCGAATCCGCTCCACGCCGCAGCCCGGCGCGCGGCGGGTCGGCGTTCGCGGCGGGTGGGTCGGCCGGCTGCGAGGACGACGAGGCGATCGAATCGACCGTTCCGAGGAGCGACTTGAGCGGAAAGCCGGCGACACCGGAGAGCACCATGGCGAGCACGAAGGCGGTGACCGCTGCGGCGTTGAGCAAAGCTGCCGAAACCGCCGCCGCGAAGTAGTTCTGCGATTGCCGAATCACTGGTCCAGCCTATACCCAAAAACCAGTAGGTCAACCCTCAATTATCCGCCGAGGCCAATTGTGACGTCCAGCACTAACCGCCGTCGCCCTACAGGTAGCCCAGCGGGTCCACCGGCGCGCCGTTGATGCGCACCTCGAAATGGAGGTGGTCGCCGAAGCAGTGGCCGGTGCAGCCCACGTAACCGATCACCTGCGCCTGGGTCACCGATTGGCCGGCGGAGACCGCGAAGGCGGACTGGTGCGCGTAGCACGTGGACACGCCGCCGCCGTGGTCGATGCATGTGTAGTTGCCGTAGCCGCTCACCGGGCCCGCCAGCGCCACCGTTCCCGAAGCCGCGGCGCGGATCGGCGTGCCCCCCGGCACCGCGATATCGACGCCCTCGTGCATGCGGCCCCAGCGCATCCCGAACCCCGAGACGATCGGCCCGTTCACCGGCCAGATGAACCCGCTCGAGGTGCCGCGGACTGGGCCGGCCGGGAGCGCAACGCCGGGGCCAAGCAGCTTCGCGGCGATCTTCGCCTGGATGTCCCCGAGCCGGCCCTCGAGCTTTTGCTCGTGATCCTTGATCCGTCCCAGCACGTCCAGGCGCTTTCCACGCGCCTGCCTGAGCTGCGACTGATGCGCTTCGATCGAGCTCCGCGTCCGCAACAGCTGCTGCTTCTGGGCCGCGATCGTGTTGCGGGCGGTCTCGATCAGGTCGCGCGCGATGCGCAGGCGGTCGACCACGGCCCGGCTCTCGTCGCGCAGCTCGCGAACCCGCTCGACGAGCCGGCGGTCCTGTTCCTGGAGCCTGTTCACGTACTCGGTGCGGGTCACGAGGTCTGACCAGCCGTGGGCGTCGAGCACGACGCTCAGCATGTCCGGCGTCCCGGCCTCGTACATCGAGACCAGCCTCTCGCGGAGGCTGATCAGGGCCCGCTGCAGGTGTGCTCGGACGATCAGCAGGTGTGCCCTTTCCCTCGCCAGCACCGCCTCGGCTCGATCCAATTGCGCCTGCTTGTGGTCGAGCCGCCGTTGCACGGCCGCCTCTCGGTTGCGCAATGCCGCCACCTGGCTCTCGAGCCCGTCGATGCGCGCCGTGTAGTGGGAGATCGTCGTCGTCAGCACGCCCTTGTGCTGGCGAACCTGGTCCAGCTTGCCCGCCGTGGCGTCTCGCTTCGAGTCGAGGTCGGCCGGCGCCTCTGCGGGCCGCAGGATCAGCGCCAGCCCGCAGAGCAGCACGACCAGCGCCGGCAAGGCTGCCCAATGTTGACGCCTGCGCTGTGAATCGAGCGCGTTCCGCATCCGAGCCCCAGGGCCTCCGCCAATCGAGGCAACGGGCCTGGAGAAGCGTCGAGGCTAGCCAACGAATTCCTCCCGGCGAACGCTTGTCGGGCTTCTTGCAACCGGGCTTGCGGACGGGGCACGGATTCGCCTGGGTAACCGCACAAAGTGACACTGCAGGCGGGCGAGGGCCGCCGCAAAAGATCAGGCGTCGTGGCCGCTCGGCTCGATCGAAAGCAGCGTCTCGGGCTCGTGCTCGACCTGCAGCGTCGAGTGATCGATCCCGTGCTCTCGTTCGAGCAGATCGGCGAGCTCGAGGCGGGTCCGATGGCAATCGGTGTCCCTGGCGACCGTGATGTGGGCCGAGAGCGAAGGGAACTCCGAGCTGACCTCCCAGAGGTGCAGGTCGTGCACCTCCACCACCCCAGGTTGTCCGGCGAGCTCGCGCCCGATCGCCTCCGGATCGAGCCCCTTCGGGGAGGCCTCCAGAAAGACGCGCCCCGAGTCGCGCAACAGCCCGTAGGCCGAGCGCAGCATCAGCGCGGCTACGAACAAAGAGGCGATCGGGTCGGCGCGCTGAAAGTCGCTGGCCAGGATCACGGTCGCTGCGATCGCCGTTCCCGCGAACGCATAGAGGTCGGTGAGGATGTGCTGGAAGCTTCCCTCGATGTTGAGGCTGCGACGATTCGCGCCCGCGATAGAGAGTGTTGCCAGCAGGTTGACCACGATTCCGGCCAGTGCCACGGCGAGGACCAGGCCCGCCTCTACGTCGGGGGGCGAGATCAGGCGCCGCACTGCCTCGACTCCGATCAGCGCGGCCAGCACCAGCAGCGTGATCCCGTTCACCTGCGCGGAGAGGATCTCAACGCGCCGCAGACCGAAGGTCATCTCCCCTCCCGCCGGCCGCCGGGCCAGTCGCAGGGCGAGCAGCGAAAGTCCGAGGGCAGCGGCGTCGGTGAGCATGTGTCCTGCGTCGGAGAGCAGCGCCAGCGAGTCGGCGATCAAGCCGACCGCGACCTCCGCCGCCATCAGGCCGAGGATCAGCGCCAGCGCGAAGAGCAGCCTGCCGCGATCGGCCTCGGGAGAGCCTCCGTGGCCGGGTCCGCGATGCTGGTGCGCCGCGTCGCCCTTCGGCGGGTGTGCCGGTGACACGCCCTGAGGATACGATCGTCGCGTGACGGCGCTCAGAAGCGGCATGCGGAGACAGCGTTGAGCGAGGCCGAGCGCCCCGAGCTCCTCGACCGCGATGTGACCGTTGAGGACATTCGCGCCCTCACCGGCGCTGCCACCCCCCACTTCGCTCTGCAGGTGCGAAACCGGGTGCGCCATTTGATCGAGCCGCTGCCCGAGGGGCACCCGGCGAGGCTCGCCGGTGAGCGCGCGGTGGCCCATCTCGAGGACCTGGCCGAGCACAGCGGCGAGCCGCGCGGCCACGGTCCCGAGGTCTGATGGCAGAGCTGCTGCCGCTGCTCGAGCCGGCGGCGCGACGACAGGCCGAGGCGCTCCCGGAGGGGGCTCCCTATCTCGACCTGATCGAGGGGGAGCTCGAATCGACCGGTGCGACGCAGGACCTGATGCGCTCCACGTTCGTCCCGCAGATATATGAGCGCTATTGGCGCCCGGCGCTGGGCCAGGTCGCGAAGGGGCTGCGGGGGCCGGGGATGGCCGAGGAGATCCGCATCGCCCGACTCCTGCTCGGGCTCTCGCCCGGCGATCGGGTGCTCGACATCGCCTGCGGGCCCGGCAACTTCGCGCGCGCCTTCGCGCGCGCGGTTGGCGAGTCCGGGCTCGTCGTCGGCATCGACGCCTCGCGCACGATGCTCGATCGCGGCGCCGAGGAGCTGCGTCGCGCGGGGGTCGCGAACCTGGCCCTGGTCCGCGGTGACGCCGGCGCGCTGCCGTTCATCGACGCCAGCTTCGACGCCGTCTGTTGCTTCGCCGCCCTGCACCTGTTCGCCGATCCGTTCGCCGGCCTCGATGAGATGACCAGGGTGCTGGCGCCGGGCGGCCGGATCGCGCTGATGACCTCGGTGCAGCGACAGCTCGGTCCCCGCGGCCCGCTGAAGCCACTCGCGGAGCGGGTCAGCGGCATGCGCGTCTTCGGCCAGGACGAGGTCGTAAGCGCCCTGCAGGCGCGTGGCTTCGACGAGCTGCACCAGCGGCTCAGCGGCCTGGTCCAATTCGCCGGCGGGCGCCTGGCGCCCGGTCCGCCTCCCACACCCGGTCCGCCCCCGGCATAGGATCGGTTCCGTGAAAGAGCTTGCTGCGGGAATCTGGCGGCTTAAGGAGCTCCCAGCCCCGACGATCAATTGCTACATGGTCGGCGACGTCCTGATCGACGCCGGCCGGACCTGGGACCGGCGCCGGATCATGAGTGAGATCGAGGGCCGCGACCTCTCGATGCTGGCGCTCACCCACGTGCACCCCGACCACCAGGGTGCTGCCAAGGACGTCTGCGAGGCGCGCGACGTCCCGCTCGCCTGCCACGCGGACGACGTCGACGCGATGGAGGGCCGCCGCCCGGTCCAGGAGGCAGCGGCAGACAACCCGATCAACCGCTTCATCGCCCGACTTTGGCAGGGGCCGCCCTACAAGGTCGAGCGGGTCTTCAACGAGGGCGACGAGATCGCCGGCTGCCGGGTCGTCCATGCCCCAGGACACGCCCGCGGCGAAGTGATCTTCTTTCGCGAGTCCGACCGGGTCGCGATCTGCGGCGACGTAATCCGCAACATGAGCTACGCGACCGGTCTTCCCGGCATCAAGGAGCCGCCGCCGATCTTCACCTACGACATGGCCGAGAACCGGCGCTCGATCCGCAAGCTGGCGGCGCTTAACCCCTCGCTGATCCTTCCGGGCCACGGCCCCGCCGTGTCCGACATGGCGAAGTTCGAGCGCTTCGTCGAAGCCCTGCCGGCCGACTGATCCGCGTCCAGCGGATCGGCTTCCGGAATTTCCCTCCTACTCGCGCGACTGGCCGGGCAGGCGGTTGGCAATCCGCCCCAGTGGGCCTACGGTGGCCTCCATCTTGTCGACGCTCGCCGACAGTCGGTCGACGGACCCGATGAAACGCTCCAGCAGCTCGGTCAGCCCTTCGATCCGCGCTTGCAGGAGCTCCAGCGACTCCGGCACCCTTGCCAGGTGCTGCTGGACCTCGACCAGCACCGGCATCGCCTCTTCGATGTGCGCCATCCGGTTGTCCATCGCCCCCAGGGCCGCCATCATCTTCGCCACCTCGGCCATGTCGGTACGCAGCTCGGGCAAGGACGCGGCATCTGCCGCCAGGCTCTCGAGATCGGCGGCGATTTTCTCCAGCTCGGCTGTGTGCTCGGCCATCGCAGCGGTGTTTCGCGCCACGGATGGGAGCCGTTGCAGCCCCTCCAGCGCATCAGCTGGCAGTTGCAGCAGGCGGGTGAGCGGATCGCTGACGCGCGGGCCCACGATCCGGTCCTACCTTTCCGGTCCGAAGTTCTCGATGATCCGCCGCTGGTACTCGCTCAGCTCTTCGGCGGAGATGAAGTAGGTCGGCGGGGTGAGGAAGAGTCCGTCGGCGCGCTCGGCTGTCGCCTCGACGCGCTCGCGGACCTTCTCGAGCGGCCCGGCCGCGCAGTAGGCCTCGACCATCGCGTCGGAAATCGCGGCCGGCACCCCTGCGATGTCTCCCTTTCGGAAGGCCTGGCCGGCCGCACTTGCATTGTCCCCGAAACCGTGCATTGCAAACAAAGGCAGGTAGGTGCGTACGGTGGCGTAGAAGGCGATCGTGCGGCGAGCGAGGTCGTTTGCCCGCTCCTGGTCGTCGTCGATCGCGCAGCAGACGGTCGGCAGGTAATCGAAGTCGCTGCGCTCGCGAGCGGAGCGCCGAAGCCCGGTCTCGAAGCCGTCGATCACGACCTCTTCGATCCAGCGCAGCGACTGGATCGGGTGGCCGATGAGCCCGTCGGCGACGTCGCCCGCCATCCGCGCCATTCCGGACTGCACCGCGGCAGTGTAGATCGGCACCGATTCGCGGGCCGCGGGATGGGGTCGGATCCAGCCCTCGATGTTGATGTCGTGGTAGCTGCCCTGATAACGGATCGGCTCGCCCGCCCCCGCGCCCTGCATGATCAGCCGGGTCGCCTCGATCGTCTCGCGAAGGTGCGGGGCCGGCTTGCCGTACTCGGCGTTGTGCCAGGTCTCGTTGAGCCGCTTGACGCCGGCCCCGAGGCCGAGCCGGAACCGGCCGCCGGACATCTCGTCGACGTCGAGCGCCGAGACCGCGAGGATGAAGGGGCTGCGGGTGAAGGCCCAGGCGATCCCGGTCGCGACGTCGATTCTTTCGGTGCGGCCAGCCAAAAATGCCGCCTGGGTGACCGAGCTGCGGAAAAGCTCGGGGGCCCAGAGGCACTCGACCCCGGCCTCCTCGGCCAGCTTCGCCTCGGCCTCAAGGTCGGCGACCGAGTTGCCGATCGCGGCGACCGAGATGCGCTCGAGGGCCGACTTGCCCCCCGCGGGCATCGGGACTAGACCGCCGCCGGCTCGGGCTCGCCGACTCCGGCGAGGATCGCCTCGGCGACCCGCTCGCGATGCCAGCGCGAGTCGCCGAACATCGCCGCGTCCACCTTGGCCCGCTTGAGGAAGAGATGCAGGTCGTGCTCCCAGGTGAAGCCGATGCCGCCGTGCACCTGCAGCGACTCGTTGGGGACCCGCCAGCCGGCGTCCGACGCATAGGCCTTGGCCATCGAAGCCGCGAGCGGCAGGTCCTCCGGCGAGGCGTCGGCGGCCCAGGCGGCGTAGTAGGTGGCCGAACGAGCCCCCTCGGTCTCGAGCAGCATCTGGGCGCAGCGGTGCGAGACCGCCTGGTAGGAGCCGATCGGGCGTCCGAACTGCTGCCGTTCCTTTGCGTAGGTGACGGCCATCTCCAGCGTCCGCTGCGCGATCCCGGTCAGCTCGGCGGAGAGCGCGACGCAGACGCGCTGCAAGACCGGGTAGTAGTCGCCGCCCTCGGCCGGCAGGGTGCGATCGGCGGAAACCTCGACGCCGTCGAAGCGGACCGAATAGAGGCGGCGGGTGGGATCGATCGAGTCCTCGCGATCCAGCGAGATTCCGGATTGGCCGCTGTCGACGATGTGTCGCTTACCGTCGGCGGTGGCGACAAGGAGAAAGTCGGCGGACTCGGCGTCCATCACCAGCAGCTTCTCGCCATCGAGCACCGTGCCGTCGCCGTTTGAGCGCGCCTGCATCTCGAACTCGCCGATCATCCCGCCGGAACCGGCGTCAACGAGTGCTTGGGTGCCCCGCTTCTCGCCCGCGGCGAGTGGAGCCAGGAACTTGGCCTTCTGCTCGTCGGAGCCGCAGAGCGCCAGGGCGAGCCCGACGACGGTGTTGGAGAGCAGCGGACCTGGGGCGAGCGCGTACCCGATCTCTTCGAAGACGGATGCCAGCTCGACGCTCCCGAGCCCCTGGCCGCCGTGCTCCTCGGGAAGCGCAAGCCCTGCCCAGCCGAGCTCGACCATCTCCTGCCAATCGGACTCCTCGAAGCCGAGGTCCGTGTCGAGCAGCTCGCGGATCCGCTCCGGCTTGTAGCGGGCAGCGAGGAACTCCCGCGCCGTCTCCTTGATCTGCTGCTGCTCGTCGTTTAAGTCGAAGTACACGCCTGCACCTAACTGGTCGTGAGCACGGTGGGCACCACCCCGTCGCCCCCGGACCCGAAGCGGAGGGGACGACGGGAAATTGTTTGATGATTCACGCCTACCTCAGCCTCGGCAGCCCGAGCACCCGCTCGGCGATGATGTTCTTGAGGATGTCGGTCGTGCCGCCCTCGATCGAGTTGGCGCGCGAGCGCAGGAACGCGTACTGCCATTGACCGTTGGCGACCGCGTGCTCGGAGCCGCGTGAGAGGGGCGAATAGGCTCCCTCGATCTCCATCGCCAGCTCGGTGATGCCCTGGTGGATGTCGGCCCATTGCCACTTGCCCAGCGAACCCTCCGGTCCAGGCATGCCACTCTCCATCGTCTTGGTGAGGCCGCGGTAGGCGTTGAGGCGCATCGTCTCGGCCTCGATGTGAAGCTGGGCGAGGCGCTGGCGGAAGTAGGAGTCCTCGGCGGCGGGGCCGCCGTTGGTCCGCACCTCGCGAGCGAGGTCGAGCAGGCGGTTGATGCTGTTGCGGATCTGGGCGATGGCCCCGAAGGCGAGCCCCGCCCGCTCATTCATCAGCGTTGTGATCGCGACCTGCCAGCCGGAGCCGATCTCTCCGACGACGTTCTCTTCCGGGATCCGGGCGCCGTCGAGGAAGATCTCGTTGAACTCGCCCTCGCCGGTGATCTGGACGAGTGGCCGCACCTGGACCCCCTCCTGCTCCATGTCGAGCAGGAAGTAGGTCAGGCCCTGGTGCTTTGGGGCGTCTGAGTCGGTGCGGGCGACGAGCATGCACCACTTCGCATACTGGGCGAACGTCGTCCAGACCTTCTGCCCGGTGACGACCCACTCGTCGCCCTCCTTGACCGCCTTGGTCTTCAGCGAGGCGAGGTCGGAGCCGGACTCGGGCTCCGAGAAGCCCTGGCACCAGATCTCCTCGGCGGTCAGGATCGGCTCCAGATAGCGCTGCTTCTGCTCCTCGGTGCCGTGCGCGATCACCACCGGGCCACCCATCGCCAGGCCGAGGACGTTCGCAGGCGGCGGGGTCTCGGCGCGCGTCGCTTCGGCGACGAAGATCGCCTGCTCGATCATCGTCGCGCCGCGCCCGCCGTACTCCTTCGGCCACGAGATCCCGGCCCAGCCGGCGTCGTGCATCTTGCGCTGCCAGTCGCGCCGAAAGGAGACGAGCTCGTCGAGCCCCTCTGGCTCCGGCCCCGGATGGTTCTCGTCGAGCCAGCTGCGAACCTCGTCGCGGAACGACTCTTCCTGCGGGGTGAGCGACAGATCCACCGCGGCGGAATATATAGAGATTGGCCAGGCAGCCAATCCGGCGCTGTCCTAGGTGGCGCACTCCTTCATGCCGTAATCCTTGGCGAGCTGGTGGCCTTTCTTCTGCGGGTCGAACGCCACCTTTGGCGAGAGGACCCCCGGGTCGGCCTTGATCCTGTCGACGCCACCCTGGACAGCGTCGATGATCGCGTTGATTTCAGCTTCGTCGCCGGATGGCGGCTCGAGAGCGCTGATGTCATCGATCTCGCCCTGGACGCCGGGCACCAGCGTGTTCTCGGCGAACTTGTTCAGCTCGGCCTGGCTCGGCCGCTGATTGCCGGCGAAGTCCGCGTTGAAGTCCTTCTCGAACTTGTCATGGGCTTTCTTGCAGATCGCGTCCGCCTGCTTTATGAACTCGGCCTTGGTCGGCGCTTTGTCGCCGCCGCCGCATCCACCGCCCAAGACGAGGCTCATCGCGATAACCGCCACCCCTTCGATGAGCCTGCGCATCGTTGCCCGAGCCTACATCGGTCCGCTCAGCCGCCGCATGCCGTCAGGCCGAGGTCCTCCGCGGTCTTGTTGACCTGCTTGAACGGGTCCGTCTTTTGGGAAGTCAGAATCGATGGATCAGCCTTGCCCTTGTCGAGCGCGGCCTGGGCGTCGTCGAGCAGCGCGCTGACCTGATCCTCGAGCGAGGACGGCGGATCGAGGTCGCGCAAGTCGTCGATCTGCCCCTGCACGCTCGGGATCAGCATGTCCTCGGCGAACTTGTCGAGCTGCGCCTGGCTTGGGTGCTTCTTGCTGGTGAAGATCTTGTTCGCCCCCTGGTCGATCTCCTTGTTGCCCTTGGCGCAGTTCGCGTTCCCCTGCTTTAGGAACTGCGCCTTTGTCAGAGCCTCGTCGTCATCTCCTCCGCAGCCGATCGCCGCGGCCGCGTCAGCCGATGCCGATGCTCTTCAGCCCTGCCAGGCAGCCATCGTGGACGAGCTGCTCTTGCCCGGGGGGTGCGAATCGCTTCGCGAACTCGGCCAAGGCCCCAGCGTCGTCGCGGATGTCCTCGGGCGCGTATTGAAGCGTGTCCCGGTTGGCGCACAACGCCCGCGCGGCCTCATAGGTCGCCGACTCCTGTGGCGAGAGGCCCGCGGTTGGATTCCCAGCCGAACCGCCACCGGAATGCGACTTGTGCTTGTGAGGCTTCTTTGGGTGTCGTTGAGCCGACTGCTGGTCCTGAGTCGTCCCTCCCGGCCCGGCCGGGGTACCCGGAGCGGGGGCCAGAGGCGACGGCGAGCCGGTTGTCGGTCCGCCGCTGCCCAGGCTGGTCGATTCGTTGCCCGATCCGCTCTGGCTCGTCCCGCCGTTCGCGGCCTCTGAGTCTGCACCGGGGCGCTCCTGGCCCGAGGAGGCAACCGTCTTCGGCCCCTCCGAGCCGCCGCCATCGCTGCCGCCGCAGCCTGCCAACGGCCAGGCACAGGCAACCGCGCACAGCGCGAGGGCAATCCAGATGCGGGAGGCGGGACCCTGCATGACCCCTGTCTACTGCAGAACCGGGTCAGACGCGCTGGATGATCGTGCCGGTGCCGAGGCCGCCGCCGCAGCACATCGTCACCAGGCCGGTCTCCTTGTCGGACCGCTCCATCTCGTGCAGCAGGGTGGTGATCAGCCGCGCGCCGGTTGAGCCGAGCGGATGGCCGAGGGCGATCGCGCCTCCGTTGACGTTGACCCGGTCCATGTCGGGCTCGAGCTCGCGTCGCCAGGCGGCGACCACCGAGGCGAAGGCCTCGTTGATTTCGATCAGGTCGATGTCGTCCATCTTCATCCCGTTCCGCTCCAGCAGCTTCTGAGTCGCGGGGATCGGGCCGGTGAGCATGATCACCGGGTCGACGCCGACAGTGGTTTGGTCGACGACCTTGGCGCGCGGCTCGAGGCCGAGCGCGTCGGCCTTCTCGCGAGTCATCATCAGCACCGCGGCGGCTCCGTCGGAGATCTGCGAGGAGTTTCCAGCCGTAACCTTGCCGTCCTCCTTGAAGGCCGGCTTCAGCTCCGAGAGCTTCTCGAGGCTGGTGTCGGGACGGATTCCCTGGTCGGTGACATAGGTGTCGCCGTTGACCTGGAAGGGAACGATCTCGCGCTCGAAGCGGCCTTCCTCGGTCGCCTTTGCGGCGAGCTGGTGCGAGCGCAGGCCGATCTCGTCGAGCTCTGAGCGAGGGATCTCCCATTTATCGGCGATCATCTCGGCCGAGATGCCCTGCGGGACGAGGGCGTAGTGCTCGAGCAGCTCGGGGCTGAAGGCAGCTCCGTGCTCCTTCATCACCTCCATGCTGTCGGCGAAGGAGATGTGGCCCATGTGCTCGACGCCGGAGCCGATCGTGACGTCGTGGACTCCGGAGGCGACGAGCGCGGCACCGAAGTTCACCGCCTGCTGGGCGGAGCCGCACTGGCGGTCGACCGTGGTTGCCGGGGTCTCGATCGGCAGGTCGGCCTCGAGCCAGGCGTTGCGGCCGATGTTTAGCCCCTGCTCGCCGAACTGCTGCACGCAGCCGGCGATCACGTCCTCGACCTCGGAGGGGTCGATTCCGGTGCGCTCGATCAGCTCCGAGTAGGTCTTCGCGAGCAGGTTGGAGGGATGGACGTCCTTGTAGTAGCCCTTCTCCTCGTGCCCGCGCCCAACCGGGGTGCGGACCGCCTCGACGATTACGACCTCGCGGCCCTCCATTACGACACCCACCGGCCTGACGCTTCGCAATCGCGGCCTTCGGCCGCTCTGCTCAGCGCCTCCATCATCTTGCCGTTCTGCATCGGGAAAGCCCTCCGTTCGCTCTGTATGTGGCGGTGGCCGAAACTCCGGCTCCGGCCAGCCGTCTGCACAAAAGATATCCGATCGGTTGACTGGCCAGTCAACCAGGGCGGGCACCGACCCCGGCCCGCTCCGCCCCCACCGGCGACCTAGGGCTGTCCCTCGGCGCCGCCGAGGGCGACGTGCTCCACGTCCAGTTGCGGCAGGCGCCGCTCGAGCCAGCTCGGTATCCACCAATTGCGGTCTCCGAGCAGCTGCATCACGGCCGGGACGAGGACCATGCGCACCAGGGTCGCGTCGAGAAAGATCGCCGCGGCGAGGCCGATCCCGAAGAGCTTCAGGAAGACGTCCTGCGCGGCAATGAAGGAGAGGAAGACGACGACCATGATCGCGGCCGCCGCGGTGATGACCCGCGCCGTCTTCGCCAATCCGTCGGCAACCGCACGGCGGGTATCTCCGTCCTTGAGGTACTCCTCGCGTATCCGCGAGACCAGGAACACCTCGTAGTCCATCGAGAGCCCGAAGAGGATCGCGAACATCATCACCGGCATGAATGGCGCGATTGGAACCTCATGGTCGATGCCGATCAGCGAGCTCAGGCCCCCGCCATCGGCCGCCAGCGTCATCACTCCGTAGGCGGCGCTCACCGAGAGAAGGTTCATCACTGCTGCCTTGAGGGAGATGAACGGCGAATGGAAGGCGACCAGCAGCAGGAGGAAGGAGAGGCCGACGACCGCGACGATGAACAGCGGCATACGGTCCTTCATGTAGTTGCTCTGGTCCTCGAGTGCGGCGGTGACGCCGCCGATCTTGACCGTGATCCCCGAGCCGGCAAGGTCTTTCGGCACGACGTCGTCACGCAGTCGGCGGACCAGGTCCTGGGTCGCCTGGTCCTGCGGCGAGGTGGTCGGGATCACCGTGACCAGGGCCGCGTCGCCCGCCTTGTTGATCCGCGGCGGGACTACGAAGGAGACCCCGGGCTGGTTGCGCAGCCGCTGCGCGAAGGCCTGGATCTTGGCCTTCGCGGCCGCGTCGGGCAGCTCCGCGGCGATGACCAGCGGTCCGTTGGTGCCAGGGCCGAAGCCCTCGGTGTTGAGGTCGTAGGCCTGACGGGTCATCTTGCCGGGCGGGTCGTTGCCGGCGTCGGGGAAGCCAAGCCGCATGCCGAGCGCCGGAGCCGCCAAGGCAAGCAGGATCGCCGTCGCCCCTATCGCCGCAATCCAGGGGCGCCGCTGCACCGCGTGGCTCCAGCGCGCCGCCGGCGACTCGCCGTTCTGCTGCGGCTGGCGCAGTGTCCGGCCGAGCAACGGGATTCGCAGACGGTCGACCCTCGGTCCCAGGTAGGAGAGGAGCGCGGGTAGCAACGTGATCGCGGCTGACATCATCACGAGGACGGCCAGGGACGTCGAGATCGCGACCCCGTACATGTAGGTGAGGCCGGTGAGTATGAGGCCGAGAACCGCGATCACCACCGTGCAGCCCGCGAGGATCACGCTGCGGCCGGCCGTGGTCACAGCCTCGACCACCGCGTCGTGGCGATCCTTGCCCTCGGCCAACGCCGAGCGGAAACGGGTGAGCACCAGCAGCGAATAGTCGATCCCGACGCCGATCCCGATCAGGCCGGAGACCGCGGTGGTCCAATCGGGCACGTCCATGACGTTTGCGAGCAGCAGGATCAGGCCGCCGGATGAGATGCCGAGGCCGATCAGTGCGATCGCCAGCGGCAGGCCGGCGGCGACCACTGAGCCGAAGGCGATCAGCAGGACGATTGCGGCACCGAGGAAGCCGATGCCCTCGGGGCTCGAGGACCCCTGGGCAGCGTAGATCGGATCGCCGCCGAGCTTGATCTCAAGCCCGTTGCCACTGTTGTTGTTGGCCGCGTCGATGAGCTGCTTGCCCTGGGACTTCGTGAAATCCCACCCAGGCGCGGTCATCGGCAGGGTCGAGGAGGCAATCGCCCTGGTTCGCGGCGACTTGCGGATCGGCGTGTGGCGGGCGACGTCCTTGACCTGCTCGGCCTGACGGAAGAAGCTGTTGACCCGTGCGAGGGCAGCCGGGTTCGTGGCCCCTCTGCTGCTCTTCCAGACCACGTATATCTCCTGGCCGGAATACCCGCCGAACCGCTGCTTGGTGATGTCGCTCGCGGCCTTCGACTCCGAGCCGGGCGTGTCGTAGTTGGCGTTGTAGTCCCCCTTCAGCGAGGAGCCCACGCCGATGATCACGATCGCACTGACGATCCATGCCAAGACCATGCGGCCGCGACGACGGTATGCGATGTCGGCGAGACGAGCTAGATGGCGGGTCATTGGGGGTCCTTTCGGTGTCGCAAGGCCTTCACTACTACTACGCGGCGATGGTGCGTAACTTGATGACCGTCACGCGACCGCCAACTCATCGCAGGACCCGAGCTCTTGCGCGCTTCCTTCCGCATTTGAACTGTTCGGGTCAATAACCATCTATAACAGAAACCGTTCACCAATGTAAAGTAGTTGCGTGGTCGAGGATCTGAAGATCGAGGCGCCCGAACCCGGGACCCCGCCGCGGAGCGTCGGCTTTTTGGTCTCGCAGCTGGGCTTCTTCTCCGCCAAGGGGTTTGCCGAGGCGCTGGCGCCGGTCGGAATCGGCCCCAAGGAGTTCCTGCTCCTGCGCTTCGTCGCCGCTGCCGCGGGACAGCCTCAGCATGCCCTCGCGCAGAAGCTCGATGTGCCCCCGAGCCGGATGGTGGCGCTCGTCGACGATCTCGAGGAAAGCGGCCTGGTCGAGCGTAGGCCCGATCCCGGCGACCGCCGCGTGCGCGGTCTCCATCTGACCAGCAAGGGCACCACGACGCTTGACCAAGCCGCGAAGGTCGCGATCGATCACGAGACCAAGCTCTGCTCGAACCTCGACGGTCCGGAACGCGAGCAGCTCATTGATCTGCTTCACAAAGTCCAGAAGAGCCAGACGACGCTGCGGGGCGTTCATCCCGGAATCAACCAGCAGCCCGCTTCTGCGAGCGAATAGCGCCGGGCCGGTCTGCCGCGTCGCGCGAATCGGCGTTTCACCGGATCGTGATAACAACCACCTCGCGTGAACGCGACGGAGGGGTACAAACATCCGGCGATCGCCGGAAGCGGAACAATCGCCACCGGGCTGGCGGCGACCGCCACCGCGACCGGCAGGACGATCCTGCTGGCGCGCAGCGACGCCTCGGCCTGGCGGGCGGAGGAGAAAGCGACCGCGGCCTGCGCGAAGATCGACGGCGCCGACGCGGATCGGCTCAGGGTGACGACGGAGCCCGATGACATCGCCGAGTGCGACGTCGTCGTCGAGGCCGTGATCGAGGACCCCGAGATCAAGGGCGAGCTGCTCACGACGCTGGGCGAAGCGGCGCCGGAGGCCGACCTCGCGACCACGACCTCGTCGCTTTCGGTCGGCGACATCGGCGAGCGCAGCGGCCACGCCGACCGCTTCTTCGGCCTTCACGTCTTCAACCCGGTCCCGCGCATGAAGCTGGTCGAGCTCTGCTTCCCGGACGGCGTCGGCGACAGTGTCAAGGAGCGAGCGCTGTCCTGGTGCGGCGCGCTCGGCAAGACCGCGGTCGAGGTTCCCGACCAGGCGGGGTTCGTGGTCAACCGGCTGCTCTTTCCCTATCTCTTCGACGCCGTGCGAATGCTCGAGCGGACCGGCATGGAGGCGGGCGAGGTGGACTCCTGCATGACCCTCGGCGCCGGGCACCCGATGGGGCCGCTGGCGCTGCTGGACTTCGTCGGCCTCGACGTCGCCGAGGCGATCGGCGATGCGCTGCACGCCGACTCCGCCGAGGCCGCCCACAAGCCGCCCGGGTTGATGGTCGAGATGATCGGCGAGGGCAAGCTGGGACGAAAGTCCGGCGCCGGTTTCTACGACTACGGCTAGAACGCTGCAAAGCAGCGCGTCTCGCGACCCGCCTTGGTTTTCGCGTCCTAATCTGCCTCCGTGGGCGACTTGCAGATCTTCATCGCCGCGCTGTTCGTCTCAGCCGCGGGGCTGAACGCGGTCGCGAACTGGCTCGAGGTCCCCTATCCGATCACTGCTGGTGCTGGGCGGGCTGGGCCTCGCGCTGATCCCGGGGATCCCGGACGTCCATCTGGACCCGGACCTCGTCCTGCTCGTCTTCCTGCCGCCGCTGCTCTATGCGTCAGCCTTCTTCTCGGACCTGCGCACGCTGCGCAACGACGCGCGGGTGATCGCGATCAATGCGATCGGCCTGACCCTCGCGACCGCCGCGATCGTCGGGGTGATCGCGCACGAGCTGATCGGCCTGCCGTGGGCGGTGTCCCTCGCCCTCGGCGCGATCGTCTCCCCGACCGACCCGGCGGCCGCCACTGCCGTCATGCGGCGTGTCGGAGCGCCGCGGCGGATGGTCAATATCCTCGAGGGGGAGAGCCTGGTCAACGACGCCGCCGCGCTGGTCACCTTCAAGGTCGCGGTGGCGCTGGCGGTCGGCGAGAGCGTGTCGGCGGGACACACGGTGCTCACGTTCGCCGGGGACGTTGCCGGGGGCGCCGCGATCGGCCTGCCGTCGGCTGGGCGATCGCCGAGGTCCGCAAGCGCGGATCGACGAGTCAACACGGAGCTGACGATTTCGCTTTTCAGCGCCTACGGCGCCTTCGTCCCCGCCGACCAGCTCGGGGTCTCGGGCGTGCTCGCGGTGGTCGCCGCGGATTGGTCCTGGGCTTACGCGCTCCGGAGATCGCCTCGCCGGAGAGCCGGATGCAGGGCGTTCGCGCTCTGGTCGATCCTCACGTTCCTGCTCAATGCGACGCTTTTCATCCTCATCGGCCTGCAACTGCCGGTGATCGTCGACGGGACTGAGCGACCGTCGGCCGGCGAGGTGATCGGCTACGCGGCGGCGATCTGCGCGGCGGTGATCGCGATTCGCTTCGTCTGGCTCTTCGCGACGACTGCGGTGATCAGGACCGTCGACCGGCGGCGAATCACAGCGGGCCCGGCGCGGCACCTGGCGTTTGCGGATCGTGAGCTCGTGGTCGGGGATGCGCGGGGCAGTCTCACTGGCGGCGGCGCTTGCGCTGCCGCTGCACACCAACGCCGGTGCCCCGCTGCCCGGCCGTGACCTGATCCATTTCATCACCTTCGCGCTGATCCTGGTGACTGTGGTCGGCGAGGGCCTGACCCTGCCCTGGCTGATCCGCCGCCTCGGGGTCGTCGAGGACGGCTCCGAGGAGGAGGGCGAAGAGGTCCGCGCCCGGCTGGTGATCGCGCGGGCGGCGCTCGACCGGGTCGCCGAGCTTGAAGGCGAGGAGTGGACCCGCGACGGCACGGTGGAGCGGGTGCGTCGCCTTTACGAGTTCCGCCAGCGGCGCTTCAAGATCCGGGCCGGGAAGATCGAGGACGAGGACGGCCTCGAGGAGGGCTCGCTCGCCTACCAGCGGATGATGCACGAGATCTACGCGGTCCAGCGCCAAGAGCTGCTGCGGCTCCGAAACACCCGCCAGATCTCCAGCGACGTGATGCGCCGCGATCGAGCGCGAGCTCGATCTCGAGGAGCAGCGCCTCGAGGTTTGACGGCTAAGCGGCCTCTTTGCGGCGGCGGCGTCCGCTGAGGTCCCAGATCACGTCCGCCTCGGAGATCTTCTGGCGGCGCGCCGCCTCGGCGACCTCGTCCCAGGGAAGCTCCGCCTCGGGGAGCTCGTCCCAGCGGGCGAGGTCCAGACCCTCGAGGGCTCCCTGTAGAGCCGGGCCGAGATGCTGCTCGGAACGGAGCAGCGCCCTCAGTACTTCGAGCTGCTTATCGGTCAGCCGAACGACCCACATGGTGCCTCCGGGAGGTGGAAGTCGGGTCGAAGCGGCAGGCTAGGCGCCCCGGCGGACGGAATCCGGGCTCAGGAGCTGGTTCTGATCCGGACCGCTTCGATGCGGTTCTCACGCACCGATTCGACCCGGATCACGTACCCGTCGGCGCTGATCGTGTCGCCGCGCTTCGGCAGCCGGCCGAGCTCCGCGAACACGTAGCCGCCGATCGAGTTGAAGGCGTCGGTCTCGATCGGCAGCTCGATCCCGGCATCCTCGAGATCGCCCAGGGAGACGTGCCCGCGCACGAACCAGTCGCCGTTCGTGAGCCGGCGAAGCGTTCCCGCCCGCGGGTCGGTCTCGTCCTCGATCTCCCCCACCACCTCCTCGAGGATGTCCTCGACCGTGACCAGGCCGACGGTGCGACCGTACTCGTCGACGACCACCGAGATCGAGGTGCGCTGGCGCTGCAGGTCCTGGAGCAGGTCGTCGAGCGGGCGCGTCTCGGGGACGATCAGCGCATCGCGGACGACCGGCTCGATCGAAGTCTCCGGACCCTCGTTCATGTAGAGGCGCGCGAGGCTGTTGTTGTGGACGATGCCCTTGATGCGGTCGGGGTTCTCGTCCTCGGTGACGACCAGTCGCGTGTGCCCGGAGGTGACGCAGCGGCGCAGCGCGACCTCCACCGCCTCGGAGGCGTCGACCGTGACCACGGCCGGGATCGGAGTCATCACCTCGCGCGCCTGCTGCTCGTGGAGGTGGAACACCCCGGCCAGGTGACCGGCCTCGCCGGGATCGAGGTCGCCTCCGCTTCGCGAGCGGTCGATGATCTGCCTCACGTCTTCGGCTTCGTAGCGTTCCTCCAGGTCCGCGGGGTCGACGCCGAACAGGCGCACGATCGCGTTCGCGAGCTTGCTCAGCGCGACGGTGAACGGGGCGCTGATGGCACGGAACCAGTCCAGCGGACGGGCGACCCGGCGGGCGGCGCCCTCGGCCCTGCTGATCGAGAGCATCTTCGGGACCTGCTCGCCGACGCTGATGTGCACCGCGGTGACGAAGGCGAAGGCGATCGCGACCGCGATCGCGTGGGCCAGCTCGGACTCGAGCCCGAAGACGTCCTCGATCAGCCGCGCGACGGCGGGCTCGCCGAGGAAGCCGATCCCGATCGAGGCCATCGTGATCCCGACCTGACAGGCGGAGAGCGCCTGGTCGACATGATCGAGCTGCTCGATCACCCTCGTCGCCGCGCGGTCTCCCTCGGAAGCGGCCTGCTCCATGCGGGATCGCTTCACGCGCACCAGCGCGAACTCCGCGGCGACGAAGAAACCGTTCACCGCGACCAACACGAACAGCAGCACGAGCAGGATCACGCTCATATGCGCGCCCTCCTGCGGGGCCCTGCCAGGCGCCTATGCAGCTTCGTACTTCGCGGGGGGTCGTCTTCGGCCATCGACGGCCTGCTCAAGGTAGCAGCCGAAAAAGCGGGTTCGACGGCCAGGTCAGCCGAGCGCGTCGATCTTGCCCGCCAGCTCGAAGTCGTTCTCGGTCAACCCGCCCGCGGCGTGGTTGGTGATCGTGACCTTCACCTTGTCCCATGAGACCTCGAGATCGGGGTGGTGCCCCATCGCTTCGGCCGGCTCGACGAGGCGGTCGACGAACTTCACCGAGCCGACGAAGTCGCCGTTCTCGAACGTCTTCGTGATCGCGTCGCCATCGCGCCTCCAGGCATCGATCTGGCCGAGTCGCTGCTCGATCTCCGAGTCTGTGAGAAGTGCCATAGTGCCTCCGCGTGCGTATCGCGAGCCTGGTTCCGTCTGCGACCGAGATGCTATTCGCGCTCGGCCTCGGCGACAACGTCGTCGCCGTCACCCACGAGTGCGACTTCCCGGCCGAGCGCGGCCCGCAAACCGCATCTGACCCGCACCGTGATCCCGGCCGGCCTCTCGGCGCGCGAGATCGACGCCGAGGTGAAGCGGGTGACGGCCGCGGGGCGGGCGCTCTACGAGCTCGACGTGCAGGCGCTCGAGAGGCTCGACGTCGACCTGATCGTCACCCAGGCGGTCTGCGACGTCTGCGCGGTCTCCTACGACGACGTGGTCGCGGTAGCGGAGCGGCTACCGACCCATCCTCACGTCGTCTCGCTCGACCCCTCGACCCTGGGCGAGGTCCTCGCCGACGTCGAGCGCCTCGCAGCCGCGGCCGAGGTGCCCGAGGCGGGCGTGAAGCTGCCCGCCCACCTGCAGGCAAGGCTCAACGCGACCGCCACGGCGGTTAGCGGTGAAAAACCCTCTACCGTGGAGAACGGCGGCGGTCGCCCGACGGCGAGCGGCACCGAACGACCCACGGTGCTGGCGCTCGAGTGGCTCGACCCGCCGTTCCTTGGCGGGCACTGGGTGCCGGAGATGATCGAGATTGCCGGCGGCGAGCCACTGCTTTCGCGGTCGGGCGAGAAGTCGCGCGAGGTCGACTGGGTCGAGCTGGAAGGGCTGGCACCCGACGTCGCGGTGGTGATGCCGTGCGGCTACTACGTCGAGGACTCGCGCCGCCAGGCCGAGGCCAGCGCCCGGCAGCTGGCCGGACTCGACGCCGGGCAGCTCTGGGTGGTCGATGCGGCCTCTTCGTTCTCGCGTCCGGGTCCGCGCCTGGTCGACGGAGTCGAGCTTCTCGCCCACCTGCTGCACCCGGACCGCGCCGAGGCACCCGCGGGCATCGGGTTCGCGCGGCTTGACCTCAGCGTAGCCACCGATTGATTGGGCCGTCCCTATGACCGAGTCTGAACCGGCTCAGGCGATGGCGATCTCAGGCCAGGGCGATCGCGGCGAAGAAGGAAGCGACGCCGAGCGCCGCCATCACGGTCGCCTCGGCAGCCACCCTGTTCGCCCCGAATCTGCCGCGGTCCCCGGCGAGGATAAGCAGCCCGCAGAGCAGGCCGGCCCCGGCGCCGAACAGGTGCGCCCCGATCGCGATGTGTGCGATTCCGAAGCTGAGCGCTAGGTTCAGCAGCAGCAGGACTCCGAGCTGTCCGGCGATCCAATCGACACGCCGACCGCGGGCGATGACGAAGGCCGCCGCGAGTAGCCCGAAGACCGCGCCGGATGCACCGACGGCGAGGCTGTTCGGCTCCAGCACCACGACGCCCAGCGAGCCGGCGAGCAGCGACGCGAAGTAGAGGATCACGAAGCGAATGCGGCCCAAGGTTGGCTCGAGCAGGCGGCCGAGGATGTAGAGGAAGTACATGTTGAAGCCGATGTGGATCAGCCCGGAGTGCAGGAAGCCGCTGGTCACCAGCCGATACCAGTCGCCGTCGGCGACAGCCGGCGCGAAGAGGCCGTAGTCGGAGATGACCGTGCCGCTGCCGGTCAGGCCCCCCGACCCCGATCCGATCTCAATCAAGTATGCGATGACGTTGATCCCGATCAGGGCGTAGGTGACCGGAATCGAGGCGGCCCGTCCGAAGGCCGCAGTCCCCGTCGTCACCTTTGTCTTCTGCTTCGCGCATTCGGGGCAGCGCATCCCGACCGGCGTCGAGGTCATGCAGTCGGGGCAGATCGGCCGCTCGCAATTCGAGCAGCTGACCCCGGTCTCGCGATCGGGATGGCGGTAGCAGGTCTCCATGAAGACGCTGAGGCTACAGACGAGCCGTGACCGCGCTCACGGGACCTGGGCGCGAGAGCCCGGCGCCGGCCGCGGCCCGCAGCTCGGTCGGCTCAGCCGGAGAGCCCGAGCCTGATCACTGACGGGGGAGTCGGCTTGCGGGTGCCGCCGCGGCGCTCGACGGTCACCATCACCGCGTCCGCCCCCGCGAGCTGATGGGGGAGCGCGACGCTCGCGCTGCCGTCGCGGCGAGTGTCGAAGAGCGTTGAGGGCTGGATCCGCTTTCCGTGCTGAACCCACGCCTGGTAGACCTCGGACGAAGGGGGCTGACGAAGGCCGGTGAGCTGCAGGGTGCCGGAGTCGCCGCTGCGCTCGAGCGTCGCCTTCACCCGGCCCTCGCCGTGACTGGCGATCGTGGTCGTCTTCTCGCCGTCCGAGTGCAGTGAATATCCCGCGACTGCGGCGCCGAGCAGGGCGACGGCGGCCAGCCCGATGGCGGGGCGAAGCAAGAACCGCCGGAATCCTCCCGATCGCTTTCGGGCGGGGCGCTGGGCGGCGGGGCCGGCGACCGGCACCGGGCGGGCGTCCTCTCGCACCTCGGCCAGCAGCCGCTCGCGCAGCTGCCGAGGCGGGTCCAGCTGCGGCACCGACTCGGGCAGCACGTCGATCGCGGGTTGCAGCCAGCGCAGATCATCACGACAGGCCTCGCAGGTGTCCAGATGCCGCTCGACCGTCTCACGCTCGCCGTCCTCGAGCGATCCGAGCGCGTAGGCGGCGAGCTCCGCCCGCCAGCGTCTGTGGTCGCGCTCGCCGTTCATGCGTAGTGCTCCGCGATTCGGTTGCGCATCTTCTCGATTCCCAGCCGCATGCGACCTTTGACCGTCCCGAGCGGCATGCCAAGCATCGCGGCGATCTCGGAATGGCTGAAGCCTCCGAAATAGGCGAGCTGAATCACCTTCGACTGCTCATCGGGGAGATCCCTCAGCGCCCCCCGCACCTCCTGCGCTGACTCGTTCCGGACCACCAGCTCCTCGGTGCGATCCGGAGACGGGCGCTGCTCCAGCGCCGCCTCGTCGTCGAAGTCGAGCTTCGGAGCGTGGCCGGAGAGGCGCCGCAGCGCGTCGATCGCGCGGTTGCGGACGATGCCCAGGGTCCAGGCGCGAACGCTGCCGCGGGCGCGGTCGTAGCGAGCGCCGCTGCGCCAGATCGACAGGAAGGCCTCCTGGACGACGTCCTCGGCGCCGTTGCGGTCGCCGACGATCCGGTAGGCGAGCGAGTAGGCGGCGCCGCCGTGGCGGTCGTAGAAGACCTCGAAGGCGTCCGCGTCCCTCTCGGCAAGCAGTGGCATCAGCTCCTCGTCGGCGAGGCGTTCCGGTCTCACTGCTTCAGCCTACGCAGGCACGTCTGGCGCGGATCACCGATCGTCCGCCGGGCAAGCGAAGATACGGACATGGAAGGCGCAAGTCCGGCAAGGCTGTATGCGACCCTGGTCGGAGGCACGCTGGTGATCGCGGGAGTCATCGGCTTCTTCTACAGCTCCAGCTTCGGGGGGCCCGGAACAGTTGATGACGTGTTCGGGATCCTCGCCGTCAACGGCTGGCACAACCTCTTTCACATCGTCACCGGCGCCCTCGGTCTGCTCGCCGCCGGCTATGCGGCGCGCCAGTACTCGATCGGGCTCGGGGCGCTCTACCTCATGGTGACGATCTGGGGCTTCGTGATCGGCAGCGGTGAATCGATCCTCGGCTTCATCCCGGTCAACACCGAGGACAACATCCTGCACCTGATCCTCGGCGTGCTGGGGATCGCCGCCGGGCTCGCGACCCCCGCGGGCCGGGCGACGCGACCGGCTCCCGCTGCCTAGCCGCCGCTAGAACCGCGTCCGCAAGCCTTCGCTGAGGCCCTTCAGCCCGCCGCTGCGCTGCTTGCTGCGCCGCCTGATCTCGAACAGCACCAGCGCGCCGGTGGCGACCCCACCGGCGGTCACGGCGATCGCCGGCCGCACCCAGTTGCGCGGGTCGCGAAGCGCGTCGAGCTCGGAATCCGAGAGCACGTCGGCCCAGTCGGAGAGCTCGTTGGCGGCCGCCTCGGCGACCGCGGAGAGGGTCTCCTCGAGTCGGCCCGAGAGGCGCTCCGGCGGCTCGATCGGGCGCAGGGCATCGGCGAGAAGCCGTTCGACGCCGTGCTCGTCAGTCATCGCCGGTTCCCTCCTCCATCTGCTCCTGCAGCTGCTTTATCGCGCGATGGATCAGCACCTTGGTCGCGCCGTCGGTGCGGCCCAGGGAACGCGCGATCTCGCGGTTGTCCATGCCGAGGGCGAAGCGCATGATCAGCGCCTCGCGGCGGTCGTCGGGAAGGTGCTGGAGGTTCTCCATCACCGCTCGCAGCTCCTCGCGCCCCTCGACCAGCGCCTCGGTGCCGTGCGGGGCCGAGATCGGGTCGGCGTTGTCGAGCGGCGTCTGCGGGCGCCGCGAGCGGTCGCGGAAGTAGTTGGAGGCGAGGTTGTGCGCGATCCGGATCAACCACGGGCGCAGCGGCCGGCCGTCGGACTCGCGCCGGGCGCGATCGAAGTGCCGGTAGGCCTGCAAAAACGCCTGCTCGGTGAGGTCCTCGGCGTCGTGATGGTTGCCGACCCGGTAGTAGGAGTAGGAGTAGACGTCGCGCAGATGGGCGCGGTAGAGGTCCTCGAAGGCGCGATCCATCTCGGCCTTGGCGGCGGGGTCGCTGGGCGGCCCGGCCTTGGTCTTCTCGTCGGCCACGCGGCAAGCGTACCCGCGGGTGGGCCGCATCGATCGGTTGGCGCAGCACTAGGCAGCCCGCCTCGAGCGCTCGGCGCGGCGCAGGCCCGCGACCCATTCCTCGGTTCCGATCCGCCCCTCGATCAGCGCCGCCAGGCCCTGCAGGCCCTCCGCATCGACGCCGGCCGCGGCGATCGTTGCGGCGATCAAGGGCACCGAGTCCAGGCCCTCGGACGCCTGGCCGATCTCGGCCCGGATCGCGTCGGCCGGCATTCCCGCTCCCAGCATCTCCCCCGCACGCCGGTTGCGGCTGCCGGGGGCGAGCACGGTCGCGGTCAGGTCGCCCACGCCGGCGAGGCCGACGAAGGTCTCGAGCCGCGCACCCCGTTGCGTCGCATAGGCGACGCACTCGCGCCAGATCTCCCCGGCGGCGATCCCGGCGGCGTTGAGCCCATGCGACTGAGCCGCGGCGGCGGCTAGGGCGGCAGCGTTCTTCGCCGCCCCCGCCATCTCGACCCCGAGCACGTCGCCGGAGCGCTCGCAGACCAGTCCGGCGCGGTCGAAGACCTCGCCGAGCTGCGCGCGAAGGTCGGGGTCGGTGGAGCCGAGCACCAGCGCGGCCGAGCCGGAGACCGCCTCGCGAGCGTGGGCCGGCCCGCCGAGGCAAGCGAGGCCCCGGGCGCGGATCCGTTCGCCGACGTACTCGCTGGGCAGCTCGCCCTGAGGCGCGACCAGGCCCTTGCTGAGCAGCAGGATCGCGGTCCGATCGCCGACCTCCCCGCCGATCGAGCCGACCGCCTGCGGCAGCGCGACCGTCGGAACGGCGAGGCAGATCAGATCCAGCCCGGCCAGCTCGATGTCGGAGGCACGCTTGACCCGCAGCGAGTCCGGCAGGCGGACGCCGGCCAGATAACGGTCGTTCTCGCGGGCGCGATCCATCTCCTCGGCCTGAGCCGGACTGCGGGTGCCCAGCTGGACCTCGAGCCCGCCGCGAGCCAGCAGAACGGCCATCGCCGTCCCCCAGCTGCCGGCGCCGATCACGGCTGCGCGGCGCACCGGCGGCAGCCCGCCGATGTCCTCCCACTGCAGCTCGATGTTGGGCCAGATGCGCCCCGTCACGGTTGCCGCCAGGGCCGGCGACGGGTGCTCGGCGCGCGGGAAGGTGATCGGCGGGCCCATCCGCAAGCGCACCTTGCGGGGGCGGATCCGCCAGCCGTTGCGCACCCGCTCGGTCCCGTGCACGGCGACCGGCAGCACCGCCGCGCCTGTCTGCAGCGCCAGCCGGCCGACGCCGCGCTTCGGGGTCGACAGCGAGCCGGAGCGGATCCGCGTGCCCTCGGGAAAGATGCAGACTGTGCCGCCGCGTTCGAGCACCATGCGCGCGGTCTTCATCGCCTCCTCGTCGGACGCGCCGCGGCGGATCGGGAAGGCGCCGCAGCGCGAGAGCAGCCAGCCCTGCCAGCGCTTCTCGAACAGCTCGCGCTTGGCGACGTAGCACATCGGCTTTCGCCACGGAAGCGAGGCGCCGATCACGAACGGGTCGAGGAAGCTGCGGTGGTTGGAGGCGACGATCAGCCCGCCCTTGACGCGGGCGTACTTGCGGCCCTGCTTGGAGAGCCGCAGCCAGATCCAGAAGGCGGGCTGCAGGATCACCCGCGCAAGCAGGTAGATCGCCCGGTTGACACCGTGCTTGCGCGTGTATTGGTGGTAGCGGAGCAGGGAGTCGTCGCCCATGGCAGGGGCTACACGTGGGTTCGGGCCGCGTTACAGACTGGTTCGGCGGCTGCTCGGCGCAGCCTCCCGGCTACCAGGCGGCTTCGACGATCGCGCGCAGGTGCTCGTGGCGGGGAGGGTCCGGCGTGAAGGCGAGCTCGGAGCGCTCCGTGATCGCCTCCAGGGCGTCGCCAAGACGGCGATGGTCGGCCCCCAGCTCGCCCAGCCGCGGGGGGTCGCCGAGCTCGTGGATTCGCCGCGGAAGCGAGTCGAGATCGGTGCCCAGCGCCGCGGCCAGATCGCTGAGCTGGTCGGGCGCACGATCGCGCATGAACGCCATCGCCTCGGGCAGGATCGCGGCGTTGGTCTGTGCATGCGGGATCTCCAGCACCCGGACCAGCGTCTGGCAGATCACGTGGTGGATCGCGAACAGCGCCGAGTCGATCGCATAGCCGCAGAGGATCGAGCCGAGCGCCAGGTCGGCGCGCTCGCGCTGCGCGCCGCCCCGCTCGAGCGAGCTGCCGATCAGCGCCGCGCCGCGCAGCGCGGTCATCCGCGAGACCGGGTTGGCGAACGGCGTGTAGAGGGAGTCGGCGCCGTGGGCGAGCGCGTTCATGGCGCTGAAGCGCAGCTCTGCCTCCGGCTGGCTGGTCATCAGGTCGGAATTGGCCATGACCAGCGCCGGTCTGACCAATCCGCGAGCCCGCCCTTCGGCCCCGGCCGGCAGCCGGTGAATCCCGGTCATCTCGGCGCCCGAGAGGGTGGTCGGGATCGCGACCACGCTCTGGCCGCGAACCGCACCGATCGCCTTCGCCGTGTCGATGACCCGGCCACCGCCCAGGGCGACGATTGGATGCGCGCTGACAGCCTCCAGCAACGCCGCCGCCGCGTCGGGAACCCCGCCGGAAGCCACCTCGTGCACCGACTCCGCCGCCGCGCTGAACGCGCCGGCCTGCTCCAACGCCCGCCGAGTGGAAAGCAGGTCGAACTCCCCCATTCCCTGCGCGGCCACGACCTCGACCATCTTCTCGGGGCTCTCCCGGCCGAACAGGACGGTGCGGTCCGCGTCACGCCAGGTGAAGCATCCTTCCCGCTCGTGAAGGAGCGGGTCGCTCAACTGCGGGCGGCGAGGCGCGGATTCGAGATCGGGCGCAGCTTCGGCTCCACTTCGTCGCGCAGGTGCTCGAAGTCGGGCGGCAGCGAGAGCTTCTCGCCGAGGTGCTCGAGCGGCTCGTCGACCGTGAAGCCGGGGCCGATCGTCGCGATCTCGAACAGCACCCCGCTCGGCTCGCGGAAGTAGATCGAGCGGAAGTAGAAGCGGTCGATCACAGGGGTCGGCTGGGCGCCCGCATCGAGGACGCGCTCGCGCCAGGCCTCGTGCTCCTCGGGATCCGAGGCCCAGGCGATGTGGTGGACGCTGCCGGCGCCCTGCAGCCCGGGCTGCTCCGGCGGCTCGTCGTAAGCCCAGAGCCCGCCGCGGCTCTCGCCCCGCACCTCCCAGCCGTTGCCCGCGGGCGAGAACCCCGTGTCCTCGTACGCCGTGAACCCGAGTGCGTCGGCGAGCAGCGCCCGGCTGGCGTCGGGAGCCGGGCTGTAGGCGCGGGCGGCATGAAAGCCCCGCAGCGCCAGCTCGGCGGGCACCTCGGGGTGGTCGGCGATCAGCGGCTCGTCAACGACCTCGGCGACCACCAGTTCGTGCCCGAGCCCCTCCGGGTCGTCGAAGACGAGCCGGCCGTGGCGGCGCTCGGACTCGGTGCCGTGCGCGGAGAGGCGCTCCTCCCAGAACGCGATCGAGTCCGCCGAGCCGACCCGCCAGACGATCCGGTGCACCATCCCGGCCCCCGCGCGCCCTGGCGGCACGCCGGGAAACTCGAAGAAGGTGAGATCGGAGCCGGGGTCGCCCTTCTCGTCGGCGTAGAAGAGGTGGTAGACGCCCGGGTTGTCCTGGTTGACGGTCTTCTTGACCAGCCGCAGTCCGAGCACCCCGGCGTAGAAGTCGACGTTTGCCTGACCGTTCTCGGTAATCGCCGTTATGTGGTGGATGCCTTCGAGCTTCATCAGATTGAGTCTCGCAAATGGACCTATCCTGCGAGATCGCGCCGGAGTAGCTCAGCTGGTCAGAGCAGCCGCCTTGTAAGCGGCAGGTCGTCGGTTCGAATCCGACCTCCGGCTTGGCGCGAACGGTCTCGTAGCGAGATCGCAATCGCTTTCCGTCGAGCGGATCCGCGGGCGCATCGCCTGCCGGCGATCCACGCCCGCGGCCCCTAGAGCCGCACCTCGCGCCCCGCCAGGTGGCTTCCGACCTTGCGCTTGACGCGCTGCAGCGCGTTGTCGACCGTCTTCGTGTCGCACTCGAGCCGCTCCGCGATCACCTCGTAGGAGTAGCCGTCGAGGTAGAGGGAGAGGACCCGGCTCTCGAGCTCGGAGAGCACGCTCGAAAGGCACGAGACCAGGCTCGCCAGCTCCTCGGTCGCGATCACCTGGTTGACGGGGTCGAACGCCGTCGGCCCCGGCAGGACCTCGTCGAGGGTCGAGTCGGAGTCGACCGCCGCGGCCGGCGACTGGCTGAACGAGACGTACTGGTTGAGCGGCGTGTGCTTGTTGCGGGTCGCGGTCTTCACCGCGGTGATGATCTGACGGGTGATGCAGAGCTCGGCGAAGTTGCGAAAGCTCGACTCGCGGTCGGTGCGGTAGTCGCGCACCGCCTTGTAGAGGCCCAGCAGCCCCTCCTGGATCAGGTCGTCGGACTCGCCGCCGAGCAGGAAGTACGAGGACGCCTTGAGGCGCACGAAGCCGCGGTAGCGGCGCACGATCGCGTCGTAGGCGTCGGGCTTCCCGCCCTTCGCGAGCGCGACGAGGTACTGATCATCAAGCTCAGGTTGAGACTTAGGGTGCTGGTTGGCGACCGCGGCGGCACTTGCGGGCGCGGGCAGCTTGGTTTCCTGCATGCGGGTAGGTACGGCCACTGAACTTCCTCCTTGCGGTGAAGTGTCGGTGGCGCCACGTACCTCCCCTGAGGCGCCCTTCTCAAGTGTGCTGCCTCAGACTGAACCTGAGGTTCACCCTTGTGCGGCGGCAGTCTGACGACCGGATCGGATTCTGTCAACCCCCCGAGCCGAATTTGTTCCGGCGCCTGCAAGCGGCGTTGCATATGCGTCCGTGTGCCGATCCTGGGAAATCGACCGCAAAGCGCCGCGGACTAGGCGGCGGAGCGCTGACGCAGCGCTTCATAGAGCAGCACCGACGCTGCCGCGGAGACGTTCAGCGAGGCGGTGCGGCCGCGCTGCGGGATCGCCAGCAGCCCGTCGCAGGCCGACGCGACCCGCGGCCGCAGGCCCTTGCCCTCACCGCCCAGGACGAGCACCGTTCCGCCCTTCAGGTCGGACTCGGTGTAGGCGGTCGGGGCCTCCGCATCGGCGCCCCAGGCCCAGAACCCGGCCTCCCGCGCCTCGCCGAGCCAGTCGGCCAGGTTCCTCACCCGCGCGACCGCAAGGTGCTCGACAGCCCCAGCCGAGGCCTTGCAGGCGACCGCGGTCACGGCGGCGCTGCGGCGCTGCGGGATCACCACCCCGGCCGCCCCGGCCGCCTCGGCGCTGCGGCAGACCGCACCGAGGTTGCGCGGGTCCTGGACCTGGTCGAGCGCCACCAACAGCGCCGCGCTGTCGGCCAGCAGGTCCGATGCCCCCGCGTATGGATATGGGTCGACCTCGGCGACGACCCCCTGGTGGTCGGTGGTGTCCGACAGGCGGTTCAGCTCTTCGGTCGGAGTATCGGGGGCGCGCCAGACCTGCCGCACGCGCCGGCGGCCGCGCTCGGCCTCGGCGACGGGGCGGCGCCCGTAGATCAGCTCGCTCGCGCCGTGGGGATCGCTCATCGCTCAGGCGCGGCGCACGAGGCGGGCGCCCTCGGGGCCGTCGCGGACCTCCCAGCCGGCCGCGCCGAGCTGGTCGCGAATCGCGTCGGCGCGCTCGAAGTCGCGCCGCTCACGCGCCCCCTCGCGCTCTTCGAGCAGCTCCAGGGCCTTCGGATCGGGTCCGTCCTCGGGCCGAGCCAGGCTCTCTAGCCCGAGCAGCTCGAGCATCTCGACCAGCGCCGCGCCCGCCCCCGGCAGCTCGCGGCGGTTGCCCTCCGCGACGAGCTCGAAGGCCTCGGCGATCGCCTTCGGCGTGTTGAAGTCGTTCGCGAGCGCGTCGAGGAAGCGCTCCCGGTAGCCGGCCGCCTCCTCACTGGGGGCGCCCTCGGTGCCCTGCTCGCGCAGGAAGTTGCGCAGCCGCTCGACCCCGTTGCTCGCCTGCTGCAGGATCTCCTCGGAGAAGGCGAGTGGCTGGCGGTAATGCCCGGAGGCCAGATAGGCGACGACCACGTCGCGCCCGAAGCGGTCCAGCGCCGCGGAGAGCTGGAAGATGTTCCCCTCCGACTTCGACATCTTCTCGGCGTCAAGCTCGACCATCCCGTTGTGCATCCAGATCCGCGCCAACGGTGCGCCGCGCGCGGCCTCCGACTGCGCGATCTCGTTCTCATGGTGGGGGAAGACGAGGTCCGAGCCTCCGCCGTGAATCGCGAAGCCGGGCCCCAGCTCAGCCTCCGCCATCGCCGAGCACTCGATGTGCCAGCCGGGGCGCCCCCGGCCCCAGGGCGAGTCCCAGGCGGTGTCCTCGCTCTCCTTGTGCGCCTTCCAGAGCGCGAAGTCGAGCCGGTCCTCCTTCAACGACTCGGTGCCGGCCTCCTCGCCCTGGTCCATGTCCTCCGGATGGCGGTTGGAGAGCTTTCCGTATCCGTCGAAGCTGCGGACCCGGAAGTAGACGTCACCGCCGGACTCATAGGCGTGCCCGGCCTCGATCAGATCGCCGATCAGGGCGACGATCTCCTCGATCGTCGCCGAGGCGAGCGGCTCGGCGTCCGGCCGCCCGAGGCCGAGTCGGTCGGTGTCCTCGAAGTAGGCTCGGGTCATCTCGTCAGCGAGCTCGGCAGAGGGCTGATCGGCCTCCCTGGCTGCGGCGTAGATCTTGTCGTTGATGTCGGTGACGTTGAAAACCAGCTTCACCGGGTAGCCCTGGCTGCGGAGAAAACGTGCAAGCAGCGAGAAAACGACGAACGGCCGTGCGTTGCCGATGTGAATCCGCCCGTACACGGTCGGCCCGCAGGCGTAAATCCCCACTTCCTCGCCGTCGGCGAGCCTGCTCAGCTCGCCGCTCAGGGTGTCGCGTATGCGGATTTCACGCACGGCGGGGGCATGCTAAGCGGTCCGGTAGCCACACCACGCAAAGCGCGGCTTTTGCCTGGAAGCGAACCGGATATGCCGTGCGGCCCATCCTCTAGGCTTCAGAACGGCTGATGGAGGGCAGCTCGATGCAACGACACCGGGTGCGTCGCGTGCAGAAGGCCTTTGCGACGCTCCCCGAGCGCTACCTCGGCGGCGAGGAGGGGCGCGACGCGACCGTGCAGATCCGCCTCTCGGACCTCGGCCGGACCTGGGAGGTCGAGGTGCATCCGGACCGCTGCAAGGTGCGCACCTCCCCGAGCCGCAAGCCCGACGTCGTCATCGGCACCGACGCCGGCACCTGGCTGGCGCTCCGCGAGGGTCGCATGTCCGGCCTCGACGCCTTCCAGCAGCGCCGCCTCTGGGCCCGCGGCGACCTCGACGTCGCGGTCAGCTTCGAGGGCCTCTTCCGGCTTCCCGACGATCGCCCGCCGCTGCTGCGCATCCACGACGTCCGGGTGCGCGGGGCCCGCATCTCCAGCCTCACCTCGGGGGCGGGCGAGCAGCACGCGATCCTCATCCACGGCCTCGGCGGCGCCAAGAGCTCCTTCTATGAGACCGTCGCGGCGCTGACCCCCGAGTACACGGTCCACGCGATCGACCTGCCCGGCTTCGGCTCCTCCTCGAAGCCCCTGCCGGCCTCCTACAACGCCCAGTTCTTCGCCCGCCACGTGCTGCGCTTCATGGACACGCTGGCGATCGACCGCGCCCACCTGATCGGCAACTCGATGGGCGGGCGGGTCGCGATCGAGGTCGGCCTGCACGCCCCGAGCCGGGTCCGCACGCTGAGCCTGCTGTCCTCTTCGATGGCCTTCAAGCGCGGTCGCGAGTGGAGCCCGCTGATCCGTCTGCTGCGGCCCGAGCTCGCGGCGATCCCGCACGTCCTGCGGCCGAACCAGGTCCGCGACCGCTTCTGGGGCATGATCGCCCGGCCGGAGCGCATCGACCCCGCGGTCGGCGACATCGCCGCCGACGAGTTCCTGCGCACCTACCGCTCGCGGGCGGCGCGGATCGCCTTCTACGCCGCCGCGCGCCAGATCTACCTCGAGGCGCCGGAAGGCCAGCGCGGGTTCTGGACCCGGCTGCGAAAGCTGCAGCCGCCGGCCCTGTTCATCTGGGGCAGCGAGGACCCGCTGGTGCCCTCGCGATTCTCCAGCCACGTCGCCGAGGCCCTGCCGGACGCTCCGCAAGCCGTCCTCGATGCCTGCGGCCACGTGCCGCAGATCGAGCTGCCGGAGCGAACCCACGAGCTGATCCGCGAGTTCATGGGCTCGGCGGGCGAGAGCGCCCCGCTGCGATCTTCACGGCGGCTGGCGAAGTCAGCTTAAGATCAGCGGATGTTCATCGCGGAGCGTTCAGCGACGGGTCAGGCTGGTCAGGCGGCGGAGCCGCCGCAATGACGACCTCGCTGGCCGGCCAGGCCAGGCAGAATGGAAGCGGCGAGACTGAAATCGACCCCGCCGTGGGCTCGGGCGGCGGCGCTCGCAGCGCAGGCCCGCTCGGCGGCCTGCTGGGAGACGCCGTCGGCGGAGCGGTGAACGCGGTTCGCGAGCGGGTCTCGAAGCGGCTCAGCGCCGACCTTCACGATCGCGACCCGGATTGGCTTCGCGAGACCCTCCCGCTCTTCTGGCTCTTCTCGACCTTCTACTTCCGCGGCGAGGTCCGCAACCTCGGCAACATCCCCGACGATCGGCCGGCGCTGCTGGTCGGCAACCACTCGGGGGGCAACGTCATCATCGACACCTTCGTCTTCAGCCTCGCGTTCAGCACCCATTTCGGCGTCGAGCGACGCTTTCACCAGCTCGCCCACAACCTCGCCATCGCCTGGCCGATCGCCGGCGACATGCTGCGCAAGTCGGGCACGATCAGCGCTTCGCACGAGAACGCCGAGAAGGCGCTTGCCGCCGGAGCGCCGGTGCTCGTCTATCCGGGCGGCGACTGGGAGACCCACAGGCCCTCCTGGGAGAGCGGCAAGGTCGACTTCGCGGGCCGCAAGGGGTTCATCCGCCTGGCGCTCGACGCCGGTGTCCCGATCGTTCCCGTGGTCTCGATCGGCGGCCAGGAGACCGCGCTCTTTCTCAGCCGCGGCGCCGGCCTCGCGAAGGGGCTGCGCCTCGACAAGCTCTTTCGCCTCAAGGTGCTGCCGATCTCGATCGCGCCGCCGTGGGGGGTAAACGTCGGCGACTTCTTCGGCCATGTCCCGCTGCCAGCGAAGATCACGATCGAGGTATTGCCGCCGATCGACCTCAACGAGCAATTCGGCCCCGACCCCGACATCGACGAGGTCTATGAGCACGTCACCGGACAGATGCAGGAGGCCCTCGACGCACTCGCCGCGGAGCGGCGCTTCCCGGTGATCGGATGAGGATCAACGAGTCGGTCGGCGTCTCGGCTCCTCCCCAGACCGTCTGGGACTACCTCGCCGATCCCGAGAACTACCTTCGTTTCATGTCCGGAATCACCCACTGGGAGGTGACCGGCGACCGGGCCAACGGTCTCGGCGCCCGCTACAAGATCTTGGTACGGGTCGGCGCCGCCGAGCTGGGCGGGCTTATCGAGATGGTCGAGTGGGACGAGCCCTGCGACATCGCCTGGCACTCGATCACCGGCGTCGATCAACGTGGCCGCTGGCGGATCCGTGCCGAGGGCGACAGGAGGAGCAAGGTCGAGTTCCGCTTCGCCTACGGCGTCGTCGGTGGCGGTCCGGCGGGATGGATCACCGAGCTTGCCGCGGCGCCGCTCCTGCGCGCGCAGATGCGTCGCACGCTCCAGCAGCTCAAGCGGCAGGTCGAGCACCAGCAGCGCCGTGAGGAAACCGAACGGCGCCGCGCCGCCCGCGAGACCAGCGCCGCCTGACCGCTCGCCGCCTTTGCGCCGCGTCCATTGGTGACGGGCTCTAAAAGGTTCGAAAGCCGCGGGCGCCGTGTTCCGAGGCTGAGGCGACCGCCTCGCGGCGGGCCCGCTGGGCCGCCACCTGAGCTTTCTGGTCGACCGCCCGGCGGGCGCGGTCCGAGCGCTCCTGGGCCTGGCGGCGAATCTGCTCCGACTCCGCCCGCAACCCCGATTCGGCACGCGCCCGCGCCGCCTCCTCGGCCTCGTGCGCGACCTGATCGACGAGCTTCTGCACCCTCTGGTCGGCTTCTTTGCGCAGCTTCTCGGTGCCCTCCTGGACACGACGTTCGATGTCGGCCTCGAGCTGGGCGATGCGCTCCTTGGTGGCCGACCGCAGCTCGGCGAGCTGGCGCTCGGCCTCGGTGGCGCGCTGCTCAGCCGCCTCGGCTCGCTCGACGGACTTCTGCTCCGCGGTCCGGGCCCGCTGCGCGGCCCTGAGCTCGGCCTGCTCGGTTACCTCTGCGGCCCTGCGCTCCACCGCGTTGCGGGCCTCCTCGGCCTCAAGCTCGGCTTGCTCCTCGGCCGCGGTCACCCTGCGGTCGGCCCAGTCCTTGGCCTCGGATGCACGGCGCTCCAGCTCCCCCTGCGCCTCGGCCGCGCTCTGATCGCGCTGCGCCTTCTCGACCCGGAGCTCGGCGTTCTTCGCCTCCGCGGCGTCGGCGCGCCGGTTCGCCTCGCTGAGCTGCGCCTCGGCCTTGCGCTGCGCGTCCTTCGCCGCGGCCACGGCAGCCTTGCCGCGCTCGCTGAAGCTCTCCAGCGTCGCCTTCGCGCGCTCCTTCACCTCGGCGGTGATCTCGGCCCGCAACCGCTGCTCGGCCTTCTCCGCGGCCTCGGCCTTCTCCTCGAACTTTGCGGCGCGCTTCTCGGCCTGCTCTGCCCGTGCCTCGGCCTGCTCGGCGCGCAGGTCGGCCTGGCGCGCCTGCTCGGCCGCCTTGCGGGCCAGGCCGAGCGCCTTCTGAACCCCGCCGTGCGGATCCTCGTCCCGCTGGCGGGCACCTTCGATCGGTCGCAGCACGGGAGGGCTGGATGGCTCGCTCGCCGTCTCCCCCGCCGGCTCTCGCCGAGCCGGCTCCGAGCCCGGAGCAGGCAGGCCATTGCTCATGGCGCCAAGTTACTAGGCGCGGTGGCCGCAAGAACCGCGCTTCGGGCGCCGGAGCGCCGATTTGCCCGCAATTTGGGACCGGCGCCTCCGGGCCGACTAGAGGTCCCCTTTTCCCCCTTCGTCGATCGGATCGAGCAAGCGGCGCGCCCGGTCGAGCACGGCGCCGCCGACGGCTTCGTCGATGTCGATCTCGAGCGTGGTCATGATGCGGGCGAGCATCTGATAGCTGCCTGTGACGAGCAGGAGCTCAGCTCCAGCCAAGATGACTGGCACCTGCTCTTCATCGAGTTCTGGGGCCACGCAGGGCGCGACCCCGGCCGCCGGGACGAGTTCGCCCGCCACCGCCGTGCGGCCCGAAAGGTCATCGCCCGCTTCATCGAACGGCACGCCCAGCGCACCGGGGTCGACCTGCCCGCGCCGGCCGATCAACTCTCACGCAGCTCACGCTTCAGGACCTTGCCGGTCGCGTTGCGTGGCAGCTCCTCGAGAAAGACGACCTCGCGCGGCACCTTGTAGCGGGCCAGGTTCTCCTTGACGTGGCCCTTCAGCTCGTCCTCGGATGGGTCCTTGCCGTTGGCGGGGACGACGAATGCCTTCAGCCGCTGCCCGAACTCCTCGTCGTCGACGCCGATCACCGCGACCTCGGCGATCGCCTCGTGCTCGGCGAGCAGGTCCTCGACCTCACGCGGGAAGACGTTCTCGCCGCCGGAGACGATCATGTCGTCGTCGCGACCGGCGACGAACAGCCGCCCGTTCTCGTCGAAGTAGCCGACGTCGCCGCTGGAGAGCAGGCCGTCGATCTGCTCCTTGCCACCGCCTCCCGTGTAGCCCTCGAAGGCGGTCCCGCTGCCGACGAAGATGCGCCCGGTCTCGCCCGGCGGCAGCTCGGCGCCGTCCTCGTCGTAGATCTTCACGATCGTGTTGCGGGGCGGGCGGCCCGCGGTGCCGGGGGCGTCGCGCAGGTCGTCGGGCCCGGCGATCGTCGCGAAGGCGACCTCGGTCGAGCCATAGAGGTTGTAGACGCAGTCGCCGAACAGGTCCATCCAGCGGATCGCCATCTCCCCCGGCAGCGCCGAGCCGGAGACGGCGGTGATCCGCAGCGCGCTGAGGTCATAGGAGCGCAGCGTCTCCTCGGGCAGCTCGAGGATCCGCTGCATCATCACCGGCACCACCGCCAGCACCTCGGCGCCGCCCTCGGCGGTCGCCCGCAGCGTCTCCTCAGGGTCGAACTTGCGGCGCAGCAGCATCGTGTTGCCGAGCGACATCGCGACCATGAAGTGCATGAAGCCCCAGGAGTGGAACATCGGCGCGGCGATCATGATCGTCTCGTCATGGCGGTAGGGGATGCGGTCATACAGCGAGGCGATCGCCCCGAGGCCGTTCGGGCTCGAGCGCTGCGCGCCCTTCGGGGTCCCGGTCGTGCCCGAGGTCAGAATCGTGAAGCGGGCGTCCTCGGACGGTGGCCGCAGCTCGGAGTCGTCGTGCTCGTCGATGATCCGGTCGAGGCCGCCGACGTCTCCCCCGTCGCCCGCGCGCCAGGCTACGACGCGGGTGATGCCCTCCGGCAGACCCTCGATCAGTCCCTCGAACTCCTCGTCATAGACGAGCGCCTCGGGGCCCTCGCGCTCCATCACCTCGATCAGCTGTCGCCCCGCGAAGGCGGTGTTGAGGTAGAGGATGTTGGCGCCGAGCTTGGCGGCGGCCAGCGTCGCGTCGACGAAGCCGCGGTGGTTGCGGCACATGATCCCGACCCCGTCGCCCGCCTCGACACCGCGCTCCGCTAGACCGCGGGCGAGCGCATTGCTGCGCCGATGGACCTGCTCGAAGCTCAGCTCGCCGAGCTCGTCGTGGACCGCGATCGTCTCGGGCTGGGCAATCGCCGCCAGCCCCGGCGTGACCGCCGGGTTGGTCCCCCAGCGCGCCAGCGTGTAGGCGATCCGGGCCAGCTTGTCGGGGCCGAACGGGCGCAGGATCCCGGCCTCGCGCAGCACCCGCACGTCGAAGATCGCGTCGGAGAGAAGGCCTACCGGTTTGCGGGCGAATTCACGCATGCCCTCGGGCACGTCCACGCCTGGAAGCCTATTCGCTCTCCAGCGCCGCCACCGCCATGCAGGCGACGCCCTCGCCGCGACCGATGAAGCCCATTCCCTCGTTGCTGCTCGCCTTGACGCTGACTCGCGCCGAGAGCACCTCGGAGAGGATCCGCTCGATCTCGGCTCGGTGCGGCGCCAGCCTCGGCTCCTCGCAGACTACGGTCGCATCCACGTTCAACACCCGTCCCGAGATCAAGCCGAGCGCGGTGCGCAGCAAGTCGATCGAGTCGGCGTCGCGCCAGCGCTCCTCGGTGTCGGGGAAGTGGGTACCGAGGTCGCCGGCCCCGGCGGCGCCGAGGATGGCGTCGATCACGGCATGGGTGAGCACGTCGGCGTCCGAGTGTCCGGCGAGGCCGCGCTCGTGCTCGATCTCGACCCCGCCGAGGGTCAGCCGCTCGCCCTCGACGAGGCGATGGCTGTCGTAGCCGATCCCGACCGAGACGCTCATCGCCCGCTCACGAGCCGACGCCCTCACGGTCCGACGGGGGCCCGATCGCCGCGAGGCGGCGCCGGCGGCCCTCGAAGACGCTGATCTCGGTCACGTCGAGGCTGCCGAGCAGCGCCAGCGCCTGCTCGTACTCGAAGCCGACCTGCTCGGGGGCGTGAGCATCGGAGGAGAGCGCGAACGGGGCGCCCGCCTCGGCGCACATCTCCGCGAAGGCGGGCGCCGGGTAGATCTCGCCGACCGGCTTGCGCAAGCCGGCGGTCGAGATCTCGACCGCGATCCCGCTCTCGGCGATCGCCTCGACGGCCGCCTCGTAGTAAACCCGCGGGTCGCCCTCCGGCTCGCGCCCCGGGCCCCAGACCTTGACCAGGTCGGGATGGGCGAGGATGTCGAAGAGCCCCGAGCGCGCCGCCCGCCCCACCGCCTCGAAGTAATCGCGCCAGACCTTCTCCGGCGCGAGCCTCCTGCGCCCAGATCCCGAACTCCTCCATGTCGACCGCGGCTTCGCCGACGAAGTGGACCGAGCCGACGACATAGTCGAAATCGCGCCCGTCGAGCAGCTCTGCCGCCTGCTCCTCGGCCCCCGGCACGTAGTCGAGCTCGAGCCCGAGGCGAAGCGGGGTCGAGCGCACGAACTCGCAGTAGGCGTCGAGGTCGTCAACCGCGTGGCGCTTCCAGAACGGGTGGCGCCAGAGGGCGAGCGACTGCTGGAAGCGGTAGACGTGCTCGGAGACGCCGAGCTCCTCGATCCCCGCCTTCCGCGCCGCCCCCAGGTAGCGCTCGACGTTTGCCTCCGTGAACCAGCGCGCGAACGGGTCGCTGCTGTCCTCGTCGGGGCGCAGGTGCAGGTGGTAGTCGGTGAGCACGGATTGCCCAGGCTATCCGGCGGACGGGGTCCCGGCCAGGCGCGGCAGTACGCTTGCCGCGCGATGATCCACCTGCGGATAATCGCGCCGACCTACGACTGCGAGAACGTCCTCGATCTGCTCGAGGAGACGCCCTCGGTCACCAACGTCGTCTTTCTTCCCGGCGCCGCTCGCAAGCCGGAGGGAAACGTGATCCTTTGCGACGTCGCACGTGAGGACGCCAGCGTGATCATCGGCGACCTCAAGGAGCTCAACGTCCATCACGACGGCTCGATCTCGATCGAGGAAATCGATTCGCAGATCTCCGATGCTGCCAAGCGAGCCGAGAAGGCGGCCGCCGGAGCGCCTTCCGACGCGGTCGTCTGGGAGGAGGTCGAATCGCGCACCTCCGAGAACACCGAGCTGAGCGCCAATTTCATCGCCTTCATGGTCCTGGCGATGCTGATCGCGACCGCCGGGATCGTTCGCGACCAGACAATCCTGATCATCGGGGCGATGATCGTCGGGCCGGAGTTCGGTCCGCTGGCCGGGCTCTGCGTCGCCGTTACCCAGCGCCGCCTCGACGTCGCAAAGCGCTCGCTGCTTGCGCTCGCGGTCGGCTTCCCGGCCGGGATCACCGGCGCTTTCCTCTTTTCGCTGATCATCAAGGGAACCGGCCTCGGGCCGGAGTCGTTCACGCTCCAGAACCATCCGTTCACCGATTTCATCTCCCAGCCGGACGCGTTCTCGTTCATCGTCGCCTGCTTCGCGGGCGTCGCCGGGGTGCTCTCCCTGACCTCGACCAAGTCGGGGGCCCTGATCGGGGTCCTGGTCTCGGTGACGACGGTCCCTGCCGCCGCCAACATCGGCCTCGCCGCCGCGTATGCGGATTGGAGCGTCTGGCGGGGCGCAACGGAGCAGCTGGCGCTGAACCTCTCGGCCATCGTGCTGGCCGGGATCGCCACCCTCTATGTGCAGCGGCTCTTCTACGTGCGCCGGCGCCGAGCCCATCTCGACGACGAGGCGCGCGCGGTCGCGGGACTTCCGAAGGGGCGCAGCCGCCGCGGGCGAGCCGGCGTCACCAGTGCGCCAGAATCCGAGCGTCCATGAGCCCGACCGCAGTGGCACTGCGCCAGCTCCTGATCCTCGCCGCCGCCTTCGGCGCCGGCGTGGGGATCGCCGAGATCTTCGGCGCAATCAACCTCGGCGTCGCCTTCGGGGTCGGGCAGATCGGCTTCGCCGCGGCGCTGGTCTGGATCCTGTTGCGGGATTAGGCCCTGGTGAGGCCGGCGTCGACCGCGCGGGCGCTCGCCACGGCCGCGTCCGGACCATCGGTCCAGGGCTCGCCGTGGCCGGGCAGCACGAGCGCCGCCTCGAGGCCCTCGTAGGCAGCGAGTGAGTCGAGGGCGGTCGAGTTGGAGACGTTGAAGCCCGGGCGCATGAGCTGGGCGCCGCGCTCGTTGGTCGCCGGGTTCCAGGTGCAGAGCGCATCGCCGACGCAGAGTGCGCCGTGGGCGGGGAAATGGAAGCTGACGTGGCCCTCCGTGTGGCCGGGAGACTCGATTACCAGTGGCTGTCCTGGGACGTCGAGCGTTCCGGGCTCGAGGGGGATCGTGCCTTCGATGACCGCGCTCTTCGGCCGCGCCCCGTTGCGCATGAAGTGGAACAGCAGCCGGTAGATGCTGGGCCGGTAGAGCATCGTCAGGGCGCTGTCCTCGGTCTTCTTGCCGCTGCCCCGGACCAGGTACTCGTCTCGGGCGCTGAGATGGATCGGCCGCTCTGGCCGCTCCGCGGCGAGCTTGCCGGCGACGCCGGTGTGGTCGGCATCGCCATGGGTGAGGATCACCGCCCTGACGTCGTCCATCGAGCGCCCGAGGGCCGCCAGGCCGGGCTCGAGCTGGTCGCGAAAGCCGGGCAGCCCGGTGTCGACGATCGTCACCCCCGACTCGTCGGCGACCAGGTACCAGTTGACGTAGCTGGAGCCGAGGCGAACGACGCCATCGGCGAGAAGCTGCGGCTCGCTCATCGCGGCGATCCTACCCCTCGGCGAGCAGCAGCTCCGCGATGCGCAGATCGAGCGGCGTCGTCACCTTGATGTTCGTCACCGGCGCCTCGTGCAGCAGCACCCGCCCGCCGAGCCGCTCGATCAGCATTGCGTCGTCGGTCGCCTGCGCGAGCAGCTCGGTCGAGGCGAGCGCGTCGCGCAGCGCCGCGGCGCGAAACGCCTGCGGGGTCTGCGCCGCCCAGAGGCTGGATCGATCGAGGGTGCGGTCGACCTCCATCCCGCGCGCAACCTCCTTGATCGTGTCGGTCACCGGAGCGGCCGCGACCACGGCCCCAGCGGCCTCGTCGGCGAGCAGGTCATCGATGACCGCGTCGATCAGCTCCGCAGTGACGAGCGGCCTGGCGGCGTCGTGGACGACGACGAGCTCGGGGTCCACCGCCTCCAGGGCGGCCGCCACCGACTCCGAGCGCGACGCCCCTCCGGCGACCACCTCATGCTCGCCGTCGGCGAGCTCGGAGACCTGGCCGGCGGGGACCGCGATCACGATCTCCCCGACATGGTTTGAGGCGGTAAGCGCGTCGAGCGACCAGTCGAGCAGCGGCCTGCCGCCGAGCTCGACGAAAGCCTTCGGGCCACCGGCTCCGAGCCGATCTCCGGAGCCGGCGGCCGCGACTATCGCGGCGGCTAATGAGTCAGACGGTCGCCTTGGCGGCGAAGCGCTCCTCCAGCAGCTCGTCGAGGTACTCCTCGGCGCCGTCCTCATCCTTCTCCAGCGCGTACATGAACTCCGATGCGAGGATCTTCTTGGCGCGGGTGTACATCTGCTTCTCGCCGGTCGAGAGGCCCTTCTCCATCTCGCGGATGGCGAGGTTTCGAACCACCTCCGCGAGCTCGAAGATGTCTCCTGTCTTGATCTTCTCGCGGTTGTACTTGAAGCGCCGATTCCAGTTCTTCGGCATGTCCGACACGTCGTCGGTCAGAACGCCAATCACCTTCTTCACGTCGTCTTCGTCGATCACGCGCCGCAGCCCGGCCTTGCCGGCGTTCTCGCACGGAACCATCACGGTGAGCTCGTTGTGGAGGATCTTGATCGTGAGGTACTCCCTCTTTACCCCCATTAGATCCTTCGTCTGCTTCTTCAGAACCTTGCCGGCCCCGTGGTGGGGGTAGACGACCTTGTCGCCCTCTTCAAACTCACAGACGTACTCGATCTCTTCCTCGAGACCGGCATCCATCGCTTCTTCTTCTTCTACTGCTGGGATCGCTGCCTCCTCTGATCTATGACGGCGCCAATGCCGTCAGCTCTGCAAGTACCGGTCGACCAGGTCGACCTCCTGTAGCCGCCGCATGCCCTCGCGGATGTCCTTGGCGCGGGTCTCCCCGACGCCGTCGACCGCTTCGATCTCCGAGTCGTCGGCGGCGAGGATCTCCTCCAGCCCGCCGAACTCCTGGATGATCTTCTGGACCACCAGCCGCGGCAGTCGGGGTATCCGGCCGAGCACGCGATAACCACGCGGTGCGACCGGAAAGTCGAGTGTGTTCATCTTGCGGTCGTAGCCGAGCAGCTCGGCGAGGCGACCGAAGTCGAGCACCTCCTGGTGCGGAAGGTGGGCGAGGGATCCGAGGATGCGGTCGAGGTTGGCCTCCGAGTCCTCGACGCCGTAGTCGCGGATCAGCGCGGTCTTGTCGGCGGCGACGCCGACCATTGTCTCCTCGAGCTGCATCTCGATCAAACGGCCCTCGCTGCCGAGCTCGATGATGTAGCGCTCCACCTCGACCGCCATCCGGGTCACCATCTCGGCCCGCTGCAGGACCGCGAGCACGTCGTAGAGCACTCCCCCGCCCTCGAACTCGAGCGCGGTAAGGCGCGAGGAGACCTGGTCGAGGCGGGCGCGGTACTTGTCGAGCGTCGCCAGTCCCTGATTGGCCTTGGCGAGCACCGCGGGGATGTCGGGAAGGATGTACTTGGTTCCCTCGACGTAGAGCGAGACCACGTCGCGGCGCTGCGAGACGGCGATCGCCAGGGCGCTGGTCTGCTTGGAGACGCGCTCGGCTGTCCGGTGCCGGGTCCCGGTCTCGGCCGAAGTGATCGTCGGGTCGGGCATCAGGTGGACGTTCGCGAAGGCGATCTTGGTCGCCTCGGCGTTGAGGATGATCGCCCCGTCCATCTTCGCCACCTGGTAGAGGGCCGCCGGCGTGTAATCGATGTCGAGCTTCATCCCCCACGAGAACAGGAACGAGATGTCCTCGGGGTCGCCGATCACCAGCAGCCCCCCGCTTCGCGAGTGGACGATGTTGTCGATTCCCTCGCGCAGCGACGTCCCGGGCGCGACCATGTCGAGGGCCCTTACCAGCCGGGGATCTTGCCGGTCAGACAGCTCCTGAAGCTCATCCCCGGACAGCGACGCCATGCAGGTGAGGATGGCAAAGAACCGCTGCATTTGCGGCCCGATCAATTCCCACTGGAAAGATCAGGATGGGGCTTGTCAAGTTCGGTCCGCCGCCGACCGGGGGCTAGGCGGTGACGACCCGGTCGCGGCCGCCGCGCTTGGCCGCATAAAGGGCGGCGTCGGCGCGGGCCGTCAGCTCGGCCTCCGACTCGGCGCCGTCCCAAAGCGCCACTCCGGCCGAGGAGCGGGCGCCGTCCGGGGTGATCTCGCGCAACAGCTCCAGCGCCCCACCCGCTTCCTCCAGGTCGCAGTCGACCAGCGCGATCGCGAACTCCTCGCCGCCGTAGCGGGCGATCAGGTCGGCCTCGCGGGTGTGCGACTGCCAGGCGGCGGCGGCCTCCTTGAGGAAGCGGTCGCCTGCCTGGTGGCCGAGACGGTCGTTGTAGTCCTTGAAGTGATCGAGGTCGAGCATCGCAACGCAGAGCGCGGTCCCGAGCCGCTTGGCGCGGGCAAGCTCGCGGATCAGATGCTCGTCCCAGGCGCGGCGGTTGGGCAGGCCGGTGAGGTCGTCGGTGCGCGCCGCCCGCTCCAGCCGCGCCAGCAGGTCGGCGCGCTCGATCGCGATCGAGGCTTCGGCGGCGAGCAGGGTCATCACCGCGGTGATCTCATCGCGAACCGCGCCGAGCGGCTCCTCCCAGTAGACGACCATCACACCGAGCGGATTGCCGTCGCGCAAGATCGGCTGAAAGAGGACCGACTCGACGCCGAGGCGCTCGATGAGCTCGGGGTCGACGTCGTCCTCGTGCGGCGCGTCGGCGACGAAGAACGGCTTGCGGGTGTTGAAGGCCCGGATCGCGCCGGAGGGCTTGCCGCCGAGCATCACGACCCGGCCGCAGATCTCGGAGTCGGTTGCGGCGGTCGCCTCGAGCCCGATCCCGTCCGCGGTTGGCTGCCAGAGCGAGGCGCCGGTGGCCCCACCGACCTCGGCCGCCGCCTCGCAGATCGCCGGCGCCGCGGACTCGCCGGTCGTGCGCAGCGCGAGCTCGTGGGCGACCGTGTCGATCGCGGCAAGGGCGCGAGCCCGGCTGACCGCCTCGGCCTCGCGCTCGCGCAGGCGCTGGGCGAGCGCATCGAGGAGCAGGCCGGCGAAGGACAGCGTGAGTACCACCATCAGCCAGCGGCTGGCCGGGGTCTCGGCGTCGATCGCGCCAAGCACCCAGCCGTAGGCCACCGCGATCCCGGCCATCTGCACCATGCCCCAGAAGCGCCCGAAGAAGTAGAAGGCATAAAAGGCAACCCAGAGGTAGAAGAACGAGTAATACGAGTTGGCCTCGTGGCTGTAGTAGACGGCGCGGGTGACGACAACCGTGCCGAGCAGCAGTGAGACCTGCAGCGCCCAGGCTGGAAGCCGTCCGGCGAGGGCGACCAAGACCAGGCCGGCGAGACCGGCCAGCAGGACGTTGCTCACGAGTGCCGCGGTGTCGAAGCCGTCCGGGTGGGGAAGCGCCAGCGTCAGCCCGCCGACGATCGCCCCGGCGATGTAGAGGGCAGCCTGGTAGCGGGCCATCGCGGCCGGATCGTCGGCAGGGGGCTGGGACACGACAAGGCTGCTGAGGCGGCTCTGGATTGCTTCAGGCGCGTTCATCTCACGCCTACATCGGCTCCCCGTCCGCCCGCCTGAAGAAAATGACGCCCGAATGGACCGCCTGAGCCCGGACGATCACTCGCGAGGTTGAGACCGCCGAGAGGACGAAGCGAGCCTAGTGGCGACTTGGTTCCGGTATGCGGAACCAACTCGCCATCCGAGATCTAGCTGTGGCCCGTATTGCCGCCCGGCAGCACGGCGTCGTGACATTCCGCCAACTCGTCGGCGCTGGACTGTCCAAGACCGCTGTCCATCGTCGATCCGCGAGTGGTCGTCTGCACCGAATACACCGCGGCATCTATGCGGTCGGTCATTCCGGCCTCAGCCGACAGGGTCGTTGGATGGCCGCGGTGCTCAGCTGTGGAGACCGAGCCGTGCTGAGCCATCGCTCGGCAGCAGCACTCTGGCGATTGCTTCCGGCGCACGCTGGTCCGATCGACGTCTCCGTCCCCGGTGACGGTGGTCGCAATCGGCGCGCGGGCGTTCGGATACATCGGTCCCCTTCCCTGATCGCGAAACAGACGACCCGTCGCGAGTACATTCCGGTCACCACCGCCACCCGCACGGTCGCCGACCTGCGCCGGGTCGTCAGCGCGGAGCAGCTGCGTCAGGCGGTTCGCCAGGCCGTCGTCATTGGGCTCGAGATCGGCGAACCTCCAGAGGTGGACTTCACCCGCAGCGAGCTGGAGCGACAATTCCTGATCTTCTGTCGACGCCACCAACTACCGCTTCCAGAGGTGAACGTCGCCATCGGGCCCTACACCATCGACTTCCTGTGGCGCAAGGGACAGGTCATCGTCGAAACGGACGGCTACCGCTACCACCGCGGACGTCAAGCCTTTGAAGACGATCGAGCTCGCGACATGGAGTTGAGGCTGATGGGCGATGAGGTCCTGCGAGTGACCTACCGGCAGCTGATGTCCGGGCAGGCGAAACTTGCGAAGGCGCTGGGCGAGATCCTCGCCAACTGAGCGGCTGAACCTGGTTGTCCCAGGTTCTCCTCCGACATCGCGCTACTCCAGTCCCAGCCTGCTCTTCACGTCGCTCGTGGTTCCACCCTCGACATGAGCGATCTTCCCGTCCCGAACCCGATAGAGCCACACCACCGTGCCGTCCGCTCTCGCCCCGCTCTCTCGGCCGCGACCCTTGAAATCGGCGATAACCAGCACACGGCCATCAGGGCGCTGGCTGAGCTCGGTGAGCTCGAAGTGGGCGTCGCGATCGAAGGTCCCAAACCAATCGCCGAACCAGCCGCCGACCGCGTCCCGTCCCTCGAAGACCCCCGTCCCCAGGCCGGCGAGGACGACCAGGGCCACGTCCTCGGCGTAATCGGACATGGCGCGCTCGAAGTCTCGCTCGTTGGTCGCGGTGTAGTGGTTGCGGATCAGCTCCACGTCGCTGGGCGGCATTCACAGCAGTATCTCGCCCGAGTCCGCCGCTGGCCAGGACGACTACGCCGCTTCGCGCAGCTCGGCGTCGTCGCCGGAGCGCCGCCGCTTCCCGATCACGGCACGCAGCGCCGCGCGCAGAGTCCGGTGCGCCGCCAGCCCTTCGAGCGCCTCTCCCCCCGCGGGCCCGATCACCGGCCCGAGGCCGAACTTGCGCGCCTCGGCGACGCGGCGGTCGGGATGCCCGACGTAGCGAAGCTCGCCGGTGAGGCCGAGCTCGCCGAAGCATGCGAGCGGCTTCACCGAACCGGCCGCCTCCTCTGCTTCGCGTCCGGGGCCGGCCGGAATTGTCAGGGGCTGGTTTCGCTGCGCTGAGGCGACTGCCATTGCGACCGCGAGGTCGGCGCCCGGCTCGTCGACGCGCACGCCGCCGGCCACGTTGACGAAGACGTCGGCGCGCCCGAGCGAGAGGCTCGCGTGGCGCGAGAGCACCGCCAGCACGAGGCTGAGCCGATTGCGATCGATCCCGTTGGCCACCCGGCGCGGCGCCTCAAGCTCGCTGGGGGCGACCAGCGCCTGCACCTCGACCAGCACCGGGCGGCTGCCCTCCATCGCCGGCAGCACAACGGAGCCGGCCTCGCGGGTCGCCTCCTCGACGAAGCGCGCCGATGGGTCGGCGACCTCGGTGAGGCCGCCCGCGCGCATCTCGAACACGCCGACCTCGTGGGTGGCTCCGAAGCGGTTCTTCAGCGCCCGCAGCGTCCGGTAGGTCCGCTCGCGCTCGCCGTCGAAGCGCAGCACGCAGTCGACCAGGTGCTCGAGCACGCGCGGGCCGGCGAGGCTTCCGTCCTTGGTCACATGGCCGACCAGGATCAGCGCCGTGCCCTGCCGCTTCGCGACCTCGGCCAGCGCCGTGGCCGACTCGCGGACCTGGCCGACCGAGCCCGGCGCGCCGCTCATCTCGGCGCTGTGCAGGGTCTGGATCGAGTCGATCACGCAGGCGCCGGGGCGCTCCTGCTCGAGCGTCGCCAGCACCGGCTCGAGCGCCGACTCGGCCAGCGCCGGCACCGACAGTGCCGCCTCGCCGAGCCGCTCGGCGCGCAGCCGCACCTGGGCGGCTGATTCCTCGCCGGATACGTAGAGAACCTCGCGGCCGGAGTCAGCCAGGTTTGCGAGCGCCATCCCGGTCAGGGTGCTCTTGCCGATCCCCGGCGAGCCGCCGAGCAGCACCAGCGAGCCCGGAACCAGCCCGCCGCCGAGCACCCTGTCGAGCTCGCCGACCCCGGTCCGCAGCCGCTGCTCGGCGGGCGCCTCGACGTCGCGCAGCGGCATCGGCTTCGCCGCCGATGCCGCCGGACCGCTGCCGCGTACGGAGCCCGAGCTCGGGCGCGCTTCGATCAGCGTGTTCCATTCGCCGCAGCCGGGACAGCGCCCGGTCCAGGTCAGCGCGACTTGACCGCACTGCTGACAGCTGTAGCGGGCTTGCGAGCGGGCCATCCGCTGACTGTAAGCGGCGCCCCGGCGGCACTCACCCCAGGGCGCTGAAGCCATCCCTGGCCCCCCTTCGCTGCGCTGATCGCAGTCAGCCGCGTGCCGGTGGAGCGTCGGTGGCAGCGAGATCGCGCTCTGGCTCGATCCCGTAACGGCGCCCGGCCTCGACCAAGCCGTCGCTGAGCGGCCAGCGGTCGGGGCGCTCGGAGCCCTCGTGGTCGGGGCTGGCGCCCTTCAGCGTCATGCAGCCGTGGTTGTCGCCGATCGCCCGGATCCGCCAGACCTCGTCGGAGCCGAGTCGCAGCTCAGCGGGCAGTGCCGCGAGCTCGGCACGCTTGTCCTCGATCGGTCGCGCCCCCGGCCCGGTCTCCTGTATCAGCGTCGGCACCACGCACTCGACCGCGTCGTGGGCGAGGTTCCACTGGCAGGCGAGCTGCATCGGGGTTAGTCCCGCGGCCTCTGCGATCGGTCGCATCTGCTCGAGCTTTGAGCGCCCGGCCTCGATCCAGCCCGCCGGTCGAAAGGCCCGGTGATCGCCCTCGGCAAGCTCCGCGCCGGGCAGCAGGTCGTCCCAGAACAGGCCGCCGTAGTCGACCACCCGGGTGATCACGCGAATCTCGTTTCTGGCCGCCGCCTCGAGGCTCAGCTCACCCGGCCAGGGCTCGAGCGGGTTGAGGATCAGCATCGCCCAGTCGATCTGCTCGCCGAAGCGCTCCAGGCAGTCGATCAGATCGAGGGTGAAGCCGTTGGCGGGGCCCGGTGCGACACCGATCGCCCCCGCGAGGCCGGCCTCCCGTAGCCCCGCCATCGCGTTCCAGACCGCCTCGCTCGTGTAGCCGATCCGATCCGGGTTGTGGAGCAGCAGCAGGTCGAAGGAGTCGGCGCCGATCCGCTCCAGGCTGCGCTCGGTCGCCATCCGCAGGTAGTCGGCGTAGCCGTCGGCGGCGCGCAGCCGGGGGTCGGTGAAGCGCGGAAACCCGCGCGGCCCGTCGCGCTCGCCCGCGTAGAAGTCGTGCCCGACCGCACCGATCAGCGAATAGGAGTCAGGTGGCGCGCCGGCGAGCGCCCGGCCGAGCAGCGAGTCGGCCTCACCCTGCCCGTAGGCGTCGGCGGTGAGGAAGGTGTCGATGCCGTTCGGGCACAGCAGCGCCTCGAGGCGTGCCTCATCGATCTGCTCGCCGAAATGCAGATAGCGCCCCCCGCTCCAGGTCCCGATCGCCTTCTGCCCCGGCTCACGCATCCGGCAAACGGTAGCGGCGCCGTCGTGGCCCGGCCGGCGGAATCCGCGTCTTGATCGCCGCGCTAGGGCCGCAGCCGCACCGGCAGCGTCTTCAGCTGGTTCAGGAACGCCGACTCGACCGCGGTCGGCTCGCCGGCGAGCTCCATCTCCGGGAAGCGCTTCAACGTCTCCTCGAGCAGGATCCGCAGCTCCAGCCGGGCCAGCGCGGTGCCGAGGCAGAAGTGGCGGCCGCCGGCGCCGAAGGCCTGGTGCTCGGGGTTGCGGGTGACGTCGAAGCGGTCCGGGTCCTCGTAGCGGCTCTCGTCGCGGTTCGAGGACACGTACCACATCAGCACCTTGTCGCCCTCGTGGATCGGGCAGCCGGCGAGCTCGGTGTCCTCGGTCGCGGTGCGCCGGAAGTGCGCAAAGGCGGGGAACATCCGCAACGCCTCCTCGACCGCGCTCGGGATCAGCGAGGGGTCGTCGAGCAGCTTCTGGCGCTGGTCGGGATTCTCGATCAGCGCCCGCATCGCGCTCGAGTAGGTCGCCTTGGTGCTGTCGTTCCCCGCCGCGACGAGCAGGAAGAACCCCATCACGATCTCGTGCTCCTCCAGTCCCCGGCCGTCGATCTCGGCGTTTACGAGGACGCTGGTCAGGTCGTCGGTGGGCTTGCGGCGCCGCTCGGCGATCATCTTCCCGCAGCGCTCGAAGATCTCCGGCACGTCGCGCTGCATCACGGTCTCTGTTCCCTCCGGGTTGATGTCGGGATCGTCGGCGGCGAGCATCGTGTTCATCAGCCGCGCCCAGACCTCGTCGTCCTCCGGCGGGATGCCCATGAAGCTGCCGATCACCCGCGAGACGACCGGCTGCGCGACGTCGTTGACCAGATCGCAGCTCTCGCGATCGCCGAGCCCATCGAGCACCCCGATTGTGATCGCGCGGATCGCGTCCTCGTGATCGGCGATTCGCCGCGGCGTGAAGCCGCGCTGGAAGAGCTGCTTGAGGCGATCGTGCTTGGGCGGGTCCATGCCGATGAACATCGCCTGCTGGAGCTCCAGCGGCATGACCGCGTGGGTCAGCCCGGTGATCCCGCCGCGCTCGGAGGAGTAGGTCTTCCAGTCGTGGCTCACCGTGTGCACGTCGTCGGCCCGGGTCACCGACCAGAAGCCGGCCTCCTCGGGGTACTCGGTGATCTTCGACGTCCAGTGAATCGGGCACTCGTTGCGCAGCCGCTTGAAGAGGGCCAGGGGCACCCCCTCCTCCCAGACCGGTCGCTCGGTGACCAAGACCTCCTCGATCGGGGTGTCGGGATCGATGCCGGGAACGGGCTCGTGGGGGATCTCTTCGGTGGCCATCGCGTCCTTCCGCAGCTGAACGTGTGTGTCTGACCCTACCGGTGCCGGGCGCATCCGACAGGTCACGTTCACGATCGAGAAGGCCCAGCATCGCGAGAGCCCGCTCGGCGACTTCAAGCCGCGCGATGCGATGGCCGGCGAGGAGATTCTCAACGAGCTGCGCGAGGTAAGCGCGTTGGTCGGCGGGAAGTGACTGGACCCGTGCTCAGCTAGGACTCATAGCCGGACGTGGCGATCGCGAAGACGATCAGGCCAAAGCAGGCCAGCACCATCCAAGCCACCGCGGAGACCAGCGCGAGCAGCGAGTAGATGGTCTTCGCTGCTGGCGTCTGCGCGTCGACCGCCGCGGCCGAGGCCGCGAGCCCGGCGATGGCGATCGACGCATGCAGACCGAGCACGATCAACAAGATGCCGACGCCGCCGATCGAAAGCAGGAGCCCGATTCCGAGCAGGCCGGCGAGGAGGAAAAGCACTGTCTTCAGGGTCGGACTGGCGACTCGGCCGCCGAGCAGGACCGCGCCGCCGCTAACCAGGAGTGCCACTACGACACCAGCGTCGCCATCGCCTGTTCCGGCGCTGGAGTCGCCGGTCGCGAGGCCCACCACGAAAGCAACCGCATACAAGCCCCCCAACGCGATCACGATCGTCCTTCGCGAGTGGGTCGACCACAGGACGCGGACCGCGTACTCCTTGAGGCCTGGATATCGGGGCGAGGTGCCGCCGGCAATGCCCGCCGGGGCCAGGCGAATCGCGGTCGTTGCCCAAAGGATTGCAGCCGTCGCCAGCATGGCGATCAGCGCCATCGAGAACTCGCCCTCGTCGGACTTGGCGATGAATCGAAAGCGGACGTCGAGAACCTTAAGGAGCAACAGGCCGGCCCCCAGGGTCCCGAGCAAAAGCGCGAGCATGCGACGCGACTCACGCTCCGGCAAACCGACCACGAGCATGGCCAGCGCTGAGGCGAGCGCCGCCATGAGTAAGCCGTGAACAGGGTCGTACGTCGACGTGGGAATGATGAGGTAGTTCCCCAGGGCCAGAAACAGCAGCGAAAGCCCAAAAAGGGCTACCACTGCCAGGGCGCGCGCGTGGACTCGCCGCCCCGCCGTCTCCTCGATGTTGGCTCCGATACTCACCGTCTACGAGGAACCCGATCGGCACCCGTGGTTACCTGCTTGAGCGGTTTCTGGGCGGGCTCAGTCAGGCAGCAGCGGCACCGTCTGGCCCTGGCCGCGGCCGATGAGCGCGGCCCGGGTGACGGCCTCAGGTCCGAAGCGCTCGCGCAGCTCGTCGAGCGCCGTGTCGATGCAGCCAGCTTCCCGGCGGGCCAGCGGCAGAGGCAACTGCGCCGCGCCCTCCTGCAGGTTTGTGAGTGAAACGCCGACCAGGGTCAGCCCGCGGCGCTCGACAAGCGGCATCGCGCGCCGCAGGAGGAGGCTGGCGGCGGCGAGGATCGCCGCGGTCTCGGCGCTTGCCTGCGGCAGGGTGCGGGAGCGGGTCGCGCGCGAGAAGTCGTCGAAGCGCAGCCGCAGCACCACGGTCCGGCAGCTGCGCCCGGCCCCTCGCAACCGGCGGGCAACCCGGTCGACGAGGCCAGCGAGGGCGGCCTCGATCTCCGCGGCCGTCTTCGGCCCCCGGCCGAGCGCCCGCTGCGCCCCCATCGAGCGGCGCCGGCGGCGCGGCTTCACCGGCCGCGGATCGCGGTTGCGCGCCAGGGCGTGAAGGTGGCGGCCCGAGGCCCGCCCCAGCATCGACACCAGGGCGGATTGGGGAAGCGCGGCGACCTCGCCGACGGTCTCGATTCCCCGCGCCCGGAGCTTTGCGGCGGTGACCGGACCGACACCCCATAGGCGCTCGACCGGCAGCCGGTGCAGGAAGGCGAGCTCGCCGCGCGGCTGGACCACGAGCAGGCCGTCGGGCTTGGCGACAGCGCTTGCGACCTTGGCGAGGAACTTCGTCCGCGCCACGCCGACGCTGATCGGCAGACCGACCCGCCTCAGAACCTCGCGCCTCAGCCGAACGGCGATCTGCTCGGGGGTCCCGGAGATCCGCTCCAGGCCCCGCACGTCGAGAAATGCCTCGTCGATCGACAGGCCCTCGACGACCGGCGCCGTGTCCTGGAACACCTCGTAGACGCGCCTGCTTGCCTCCGAGTAGGTCGACATCCGTGGCGCGACCACGGCGGCGTGCGGGCAGAGGCGGCGGGCCTGCGCTCCGCCCATCGCGGTGCGGAGGCCGAACGCCTGGGCCTCGTAGCTGGCGGCGAGAACGACACCGCCGCCGACGATCACCGGCCGGCCGCGCAGGCTCGGATCATCGCGCTGCTCGACCGAGGCGTAGAAGGCGTCGAGATCGGCGTGCAGGATTGTTGCTTCCGATGGCACGAACGCATGTTCGTACAGGCCTCCGACGGAACTTCCGAACGATCCTCGGCGTATCGCCTCTCACTCCGCAGCTGTTGCACCCCGGGTGGTATGGGTATCCGTGCCGGCGAGGCAGAAAGCGCAGGGACCTATGCCCGACAGCCTGATCTGTGTGATCGAGATCCCGAAGGGGAGTCGCAACAAATACGAGATGGATCACGAGAGCGGGGCGATCAAGCTCGATCGGTTCCTGTTCTCCTCGGTTGTCTATCCGGGCGACTACGGGTTCTTCCCCGACACCTGGGGTCAGGACGATGATCCGCTCGATGTGCTCGTCTGCGTCTCGGAGCCGACCTTCCCTGGCTGCCGGATCGACGTCAAGCCGGTCGGGCTGTTCCGGATGCAGGACGAGGCGGGCGTCGACGACAAGGTGCTCTGCGTGCCCTGCACCGACCCTGCCTGGGACTCGATCGACGAGCTCGAAGACGTGCCGGAAGGGCTGCGCAACGAGATCGAGCACTTCTTCTCGATCTACAAGGACCTCGAGGGCAAGAAGGTCTCGGTCGACGGCTGGTTTTCGAAGCAGGACGCCCTCGAGGAGATCGAGAAGGCCCGCGAGCGCTTCGCGATGCGCGAGGAGAGCCGGCACTAGCGGAGAATCTCGACCAGCAGCACCCAGGCGGTGCCGACCGTGTGAGACGGGAGTGGTATGGCTATCGGCGCCGGCGCCCGCCCAAGCGAAGAAAGGACGATCGATGACCAGCAAGGAAGCTTTCAACGACGAGGAGTGGACCCGGCTCGAGCGGGCGCCGTTCGTAGCCGGCCTGGCGATCACGCTGGCCGACCCAGGCGGTCCGATCGAGGCGATCAAGGAGTCGATCGCCTCGTTGAAGACCGTCCAGGAGGGGGCGGAGTCGGGTGGCCGCGGCGAGCTCGTCGACGCGGTCGCGAAGAGCGCGATGGAGAAGGCGCAGAAGCGCGAGAACCCGCTCGGCGACTTCAAGCCGCGCGGCGCGATGGCCGGCGAGGAGATCCTCACCGAGCTGCGCGAGGTTAACGCCCTGGTCCGCGAGAAGGCGACGCCCGAGGACGCGGCGAGCTATCGCGAGTGGCTGCAGACCGCCGCCCAGCAGGCCGCCGATGCGGCAAAGGAAGGCGGCTTTCTCGGCTTCAAGGCGGAGCGGGTCAGCGAAGGCGAGCAGAAGATGCTCGACAAGCTGGGCGAGGTCCTCAGCTAGCGGCCGGGCTCGGCGCCGCGCCGCTACCGTTCCCAGCGCTCGGGAACGAGCACAACCCGGAGTTGCATCGCGACGGTCAGGCCGCGTGCTCGCGGGCAAGTCGATCGAGTACCTCGGCAAGCCCCTCGGGATCCTCGACCATCGGGAAGTGGCCGGTCTGGATCTCGATCGGCTCGATGCCGAGCACCTCTTGGGCCATGAAGCGCTCGAAGTCCGGTTCGAAGAACTCGTCCTCGCTGGCGTAGATAAGAGCGCTCGGGACGTCGGGGTGCCCATCGAGCGGGTAGGTGGCAGCCGCGGCGCCGGGGAGCAGCCGGTCGGCCAGCGCCCGCGCGGTCTCCGGCGGCAGGCGGCCGTACATCGCGTCGATCGCCGCCTCCCGTTCCCACGTCATCGAGCCGTCATCCTCGGTGGGCGGGAAGGGAAAGCCCTCCCGAAATGGCTTCGGGGCACCCTCCGGCGCGAACTGTGCGAGGCGCGGGCAGAGGTGAACGAGCAGTGCTTCAGGGGTCTCTCGTGCCGCAAACGCTGCGTAGCCCGAGCAACCGGAATGGCCGACGATGACGACCGGGCCGCTGACATCCTCGAGAGCATCGAGCGCCGGCTGGACCCGCTCCTCGAAGCTCGCACCGGAATCGTGGAAGAGCAGGTCCGGCGCCAAGACCTGGTGGCCCCGCTCCTGCAGCGGCCCGACCAGCGGATCCCACGACGAGCCGTCGTGCCAGTTTCCGTGCAGCAGGCTGAAGATGGCCATGGACGACACCTATCATGCCGACTCCGCCGAGTCGCGGCTGTGGCTAGGATCGCCCATATGGCCGCCCGATCGGGCGATTTGATCCTTGCGCTTCAGCGCGTCGTCGCTGCGCCCGCCGACGTCGCCTTCAACGCCTTCTCCGACACAAGCGAGCTGGCGAAGTGGTGGGGGCCGCATGGCTTCAGCATCGGGAGCCTCGAATTCGATCCGCGCGCCGGAGGGCATTACCGGATCGAGATGCGACCGCCCGGCGGCGAGGCCTTCTATCTCGGCGGCGAGTTTTGTGAATTCGACCCCCCCGCGAAGCTCGCCTTCACGTTCGCCTGGGAGGATCCGGATCCCGACGACGTCGAGAGCCGGGTCACGCTCTCGTTTCGCGATCTCGGCGCATCGACCGAGGTCTCGCTGGCCCAGCGCCCGTTCAAGACCGAGGCTCGTCTGGCCCTTCATCGCGACGGCTGGACGGACAGCTTCGACAAGCTCGAACGGCTGCTCTCGGCTTAGCTCGCGGCTCGGCCGCCGCTGCGAGAGCCCATCGTCTCGCCGGCTGAATGCTCAGAGGCCGAGGCTGCGCACCCCGGGCTCGTCCCAGCCCAGGTGGTGGGCCAGCTCATGGCGCACCGTGCGCTGGACCTGCGCCCGCAGAAGCGCCGGATCGTGGCCGAAGTCGCGCTCCAGCGTGTCCTGGTAGATGACGATCCGGTCCGGAAAGGTGTCGCGCGCGATCGTTCCCCCGATGTAGTGGCCGTAGGCGCGATGCTCGTGACCGCGGTTCGAGACGACCACCGGAGTTCGAGCGAGCAGCTCGAGGAACTGCTCCGGCAGACCGTCGAGGGCCTGGATGACCAGCTCGTCGAACTCGCTTGGCGGGCGATCGGGGGGCGGCAGCGCGGCCAGGGCCTCGCTGCGGTCGACGAGCCGCCGGAACTCCGGCTCGGGTGTCTCCGGGCCGATCATCGTCACGGTCACCCAGGCGGTGATGAGCACGAGCGCGAGGGCACCGGCCAGCAGCGCCACCAGGCCGCCAAGGCCCGCAAGCGACGGCGGGTTGACGAACATCAGCACGAGGCCGGTGACGAAGGCACAGATGGCCGCCGCGCGCAGCGGTGGGCCGAGGATCTCCCTCACCGCAGGCTCTCCAGCGAAGCAGGGTCCGTCGCGTTGGCGCGCATCAGCCCCTGAAGCCGCTCGCCGAGCTCCGAGCGCAAATCCCGATCGGACGCGCTCACTGCCTCGCCGCTTGCGCGGTCGACCAGGTTGACGCTCTCGTCCGGGTCGCGATCGAGGTCGTACATCTCGTACTCCGGCGCCGCCTTGCCGGCCGGGTCGAAGTAAAGCGCGAACTTGTGCCGTGTGGTGCGCACTGCGCGAATCCGGTTCGGCTGGCCGGGGACGTTCTGCATCGCGGTGGCCGCCTGGTGGTCGTCGTAGGTGAAGTGGATCTCTTCCTGGACTGACGCCGCCGGAGCCGGATGCCTGGTCACGGCGCTGAAATCGGTGCGCGCGCGGCGAAGCGGCGCCCGTTTCGGCGACGCCTTCTCGGCCAGGATCGGGGTGAGGTCAACTCCGCGCCCGTCTCGATCGAGCTCGGCGCCGGTGAGGTTCGCGATCGTCGGCAGCAGGTCGACCAGCGAGCCCAGCGCATCGGTCTGGGCGCCCCGCGGGAAGAGCACCGGGTTTGAGACCACGAGCGGGACGTGAATCGTCTCCTCGTAGGCGTTGAAGGCCTTCTGGCGCAGGCCGCCGTGTGAGAGACCCATCTCGCCGTGGTCGGCGCAGCGGAAGATCACCGTTCGCGAGCGCAGCGAGCCGGGATCGCCGACGTTTCCGAGCGCGCCCAGGACCCGGCCGATCTTCTCGTCGACCAAGCGATGCAGATGGGCGTAGAAGTTGACGTAATCGAGCTTGCGGGCGTCGCTGTCGAGCGGGCCGAGGTAGGCGGTCATCCCCATCTTGATCAGCTCGTGGACGGTCGGCTTGTCGCGCAGGTCCTCGTCGACGGTCGGCGGCAGCCCGACGCCAAGCTCGCGAAAGTCGGCCGCCTCATAGCCGCCCTGCTCGTATTGGGCGGGGTAGCCGAGCACGTCGTGCGGGTTGACCAGCGAGACTACGAGGCAGAACGGCTCCGGCAGCTCGTCGCGGCCGAGCCAGCTCTCGACCTGGCGCGTGTAGACCTCGTCCCAGCCCTCGCCGAGCGGTCCGGCGTTGCCGGCGCCGAAGTGCTCGGCCTTCGCGTTCTCGCCCGCGTCCGGCGGCTCCCAGTCGGCGAAACCGTAGTCGCGGCCGATCCGCTGCGCGTCGGCTTGGTTCCAGCCCCCGAGCAGCGGGCCGCCCGAGGGGTGGGTGAGGTGCCACTTGCCCTTGTAGGCGACTTCGTAGCCGCGCTCGCGCAGGACCGAGGCGAGGCTCGGCGTGTCGGGGCGCAGCTCCGGCTCGTTTCCCGACTTCGGCCCGTAGCGGAAGAGGCCGCGCGTGAACTGTGTCAGGGCGCGCTTGCGCGGCGCCCCCTCCCCGCGCGTGATCCCGGCCAGCGTCCGCAGCACCGCCGCCGTGTTGCTCGGGTCCGGCCGCAGGTCGGCCTGGGTGTGGGTCAGGGTGACCCCGTGCTGGGCCGGGTAGCGCCCGCTGAGCAGCGTCGCGCGGCTCGGCGAGCACATCGAGGTGTTGCAGAAGCCGTTGCTGAACGACAGGCCGGTGTCGGCCAGCTCGTGGTCATTCGGGGTCAGCTCGCGCAGCCAGCCCGGTTCGTCGGGCCAATGGCACGGATAGCGCTGTTGATCGGTGATCAGCAGCAGGATGTTTGGCGGTAGCTGCGTCATTGCTCCGCAGCCACCCTACGGGGCTAGGCGTCGCGCTCGAGCTTCACCTCGGCCCGATCCACGGAAGCGCGGGTCCCGGGCGTGTCGGAGGCATCCATCTGCTCGAAGACCTCGTCCGCCGCCCGCATCTTCTCCTCGCTCTCGAAGAACCCGATGAAGACCGCGGTTCCCTGGGACTCATCGACGAGGAATTGCATCCCGGTTGACTCCACTCCGGGCGGCGGCCCGTCGGACTCCTCGACCTGGGCGACGACCTTCTCGACCGTCTCCGCGGTCACGCCGGTGAACCTGACTACTCGTGCGTACATCTGGACCTCCTGTCTCTATGCCATTGAGATGTTGTGGTTGCCGCTGATCAACCCGCCGAACCCGTTGGAGCGAGCATGGTTGACCATCGCGGCCACGTCGTCGGCGCTCTCGACGTAGGCGACCGCGGCGGGATTCTGGTCCGCGGCGAGGTTCCAAGCCTGGCGAGCCTGGTCCCAGTTCTCGTCGCCGGGACCGACCACGGCTCCGCCGAAATCACCGTTGAGGGCCTGCACGTCAACGGCATGCTCCATCCTTGGCTCCCTTCTCGTCGGACTTCGGTGTCGCCGCGAACCTACACCAGGCGGGAATCGTCTTGTGTCTCTGTCCAACGGCCGGGTGGTGATTCGCCGGCCGGCTAGGAGCCTTCGGGGACGAGGAAGTCGAGGTCGTGCATCCGCACGTACCCGCACCATTTGCAGGAGAGCAGATAGACCTCGGTGCGAGGCTCGCGGACAAGCTCGACCTGTCCGCTGCTGACCCACTCGCGGCGTCCGCAAGCCGGGCAGGACATCGTCGCCTTCTTGACCTGAAGGGCGGCTTTGGGATCTAGCTCTTCATCGGCCACACCGGGCAAGGCTAGCCGGTTGCGAGCACTTCCTCGAGGAAAGCGAGCACCTCCGACCCTGCCGGATCGACGAGATGACCGCCCCCGACCCGCACCAAGCGAGCGTTGGGGAGCACCTCGTCCATTCTCTCGGTCATGTCGCGCTGCTCAGGCGGTGAGTCGGAGGCCGCCACCAGCAGCGCGGGCACCTCAATGGTGGCGAAGGCGGCGGCGTCGGGCATTGGCTCGTCGACGTAGTGAAGCTCTGCGAGCAGCGCGGGGCCGTTCTGCGTCAGCACCCGCTGAACCCCTTCCGGGAACGAGTCCCAGACGCCCTTGCCCATGACCTCGTCGATCAGCGCCTCGTAGACGGCGTCGACGCCATCCTGCGCAGCCACCTCACGCATGCGTTCACCCAGGCCCTTCGTCCACACCAAGCCCGCGGGCGAGAGGCCGAGGGCGTCACCCTCGAGCAGGACCAGCGCCCGCACGTGGTCCGGAAAGCGAAGCGCGAGGTCGATTGCCACGGCTCCCCCGTAGCTGCGGCCCATGACCACCGCCGGTACGGCCTCGAGCGCACCGAGCAGCGCGACCGCGTCGTCTGCCTGCTCGGTCACGGTGGTGCGCTCGTAGAGCTCCGGGCGCTCGCTGCGCGCGCAGCCGCGCCGGTCATAGGAGATCACGCGGCCGAGTCGTGCCAGCGCCTTGATCGCGTCGCCCCACATCACGGCGGAGCTGCCGGCCCCGTGTATGCAGGCGATTGGCTCCCCCTCGCCGTGCTCTTCGTAGTAGAGCCGGATCCCGTTGACCTCAGCCTCAGGCACGAGGCAAGGCTAGTTCACCGAATGCCCTACAACTACCGCGGTGGCGCTACTCGCCCGGCTCGTCGCCGGCGGGGGCTGCGTCGCTGGGCTCCTCTGAGCCGTCGGACTCGTCCTTGCCGTCGCGACCGCCGACGCCGACCTTCTCGCGCTCTATCTCTTCGTCGCTCTTCGGCGGGTAGGTCGGCGCGATGATCGTCAGGCGCAGGGGCAGGTCGTCATCCTCGGCTTTCTCATGGTCGCGGTCGACCATCACGGTCGAGCCGGAGGTCATCTCGCCCTGCCTGAGCACCTCGTCGGCGAGCGGGTCCTCGACGTAGCGCTGAATCGCGCGGCGCAGCGGGCGGGCGCCCATAGAGGGGTCCCATCCCTTCTCGATCAGGAAGTCCTTGGCCTCGTCGGAGAGGTCGAGCTGTAGGTCGTGCTCGGCGACCTGGGTGCGGACCCGGTTGATCATCAGGTCGATGATCTCCTTGATCTCGTCCTTGGCCAGCTTGTGGAAGACGATCACCTCGTCGATCCGGTTCAGGAACTCGGGCCGGAACACCTTCTTGAGGTCGCTCATGATCCGGTTCTTCATGTCGTCGTAGGACATCCCGGTCTCATCCGAGACCGTGAAGCCGATGCTGGTGTTCTTGGCGATCTCCGAGGCGCCGATGTTCGAGGTCATGATCACGATCGCGTTGCGGAAGTCGACCGTGCGGCCCTGGGCGTCGGTGAGGCGCCCGTCCTCGAGGATCTGCAGCAGGATGTTGAAGACGTCGGGGTGCGCCTTCTCGATCTCGTCGAGCAGCAGCACCGAGTAGGGCTTGCGGCGCACAGCCTCGGTCAGCTGGCCGCCTTCGTCGTAGCCGATGTAGCCCGGGGGCGATCCGACCAGGCGGCTGACGGCGTGCTTCTCCATGTACTCGGACATGTCGATGCGCACCATCGCCTCTTCGTCGCCGAACAGGAACTCGGCCAGCGTGCGCCCCAGCTCGGTCTTGCCGACCCCGGAGGGGCCGAGGAAGATGAACGAGCCGGCAGGGCGCTTGGGGTCCTTGATCCCGGCGCGGCTGCGGCGGATCGCCTTCGACACGGCGGTGATCGCGACGTCCTGGCCGATCACACGCTTGTGCAGCTCACCCTCCATCTGGACGAGCTTCTTGGTCTCGGCCTCGGTGAGCTTGAAGACGGGGATCCCGGTCCACATCGAGACGATGTCGGCGATCTCCTCCTCGCCCACCTCGGGGCGCTCGGCGCCGTCCTCGCCCTCTGACCACTCGTCCTCCAGCCCACGCTTCTTCTGCGAGAGCTGGCGCTCCTCGTCGCGCAGGTTGGCCGCCTTCTCGAACTCCTGGGCCTCGATCGCGGCCTCCTTCTCGCGCCGCGTCTTCTCGATCTCCTCCTCGAGGTCGCGGTAGACCGGCGGCGCGCTCATCGACTTGATGCGCAGCCGCGAGGCGGCCTCGTCGATCAGGTCGATCGCCTTGTCGGGCAGGAAGCGGTCGGAGATGTAGCGGTCGGCGAGCTCGGCGGCGGCCTTCAGGCCGTCGTCGGTGATCGCGACGCGGTGGTGCTGCTCGTAGCGCTCCCGCAGCCCCTCGAGGATCTTCACTGTCTCCTCGGTCGAGGGCTGGTCGACCTTGATCTGCTGGAAGCGGCGCTCCAGGGCGGCATCGCGCTCGAGGTACTTGCGGTACTCGTCGAGCGTCGTCGCGCCGATCGTCTGCAGCTCGCCGCGCGCGAGCGCCGGCTTCAGGATCGAAGCGGCGTCGATCGCGCCCTCGGCGGCGCCGGCGCCGACGAGGTTGTGCAGCTCGTCGATGAAGAGGATGATGTCGCCGCGCTGGGTGATCTCCTTCATCACCTTCTTGAGGCGCTCCTCGAACTCGCCGCGGTACTTCGAGCCGGCGACCAGGGCGGCCAGGTCGAGCGTGTAGATCTGCTTGTTCTTGAGCAGCTCCGGCACCTCGCCCTTGGTGATCCGCGCGGCGAGGCCCTCGACCACGGCGGTCTTTCCCACACCTGGTTCGCCAAGAAGAACTGGGTTGTTCTTTTGCCGCCGCGAGAGGATCTGCATGATCCGTTCGATCTCGACCTCGCGGCCGACCACCGGGTCGAGCTTGCCCTCGGCGGCGAGCTTGGTCAGGTTGCGCCCGAACTGGTCGAGCAGCTTCGAGGACTTCTTGCCCTCTCCCTGGGCACCGCCGGAGCCGGAGCCCTGGCGGCGACCGCCGGGGCCGGAGAGCATCCGGATCACCTCGTTGCGGATCTTGTCCGAGTCGGCGTCGAAGTCGAGCAGGATGCGCGCCGCGACGCCCTCGTTCTCGCGCACGAGGCCGAGCAGGATGTGCTCGGTGCCGATGTAGTTGTGGCCCAGCGAGAGCGCTTCGCGCAGCGCCAGCTCGAGGACCTTCTTGGCCCGCGGCGTGAACGGGATCTGCCCGGAGGTGACCTCCTCACCGGAGCCGACGATCCGCACGACCTGGGCGCGGACGCGCTCGACGGTGATGTCGAGGGACTCCAGCACGCGGGCGGCAAGGCCCTCCTCCTCGCGCAGCAGCCCGAGCAGGATGTGCTCGGTGCCGATGTAGTTGTGCTTGAGCGTGCGGGCCTCTTCCTGCGCGAGGACGACGACCTGCCTGGCTCTCTCTGTGAATCTCTCGAACATTTGGGCTTAAGTCAGTATCGGCAATGGTCCAGTTGTTTGCTTAGGCCTCGTATCCCAAGTTCCTGCCGGGTTTCGATTCAGGGACGCCACATTGCCGGGGGTCAAGTCCAGATTCAGTCGGCTGGGAGCTGCCGATGGATTTGACCTCCGGTCTGTAGTGGGACGACGAGAGCCAATTATACGCAGGGCCGTCGCCCGGCCAGACAGGCCTAAACGCGCGCTAGTAGCGGAGTTTCCGCAAAGGTTCGAGCGAGATCCGTCACACGTCTAGGCTTTCCGGCCGCACCAGGCGGGCGACTTTCTCCCTCTCCCGGGGTGGCAGATTGCGGTCTTCGAGCCGCAGGGCGGCCCCGATCGGGATCGATTCGCGAACCGCAGCGAGCTCGGCTCGATCGAAGCTGGCGAAGAATGCCCGCAAAAAGAAGCGGCGCCCGGCGCCGGCGCTGACCCGGCTGCGCAGGTCTTCGCGGGGCGAGCTGGCGGTCGAGAGGATGATCCAGGTATAGGCGACGTCGGCGGCGCCCGGGCCGCGCGCGACGTTGGGCCAGTCGATCACGACCGGCCCCGCAGCGGTGAGGATCACGTTGTCGGGATGCAGGTCGAGGTGCAACAGAGCCGTGCCCTCGCCGAGCGGCGCCGGCAGCCAATCGGGCGCCTCGATCTCATGCAGGCGGCGATGCAGCGAGGCGAGGGTGGCGGCGTGGCGGCCGATCAGCCAGGGCTTACGGCCGAGCTGGTCGAGCATCGTCGGGCCCTCGAGGCGGCGCATGACGATCTCGGTGTCGCTGAGCGCCCGGGCTTCGGGAGCCGGGAAGCCGTTGCGGCGCGCGTGCTCCATCGCCGCCACCTCGCGCTCGGTGTCGCGCGGGCCGCGGTAACGGCGCAGCACCCAGCCGGGCTCGTGCTCGTAGACGTCGGCGCTGCGTCCGCGCCCGATTAGCCCGCCAAGCACGTTCAGATGGCGAGATCCGGCCAGCGGCGCTTCGCCTCGTCGGGCCAAAACGTCAGCGAGCTCGCGAACAGATTGCCCTCATCGAAGCCCAGCAGGTGCACCGCGGTGAGCCTGACTGCGGCGCCGCTCTCCTTGCCGACACCGTCGAAGGTGATCACCGCGCGAACCCCCTCCTCGCCGAGATCCTCGAGCCGATCGAACTCAATCGTGACCGTCTCCCAAGCATCGCGCCAGGCGTTCCAGAACTCCTCCCAGCCGTTCCACCCGTAATAGGCCTCGTCGAGTCCGGGAATGCCGGACAGTGGCCGCACTTCGATCTCGTCCGCCTGTCGGCCTCGGAACCAGTCGAGGTCGCCGCGATTCCAGGCATCTATCGCCTCACGGTAGAGCTCCAGGCGCTCCGACACGGCCTCAGCCTATTCGCGCTCGGCGTAACGACGCTCGGCAGACTCGGCCGACATCGCCGTCAATCCGGAGAGCTTGCCGTTGCGGAACTGGAGCCAGTGCGTCGTCGGCATCGATCCCTGTCCGGAGCTGCCTTCCCTCTCCAGGGTGAGAAGAGCAAGCGCGCCGTGCTCGTCGAGGTCCTCGATCCGCTCGACGCTGATCCGGGACCACTTCCGGTCCCAAGTCTTCCAGAACCTCCGCCATCCCTCGAGGCCCACGTAGAGCTCGTCGAACTCGGGCAGGATCGGGCGAACCTGGGCGTCGGCGGCGAGGTGCTCCTCGAACCAGGCGAGGTCGCCGCGGTTCCATGCCGCGTAGACCTGGTGCGCGAGGAGGAGGCTCTGATCCGGCACGGCGGCGCAGGATGCCAACCGCTCGGCCGTCGTGCGCCGGTTGGCGCCTCCTAGTCCCGCATCGCGGGGAAGAGCACGACCTCGCGCAGGCTCGGCGCCCCGGTAAGGATCATCACCAGGCGGTCGATCCCCAGCCCGGCGCCTCCGGTCGGCGGCATCCCCTGCTCGAGCGCCTCGACGAAGGCCTCGTCGTAGGGCTGGGCGTCCTCGTCACCGCGGCGCGCCTCCTCGGCCTGCTGCTCGAAGCGGCGTCGCTGCTCGTCGGGGTCGTTGAGCTCCGTGAACGAGTTGGCGATCTCGACCCCCCCTACGAACGCCTCCCAGCGCTCGACCAGCCCCTCTTCGCTGCGATGGGCCTTCGCGAACGGCGAGAGCTCGACCGGGTAGTCGATGACGAAGGTGGGCTGGATCAGCTTCGGCTCGACCTGCTTGGAGAGCAGCCCGTCGACCAGCTTCCCCCAGCCCTCCTCGGGATCGGGCTCAGAGCCCATCGCCGCGGCCAGCTGCTCGCGGCTGGGATGCGAGGCGATGTCGATGCCGGTGTGCTGTTTGATCGCCTCGCGAAGCGTGATCCGCTCCCAGGGCGGCGCCAGGCCAATCTTCGTGCCGTCGCGCTCGACCTCGGTGTCGCCAAGGACGCGCAGGGCGACGCTGGAGACGAGTCGCTCGAGGTCATCGGCGGTGTCGTTGTAGTCCGCATAGGCCTCATACCACTCGAGCATCGTGAACTCGGGATTGTGCTTCGGCGAGATGCCCTCGTTTCGGAAGTCCTTGCCGATCTCGTAGACCTTGTCGAAGCCGCCGACGATCAACCGCTTCAGGTACAGCTCGGTGGCGATGCGCAGGTAGAGGTCGCGGTCGAGGGCGTTGTGATGGGTGGTGAACGGCCGCGCCAGCGCGCCGCCGTAGAGCGGCTGCAGCACCGGCGTCTCGGCCTCCACGAAGCCGTGCTCGTTGAAGTAGCGGCGTGTCTCGACGACCACCTCTGCCCGGACCCCGAACAGCCGCCGCGTCTCCTCGTTCGCGATCAGGTCGAGCTCGCGGCGCCGGTAGCGGGTCTCGGTGTCCTCGAGCCCGTGATAGCGGTCGGGCGGCGGGCGCAGGCTCTTGGCGAGCAGCTCCCACCCCTGCACCCGCAGGGTCAGCTCGCCGCGCTTGCTCGCGAAGACGATGCCGTTGATGCCGACGATGTCACCGAGGTCGAGCCCGACGAGCCGCTCGAAGGAGTCTTCGCCGAGCAGGTCCTCGCGGACGTGCAGCTGGATCTGGCCGCTGGCGTCGCGCAGGTCGATGAAGGCGGCTCCTCCATGACCGCGCCGGGCGACGATCCGACCCGCGACCCGGTGCAGGGAGTCGGTCTCGCCGCCCGCCGTCAGCCCCTCGTGGCCGCGCCGCACCTCGCCGATCTCCTCGCGCTCGGGGAAGCTGTGCGGGAACGGGTCGACTCCCGCCTCGCGCAGCCGCTCGAGCTTCTCGCGCCGCTCGCGAAGAAGGTCAGAGGTCTCAGGGTGATCGTTCACGGTGAGGGCGCGAAAAGCGAGCCGGTCACAGGATCCTCGCGCTTCGCGCTCGGACGCGCCCTGCGGGCGCTGCTCCGCGGCGTCGACGAGCGTAGTCGAAACCTACGTGAGCGAGACGCGGAGACGAGGACTGCGAGATGCGACGCTTTGCAGCGTCCTCAGGCCGACTCGATCTTCGTGATCTTCAGCTTCTTCTTAGGTCCCCGCGGCACGTCGACCGAGACGACGTCGTTGCGCTTGTGACCCATCAGCGCCTTGCCGATCGGCGACTCGTTGGAGAGCTTGTGCTCGGTCGGATCGGCCTCGGCCGATCCGACGACCTGGAACTTCTGCGAGTCCCCCGACTTCTGGTCCTTGACATGGACGACGGTTCCGACGCCAACCGCGGTCGTGTCGATGTCCTTGTCGTTGATGACCTCGGAGCGGCGCAGACGCTCCTCGAGCTGGGCGATCCGCTGCTCGAGCAGAGCCTGCTCGTTCTTGGCGTCGTCGTACTCCGCGTTCTCGGAGATGTCGCCGAACTCGCGCGCCTCCTTGATCCGCTCCGCGACCTCGCGCCGCTTGATGGTCGAGAGCTGCTCGATCTCATCCTTGAGCTTTTCGAGTCCCTCTTGCGTGATTACCGATTGACGAGTCACGGCTCTACCTCTCTGCCTCTTGCGTGGACGACTGGTGATTCTTCGTGAAGCACTGCCTGTTCCCTGTCCGGCCCCCCGACGGCAAAAACGACCCAGGTGCGGCGAGGAAACGCTTCGCCTACCTGAGCCAGGAGGCGGGCATTATAGCGAGGGCTTTTCGCCGCTCCGGTGCCCCCCTGGACGGACCTTCTGGCGCCTGCCGAGAGGCGGGGCCCGCCCGCCGTGGCGAGCTGCGACCCAACTAGGCTTGCCTCATGCGTCGCCGCTTGATCCTCGCGCTGCTGGCCTGCGCGATCGGGCTCTCGGCCTCGCCCGTTCTCGGCCGCGCAGCGACCCTGAGCGAACCTCCCGGCCGCGCCGCGACCCTGAGCGAGCAGGAGCTGCGCGACAAGGTCGCCGGCGGCTGGTATGGGGCGGTGATCGGCGGCGCCTGGGGAAGCTCGACGGAGTTTCGCTTCAAGGGCCGCACGATTCCCGCCAACCTGGTGCCGCGCTGGAGTGTCCGAGAAGCCAACCGCTACACCTATCGCGGCGAGTCCGACGAGACCTACGTCGAGATACCCTTCCTCGACGCGACTTTGCGCGGCGGGCCGGGCACCGGCTATCCGGAATGGGGACAAGCCTTCGCCGCGACCGACTTCGAGCTCTTCTTCGCCAACCGGCGGGCACGCCAGAACTTGCGCGACGGAATCCCGGCGCCGCTCTCCGGAGCGCCGGCCCACAACCGCTTCGCCGACGACATCGACTTCCAGATCGAGTCGGACTGGATCGGCCTCGCGGCTCCGGAGCAGCCCGGGGCGGCGATCGACCTTGCCTGGCGGCTCGGACATGTGACCAGCTACGGCGACGGCGTCTACGGCGGAGTGATGATCGCCGCGATGCACGCGGCGGCCTTCCGTGCACCGAGCGTCGCGGCGATCGTCGAGGCCGGCGGCGAGGCGGTCCCCGAAGGCAGCCGCTACCGGGAGATGATCGAGGACGTGCTGCGCTGGCAGCATCACCACCCGCGCGACTGGAAGGCGACCTGGCGGCGGCTGGAGCGGCGCTGGAACGCCCACTCGACCGCGGTCAAGCACACGGCCACGCACCGCGAATTCAACATCGACGCGAAGCTGAACGGCGGCTACGTGCTGCTCGGGTTGCTCTACGGCCACGGCGACTTCGCCCGCACGATCCGGGTCGCGATGCGCGCCGGCCAGGACTCAGACTGCGACCCGTCAAACGCCGCCAGCATCCTCGGCACCTGGCTGGGCCGCGGCCGGATCCCGGCTCGCTACCGCCGCGGCATCGTCCGCAACCGCCACTTCCCCCATACCGGCTACACGCTGCGCCGCGCGATCGACGCGAACCTCGAGATCGCGCGCCAGCTCACGCTTGCCCGCGGCGGCACGGTCGACGCGAGCGGCTGGACGGCCCCGCCAAGCCCGGCCGCACCGCCACCGCTGGAGCAGTGGTGACCACCCGAGGAGCGGTCAACAGCGGCCGAACGCCGCCGGATGACGGCTGGATGAAGCGCGAACCGCCATTTGACGCCTGTCATGCGGCTCTCATCGCACTCTCACCTGCCGGGCGTAGACATCGCCCGTCCACAACGGCCGGGATATCTCGGCCCCCGATTAGGAGACCGAAATGCGCATGATCGAAGCCAAGCGACCCCTGGCGGCCGCGATCGGGATCGCGGCGGCGACCGTACTGGCAGCCTGCGGCGGCAACGCCGACTCGAACCCGGGCCCGAGCACCGCGGCGACGGAGGCGTCGAGGCCCGCGCCATCGCTGCCGCAGGGAACCGAGCAAGTCAAGCTCGACCCAGCCGAGTTCACGACTCGGATCGACAACCCCTACTGGCCGATGAGGCCCGGCAGACGCTGGGTCTATCGCTCGGTCGACCCCGAGTCTCTGACCGCGCAGCGCGACATCGTCAGGGTCACCAACCGGACCAAGAAGGTCGCCGAGGGGGTCAACACGGTGGTGGTGAGAGACGTGGCCAGCGAGAACGGGGCGCCGGTCGAGGTCACGGCCGACTATTACGCGCAGGACAAAGCCGGGAACATCTGGTACTTCGGCGAGAAGACAGCCGAGTACGCGAACGGAAAGGTCAAGTCGAGGGCTGGGTCGTTCGAGGCCGGGGTCGACGGAGCGCAGGCCGGGATCGCCCTGCCGGCGAAGCCGATGCCCGGAATGAAGTACCGCCAGGAGGACTACAAGGGCCAAGCGGAGGACCGCGGCGAGGTGATCAGCACCGAAGCGCAGGCCGAGCCGCCGTTCGGGCATTTCCAGCACGCCCTGATGACGAAGGACACCAGTCCGCTCGAGCCCGACGTGCTCGAGTTCAAGCTCTACGCCCGCGGCATCGGTCCGGCGACCAGCCTCACCGTCTCGGGCGGGAGCGAGTTCGAGGAGCTGGTCAGCTACAAGGCGGGCTGAGCGGCCCCCGGCGGCGGCGTCAGGCCGTCGCCGGGACCGCAAGGCCCCCGATCAGCTCGCGGGCGCGCTCGATCCCGGCGCTCCGCTGCAGCTCCTCGACGGCCTCGCGCGGTGCGTCGAGGCGCTCCAGGTACCAGGGGTAGAACTTGCGCAGATAGCGCGAGGCGCGCTCGGCGCCGAAGTGCCGCTCTGCCTGGTCGATCACCCAGAGCAGCTCCTCGACGACCTCTTCATCAGCGGGTGGGCTGGTTCGCTCGCCGAGCAGCTCCTCGAAGATCCAGGGCCAGCCGAGCGCGCCGCGGGCGATCATCACCGCGTCGGCGCCCGACTCGCTGTAGGCGCGCCGCGCCGCCGCGGCGCTGGCCAGGCCGCCGGAGATGATCACCGGCACGTCGATCCGCTGCGCCAGCTCGGCGGCAAGCGCGAAGTCCGGCTCGCCCTTGTGGCGGACGGCTGCGGGGCGCGGGTGGAATCCAATTCCCGCAACCCCTGCCTCCTCGACCAGCGCCACCGCGAGGTCGGCTCCGGAGCGGTCGCCGGGCTCCAGCCCCGAGCGCAGCTTCACGGTCACCGGGATGCCGCCGCCCTCGATCGCCGCGCGCGCCAGCCCCAGCGCCAGCTCGCGGTCGTGAAGCAGCGCCGCCCCCGCCCCGGTCTTCAGCACCTTGCGCACCGGGCAGCCCATGTTGATGTCGATCAGGTCGGCGCCGGCCTCGGCTGCGACGGCGGCGCCGGAGCGCATCACCTCGGGGTCGTGGCCGAACAGCTGCACCGATACCGGGTGCTCGTCAGGGTGGATGCGCATCAGCTCGCGCATCGTGCGCTCGTTTCGGTAGTGCAGGCCGAAGCTGGAGACCATCTCCGAGACCGCGAGGCCGGCGCCGTGGCGGCGCGCCTGCAGGCGCACGAACCAGTTGCCGATCCCGGCCAGCGGCGCCAGCAGCACGCGATTGGCGATCCGCACCTCGCCGATCTCGAACGGCTCGGTCAGAGCCGGCTGCGACCCCGGCATGCCCGGACGCGCAGCGGAGGACATGCCGGCCTCCTTCATGCCCGGACGCGAAGCGGAGGCGACGGCCGGCATTCGCTCAGTCATTCAACGCCCAGATCAAACGCAGGCCGGTCAGCGTCAGCAGGTCGTCGACCTCGTCGACCATCTCGCAGAACGGCACGATCACGTCGGCGCCGCCGCCGGTGGCGATGAAGTTGGCCTCCTCGCCCAGCTCGCCGACCAGCCGCCGCGCGATCGAGTCGATCGCCCCCGCGAAGCCGTAGATCATCCCTGACTGCATGCTTGCCTGGGTCGTCTTGCCGATCACCCCGGCGGGCTCGGCGAGCTCGACGTTGGGCAGCTTCGCGGCCCGCTCGGTCAGAGCCTCCATCGAGATCCTCACCCCCGGCCCGATCACGCCGCCGAGGTACTCGCCCCGCTCGGAGATCGCGTCGAAGGTGATCGCAGTGCCGAAGTCGACGACCGCGCAGGCGCCCCCGAAGCGATCGAAGGCGGCAACCGCGTTGACGAGCCTGTCGGCGCCCAGCTCGTGCGGGTTGTCCATGCGGATGTCGATCCCGGTCTTGATCCCGGGCACGACGCTGAGATGGCGGGCATCGAGATAGCGGCTCGCCATCCGCCCGTACTCGGGGGTGAGCTCCGGGACCACCGAGGAGACGATCGAACCGTCGATGCCCTCGAGGCCGAGGCCGCGCAGCTCCAGCACGCTGGCGAGCCGGATCGCGAGCTCGTCGGCGGTCGCCTCGGCGTCGGTGCCGAAGCGCCAGTGCTCGACCAGGTCGGCGCCGTCGAAGGCGCCGATGTGGGTCTGGGTGTTGCCGACGTCGATCGCGAGGAGCACGAGGCGATTATCGGGCACCGTGCCCGCGCAGCCGAGCCAAGGATTGCGTTTTGGCCAGCTGGCCAGCTTGGCGTAGGATCGTCGCGTGGACGTGCGCCTGTACGTGATTCCCGCCTCTCACCCCGCGATCGCGGTGCAGCTGATGCTCGACCGCAAGGGCATCCCCTACAAGCGCACCGACCTGCTGCCCGGCATACACAAGGCGGCGCTGAAGGCGCTGCGCTTCGGCGCCACGACAGTGCCCGCGATCAAGATCGACGGCAGCAAGATGCAGGGCTCGCGGGCGATCGCGCGCGAGCTCGACCGGATACAGCCCGAGCCCCCGCTCCTGCCCGACGACCCGGAGCTGCGCACCGCGGTGCTGGAGGCGGAGCGCTTCGGCGACGAGGACCTGCAGGCGCCGGTGCGGCGGATCCTCTGGAACGCGGTCAAGCGTGACCGCTCGGTGATGCGCTCCTATGCCGAGGGGGCGAAACTCGGCGTGCCGATCGAGCTCGCGGTCCGCACCGCCGCGCCGGTCGTCGCCTACGCGGCCAGCTACAACGAGGCTGATGACGAGCACGTGCGCCGCGACCTCGCCGCGCTGCCCGGGCTCCTCCGCCGGATCGACGACTGGTGCGCAGCCGGGGTGCTGAACGGCGAGCAGCTCTACGCGGCCGACTTCCAGATCGCCCCCAGCGTCGCCCTGGCGATGACCCTCGAGGACCTGCGGCCGGGGATCGCCGACCGCCCGGCGGGCGAGCTCGCGATGCGGGTCGTGCCCGCCTATCCGGGCAAGGCGCCCCCGATCCTTCCGGCGGCCTGGCTCGAGGACCTGCGCGCGTCCGCCCCGGCCGCCGCTTAGCGGCCGGCGCCCGCGTCTGAGCGCGCTGATGGCGTTTTGGTTCCGCATAGCGGAACCAACTCGCCATCGAGCGTCGAGCCCGGCAATCAAATTCGGCGGGTCATGCGGTTATGGGGAAGCAAGACGCCCGAGACGCTCGACCCTCTGCCCCGGCCCAAGCGCCGCCAGCGCAGCGGCGAGCCCGGTGCCGTCGGGAAGGCGGAGCTCCGGGTCAAGCTCGAGCAGCGGCGCGAGCACGAAGCGCCGTGAGGTCACCTCGCGGTGCGGGAGCGTGAGCCGCTCGTCGCTGACCACGCGGTCGCCGAGCAGCAGCAGGTCGACGTCGAGCGGGCGCGGCCCGTGGCGGGGGCCTCCGCCGCTGCGGCCCTCTTCGGCCTCGATCGCCTTGCAGAGGTCGAGCACCTGCCCAGGAGGCAAATCAGTGCGGATTCGCACCGCGGCGTTGAGGAAGTCCTTCTGGTCGAGGACCTCGCCCACCGGCTCGGTCTCATAGACGGAGGAGACCGCCTCGACCTCGAACCCGAGCTCCGAAAGCAGCCGCAGCGCCGCGCGCAGGTGCGCAATGCGATCCCCGACGTTGGAGCCGAGCCCGAGGTAGCCGACCTCGGTCAGCTGCCCTCGTCCCCCTCCCCCTCGCTCTGCTCGCGCTCGTGAGTCACCTCGACCGCCACCTCCTGCATCGCCAGCGGCAGCGGCGGCTCGGGCTTGGACGCCCGCACGCGCACGTGCTCGCAGCGGAAGCGCTCGACGAGGCGCTCGCCGATCACCTGGCAAAGCCGCTCCAGGGTCTTGTAGCTGCGCTCGGTGGCGGCGAGGGCGACGATGTCGCAGACTTCGGCGTAGTCGACCGTGTCCTCGAGCCGGTCGGTGAGCACGGCGTCGCAATCGGGAACGTCGAAGCTGACGTCGAACTCGAGCCGCTGGCCGATCTCGCGCTCGGCCTCGCTCACCCCGTGATGGGTGTAGAGCGAGAGGCCGCGCAGCTCTACCTCGACGCTGGTCTCGGTTCCGTTTCCGTGCGCTTCCACCGCGGCAGTATCCCTGAGAGAGCAACCGCATGGCCAAAGACGCTCCCCGTCGAGCGTCGCTTCTGCCGCCCTCCGGAAGCCGCTCTTTACCGGGCGCTGGGACTCGGATAGGTTCGTCGCCGAAAGACTTCGAACTGGGGGTGATCATGGAAGGCACGACGATCAATCCGGTCGAGTTCCGCGACGCGCAGCGCAACCAGTGGAACGTCGCCGCAAGCGGTTGGAGCAAGTGGCGGGAGCTGATGGAGGAGGACGTACGCATCATCAGCGAGCGCCTGGTCGAGCTGGCGGACGTCCAGCCCGGAAGCAGGATTCTCGACGTCGCCTGCGGGCTCGGCGAGCCGACCCGGACCGCGGCCAGGGCGGCGGGGCCCGATGGCTCTGTCGTCGCCAGCGACATCTCGGCCGAGATGCTCGGCTTCGCACGCGAGCTCGTCAAGGCGGAGGGGCTCGACAACGTCGAGTTCGTCGAGTCCGACGCGTCGTCGCTCGACTTCCCGCAGGACAGCTTCGACGCCGCCGTGTCGCGCTTCGGGATCATCTTCGAGCCCGACGGCGAGGGGGCCGCGGGGCGCGTGCGGGGCTTCCTCAAGCCCGGCGGCCGGATGGCGATCGCCTCCTGGGGTTCCCCGGAGCGTGTGCCGATGCTCGCGATCCCGATGCAGACGGCGATGAAGCGGCTCGACCTACCGCCGCCCCCGCCCGGCACGCCTGGCCCTCTATCGCGGCCGACGCATGAAGCGATCGCGAGTCTGCTGGAAGGAGGCGGCTTCTCCGACGTCGAGGTCGAGGAGCAGGAGGTCGTCATGGAGTGGGAGTCGGCCGAGCAGTTCACGACCTTCGTCAAGGAGATCGCGCCGCCGATCAGCGCCCTTCTCGCGCCTCACCCCGAGGACGTCCAGGAGGCGACGTGGTCAGCGATCACCGAGGCGACTCGGGCCGTGGCCGACAAGGATGGGGCGGTGAAGATGTCCAATCTGGCCCTGATGGCGGCCGGGAAGGCCTGAGCTACCCGGCAGCGAGGATCGCCGCGGCGACCAGCATCCCCTCGCGCACCTCGCGCACGTCGTGGACACGCAGCATCGAGGCGCCGTTTGCGAACGCGATCGCGCAGCTCGCGACGGTGCCGCCGAGCCGCTGATCGACTCCGGCCTCGGCGATCCTGCCGATGAAGCTCTTGCGCGAAGTCCCGACGACGAGCGGGCGCCCGAGCTCGGTCAGCTCGCCGAGGCGCCGCAACAGCTCCAGGTTGTGCTCGACCGTCTTGCCGAACCCGATTCCGGGGTCGAGCCAGACCTTCTCCTCCGCGACCCCCTGGCCGCACGCGAACCCCAATCGCTCGGCGAGGAACGCCTTGACGTCGTCGACGACGTCGTCGTAAGTGGGGTTCTCCTGCATCGTGCGCGGGCTCCCCTGCATGTGCATCAGGACAAGCTCGGCGCCGCGCTCGGCGACCAGCGAGGCGATCTCGGGGGCGGCGCGCAGGGCGGTGACGTCGTTGACCATCGTCGCCCCGGCGTCCAGCGCCGCCTCGGCAACGGCAAGCTTCGAGGTGTCGATCGAGAGCGGACGCGTGCCGGCAAGGCCCTCGAGCACCGGCACCACCCGGGCGACCTCCTGCTCGGCGCCGACAGCGGCGGCGCCTGGACGGGTCGACTCGCCACCGATGTCGAGGACGTCGGCGCCGTCGGCGGCGAGCTCGCGGCCGTGCTCGATCGCCCTTTCGGGGTCGAGGTAGAGGCCGCCGTCCGAGAACGAGTCGGGGGTGACGTTGACCACGCCCATCAAGTGTGGGCTACGCGATTTCGGGGACTCCGGCCCGCCCATCGAAGCCTTATACCGCCAGCGGCGCTAAAGCGGTGTCGAGGCAGCGACGACAGAGAGGTTGCGATGCTGAGCTCGCTCAAGACCCTGTTCGCGACCCAGGATGACCCCTATGCGGGCGCCGACATCGAGCTGACCCGCCGCCTCGGCGGCTGGTTCTGGATGGTCAACTCGCTGCTCGCGGTCGCGCTCTGGCCGCTCAGCCCGCTCGACCGCGAGCTCGGCAACCTCGGTTGGCTGATCGGCGACGCCCTGGTGATCATGGCGATCGGCATCGCGCTGGTGCTGCGATCGCCGCGCGTCAAGCTCGGCTTCACTGGGGTGCTGATCTCCTGCTATCTCGGGGCCGCTGGAATCGCCACGATGCAGTGGCTCGCCGGCGGCGGGACCGCTCCGTACGACGGGCTGCTGCTCAACCTTCTGCTGCTCGTCGCCGCAACCAATCCGGCCCGCCGGATCTTGACCTACGTCGGCTTCATCGGGGCGCTGCTCTTCGCGCCGCTCGCCTACGGCGGCTGGGACAGCGCCACGGCGGCGAAGGTGATCGCCGAATTCGTGATCTGGACCCCGCTCGCCTTCCTGGTCTTCATGATGATGTCCAGCATCCGCGCCCAGCGCCTGACGATGCGCCACGAGGAGGAGCAGGCGCGCGAGGAGGCTCGCATCGACGAGCTGACCGGGATCCCCAACCGGCGCGCCTTCGAGGAGGCGACCCTCGACGAGATCTCGCGCTCGGACCGCATGGGGACGCCCCTTTGCATGGCGATGGGCGACATCGAGCACTTCAAGCAGATCAACGATCGCTTCGGCCACCTCGAGGGCGACCGCGCCTTGCGCTGCGTCGCGAAGGCGATCGATGCCGAGCTGCGCTCCCCCGACGGCGTCTTTCGCTGGGGCGGCGACGAGTTCTCGCTGCTGCTGCCGGGAACCGCGCAGGTGGACGCCGACGTGCTGATCGGGCGGCTGCAGACAACCGTCGCCGAGAGCTGCCTGCGCCCCGACGACGAGCCGATCTGGATTCACTTCGCCGCCGCCGAGCACGCTGCGGGCATGACCCCGGAGGAGCTCTGCGAGGCCGCCGATCTGGCGCTGATGACCGTGCGCGCCGGCAGCCAGCGGACGCGCGTGTAGCGCGCCGCCGGCCGCTACCGCTTGCGAATCAGCTTTCCGGCCGGATTGAGCTCGACGAAATGATGCGCCTTGCCCTCGCGGTAGCGGCGGCACTGGTTGCGGGGCACCTCGTCAACCGGCTGACGCGGGTCGTGGGCGATGTCGACGACCCAGTCTTGAAGCGGCGGCGGAAGTATGTTGCCGATGCAGGGCCCCCGGGCGAGATTGAGGCTCCCGTAGCGGCGCGCGACGTCATAGAGCAGCTTGGCGGTCTTCACGGCCTTCCTCTTCTCCGCCGCGCTGGGGGGGCCCTTGTCGCTGCCCTTGTTGCTGCCATCGCTGCTGCCCCCGCCGCATCCGGCGACGAGCAAAGCGGCCACCACCAACCCGATCAGCAGAGAGGGGTGACGAGCGACCCGCGACTGTCCTCGAACGATTACCAGGGCTCCTATTACAGATCGTTCGCCCGCATCTCCGCGGCTCCGCCGCCGGCGAGGCCGGGGCGGGGCTGCGGGCGGGGGCGCGGGCCTTCGCGCTGGGCCTGCTGGGGCTGCGGCGCCGGCTCTTCGAGCTTTGACTCCTCTTCCTCTTCAGCGAAGATCTCGTCCTCCGAGCGGCCCTCCAGCAGGGCGACGAACTGCTCGGCGTCGATCGTCTCGCGCTCGAGCAGGATCTTCGAGATCCGGTCGAGGCTGTCGCGCTTCTCGTTGAGGATGTCCTTTGCGGTCTGGTGGGCGTCCTCGACGACGCGGCGGATCTCGTCGTCGATCTCGCGCGCGATCTCGTCGGAGTAGTCGGGCTCGGAGGAAAACTCGCGGCCCAGGAACGGCTGCGAGCGGTCGTGTCCGAAGACGCGCGGGCCGAGGCGCTCGGACATCCCGAAGCGCATCACCATCGCCTTCGCGGTCTCGGTCACCTTCTCGAGGTCGTTGGAGGCGCCGGTGGTGATCTCCGAGAAGACGATCTCCTCGGCGGCGCGGCCGCCCAGCGTCATCGCCATCGTGTCGGTCAGCTCGGCGCGGCTGGTCAGGAACTTGTCCTCGGCCGGCAGCGAGATCGTGTAGCCGAGCGCCTGGCCGCGGCTGATGATCGAGACCTTGTGGACCGGGTCGCAGTTGGGCAGCACGTGGCCGACGATCGCATGGCCGAGCTCGTGATAGGCGGTGATCAGGCGCTCCTTCTCGGACATCACGCGGGTCTTCTTCTCCGGGCCCGCGATCACCCGCATGATCCCCTCCTCCAGCTCCGCCATCGTGATCTCGCGCTTGCTGGAGCGGGCGGTCAGCAGGGCCGCCTCGTTGATCAGGTTCGCGAGGTCGGCGCCGGTGAAGCCGGGCGTCTGGCCGGCGAGCGCGTCGAGGTCGATCAGCTTCGCGAGCGGCTTGCCGCGGGTGTGCACCTCGAGGATCTGCTTGCGGCCCTTGCGGTCCGGCCGGTCGACGACGACCTGGCGGTCGAAGCGGCCCGGCCGCAGCAGCGCCGGGTCGAGGATGTCGGGCCGGTTGGTCGCGGCGATGAGGATGATGTTGTCCTTCATCTCGAAGCCGTCCATCTCGACCAGCAGCTGGTTGAGCGTCTGCTCGCGCTCGTCGTGGCCGCCGCCCATGCCGGCCCCGCGGTGACGGCCGACGGCGTCGATCTCGTCCATGAAGATGATGCAGGGAGAGTTCTGCTTCGCCTGCTCGAAGAGGTCGCGGACGCGGCTGGCGCCGACGCCGACGAACATCTCGACGAAGTCCGAGCCCGAGATCGAGAAGAACGGCACGCCGGCCTCGCCGGCCACCGCCCGCGCGAGCAGCGTCTTGCCGGTGCCGGGCGGCCCGTAGAGCAGCACGCCCTTCGGAATCCGGGCGCCGAGCGCCTGGAACTTCTTCGGGTTCTCGAGGAACTCCTTGATCTCGTGAAGCTCCTGGACCGCCTCGTCAACTCCGGCGACGTCGCGGAAGGTGATCTTGGGCGCGTCGACCGACATTCGCTTCGCCCGCGACTTGCCGAAGTTCATCACCCGCGAGCCGCCCCCCTGCATCTGGTTCATCAGGAAGATCCAGAAGGCGAAGAAGAGTACGAAGGGCAGGATGTAGGTGAGGATCGAGAGGATGCTCGAGCCGCCGGTCCCCTTCACGTCAGTGTCGACGTCGTTGCGCTGCAGCTCGTTGACCAGGCTCTGCTCGGTGTTGGGCGGATAGCCGGTCGAGTACTTGCTGTCGTTGGTCTGCTGGACGTCGAGCGTGTTGTCCTTGGTGTTGATCGTGACCTGCTTGACCTCACCCTTCTCGATCTGGGTCAGGAACTCGTTGTAGCTCGGCGGTGGTGGGCCGTCGTGCTGGCTGATCACCTTCTGGGCGACGAAGGCGAGGATCACCACGAGCAGGATCGGGAAAGCTGCGCTCTTGAAGAAACGTCTCATCGGCTCTATATACGTGCGTACGGGCCAGCCGGCTCAGGACGGATTTCCGGCCTCAAAACGGGGATTCAGCGTACCAGGGCGATACTCCTGCCCGGCCCCGCCTGGCCGTATCGCCAGGCGTGCAGCCGGTGCGGCCCGGGCGGCCGCGCTAGGCCTCGCCGGGGCCGTCGTCGAGCACGGCGACGAAATCGAGGTTGCGGTACTGCTGGGCGTGATCGAGCCCGTAGCCGATCGCGAAGCGGTTCGGGATCTCGAAGCCGACGTAGCGGGTCGGCAGATCGACCCGGCGGCGCTCCGGCTTGGTGAGCAGCGCGCAGACCTCAAGCGAGCGCGGCGAGCGCGCCCGGAGGTTCTTGATCAGGTAGTGCAGGGTCAGCCCCGAGTCGATGATGTCCTCGACGATCAATACATCGCGGCCCTCGATCGACGCGTCGAGGTCCTTGAGGATTCGCACCACCCCCGAGGAGTCGGTCTCTGAGCCGTAGCTGGAGACGGCCATGAAGTCGACCTCGCACGGCACGGTCAGCTCGCGCATCAGGTCGGCGATGAAGATCACCGCCCCCTTCAGCACCCCGACCATGACCAGGTCGCGTCCCTCGTAGTCGCGGCTGATCTCGGCGCCGAGCTCCTTCACCCGCCGAGTCAGCCCCGCATTGTCGACCAGCACCTCGCCGATGCCGTTCTCGCCCATCGCGGGCAGTGTAGGGGCGGGCAATCACTCTGCGAGGCTGGCCGTCAGGATGGCGGCCTGGGCGGAATCCGCGGTCAGCTTGAACTCCTCCGAGACCGCGACCCCGGCCACCCAGGCGATCCGCTCGTCCTCGGTTACGACGACCGGCAGGGTTTGCCGAAGCGAGCGCGGCACGTGGCGGTCGGTGAACAGGTCCTGCAGCGACTTGCTGCCAGCGAGGCCCAGCGGTCGCATCCGATCGCCCGGCCCCCAGCTGCGCACCTGAAGCGAGGGCCCGAGCTGCTCGGCGTCAAGCGTCGCCACGTCAGGGCCGCGGGGCTGCCCAGGCTCCGCCAGCTCGGCGCGCACGCCCCAGCTCCCGAACCGGCAGCTTCCCGGTACCGCCAGCTTGACCGGATCGGGGACGTCGCCGGGCCCGGCGACGAAGCGAACCAGGCCGGCCTCGCAAACCGCGCTGAGGCCGCCGCCCAGATCCACCGCGCCGCCCTGCGACAAGTTGACCAGGCGCCAGATCTCCGCCGCACGCTGCGGGCCCAGCGCGACGTCGCGGCCGGCAACCTTGCCGGCGAGGGTCCGCAGGGCGAGCCGGCGGACGGCTGGATGCAGGTCGGATAGCTGCTCGACCCGCAGCACCGGCGCGGCGACGCTCGCGCCAGCCTCCTCGAGGACCCCCGCCGCGAGGGCCTCCAGGGCTTCGGCCTCCTCGGCCAGCTCGGACCAGGTCGAGGCGACGTTCTGCTCCGCGGAGGGATTGAGCTCGTGCAGGACCGGCAGGACGTCGCGCCGGATCCGAACCCGACCGAAGCCGCGGTCCTCGTTGGAGGGATCGTCGTGGAAGGGCAGCCCCGCCTCGATCGCGAGGCGGCGCGCGTCGGCGCGGCCGATCGCCAGCAGCGGTCGCACGACGAAGCCGCGCCGCGGCGCCAGCCCCAGCATCGCCCGCCGCCCCGGCGAGGATGCGAGCCGGTAGAGCACCGTCTCGACGAGGTCGCTGCGGGTGTGGCCGGTCGCGACCCAGTCGCCGCGCAGCTCGGCGCGCTTGTCCTCTGCCGCCGCGTAGCGATAGTCGCGCGCCTCGGCCTGCAGGTTCCCCTCCCCAGCTGCGGTCCTGGCGCCGAAGCGCTTGTCGACCACGGCCTCGATCCCGAGCCGCTCGCAGAGCGCGACCATCTCGGCTTGGTCGCGATCCGAATCAGCGCGGAAGCCGTAGTTGACGTGCAGGCCGCTGACCGCCTCCGGCCCCAGCATCCCGACAAGCCCGGCCGCGAGGCAGGCCGAGTCGGGACCGCCGGAGAGCAAGGCGATGCCGCGGCTGCCGGGCTCGATCAGCCCGCTCTCGCGCACTACCTCGCCCAGCTCTTCGCTCACCCGATCGGGCATGCCCAGAGATTAGGTACAGCCGGCGAGGCTAGGAGGCGGAGCGCACGATGAACAGCGGCGTCGCGGTCGGGAAGCCCTTCAGCTCCACTTCCCCGATCGGCTCGAACTCGAGGTAGCGGCTCTCGGCAATCGCATCGACGACCCGATCGGTGACCAGCACCTCGCCGCCGAGCGCCCGGTTGACGATCCGGTGCACGAGGTTGACCTCGCCGCCGAAGTAGTCGCCGTCGCGGTAAACCGCGTATCCGTAGTGGATCCCGACCCGCGGCTGCGGGCGCTCCTGGAAGAGGCCGAGGAAGCCGACCGACCACTCGGTCAGCGAGCCCGGGTCTGGCGAGACGATCATCACCTCGTCGCCGATCGTCTTCACGATCGTCGCTTCGGCCGGCAGCGTCGCCTCGACCGTCTCGATGAAGCGCTCGATCACGTCAAGCGCCTCCTCGTCGCCCTCCTCCTCGGTGTAGCGGGTGAATCCGGTCAGGTCGATGAAGCAGAGCGTCACCAGCACCCGCCCGATGAAGGTGTCGCGGCCCATCTCGGACTCCATGTGGCCGACCACGTCCTGCTCGATGAAGTAGCGCAGGTAGCGGCCGTGCATGTACTCGAACAGCGGCGTCGCCAGCGGCAGCAGGTCGGCGGCGAGGTCCTGCATCTCCTCGGCCATCTCCAGCTCCGGCACGCCGTCGCGAATCAGCGGCTCGTGAACGTAGTGGTGAAAGAGCCGCACCTCGGCGTCGGCGACGCGGCGCAGCGACTGCGCGTAGACGCGCACCATCTGCAGGAAGGCGACCAGCGGCAGCCCCGCCTCGAGAATGCTCGCGCAGTAGCGCATCGCGTCGAGGTCGGCGAAGGTCAGCGTGTCCTCGCGGCCGGCCGGGGTGCCGAGCAGCGTCTGCAGCCGCTCGATCAGCTCCGACTCCAGCCCCGTCTGGCGGGCGGCCTCCTCGATCGTGACGTCGCCTTGGCGCTCCGGGAAGAGCTCCTCGGCGAGCCCGAAGGCGAGCTTTCCCTCCCGCCCGGCCCGCCGCAGCTCCTGCAGCGAATGGCCGCGCTCGCGCATCCGCGCCACGACCCGCGCCTGGGCGGCGGCGACGGGGGTCCAGCGGCCGCGCTTGACCGGGACCACCTTCTCCTCGGCCCAGCGCTTCAGCGTGCTCGCCGAGACCCCGGAGCGGCGCGCCGCCTCACTCAGGGATATGTACTCGTCCGGTGGCATGGCCTCGACGAGTCGCAGGTTATTCGGGAGCAGACCGGAGGCGAACGAAAAGCGACGGGGTCACGCGGCCCCGTCGCTTGCGGGCATTCGGCCCGCTACATCGGCCTGGCGGCACCTGCTGGCGCCTTGCGGGCCCTGTCCCCCTCGCCTCAGTCGCCGGGAGGCTCGGCGGTGGCCCACTGTCGGCCTATTGCCTCTGTTGCTCAGCCGGAGCATACGACCGGCCCCCCTGATGTCAAGTGGCACAAGCCGGGGCTTAACGAAGTCCCGGTCGTGCCCCTCAGTCGAGCAGCAGGTGGGGGTAGTGGCGCTCGAGCACCGCGCGGTAGGTGGCGCTCGTCAGACGGCTCGCCGAGAGCAGCTTCAGCGCCGCGCGGGCGTCGCAGAAGCAGCGGATCCGCTTCCGCGCGATCCCGATCGCGAGGCTCTCGCGGCCCTGCAGATAGCGGTTCGCGACCCCGGAGCTCATCTCGAGGGTCACCGCCGGCTCCTGCTCGGCCTCGCCCGAGAACGACCAGCGAACCCCCTCCCCGTCCTCGGCGCCACCCACGTCGAGAACCGTGTCGAGATCGGTGAACACGTATCGAAACGAGACCCGCCCGGACCCGAGGAGCCCGGCCAGCTCCGGGTCGGCCTCGATTCGCTCCAGCAGCGCGGTGAGAACCTCGTGCAGCTCGGTCCGGGAGGCGAAGCTCGCCTCCTCGACCCGATCCGCCCGCGCCACCCCGACAGCCATCCTGGCCGCAGTCTATGCGCAATTTGCGGCTTCGGCCCAGAGGGCGCGAGAACCGAGCAGTTCGTGGGAAACAGGCCTAGCGGCGACGCAAGCGCACTGAAGGGTGCGTGCGCACGCCGCTAGACCGATGACCCCGAAATGCGACCGTTCGCAGCGTCCTCAGAGAACCGGCAGGTAGGTCTCCAGCTCCCAGCGGGTGACCTGGACCCGGTACTCCTCCCACTCGGAGCGCTTCAGCTCCACGTAGCGCTCGAAGATGTGATCGCCGAGCGCCTTTCGGACCAGCTCCGAGTCGGCCAGCGCCTCGATCGCCTCGCCGAGAGTCTCGGGAAGCTGCTCGATGCCGCGCTGATCGCGCTCCTCGGGAGTGAGGTCGTAGAGGTTGGTCTCCATCGGCTCCGGGATGTCGTATCCGTGCTCGATCCCGTCCAGCCCCGCATGCAGCATCGCCGCGAAGGTCAGGTAGGGATTGCAGGACGGGTCCGGGCAGCGCAGCTCACAGCGCGTCGCCTTCTCCTTGCCGGGCTGATACATCGGCACCCGGACCAGCGCCGAGCGGTTGCGCTGCGACCAGGCGCAGTAGACCGGCGCCTCGTATCCCGGCACGAGCCGCTTGTAGCTGTTCACGTTGGGCGCGAACAGCGCGCAGATCTCGCGCGCGTGCCGCAGCAGCCCGGCGATGTACGCCCGTCCGGTGTCGGAGAGGTGGTAATGACCGCCCTCCTCATAGAAGGCGTTCTTGCCCTCGTTGAACAGCGACTGATGGGTGTGCATCCCGGACCCGTTCTCGCCGAACAGCGGCTTCGGCATGAAGGTCGCGTAGACGCCGTGCAGATGGGCGATCTCCTTGACCACGGTCCGGTAGGTCATCGCGTTGTCGGACATCCGCAGCCCCTCGGCGTAGCGCATGTCGATCTCGTGCTGCGACGGCCCGACCTCATGATGGGTGTACTCGACCGGGATCCCGACCTTCTTCAGCGCGTTGACGGTGTCGCGGCGCAGGTCTGAGGCGGCATCCAGCGTCGTGAGGTCGAAGTAGCCGCCCTTGTCGAGGATCGTCGGCACCCCGTCCTCATCGAGCTCGTCGGAGGCGAAGTAGAAGAACTCCAGCTCCGGGCCGAGGTTGAAGGTGTCGAACCCCATCTCGTTGGCGCGCGCGATCGCCCGCCGCATCACGTAGCGCGGATCGCCCTCGTAGGGCTCGCCGCCGGGGCGCAGCACGTCGCAGAACACCCGCGCGACGTTGCCCTTCCCCGCTCCGCCGTCGTCGCGCCAGGGCAGCACGACGTAGGTGTCGGGGTCGGGCATCGCGATCATGTCCGACTCCTCGATCCGGTTGAAGCCGGTGATCGAGGAGCCGTCGAAGCCCATCCCCTCGTCGAGCGCGTCCTCCAGTTCCTCCTTGCCCACCGCGAAGCTCTTCAGTTGTCCGTTGATGTCGGTGAACCAGAAGCGGATGAACTCGATTCCGTCCTGATCGACCTTGTCGAGGATCTCGCTTGCCGAGGCCTTCGACTCGTTGATCGTTGCCATCAGTCTGCACGTCTCCTTTCCTGAGCGAATCAGGCGGGGCGGCCGCACCCTCTCGGTCCGGCCGCCCCGTCCTTGCGCTGCGATCGTATTCCCGCGCGACTAAGCGGGGATTTCCGACTCTTCGTGCGGATCGAGAACTTCCTCTCCGTCCTCGCCGGTGCGGATGCGGATCGCCTCCTCGACCGGCAGGACGAAGATCTTGCCGTCTCCGACCTCGCCCGTGCGGGCGTGCTTGAGGATCGTCTCGACGACGAGGCCCTTGTCCTTGTCCTCGACCACGACCTCGACCTTCAGCTTCGGCCGCACGTTGACGGTCAAGGTCGAGCCTCGGTACTGCTCGACGATCCCCTTCTGCCGCCCCGAGCCCTTCGCCTCCAGGATCGAGAGCGATGGGAATCCGCGCTCCATCAGCTCGATCCTGATCGGCTCGAACGCCTCGTGGCGGATGAACGCTTCGATCTTCTTCATGCGCTCAGCCCTCCTGTTGGGACTGCCAGGCAGTCATTTGGCTTACAGCGGCTGCAGGCGCCGCCCCGGTCGCCGGCGCTGCCGGGCCCGGTAGCCCGGTTGAGTACTCCGGCCGTGGAATGAATTGCTCGGGATAGCCATACATCCCGTGCTCGGAGATGTCCAGCCCCGCGTCTTCCTCGGCCTCGCTGACGCGCAGGCCGATCGTCGCCTTGATCAGCGCGAAGGTGATGTAGGAGACCACGAACACGCAGGCGAACGCAACTCCCACTCCCAGCGCCTGGGCGCCGAGCTGGTGGAAGCTGCCCGTGTACCAGAGCCCGCCCTCGCCGACTCCGTTCAGGCTCGCGAGCCGCTCGGAGGTGAATATCCCGCACGAAAGCGTCCCCCAGATGCCGGCCAGGCCGTGCGCCGAGAGGGCGCCGACCGGATCGTCCAGCACCTTCTCGATCGCCAGCACGCCGAACACGACGATGACGCCGGCGACCGCGCCGATGATCGGCGCCGCCCAGTACTCGACGTAACCGGACGGAGCCGTGATCGCGACCAATCCCGCAATCGCGCCGTTGCCGGCCATGCCGATGTCGATCGTCTTCGTCTTGCGGTACATCACTGTCGACCGCCGCGATCACGCCTGCTGCGGCGGCCAGGTTGGTGACCAGGACGATCTCCGCGAAGCGGTTGCCGATCGCGGCCAGGGTCGAGCCCGGGTTGAAGCCGAACCAGCCGAGCCAGAGGATCAGCACGCCGAGGCCGACCAGCGGCATCGAGTGCCCCGGGATCACCCGCGGCTTGCCGTCGGCGCCGTACTTGCCGATCCGCGGGCCGAGCAGCAAGAGCGCCGCCAGGGCGCCGGTCGCTCCGATCAGATGGACCACCGTCGAACCGGCGAAGTCCTGCATCCCGACGTTTGCCTGCAGCCAGCCGCCACCGAAGATCCAGTGGCTGATGATCGGGTAGATCAGGGCGCTGAAGACGATCGCGTAGATCACGTAGGCGCCGAACTTGATCCGCTCCAGCGTCGTGCCCCAGACGATCGCCAGCGAGACGGCGCAGAACACGAACTGGAAGAACAGCAGCGCCGCCGGGTTCACGCCGGTCGCCCCGACCAGCGGGATGATGCTCCCGGTCGAAGCCGCGTCGGTGCTGACGTCGAGAAAGAAGCCGTGCGTTCCGGCGATCGCGCCGGCGCCGCCGAAGGCGAGGGCGAACCCAACCGCCCAGTAGCAGAGCGACGCGATCGAGAAGTTGACGAGGATCTTCGCGATTCCCGCCCCGGCGTTCTTCATCCGTGAGAACCCGACCTCCAAAAGGGCGAAGCCGGCCTGCATGAACATGACGAGCACGCCGGCGACGATCACCCAGGTCGTGTTGACTCCGGACACCGTTTCGTCGAGCGACGGCCCGTCGGCGCCGAACGCAAGAGCGGGCAGGGCCAGAGAGAGGGCCACTGCCAGCGGCGCTGCGACCAGGAGCTTACTTTTCATTAGCGTTCCTCCAAGCACGCCGGATCACCGGCCGGCGGTTGCGGTTTGCCGATCGCGCCCACCGTAAGGAGGAAACCCGCGCCTGCCATTGGACGGCTGTCGGAAAACTCGCTGCCGCGTTTCTCCCATTTGTCAGCGCACCCCATGACGCTCGCACCCCCTGGCGCTGATACATCTGCGCCCTCCTGGGGGCGCAAAAGCATCAGCGCCTGGGAGGGGGCCCGGGGCGCTGATACATCTGCGCCCTCCTGGGGGCGCAAAAGCATCTGCGCCTGGGAGGGGCCTAGAGGAAGGCCGAGCCGCGCCGGACCAGTGCCTGGTAGAGCTGCTCCTGGATCGTCTCGCGGACCTGCTCGGAGATCTCGAACACGAGCGCCCGGTCCTCGGCCGCGTCGGCCGGGTATTCGCTGACGTCGATCGGCGGGCAGAACTCGATCCGCCAGCGCGAGGGCAGCGGGATCAGCCCCAGCGGCCCGAGCCAGGGAAGGGTCGGGGTGATCGGCACGAACGGAGCGCCGAGAAGCTTTGCGAGCGCCGGGCTGTCGGCGATCTTCGGGTAGATCTCCTCGGCGCCGACGATCGCCACCGGGACGATCGGCGAGCCGGTCCGAAGCGCCACCTCGACGAAGCCGCCGCGACCGAAGCGCTGCAGCCGGTACCGCTCGGAGAACGGCTTGCCGGTTCCCTTCACCCCCTCCGGGAAGACCATCACGATCTCGTCCTGCCCCAGCAGCCTAGTCGCGTTGAAGGGGCTCGCCGGAACCCCGCCGACCTTGCGCATGAAGGCGCTGAGGAAGGGGAGCTCGAAGGCCCAGTTGAGGACCATCGGCCGCGGCCAGCGCGGCAGCGGGTGCTCCTTCATCATCGCCCCGACCAGCATCGCGGCGTCGAAGGGAAACAGCGAGCCGGAGTGGTTTCCGACCACCAGCGCCCGGCCGTGCGAGGGGACGTTCTCCAGCCCGGTCGCCTGCACCCGCCACCAGACGTCGTAGAGGAGCTCGAAGAACGGATACACGGCCTCGGCGTACTCCTCGTCAAAGCCCCACTCGTCCTCGTGGTAGCTGCCGGCGAGGCGGCGAGCGGCCCGCTCGACCGAGTCGCGAAGCGTCTTCGGCAGCGCCGTCGCGGCGCGCTCGGCGGCGGACATCGGGTCGAGCCCGTCGCCCAGGCCGGCGCTGAGGCGGCGCAGGAACTCGGCGGTTCCGGCAACACTCTGCGTCCGCGACTCGCCGGCCACGCGGGTCGCATCGGGAGTCATCGGATGGCCATCGAGATCATCGCGGGGCGGGTTAGCGACCGCATGGGTTCCTAAGTCGCTCCAAGGCGGGCGAGATGGGCGACCGCGCCCCGCAGCGGCGAGGGGAACAGCCGCCGGCTGGCGGAGCCCTTGGCGACGAAGTCCTTGACCGCGCCCTCGGCGTCGAAGCGCGGCTCGAAGCCGACCTCGGTCCGCAGACGCGTGTTGTCGACGCCGCGTCCGTAGCGCAGCAGCTGCACGCCGTCGTTGTAGAGGTCGGCGGCGCCGAGCCGCCGGCCGAGCTGGCCGAACAGGGGCCCGAAGGCCGGATGCGGCACCGGCAGGGTCGGACGGCCGGCGAGGCGCAGGATCCGGGTCAGCGAGATCGTCCCGCTCGGCGCCACGTTGACCGGCCCGCGCACCGGGTTGTCGGTCGCGGCCGCCAATGCCGCGGTCGCGTCGTCGGCGTGCAGCAGCTGCAGCCGCGGGTCGAAGCCGAGCTGGGTCGGGACCACCGGCAGCGAGAGGTAGCGGGCCAGCGGCGCGTCGAGGCCGGGGCCGATCTCGGGCTGGTAGCGAAGCAGGCAGCAGACGACGTCGGGATGGCGGCGGGCGAAGTTGTCGAAGTAGCTCTCCAGCTCCCCGACGTCGCGCTGAAAGCGGGTCTTGAGCGGGTAACGGCGCGCCATCTCCTCGCTGAAGAATGAGGGCGCCGAGCCCTCCGATCCGTAGATCGCCGCCGAGCTGCGGATCACCAGCGAGCGCAGGGTCGGGGCCTTCTCGCAGGAGGCGAGCAGCTGCAGGGTGCCGATCACGTTGATGTCGTGAAGCGCCCGCGCCGACTTGCCGGGCTCGGGGTACCAGAGGATGCCGCAGTGAACGACGGTGTCGGCCTCGGTGACCGGCAGGATCCGCGCCAGCACCGGGTTGCGGATGTCGGCCTCGATGAACTCGGTGCGCTCGAGGTCGCCGGGCGGCTCGGTCGTGTCGATGCCGGCGATGAAGTCGACCGTGGGGTCGCGCTCCAGCTGCCGCGCCAGCTCCACCCCCCAGTGGCTGGCGATCCCGGTGATGACGACCCGCCGCCCGGGCGCCATCCCTAACCCTTGACCTTAGCCTTCGCTTCGAGTTCCTCGACGCGTTTGGCCAGCTCGTCGACCTGCTTCGAGAGCTCGCGCAGCTCGTCGCGGCTTGCCAGCCGCATGCCCTCGATCGCCTCGATCACCCGGTTCGCCGCGCCGCTGGAGCTCTCGCGGGCTTCCTGGGCGCGCCCGGTAACCGTTCTGCGAGCCTCGCGGCCGCGCCGGCTCACCTCGTCGAGCGCGGCCCCGGCTCGCTCGCGGGTCTCCGCGGCGCCCTCGGCGGTGGCAGCGAAGGTCCGCTCGATCGCCGCTCGCAGGCTGTCGGGGACGCCCCGCTGCTGCTCTTTTCGCTGCTCCGCCATGCCCTGCGAAGCTTAAGCGCTCTTGGCCCCGCTGCGCCCGTCCGCACCGATCGCCGCCGACGTCCTGCTGGTCGGCGATCCCGCCCGCGCCATGCGACTCGCCCAGGAGCTGATCGTCGAGCCGAAGATGTCGAACCACGCGCACGGTCTCTGGGGCTATGGCGGGGTGACCGATGGCGGCCGCGATCTGACCATCCAGTCGTTGGGGATCGGCGGCCCGAGCGCCGCGATGGTGCTCGCTCAGCTCGCCGGCCTGGGCGTTCGCCGCGCGGTGCTGCTGGGAACCTGCCTGGCGCTCGCCTCCGGGCTGGCGCTCGGCAACCTACTCGTGGTTCGCGAGGCGATCGGCGCCGACGGAGTCAGCGGCGAGCTCTCTGACGACGCGGCGCTGACCCCCGAGCCGCTGCTCGGCGCTGCACTCGAGGGCGCCGCGGAGGCCGCGGGGCTGCGCGGCGCAAGCGTCGCTACCACCGACCTGCTCGGCGAGCTCGACGGCCGCCCGGTCAGCGACTGGGAGCGGCGCGGCGCCGCGGCGCTGGAGATGGTGGCGGCGGGGCTCTTTGCCGCCGGTCGACGCTGCGGCGTCGCGGTCGCGGCGCTGATGGCGGTCAGCGACGTCGGCAGCGAGGAGATCGAGGACGAGGCGCTGCTCGAAGCATCGATCAAGATGGGCCGGGTCGCGCTGACCGCTTTGTCTAGCTCTGGTTGAGGGCCGACTCCTCGCCGGCCTTCTCGCTCCCGGCAACCCGGCTGCGCAAGGAGCTCAGCTCGCGCGCCGTCTCGTCGAGCTGGTCCTCGACCGACTCGAGGCGGTCCGAAAGCGAGCGGATCCGGCGCTCGAGGCGCCCGAGGTCGTCGGCGGAGGGAAGCCCGACCGCGTCCATCGCCCGCCGTTGCGCCTGGGTCGCTTTCTCGCCCATCCCCAGGGCCGAGGAGAGCGCCTGGCGCAGGAGCGGGTTGTCGAGCACCGCGTTGGTCAGCTCGCTGACCGCATCGGTGCTCCGCGATCGCCGTCCGTCTTCGGAGTCTGGTCCGTGCTCGTCCATCGGGTCAGCAGCGTAGCGGTCCTGGTGCGATGACCGAAGATTTGCAAGGTGTTAAGCCTCACCTGCTTCGTGCCTGACGCGAATAGGGTGCAGGCGACGGTTCTACGTTGAAATGGCCTTTGTTAATGAGTAGGTTTGTTTTGCCTGTACGCAGGGAGCCGCGGTGCGTGAATTGCGCGGGTTTTCCGTCGCCTACGGGCAGGGAGTGACGGGATCCGGCCGATGAGGAGAAAGCTGGCAATCACGACGGCGCTGGCCGTCCTCTCCGCCCTGCTCGGCGCGGTCGTGATCGGTGGCGGGCTGGCCAACGGAGCGGGCGTCGCCGGGGTCACGGTCCCGCAGGTCAACCTCGGTCCCTGCGTCGACGGCGTCGACAACGACGGCGACGGGAAGGTCGACCTCGCCGATCCCGACTGCCTCGCCTCCGGCGGCGCCACCGAAAGCGGCGGCCACAGCGTCATCCCGACCACCCCGACGACCCCGACCACCCCGACGACCCCGACCACGCCGGGTGGCGCTGGTGGCGGCACGAGCACGGGGACGACCACGACGACGACGACGACCGGCAGCGGCGCCAGCTCGGTCACCGTCTCGCCGGCCCCGGGCGCCGGCAAGGGCGGCGCTGGCGGCGGCAACGGCGAGACCGGCGGCGTCGGTCCCGGCAAGGCCAAGAACCAGAGCGACGTCCAGCAGAAGAAGAACCTCAAGCCCCCTCCCCCCTACGAGTCCAACGGCACCCCGACCGTCGGCAACCCCTCGGCGACGATCGCCCCCTTCGGCCCCGCCCCGGTCGGAGTCCCGAACATCGTCATCGACCAGTTCGAGATCCCACCCTTCCTGCTGCCGATCTACCAGGCCTGCGGGACCCAGTACGACATCCCCTGGGAGGTGCTGGCGTCGATCAACAAGATCGAGACCGCGTTCGGCACCAACCTCAACGTCTCCAGCGCCGGCGCGATGGGCTGGATGCAGTTCATCCCCTCGACCTGGCGGGCCTACGGGGTCGACGCCAACGGGGACGGGCGCAAGGACCCCTACAACCCGGTCGACGCGATCTGCGCCGCGGCCCGCTACCTGCGCGCCGCCGGCGGCAACAGCGACCTGCGCTCCGCGATCTTCTCCTACAACCACGCCGACTGGTACGTCGACGAGGTGCTGCTGTTCGCCCGCTCCTACGGCAAGATCCCGTCCGACCTGCTCGGCTCGCTGACCGGCCTCACCGAGGGCGCCCACTTCCCGGTCGCGGCCAACGCCCGCTACGCGGACGACATCTCCGCCCGCCAGGCGATCCACGACTCAAAGACGGCCCGCAAGCAATACGGCAACGCCGCCAACGTGATCGAGTCCTCACCGACCCGCCGCGGCATCAACATCTTCGCCCGCAAGGGCGCCGCCGTCGTCGCGGTCAACGACGGCGTGATCAAGAGGATCGACCGCTCGCCGAAGCTCGGCCTTTACATGGTCCTCCAGGACGCCTACGGCAACCGCTTCACCTACGCGCAGCTGGGCTCGATCGTCCGCAGGCACCCGGTGCCGAAGAAGGCGAAGCTGAGCGCCAAGGACTTCAAGCTCGTCTCGGTGCCCGCCGACAGCGCCCCGAGCCAGCCCGCCACCATCGGCGGCGGGGCCACGGCCCGCAAGACCACAAACGGGCTTCCCCAGAGCGGTCGCCCGACGCGGATCCACGGCTCGCTCGGTCACCAGCTCGAGGACATGGCGTCGCACAAGGTCCCCGCCTTCACCACCTTCAAGAACTACTTCAAGGACGTGCTTGGCCTGAACAGCAAGAACTCGAAAGTCGAGAAGCTGCACGAGGGCTCGAAGGTGATCGGCGGGACCGTGCTCGCCAAGGTCGGCGGCCCGCAGGGCAGCGCCGCGCCGCACATCAACTTCTCGATTCGCCCCGCCGGCCGCGGCGCGCCGCGCATCGATCCGAAGCCGATCCTCGACGGCTGGAAGCTGCTCGAGGCAACGGCGATCTACCGTGCCGCCGGCAAGAACCCGTTCCTCCGCAACGTCGGCGTCGGCGGCGTGCTGCTGATGTCCAAGGAGGCGCTGGAGCGCCGCGTGCTCTCCGACCCGCGGCTCGAGATCTACTCCTGCGGGCGCACCGACATCGCGACCGGGCAGATCGACCGCCGCATCCTGGCGGCGATGGAGTACCTGGTCGAAAAGGGATTCCGGCTCGGGATCACCTCGCTGAAGTGCGGGCACAGCTTCCTGACCTCGTCCGGCAACCAGAGCGAGCACACGACCGGCGACGCGATGGACATCGCGACGATCAACGACGTGCCGGTAGTGGGCCACCAGGGCCCCGGCACCCTGGCCGCGTCGCTGATCGAGTCGCTGCTGCAGCTGCAGGGGACGATGGCCCCGCACCAGATCATCTCCCTGATGGACTTCCCCGGCCCGCAGAGCTTCCCGCTCGCGGACCACTACGACCACGTGCACGTCGGCTACCACCCGCTCTACGAGAACAGCCAGCTGAGCAAGCAGTTCAATGCGCTGCTGAAGCCCGGTCAGTGGCAGCGCCTGATCACCCGCCTCGGCCAGATCGCCAACCCGACGGTGCGGACGCGGATCTCGAAGGCGGCGCTGCCGGCAGCGAAGCCGAAGCGCGCGTCCAGGGCCCACAAGGGCGACTGAGTGGTCGCCTCCAAGGGCTACTAGGCTTCGGCGATCGCCGGCGGCGCGCAGCTCTTCCCCTTCGCACAGCTCGAGTACGCGGGCCAGATCGGGCTCGGCGACGGGCGCTACCTGGCCCGTTCCCCCGGGGACCCCGGCACGCCCCAGCCGACAAAGTCGGCCGACCGCTCGCCTACGGCTCGCTCCAAAGCGGAGGACGCGCCGGGCATTGGTGCCCGTGAGGAAGTCCTCGTCGTCGAGACGCTGGCCGCCCCGCGCCCGGCGCGCCGCCGCCGCCGCGCCCGCGAGGCAGACGGCGGGCCGCCGGGCGAGGTTCCGCTGACCCGGGTCACCGCGGTGCGCGCGAACCCGTTCGCCGATGAGGACGGGGCCGCGACCTGGATCGAGGAGATCGCCGCCGACGCCGACGCCCTCGAGGACGCCGCCGAGGAGGGCCTGCGGCTGCTCAACCGGGCGCTCGCGGCGCAGCGAGCCGCCGCCGGCGATCCCTACGTGCAGGAGCTCGGCCTTGCCCGTGCGGTCGCGATCCGGATCGGCTACGGGAGCGGCGAGCAGGTGGCGAAAGGCAAGTGGATCCAGGCCCGCGAGCTCGAGCCCGGCGCCCCGGCGCCGGGACGCGGCGGGCGGCGGGCCCGCCGCGATGCCGCGCTCGCCCCCCAGGAGCGGCTCGCCGCCGTGCTCGGTGGCCGCGAGTCGCTCGACGCCTGCGAGACGCTGCTCGCCCGCGCACGGCTCGACCTCGACAACGGCCTCGACCGCGAAGCCGCGCTTCAGCTTCGAGTCGGGGTCGAGGCCCTGCTGGTCGAGCTTCGCGGCGCGCTCGAGGACCCCGGCCACGCCGAGGACATGGAGGAGCTGCGCCAGCGCCGCGGCGACGTCGGGGAGGCGGCCAACGCGGCGCTGCGCGGCCCGCTCGACGCCGGCGTGGTCGAGAGCGTCGCCGAGCTGCTCGCGATCGCCGAGCGGATCCTGCGCCGCCGCCGCGTCCTGCGCGGCTAGTTGCCGCCCTGGCCGCCCCCAGAAAGTCTCGGCCCGATCCCAGGCTTCTCCCAGGGTCCGCCGCGAGGCTGTCGGTCGAGGAGACGACCCAGCCTCTCGACATCCGACAAGGAAGGACGACCAAAGATGAAGCGCACACGATTCACCCAGGTCGCCGCGGCCGCCGCGATCTGCGCGACCGTCGCGGCGATGATCGGCATCGCGTCCGGCGCGGCCGCCCCGGCGAAGAACGCCGGCAAGGGGGCGCAAACGCGCGCCTTTCGCGGCCTGCCGCCGCCCCCGAACGGACGCGGATTCCGCGCTCACATGCGAGGTAAGGGGCCGGCGCCGTTCGGTGGCCCGCCCGTGCACTCCGAGATGGTCGTCCCCAACAAGGCCGGCGACGACTTCATCACCGTCACCCAGGACAGCGGCAAGGTCGAGTCGGTCTCCGGCGATCAGATCACGATCACCGAGGGGACCAAGCAGGCCACCTACAAGACCGTCAGCATCGACGTCCCAAGCAACGCGAAGGTGCTGCGCAACGGCAAGCAGGCCGAGCTATCCGACCTGCCGTCCGGTGACCAGGTGCACGTCTCGCAGTCGCCGCAGGGAAGCTTCGTGTTCGCGACCGACGGCGCCTTCCTGAAGAAGACGATGCAAAACGGCCGCGGCATGCCACCGCCCCCCGGTTTCGGCGGTGCGATGCCCGGCGGTCCCCCGCCGATCGGCCCACCCCCGCGCCAGCGCGGCGGCAACAACAACTGATCCACCTCCCGGGGATCAGACGCCAAGGGCCACGGCCCGTCCCGGTTCGCCGGGG
>CAWJCP010000004.1:0-34752 GCA_963841445.1 uncultured Solirubrobacterales bacterium
CGTTCGTCGCCACGTTGCATCCGGACGTCGAGCTGCAGACCGCGCGCGGCCTGCGCATCGGCCGCGATGAGGCGCGCGGCTGGGCGACCCGGAACCCCGACGGCGGGCTCGAGCAACGCCACGTCGTTGTGGGTTTTCGCGAGCAGGCAGACCACGTCGTCGCGTTGATCCGCAAGCAGTGGTGGTGGGCGGAGTCCGAGGAGCTCGCAGAAGACGCCGAGGAAGCGGCGCTGTTCACCTTCAGGGACGGCTTGATCGCCCGCTGGCAGCCGTTCAGGCACCGCGCCGAGGCGCTGACGGCGGCCAGGATCGAAGCTTAGCCGGCCCCCTCGCCATAATGGGCGCATGGCCGATGCCGTCAGCAAGGAAGCGGTCCCCGCGCGGCTCGCCGACGTCCGCGAGCAGATGAAGCTGCTCGCGGACTACCTTTGACCCCACTGCGCTCGAATCGGAGATAGAGCGCCTCGAGGCCGAGATGCAGAGTCCCGGCTTCTGGGACGACCAGGCCGCAGCCGCCGGAGTCTCTGCCCGCCACGCTGCCGCGCAGCGCCGTCTCCAAACTTTCCGCGGGCTCGAGGCCGACGCCGGCGATCTCGGCGAGCTGGCCGAGCTGGCCGCCGATGACGACGAGATGGCGGCCGAGCTCGCCGGCCAGCTGGACTCGATCGAGCGGCGGCTCGCCGAGCTCGAGGAGGCGCGGCTGTTCAGCGGTCAGTACGACACCGGCGACGCGGTCGTCACCGTGCACGCAGGGGCGGGGGGCACGGACTCCCAGGACTGGGCCGAGATGCTCCTGCGGATGTACCTGCGCTGGGCCGAGCGGCGCGGCTTCGGGGTCGAGATGAAGGAGGCCTCCCCGGGCGAGGAGGCGGGGCTGAAGTCGGCGACCTTCATCGCGCGCGGCGAGAACGCCTACGGGCTCTTCGCCGCCGAGCGCGGAGTGCACCGGCTGGTTCGAATCTCGCCCTTCGACGCTTCGGCGCGGCGCCACACGAGCTTCGCCCAGGTCGATGTCGGGCCGCTGGTCGACGAGGAGGTCGATGTCGAGGTCGAGGACTCAGAGGTGCGGGTCGACACCTACCGGGCGTCCGGGGCGGGCGGCCAGCACGTCAACAAGACCGACTCCGCGGTTCGCCTCACCCACCTACCGACCGGTGTCGTGGTGCAGTGCCAGAACGAGCGCTCGCAGGCGCAGAACAAGGCCGTTGCGATGCAGCTGCTGCGCTCGAAGCTGATCGAGCTAGAGGAGCGAAAGCGCGCCGAGGCGCTGGCCAAGGAGCGCGGCGAGGTCAAGGACGTCGCCTGGGGCTCGCAGATCCGCAGCTATTTCCTGCATCCCGACCAGCGGGTCAAGGACCACCGCACCGGCCACGAGTCGGGCGACACCGAGCGCGTCCTCAACGGCGACATCGACGACTTCGTGCGCGACTACCTGCTCAAGACCGCGGCTTGACGCGTCGCGGCGGTGACGGCTCGGAGTCCTCGAGCGCCGGGACGGGGCGCAGCAGGGGCCGCGGTGAGACCGGCTTCTGCCGGCTGTGCTTGAGGTCGAGCATCCGCTGATCGGCTTCGCGCAGCAGGGAATCGAAGTCCTGACCGTCATCGGGGAAAGTCGCCCAGCCGACCGAGACGGAGACCGGGGTCTCCCATCTGGGCTCGATCTCCCCGATCGCGCCGTGCAGGGCGTCGGCGATCATCCGGGCGCCGTCGGGCCCGGCGCCGGGCGCGATCACGGCGAACTCGTCGCCGCCGATCCGGGCCAGAGTGTCGCCGCTGCGAAGCACGCCCTCGGCACGATCCGTGGCGCGGCGGAGGACCGCGTCGCCCGAGGCGTGGCCATGCTCGTCGTTGATCGCCTTGAAGCCGTCGAAGTCGAAGATCAGCAGGGCCAGCGGTGAACCGTCTGCGACGCGCCGTCCGCCGTGCGGGCCGGTGCGGGCTCGCAGTGCCTCGTGCAGGTCGCGGTCGAAAGCGCGCCGGTTGCCGACCCCGGTGAGCGTGTCGCAGTTGGCGATCTCGCGCTGACGGGCTTCCGCGTCGACGAGGCGCTTCTTCAGCTGCAGCATCACAGCCGTGATTGCCACGAAGGCCGCTGAAAGGGCGATGTAGCGGGGCAGAAATGCGTTGCCGATCGCGTCCGAGTCGTAGAGAAGCGGCGTCCCCGCGATCAGGACGAGCTCGATCGACAGTGGCCAGGCCCAGCGGGCCGGGAAGAAGAAGGCGATGAAGAGCAGAAAGCAGAACAGGAACGCCCCCATGTAGCTGAGCGAGCCACCGCTGAGATAGATCGCGAGGCCGAGGACGGGAGCGGCGATCATCGTGCCGAGCGCATGTCCCTTTCGCGAGGCGCGCCGCCACGGGATCGCGCCGGTCAGCAGCCCGACTCCATAGAGGAGGACGAGCAAGCTCAAACCCAGCAGCCAGCCGAAGCTCATGTGGGCGGTGCCGGGCGCAAACGCGCACGCGGCCCCCACCACGGCTCCGAGCGTCCAGAGGCCGCCGGCGACCCGCGTCATCTGCGCGATCTCGCGCCGCGCCTCCGGGGCGTCTTGGTCGGGAGTGTCGAGCAGGTCGAGCATCTCCCCATTCATCGGTCGTGCCTGTGCTCGGGTTGAGCGCGGGCACGAGTCGTGGCTGGATCGACTGCTCGCCAAGCGCCGGGCTGGCGCCCCGCGGCTGGGTGGCTCGAGCGCGGCTTGGCTAGTCCGCCGGCTCGAGCACGCCCTCGAGCTCAAGCAGGTGCTGCTTGACGTCGAGTCCGCCGCCGTAGCCGCCCAGGGCGCCGCCGCGGCGCAGCACCCGGTGGCAGGGAACGACGATCGGGATCGGGTTCGAACCCAGAGCGGTGCCGGCGGCGCGGACAGCGCGCGGGCTCCCGGCCCGCCGGGCCAGCTCGCTGTAGCTGCGCGTCTTGCCATACGGGATCTTGGCGGTGGCGCGCAGCACCTTGCGATAGAAGCCGCGGCTCAGCTGCCAGTCCAGCGGCAGGTCGAAGTCGGTCAGCTGCCCCTCGAAGTAAAGCTCCAGCTCACGGCGGGTGTCGTCGAGGCGGGCCGGCGACTCCAGCACCCGCGGCGAGATCGCTTGCGCAAGCTGCTCGAGGACCGTGTCGGTCGACTCGATCGGGTAGGTGATCCGGACCAACCCGCGCGGGGTTGCCGCGAGCAGCAGTCGCCCGACCGGGGTGTCGACCTCCGTGTAGGCGACGTCGAGCAGGCCCTCACGCTCGGCCCGGCGCATCAGCGCGCTGGTCCGGGTCTCGGCGACGTCGGAGTTGACCCGCGAGGCGTCGCGCAGCGAGCGCAGCGGATCGCTTGCCTTTTGCCTTCTCGAGCTCATGCAATCTCCATCCTCAGTCGTTTGACTCCTTCGTGAACGTTGCGGCGTGCCGCTTCTTCGGAAGTGCCCGTCGCCGCTGCGATCTCGCGATGCGGCAGATCGCAGACGAAGCGCAGCGCGACCGCCATCCGTTGCTTCGGCGGCAGCCCGGCAACACAGCTCCAGATCCCTGAGCTCTCGCTGCCCTCGACCTCGCCCCCCGAAACGACCACCTCCGGTGGGTCGCCGACCGGGACGGGGCGCCGCTGCCGCGACCGGTGATGGTCGATCGCCTTGCGGTGCGCAATCGTCAGCAGCCACCCCTGAAGGTTGCGCGCGTCCTCGAGGCGCGGGTAGGCGCGCAGCGCCGCGATGAAGGTCTCCTGGAAGCAGTCCTCGGCGTCCTGGGGGCCGACGGAGGCGATCAGGAATCCCATCACGTCGCCCTGGTGGCGTTCGAGCAGCTGCTGGAACGGGGGCAGCTTCGTCATCGCCCATACAACGTCGCACACCGCCCGAAACGTGAGATCGACCGCAATGACCTCGGAGCCAAAGGGCCCGGCAACTCGCCTTCACAGATACTTGCGCCCATGGCCAAGCTGCTCTACTCGGCAATCTGCTCACTCGACGGCTACGTCGCCGATCGCGACGGGAAGTTCGACTGGGCGGCGCCCGACGAAGAGGTGCACGCCGCTGTCAACGAGATCGAGCGGCCGGTCGGCACCTTCCTGCTCGGGCGCCGGATGTACGAGGTCCTGAGCGTCTGGGAGACGATGGACACGGGCCCCGAGCAGCCGGCCGCGATCCGCGATTACGCGGAGATCTGGCGCTCGGCCGAGAAAGTGGTCTACTCGCGCACCTTGGCCGCGGTCACAACCTCGCGGACCAGGCTCGAGCACGACTTCGAACCCGATGCCGTCCGCGAGATCAAGGCAGTCGCGGACCGTGACCTCAGCGTGGGCGGGCCTGGCCTCGCCGCAGAGGCGCTGCGAGCAGGCCTGGTCGACGATCTTCAGCTCTTCCTCAACCCGATCCTGGTCGGCGGTGGCACGCCCGCTCTTCCCGACGAGGTACGGGCCGACCTCGAGCTTCTGGCCGAGCGTCGCTTCGGCGGCGGCGTCGTCTTTCTCCACTACCGGGTCGGTACGGGTGGCTGACCGCGCACTCAGCGAGCTCGTGTCGGCGGCGCTGAGCGAGGACCTCGGCGACGGCGACGTCACTTCCGAGGCCGTGGTCCCGGCGGATGCCGAGGCCGGGGCGCGGATCGTCCAGAAGCAGGCCGGGGTGCTGTTCGGGTTCGAGGTCGCGGCGGAGGTGTTTCGACAGACCGGCGCCGGATTCGAACCGCTGACCGCCGAAGGCGAGTGGCGCGAGGAAGTGCCCGCCGACGCCGCCGCCGCCGCTGGGCCGGTTCGGGCGCTGCTTGCGGCCGAGCGCACGGCGCTCAACTTCCTCGCCCGGCTCTCGGGGATCGCGACGCTCACCGCACGCTACGTGGAGGCGGTTCGCGGCAGCGGCGCCGAGATACTCGACACCCGCAAGACAACTCCCGGGCTGCGCGGGCTCGAGAAGCAGGCGGTCGTCGCCGGCGGCGGCACCAACCACCGCCGCGGGCTATACGACGCGATCCTGATCAAGGAGAACCACGCCGCCGCCGCCGGCGGGGTGGGGGAGGCGGTGAAGGCCGCAGCGATGGCCCGGCCCGAGCTGGCGGTCGAGGTCGAGTGCCGCCACCTCGACGAGGCCGGCGAGGCGCTCGCGGCGGGCGCCGCTCGCCTGCTGCTCGACAACATGACCACGGCCCAGCTGAGAGAGGCCGTGGCACTGCGCGACTCCGCCGGCTCCGAGGGCGCGTCCCTCGAGGCGTCCGGGGGCGTGACGCTGGAGACGGTCGCCGAGATCGCCGCGACCGGCGTCGACTTCATCTCGGTCGGCGCGCTCACGCACTCGGCGCCGGCGCTTGACCTGAGCATGCTGATCGAGTCGCTGTAGCGCCCACCGCCGAGTGAGCACCCTTCCGGCTCAAGCGAGGAAAGCCCCTGACCGGGTCGAATTGCTCTGACCTGGGGCCGCGGATAAAGTCGCTTCGATGAGCGCCACCACGGAGTTGAGGCAGCGCCGCGAGGACACCGTGCGCGAACACATGGAGTCCGAGAACCGGCACGAGTTCGACATCACGCTGGAGACCTTCGACCACCCCCGCTACGAGCTGATCGGGACCGGCGAGGTCCACGATGGGCCCGAAGAGGTGATGGCCTACTTCGATGAGACCCGGACCGCGTTTCCCGACCAGCGCAACGAGCTGCTCGAGCTGCATCACACGGAAGAGGCGGTGATCGTCGAGGCGATGCTCTACGGAACCCACGACGGCCCGCTGCGGGGCCTGCCGCCGACCGGCCGCAAGTTCGAGATGCAGTTCGTCGCCGTCTTCGTCTTCGAGGAGGACCGGCTCGTCTGCGAGCGGGTCTACTTCGACCCGGGCAAGATCCTCCGCGACCTCGGTGTCGCCCACGATCCGACGAGCGTGCGCGGGCGGGTCGCGACCATCGCCAATCACCCGCTGACGGTCGGGCGGGCGCTCGCTCGCCGGGTGACCCGCCCCCTGAGCCGATGAGTGAGGCCGACGTCGAGCTGGACCGGCGGGCTGACATCTGGCGAGTTGTCTCCGCATAGCGGAACCAAGTCGCCACACCTAGCTATTTCAGCAGCCGCGAGAGCCGCCGGTCCTTCAGCACCCGCCCGCCGGTCTGCTCCTGCGGGCAGTAGTTGGCCTGGTGCTCCTTGAAGAAGACAGCGGCGATCGTCGTGCCGCAGCGCGGGCACGGCTCGCCCTCGCGCCGGTGCACCCGCAGCGGCATCGGCATCTTGTCGGGCACCGTCTCGCCGATCACCTCCTCGTAGCGCTCGAGCGCGTCGCCGAGCACGCTCAGCGAGCGGTGCAGGCTCTCGACCTCAGTCTCGAGCAGCTCCGAGCCCTGCTTGAAGGGACTCAGGCGGGCTTCCCAGAGGATCTCGTCGACCCAGGAGCGCCCGATCCCAGCGATCACGCGCTGGTCGCGCAGCAGCGGGTGCAGGTGGCGCGGCTGGTCGATCGCGGCCGCGAAGTCCTCCAAGCCCGGCGCCGGCCAGGCCTCCGGCCCCAGGGTGGCGACCATCTCGTCCTCGGCGATCTGTTCCGGCGCGAGAAGCTTGGCCCAGGCGCGCTGGCGCGATCCGAACTCGCGCAGGCGCAGCTCGCGCCCGTCGGCGAGGCGGATCAAGACGCGCGAGGCGCGATCGCGCGGCGGGGCGCGCGTCTCGAACACCTGCAGGCGCCCGGCCGACATCAGGTGCACGAGCAGCGCCAGATCCCCGGAGAACTCGACCACCGGCATCTTCCCGATCCTCCGCACGCCCGTCACCTCGCACCCCGCGAGCGCTTCCAGCGGCGGGTCGAAGGTCTTCAACGCAACCATGCCGGGCGACAGCGCCGAGTCGACCTCGGCGCCGCGCAGGACGGCGTCGAGGCGGCGCGCGGTGATCTCGACCTCGGGCAGCTCGGGCATTGCTCAAATGTAGGGAGTGGGCACGGCCGGGCCGGTAGACTTTGCTCAGTTCATTCCCACCTCCTAGGCGCGCACCCGAGTCGCGCGCCGGGCCAGGGAACATAGGAAGACCGAGAGGAGCGCTCCTGTGCAGGAGCTTCCAACGCTTCAACCGAGCGGCGTAGCTGAGCTCACACCCGAGCAGGTCGACGGGCTGAGCGCCGAGGTGCGCGCGCTCGCCGCCGAGCGCGACGCGGTCATCCTCGCCCACAACTACCAGCTCCCCGAGCTTCAGGACGTCGCCGACTTCACCGGCGACTCGCTCGGCCTCTCGCGTCAGGCCGCCGCGACCGAGGCTGACGTGATCGCCTTCTGCGGCGTTCACTTCATGGCCGAGACGGCATCGATCCTCTCGCCCCGCAAGACGGTCCTGATCCCCGATCTCGGCGCCGGATGCTCGCTCGCGGAGTCAATCGACGCAGAGCAGCTGCGCAGCTGGAAAGCGGAGCACCCCGGAGCGATCGTGGTCATGTACGTCAACACCTCCGCCGAGGTGAAGGCCGAGACCGACTACTGCTGCACTTCCTCCAACGCTGTCCAGGTGGTCGAGCACATCTGGCGTGAGCACGGGGCCGAGACCGAGATCCTCTTCGGGCCCGACATGTGGCTTGGCGCCTTCGTCGAGCGCGAGACCGGGTTGCGCGAGGACCCCGAGCGCCGCGCCCGCTTCCACGTCTGGGACGGCGAGTGCCACGTTCACGCTGGGATCCGCCCCGACGACATCGCCCGCACCCGCGCCGAGCACCCCGAGGCGGAGTTCCTGATCCATCCCGAGTGCGGCTGCTCCACCCAGGCGATGGAGTACGTCGCCGCCGGCGACGTCGACCCCGAAGGCGTGCACATGCTCTCGACCTCGGGGATGCTCACCCGGGTCGAGCGGAATCCGCAGGGCAGCTACATCGTCGCGACCGAGAACGGAATGCTCTACCCGCTCCAGCAGGCGGCCCCGGAGGCGAACCTGATCGAGGCCAACCGGATGGCCTTCTGCAAGTACATGAAGATGATCACGCTGCCGAAGCTGCGCGACTCGCTGCGCGAGATGCAGTTCGAGGTCAGCGTCGCGGAGGCGGTCGCCGAGCGGGCCCGGGTCCCGATCGAGCGCATGGTCGCCATAGGTTGATGGGCGGCGAAACGAAGTGGAGCCGCAGTCGCATGTCAGGCGGCCGCAGGCCGCCGCAAGTTATTCACGTGAGGGCCGTGAAACGAAGTGGAACGGCAGTCACATGTCAGGCGGCGAAGCCGCCGCAATTTATGCCGTCCACCGCAGCGGCCGCAGTCGCATGTCAGGCGGCCGCAGGCCGCCGCAAGTTATTCAACGGACCTCCCTCAGCCGTCCCGTCTCGACCTCGTAGACGAAGCCCGTGACGCTCCCCTTCCTGGGGACGAAGGGACTCACCTGGATCCGGCGGATCGATGCGCGGACGCTCTCCTCGAGATCCGCGAAGCCGCGGGCCGCGAAGTCGGGCCGCTGCCCCGTCTCGCCTTCAAGTCGGTGGGCGAACTGCTCGTCGTCGAGGCCGAGCATGCCGCAGCCGGTGTGGTGGATCAGGACCACCTCCTCGGTGCCGAGCAGGTGTTGCGAGATCGCCAGTGAGCGGATCTCCTCCACGGTGACGACTCCGCCGGCGTTGCGGATCACGTGAGCGTCGCCCTCGGCCAGCCCCAGGAGCTTGGCCGGGTCCAGTCGCGCGTCCATGCATGTGACCACCGCGAGCTTCTTCGCGGGGGCCGCGGGAAGGTCGCGTTTGTCAAAGCGCTCCGCGTAGGCCCGGTTGTTTTCGACGAGCTCGCCAGTCGCCGACATCAATAGCCGCCGCTCGGGCCGCCGGGACGGGTGCCGATGCCCGAGTCCGGGGCGCCGCTGCTGCTGTCGCCGGCGCTGGCCGGCGCGGACCCCGTCGTGGTGGACCTGGTGGTAGGGATCGTCGCGGTCGCGCCGCCGCCGGCGGTCGAGGGCTCAGTCGTCACATCGCCCGCGGTGGTCGAAACGCTCCGCGCCGGGCCGGTGGTCGCCTCGTCGTCGCCCCCGCAGGCACCGAACGCCAGCGCCGTCGTCGCGGCCGCGATCGCGATCGCTCGTCTCATCGCCGCGCATGATCGCGGAAAGGCCCGCCCGAACGGCAACTTTGCGCGCAAACTGGGTGCTTCTCTGCTCGCGGCCGCGTCCGCGCCGTCAGCCACGATCGCCGCGTGATTCATCTGTTCAGTGTGCATTTGTGGTGGCTGGGACGACCAGAAATGCACACCCACTCCGGTTGGCAGCGTCGCTGCGTGATCAACGCGAACTCAAATGCGATCCTCTAGCCTGACCGATCCCGAGCCGGACGAGCGCGGGAGCCGCAACGTGCATCTGAAGCCGGTACCCGACCCCACCCCGCAGCCGCCCGCCGCCGGCGAGCAGCCGTCGATCGCGGAGCTGGAGCGCTACGCGACGGTCCTGCGGATCAACTGCGTGCGCATGGTCGCGGTCGCCAAGGCCGGGCACCTCGACTCCTCGCTCTCGGCCGCCGACATCGTCGCCGCGCTCTATTACCAGGTGCTGCGCCACGATCCCGCCAACCCCAAATGGCCGGAGCGCGACCGCTTCGTGCTCAGCAAGGGCCACGCAGCGCCGATCCAGTACGCGGCGCTCGCCGAGCACGGTTATTTCCCGCACAAGGACCTGATGGGCCTGCGCCAGATCGGATCCCACCTGCAGGGCCACCCCGACATGACCCGCACCCCCGGGATCGAGGTCTCGACCGGCTCGCTCGGCCAGGGCCTCTCGATGGCGGTCGGCATCTGCCTCGCCCTGCGGCTCGACGGCCTGCACGAGACCGCGCACGTCTTCACGTTGATGTCCGACGGCGACATCCAGGAGGGCGAGAGCTGGGAGGGGGCCGCCGCCGCGGCGCACTACCGGATCCCCAACCTGACCGCGATCGTGGACTACAACCACCTGCAGACCGACGGCACCACCGAGGAGGTCATGGACACCGGCGACGTGCGCGCCAAGTTCGAGGCCTTCGGCTGGGACTCGATCGAGATCGACGGCCACGACATGGGCGCGATCGTCGAGGCGCTGCGGCGCAGCCGCACCCTCGACCGGCCCGCCGCGATCGTCTGCCAGACCAAGAAGGGGCGCGGCGTCTCCTTCATGGAGGGCCGCTTCGGCTTCCACGGCAAGCCGCCTTCGCAGGAGCAGGCCTCCGAGGCGATGGAGGAGCTCGAGGCCAGGCTCAAGGAGCAGACGGCGGCGCTCGAGAGCTCCGGCGCCGGAGGCGAGAGCGATGCCTGAGGCAAAGACCGAGCCGATCGCGACCCGGCAGGCCTACGGCGACGCCCTGGTCGAGCTGGGAGAGCGCCACGAGGACATCGTCGCGCTGGACGCAGACCTCGCCGTCTCCACCCAGTCGATCAAGTTCGGAAAGAGGTTTCCCGACCGCTTCTTCAACTGCGGCGCGGCCGAGGCGGGCATGATGTCGATGAGCTGCGGGCTCGCCGCCACCGGGAAGGTGCCTTACGCCTCGACCTTCGCGATCTTCGCCACCGCCCGCTCCTACGATCAGGTCCGGGTCGGGATCGCCCACAACCGCCTCAAGGTGCGGATCGGCGCCAGCCACGGCGGCGTCTCTCTCGGCGAGGACGGCGCCACCCATCAGATGATCGAGGACCTGGCGCTGATGCGGGCGATGCCGCACATGCAGGTCGTCGTGCCGGCCGACTACAACCAGGCCTACGCGGCGGTGATCGATTCCTACGAGCGCGCCGAGGAGCCGATGTACATGCGCTTCGGACGTCCCTCGACGCCGATCGTCTACGACCAGATCCCGGAGACCCTCGGCAGCGGCGTCGACGTCCTGCGCGAGGGCAAGGACATCGCGATCTTCGTCTGCGGCCACATGGTCTGGCGCGGGCTCGAGGCGGCCGACGTCCTCGCCCGCGAGGACGGCATCGAGGCCGAGGTCGTCAACGTCTCGATCATCAAGCCGCTCGACTCCGAGGCGGTCCTGAAGTCACTGGCCAAGACCGGCGTCGCCGTGACCGCGGAGGAGCATCGCGTCGTCGGCGGGCTCGCCGACGCCGTGCGCGAGGTCGCAGCCGAGGAGCACCCGGTGCCGATCTTCGCGCTCGGGATGGGGGATGAGTTCGGCGTCTCGGGAACCGCCGAGGCCTGCATGGAGCACTTCGGGCTCACCGCTTCGGGAATCGCCGACCGCGCCCGCGAGGCGATGATCCGCAAGCCGATCGTCTCGCATCCGCCGCTGCACAGCGGCGGCCTCGATTAGCCGCGGCCGCCGGGACCATCACGACTGGACGCGCGCTCAGACTGCAAGGGTCGTTGCGAGTGCACACGTTCCCGCGCTCCCGCCGCTCGCGCCTCTCTAGGGTTCCCGGCGCTCGATGGCGAGATTGCGTAGGAACCGGAACAGCGAAGCAGACTCGATGCCCGGGCGCCGCGGACCGGCGCCGATCGTCGAGCTCGACGATGTCACCAAGGTCTATCCGGGTGGCCATCTGGCCTTGGAGCGAGTCTCGCTGGCGATCGGCCGCGGCGAGTTCGTCTTTCTCGTCGGGCCGACCGGCTGCGGCAAGTCGACGCTGATCAAGCTGCTGATCCGCGAGCTCGAGCCGACCGAGGGGGCCGTGCGGATCGCGGGCCGCGACATCGGCGCGCTCGCCGACAAGAAGATCCCCTACCTGCGACGCAACGTCGGCACCGTCTTTCAGGACTTCAAGCTGCTCGCCAACCGGACCGTCTACGACAACGTCGCCTACGCCCTGCAGGTGATCGGCGCGGGGCGCGCCGAGATCCGCGAAAAGGTGCCGGAGACGCTGCGCCTGGTCGGCCTCTCGACCAAGGTCAACAGCTATCCCGACCAGCTCTCCGGCGGTGAGCAGCAGCGCGTCTCGGTGGCGCGGGCGTTCGTCAACCATCCGCCGTTGTTGCTCGCCGACGAGCCGAGCGGAAACCTCGACCCGGTCACCTCGATCGGGATCATGCAGCTGCTCTACCGGATCAACCGCACGGGCACGACGGTGGTCGTCGTCACCCACGACAACGCGATGGTCGACAAGATGCGCCGTCGCGTGATCGAGCTCTTCGAGGGCCGCATCGTCCGCGACGAGACCAGCGGCGGCTACGGGGGCGAGGAGTCGACCAACGAGTTCGCGATGCGGATGCGGGCCGAGATGGGGGTCGGACCTGAGGGCGCCACCAATGGCCACGCCGACGAGCTGATCTGATGGGACGGCTCGGGTTCTTCATCCGCGAGGCTTTCCGCGCCCTGCGCCGCAACGGCGCGCCCAGCATGGCCGCGATCGTGACCACGATCGTGACCATCGTCCTGCTCGGCGTCCTGATCCCGATCTTCCAGGCCGCGCAGGCCAAGAATCAGGACATTCGCGACGAGCTCGCGTTTCGGGTCGCGGTCCAGGATGACGCCACCAGGAGCGAGATCCAGCATCTGCACGCTCAGCTGCTCGAGCTCCCCCACGTAGCCTCGGTCCAGTTCGTGACCAAGACCGAGGCGCTGGCGGAGCTCAGCAACAGTCTCAACGAGAGCGACCGCAACTTGATCAAGGAGCTCAACACCAATCCGCTGCCCGCCAACTTCATCGTCAAGGCCGACGACGCCTCCTACCTCGACTCGATCCGCAGCGCCGTCACCCCGCCCGGGCCGAACGGGTCTCCACAGCCGATCTCACCGATCGTCAAGGACGTCTTCGACCGCAACCAGGACCGCGCCAAGGTCGAGCAGGTGACGGGCGCGCTGAAGCTGGTGCTGACGATCCTCACGGCCTTGCTCGTCGTCGCCTCGCTGATGCTGGTCGGGAACACGATCCGGCTCTCGATCTACGCGCGCCGTCGCGAGGTCGAAGTGATGCGCCTGGTCGGCGCCACGCGCTGGTTCATCCGCTGGCCTTTCATGATCGAAGGGGTGGTCGTCGGCTTCCTCGGTGGCCTGGGCGCGATACTGATCCTGTGGCTGGGCAAGGCAACGATCGTCGACCCGCTCTCGGGGACGCCGCTGTTCTCGGCCCTGAACACGATGTCGTTCCCGCTCCTGATCACGATCCTGTTCAGCGCCGCGATGATCGTCTCGGCGGTCGGCAGCGGCGTGACGCTGCGGCGCTTTCTGCGGGTGTGAACCGACGTTGAGGGCGTGGCCCGCGGCCGTCCTGGCGGCGGTCGTCTTCCTCTGCGCCGGGCTTTGGCTCGGCGGCCATCCCGGCAAGCTGCCGGGGCCGCTGCGAGACCTGTTCGTCGACCAGACCGCTTCGCTGAGCGGCGAGGCGGCCGCGATCATCGAGAGCGACTACTACCGCGACGTTCCATCCGACCAGCTCCGCAACGGCTCGGTCGCGGGGATGGTCCAGGAGCTGCGCCGGCACAACAAGGAGGATCGCTTCTCGCATTACTTCGACCCCGAGCAGGCCAAAGTCCTCGACGAGGAGACCGAGGGCCGCTTCAGCGGCATCGGGCTCACCGTCAGCGAGGCAAAGAAGGGCCTGCGGGTCGTGCAGGCGTTCAAGGGCTCTCCCGCCGCCGCGGCTGGGATCAAGACCGGCGACGTAATCGTCTCCGTGCGCGGCAAGTCGATCGCCGGCCAGCCCTCGCAGCTCTCGGTCGCGAAGATCAAGGGCCCGCAGGGAACCGCGGTGAAGATCGGGGTGATGCGCCCGCCCAGCGGCCGCACCCGCCAGCTGACGATCGAGCGCAAGGAGATCACGACCCCGGTCGTGGAGTCGTCGCTGCGCAGCGTCGGCGGCCGTAAGCTCGGCTATCTGCATCTGCTCGGCTTCAGCCGCGGCGCCCACGGCCCGCTGCGCTCGGCGGCCCAGCGCCTCGAGGACCGCGGCGCGGCGGGTCTGGTGCTCGACCTGCGCGGGAACCCCGGCGGCCTGCTGACCGAGGCGGTGCTGACCTCGAGCGTCTTTCTGCCCAAGGACGAGAAGGTGGTGACGACGGTGGCCCGCTCGGAGGGAAAGCACGTCTACCGCACCGAGGGCGACCCGGTGCCGCGCCGGCCGATGGTCGTCCTGATCGACGGCGGGACCGCCTCGGCGGCGGAGATACTCGCCTCCGCCCTCGCCGACCACGGCTTCGCGACCGTGGTCGGCACCCGATCCTTCGGCAAGGGCCTGTTCCAGGACGTGCTCGACCTCGCCAACGGGGGCCGGCTCGACATCTCGGTGGGCAAGTTCTTCACCGCCGACGGGATCTCGCTCGCCCCCAACGGCATCAAGCCGGACGTGGTCGCCAGGGACCGGCCCGGGACGCGCGCGGACGAAGGCCTGCGCAGCGCCCTGAAAGTGCTCGGCGCGCGGGTCGCGGCCGGCCAGAGCCAGTCCCGGTGAGCTCAGGGTCGCGAGGGGGCCGCGGCGCCGAGCTCGGTCGTCGCGCGGCGACCGTCGAGCGGCGCGGCCGCTTCCAGGTCGCCGAGGCGCTCTTCGAGCCCGGCCCCCAAGTCCCGCTGGAGCGCCGCTCGCGCGCGACGCCGGGCGGGATCGCACTGGTCGATTTCGGGCCGGGACGGGCCCGTGTCCTGCGCGAGCTCGGCTCCCCCGAGCTTGCCCGCGACGTCGTCGATGCGCTGGTCTGGGAGCGGATCGGATCGCGCGGCTTTCGCCGTCGAATCGAGGAGGCGGCCGGCGACGCGTCCGCGCGCGCCGCCGCCGCGCCAGGGCCGCGGCGCGACCTGACCGCGCTTCCCACCTTCACCGTCGACCCGGCGACCGCGCGCGACTTCGACGACGCCGTCTCGGCGCGACGCGAAGGCGACGGGGTTCGCCTCTGGATCCACATCGCCGACGTCGCCGCGCACGTGAAACCGGACAGCGAGCTCGATCGCGAGGCGAACGCTCGCGCCAACAGCACCTACGTGCCAGGCAGCGTCGAGCCGATGCTGCCACTGCCGCTGAGCTCCGACGCCTGCTCGCTGGGGCCGGGAGTGGAGCGCCTCGCGGTGACCACGGAGATCGAGCTGGGCGGCGCCGGGCAGGTGCGCTCGGCGCGCTTTTACCGCAGCCGCATGCGCTCCGACGCCCGCCTCGACTACGGGCAGCTGGACGAAGTCTTCGCCGCGCGCTCGCGGCCGCCCGAGGAGGTCGCCGAACCGCTGCAGATCGCCCGCCAGGTGGCCGCGGGGCTTGCCGACCGCGATCGCCCCGGGGCACTCGAGGTAACCACCCCCGAGCCCGAGTTCCGCTTCGACTCGGACGGCAACGTCAGCGGCGCCGACTCGGTCGAGGGGACCGAGGCGCACCGCCTGATCGAGCAGCTGATGATCCTCTGCAACGAGCAGGTGGCGTCGCTCCTGGAGCGCAAGCGGGTGCCGACCCTCTACCGGGTCCACGAGCAGCCCGATCCGGAGCGGGTGAAGCTGATGATCGAGCAGCTGGCTTCGCTCGACATCCCGACCCCGCCGCTGCCCGAGCAGCTGGCGCCCAGCGAGGCGGCACGGCTGGCCGGCGAGGCAAGCCGCCTCGTCGCAGCCGAGGCGAAGCGCCGCGGTCATGGCCGCGAGGCGTATACATCGCTCGTGCTTCGCTCCCTCTCACAGGCGAGATACGACGATCGAAACCTCGGCCACGCCGGCCTCTCCAGCCCCGCCTACTGTCATTTCACCTCGCCGATCCGCCGCTACCCGGACCTGATCGCGCACCGGGGGCTGCTCGCGGTGCTCGGCGAGGGCGAGACGGCGCCGGAGCGCCGGCAGGTGCGCGAGGTCGGCGTGCACTGCTCCGAGCGCGAGCGCGAGGCGGCGGCGCTGGAGCGCGACGCCGACGACGTCTGCGCCGCCTTCCTGCTGCGTCGCGAGCTTCACGAGTCGGGATGGGAAACCGAGTTCGAGGCCGAGGTCTCGGGGGTGATCTCGGCCGGCGCCTTCGTTCGCTTCGGGGGCGCTCTCGGCGACGTCTACGAGGGTTTCGTGCCGGCGCGAAAGCTGCCTGGCGAGCGTTTCGAGCTCAACGATCTGCAGACGGCGCTGGTCGGCGCCAAGACCGGTCGCGCGGTGCGCTTCGGTGACCCGATTTCGGTTCGCGTCGAGCGAATCGAGACGGCGCGCGGGCGCGTCGACCTGGAGCCCGCCGAGGGTTAGGCCGGCTCGGATGGCAAAGCGAAGCAAGCGCAAGGCCGAACCGGGGGACGTGGCGACCAATCGCCGCGCCCGCCACAAGTTCGAGTTCGTCGAGACCATGGAGGCGGGCATCCAGCTGCTCGGCAGCGAGGTCAAGTCGCTGCGCGAGGGAAAGGCCCAGCTGGCCGACTCCTACGCTGTTGTGCAGGGCGGAGAGGTCTGGCTGCGCAACCTGCATATCTCTCCCTACGCTCCCGCGAGCACCCAGAACCACGATCCCGACCGGCCCCGAAAGCTGCTGCTGAAGCGGGGCGAGATCGAGCGACTGATCGGCAAGACCCAGCAGCGCGGCCTGACCCTGGTTCCGAGCCGGATCTACTTCAAGGGCCGCCACGCGAAGGTCGAGCTGGCCCTGGCCCGCGGCAAGGAGGGGCGCGACCGGCGCAGGGAGATCGCCGAGCGCGACACCCGACGCGAGGTCGAACGCGAATTCAAGGGGCGGATGCGTTGAGCGTTGCCGGTAACCTGCCGTGTTCCGGGCGACGCCTGATCGGCACGCCGACGGCGCCCGGTGAGATCGGGAGTTGACGATTATTCAGTACGCAAGCCTCAGCAGCTTCATTGACGATCATGTGGCGATCCTGGTGGGCGCCGCAGCCGCGCTGCTCGTCCTGCTCCTGCTGCTCGCGATGCTGATGCAGCGCCGCGGCAAGCGCAAGGCGCGGCCGACCCTGGTCAGCGTCCCGTCGCAGGGCCAGCCCGCTGCGGCCTCGGCGCCGGCCGCGCGTGCGAAGCCGCCGCAAGGCGCAAGTACGCCGCCGCCGCCCGCGGCGCGGCAGCCAGAATCGTCGCCGGGACAGGCCTCGGCTCCCAGCCGGCGCGAGCTTCGCGAGCGCAAGCGCCTTGAGCGAAAGCGCAAGCATGAGGAGGATCGCGCCCGGCGCGAACGCGAGCGCCAGGCGCAGCTTGAGGCGCGTCGGCAGCGCGATGAGGAGCGGGCTGCCGCGAAGATCGCGCAGCGAAATGCGAAGCAGCAGGCGAGCCCGGTCGCCGCCTCAGGCGCGCCTGCGCCTCAGGGGGCCGGCGGGGTGGTCGCGCAGACCGGTGGCGCTGTGCCGCAGACCGGGGGAGCGGTCGCGGCGAGCGGCACATCGCTCGCCGGGACTGCCGTCCGTGCGCAGGCAGAGGCCTCGGCGGAGGGAACCGGGGCCACCGGGCAAGGCGAACCCGTAAAGTCGAGGTCGGCTTCCAGCCGTCGTGAGCTGCGCAAGCGCGAGCGGGATGAGCGCCGCAAGCAAACGCTGGAGCAGAAAGCCGCCAAGCGAGCAAAGGAGACCGCGATGCAGGGGGAGAAGGCAGACGAGCAGGCAAGAAGGGAAGCCGAGGCGAATGAGGCTTCCCAGGCTAAGCCTGCCGCCGCGGCGGGCGGCGAGCAGCCGTCCGGCGAGGGGCGCCGGGGCCTGTTCAGGCGGCGGCCCAAGCCTGACCCGGCCACTGCGCCTCCCGCTGACTCGGCCGAGGCGCCTGCATTCACCTCAGCCCCCGAGCCGTCGCCGTCGACGGCGAGCGCAAGCAACGATTCTTCCCGCGGCACCGAGTTCGTGCCCGAGGCACTGAGGTCGCAGCCGCCGTCGGAGCCGGCCACGCAAATGCCCGCCGAGCCCCCCGCTGCGACGCCTGCCCCCACTCCTGTGCCCCCCGAGCCCGCCGCTGCCGCGCCCGCCGAGCCCCCCGCTGCGGCGCCCGCCGAGCCCGCCGCTGCGGCGCCGAGCGTCGATGCTGAGGCCAAGGCCGCCGAGGCGGCCGAGCGGGCCGCCCGCGAGGCCGAGGAGAAGGTCCGCGCCGAGCAGCACAGAGCCGAGGAGGAGGAGCAGCGGATCAAGGCGGCGGCCGAGCGACGCTTGAAGGAGGCCGAGGAGCTGCAGCGCCGGGCCGAGCAGCGCGCCGCCGAGGCCCGCAAGCAGGCCGAGCAGCGAATTCAAGCCGCCGCCGAGCGGGCCCGCGCAGAGGCCGAGCAGGCGGTTCGCAGCGAGGCCGCCGGCAAGGCCCAGCAGCAGGCCGCCGAGGCGCGCCACGAGGCTGAGGAGCGGACCCGCGCGATCGAAGAGCAGCTCAAGAGCGAGCGCCAGAGCCACGACAAGGCGATTGCCGACGCAAAGGAGCGCCTCGACCAGATCGAGGCGCGCGCCGCCGCCGCCGAACGTCGCGCGACCGCGGCCGAGCAGATGGCGCAGCTGAAGGCCGAGGAGGCCGAGCGTGAGCGCCGCCTGCGCGAGGTCCTGGACAGCGTCAACGACGCCGAGCAGCGCGCTCGGGACGCAGAGCGACGCGCGGCGGCAGCCGAGATCGAGAGCTCGCAGGCCGTCGAGGGGCTCGAGGAAACGGCGGCGCCCGCGCAACGGCCGACCCTGCAGCCGCGGCCCGAGTCCGATGGGCCGGTGCCGGCCACGGAGGCCGAAGCTGAGCCGTCACCGCCCGACTGGGTGGCGGGGCAGGCGCAGGAAGCGGAGGCGGAGGCGCAGCCTGCCGCGGAGCCAGCCGGCGAGCAGCCCGCGAGCCAAACGTCACCGGCCGAGCAGCCGCAAGCCGAAGCCGAGCCGCAAGCCGAGGCCGAGCCGCAAGCCGAGGCCGAGCCGCAAGCCGAGCAGCCGCAAGCCGAGCAGCCGCAAGCCGAAGCCGAGCCGCAAGCCGAAGCCGAGCCCGAGTCGGAGCCGCAAGCAGGTGGGCCTTCCGGGGAAGCGATCGATCTCAACTCGGCGAGCTTCGAACAGCTTCGCTCCGCCAACCTCTCTGTCACTCAGGCGACGCGGGTGCTCGCGCATCGCGAGCGCCGCGGCGGCTACTCGTCGGTCGACGACCTCGACGACGTCCCGGGGTTCCCGGGCGACGTGCTCGCCGAGTTCAAGCGCCGCGTCAAGGTCTGATCGCCCAGCCGGCCCGTCGAGCTAGGCGCGCTCGGCCTCCGGCGCAGGGTCGGGTTTAGACCGCGTCATGCAGGGAACAGCATTCTCCAGGTCCCACGTGGAGACGCGGGACGCAAGGAGGAGGGAGTTTGAGTTTGCGCACCAGCCTGCTGGCGCCCTTCATGGCGCTGGCACTCGTGGCACTCGTTAGCGGTTGTGGGGGGTCCGCAAGCGCCGGGACGCCGACCCTGAACTGGTTCGTCGCCACCCAGCCCGGCGGCACGATTCAGGATGTCGCCGAGCGCTGCACCAAGGAGTCGAAGGGTGAGTACAAGATCAACGTCGAGCTGCTTCCCACCGACGCCAGCCAGCAGCGCGAGCAGCTGGTTCGGCGGCTGGCCGCCAAGGACTCCAGCGTCGACCTGATCGGGATGGACGTGATCTGGACCGCCGAGTTCGCGAATGCCGGCTGGGTCAAGCCGTTCCCCGACGCCCTCGCCAAGCAGGTCACGAAGGGAGTGTTTCCGAGCGTGATCGAGACCGCCTCGTTCGAGAAGAAGCTCTACGGCGCGCCGTTCAACACCAACACGCAGCTGCTCTGGTACCGCAAGGACCTCGTGCCGAAGGTGCCCACCACCTGGGACGAGATGATCAAGGACGCTGAGAAGCTGGGGCCGGCGAAGTCGGGGACGATCCAGGTGCAGGCCAACAAGTACGAGGGCTTCACGGTCTGGGTCAACTCGATGATCGAGTCAGCCGGAGCCCAGCTGCTCTCCGGGCCGGAGCAGGTCTCGCTGGCCCGCCAGCCGACCGACGAGGCGCTGGCGACGATCGGCCGCTTTGCCAACTCCTCGGCGGCGCCGACAAACCTGACGACCTCCGACGAGGACTCGGCCCGGCTCGGCTTCGAGGCCGGCGACTCGGCCTTCATGCTCAACTACACCTTCGCCTACGCCAGCGCCGGCGACAACGCGCCCGACATCCAGAAGAAGATGGGCTTCGCGCGCTACCCCGAGGACGTCGCCGGCAAGCCGAGCCGGCCACCGCTGGGCGGCTTCAACATCGGGGTCGGCGGCTACACCAGTCATGCCAAGCAGGCCTTCGACGCCGCGGCCTGCGTCAGCGACCGCAAGAGCCAGGAGACGGCGGTAGAGCTCGACGGGCTGCCGCCCTCCTTGGAGTCCCTCTACGCGTCAAAGACGATCAAGAAGGCCTTCCCCGGCTTCGCCGGCCTTGTCAAGCAGTCGATCGACGACGCCGCTCCCCGTCCGCAGACGCCCGCCTACCAGGACGTCTCGCTCGCGGTCCAGGACGCCCTTCATCCGCCCGACAAGATCGATCCCAAGGATCCCGGCCCCAGCTATGACGAGCTGAAGGGCAACCTCGAGGACGCCGTGAAGCGGAAGGGGCTCCTCTGATGACTGAGCGCACCCGCTCCGAGCGCCGCCTCGGCTGGATGCTCTGCGCTCCGGCGGTGATCGCGATGCTGCTCGTCACCGCCTATCCGATCTGTTACGCGATCGTCCTTTCGATGCAGAACATCGACCTGCGCTTCCCCGAGGAGGGCGGCTTCGTCGGCCTCGACAACTACGGCGCGGTCCTGAGCTCGCACCTCTGGTGGCAGGACGTCGGCAACACCCTGGTGATCACCGTGGTCTCGGTCTCGATCGAGCTCAGCCTAGGGATGGTGATCGCGCTGGTCATGCACCGGGCGATCTTCGGCCGCGGCGCGGTGCGGACCGCGGTGCTGATCCCCTACGGGATCGTCACCGTCGCCGCCGCATTCGCGTGGCAGTTCGCTTTTGCATCCGACACCGGGTTCGTGAATCCGGCGCTCGGAATCGACAAGTCCTGGTTCGGGGGCCACGGAAGCTCGCTGGCGGTGATCATCATGGCCGAGGTCTGGAAGACGACGCCGTTCATGGCCCTGCTGCTGCTCGCCGGCCTGACCACGATCGACGACGGCCTCTACGAGGCCGCGAAGGTCGACGGCGCGACCGCAGTGCAGCGCTTCTTCCGCATCACCCTGCCGCTGATGAAGCCGGCGATCCTCGTCGCGCTGCTCTTCCGCACCCTCGACGCCTTCCGGATCTTCGACAACATCTTCATCATGACTCGGGGCTCGCAGAACACCGAGTCGGTCTCGATCCTCGGCTACAACCAGCTGATCTCGCGCACCAACCTCGGGCTCGGCTCGGCGGTCTCGGTGCTGATCTTCATCGCCGTGCTGATCATCGCTGTCGCGTTCGTGCGCCTGTTGGGGGTCCGGATGGCGGAGGGAAGGCCGGGGACCTAGATGAAGCGCGGAACCCGCGAGTACACGACCTGGAGCATCGGGATCCTCGCGGTCCTGGTCTTCTCGCTGGTCCCGATCGTCTGGATCATCTCGCTGTCCTTCAAGACCCCGGACTCGGTGACCGACCAGCGCTTCATCCCCGCCCACTGGACCCTTGACAACTACAAGACCCTGTTCGACGGCGGGATCGACAACAGCCCCTTCCTGCACCCGCTGATCAACTCGATTGCGATCGCGACGATCTCGACCGTGATCGCGATCGTCCTCGCCGCCTTCGCGGCCTACGCGATCGCCCGGCTCGACTTCCCCGGCAAGGGCGCGATCCTTGCCGGCGCGCTGGCGATCGCGATGTTCCCGCAGATCTCGACCGTCGGGCCGCTGTTCGACATGTGGCGCGCGATCGGCCTCTACGACACCTACCTGGGGCTGATCATTCCCTACCTGACCTTCGCCTTGCCGCTGGCGATCTACACATTGGTCGCGTTCTTCAGGGAGATCCCCTGGGACCTCGAGGAGGCGGCCGCGGTCGACGGGGCGACGCCGTACCAGGCCTTCCGCAAGGTGATCATCCCGCTTGCCGCGCCGGGCACCTTCACGGCCGCGATCCTCGTCTTCATCATCTGCTGGAACGACTTCCTTTTCGCGATCACGCTCACTTCTTCCAACAACGCCCGCACCGTGCCCGCGGCGCTGGCGTTCTTCACCGGCGAGTCCCAGTTCACCGCCCCGACCGGCAACATCGCCGCCGCGGCGGTGATCGTGACCGTGCCGATCATCCTGTTCGTGCTGTTCTTCCAACGCCGCATCGTCGCCGGGCTGACGGCAGGCGCCGTGAAGGGATAAGGAGGTAGGACCGAATGGCTGAAGTAGTCCTGGAGCACCTGACCAAGCAATACCCGGACGGGTTTGAGGCGGTCAAGGACATGAACCTGGAGATCTCCGACGGGGAGTTCGTGATCCTCGTTGGCCCGTCGGGCTGCGGCAAGTCAACGGCGCTGAAGATGATCGCCGGGCTCGAGGACATCACCGACGGCGAGCTGCGGATCGGCGACCAGGTCGTCAACGAGCTCGCCCCCAAGGACCGCGACATCGCAATGGTGTTTCAGAACTACGCGCTCTATCCGCACATGACCGTGCGCGAGAACATGGCCTTCCCGCTCAAGCTCGCCAAGGTCGACGACGCCGAGGTCACCGAGAAGGTCGAGGAGGCTGCCCGCATCCTCGACCTCACCGAGCACCTCGACCGCAAGCCGGCCAACCTCTCCGGCGGCCAGCGCCAGCGTGTCGCGATGGGCCGCGCGATCGTCCGCGACCCGAAGGCCTTCCTGATGGACGAGCCGCTCTCCAACCTGGACGCGAAGCTGCGCGTCCAGATGCGCACCGAGGTCGCGCGGATCCAGTCGCGGCTCGGGACCACGACCGTCTACGTGACTCACGATCAGACCGAGGCGATGACGCTAGGCGACCGCGTCGCGGTGATGCGCGGCGGAGTCCTGCAGCAGGTCGGCCCGCCCGGGGAGCTCTACAACGAGCCCGCCAACCTCTTCGTCGCCGGGTTCATCGGCTCCCCGGCGATGAACTTCATGCCCGGCGAGCTCAGCGGCGACACGGTGAAGACGCCGTTCGGCGACATCCCTGTTCCCGAGGAGGCGCGCCCCAGAGGGGGCGCCGACGGCTCGGTGATCGTCGGCATCCGCCCGGAGTCCTTCGAGGACGCCTCGATGGTTGGCGACGACGTGCGCGGCCGCGGCATCACCTTCAAGGCGAAGATCGACCTGGTCGAGTCGCTGGGCGCCGAGGAGTACGCCTACTTCGAGGTCGAGGGCATGCAGGTGCAGTCAGAGGAGCTCAGCGAGCTTGCCGCAGACTCGGGCTCACACGAGGGCTCCACGGCCCAGGAGCAGGTCGTCGCCCGGCTCGACCCGACGACGGGCGTGACGAAGGGGGAGGAGGCGGAGTTGTGGATTGACGCGACGAAGCTGCACTTCTTCGACCCCGACGGCGGGCGAAATCTGTCGCTGGCCGATGGCGACGGGGCTAGCGCCGCTTGAGCCGCTCGAGCACCGACTCGTCCCACGCGTGGCTGCGGATCAGCAGGTAGCGCTCGCCCACGATCCGCAGGTAGGCCTCTGTCTCGGTCTCCTCCTCGCCCAGCAGCTCCGCCTCGCTGAGCGCCGCGACGATCGGCTCGTAGTCCTCGCGGTACCACGCCTCGGCGACCTGCTCGCGCCCGAGCGGCTCGCGACTGGCCTGGATCGTGCGGAATCCCCACGCCTCGACGGCCTCGGCCAGCTTCGCGTAGTCCCAGGCATCGGATAGCTGGATCCGGCCCCGCGCCTCGGGCGGCAGCGGAACCCGCTCGAAGAAGACACGCTCGTGACTCTTCAGCGGCAGGTCGGCGAGGTTGAGCGCCTGCTCGGGCTCCAGCGCCGTCTGCACCTCGGTCACCTGAGCGTCGATTTCATCCCGACCCTGGGCCCGCGCCACCGAGACGCGGTGGTGGCCGTCCTTGACGAAATGCAGGCCTCCGACCCGGTAGACCTGGATCGGCGGCATCGACTTACCCCTGCGCTGCGCGATCGCGATCCGCTCCCAGCGGTCGCGGACCCGCTGCGAGGTGGGGCGGAAGCTGCGGTCGAACTCGGTCCTGCGGTCGACGCTGCCGACGATCGAGTCAAGCTGGATCATCTGCACGCCGAGGATCCGCTCGCCCCGCTTGCCGAGCGCCTCGATGACCTCCTCGAAGGGCAGGATCAGGTTGACGTCGCCGGGCTCGCGGCGCAGCCGGTTGGCCAGCCGCGCCAAAACCCCGCGCCGGCGCGCCCGCGAGAAATCGCTTTTCGCGTCCTGGACCGGGAACCCGGTGTCGGCCATCGATCCAGCCTAGCGCCGGTGCGGCCACCCGCTGGAGCGCTTTTCCTCCGCGGGTTTGAAGGAAAGCGCTCCACCAGCCCGCCAGAGGCGCCCGCGTACAATTGGTGGGCACATAGCACGGGGACGACAGGCTTCGACGTGGTCGATCCGTGCGAACGGTTGCAGGCCGAGGTTCCCGGAGGCCTCGTGAAACACCGGGAAAAACCAATACGTGCGGACCATGAGTTCGCCCTCGCCGCTTAGTTAGAAGCTAAGCAGTGAGAGTCGGTCCTCCCTCGCCCGTGGGGAGGGGCACCGGCTTCAGAAACGGGCTAACCCGGGCGGCTCGCCTCCGCCGCCAGGGGACATCCAAAGGGGGCTTTGCTTCCCGCTATCGCTGGCCGGCGTAGACGCGGGAGGCGAGATCCAAGCGCCGGCTAAGCCTGTAGACGCCATTCGTTTCGCGACCGCGGACGCGGGTTCGATTCCCGCCGTCTCCACTCTCACTCGCCAGGACCCAATCGTCGCCGATGTTGCGGATGCGCGCAGCGGGCGATGCCATGCCAAGCCTAGGGGTTGCTGCCCCAGTCCCGGGTGGTCACCCGGACCTCCTCCGCAGCGACCGCGAGCGTTGCCCGGTAGCCGCGGGGAACGTCGATCTCGAGCAGCTGCCACTCCTTGCCGAGCTGTGCCGGCGCCATCGCCCCGCCGGGCTGGCGGACGAGCTCGAGCTCGCCGGCGCGCGCCTGCAGGCCCAGCCCCAGCCCCTTCGCGAGCGCCTCCTTGGCGGTCCAGTAACGCATGAACGCCTCCGGGCGCTCGCGGTCCGGGAAGGCCTTGACAGCGGCGACCTCGGCGGGGGAGAAGTAGCGGTTGGCGACCCGGAGCGGGTCCCGCCCCGGGCGCAACCGCTCGACGTCGATCCCGATTCGCAGGCCGCGCGTCGCGCCGATCAGGGCCAGCTCGCCGGCGTGGGAGAGGTTGAAGTCGAGCTCGCTCGAATGGGCAGCGGGGTCGAGCCTGGGGCGCCCGTGCTCGCCGAGCCTCAGCCTCACCTCGGCGGGCTCGATACTAAGCTCGGCGGCGAGGATCTCGCGCAGCGCCGCGCGGCTGACCAGCCAGCGCCGGCCGACGTCGCTGCGGTCGAGGCGGCGCAGCCGCTCGCTCTCGTCAGGGGAGAGGACGCCCCGCATCTCCGCTTCGCGGTCGCCGGGGTCGAGCCTGACGCGCCAGACCGATACCTCGGAGGGCTGCACGACGCGGATCATTCCAATCGCTCCCGCCGCTGCGAGACGGCGTGTCCGGCGGGTGGGGCGCTTTTGTACCGCATAGGGTGCAAAAGGCGCCCAGGCCACCTCATCCCGGGCGGTGGCGAGGCTCGAGCCGCCCGGCGAGCTCCAGCGTTGCCGGGTCGAACTCCGCCTCCTCGAGCTCGAAGCGCCGCGCAAGCGCGCCGCGGATCGCGTCAGAGACGTCCTCGACCCCAACCCCCTCGACGACATCCTCGACGCTGCCGGCCGTGTCCGGGTCCCAGTCGAGGCCGAGTGCTTCGTAGACCGGCACCAATGCGCTCCGCAGGCCAGCGCTGTCGGCGGCGACGATCACGCAACCGACGTGGGCGCCGTCCTTGATTATCCGCTGCCCGATCCCGGCCAGCTTCAGGCGCCCGCCCGCGTTGACGCTGAAGGCGCCCGGGCAGTACTCGCCCTCGACCTCGCCGACCCGGGCATCGACGCCGAGCGACGCAAGCGCCTCGCAAATCAGCTCCGCCATCTCCTCGAAGCGGGCCTGGGTCGAGCCCGCCGGGTGGGGCCGGTGGACCGCCCGCGAGAGGTTCAGCGCCTCGCCGTTGTAGGCGGCGGCGCGGCCACCGGCGATCCGCTCGACCGCCTCATAGCCGCCCGCCCTGGCGGCGGCGACGGCCGCCGCATAGCCCTCGCTGACGACGTCGCGGCGCCCGAAGGTGACGATCTTGCCGGGGCGGTTGAGGCGCGCCGTCTCAGGCAGCTCGTCGGCCGCCACCCGGCGCAGGATCGCAGCCGAGAGAGCGGTCCCGAAAGCAGGGCCGGCCGGGCTTTCGCCCTGCAAAAGGCGCAATACCGGTTTCATCGATTCGCCTGCGAACACCCGTTCGTGCCTGAGCTCGTTGCAGATGCCTCGTTATCGACAGCTCCTGTGACGAGCATCACACAACCGCCCCGCAGTCGATGCCACCCTGCCGCGCTCACACGGAACAGGACCCCGGCAGGCGCCTATTGGGGGGCGCTCCATGAGAAATCCGCCGGGGCGAGGTCCGGACGACAGTCGCCTTATCCCAGCACCCGCGGTGTTTCCCGCGGGCAGCGAACGCGGCCGCGGTTAGCCCGAACGGGCTTCCCGCCACCGGGCATGACGCACGAACGGAGGTGGTTTCTTCCGTGTTTGACAGATGGCGTTATCCAGCCGCGTTTGCGGTCGTAGTCGGAATCAGCTTTCCGGCCCTGGCGACGGCTGCTCCCGAGCTGGCTACGAAGGCCGCGGGAGCGAAGAGACCCGCGGCGAAGCACAAGCAGCGGCACAACCCGCTGAACCGGCCGGTCCGGGGCCTGCACAGGACGATCGACGTGCAGGTGACCGAGATCCGCAAGCAGAAGCGGCATAAGAAGCGGCACAGGAGGAAGCACAGGTTCGCGCACCTGCCGGGCGGCGTCTCGCAGTCGACCCTGGACTCGATTGCCGCCTGTGAATCGGGTGGCAATCCACATGCGGTCTCGGCGGGCGGCACCTACCGCGGCAAATACCAGTTCGACTACGGGACCTGGGCTTCGGTCGGCGGTCACGGCGATCCCGCCGCGGCCTCTGAGAAGGAGCAGGACTATCGCGCCGCGCTGCTCTACTCGCATACCGGCAGCAGCCCCTGGCCCGTCTGCGGCTAGCCGAGGACTCCTGCATGAGCGCCGAGGGTTATGGACCCTGGCAGGGGTCCTGCAGATCAGCCGTCGAGCCTGTGTTGAGGTCTGTCGCTTGGCGCAGCCTTCCGCGGCGGGTTTCCTGATGCCCGGGCTCGGGTACGAGCGCCGGCGTGCAGCGCGCCGGCGCAGAGCTCGCCGGGGGGCGGCCGCCGCGACGGCGATTCTCACCGCGACGCTGTCGGCGAGCGCGCTCGCCGGCGGGGCCGCGCCGAGCAACGAGAAGCTCGCGGTCCACGGGCCCGCAGCGCCGGATGCCGCCAGGTCGGGGCCGGCTCCGGCTGTCGGAAGAGTGCTGTCGCTGATCCCGCGTCGGGCGCGCGAGTTCCTCGACCCGCCCCTTCACGCCTTCCCGATCCTCGCCAGGCCCGAGTACGGGGACGGGCTCGGCGCCGGCCGCGGCCATGAGGGCCAGGACATGTTCGCCGCCCCCGGGACCCCGCTGGTCGCGGTCTCGAGCGCGGTCGTGCTCGAGACCGGCGACTCCGGCGGGCGCGGCAACTACGTCTCGATCTACGACGGCAAGGCGAACCGCACCTACAACTACTTCCACATGATGTCGCCGGCGCTCGTTTCGGCCGGCGAGCGCGTCCGGGCGGGCCAGCGGCTCGGCAGGCTCGGCTGCACCGGCTCCTGCTGGGGCTATCACCTGCACTTCGAGGAGCGGGCCGGCCGCAGCCCCTACGGGCCGGTGCTCGACCCGATGCCCCTGCTGCAGAGGCTGCAGCGCCTCAGGGCAGGCTGAAGCCGCTCAGCAGCCGCTTCTCGCTCTCGCCCCTGACCTCGGCGACGATCTCGACCCGCTGCTCGAGCGGGGTGCCGCGCAGCTTCGTGGCCAGCAGGTCATCGACCTGGAAGATGCCGGCCGAGTTGTTCATCTCGATCTCGATCCGGACCGGGAGGCGCTCGCCGGCGGATATCCGCACCTCGTCGATCGCCGCCGCCGAGATCGAGTGGATCCCCTCCTGCCCGGCCTCGATCGGCAGTCGCGAGCGCCCCTGCGCGAGATCGAGCGCGTCGGCGACCCGCACCACGCCCGCCTCCAGCGTGTAGGGCTCGCCCCGGCGCCGGTGGCCGATGATCGCGTGCAGCGCCTCGGCGATCACGATGCTGCGGCCGGGCTGTTCGTAGACGTCGGCGAGCAGCCGCCCCAGCGCCTCGCGGGCGAGAAACAGGCTGTAGGCCTCGTGGTCGGTGCGGTGGATCGACATCCCGACGTCGTGCAGCAGCGAGCCCGCGGCGACGACGACCTCGGCGTCGCGCTGGGCCATCCCATGGTCGGCGACCATCGCCGGCTCGACGTCGGCCTTGGCGAGCAGCCGCAGCAGCCGCAGCGAGACGTTGAGCACGATCTGGACGTGGACCCAGGAATGGTCGGACATCCCGAGCCGCTCGGCGTGGACCTGGGCCATGTACCACCAGGTCCGAACCTCGTCGTCGGCGTTGACGGCGCCCAGGAACGCCTCGAGGCGGCGGTTGCCGCGGGTTGGCGCCCGAACCTTCGCCTCGGCGATCGCATCGGCCGGCGGCTTGCGGGCCGGGCCCGCAGCCTCGGGGGCGGGGACGCGCTCGTCGCCGCCCGGCTCGTTCTCGGAACGATCGCGCTCGCTGGTCACCGCCGCCGCATCGTCCCAGATCGCAAACCCTCCCGGACGGTCGTCAAGCCGCCCCGGACTCGAAGTCGAGGATGCGGCGAGTCTCGTGATTCGTTTTTCCGCCGTGGGCGGATTTACTCTCCCGCCGGCTGCACCCCGAAGCCTCCCCGGAATGCAGAACTGCCCGAACACCGGCCTCGCGATGCCCGAGTGCGCCTGCGCGCAGTGCCTCGAGCGTCAGCTCGACCATTTCGCCCCCGAGCACATTCGCATGCGCCGCCTCAAGCCGGCCTCGAGTCAATCGCCGATCACCTTGATGACCAGCCGCTTCGGCCGCCGCCCGTCGAACTCGGCGTAGAAGACCTGCTGCCATGGGCCGAGGTCCAGCTTGCCCTCGGTGACCGGGAGGATCGCCTGCTGGTGTACGAGCAGGTTCTTCAGGTGCGCGTCGCCGTTGTCCTCGCCGCCGCGGTGGTGGCGGTAGTCGCCGCCCTCCGGTAGCAGCTCCTCGGCGACCTGGTTTGAGGGTGCCTTCCAGCTCGGCGGCGCCAGCTTGTCGAGCCACTCCAGCGCGTCCTCCTGGATCCCCGGCTCGTCGTCGTTGACCCAGACCCCGGCGGTGATGTGCATCGCCGAGACCAGCACCATGCCCTCCTGCACGCCCGCTTCGTCGACGGTCGCCTGGACGTCTTCGGTGATCCTGATCCACTCGCGGCGCTGCTCGGTGTTGAAGGTTCGGTAGGTGGTGTGCGACTTCATCGGGCTCCTTCGTTTCTGGCGACTGCGGCTTTTGGCACGCCCTGGCGTGCCAATCACCGCACTCGATCGATGGGGACGGGTGCGCGGGTGTCCACTGCGGCGGGCTTCGCCCACCTGACATGCATCTGCCGCTCCACTTCGTTTCGCGGCACATAATCAATGCGATGGCCGGCCTGCTTTCGATCGAACGCCGTGACGAGGTGGCCCTGGTCACCCTGCAGCGGCCCGAGAAGCGAAACGCGCTCTCGATCGACCTGCGCATGGAGCTCAGCGAGGCCTTCGCCAGCCTCGGGGTCGACGAAGGCGTCGGCTGCATCGTCCTCACCGGCGCCGGCTCGGCCTTCTGCTCGGGCATGGACGTCTCCGAGTTCGGTGGTGGCCGCGACCACAAGCGGCGGCTGGTCGAGACGTCGACCGCGGCTTTCGAGGCGGTTGGATCCTGCCCGCGCCCGGTGATCGCCGCCGTCAACGGCCCGGCGCTGGCGGGCGGCTTCGCCCTGGCGCTGCTCTGCGACCTGCGGGTCGCCGCCGCGAGCGCCAGCTTCGGCTTTCCGGAGCTGCCGCGCGGGATCGCCCCTTCGTATGCGTCGGCGCGGGCCGTGATGGCGCCGGCGCTGGCGGCGGAGATCACGCTGACCGGACGCGTGTTCGGGGGCGAGGAGGCGCTGCGGCTCGGGGTCGTCAACGAGCTGGTCGACGACGGCGCCGCGGTCGAGCGCTCGCTGCAGGTCGGGGCCGGCATCGCGGACGCGCCGCGCGAGGCGACCCTGGAGACCAAGCGCCGCATCCTGATCGACCGCGGGCGCGACTTCGGACCGCTGTTCGAAGAGGAGGGGCGGCTGTTTCGCGAGACCCTGCTCGGCGGCGAGCCCGAGGACGACGACGCCGCATAGATGTTGGGCGGCGACACAAAGTGTCGCCGCAGGCGCATGTCAGGCGGCGCAGCCGCCGCAGGAGCATTTGTTGGGCGGCGACACAAAGTGTCGCCGCAGGCGCATGTCAGGCGGCGCAGCCGCCGCAGGAGATTCTAGGAAAGCCGCTCGATGTCGTAGCGGCGGCGGTCCTTGCGCGCTTCCAGCCGCCCCTGGATGAAGGAGAGGGTCGCGACCAGGACCGGGAAGAAGATGATCACCCCGAAGCAGAACAGGGTGATCGTCTTGTCGCCGACCCGGCCGGCCAAGCCCACCCCGTTGGCGGCCAGCGCCGCCGGGGCCTGGACCAGCAAGACCGCCGCGAGGGCGGCCAGGACGCCTGTCAGACGTGCCCAGCGCATGGCTCGACTCTAAACGATCGACCCTCGGTACCGGCGCGCCTTCATCGGGCCTTTAGATGCTCATCTACGATGCCGCGATGTCTGAGCTCGAGGCACTGCTGCTGGGGATCGTTCAGGGGCTGACCGAGTTTCTCCCAATCTCCTCCTCGGGGCACCTGATCCTGGTCCCCTGGCTTCAGAATTACACGTTCCTCGAGAATCACGAGCACTTCAACAAGACCTTCGACGTGGCGCTGCATGCCGGGACCCTGGTCGCCGCGATCGGCTACTTCCGACACGAGGTCGTGCGCTACACAGTCGCGGCGCTGCGCGCGCTGCGGGCCTGGCGCATCGAGTCCACTGACGAGCGGGTCGCCGCGGCGATCGCGGTCGGGACGGTGCCGGCGGTGATCGCCGGCGGGCTGGGGGGAGAGCTTCATCGAGGACCACCTCGGCCAGCCCTGGCTGATCGCGATCCTGCTGATCGTCTTCGGAGCGGTGCTGCTCTGGGCAGACTCGCTTCCGGAGCGCCGCGACGTCGACAGCGTCAGCCTCCGCGACGGCCTCTACATCGGCCTCGCCCAGGTGCTGGCGCTGGCGCCGGGTACGTCGCGCTCGGGGATCACGATCACGATGGCCCGCTATCTGCAGCTTGATCGCGACAGCGCCGCGCGGATCAGCTTCCTGTTCCTGATCCCGGTCGTCACCGGCGCCACCGTCTACAGCGCCGCAAAGGCGGTCCACGACGGCCTGCCCAGCGGCGTCGGGGGACCGATGGTCGTCGGGACGATCGCCGCCGCGATTTCCGGCTACGCCGCGATCGCCTTCCTGCTGCGCCTCGTGCGAACTCACAGCTACCGGCCGTTCGCCTACTACCGCTTTGCCGCTGGGACCTTCTGCCTGCTGTTGATCGCCACCGGGGTCAAGAGCGCCACCTTCTAGGCGCCCCGGGCGGCCCCGCTTCACAGGAGCGTCACAAGGGGGTCACAACTCCTAAACCAGGCGACGTCCCCGCCTGCCTACGGTGGCGGCATGAAGACGACCACAGTGCACCTCGAAGATGTCACCCGGGCCGCGCGCCAGGGTGTCGCCCTGGCGATCGCCGTCTCGATGCTCGGGCTCGCCGTGCTGCTTGCGGCCGGCCTCTCAACGCCGATCGGCATCGCGATCGCAGCAGGGTTGCTGGCCGTTGGAACGGCGAGCGGCGGGTTCGGGCTCGTCGCCAGGGTCGCGGTCCGGCCCTCAGCCCCGACCCCGCGCACCGCAAGGCGCCGCGGTCGCGCCCTGGGCTCACTGCGGGTCCCGCAGCCTCGCTGAGCGGCTCGCAGAATCGCTTCGCGGGCGGCACTCGCCGCCCGCGAATATGTTCTCGCCGTGGCCGCCGTGCAGCAACGCTTCGTCGAGGTCCCGTCGGGGGCAGTGCGGGTGCTCGAGCGGCCCGGCGACGGCGACGCGGTCGTCTTCCTGCACGGGATCACCAGCTCGGCGAGCACCTGGGAGCCGTTTCTGGCCGGCCTGCCCGCGGGGATTCGCGGAGTCGCATTCGACACGCTCGGCAACGGCTACACCGAGCGCCGCGGGCCGCGCCGGCCGATCACCTACGAGGACCATCTCCGGCAGCTGATCGAAATCACCGGCGAGCTTGGGATCGACCGGTTCGCTGCTGTCGGGCACTCGATGGGCTGCGCACCGCTGCTGCGCTTCGGATGGCAGCAGCCCGATCGCCTGCGCGCCCTGCTGATCGAGGCGCCTAGCGCGCTCGGCCGCCCCCGCCCGCCGCTGCCGATGCGGCTGGCCCGCTACGGGCCGGGCCGCTGGCTGCTCGAGCGGATCGCCGGCGAGCGCTTCATCCGCAGACAGGCCGAGAACACCCTCCGCGAGTACTCCCAGCGCGACGTCGACGAGCCGAGTTGTTCGAGCGCGAGGCCGGCCATGCGCTCGCCGATCCGAAGCGCCAGCTGCGCGGCTTCATCGACCTGATCGGCTACATCGACCCGCGAGCCCCGGCCGCCGACGTCGACCGCTATTCGCGGATCGAGTGCCCGGTCTGGATCCTGCGCGGAGCCGAGGACAGCGCCTGGATGCCGGAGGCCCATGAGCATCGCTACCGGAAGCTGATCCCGAACGCGAAGCTAATGCGCTGGGACGGCGTTGGACACGCCCCCCACATCCAGGAGCCGCAGCGCTATGCGGAGCTGTTGGCGGAGTTCCTCACGTCCGGGAAGTGAAACGCGCGGCCCGGGGGCCGCGCGTTTCCAATGAGAGAGGAATCTCGTGAGTCGAGGCGCATTGTCGCTTCCGACTCTCCCGGAGCTGTGAAATTTCCGATAACCGCCCGCCGAGTGGAGACTTCGGTACTCCATGGCGTACCCCGCGCTCCAATCGGTGGGGTTTGGCGTGTGTCCGACGCCGAAAAACCCCCAATGACCGTGTGAAAGACCTGTGAACGCAGGGACTTATGGAGCTTCCCGCCGCACCGGGTCCCTAGAATCGCCTCGTTCGCACGTTTCTGTCGATGTCCAGCCGACGACCTCGATGAACGATCAGGCAGACACCAGACGCCTCGCGGTGATCGACACCGACAGTGGCTTCGTCACCGTGCTCAACAAGCGGCTCGAGTCGGCTGGCTGGCAGCACCGCGCGCTCGCGACCGCCGTGGCGCCCGAGGAGCTTGTCGCGATGAAGCTCAACGCGATCGTGATCGACCTCTCGATCCTAGGCGAGGACGGCTGGGACTATCTGGAGCAGGTCTGCGGAATGCTGCCTGAGCTCGGCGTGGTCGTCTGTACCGGCAAGTCGACGGTTGCGCAACGAGTCCGCGGCCTGCGCCTCGGCGCCGACGACTGGGTCGCCAAGCCCTGCCATCCGGAAGAGGTGATCGCTCGCCTCGAGGCCGTGGTGCGCCGTCGCCGGCGCGGCCGGGTCGAAGCCGACGTCGGCCCGCTCACGTTCGGCGAGCTGGAGATCCGCCCCGATCGGTTTCAGGCCTTCGCCTGCGGCAACAGCCTCGAGCTGACCCGCCGCGAGTACGAGCTGCTGCACCTTCTCGCCGGTGCCCACGGCAACGTGCTCGAGCGCGAGGCGATCTACCAGCGCGTCTGGGGCTACGCGATGGCGCACGGCGACCGCTCGGTCGACGTCTTCATCCGCAAGCTGCGTCAGAAGCTCGAGCGCGGCTCGCCGAGCTGGAGCTACATCCACACCCATTTCGGCATCGGCTACCGATTCGACCCCGAACCCCTGGTCGAGGGGGCGGATCTGCCCTCTCCGCCGTCCGGAGACGTCGACAGGCCCGAGGCTGGGCCCGCGGATCAGCCGGGCGAGCAGCCCCTTGCCGCGCCTGAGCGCGGCTAGCGGTCACCGGCTCTTCACGCCACTTTTACGCCCTCTACACACCGGCTTCAGCCGCAGGTCCTAGCTTCGGGGTCATGGTTGATCACGTTCGAGACGCAATTCACAGGCTGGGCACGCGGGCTGACGCGATGGGCGCTTGTCCGATCTGCGGCGGCCCGGTCAATTCGCGCCAGGAGCGGGTGCGGATCTGGCATCGCACCTACGCTCACGGCAGCTGTGCGGCCTATCGCCGCCGGTCCCGCCATTCACGATCCGTTCACGATTCGTTCACAGCCGCGTAACCGGCTCGGGGCGGGCGAGGGAGAAGCTCTCCCCGCGTGCGCGAGGAACTTGGACAGGCAAACCGTTACCGGGCCGGGCGGCTTGAGATCCGTCCCGAGGAGCATGCGGCGCTGGTCGACGGGCGCCCACTGCACCTGACCGTCCGCGAGCTGCAGCTCCTCACCGAGCTGGCCTTCAACGCCGAGCGGATCATGAGCCGTGACGAGCTCTATGAGGCGATCTGGGAGCGGCCGCTGCGGCGCTCGGATCGCTCCCTCGACGTCTACGTGAGCCGGCTGCGCCAGAAGCTCGAGCAGGCGATGCCGGAGCTGTCGCTGATCCACACCCACTTCGGGATTGGCTACCGCTTCTCCGCGGAAGCGGCCTGACCGCCATTCACATCTTTTTTACATCGCCGCTACAGGCGAGTAACAAGCTCCTCTTCGCCCGCTGCGAGTCTGGCGCCGCAATGACCGAAGTCAAGAAACGGCAAAGGAGAATTGCGTGACCAAGAAACTACTTAGCGCTGTCGCACTTGCACTCGCGGTCGCGATCAGTGTCGCG
>CAWJCP010000005.1:0-30455 GCA_963841445.1 uncultured Solirubrobacterales bacterium
CGGAGGAGAAGTCGGTCGCCCCGGGCCAGCTCGCGCTCGCCTGGGTGCTCGCGCAGGGTGACGAGGTCGTCCCGATTCCGGGCACCACGACGCCCGAGCACCTGGAGGAGAACGTCGCCGCGCTCGAGGTCGAGCTCTCCGACGATGACCTGAAGCGGATCGATGAAGCGGCGCCGTTCGGCTCGACCGCCGGCTCGCGCTATCCGGAAGAGATGATGGCCAGCGTCAACCGCTAGTCGCCGGCGCCAGCGCGGCCGCTATCGACCGGCCGCTCTCGCAGCGCCACGAAGCCCCAGGTCATCGCTGCAAGCAGCAGCGGCGCGCCGATCCCGAGCAGGATGAAGGCGGCCGGGGTGTCGATCCGGTCGACCATCCACTTGAAGTTCATCCCGAAGAAGCCGGTGATGAAGGTGAGCGGCAGGAAGATCGTCGCCACGACGGTGAGCCGGTACATCGTCTCGTTGAGGCGCAGGTCGATCACCTGCGCCAGCGTCGCCGACGCGGCGTCGATCGAGTTGACGAGACGGCTGAGCTGGTCGCGGATCCGCTCGAAGTAGCGCTCGCTGTCGGCCTCCAGGCCCTCGACGCGCCCGATCTCCTCGGCGACCCGCTCGAAGATCCCGCGCTGCGGTCCGAGCCGGCGCCGCATGTCGGCCAGCCGCCCGCTGACCTCGTGCAGGCGGTTCATCCGCACTCGCGCATCGCGCATCACCGCGGCGCTGAGCTCCATCTCCTGCAGCGCCAGCTCTGAGTCGTTTAGCGCGTCATATGCGGTGCCGACGATTGCGTCGAGCACCGCGTAGACCATGTACTGCTCGCTGCGCCCGGCCGGGTGCTGGACCTCGAGCTGCTCCGGCAGCGACAGCCCCTCGCGGTGCAGGGTCAGCACGTAGTGACCGCTGACCAGCACCCCGACGTCGATCGGCGGGTCGGCCTCGCCGCCGGCAAAGCAGCTCATCGCGAAGACGACGTGGACGCCGTCGGCGTGAAAGCGACGGGTCGGGCGCGAGCCGGGCTCGAAGTCGAGCAGCGCCGTCAGCCCCGGCTCGTCGACGCCCAGCGTCTCGGCCAGCGCTTCGCGGCTCCCCGAATCGCTCACGGCGTCGATCCAGAAGAAGCGCCCCGCGGCGATCAGCTCCGCGGCCCGGCGGCGCCCTTCGGCGCCCAGCCCGTCGACGATCTCGCCCATCGTCGCGCAGGCTAGGGGCGGCCGAGGACGGTAGGCAGGCGTTGCCGAGCGGTGGCGTAGCCTGAATCCGATGCAGACGCGCAAGCTCGGCTCCGACGGCCCCGAGGTCTCGGCGATCGGCCTCGGCTGCATGGGGATGTCGGGGATGTACGGGCCGGCCGAGCGCGAGGAGTCGATCGCGACGATCCACGCGGCGCTTGACGCCGGCGTCAACCTGCTCGACACCGGCGACTTCTACGGGATGGGCCACAACGAGATGCTGATCGGCGAGGCGATCCGCGACCGCAACCGCGACGAGCTCCTGATCAGCGTCAAGTTCGGCGCCCAGCGCGGCCCCGAGGGGTCCTGGCTCGGCTACGACGCCCGCCCGCAGGCGGTCAAGACCTGGCTCGCCTACACGCTCAACCGCCTCGGCACCGACTATGTCGACGTCTACCGGCCGGCTCGCCTCGACCAGAGCGTCCCGATCGAGGAGACGGTCGGCGCGATCGCGGAGATGGTCGAGGCCGGGTACGTGCGCCAGATCGGCCTGTCCGAGGTCGGCGCCGAGACGATCCGCAAGGCGCACGCGACCCATCCGATCAGCGACCTGCAGATCGAGTACTCGCTGATCTCGCGCGGGATCGAGGACGAGATCCTGCCGACCTGCCGCGAGCTGGGGATCTCGATCACCGCCTACGGCGTGCTCTCGCGGGGGCTGATCAGCGGCCACTGGTCGCCCGAGCGCGGCTCCGAGGCAAGCGACTTCCGGGCCCGCAGCCCGCGCTTTCAGGGCGAGAACCTCGAGCACAACCTCGCCCTGGTCGAGGAGCTGCGCGCGATCGCCGAGCAGCGGGACGCGAGCGTCGCCCAGGTCGCGATCGCCTGGGTGCTCGCCCAGGGCGAGGAGATCGTGCCGCTGATCGGCGCCCGACGCCGCGACCGGCTCGAGGAGTCGCTGGGAGCGCTGGAGCTGGAATTGACCGACGACGACCTCGAGCGGATCGAGCAGGCCGTGCCGCGCGACGCCGCCGCCGGCGAGCGCTATCCCGAGCAGCAGATGGCGATGCTCGACAGCGAGAAGTAGCCACCGTCAACTTAGAGGGGCGTGAGATTTTCCAGACACGCTCGCAACCGCATGCGCCGGCTCGGGCTGACTGACGTTGATGTCGAACGCATTCGGGTCGACGCCGAGCACCGCGATCAGGATCCTGAAGGTCGCAGGAGATACGAAATGGTCGTTCGCGGAAGAAACGTTCGGGTTGTAGTCGCGGTTGACAGGCCCGACTTCGTCGTTACGGTCCACGAGAGGAAGAGCTGATGCGAGCCGAATACGACAGTCAAGCGGATGTCCTCTCAATCGACCTGATTCCCGCCGAGCGGTGGGACGGGTCCGATGCCGTCGACGATGACTTCTGCACGGTTGCCACGGTCGATGCCCGACCCGCGAATGTTGAGCTTCTTTCGCCAGCCCAACACCTCGATCTGCTCGTCAGGGCCGCTGAGCGCCACGGGCTCGACGCCGAAGCGCTACAGGCCGCTGCCCGGTCGGCATTGGCGGCACCCGATCGCACGGTGGTGCTGGACGTGTTGACCGGTTCAGAGCGGTAGCTGCGGCCCTCCCCGCATGGCCGCCCGGCATAGGTGCATGCGTGGGTCTTGACCCGGCAGCCGAGGGGGAGGGCATCGATCGCTGGCTGCTCTGGTTCGGCGGCGGGGCGTTCTTCGTCTGCTATCTCGGGCAGACGGCGCTTGGCGTGATCCAGCCGACAATCGACTCCGAGCTGCATCTTTCCGCGTCGGAGGCGCAGTGGGTGGTCAACGCCTTCTTCCTCGCCCTGGCGCTTTTCGCCGCCCCGGGCGGGCGGCTCGGCGACTACTACGGGCACCGGCAGGTGCTGCTGGTCGCCTTCGCGGTCTTCGCGCTCGGCTCGCTCTCGGCCGCGGTCTCGGACGGCTTTCTCTGGTTGGTCGTGAGCATCGCCGTCGCCGGAGCCGGCGCCTCGACCCTCTATCCCTCCAGCGCCGCCCTGGTCGCGAATGCGGTCCCGCTGCGGACCCGCGGCCATGCGATCGGCGAGTACTCGGCGATCGGGGTCTCGGTCTTCGTCCTCGGGCCGCTCGCAGCGGGCCTGCTCACCGAGGCGATCAGCTGGCGGGCGATCTTCGCCTTTCAGGCGGTGCTCGCGGTGGCGCTGGGGCTGATCGGGTGGCGCTTCGTCAGCGAGGGGCGAAGCGGCTCGCCGCGCCGCTTCGACACCGGCGGCCTGGTCGTCCTCGTGGTCGGGCTGACCGCGACGCTGGTCGCCCTGATGCAGGCGCTGACCTGGGGTGTCGGCTCGCCGGCGACGATCGCCCTGTTCCTCGCCGGCGCGGCGGTGCTGGTGCGGTTCACGGTCATCGAATGGAACCGAAGCGACCCGCTGCTCGAGACCAGCCTGCTCGGCGGGGGCGAGTTCCGCGGCATCGCGATCGCGATGTTCACGGCCCAGTTCATCCTCACCGGCTTCACGATCTACGTGATCACCTACTTCCAGCACATCCTCGGCTACGGAGCGCTGCTCGCGTCGGTGGCGATCCTGCCCGCATTCGTCCTCGGGCCGCTCTACGCGCTGGAGATCGGCACGATCACCGACCGGCTAGGCGCCCGCACGCCCGGGATCTTCGGCTACGCGATCGCCGCCGCGGCGCTGATCTGGCTCGCGGCTTTCCTGGATTCCGACAGCTACTGGCCGCTGCTGCCGGCGCTGCTCGCCTTCGGGCTCGCGATCGCGCCGATGTTCACCGCGCTTCTGACCGCGCTCTCAAACGCGGTCGGCGCCGAGAAGCGCGGCGAAGCCAACGCCCTGGTGCTGACGATCCGCTGGATTGGCGCTGCCGCGGGCACGATGGTGCTCGGGGTCGTGATTCATTCCACCGAGCGCGGCGGGATCCCGACCAGCGGCGGCTACGCGGCCGCGTACCTGATCGGGGCCGCCGTTGCCCTCGTCGGCCTGCTCGCCTGCGTCTGGCTGCTGCGCGGGCCGGAGGCGGCGCAACCCGGTCGGGAGAGATAGGGCGAGTGCCTCTGGTCACGCATCGGCGACGGAATCGACACGAGCTGCGAGTAATGGGTGTCACACTAGTGTTACACTTCCTTCGTGCCCACCAAACGACCCCGTCACGCCGTCACCGAGACGCCGCCCGTGCAGGAGGCGCTCGATGAGCTGCGCCGGGAGCTGAACGCCGAGCGAATCGACTTCGGCGAGCTCGTCACCCTCGGCGCCCGGGAAAAGGCGTCTCGACTCCGGGCCGAGCGCAACGCCGAGCATCGCCGCCGCCTCGCGGACGAGATCCGCACCGGGCAGCTGGCGAATCTCATCGATCCCGAGGCGGCCGACCTGGTCCGTCGTCGCGGTTGGGCCGATCGTCAGCCTTCTGCTTGACAACTCGGCCTGGGCGCGGGTCCTGCTTGGTGCGATCCCGGAGCGGCGAGCGGCCCAGATTCGAGCCCAGCTGGCGGCCGGCGAGATCGCCGTGGCAAGTCCGTTCCTGCTCGAGGCCGGGTACGCGGCCATTGGTGGCGCCGAGCACCGAACGCTGTTCGAGCGTCTGCGGGCGCTGCCATTCCTGCCGATCGACGAAGCAATCGAGAAGCGCGCCTTGGACGCACAGAGTCAGCTCGCGCGCGCCGGACACCATCGACTGCCGCCGAGTTGACCTGATGCTCGCTGCGATTGCCGAGCGCCACAAGGTCGGCCTCCTGCACTACGACGCCGACTACGACCTGATCAACGAGAAGACGGACCTGCGCTTCGGGAGTGTCTGGATCGCGCGGCGCGGCAGCCTCTGACGGCCGGCCGCTGGCTCAGGGTTTCCAGAGCGGCGTCGCGCCCAGCACCCCGAGCGGGTGGCGGACGCGGAAGTGCTTGGTGTCGGTCGCGCATCAGCTCGCTCCAGCCGGGGCCGGTGCGGTCGCCGTCGGTGATGAAGCTGGTGTCCCAGCGCAGCCCCGCGATCACCGCCCAGGCGTGGCCCTTGTTCGCATAGACGCTCACCCAGGCTCCGCCGCCGCCCTTTCCGTAGCGCTTGAAGCCGGTCGAGTCGAGCGGGTAGTCGAGCAGGCCGCCGGCGTGAAGGACGTAGCTGACCGCACCCGAGCAGTCATAGCCGCGCGTGTTCCACTTGCGATGCCCACCGCCCCAGACGTAGCGGCGGTGGCGGATGTGGTTGGCGGCGCGGATCATCGCCTTGACCGAGGGCGGGGCGGAGGGGGGAGCGATCGCCCTTGCCCCGACCAGGGTCGCGCTGGGCACCTCGGCCCCGGCGCTCGCAGCCGGCCCGAGCACGCACAGGCACGCAAGAGCGATCGAGAAGGCAAGGCCCTGCCACCGCATGCCCCCCGTGTCGGCAGCGGGCGGAGTTAGTTTGAGCTCGCCCGGGCGGACCTGGACGCTTTGCCGAGGTCCAGCTGATCAGTGACGCTGACCCTCACTCAGTGGGCGTGCCAGGGACAACTTCAACATGCTCGCTCCATCGGGCGCCGTCCCACCACCGCAGGCCTGGACCAGCCGGGTTCTCATACCAGCCGGCCGCTGGCCCTTCCGCCTGAAGGTCAGCCGCAGCGACTGTTCCGACGCCGTCCGATCCCCCCGACTCAGCAGCTTCTATCGAGCTCCGCACTGCATCTCTGACACGATCGAGTACCTGGACCAACTCGTCCCGCTGCAGCGGCTTTGCGGGCGTGTCGCTGCCGACGAGCTCGATTCCGGTTCCATCGCCAGAGTCGCTGAGCAGGATCTCGACCCGGGGCGAAGGCTCGCCGTCGACGTGGCAGATGATCCGCCTGCTTCCGACGGTCGCGATGCGCCAGCCCAAACCGTCGATCGCCGTCGCGCAGGCCTCCAAGGAACCCTGGATCGAGAGATCGGTCTGAAACTCGCCACTCAGCCTTGTCACACGCGCTCCCTTCGCCGGTTACCCGACCTCAAGGCTCGCGGATCGGTGCTCACCCGTCAAGTCGGAGCCGACTCTGCGCTCCGATGGCTCCAGCTCGAGCCCCCGAAACCGCTTACGTCACCCCGGGCGCCCCGGTGGCGGTGCCGGCGGCGGGCGCGGAGTCAGCGCGGTTGAAGATCATGATCCCCACCACCGCCGACCAGATCAGGAAGAGGACGAAGGAGAAGAAGCCGACCGGCGTGAAGGCGATCACCCCGAGCACGAAGGCGACCCAGCCGAGCCAGCGCGGCAGCCCGCCGCCGTTGAGGATCGCGAGCCCGGCGCCGATCCCGAACAGGCAGACGCCCACCGTGAAGGGCCAGAAGAGCACGTTGTCGAGCACGTTGATCGCCTGCGCGGCGGCGGGGGAGACGTCGTTGCGGACATCGGCGAGCCCGAACTCGAGGCTGATGAATGTCGCGCCGCCGACCGCGATCATCGTCGCGCCCGCGAGCGCCATCGCCGAAGGCACCTCCCCGCCCGGGTTCTGGCGCAGGTAGCCGCGCAGGGTCGCGACGAAGAAGACGAAGAACGGGACGCCGAGCGCGCCGATCAGGCTGCCGATGACCATCTTCGAGTGATGGTCCTGGTAGAAGCTGATTACCTGCTGTCCGGTATCGCTTTGGTCCGGTGTGTTACTGGTGAGGGTGAACGTAACGGCCAGCAGCACCGCAAAGACAACCCCCGAGAGGGGCGCGAGTCGACGCAATGAGTCAGGCATCTTGAGCAGCTCCTTCGTGTTGGATTGAGCGAGCCGCCGGCCAGCCCTCCCGCTGAAGCCAGCGGCTGAAAGCTATGGCTGCCGCCAGACGCTGTCAATACCCGGCCGCCCATGCCGGCGCTCGTTTGCTGGGCGCTTGACCGCTCTGTCAGTGTTGGGGCAGGTTTTGGCCACTCGAGCAAAGGGAGACGGATGAGCGAGGACGGCGCCCGCGCTTCGGTGGCCGAGGACGGTGGCGGAATCGCCTTCGCGAGCGGTCCCGGGCCGCTGGGTGCTGGCGATCTCGGTGCTCGGCTCGGGGATGGCCTTCCTCGACGGCACGGTCGTAAACGTCGCCCTGCCGGTGATCGGCCGCGACTTCGGCGCCTCGACCGCGTCGCTTCAGTGGATCCTCAACGGCTACCTGCTCACCCTCGCCTCGCTGATCCTGCTCGGCGGCTCGCTCGGCGACCGCTACGGGCGCCGCAAGATCTTCGTCTTCGGCGTCGGGCTCTTCACCGCCGCCTCGCTGCTCTGCGCGGTCGCGCCCAGCATCGGGCTCCTGATCGCGGCGCGGCTGCTGCAGGGCGTCGGCGGCGCGCTGCTCACCCCCGGCAGCCTGGCGATGATCGAGGCGAGCTACAAGCCGGCCGACCGGGCCCGCGCGATCGGCGCCTGGTCGGGGCTCGGCGGGGTCGCGGCGGCGATCGGGCCGCTGCTCGGCGGCTATCTGGTCGACGCGGTCTCCTGGCGGGCGATCTTCCTGATCAACCTGCCGATCGGCCTCTTCGTCGCCGTCGCCGCGACCCGGCACGTCCCCGAGACCCGCGATCCGATGGCCGGCGGGCGGCTCGACTTCCTGGGAGTCGTCCTCGCCGCGGCCGGCCTGGCCGGGACGACTTTCGCGCTGATCGAGGCGTCGGGGGGCTCGGCGGCGGTCCCGGTCGTCGGCGGGCTCGGGGTCCTCGCCCTGGTCTGGTTCGTGATCGCCGAGCGCCGCAGCCCCAACCCGATGCTGCCCCTGGACATCTTCTCCTCGCGGCAGTTCACGGCCGCGAACCTGGTCACCTTCGTCGTCTACGCGGCGCTCGGCGGCGTCTTCTTCCTGCTCGTCGCGTTCCTGCAGATCTCGATGGGCTACACGCCGATCGAGGCCGGCGCCGCGACCCTGCCGGTGACCGGCCTGATGCTCGTCTTCTCGGCCCGCTCCGGCGCGCTGGCGCAGCGGATCGGTCCGCGGATCCCGCTCACGCTCGGGCCGCTGATCATCGCCGCAGGGCTGTTGTGGATGAGCCGGATCAGCCCCGGCGACTCCTATCTGACGCTCGATCCTGCCCGCGGTGCTCGTCTTCGCCGCCGGGCTCACCCTCGTCGTCGCGCCGGTGACCGCGACCGTGCTCGCCGCCGCCGACGCCCGCCACGCCGGCATGGCCTCGGGGATCAACAACGCAGTCGCCCGCGTCGCCGGCCTGCTCGCCGTCGCGGTGCTGCCCCTGATCGCGGGGCTCACCGGCGACTCCTTCTATGAGGAGTCGAGCATGACCGACGGCTTCCAGGTCGCGATGATCGCCTGCGCGATCCTCGCGGCGCTCGGCGGCGTGCTCGCCTGGCTGACGATCAGCTCCGAGGTCCTGCACGAGGAGCCGGAGCCGGGCGAGCCGAGGCACGAGGAGTTCTCCTGCGGGGTCACCGCGCCGCCGCTGCGCCCAGCGCAGGAGCACGACTTCGAGCCGGTCCCGGACGAGCCGGCGGCGGTCCCCGCCGGCGGCGTCGACCTCGGCGGCTAGGCGGCCCCGGAAAGCCCGACGCCCGCCGGGTGGCGGGCGTCGTGGAATCCAAGCGGTGGCTCGGGGCTAGGCCTGCTGGACCGAGCCGCTGACAGCGGCGGGGCCCTTGGGCCCGTCCTCGGACTCGTAATTCACCTTCGCGCCCTCGTCGAGGGACTTGAAGCCCTCGCCGGCGATCGCGGTGTGATGGACGAAGACGTCCTTCGAGCCGTCGTCGGGCGTGATGAACCCGTAGCCCTTGTCATTGCTGAACCACTTAACTGTTCCCGTAGGCATGCATTGCCTCCACTTATCTGTGCAGCGAACGCAACATGCCTATGAAGCAACGACGCGAGCGCTAGACACACTTTTCTTTCCGGGTAACTACCCGGCCGAACAGCGGGACCGTAGCGAACCGGGGCGGCGGATGCTGCCCAGGAGCAGGTGAATCGGCTTCGCGGGCGCGTGCGGAGATTCAATCGGGCTTGCGTCTCGCCGAGCTCGCCTCGCCGATCGGGTCGAAGCCGAGGCGCCCGTAGAGCTGCCGCGGCCAGTCGCCGGCCAGGGCGACGATGTAGGTCAGCTGGTCGCCGTCGGCGAGCGAGCTGCGGGCCGCCGCGAGGACGACCGCGCGGGCGAGGCCGCGGTTGCGCGCCGTCTCCAGGGTCGAGACGTCCTCGACCTTGCCGATCCCGCCGCGCTGCATCAGCCGGCAACAGGCGGCGACCTCACCCTCGTGACGAGCCGCGAACCAGCGGTCGCGGCAGGCCGTGCCGAGCTTGCGGTCGCGCTCGTGAAGCTGCCCGGCGACCTCCCCGCTTGCCCACTCCTCGGCGAGGATCGTCGCCCGATTCACGTGCGCGACCTCGTCGAGGCCGACCTGCTCGACCGCGACCGCGGCGGGCCGGTCCGGCTCGCGGCGCAGCAGCATGTAGACGTCGTCCTCACGCTCCCAGCCGAGCTTTTCGAGCCCGTCGGCGAGCGGCGCCCCCCAGCGCGGGTCGCGCGTGTAGACCGCGCGGTGCTTCATTCCCAGCCCGCCGAGCACCTCGTCGGCCTTCGCGGCGACCAGCGCGGCGCTCGCGTCGGGCCGCTCGACGATCAGGTAGTTGGAGTCCCAGACCAGCGGCAGCGAAGGGTCGAGCACCGCGGTGAAGCCGTCGCCGACGTCTTCAACCCGCGGTGAGAACTCGAGGTCGAGGTCGATCTCGAACTTCCAGCCGCGGCGCAGGAGTTGTTCGTCGCTCGCTTCAGTCACGTGTGGATATGCATGCATAGTGAATGCGCCGAGCTCGAGCGACTCGCGGAGCTGCCGACGATCGATGACGGCTCGAGAAAGTGGCGTCACGCGAATCCGTCGCGACTGGCGAGACCGTGGCAGACGCAATTCGTCCATATGACGCCGCCTACATCGCTCTCGCCGAAGCCCTCGAGATGCCGCTGCTGACGACCGACCGGCGCCTCGCGCGCTCGCGCGGGCACCGGGCCGAGATCGTCGAGGCGGGCGCCTGAGCTGCGACTGAGGTCAGCTGCCGGCGGCAAGCCGAAGCCCGCTGTGCCGGGCGATCAGCTCGAAATCGCGATCCTGGGCCAGCAGCGCGACCCCGTTTCGGATCGCGACGGCGGCGATCAGGCAGTCGATGCTTCGCGCTGCCGCCTCAGCGCTTCGGCAGCGCCGCTGGATCTGGGCGGCCGTCTCGTAGTCCTCGAAGCCCGCGACCGGCAGCAGCTCGACCCCGCCGAGCATTCGCCGGAGGCGATGATGCTCCTCGCCATCGCGCGCTCCCGCCAGCAGCTCCATCGCGACCGGCTCGGTCGTGGCGAGCCGCGAGTCGAGCAGCGAGCGAAGCTTGAGGTGGGTTGGGCTGCCCGTTCGCCGCAGGAACTCGATCCATGCCGAGCTGTCGGCGAGGGTCAATCGGTGCGGTTCATCCACCGCTCGAGCACCGGATCGGGCTGTCGCATCTGGTCAAGGTCGCCTTCCCAACCCGTCCCCTCCATGGCGAGGATCTCCTCGCGGCTCATCGGCTCGACGTCGAGGCGCCGCAGCGCCCGATCGACCGCCTCACGCTTCGTGCGGTAGCCGTAGAAGCGCATCACGCGCTCGATCAGCTCGTCGTCGATCTCGATGTTGGTGCGTGCCATCGGAGCGATTCTAGGGAGCTGATACACATAGAGGTGTAACAAATGTGTAAGAAGTCGAGAGGCGCCGGGCAGGCGTCATCGCCGCAATGCGACCGATAGCCTGCGCGACCGGATGTTCGTCTTCAAGGCAGCAGTCGTCGGAGGCGGCACGATGGGCGGCGAGATCGCCCAGGTGATCGCCAACGCCGAGATCCCGGTCGTCGTCAAGGACATCGAGCAGAAGTTCGTCGACGCGGCGATCGAGAAGGCCCACGAGGTCACCAAGGGCCAGCTCGACCGGCTCGTCTCGAAGGAGAAGATGAGCCAGGAGCAGGCCGACGCACGCCTCGCCGAGGTCACCGGGCTGATCACCGGCACCACCACCTACGACGAGTTCGCCGACGTCGACTTCGTGATCGAAGCGGTGCCGGAGAAGATGGAGATCAAGCAGGCGGTCTACGCGGAGCTTGACGCGGTCACCCCGGGCGGCGCGATCCTCGCCTCCAACACCTCATCGCTCTCGATCACCGAGATGGGCGACGCGACGCTGCGGCCCGACAAGGTGGTCGGCTTTCACTTCTTCTATCCCGCCTCGGTACTGCCCCTGGTCGAGGTCGTCGCCGGCGAGGACACCTCCGCCGAAACGATGCAGGCGGCCTCCAACTTCGCGCAGGCGATCCGCAAGCAGCCGATCAGCTGCGGCGAGGTGCCCGGGTTCGTCGTCAACCGGATCCTGCTCTCCGGCCTCTCCGAGGTGCTGCGCGCTCAGGAGGAGGGCGGTCTCTCGATCAAGAAGATCGACGAGGGAGTTGCGGAGGCGAACCTCGCGCCGATGGGCCCGTTTTTGCTCACCAACCTGCTCGGCCTCGACATCGCCCTGCACACCGCCGAGCACCTGCACGAGTCCTACGGCGACAGCTTCTACGTCCACAAGGGGATGAAGAAGCTCGTCGACGAGGGCAATCTGGGGGCGAAGTCCGGCAGCGGCTTCTATGACGAAAACGGCGAGCCGCAGCTCGAGGGCGATGCCGACCCTGACAGCCAGGAGCTCGCCGACCTGTTCACCTGCAAGACGCTGCGCGAGGCCTGCCTGCTGGTCGAGGAGGGCGTCTGCTCGGTGCGCGACATCGACGTCGGGATGATGGCCGGCGCCGGCCTTGACCCGCGCCGCGGGCTCTTCCCGCCGTTCTGGAAGGCCGACCTCGACGGCCTCGACACGGCGCTGGAGAAGATGGAGAGCCTGGAGGAAAAGCATGGCGAGCGCTTCACGCCGCCGCGGCTGCTCAAGCGGCTCGTCGCCCAGGGCCGCATCGGCCTCTCCGCCGGCCAGGGCTTCTATCCCTATCCGCAGCCGGACGAGGGCGAGCAGCCCGAGCAGGTCAAGCTCGAGACGCGCGGCTCGGTGGCGATCGCCTGGCTGGTCAACCCGCCGATGAACGCGGTCTCGCCGCAGGTGATGAAGGACCTCGGCACGGTCTGGGAGCGCGTCAAGGAGGCCGAGGGGGTGGGGGCGATGCTGATCTGCTCCTCGATCCCGATGGTCTTCTCGGCCGGGGCCGACATCAAGGCGTTCACCGAGATGAAGGACCCCGAGGCGGGCCGCGAGATGGTCGACAAGGGGCACGCGCTGCTGCGCGAGTTCGGCCAGAGCCAGGTCTCTACCGTCGCCGCGGTCAACTCGATCGCCTTCGGCGGCGGCTGCGAGGTGGCGATGTCCTGCGACGCGCGGGTCGCCGCCGAGGCCGCGGTCTTCGGCCAGCCGGAGATAAAGCTCGGGATCATCCCCGGCTTCGGCGGCACCCAGCGGCTGCCGCGGCTGGTCGGCGAGAACAAGGCCCTGGAGATGAACCTGATCGGCGACGCGATCTCATCCGGCGACGCGCTCGAGCACGGGCTCGTCAACCGGGTCGTGCCCGACCACGAGCTCTTCGAGGAGGCGCTCTCGTTCGCGCGCAGGCTCGCCGAGGCGGCGCCGGTCGCGGTCGAGGAGATCAAGAAGGCCTCGCAGCGGGGCGACCTCGACGATGGAATCGAGGCCGAGAAGGAGGGCTTTGCGACCGCCTTTCTCTCCTTCGACGCCAAGGAGGGCATCAGCGCCTTCCTCGAGAAGCGCAAGCCGCACTGGAAAGGTCGCTAGAAAAGCGGCGCGCGACCCGAGGATCGCGCGCCGCGAGTGAATTCGTGTAGCGGGCGGCTAGCCCGAGGTCGAGCTGGCGGGGACGCAGGCTGCCGTCACGGTGCCCGTGTCGACGGGCTCCCCAGTCCCAGAGGAGAAGAAATGGCCCACGTAGCCGCTGCGATCCGCGGTGAACGTGGCGTCGGTGACGAAGCCACCGCTAGTTGGGTCGCCGACCGTGGCTCCACCGCCGATTGCCTTTTGCCCCGAGGGACACGTGGCGGTGACCGTATACACGGTGTTCACGTTGGGATCCAACGTTTGCGTGGCTACCGCGTAGGTCACCTTGGCGAGCCCGGAGCTCGTCTTGACCTTGGTCAGGCTCGAGTCCTTGATCTGCTTGCTGGTCAGGGAGTTCGGCTTGACCCGGTTGCCTGGGATCGACTTCGCCTTGATCGTCTTGCCGCTGATCTTGCTTCCGGCGTAGACGGTCCCCCCGAGGGCGATGAAAAGGGCGAGCATTGCGATGACGCTCGAGAAGGTGATGCGATTGCGCACGAGCTTTCTCAATTGGTTCTCCTCTGATCGAGGCAGATCCCCCATCTGCCTGCTTCCAGGAAACGCGCGCGACTCTTTCACGAGCGGGCATCCGGCGCTAGCAAATATTCGAACTACCCCACGGCAGCAAGCGGCAGGCGGACCGCGACCCCGGCGCGTGCCAAAGGCCGCGCTGCGCCGAGTCGCTCGATTCGCCCCCGCCGGCGGGGGCGCGAGCGGTCGGTGCTGAGATAGGTTGGGGCGATGGCGGAATCAGGCAAAGAGCCGTACCCGTCGCCGACCGGGCAGGAGACCTCGATCGAGCTCGCCGAGGCGGGTTTCAGGGCCTGGAGCACCGGCGACGTCGAGGCCACGCTGCAGTTCATGCACCCGGACCTGGTCTACGTGACCACGGGCGTATTCCCCGGCCTCGACTCCGTCTACGCGGGCCACGAGGGGTTTCGCGAGGTCTGGAAGGAGTTCATGGAGCCCTGGGAGACGCTCGATCTCGGGATCGAGGACCTGGTCGAGCTCGACTCCCGCTCGCTTCTGATGGTGGTGCGGTTCCGCGCCAGCGGCCGCCGCGACATGGAGGTCGACCTGCCGCTCACCGTCCACCTGATCATGCGCGACGGGTTGCTGTGGCGGTTTCAGGCCTATGCCGGCTGGGAGCAGGCGGTGGCCGACCTGGGGATCGACGATCCGCGGGGCGGGGCAGCGCCGGGGACGGGCGGGGCAGCGCCGGGGCCGGATTAGGGCAGGCGATCCGGACGCGGCGCGCGACCCGCAGGCCACGCGCCGCGCCGAATCGGTTGTAGCTACGGAGTCGTCGCGCTGACCGAGGTGCAGATCGCGGTCACCGTGATCGTGCTGGTCGCGGTGCCGGAGTACGCGTGCACCACCCAGCCCGTGTGACCGGGGGTCGGGCCGGTGTCGTTGATGAACCCTCCGTTGAGGGGATCGCTGACCACACCGCCCCCGCCGAGTACCTTGAGCCCGTTCGGGCAGGTCGCGGTGGTCGTGACCGGGTCGCTGGCGCCGCCCGGAAGCGTTGCCGTCGCCGTCTGGTAGGTGACGTTCGCCAGCGACTTGGCGCTCTTCACCGCGCTCAGGCTCGCGTCGTTGATCTGCCGGCTGGTCAGGGTGTTCGGCTTCACCCTGTTGCCGGGCAGCGACTTCGGCTTCACACGATTGCCGGGCAGCGACTTCGGCTTGACCTGGTGGCCGTTGATCTTGCCCGCCGCGTAGACGGTGCCCCCGAGCGCGAAGAAGAGCGCCAGCACGGCGACGACGTTCGAAAAGGTGATCCGGTCTCGTACCCGCTTTGACATCGACCCTCCTTGTCTCCGGCAGAGCCCAGCCCTGCCGCTTTCCCCCAAGCGCGGCGATCCTCTCACACGCTGCAAAACCTGCAACTCAACACCGCTCTCTCGCTAGTGTGGGCCCGTGGGGATTGCAGCCAGGGATGACACGGCCGCACGTCTGGCCGGGCTGATCAGCGAGTCGCAAAGCACGGTCGCCTTGACCGGCGCCGGGATCTCCGTGCCCTCGGGGATCCCCGACTTCCGCAGCCCGGGAACGGGGCTGTGGGAGAACGTCGACCCGATGGAAGTCGCCCATATCGACGCCTTCCGCCGCGACCCGGAGCGGTTCTGGAGCTTTTACCGGCCGCGCTTCGAGATGCTCGGCGACAAGCAGCCCAACGCGGCGCACTGGGCGCTTGCCCAGCTCGAGTCCGAGGGCAGGCTCGACGCCGTCGTGACCCAGAACGTCGATCGGCTGCACCGCGTCGCCGGCAGCAAGCGGCTGATCGAGGTGCACGGTTCGATCGACACCTCAAGCTGCACCGCGTGTGAGGCCTCGTTTCCGCTCGAGAGGGTCGATGCCCTGTTCAGCAACGGAGTCGCCCACTGCAGCGCCTGCGACGGCCTGGTCAAGCCCGACGTAGTCCTCTTCGGCGAGCTCCTGCCCGAGGCGGCGATGGCCGAGGCCCAATCGATGGCCGAGGGCTGCGAGCTGATGCTCTGCGTCGGCTCCTCGCTGGAGGTCTACCCGGTCGCCGGGCTGCCGCAGATCGCCCTCGATGCAGGCGCGAAGCTCGCGATCGTCACCCAGGGCCCGACCCCGTATGACTCCGAGGCCGAGGTGAAGCTGGATGGCGACGTGGTCGAGGAGATGACCGCGGTGCTCGCCTCGCTCGACCGCCCACCGGTGTGACCGGCGACGGTCGCGTCGCGGTCGTCACCGGGGCCAGCAGCGGCATCGGGGCGGCGACCGCGCGGGCGCTGGCCGCCGCCGGCTTCGGGGTGGTCGCCGCGGCACGGCGCCTGGAGCGCTGCGAGCGAGCTCGCCGAGCAGATCGGCGGGCGGGCGCTTCGCCTCGACGTCACCGACAGCGAGTCGGTCGCCGCGCTCGCGGAGGCCGTCCCAGACGCCGCGGTGCTGGTCAACAACGCCGGTGGCGCCCTCGGCCTCGAGCCGATCGCCGAGGCCGAGGAGGAGAAGTGGCGGCAGATGTACGAGTCCAACGTGATGGGGGTGATGCGGGTGACCCGGGCGCTGCTGCCGGCGCTGAAGGCAAGCGGCAACGGCCACGTCGTCGTCGTCGGCTCGGTCGCCGGGCAGGAGGTCTATCCCGGCGGCGGCGGCTACACCGCCGCCAAGCACGCCGCCCATGCGGTCTCCGAGACGCTGCGCATCGAGCTGCTCGGCGATCCGGTCCGGGTCACGACCGTAGCCCCGGGGCTGGTCGAGACCGAGTTCTCGATCGTGCGCTTCGGCGGCGACGAGCGCAAGGCGGCGAAGGTCTACGAGGGCCTCGAGCCGCTCAGCGCCGCCGACGTCGCCGACGCGATCGCCTACGCCGTCACCCGGCCGCCGCACGTCGACGTCGACTACCTGAGCATCAAGCCGACCGCGCAGGCGACGGCGACGCTGACCCATCGCGAGTAGCGGGCGGGGCGAGCCTCGCGCGCCGGGCCGCTCAGCTGCCTCTAGGGCTGGTAATCGAGCACGATCGGCCCGCAGGGCCCGTCGTCGCTGGTCTGCGGGACGCCGTCGATGTTCTTCGGGGTGATCGTTAGCTTCGAGCTGGTCACCGAGACCTCGCCGTAGCTGAACTGGTCGAGGATCGAGCACTGCATCCCCAGACCCGCCGGCGGTTGCGGCTCGAAGAAGACGTTGTCGATCAGCCCCGCGCCGCCAGGGACGCCGGTCGCGTTGTCGATCTCGATGGCGAAGTTCGCGGTCGCCGCCGGGCCGACGGTGACGTCGAGGATGCCGCTGTTCAGCGGCCCGCCCGGCTCCAGTGTCTTGAAGCGGGCGTCGTTGGCGAGCGTCGCGTGCACGTCGGTGGTCAGAAAGACGACGTTCTTGGTGCCCTGGAGCCCGTGCAGCACCCGCTGGCGATCGGCCTCATAGCCCTCCCAGCGGTCGTAGGGAAGCGCGTAGAACTGCTGGATCGGGACCTCGTTGACGACGACCTTGAAGCGGGCGTTGGAATGGTGGACGTCGGAGAGAAACTGGTCCAGCTGGTGCTGGCCGAGCATCGTGCGATGCGGGTCGTTGATCGCCGCCAGGCATGCCGGGGAGACCGGCTGCGCGAGCGACGGCACCAGCGCCGCGAACAGGTTGCGGGTGCTCTGCGGGGCGGTCGGCGCCAGATCCGGTTCGCCGGTCGCCGGGTTGTCGCAGACGCCGTTCGCGCTCGCCTTCGCGGAGCGGAAGGAGCGCTCGTCGAGGAAGAACAGCTCCAGGTTCTTGCCCCAGCGGCGCGTCCGGTAGAGCCCGTCGCGGAAGTTGTAGTCGACCGGCGCGTAGTCGGTGAAGGCCTTCAGGCCGCGCAGGTAGAGCAGGTTGCCGTTGATCGACCCGCTCGAGAAGGTGTTCTCATAGCGCGAGAAGTCGTTGATGAACTCGTGGTCGTCCCACTGCGAGTAAAAGCCGGCGGAGCCGCGCAGGTTGTCGAGCTTCGCCTGACCGAGGTTGAGCCTGTACTTGGCCCATTTCTGCGCGACCGTGAGCGCGACCGGGTTGAGCCGCCCGGGCACCTCGCTGTCGGAGTAGATCGTGTCGCCGAGGTGGATGTTGAACTGGTTGCCCTCGTCCTGCATGCGCTTGAAGACGTCGAAGTTGTTCCAGAACGGCTGCGTCTCGCCGGGCAGGGTCGAGGCGTCGGTGTCGCCGGTCCAGGCGAAGCGGATCGGCGCGTTGTCGTTGCGGCCCGGGGCGGTGACGAAGCTGCCGACAGCGCTGGCATCGGAGGTGCCGAGGCGGATGAAGCGGTACCAGTAGTGGGTGTTCGAGCGCAGGTGGTCGACCGTGCGCTGCACCGTGAGGTCGGCCAGTTGAGTCGCGAGGGCGACCTTCAACCCCACCACGTGGTGAAAGCCAGGGTCGGTTGCGACCTTGAGCACGACCAGGCCCGAGTGATCCGAACGCGCCCAGAGCTTCGCCGAGTCCGAGGTCACCTCACCGGCGGCGACGCCGAAGCTGAAGTTGGCGCTCGCAGCAGAGGGGGCGAGCATGGCGATCGCGGCGCTGGCGAGTAGGGCTCGGACGGTGAGACGCATGGGCACGCTCCTTGTGCGCGGGGACGCGGTTCCTTCGCTGGGCCAACGCTATAACCGGTCAACACCTAGGGCAAGGTCTGCGCCTACCCGGTTTCGGGTCTTTCGCGGGCGATCGACCTTCTCAGGAAACTCTCAGCTTCAGCCACGATGATGGTGCTATGCCGGCCGCGAAAGCAGCGAGCGAGGGCAACAGCGAGGGCAAGGAGATGCGGGTCCTCGTCGTCGACGACGACCAGAACATCGCCGACGTGCTGGCGATGGCGCTGCGCTACGAGGACTTCGCGGTCGAGAAGGCCGGCAGCGGCCGAGAGGCGCTGAAGGGGGCCGAGGATTTCCGCCCCCACCTGATCGTCCTCGACGTGATGCTGCCCGACTTCGACGGCTTCGAGGTCGCCCGGCGCCTTGACGAGCGCCGGGCCGGGATCCCGATTCTCTTCCTCACCGCCCGCGACACCACTGAAGACAAGGTTCGCGGGCTCACGTTAGGCGGCGACGACTACGTGACCAAGCCGTTCAGCGTAGAGGAGATTCTCGCCCGGATCCGCACGATTCTGCGCCGCGCCGGCCTCTCGCACGCCGACGGCAGCCGCCTCTCCTTCGCCGACCTCGAGCTCGACGACGACACCCGTGAGGTCAGCCGCGGCGGGCGGCTGATCGAGCTGACCGACACCGAGTACCGGTTGCTTCGCTACCTGATGCTGCATCCGCGCCACGTTCTGACCCGCGCGCAGATCCTCGATCACGTCTGGGAGTACGACTTCGGCGGCGACGCGCGGGTGCTCGAGACTTACGTCAGCTACCTGCGTCGCAAGCTCGAAGAAAGCGGCCCGCGCCTGATCCACACCGTGCGCGGGGTCGGATACGCCTTGCGCGCTCCCCGGGCCTGAGATGTCGCTGCGCCTGCGACTGCTGCTCAGCCTGCTCGCCCTCGCGGCGATTGGCCTGATCGTCGTCGACGCGGTCTCTTACAGCTCGCTGCGCTCGCATCTCTCCGAACGGGTCGACCAGCAGGTCGAATCGGCGCGCGGCGCCGCGACGGTGGCGCTGCTGGCGCAGCCGGGCGCCCGGCAGCTGCGCCGCCAGCTGCCACACCAGGGGCCGCTGCCCGGGCCTCGGCCCGGCACCCAACCGGCGCCACCGCCGGGTGACGAGGGTCCCGGACCGGCGCAAGCCGGAGGGCCTCCGCAGGCCTTCGAGCTTCCACCAGGCACCTACGCCGTGCTGAGAGACGCCCGCGGGCGCACGATCAGCCGTGTCAGTTTCAGCTACGGGGAGGCCTCCCTGCCCGCCCCCAAGCTCCCGCGGAGCCTCCCGATCTCGACTCCGGTAGGGCCGGTGCATACGTTCACGATCGGCTCCGACGACGACGCCAGCTTCCGGGCCGCGGCGTTTCGCGCCCCGGGCTCCGCGCTCACCACCGTGGTCGCGGTTCCGCTCAACGACTTCCAGGACACCCTCAACCACGTGGCGCTGATCGGCGCGATCGTCACCGCATCTGTGCTGATTGGCCTGGCGCTGCTCGCCTGGTGGCTGATCCGCCTCGGCCTGCGGCCGCTGGAGGAGATCGAGGACACCGCTGGCCGGATCGCCGCCGGCGACCTCTCCGAACGCGTCCCCGACACCGATCCGCGCACCGAGGTCGGCCGGCTCGGAGTCTCGCTGAACGCGATGCTCGGCCAGATCGAGGAGGCCTTCGAGCAGCGCGAGCAAAGCGAGCTGCGGATGCGCCGCTTCCTCGCCGACGCCTCGCACGAGCTGCGCACGCCGCTCACCTCGATCCGCGGCTACGCCGAGGTCTTCAGGCTCGGCGCCGCCGCGGACCCGGCCGAGCTCGAGAAGGCGATGCGCCGGATCGAGAACGAGTCGGTGCGGATGAGCGCGATGGTCAACGACCTGATGGCCCTTGCCCGGCTCGACGAGATGCGCGAGCCGGTGCGGGTGCCGGTCGATCTGGCGGAGCATCGTCAGAGAGGCCGGCGACGACGCGCGGGTCGCGCATCCGGACCGCCAGGTCAGCCTGCGGGTGGGGGAGGTCGAGATCGACGGCGACCCCGACCAGCTGCGCAGGGTCGTCGCCAACCTGCTCGCCAACGCCGCCGCCCACACTTCGGAGGGGACCCCGATCGAGGTCGAGCTCGCCGTCGAGGGCAGCGACGCCGTGCTCTCCGTCCGCGACCACGGTCCGGGGCTGTCCGACGGCGCCCCCGCCCAGGTGTTCGAGCGCTTCTGGCGCGCCAGCGACGCGCGCGGCCGCGACAGTGGCGGTGCCGGCCTCGGCCTGGCGATCGTCGCCGGCGTGGTCGAGGCGCACGGCGGCAGCGTTCTGGCCGAGAACCATCCCGGCGGCGGCGCCCGGTTCACGGTCAGGCTGCCGGTCGAAGCTGCGGCGCTCGCCGGCTGAGCGTCTCGCCGCCCGGATCGAGGTGCTGCACGGAGCCGTCGTCGAGCACGAGCACGCCGCCGTCCGGGAGCCAGCGGTTCGCCCCGGCGGGACCGCTGAGAAGCGCGGCCTTCGCCCGCACCTCGGCGAGGAGAGCGGTTGGTGCGAGCGCTGTCGCCTGGACCACGCCGGTGAACGCGGGGCGGCCCGTGGAGGGATCGAGCAGGTGATGCGTGAAGGCACCGCCGCGATCGAGCCAGCTGCGCTTGCCGATGCCACTCGTCGCCACGCCGCTGGCGGTCAGCTCGAAGGCGTGGATGACCGAGCCATCGAACGGGCTGATGACCTGTACGGGGCGCGGCAGGCCCGCCGAGCCTCCGACCCGCATGTCGCCGGCGCACTCGACCGCGAAGCTGTCCTGACCGCCAAGCGCCGCGCCGATCAGGTCGGCGAAGAGGCCCTTGGCGACTCCGCCGCTGTCAAAGCGAAGCCCGGGCGGCCGGCGAACGGCGCGCCGTAGCACCGAAACGGCTCGCCAGGGCGCGCCGGGGCGGCCTTGGGCCGCGCGCCGGTCCGGGGCTTCGCCGAATGCTCCGGCTAGCGGCGCGCCTTCGGCGAGGTCGCCGACATAGCCGGCGGCCTCCAGCTCGGGCAGGAGCGTCGCGTCGACCAGCCCCTCGCTTTGCTGGGCGGCGGCGATCGCCGCGGTGAGGAAGCTGGCCATGATCGGGCTGACCGGCACGACCTCGCGCGGATCGGCATTGAGGCGCGAAAGCTCGCTGTCGGGCGAGAAGCGGCTGAACCGCTCATCCCAGGCCAGCAGGCGCTCTCGCGCCAGTCGCACCGCGTCGCCGGCGGCAGCGCCGCCGACGGCCACCGAGCAGGTCGAGCCGAAGCAGGCGAAACTGTCGCCCGTCTCGGCGCTCAAGACTGGGAGGTGGTCATCGGCGTGAGCGGGGCGCTGGGAGCTGGGGTGGGGACGGTTGCGAAGCCGGCGCCCGGGGAGCTCTCGTTTGTCGTCGAGTCGTCCTGAGACGACTCTTCCCCCGAAGCGGCCGCGCTTGTGGGTCGCGGCGTGGATGCCGCGTTGGCCGTGCTCGCTTGCGTCCCGAGGACCGGATCGCGACCGCTCGCCATCTGCAGGTAGATGGTCGAGAACAGGGCAACGAAGACGACGATCGAGAGGGTGGCGACGGTCTTGCGGATCCGGGCGATCCGCATCCGCCGGGCTTGAAGAACCCTGCGCGCCTGGCGGGCGCTCATGTTGCAGCCCCCCGCGCCTGCGGCGCCAGATGGGTCAGCGTCAGCATCGCCAGCGGGGGCAGGACGGCAACCGCCGTCGCGGCGAGAAACCAGGCCTCTCCCGCATCGGTGCCTTGCCCGAGCGAGTGCGCCAGTCCAGCGACCCAGGCCAGCGCCGTGAAGCGATGGATGCGACGCCAGCGTGCAACGCCGATTCGGCCGCGAGCGTAATAGCTGATGCCGAGCGCGATCAGCGTCCAGCCGCTGAGGATCCCGAGCGTGGTCCAGAGTCGCTGGTATGAGCTGACGAACGGAATCGTCACGTCGGCAAGGCTCGGCGCCAGAAAGCCGTCGCCGAGCAGCGCCGCTGCATGGATGACGATCGCCGCGATCGTGGCGAGCGAGAGGGCCTCATGCACGGCCCGGAGCTCACCCCTGCGGCCGCGCCGCAGCCAGCCACTCTGCAGCAAGCCGGCCGCCACGGCGGCGCTTGAGAGCAGCAGAGCGGCGGCACCGGCGGCGCGGCTGATGATCCAGAAAAGATGTCCGTCGGTGGCGGCCGCAAGGTCGAACATGCGGGGACGGTAGGTCGGCCCCCTTTCGGGCAATTAAGCCGCGGCTGAGAAAACCCTGAGAGACGTGCGTGAGAGAGCGACGGCCCGCCCCGGCGAACCGGGACGGGCCGTGGCCCTTGGCGTCTGATCCCCGGGAGGTGGATCAGTTGTTGTTGCCGCCGCGCTGGCGCGGGGGTGGGCCGATCGGCGGCGGACCGCCGGGCATCGCACCGCCGAAACCGGGGGGCGGTGGCATGCCGCGGCCGTTTTGCATCGTCTTCTTCAGGAAGGCGCCGTCGGTCGCGAAGACGAAGCTTCCCTGCGGCGACTGCGAGACGTGCACCTGGTCACCGGACTGCAGGTCGGATAGCTCGGCCTGCTTGCCGTTGCGCAGCACCTTCGCGTCGCTTGGGACGTCGATGCTGACGGTCTTGTAGGTGGCCTGCTTGGTCCCCTCGGTGATCGTGATCTGATCGCCGGAGACCGACTCGACCTTGCCGCTGTCCTGGGTGACGGTGATGAAGTCGTCGCCGGCCTTGTTGGGGACGACCATCTCGGAGTGCACGGGCGGGCCACCGAACGGCGCCGGCCCCTTGCCTCGCATGTGAGCGCGGAATCCGCGTCCGTTCGGGGGCGGCGGCAGGCCGCGAAAGGCGCGCGTCTGCGCCCCCTTGCCGGCGTTCTTCGCCGGGGCGGCCGCGCCGGACGCGATGCCGATCATCGCCGCGACGGTCGCGCAGATCGCGGCGGCCGCGGCGACCTGGGTGAATCGTGTGCGCTTCATCTTTGGTCGTCCTTCCTTGTCGGATGTCGAGAGGCTGGGTCGTCTCCTCGACCGACAGCCTCGCGGCGGACCCTGGGAGAAGCCTGGGATCGGGCCGAGACTTTCTGGGGGCGGCCAGGGCGGCAACTAGCCGCGCAGGACGCGGCGGCGGCGCAGGATCCGCTCGGCGATCGCGAGCAGCTCGGCGACGCTCTCGACCACGCCGGCGTCGAGCGGGCCGCGCAGCGCCGCGTTGGCCGCCTCCCCGACGTCGCCGCGGCGCTGGCGCAGCTCCTCCATGTCCTCGGCGTGGCCGGGGTCCTCGAGCGCGCCGCGAAGCTCGACCAGCAGGGCCTCGACCCCGACTCGAAGCTGAAGCGCGGCTTCGCGGTCGAGGCCGTTGTCGAGGTCGAGCCGTGCGCGGGCGAGCAGCGTCTCGCAGGCGTCGAGCGACTCGCGGCCACCGAGCACGGCGGCGAGCCGCTCCTGGGGGGCGAGCGCGGCATCGCGGCGGGCCCGCCGCCCGCCGCGTCCCGGCGCCGGGGCGCCGGGCTCGAGCTCGCGGGCCTGGATCCACTTGCCTTTCGCCACCTGCTCGCCGCTCCCGTAGCCGATCCGGATCGCGACCGCACGGGCAAGGCCGAGCTCCTGCACGTAGGGATCGCCGGCGGCGGCTCGCTGCGCCGCGAGCGCCCGGTTGAGCAGCCGCAGGCCCTCCTCGGCGGCGTCCTCGAGGGCGTCGGCGTCGGCGGCGATCTCCTCGATCCAGGTCGCGGCCCCGTCCTCATCGGCGAACGGGTTCGCGCGCACCGCGGTGACCCGGGTCAGCGGAACCTCGCCGGGCGGCCCGCCGTCGGCCTCGCGGGCGCGGCGGCGGCGGCGCGCCGGGCGCGGGGCGGCCAGCGTCTCGACGACGAGGACTTCCTCACGGGCACCAATGCCCGGCGCGTCCTCCGCTTTGGAGCGAGCCGTAGGCGAGCGGTCGGCCGACTTTGTCGGCTGGGGCGTGCCGGGGTCCCCGGGGGAACGGGCCAGGTAGCGCCCGTCGCCGAGCCCGATCTGGCCCGCGTACTCGAGCTGTGCGAAGGGGAAGAGCTGCGCGCCGCCGGCGATCGCCGAAGCCTAGTAGCCCTTGGAGGCGACCACTCAGTCGCCCTTGTGGGCCCTGGAGGCGCGCTTCGGCTTCGCTGCCGGCAGCGCCGCCTTCGAGATCCGCGTCCGCACCGTCGGGTTGGCGATCTGGCCGAGGCGGGTGATCAGGCGCTGCCACTGACCGGGCTTCAGCAGCGCATTGAACTGCTTGCTCAGCTGGCTGTTGTCGTAGAGCGGGTGGTAGCCGACGTGCACGTGGTCGTAGTGGTCCGCGAGCGGGAAGCTCTGCGGGCCGGGGAAGTCCATCAGGGAGATGATCTGGTGCGGGGCCATCGTCCCCTGCAGCTGCAGCAGCGACTCGATCAGCGACGCGGCCAGGGTGCCGGGGCCCTGGTGGCCCACTACCGGCACGTCGTTGATCGTCGCGATGTCCATCGCGTCGCCGGTCGTGTGCTCGCTCTGGTTGCCGGACGAGGTCAGGAAGCTGTGCCCGCACTTCAGCGAGGTGATCCCGAGCCGGAATCCCTTTTCGACCAGGTACTCCATCGCCGCCAGGATGCGGCGGTCGATCTGCCCGGTCGCGATGTCGGTGCGCCCGCAGGAGTAGATCTCGAGCCGCGGGTCGGAGAGCACGCGGCGCTCCAGCGCCTCCTTGGACATCAGCAGCACGCCGCCGACGCCGACGTTGCGGAGGAACGGGTTCTTGCCGGCGGCACGGTAGATCGCCGTTGCCTCGAGCAGCTTCCAGCCGTCGAGGATCGGCTTCGGATCGATGCGCGGCGCGCCGCGGCCGGCGGGGCGAATCGAGAAGTTGATGTGCGGCGCGGCGCTGCCCTGCGGGCCGCCGACCTTGGCGAGCACGGTCCCGCCGATCACCTTCGAGCCCTCGTGCAGCTTCTCGACTTTCGAGTTCTTGCTGTTCAGGCCAAGCACGTCCTTGAAGTAGTTCTTGAAGGTGGTGAAGGCGGGGACCTTGTGCGACGCCATGTCCTCGAGCTGGTGACCGAGCGAGCCGTGGATCCGCGTCGGGCGACCGCTCTGGGGAAGCCCGTTTGTGGTCTTGCGGGCCGTGGCCCCGCCGCCGATGGTGGCGGGCTGGCTCGGGGCGCTGTCGGCGGGCACCGAGACGAGCTTGAAGTCCTTGGCGCTCAGCTTCGCCTTCTTCGGCACCGGGTGCCTGCGGACGATCGAGCCCAGCTGCGCGTAGGTGAAGCGGTTGCCGTAGGCGTCCTGGAGGACCATGTAAAGGCCGAGCTTCGGCGAGCGGTCGATCCTCTTGATCACGCCGTCGTTGACCGCGACGACGGCGGCGCCCTTGCGGGCGAAGATGTTGATGCCGCGGCGGGTCGGTGAGGACTCGATCACGTTGGCGGCGTTGCCGTATTGCTTGCGGGCCGTCTTTGAGTCGTGGATCGCCTGGCGGGCGGAGATGTCGTCCGCGTAGCGGGCGTTGGCCGCGACCGGGAAGTGGGCGCCCTCGGTGAGGCCGGTCAGCGAGCCGAGCAGGTCGGACGGGATCTTGCCGTAGGAGCGGGCGAACAGCAGCACCTCGTCGACGTACCAGTCGGCGTGGTTGTAGGAGAAGATCGCGGAGCGCAGGTCGCTGTTGCCGCCGGCGGCGCGCAGGTAGCGGGCCGCGGCGCAGATCGCGTCGACCGGGTTGTAGGGGTCCTTGCGCCCGTCCCCGTTGGCGTCGACCCCGTAGGCCCGCCAGGTCGAGGGGATGAACTGCATCCAGCCCATCGCGCCGGCGCTGGAGACGTTGAGGTTGGTGCCGAACGCGGTCTCGATCTTGTTGATCGACGCCAGCACCTCCCAGGGGATGTCGTACTGGGTCCCGCAGGCCTGGTAGATCGGCAGCAGGAAGGGTGGGATCTCGAACTGGTCGATGACGATGTTCGGGACTCCGACCGGGGCGGGGCCGAAGGGGGCGATCGTCGCCGAGGGGTTGCCGACGGTCGGGGTGCCGTTGGACTCGTAGGGGGGAGGGGGCTTGAGGTTCTTCTTCTGCTGGACGTCGCTCTGGTTCTTGGCCTTGCCGGGACCGACGCCGCCGGTCTCGCCGTTGCCGCCGCCAGCGCCGCCCTTGCCGGCGCCCGGGGCCGGCGAGACGGTGACCGAGCTGGCGCCGCTGCCGGTCGTCGTCGTCGTCGTGGTCGTCCCCGTGCTCGTGCCGCCACCAGCGCCACCCGGCGTGGTCGGGGTCGTCGGGGTGGTCGGGGTCGTCGGGGTGGTCGGGATGACGCTGTGGCCGCCGCTTTCGGTGGCGCCGCCGGAGGCGAGGCAGTCGGGATCGGCGAGGTCGACCTTCCCGTCGCCGTCGTTGTCGACGCCGTCGACGCAGGGACCGAGGTTGACCTGCGGGACCGTGACCCCGGCGACGCCCGCTCCGTTGGCCAGCCCGCCACCGATCACGACCGCGCCGAGCAGGGCGGAGAGGACGGCCAGCGCCGTCGTGATTGCCAGCTTTCTCCTCATCGGCCGGATCCCGTCACTCCCTGCCCGTAGGCGACGGAAAACCCGCGCAATTCACGCACCGCGGCTCCCTGCGTACAGGCAAAACAAACCTACTCATTAACAAAGGCCATTTCAACGTAGAACCGTCGCCTGCACCCTATTCGCGTCAGGCACGAAGCAGGTGAGGCTTAACACCTTGCAAATCTTCGGTCATCGCACCAGGACCGCTACGCTGCTGACCCGATGGACGAGCACGGACCAGACTCCGAAGACGGACGGCGATCGCGGAGCACCGATGCGGTCAGCGAGCTGACCAACGCGGTGCTCGACAACCCGCTCCTGCGCCAGGCGCTCTCCTCGGCCCTGGGGATGGGCGAGAAAGCGACCCAGGCGCAACGGCGGGCGATGGACGCGGTCGGGCTTCCCTCCGCCGACGACCTCGGGCGCCTCGAGCGCCGGATCCGCTCGCTTTCGGACCGCCTCGAGTCGGTCGAGGACCAGCTCGACGAGACGGCGCGCGAGCTGAGCTCCTTGCGCAGCCGGGTTGCCGGGAGCGAGAAGGCCGGCGAGGAGTCGGCCCTCAACCAGAGCTAGACAAAGCGGTCAGCGCGACCCGGCCCATCTTGATCGATGCTTCGAGCAGCGCCTCGTCCTCGATCTCCTCGCTGCCGACGTCGCTGACCGCCATCAGCGCCGCGACCGCGACGCCGCAGCGTCGACCGGCGGCAAAGAGCCCCGCCGCCACCATCTCCAGCGCCGCGGCGCCGCGCCGCTCCCAGTCGCTGACCGGGCGGCCGTCGAGCTCGCCGAGCAGGTCGGTGGTAGCGACGCTTGCGCCGCGCAGCCCCGCGGCCTCCGCGGCGCCCTCGAGTGCAGCGCCGAGCAGCGGCTCGGGGGTCAGCGCCGCGTCGTCGGAGAGCTCGCCGCTGACTCCGTCGGCGCCGATCGCCTCGCGAACCACGAGTAGGTCGCCGAGCGCCAGCCCGGAGGCGAGCGCCAGGCAGGTTCCCAGCAGCACCGCGCGGCGAACGCCCAGGCCGGCGAGCTGAGCGAGCACCATCGCGGCGCTCGGGCCGCCGATCCCCAGCGACTGGATGGTCAGATCGCGGCCGCCATCGGTCACCCCGCCATAGCCCCAGAGACCGTGCGCGTGGTTCGACATCTTCGGCTCGACGATCAGCTCCTGGGCGAGTCGCATGGCGCGGGCGGGATCGCCGACCAGCAGGACGTCGGCGGCGATCGGTGCGGACGGGCGCAGCGGGGCCAAGAGCGCTTAAGCTTCGCAGGGCATGGCGGAGCAGCGAAAAGAGCAGCAGCGGGGCGTCCCCGACAGCGTGCGAGCGGCGATCGAGCGGACCTTCGCCGCCACCGCCGAGGGCGCCGCGGAGACCCGCGAGCGAGCCGGGGCCGCGCTCGACGAGGTGAGCCGGCGCGGCCGCGAGGCTCGCAGAACGGTTACCGGGCGCGCCCAGGAAGCCCGCGAGAGCTCCAGCGGCGCGGCGAACCGGGTGATCGAGGCGATCGAGGGCATGCGGCTGGCAAGCCGCGACGAGCTGCGCGAGCTCTCGAAGCAGGTCGACGAGCTGGCCAAACGCGTCGAGGAACTCGAAGCGAAGGCTAAGGTCAAGGGTTAGGGATGGCGCCCGGGCGGCGGGTCGTCATCACCGGGATCGCCAGCCACTGGGGGGTGGAGCTGGCGCGGCAGCTGGAGCGCGACCCCACGGTCGACTTCATCGCCGGCATCGACACGACCGAGCCGCCCGGCGACCTCGAGCGCACCGAGTTCATCGAGGCCGACATCCGCAACCCGGTGCTGGCGCGGATCCTGCCGGTCACCGAGGCCGACACCGTCGTTCACTGCGGCATCCTCTGGTACCCCGAGCCCGGCAAGTCGGCGCGGGCGCTTCACGACATCAACGTGATCGGCACCCTGCAGCTGCTCGCCTCCTGCGAGAAGGCCCCGACCCTGCGCTCGCTGGTGATCCGCAGCTCGGCGGCGATCTACGGATCGGAGGGCTCGGCGCCCTCCTTCTTCAGCGAGGAGATGGCGCGCCGTTACCCGCTCAAGACCCGCTTTCAGCGCGACGTCGGGGAGCTGGAGAGCTACTTCGACAACTTCGCCCGCCGCCATCCCGACGTCGTCTGCTGCCTGCTTCGCTACCAGCCCGAGATCGGCCCCGGCCTCGACGCGCCGCTGGCCCGCTACCTCTCGCTGCCGGTGGTCCCGACCCAGCTCGGCTTCGACCCGCGGCTGCAGCTGCTGCACGCCGACGACGCGACCGCGGCATTGGCGGCCGCGACCGACAACCCGGTGCGCGGGCCGGTCAACGTGGCGCCGAGCGGGACGATCTCGCTGACCCGGATCCTGCGCCTCGCCGGCCGTCCGACCCTGCCGGTGCCGCATCCGGCCTTCGGGCCCCTGTTCGGCCAGCTCGGCCGGCGGCTCGGCGCCGCCGACCTCTACAACGACGGCGTGCAGCTGCTGCGCTACGGACGCGGCGTCGACAACACGCGTCTGCGGACCGAGGTCGGCTTCGAGCCGCGCTTCGACGCCGAGGGCGCGGTCAAGGACTTCGTCGCCAAGGGCTCCGCCAGCCGGCGGCTGTTCCCCTCGCCGCTGCGGGGCGCGGTCGCCCATCTCGCCCGCCTTGGAGCGACTTAGGAACCCATGCGGTCGCTAACCCGCCCCGCGATGATCTCGATGGCCATCCGATGACTCCCGATGCGACCCGCGTGGCCGGCGAGTCGCGGACGCAGAGTGTTGCCGGAACCGCCGAGTTCCTGCGCCGCCTCAGCGCCGGCCTGGGCGACGGGCTCGACCCGATGTCCGCCGCCGAGCGCGCCGCGACGGCGCTGCCGAAGACGCTTCGCGACTCGGTCGAGCGGGCCGCTCGCCGCCTCGCCGGCAGCTACCACGAGGACGAGTGGGGCTTTGACGAGGAGTACGCCGAGGCCGTGTATCCGTTCTTCGAGCTCCTCTACGACGTCTGGTGGCGGGTGCAGGCGACCGGGCTGGAGAACGTCCCCTCGCACGGCCGGGCGCTGGTGGTCGGAAACCACTCCGGCTCGCTGTTTCCCTTCGACGCCGCGATGCTGGTCGGGGCGATGATGAAGGAGCACCCGCTGCCGCGCTGGCCGCGGCCGATGGTCCTCAACTGGGCCTTCGAGCTCCCCTTCCTCAGCGCCTTCATGCGCAAGGTCGGCGGGGTTCCGGCGAGCCCCTTCAACGCGACTAGGCTGCTGGGGCAGGACGAGATCGTGATGGTCTTCCCGGAGGGGGTGAAGGGAACCGGCAAGCCGTTCTCCGAGCGGTACCGGCTGCAGCGCTTCGGTCGCGGCGGCTTCGTCGAGGTGGCGCTTCGGACCGGCTCGCCGATCGTCCCGGTGGCGATCGTCGGCGCCGAGGAGATCTACCCGAAGATCGCCGACAGCCCGGCGCTCGCAAAGCTTCTCGGCGCTCCGTTCGTGCCGATCACCCCGACCCTTCCCTGGCTCGGGCCGCTGGGGCTGATCCCGCTGCCCTCGCGCTGGCGGATCGAGTTCTGCCCGCCGATCGACGTCAGCGAATACCCGGCCGACGCGGCCGAGGACCGGGCGCTCGTGTTCGAGATCTCCGAGCAGGTCCGCGAGACGATCCAGGAGCAGCTCTACCAGGCACTGGTCCGGCGCGGCTCGGCCTTCCTCTAGGCCCCTCCCAGGCGCAGATGCTTTTGCGCCCCCAGGAGGGCGCAGATGTATCAGCGCCCCGGGCCCCCTCCCACGCGCTGATGCTTTTGCGCCCCCAGGAGGGCGCAGATGTATCAGCGCCAGGGGGTGCGAGCGTCATGGGGTGCGCTGACAAATGGGAGAAACGCGGCAGCGAGTTTTCCGACAGCCGTCCAATGGCAGGCGCGGGTTTCCTCCTTACGGTGGGCGCGATCGGCAAACCGCAACCGCCGGCCGGTGATCCGGCGTGCTTGGAGGAACGCTAATGAAAAGTAAGCTCCTGGTCGCAGCGCCGCTGGCAGT
>CAWJCP010000006.1:0-43160 GCA_963841445.1 uncultured Solirubrobacterales bacterium
TGAAGCGACTTTGGCGCCGGCGGGCATCAACCTGCGCGTTGATGGTTCGACCCGTCGCGCCTCGTTTCACCGGATGGCGTTGGCTGGGCGCGGGTGACGATCGGGCGGGAAAGTGTTCCCGTCCCTAACCTCTCTCCGACACCCGCGTTCAAGCCGAGCGCAAGCCAAATGAGCCGAGGAGGGCACGATGACCCCGCAGATGACGATTGAAGAGCTGCAGCGCGCCAATTACGAGATCGCGGAGGCGATCGCACCGAGCTGGGAGCGCCGCCGGGCCGACGTCGAGCGCTTCGCGGGCCGCGTGCGCGAGTGGATGCTCCGCGAGCTGCGCCCGCAACCCGGCGATGTCGTGCTCGAGCTCGCCGCCGGGGCGGGGGACTGCGGCTTCGAAGCAGCGAAGCTCGTCGGCGATCGCGGTCGGCTGATCTCGACCGACTTCTCGCCGGCGATGCTGGCGGCGGCCCGCCGCCGCGGCGCCGAGCTCGGGGCCGAGAACGTCGACTACCGGGTTCTCGACGCCGCGCGCAACGAGCTCGACGACGACTCGGTCGACGGTGTGCTCTGCCGGTTCGGCTTCATGCTCATGGTGGACCCCGTCACGGCGCTCGCCGAGACGCGTCGGGTGCTGCGCCCGGGCGGGCGGCTGGCGCTGGCGGTCTGGGGACCTCCGGAGCGCAACCCCTACTTCACGGCGATCGTCGGAGGCCTCGTGGCCAACTCCCACATGCCGCCGCCCGACCCCGACGGCCCGGGAGTCTTCAGCCTGGCGAGCGCCGAGCGCACGGCCGCCCTGCTCGAGGGAGCCGGATTCTCCACGGTGCGCACCGAGGAGGTCCCGGTGCGCTTCGCCGTCGCCGACACCGACGGTTACTTGGATCTGGTCGCCGACACCGCGGGCCCGATCGGGCTCACCGTGCAGGGTTTGTCCGCGGCGGAGCGGGAAGCTGTGAAGGCTGAGGTCAGCGCGGCTCTGGAGCCCTTCCACGGCGACGACGGTCTCGAGCTCCCCGGCGTCGCGCTTTGCGCGGTGGCGTCATGAGCACGCTGGCGACCCAGAGAGCTTCAGACAACTAACAGGGCAATCAGTGGCACTACGGTGCGCCGAGTGATCTCGGCTCAACGCAAGGACGTACAACGAGCATGGAGCTGAACGGCCTCACAGCGCTGGTCACGGGATCAAACCGCGGCATCGGCCGGGCGATCGCCGAGGCGCTCGCGAAAGAGCCGCTGGCTTTGCTGCTCGCCGGTGCCCGGGGTCCCGAGGTTGCAGAGCCTCTGGTTCCATCGCCCGGAGGCGCGAGCGAGACGAGGACCGTGCTCATGGACCTTTCCTCACGGGAGTCGATTGAGCGCAGCTGCGCAGCGCTCGACGAGCTCGAGCGGATCGACCTGTTGGTCAACAACGCCGGCCTGATGACCGGGGGCCTGCTCGAGGAGCAGGATCTCGCCGAGATCTACGCGATGTTCCAGGTCAACCTGATCGCCGTTGCCCACCTCACCCAGGCCATCCTGCCCGCGATGCTGAAGCGCGGTCACGGCAAGATCGTCAACAACGCCAGCATCTCCGGCTACGCTCACTTCCCCGCCGCCAGCACCTACGCGGCGAGCAAGGCCGGCGTCGTCGCCTTCAGCGAGTCGCTGCGGCGGGAGTTGCGCGGCACCGGGATCGACGTGCTGCACCTGGTCACGCCGGGTATCGAGACGGAGATGATGGACGCGACCCAGGAAGTCTACGGGCGCCACATCGACACCAGCGGCTGGGACCTGCAGCCCGCTGACGAGTGGGCGGCGAAGGTCGTCAAAGCGATTCGCGACGACGATCATGTGCTGGGTCCGGGGGGACGCACCGCGATCGCGAAGCTTGCCTCGCGGGGCCCGGCAACGCTGCTCGACCGGATCTCGGACCGTATGTTCAGCCGCCGGCCGCGAGGCTGAAGCTGCGGCCCACCGCGCCCGAGGTCCGCCGCGGGCCGGCGAGCAGCACCTGGTAGTCGCCGATGCGCCGCTCGCGGAAGCCGCCCTCCGACCAGGACAGATAGAGCTCCCAGAGGCGCCGGAAGCGCTCGTCGTAGCCGAGCGCCGCGACCTTCCCGCGCGCGGCGAGGAAGTTGCGCCGCCAACTGCTCAGGGTGAGCGGATAGCTCTCGGTCATGTCCTCGAGCCCGACCTCGGTCAGCCCGGCGCGGTTGGCGCAGCGCCGCATCACCTGCAGCGAGGGCAGGCAGCCGGAGGGAAAGACGTAGGTGTTGATGAAGCTGCGGGTCGCCTTCTCCGCCTCGTAGTCGCGGTCGTCGATCGTGATCGCCTGCAGCAGCGTCAGGCCATCGGGCTCGATCAGCTGCGCGCAGCGGGCGAAGAAGGTCTCGAAGTACTGCCAGCCGACCGCCTCGATCATCTCGATCGAGGCCAGCTTGTCGAAGCGCCCGCGCAGGTCACGGTAGTCCTCGAGCAGGATCGTGACCCGGTCCGCGACCCCGGCCTGCTCGACGCGGCGCTGGGCGAGTTCGCACTGCTCGCGCGAGATCGTCGTGGTGGTCACCCGGCAGCCATGCTGCTCGGCGGCGTGGATCGCGAGGCTGCCCCAGCCGGTGCCGATCTCGAGCAGGTGGTCGGACTCGGTCAGCTCGAGCTTGCGGCAGACTCGCTCGAGCTTCGCCAGCTGGGCCTCGCGCAGCGACATCTGCGGGGAGTCGAAGGCGGCGCAGGAGTAGGTCATCGTCTCGTCGAGGAAGCTGGCGAAGAGCTCGTTGCCGAGGTCGTAGTGAGCGGAGATGTGGTGCCGGGCGCCCTCGCGGGTATTCAGCGGCACCCGCGCCAGCAGCCGCCGCAGCGGCAGGATCGCGCGCCGCGGACGGTCGAGCCGCCGCATCTCGCGCGCCGCAATCCGGACCAGCGAGACGAGGTCGTCGCAATCCCACTCGCCGGCCATGTAGCCCTCGGCGAGGCCTACCGAGCCGCGTCGCAGGCGTCCCCAGGCGGCCTGGTCGTGGATTCGGACCGTGGTTCGCAGCGGCGCGTCGGCCGGGCCGAAGGCAGCGCGGCGGCCGTCCTCGACAACCTCGATCCGGCCGCCGCGGATCCGGCGCAGGGCCGCGCTGACGATCGCGCGGGTCGGGTTCATCCGCTCCGCTCCGGGTGGGGGTAGTGGCGCACCCCCTTCAGCTTCAGCCGCAGCGCCTGCAGGTAGATGCGCGCCACCACGGCCAGCGAGGCGGCCGGATAGCGGACCAGCAATCGCCGCAGCAGCTTCGGCTCCAGCTCGCGCCGCTGCAGCGAGAGCGTCGCGTCGAACACCGGCCGGCCTGCGGAGCGGCTCTCGATGTGGACCTGCAGCGAGTCGTTGGGCTCCGACACGCGCCACTCGTAGTCGCCGTCCATGGCCAGGAACGGCGAGACGTGAAACTCCTTCTCGAGTCGATCGGCGATCACCGAGCCCTCTCCTACGCGCTCGAGCACATAGGCGTGTCGCTCGCCCCAGGGGGTGTTCGTGACCTCGGCGACCACGGCCTCCACCCTCTCACCTCCGGGCCCGAAGCAGTAGTAGAAGGAGACCGGGTTGAAGGTGAACCCGTACTGGCGCAGCTGGGTGAGCAGGCGCACCGGCCCGGCCGGCCGCCGGCCCGTCCGCGCCTCGAGCAGGTCGAGCACCTCCTCGCGCAGCGGCCGCCGCGGGTCGCCGAGGTAGTCCGAGCGCCGGAAGCGGGCCAGGGCGGGGCGCCGGGCCGACCAGGCAAGCGAGCCGTCGAACAGCTCCGGCAGCTCCTCGAGGTCGAGGTACATGAGGAAGAGCGGATAGCGGAAGTCGTGATCGACCGGCTCGAAGCGGCGGTGCCGGACCCATCCTTCGTAGACGGCGCTGTCGCTCAAAGCCGCTCTCCGAAGCGCTCGCAGACGCGCAGCGCGCTGGCGACGCCGTCCTCGTGGAAGCCGTAGCCCCAGTAGGCGCCGCAGTAGTGGGTTCGCCGCACGCCGCTGAGCTCCGTCCAGCGTGCCTGGGCCGCGATCCCTGCCGGGGTGAAGATCGGGTGCGAGTACTCGATCGTCTCGATCACGCGCTCGGGGTCGATCCTCTCGCTCCGGTTCAGGGTCACGCAGAGCTCGTGGTCGGACTCGAGCGCCTGGAGGCGATTCATGTGGTAGGTGACTGTGGTCCGCTCGCGGGGCTCGGGCTCGAGGTGGAAGTTCCAACTCGCCCAGGCCCGGCGCCGCCGCGGAAGCTGCTCGGGGTCGGTGTGCAGGACCGCCTCGTTGTCCTGGTAGGGGATCGCGCCGAGCACCTCGCGCTCGACGGGGCTGGGGTCGGCGAGCATCTCCAGGGCCTGGTCGGAGTGGGCGGCGATGACGACCTCGTCGAAGCTCTCCGGCTCGCCTCCCCGCGGGATCAGCTCGATCCGGTTGCGGTACCGGCGGATCGAATCGATCGGGGTCGAGCTGCGGATCCGCGCCGCGAAAGGGGCCGTGAGCGCCTCGACGTAACGGCTCGCGCCGCCGGCGATCGAGCGCCATTGCGGCCGCCCGCGATTCGAGAACATCCCGTGGTTGTCGAAGAACTCGGCCAGGAAGCTGGCCGGAAAGTCCCACATCTGGGCCGGATCCGCGGACCAGACCGCGGATGCCTGGGGGACGATCAATCGCTCGACGAAGTCTCGTGAGTAGCCGCGGGCGTCGAGAAACTCGCCCAGCGAGGGCCCGCTTCCGTTGAGGCCGATCAGCGACGGCGCCTCGCGGTTGAAGCGCAGCAGGTCGGCCACCATGCGGTGAAACGAGGGCTTGACGAGGTGCGAGCGGCAGGCGAAGAGGCCGTTCGGCGAGGAGCCGTTGTACTCGAAGCCGGTCCCGTCCGAGACCGAGAAGCTCATCTCGGAGGCCTTGGCCTCGACCCCGAGTCGGGCCAGCAGACGCTGGAAGCCGGGGTAGTTGCGGTCGTTGTGGACGATGAACCCGGTGTCGACGTGCTGGGTCTCGTCCGGGAGGTCGACACGCACCGTGTTGGTGTGGCCGCCGAGCCGGCCGTCGGCCTCGAACAGGGTCATCTCGTGGCGGGGATGGAGAAGATGCGCACAGGTGAGGCCGGAGATGCCGGCGCCGACGATCGCGATCTTCATGAGTCGGCCGCCGCGAGCAGGCCGACTCCAAACGCGATCCTGCCCAGCGCGAAGCCGAGCACGGTCTTTTCGGAGGTCAGCATCTCCCTTAACTACGCACGGACCCGGCGCGGGGATCAGTGCCGCGGCGCCGCTGGGGCGAGATCCGGTGCGCCGCCGTGCAGGCTGACCGCGGAGGCTAGCCTTCGACCCGATGGCCCGCGTCGACGTCCATGCGAAGCTCGGAAGGGTCGGCCTGCCGGCCCCCGTGGCCGAGCTCGCGGCGCGGGATTGGGACGCGGTCGTCGTCGGCGGCGGCCACAACGGCCTCACCGCTGCCGCCTATCTGGCGCGCGCCGGACGCGCGGTACTGGTGCTCGAGCGCCGCGACCGGCTCGGCGGCGCCTGCACGCTCGAGCAGCCGTTCTCCGACGAGCGCTACCTGGTAAGCCCCTGCGCCTACGTCGTCGGGCTGCTCGACGACCTCGTGGTCCGCGAGCTCGACCTCGCAGCCCACGGCTACCGGGTCCTTCCCGCCGACCCGAACCTCTGGTGCCCGTTCGCCGACGGCACATCGTTTGCCGAGTTCATCGACGACGAGGCGACCGCCGCCCACATGCGCCACAACGGCTTCGCCGAGTCGGACATCCGCGGGCTGCTCGCCTACGAGGGGCTCTTCGACCGGATCCGGCTGGCGCTGCGCCGTGGGCCGCTCGGGGACACATGGGTCGGCACCTCGCCGAGCCGCGAGGAGGTCGTCGAGGCGCTCGGAGGCGACGAAGAGATGGTCTCGGTCGTCTTCGAGGAGTCGATCGCCGCGACGCTGGAGCGCTACGTCGAGGACCCGCGCCTGCGCGACGCCCTCTTCGGTCAAGGGATCATCGGGGCCTTCGCCTCGCCGCGCGACCCCGGGACCGCGTCGGTGAAGCTCATGCACCATCAGGGCGATCTGCTCGGCCTCGGCTCGATCTGGGGTTATGTCGAAGGGGGCATGGGACGGGTCTCGTTCGCGATCGCGCAGGCGGCGCAGGATGCCGGCGCCGTGATCGCCGCCGGGGTCCCGGTAGCCGAGATAGTTCCCGGCGAAGGGGTGGTCCTGGAGAGCGGCGATCGGATTCGCGCCCGCGCCGTGGTGTGCAATGCGGACCCGAAGCGGACCCTGGCGATGCTCGATTCGGCCCAGCTGCCGGGCGGGTTTCGCGAGCGGCTCGAGGACTGGAAGGTCCGCTCGCCGGTCGTGAAGCTGAACGCGGCGCTGGGCCGCCTGCCGACGTTCGCTGCCGCCGGAGCGGTCGAGCCGCAGCGGGCGATGGTCACGATCACACCCGGCCTCGCGGCCGCCGAGGAGGCGTTCGCCGCCTGCCGCCGCGGCGAACCGCAAATCGGCTTCGCGGAGCTCTACTTCCAGGCCGCCTACGACGGCTCCGTCGCCCCGCCCGACCGCCACACGATGAGCGCCTTCGCCCAGTACGCGCCCTACGAGCTCGCCGAAGGCGATTGGGAGGCGCGCCGCGACGAGATCGGCGTCGCGATTCTCGACGCGATCGCAGTGCACGCCCCCGATGTGCACGAGTGCGTCGAGGAGCTCGAGGTGCTCGGGCCGCCGGACATCGAGGCGCGGATCGGGCTCAGCGGCGGCCAGATCTTCCAGGGCGAGGCGCTGCCGGACCAGATGTGGGACCGCCGCCTCGACCACCGCACGCCGGTCGAGGGGCTCTACCTCTGCGGGGCGGCCACCCATCCCGCCGGATCGGTGATCGCGCTGAACGGGCGAAACGCCGCCGTCGCGGCGCTCGAGGACGCCGGGGTGGCGGCTCCGCCCGCGCCGCCCTCAGCCTGAGCCGCCGCCGCCCAGGTGCTCGAGCACCGGGCCGGTCACGTCCTCGGGGCGCTCGACGTTGACCAGGTGCCGGCCCTCGGGGAGGGCGAGCAACCGCGCGCCGGGAATCCGCTCCGCGAGCAGGGCCCCGTGCTCGGGGCCGATCGAGGGGTCGGCGGCCGCCGTGATCACCAGCGTCGGCGCCGCGATCTCGGCGAGCCGCTCGCGCAGGTCGTGGCCCGAGATCGCTTCGCAGCACCCCGCGTAAGCCTCCGGGTCGGTGCCGAGCAGCATCGACCGGACCTCCTCCACGCGCTCGCCCTCACTCGCACGGAACTCGGGCGTGAACCAGCGCTCCAGGGTCGCGTCGGCAACCGCTGCCATGCCCTGCCCGACGGAACAAGTCGCGGCGCGCTCGGTCCAGGGCGCGGCCGGTCCGGAATCGGCCGTTGTCGAGCAGAGCACCAGCCGCTCGATCCGCTCCGGGGCATTGATCGCGAGCCAGATCCCGACCATGCCGCCGAGCGAGATACCCGCGAAGGAGGCCCGCTCGATCCCGTTGCGGTCCAGCAGCCCGATCGCATCGCGGCCAAGGTCCGCCATCGAGTAGGCCCCCGCCGGTGCCGGCGAGCCGCCGTGGCCGCGTTGGTTGTAGCGCAGCACCCGCATTCGCTGCGAGAAGGCAGGCAGCTGCTCGTCCCACATCCCCAGCTCGGCACCGAGCGAGTTGGCGAGCAGCAGCGACGGGGCGTCGTCCGGGCCGTCGAAGCGGTGCACGAGGTCGAGGCTCACCGGACCGACTCTATTCTGGGCCCCGAGATGGAGCTGTTGCGCGCATCGGCGGGCGGATCCTGTGACTGACCCGCCCCGAGCCCGCGAGATCCTGCGCAAGGTCCGGGCGATTCCGCCCGGCTGCGTCACCACCTACGGCGACCTCTGTCCGGAGGCCCCGCGACTTGCGGGGGCCGTCCTCGCTGCCTGCGCGGACCCGGCCGTGCCCTGGCAGCGCGTCGTGCGCGCCGACGGTTCGCTTGCCAAGGGCCGCCGCCAGCAGCGGCTGCTACGGGCGGAGGGCGTTCCGATGCGCCGAGCCCGGGTCGACATGGAGCGGGCCTGGGTCGACGTCGCCGCGCTCGCGCCGGGCGCGAAGCGACGCGTGAGCTCGTGACGGGGTCAGGTGAGCAGCGTGATCACACCTCGCGCGATCAGCAGCGCGCCGATGCCGGTGGCGCCGATGGTTGCGATCCGCCGGCCGCTGCGGCTGAGCCAGGCCCTGAAGCGCTGCACCTCCACCACAGTCCTCTCCGGGGCCACCACATAGCCGAGCAACGGGATCTCGAGCACCAGCAGGAGCACGACGTTGAAGCCGAGGATCACCAGGACCGTCGGCAGCGTCCCGTAGTTCAGGTTGTCGAGGTCGTGGAGTGCCACGAGGTAGGCGACACCGGGAAGGGTGAGGACGACGCCGAGCGCAAACGTCACCCGAGCCGAGCCTCTGCCCAAGAGCCGTTCAACCCTCGAAGGTGACTTCGCGTTCCCCTCCCCTTCCACGCCAATGCTTGAGCCGCTCGTCGTGACCGCCGTGCAGGACGTAGGCGACCAGCAGAGCGATCAACCCAAGCGTGATGTCCATGGCTGGGCTGAGGCTGCGCCGCGCAGTGCTGGTCACCACCGAGTCGTGTACGGCGAAGACGATCAAGAATCCGCTCGTGAGGCTGATCAGCAGCGCACCGACGAGGTAGCCGAGCAGCAGTCGCTTCGGGTTCGGCAAGAAGAGCATCACGGTCACGGCGGCGAGCAGACTGGCGTTCGCCGCGGCGACAAGCGAGAGAAGGAAGATATCGCCCATTGGCCCTTGCTCGAGATGGAGCTAGCCGGACTCGAACCGGCGACCTCCTGGGTGCGATCCAGGCGCTCTTCCAACTGAGCTATAGCCCCAGAAATGCGTAGAGCAGACGCCCTCGCGCCCGCTGCTCGCTGCAAGAATAGCCCGAGCATGACCTTTCGCCGGCGGCTGACAGTAACCGTGCTCTTGATCGTGGTCGTTCCGGTGATCGCGATCGTGATCTTCTTCGTTCCTCTCTCCTCGCAGTCGAGGACCGGGAAGGCCGACGCCCGTCTCGCCGGAGCGTTGACCCCCACCCTGAACAGCTACGGGGCGGATCTGCGCGCCGCCCGCCATGCGGCTCGGCGGGTCGCCAACGACCCCCAGCTCGGCGCCGACATACCGCTGGGGCCCAGCCCGGCGCTCGATTCACGGGTGCGGCAGCTGGCCTTGAGGCTCGGGCTGACCAGGCTCGAGGTGTCAAGCGGCACGACGAGGATCGCTCGCTACGCGATCGGCCAGCCGGTGGCAAGCGTGGAGCTGCAGGTTCGGGCGTCGAACGGAGCGCCCGGCACGCTGGTCGTCTCGACGACCGACGCGACCGAGTTCGCGCACGCGGTGAGCCGGACCACCGGGCTTCCCTTTGCGATCTCGGCCGGGGGAGCGACGATCGCGACCGGCGCCGCGGGCGCGAGCTCGCTCGACCTCAGCGGCGACGGTGCGCGCACGATCGACGTCAGTCTCCCCTCCGGCGATTACCGGGCCCGAGTCGTGAGCCTCCCCGACGCCGCCGACCAGGTGCGCGCCGCCCTGCTCGGCCCGCGTGGATCGGGGTTCTCGGGCGGACAGGCGTTCGTGGCGGTGATCCTCATCGTCCTGATCCTGCTCGCCTTCGCGCTGATCGTTCCCCTGGTTCGCGACCTGCGCCAGCAGCACGAGCGCGCCGAGGAAGAGGCGATCACGGACGAGCTGACCGGCCTCTCGAACCATCGCCGCTTCAGGCAGATCCTCGGCAAGGAGGTCGAGCGCGCGAAGCGGTTCGACCGTCCGCTCTCGGTCGTGATGCTCGACCTCGACGACTTCAAGGAGATCAACGACAACTACGGCCACCTGCAAGGCGACCGCGTCTTGCGAGAGGTCGGGCGGGTGCTGAAGCTCGAGTCACGCGAAGTCGACGAGCCGGCCCGCTACGGGGGCGAGGAGTTCGCGATCGCCCTGCCGGAGACCCGAATCGACGGCGCGATGGAGGTCGGCGAGCGGATTCGCCGCCGGCTTGACGGGATGCGCGTTGCGCTCGAAGGAGACGCCGGCTCGATCCCGATTCACGCCAGCGTCGGGGTGGCCGGGAGCCCCGAGACGGCGCTCGACACCAAGACCTTGGTCAAGGCCGCCGACCAGGCCCTGTACAGGGCCAAGCAACAGGGCAAGAACCGCACCGCCAGGGCTCCCGGCAGGCGCGCTGCGGAGCCGATTTCACGCTGATTTCCGGTCCTCGGTAGGCCCGCGCCGGGTGGGCGGAGCCTCCCGCCAAACGAATTCAGACCGCCTAGTCTTTAGGCCGAATTGGAGCGGCCGATAGAAGGCCGTAGGCAAGACCCATGGGCATCTTCGACGAGGCAATCCGCGAGCACTTGGAGCTGAAGCGCCAGCACGGCGCCGGGGATTCCGAGCTGCGCGAGCTCGAGGACGAGGCATTCGGTGCCCCCGCCCGGCCGGGCGATGCGGCGGTGGCTGAGGCCCCGCCGGCGCTGGACAGCGAGGCGCCGACCGAGCTGGCGTCGATTCAGGAGACCCCGGAGCTCGTCGAGCCGGCCGACGGCGAGGCCGCGGATGCCGCCCAGGCGCTTCCTGAGATCGAGGAGCCCCCGCCCGCCCCCGATGATGCCGGCACCGTCGCCATCGAGACCGAGGAGCACCCGCCGCCCGAGGGCGCTTCCGCGCCCGAGCCGGTGCCCGAGGAGGCGCAGGAGCCGGGCGCCTCGATCGTCGATCAGCCGACCGAGCTCTACGACCCCCAGGACGCCGGCCTGCCAGCCGATGCGTCTCCAGAGCCGCCCGAGGTCGAGGATGAGTTCTTCTCCGAGCAGTCGCTTTCCGATGAGCTTGACCAGGCGCTCGACGCGCGCGAGGAGGGGGCCGCGCCGGTGCCCGAGCCGAGGCGGAGGCGGAGGGCCCGTCGGAGCCCGCGCCGGTCGAGCCCGAGCCCGAGGACGGCGAGCCCGAGGACGGCGAGGACGTCCTCGAGGAGACCCCGGAGTTCCTCCAGGACACGCCCGAGCATGATCGCCTCTGGTTCGAGCAGCGGCCCCCCAAGGACTTCGACTTCGACGATTGAATAACCTGCGGCGGCCTGCGGCCGCCTGACATGCCTCTGCCGCTCCACTTCGTTTCGCGACTTCGTTTCGCGGCCTCTCATCAACAGGAAAACCCCGCTCGAGGCGGGGCTTCCTGTTGGCGTTCTTGCCTTCCCTGGCAAGTATGTGTAGGCAGTCGGATCCGGTTCTTTGACCGGTACTGAGCTATCGGTGAGTCGGGGCCGGACTTGAGCGTCACGAGCAGGGGTTTAGAACAGGCGTCCAGGGCTCGAAAGCGTTCGTGCGCCAGGCAGGAGGGATGAGTGCGGCTGGGGCGACCTCAGCCGACGTAGCCGCGCGTGCGCGCCGCCTGCACGACTCGCTCGATGCCGACCTCGTAGGCGGCATCGCGAAGCGGGATCCCGTCCTCCCTCGCGCGGCCTGAGACCTCGCGGTAGGCCCGGCGCATGATCGTCGCCAGCTTGTCGTTTACCTCGCGCTCCTCCCAGCGGAAGTGCTGGAGGTTCTGGACCCACTCGAAGTAGGAGACGACCACCCCGCCGGCATTGGCCATCACGTCGGGAACGGTGTAAACGCCCTTCTCGTTGAGGACCGCGTCGGCTGCCGGGGTGGTCGGCGAGTTGGCGCCCTCGATCAGCATCTTGCAGCTCAGCCTCTCGACGTTGCCCTCGTGGATCATCCCTCCGAGCGCCGCCGGGATGAGGACGTCGCATTCGACCGCCACGAGGTCGTCGGGATCGATCTTCTCCGAGCCCTCGAACTCGGTCAGCTCGCCACCCTGATCGAGGAAGCTGCGCAGCGCATCGGGGTCGATGCCGGCGTCATTGCGGATCGCCCCGGTCGCGTCGGAGACGGCGACCATTCGGCTTCCGAGCTGGTGCATGAGCCGCGCCGCCCAGGAGCCCACGTTCCCGAACCCCTGCACGGCGAAGGTCACGTCGGCGGGGCTGAGACCGAGCTGGGGGGCCGCCTCGCGGAACATGTATACGCAGCCGCGCCCGGTCGCGGCCTCGCGGCCGTGCGAGCCCTCGAGCTCGATCGGCTTCCCGGTGCAGATCGCCGGCGTGTGGCCGTGAAGCTTTCCGTACTCGTCCATGAACCAGGCCATCACCTGCGCGTTGGTGTTCACGTCCGGTGCGGGGATGTCGCGGGTCGGGCCGAGGACCTTCTCGATCTTGTCCATGAACGAGCGCGCGATCTGCTGAATCTCGGCGGGGTCGAGATCGCCGGCGGGGCAGTTGACGCCCCCCTTTGCGCCGCCGAAGGGGACGCCGACGACCGCTGTCTTCCAGCTCATCAGCGAGGCGAGCGCACGTACCTCGTCGATGTCGACCTCGGGGTGGAAGCGTACCCCGCCCTTGTAGGGGCCGCGGGCGCCGTTGTGCTGGATCCGGTAGCCGGAGAAGACGTGGACCTCGCCGTCGCTGAGCTTGACCGGGATCTGAACGGTGACTTCCCGGTATGGGGTCCAGAAGACTGTCCGCAGGTCGTCTCGAAGCTCGAGACGGTCGCAGGCGCGGTCGAAGTAGTGGCGGACGATGTCGAGGTTTGAGACTTCGGCGCGCTGCCCGGGCTTGGGCTTGCCCTTCGCGCGCTGCTTCTCGGCTTCTCGATCGACGGTCTCGGGGGCCTTGTCGGTGTCCTCGCGCTCCCCGACCGCGTCCACGGTCTCGGTCTTGGCTGCCATCTGTTCCCTCCTGGAGACTCGCGCCAGTCTCTCACAGGCAGGGCCGGAGGCCGGGCCGTGCAGGCCCGATTGCGGGAGGTGGCGGGCCTACACTTTCCCCCAAGGGGCCATAGCTCAGTTGGAAGAGCGTCCGGTTTGCATCCGGGAGGTCGCGGGTTCGAGCCCCGCTGGCTCCATCCGCCTAGCGCGCCCGCGCGCCCGCCTGCAGCAGCTGCGGGACCTGCTTGAACGGGTCCGGGGTATTGAGCAGGACGACGCCGAGATAGCGGCCCTTGATGTGCGCCGTGACCACGTAGCAGCGCCCGGCGGCGTTCGTGAGCCCGGTCTTCACCCCGGTTACGCCGGGGTCGCCGAGGAAGGGGTTGATGTTGAAGAGGTCCAGGTAGTGGCCCTTGATCGGGAAGCGCATCCGCAGCCGGCGCGTGCCGACGACCTTCGCGACCAGCGGATCCGCGAGGTCGAGCCGCGCCAGCGTCGCCAGGTCGAGCGGGCAGGAGTGGTTGCCCTGGTCGCGGATCCCGCTTGGGGTCGAGAAGTGCGAGCAGCTGAGGCCGAGCTCGCGCGCGCGGACGTTCATCCGTCGCACGAAGCCGCCGATCGTGTGGGCGTCGTGCTGGGCCAGCGCGATCGCCGCGTCGTTGCCGGAGACCAGCATCAGCCCGTAGAGCAGCGCCTTCAGGCTCACCCGCCTGCCGCGCGGCAGCAGCCCGACTCCGCTGCCCGCGTAGCGCAGCACCCGCGGTGTGATCCGCACCCGCTCGCTGAGCCGGTGGCGCTGGGCGACGATCAGCGCCGTCATCATCTTGGTCAGGCTGGCGATCGGCAGCTCGCGGCGCGGGTGAAGCTGCCAGAGGACCCTTCCACTGCGCATGTCGAACAGCACCCCGGCCTTTGGCGGGCGCTTGAGGCGCACCCGCACCGGGGTCGGGGACGGCGCCGGGCTGACCGTGAAGCGATTGCGGACCGGGGGTCGGGTTCCGGGGTCGTCGGTGAAGCCGCTCGGCAGTCCCGCGGTCGCCTCGACCGATCCCGATCCGGTACCGGCATCGAGCGAGCGCGCGAGCAGCACCGCCCCGGCCCCGGCCCCGATCACGAGCACCATGGCGAGCGCTCGGCGTGCTCGTCTCACCAGCCCGCTGCCAACGCCGCCGGGGAGTTGGGGCGCTCGCGCACGAACAGCTTCACCAGCGCCAGCCCGAAGGCGAACCCGCCGACGTGCGCGAAGTAGGCCACCCCGCCGCTACCGGTCACGTCTGGAACAGCGACCTGACCGACGGCGGGGACGAACTGGAGCACGAACCAGATTCCCAGCATCACCCAGGCCGGGATCTCGATCAGGGTGACGAAGAAGATCAGGATCACCGCGGTCAGCACCCGCGCCCTCGGTAAGAGCAGCGCGTAGGCTCCGAGCACGCCGGCGATCGCCCCGCTCGCGCCGATCGTCGGCAGCGTCCCGCCGGGATCGATCGCCGCCTGCGAGTAGACCGCCGCCAGCCCGGCGAGCAGGTAGAAGAGCAGGAATCGCCCGCGCCCCATCGCATCCTCGACGTTGTTGCCGAAGATCCACAGGAAGAGCATGTTGAAGGCGATGTGCAGGATCCCCCCGTGCATGAACATCGAGCTGAGCAGGGTCAGATACCAGGGCGGGTTCGTGTAGGAGACGAACGGGGCCCCGCGCCTTGCTTCCCGTCTGGCCTCCGCGTAGTCGCTGGTCCCCTGGCAGACCACGTCGGCCTCCGAGCCGCTCGAGTCGCCGGTGACCCCGAAGGCGCAGTCGCGCCCCGGGTGCAGGATCCGGTAGGGGATCGCGCCGTACTGGACCGAGTTCTCGTCGCGCTCGCTGACCCCGAGCTGGGCGAGCTGCGGGTTCGCGGCATCGCTGCTCGAGAAGCTGAGCTGCCAGCCGAAAACGGCGATGTTGGCGACGATCAGAAGGATCGTGACCAGCGGCAGCCGCGAGGTGGGGACGTTGTCCTTGAGCGGGATCAACGCGCGGCGAGCCTACCGACCGCGAGGGGCGAAAATGCGCGGCCTCACGACATTGCAGCGCCGAGCTACGGCTCTCAGCCGTGCGCCTCGGAGCGCTCCTGCAAGCGTCTCGCAAGCAGCATCTCGGCGGCCACGATCAGCAGGTAGGTGCAGCTGGCGGCGAACGAGCCCAGCGGCCAGGCGACTCCCGTCGTCAGCAGGTGGCCGGCCAGCGCGGCGATCCCAACCCCGGCGCCGACAGACAGAAAGGAGAAGGCGCTGCCGAGGGCGACGACATCGGGGCGCTCGGCGTGGGTCCTGTGGCGAAAGCCGGCCGTGGCGGCGGCCTCCAAGACCGAGAAGGCGGCGACCCCGCCGGCTGCGAAGAGGAAGACGTCAGTGACGCTCGGCTCACCGAGGGCCTGCACGAGCATGCCGAACGAGGCAGTGATCATGATCGAGAACCCGTAGGCGCTCGAGTTGTTGCGCAGCGACGCCTGCAGCTCGCGACCATAGGCTCGCACGGCCGGCTCAGGCGGCCGCTCTGCCCGCTGGGACCTGCTCGTCAGCGTGGTAGGAGCTGCGCACCAGCGGTCCCGCGGCCACCGACTCGAAGCCGAGCTCGTAGGCGGCCTTCTCGAGCGCCGCGAACTCATCCGGATGCCAATAGCGGGCAACCGGCAAATGCTTCTCGGTCGGCCGCAGGTACTGCCCGACGGTCAGCACCTGGACCCGGTGCTCGCGCAGCAGCCCGAACGTCTCGACCATCTCCCCGAAGCTCTCCCCGAGGCCGACCATGAGGCCCGACTTGGTGACGACTTCGCCGCCGCTCATCTCCTTCGCCATCCGCAGGACCCTGGCCGAGCGCAAGAAGTCCGAACCGCGGCGGGCGAGGGGATAGAGGCGCGGGACCGTCTCGACGTTGTGGTTGAAGACGTCGGGGCGCTCGTGGATCACCTTCGCGAGCGGCATCTCCTGGCCGCGGAAGTCGGGAGTCAGCACCTCGACCCGGCAGCCCGGAGACTGCATGCGGATCGAGCGGATCACGCCGACGAAAGCGCCGGCGCCGTAGTCGGGGAGGTCGTCGCGGTCGACCGAGGTGATCACCGCGTGCCGCAGCCCCATCCGCTTGACCTGGTTCGCCACCCGCAGCAGCTCCAGGGGATCGTTCCAGGTTGGCTTTCCGGTCTGCACGTTGCAGAAGCCGCAGCGGCGGGTGCAGACGTCGCCGAGGATCATGAAGGTCGCGGTGCCGCGCTCCCAGCACTCGCCGACGTTGGGGCAGTTGGCCTCCTGGCAGACCGTGTGCAGGCCGTCGGCGTCGATTGCCTTGCGCAGCTTGCGGTAGGTCGGCCCACCTGGAGCCGGGACCTTCAGCCAGGGCGGTTTGCGCTCCCGGAACGGCCGCCCTTCGACCTCGGTGGCGCCGCCCGGGTTGGCGCGCGATCGGGTGACGTGGATCCGCTCCGCTGCCTCTGGCATGGCCCTAAGGTAGCGCCGCCTCGACGCTGGCGGCGGAGCTGGCCCCGCGCAGGGCGTTGAGCCCCTCGATCCGCGCCGCAATCTCGTCGGGGGAGGTCGCCGTGGCCTCGCGCTCGCAAATCTCCGCGAAGCGCCCCGCGACCGCGTCCGCGAAGCGCTCCAGCTGCTGCTCGCGGCCGAGCTCACGGGTGACCGAGGTCATCCGGCAGCCCTCGATCCCGCACGGGACGATCCATTCGAACGGCTGCAGGTCGTTGTTGACGTTGATCGCGAAGCCGTGCGTGGTCACGCCGCGGCTGACGTGGACGCCGATGGAACCAATCTTGCGCGACACGTCCTCCGCTTCGCTTCCGGGCGTGTCGCGCTCGGTGGCAGGCTGACCAACCCATACGCCTGTCAGGCCCTCGGTTGGCCCAGCCGCGATCCCGTACGCGGCCAGCGACTCGATCATCACCCGCTCCAGCCGCCTCACGTACGCGTGGACGTCATCGCCGTACGGTTTCAGCGAGACGATCGGGTAGCCGACCAGCTGTCCGGGGCCGTGATATGTGACGGCGCCGCCCCGGTCGGTGTCGCGGACGTCGATTCCCTGCGCGCGGTACCAGTCCTCGCCCATCGGCAGCTCGCCGGGCTGCGAGCGGCGCCCGCGCGTGTAGACGGGCGGATGCTCGAGCAGCAGCAGCAGGTCGGGGAGCTCGCCCGCCACCCGCGCCGCGGCCAGCCGCGCCTGCGCCCGGCGGGCGGGCTGGTAGGGAACCTCGCCGCAGCGAATCACCCATAGGTCGCTCACCGGCTCAGTGTCCCCTTCTCCGCCCGTCTCGCCACGCTGTGGAGGATCCGGCGGGTGGCGAGGACGTGAGGGCGGCTGCGGATCACCGCCGTCTTGTACAGCTCGCCCTTGAGGCCCGGAAACGCGGCATGGGTGGTGGCGCTCAACAGCACCCGACCGGGTTCCCGGTCCTCGACCCGGAAGTCCAGCCCGTAGTGGGAGAAGCGATGTCGGCCTCGCGGTGCCAGCTCCCGCGGGGCGCTGGCCCGCGCGACCCGAAACCCGGGCACGGTTGAGCCCGGCTCGCCGGCCGTTCCCTGCGGGTCGACCTGCTCGCATCCCAGTAGCCGTGCAAAGCGCGAGCTGACCGGAGTTGGCAGGCCACGGCCGAGCCAGTCCGCCAGCGCCTCCCAGGTGCGTTCGGCGCTTGCCGCGACCGCAACCGTGTGGACGTCGACGCGGGGAAGGTCCATTTGACGAGCCTACGCCTGGACCGGCTCGCCCGCCGTCAACCTGGCGCGCGCCAGCTGCCGAGCCGCCGTCAGCGGCGTCGTCGCGGCCTGGTCGGCCTCAACGAGCACCCGCTGGATCGTGAGCTCGATCGAGTCGACCAGCTCGTCGACGCGCGCCGCCGGGTGCCCATGCAGGTCGGCGTAGACGTGGATCAGGCCTCCGGCGTTGGCGATGAAGTCCGGGGCATAGAGGATCCCGCGGCCCATCAGACGCGCGGCCAGCGCGTCGTCGGACAGCACGTTGTTCGCCGCGCCGCAGAGGATCGAGCAGCGCAGCCCCTTCGCATTGGCGCCGTCGACAACGCCGCCCAGAGCGCACGGAGCCAGTACGTCGCACTCGCTGAGCATTGCCGCCTCTGGCGCCACCCAGCGGACCCCCAGCTCCTGCAGCGGCGCGCGGCGGGACGGGTCGATGTCGCTGGCCAGCACCTCCGCCCCGGCGGCGGTCAACCGGCGCACGAGCGCCAGTCCGACATGCCCGACCCCGACCACGCAGATCCGGAGCCCATCGAGATCCGCAGAGCCGAAGAGATGCGCGCAGCAGGCGCGGATCGCCCGCTCGACTCCGCGCGCGGTCAGCGGGCTGGGGTCGCCGCGGCCCCCGAGCCTGGCCGGCATCCCCACGACGTGCTCGGTGCGGGTCGCGATCAGCGCCATGTCGTCCGCGCAGGTGCCGACGTCCTCGGCGGTGATGTAGCGACCTTCCAGCGAATCGACGGCGTCGGCGAAGTCGAGGAGCGCGGCCTGGCGCTGCTGCGGGGAAGGCGCTACGCCCGGCAGGCAGATGACGCCCTTGCCGCCGCCGAGATCGAGCCCGGCGGCAGCGGCCTTCAGGGTCATCGCCCCGGCCAGGCGGAGGGCGTCGGCGACCCCGTCCTCAGGGCTCGCGTAGCTCCACATCCTGCAACCGCCGAGAGCAGGGCCAAGCGCGGTCGAGTCGATGGCGATCGCAAGCGGCAGCCCGCTGCGCTCGCCGTTGGTACGGACCAGCTCCGGGCCGATCATTCGAGCTCACCGCCCTCGAGCCGCTCGCGAAGCGAGCCGAGGAAGCGCGCCGCCACAGCACCGTCGAGGGCGCGGTGGTCCCAGGACATGCAGAGGTAGCTCATCGGCCGGATCGCGATCGCGTCGGTTCCGCCTTCCTCGACGACGACCGCGCGCTTCACCACAGCTTCGAGGTCGAGGATCGCGACCTGCGGCTGGTTGATGATCGGCGTCGCCAGCACGGCGCCGAACTGACCGGGGTTGGTGATCGTGAAGGTCCCGCCGTGGACGTCGTCGGGATCGAGCTCGCGACGCCGGGCGCGATCGGCGAGGTCGTTGATCGCCGCCGCGGTGCCCTCGAGACTGAGCCGCTGAGCCCGTGGTATCACCGGCACGATCAGCCCCTCCTCGAGCGCCACCGCGATCCCGAGGTTGACGTCGTCGTGGTAGACGATCTCGTCCTGCTCCAGCGAGGCGTTGAGGACCGGGTGCTCGGCAAGCGCCAGGACCGTCGCCCGGGCGACGAAAGCGAGGTAGGTGAGCCGCACCCCGCGCCGCTCCATCTCTTTGCGCAGCTGCGCCCGCCGTGCCGCGACACGCGAGAAGTCGACCTCGATGATCGTCGTGCAGTGAGCGGAGGTGCGCCGGCTCTCGATCATGTGACGGGCGATCTGCCGGCGCATCGGTGACATCGGCTCGCGGCGCCCGGCCAGCCCCGCGACCTCGGGGGCTGGCGCTGCGGCGCCGTTGCCCGTGGCGGGCCGCTCGGCCTCCGGCTCCGGCTTGTATGGCGACTCGATGTGCATCGGCTTCTCCTTCCCCGCCCCGCCCTCGACGAAGGAGACCACGTCGACCTTGCGCACCCTTCCGCCGACCCCGGTGCCCTCGACCTCACCGAGGTCGATCCCGTGCTCGCCGGCGATCCGTCGCACGACCGGGGAGTAGTACTCCGATCGGTCGAGCTCCTCCAGCTCACCCGCGGGTGGTGTGCCGGGATCCAGCTCTGATGCCTCTTCCGCGGCTGGTGCGACGGGCCTGGCCGCCGGACGCGCGGACTCGGGAGCACGTTCGGCGGGTAGGTTCGTCGTGACAGGACCCGCGGCCGAGCGGTCGGAGTCGTCCTCCTCCGGATGCGCTTCACCCGGTTTGGCCGAAGGATCGATCTCGGCCAGCAGCTCGCCGACCGCCAGCGTCTGACCCGGCTCGGCGAGCAGCCGCTCGACGCGTCCCGACGCCGGCACCGGGATCTCGACGTCGACCTTGTCGGTCGTCACCTCGCAGATCACCTCGTCGGCGTCGACCCAGTCGCCCGGCCGTTTGCGCCATTCGGTCAGCGTCCCCTCGGCGACCGAGATGCCCATCTGCGGCATCGTCACCGCGACCAGTTCCGATCCCGCCTCGGGTGTTGTTCCCTCAGTACGCGAGGAGCTCACGGCAGGCCTCCTTGAAGTCGTCGACCCCCGGCAGCACGTGCTGCTCGAGCGGCGGGCTGAAGGGGATCGGAACGTCGGGCGCGGTCAGCCGCAGAAGCGGCCCGTCGAGATGCTCGAAGGCCTGCTCGGCGATCAGCGACGCGACCTCGGCTCCGACTCCGCAGGAGCGGGTCGCCTCGTGCGCGACCAGCACCTTGCCGGTCTTGCGGGCGCTGGCCAGGATCGCATCGGTGTCGAGCGGGCAGAGTGTCCGTAGATCGATCACCTCGATCGATTCCTCGAGCCCCTCAGCGGCCTGCAGGGCCATCGGCACAGCCGAGCCGTACGCGATCACGCTCATCTCCGACCCCTCTCGGGCCACACGAGCCTCGCCGAGCGGCACCGTGTGCTCGCCCTCGGGAACCTCGTCGCGGACGTGGCGGTAGAGCCCCTTGTGCTCGAGGAAGCAGACCGGGTTGGGGTCGCGAATCGCGCTTGAAAGCAGGCCCTTCGCGTCGCCGGCCGTGGCCGGCGCGACGACCTTCAAGCCCGGCGCCTGCAGCAGCCAGGCCTCCGGGTTCTGGGAGTGGAAGGGCCCGCCGGAGAAGCCGCCGCCGGACGGAAGCCGGACGACCATCGGGACCGCGACGCCCTGGCGGTAGTGCAGCTTCGCGGCGACGTTGACGAGCTGGTCGAAGCCGCAGGCGATGAAGTCGGCGAACTGCATCTCGCAGACCGGGCGCAGGCCCTCGACCGCGGCGCCGACTGCGGCGCCGATGATCGCGTTCTCGGCCAGCGGCGCGTCGAGCAAGCGCTCGGCGCCGAACTCCTCGACGAAGCCGTCGGTGACCTTGAAGGCGCCACCGAAGGCACCGATGTCCTCGCCGATGCAGAACACGGCCGGGTCGCGGCGCATCTCGGTGCGCAGAGCGTCGGAGATCGCCTCGAGGTAGGACATCTCGCGGCTGCCCGCCCCCGAACCGATGGCGATCGTGTCGGTTGCCGGGGTGCTCACGCTGCCCTCCCGTTTCCGTTCGCTGCCCATCTCGACCACGGCGCCATTCCGTCGCCGAGCGGCTCCGCGCTCTCGGCGAAGACGCCCTCCAGCGCCAGCTCGGCCTCCGGAAGCGGCGACTCCAGCGCCTGCTCCGCGCACCCCTCGACGTAGGAGCGAACCTCGGCGCGAATCTCCGCAACCTCGTCGCTGGAGAACCCGTAGTCGGAGACCAGCCGGTCCGTGAAAAGCTCGATCGGGTCGCGCGCTTTCCAGCTCTCGAACAGCTCCGGCGGCACGTAGGACATGTCGTCGTGGGCGCCGTGGCCGTGCATGCGCATCGTCTCGCACCCGATCAACGTCGGCCCGCCGCCTTCGCGAGCCATGTCGGCCGCCGCGCTGGCCGCGCCGAAGACGGCTTCGACGTCGTTGCCATCGACCTCGACCCCCGCGACGCCGTATCCCTCCGCGCGGCGAATCGGGTCGACTGCGAACTCGAGCTCGTTCGGGGTCGAGTAGGCGAACTGGTTGTTCTCGAGCACGAAGACGACCGGCAGCCGGTGGACGCCGGCGAAGTTCATCGCCTCGTGCCACTGGCCGTTCGCGGTCGAGCCCTCGCCGAAGAAGGTCATCGCGACCCGCGGCTCCTTGCGCATCTTGAAGGCCAGCGCCATCCCGATCGTGGGCTGGGCCATGTCGGGGAGCATCGAGACCATCCCGACGCAGCCGAGGCGCGGATCGCCGAAGTGCATGTTGCCGTCCTTGCCGCCGGTCACTCCTCCGGCCCGGCCCATGTAGTTGGCGAGGTAGCGATCCGGGGTGACACCGCGAACGAAGTGAGCCCCGAGGTCGCGGTGCAGGATGCACATCCGGTCCCGCGGACCGAGCGCGTAGGCGGCGCCGACCGATACGGCTTCCTGGCCGCAGCCGTCGTAGAAGGATCCGGGCACCTTGCCCTGCTTGTAGAGGGCCAGGCCGCGCTCCTCGGCGCCCCGCATCATCGCCATGAAACGGAGAAGGCGCGCCCGGTCGTCGCGGGTGAGCTGCCCACCGCGCTGCTGGAGCTCGGCATCGCTGACCGCGCTCATCTCGTTGAGCCTCATATGAGTCGTCCCTTCGGATCTGGCCGGGCTTCGGGATCCCCTTCACCGGGCCGGTTGTCGCGGCGCCGGGATCTCCGGGCTGCCGCGCCTGTGGACGCAGGAGGCGAGGGATCTTCCCCTCCTCCCTATGTGCGTATCGCTACAGCGATGTTACCCGGGATGGCCGCGGTTTCAACCCGATTTCGACGGATCGGCCGATCGGAACCCGCAATCAGGGCTCAGCACCGCGGCTAACCTGCTGGCGGTTGAGATTGACTCCTAGAGGGCGAGGCTCGCCGGCTCTTCGAGCAGCGCGCGGATCCGGGCCAGGAACTCGGCGCCCTCGGCGCCGTAGAGGATCCGGTGATCGCAGGCGAGCGTCACCGCCATCAGATGCGCGGTGCCGATCTCGCCGTCGCGGACGACCGGGCGCTCGGTGATCGCGCCGATCGCGAGGATCCCGGCCTGCGGCGGGTTGATGACGGCGGAGAAGTTGTCGATGCCGAACATCCCCAGGTTGGAGACGGTGAATGTCCCTCCCGAGAGCTCCGGCGGCGTGATCGTCGCGTCGCGAACCTTCGCGGCCAGCTCGCGGGTCGCGCGGGCGATCTCGCGCAGGCCCTTGCGGTCGGCGTCGAAGACGGTCGGGACGACCAGCGCGTCCTGGGCGGCGACCGCGACGCCGACGTTGACCCGCGAGTAGAGCTCCATGCCGCCGTCGCGGTAGGCGCCGTTGGCCCGCGGGTGCTCGCGCAGCGCGATCGCGCAGGCCTTGACGATCATGTCGTTGAAGGAAGGCACGAGCTCGCCTTCGGGCGTGTCCTGCTTGATTCGCGCCCGCGCCTGTACCGCGCGGCTCATGTCGATCTCGGCCTGCAGGTAGAAGTGCGGCGCGGTCGCCTTTGACTCCGCCATCCGCCGCGCGACCGTCGCCTGCAGCTTGGTCAGCTCCTCGCGGGTCACCTCGCCCTTGGCGGTCTGGACCCCACCACCACGCGCGCCCTCCGCTGCCAGCAAGTCGGCAGGCGAGCGACCGGCCGGGCTTTGCCCGGCTGCGGGCGCGCCTCGCGCGGGCTCCTGCCTTCCGGGTTCGGCCTTCTCGACATCGGCCTTGACGATTCGCCCCCCCGGCCCGGACCCCTGGATGCGGCCCAGGTCGAGCCCCTTCTCGGCGGCGATTCGCCGCGCGATCGGGGAAGCCTTGACCCGCCCGTCGCCTCCGCCGGGGTGACCGTCCCCTCCAGCCGAACTGGCAGCGGGGGCTGCCAGTTCGGCAGCGGGCGTTGTCGACGGCGGCGAGGGGGCTCCACTTGTCCGCTCGGTGCCAGTCTGTTCCGACGGCGTCGCCTGAGCGGCGCCGTTGGCGCCCGCCTCGCCATCCTCGCCGACGCGGGCGATCACCTCGCCGATCGGCAGCGTGTCGCCCTCGCCGGCGACGATCTCGATCAGCGTCCCGGCGGCGTCGGACTCGTAGACCATGTTCGCCTTGTCGGTCTCGATCTCGACCAGCTCGTCGCCGACCGCGACCTCATCGCCCTCCGACTTCAGCCAGCGCAGCACCGTGCCCTCCTCCATCGAGTCGGAGAGGCGCGGCATGACCACCTCCTCCGCCACTAGGCCCTTCCAGTCTCGGCGAAGCTCATCTGCTCCCCTCCGTCGTCTCCAGCGCCGCCGTGATCACGTGCTCCTCGTGCGGGATCGCAGCCTGCTCGAGGCGCTTGGAGTAGGGCATCGGCACGTCGGCCCCGGTGACCCGCTGGACCGGCGCGTCGAGATAGTCGAAGGCCTGCTCCTGGATCAGCGCCGCGAGGTTGGCGCCGACCCCGCCGTGCGGCCAGCCCTCCTCGACGATCACCGCGCGGTTCGTCTTCGCGACCGATTCGACGATCGTCTCGAGATCGAGCGGGCGCAGGGTGCGGGGGTCGATCACCTCGGCCTCGACGCCGTGCTCGCTGGCTAGTTGCTTGGCGGCTTGCTCGGCGACCCGGGCCATCTTGAGGATCCCGACGATCGTCACGTCGGAGCCTTCGCGCCGCACCGCCGCCTGGCCGAAGGGCAGCAGATCGCTGTCGCCGTTCGCGGCCACCTCGCCGCGGGCGCCGTAGAGGGTCTCGTGCTCGATGAAGATCACCGGGTTGTCGTCGCGGATCGCCGTCTTCAGCAGCGCTTTGCCGTCGGCGGGCGTCGAGGGGCAGGCGACCAGCAGGCCGGGGACGTGCAGGAACATCGCCTCGAAGCTGTGCGAGTGGGTGGGCCCGAGCTGATGCCCGCCCCCGCCGGGCATCCGGATCACCATCGGTACCCGAACCGCGCCGCCGAACATGTACGGGATTGCCGCCGCGTGGTTGATCACCTGGTCGGCGGCGAGCAGTGAGAAGTTGACGGTCATCATCTCGACCACCGGCCGCAGTCCGGCCATCGCGGCCCCGACGCCGGCGCCGACGATCGAGTTCTCCGAGATCGGCGTGTCGCGGACCCGCTTCTCGCCGAACTCGTCCAGCAGCCCCTCGGTGACCTTGAAGGCGCCCTGGAAGACGCCGACGTCCTCGCCCATCACGAAGACCGACTCGTCGCGGCGCATCTCCTCGCGCAGCGCGGCGTTGAGCGCCTCCCGCATCCGCATCGTCGTCACTAGCCGCCCTCCTCCTCGCCAGCCTCACGCTGGCGCGCCTCGGATCCGTCGCGGGCATCGCCCTGCTCGGCCGGATTGACGCGGGGCCCCGAGGGCGCGCCCGCGTAGGCGGCGCCGGCCTCGGCGAGCCGCTTGGCGCGCTGCGAAGCCTCTGCCTCGCGCTCGCCCGGATGGGGGTCGGGGCTGCGCTCGTCGACCGCGTACCAGCCCATCGTCTCTGAGACCACGTAGAGGTGCTCGTAGAGCGATTCGAGCGGCGGCTCGGCGGAGTCGTCGGCGAATCGAACTGCCTCGGCGATCGCCTCGTCGGCCTCGCTGCGGACCCGCTCGACGTCCTCCTCGCTGAGCGCTCCGTCGCGGACCGCGCGTCGCGCGAAGGTCTCGATCGGGTCCTTGGTCCGCCATTCGTCGACCTCGTCCTTGGAGCGATAGACCTCGGGGTCGGCGGCGGAGTGGCCGCGGAAGCGATAGGTGAAGGCCTCGACAAGGGTCGGGCGACGCTCCTCGCGGGCGATCCGGATGTGCTCGGCGACCGCCTCGCGCACGGCGAGCACGTCCATGCCGTCGATGCGCTCGCCGGGCACCCCGTAGCCCTCCGCCTTGCGGGAGAGGTCGGTCTGGGCAGAGTGCCGCTCCACCGAGGTGCCCATCCCGTAGAGGTTGTTCTCGACCAGGAAGAAGACCGGGAGCTCCCAGAGTGCGGAGAGGTTCATCGTCTCGCCGAAGTTGCCGGTGTTCGAGGCCCCGTCCCCGAACATGCAGACGGTCACCGAGTCCTCGCCCTTGTAGTCCGAGGCGAGCGCCAGCCCGGCTGCGAGGGGCAGGTTGCCGCCGACGATCCCGTAGCCGCCCATGAAGCGGTTCTCGAGGTCGAAGATGTGCATCGAGCCGCCGCGGCCGCCGCTGGTCCCGTCGACGCGGCCGAACAGCTCCGCCATCACCGCGTTGGGGCTCGTCCCGCGGGCGATCGCGTGTCCGTGGGTGCGGTAGGTGCCGATCAGGTAGTCGTCCGGCCGCATCACCGAGGTCGTGCCGACGATCGTCGCCTCCTCGCCGATCGCAAGATGCAGGAAGCCGCCGGCCTTGGCCCGCTGGTACTGGCGGCCGGCCTCCTCCTCGAAGCGGCGGATCAGCGCCATCGTCGCGAGCAGCTCCCGGCAGGTGTCGGTATCGGGTAGCTGACGCCCGCCGCCCGCCCCGTCGGTTGGCACGGCGCGTTCCCTATCTCCGCTTGCGGTGGTCGGGTTCTCGGTCACTCCCGTCCTCGCGCCCAATGTACTAGGGCCGGTCGGCGTCGCCGTCTCGCACCCGCCTAAGACCCGCCGGCCCTCTCCAATGCGTCCTCGATCCGGTCGTCGCCCCAGAAGACGGTCTCCTCGACCACGAGGCTTGGCACGCCCTTGACGCCGAGATCGCCGGCTCGATCGGTCGCCTCGCGCAGGGCGTCCTTGACGCTGCCGGTGCCGAGCGCCTTCAGGACCGCCTTCGGGTGAAGCTCGCAGGCAGCCGCGGCGAGCAGGACGGTGTCGGGGTCGCTGAGGTCGCGCCCGGCGGCGAAGGCCTGCCGAAAGGCGGCGAGCGCGAAGGCGACGGTGCGCCCCGATCGCTTCGCGAAGGTCGCCGCCCGCATCGCGGTCAGGGTGTTGCCCGGGAATGGCCGCGGCCAGCGAATCTGGGGCAGTCCGTAGTGGTTCGCGCGGCGCTCTAGCTCGACGATCCCCGCCGCGCGCTGGGGCGTCTCGGCCCAGGAGCCGCGGCCGAAGCGCTTGAACAGCCCGCCGAGCAGGATCGGCTGCCACTCGGGGGCCTCCAGCCCGCGCTCCGCGAAGGCGCCGTTGACCCGCTCCGCCGCCAGGTAGGCGTACGGGGAGCCCAGATCGAAGTAGAACAAAGCCCGCCGGCTCCCCAGCTCCGCTTCCGGGGCCGGCCGGGTCTCAGGCACTACGCGTGGATCGCCCAACCGTCGACTGCGCGGGCGGCGTCGAGGATCGCCTCCGACATCGTCGGGTGCGGGTGGATGATCCGGCCGAGCTCCTGGTAGCCGCCTTCGAGCGCCATCGTGTCGACGAGCTCGGCGATCATGTCGCAGGCCCGGTTTCCGACGATGTGGGCGCCGAGGATCTCGCCGTACTTGGCGTCGGCGACGATCTTCACCAGCCCCTCGCGGTCGTCGTAGACGACCGAGGCTCCGGCGCCGCCGAGCTTGAACTTCCCGACCTTGACCTCGGCGCCGGTCTCCTTGGCCTGCGCCTCGGTCAGCCCGACGCTTGCCACCTGCGGCTCGCAGAAGGTCGCTCCGGCGACCAGCCGGACGTCGACCGGGTGGGTCTCGACGCCGGCGATCCGCTCCGCCGCCACGACGCCTTCCTCGGATGCCTTGTGGGCGAGCGCCGGCCCTCGGACCAGGTCGCCGATCGCGTAGACCTTCTCGTTCGCGGTGCGCTGGTACTCGTCGATCTCGACCTTGCCGCCGTCGCCGGTCTTCACCCCGGCTGCCTCGAGGTTGAGCGGCTCGGTGTCGGGAGCGCGGCCGCCGGCGATCACCAGATAGTCGACTTCGGCCGACTGGTCGCCGTAGCTCAGCTTTACGGAACTCTTGCCGGCCTCGACGTTCTCCACCGGCGTCCCGGTGGAGATCTCGATCCCCTGCTTCTTGAAGTGGCGCTCGACCACCCGGGCCATGTCCTTGTCCTCGGCGGGCAGGATCTGGTCGAGCATCTCGATCAGGTGCACCTCGCTGCCGAATCGCGCGTAGGCGGAGGCGATCTCCGCCCCCGACGCGCCGGCTCCGACGATCGCGACCTTCGCCGGCTGTTCGGGCAGCGACCAGGCGCCCCAGGTGTCGACGACGCGATCCGAGAACTCGACCCCTGGAATCGGCGTGGCGACCGAGCCGGTGGCGATGATCACCCCGCCGGCCTCGTAGGTTGTGCCGCCGACGTCGACGTTGGCGTCCCCGGTCAGGGCGCCCTCGCCCTCGATCATCTCGACCCTGTTCTTGTCCCAGAGCATCTTCACGCCGCCGGCCAGGGTCTCGGAGACCTTGGCGCGCCGCTCGCCGAGCGCCTTCCAGTCGAGGCTGATGCCCTTCACCTTCACCCCTAGCTCGTCGCCGTTGCGTGCGTGGTCGAAGACCTCGGCCGTGTGCAGCAGCGTCTTCGCCGGGATGCAGGCGTAGTTGAGGCAGCGCCCGCCCGGCTTGTCGCGTTCCACGACGGCGGTCTTCTGGCCCAGCTGCGCGGCGCGGATCGCGGCCACGTAGCCGCCCGGGCCGCCGCCGATCACGATCACGTCGAACCTGTCAGCCATCGCGGCGAGCCTATCGAGTCGCAGTCGGCCGGCTCATTCCCTCGGCAGGCGACCGGGCATCTGGATTCGGGCCATCGCCTTGACCATGAACAGGAAGAAGGCCAGGCAGATGAGGACGAGCAGGACGGTCCCGACGGCCTGCGCGACCGTCGTCGCTCCGACCAGGCCCGCGACGCCGGCGAGCAGGAAGAGCACCAGAAGCATCTGGAAGCCGAGCACCGCCCAGTAGCGCGATCGCCACATTCCGACCGCCATCAGGGTGAGTACGCCTGCGATCACCCCTAGCTGCAGGGGGTGCGGCTCATGGCCGTTGACCTTTGCGTCGCTGAAGACCGAGACGACCGCGGAGGCCCAGAAGATCAACGCGATCAGGGCCGAGAACGCGGCGCCGATCGTGACCACGGCGGGGCGCTCTCCCTCGTGCAGTGGGACGAGTGCCTCGCGCGCCTCGCGGTTTCGCTCCTCGGCTTTCGCGTAGCCGCGCTGCATCGCCCCCCCGGTGGCTGCTCGCGCGCCGCTTTGACGCGCCTTGCGCTTGCGCCGCTGGGCCCGCTTTCGCTCCCGGTCAGCCACCCGGAGCCTCGTCGCCGATCTCGGCGAATGCCCGGCGCAACTGTGTTGCCGCTTCAGCTGGGTCCTCGGAGTCGCGGATCGCGCGCACGACGCAAAGGCGCTGCGCACCCGCCCCAACGACCTGGCCCGCGTTCGAGGCGTCGATGCCGCCGATCGCGTAGAAGGGCAGGGTCGCCTCCCGGGCCGCGTACTCGATCAGCTCCAGCCCGACCGCCGGCCGCCCCTCCTTGGTCGGCGTCTCCCAGATCGGGCCGACGCTGATGTAGTCGACCCCCGCCGCCGCGTCGATTTGCTCGCGCGAATGGGTCGAGAGGCCGATCAGCATGTCGGGACCGACCTCGCTGCGGGCTTGCGCAACCGAGGTGTCGTCCTGGCCCACGTGAACCCCGTCGGCGCGGCAGGACCGGGCCAGCGACGGGTCGTCGTTGACGACGAACAGGGCGCTGTAGGTGTCGCAGAGGCGCCGGAAGGTTGCGCCGGCGACCTCGATCGCCCGGCGGTCGAGCCGCTTCTCGCGCAGTTGGACGATGTCGACGCCTCCGTTCAGCGCCGCGCGCAGCACTGGCTCGGGATCGCCGCCCTGCGGGCGGGCGTCGCAGACGAAGTAGAGGCGTGCGGTGCGCAGGCGCTCGCGACGCAGCGGCCCGGCCGTGTCGGGTGCCGCGAGGCTCATGGGTTCGACCCTGGTCCGGCCATCGGCGCGAATTATCGCCGCAGCGGCCCGGTGATCGTGGGGAGGAGTACGATCGGTTCACAACGGGAGCCCTTAAGCCAAGGGCTGAGAGGGCGGCTAGGGCGCCGCCGACCGTCTGAACCTGACCCGGGTAATGCCGGCGCAGGGAGGTGGTGCGGAGCCCGGAGACCGAGAGCGGCGAACCGATGGGCCACCTGGCAAAGAACGGAAACGACCGAGCCGACGTGATCGTGGTCGGCGCCGGCGTGATCGGCCTAGCCTGCGCCTGGCGGGCTGCTCAGCGCGGCCTGCGAGTGATCGTGGTCGAGGGCCACGGTCCTGCGGCCGGCGCATCCGGCGTCGCGGCGGGGATGCTGGCGCCGGTCGGCGAGCTGAGCTTCGGCGAAGGGGCGCTGCTGGAGCTCAACCTCGAGTCCGCCGCGCTGTTCGGCAGCTTCGTCGCCGAGCTGGAGGGGGCGACCGGGGTCGACACGGGCTTTGATCGCTGTGGCGCGCTGCACGTCGCGCTCGATCGCGACGAAGCCGAGCAGCTGCGTCGTCGCCATCGTCTCCAGCGTGAGCTCGGTCTGGAGGCCGAGTGGATGACTCCGCGGCGCTGCCGGGAGCTTGAGCCGGGCCTGGCGCCGTCGATCGCCGGCGGCGTGCATGCGCCGGGCGAGGCCGCGGTGGATCCTCGGGCGCTCTGCGCCGCGCTGCTCGCGGCGCTCGATCGAGAGGGCGCCGAGGTTCGCGGCGGCAGCGCCGTCAGCGGGGCACTGGTTTCTGCAGAGCGGCTCGAGGGCGTCAGGATCGAGTCCGGTGAGGAGCTGCGCGCCGCCCACGTCGTGCTTGCCAGCGGCGCCTGGGCGGGCACCTCGGAGTGGCTTCCCGAGTCGGCGCGCCCGCAGGTGCGACCGGTGAAGGGCCAGATCGTCACCCTGCGCGGGCCGGCTTCGGATCCCGTCTGCGAGCGGATCGTCGCCTCGGAGCGCGTCTACGTCGTGCCCCGCGCGGATGGGCGCCTGGTGCTCGGGGCGACAGTGGAGGAGCGCGGCTTCGACACCACGGTGACAGCCGGCGGCGTGCACGAGCTGCTTCGCGAGGCCTATCGGCTGCTGCCCGAGATCGCCGAGCTTGAGCTGCTCGAGACCGGCGCCGGGGTGCGCCCGGGGACCCCCGACAACCTGCCGCTGATAGGGCCCGGAGCCATCGAGGGCCTGCTGCTGGCCACCGGCCACTACCGAAACGGGGTCCTGCTGGCGCCGCTGACGGCCGAGCGCGTGGCGGCGTCGTTGACTCGCGCCGAGGTGCGGGCATGAAGGTGCGGCTGAACGGCGAGCCCCGCCAGCTTGATTCCGGCGCGACGGTTGCCGATGCCGTCCGCGCGGCCGGCGGCGATCCGCAGGCGCGCGGGTCCGCGGTCGCCGTCGGCGGCGAGGTGATTCCGCGCCGGGAGTGGGATCGTCCGCTGCGAGAAGGGGAGTCGGTCGAGGTCTTGGCGGCGATCCAAGGTGGCGCCGACGAGGGCTGGCGGATCGCCGACAGGGAGCTGACCTCGCGCCTGATCGTCGGAACAGGAGGGTTCCGCTCGCTGAGCGACGCCGAGCGGGCGATCGCCGCCTCCGGCACCGAGATCGTCACGGTCGCGCTGCGTCGCGTCGATTCCGGCGCCAGCGGCTCGGTGCTCGACGTGGTCGAGCGCCTGGGGCTCTTCGCGCTGCCCAATACCGCCGGCTGCTACACGGCCCGCGACGCAGTGCGCACCGCGCAGCTGGCCCGCGAGGCATTCGGAACCGACTGGATCAAGCTCGAGGTGATCGGCGACGACCGCACTCTCTTCCCCGACGCCGTCGAGCTGCTCGACGCCGCCGAGACCCTGGTCGAGGAGGGCTTCACCGTCCTGCCCTACACCAACGACGACCCGATCCTCGCCCGCCGCCTCGAGGAGGTCGGCTGCGCCGCCGTCATGCCGCTTGGCTCCCCGATCGGGTCGGGCGCCGGGATCCGCAACCCCTACAACGTCTCGATCATCGTCGAGCGGGCGGGCGTTCCGGTGATCCTCGACGCGGGCATCGGCACGGCCTCCGATGCAGCCCTGGCGATGGAGCTGGGCTGCGACGGTGTCCTGCTGGCGAGCTCGGTCTCGCGGGCCGAAAATCCAGTGACGATGGCGCTGGCGATGCGCCGCGCGGTCGAGGCGGGCTACATGGCGCGCCAGGCCGGGCGGATCCCGCGCCGCCTTCACGCCGAGGCATCGACGCCCGAGCATGGGATGGCCGAGCTGTCGTGACCCACCGGGCAAGCGCGGATACCATCGCCACGGGCCTCTAAGTCAACGGGTTAGACGTCCGGCCTTTTAAGCCGGCAGACTGGGTTCGAGTCCCAGGGGGCCCACTCAAGGACCCGCTCGGGGCGGCTGGCTAGCCTCTCCCGAATGCGCTCTCTTCTGGCCTGTGCGGCCATCGGTCTGCTCGCGATCCCGCTCGGCTGCGGAGGCGGCGCGGGACAGACGATCCCGGCGGCGGTGCTCAGCGGCCTTGACCGCGCCGCCTTCGTCGACCGCGCCGATCGCATCTGCGTGCAGGGACGAAAGCGCCTGATCCTGGCGGGCAACAGCTATTTCGGCGAGCTGCCGGCGGGCCGGGACCCGAGCGATGCCGCGGTGACGGAATTCGCGAACCGCGAGGCGATCCCGATCTTGATCCACCAGTACGCCCGCTTGCGCCGGCTGCGGCCGCCGGCCGCTGACAGGCGCCGGATCGCCCGCATCCTCGATCTGGCCGAGCTCGGGATCCGCCAGCTGCGCTCCGACCCGACGCTGCTCAACCGCGGCTCCGGCATTCCCCCGGGCCTGCAGCGGGCCAGGCAGCTCGCCTTCGTCTACGGCCTCGGCGCCTGCGGACAACCGATCCAGCGTTCGGCGGGCGGCGGCTCGCCTTTCCCCTGAGCGCCTCGCTCAGGAGGAGCGGAGGGGATTCAGGTCTGCGCCGCGCTCGGGTCAGTTGATTCTCGTCGTCCTGGCCTACTGGATCGTGTCTTGGTCGGGCGGTTCCCGCCCAGTGGCTGGCTGGTGGTGGACGATGTAGGCGATCGCTCGGGCGCAGGTGGCGCCTAGTGCCGGAAGTGACGATGCTTGGTGAAGACCATCGCGACGCCCGCCTGGTTGCAGGCCTCGATCACGTCGCCGTCGCGCTTCGACCCGCCCGGCTGGATCACCGCGGTGGCGCCGGCTTCGATCGCTGCCTCGGGCCCGTCTGCGAAGGGGAAGAAGGCGTCGGAGGCAAGCACGCAGCCGCTCAGCAGCCCTTCGGCCTTTTCCTCGCGCGCCTCGCGGCACTTCTCGATCGCCAGCCGCACCGAGTCCACGCGGCTCATCTGTCCGGCCCCGATGCCGATCGAGGCCCCGTCGTTGGCCAGCACGATCGCGTTCGAGCGCACGTGGCGGACCACGGTCCAGGAGAACAGCAGGTCGCGCCACTGGGCGTCTGAAGGATCGGCCTCGGTCACGACCTCCATCAGCTCGCGCGGCTCCGGGTCACCGTCGCGATCCTGGACCAGCATTCCGCCGCGCACCTTGCGGAAGTCCCGCTCCTCGGGGTTGGGCGCGCGGCGCTCCTCGTCGGCGAGGATGCGGATCGCGTCCTTCCGCTGCAGCACGTCGAGCGCCGCCTGCTCGTAGATCGGCGCCGCCAGGACCTCGATGAAGTTCTCGTGCAGCCTTTCCCCGAGATCTCCCCGCACCTCGCGGTTGAGCGCGATCACCCCACCGAAGGCAGACATCGGGTCGCAGGCCAGCGCCCGCTCGTAGGCCTCCATGGCGTCCTTGCCGAGGGCCACCCCGCATGGGTTGTTGTGCTTGACGATCACGCAGGCTGACTCCTCGAAGTCGGCGAGCAGCCGTTGGGCGGAGTCGAGATCGAGCACATTGTTGAACGAAAGCGCCCGCCCGTGCAGCTTCGAGACCCGCGAGAGCACGTGTGAGCGGGCGCCGACCTCTGCATAGAGCGCCCCCCGCTGGTGCGGGTTCTCGCCGTAGGAGAGGTCGATCAGCTTCTCGAAGCCGAGCGCGAGATGCTCGGGGAAGTCCTCATAGGCGCTGCCGAACCAGTTGCTGATCGCGGCGTCATAGCGCGCCGTCTGCGCGAATGCCTCGTTGGCGAGCCAGTGCCGGGTGCTGGCCGAGACGTCGCCCTCGGACTCCTCCAGCTCCGCAAGGACCGCGTCGTAAGACTCCGGCTTGACGACCACCGCGACGCTGCGGTGGTTCTTGGCCGCGGCGCGGATCATCGTCGGCCCGCCGACGTCGATGTTCTCGATCGCTTCGTCGGAGTCGACGTGGCGACCGGAGACCACCTGCTCGAAGGGGTAGAGGTTCACGCACACCAGGTCGATCGGCTCGATCTCCTGCTTGGAGAGGGTCGCCATGTGCTCGGGATCGTCACGGCGGGCCAGAAGCGCGGCGTGAAGCCGTGGGTGCAGAGTCTTCACCCGTCCGCCGAGGATCTCCGGGCTGCCGGTGAAGGCCGAGACCTCGGTCGCGTCGATTCCGGCCTCGCGCAGGGCGCTCGCGGTGCCCCCGGTGGAGAGGATCTCGACTCCGAGCCCCGCCAGCCCCTTCGCGAAGTCGGCGATCCCGGTCTTGTCGGAGACCGAGATCAGCGCCCGCCGAACCTTCAGCGCGCCCTCGGTATCGGGCCCGCCCTCCGCGGCGCGGTCGATGGCGCCGCTGACGATGCTCTCGGCAGTGGGTCCGGTTTCGCTCATTCGCTCAGCATCGGTGGGGATTCGGAAGCCCGATCCTAGATGTCGCCAATGCCGGAACGCGAAACAGAGGTCGGCGAAATGCGAACCGGGCCACCTTTCGCGGCCCAGTTCGCGCTAAATGCGTGCTTTGAGATCCGAGTCCCGGAGCCCGGCTGGTCCTCAGAAGGGCGGTTTCAGCCCCAGCGTGAATGGATTGTTCGGACCGGCCATCAGCAGGTTCAGAGTCGGGGTCAGCAGGCCGCATCCGGTCAGCCGGGGAAGGTTGTACGTCCCGGTGAAGGTGATGCCATCGGTCCCGAGCTCCGTCAGCGGCGCCGAGCCTTGGAGCGGCAGAACGACCGGTGACGACGTATGGCAATTGGCGCCGGGCGGAACCGAAAGGCCGAGCAGGGACAGTTTCCGGATCCGTACGTCGGCGGCGGTGCTGGCGTCGACGATGCTGTTCGCGTTCTCGTCGAAGTGAAGCGTGCCAGCTGTCGGAGAGGTCTCCTTGATCGACAGCGCCACCTGGGTGGGCACCAACCCGAGCAATTTCACCGGCGTGGTGAAGTCGGGGATCGTCGTGTGCCCCGAGATCGTGCCCTGCGTGAGGTTGGCCTCGCCGCTGAACGTCGAGGTCGCCGGAAGCTGGATGCTCTGGTGAAGCTTCTTGAGGCCGAGCGTCCCGCTGACCTTCCAGTTGTCGAAGGGGAGAACCGCGTCGGCGCTCTGGGCGGCGGGCGCGGCGATCAAGGCGATCGCGAAAACGCTCAGGACGAGCGCTGAGAGTCGCGTCTTGAGCTTCCTCATCATCGAGCCTCCTTGCCGTTGGCTGTCTGTTCCTGGGGAGTGGCCATGATCTCCTGGCTCCACGTCCTGATTCCGTACCCCGATGGGTCAGACAATATCTACCAGTTTTGGGTAGTCCACCTACCCGGTGCGCCTAGTCGTCGATCCAGACAAGCCGCGGATTGTCAGCATCCATGCGAACCCGGCCCTGCGCGATCAGTCGAATCGCCTCGGGCAACAGAAGATGCTCGGCGGCGTGAATTGCCCCCTCGAGTGCCGCGCGATCGCGATTCGCAGGCACCCGTATCGGCCGCTGGACGATGATCGGGCCCGAGTCGACGCCCTCGTCGACGAAATGGACCGTGATCCCAGTCGTCTTGACCCCGTGCTCGAGCGCCTGGCCGACCGCGTCGAGACCGGGGAAGGACGGCAGCAGCGCCGGGTGCACGTTGACGATCCGGTTCGGGAAGCGGGTCACGAAGGAGGAAGAGAGCAACTGCATGTAGCCGGCCAGCACGATCAGGTCCGCGCCGCGTTCGGTGACCCAATCGCTGATTGCGCTGTCGCGGGCCTCGCGGTCGGTGTATTCGTCGCGCGGGAAGACCGCGGTCTCGATTCCCGCCACGCTGGCACGCTCCAGCGCTCGGGCCCCTGGATTGTCGGAGGCTACGCCGGCAACCTCGGTCCCGTCTGAGCCGTGCAGCTGGTCGATGATCGCCTGCAGGTTCGTGCCGGTCCCGGAGGCGAGCACGCAGAGCTTGAAGTCGGTCACGCGGCGACCCTACAGAGCGATGATTCCGCCAACCTGGGTGGGTCCTAGTCGATGAACCGACGAAGAGGAGGAAGCGTGCCCGAGCACACGAGACTGGACTTGGTCCGAGACAGCTACCGCGCCTATGAGGAGCGCGATCGCGACCTGATCGAGGAAGTGATGGGCGAGGGGCTCACGTTCTTCGCTCCGACCGACCCTGGCATCGACCGCGCCGAGTACTTTGAGCGGTGCTGGCCCAATGCCACCACCACCAAGGCGTTCGAATTCAAGCGCCTTCGCGAGATGGGCGACGAAGTCCTGGTCACGTACGAGGCGACCCGCACCGACGGGACTCGCTTTCGCAACACCGAGATCTTCGCCTTCGACGGCGGCAAGATCACCCGGGTCGAGGTGTACTTCGGCTGGAATCTCGAGTGAGCGCTCGGGTCCCGCTCAGCGACTGACCGGGACGACTTCGATCTCCTCGAGGGCGAACTTGCCGTTCGCGGATTCGGGGTCGTCTCCGAGCGGGTAGCGGCCGGTGAAGCAGGCATCGCAGTGCGCCTCGGGGCCGCTTCCCACCGCCTCATAGACGCCCTCGAGCGATAGGTAGGCGAGCGAGTCGGCCCCGAGCTCCGCGGCCACCTCGTCGATCGTGCGGCCGTGGGCGATCATCTCTTCGCGGGTGGACATGTCGATCCCGTAGTGGCAGGGATGGCGGATCGGTGGCGCCGAGATCCGCAGGTGGACCTCCGAAGCGCCGGCAGCGCGCAGCATGCCGACGATCTGGCGGGTGGTGTTGCCGCGCACGATCGAGTCGTCGACGACGACGACGCGCTTGCCCGCGACGATCTCCGGGAGCGGGTTGAACTTCATCCGCAGCCCGTGCTTGCGCAGCTCCTGGCCGGGCTGGATGAAGGTGCGCGCGACGTAGCGGTTCTTGATCAGGCCGTCGTCCTGGGGGATTCCGGAGGCGCGCGCGAAGCCGTTGGCGGCCGGGTTGCCAGAGTCGGGGACCGAGATCACCAGGTCGGCGTTGATCGGCGCCTCCCGGTAAAGGATCTCGCCCATGCGCCCGCGGATCTGCTGCAGGACGCCACCCTCCAGCCGCGAGTCTGGGCGCGAGAAGTAGATGTGCTCAAAGACGCAGAAGGCGGGCCGGTCGCAGCGCACGACCTGGCGGACCTCGAGCCCGCGCTCGGTGAGCGAGACCATCTCCCCGGGATGGACCTCGCGCAGCAGCTCGGCGCCGATGATGTCGAAGGCGCAGCTCTCCGAGGCGACCACGAAGCGCTCTCCGAGTCGCCCGAGCGAGAGCGGGCGCACGCCATAGGGGTCGCGGAAGGCGACGATCGCGTGCTTGGTCATCGCGACCGTCGAGTAGGCGCCCTCAAGTCGCGGGATGACATCGGCGACGGCGTCCTCGATGTAGCGCCCGCCATTGGAGGAGAGCAGCGCCGCCATGATCTCGGAGTCGGAGGTGCCGCGGAACTCGATTCCCTGCTCGCGCAGCTCGTTGTAGAGCTCGACTGCGTTGGTCAGGTTGCCGTTGTGGGCCAGCGCCAGCTCGCGTCCGTCGTCGCGCCAGACCGGCTGCGCGTTCTCCCAGGATCCTCCGCCGGTGGTCGAGTAGCGGACGTGCCCGATCGCCATGTCGCCCTCCAGCGCCCGCAGCTTCTCCTCGTCGAAGACCTGCGAGACGAGGCCAGCGTCGCGCATGGTGGTGATGTGGCCGCCCTCGCAGGTCGCGATCCCGGCCGATTCCTGGCCGCGGTGCTGGAGCGCGTAGAGGGCGAAGTAGGCGAGGCGGGCGACCTCGTGGCCCGGCGCGTAGACGCCGAACACGCCGCACTCGTCGCGGGGTCCCTCGCGGTCTTGATGGAGCCGCTCAGTGGCGGTCAAAAGGGCGCGTTTTCCTCGCTGTTTGAGGGTTGGGACGCGCAGGCACAGTGCCTACCCAGGCAGGGTAGCAACGGTCGCGGATCGGGCCCCCGGGCGCAAGCGTCAACCCGCTAGCGTGAAAGCGATGGCCCCGGCAATCGAGACCGAAGCCCTCCGCAAGCGCTACGGTGACGTCACCGCCCTCGCCGGCATCGACCTGGCAGCCGAGCGGGGCACGGTTCTCGGCCTGCTCGGCCCCAACGGAGCCGGCAAGACGACCGTTGTCCGGATCCTCTCGACGCTGCTGCGGCCCGACGGCGGAAGTGCTCGCGTCGACGGTCTCGACGTGGTCGACGACGCGGGCGAGCTGCGCAAGCGAATCGGGCTCGCCGGCCAGAACGCAGCGGTCGACGAGAACCTCACCGGGGCCGAGAACCTGACCCTCTTCGCGCGTCTGTACGGCGACAAGCGGCGCGAGGCCCAGACGAGAGCCCGCGAGCTGCTCGAGGGCTTCGACCTGACCGATGCCGGCGATCGGCTCGTGTCCACCTACTCGGGGGGAATGCGCCGGCGGCTCGATCTCGCCGGGGCGCTGGTGGCGCGACCGCCGATCCTGTTTCTCGACGAGCCGACCACCGGCCTCGATCCGCGCAGCCGCATCGCTCTCTGGGAGACGATCATCGATCGAGTCCAGGAGGGGACGACCGTGCTGCTGACCACGCAGTACCTCGATGAGGCCGACCGGCTCGCCGACCAGATCGCGGTCATCGACCAGGGTCGAGTGATTGCCGAAGGCACTGCCGCAGAGCTCAAGGACGAGGTCGGTGGCGGGCGGCTTGAGGTCCAGCTCGAGGACCCGGACCAGGTCGAGGCCGCGACCGCCGTGCTCGCGCCTTTCGCCTCCCATCCGCCGGAGCTGCGCGACGGCGTGCTTTGCGCCGCCGTCTCGCAGGCCGACGGCACCGTCGCCAACGCTCTCCGCCGTCTCGACGAGGCGGGCGTGCAGGTCGCGGACGTGGGGCTTCGTCGCCCGACGCTCGACGACGTGTTCTTGCAGCTGACCGGCCGCGGGGCGGAGCAGGCAGACGAGGAGCAAGAGGCGGCATGACCCACGCTCTCACCGACGCCCTGCTGCTGGCCGAGCGAAACCTGCGCCGCCTGCCGCGCAACCCGGACATGCTCGTCGGCGTCACCGTCCAGCCGGTCATGTTCGTCGTCCTGTTCACATACGTGTTCGGCGGCGCAATCAGAACGCCCGGCTTCGACTACATCGACTTCTTCCTTCCGGGGATCGTCATCCAGATGATCGCCTTCACCGGCTACGCGACCGCGCTCGGGATCTCCGATGACCTGCAGAAGGGCCTCATCGACCGTTTCCGTTCGCTGCCGATGGCGCGCTCGGCGGTCCTCGCCGGCCGCACGCTCTCCGATGTCGCGATGAACATGATTGCGATAACCGCGATGGTCGCCTTCGGGCTACTCGTCGGCTTCGGCTTCAACGCGACCGGCGCCGAGATCGTCGCCGGGATCGGCCTGATCCTGCTCTTCGGATATGCGATGTCCTGGGTCTACGCGTTCATCGGGCTGATTTCCTCCTCGCCCGAGTCGGCCTCGGCGCTGATCACGATCGTGATCTTCCCGCTGACCTTCGTGTCGTCCGTCTACGTACCCACCAACTCGATGCCGGCGGTCCTGCAGGCGATCGCCGACGCAAACCCGGTCACCACCTTCGTCGATGCCCTGCGCGCGCTCTGGATCGGGACCCCGGCCGGCAACGACGTGTGGGTCGCGATCCTCTGGGCGGTTGGGATCAGCGCCGTGTTCAGCGTGCTGGCGACAGCCCGCTACCGGCGCACCGTAGCCCGCTAGGAGCCGCCCTCGGCGCGGCCCCCCAGGGAACGCCAAGCTGCCTCGGCGTCACTCAGCGGGATGCTCAGCGACTGCTCCGCCGCCGCGAGCTCGATCGCTTCGCCGCCGACCGCGCCGATCACGAGCACGGGCAAGAGGTCCGTGGCCAGGCCCTCGAGCGCCGCGCGCTCGCCGCTGATCACGAAGCCGCCCGGCCCCTCGCCGAAAAGCGCTGTCTCGCCGGAGACGCCGCGTTCCTCGACCAAGGGATCGAGGTCGATTTGGCAGCCGATCCCGCCCGCGATCGACGACTCGGCAAGCGCGGGAGCGAGCCCGCCGTCGCTCACGTCATGGGCGGACGCGAGGGCGCCGCAGCGCACGGCGTCGCGCAGGTCCGCGATCCCCGCGCAGATCGCCTCCAGCTCAACGCCCGGCAGGCCGAGGTCGAGCTCGCCACGCAGCTTGGTCAGCTCGGCGCCCGCCAGGGAGGGGGCGAAGGGCCCGGCGAGGGCGATCGCGTCGCCTTCGCTTGCAAACCCGCTTCCCGCGGCCCGGGCCGGGTCGGGCAGCTCGCCGACCATGCCGATCACCGGCGTCGGGTAGATCGGCCCCTCCGGCCCCTCGTTGTAGAGCGAGACGTTGCCGCCGACGACCGGGGCCCCGAGCGCCTCACAGGCAGCCGCGAGGCCGTCGACGGCCCGCTCCAGCTGCCAGGCGGGCAGCGGCTTCTCGGGATTGCCGAAGTTGAGGCAGTTGGTTACGCCGAGCGGCTCGGCTCCGACGCAGGCGAGGTTGGCGGCGCATTCGAGCGTCGCCTCGACGGTGCCGTGGTAGGGATCGCAGGCGACCCGGCGGCCGTTGCCATCGATCGCGACCGCGATCGCATTCCCGGCCTCGGGTACGTTCAGCACCGCGGCGCCGGCGGCCTCGGGCCGGCGCACGGTGCGCGAGCCGACGATCGAGTCGTACTGCTCGAAGGCCCAGCGCTTCGAGGCGACATTCGGGGAGCGCAGCAGGGCCAGCAGCGTCTCGCCGGGCTCGGCCTCCCCGGGCAGCGTTGCCCGGTTGCCGTATGGCCAGGAGCTCGGCGCGCCCGGCTGGAGGTCGTAAAGAGGGCAACCGTCGACCAGCGCCTCGACCGGCAGGTCGCCGACCGTCTCTGAGCCTCGCAAGATGCGGATCCGATCGCCGTCGGTCACCTCGCCGATTGCAGCGGCGCCGGTCTGCCACTTCTCGCAGACCGCGAGGACGCGCTCGACGCGCGTCGGCTCAATCACGGCCAGCATTCGCTCTTGCGATTCGGAGACCATGATCTCGAACGGCTCCATGTCGGCCTCGCGCAGCGGCACCCGGGTGACGTCGATGTCGATCCCGACCCCGCCCGCCGAGGCCATCTCGCCGGCCGAGGAAGTCAGCCCGGCGGCGCCGAGGTCCTGCAGCGAGACCAGCAGGCCCTCGGAGAGCAGCTCAAGGCAGCACTCGAGCAGCTTCGACTCCTCGAAGGGGTCGCCGATTTGCACGGTGGGGCGTTTCTCGTCGCCTTCCTCGAGCTCCGCGGAGGCAAGGACGGAAGCGCCGCCGATTCCATCGCGGCCGGTCGAGGCTCCCATCAGGACGACAACGTTGCCGGGGCCGCTCGCGGCCGCCCGAACCATCTCGTCGGAGCGAGCCAGGCCGACGCACATCGCGTTGACGAGGCAGTTGTGTTCATACGGCGCCTCGAAATAGATCTCGCCGCCGACCGTGGGCACCCCGATCGAGTTGCCATAGGCGCCGATCCCGCGCACCGCCCCGTCGAGCAGGTAGCGTGAGCGTTCCGAGTCGAGCTCCCCGAAGCGCAGCGAGTCGAGGATCGCGATCGGCCGCGCGCCGAGCGCGAAGACGTCGCGGAGGATCCCCCCGATTCCCGTGGCGGCACCCTGGAACGGCTCGACGGCGCTGGGGTGGTTGTGCGACTCGACTTTGAATGCCGCCGCATAGCCGTTGCCGATGTCGACCGCTCCGGCATTCTCGCCCGGCCCCATCAGAACCCGCTCGCCCTCCGTGGGGAGACGGCGCAGCAGCTTTCGGGAGTGCTTGTAGGCGCAGTGCTCGGACCACAGCAGCGAGAACATCGCCAGCTCGACCTCGTTGGGCTGGCGGTCGATCAGCTCGCAGATCCGCTCGTACTCGGCGTCGCTGAGCCCGAGCTCGCGGTGGGGGAAATTCACCGCCACCTCCTCAGCTGCGCTTCCGGGGGCAGCGGGCGTCATGCGGTGGCCCGCGCCGCTCCCTCGAAGAGGCGCAGGCCGTCGACCGAGCCGGTCAGCCCGTCGACGGCGTGCTCCGGGTGCGGCATCAGCCCGAGCACGTTGCCGGCTTCGTTGGTGACCGCGGCGATGTCGCGAGCCGAGCCGTTCGGGTTCTGGCCTGGCGCGTAGCGCAGGGCGACCTGGCCGTTGGCCTCGAGCTCGTCGAGCTCCGCCTCGGGGGCGAAGTAGCGTCCCTCGCCGTGCTTGACCGGGATCGAGAGCCGTTCACCCGGCTCGAGGCCGCTCGTGAACGGCGATCGGTTGCTCTCGACGGTCAGCTCGACCTGGCGGCAGACGAAGCGAATCCCTTCGTTGACGAGCAGCGCACCGGGCAGCAGTCCCGCCTCGCAGAGGACCTGAAAGCCGTTGCAGATTCCGAGCACGGGGCCACCGCCTTCGGCGAAGGCGGCCACCGATTCCATCAGCGGCGAGAAGCGCGCGAGCGCGCCGGCGCGCAGGTAGTCGCCGTAGGAGAACCCACCAGGGACGACGATGGCATCGACCTCCCCGAGGTCATGCTCGCCGTGCCAGAGAAGGCGCGCCTCGCCGGTCAGCCCGGCGGCGGCGAGGGCGTCGCGCTCGTCGCAGGAGCCCGGGAACTGGAGCACCCCCCAGACTATGCGCGCCACCTCCTCAGCTGCGCTTCCGGGGGTGTCGCGGTTTCATGTCGCACTGCTGCCGTCCAGCTCGACGATCTCGAAGTCCTCGATCAGCGGGTTGGCGAGCAGCTTCTCGCAGAGGGCCGGGATCTCGTCGGCGTTCTCCGCCTCGAGCTCGACCATCCGGCCGACCCGCACGTGGGTAATGTCCTCGAAGCCGAGCGCCGGCAGCGCTCGCTCGACCGCCTTGCCCTGCGGGTCGAGGATGCCCTGCTTGGGCCGGATCAGGACCCTTGCCTTCACGGGCCTCAGATTACGGCCTCGGCGTGATGCACCGATCACGGCGCGGCCGTGCGCCCCACCGGCCTGACCGGACGGAGCGCACGTCCACTAGGTTGCCGCGCCGCTACTTGAGCAGCGGGTACGCGCAGTGGTACTCCGACGCCGTCAAGGTCGAGGTCGTGGAGACGCCCCCGTTGTTGAAGACGACGACGGTCGTGCTGCCCGTGCCGATGATCGAGTCCGTGTAGGACGCATCGGGCGCCGGCCCGTTGCCGAGGTCGATCTTGCCCCGCACTGAACGCAGCATCAAGGTCGTCGGCAGAAAGCCACCGTTGTTCGCGCAGTCATCGGAGGCAGCGAAGACGCCTGCCGCCGGTCCGCGCGCCGCGGTGTCGAAGCAATAGCCCCCGATCAGGGTGGTCCCGGCCGGGCACTGGGCGGCGTGTCCGTTGACAGCGCTGGCGTCCTTGGCGCTCGCCACCGAGAGCTTCGGGGCCCTGGCGGTGATCCGCTTGTCGGAGATTTTGCGTGCTCTCTTGTTGGCGATCTTGCGGATCAGCTTCTTGACCTGCTTCTTCTCACCATGGCTCAGACCGCTGATCGTCGCTCCTCCCTCGGCGACGGCGGTGCCGCCGACCGCGGCGACGAGCGCCACGATCGCGAGCAGCAGAGCCGGCGACGGGCGTCGCCGTCTGGTCCTTCGTCTCATCGATGCTCCCCTTCCCCCTTGCCTTCTGCCGCTCCGCGGCTTTCGCCGCGTCCCTGACCGCGATGCGGAATTTGGCTGTCTGAAAGTCGAACGGTTGCTCAGAGGCGGGCGATTGTCAAGCTGACCGCCGCCGACCGACCCGAATCA
>CAWJCP010000007.1:0-82154 GCA_963841445.1 uncultured Solirubrobacterales bacterium
TCTTCGGCCCGACCAAGGACTGGGAGTGCTACTGCGGCAAGTACAAGCGGGTCCGCTACAAGGGCATCGTCTGCGAGCGCTGCGGCGTCGAGGTGACGCGCTCGAAAGTCCGCCGCGAGCGGATGGGCCACGTCGACCTCGCCGCCCCGGTCTCGCACATCTGGTTCTTCAAGGGGGTTCCGAGCCGGATCGGCTACCTGATCGACATGGCTCCCAAGGAGCTCGAGAAGGTCCTCTACTACGCCGCCTCGATGATCACCGAGGTCGATACCGAGGCGCGCGAGAAGGACCTCTCGAAGCTCGAGAAGGAAGTCAAGAAGGTCACCGACGAGTACGACTCCGAGCGCCAGAAGCGCACCCAGGAGCTCAACGAGTCCCTGGAGCGGCGGCTCAAGTACCTCGAGGACGGCTCGCAGGCGAAGTTCGACGACGAGGACCACCTCTGGGCCGAGGGTCTGAAGCTGACCGCCGCCCAGCTCCGCAAGCTCAAGGAAGACGAGCGCAAGAAGATGGTCAAGGAGCTGCGCAAGACCTTCGACTCTGAGATCTCCGACACCGAGGCCTACATCGACGAGGCGATCGAGCGCATGGAGGAGGTCTGGAAGATCTTCTGCGACATGAAGCCGAAGGACGTGATCAACGACGAGACCACGTTCCGCGAGCTCAAGGACCGCTTCGGCTCCCCGTTCGGCTGGGGCGAGTACTTCCAGGGCGGAATGGGCGCCGAAGCCGTGCGCGAGCTGCTCGACGACATCGACCTCGAGGCCGAGTGCACCGAGCTCGAGGAGACGATCAACACCTCCAAGGGCCAGAAGCAGTCCCGCGCCGTGAAGCGGCTGCGGGTCGCGTCCGCCTTCCTGCACTCGCAGAACCGGCCCGAGTGGATGGTGCTCGACTGCGTCCCGGTGATCCCACCCGAGCTGCGCCCGATGGTGCAGCTGGACGGCGGCCGCTTCGCGACCTCGGACCTCAACGACCTCTACCGGCGGGTCATCAACCGCAACAACCGCCTCAAGCGCCTGCTCGACCTCGGAGCGCCCGAGATCATCGTCAACAACGAGAAGCGGATGCTGCAGGAGGCCGTCGACGCCCTGTTCGACAACGGCCGCCGCGGGCGCCCGGTCACTGGGCCGGGTAATCGACCGCTTAAGTCGCTCTCCGACATGCTGAAGGGAAAGCAGGGGCGCTTCCGCCAGAACCTGCTCGGAAAGCGGGTCGACTACTCGGGGCGCTCGGTGATCGTCTCGGGGCCGAACCTGCGCCTGCACCAGTGTGGGCTGCCGAAGCTGATGGCCCTGGAGCTCTTCAAGCCGTTCATCATGGCGCGGCTGGTCGAGCGCAAGGCGGTGCAGAACATCAAGGCCGCCAAGAAGATGGTCGAGTCGATGATCCCCGAGGTCTGGGACGTGCTCGAGGAAGTAATCCACGAGCACCCGGTGCTGCTCAACCGCGCGCCGACCCTGCACCGTCTCGGCATCCAGGCCTTCGAGCCGGTGCTGGTCGAGGGCAAGGCGATCCAGATCCATCCGCTGGTCTGCCACGCGTTCAACGCCGACTTCGACGGCGACCAGATGGCGGTGCACGTGCCGCTCTCCGCCGAAGCCCAGGCCGAGGCGCGGATCCTGATGCTGTCCGCGAACAACATCCTCTCGCCGGCCCATGGGGCGCCGCTCGCGACCCCGACCCAGGACATGGTGTTGGGCATCTACTACCTCACCTACTCGGGCGAGGACGTCGCGGCGCTCGACGCCGCGAAGCTGAAGAGCGTGCCGCACCCGTTCCGCACCGCCCAGGAGGCCGAGCTGGCCTACGAGAACGGCACCGTCGCCCTGCACGACTTCGCCGAGTACCGGCGCGCCGGGCGCGAGCACTTCCTGACCACGGTCGGGCGGATCATCTTCAACGACCGCATCGAGCGGGCCCTCGGGGAGGCGCTCGGCGACGAGTTCGTGGTCGGCGACTACGAGTTCGTCAACCACTCGCTGAAGAAGCGCGGCGTCAACGAGATGGTCATCAACCTGGTCGAGACCTACGGCGCTCCCGCGGTCTCGCTGGTGCTCGACGCCTTCAAGGACCTCGGGTTTCACTTCGCGAGCCAGGCGGGGATCACGATCTCCAAGAACGACGTCATCTCGCCGCCCAACAAGGAAGAGATCCTGGAGCGCTACGAGAAGGAAGCCGACGACATCTACGGCCAGTACGACGACGGCTACATCACCCAGGAGGAACGCAAGGAGGCGGTGACGTCGCGCTGGGATGCGGCCACCGACGAGGTCGCGCAGGCGATGGAGGACAACCTCCACGAGCTCAACCCGATCTTCATGATGGCCAACTCGGGCGCCCGCGGGTCGTTCAAGCAGATCCGCCAGCTGGCCGGGATGCGCGGCCTGATGGCAAACCCGAAGGGCGAGATCATCGAGCGGCCGATCAAGGCCAACTTCATCGAGGGCCTCTCGGTGCTGGAGTACTTCATCTCCACCCACGGCGCCCGCAAGGGGCTCGCCGACACGGCGCTGCGCACCGCTGACTCGGGCTATCTGACCCGGCGCCTCGTCGACGTCGCCCAGGACGTGATCGTGCGCGAGGAGGACTGCAAGACCAAGGACCTGGTCGAGATGCCGCTGCGCAAGGACGACGGGTCGCTGAACGACAACCTGATCGGGCGCCTGACGGCGAAGAAGTTCGCCACCAAGCGCGGCCGTGAGCTGCTGAAGCGAAACCAGCAGATCGAGCAGACCGACGTCGAGACGATCGCCGAGGCCTTCGGGGACGAGGAGACGACGGTTCCGGTGCGCTCGGTCCTCAAGTGCGACGCGGAGAGCGGCGTTTGCCGCTCCTGCTACGGGCTCGCGCCGGCGACCGGCGCGATCGTCGACATCGGCGACGCGGTCGGGATCATCGCCGCGCAGTCGATCGGCGAGCCGGGCACGCAGCTGACGATGCGCACCTTCCACACCGGTGGAGTCGCCGGCCAGGACATCACCCAGGGCCTGCCGCGCGTCGTCGAGCTGTTCGAGGCGCGAAAGCCGAAGGGCCTCGCCCAGATGGCCGAGGTCTCGGGCAAGGTCGCGGTCGAGGAGACCGACAAGGCGATCAAGGTCGCGATCACCGACGAGAAGGGCGAGGAGCACCAGCACACGTTCCCGGCCCGCACGCGGCTGTTCGTCAAGCCCGGCGAGGCGGTCGAGCCCGGCCAGCAGCTCAACGAGGGCTCGCTGTACCCGGCCGAGCTTCTGACGATCCGGGGCCGCACCGAGACCGAGCGCTATCTGGTCGCCGAGGTGCAGCGCGTCTATCGGGCCCAGGGCGTCGACATCAACGACAAGCACATCGAGCTGATCGTGCGCCAGATGCTGAAGAAGGTGCGCGTGGACTCGAAGGGCTCGACTTCGCTGCTGCCCGGCCAGCTCGAGGATCGCCAGAAGCTGAAGGCGATCAACAAGGAGGTCAAGGAGCGCAAGCGCAACGGCCAGCCGGCGAAGGGCGAGGAAGTGATCCTCGGGATCACCAAGGCGTCGCTTGCGACCGAGTCGTTCCTTTCCGCGGCCTCTTTCCAGGAGACCACCAAGGTGCTGACCGACGCCGCCCTGGAGGGCAAGCGGGATCGCCTCGTCGGCCTGAAGGAGAACGTGATCATCGGCAAGCTGATCCCGGCCGCGACCGGGCTGCGCCACTACCGAACCCTGACGGTCGAGCCGACCGAGCCGGTCGAGCCCCCGAGCGAGGAGGGCCTGCTCGACGAGGAGGAGCTCGCGGCGGAGCTCGGGATCGACGGCGACGGCGCCGAGCTGGAAGGATTCGGGCCGTCATTTGCCGAGGAGCTCGAGGAGCTGGCGCAGGAGATCGAGACCGGCACCGACGGCGGCGCGTCGGAATAGCGGCACCCGCGCGCCCCACTCGCCCGACATGAGGCCGACGTCCCAGCCAAGGAGCGCCCCTGCCCGTGGCCTGCCTCTCCCGCCGCTACCCGCAAGCGGGTAGTTCGCGGACGAAAAGGCACTTACTAGTCCCGTTGTGGTGATCGCTGCGGGGCCGTAGCGTCCCCGCCTTCAGCCTTTTGGCGAAGGCTTCGTAGGCAACAGTGGACAGCGGGAGGACTTGATGAACGGCAGCTCGGATCCGTCGATGAGTGGCAAGCGGGGGCGTGTACGGCTTCTCGGCCTGGCCCTCGGAATGTGCCTTGCGGTGTGGGGGATTGGCGCAGTCCCCGCGGACGCCGCGATCAGCGGCACCAATGACGCCAGCGCGCTGGCCGGGGCCATGGCCTCGACGCCGAGCCCGGTCAGCGGGGCAAGCGTGATCACGCCCAACTATCCCGGCGGCAACGGGGTCTACCCGAACGCGGTTTCGGACACGCCGCTGGCCGGCTTTCCGACCAACGGCAGCAGCTACGCGATCCTGAGCTCCGGCAACTCGGCCCTCGCGGCGACCGGCAACACGTCGGGGGCCTCGGGTTCAGCGAACGGAGTCAACGGCACCGGTGCGCTCACCGGGGCCAACGACTACACGATCCTCTCGGTGCCGATTACGGCGACCCAGAGCGCTCGCTGCGTCGGCTTCGATTTCCGCTTCCTCTCCGAGGAGTTCCCCGAGTACGTCAACAAGGGCTACAACGACACCTTCCTCGCCGAGCTGGACAGCCGGACCTGGGCGGTGTCGGGTCAGACGGTGACCTCGCAGACCGACTTCGCGGCCGGAACCGGCGATCTGATCTCGGTCGACAACTCGGGACCCTCGGCGATGTCGGCCGAGAACGCGGCCGGCACGACCTATGACGGCGCCACGACGGCGCTGACGGCGCGCAAGTACGTGACGCCGGGCTCGCACACGGTGATCTTCTCGATCTTCGACGTCGGGGATCAGGCGCTGGACTCGGCCGCCTTCATCGACAACCTCCGAGTCACCAGCGAGCCGGCGGCGCAGTGCCATTCGCTGGGACTCGACGCGTTCGAGGGCCTGACCGGCATCGACGCGAAGAGCAAGGTGATCCTCTGCAAGAGCTTCGACTGCGCGAAGTTCCAGATCACCTGCAACCTGCCGGGCGGGTCTCCGATCCCCTGCAGCCCCTTCATCCTCGTGATCGCCAACTTCAAGACCGGCGAGCTCGGGCGGGCGACCGGGCCCGACCTCGCGTCGGTCTCAAAGAAGGGCGGCAAGGGCAAGAAGGGCAAGGGTAAGAAGAAGGTCAAGCTGACCAAGAAGACGCAGCTGACGATTCCGCCGGCGACGACGCGAACCGTGAAGCTGAAGCTGAAGCCGAAGGCCAAGAAGGCGCTCCGCAAGGCGGCCAAGGCGGGCAAGAAGAAGGTCAAGGCCAAGGTCAAGGTCACCAACCCCGTCAACGGTGCCACCGACACGATCAAGGTGAAGCTGAAGCTCCCGAAGCAGAAGCACCGGCACAGGCACTAGTGCAGTAGCCCTTCAGCGGGGTGGGTAAAAGCGCCCGCCGGCTATGCCGGCGGGCGCTCTCTCGTGCCCTGGCCAGCCAGCCAATCAGGTTGCCCACGCGGTAGCTTTTCGGGCGTGGCGCGATTGTCCACGGGTCAGAGGGTGTGCGTGATCGGAGCCGGCTCCTCGGGGATCTCCTCCTGCCAGGTGCTCGCCGCACGCGGCATTCCCTTCGACTGCTTCGAGAAGGGCTCCGAGGTGGGCGGCAACTGGCGCTACGGCAACGACAACGAGATGTCGTCGGCCTACCGGTCGCTGCACATCAACACCTCGCGGGACCTCATGTCCTACGCGACCTACCCGATGCCCGACGACTATCCGGACTACCCGAACCACTGGCAGATCGCCGCCTACTTCGACGACTACGTGGACCACTTCGGGTTGCGCGAGCGGATCAGCTTCCGCACCGAGGTCACCCGGGTCGCGCCGGTCGGGGGCGGCGAATGGAAGGTGACGGTCGAGGACGGCCGGGGCCGCGAGGAGACCCACCGCTATGGCGCCGTGATGGTCGCAAACGGCCATCACTGGGACCCGCGCTGGCCCGAGCCACCCTTTCCCGGCGCCGAGGAGTTCGGCGGCGAGCAGCTCCACGCCCACTACTACCGCGAACCCGACGTCCTGGTGGGCAAGCGGGTGCTGGTGCTCGGGATCGGCAACTCGGCGACCGACATCGCCGTGGAGTCGTCCCGCTACGCCGACGCCACCTACCTGGCGATGCGGCGCGGCGCCTACGTGATCCCCAAGTACCTGCGCGGGGTGCCGACCGATGAGGCGGGCCCGCCGATCCTCTCGCGCCTGCCGCTGGGGGTGCAGCGCTTCTTCTTCATGAGCTCGATCAAGGTCGCGGCCGGAGACATGACGAAGTACGGGCTGCCGGCGCCGGACCACAAGCTGCTCGAGGCGCACCCGACGGTCTCCTCCGACCTGCTGCCGCGGCTCGGCCACGGCGACATCGAGGTGAAGCCGAACATCGACCGCTACCCGGGTGGCCGCACGGTTCGCTTCGTCGACGGAAGCGAGGAGGAGATCGACCTGGTCGTCTACTGCACGGGCTACAAGATCACCTTTCCGTTCTTCGACGCCGGGCTGATCTCGGCGCCTGACAACCGGATCCCGCTCTACCGACGGGTGGCCTCGGTCGAGCACCCGGGCCTCTATTTCATCGGCTTCGTCCAGCCGCTCGGAGCGACCATGCCGATTGCCGAGGCGCAGTCGGAGTGGATCGCCGACCTCTACCAGGGCAAGGCCGGACTGCCGGGCCGCAAGGCGATGCAGCGCGTGATCGATCGCGAGGACCGCCGGATGGCGAAGCGCTATGTGGCCTCGAAGCGGCACACGATCCAGGTCGACTTCTATCCCTATCTGCGCACGATCGAGCGCGAGCGACGCAACGGAGCTCGCCGCAACGGGCGCTTCGGGCGGCTGCTGGCTCGCCGCTCGCACGAGCTGCGGCTCGGCACCAGCTGAGCCTGGTGGCCGAGCTAGCGCACGACCGCCGCGGCTCCGGCGAGCCGGTCGTGCTGCTGCACGGCCTCGGCAGCCGGCGCAAGATCTGGCGGCCGCTCCTTGACCGGCTGGCCGCCGAGCGCGAGCTGATCGCGATCGACCTTCCCGGCTTCGGCGAGTCGCGTCCTGATCCGGCGGGCACGAAGCTGAGCGTCGCCGATCACGCCGACCGCATCGAGGCTTTCTGCGAGGAGGCGGGGCTGGAGCGTCCGCATCTCGCCGGCAACTCCCTGGGTGGCGCGATCGCGCTGGAGCTGGGGCGGCGCGGAATGGCGCGCTCGCTGACGGTCTTCTCGCCGATCGGCTTCTGGGGCGGCCCCGGACGGGCATGGTGCAGCTCGAACCTGCGTCTCGGCTACCGGTTGGGGCAGCGGATGCCCGAGCCACGCTCGGCGCGCCTCGAGCTGGCCATTGCACGTGTGTCGCTGTTCGTCCCCTCCTTCGGTCGGCCCTTCAAGGCGCCCGCCGAGGAGGTCCTCGGCACCCGCGACGATGCGCTTGCGGCGCCCGGCTTCCTCGACGCACTCGAATATGGGCTCGACTACCGGTTCCGCGCGCCCTCGCAGCTGCGGGAGCTGCCGCTTACTGTCGCCTGGGGCAGGCGCGACGTATTGCTGCCCTATTGGATCCAGGCCCGGCGGGCGCGGCGGCTGCTCCCCTGGGCCCGCCACGTCACCCTGCCGCGCTGCGGACACGTGCCGATCTACGACGACCCGGATCTCTGCAGCCGCGTGGTGCGTGACGGCAGCGGCGGCTGACTCAGCCCTGGCTCAACGGTGGGGCGACCGCGGCGCGGCGCGGCGGCCCCGCGATGCCTGAGCCAGGGACCGTTCCGGGGCCGGCGGCAGGATCGCGTGCTGGCGGGCGGCCGGCGGACATTCGGGCAGCGGCCGCGCCCCGGCCCCGTGCGGCCCGCCGCGCCGCGGGCCACGCGGCCCGGCCGGGCCTCGCCTGGGGAACCCGTGGCCGCCGTCGTCCTCGGCGCCCTCCTCGGGGAGTGGCTCGGCGCGGACCGCCCACCAGACCAGCCCGAGCGCTCCGAGAACCGGGATCTTGAGGATCACCAGGAGGAAGAAGATTGTCCAGAACCCTCCCACTGCCACGGAGTCTAGCCAGACGGCGAGCCGCTCAGGTGGATTCGGCCTCTGAATCTGCGCTTTCGGCCGACTCGCGCCCCAGCTGCCGGGCCCAGAGCAGCAGCGCTTCGGTTTGCGCCTCCTCGAGTCCGAAAGGGGACTCGGTCGGCACCAGCAGGGTCTCGGCGCTCCGCTGCTGGGCCCACTCGTAGCAGCTCTCGTCGAAGGAGTCGTCGACCCAGGCGAGCGGCCGATCGCCGGCGAACCGGTCGATCGGGCCGAGCTTCCAGTGGGCGGAGCCGAAGCGGGCCGCGCCGTCGAAGTTGAGCACCGGCAGGTCGGGCAGTCCGAGAATCGGGGCCAGCGAATCGTTGGCGCGATCCTCCCAGCCGGTCGCCCAGATGAGCTCGTACTGGCCGGCGAGGCGCTTCAGCCTCTCGCCGGCCGCGAGCGAGATGCAATGCACCATCCCGTCGATGAGCCGAAAGCTCGCAAGCTTGCGATCGGGGGGCTCGTCGAAGCCGAAGAGGCTGATCACCCCATCGACGTCGACTGCCAGGATCGGTCGTTCCATAGAGCGCTCAGCCTAGAGATACGCGAGACCGCGAAACGCAAGCAGGTCGGGGGAAGCAGGTCGGGCGACGTAGCGAGCGCACTGGAGGCGTGCGTGAGCAAGGCGCCCGGCCGATGACTCGGAGATGCGCAGCTTTGCAGCGGTCTCTCTGTAGCATGCGACGCCGTGCCGAATACGAATCAGTTAGTCAGAAAGGGCCGCAGGCGCCCGAAGAAGAAGGTCGCGACGCCCGGATTGAAGTCCGGCCAGGGCCGCAAGAAGCGCAGCGCCGCCCCGCAGCGGCGCGGCGTCTGCACGCGCGTCTACACCGCGACGCCGAAGAAGCCGAACTCGGCCCTGCGCAAGGTCGCCCGCGTGCGCCTCACGAACGGGATGGAGGTCACCACCTACATCCCGGGCGAGGGCCACAACCTGCAGGAGCATTCGGTGGTCCTCGTGCGCGGCGGCCGCGTCAAGGACCTGCCGGGCGTGCGCTACAAGGTCGTGCGCGGAACTCTCGATGCCTCCGGCGTCTCCGACCGCCGCCAGTCGCGCTCCCAGTACGGGGTCAAGTCCCGCTAGGCATGGCCCGTCGCTCGAAGGCACAGCTGCGCACGATCGAGCCCGACTCCAGGCACCGGAGCAGGCTGGTCCAGCAGCTGATCAACAAGGTGATGGAGGCGGGCAAGAAGTCACTCGCGGAGCGGATCGTCTACGACGCTCTCGCGATCGTCGGCGAGCGCAGCGGCGGTGACCCGGTGGAGACCCTCGACGAGGCGATCAAGCAGTTGACCCCGGTGCTCGAGGTGCGCTCGCGGCGCGTCGGCGGCGCCACCTACCAGGTCCCAGTCGAGGTGCCCGCACGCCGCGCCCGCACCCTCGCGGTGCGCTGGCTGATCCAGTACGCCCGCGCCCGCCGCGAGTACTCGATGGCCGAGCGCCTCGCCAACGAGATCCTTGACGCCGAGAAGCAGCAGGGCAACGCCTGGAAGCGGAAGGACGACATCTACCGCATGGCCCAGGCGAACAAGGCGTTCGCGCACTACCGCTGGTAGGACGCCTGCAAACCTTCGTCTGGCGGTGTCCTCAGTCGGCCGACTCGCTCACGCACGATTCAGTGCGCTCGCTTCATCGGCCTCCCTGCGTTCTGGCCAGACTCGGTTTTCGCCGTCCTCTGACGCTCGGTTGCCGGCCTCGATCGCCAGCGCCGAGCCGGCGGCGCCGGCGGCAAGAGTGGCGAGGGCCCAGCGCGATTCGGTGGACTCGATTCCCAGGGCGCGATCGACCGAGAGCTGCCCCGGGCCTCCGTCGACCAAGATGAGCAAGCCGGCGATCAGCGCGAGGTTGAACTCGTAGCCGCCGTCGGAGGCGAAGAAGCCGTTCTTGAAGTGCACCTTGCGGATCGCGGTGATCATCGTCGCGATCAGCGTGCTCGCTGCGGCCGGGGTGAAGGCTCCGGCGACGATCATCGCGCCACCGACGGTCTCCGAGGCGCTCGCAGCGATGGCGTTCTCACGCGCGGGGCGCATCGACAGCGAATCCATCATCCTGCTGGCGTTCTTCAATCCGGGGCCGTCGAACCAGCCGAACTACTTCTGCGTCCGTGGCCGATGAAGATGGCGCCGATGATGATCCGCCCGACGAGCCGTCCGAACCTCATCGTCAACGACTGCCCGCTGGTCTCTGGCTGAAACCTGAAGCTAGCGCTCGCCGGTGCGGGCTCGAGGCTTTGCAGTCGGAGCTTTCTCATCGCCGCGTGAGGCCTCGGTCTCCGGTTCCGGGGCGGGGCGCCAGCCGCGGTAGCGCGACGATTGGCGTCGACCTGCCAGCAGATTGCCGAACGAGCGCAGCTGCTTGGGGTCAAGCGTGGCGAGGGCGCCGCCGCAGATCGCCAGCACCAGCGCCCCGGCGAGCTCGAGCCAGAAGCCGGTCGCCGGCACCGCCTTGGCCTCGGTCAGGTTGACGTCGCTGATCGTTCCCACCTTGCCGGCGTCGGGGAGGTCGATGAGCAGGAAGAGCAGCAGCGCTCCGGCACCGCAGATCGCCACCGCCGTGGCGGCGGGCTTGGAGCCGGTCAGCACGGCGACGAGAAGCGCTCCGAGCGCGAAGACGGAGAGGATCAGAAGCGCATAGTGATGCTGGTCGGCGGCTGTCTGCACCACCTGCAGCGACGGCCCGGGCCCGTTGAGCTTGAAGGTGTCCATGAACTCCGAGGCGGCGAGCATCGCGCAGGCGCCCGCGCAGGCAAGCGGCAGAAGCAGCTCGACGCGCAGCCGGCTCATGCGCCGCCGCCGGCGACCGAGGGGGCGCCCCGGGGGTGCGCCGTCCCCTTGCGCCGGCCCCGCGTCCATCCGCGCGCCTCCGAGCCGCGCAGCTGCGCGGCAAGCAGCCAACCGCAGAGGATCAGGATCGCCGAGGCGGAGAGCTGGGCGTAGAAGCCGTCGGTGAGGGTGGCCTGGGCGCCGGCGAATGCGGTTCCGGCGGTGCCGGCGTCAAGTCCCTTGGGGAGATCGATCGCGAGGCTGATCGCGACGCCCACAAGCCCCAGAAGCGCGATTAGGCGCCCCATCTTCCAGCGGCCGGAGATCAGCGCCGCGACCGCGATCCCCACCGCAAGCACCGCAATCGGGATCAGTGCATAGGCGTGCGCGGCTCCTGCCTTGACGCGGGCGGTCTGGGGCGCCGGCGCGATCGAGCTCACCTGCGAGTAGTCGGGCTGGCCGACCTCGACGCCGCGGTAGGCGACGAATTGCGAATAGACGAGCAGCCCGCCGCAAACGACGATCACGAGCACGAGCATTCGCCGAGGGGTCAGCTCGCGCTCCCCGACCGCGATCAGTCGCTCCCCAACCGAGAGCGCGGTGTCAGCGATCGCCAGGATCGCCCGCTCGAAGCGGCCGGCGAGCCGGAACACCAAGGCGAGCAGCCAGCCGAGCAGCCTTGCCGTCCTGTCGGCCAGCCTGGCGAGTCCGGGACGGGCGTGGCGCACCGTGGCGCCCGCCCCGCTGCTCGATGCGGAGCGCAGACCACCAAGATCCGGCCGCACCCGGCGGCGCGATCGTCCGCGCGGTCGGGAGCGGCTTGTGCGTCGCGCCGTCTCGGGCAGCAGCGGTCGGCGCTTGGGCTCGGCGTCCTGCGCGGGGCTGGTCGGTTCCGCCTCGACGGCGGTCTCGGCCTCGATCTCGGCGCCGGCGCGCTCGCGCTCGTAGCGGCGGCGCTCCCTCTCGACCAGCTCGCGGCGCCGTTGCCCAGCCCGCGAGAAGCGCCTTTTTCGACTCCAGAACGGGCTCATCGCTCTGCTATCATCGCGCCCTCGTCCCAGGCGTCGCTCAGGCGTGCGTCAAGCCGACCGGAGATCGCCATTTCGACCAGTGGATAACGGCCCCACATAGACGTCTGTCCCGGAATCGAAATGTGCGCTGCGCCGGGCCCTTGAGGGCCTTTTTTGTGCGCCGATAGCGCAATTTGCACGTCAGCTGTTAGCACTCTCTCGCCCTGCCCACCCACAGAACGACAAACTTTACGCACCTATGCCCCGCACGTTTCCACTCGACAAGACCCGCAACATCGGGATCATGGCGCACATCGACGCCGGTAAAACGACGACGACCGAGCGGATCCTCTACTACACCGGCCGCACCCACAAGATGGGCGAGGTCCACGAGGGCGCCGCGGTGATGGACTGGATGGAGCAGGAGCAGGAGCGCGGGATCACGATCACCTCCGCCGCCACCGCCTGCGAGTGGCGTGAGCACCGCATCAACATCCTCGACACCCCGGGCCACGTCGACTTCACGGTCGAGGTCGAGCGCTCGCTGCGCGTCCTCGACGGCGCGATCGCGATCTTTGACTCCGTCGCCGGGGTCGAGCCGCAGTCGGAGACCGTCTGGCGCCAGGCCGACAAGTACCAAGTCCCACGCATCGCCTACGTCAACAAGATGGACCGCACCGGCGCCGACTTCGACGGCGCCGTGGAGACGATGCGAACCCGCCTCGGCGCGCATCCGCTGCCGATCCAGCTGCCGATCGGCGAGGAGTCCGCCTTCACGGGGATCGTCGACCTGATCGAGATGCGGGCGCTGGTCTGGAAGGACGAGCTCGGTACTGAGTTCGAGCAGGAGGAGATCCCCGAGGAGCTGCGCGCCTCGGCCGAGCAGCACCGGACCGAGCTGATCGAGGCCTGCGCCGACTACGACGACGAGCTCCTGGAGCTCTATCTGGCCGAGGAGGAGATCCCGCACGAGCGGATCGCCCAGTCGCTGCACCAGGCGACCCTCGACATCAAGGTCACCCCGGTGCTGTGCGGCTCCTCGTTCAAGAACAAAGGCGTGCAGCCGCTGCTCGACGCGATCGTCGAGCTGCTGCCCTCGCCGCTCGAGGTCCCGCCGCTGACCGGGATCGTTCCCCCGACCAAGGGCGACGACGGCAGCGGCAGCGAGGAACCGCGCCCGGCCGACGACGACGCTCCCTTCGCGGCCCTGGCCTTCAAGGTGATGGCCGACCCCTACGTCGGCAAGCTGACCTACTTCCGCGTCTACTCCGGCAAGCTCTCGGCCGGAAGCCGGGTGCTCAACGTCTCCAGCGGTCGCACCGAGCGGATCGGGCGGCTGCTGATGATGCACGCCAACCACCGCGAGGAGATCGAAGAGTGCTACGCCGGCGACATCTGCGCCGGCGTCGGCCTCAAGCAGACCAGCACCGGCGACACGCTCGCCGCTCCCGACGCCCCGATCATCCTCGAGACGATCGAGTTTCCCGAGCCGGTGATAGCGGTCGCGATCGAGCCGAAGACCAAGGCCGACCAGGAGAAGCTCGGGACGGCGCTGGCGCGCCTTGCGGAGGAGGACCCGACCTTCCAGGTCGAGTCCGACGAGGAGACCGGCCAGACCCTGATCCACGGGATGGGCGAGCTGCATCTCGAGGTGATCGTCGACCGGATGCTGCGCGAGTTCAACGTCGACGCGAACGTCGGCCGCCCGCAGGTCGCCTACCGCGAGACGATCCGCAAGGCGGTGACCAAGGTCGAAGGCCGCTTCGTGCGCCAGACCGGCGGTCGGGGCCAGTACGGGCACGCGGTGATCAACCTCGAGCCGGCCCCGGGCGAGGGCTTTGACTTCGAAAACAAGATCAAGGGCGGCGTGATCCCCTCCGAGTTTCTGCCCGCGGTCGAGCAGGGCATCGAGGAGGCGCTTCAGAACGGCGTCAAGGCCGGCTATCCGATGGTCGACGTGCGGGTCGAGCTGATCGACGGCTCCTACCACGACGTCGACTCCTCCGAGATGGCCTTCAAGATCGCCGGTTCGATGGCGCTCAAGTCGGGGGCCCAGAAGGCCAATCCGGTGCTCCTTGAGCCGGTGATGGCGGTCGAGGTCGTGACTCCGGAGGACTTCCTCGGCGAGGTGATCGGCGACCTCTCGCGCCGCCGCGGCAAGGTCCAGGGACAGGAGCAACGCGGCAACGCGCTTGCCGTTGCGGCCTTCGTCCCGCTTGGCGAGATGTTCGGCTACGCGACCGACCTGCGCTCCTCGACCCAGGGCCGCGCCAACTACACGATGCAGTTCGAGCGCTACGAGGAAGTTCCGGCCAACATCGCCCAGGAGATCATCGAGCACCAGGCGGGGGAGCCCGTGGGAGCCGCGACATGATCACCACCACCAGCCGGACGCGTCGCCTACGGCGACACGCAGACTCATCTATATTTCCGAGGTTCGCCGCAAGGCGGAACGACGAACGCTGAACGCCGAGATTCGAAGCCAACCGAGCCCAAAGGAGAGAGATGTCCAAGGAGAAGTTTGAGCGCGACAAGCCGCATGTGAACGTCGGCACCATCGGTCACATCGACCATGGCAAGACGACGCTGACGGCCGCGATCACAAAGACGCTCTCCGAGAAGGGCGGCACAGAGGCGAAGACGTTCGACGAGATCGACAACGCTCCGGAGGAGAAGGAGCGCGGGATCACGATTGCGACCTCGCACGTCGAGTACGAGACCGACAATCGCCACTACGCGCACGTCGACTGCCCTGGGCACGCCGACTACGTCAAGAACATGATCACGGGCGCGGCGCAGATGGACGGGGCGATCCTCGTCGTGTCCGCGGCCGATGGCGTGATGCCGCAGACCCGCGAGCACATCCTGCTTGCCCGCCAGGTCAACGTGCCGCACGTCGTCGTCTTCCTCAACAAGATCGACCAGGTCGACGACGAGGAGCTGGTCGAGCTGGTCGAGGAGGAGGTCAAGGACCTGCTCAACGAGTACGAGTTCCCGGGCGACGAGACCCCGATCATCAAGGGCTCGGCGCTGAAGGCGCTGGAGGGCGACGAAGAGGCCAAGCAGGCGATCTTCGAGCTCGCCGAGGCGCTCGACAGCTACATCCCCGAGCCCGTCCGCGACCTCGACAAGCCGTTCCTGATGCCGATCGAGGACATTTTCTCGATCACCGGCCGTGGCACCGTCGCCACCGGTCGCGTCGAGCAGGGCGTCGTCAATACCGGCGAGGAGGTCGAGATCGTCGGCATCAAGGACACCGAGAAGACGGTCGTCACCGGGGTCGAGATGTTCCGCAAGCTGCTCGATCAGGGCCAGGCGGGCGACAACATCGGCGCCCTGCTGCGAGGCACGAAGCGGGAGGACATCGAGCGCGGGCAGGTTCTCTGCAAGCCCGGCTCGATCACGCCGCACACCAAGTTCAAGGCGGAGGTCTACTGCCTGAAGAAGGAGGAGGGCGGGCGCCACACGCCGTTCTTCTCCGGCTATCGGCCGCAGTTCTACTTCCGCACCACCGACGTCACCGGGGTCGCCAACCTCCCGGAGGGCACCGAGATGGTGATGCCGGGGGACAACGTCGAGATGACGATCGAGCTGATTCAGCCGATCGCCATGGACCAGGGCCTTCGGTTCGCGATCCGCGAGGGCGGTCGCACCGTCGGCTCCGGGGTGGTTGCCGAGATCGTCGAGTAGCCACGGAGGGCGGACCTAGGTCCGCCCTTTCGCCGTCCAAAGAGGCGGCGAGACAACTGCAAGTACATACGACCGGGGCGGCGCCCCACCGATTCAGGGGCGGCGCCCCTTCCGCGCGATAAGGACCAGGAAGAAAACCAAGTGTCAGCCATAGCGGCCCAGAAGATCCGCATCAGATTGAAGGCGTATGACCACGACGCCATAGATCGCGCTGCCCGCGAGATCGTCGAGACCGCGGAGCGCACCGGCGCGACCGTCTCCGGTCCGGTCCCGCTGCCGACCGAGAAGAACGTCTACTGCGTGATCCGCTCACCGTTCAAGGACAAGGACTCGCGCGAGCACTTCGAGATCCGCACCCACAAGCGGCTGATCGACATCAACCAGCCGACGCCGAAGACCGTCGACTCGCTGCAGCGCCTCGACGCGCTGCCGGCCGGCGTCGACATCGAGATCAGGTTGTAGGCCACGAGCATGCCGGCGATCATCGGACGCAAGCTGGGAATGACCCAGGTCTTCGGCGAGGACGGCACCGTCACGCCCGTCACCGTGATCGAGGCCGGGCCCTGCCCGGTGACCGCGATCCGCGATCCCGAAAGGGACGGATACGCGGCGGTCCAGCTCGCTTTCGACGAGGTCGGCGAGCGCAAGCTGAGCAAGGCCGAGCTCGGCCACCTCCGCAAGGCCGGCGCCGGCACCCAGCGCACCCTGGTCGAGTTCCGCGACGCCGAGCTCGGCGGCGAGGAGGACCCGAAGATCGGCGACACCGTGACCGTCGAGTCCTTCGAGCCCGGCCAGGCCGTCAAGGTGTCGGGGGTCGGGATCGGCAAGGGCTTCGCGGGGACGATCAAGCGTCACAACTTCCATCGCGGGCCGGTCAGCCACGGCTCCCACAACGTTCGCGCTCCCGGTTCGATCGGCGCCAGCGCCGACCCCGCGCGGGTCTTCAAGGGAACCCGGATGCCGGGCCGACTTGGTGGCGGCCGGGTCACCCAGCTCGGCCTCGAGGTCGTCCAGGTCGATCCGGAGCGCAACCTGCTGCTGGTCAAGGGCTCGGTTCCGGGCTCGCGCAATAGCGTCGTCGAGGTGCGCGGTGAGTAAAGCCATCGTGCTCGGCAAGACGACGAAGGCGGACCTGCCGGCGGAGCTCTTCGGCGAGTCCCTGCACCGTTCGCTCTTGCACGAGGCCGCCACCGCCGACCTCGCCGCTCGACGCCGCGGCACCGCCTCGACCCTGCGCCGCGGCGAGATCTCGATGACGACCGCCAAGGCGTGGCGCCAGAAGGGCACCGGCCGGGCTCGGGTCGGGGCGCTGAGCTCGCCGACCCGGACGGGCGGCGGCGTAGCCTTCGGGCCGAAGCCGCGCCATTACACCGTGAAGGTGAACCGCAAGGCGCGCCGCCGGGCCCTGCGCTCGGCGCTCTCCGTCCACGCCGAGCGCGAGAGCGTCGCGCTGCTCGACGCCGCCGCGTACGATGAGCCCTCGACCAAGAAGGCCGCCGAGGCGCTGGGCAAGTGGGGCGCCGCGCGCCCAACTCTGGTCGTGCTGGAGCAGGCGGAGACCGGGGCGGTGCGCAGCTTTCGCAACATCGAGCGAGTCTCGGTCGCCGAGGCGAGCGCCGTCGGAGTCGCCGAGCTGATCGGCGCCGCCTCGATCGTCGTCTCCGAGAAGGCGCTGGAGATCCTCGGCGCCCGGGGAGGCAACAGGTGATGGAGTCGCGAACCGTGATCATCCGCCCGGTCATCTCGGAGAAGAGCTACGCGCTCATCGCCGAGGGCAAGTACACCTTCCGGGTTCACGAGCGGGCCAACAAGACCCAGATCGCGCATGCCGTCGAGGACGCCTTCGGGGTCGGCGTGGCCTCGGTGCGAACCGCCAAGGTGCGCGCGAAGCCGAAGCGCCGCGGCCTGCACTCCGGCACGAGCCGCGCCTGGAAGAAGGCGGTCGTTCAGCTGGCGCCCGGGCAGCGCATCGAGCTGTTCGAGGGAGCGGCGGCGGAGGGTTGATGATGCGCGGAGCCGCAGCCACAGACGCAACACGACGGCCGCGCGTGTACGCGACGGCGACGCGTCGGGCTGGTGATTTGCTCTAGTGGCCAACCGACGGACAAAGCCGACCAGCCCGGGGCGTCGCTTCGCGACTTATCCGCTGCGCGAGCCGCTCACTTCGAGCGAGCCCGAGAAGTCACTTACCAAGGGGGTGCGCAAGTCCGGTGGGCGCAATTCCTACGGGCGGGTCACCAGCCGCCACCGCGGCGGCGGCGCCAAGCGTCGCTACAGGCGCATCGACTTCAAGCGCCGCAAGGACGGCGTTCCGGCCAAGGTGGCCGCGATCGAGTACGACCCGAACCGCAGCTGCTACATCGCGCTGCTGCATTACGCGGACGGCGAGAAGAGCTACATCCTCGCCCCGCAGCAGCTCTCGGTCGGCGACGAGGTCGAATCCGGCGCCGGGGCCGACATCCGCGCCGGAAACGCGCTCGCCTTGAGCGCGATCCCGACCGGGACCGTCGTCCATAACGTCGAGCTTCTGCCCGGGCAGGGCGGTCGCCTCGGTCGCGCCGCCGGCACCGCGATCCAGGTCGTCGCCAAAGAGGGCTCGATGGTCTCCCTGCGGCTTCCGTCCTCGGAGGTGCGGATGGTGCAGGCGAGCTGCCGCGCGACGGTTGGCTCGCTCTCCAACTCCGAGCACCAGAACATCAAGCTCGGCAAGGCGGGACGCAGCCGCCACAAGGGCCGCCGTCCCCAGACTCGCGGCGTGGCGATGAACCCGGTCGATCATCCGCACGGCGGAGGCGAGGCTCATCACACGCCCGGTGGGCATCCTGTGACCCCTTGGGGCAAGCCGACGCTCGGCTACCGGACCCGAAAGAAGGGCAAGGGGTCGAGCCGCTACATCGTGCGACCGCGACGGCGCGGAAAGAAGAAGCGTTAGCGATGGGACGCTCGACCAAGAAGGGACCCTGGGCGGAGGAGCGACTGCTCGGCAGGATCGCGCAGATGAACGACGCCGGACAGAAGCAGATGGTCAAGACCTGGTCGCGGACCTCGACGATCTTTCCGGAGATGGTCGGGCACACGATCGCGGTGCACGACGGCCGTAAGCACGTGCCGGTGTTCATCTCCGAGTCGATGGTCGGCCACAAGCTGGGCGAGTTCGCCCCCACCCGTACCTTCCGCGCCCACTCGGGCGCCGACTCGAAGCGGGAGGACTAGATGCCCGAGGACGAGAAGACCAGCAGCTCAGGCAGCCAGGGCGAGGAGGCCAAGGGTTCGCGCAAGCCCAGCCGCAAGGCCCCAACGAAGGCCTCGGGCGGGGCCAAGAAGGGCGAGGGCAAAAAGGGCGGAGCGCGCAAGCCGGCCGCCAAGAAGGCCGCGTCCGAGAATCCGAAGTCCGAGACGAAGCCAAAACCGAAGTCCGAGTCGAAGGCGAGGCCGAAGGCAGAGCCGAAGCCGAAGCCGGTCGAAAAGGCCCCGCCGTCGGCGCCGATAGTGCGCGCCAGCGCCCGCTATGTCCGCACGGCGCCCCGCAAGGCGCGGCTCGTCGCCGACCAGGTCCGCGGCCTGCAGATCGACCGCGCCCGGGCGCTGCTGCAGTTCTCGTCGCGCTCGGCCGCGCGCGACATCCAAAAGCTGATCGACTCCGCCGCCTCCAACGCCGAGAACAACCACGAGCTGGTCGCCGACGACATGAAAGTTGTCGAGATCACCGTCGACGAGGGGCCGACGCTGCGCCGGTACCGCCCGCGGGCGCTCGGCCGCGCGACTCGAATCAACAAGCGCACCAGCCACATTTCGGTCGCGCTCAGCCCCGAGGAGGAGAGTTGATCGCCTCCCCGGCCAAGCACGTCTGGATGACGTCCCACTCGGCCAGGAAGGCGGTCAACTAATGGGCCAGAAGATCCACCCCGAGGGCTTTCGCGTCGGCTATATCCACGATTGGAAGTCGACCTGGTTCGACGACCGGGGCTTTGCCGACAAGCTGCTCGAGGACATCAACATCCGCGAGCACATCGAGGGAAAGCTCGCCCACGCCGGCCTCTCCGACATCACGATCGAGCGCCGCGGCGAGGTCACTGTCGACATCCACACCGCCCGGCCCGGGATCGTGATCGGCAAGTCGGGCAGCGAGGTCGACGCCCTGCGCCGCGACCTGCACAAGCTCACCGGCCAGCCGGTGAAGGTGAACATCCGCGAGGTCAAGCGCCCGGAGCTGGACGCAAAGCTTGTCGCCCAGTCGATCGCCGAGCAGCTGCAGAACCGGGTCGCCTTCCGGCGCGCCATGAAGCGGGCCCTGACCTCGGCGATGCGCTCCGGCGCCAAAGGCGTCAAGGTCCAGGTCTCCGGGCGCCTCGGAGGCGCCGAGATGGCGCGCACGGAGGGCTATTCCGACGGCCGCGTGCCGCTGCACACGCTGCGCGCCGACATCGACTACGGCTTCTTCGAGGCGCGCACGACGACCGGCCGGATCGGCGTCAAGTGCTGGATCAACAAGGGCGAGGTGATGCCCGAGGGCTTTCGGACCGAGGGACAGGACGGCGAGCCGCCGGCGCGTGGCGGCGGCGGCCGTGCGGGCGGCGGCCGCCCGGGGGGGCGTCGGTAGCGGTGACTCCTCTCACCACAGCACACCTCGGCCGGCTGCAAACCGGCGCTGACCTTTGTCGTCGCTCGCACGCGTGCCCGCGGGCACGCCACGCTTGCTGCGTCCTGGGTCAGCTTGGTTTTCGCACGGCCGAGTCGCGCTGCGCCGGAAGGAGGCACCGCTCATGCTGATGCCGAAGCGGGTCAAGTACCGCAAGCAGATGCGCGGCCGGATGCGCGGCTACTCGAAGGGCGGCACCACGGTCGCCTTCGGGGAATACGGGCTGAAGGCGCTGGAGCGCGGCTGGATCACAAATCGCCAGATCGAGGCGGCGCGGATCGCGATGACGCGCAAGATCAAGCGCGGCGGCAAGGTCTGGATCAACGTCTTTCCCGACAAGCCGGTGACCAAGAAGCCCGCGGAGACCCGGATGGGCTCCGGCAAGGGCAACCCGGAGGGCTGGGTTGCGGTGGTGAAGCCGGGCCGGGTGATGTTCGAGCTGGCGGGCGTGCCCGAGGACCTTGCCAGCGAGGCGATGCGCCTCGCCGGGACCAAGCTGCCAATCAAGACCAAGATTGTGAGCCGCGAGGGTCTGGAGCAGTGAAAGGCGCCGAGGCCCATAACCTCAAGGACGACGAGCTGGTGGCGAGGCTGCGCGACGCCAAGGAGGAAGCGTTCAACCTGCGCTTCCGCCACTCGACCGGGGAGCTCGAGGACACCTCCCGGGTCGGCGCCGCCCGGCGCGACGTGGCGCGCCTGCTCACGGTCGCGCGCCAGCGTGGCATCGACGTGGATACGGAGCTGAGACGACGCTGATGACTGAAGAAGATAAGACAAAGCAAGAAGAGCCAGCCGAGGACGCCGCAGCAGAAGCCGCCCCCGGACCGACCGAGGACGCTGCAGCTGATGCGGACCCCGACACGCCCGGTAGCGAAGCTGAGGACGTGGCGGGCGGTGATGCTGTCGAAGAGGCTCCTGCCGAGAAGGCGGCGGAAGAGGCACCTGTCGAAGAGGCTCCTGCCGAGGAGCAGACGGAAGAGGCATCTGTCGAAGAGGCTGCCGAGGAGCCCGAAGCCGACCCTGAATCTGATCTGCCGTGGAAGGCCCGCCGCCGCCTGGAGCGCTCGCGCCGGCCGGCCGAGCCGGCTCCGCAGCGCAGCCCCGCGGAGCGCCAGGGCGAGCGCCGCGAGCGGCGCGCCGGCGACGCCACCCTGCGTCGTCGCTACCGCCAGTCGCGGCGGGCCAAGAAGGGCGCGCCTCGGGCCGGGACACCGGCCGCCGAGCGTCGTCCCAATCCCGCCAAGGTCCGCCAGGGGATCGTCGTCTCCGACGCCGGGGACAAGACGATCACGGTGCGGATAGACATCGCGCGGCGCCATCCGACCTACGAGAAGATCGTGCGCCGGTCGCGCACCCTGCGCGCCCACGACGAGGCCAACGAGGCGGGCCAGGGCGACGTCGTCCGGGTCATAGAGACCCGCCCGATCTCACGCAGCAAGCGGTGGCGGCTGATCGAAGTGGTGGAGAAGGCCCGATGAACCTCACCGCCTCCACGCACCGGTGGATGACGCTGCAGGTTGAGACCGAGAGGCTCATCTGAGTGATCCAGCAGGAAACGAAAGTCAAGGTCGCCGACAACTCCGGAGCAAGGGAATTGCTCTGCATTCGTGTCAAGGGCGGGTCGCACCGTCGCTATGCCGGGGTCGGTGACGTGATAACCGCGACCGTCAAGCAGGCGAGCCCGCATGGCGGCGTCCGCAAGGGCGAGGTCGTGCAGGCCGTCGTGGTCAGGACCCGCAAGCAACTCGGGCGCCCTGACGGCACCTATATCGCCTTCGACGAGAACGCCGTCGTGCTGATCGATCCGCAGAACAATCCGCGCGGAACCCGAATCTTCGGGCCGGTTGCCCGCGAGCTGCGCGACCGCAACTTCATGCGCATCGTCTCGCTGGCCCCGGAGGTCTTGTGATGGCGTCGAGCGCAGCGCGAAGCCCGATTGCGAGGCGACAGGCTGGTGGGGGTGCTTGGGCGTGAAGCCGCTGCGGATTCACAGCGGCGACCACGTGACGGTGACCTCGGGCAAGGACCGAGGCAAGAGCGGACGCGTGCTGCGCACCGAACCGAAGCGCCGCTTCGTCTACGTCGAGGGACTCAACATGGTCAAGCGCCACGAGCGCCCGCGCTCGGTCAAGGATGCCTCGAAGGGGGGCGAGGTCGGCGGGATCGTCGACAAGGAGGGCCCGATTCATGCCTCCAACGTGATGCTGCTCGATCCCAAGGACAACAAGCCGACCCGGGTCGGTATCCGGCGCCAGGACGGCAAGCGGGAGCGCTTCTCGAAGCGGACGGGGGAGGCGATCGACTGATGGAAGCGGGGACCCAAGCACCGGCCCAGGTGGCGCCGCCGCCGCGTCTCCGGGAGCGCTACGAGCAGGAGGTGCTTCCGGCGCTGACCAGCAAGTTCGGATACTCGACCCGGATGCAGGCGCCGCGGGTTCAGAAGATCACCCTCAACATGGGGATCGGCGAAGCGAAGCAGGACGACAAGATCCTCGAGGCGGCAACGGAGCAGTTGGCCACGATCGCCGGTCAGCAGCCCAACGTGCGGCGGGCCCGCCGGTCGATCGCCTCCTTCAAGGTCCGCGAGGGGATGCCGGTCGGAGTCTCGGTGACCCTGCGGCGGGCCCGCATGTGGGAGTTCCTTGACAGGTTGATGTCGATCGCGATCCCCCGCATCCGCGACTTCCGGGGGCTCAACCCGCGTTCCTTCGACGGCCGCGGCAACTACTCGATGGGAGTCCGCGAGCAGCTCATCTTTCCGGAGATCGACTATGACTCGATCGACGAGGTGCGCGGTTTGGACGTCACGATCACGACCAGCGCCGCCACCGACGAAGAGGCCTTCGAGCTCTTGCTCGGGCTCGGCATGCCGTTCGCCGAGCAGGGCCGTCCGGGGGCCCGCGACCTCGAGGCGGAAGCCGAGGAGGAGCGCCGCCGCGAGGAGGCGCGCCAACGGGCCGAGGCCGAGCAGGCCGCCCTGGAGCAGCTCAAGGAAGAGAACCCCGAGGCTTACGAGAAGCGGGTTCGCGAGGAGGAGGAGGGCACCGAAGGCGAAGAAGGGGCCGAAGGAGCTGCGGCGGCCTCGGAGGGTGAATCGAAAGAGCCAGAAAGCGAGGAGTAGGAGCAAGTGGCAAAGACTTCCCAGAAAGTGCGCCAGCAGCGCAAGCCCAAGTACAAGTCCCGGGCTTACAACCGCTGCCGTCGATGCGGTCGTCCGCGCGCCTATTACCGCAAGTTCGGCCTCTGTCGGATCTGCCTGCGCGAGGCGGCCCACGAGGGCTACGTCCCGGGAATGACAAAGTCGAGCTGGTGATGCTTACCGATCCGATAGCCGATTACCTGACCAGGATCCGCAACGCGGTCCGGGCCGGCCAGGACGACGTCGAGATTCCCGCCTCCGGTCTGAAGCTGGAGATCTCGCGAATCCTCAAGGAGCAGGGCTATATCGCCGACTACGGCTCCGAGCCGGGCCGGGTCGGCGAGTTGATCAAGATCCGCCTCAAGTACACAGAGGCGCGCCGGCCGGTGATCACCGGCCTGGAGCGAGTCTCGCGACCGGGGCGACGCCGCTACGTGGACCGCACCGAGGTGCCGCGCGTGCACGGCGGCACCGGGACGGCGATCGTGACCACCTCGCATGGGGTGATGACCGGCCACGAGGCGACGGCGAAGGGCGTCGGCGGCGAGGTCGTCGCGTACATCTGGTGAGTCGGATCGGAAGACAGCCGATCGCGGTGCCCGATGGGGTCGACGTGCAGCTCGTCCCCGGCCAGGTGACCGTGAAGGGGCCGAAGGGCGAGCTGCAGCAGGATGTCGCGACCGACATGAAGGTTGAGCTCGCCGACGGCATCCTGACCGTCGAGCGCCCCACCGACCGCGGCGAGCACCGCGCCCTGCACGGGCTGACCCGGAGTCTGCTGGCCAACATGGTCGAAGGGGTAACCGAGGGCTATGAGAAGCGACTCGAGATCCAGGGTGTCGGATACCGCGCGCAGCTGCGCGGCCAGGCTCTGGAGCTCTCGCTGGGGTTCTCGCACCCGATCTCGATCGAGGCGCCGGACGGGATCGAGTTCGAGGTCCCGCAGCCGACCGAGATCGTCGTGCGCGGGATCGACAAGCAAAAGGTCGGCCAGATCGCCGCCGACATCCGCAAGCGCAGGCCTCCAGAGCCCTACAAGGGCAAGGGAGTGCGCTACGCCGGTGAGCAGGTGACCAGGAAGGTCGGCAAGCGAGCCTGATGGCCACCCCTGATCTCACAGCGCAGGTCAGCCGGAGGGGCCGCTAATGACCGTCGTCAGCAAGCCCCAGCAGCGGCTACGGCGACGGCGCCGCATCCGCGCCAAGGTGCGCGGCAGCGCCGAGCGCCCGCGCCTCTCCGTCTACCGCTCCAACCGCGGGATCTTCGCCCAGCTCGTCGACGACGACGCCGGCAAGACCCTCGCGGCCGTCAACTGGACCGAGAAGGAGCTGCGTGGGCTGGACCCGATGCAGCAGGCCAAGCAGGCTGGCGAGACCCTTGCCAAGCGAGCTGCCGGCGCCGGCGTTGACGCCTGCGTGTTCGACCGCGGCGGCTACCGCTACCACGGGCGCGTGAAGGCGCTCGCCGAGGGTGCCCGCGAGGGAGGGCTGAAGCTCTAGTCCGCTACCGTGAGCCGCCTGCCATGAAGGGATCCAACACCACCGAGATAGAGACCGTCAGCCCGCGTGGGCTCGACCTGCAGGAGCGCGTGATCGAGATCAATCGCGTCGCCAAGGTCGTTAAGGGCGGCCGCCGCTTCTCGTTCACCGCGCTGGTCGCCGTCGGCGACGAGGAATCGGTGGTCGGGATCGGCTACGGCAAGGCGCGCGAGGTCCCTCTGGCGATCCAGAAGGGGGTCGAGAACGCGCGCAAGAACCTGATCCGGATCCCCAAGTACGGCAACACGATCACCCATCGGATCATCGGACGCTACGGTGCCGGCCACGTCGTCCTGCGCCCAGCCAGCCCGGGCACCGGGGTGATCGCCGGCGGCGGCGTCCGCGCCGTCCTCGAGCTCGGCGGGGTGCGCGACGTGCTCACCAAGAGCATCGGGACCCAGAACCCGATCAACCTGGTGAAGGCGACGATGGACGGGCTGATGCGCCTGCGCCGGCCCGAGCAGGTCGCCGAGTTGCGCGGCCTCACCGTCAAGCAGGTGCTCGGCCTCGACCTCAAGGAGGCTGCGGCGAAGGCGAACGGCGACGCGGCAGAAGCCCCGGATCCCGTCGCGGTAGCAGCGACGGCCGAGGGTGGGGAAGCAGGTATCGACCCCGGCACGCCCGGACGCGAAGCGGACGACGTGCCGGGCGGTAGTTCGGAGGAGGGGCCGGGCAGTGGTTCCGAGCCGCCGGAAGCTCCTGAGTCACCCGCAGCGGGTGATTCATCGTGAGCGCCGTGAAGATCCGCCAGACCCGCAGCGGCAGCGGCAGCAAGCCCAACCAGCGCGCCACCCTGCGCGCCCTCGGCCTCGGGCGCCCCGGCAGCGCGGTCGAGCGCGCCGACAGCCCGCAGCTGCGCGGCCAGCTGCGCGTCGTCGAGCACCTGGTCAGCGTCGACGAGAGCAGCTGATGGCCGATCGATCCGAGCAGCTCGGTCTGCACAACCTGAAGCCGAAGCCGGGGGCCCGTAAGGCGCGCAAGCGGCTCGGCCGGGGCCCGGGGTCGGGGCTCGGCAAGACCTCCGGCCGCGGCCACAAGGGCGCCGGGGCGCGCTCCGGCAGCAAGCGCAAGGTGGCCTACGAAGGAGGCCAGAACCCGATTCACATGCGGATGCGAAAGCTGCGCGGCCCGCACCGCAAGATGTCGATGCCGTTCGAGCGCTTCCGGACCCGCACCCAGCCCGTCAACCTCGCCGACCTCGACGCCCGCTTCAAGGCCGGGGCCGAGGTCAACCCCGAGACGCTGCGCGAGGCCGGCCTGGCGAAGCGCAAGGACCCGGTGAAGATCCTCGCCCGCGGCGAGATCTCGAAGAAGCTGACCGTGCGCGCGCACGGCTTCAGTGCCGCCGCACGGGAGAAGATCGAGGCAGCCGGCGGCAGCTGCGAGACTTTGGAGTAGCCAGCTGATGCTGCAGACGATCGCCAACGCCTTCACGGTTCCCGAGATTCGTCGCAAGCTCGCCTTCACCGCGGCGATGCTGCTCCTCTACCGGCTCGGCGCCTACATCCCGGCCCCCGGGATCGACGTCGAGACGGTCAAGAACGCTTCACAGAATTTTGCCGGCAACAACATCCTCGGCTTCTTGAACCTGTTCTCGGGCGGCAGCCTCTCGCGGCTGTCGCTGTTCGCGCTCGGGATCATGCCCTACATCACGGCCTCGATCATCCTGCAGCTGATGACGGTGGTCGTCCCCTCGCTGGAGAAGCTGCAGAAGGAGGGCGAGGTCGGGCAGCAGAAGATCACGCAGTACACGCGCTACCTGACGGTCGGGCTGGCCTTCGCCCAGTCGCTTGGCTACGTCTTCCTGTTCAGCTCCAGCTCGTTCCTCGGCTCCGGCACCAGCCCGCTCGGCGAGCGCACCACGTCGAAGGTCTTCCTGGTCGTGATCTCGCTGACCGCCGGGACGACTCTGCTGATGTGGCTGGGCGAGCTGATCACCCAGCGCGGAATCGGCAACGGGATCTCGCTGATGATCTTCGCCTCGATCGTCTCGCGGCTTCCGAGCGGAATCAGCAAGTGGTGGAGCAGTCCCGATCAGGTCTTCATCGTGATGATGCCGTTCATCGCCCTGGCCGTGATCGTGGCGATCGTCTTCGTCCAGGAGGGCCAGCGGCGGATCCCGGTCCAATACGCGAAGCGCGTCGTGGGTCGGCGGATGACCTCGGGCGGCTCGACCTACTTACCGCTGCGGGTCAACATGGCGGGCGTGATCCCGGTCATCTTCGCGGCTTCGATCATGGCCTTCCCGCCCACGATCGGGCAGCTGCTCAATACCCCCGCCGCACTCGACTTCGCCGACTTCTTCAGTCCCAACGGCTGGGCCTACGTCGCCGGCGAGTCGTTCTTCATCGTCGTCTTCACCTACTTCTACACCGCGGTCACCTTCAATCCGGTTGACCAGGCCGACAACCTGAAGAAGTACGGGGGGTTCATTCCCGGGGTGAGACCGGGCCGGCCGACCGCCGAGTACCTCGACCGCATCCTCTCCCGCCTCACCTTCCCGGGCGCGTTGTACCTGGCCGCGGTCGCGGCGCTGCCGACGATCCTGATCAGCCAGACCTCGGCGAACTTCTTCTTCGGCGGCACCTCGATATTGATCGTGATCGGGGTGGCACTCGACACCGTGAAGCAACTCGAGGCACAGCTCATGATGCGCAACTACGAGGGCTTCTTGAAATAAGGCGCGGCCGCTGCAAAGCGTCGCATCTCACGGTCCTCCCCCAATTGTCTCGCTCACGTACGGTTATGTACGCTCGCTTCGCCAATCGGGCTGCGTCCCGCGACCTGCTCGCTTTTCGCGCCCGTTCGTCCCTGACGCCCGCTGGCAAGGGGGGCGTCCCTGACGACCGCTGGCCGCTGGTTAGGGGCGAATTACTCCCTCGGCGCGGCTTGGTCTCGCTATGGGCGACCAAGGCGCACCAGCCGACGAGTTGCTGGCGACGATCGCGTCGGGCCAGCACGGCGTTGTCGCGTTGCGACAGCTCACGATCGCGGGAATCGACAAGCATGCTGTCGCGCGACGCGTGCGGTCAGGCCGCCTCCATCGGCTGCACCGAGGCGTCTATGCAGTCGGCCACACCGCCCTGGGGGACGAGGGGAGATGGATGGCTGCGGTGCTTGCCTGCGGGGCGCGCGCGGCGCTGAGCCACTTCTCGGCCGCTGCCCTTTGGAAGCTCGTGCCATCAAGCTCAGGCCTGGTCCATGTGACGATCGCAGGCGGAGGTGGGCGCCACTTCCACGCGGGCGTAATCCGCCATCGTTCTCGCACTCTCGGCGAGGCTCAGGTCACCTGCCGGCGGGCTATTCCGGTGACAGCCGTTGCGCGCACGATCGCCGACCTCGAGCGCACCGCCACAGCCGCGGTCGTTCGGCACGCGATCCGTCAGGCCGAGGTGATGGAGCTGCCGGCGGGCGACGTCCCGCACGATGGCACCCGCAGCGAGCTCGAGCACCTGTTCCTCTCCTTGTGCCGCCGGTACGGACTCCCGAAACCGGGCGTAAACGTGGCGCTGCACGGATTCACCGTCGACTTCGCCTGGCTTGACCGCGGCTTGCTCGTCGAGACCGACGGCTACCGCTATCACCGCGGCGCGCAGGCGTTCGAGGACGATCGCTCGCGAGATCTCCAGCTGCGCATGCATGGTTTCGAGATCGTTCGCTTGACTTACCGGCAGGTCACAGAAGACCCCGCGCGTGTCGCCAACGCCCTGCGGGGGCTCCTGTCCAGTCGCTGACGGTGCGCTTTTGACCCGGTATGCGGTACCAAAGCGCACCGGATCGACTCCGCAGCACTTCAATAGGCTGAACGTATGTCTGAGCTGAATCTCGTCCTCCTCGGCCCGCCCGGGTCCGGCAAGGGAACCCAGGGCGAGCGCCTCCAGGACGACTTCCGGCTTCCGTACTACGCGACCGGGGACATCCTGCGCACCGCCGTGCGTGACCAGACCGAGCTTGGACGCAGCGCCAAGGAGTACATGGACCGTGGCGACCTCGTCCCCGACCAGGTGATCATCGGCGTGATCATCGAGCGGATCGAGGCCGCCGAGGCCGCCGACGGCTTCATCCTCGACGGCTTCCCGCGCACCCTTCCGCAGGCGGAGGCGCTGGACGAGGGGATGACGGGGCTCGGCCGCGCGTTAACCGCAGCGCTGTTGATCGACGTTCCCGACGAGACGGTCGTGCAACGTCTTGCCGGGCGCCGGACCTGCGCCAAGAACGGCAGCCACATCTTCCACGTCGATTTCGACCCGCCGAAGGAGCCCGACGTCTGCGACATTGACGGAAGCCGGCTGCTGATTCGCGACGACGACAAGCCGGACGTGATCCGCCACCGCCTCGAGCAGTACCGGTCCAAGACCGAGCCGCTGATCAGCTATTACGAGGAGAAGGGGCTGCTGCGGCGCGTCGACGGCGCACCGGCGCCGGAAGAGGTCGGCGACCGGATCCGCGCCATGCTCGCGACCCTGAAGCTCGAAGAAGAGATCGACACCTGATGGATGCGCCGTGTACCGGATGATCATTCGCAAGACTCCCGAGCAGGTCGAGAAGATGGCCGCGGCCGGAGACCTGCTGGTCCGCTGCCTGCGGCTGCTGAGGTCAAGCGCCCGGGCCGGGGTCAGCACCGAGGAGCTCGACCGCGCGGCGGAGAAGTTCATCCGCTCCCAGGACGCCGAGCCGGCCTTCAAGGGCTACCGTGGTTTCCCGGGCTCGATCTGCGCCTCGCCGAACTCGATGGTCGTGCATGGCATCCCCGGCCCGCAGGAGCTTCGGCGCGGTGACCTGCTCTCGATCGACGTCGGCGTGATTCGCGACGGCTGGGTCGCCGATGCGGCGATCACGATCCCGATCGGGGCGGTCAGCGACGAGGCCCGCCAGCTGCTCGACACCACCCGCGAGGCGCTTCTGGAGGCGACCGTCCAGGCGAAGCCCGGCAATCATCTCGGCGACGTCTCTGCGGCGGTGCAGCGGCGGGTCGAGATCGATGGCTTCTCGATCATCCGCAGCCTCGTAGGGCACGGGATCGGTCGCGACATGCACGAGGAGCCGCAGATCCCCAACTACGGCGAAGCGGGGCGCGGCCAACCGCTCGAGGAAGGGATGGTGCTGGCGATCGAGCCGATGGTCAACGCCGGAGGCCCACTGGTGAGAATGGGCGACGATGGCTGGGCCGTCTACTCGCAGGACGGCTCGCTGGCGGCACACTTCGAGTTCACGGTCGCGGTCACGGCCGACGGGCCGCGGGTCCTGACCCCCTGGCACGAGGACGACGAAGAGGGCAGATGACGCCTAGGCCAGGCGTCGAGGGCTTGCTATCCTTCTCGAGCGGCCAATTGGCCGGTTTTTTCTGCCCGCGGTCCGACTCCTGGGATGGCGGGCCTCCTTATCCGATACGAATTCGAGGACGATGAAAGTACGGGCGTCCGTAAAACCGATGTGCGAGAAATGCAAGGTGATCCGCCGGGGCGGATCCGTGCTCGTGATCTGCTCGAACCCTCGTCACAAGCAACGACAAGGCTGATGCCGACGATCTGATGGCGCGAATCGCAGGCGTAAACATTCCAACCAACAAGCGGGTAGAGGTCGGTCTTACCTACGTGTACGGGATCGGCCTCTCGACCTCGCGGAAGATCCTCGGCCAGACCAAGGTCGATCCGAACACCGCGGTCAAGGACCTAACCGAGGACGAGGTCGTGAAGCTGCGCGAGGCGGTCGAGTCCCAGAACGTCGAGGGTGACCTGCGCCGGGAGCGCTCCCAGAACGTCAAGCGCCTCACCGAGATCGGCTCCTACCGTGGGCTGCGCCACCGGCGCGGCCTGCCGGTTCGCGGTCAGCGGACGAAGACCAATGCGCGGGGCCGCAAGGGCCCGCGCCGGATGAGCGTTGCGGCCAGGCGCCGCGCGCCGGCCCCGAAGTAGGACAGCGAGATGGCGCAGGCAAAGGGCCAGAAGGGTCGCGCGCGGCGGCGCGTGAAGAAGAACATCGCCTACGGACAGGCTCACATCAAGACTTCCTTCAACAACACGATCGTCACCCTCACCGACACCGAAGGGCACGTGATCGCCTGGGAGTCGGCGGGCAGCGCCGGCTTCAAGGGCTCGCGCAAGAGCACCCCGTTCGCCGCCCAGGTGACCGCCGACTCGGCGGCCAAGAAAGGCATGGAGCACGGGTTGCAGAGGGTTGAGGTGTTCGCGAAGGGAGCCGGCTCCGGCCGCGAGACCGCGATCCGTTCCCTGCAGGCCGCGGGCCTCGATGTGACGACGGTCAAGGACGTGACCCCGCAGGCGCACAACGGGTGCCGGCCGAGGAAGCGCAGGAGGGTCTGATGGCCCGCGACACCTCACCGCAGTGCAAGCAGTGCCGCCGCGAGGGCCAGAAGCTGTTCCTGAAGGGGCAGCGCTGCTTCAGCGACAAGTGCGGCGTCGAGCGCCGCTCCTACCCGCCGGGCGAGCACGGCCGCGGGCGGATGCGCCAATCCGAGTACCGGGTCCAGCTGCGCGAGAAGCAGAAGACGCGACGCTACTACCAGGTGCTCGAGAAGCAGTTCGCGTCCTACTACGACAAGGCCTCGCGACAGCCGGGCGTCACCGGCGAGAACCTGCTGCGGCTGCTCGAGTGCCGGCTCGACAACGTATTGGTGCGACTCGGGTTCGCCGCCTCACGGCGTCAGTCGCGGCAGCTGATCCGCCACGGCCACTGGATGGTCAACGGCCGTCGCGTCGACATCCCCTCCTACCAGGTGAAGCCCAACGACGTGATCTCGATCAAGCCCGACTCGGCGGCCACCGACACGGTGCGCACCGCCACCGAACTTACAGCGACCGTGCCGGCCTGGCTTCAGGCCGACCACGATGCGCTGACCGCCAAGGTGCTCCGCGTCCCGGAGCGCTCCGAAATTTCCGCGCCGGTCCAGGAGCAGCTCATCGTCGAGCTGTACTCCAAGTAGACCGCGCTACCGGAAGCAAATCCACTAGCCGAGGAACGCATGACCACTGAATTCCAGGTACCGAGAATCAGCGCCGAGAAAGTCGATGAGAACCGTGGCACCTTCACGGTTGAGCCCCTCGACAAGGGGTTCGGATACACGTTCGGCAACAGCATGCGCCGCGTGCTGCTGTCGTCCCTGGGCGGAGCCGCAATCACCAGCGTCCGCATCGAGGGGGTCGCCCACGAGTTCTCGACCGTCCCGGGGGTGAAGGAGGACGTCACCGACATCGTCCTCAACCTCAAGGACATAGTCGTGCGCATGCACACCGACGCCGATGAGGTCGAGGCGCCCCTGGTCGCCACCGGGCCGGGCGAGGTGAAGGCAAAGGACATCGACTTGCCGTCCGGGGTCGAGATCCTCAATCCGAACGCCTCGATCGCGACCCTGGAGAAGAAGACGAAGCTCGAGATCTATCTGACGATCGGTCGCGGTCGCGGCTACTCGCCGGCGGAGGAAAACAAGACCGAGGAGGCCCCGATCGGGGTCGTCCCGATCGACTCGATCTTCTCGCCGATCCGGCGTGCCTCCTACAACGTCGACTCGGCTCGCGTCGGACAGCGCACCGACTTCGACAAGTTGACGCTGGAGCTGGAGACCGACGGCTCGATCGAGCCCTCGGCGGCGCTTCGCGAGGCCTCCGAGATCCTGATCAAGAGCCTGGCGATCTTCACCGACGCCGATCGGGTCGAGGAGCTGACCATCCGCGAGCCGGCAACGGTGATGGGCGGCGACGTCGGACTGCCCGACACCGTGGTCGCGCCAGGCGGCGACGGCCTCGACGAGATCCTGATCGAGGAGCTCGAGCTCGGGGTCCGCTCCTACAACTGCCTCAAGCGCGCCGGCGTGCAGACCGTCGGCGACCTGGTGCGCAAGTCGGAGTCGGAGCTGAACGCGATCCCGAACTTCGGTCAGAAGTCGATCGAGGAAGTGATCGAGACCCTCGAGTCACGCGGGCTCTCGCTGCGCCCGGACTGAGCATCAATAGGCTGCTGCCATGCGCCATCGCCGCAAGAAAGGGAAGCTGAACCGCGCCCCTGCGCATCGCAAGGCGCTGCTCTCGAACCTCTCCAAGCAGCTGATCGAGCACGAGCGGATCCAGACGAGCCAGGCGAAGGCAAAAGCGGTCAGGCCGGAGGTCGAGAAGCTGATCACGCTCGCCAAGCGCGGCGACCTGCACGCGCGCCGTCAGGCGCTATCGGCGCTCGGACAGGACAAGTTCACCGTCCACAAGCTCTTCGAGGAGGTGGCGCCGCGTTACGGCGAGCGACCGGGGGGCTACACCAGGATCGTGAAGCTCGGGCCGCGGCGCTCCGACTCGACCGAGATGGTTTACATCGAACTGGTGTAGCTGCGGTGCGTTACCAGCCCTTGCGATTCGGGCTGACCGCGATCATGAAGCCGATCACGGTGGCGACGATCCCGCCGAGCACGACCCACTGAGCCCAGCCGTTGATGACGCTTACCGCGGCGACGCAGAGCGCCGCACCCACGAGCAGCGCGAATCCGTTGAAGACCATGGCGCCGCGCTCGGAGCCGCGCCGGATCCGCTCGCTGGAGCCGGAAAGCGTGGCGCGCTCGGCCTCGTTGCGCTGGTTGACTGTCATGTTCGACATCGCTGCTCCTCTCGGGGGTCGCCGCCTAGGCTACGCCGTCGCGGCTGCAAGTGCCAGCCATCTAGCGTGAGATGAATCACGATGACGATTCGCCTCGACATCGAGTACGACGGCTCGGGCTTTCGCGGTTGGGCGGCGCAGCCGGGACAGCGCACGGTGCAGGGCGAGCTGGAGTCCGCCTTGCAGACGGCCCGCGGCGAGCCGACCGCGTTGACGGTCGCCGGCCGCACCGACGCAGGCGTGCACGCTTGGGGGCAGGTGGCGAGCTTCGAGGGCGAGGCGGCGCCGGCTCCCCTCCTGCGCAGCCTCAACGGCCTGCTTCCCGGCGACCTCGCCGTGACCTCCGCCGCGGCGGCTCCGGATGGCTTCGACGCCCGCCGCGACGCCCGCTCGCGCACCTACTGCTATCGGGTCCTCGCCCGGGTGGCGCCGAGCCCCTTCGAGCGCCGCAGGGCGCTGTGGCGCTCGGGGCCACTTGACCGCGACGCGCTGCGCGTCTGTGCCAAGGCGCTGCCCGGAAAGCACGACTTCACCGCCTTTACGCCTACCGACACCGACCACGTCCGCTTCGAGCGCGAGATCTTTCGAGCAGAGTGGCGCTTGGAGGGAGACCACCCGACCGCGGAAATTCTCTGCTTCTGGATCGAGGCCGACGCGTTCATGCACAACATGGTTCGAGCACTGGTCGGGACGATGCTCGAGGTCGCCGGCCGGAAACGCGACGGCGACGAGTTCGCGGCTCTGCTCACGGGGGCGCCGCGCGAGCGAGCGGGGGAGACCGCGCCGGCCCACGGCCTCTATCTTGCGAGCGTCCGGTATTGATGGGCCGCGAAACGAAGTGGAGCGGCAGATGCATGTCAGGCGGCCGAAGGCCGCCGCAGATCATTGATGGGCCGCGAAACGAAGTGGAGCGGCACTCGCATGTCGGGCCGCCGAAGGCGGCCGCAATTCATTCGATGAAGCAATGAAGGTCCTGCTCACAAACGACGACGGAATCGGCGCCGCAGGCCTGCACGCCGCACGCCGGGCGCTGCTCGCCCTGGACGGGCTCGACGTCGACGTGATCGCCCCTGACTCCAACCGCAGCGCAACCGCCCGCAGCATCACCACCCGCTCGCCGCTCTCGGTCAAGGAGATCGAATTCGAGGACGGCGGCCGCGGCTTCGCCACCGACGGTACACCGGTCGACTGCGTCCGCTTCGCGGATCTCGGCCTGCTCGGCGAGCAACCCGACCTGATCGTCTCCGGGATCAACCATGGCTCCAACCTCGGCGACGACGTCACCTACTCGGGGACCGTCGCGGCGGCGTTCGAGGGCATCGTCCTCGGGCTGCCCGCGGTGGCGATCTCGCAGCAGTCCGAGAACCGAGAGATGGACTTCCGGCTCGGGCGCAGCTTTGATTTCGGCGAGGGCGCCGCTTTCCTCGCTGCGCTGGTGCGGCGCGTGGTCGAGGAGCCGATGCCCCGCGGCACGCTGATCAACGTCAACTGCCCCGCGCTCCCGGCTACCGGGGTCGAGGTCACACACCTCGGCAAGCGGCTCTACAACGACGAACTGAAGCTGGTCGACCAGGACGAGGCAGATGGCCGGCGCCGCTACCGGATCTACGGGTTCGAACCCTCGTTCGAGGACGAGGAGGGCTCCGACCTCTCGGCGATCGCGAAGGGCCGCATCTCGGTCACCCCTGTGCACTTCGACCTCACCGACCGCGGCGGGATTGAGGCGTTGCGCGACTGGGACCTGGTGACGATGCTCGACGGAACTGGCGCGCCCGGCGGCGATCGTGCCGGTGCGTCCGGCAACGATTCGTGACGCCGGCCGCCGCGAAGAAGCGAGCCGCGGAGTTGCGCCGGAAGCTCGAGCGCCACAACCGCCTTTATTACGTCAAGGACGATCCCGAGATCGGCGACGACGCCTACGACGCGCTGCTTGATGAGCTGCGTGGGCTGGAGGCGGAGAACCCCGAGCTGCGGACGCCCGACTCTCCCACGCAGCGGGTCGGAGCGAAGCCCCTGGAGGGCTTCAAGCAGGTCGAGCACGCGGAGCCGATGCTCTCGCTCGCCAACGCCCGCAGCGAAGAGGAGCTTCGCGCCTGGGAGAAGCGGGTCCGCAGCCGGCTCGACGGGCTCGACATCTCGGCGGCGCAGACGAGCTACACGACCGAACCGAAGATCGACGGCCTGGCGATCTCGCTCACCTATGAGGACGGCCTGCTGACCCAGGGCGCCACGCGCGGCGACGGCCGGGTCGGCGAGGACGTGACCCAGAACCTGCGCACGATCGGGGCTATCCCGCTCGGCTTCGGGGACGCGCCGAAGCTGGTCGAGGTGCGCGGCGAGGTCTACCTCCCGATCGCCGCCTTCGCCGAGTTCAATGCCCGCCGCGCCGAGGCGGGAGAGCCGACCTTCGCCAACCCGCGCAACGCCGCGGCGGGCTCGATCCGCCAGCTCGACCCGCAGGTGGCCGCCGAGCGCCCGCTCTCGATCTGGTGCTACGGGATCGGGGCCTCAGAGGGGCTCGAGCTGGCGACGCACGACGAAGAGATGAAGTGGCTCGCGGAACGCGGATTCAAGGTCAATCCGGAGAGCGAGGATCACGAGGACATCGACTCGGTCGTTAAGCGCTGCCTCTGGTGGGAGGGTCGTCGCGACGAGCTCGACTACGAGATCGACGGGGTCGTGATCAAGGTCAACGAGCGCGGCTTCTGGCGCGAGCTCGGAGTGGTCGGGCGCGAGCCGCGCTGGGCAATCGCCTGGAAGTTCGCCCCGACGACGGCGACGACGAAGCTGCGCAAGGTGGTCTGGAACGTCGGCCGCAACGGCGGGATGTTCCCGTTCGCGATGCTGGAGCCGGTCCACGTGGGCGGGGTGACTGTGAGCACGGCGACCCTGCACAACGAGGAGGACCTGGCCCGCAAGGACGTCCGCGAGGGCGACGACGTGGTCGTGATGCGAGCCGGGGACGTGATCCCCGCGGTCGTGGCTCCGAAGCTGCCCCGCAAGCGCAAGGGGCTTCGCAAGCCGAAGCCGCCGAAGAAGTGCCCGATGTGCGGGACCCCGACCCGCAAGCCGGAGGACGGCGTCTTCACCTACTGCCCGAACCGCAGCGGCTGCCCGGGGCAGTCGTTCCAGCACGTCAAGCACTTCGTCAGCAAGGGGGCGATGGACATCGACGGCCTGGGCGAGAAGCAGGCGCGGCGGTTCCTCGAGCAGGGCCTGATCGGCGACGTCGCCGACATCTACGATCTCGGCGAGGAGAAGCTGCTTGGACTGGAGGGGTTCGGGGAGATCTCGGCCCGCAACCTGCTCGGCGCGATCGAAGCGTCGAAGGGAGCTCCCTTCAGCAGGGTCCTCTATGCCCTTGGACTGCCGGGCGTCGGCTACGTGACCGCCGAGGCCCTCGCCGATCACTTCGGGGGCGTCGACGCCCTGCGCGCCGCCGACCCGGCGGCGATCGAGGAGGTCGAAGGCGTGGGGCCGATCCTTGCCGGGCAGATCACCGAGGCGCTGGCCGACGAGCGGACCTGGGAGCTGGTCGAGAAGCTCCGCGAGCGCGGCCTGCAGCTCGAGCAGGAGGGAGCTCGGCGCAGGGTCGAGGGCGGCCCCCTGGAGGGCAAGACGCTGGTCCTCACCGGGACGCTCCGCAACCTGACCCGCGAGGAGGCGACGGCGCTGATCAAGCGGGCGGGGGGGAAGGTGACCGGCTCGGTCTCGAAGAAGACCGACTACGTCGTCGCCGGCGACGATCCCGGCTCGAAGATGCAGAAGGCCACCGAGCTGGAGCGCGAGGTCCTCGACGAGGCCGGCCTGCGCAAGCTGGTCGAGAAATGACCCATCGAGCTCGGCGGGTGCTGCTCAGCTGACCGGTGCCGGCTCGTCCTTACGGGACGTCGCCGGCTCGCCTTTACGGGACGCGGCCGGCTCACGGCGGGCCAGCTCGCGCAGGTTCTTGGTCACCCGGACGACCAGGACGGCGGACATCACGGCGAGGATCGCGAGGCCGAAGAGGTCAAGCGCGGTCAGCCGCAGGTCGAAGGCGTGGAAGCTGAGCCCCCAGCCGAGCGCGACCGCGGTGTTGATCGTGACCAGGATCAGCCGCACCTCGGTCGGGCCGACGAAGCCGTAGCCGATGTTGAAGCGGCCGAACGCGTAGCTCTCCAAATAGACGTTGATCGAGAGGATCAGGTATCCGACCACGATCAGGGTCCCGATCGAGAGCAGCATCAGCGGCGAGAGCCCGAGCCCGATTCCGATCGCCGCCGTGGCGACGGCGTCGACGACGTGGTCGATGTAGTAGCCGTAGGTGGGACGCTCGATCTTGCGCACTCGGGCCAGCGTTCCGTCGAGGCTGTCGCCGACCCACTGCACGACCAGCAGCCCGCTCGCGGCCCAGAGCCAGGCAAGGTCCTGGTTGGAGAGCTGGTAGGCGGCGCAGACGCCGAACGCGGCCAGGACGCCGAGCAGGGTGAGGTCGTCGGGGAGGATCCAGCGCGGCAGGCGCGCGGCGATCCAGCGCAGCAGGCGCTTCTCGGGCACCGCGAGCAGGAAACCCGGCTCGCGCTCCGCTTCGACGGCTTTGCTCAGATCGGGCATGGGAACACCTACCCCGCTATCGGCCGCAGGGTTCACTGCCTTGACGCCGCCGAAGAGCTGCTTGGGGGGCAGCGACGGCAATAGGATCGGGTTCGAATGAGTCTCGACTCGATCCGATACGCGCAAAACGGCGACGTCTCGATCGCCTACACGTCTCTCGGCGACGGGCCGGTCGACTTGATCTTCGTGACCGGGTTCGTCAGCCACCTGGAGGTCGGCTTCGAGCTCTCCCACGCGCGGCGCTTCTGGGGGCGGCTGGGCTCGTTCAGCCGCGTGATCTGCTTCGACAAGCGCGGGATGGGGCTTTCCGACCGCGGCGCCGGCTCCTACACGATCGAAGCGGTTGCCGAGGACATGGTCGCGGTGCTGGATGACGCCGAGGTGGAGCACGCCGCGGTTTTCGGGGTCTCGGAGGGTGGCCCCGCAGCGACCTTGTTCGCCGCAATCCATCCCGATCGCACGACCGCTCTGGTCGAATACGGGACCTACGCGAAGATGACTGCGACCCCCGACTTCCCCGAGGGAATCCCAGTCGAGCGGATGCGCTCCTTCAACCAGGCGATGGTCGAGCGCTGGGCGGACCCGGACTTCCTGTCCTGGTGGGCGCCGAGCTGGAGCGATGACCGCGAGGCACAAGAGTGGTGGGCGAAGCTGCTGCGCAGCGGAACCAGCCCCGCCGGTGTGAGGGGACTGGAGGAGATGTACGAAGTCCTCGACGTACGGCCGCTGCTGCCGCTGGTTCGCGTCCCATCGCTGATCCTCTGGCGCGCGGACGACCGGCTCGTTCCGGCCTCGCTCTCGAAGGTCGTGGCGGAAGGCATCCCCGGCTCCCGCGCGGTCGAGCTGCCCGGCGGCGACCACGTGATCATGGCCGGCGACCAAGATTCGCTGCTCGGCGAGGTCGAGGAGTTTCTGACCGGCCGGCGCAGTGCCCCGGCGCCCGATCGGGTCCTGGCGACGGTCATGTTCACCGACATCGTCGGCTCGACCGAGCGGGCTGCGGCGCTCGGCGACACGGACTGGCGCAAGCTGCTGTCCGAGCACGATCGCCTTGCGCGGCGCGAGATCGAGGCCCAGCGGGGTCGTCTGGTCAAGTCGACCGGAGACGGCGTGCTTGCAACGTTCGAGGGGCCGGCACGCGCGATCGTGGCCGCCTCCGCGGTTCGCGACGCTGTCCGGGAGCTCGGCATCCAGGTGCGAGCCGGCGTGCATACCGGGGAGTGCGAGCGAATCGGCGAGGACGTAGGGGGGATCGCCGTCCACATCGGCGCCCGGGTCGGCTCCGCGGCGCGACCGGGCGAGGTGCTGGTCTCCCAGACCGTCCGCGATCTCGTCGTCGGCTCCGGGATCGAGTTCGAGGACCGTGGTGCCCAGCAGCTGAAGGGGGTGCCCGACGAGTGGCGCCTCTTCGCCGTTGCCGGCTGATCGTACCCGGGAGTTCTAGTAGCGCGCGATCAGCGCCGCCATGCGGTCCTGTTGGCGGTGCGCCTCGTAGAGGCTGCGGACCCGGTTGTTGAGGATCGAGAAGGCCATCACCTTGCCGTCCGCGTTGAAGCAGTAGCCGGAGAGGGCGCTGACCCCGCTCAGCGTCCCGGTCTTGGTGCGGCAGCGTCCGGCGGCGGCCGTCCCACGCATCCGATGCGCCACCGTTCCCTCGCGGCCCGCGACCGGCAGCGACTCGGCGAACTCATCGGCGGCCGGGGTCTTGCGCATCGCGCTCAAAAAGCGCGCGACCTGTGCGGGTGTGACCCGGTTGCGGCGCGTCAGCCCCGAGCCGTCGACTGCGTGCACGCCGCTGCCGAGGCCGCGTGCGTATCGCTTTACGACCACCGTCCCCGCGCGCGTCGTCCCGGCGGCACCGAAATGGGCGCCGAGGTCCTTGATCAGCATCTCGGCGAAGAAGTTGTTCGAGTAGACGTCGGTCTCGTTGGTCAGCACCTTCATCTTCGAAGAGTCGACCTCGCCGACCTGGGTGGTGCCGCTTGCGGGCCGAACTCCCAGCTCGACGTTTGCCGAGATCGGGATGCCGCTCGAGCGCAGCGAGTCGGCGAGGGCGTCGGCGGCGACGATCGCCGGATCGCGGGCGAAGCCGTGACCGCGCGAGTTGGCGTAGCCGGAGTTGAAGTCGAGCCCCGAGAGCGGGCCGATGTAGGGGCTGGTCGCATAGCCGGAGTCCGCCACCCCGCGCAGGCGGTCGAAGACGCTGTCGTCGGCGACCAGCCTTCCGGTCACCCTGCTGATGCCCGCCGACTTGAGGTCGTCGGTGAGCTCGAAGAGGTTGCTTGCGGCGCTGCCGAGGAAGCGGCGCGCGAAAGCGGGGCTGGAGAGGCCTGGATCGCCGCCGCCGACCAAGTAGAGGTTGCCGTGTAGCACCCCGGAACTGTCGACGCTTCCGCTGCGCCAGAGCGTCGTCTGCAGCCTCTGGTCGGGGCCGAAGCGCGCCAGCGCGGTGGCGGTCGTGAACAGCTTCATGTTCGAGGCGGGGATCCGGCGCCTGCGACCGTGTGAGCCGCAGACCCTCTTGCCGGTCATCGTGTCGATCACGTAGACGCCGCTTGCCCGGCCGCCGTGCCGCGCTCGCGCCGCCAGGCGCCCGCACATCCGCGAGCGGGAGATCGAGCTGGTCGCGGTGGCCGCGGCCGAACGGGCCACCGGCGTGTGGCCGGGGACGTCAGGGGCCAGGGCGGCAGCATTGCCGGGCGAGGCCGTGACAAGTGTCACGAGGCTCGCGATGAGGGCTGATCCTGCGTGCTTCACGTCCCTACCAACAACTGAGGGTGGCGAGGGTAGCGGCTCTCGAAGACCGTCCTGGCTGGCGGGCCAGGCTGCTATAACCGGCACCGTTGTGAGCGCGAGGCTCTTCACAAGAGCTTGGCTGTGGGCCGAGCGCGAACCGCTGAGCTGATGGGCAAGGTCGTCAAGCTCGAGGCGTCCTCGGAGGGCAGGCGAGCGACCCGCAAGCAGCGCTCGAAGACCGCCTTGGTGCTCGGCGGCGGCGGCTTCACCGGCGGCGTCTATGAGATCGGCGCCCTGCGCGCCTTCGACCTGCTGGCGGTGAACCGGACCGTCAACGAGTTCGATCTCTATGTGGGGACCAGCGCCGGCTCCTTCGTCGCCAGCATGCTCGCGAACGGCGTCACCCCGGAGGAGATGATGCGGGTCCTCAACAAGGGCCTGCCCTCGCCGATCAAGGACCCCGCCCTGGGGACGATGCTGCGTCTCAACTATCGCGGCTTCGTGCAGAAGGCCGCCGTGTTCCCGCTCAAGGTGGTGGGGCTGGCGCAGCATCTCGCCGGCAGGCTCGGCGAGTTCTCGCTGATCGACGTTGGCGCCGGCCTCGCCGAGGGGCTGCCGAACGGCCTCTACACCGGCAGCGGCTTGGAGAGCTATGTCGAGGAGGTGCTCTCCGACCCCGACCGAAGCAACGACTTCCGCCTCCTGGACCGTGAGCTCTACCTCACCGCAACCGACCTCGACACCTGCGAGCGGGTCGTGCTCGGGGAGGGGGAGTGGGCGGACGTCCCGATCTCCAAGGCGGTCGAGTGTTCGACCGCGCTGCCGATCGTCTACGAGCCCGTCGATCTGAAGGGGCGGCAGCTGGTCGACGGCGGCATTCGCTCGACCACCAACGTCGACATCGCGGTCGAGCGCGGCGCCAAGTTCATCGTCGTCGTCAACCCGCTGGTTCCGTTCATCAACGACTTCTCGAAGCAGATCCCGACGATCTTCGGGACCCGGGTGCGGCGCGTGTCGGACATGGGCCTGCCGGCGATCGGCAACCAGGCCTTTAAGCTTATGGCGCACGCGCGGCTGCACCAGGCGGTCGCGCGCTGGCGCGAGAAATATCCTGGCGTCGACATCATCCTGATCGAGCCCGAGCCTCACGACGAGCTGATGTTCGGGACATCGATCCTCGACTACTCGGCGCGCTTGCAGGTCGCCAAGCACGGCTTCGAGTCGGTGACCGTCGCGCTCGCCAAGGACTACCAGCGCTACAAGGAGATCACCGATCGGCACGGGATCAAGATCTCGGCCCGCCGGGTGCGCAAGGTGATCGACCAGGTCACCGAGGAGGAGTCCGAGCAGGGCTCGGCATGGCGTCGGGTGCTTGAGCAGACCACCGCCGCCCTGCTGCGCCAGTCAGACGAGGCGAGCTAGCCGAGATCGATTTCCGACCGACCGCGCGCCGCCGTCACAGGCGCGTTACTGCAGGTTGCTGCGCAGCAGGCCGATCTGGCGACCGATCTCGTCGGTCCGGTGACCGGACTCGGCGGCGACGCTGCCGATTTGATCGAGAAGGGCCACCAGCCTCCGATTGAAGGTCGGGAGCTCGGCGGCGGCGACCCGGACCTGATCGAAGCCGAGCAGGACGAGATCGTCCATGCTCGGTGTGATCGCCACGAACCGGGCCACGCCGTCGGGGTCGGCGCGAAGGCTGCAGGGAGGTTCGGTGCGAGCCGCGCGCAGCAGCAGATCGGCCAGTTGACTCATGGCGGTCTCGGCTGTCGTCGGGTCGTTGACGCCCGGGGAGAGCCCTCGCAGCGTTATGTCGGCGAGCTGTCGGATCGGGAAGGCGATGTCCTGGACTAGGGTTCGCTCGCGTCCCAACTCGAGGGCGTCATGCACCTTGGAGGCGAAGGCTTCGCGGTCAGCGTCGGCGGCGATCTCGACCAGGGTTGTCCCGGAGAGCACGAAGTCGCCGAGCGCCGCGCGCTGGACGGCGATGCCCTCTTCCTCGCGAGCTGCAGCCAGCACGGCGTCGCCGTCAATGGCGTTGAAGAAGCCGCCGCGCCCGGCGCGCAGGGGAAAGCAGCCGGCCGCCAGTCGTCGCTCGAGCTCCTCGGCGTCCGCCTCCGGGTGTGCGGCGGGCGTGCCGATGCCGGCCGGGAAGCGCCGCTCGAGCAGGGGCCGGGCGTCGCGCCCGATTCGATCGATCACAGTCTCGGCCTGCAGCAACACGATGACGTTGTGGATGAAGGCTGCGAAGAGAGCGAATGCCACCACGGCCCCCGCTACCCCAACCGTCAGGACAAGGTTCGGCTTCCCGGTCGCGGACTGAAGCCGGCCGAGCGCGATCAGGGCGTAGACGAATACACCGAGAAAGGCGGCCAGGGTCACGCGGCTGAGCCGATCGGTCTGAAAGGTGCGCAGGACGCGCGGGCTGAGCTGTTGAGAGGCGAGCTGGAGTGCGATCACGGTGACCGAGAAGGCGATGCCGGCGACGGAGACGGTGACCGTGGCGATGGTCTGCAACAGCCCGCGGGCGCTCGCGGAGTCCGAGGTAGTGAATATCCCGAGCCTCCCGTTCGAGGCGTCGTCGAGGAGGGGAACGACGAACCCGAGGATGCCGCCGGCGAGCATGGCGACGGCCGGCAGCAGCCAGAAGCTGCGGCGCGCGACGTCCATGAAAAGCGATGGCTTGAGTCGGTTCATCGGCCCCTGCCAGCCTTTGCCAGATCGCTGCTAGCTGTCGTAGAGCTCGTCGACCTGCTGCTCGTACTTCGAGGCGACGACGGCGCGCTTGACCTTCAGGGTCGGGGTCAGCTCACCGCCCTCCTGCGAGAGGTCCTGGGGGAGGATGCGGATCTTCTTGACCTGCTCGACGCGGGCGAACTTGCGGTTGATCTGCTCGATGTGGGCATCGATCTCCGCCTGCACCTTCGGGTTTGCGGCTAGAGCCTCGGGGTCCTGCGGCAGGTCGTGCTCCTTGGCGTAGGAGACCGCCTCCTCGGGATCGAGGGTGACCAGCCCCACCAGGTAAGGCCGCCGGTCGCCGATCACGACGCATTGTGAGACCAGCGGATGCTGCTTGATCTCGGCCTCGAGGTTGGCGGGGGTGATGTTCTTGCCTCCCGCCGTGATGATGATGTCCTTCTTTCGGCCGGTGATCTTCAGGTAGCCGTCCTCGTCCATCTCGCCGATGTCCCCTGTGTGCAACCAGCCATCGACGAGCGTCTCCCGGGTCGCCTCCTCGTTCTTGTAGTAGCCCTGGAAGATGTTCGGGCCCTTGACGAGGATCTCACCGTCGTCGGCGATCTTCACCTCGCAGCCGGGAAACGGCTTGCCGATCGTGCCGATCTTGTAGTCGTCCGGGGTCGATATCGTCGCCGCGGTCGAGGTCTCGGTCATGCCCCAGCCCTCGAGCACGAGCACCCCGGCGGCCTCGAAGAAGCGCAGGATGTCGGGGTTGATCGGCGCGGCGCCGGAGACCGCCAGCCGCAGTCGCCCGCCGAACAGGGCGCGGATCTTGGCAAGCACCTGGCGGTCCGCGAACGCATACTGGAGTCGCAGCAGCGGACCGGGCTCACGGCCCTGGCGCTCGAGCTCGCGAACCTTGTGCCCGACCCCGATCGCCCAGTCGAAGATCGCCTTGGTGGCCCCCCCGGCGGCGTCGGCCTTCGCGTTCGCGGCCGTGTAGATCTTCTCGAAGATCCGCGGGACGGACGGGAAGTAGGTCGGCCGCACCTCTACCAAGTCAGTGGCGATCTTGAGCGGATCGCGCTGCCAGTAGGCCAGTGTCGCGCCGAGGTCGAAGCTGCCGAACTGGATCAGGACCGCGAACGAGTGCGCCAGGGGGAGGAACAGATAGGTCAGCTCCTCCTCCTCGATCACCGAGACGGAGTTGACCATGTCCAGCATCGAGCGGTAGTTGCCGTGGGTGATCACGCAGCCCTTCGGGGGCCCCGTTGTGCCCGACGTGTAGATGAACGTGCAGACGTCGTCCGGAGTCACCGAGCGCCAGCGCTGCTCCCACTCCGATTCGTCGCGCTCGGCGCCGCGCGCGGCGAGATCCTGCATCGAGATCGCGTCATCGCTTGAGCCGGTCATGCGGATCACCCGTTCGAGCTGTGGGCACTGGTCGCGGACGGCGCGGATCTTCTCCATCTGCTCGTCGTCCTCGACCACGACGACCTTGGCGTCGGAGTCGGTGAGCACGTAGGCGCACTCCTCGGGCGAGTTGGTCTGGTAGATCGGCGCCACCACTGCCCCGGCGGTGAGCGCGGCGAAATCGAAGTAGGTCCACTCGGGACGGGTGTTGGCGAGGATCGAGACCACGTCGCCCTTCTCGACCCCGAGCTGCATCAGCCCGAGCGAGAGGTCGCGGACCGTCTCACCGACCTCGGTGAAGCTGCGGGTGACCCATTCGCCGGGGGCATCCGTGAACATCACGGCCTTGCCGGGCCCGAAGCGCACGATCGCGTTCGGAAGCAGGTCCGCGATGGTCAGGCTGCGACTCTCGTCGCTGCGCTCGGTCGTCGCCTCGACGCCCGGCCGTACCGCTTGCTCCATCTCTCTCCTAGCTCTCGGCTGCCCTGATCAAGAAACCATCACCCAGCGACTCCCTTGGGGAAGTCTAAGGGAGAGTTGAAGGAGGGAGAGGGCCCTCTGGGAGACCTAGGCGGCGCTGGCTTGGCTGTTCTGCTCGCTGATGCTGCGCAGCGAGGAGAGGAAGAGGGTCTTGTCGATTCTGCCGTTGAAGATCGGGACTCCCATCTCCATGCACTTGGCGATCACCTCCCGCCGCTTCATGTTCATCTCATCGGCGAGCTCGGTCGGCGTCAAGTGAACGGCCACTGGCACTCCTCCTCCTAAGCGATTTGGAAAGCCATATATACCGCTTGCGACGGATGTGTCAACCGAAAAACTCGAAATTGCGGGGGCTTTCGGTTCACCTTCTCGGAGATGCTCGCTCAGATCGGGTTCGGGACGTCGATGAACCGGTGCTCGACCCCGAAGCGCTCGGCGATCAGCTCGCCGAGCCGGCGCACCCCGAAGGTCTCGGTCGCGTAGTGGCCGGCGGCAAAGAAGTGGATCCCGCCCTCCCTCGCATCGCCCATCACCGGCTCCGAGGGCTCGCCGGTCAGGTAGGCGTCGAGGCCCAGATCGATCGCGTCGCGAATCTGCTTCGATGCCCCGCCGCTGACGATTCCGATCGAATGGATTCGCTGCGGGCCCGCGGCGAAGACCAGCGGCTCGCGGCCGGCCAGCTCGGTGACGCGCTCGGTCAACTGGTCCGCCGAATAGCCCCTCGGCGCGCTTTCCGACCGCGCCGATCGGCTGTCCCCCGTGCACCGAGAAGGACCCCACCCGCTCGAACCCGAGGCCGGCGCAGAGAAGCGCGTTGTTGCCGATCTCGGGATGGGCGTCGAGGGGCAGGTGATAGCCGGCCAGGGAGACGCGCTCGCCGAGCAGCGGTCGCAGCCGATCCGCCATCTGCTCGCTCAGCGCCTGGGGTTGGTCGCCCCAGAACAACCCGTGGTGGGCTATCGCCAGCTGGGCACCGGAGTCGATCGTCGCCTCGATGAAGGCGCGGTTGGCCGATACGCCCGTCGCCACCCTCTCCACCTCCGCCGAACCGGGGACCTGGAGTCCGATCGGCCCGTAGTCCTCGAACGAGGCGACGTCGAGCAGCTCGTCGCAGAACTCGATGATCTCGTCCCGGGACGCCATCGCCAAGACGCTATGCCAGCGGCGCTGGAGCGCGCAGCGCGCCTCCGCGGCGCCGTCTATCTACGATTCAGCGATGGCGCAGAGCAGGGCAACGAGCGAGCAGGCGGCGGGACGCGGCTCCTTCATCGAGTCGCTGATGGACACCGACCTGTACTCGATGGGGGCATTCTTCAGCGACGAGCACCCGGAGCTCGTCGAGGAGGTGGTGCGGCGCAGCGTCTCGATCGAGGAGCAGGGGCTGCAGGCCTACGCGGCGGCCGAGGAGATCAGCGTCGAAGAGGGCTTTCGGACCCTGCTCACGGGGCTCGCGGTGCGCTATTACAAGGCGGTCGCGGGCTAGTGGGGCGACTGAGCAGATGAATGCCGCGGCGGCTCAGAGCAGCCGGCGGCGCGGCCGCTGGCTAGTGCTCGCGGTGCTGAGCCTCGGCACGATCGCGCTTCTCTACGGGATCTACGACCTCTCGACCCAGAAGCCCGACCGAGGCCAGGTGCAGGTGCAGGGCATTGGCGACTCGCTGGAGATCTTCGGGGGCGTGCGCCAGGACGAGGACCGGCTCGGCTCCCCGGACGCCCCGGTCTCGATCGACATCTTCGATGACCTCCAATGCGGGAACTGCCGGCGGCAGTTCCTCTCCACGATCCCCTCGCTGGTCGAGAACTACGTCCGGCCCGGTGAGGTGCGGCTCGACTATCGCCACTACTCGTTCAGCCCTCGCACCGAGGAGCTCGGCTTCTACGGCGCCGAGGCGGCAGCCGACCAGGGCTACGCCTGGCCCTACATCTACCTCTTCTTTCGCAATCAGTCCGAGGCCGAGCGGTTCGGCATCGACCGCGACTTCCTGACCGCGATCGCCGGCTCCATACCGGAGCTCGACGTGCCGGCCTGGCGCGACTATCTCGACCAGCAGGGGGGGACCGACGGCGCAATCGCGAAGCGGCTCGCCGCCTACGAGAAGCTCGGCTTCGACCTTCGGATCCGCGCCCGGCCGGCGGCGATCGTAAGCGGGCCGGGCGGGACGCGCACGCTCCAGGACGGTCCCAGCCTCGCGCAGATCACCGCCGCGATCGAGGCGGTGCGCTGATCTGCGAAGCACCGAGCCGTCGGAGCTTCGGGCGAAGCCGCGACATCTCGGTCTCGCTTGGCACGGTGCGTCGCAGCCAGCGCCGCGCCCTACGGCTACACGGTCACTCTCTGGAGCTCGGGCGCAATGTTGATGCACTTTCGCGGCACCCCCAACGTCGGCGACGTCTTCCTGTTCGCGGCTGGAGCGCTCGCGGGCTTCAGCATCCTTGGCGTCGCCGCGCACCGGACTCTGCGCATGAACGACCCGCTGCCGATGGGCCCGGAGCGGGTGGTCGTCGGGATCATGCACTGGTTTGCCGTTGGGATCGCGCTCGGCGCGGTCGCGCTGGTGGAGCAGATCAGCAGCTGGACGGCCTGGGCGCTGGGTTCGTTCGCCGGCACGGTCATCTATCTGTCTGGCGCCAGCCTGCAGCTGGCGCTGCTCGCGCGGCGCGGGCTCGCGGCGGCTGACCGGCGGGACGCCCTCTGGGATAATCGCCTCTCTCGGGGCGTGGCGCAGCCTGGTAGCGCGCACCGTTCGGGTCGGTGAGGTCCCCGGTTCAAATCCGGGCGCCCCGATTGTCACCGCCGTGCTCGGCCCTCAGGCCGGCTTGTAGCGATCGTTCTGGCAGCGCGGGCAGACCGGCAGGTTGGTCACCTTGCCCGCTTCGATCTCCAGCTCCTGACCGCAGTTGGTGCACTCGAAGCGACCCGGGGTAACGGTCTCACCGGCAAGGTAGGGATGCCCGGGGCAAAAGTCTCCTTCATCGGCGGCGCGCCGCTTGGGCGGTGCCGGCAAGCAGTGCGCCGCCGGCGAGCAGGGCGCCACCCGCGATCGCCGCAGCCCTGGCCCGCGTGCTACCGCCGTCGAGCGTCACGTCGGGGTAGCCACGCTCCGGATATTGCCCGACCGAGCCTTCCCGGCCTTGGTCCAGCGCCATCTTGATCACCTGCGCGGTGTGCAGGGGCCGGCGGTCGGTGAGCTGCTCGACCTGGGTCTTGCAGGAGAAGCCGTCGGCGATCAGCAGCGCGTCCTTGGGAGCCTCGCGCACCGCGGGCATCAGCCGCTGCTCGCCGATCTGCACCGAGATCTCGTGGTGGCCGCGCTCGAACCCGAAGGAGCCGGCGAGCCCGCAGCAGCCGGAGTCGAGGACCTCGAAGTCGAGACCGAGGCGCTCGTAGAGGTCCTGCTCGGCGCTCGTGCCCATCACCGCCTTCTGGTGGCAGTGGCCGTGGACCAGCGCCCGGCGCTCGAGTCGCGGGGCGCGCCAATCCTTCGCGTGGTGCTGCAGGAACTCGGCCAGGGTGAGCGTCTGCAGCGAGAGCCGCTTCGCGTCCTCGTCGTGGGGCATCAGGTTGGGAAGCTCGTCGCGGAAGGACGCCACGCAGCTCGGCTCGATCCCGACCATCGGCGTGCCCGCCTGGATCTGGGGGCGCAGCTCGTCGAGCATCCGCCCCCAGAACCGCTTCGCGGTGTCGAGCATCCCGTAGTCGTAGAGCGGGCGCCCGCAGCAGAGCGCTGCTGCGGGCACGACGACGCGAAAGCCGGCGTCCTCGAGCACCTCGACCGCCGCCTTCATCGGCTCCGGGTGCAGGAAGTTGTTGAAGGTGTCGGGGAAGAGCAGCACCGGCTCGGCATTGGGGTTGACGGCGGCGCGGCCGGCGAACCAGTCCTTGAAGGTCTGGGTAGCGAAGGGCGGCATCGGGCGCTTCGGGGTCAGCCCGCCGGCGAGCTGCACGACCTGGCGCAGGCCCGGCGTCTGGGTGATCGCGTTGGCGAGCCGCGGAAAGCGCGCCGCGAGCCGGGCATGGAACATGATCAGCCCCATCGAGTAGGCGGCGAGCGGCCGCAGCCGGCGCTTGTAGTAGCCGGAGAGGAACTCCGCCTTGTAGGTCGCCATGTCGACGCTGACCGGGCAGTCGCCCTTGCAGCCCTTGCAGGAGAGGCAGAGGTCGAGCGCCTCGTGCACCTCGTCGGAGCGAAAGCCGTCCTGCACCGTGTCGCCCTCGAGCATCTCGTAGAGGATCCGGGCGCGCCCGCGCGTCGTGTGCATCTCGTCGCGGGTCGCCATGAAGCTCGGGCACATCGTGCCGCTGTCGGTCTCGCGGCACTTGCCGGCGCCGACGCAGCGCAGCGCCGCGTGGGCGAAGCTGCCGCCGTCCTCGGGATAGGAGAAGTGGGTCGGCGGCTCGGGCGGGCTGTAGCCGGCGCCGAGCTTCATGTTGGAGACGATCGGGTAGGGGTCGACGACCTTGTGCGGGTTCATCCGGTTCTGCGGGTCCCAGATCGCCTTGAACTCGCGCATCGCCTCGAGCAGCTCCTCGCCGTACATCTTCGGCAGCAGCTCGCCGCGCGACTGGCCGTCGCCGTGCTCGCCGGAGAGCGAGCCGCCGTACTCGACCACCAGCTCGGCCGCCCGCTCGAGGAAGCTGCGCCAGGTGCGCAGCCCGCCGGCGCTGCGCAGGTCGAAGTTGATCCGGCAGTGCACGCAGCCGTCGCCGAAGTGCCCGTAGAGCGCCGCCCGGTAGTCGTGCTCGTCGAGCAGCTTCTGAAAACGGCGCAGGTAGTCGCCGAGGTGCTGCGGGGGCACCGCCGCGTCCTCCCAGCCCGGCCAGTGATCGCGCTCGCCGGGGACGTAGGAGGTGGCGCCGAGGCCGGCCTCGCGGACCTCCCAGAGGCGCCGCTCCTGCTCGGGGTCGTCGAAGAGCTGCATGTTCGGCGCGCTGCTGTCCTTCTCGAGCTGGTCGATGCACTCGCGCGCCCGCGCGTCGCTCTCGTCCTTGCTGTCGGCGCCGAACTCGACCAGCAGGAACGCGTTTCCCTCGGGCAGCATCGTCAGCTCGCCGGTGTGCTGCTTGCGTACGACCATGTCGTGGATCAGCTTCTGGTCGATCCCCTCCAGCCCCACGGGGCCGAAGTCGAGGATCTCCATCACGTGGTCGGCGGCGTGGTAGACGTCCTCGTAGCCGAGCACCAGCAGCGAGCGGGCCGGCGGCGAGTGGACGAGGCGCACCGTTGCCTCCAGCACCGAGACCAGCGTGCCCTCCGAGCCGACCAGGGCGCGGGCGACGTTGAAGCCGTTCTCGGGCAGCAGCTCGTCGAGGTTGTAGCCGGAGACACGGCGCGGGATGTCGGGGAACTGCTCGCGGATCAGCTCGGCGTGGCGGTCGCGCAGGTCGCGCATGCGGCGGTAGATCTCGCCCCGGCGCCCGCCGGCGGCGATGATCCGCTCCAGCTCGGCCTCCGGAGTCGGCCCGACCCGCATCCGCAGCCCGTCGTAGGTGACGACGTCGAGCTCTTCGACGTTGTCGGAGGTCCTGCCGGCCATCACCGAGTGGACCCCGCAGGAGTTGTTGCCGATCATGCCGCCGAAGGTCGCGTATTCGTGGGTCGAGGTGTCCGGGGCGAAGGTGAGGTTGAATGCCGCCTCGGTGCGGTTGGAGAGCTGATCGCGGATCACGCCGGGCTGGACCGTCGCGCAGCCCGCGTCGGGGTCGACCTCGACGATCTCTCGCATCTGCTTCGAGAAGTCGATCACCACGGCGACGTTGGTGGTCTCGCCGGAGAGGCTCGTCGCGCAGCCGCGCGAGAGCACCGGCGCCCCGTGCTCGCGGCAGGCGGCGATCGCCGCCACCGCGTCCTCGGCGTCGCGGGGATCACGACGCCGATCGGCGCCTGGCGGTAGTTGGAGCTGTCGTGCGAGTAGATCGCTCGGCTGCCGGCGTCGAAGCGCACCTCGCCGCGGACGGCCTGCGACAGGTCGCGCTCCAGCGCCGCGGCGTCGATCTCCTCGATCCCCTCCGGGGCCAGCATCTCGTGGCCGTTGAGCTCGGCCTTGCGCTCGCGCCAGGCGGCGAGCGCGGGATTGGTCCATCGCCTTCGCGTGGCTGCGCGCTCATGCCTGGAACCTCTGCAACTCGGAGCGCTTCAACTCCAAGCCGAGCCCGGGGCGCGAGCGGTCCGGTACCAGCTGCCCGCCGTCCGGCTCGAGGGCGCCGTCGAACAGCATCCGCTTCGACCCGCACGTGGTCGTGGAAGTACTCGAGGTGGGCCAGGCTCTCGATCGCGCAGCAGGCGTGGGCGGAGATCGCCGGCGCGCAGTGGGCCGAGAAGGGGAGCTGCATCGCCTTGCAGATGCCCCCCGCCCGGACAGGTTGGTGATTCCGCCGCAGCGGGTGACGTCGGCCTGCAGGACGTCGACGCACCGCGCCAGCTCGGCGAGTTGGGGGAGGTCCCACTCGTACTCGCCGGCGGCGATCGCCAGCCCCGCCGGGCCGCGGTCGCGCAGGAATCGCAGCCCCTCGCGGTCCTCGGAGCTGACCGGCTCCTCGAAGTAGGTGACGCCGAACTGGCCGCGTAGCGCTCCGCCCAGTGCAGCGCCTACTTGCGCTCGAAGGCGCCGTTCGCGTCGACCATCAGCTCGCGTCCCCGCCGATCGCCTCGCGAGCGACCCGCAGCCGCTCCGGGTCGCGGTCCGGCTCGCGGCCGACCTTCATCTTCACCCGCGGGATGCCCTGCTCGACCCAGCCGGAGAGCTGCTCGGCGAGGCGCTCGTCGTCGTAGGAGGTAAAGCCGCCGCTGCCGTAGATCGGCACGGCGTCGTGGAAGCGCGGCAGCGCATCGGCCAGCGCGACGCCGAGCAGCTTCGCCTTCAGGTCCCAGAGCGCGACGTCGACCGCCGAGACCGCCATCGCGCCGATCCCGGGGCGCCCGGCGTTGCGGATCTGAGCCTGCATTTGCGCCCAGGCCGCGGGAGGCGACATCGCGTCGGCGCCCTGGACCGCGTCGCGGAGCTTGGCGTCGATCAGCGCTGCGACCGCGGTCTCGCCGTAGGTGTATCCGATCCCGGTCGTGCCGCCGCCGTGCGCCTCGACGATCACGATCGTCGTCGAGCTCCACTCCAGGGTTCCGTCGGACTCCGGCTCGTCGGTCGGGACCGTGCAGGCGAGAACGCTCGAGGCCTCGACCCCGACCTCTGCCCGGGCAGGGGCGGCCACCGCCATCAGCGGGTGACCAGCTCCTTCAGCTTGCCCTTGAAGGACTGGCGGATGATCTGCCCGGCCGCCGGGTCGCCCTTCATCAGCGCCTTGCTGAGCCCGCTCGCCTGCTCGAGCGAGATGTGCGGCGGCAGCGGCGGGACCTCGGGATCGGTGATCGCTTCCAAGAGGACCGGCCGGTCGGCCGCGAGGGCTTCATCGAAGGCGTCGCCGATCTCCTCCGGGGACTCGACCCGGATCCCGCGCAAGCCGAGCAGCTCGGCGTAGCGGGCGTAGGGGAAGTCGGGGATCACCTGCGAGGCCTCGAGCTTCGGGTCGCCGACCATCACCCGCTGCTCCCAGGTGACCTGGTTGAGGTCGTCGTTGTGCAGCACGACCACGAGCAGCTGCTTGTTCTCCCACTCCTGCCAGCGGTTGGCGATGTCGATCAGCCCGTTGATCCCGAGCATCTGCATCGCGCCGTCGCCGATCGAGCAGATCACCGGCCGGTCCGGGTAGGCCATCTTGGCGGCGAACGCGTAGGGAACGCCCGGGCACATCGTCGCCAGCGTCCCCGAGAGCGCCGCCTTCATTCCCTTGCGCAGGCGCAGCTGCCGCGCCCACCAATTGGTCGCCGAGCCGGAGTCGGCGCTGAGGATGCAGCCGTCAGGGAGGCGCTTGTTGAGCTCGTAGAAGACCCGTTGCGGGTTGATCGGATCGGCCTCGAGCATCGCCTGCTCCTCCTGGATCTGCCACCAGCGCTCGACATTGGACTCGATTTCCTCGCGCCAGGAGCGGTCCTCCTTGCGCTCCAGCTGCGGGATCAGCTCCGCGAGCGTGTCGCGGGCGTCGCCGACCAGGTTGACCTCCATCGGATAGCGGATCCCGACCATGCGGCCGTCGATGTCGATCTCGACTCCGCGCGCCTGGCCCGGCTCGGGGAGCCACTCGGAGTAAGGGAAGCTCGAGCCGATCATCAGGAAGGTGTCGCAGCCCTGCATCATCTGGTCCGAGGGGATCGAGCCGAGCAGGCCGATCGGCCCGGTCACGAAGGGCAGGTCGTCGGGCAGCGCCGCGCGCCCGTTGAGCGCCTTCGCGACCCCGGCGCCGAGCAGGTCGGCGACTTCGGTCACCTCGTCGGCGGCGCCGATCGCGCCCTGCCCGATCAGGATCGCGACCTTCTCGCCGGCGTTGAGGACCTCCGCCGCGCGGCGAACCTCGCGGGCGGGAGGGATGACCCGCGAGGGCGCCGGCTCGTCCTTGGAGGTGAAGACTGCGCCGTGCTCGCGGGGCGGCTCGGTGTAGGGCTCCTCCTGGACGTCGGCGGGGACGATTACGCAGGTCACCGAGCGTGTCGCCTTGGCGATCTGCACCGCGCGGTCGATCAGCTGCGTGATCTGGGCCGGCGACATGCAGACCTGCACGTACTCGGAGGCCACGTCCTTGAAGAGGGTGATCAAGTCGATCTCCTGCTGGTAGTGGGCGCCCAGCGAGAGCGTCTTCTGTTGGCCGACGATCGCGACCACCGGCTGATGGTCGAGCTTTGCGTCATAGAGGCCGTTGAGCAAGTGAACCGCCCCGGGTCCCGAGGTCGCCAGGCAGACGCCGACCTCGCCGGTGTACTTGGCGTGGGCGCAAGCGCAGAAGGCGGCGAGCTCCTCGTGCCGGGTCTGGACGAACTCGATCTCGTCGCCGTGCTCGTGAAAGCCGCCGAGGATCCCGTTGATCCCATCGCCGGGATAGCCGTAGATCCTCTCGATCCCATGCTCGGCAGTCGCTTCAGGGTGAAAGATCCGACGGTCTCTGACATGGGCCCTCTGGCTCAATCGGCGCGGAAGTCGAGCGCCGCCCAAGATCGCGAGCCGCACTCCGGTCAGTTACCCGGCCCGCGTGCCGGATAGGCTGCCGATCCCCAGGGTCGCCAGTCGCAGGCTGCTGTCAGCGCGCTGACATTCGCGGCTCGCCGACGGCGCCGGAAGCGGAAGCATCGAGGCGGACGCGGCGCCGCCCCAGAACGCGTCGCCGAGAGGGACGCCCGGCGCCGGGCCCGCCGCAGATGCTGCCAGGCGGCCCGCGCCTCGCCGATCCCGAGCGAAAACAGGGCCAGCGAGAGCACCGCCGAGGCAAGGCAGAGGGTGACACCAGTCGCCCGCCACGGTCGGCTGCACAACGATCAGCCCGATCGAGAACGACCGCGCCAGTGGTCAGCACCGCGCCCAGTGCCAGGCAGGCCCAGGGAAGGCTGCGCCAGCGGTCGCGGCCGCCGAGCGCCAGCAGCAGCAGCTCGGCGCCGATGCGAGGACGCCGGCGGACGTCGGGAACCGGTGGGGCAGGTCGAGAACGGTGCGGGAGTCAAAGAACGATCTGAAGAATATCGTTCCAGGCTCGCCACTGGTACAGGGTCAGGTACAGCGCGATGAACAGCCCCGCTCCTGCAAGCGCGGCAGCGGCGCCCGGCGCGAAACCGAGGTGGGTTGTTGCTCGAGCCCGGCGGAACGGGGTCTGCGCGACAGGGGAAGGCAGGTCCGGTCCGGCAGGCCGGGCTGCGGTGGATGGTCTCGCCGGGTCTCGGCTCATCCCGGTGCCGGTTACCCCGGAGTGCGCGCTCGCACACAGCGGTGCTCGATCCCAGGGGCCGCGCTGATGGAGCGCCCCGTCCCCCCGGGTATTGCAAACGCCGGGGGCCACCTGGCTCCGCCATTCACGCAACTAAAGGACCCAGATGGTGGTGCGAGAATCGGAAACCGTCGTCGTAACCGGCGCCTCCGGGGGGGTTGGCCGTGCGGTCGCTAATGAGTTCGCACGGCACGGCGCCAGCGTCGCGCTGCTGGCGCGAGGCGAGCAGGGGTTGGAGGAGGCGAGGCGCGAAGTCGACTCGCTCGGCGGCCAGGGCTTGGTGGTGCCCACCGACGTTTCCGACGCCGATCAGGTCGAGACGCCGCGGCGGCGGTGGAGGCGCGCTTCGGCAACATCGACGTCTGGGTGAACGATGCTATGGCGACGATGTTCGCGCGGTTCTCGGAGATCAGTCCGGTGGAATTCACGCGGGCCACCCAGGTCACCTACCTCGGTGCCGTTTACGGAACGATGGCGGCGCTGAAGCGGATGGTGCCGCGCGATCGCGGCACCATAGTACAGGTTGGCTCGGCGTTGTCGTACCGCGCGATCCCCCTGCAGTCTGCCTACTGTGGGGCGAAGTTCGGGATGCGCGGCTTCACCGACTCGGTACGCACCGAGCTCATACATGACGACAGTAAGGTCTGGATCGCGATGGTCCAGCTGCCGGCGGTAAACACCCCGCAGTTCAACTGGTGCGCGACGAAGTTGCCCAACCATCCGCAGCCGGTGCCGCCGATCTTCCAACCCGAGGTGGCGGCGCAGGCGGTCTATTGCGCGGCCCATCATCGTCGCCGCGAGGTTTACTGTGGGATGTCGGCGGTGCAGGCGATCATCGGCAGCAAGCTGGCCCCCCGAGTCGCCGACTGGTACCTCGCGCGCAACGGATTCGACTCGCAGCAGGTGCAGGGTCACCCGGTGGGCCCGGACCGCCCGACAACCTCTTCGAGCCGGTCCCTGAGGAGTCCGCGACCACCGGCATGTTCGACGACGGGGCGAAGGCCGCAGCCTGCAGCTCTGGGCGACCACGCACAGGCCGTTTGTCGCAGCCGCGCTCGGAGGGACGGCCGCGGCCATGCGGGCCGGGATCGCCCAGCTGCGCAGATGAATCCCGCCAGCGGAGGGACTGCAACCCGGCCTCGCCCATCCTCATGTCCTCCGCGAGTACGCGCTGCTCGCCGACGGCGAGCGAGGGATCCTGGTCGGGCCGCGGGGCGAATTCGCCTGGATGTGTTTTCCGCGCTGGGACAACGACGCGCTCTTCTCCTCGCTGATCGGGGGTCGCGGCGCCTACGCCGTCGCGCCGCAGACGCGATTCGTCTGGGGCGGGTCCTACGAGCCGGGCAGCCTGATCTGGCGCAGCCGCTGGGTCACCGAGGACGGGTGATCGAGTGTCGGGAGGCGCTCGCGCTACCGGCCGACCGGACCAAGCGGTGGTCCTGCGCCGGGTGATCGCCTGCCAGGGAGCCGCCCAGGTGCGGGTCGTCCTCAACCTGCGCGGCCGCTTCGGCGCCCCGACGGCGCGACTGCACGCTGCGAGGGGACTGGGCCGGGCGGCTGCGCGCCCGCGCCGGCTGGAGCGGCCGGCGGCGCCGAGGATCGCCCTGACGGGCACCGGGCCGCGCGCTGACCGTCGTCGAGGTCCCGGAGGGCGCCCACCACGACCTGGTCCTCAAGATCGACGCAGCCAAGCGGCAGGAGCTCCGATCCCGATCGGGCCTGGAGGCCACCGAAGCGGCATGGCGCGCCGGGTGCCCGACTGCACCCACGGTCGCGGAGCGCGACGCGCGCCACGCCTACGCGGTCCTGCCGGGGCTGACGAGCACCGGTGGCGGATGGTCGCCGCGGCGACAACGACGCTGCCCGAGCGCGCCGGAAAGGCCGCAACTACGACTACCGCTACGTGTGGATACGCGACCAGTGCTACGCGGGGCAGGCGGTCGCCCGAGCCGGCCCCGCCGCGCTGCTCGACAACGCCGTCGCTTCGTGCGCGAACGCCTGCTCGACGACGGCCCCGCTGATGCCGGCGTACACCGCGAGCGGCGGCGGATCCCGACCAGCGGCAGCTCGATCTGCCCGGATACCCGGGCGGAAACGACCCGTCGGCAACCGGGTCAAACACCAGTTCCAGCTCGACGCCTTCGGCGAGGCGCTGCTCCTCTTCGCCGCCGCCGCCGCCACGACCATCTGGACGCCGACGACTGGCGCGCCGCCGGTCGCGGTGTGGCGATCGAGCCGCTGGAGCGAGGCGACCCGGACGCCGGATCTGGGAGCTCGACCCCGCGCCATGGACCCACGGCCGACTCATCTGCGCCGCCGGACTGCGCGCAATCGGAGCGCCGGCGGCCGGCGAGCGGTCCGCCCAGTGGGTGTCACTTGCCGATGCGATCGTTGCCGACACCGGGCGCACGCGGTTCATCCGTCCGGCCGCTGGCAGCGCGCCGCGGACGACGGCGCCCGGATGCGGCGCTGCTGCTGGCCGCGATCCGAGGCGCGATTCCGTCCGAGGATCCGCGCTCGGTGGCAACCCTCCATGCGATCGAGCAGGAGTTGACCGAGGACGGCTACGCGTACCGCTACCGGCATGACGAGAGGCCGCTCGGCGAGGCGGAGGGCGCGTTTCTGCTCTGCGGGTTCTGGATGGCGCTGGCCTGGCACCAGAAGGGAGACATGGTTCCGCCGCACGCTGGTTCGAGCGCAACCGCGCCGCCTGCGGACCCCCGGGGCTGCTCTCGGAGGAGTTCGACGTGCGCCAGCGCCAGATGCGCGGCAACCTTCCCCAGGCTTTCGTGCACGCGTTGCTGCTCGAGTGCGCGAGCCTCGACTACGCAAGCGAGTAGAGGCGCGGAGGCGGCAGCATCGGCGGGCGCCCTACAGCGGTGGCTCCCTGCCTAGGTCTCTGGTGGCTGGCCCAAGGGCACCGAGGTGGAAGCCTGCTCGTAGACGGCACGAAGCGCTTCCGGCGCCTCGCCGGGCAGTAGCCAGCTGCCGTCGTCGCGCTCGACCAGCGCCCCTTCGGCGCGCAACGCCGCCAGGGCGGTGGTGACCGACGGCCTGCGGGCGCCGACCATTTGCGCGAGCATCCGGTGCGGCAGGCGAACGGGCACGATGACCCCGGAGGAGCTCATCCGCCCCCAGCGGTCGCCGAAGTGCCACATCGCCAGCAGGATCCGTTGCCGAAGGTTGCGCACGTGGCAGATCGCGAGGTGAAAGGTCAGCCAGCGGGAGCGCAGGATCACGCGGTCCATCAAGCGCGCCGGCACCGCAGGCCAGCGAGCCATCGCGAGGGCGAAGCGGCGGTCGAGGATCGCCGCCGAGCTCGGCTGCAGCACAGTCCACTGGGGCTCGGCCAGGATCGCGCTGGAGGGGATCGGCCTGACCCACGGACGCAGCACGTCCCCGGGCCCGAGCAGCTCGATCCCGGAGTCCCTGCCGATACAGACCTCCCGCCACAGCAATCCTTCGAGCAGAAGAAGGCCGAAACTGCCCCGCTCGTCGCGCAGCTGGCGCAGCACATGATGCTCCTCGTCCGCCTCATCGAAGGCCCAATTCCCCGTCTTCAGGTCGAGCCTTCTCGCAATCGCCAGCTCCTGCGCGCGTTCGCGATCCGTACCGAGGTCAGCGAAGAGGTCCGGGTCGAACTCCGCGACCTTGACTGCGTTCGGCCTCGCGGGCTTGGTGAACAGGTCCTCCACTGGCAACGATCTTGCTACCCGCTCAGGGCTCGAGCACCCGACTTTCGGACCGGGGGCAGACCGGATTGGCGCTGGCGGCGGCAAGAACGGTGGCCGACGAGCCAGGAAAAGCCCGCGGAGAGCCATGCTAGGAGCCCGAGGCGTAGCGCTGGATGTCCATCACCAGCGCTCGCTCGCTCTCGAAACCTCGGCGCGAACCCTATGGCCGGGTCGGAGGCCGCCCCCGCGATGGTCAGCGCGCTGACAGCGAGCGGGCATTCGCACCCACTGCGACTTGCCGTTTTCATCCCTCGGTCCTGGGTAGCGCAAGGGGGAAAGCGAACGAAAGGACCGAGCCAAATGGCCGATGAGTTGAATGGCAAGAGGATCGCCGTGCTGGTCGCCAACGAGGGCGTCGAGCAGGTCGAGTCGACGGAGCCGGTCGAGGCGCTGAAGGAGGCCGGCGCCGAGGTCGACCTGGTCGCCCCGGAGAAGGGCGAGATCCAGGGCTTCAACCACCTCGACAAGGCCGACACTTTCGAGGCCGACGTCGCCGCGGGCGACGCCGGCGCCGGCGACTACGACGGCCTGCAGCTTCCGGGCGGGGTCGCGAACCCCGACCAGCTCCGCACCGACGAGCACGCCGTCGCGTTCGTGCGCGACTTCTTCGAGCAAGGCAAGCCGGTGGCGGCGATCTGCCACGCGCCCTGGACGCTGGTCGAGGCCGGCGTCGTCAAGGGCCGCACGCTCACCTCATGGCCGAGCCTGCGGACCGACATCGAGAACGCCGGCGGCAGCTGGGTCGACGAGGAGGTCCATGTCGACCAGGGCCTGGTGACGAGCCGCAAGCCCGACGACCTCCCCGCCTTCAACTCGAAGATGATCGAGGAGTTCGCCGAGGGCGTCCACGAGGGCCAGCGCCCCGAGGTCGACCGCCGCGAGCGGTTCCTGAGCCGCGCGCGCCGGAACGACCATCGGGGTCGCTTCCGGCGGCCCCGAGGTCGACCTACTGCCGCAGAAGGGCGATCGCGTCCTCGCGGGAGTCGCGGATCGCGATCGCCTGATCGAGCCCGGTCACCTCGAGCAGCCGCTTGACCTCCGGCTCCGGGCAGCAGATCGAAAGCGCGGCTCCGCTTGCCGTTGCGCGCCTGAAGCGTCCTTCCAGGCCTCGACGATCACCCCGAGGCCGGTCGAGTCGATAAAGCCGCAGTCGCTCATGTCGATCATCACCGCCCCTGCTCCGCTCTCGATTGCTTCATGAAGGGGCTCGCGCAGCGCCGCCGCGGTTGCCTGGTCGAGCTCGCCGGTGATCGAGAGCACCCGGACACCGTCCTCGAGGGATTCCGTCTCGACGTTGAAAGGGGCGATGGTCATTTCAGTCCTTCGACCTCAATGCAAGCTCCACCGGCAGTCGCGAGCTGCGAATGACGCGGTTGGAACCGGTCCGGGAGGTGCCCGGAGATGGGATGCGATCCTAACACCGGCGTCGCTCGAGGTCGTGCAAATTGGGCGCTTTGGACGCAGTGGGACTAAATTTGCCTCGATGGTGCGTCCGACCGGCAAAGCGGCAGCCCAATCCTCCGGCGCTGCCGGCTTGATTGCCGGTCTCGGTGTGCTGTTCACCGTGGTCGTTCTCGACGCCGTCCTCGGTGCCAACGAGGCCCTCGTTGGCACCTACGCGCTGGCCCCCTTCGTGAGCGCGATGGGGGGCCGGACGAAGCAGACGACCGTCGTCGCGCTCGCGACCGTCGCAGCCCTGGCGGCGAGCGGTCTCTGGAACGACAATCTCGGCGGCAGCCGATGGTTGTCCAGGCTGCTGTTCATCGCCCTGGCGAGCGCGGTTGCGGTTCTGGCGGCCCGCCAGACCGAACGTGCACGGGCCGGGGTCTCGCGCCTTCGGATGCTCGACGAGGTCGGACGGATCGCGGACGGCTCCCTGCCCCTGAACGAGACGCTGACCCGTATTACGGACGCGGTCGTACCGGGCTTCGCGGACATCTGCATGATCGATGCGATCCACGACGGGGACGTTCAGCGGATCGCCGTGCGCGCCGCCGGGCCAGAGGCGGAGCGCATCGAGGCATCGATCCGGGCTCGCACGCCGAGCACCCCCGACTGGCTCCGCGATCCGAAGTCGGAGTCACTTGCCCCGCTGCTCGTCTCCTCGATGCCCGATGAAGTGCTGCGCGAGATGGCCACCGACGAGCAGGACCTGGACTTCCTGCGCTGGCTTCGGGCTCGTTCCTACATCGTCGCGCCCCTGGTCAGTCGCGAGCGCAGCCTCGGGGCGCTGACCGTCGTGCGGGGGCACGGATCCGCACGTTTGACCCAGGAGGACCTCGATTTCGTCTCCGTGCTTGCCTCGCGGATCGGCATCGCCCTGGACAACGCCGGGCTCTTTTCCGACCTCGAGAGCGTCGAGCGGCGCATGGACTCGGTGATGGAGAACGTCTCCGAGGCGGTGATCGTCCACGACGGCACGGGCAAGCTCGTCTACGCGAACTCCGCCGCCTCGGAGCTGCTCGGCTTTGACGGGAGCGAGGGGCTGATCTCAGCCCAACCTCAGGCCGAGGATCCCCGCTTCGAGTTGCGCGACGAGAAGGGCAAGGCGCTTGACCGCGAGAGCCTGCCCCGGCGCCGCGTCCTGCGCGGCGAGCGAGGCCGACCCGATGGTCTTCCGGCTCAACGATCGTGAAACCGGGGCTGAGTCCTGGCGCCTTGAGAAGTCGAATCCGATCGCCGGCCCCGACGGAGACGTCCTCTACGTGGTCACCACTTTGCAGGACATCACCGCCGTCAAGCAGGCGGAGTTCGATCAGCGCGTGCTCGCCGACAGCGCCGAGGCGATTGCCTCGGCAGGCGACTTTCGACTCCGCGTTGGATGCGCTCGCGCGGGCGGTGGTGCCCGGGCTGGCGGATTGGTGCTCGGTCAGCGTGCCGAAGGAGGACGGGACGATCGAGCGGGTCGCCGTCGCCGAGTCGGTCCCGGAGATGTTCGAGCTCGAGCGCCGGCTGCGCACCGGGCTGCAGGTTCGCCCCGGCCTGACGCTCTCGATGGCGGACGTGCTGCGAGCGAGCAAGCCGGTGACCGCCGAGCTGCCGGCCGAGCCGACGCCGGGCTGGGTCCTCCTGAAGCCGATCCGGGCGGTTGGCGTCGCGATCGGGATCCTGACCCTGGTCAACCGGTCGGATCGCCGCGCCTTCAGCAGCGAGGAGATCAGGCTGGCCCGGGCGGTCGCGGACCGGGCCGGCGTCGCGGTGCTGAACGCGAAGCTCGCCGACGAGCGCGCCAAGATCGCCGAGGCCCTGCAGCGGGAGCTGCTGCCGCCGCTGCTGCCCGAAGTGGAGGGCTGGAGCATGGCGGCCATGTACCGGCCGGCGGGCGAGCAGAACCGCGCCGGCGGCGACTTCTACGACGTCTTCGAGGGCCACGAGGGCTGGGTCGTGGTGCTCGGCGACGTCGAGGGTCACGGACCCGAGGCGGCGGCGCTGACCGCGCAGGGCCCGCTACACGATCCGCACCGCGGCGATGATCAACGGCGACATCCTGGCCGCCTTCCAGATCCTCAATCGTCAGCTGCGCGAGCGCAAGCGGCCCCGCCTCTGCAGCGTCGTCTGCCTCACTTTCGGCAGCGGCCCCGAGGCCACGGTCGTCTCGGCAGGCCACCCGCTGCCGGTCCTGGCCTCGGCCGATGGGACGCCGCGAGGTCGGCCTTCCGGGCTCGCTTCTCGGAGCTCTGGAGGAGCCTCAATGGTCGCCGGTGCGGTTCGCGCGTCGAGCGCGGGGAGGAGCTGGTCCTCTACACCGACGGCGTCGTCGAGGCGAGGCGCGATGGCGAGCGCTTCGGACGCGAGCGCCTCGGCTCGCTGCTCGGCAGGTTCGCCGACCCGGCCGCGACCGTGCAGGGGATCGGCGCTGCGATCGAAGGCTTCGGGGAGCTCGTGCACGACGATGTGGCGATGGTCGTCCTGCGCCGCGACAGCGACCCAGCCGTGCCGGCGCTGCAGCTGCCGCAAGATGTGGTGGAGCCGGTCGAATGATCGCTGCCGCTGGTTTCGGCGTCGCCTGCCTGGGTAGCCGCCCTTCGACCCCGTCGGAAAGCGTCTGGGTAAAAGGGGGGGCCGCCGACGGCCAGCCCTTGACTCGGAAGTGACGCCCTTGTCTGCAACCGACCGGAAAACCGAAGCTGCGACCGACAGCGCGGAAGGCCTGCTCTTCGTCCTGCCGGCGACTTCCGAGAACGTCGCGATCGTTCGCCATGCCGTCGGCGGCCTCGCCGAGACGCTCGGCATGGATCCGATCGCGACCACCGACCTGAAGACGATCGTCAGCGAGGCCTGTACCAACGTCGCGGTCCATGCCTACGGCGACGAGGGGGGGCCGCTCGAGGTGCAGGTGACCCCCGACGAAACCGGGATAACCGTGGCGGTGCGCGACCAGGGGTCCGGGATCCGTCCCCGGCCGGACCTCGATTCCTCGCGGCTGCGCCTCGGCCTTCCCCTGATCGCCGCGCTCTCGAGCAGCTTCGCGATCAGCGGCGGTCTCGGCCAGGGCACCGAGGTGGTGATGCGGATGGACCTCGACGACGCCGACCACAGTCGAGACGGAGGCGATGCCGACGCCTCAGAGGGTGGTCGCGGGACCGCGATCAAGGTCAGCGACGAGCGAATCGTCGGGCCTGTGCTCGGCCGGGTGCTGGCGGTGCTCGCCGCGCGCACCGACTTCCCGGTCGATCGGCTGACCGACACGATGCTGCTCGCCGACGCCCTCGCCGCCCACGCTGCGGCCGGCTTCGAGGATGGGACGGTGCGAATGGTGATCGAGGATGGAGACGGGACGATCCGGCTACGGGTCGGCCCGATGCGCGATGGAGCGGCGGAGCGGCTGCGCGCCGAGCTCGAGATTCCCGGCCTCGGAGCGACTCTGGAGAAGCTCGCCGACGAGGTAGACGTGGACCGCGGCACCGAGGGTGAGTTCTTTCATCTCCAGATGCGCCCGTCGCGGTCCTGAGCGCGACTACACGGACTGCTCGGCGCCCGGGTCCGCGTGCTCGCGCAGCTGCTGCAGAGCTCCGCGCAGGATCCGCGAGACATGGACCTGCGAGCAGCCGATCCGGTCGGCGATCTCGCTCTGGGTCAGCTCCTCGACGAAGCGCAGGCGCAGCGCAAGCACCTCGCGCTCGGTCAGGCCGGGCAGGCTCGCCGCGACGGCGGCGCGATCTTCGACCCCCTCGTAATGGGGGTCCTCGCGGCCGACCTGCTCGCCGACGGTTGCTTCGTCGGCGGTTCCGACCACCGCGACCGGCTGGTCGAAGGACAGGGTGCGGCGCGTCTGCAGGGCCTCGAATGCCTCCAGGACTTCGGTTTGGTCCACCTCCATCGCCGCGGCCAGCTCGCGGACCGTGGGTGGACGCTCGAGCTCGGCGGTCAGACTCGCTGGTGATTCTCTCGAGCTTCAGGATCCGCTCCTGGAGGCCGCGCGGCAGGCGCAGGTTCCAGACCCGGTCGCGAAAATGGCGTTTCAGCTCGCCCAGGATCGTCGGTGCGGCGAATGACTTGAAGGCGGCGCCGCGATCGGGATCGAAGCGATCGATCGCCTGTACGAGGCCGAGGTTCGCCACCTGGACGAGGTCCTCGATCTGCTCGGTGCCGCCCCGATAGCGCAGCGCCAGGCTACGGGCGAAGGGCAGGAAGCGGCGCACGATCTCCTCCCTGATCGCCGGGTCGCGATTTTCGGCGTAGCGACGCAGCAGCTCGCCCTCGTCGGCGAGCCTGCTGCGCCGGGCGCGGCGGCGGACTTGGGGTTGGCTCGTCCCTGCTCACGGACACGAAGTATCGAGCACGAGCCCGCGCCGTTTAGGCGCCGCCGGCGAGGGGTAGCCGAGAGACGACGTCGACCAGGGAAGGTGAGGCGAGATGGAGGTTGCGCGTGCGACGGGAATCCGGAACGACTATCCGGCACTCGCCCTGCGCACCAGGGAGCGCAGTCACGAACATGCTGCCTGCCACGCGCCCGGCTGCCGAAATCGAGCCGCGCGGGGGCGCAAGTTCTGCGCGCGATGCCAGTCGCGGCTCGACCGCGTCCGCATCGAGCTGACGAAAGCCGGTCCTCGCGGCCGCAAGCCGATGATTCGCAGCGCCGCAGCAAATCGCTCGAACGGCGTGCGTCGCTAGGCTGGGGTTGACCAACTCGAAGCGCAGGAGAAAGAGATGGCTTACGAGCGTTCCCGATCTTCCCTACGACTACAACGCGCTGGAGCCGCAATCGACGAAGCGACGATGCGGGTGCACCACGACAAGCACCACCAGGCCTACGTCGACAAGGCCAACGCCGCGCTCGAGGGCACCGAGTGGGCCGACAAGGACGTCGAGGAGGTGCTGAAGAACCTCGACAGCCTGCCCGACGACAAGCAGAAGCCCCGTGCGCAACAACGCCGGCGGCCACTACAACCACAGCGCTCTTCTGGCAGATGCTGAGCCCGGACGGCGGCGGCGAGCCCGAGGTGACCTGGCGGCCGCGATCGACGAGAAGTTCGGCGACCTCGACTCCTTCAAGGGGAGTTCAAGAACGCCGGCGTCGGCCAGTTCGGCTCCGGCTGGGCGTGGCTGGTCCACGACGGCTCCGGCCTCGCGGTGGTCTCGACCGCCGAACCAGGACTCACCGGTCTCCGACGGCCAGACGCCGCTGCTCGGCGTCGACGTCTGGGAGCACGCCTACTACCTCAAGTACCAGAACAAGCGCCCGGACTACATCGACGCCTTCTGGAACGTCGTCAACTGGGACGAGGTCGCCAAGCGCTTCGCCGAGGCCGGCTGACGGGGTCGACTGGCGGGGTGACCTGAGGCGTCGGGTGTCGGGAAGGACGCCGGCGCTGGCTCGGGGGCCGCCGGCGCGCCGGCCTCGCGGCCTCCGGCAGGCGGCTCCGCCCCGCCTTCGGCGGGATCGCGGCCATCGCGTGCTCGGCGAGCGCGGTGATCGTCAGGCTCGGGTTGACGCCGGGGTTGGCCGGGATCGCGGCGCCGTCGCAGACCAGCAGGTTCTCGTAGCCGAAGACGCGGTTGCGCGCGTCGACGACGCCGTGCTCGGGGTCGGCGCCGATCACCGCGCCGCCGAGGATGTGGGCGGTGGTCGGGATGTTGAGGATCGCCTCGGTGGTGCCGTCTGCGCGATGCCGCCGGTTCGCTCCGCGAACCAGCGCGCGCCTTGCTCGGCGGCCGGGATGAAGGTCGGGTTGGGCCGCTCGGGGTCCTGCTCGGTCTGCAGCCGGACGCCGCGCCGAGCAGCCGGCGCTTCGGCACGCAGGCGCATCGCGGTGTCGAGCGTCTGCATCACGAGCAGGATCACCGTCCGCCGCGACCACTTGCGCGGCCAGAAGGTGCGCGGAGTGCATCGGGTGGCGCAGCGATCGCCGCCAGCCACATGCAGCGGGCGGGTCAGCCGGGTGCCGTCGCCGGTCATCAGCGTGAACAGGCGGCTCATCGAGTCGCCCCGCGCCGTAGGTGACGACCTCGATGTGGGTGTCGGGGTCGGGGTAGATGCTCGAGGTGATCGCGACCGAGTTGGCGAAGTCGCGGCTGTCGTCGGGGGCGGTGACCGCCTGGATCGACTCGGTGTTGGTGCGCACGACGTCGCCGAGCCGGTCGGAGAGCCGCGGCAGCGCGCCGGCGTGCCTGCAGTCGGCGAGCAGCTGGTTGGTGCCGAGCGCGCCGGCGGCGACGACGACGCCGCGCGCGGTCAGCGTGCGCGGCGCTTGCGGAGCCAGGCGCCGGAGCGGACGCTGGTCACCTCGTAGCCGTCGGAGCCGTCGGCGGCGCCGAGCGGCCGGATCTCGGTGACCTGGCGCTCGGGCCGGACCTCGACGCCGAGCTTCTCGGCGAACCAGAGGTAGTTCTTGACCAGCGTGTTCTTGGCGCCGTGGCGGCAGCCGACCATGCAGCTGCCGCAGCGCATGCAGCCCGTGCGCTCCGGGCCCTCGCCGCCGAAGTAGGGGTCGGCGACCTCCTTGCCCGGCTCGCCGAAGAAGACGCCGACGCGGGTGTTGGCTTGAAGGTCTCGCCGACGCCGAGCTCCTCGCCGAGCTCGCGCAGCAGCTCGTCGGCCGGGCCCGATGCCCTCGTAGTCGGCGACGCCGAGCATCCGCTCGGCGGTGTCGTAGTGGGGGGCGAGCTCGCGGCTCCCAGTCGGCCAGCTCCGCCCACTGCGGGTCGTCGAAGAAGGCCGGCCGGGCGCGGTAGAGGGTGTTCGCGTAGCCGAGGCTGCCGCCGCCGACGCCGCAGCCCGAGGCGATGAAGATGTCCTTGAAGAGGGTCAGGCGCAGGATCCCGCGCAGCCCGAGCTGCGGGCTCCAGAAGTAGCGGCGCAGGTGCCAGGTGGTCTCCGCGAAGTCGTCGTCGGCGAAGCGCCGGCCGCACTCCAGCACGCAGACCGAATAGCCCTTCTCGGCCAGCCGCAGCGCCGAGACGCTGCCGCCGAAGCCGGAGCCGATCACGATCCAGTCGTAGTCGTGATGCGCCATCGCCGGCGATTAAAGCGGCCGCAATCGACCGGCGCATCCGCCGCGACCTGACTGCCGGACGCCCTGCGCAGTTTTGGTCCCATGGCAACCACAAATGCACAATGAGCCGCAGACGTGACTCACGGTCAGTTGCATCGGCGCGGATTTGTGATTAGACTCACGCGCGATGCTGGGGAGGAAGAGCTGCAAAGGGAGGTTCGCGGCGAAGCCCGTCGGCGTGGCTCGCGTATCCTCGTCGCCGTGCTGGTCGCCCTCGCTATCGCCGCGGTCGCTTCGGCGCACATCGAGCGCGCCTCCTACTGGCCCGACCCGGCGCCCGACAACTCGGTCAGCCCGCCGGCCGGCGGCAACGTGCCGCTGATGCGCACCTGGCTCGGCGCTGGACGACAGCCAGCCGGGGCAGACGCGGGTGGTCTGCCAGCCCGACTCGCTGCAGCGGCTGCGGCGCCTCGCTGCACGACGAGCACAGCACGGCTACGACATCCGCCCCCAGACCATCGCAACCTCACGCACGTCGCAGCGCAAGCTCCTGGTCGACACCAACATCGCGCTCTGGAACCGCTGCAGCTACCACGAGATCCAGCCCGCGGTCACCGCCTCGCGCAACAACGACCGCGTCGTGGTCATGCCCGGCGTCTACACCGAGCCGACCTCGCGCGCGCAGCCGACCAACGACCCGGCCTGCGACCAGTACAAGATCACCAACGACAAGAGCCAGGCCGGGGCGGTCTCCTACGCCTACCAGTTCCACTGCCCCAACGACCAGAACCTGATCGCGGTGATCGGCCGCGAGCCGGGGCCGGACCCGGCCGCCGCAGCCGCCGCTCGACGACCGCCACGGGATCCCCGACCTCGGGCCCTGCATCCGCTGCAACCTGCAGATCGAGGGCTCCGGCGTGAGCGCCGACGACGTCGTCGTCGACGCCGGCGACGTCGACTCGGGCAACGGCGGCCCCGACGGACCCGGTCAAGGACGTCGGCATCCGCGCCGACCGCGCCGACGGCTTCGTGCTGCGCAACATGACCGTCCGCCACGCCGCCGAGCACGACATCTACGTGCTCGAGACCGACGGCTACCTGCTCGACCGCTTCAAGACCTTCTACAACGGCGAGTACGGCGTGCTCACCTTCGTCGAGGACCACGGCCTGATCCAGAACTGCGAGGCGGCGGGCAACGGCGACTCCGGCCTCTACCCCGGCGCCGGCGCCGACACCGGCGACGCAGCGGCCGCCGGGCACCGCAGTTCCGCTACAGCCAGGAGATGCGCGACTGCGACATCGCACCACAACGCCGGCGGCTACTCGGGCACCGACGGCAACGCGGTCTGGGTCGCACCACAACAACTTCTACGACAACGCGCTCGGCTTCACGACCGACGTCTTCACCGCGCCCGGGCACCCCGGCTTCCCGCAGGACTCCGACCTGATCGAGAACAACAACTTCTACTCCAACAACTTCAACCCCTACCTGCCGGGCTCCGACGTCGTGCCGACGGTGCCGGTCCCGGTCGGCACCGGCCTCTGGATCGCGGGCGGCAACGACAACATGCATCCGCAACAACCACTTCTACGACAACTGGCGCCGCGGCACGATGCTGTTCGCGGTCCCCGACGCCTTCGTCTGCGACGACCCGACGAACGTCCAGGTCCCGGGCTGCGACCCGGCCCAGACCACCACCTCGTTCCGCAATCCTCCAGCACGACAACGTGATGGGGATCGCGCCCGACGGCGCCCACAAGCCCAACGGGACCGACTTCTGGTGGGGGCCTGGCCGGCAACACCGGCAACTGCTGGTACCAGAACACGCAGCTACAAGCCGATCACCAGCAGCCCGCGACCCGCTGCCCGACTGCAACAACGGCCAGAACCCCGAGCAGAGCGTCGCCACCTTCGACACCAACCCGTCGGCGACCGCCGAGCTGCTCGCCTGCCTGGCCGCGGTCGAAACCGGCCCGGATCCGAACGACCCGACCTGCGACTGGTTCCGCACCCCGCCGCAGCCGACGCCGTAGGCTCTTCGACCCGGCCGCAGCCGAATCCGTAAGGTTCCCGGCATGATCGCTCGCCGCATCGCGGCCGCCGCCGCGGCTGCTCCTCTGCCTCTTCGCGATTGCTCGGCTGCGGCGGCGGCTCGGGCGCCAGCAACTCGGCCGCCGGCGCGGGCCCGACATCGGCGTGACGCTGCGGCTCGCCGACTGCGACGACTGGAACCAGGCCGACGTCAGCGAGCGTCTGGGAACGGTTCAGGAGCTGCAGCAATTTCGCCGGCGGCCCGACCGGCTCACCGGCCGGGCACGGCACGACGCTCAGCACCAAGCGCGGCTACGACGTGCTCGACGACTGGTGCAAGCAGAGCTTCGCGCACGGCTTCAAGCTCTACAAGCTCTACACCCGCGCCGCCGCGTTCCAGCAACGTGGTCCCGCAGGGTAGCGGCCGAAACGCGCGGTAGGCCTAGCTGCTGAAGTCGACCGCGACCGGCTCGCGCTCGCCCGCATCCTCGATCTCGAAGAACTCGCGCGGCTGAAAGCCGCCCTGGTTCGCGATCACCGAGTTCGGGAAGACCTGGATCTTGGTGTTGTAGGCCTGCACATTGGAGTTGTAGATCCGCCGCGAGGCCTGGATCTCGTCCTCGAGCTCGGAGAGGTTGCGGGTCAGCTGCTGGAAGTTCTCGGTCGCCCGCAGCTGCGGGTAGTTCTCGGCCACCGCACGCAGGTCGGTCAGCGCGCCTGAGAGCTGCCCTTCGGCCTGCGCGGTCTGGTTGACGCCCCGCGCCGACATCGCCTCCGCGCGTGCCTTGGTCGCCTTTTCGAACACCTCCCGCTCGTGCGTGGCATAGCCCTTCACGGTCTCGACCAGGTTCGGCACCAGGTCGTGGCGGCGCTTCAGCTGCACGTCGATGCCGCTCCAGGCTTCGTCGACCCGGTTGCGGGACCCGATCATGCTGTTGCGGATCGCGATGTAGGCCAGCCCGCCGATCACGATCAGCGCGACCACGACGATGATCACGATTGTCATCTCTGCTCCTGTCTGGGCTTCGAGGTTGGATCGGAGGCGCGGTTGGCCTCGCTTCGAGGCGTGATCCTACCGCTGTCGGCAGGCCCTTAACCGCAACTCAACCGAGGACGTCAGCCAGGCAGGCACGAGCAGGCGCCCAACTCGACGGTTGTCCATTGCGAGCCCGAAAACTGGGTGCTAGTTTCGAGCCAGGTCGCGCCTCGCCTGGGCGACTGTGGGAACGGGGTATTCCAGGGGGTATTCAGGGACGTGGTAGGAAGCTCATCCGCAGTGGGGCGGGTAGCCGCCGTAGTGGCGCTTGGCGCCGCCGTCTTGGTGATCGCGCTCCTGCTGCTGCGGGGCGGGGATTCCTACGAGGTGACGGCGGAGTTCGAGAACGCCGCCCAGCTGGTCAAGGGCAACCTGGTCGAGGTCGCCGGGACCAAGGCGGGCACGATCAAGAACATCTCCCTCGGCCCGCACGGCTCGGCGGACGTCAAGATGGAGATCGACGGCGACTACGCCCCTCTTCACGAGGGGACGATCGCGACGATCCGTGAGCAATCGCTCTCCGGCGTCGCGAACCGCTTCATCCAGCTTCAGATGCCCTCCGCGGATCAGCGCGGCGCTGCGATTCCCGACGGCGGCACCCTCCCGATCTCGGACACCGTCTCCGAGGTCGATCTCGATCAGCTGTTCAACACCCTGGACAAGAAGACCGTCGGCCATTTCAGGCAGCTGATCAAGGGCTTCGCCACAGCCAACAAGGGGATCGGAAAGCCAACCAACGCCGGCTTTCACTACCTGAGCCCCTTCCTGTCCACGTCGCGCCAGGTCTTCGGCGAGCTGACCCTCGACGAGCGCCGCTTCGAGCGCCTGATCGTCGACACCTCCTCGCTGTCCGGGGCGCTCGCCCAGCGGGCCCCCGATCTCACCCAGTTCGTCTCCAACACCAACCGGATGATGGGCGCGATCGCCTCCGAGAACCGCAGCCTCGCCAGCGCCCTCGGTGAGCTTCCCAACTTCATGCGCAACTTCAACACCACCGGGGTCAACCTGCGGGCGACGCTCGACGACCTCGATCCTCTGGTCAGCGCCTCAAAGCCCGTGGCGCGCAAGCTGCGCCCGTTCACGCACCAGCTGCGCGGCTTCGCGACCGACGCCGTGCCGGCGATCGGCGATCTCGAGCACATCGTGCGCCGGCCGGGGGCCGACAACGACCTCGTCGAGCTGACCCGCCTGCAGGTCCCGCTGGCCCAGATCGCGGTCGGCCCGGTGGACCGCAACGGCGCCAGCAGACGCGGCGCGCTTCCTGAGTCGCGCGACGCGCTGGTCGGCAGCCTGCCCCAGCTCTCGTTCTTCCGTCCTTACCTAACCGAAGAGGCGCTGAGCGGCTGGTTCGACGACTTCGGGCACTCGGGCATCGTCGACGCCAACGGCGGCCTGGGCCGGATCAGCACCACGTTCAACGTCTTCTCGCCCTCACTGCCGGGCGGATTGCCGGACCTGATCGGCTCGCTCCCGAAGAGCCCGATCACCGCCGGCCTCACCACCGACCAGCTGCGCCGCTGCCCGGGCGCGAACGAGCGTCCGTCGCCGGACGGCTCGAACCCGTTCACCGACAACGGAACCCTGAACTGCGACCCGAGCGAGGTGCCGCCGGGGCCATGAGACGGATCGCGCTGATAGTCGCCCTGCTGCTCTGCGCACCGGTGGCGCTGCTGGTCGCAAGCGCCGGCGCCGACGACAGCCACACCTACAAGATCGAGCTCGACAACGCCTTCGGCCTCGTCAAGGGCTCCGAGGTGCGGATCGCCGGGGTGACCGCCGGCACGGTCTCGGACCTCGACGTCAACGCCGCCAAGCGGGCCGTGGTGACGGTGCAGGTGAGCGGCCCGCTGTCGCAGTTCCGGGTCGACGCCACCTGCTCCTCGCAGCCGCAGTCGCTGATCGCCGAGTACTTCCTCGACTGCCAGCCGGGCCGCTCCAAGAAGCTGCTGCCCGACGACGGCACCGTCCCGGTCGAGCAGACTCGCACGACGGTCCAGAACGACCTCGTGCAGGCGACGCTGCGCGAGCCCTACAAGGACCGGCTGGCGCTGCTGATCAACGAGTTCGGCACCGCGCTGGCCGGCAACCCGGACAACCTCAACGCCGCGATCCGGCGCGGCGCGCCGGCGCTGCAGGCGCTGCGCCAGGCGCTGCAGATTGTCGGCAAGCAGAACACGATCATCCGCGACCTCAACGTCAACTCCGACGAGATCATCGGCCGGCTCGCCGCACGCCGCCAGGACGTCGTGCGCTTCATCCAGAACGCGAACCGCACCGCCTCCGCCTCCGACGAGCGCAAGGCGGACCTGGAGCGAAACTTCAAGCTGCTGCCCGGCTTCCTCTCCGAGCTGCGCCCGACCCTGGCGCGTCTCGGCGACGTCTCGGTGCAAAGCACGCCGGTGCTCACCGAGCTCGACCGCGCCTCCGGCCAGCTCAACCGGCTCACCCGGACCATGCCGCGCTTCAACGACGCCGCGACGCCGGCGATCAACACGCTCGGCGACGCTTCGGTGCCCGGCCGCCAGGCGCTGCAGGAGGGCCAGGACGAGATCCAGGCGCTCACCGACGCCTCGACCAAGGCCTACGGCGCCGCCAACCCGATCGCCAACTTCCTCGTCGACCTCGACGACCCCGGCCGCGCCGTCGAGGGCGACGCACGGGCGGCGCGGGACACCGGCCGCCCGGCGCCGACCGGTTACACCGGGCTGGAGGGCCTGCTCAACTACGCCTATTACCAGACCCTGGCGGTGAACCAGTTCGACTCCGTCGGGCACCTGCTCCACTTCATCCTCGAGGAGTTCCAGGTCGGCCCCTGCGGGCAGTACAACGCAGGCCCGACAGTGCCGTCGACCGCCGCCACCGGGAGCCCGGGCACCCCCGGATACGTCGGCACCACCAGCGCCGCGAACGCGAACCGCTGCGTCTCCTGGGTCGGGCCGACCCAGCCGGGGATCAACGCCGGGCCGAGCTTGCCTCCCTACAGCGGCGCTGCCTGCCCCGATGGCTCCGACGAGCCTTCGATCTGCAGCTCGTCCAACCCGAGGCAGACCAACCGGGCCCGGCTCCGCCAGTCGCCGACCGCGGCGGGATCGCCCCTGACCGGGCCGCAGTCCGCAGTGGCCGCGCCGGGCGGGGCCGACGGGCGGCGGTGGGGCGACGGGCGGAGAGGGAGGGCAGAAGCTGCCGAACCTGCCGAACCTTCCGCATGTGCCCAAGGGCCCCAAGGGCCCCAAGGGGCCGAAGCTGCCGAACGTTCCGAGCGTTCCGAACATCCCCGGCCTCGGCGGCCTCGGCGGGCTGCTTGGTGGGGGCAGTCAGCAGAGCAAGGGCGGGCCGCTCGGGGGGCTGGGTCAGAGCCTCGGCGCGGGAGGCCTGGGCCGAAGCGCCTCCGCAAGCGACCTCATGAACTTCCTCTTCGCGAACTGATGGAACCGATGCCGACAACCACAAGCGCAGCCTCATGAGTCGCGGCAGGGCCCAGAGCCTCGCCGCCTCGCCGACCCTGGTCGGTGCGATCACGACCCTGATCGTGATCGTTGCCGTGTTCCTCGCCTACAACTCCGGCAGCGGCCTTCCGTTCGTCCCCACCTACCGGGTCTCGGCGGTGCTGCCCAACGCCGCCCGCGTCTCGCCGAACAACGACGTTCGGATCGGCGGGCACCGGGTCGGGATCGTCGATCAGATCGAGCCGATCCAAAGCAAGGGCGGGCGGGCGGCCGCAAAGCTCGACCTGAAGCTCGACAAGTCGGTCGACCCGCTGCCCTCCGACAGCACTGTCGCGGTCCGCTACAAGTCCTCGTTCGGGCTCAAGTACGTGCAGATCACGCGCGGGACCGGCAAGCCTCTGCCCGAGGGAGGAACGCTTCCGGTCAGCCAGTCTTCCTCGCAGACCGAGTTCGACGACATCGCCAACACCTTCGACGCCCGCACCCGGGAGGCGTCGCGGGAGAACCTGCTCGGCTTCGGGGACGCCTTCGCAGCGCGCGGTTCGTCGCTGAACCAGACGATCCAGAGCCTCAATCCGCTGTTCGCAAGCCTGAAGCCGGTGGCGCGGACGCTGATCGACCCGAACACCCGCCTCGAGCGCTTCTTCCCGGCCCTCGGGCGAACCGCGGGGATCATCGCCCCGGTCTCCGAGCAGCAGGCTGAGCTGTTCACGAACATGGCGATCACCTTCGGGGCCCTCTCCGAGGATCCGCGGGCGCTCAAGGACACGATCTCCTCCGGCCCTCCGACCCTTGCCGAGGGCACCAAGGCGCTTCGTGAGCAGCGCCCCTTCCTGGCCGAGTTCGCGGACCTCAACCACCGTTTGCGCCCGGGCCTGGTCGCGCTGCGCGAGGCGCTGCCGACCCTGAACAGCGCCCTGACCGTCGGCGCCCCGGTGCTGGCCAGCACCCCGCCGGTGAACGCGAAGCTCGGCCAGACCTTCGGCGAGCTGAAGAACCTGGTCGAGCAGCCGCAGACCAAGACGACGCTGCTGCGCCTGCGCGAGACCTTCAACCAGGCCGAGCCGGCGGCCGAGTTCATCGCCCCGTTCCAGACCGTCTGCGACTACTGGGACTACTGGTTCACCTTCCTGCCCGAGCACATCAGCGAGCGCGACAGCGTCGGAACCACGCAGCGGGTCTCGGTCATCGGCGCTCCGCAGGGTGCCCCGGTCGCCACTCCGCCGGCGTTCCCGCCGCTGCCTTTCCCGGGAACCCCGGCGGCGACGAGCGTCGCGCAGACGCCGGTCGCCGGCTACAGCGGCCTGCAGTCGAACGGGCGCCAGTTCGGGAGCGGCGAGTTCCGCCCCCGCACGCTGCCGATCCTGCACGGGAATCCCTACGGTCCCGCGGTCGACGCGAACGGCAACGCCGACTGCCAAGCCGGCCAGTCCGGCTACCTGCTCGGCGACCTGCGCGTGCCCGGGCAGGCGGCCAGCAACCCCGCGGTCGGCGTCTCCGACATTCCGGGCGACCGCGGTCCGACGTTCGCCGGGCGCTCCAGCGTGCCGCTGGAGCTGCACCCGAGGAGCCTGCCGTGAGCGCGAGGAGCGGCAAGAGGATCCCCAACTGGGGCGTCGGGCTGATCGCTGTAGCGCTCGTCGTCTTCGGGTTCTACCTCGCATTCACCAAGCACCTGCCGTTCGCGGGCCAGGGCTATGAGATCAAGGGCGTCTTCCGCGACGCGCAGAACGTCGCCGTCAACTCCCCGGTCAGGATCGCCGGGGTGAACGTCGGCTCGGTGACCAAGGTCGACGGCCTGCCGAAGTCGGATGCGGCGGTGGTGACGATGAAGATCAAGGACGCGGGGCGTCCGATCCACGCCGACGCGCGCTTGCAGCTGCGCCCGCGCCTCTTCCTCGAGGGCAACCTCTTCGTCGACGTGCGGCCTGGGAGCCCGAGCGCGCCGGAGCTTGCGAGGGGCGGCGAGATCCCGATCCAGCAGACCTCCAACTCGGTGCAGCTGGATCAGATCCTCACCACCCTGCAGGCGAACGTGCGCGGCAACCTGCAGCTGGCGCTGAAGGAGATCGGGAACGCGTTCGAGAAGCACGGCGGGGCGAAGGGGCTGCGCGACTTCAACCGCAGCGGCGGCGGCGCGTACAAGAACACGGCCTGGGTCAACGAGGCGCTGCTCGGCACCCGTGCCCACGATCTCTCCGGGCTGGTGCGCAACTTCGACACCGTCGCCGCCTCGCTGGATCGCAACCAGCCCCAGCTTCAGGACCTGGTCACCAACCTGCGCATCGTCAGCGGCTCCTTTGCCGCCCAGGACCAGGCCCTGAAGACGTCGGTGCGCGAGCTGCCCGGGACGCTGTTCGCGGCCCGGCCCGTGTTCGAGAACCTCAACCGCTCGTTCCCCTTCGTGCGGGCCTTCTCCCGCGAGGCGCTGCCGGGCGTGCGCTCGACCGGCCCGACACTGGATGTCGCAACCCCGTTCATCTACCAGCTGCGCAAGCTGGTCTCGAAGCCGGAGCTGCGTGGCCTGACCAAGGACCTGCGCCCGACCGTGCCGCAGCTCGCGAGGCTGACCCGCAGCCAGCTCCCCTTCATGGAGCAGGCGCGGGCGCTTTCCTCCTGTTTCAACAACGTCGTCATCCCCTGGAGCAACCAGACGATCCAGTCCGGCGACGGCGAGTCCGGGGTCGGCAAGGTCTATGAGGAGACCGGCTACGGGCTGACTGGGATCGCCGGCGAGAGCCGCAGCGGCGACGCCAACGGCCAGTACATCCGCGTCGAGGCCGGAGGCGGGCAGAACACCCTCTCTTTCGCGAGCCCCTCGCCGATCATCGAGCAGACGATCGGGGGCCAGCCCACCGTCGCCACCCTCGACTCGCAGCTCCTCGGGGCGGAGCCACCGTTTGACTCCTCCGCGAAGACGCCGTTCAGGGAGGGCGTGCCCTGCGAGACCCAGCAGCAGCCCGACCTGCGCAGCGGCGGCCCCGAGTCGGTGCCCGGCCAGAGCCGCATCAGCCCAACTTCGACCCCTGCGAATCAGCAGGTCGCCGCATTGAGTCGCAAATACGCACGGATCTACATGGATCAGATGCATGCCCAGGAGGTCGGCGCCCAGGGCAACCAGCTGCGTGAGAGCAGGATGCTCGACCAGGTGACGAAGCAGTTCAAGGCCTTCGACAAGAGCGACATGGCCAGGTACATAAATGCGGTCAAGAAGCTGACCGGAGGCGGCGGATGACCGAGGCGATCCGCAAGCACCTGCGCGACTTCCTCGCCGTCGCGGGCCTGGCGGTCCTCGCGCTGATTTTCGTCTACGTGATCCTCCAGCAGCAGCGGCTGCGGATCCCGGTGCTGGAGCAGAAGCCGTTCACGCTGCGGGGCCGAGTTCGAGACCGCGCAGGCGGTCACCCCCGGCCAGGGCCAGACGGTTGTCGTGGCCGGCGTGAAGATCGGCGACATCTCGAAGGTCGAGCTGCAGGACGGCAAGGCCGTTGTGACGATGCAGATCGAGCGCAAGTTCCTGCCGATCTACCGCAATGCGACGGCGCTGATTCGCCCGCGCACCGGCCTGCAGGACGTCTTCATCGAGCTCGACCCGGGGACGAAGTCGGCCGGGGACTTCAAGGACGGCGACACGATCCGGCTCGCCAATACCGCCCCGGAGGTCAACCTCGACCAGGTCCTCTCCGCCGTGGACTCCGACACCCAGGCCTACCTGCGGACGCTGATCGTTGGAGCCGGCCAGGGGCTCAAGGGACGCTCGCGCGACCTCGGCCGGGTGCTCGGTGGGCTCGGGCCGATCAACCACGAGCTGGCGCGGCTGAACAGCAAGGTCGCGACTCGGCGCCACAACCTCGCGCGCCTGGTCCACAACCTCAACGTGCTCACCGGCACGGTCGCCAAGCATCGCAACGACCTCGCCGACCTGGTCAGCTCCTCGAACGAGGCGCTGGGCGCGATCGCCCGCCAGGACGCCAACGTGCAGCGCACCGTGAAGCTGCTCCCCGGCACCCTGGCGACGGCTCGCGACACGCTCGACAAGACGGCCCCGTTCGCGAAGCTGCTCGGTCCGACGTTCAACAACCTGCGGCCGTTCGCTCGCAACCTCGACCGTCTCAACGCCTCGGTGCGTCGCGTCTCCGCCACCAAGCCGGCCGTCCGCGACGAGATCAGGCCCCTGGTCAGGACCGCCCGCCAGCCGGTCCGCGACCTGAAGCCGGCGGCAGAGAACCTCGCCAACGCGACCCCGCGCCTGACTGACATCGCAACGATCGTCAACCGGCTCGGCAACATGGCCGCCTACAACCCCAACGGCGCCGAAGCGCCCGGCACCCCCGGACGCGACGAGGGCTACCTCTACTGGCTGGCCTGGCTGGGCCACAACGGCAACAGCGTCTTCCAGACCGCCGACGCGCACGGGGTCTACCGGCGCATCTACCTCTCCGCCACCTGCTCCTCGCTGGCGCAGATCCTGCTCTCGAGCCCGCTGCAGCCGATCGTCAGCCCATTCGCCCCGCTGTTCTTCACCGGAGGCCCCTGCGAGGGGCAGGGCCCATAGGAGATCTGAGCCAGGATGCAGAAACAAGCCCCCTCGATAACGCGGATCGCGATCGCAGTCGGCTTCGCGCTCTCCTGCTTCGGCCTGCTGCTCTTCCTTTGGATCAGCTTCGGGGGTCCGACGCCGTTCAAGGCGAAGGGCTACGAGTTCACCGTCGACGTCCCCGAAGCGGTGACCCTGGCCAAGGAGTCCGACGTGCGGATCGGCGGCGTCTCGGTGGGCAAGGTGAAGAATCTCTCGCTGCCCGAGAAGGGCAACGCCACCGAGGCGACGATCCAGCTCGATCCCCAGTTCGCCCCGATCCCCTCCGACACGCGGGCCCTGCTGCGCCAGAAGACGCTGCTCGGCGAGAGCTACATCGAGCTCACGGGCGGCAGCAAGTCGACCCCCCCGCTGGCCGACGGGGGCCACCTCGCCCATGGCCAGACCCAGAACTCGACCCAGATCGACGAGATCTTCGCGGCGCTGGACAAGCCGACCCGGAAGGCGTTTCGGACCTGGATGCAGAGCTCGGCGATCGGGGTCAGGGGGAGGGGCCAGGACCTCAACGACGCCTTCGGAAACCTCGGCCCGTTCACCAGCGACGCCGCCGACATCCTCACGATCCTGCGCCATCAGAAGCGCTCGCTGCAGGGGCTCGTTCGCGACACCGGCACCGTCTTCGATGCGCTCAGCGCCCGCGATCAGGATCTCGCAGGGGCGATCTCGAACTCGAACACGACCTTCGGCGCGATCGCGTCGCGGGATCGCGCAGTCGCCCAGATAATCCACATCTTTCCGACCTTCAACGAGCAGACTCGCCTGACCCTGAACAGGCTGGCCAGGTTCGCCGACGACACCGAGCCGCTGGTAAAGGACCTGAAGCCGGTCGCCAGCGACCTCACCCCGACCTTCCAGAAGGTGCGCCGCCTCTCGCCGCACCTGCGCGGCCTCTTCATCCACCTGAAGCCGCTGCTGCGGGCTTCCGACACGGGCCTTCCGGCGCTGACCAAGACGCTGCGCGAGCTGCGACCGGTGCTGGCGGCGCTCGACCCCTTCCTCGCCAACCTCAACCCGATCATCCGCTACACGAACGCCTACAAGACCAATGTCGGCGACTTCCTCAGCAATCCGCCGGCGGGGCTGTCCGGCACTCTCAGCACGCAGCCGGGCCAGCCCTCGCCGCGGCACGTCTTGCGCCAGCTCTCCTACCTCAGCCCGGAGAGCCTTGCGATCTACCCCAGCCGCAGCGCGACCAACCGGGGCAACGGCTACCTGCAGCCTCTGGCGATCAACAGCTCCGACTCCGCCCAGCACGGCATCTCGCCGAGCTTCGACTGCGACAACAGCGGCGAGATCTCCGCCGCTGACGCGACCGTCGACAAGGCCCCCTGCTGGGTGGCCGGGGACTTCCCGCCCGAGTTCGGCGGCAAGAAGGCGCCGCAGGTCTTCGCCGATCCCTGAGCCAGCGGGGCGGTGCTCAGGGTCGCGGGCGAGAATCGTCGACCCAGGCCCGATCTGGCGTCCGGGCTGAGAATAGGATCCCCGCCACGGCGAACGGGGAGCGGCATTGGCCTACTTCAAGGACGCGCAAGAGGTCTACGACACGATCGGCAAGCTGTTCGCGGAGCTGACCGCCGATGAGGAGCTGGGCCCGAAGTGGCGCAGCGCGGACACGATCGTGCGCTACAAGCTCTCCGAGCCCGACGCGCAGATCACGATCCGCCTCCGCGAGGGCGAGCCCGGCGACGTCGACTTCGGCGATTCCGAGATGGAGCCGGAGCTGACGATGGCGATGAAGGCCGACGTCGCGCACCGCTTCTGGCTCGGAAAGGTGAACGTGACGATGGCGATTGCGCGCGGCGACATCAAGCCAACCGGCCCGGTGGCGAAGATCCTCAAGCTCGTGCCGCTCACCAAGCCGATGTTTCCGCGCTACAAGGCGATGCTCGAGAAGGACGGGCGCGGCGACCTGGTACAGGTATGAGGGGTCGGGGGGACACGCAAGATTGGGCCGCGACGGTCGAGGGCTACGCCGCCAAGCATGACCTCCGCTACGAGCCGGTCGGCGGCATCAACCCCAAGGACGGGCCGGTGGCGCTATGCGTCGGCGGCACCAACCGACTAACCGGGCAGCTCGACGAGGAGTTCTGGGGGTCTTCCTGTGACGCCGACGAGCGCGAAGTCGGGGGCTTCTTCAACAAGTCGGTGATTCCGGGCGCTGTGCTCGCCAAGGCTCACATGCCCGATCTCGCCGAGGTGATGCCCGCGTTCAACGTCGAGTCGCTGGAGGCGCGGCCGGAGGACTTCGTCGCCAAGCACACGGCGCGCAAGGTCGAGTTCGAGTCGATCGACTTCAACCGCCGCTTCCTCGCCACCGTGCCGAGCCAGTACGACCCGGTCGCCCTGCGCGAGCTCTTCGGACCCGGGTTTCTGGAGTGGGTGACGACGATCTCGAACGAGGTCGACTTCGGGGTCAACGACCGCCAGCTCTGGTTCCTGTGGCGGCTGCGCGAGCGCAGCGAGGAGGAGCTGACCGAGGCGCTGCGCAACGGCGGGCAGCTGTTTCGCCGCGTCCGCAGCGAGATGGAGGAGCACGGCCACCACACTTATCCGGCCGGGCCTTGGCACGCGGGGCTGGAGCCGTTCCCGGACGACTGACGGCGACGGGTCCTGCCACGACGTCCCCTTCCGACCCGGGCTCCGAATCCGCGTGGGCCGGAATGGACCCCGTCGCACGACCCGCCCATACCCCTCCCGACTTGACTTCTGCGCGATTCGATATCCGATCGGCTACCCAAGCGGGCAGGAGCTCGGTTTAGGGCCCCCGATCGCAGATCAGCCGCTGCGCTCTTTGAGCAAGCGGCGACGGGTGCGATAGAAGCGGACCGCCTTGCCGAGGTTGCGGCGAGCTCCGGCCAGCCTGCTCTCGTCGGGCAGCTCGAAGCCGCCGACCAGCCGGTGCGGAACCAGCGCGAGGCCTGCGCCCTCGACGGTCAGGTCTCCGCGGAGCTGGAAGTTCTCCTGCCAGCGGAAGTCGGCGGCGTGGGAGTGCGCGGTCAGGCAGGCGCGGCCATCCTGAAGGGGCAGCCCGGCGGGCTCAGCGTTGATCCGGACGCGCCGCTCCGAAGGGTCGCAATCGACCGGCAGTCGCGCCGCGAGCGGGAAGTCGTCCGGTGCCACCCAGGCGAGCACCGCCTCGTCGTAGCGGCGGCCAAGCTCCTCAATCCGCCCGTCCCACGCGACCTGGCCTCCGGCCGCCGCGCTCGGGGCGGACTCCCGTTCCTCGCTGTGCCCGGAGCGGACCTCCTCGAGGTGAGCCCCGTGCACCTCGGGCGGCTTGGAGCAATCGCCATCGGGCCAGACGAAGACCCGCTCCGGCCGCACCTTGATGTAGATGCGCTCGAAGTACCAGCTGAAGAGGCTCTCAACCGGCTTGGGCGGCAGCAACGCCTTGATTGCCGGGAGCTTTCGCAGAGACTCTTCCCGGTAGCGCTCCCGGTTCGCCTTCAGATCAGCGTCGTCGACAGCGGCTGTTCCCTGCACGAGCACCCTGATCCCGCTTTCGATTCCCGACCCCGTAGGGTCGGAGAACAGCAGGCTGACCTGCGGATGGCGGCGCGCGTCGGTGGCCTTCTTCGGGTAGCCGATCCCGGTCGTCACGTCGATCGTCGGGTCCCCGGGCGCGTAGTACGGGGTCACGGGCCAGGCGATCGGCTGGCCGCGCGAGTCAACCGTGGTCAGCTCGGTGGTGATGAAGCGCTCGAAAACGTCCTGAA
>CAWJCP010000008.1:0-45604 GCA_963841445.1 uncultured Solirubrobacterales bacterium
CCGCCGCGGCAAGGCGCTGCTCGGCACCGGATAGGCGCTGATCGGCGAGCTGCTGGAATTGCTGAGCCTGGGTGGCCTGCCCGGCCTTGGCGGCCTCCAGCAGTCGCTTCTCGATCGCCTCCGTTGCGGTCCCCAGCTCCGCCCGCAGGGTCTCCGTCGCCGCGACGGCCGCCTGCGAGATCTGCGCGTCGACCTTCGCGCCCAGCGAGGCCTCCAGCTCGGCTTGAAGTCGCGGGGCCGCCCTGCCCAGCTCGGCCTCGGTTGCCTCGGCGACGCGTTCGTCGATCCCGGTGCCGAGGCGCTGCTCGGCGGCGGCAATGCGCTCCTGCTCGGCCGAGAGCCATTGCTTGGCGGCGGCCTGGATCCGCTGGATCTCCTCGTCGACCCGTGCGGTCGTCGACTCGAGGACTCGCTGCCCGGCGCTCTCCGCGGAGCTGTGGCGCCCTTCGAGCTGCTCGATGCTCTGCGCGGCCGACGCCCGCACCTCGCCGGCGATCTGCTCGGCCACCGTTCGGATCGTGTCGGCGCTCTGCTGCGCCGTCGCCTGGATCTGCGCCGTGGTGCGCTCGGCGGCTTCGCGGACCCGATTGATCTCGCCGTCGACCCGGCCGTCGACCGACTGGTTGAGCCGGGCCTCGAGGCTCTGCAGCGTCGTGTTCAGCTCCTCGCGGAGGCGATCGTTCTCGGCCTGCAGCAGCTGCCGGACGCCGAGCCTGGCCCGTTCGGCCTGCTCGCGCAGCTGGCGCCGCGACTCTTCGATGGCGCCGTCGGACGGAGCCACCTCCCCGGCCGGCCTCGGCGACTCAGCGGGCGACTGCTGCACGCTCGGCTGTTGGTCGTCGGAAGCCAATCTCGGGCTCAGGTTCTCGAGGCCGCCAGTGATCTGCGAATGCTATGCGCGAGGGGGGCGGAAACCGGTGACGTCGCCTAAGCCTCAATGAGATAGAGGTGATAGCGGCCGACGGTGAGCTCGTCGCCGTCGCTGAGCCTGCCCCAGTCGACGGCCTCCCCGTTGACGAAGACACCGTTCAGGCTGCGGTCATCGAGCACCCGCAAGGGCCTCGAGCCCTCCCAGACGATCAGCGCGTGCCGGCGTGAGACGGTGGGGTCATCGAGGCGGATGTCGGCGGTGACGCTGCGGCCGATCCTCGTCCAACCTTCGGAGAGGGAGAAGACCTGCGTCCCGTCGTCGCGAATCGCGAGATAGCGGCCCGGGGCCTCGATCTCGGCCCGCGCTTCCTGAAGCCAGCGCGGAGAGGACGGCTCGGCGGGGACCGGGAACTCGGTCGTCGTCGGTTGCTCGATCGTGCCCTCGAACATCGAGGCGCGCCGAAAGCTCTCGCTGCCGCAGCGCGGGCACTCGGGAAGCTCGTCCCGTGCTTCCAACGAAACCTGTGAGCCGCAGGCGGAGCAGGAAAAGGTTCCGGCCCCGGGCGCGGCGCCGGCTTCATGAAGCTCGCTTGCGGCGCCGATCAACGTTTCAGATTCACCTCACTTCGACCTTCGATGCTACCGCTAGTGGTTATCGGGTATAGACCGCGATGGACGAATTAGCCGCAACGTCCAGAGAATCGGTCAGGCCGCTGACCTCGCCGCCACCGCGGCCAGAACGGTCGGCACTTCTTGAACCGGTTGGCGCGGAGCGGGAAGGACCCTGGAGACCGTCTCGGCCCCGGCGCGGCTGCGCACGCGCTCGCGCCGCAGCGGCTCGCCCAGCGCCGCGGCCCGGGGCCGTCCCAGGCAGAGGTCGCAGACCGGCGACACTGGTGCAGCGTCGCCGAGCATCGTCACGCTTTCGCCGACCAGCGGGGTGCGGGCGCAGATCGAGCAGGGCTCAAACTCGTCCATCCAGACCGCTTCGCCGATTGCGGGCATGCTCCTCCCGTGCCGCCGCATAGAATCGGCTCGATGGGCCCCGTCAGCGCCGAGATCGCGATCGACGTGCCGCGCCAGACGGCCTTCGACTTCGTCGCCGATCTCTCCAATCGACCAACCTTCACCGACCACTTCGTCGCCGACTTCAGGCTCCTGCGGGCCGAGTCGAGCGGGGTTGGGGCCGGCGCTCGCTTTCGCTTCTTCGCCCCGCCCCAGGCACTGTGGATGGACTCGACGATCGTCGAGCTTCGTCCCCCGCACCGGATCTCGGAGCGCGGCCGCGGCGGGCGCTGGAACCGGATTCCGGCCGCGATCGAATGGGAGCTGACCGTCGGGGCCGGCTCACTGACCAACCTGCGGGTCACGCACTGGACCGAGCCCGGCAACCCGCTTGACCGGGCGAAGGAGATCGCCGGCGGGGCGTCGATCTGGTACCGGCGGGACTGGGAGGTGGCGCTGCGTCGCCTCCGCGACCTGCTCGAGGGTGAACCCGGCCCCGGCGAGGCCGGGGCGACGGCCGCCTATGCGACCTCGGCCTCTCAATAGACTGCCGCCGGCGATGACCCTGCGGCGCCACTTCTGCCTGCTCACGTCCATGGGCCTGCTGCTGCTCGGCGTCGGCCTCGTCGGCTGCGGCAAAGAGGAGAACAGCAAGGACACCGTCGAAGGAGTGCCGGTCCAGCTCGGCGACCTCGAGTACAAGGTCCTGTTCTCCCGCTTCCTGAACCCCGACGACGTCGAGGACCATGAGTACCTCGTCGGGCAGCCCGCGCCCGGCCCCGACCAGATCTACCTCGGCGTCTTCGTGCAGATCGTCAACAAGAGCCACAGCGCGGACGAGACGATTCCAAGCGGCTGGGTAGTCACCGATACCCAGCGCGACAGCTATTCCCCGTTGCCCAGCAAGAGCCCCTACGCGCTCGCGTTTGACGCGCCGGTCGGTCCCGAGGACCAGGTGCCCGCGCTCGACAGCACCCCGCAGCAGGGCCCGATCGGGGGCTCGATGATCCTCTTCTCGATTCCCAACTCGGCGACGGCGAATCGACCCCTCGAACTGACGATTCCCACCGATGCCGGCACCGCCACGGTGAAGTTGGACGCCTGACTCAATGCGGTCGCTGCAGCTCTCGCTGCTTGTGGCGGCGACCGGCGCCCTGGTCATCCTGCTGCGCCTCTTCGGTGAAGTCACAAGCTTCGCGGGTCTGATCGCGATCATCGCCGGCACCGTGCTCGCTGCTCCCTACGCGCCCGCACCGGGGGCGCCCGGACGCGGCTGGTGGGCGATGCTCGCCGCCGGGGCCATCATCACTACCCTTGCCGCCGGGCTCAGCTTGATCGCCGAGACCGCGGGTGGGCTGGCGGCGCTTCTGGGTTGCGTGCTGGTCGTGGTTGGAGTCGCGCTGGGATTCCCGGCCCGAGACGAGCAATTCCACGATCCGCGGGCGCCTGGATGACGCGCATCTTTAGCCGAGCAGGCCGGTAGCGAGAACGTCGTGGGCGACCGGGGCGGCGACCGTGCCGCCGTCCGCGTTCGCGTCGACGAGCAGCACAGCGACAGCGAGGCGCGGGCTGTGGGCCGGGGCGAAGCTGGTGAACCAGGCGTCGACGGCCTGCTCGGGGTCCTGTCCGGGGGGAGGGGCTGGGGCGCCGGGCTTTGGTCCCAGCTCCGCGGTGCCGGTCTTGCCGGCCACCTGGACGCCGGGAAGCGCCGCCGCCGTGCCGGTTCCGGCGTTCACCACCTCGATCATCAGGTCGCGCAGCTGCCCCGCGATCTTCCGCGAGGCCACCCGCACCGGCTTGGCGGCGGGCTGCAGGTCGCGGTCCCTGACCATCGCCGTCGGCTGGCGCACGCCCCGCATGGCGATCGTCTGCGCGACCGAGGCCATCTCCAGCGGCGTCGCCAGCACCTCGCCCTGCCCGATCGCCGTGACCCCGAGGTCGAGGTCGTCGCCGATCTGGTCGGGCGGCGGGATGCTCGGCTGGGGCGGGTCGGTGATCGCGGTCGCGGTCGCGTCGTAGAGGCTGGGCTCGGAGTTGAACCCGAAGCGCTCCGCGGTTGCCACCAGCGCGTCGGCGCCGATCTTCGGGCCGAGCGGAGCGAAGACGGCGTTGCAGGACTGCGCGAACGCCTCGCTGAAGCTGCCGCCGCAGGTCTCGTTGTGGGCGTTGGCGATGAAGCGGCCTCCGACGTTGATCCCGTCGCTGATCGGGAACTGCTCGTCGAGCCCGACCACGCCCTTCTGCAGCGCCGCGGTCGTGGTGACGACCTTGAAGGTGGATCCGGGAGGTTGGGGGGCCGAGAAGGCGCTGCCGGCCAGGGCCCGCACGGCACCGCTGCGGGCGTCGAGGGCCACGACGCCTCCAGATCGACCCGCCAGCCCGGCGACGGCGGATCGCTGCAGGCCGGGGTCGATCGTCGTCTTCAGCCGCTGACCCGGCGTCGGATCGCCCGCGGCGAGCACCCGGTCGCCGCCCTCCTTCGCGGCAGTGGCGATCAGCTCGCCGCCCGGCTTTCCCGCCAGCAGCGAGTTGAAGGCCCGCTCCAGCCCGCTGACGCCGACCGGGGTTCCGGCGGGGAATCCCTCCCGCGCCAGCCGGGCGACGTCGTCGTGGTCGGCGTCCCCGACCTCGCCGGCCACGTCGATCGCGGCGCTGCCGAGCGGCGAAGTCCGCGCTTGCGGTGGCCCCTTCGCCAGCGGCGTGCCGTCGCGGGCGACGATCTCGCCGCGATGCCCGAGGCGGATCTCGCTGCTCAGGGTCTCGCCGGGCCGCAGTCCCGGAAAGGCCAGATGGGGGTCCCAGGCGATCCCGCCGTCGGCAAAGGGCAGCGTCAGGGTCGACTCGAAGCTCCCGAAGGCGACCGTCCGGACCCGGATCGGCACCCGGACGAGCCTCCGGCCCGAGACCGACTCGGGGTCCGAGGCGCTGCCGGGGTCAAGCGCCCTCAGCGTGGCGATCTCCTGTGCGTGCAGGTAGGCGTCGCGAAGCTGCCGGGTCGAGTACGTCCGTTGGGCGGTCGGGTTGAGCTCCCCATGCATCGCCGCGAAGTCCTGCCTGGCCCAATCGGCGACGAAGCGACCGGCGGCCCCAGTCTCGGCGGGGGGCGCGGAGCCGACGATCATGCCCGCGGTCAGTGCACCGGCCGCGATCAGGGTCAGCGGGAGGGTGCGGGTGATGAGGCGGCGCCGGCGCTCGACCTCGGCAGTAAGCGTTCTCACGGGTGCGGAAAAGTTAGTGACTGGCGCACACATGGTTTATTTCGACGATGACCGTCCTCGACTGGGGAATCGTCGCCTTCACGCTGGCGCTTGCGATCTGGGGATACGCGCAGGGACTGATCGTCGGCGTCTTCACTCTCTCCGGTTTCACCGTCGGGGCGCTGGCCGGCAGCCGGCTGGCGCCGGCGCTGCTCTCCCAGGGCGCCCATTCGCCCTACGCGCCGATGTTCGCGGCGCTCGGGGCGCTCACGGTCGGCGCCGCGGTCGCGGTGACCCTGGAGGGACTGGGTCTGGGGTTGCGCGCCCGACTGGTCAACGGGCCGGTCAGCCAGTTCGCCGACGGGACCGCGGGAGCGGCGCTGATCGCGGCAGTCGCCCTGGGGTTGACCTGGGTCTTCGGCGCGGTGGCGTTGCACGCTCCGGGGGCGGGGGAGCTGCGCGGCGACGTGCAGCGCTCGCTGATCCTCGGCAAGCTCAACGACCTGCTGCCGCCTTCGGGGCCGATCATCAACGCGCTGAACAGGGTCGACCCGCGCCCGACGGTCAAGGGCCCTCCGCCCGACGTCGCGCCGCCCACCGATGCGATCGTCAACGATGCCGACGTCAACCGCGCCGGCCAGAGCGTCGTCAAGGTGCTGGGCACTGCATGCGGGCTGGGCGTCGAGGGGTCGGGATGGATGGCGGTTCCGGGCCTGGTGGTCACCAATGCGCACGTGGTTGCGGGAGAGCGCGACACCACCGTGACGACCCCCGGCGGTACGAGGGTCGAGGCGACCGCCGTGCATTACGACCCGACCAACGACCTCGCGGTGCTGCGGGTCGACGTCGAGCTGCCGCAGCTTGGCCTTGCCAGAGACCCGAAGCCGGGCTCCAGCGCGGCGGTGCTCGGGTATCCCGAGAACGGCGGGTTCGCGATCGCCCCGGCTCGCTTCGGCTCGACTCAGACCGTGATCAGCGAAGACTCCTACGGGCGCGGACCGCAGCAGCGGCAGATGAGCTCGCTGCGCGGGTCGATTCGCAGCGGCAACTCGGGCGGGCCGGTCGTCGACCGGAATGGGCAGGTCGTGGCCACCGTTTTCGCCGCCACCACCGACGGGCCGCCCGGTGGATACGGAGTCCCGAACGACATCGTCGCCGAGGCGCTTCGCGACTCGGCCGGCGCCGGGCCCGTGCGCACCGGCCCTTGCTCGGCCGGCTGATCTCGCTGGCAGCTCCGCCCCCCGCCGCCGACTGATCCTCGGGGTGCACCAACCCAGTCTCGGCTCCAGGCAGAGAAGGCCGCCAAGCCCGTCACTTACGTTCAGTAAGCTGGTTGCGGTGGCTGCAGAGGGCTCCGCGCAGACGGAAACAGCGACGGCATCCAGGGTCTGCCCGCACTTTCACGCCGCGATCGAGCTGGTCGGCAAGCGCTGGTCGGGGGCGATCCTCTCGACCCTGATCGACGAGGGCCCCTGCCGCTTCGTGGAGCTGAACCAGGGCGTTCCGGGGATGTCCGACCGGCTGCTCTCGCAGCGCCTCCGCGAGCTCGAGTCCGAGGGGCTGGTCGAGCGAAGCGTGGAGGCCGCGTCCCCGGTCCGCGTCACCTACACGCTGACCCAGAAGGGCCGCGACCTCGACCCGGCGCTGCGCGAGCTCGCCGCCTGGGGCCGGCGCTGGAAGGCCGGCCTGGACGACTGACCGCCGGGTGACATTGGTGTCCGGCGGCCGCCGTCGCTAGGCCAGCGTCCGCTCGAAGCTTCGCTCGAGCCTTCGCTCCCGCTGCTCACCGGGTTTGGTCTTGTCGAGCCTCGCCTCCATGCGCCGCCCGTCTATATGTAGGGTCGCGACCTGGTTGTCGAAGTAGGGGCCGTCGGTGAAGCGCCATCTGAGCCGCGGGTCGGGCGCCCCGACGCTGCGGGCGAGCAGCCTCATCGCCCGTTCCGCCGCGGTGCCGGTCATCGCCTTGATCGCGCGGCGCTCGCGGGGGTCGAGCGGGTTTCGAAACGGCGAGCAGGTCGCCTGGTAGACGGCGCTTCGCACCCCGGCCGAGCGTCGGAACCCGACTTCGGCGAGATAGGCGTGATGGACATCGCCGGAGAGCAGCACGATCGAAGCCGGCGGCCTGCCGCGGCGCCCCGAGCCGACCTCCTCGAGCAGCCCCGCCATTCGCTCGAAGGAGAGCTTGAACGCGGCCCAGTGGTCGAAGTCCAGCCCGCGCCGCAGGCGCTCCCCGAGCCGCGCCACCGACGCACCCCAGGCGCCGTCGCAAACCATCTCGTTCCAGGCCTCGAGGTGGTGCATCGCCGGGGCCAGCAGGTACGGATCAGAGGTCGCGAGCAGCAGGTGGTCGTGATCGCCGCCCGCCTGCTCGACGATCCAGTCCCACTCCTCGTCGTCGAGGATCGCGCGGCGGCCCTCGTCGAGGACCCGTCCCGCCCTCGAGTCCATGACTATCAAGCGCGTGCGATCGAGGTCACGGCAGTAACTCCAGCGCCCGCCCTCTCCGGTCTGGTGGGCGCGCTCGGCGAAGTCGTGAAGCGCGCCGGTGGCGTCCTCGCTGCCCTGGACCCGTTGCCAGAGCTCGTCCTCGTCGAGCGCCCGGGGCGAGAGATTGCCGAGGTGCTGGTAGACCCAGTAGCTCATGAACCCGTCGACCGCTCGAATCCGCCACCAGTCGTGGCGGTTCATCTCCTCGACCCAGGAGCGGGAGATGTTCCAGTCGTCGTGCATGTCGTGGTCGTCCCAGACCATCGAGGTGGAGACGGTCGAGAGCAGCCAGCGGATCAGCGGGTCGCCCCACGACTCCTGGTAGAGCCACGCGTACTCCTCGAAGGTCCCGGCCTCCTCGTATGGAGGCTCGGTCGTGTCCCGCTCCCAGCGGATCTTCGCGCGCGTCACCGGTGAGCCCTCGTCGACGTAGACCTGGTCACCGAGCAGCAGCAGAACCTCGGGCCAGTTCTCGCGCGTGCCCCTGATCATCTCCCTTGCCAGCACGTCGAGCGCGTCGAGCTCGAAGCCGCGCTCGTCCTCGTCCTTGCTGCGCGAGGAGGGCGGGGTGTGGGGCAGCGCGACGCGGCAGGAGCCGTAGGCGACGGTCAGGGGCCTACCGGGGCCGATCGTCCGGATCAGGCTCGACGGCGCATCATGGTGTGGGAGCGGCCAGCAGCGCTGGCCGTCGAGCAGGACCTCGTAGGGATAGGACCCTCCCGGCTCCAGGCCGCCGACCTGGACCAGCGCGTAGTGATGGCGGCGGATCTGAAAGGTGTCCGCGCTGTGGCCAAGCACCTCGACCTCACAGGGAGCGTCGGTCTCCACCCAGAGGGTGGCCTCGCGCTCGCCGACGTAGCGCAGCAGCGGGCCGAGGATCAGGTTGGCCATGAATTGCCTCTATCCGCTTGGCGGCCTCGGAACCCCATCACCGACCGGGCCGTCGGCCGCGCTCAGCAATCGATTCGCTCCGCAGCGCACCTGGACCTCATGCCGGCGGTTCGCAGAGCGTCCCCCGACCGCGACTGCGGGCTTTTGGCGGCTATAGCGACCAGGATCACGCAGTCGAGCTGCCTGGCCCGGAGCTCGATAGGGGAATCGGCGCTCTACCAGGGCCGGGGGCGGCCCTACCAGCGGCGCGGGTTGCCTGGCGGGATCTCGTCGCGAACCAGCCGTGGCTCGATCAGCTCGACCGGAGGCAGGCCGGTGCTGGCCAGGAAGCGCTCCCACTCGCCGTCGCCGAGGGCGCGAAACGCCGCCTCGACGGCGCGCAGGTAAGGGGCCATCGCGACCGCCCCCGGCGGCGGCTCGATGCGGAAGTGCTGCCGCTTTGCGGTGTAGGCGACGACGCGGTCGAAGCCGGCGCTTGCGCCGGCGGGGCGATCGAACCCGGCGCCGACGGCGACGGCGCCGCCAACCTCGACCCGGTCGTAGCGCAGCTCGCGCAGATCGAGTCGCGCGAGCTCCGCGGCGCTGATCTCGATCAGCGCGCCGTTGGGGGCTCGCGCTTCGTCAGGGGCGGGCGCGTCGTTGGTGTCCGGCTCGATGTTGAGGCCGACGATCCAGGCGGGCAGCTCCCCGTCCGGCCCGGCGAAGGACTTCTCGGCGGCGAGGTTGTCGCGGGCGATCGACCAGCGCCGCCGCCAGCCGTGCAGGCAGGCGGGGACGAGCGAGTCGGGCTCACGGCCGAACGTCTCCGCGAAGCTGGCCGGGCTGACCAACGAGCCGTAGGCAAATACCGCGAGGCGACTCACTTCGCGGTCGGCGCCGCGGGCGATTTGCGCCGCGGGCCCGGCGGCTCCGCCGGGGCGCTGCAGAGGCGCCGGCGCGCCGGGCAGTCGTGGCAGAGGCCCCAGTCGGGGCTCTCGGTGACCTCGAAGCGGCCCGCTGCCAGTTCGGTGACCATGGCCTCGAGGCGCTCGCCGGCGGCGTCGATTGCCTCACCGTCGAGCTCCTCGACGACCGGCTCGTCCGGCCGCTCCAGGAAGACGTAGGCGACTCGTACCCGCTCGGCCCCGGTCGCGCGCTGGACCGCGAGGGCGTAGAGGTCGCGCTGGGTCGAATAGCGATCCGCGTGCGACGCGGGCGCGGCTCCGTCGAGCCTGTCGGTCTTGTAGTCGACGACGGTCGGCGGCGCGGCGCGAGGCTGCACGAGCAGGTCGAGCGTCCCGCGGACCAGCGTCCCGGCGAGCTCGATCTTGAAGGGCACCTCGGAGCCGGATCGCGAAGCGGCGCCGCTGAGCTCGTTTCGGAACGGCGACTCGATCCAGCCGCGCAGCAGCCCCTGGGCGCGCTCGAGGCTCTGCTCGGGCTCGAGTCCCTTCGCGGCGAGGACGCGACCCGCTAAGGCGGGCTTCGGCTCGATCCAGCGATGCTTGGCGCTCCAGTCGAGCAGCTCGTGGACGGCACTGCCGAAGGCGCGGTTGCGATCCGGCGCCCGGCCGCCGTTCGCAAGCGAGGAGAGGCCGAGCACGCTCTCCACGTAGAAGCGGTAGCCGCAGCGCCGGTAGGAGTCAAGCGCCGAGTAAGAGAGCGGCCGGCGAGGGGTGACCGGCGAGCGGGGCTCGACGATCGGCGGGGCGCCGGGCTCGATCGCGATCGTCGGGCGGCTCGCCAGGGCCGCCTCGGCCAGTCGCCGGCCCTGCTCGGCGCTGGGCCGGTTGAGGCGCACGCTCACCTCGACCTGCTGCCCGAGATCGAGGCCGAGCTCGGGCGCGGCGGGCGCGGGGGGAGGCTGACGATGCTGTCGTGCTCGAGGTCCTCGACCCCCCAGGCGGCGATCAGGCGCTCCGTTATCCGGGTCGTCGGCTTCGGCTCCTTGGGCCGGCTCGTCGCGGTGATGCCGCTGAGCAGCAGCCGCTCGCGGGCCCGGGTCACGGCGACGTAGAAGAGCCGCAGCTCCTCAGCGGAGTCAAGCTCGCCGGACGCCTCGAGCAGCGCCTCGCGCTCGTAGAGGTCGATCGAGCGCGCGCCGAGTCGCGCCAGGCGCAGCCCGATCCGTCCCTCGTCGCCGCTGCCGCGGCCGATCGCCAGGTCCGGGGGGCGGCCTCCCGGACCGAGGTTGCGGCCGAGGCCGGCGACAGCGACGACCGGGAACTCGAGGCCCTTGGCGGCATGGATCGTCATCACCCGCACCCCGTCGTGGTCCTCGGCCTCGGTGGCCGCCACCGCCTCGTCGTCGTCGGCGCTGCGCAAGGAGAGGAAGTCGAGGAAGCCGCGCAGGTCGCGACCCTCGTTGGCTTCGAACTCGCGCGCCATCCGCATCAGCTTGCGCAGGTTGGCGAGCCGCAGCTCGCCGGGCCCGCGGAGCAGGATCGCGAGGTCATAGCCGCTCTCGGCGACGACCCGCTCGATCAGCTCCTCCAGCCCCAGCCGCGGTCCTTCGAGGCGCAGCGCGTCGATCCGGGAGTGAAAGCGGCGCAGGCGATCGCAGTCGGCCGCGGGTATCTGCTCGAGCCGCTGCGGCTCCTCGAGCTGCGGCTCCCAGGCGCCGACGGCGGCCTCGAGCGCGGTCCATATCCACCCCCTGCGGCCGACCGCGCGGCGCAGCAGCCAGAGGGTGTCGGGCAGCACCCCGCAGGCCGGGGAGGCCAGGGCCCCGAGCAGCGGCTCATCGTCGAGCGGGTTGGCGACCGTCGCGAGCAGGCAGCGCACGTCTTCGACCTGCTGCTGGGACCAGTAGCCGCGCCCGCCGACCACGTAGGGGCGCAGCCCGGCGCGGACCAGCGCCTCCTCGTAGGCGTCGACGTGGGTGAAGGCGCGCAACAGCAGCACGATGCTCCCGCGCGGGACCCCGGCGTCGGCCAGCTCGCGCAGGCGGGCGGCGAGGAAGCGGGCCTCGGCCGCGGCCTCGGGCGGCGTGCGGTCATCGAGCGGCAGGTCGAGCTCGATCTCGTCGGCGTCCCAGCCCTTCGGTTCGGTCAGCAGCAGCTCGACCGCTCCGCCGGGGCCGGCCGGCCGCTCGGCCTCGGGGGCGGACCCGACGCTCAGCGGGCGATGGCCCGGCAGCATCGAGGCGCCGATCGAGTTGGCCGTCGCGATCACCTCGGGGCGGGAGCGGAAGTTGCCGCTCAGCGGCAGGACGCTCGCTCCCCCGGCGGCCGCGAAGTGCTCGCGCTGAGCGCGGAACACGGCGAGGTCGGCGTGACGGAAGCCGTAGATCGACTGGAACTCGTCGCCGACCAGGAACAGCTCGGTGGCGGGGCCGCGCAGCGCTTCGATCAACCGCAGCTGCAGCCGGTTGGTGTCCTGGAACTCGTCGACCAGCAGCTGCGCGAAGCGCTCCCGGTATGCCTCGCCGAGCTCCGACTCGCCGAGCAGCCGCACGCTGAGCAGCTGCAGGTCCTCGAAGTCGAGCCCCGCGCGGGTCGCCTTCTCGGCCTCATAGCGGCCCCCGAAGAGGCGCAGAAGCTCGCGCAGGTGCTCGTAGACGACGCCGCCCTCCGCTGTCGCCGCGGCCGCGGCGGTTGCCGCGCGGAGCGCCTTCGCGCACTCGCCGCGGGCTCCCTTGGGGCGGCCGAAGTGAAGGGCGGCGAGCTGGTCGAGGCTGGGAAGCTCGCGATCGCGATCGGCGCAGAGCTCCAGGGCCCGCTCGATCCTCTCGCGCTGCGAGGCGCTGCCGCCGCCTGCCGCGAGCGCCTCTGTCGCGGCGGCCTCCAGCGCCGCCAGCGCCGCCGCGAGGTCGACCGCGGGCGCATCGGGCAGCTGCGGGGTCTCGTGGCCGCGGCTGCGCAGCTCCTCGTGGGCGTCGACGACCATCTCACGCAGCCCGTTGACGTAGTAGGCCGCAACGGTCGCCTCGCGCTCGCGGTCGCCGTCGGCGAGGAAGTCCTCAAGCGCGGCGTCGAATGCCGCCCCGGCGGCGCGGGTCGCCTCGCCCGCGTCGAGGACCCGGAAGCGGGGGTCGATCCCGGCGGCGACCGGGTGGGCGGCGAGCAGGCGCCGGCAGAAGCCGTGGATCGTCGTGATCAGCGCCCCGCCGAAGCCGGAGACCAGCTCGGCCAGCCGCGCGGGGTCGCCCTCCCCGGCGCGCTGGCGGCGGCGCAGCTCGTCGCGAACCCGCTCGCGCAGCTGGGCCGCCGCCTTGTCGGTGAAGGTGAAGGCGAGGATCTGGTCGGGCGCCAGCCCGTCGACGGCGACGAGGTCGCAGTAACGGTCGACCAGGACCCCGGTCTTGCCGGTGCCGGCCCCGGCCTCGAGCAGGACGTCGCCGCCGCGGCTCGCGATCGCCTCGCGCTGCTCACGGGTCGCTTGGCGAACGCTCATGCGGCCTCTTCTTCCTCCTCATCCTGCGGCACGAAGAACGGCGCCCGCTCGCGGCGGCAGATCGGCGCAAAGGTGCAGAAGCGCGGGCACTGGTTGTGCCCCTTGACCCCCTCCGCTGGCCCGGGGTCGCGGGCGATGTCCCCGGCGCGCATCCGCTGCACGGCCGCGGTGGCGCGCTTCGCGGCGTCGCGCAGCGCGCCCTCGAACTCCGCGCCGGAGAGCCGGTCGTTGTCATAGGGCTCGAGGTCGTCGAGCACCCCATCGTCGTCGTCACGGAGAAGGCCGCGGGGACGCGGGGCGGTCGTCGGGCGCAGCGGCTGGTAGAGGCCGCCGACCATCTCGATCTCCCAGAGCTCGCGCAGCGCCAGCAGGTAGAGCGGCAGCTGCAGGGTTCCCTTCTCGACGAACTTGGCGTAGGGGGTGCCCTCGCGAGAGAGCTTGTAGTCGAAGGCGAGCCCGACGCCCTGTCCCTGATCGACGCGGTCGATGCGGCCGTGCAGCGCCCAGTCGGAGATCCGAAGCGGCGGGCGCGCCGCCTCTTCGCCGTCGCCGAACTCGACTTCGAGCAGGGTCGGGCGCAGGCGCGGATTCCGCCGCTCGGCCTCGTGGCGCAGGAAGGCGACCAGGAGCCGCTCGATCCGCCGTCGCATCGAGCGGTCCGCGGGGTGCTCGCTGAGCCCCGTTGTCACCTCGTCGACGATCTCTCGACCGCGCTCGATCCAGGTCTCGAGGTCGGCGGGCCGGGGCAGGGCGTCGTCGCCGGGCGCCTCGCGATAGAGGCGCTCCAGCGCCTCGTGCATCAGCCCTCCCTGGGTCATCGGCTCGGGCTGCGGGTCAAGCGGCTGCGGGTGCAGCTCGTGGTCGACGAACCAGCGATAGGAGCAGACGTCGAAGGTCTCCAGCGTCGTGCCGCCGTAAGCGGGCACCTCGACCAGCTCGGCGATGACCGCCGGCACCCGCAGCGGCCCCGGCTTCTCGGTTCGCGCCTCGGCATCCCCGGCTTCGCTGAGCGCGGCCGCGATGCGGTCGCGGCGCCCAGGCGCCAGCTCGAGCCGGTCCAGCGCCTGCGGGTCGGCCCGCGCGGCTGCAAGTGCTCGCGTCAGCTCCGCCTCGCTGGGAGCGTCGGAGGTCGCGAAGAGGATCTCGCCGAGGCCCCTGGAGCTGGTGATCGCGCTCTCGACCGGGTCTTCGGTGTCGCGATCGTCGGGGGCGGGGGGTTCGAGCAGCGTTCGCACCTCGTCGATGAATGGCGAGCGCGACTCCGCGCCCCCGGCCTCGTCGCTGGTCCGATAGGAGAGGTAGAGGCGCTCGGTCGGGCGTGAGAGGCAGACCGCGAACAGGTAGCGCTCCTCGTCCTCGGGCTCGACCCGCGGCGGCATCCCGAGGGCGGCGCGCTGCTCGTCGGAAAGGAACGGCCCGTCGGTGCGGCGGCGCGGGAACTCGCCGTCCTGCAGCGAGGCGACGAAGAGATACTCGGGCCGGCTGGCGCGCAGGTCATATGGGCTGGCGATCCGCACCCGGCCCTCGGCGGGCCCGGTCCAGGCGCGGATCGTGAGGCCCTCGAGCTCGGCGACCAGCTCCTCGGGTGTTGGCTCGATGCCGTGCAGCTCCGCCAGCTGCTCGGCGGCAGCAGCGATCCGCTCTCCGGCGCGCAGCTCAGCGGCGGCGTTTGAGTCCGGGATCGCGCCCCGCTGCTCCTCGTCCGAGAGCGGGCGCTGGGCGATCTCGCGCGCGAGGTAGGCGACCTCGCGCAGCAGAGCCTGTGGATCGTCGGCGGCGTCGAGCAGGCGCTGCAGGTCGCGCGGCTGCTCGCCGTTCTGCTCGGCCCACTCGGCAGCCGCCTCGGGGGCGCCGGCGAGCCGGCGGCGCCGAATCGCGAGCTCGAGGCGATCGACCTTGCTCGATCCGGCCCGGCGCGGGCCGCGCAGGTAGGCGAGCAGATCGGCGGCGCGTCGCGAAGTGAAGGCGGCGCGCAGCAGCGCCAGCAGGCAGCTCCCGGTCCCGCTCTGGGAGACCGGCTGCTCGGTCTCCAGCGCGACCGGGATCCCATAGCCGCGCAAGACGCCCGCGTACAGCGACCCGCGCCGAGCCGGGTCGCGCAGCGTGATCGCGATCTGCTCGGCGCCGACGCCCTCCGCGAGCAGGCGCGCGATCCGCGCCCCGATCAGCTCCGCCTCGCCGCGGTCGCCGGCGCTGCGCAGCAGCGCCAGGCTGGGGTCGGGCTCCCGGCGCTCTGAGGCCTCGCGCAAAAAGCTGCGCTGGAGGTGAAAGAGCAGCGGGCTCGGGGTGTTGCCGGGGTCGGCCTCGGTGATCGTCTCCGTCGCCGGGCCCAGCTCCTTGAGCTGTTGGAAGAGGCGGGCGCGAGCGCCGAGCGCGGCGCTGTCCTCGTAGGTCAGCGAGACAGTCACCTCCGCCGCGCCGGCCAGCGCCGCGACCAGCTCGCGCTGCTCGACCGTGAAGTCGTCGAAGCCGTAGAGCAGCACCGGCCGGCCTGCCCATAGGTCGGGATTGCGGCGCAGCGCCGCGATCGCGGCGTGGGCGATCGTATGGCGGTCCGCATGCCCGCGCGAGTCGCGCAAAGCGACGTAGGCGCTGTAGAGCTCCGTGAGGTCGTCGAGGTAGGCCGATCCCTCCAGGGTCGAGGCGCCGGCGGCCACCGTCCCGGGGCTCAGCATCGCGGCCTGCAGCTCCTCGAGCAGGTCGTCAAGCGCGACCGCGAAGCCCGGTCGGCTGGCGGAGCGCCGCAGCGGCCGCAGCCGCACCGCGCCGATCGCGGCGCGCAGCAGGCGGATGCGCTGGGTGGCGCTGAGCGCCTCAGGGACCGGCTCGCCGGCGGCCCGGGCGACCTCGCCGAAGATGCCGTCGAAGACCAGCACCGAGCCGCCGAGCAGCGCGCCACTGGCTTTGCTCAGCTCGCGCTCGAAGGCGAAGACGTCGTCAAGCGTGGGTACGACCAGAACCGGATCGCGGCCGAGCGCGGCGAGGAATCGCTCGCGGATCACCCCGGCGCGGCCGGAGTTGGGCGGTCCGTGTACGAGGTGCAGCGGCATCGGCGTCTCCGCACCCAGGATATGAACGGTCGCGGCGCACCCGGCTCGCCGCCGCGGCGAGCTAGCGGCCCGAGAACCTCGCGACCAGCCAGCGGTAGCGCCAGAACGCCGGCTTCGGCGAGTAGTCGCTGTGCAGCAGCCCGTACTGCGATTGGAAACTCGGATCGGCGCTGTCGTTGTCGCGCAGGCCGAACCAGCTGTAGTTGGAGACGTTGTAGGTGCCCCGATAGGCCTGCACGGCCCCCACGAAGCCGCCGAGTGCCTCGAGCTGGGTCGACTCCGGCCTCCCGGGCCCGGTCGGATAGCCGTTCTCGTCGACGTGGATCGGCACCGAGCGGCCGAGGCCGGCCAGGGGCATGAAGCAGCGCCGCGTCGCGGCCAGCGCCTCGACCATCGAGTTCCCGAAGTCGACGACGGTCGGGGGGAAGAAGGTGCCCGGGTAGAGGTCGACTCCGGCCCAATCGACCGCATCTCGAAACGGCTTGCCGCCCTTGACCCCGATGCCGCGCCAGAAGTCCGCATCCGAGGCCGGGTTGAGCCCGTAGGCGTAGTTGAAGCCGATGCGGAGCTGGCGATGCCCGAGCCGCCGCGCCTCGCGCTTGGCCGCGATCACGCCCTGCACGAGGGCGTCCTGGGCGTTGCGGTAGAAGCCGTCCGAGGTGTTGGGGGAGAAGGTGAGGTTGACCTCGTTGGTGATCTGAAGCGCGGTGACGTGCCGATTCGGGCCGAAGACCTGAACCACCCGGCGAACGAAGCGCAGCCACTTGGCGATGTCGCCGTCGTCGGCCTCGGCGGGGTGGTAGCGGACCTGCAGCTCGACGTCGAGCCCAAGCCGGGAGTAGCGATCCGCCAGCGCCTTGTAGCGGGCGATCCCCGCCTCGCCGTCGGACTCGAAGAGCCGGTTGAGCCGCACCGAGAAGGGCCGCCAGCGCGGTCGCAGGACCCGCAGCGCCGCGTTTGCGCGCCCGACGTCCTCAGGGACCACGGTGCCCTGGGAGGCGCCCGCCGTGCCCGAGGGCAGCGGGCCGACGCCCCATTCGACCGGCCGTCCGGGTCGTGGCGGCAGGGTGTCGTAGCTCTGGGCGCAGCCGGGGTCGGGCTGGATGGGTGCGGGGGTCCTGTACCAGGGCACGGCGCCCGGCGCATCCCAGGGCATCGCCGCGGCGACGCCGGTCGTCGCCGACATCCCGAAGGCGACCGTGATCACGGCTAGCGCTGCGCGAAGGGCCATCACCCGGGCATCTTGCCTGTTTGGACTCAAGAAGGCGGCATTTGGCGCCGATCGTCGCCTCGGTTTGCCGTCTCCCGCCGCCTTTATCTTGACCGCGATGTCACTCTGCTTCGTGGACCCAGCCGACGCGATCCGCGCGATCGCCGACTCGATCGGCCGCGAGGCGCGCCGGCAGCTGCTCGGCGAGGCTGTGCGCGCCTGGGTCGACGAGATCCCCGACGACGAGCTCGAGACCCATTACGCGAGGGCGCTCTCGGAGCTTGACGAGCACGACCTCTCGATGCTCGCCGCCTGGCACGGCTCGCTCGACGTCGGCCACCCGGTGCCCAGCCGCGACTTCCTGATGGGGGCCTTCGGCTCCCTGGGTGAGCACCGCCGCGAGGCGCTGAAGCTCGCTGCCGGCTTCCGTGGCGAGGAGGCGGTCGACGCCGGGGTCACCGAGGAGCGGGCGCTGGAGACGGTCGTCGAGTGGCTCTCGCCGCCGCGGCTGATGGAGCTCGCGGCCGAGGCCGTCGACCTCTATATCTGGGACCGCGCCGGCAGCGACAACTAGGCGCGTGGCGGCGCTTCGTCGCTGCCTCAGGCCTGCGACCGGCCCTCAGCTATCGGCGGCGGGCCGCATTGCCCGCCGTGCAGCTCGTAGACCTGCACCATCGGCCCGGGACGGTCGTAGGCGAGCGGGTAGAAGTCGTAGGAGAAGTCATAGTCGAAGGGAACCACGTCCTTGCCCGGGCCGCCCGGGCGGTTCACGTCGCCCCAGGGCGAGGCGCTGTAGCGAACTGTCCCGTAGCGGGCCAGGGCCGTGTAGTAGCTGCGTGCCCGCTGCCCGACCAGGTCGTCGGAGAGCGCCAGGCCCCAGTAGTTGCTGCTCGCCACGACCCAGCAATAGCCGTGACGCAGGTAGGCGCGCACGAGCCGTCCGCTGAGATAGCTGGCGTAGGACCGCTCGCCGCCGAGCAGCAGCCGCGGGCTGTTGATCGCGTGCGGCCAGGGCGAGTTCCAGGAGTTGGCGAAGAACGGCTCGGTGATCAGCTTCGCGTTCTGGGGAACGTGGTCGAGCATCCAGTCGCGGGTCAGGTTGAGGGTGTGGGGACGGGAGAGGACGCGGTCGTTGTGGACCGAGTGGACCGCCCCCTGCGCGACCAGGGCAGCGAGCGCGACGGCGGTCAAGGCGGTTGCGACCTGCGGGCGGCGCAGGCGCGCGGCGATCAGATCCGCGGCTCGTACCGCCCCGTAGGCGGCGAGCAGGCAGGCGATCGGGAAGGCGGGCAGCATCCAGCGCCCGAAGTAGCGCGTCTGCAGCCCCATATAGACGATGAACAGGGGCAGGACCGGGAGCAGGACCAGCGCCCGCCGGCGATCCTCGCGGGCGAGCAGGGCGGCGCCGCCGATCGCAGCGATCGCCGGCACCCATCCCAGGCCCCAGGTGAAGGTGCGCAGGTAATAGATCAGCCCACCGTTCGGGTCCTGGCCGAACTTGTGCTGGCCGACCACCTCCCCCTGCACCCCGAGGCTGCCGACGAAGTGGGCGGGCTTGATGATCGCGAAGGGGTCGCAGATCGCGAAGGCGCCCGCAGCTGCGCCCAGCGCGATCGCCAGCCCGCGGTGCAGGGGCAGGGTGCCGGGCCCGCGGGGAGCGAGCACGATCGCGGTCAGCATCGGAAAGACGACGATCCCGTCGAGGTACTTGGTCGCCGCCGCGACCCCGACGAAGGCGCCGGCCAGCACGTAGTCGCGGGTCGCTCCGCGGCGCAGGATCGCCGCCGTCCCGCACAGCGACGCCAGCGCCGCCGTCATCGCCGGAACGTTGTTGAGCGCGACGTGCGAGTAGAAGACGGGCAGGAACGCGACCGCCATCAGCAGCGCCGCGACGATCCCGACGCGACGGTCGAAGAGCCGCCGGCCGGCGACGAAGGCGAGCCAGACGGCGATCGTGCCGATCAGCGCCACGACGACGCGGCCGATCATGAAGAGGCCTTCGCGATCGGGCACGTCGCCGATCAGCCGGTGCGCCTGCGAGCCTCCGTAGCGAATCGCGTAGATCCCCTGCAGCAGGTAGGTGAGCAGCGGCGGGTTGTGCATGTAGTGCGGGTTGAGGGTGCCCGCGTCGAGCATCCGCGCCGCCTTGCGGACGTAGATCCGCTCCTCGTCGATCTGGTAGGCGAACGGCAGCCCGTACTTGATCCCCCAGAGGCGCAGGCCGAGGGCGAGCAGGACGATCGCCCCGAGGGCCAGCATCCAGGGCTCGAGCCGCGATCGCTCCAGACGAGCGCGCAGCTTCTCGATCAGCGGCCGGGTCCGCAGCAGCGGGCTCAAGATCGCGAAGACTAGGGCGAGCGGTCGACGGCGGCGCGGATCTCGGGGATCGCCTGCTCGTTGTCGAGGAAGTGCACCGCCGCCATTCCCAGCTCCCGGGCGGCGTCGCAGTTGACCTCGACGTCGTCGACGAACAGACAGCTTCCCGGCTCGACCGCGAGACGCTCGAGCAGGATCTCGTAGATCCGCGGCTCCGGCTTGCGGCAGCCGACGAAGGCCGAATCGACGACGAGCTCGAAGATCGCGTCGATCGGGACCAGCGTGCGCCAGAGCGGCTCCCACTCGCGCACGTTGTTGGTCAGCATCGCCATCCGCAGACCGCGCCCCTTCAGCTCTCGCATCAGCTCGATCATCGCCGGGTTCGGCTCCAGGGCCTCGAAGTAGATCTCGCTGAAGCGGTGCATCTCGGGCCGGTGGCCGAGCTCGGGCTCGAGCTCGTCGGCGATCCCGGCCAGGAAGTCGGCCTCGGAGACGAGCCCCTTCTCAAGTTCGAATAGGGGGTGGCGGCCGTCGCGCTCGGCGATTCGCTGCATCGCCGTTCCGAGACTCTCCATCGCGATCCCGGTCTGGTCCTGGAAGGCGAGAAACGACTGGATCAGCGGCGTAGTCAGGACGCCCCCGAAGTCGGAGACGACCGCGTCGACGCTCAAGCGGGAGTCAGGGGGGAGAGGACCTCGTAGCGGCCGAGGCCCGGCTTTCCCTCCATCGACCAGCGAAAGATCGCGACGTCGAGCCGGCGCTCGGCGAGCTGCAGCGAGGTCCCGCAGACGATCGTGCCGGCCGCCCGGCGGGCGGGCCGAGGTGTCGAGTCCCGCTCCGGCCAGAGCTCCAGCGACGCGCGGACCTGCCGGCCCTCGCCGTCGTACTGGGTCGAGAGCAGCGCCTCCTCGAACCGGGTCGGCTCGAGATCGGGCTCGGCGAGCACGGCGAGAACCTCCTCGTCGGCGTGCGTCTCTGCTCCGGCGGGGCGGGTTGCGCGCAAGGCGAGGATGCCGCCGTCGCTGAACGCGACCGCGATCGAGCGGGTCAGGGATGTGTCGGGGGGCTCGGGCTCCCGCCCCGCCGAGCGGATGCCGAGGCAGCTGATCTGCCTCGTCTTGCCGCCGGCATCGAGGCTTCCCAGCAGCCGGCAGACCGAGAGCTCCTCGCCCCCGGGGCTTTCGCCGCCGACCGAGATCGCAGTGGTTACGGGGGTGAGCTCGAGCTGCAGCGAGGCTCCGTCGAGCTGCAGCTGCGCCGTTGTCTTGCCGTCGGCAGCGTCGATCTGCGCCTCGGCTTCGGAGGTCGCGACAACGACGTCGTCGTGGTCGAACACCACTGCGGCCCCCGACGGGCGCAGAGTCGCCGAGACTCCACTCTCGGGATCGGCGAAGTCGAACCCGATCATGACGGCGGCAGGCGGGGTGGCTCGGGCCCACCGGGGTAGTCGCGCTGATGGCCGTCGGCCGGGACCTCACGCGCCTCACCCTCGAAGTCATATGGGCGACCCTCCGGGGCCGATCTTGCGGCCCTGCCGCGGCCGCCGCCGGCGCCGGCGAGCACGAAGCGGCGGCGCAGGTACCGGAACATGCCGCTGCGCACGAGTGACCTCGTCGGTGGCGCAAGGAGCAACAGGCCGAAGACGTCGCTGATGAACCCGGGTGTGAGCAGCAGGGTGCCGCCGACCGCGACCATCACTCCGTCGGCCGCCTCGCGGCCGGGGAAGCGCCCCGCGGCGATCGCGGCGTTGAAGCGCCGCCAGGCGGAGCGGCCCTGGTGGCGCAGCAGCATTGAGCCGAGCACGGCGTCGGCGAGCAGCAGCGCCAGTGTCGGCAGCACGCCGATCGCCTCGCCGACCTTGATGATCACGTAGAGCTCGGCGATCGGGACCACGATGAACAGCACCACGAGCAGGAGCACGGGCGGAAGCCTAGATGAGAGCCAGCGGGGCCCGTGATCTACGATGGGGGCATGGCAACGGAGAACGGCAGCGTCTCCGAGGACGACGTCCTCGAGGCGCTCGAAGAGGTGATCGACCCGGAGCTGGGGCTCGACTTCGTCTCCCTGGGGCTCGTCTACGAGGTCGAGGTCGAGGGCCCCGAGGTCTTCGTCACCTTCACGCTCACCACCCCGGCCTGCCCGATCGGCCCCCAGGTCTCAGAGCAGATGAAGGAGTTCGTCGGCGAGCTGCCCGGCGTCGACAAGGTGCACCCGAAGATGATCTTCGACCCGCCCTGGTCCCCGGAGATGATGTCCGAGGACGCGAAGTTCGCGCTCGGGTACTAGTTCGCACTACTTTTCGGAGTTCGGCGGATCTACGGGTCGACAAGACGGTGAAGTGAGCCGCCTACTCCTGTAGCCCGGCGGCTTCGAGTGCTTCTTGGCGATCGAGGTATCCGCGCACCCTTCGGGCCAGGCCTCCATCGAACTCGAACACGTAGGCGATCGGTTGGTCCAAATCGATCCCGCTGGCTTCGCCATGGACTCGGATTTGCCCGAGGGCGAGGACCGTCTCGCCGACGCGGCGAGTCTCCAGGTCGTCGATTGTCAGCTCCCACACCGAGCGAAACTCTTCCCAGAACCGGCGCAGCCCCGCGACTCCGTGGTACACCGAATCCGCACCCTCGACCTGCCGGCCCACCTCGGAGCTCCACTCGATCTCGGGATGGGCGGGCGCCAGCCAGGCATCGAGATCACCGCGGTTCCAGGCGTCGATACAGCTGCGGACCTTCTCCACGTTCTCCTCCGACATCTCCCGCGCAGTATCTCGCGAGGGAGCTGGCGCTGATGGCTCCGCCTCCTATGCATCCCGGCCGGGATGGACCGCGACTGAGGCGTGTGTGACCGCGACGGTGGTTCGAGCACTGCATGAGTAGTCGCCTTCGCGCCCTAGAAGGCTATGAAGTGGCCTTCATGAACGCTGCCTGCCCGTGGGGCTAGAAGCTTGGCCACGGCAACTCGCCGAACACCCACACGCCGCCAGGTGTTCCGTTGAGGGGCGCCGGTGGATCGGCCTGGGCGATCACCCCGGACCCGGCGCCGGGGCCCAGCGGTATCACCTCGATGGAGACGGAGTCCTGGATGTCCTCCGCGCGGTCCGCGAAGGTCCAGGAGACGCTCGCCGGAACCGATCCGTCGATCGTTCCTGCGGCAATGCCCGAGTTGACGCTGAGACCAACGGCCCCCTTGCAGGTCGAGATATTCGTCGCCGTCCTGGTGAACGTGTGGGGCGTGCCGCTGTCGAACCACCGCACGATGAACGGACGCGTGTTCTGCGCCTCGTCGCAGTTGGCGATCGCCGAGAACTGCGCCGAGGTTCCACCGGCGACGAATGTGGCGGTGCCGCGTGCCGAGGCGCTGCCGACGCCGTCCTCCTGCGCCTGTGCCGAGGCGACGCCGAGGACAAGCATCGCCCCGAGCGCCGCCAAGGTCCCAAATCCCAAGGCGCGGCCCCGCCGCGTCTCGTGGCGGTTTGCCGGATCACCTTGGTGCATGGCATCAACCTTCGCCCTCTGCCCTAGAGGTGAATGTGTGTTTCAGAACCTTGGGCGCTCGCGCTGAGGAGGTCAAGGCGGGAAAAGGTTCAAGCAAGCGTCGGTCAGATTTGCGCGAGGCCGGGAATCGACTATCGCTGTCCAATGCGCGCCGAGAGGTGCCGAGATCGGCATGTGGTTACAACCCAACAGCGGGTAACGGGCGATAGGGGCTATTACGAAGCCGGTGCCGTTGACCGCGACATGCGGGGCACGCGTACTCGGCGAGCGTGCAGTTCGGGCGGCCATGGGCACCGCAAACGCACAGTCTTTCCTCAGGTCGCCGGTTCGAGCCCTTTCTCAGGTCGCCGGTTCGAGCCCTTCTTCGATCTCATCCGAGTGCAGCGGCGCCTGGGTGAGCGCCGCGGCGGCAATCACCAGCACGAAGGCGAGCAGACGTGCGGTCAGCTCGAGCAAGCCATCCGGTAGCGGGTCACCGAAGACGATCGGCCCGGCGGCGATCGTGACCGCGTTCGCGGTCACGCTGGTGACGGCGATGACCGGCACCGCGTCGCCGAGCTGCAGGCTCTTCGCCGAGACCAGCAGCCCGACCAGCGAGAGGATGAGGATCGTCAGCGCGAGCGGGTTGAGCAGGACCGCTCCGGCGCCCTCGCCGAGGCTGCCGCTGGCGCCCTTGATCGAGATGTCCGAGGCGCCCCAGAGCAGCCCCGCCGCGGCGCCGAGCAGCACCCCTTCGTGGGGGCAACCGCGGGCGAGCGCCGCGATCGCGATCCCGGCCAAGCTGCCCAGCGAAACGTAGAGCGCGATCACGCCGGGCTCGAAGTCGGAGCGGGCGCTATCTCCGGTGTCGCCGAGGGTCGCGGCGAGGAACGCCAGCCCGGCGGCGGCAAGCCCGACGCCGATCCACTCGCGGCGGCTGACGCTGAAGCCGAAGGCGCGGTCGGCGACCACCGTGAGCAGCACCAGCCCGCCGGCGATCACCGACTGCACGAGCGAGATCGGGGCCAGCGAGAGGGCGGCCACGTGGAGCCCCCAGGAGCCCATCGCGATCAGAATCCCCAGCGTGTACCAGCCGGACCGAAACAGGACGATCGAGCTGCGCACGGGACGCCGGAAGTCGACCGCGGGCGCCGCGACGGCGCCGCGTTGCTTGTAGAGGAATCCGACGATCGAGGCCAGCGCCGTCGCGACCGCGAGCAGCAAGCCGACCTGCACCGAGAGCGACATGGGCCGGCAGGGTAGCGGGCGGTCTTTGCGGCGCGGCCGGGCGCCCGGCCGGGCGCCACGGTGTCGTCAGCTGCTCGGCGCCTCGGCGGGTTGCTTGGAAACCGTCTCGGGCTCGAGCTGCTTGGCCGCCTCGAGCAGCTCCTGCAGCGCGTCCTCGATCCCGCTCGCGACGTCGCCGACGTCCTCCATCGAGTCGTAGTCGGCGAGCAGGCCGAAGTTGATGCCGCCGTTGTAGCTCATGATCGCGATTGCCAAGGCGTGCTTCTCGGGCAGGAAGGCGACCGGGAAGACGTACTCGAGCTCGCGGCCGAGCACGTACAACGGCATCTGCGGGCCGGGGACGTTGGTGACGATCAGGTTGAACAGCCGGGTCGAGAAGTTGATCCGCGAGGCCTGCGCAAGCAGCGTCGGCGGGGCGAAGTCGTTGAAGCGGGCGATCACCTCCGCCCCCAGGGCCTGCTTGGACTGCTTCAGCTCGCCCATCGACTGGCGGACGACCTCGAGGCGGCGAACCGGATCCTCGACGTAGACCGGGAGCGGTCCGCGCATCGCCGCGATCCGGTTGCCGAGCTGCCCGCGCTCATCCTCGCCGCGGATCGAGACCGGGACCAGGGCGCGCAGCTCGAGGCCCTCGGTCTTGATCCCGCGCGACCGCAGCCATCTGCGCAGCGAGCCGCTGACCACCGCCAGCACGACGTCGTTGACGGTGCCCCCGAGCGCGTCCTTTATGCGCTTGAAGTCGGCGAGCTCTGAGCGCACCCAGACGAAGCGCCGGTGGGTGCCGATCTCGACGTTCAGCGGCACCTCGGGGGCGGGATTGGCGAAGTTCCAGGCAACCTCGCTGAGCGCTTCGAGGCTCTCGCCCACCCGGCGCGCGGCGACCTGCGGATGCTGCACCGCTGAGGCCAGCCTGCCGGCCGCCTTGACCGGGACCGAGGCGAAGTCGGTGGCGCCCCGGGTCAGGAGCTGGGCTGTCGTGGGCTCCGGCTGGGGCGCCCACTCCCTCTCCTCCGGGACCGGCTCAGGCACCGGCTTGACGTCGAAGAGCACGGTCGCGATGTCGACGCCGGAGACTCCGTCGACGAGCGCGTGATGGGTCTTGGAGAGAAGCGCGAAGCGGTTGCGCTCCAGCCCCTGCACCAGCCACAGCTCCCAGAGCGGCTTCGAGCGGTCCAGCGCCTGCGAGAAGACCCGGCCGGTGAGCCGCATCAGCTGGTCTTCGGATCCGGGGTCCGGCAGGGCCGTGTGGCGGACGTGGTAGCCGAGGTTGAAGGCCGGATCGTCGATCCACAGCGGCCGTCCCGCCTCGAAGGGGGGGAAGGTGAGCTTCTGGCGAAACCTCGGCACCATCTCGAGGCGCGACTTGACGTGGATGAGGAAGTCGTCGTAGCGAGGCGGCGGTCCCTCGAAGATCAGCACCGCGCCGACGTGCATGTGGCTGGCCGAGGACTCGTTGCTCAGAAACGAGGCGTCGATCGCGGTGAGGCGATCCAGATGTGACTGCCGGCTCATCCTGCGCCCTAGCCTACCCCGCTGAGCAGGTGATTCGGGCGAATGGCGCCTCGCTACCCTGTGCCCGTGAGCTCAGGAGCCGCAGGAGCCGACTCGCCCAGCGCGTCGCCGAGCAGGGTGCTGCTGGCGGCGCCGCGCGGTTACTGCGCGGGCGTCGATCGCGCCGTGCAGACGGTCGAGCACGCGCTCGACCTGCACGGCCCGCCGATCTACGTTCGCAAGGAGATCGTCCACAACAAGCACGTCGTCGAACAGCTCAGCGAGCGCGGGGCGATCTTCGTCGACGAGGAGACCGAGGTGCCGGAGGGGGAGATGGTCGTCTTCTCGGCCCACGGCGTCGCGCCCGCTGTGCACCGCAACGCCGCGGTCCGCAGCCTGCGCACGATCGACGCGACCTGCCCGCTGGTCACCAAGGTCCACGTCGAGGCCCGCAAGTTCGCCGCCGACGGCTACACGATCATCCTGATCGGCCACGCCGGCCACGAGGAGGTCGAGGGGACGACCGGGGAGGCGCCCGAGAGCATCCTCCTGGTCCAGAGTGCCGACGAGGTCGACGAGCTGCAGATCTCCGACCCCGAGAAGGTCGCCTTCATCACCCAGACGACCCTTTCGGTGGACGAGACGACCCAGATCATCGAGCGGCTTCGCGCCCGCTTCCCGAAGATCGTCAGCCCGAAGTCAGACGACATCTGTTACGCGACCACGAACCGCCAGATCGCCGTCAAGCAGCTGGCAAAGCAGTGCGAGCTGGTCCTGGTGATCGGCTCGACCAACTCCTCGAACTCGAACCGGCTGGTCGAGGTGGCGCGCGAGCACGGAGCCGCCTCGCACCTGATCGACAACCATCGTCAGGTGCGCGACGAATGGCTGCAGGGGGTCGAGACGGTTGGCATCACCTCGGGCGCCAGCGCTCCCGAGGAGCTGGTCGAGAGCCTCGTCGAGTCGTTCAGGGAGCGCGGGGTCGCGGACGTCTCGGAGCTGCGAACCGTCGACGAAGACGTTCGCTTCATGCTTCCGAAGCAGATCCGCTCAGAGCTGGCCGGTCGCGTCTAGCCCGGGCTCGGCGCGGTCTTGTCGGGACCCTCGCGAACTCGCGACCAGAAGCGGATGTATTCCCGCTCGTGGCCGATTCCCGCCTCGAGCGCGAGACGCATTCCCTCCGACATGTCGGTCTGCTGGATCAGCTCCTGATAGGAGTGCAGGCGCCGCTCGTGCCGCTCGAGCTGGGTCACGGCGAGCGAGGCAGGGTCGGCGCCGCAGAAAAGCTTCAGAAAGCCCGGATCGCGCAGCTCGGATTGGTTCGTGTCCGGGTCCGCTCGCCACTCCTTGAGCGCTTTGCGCCCCGCCGCGGAGAGCCGGTACACGCGCCGCCGCCGCCCACCCTTCTCCCTGCGCTCGTCGAGCAGGCCCGCCTCCGCGAGCCGTGCGCACTCCGTGTAGAGCTGGGTGTGCGGGATCGACCAGAAGTGGAAGATGCTCACCTGGGCGATCTGCTTGAGCTGGTATGGAGTGGCGGGCTCGAATGAATCGAGCAGGCCGAGCACCGCGTAGGAGGTGTCGCTGAGTCGCGGGGTTGACATTGCCATGACCATACAATACGGTCCGAACGGTTCGAACTGAACGATTCAGGAGGCATTATGAGCACAGCTACCGCCGCTCCCGCCGTCACCGCCCGCCACGGCTTCGATTCGCTTGAGCAGGAGACCCGCATCGACAGCGTCCCGGTCCAGGGCAAGCTTCCCGCTTGGCTGCAGGGATCGCTGATCCGCACCGGCCCGGCGAAGTGGGAGGTCGGCGATCGGGCCATGAATCACTGGTTCGACGGATTCGCGATGCTGCACCGCTTCTCGTTCGAAGACGGTGAGGTCGCCTACGCGAACCGCTTCCTGGAGAGCCGCGCCTACCGGGCGGCCCGCGACGAGGGCAGCCTCTCCTACTCGGAGTTCGCCACCGACCCTTGCCGCTCGCTCTTTCAGCGGGTCACGGCGATGTTCTCGCCGAAGCTGAGCGACAACGCGAACGTGAGTCTCGTCAAGCTCGGCGAGCGGTTCATCGCGATGACCGAGACGCCGATCCCGGTCCAGTTCGACGCCGACACGCTGGCCACGGCGGGTGTCGCCTACGAGGTGCCGGGGCTGCTCACCACCGCCCATCCGCACCTCGATCGGGCGAGCAAGGGAATGCTCAACTACGCCGCCAAGCTCGGGCCGCGGACCAGCTACCGGTTCTTCCTGCTGCGGCCGGGCGAGGAGGCGCCGGAGGTGATCGCCGCGAAACCCGTCCGCGAGCCCGCCTACATGCACTCGTTCGGGCTCAGCGAGCGCTGGCTCGTTCTGGCCGAGTTTCCGTTCGTGGTCAACCCACCGCGCCTTGCGTTCAGCGGCCGCCCATACATCGAGAACTACCGCTGGAAGCCGGAGCTGGGAACGCGGTTCCAGCTCTTCGATCGCGAGACGGGGGAGGCTGCCGGCCCGTTCGAGACCGACGCGCGGTTCGCCTTCCATCATGTCAACGCATACGACGACGGAGACGAGGTGGTCGTCGACGTCTGCACCTATCCCGACGCGGGAATCGTCGAGGACCTCTATCTGGAGAAGCTGCGGGCCGGAAAGCCGATCGCGTCGGCGCAACTGGAGCGCTTCCGCATCTCGCCCGGGCGGGGGACGTTGAGCAGCGAACGGCTGATCGACGAGTCGATCGAGCTGACGAAGATCAACTACGGCAGGTGCAACGAACGCCCCTACCGCTACGTCTGGGGGGTGGGCGTCAGGGACACCTGGATCGATCAGATCGTCAAGGCGGATCTCGAGGAGCATCGCTGCGCGGTGTGGTCCGAGGAAGGATGCTTCCCGGGCGAGCCGGTCTTTGTCGCGGCACCCGAGGCTGATGACGAGGACGATGGTGTGCTGCTTTCGGTCGTCCTCGACGGCCGCAAGGGCAACTCCTTCCTGCTCGTGCTCGATGCCGCGTCGCTCGAGGAGCTGGCCCGCGCCGAGGTTCCGCACCACATCCCCTTCGGCTTCCACGGCGCCTTTACCGAGAGCGTCGTCGCCAACGGTTGACAGCCCCGTTGATGAGGAGGCGGACGAGCCCCTAGGCTGAACAGACTCCGAGATATCGCGACGGTCGCGACTCATCTCGGCTCCATCTTGCGAGCACCGTAGACGAGGTCGGCGGGAGGCCGACCTCGGGTGTTTCTGCCCTGGTGCTCGCGGCGCTTGTTGTATTCGTCGAGGTAGATCTCGAGCTCCTGGCGAAGGCCGGTGAAGCGAACCTGCAGGTAGCGGGCGAAGGCCGGGCGCCAGCACTCCTCAAGGATCGTGCGGTGAAGGCGCTCGACGTGGCCGTTGGTCTGCGGGCGCCCGGCGCGGATCTTGGTCTGGGTGGCTCCCAACTCACCGATCGCCTTGCCAAAGCGCCCGGCGCTGAACTCGTTGCCGTTGTCGGTGAGCACCCGCTCAAGGCACCAGCCGGCGGCCTGCAGCTCGCGGGCGACGCGGCGGGCGAAGGCCGAGGTCTGGGGCTGGGTTGGGTTGTCGGCGGGGCAGACCACCAGCTCCGCCCAGCCGTAGGAGGAGAAGGTGTCGCAGGCGGTGAGCTGCCAGACCGCGCCCTTGGTCCCGTGCAGCCGGCCGACGAAGAAGCAGTCAAAGCCGACCAGCTGGCCCGGGCGCTCGGAGTCGATCCTGGGCTCTGGCTCGGGCTCTCGAGGCGGCTCATAGGGTGCCCGGTGGCCGGCGATCAGGGCCAGCCGCGCCCTGCGTGTGGAGAGCCCGTGGCGGCGCAGCACCTTCCAGACGCCGTTCGGGGAGACCTCCAGGCCGCCCCACTCGGGGCGCCGCAGCCGGGCCGAGATCCGCTTCGGCCCGAGCCCGGCGTGCCCGAGAGAGAAGGCGAGGATCCGCTCCTCGACCATCGCCGGGATCTGGTTGGGCATCCGGGGGCGCCGGCGCTCTCTGGGGCGGAGCATCTCAAGGCCAGAGGCCTCGACCTGGGGCTTCCAGCGGTAATAGGTCGAGTGGTGCACCCCCATCGCCCGGCAGGCGGGCCGGACCCCGATCTCCGCGGCCAGCGAGAAGAGGCGCAGCCGATAGCCGAACAGCACGTCATCCTGGGTCATCGCGACTCCCTTCCGAACTTCATTGCCGTGAAGCACGGAGCGTGAGTCGCCAAGCGGACGACCCCCTGCCCTCGGGCAGGGGGTCGTCCCACTTGAAGACGTCTATCGATCCCCCGGAAGGTGTCGGGGGAACTCGGAGTTAGTTCACCCTAGGTCGCCGGGCAGCCTGGCAGGCCTATCGAGACAGCGCGGTCTCCGGAAGCCGCTCGCAGAGCTCGCGGACCGACTCGAAGACGGCGACCGCGCCGGACTCGCGAAGCTCGGCCTCCGAGAACCCGCCGGTGAGGACGGCGATCGTCCTCACGCCCGCACCCTTGGCAGCCTCTACGTCCCAGGGCGTGTCGCCGACCATCACCGCGTCCTCGGCTTCGACCTTCTGAAGCGCGACATGGACCAGATCGGGCTCGGGCTTGGTCGCCTCGACGTCGGCCGACGTGGTCCAGGCGTCGACTAGCTCACGGCAGTCGAGCAGCTCGAGGTAGTGCTCGACCTCCTCCTCCTTCGCCGAGCTGGCCAGAACCACCGATTGGCCCGACTCGCAGAGCGCCACGATCAGGTCGCGGGCCCCCTCCATCGGCTCGACCTCGTCGATCAGCTCCACGTAGAGGCCCTTCTCGGCCTCGCGGACCTCGTCGCCACGCTGCTCCTCGAACTCGTCGCCGGCAAGCGCGGAGACGACTTGGTCGCCGCCCATCCCGAGGTGGCGGTGGATGCGCCAGACCGGCAGGATCAGCCCGCACCCTCGGAAGGCGCGGTACCAGGCAATCGCATGCTGATAGTTGGTGTCGACGAGGGTGCCGTCGATGTCGAGGATCGCTGCCGGCATGCGTTGGGGGCTACCCGCTGCGAGCGCCTACCATTCCGCCATGGCCACGACGCCGAAGCTCGACCCATCGGCGGTGGCCGATCTGGCCGAACGGCTGCGTGGCAACGTCAAGGCGGCGATCAAGGTCTCCGATGCCGTGCTGCGCGATCTGCTCGCCGCCCTGCTCGCCGAGGGGCACGTGCTGATCGAGGATCCCCCCGGGGTGGGCAAGACGGCGCTCGCGCGCGCCCTCGCCCGCTCGATCGACGCCGAGTATGCGCGAATCCAATGCACCGTCGACCTTCTTCCCGCCGACGTGGTCGGCGCCAACGTCTTCAACCAGCGGGAGTCTCGTTTCGACTTCCATCCCGGGCCGGTGTTCGCGAACGTCGTCCTCGTCGACGAGATCAACCGCGCCTCGCCGAAGACCCAATCCGGCCTGCTCGAGTGCATGCAGGAGGGACGGGTCACGGTGGAGGGCAGAAGCCACGAGCTCGCCCGCCCGTTCCTGGTCATCGCTACCCAGAACCCGGTCGAGTACGAGGGCACCTACCCGCTCCCCGAGGCGCAGCTCGACCGCTTCATGCTGCGGATCGCGCTCGGCTATCCGGGCGCCGCGGAGGAGGCCGAGATGCTCGATCAGCAGGCCGAGCGAGACCGCGTGCTCGACGTCTCGCCGGTCGCTGACCTTTCCACCCTGACCGCCGCCCAGGCCGCGGTCGGGCTCGTGCACGGCAGTGAGTCGCTGCGCCGCTACGTGGTCGCCCTCTGTGAGGCAACCCGGGGCGACGCCCGGGTCGAGCTCGGCGCCAGCCCTCGGGCCGGGCTGCTGCTGTTCCGGGCCGCGAAGGCACTGGCCGCGATCGACGGCCGCGATCACGCGCTGCCCGACGACGTGCAGTCGCTCGCGCGCTCCGCGCTCGCGCACCGCTTGCTCCTGCGGCCCGGGGTGCCGCCGGAAGAGCGCGGTGCGGTGATCTCCTCCGCGCTGGAGCGAGTTCCAGCTCTCTGAGAATCGCGATGACCCGGATGCGCGCCACTTGCTCTCTCGCGGCGGCGCTGCTGCTTGCCGGCGCTGCCTTTGACTCGCCCTCGCTTTACGTGCCCGGGATCGGGCTGTTGTTGCTGGCCGGCACGGCGATCGCTTGGGTGGGGGCGGCAGTCCGCGGGGCGTCGGTCGAGCGGCAGGACGGAGCATGGAGCGTCGTCGAGGGGGAGCCCTACCGGCTCCAGACCCGAGTTCGGCCGGGCCGCATCAGGCCTCCGCAGGCGCGCGTGAGCGATCCGTTGCTCGAGCGTTCGATCCGGGTTGACCCCTCCTTCGGAGCCCTGGAGGCCGAGACGCGCTTCGAGCGGCGCGGACGCCGGCTGCTTCCACCGGCAGCCCTGGAGATCAGCGACCCGTTCCGGCTACGGGTCGCGAGGCTGGTCGGCTCCGAGCGGCCCGCGGTCCTCGTCCTGCCCCGGGTCGAGGCGGTCACGGCGCCGGTGCTGGGCGGTCGCCTCTTGCGAGGAGCCGGTGGGACCGGGGCCGGCGGGGAGGAGGGTGGCCTCGACGCCGCGGCGGTCGACTTCGAGCTCGATGGCCTGCGCTCCTACCGGGTTGGCACGTCGGCCTCGCGGATCCATTGGCGCAGCGCCGCTCGCAGCGGCGAGCTGGTCGAGCATCGACTGGTCTCCGGAGGCGGCTCGGACCCGCTGCTGGTCCTCGACGCTTACCGGCCCGATGGTCGCGAGGCGCTCGACCGCGCCGTCCGCGCCGCTGCCTCGCTCTGCGTTGCCCTAGCCCGCGCCGGGGGCTGCAATGTCCTGCTTCCGGACCGGGCGCGCCCGGTCCGGCTCGACCCGAGCCTGCGGGCCTGGCCCGAGCTTCACGCTCGGCTGGCGATGGTTGAGGGATCGAAGCGGATGCCGCGCCCCCCGCGGCGCGGATCGGTCGCCTACTGGGTCAGCGCTTCGCCGCAAGCCCGCGCCAACGCCGCCGCCGCCGGCGTTCGCGCCGGCGTCCTGGTGACTCCAGGCGACCCGGAGGCGCATGACGTCTCCTCGCTCGCCGGCTGCCGAGCTCGCGCGATCGAGCGTGACCCGAGCGAGTCACCGACGACGAGGGCCGCATGATCGAGCGCACTGAGAATCGCCTGAGGCTGGCGTCATTTGCGGCTCTCGCCGCGTTCACGGCGGCCAACTGGGTGGCGCTGGTGTCCGACCCGCCGGTCGGCCGCTCGATCATCGCGGCTCTCTGCGCCGCCGCCGGCGCCCTTGTCCTGATCGCGACCGCCCCCAGGGTGCCGAGTCGCTGGCGCGCCGGCGTCTGCGCGGGGCTGGTCCTCGCCGCGATCGTCTGCTTGGCCTCGCTGGCTCTCGGGCTGCCGGCGCGGCTGCTTCTTCCCTCCGGCTGGAGCGAGCTGAGCAGCGGGGTGGGCGACGGCATCGGCTCGCTCTGGCGAGCCGATTACCCCTATGACGGCGGAGACACCTGGTCGCGACTCGCCCTGCTTCTGGCTCTGGCGCCGCTTCTCGCCCTCGCCGCGGCACTGAGCTTCTGGCCGCATCGCGGAGGCGGACGCTGGATGCGCCGCTGCGGGTTGGTGGTCCTGCTGGTCAGCTACGGAGTCGCGGTAACCGTCAGCCCGCCGAGCCACCCGCTTCTCAACGGGGCGCTGCTGTTCGCGCTGCTCGCGGCCACTCTCTGGTCGCCGTCGCTGGGCCGCCGCCCGGCGCTGCTCTCGGTTGGACTGATCGGCGCCGCGGCCTTGATCGCCATACCCGTCGCCGCCAAGCTTGACGGCTCGGAGCCCTGGCTCGATTACCGCAACTGGGACTTCGGAGGCGCGGCCGCCGGCGCGGTCGAGAGCTTTGACTGGAACCAAGGGTACGGGCCGCTTGACTGGCAGCGCGACGGCCGCACCCTGGTCGAGGTGCGAAGCGCGGAGCCGCACTACTGGGCGACCGAGGTGCTCGATCATTTCGACGGCACGGGCTGGGTCGGGTCGAGCGGCCAGCCTGGAGTCGACTTGCCGATCGACGCCGGGGGCGATCTGCAGAAAACCCTGAACACGAAGTGGGTGGTGCCCCTGCGATTCGAGGTCCGCGCCCTGAGCAGCCAGCTGCTCGTCCGGGCCGGGACGGTGCTCAGCGTCAGCGGGGCCGACCCGTTGCCCGAGTCCGCGCAGGGAGTGTCGGTGAGCAGGCCGCTCAGAGAAGGGGACTCCTATTCGATTCGCGCCTATGACCCGCAGCCGACGGCTGCCGCGATGCGCTCCTCCGAGGCGGCGTATCCGGCCAGGCTGTCGCGTTACACGACCGTCGACGTTCCCCGGGTCGGCAAGCTGGCGCCACCTAACACCAACGTCCAATCGCCGCCCCTGGCGATCACCCTGCGCTCGGTCACCGTGCCGTTGCGAGGTGGTCCGGCGGCCGCGGCCGCGCCCGGACTTCTGGACTCGCCCTACGCACCGGTCTATCGACTGGCCAGGCATCTGGCGGCCGGCAGGCCGACGGCGTTCGCGGTCGCCGCCGCGATGCAGCGCTATCTGCGCTCCCGCTACCGATACGACGAGTCGCCGCCCACGCACCGCTTCGCGCTGCCCGCGTTCCTGTTCAGGGACCGGCGCGGCTACTGCCAGCAGTTCTCAGGTGCGATGGCACTGATGCTGCGGATGGTCGGGATCCCGAGCCGCGTCGTCGGCGGGTTCGCACCCGGGGAGCGGATCCGCGACGGCTTCGTGGTCAGCGACTTCGATGCCCATTCCTGGGTCGAGGTCTACTTCAACCGGATCGGCTGGGTGACCTTCGACCCGACGCCCGCCGCCGCCCCCGCGGTCGCCCGCAGCATCGGTCCGACCGCCAGCGCGCGGCGTCCGTTCGGCCGGTTCCAGACCGGCTCGCCGCGGAGTCGTTTGCCGGCGAGAAGGCGGGCCGCAGGGGGAGGCGGTCCGACGAGCTTCGCTGTTGGCTGGGTCGCGCTCGTGGCGGCGCTTGCGATTGCCGCGCTGGTGGCGATCGCGGCCGTGATTCACCGTGGCGCGCGGCACCGGGAGCTGGGATCGACGCAGCTCGCCGAGCTGCAGGCGATCGAGCTGCGAGCCGCGACGGCTCGCTTGGGCCCGGCGCAGAGGCCCGGCGTGACCCTGCGCGGCCTGGAGGCGAGCCTGGGGCGCGCAAAAAGGCACGGTGCGGCTGCTTACGCGGCTCATTTGCGTCGCAGCCGTTACGCCGCAGGGGCGATCGAGCCGCCAAGCTCGCGGCAGCGCCGTAACGCTCGACGCGCGCTCGCCTCCGGGCTGGGCTGGCAGGGTCGGCTGCGCATCTGGCTGCTGATGCCGCCCGGTGGTCCGACGGCGCGGTGGCGAAGTTGAGCGCTCAGGGAACGCCCGGGGAGAAGCTCAACGACCAGACATCCACCGCGCCCGTCCCGGCCTCGAGGGCGATCCGGTGCCGCTCGTTGCGGGGGTGGGTGCTGAGCTCGTAGAGGCCGGCGCCTTCGATGCCAATTTCCTCGCTGGGCCGATCGTCGATCGTGACCAGGACGATGCCCCGACCCTCGAGGGTGGCGTGGGCCCCGGCGGCCTCGTATTCGAGGCTCACCCCATCGCCGCCGGCGCCGAGCCGCAGCGGCGCCCCCTCGGCGCCCGGGAAGAGCTCCGGGGTGGGGGGGATCACCGCGGCGCCGGCTGCGTCGGTCGGGCGCAGCGGCTGCATCGGCGGCGGCAGCTCGCGCAGCGCGTCCTCGGCTCGCAGCTCCTCCTGGATCGCCTCCTCTGTGGAGTCGTAGTCGCCCTCGCCGAAGTGGTACCAGCGCAGCACCCCGTCGCGGCCCCAGAGGAAGAGGCTCGGCCATCCCTTGCAGCCGTAATCGAGCCAGATCTCGCGCTCGGCGTCGATTGCGACCGGGTGCGCGACGCCGAGTCGCTCCAATCCCATGCGCACTACGTCGGGGTCGGCTCCGAAGGCGAAACGGGGAGCCTGCACACCGAGCACCGTAAGCCCGGCATTCGCGTAGCGCCGCTGCCACTCGCTCACATAGGGCAGCGCTCGCACGCTGTTCAGCTGCGCGAAGTCGAAGAAGTGGACGAGGACAGGACCGCCGGCGCTCAGCGCCTGCATTGGCGCCGGCCGTCCGCCGACCCAGGCGATGCCGGAGGGCAGGTCGGGGGCGGCGATGTCAGGTCGTTCTGGCCGCACCCGGCCAAACATATTGCGCAAGCGGCGGAATCCCCACCCGCCCCCGCTGCAGCGACACCGGACGGCGCCAATAACATGCCGGTCCGAACCGACCCGAGGGGAGGCAGCGTGAACACGTTCTGGCAGCGAATCGAAGTGGCGCGCACCCGGTGCAACGTCCTGGAGCACCCGTTCTACGTGCGCTGGTCGAAGGGCGAGCTGAGCCGCGAGGAGCTGGCCGAGTACGCCGGTCAATACCGGCACGCGACCGAGGCGATCGCCAGGCTCAGCGAGCAGGCCGCGGGCGCCGCCCCGGAGGCGGAGCGGGCGCAGCTGCGCCGGCATGCCTGCGAGGAAGCTGATCACGTCGAGCTCTGGGACGGGTTCATGGAGGCGGTCGGCGGCGACGCCGCCGCCGCGCCGACGCCGCAGACACGCGAGTGCGTGGCCGCTTGGACGGCCGATGACGGGCTGCTGCCCTCGCTGGTGCGCCTCTATGCGATCGAGAGCGGGCAGCCGCAGATCTCGCGGACCAAGCGCGAGGGCCTGGCGACTCACTACGGGGTCGGCGACGGGGAGGGCAACGCCTACTTCCGGGTCCACGAGCGGCTCGACGTCGAGCACGCACGGGCCGGGCGCGAGCTGGTCGATCGCCGCCTGCAGGGGGCCGACGAAGACGCGCTGCTGAGCGCCGCCGAATCGGCGCTGCGCGCCAACTGGCGCCTGCTCGACGGCGTCGGCGCCTCTGGGTAGTGCCGGCGGAGGCCAAGCCCGGCTCGACCGCAGCGACGCCCCGGAAGCGGCGGTCGCGCTGGCTTGACCGCGTGATCGGCATCGTCCTCGGCCTGGCGCTGGGGATCGGAGTGATCGTCGTCTTCGTCTTCGAAGGCAGCGAAGGCACGATCGACGCGCCGCGAATCTCCGGCATCCAGGGCGGCGGTGGACGTTCCGGGGGGCCGTCGCGAACCGCGCGCGTGCCGCTGGTCAAGGTGATCGGCGGCAAGCCGCCCCCCAGCGGCCCGGTCCGGCTCGACTTCCAGCAAGGTCGCATCGCCCGCTTCGTCGTCGGCTCCGACCAGGAGCTGGGCGTCGATGTGGTCGGCTACGGGGTCAGCCGCACGGTCGGGCCCGGGCGCACGCTGGTCTCCTTCAGGGCCCGCAAGTCCGGCCAGTTCCCGATCGTCGCCTCGGCCTCGGAGATTGAGATCGCCAGCCTGCGCGTCGCGCGACCCTGAGCGACGATGCCTAGAATCGCACCGTGACCATGGCTCGCCGACCAGCCTCGATCGCACGCTCGGCATCGCTGATCGCCCTGGCGGCGCTGGCGGTCCATCAGCTGCGCTACCTGCTCGCCTACGGCTCCGGCGCCGACGAGCAGCTCGCCCGTCAGGGCCACGGCTATCTGCTCGAGGCGCTGCCGATCCTGGCCGGGTTCGCGATCGCGACTCTGGCCGGCGGGCTGCTGCGCGTCGCCCTCTCCGCCGCCCCCGCCCCCTCGATTGGGTCGCCACGGACGCGGGCGATCATCTACGCGGCGACGGTCCTCTCGGTGTTCGTGGTCCAAGAGACGGCCGAGGGCCTGCTGGGCGCTGGGCACGCGTCCGGGCTCGGGGCGGTCTTCGCGGGCGGCGGCTGGCTTGCGCTGCCCCTGTCGCTGCTATTCGGCTCGATCTGTGCGGCGCTCGACGGCGGCCTTGCCCGCGTCGAAGGCCTGGTCGCGGCCCCCGGCACCTCGTTGCCGTCGCGGCGCCCCCGTTGCCGGGTTACAGCCGGGCGAACCTGGCTCCGCATAGCGGCTGCTTCGCGGCCGCTCGAGTTCGGCCTTGCCCGCCGCCCGCCGCCACAGCCTTCCTGAGCCCGAGCCGCGGCGACGCGGTTCCAATCGGCGACGCGGGGAGGACTGCGCCGCCTCGAGCAAAGGAGAGTGAATGTCAGACCGATCGAAGATCGGCGTCGGTGTAGCGGTGCTTGCCATCGCTGTCGTCCTGTTCATCGTCCTCAGCGGCGGCAGCGACGACAACTCGCCTGGAAGCGGCCAGGGCACGGGCCCGACCGCGAAGCAGGGAGCCGCAATCCCGGTGATCCATCTGCGCGGCGGCGAGCCCGTCGGGGGTCTCGCGTCGCTTGCCGTGACCAGCGGCGACCCGGTGCGCTTCAAGGTCACTTCAGACATCGAGGGTGAGGTCCATGTGCACGGCTATGACTTCGAGAAGCCGATCAAGGCGGGCGGCAGCGTCAGCTTCGACTTTCCCGCCAACCTCGAGGGCGCCTTCGAGGTCGAGCTGCATCACGGCGGCGGTGAGAACACGATCGCTGACCTGAAGGTCGAGCCCGGCTGATGAGCCGCGGCCTGCGCAGGGCGGGGGCGATCGGCGCCGTGCTTGCGGCGCCGATCGCCGCCCTGGCGATTCCCCAGCCGGCGCTCGGCCACGCGCTCACCGCGCGCGCCGACCTCCCGATCCCCGCCTGGCTGTTCGCCTGGGGGGCCTCGATCGTCTTGCTCGTCTCCTTCTTCGCCCTCTCGACGCTCTGGAGGCAGCCCCGCTTCGAGCAGGAGCATTGGCGCCCGCTCGAGGGCGCCTCGCGCCTGCTGCTCAACCCGTTGCTCGAGCTGGTGGCGGGCCTGATCGGCGTCTTCTTGCTCGGTATCGCGATCTGGTCCGGCATTCACGGCACCGAGGCCTCGGACCGGAATCTCTCGGTCACCTTCCTCTTCGTGACCTGCTGGCTCGGGTTCCCGCTGCTCAGCATCTTGTTCGGCGACGTGTTTCGGGCTTTCAACCCCTGGCGGGCGATCGGCCGTCTGGTCGGGGGCGCGTTCAGGGCCCTGAGCGGCCAGGCCCCTGCCCACGCCCGCTACCCGCAGCGTCTCGGGCGCTGGCCCGCAGCCGCCGGGCTGGTCGCCTTCGTCTGGCTGGAGCTGATCTACGGGTCGGGGGGGACGGTGGGGCTGACGCCGCACTCGGTCGGCGTCGCGGCGCTCGTCTACAGCGCCTACACGCTGGCGATGATGACCGTCTTTGGAACCGAGCAATGGGTGCGGCGGGGCGAGACCTTCTCCGTCTACTTCAACATGTTCTCGCAGCTCTCCGTGCTCGAGGTCAGAGACGGGGAGCTCGGCCGTCGCCGGCTGTTCTCCGGGGCCGCACAATGGGGAACCGTTCCCGGCTCGGTGGCGCTCGTCGTCGCTTCGATCGCGACGACCAGCTTCGACGGGGCCGAGGAGGGCGCCTTCGCGGACCCGATCAAGAGCACCTTCCAGCGCTTCGTCGACGCAGGCATCAGCCTGATCACGGCATTTCGCCTCACCGACAGCATCTTCTTGATCCTCACCCTGGTCGGGGTAGCGGCCCTCTTCCTGCTCGGAGTGCAGGGGATGCGGACGATCCGCAACGCGCCGCCGGTCGCCCAGCTGCGGACCGGCTTCGCACACACGCTGATCCCGATCGCGTTCGCATATCTGGTCGCTCACTACTTCAGCCTCTTCGTCTTCCAAGAGCAGGCCCAGTTCACCTACCTGCTCTCCGATCCGCTCGGGACCGGATCCGACATCTTCGGCACCGCCGGCAGCGGGATCGACTACGGGGTGCTGGGGACGAACGCGATCTGGTACGTCCAGGTCGCCGCCCTCGTCGTCGGGCACGTCTGCGGCCTGACCATGGCCCACGACCGGGCGCTCGCCTACTGGAAGGACTACAGACAGGCCTCGCGCTCGCAGTACTGGATGCTCGCGGTGATGGTCGGCTTCACCTGCTTCGGCCTCTATCTGCTCTCGCAGGCGAACCGTTGACCAGGGGTGTTTCGACCTGATTCCTGAAGGGCACGAGCAGCTGATTCCATACGCCCACGCCGGGCACTGGCTCTGGGTGCTCTACGTTCCGCCGGTCCTGGTGGTGGTATTCGCGATCATCAGGACGACGATCGCGGAGCGGCGCGCCGAGCGCGAGGAGCGCAAGGCCGAGGATAAGCGGGGGGCCGATCGGTGAAGACGATCCGGCGCGGGGCGGCGCTGATCGCGGCCTGCGTCGTGATGCTCGCGCTCAGCTCAGCGACCGCTCCGGCGAAGCTTCTCGACGGCTATTGCAGCCGCACCGGCGACTACTGCACGCGCGTCGTCGCCAGGGGACAAAAGACGTTCCTCGGCATCTCCACCTTCAGCTTCACCGGCAAGTACACGCTCTGCACGCGCAAGGGCAGTGGCGGCCGCCGCGATTGCAGGCGCTTCCGCCTCCACAAGCGGGGCGACACCTATCGCTCCTTCGTCAGGTTCAGGACCCACTTCTCGGTCCAGGGGTCCGGCAACTACTGCGCCAGCTGGCACAAGCTACGGTCGAGGCTGGGGCCGAAGCTCTGCTTCGCCTTCAAGGGCGCCTGACGGCGGCGATCCTCAGGACCCCAGCAGTTCGCCGAGGCGCTCCTCGAGCGCGGCGGAGATCTCGTCGCGGAGCCTTCCCTCGCCGAGCCGCTCGACCAGCGCTTCGAGGAAGGCCTCGATGATCAGCCGCCTCGCGGTGCCCTCGTCGAGGCCGCGCGCGCGCAGGTAGTGCAGCTGCTCACGGTCGATCTGCGCGACCGCGGCGGCGTGCGTGCAGCGCACGTCGTTGGCCTCGATCTCGAGGCCCGGGATCGCGTCGGCGTGGGCCTTCGTCGACAGAAGCAGATTCCGACTTTCCTGAAAAGCGTCGGTCTGCTGGGCGCCGGGATCGACGCGGATCATTCCCCGCCATACCGCGGTGCCGCGGTCGGCGAGCACGCCGCGGAAGGCGAGGTCGGAGAAGGTGTTGGGTGCGGCGTGCTCCTGGGTGGTGTCGAAGTCGAGGTGCTGGCTGCCGCCCCCGGCGTAGGCCCCGGTCACCCGCGCCTCTGAGCCCTGGCCGGCGAGCTTGGTCTCCATCCGCACCTTGCCGCGCGCCGAGCCGAAGCCCAGCGCCGTCCAATCGAGTGAGCCGTCGCGGCCGACCTCGGCGCGCTGGGTGGCGAAGATCCAGCTCTGCTCAGAGATGTCCTGCTTGCAGACGTAGCGCAGCCGGGCCTCGTCACCGACCCGCAGCTCGACGACGCTGTTGAGGACCGCGTCGAGCTCTGAGTCCTCGGAGCCGTAGCCCTCCCAGACCTCGGCCTCGGCACCCTCCTCGAGCACGATCAGGGTGCGCCAATGAAGGGTGGAGCCGGCAGCGCCCTGGACGGCCGAGACCTCGATCGGCTCGGGGACGTGGACACCGCTGGGGACGTAGACGAGGACGCCGGCCTCCCAGGCGGCGTCGTTTCGGGCCACGAAGGGATCCTCGATCGAGACCAGCGAGCCGAGGTGCTCGCGCAACGCGTCGGGTCGCTCGGCGAGGGCCGCGTCGAGCGGCAGCACGATCGCGCCCGCGTCGGCGGCGCCGCCAGCCTCGAGATTGACGGTGCCGTTCGCCGGCTCGTAGGCGTCTAGGTCGAGGCCGGCGAGGTCGGTGAACTCCCAACCTTTCTGCTTCGCGTCCGGCAGCGCCAGCTCGCTCGCCAAAGAGGCGCCCTGGCGGCGCCTCTCGCTGAGCCAGTCGGGCTCGGGCTCCGCCAACCCCGCCGCCCCCGGACGCGAAGCGGAGGAGGCGGCGGGCCCAGATTCAGCCAATCGAGCCTTCCATCTGCAGCTCGATCAGCCGGTTGAGCTCGACCGCGTATTCCATCGGCAGCTCCTTGGTGACCGGCTCGATGAAGCCGTTGACGATCATCTTCGAGGCCTCTTCCTCGTCGAGGCCGCGGCTCTGCAGGTAGAAGACCTGCTCGTCACCGACCTTGGAGACCGTGGCCTCGTGGCCGACGTCGGCGTCGGACTCGTCGATGCGGATCGTCGGGTAGGTATCCGAGCGCGACTCCTCGTCGAGCATCAGCGCGTCGCAGACGACTTTCGAACGGCTCTCGGTGGCCCCCTTGGCGACCTCGAGCAGGCCGCGGTAGGTCGAGCGCCCGCCGTCCTTGGCGATCGACTTCGCGAAGATCGAGGATGTCGTGCGCGGGGCCCCGTGGATGATCTTCGCGCCCGCGTCCTGATGCTGGCCGTCGCCCGCGAAGGCGATCGAGAGGACCTCGCCGTGGGCGCCCTCGCCGAGCAGGTAGATCGACGGGTACTTCATGGTCAGCTTCGAGCCCAGGTTGCAGTCGACCCACTCCATCGTCGCGTTCTGTTGCGCGATCGCGCGCTTGGTGACCAGGTTGTAGACGTTCTGGGACCAGTTCTGGACCGTCGTGTAACGGACCCGCGAGCTCGGCTTGGCGATGATCTCGACCACCGCCGAGTGCAGCGAGTCGGTTGAGTAGACCGGCGCCGTGCAGCCCTCGATGTAGGTGACGTCGGAGCCCTCCTCGGCGATGATCAGGGTGCGCTCGAACTGGCCCATGTTCTCGGTGTTGATCCGGAAGTAGGCCTGCAGCGGCATCGCCACCTTGACCCCCGCCGGGACGTAGACGAACGAGCCGCCGGACCAGACGGCGGAGTTGAGCGCCGCCAGCTTGTTGTCGTTGGGCGGGATCACGGTCGCCCAGTGCTCGCGCACGATGTCCTCGTGCTCGCGCAGGGCGGTGTCCATGTCGGTGAAGATCACGCCCTGCTCCTCGAGCTTCTCGTTTACCTGGTGATAGACGACCTCGGACTCGTACTGGGCGCCGACCCCGGAGAGGAACTTGCGCTCCGCCTCCGGGATGCCGAGGCGGTCGAAGGTCTTCTTGATGTCATCCGGCACCTCGCTCCAGTCACGGCTGTTCTTCTCGGAGGCGCGGACGAAGTAATGGATGTCGTTCCAGTCGATCGTGCCCAGGTTGCCGCCCCAAGTCGGAGTCGGACGCGCCTCGAAGTGCTCGTAGGCCTTGATGCGGAAGTCGCGCATCCACTGCGGTTCGCTCTTGTACTCGGAGATCGACTCGACGACCTCGCGCGAGAGCCCCTTCGGGGCCTTGTACGCATAGCCGGTCTCGGGATCGTGGAAGCCGAACTTCTCCTTGTAGTCGGCGTTGATCCCCTGCAGGTCCTGTTGCTCTGCGACTACCTCGGGCGTTGCCATCTCAATTGACCTCCAGTTGAATGGTCTCGTTCTCGACCGTGACCGGAAAGGTCTCCACGGGCACGTAGGCGGGAAGCGTCTTCGGCCTGCCGTTTGTCAGATCGAACAGCGAGCCGTGACGGGGGCACTCCACGGTACAGGCATCGGGATCGAACTCGCCCTCGGCGAGCGGTCCGTCGTCGTGCGAGCAGCGATCCTCGATCGCGTACAGATGCCCGTCGCAGTTGAAGACGCCGATCTTGCGGCCCTCGACCTCGACGAGCTGCGTCTCTCCGGGCGGAAGCTCCGCCGCGGGGCAGACGGTGACCTTGTCGCTCAAGCGTGCCTTTCCAGGTTGTGATTGAAGTCACGTAAAACCTACTGTTGCACTCGGATTTTAGCGGGCGTGGCGGCGCGGCCTGTCTCGCGACTCGCCGGCTCTCGGCAAGGCTGTGCAGTTGGAGTTGCTACAGCGACCACAAGTGCACAGCGAGCAATTGGTGTCAGCCGACGGCGCCGATCGTCGAGTGGGAGGATCGGAGGAGCAATCCAAGGAGCTCCAAGGGAGATCGCCATGACTGAGATGACCGCCTACAAGCCCGGGACCCCCTGCTGGGTCGACCTTGCATCCCCAGACCTCGAGAAGTCGATCGAGTTCTATGGCGCGCTGTTCGGATGGGACGTGCCCGAGCAGGAGAACTCCGAGCAGACCGGCGGTTACCGGCTGGCCGCCCTGGGAGGCAAGTCCGCGGCGGGGCTGATGCCGCAGATGCAGGAGGGCCAGCCCACCGTCTGGTCGGGCTACGTGAGCGTCGAGGACGCCGACGCGACCGCAGCCGCGGTCCGTGAGGCCGGCGGCGCTGTGATCGCCGAGCCGATGGACGTGATGGACCTCGGCCGAATGGCGGTCTTCTCGGACCCGGAAGGAGCCGTGTTCGGCATCTGGCAGCCGGGCATCTTCGCCGGCGCCCAGATTGTCAATGAGCCCAACTCCTATTCCTGGAACGAGCTCAACACCCGCGACCCCGATGGCGCAAGGTCCTTCTACACAAAGGTCTTCGGCTGGGACGCGAACGAGGTCGACATGGGGGAGGGAGGCACCTACACGACCTGGCGCCACCCGGAGCGGTCCGAGGACGAGGACAGCGTCGGCGGGATGCTCGACATCCGCGGCCGGGCACCCGACGAGGTCCCAGCGCACTGGCTCGTCTACTTCACGGTCGACGACCGCGACGCGACGCTTGCGAAGGCGAAGTCGTCCGGCGCCGAGGAGGTGCTGACCATGGACCTGCCGATGGGGAGGCTGGCGATCCTGCGGGATCCGCACGGGGCGTCCTTCGGGATCTTCGAGGCGACGCCCAGCGCCGACTGAACACTTGACCCCCTATAGCCGGGGAAAGTGTTCACTCGGTGCGGGAGGAGTCAGATGCCTGAGCGCTGAAACTCGGCCGGGTCGCCTCGCTCGCCCTCGTCCTCCCAGTCGGCGGACTGGCCGAGGCTGGCGCCCTTGACGACCTTGAGCCCGAGCAGCGCGCACTTCATCCTCGTCGCCGAGATCTCGATCCCGAGCAGCTCGAGGACGAAGTCCTTGTCGAGGCGCAGCAGCTCTTCGCGAGTCTTGCCGGCCAGCTCGTCGCTGAGCAGCGAGCTGGCCGCGGTCGAGATCGCGCATCCCTTGCCCTCGAAGCGCACCTCCGCGACCCGTCCCTCGTCGTCGAGCTTTATCCGCACCTGCTGCTCGTCGCCACAGAACGGGTTCGTGTCCTCGAACTCGAGGTCGAAATCCTCAAGCGCTCCGAAGTTGTGCGGGCGCTTGTAGTGCTCGAGGATCTGGTCGCGGTAGAGCTCGTCCATCACAGCTCGAAGACCCGGCGGGCGTCAATCAGCCCGTCGATCAGCCGGTCGATCTCCGCCTGGGTGTTGTAGACCGCGAGGCTGGCGCGGGTCGTGGCCGCGACGCCGAGCCGCTCCATCAGGACCTGGGCGCAGTGGTGCCCGGCGCGAACCGCGACGCCGTGCCGGTCGAGGATCTCGGAGACGTCATGGGCGTGCACTCCCTCGAGCTCGAAGGAGACGATCCCGGTGCGGTCCTCTCCGGCCGGAGGACCGAATATCCGCAGCCCGGGGACCTCCGCGAGCCGTGCGAGCGCGTACTCGGCCAGCTCGGACTCGTGCGCGTGGATCGCGTCGGTGCCGAGCTCGTCGATCCAGTCGATCGCAGCCGCGAGCCCGACCGCCTCGGCGATCGGGGGAGTCCCTGCCTCGAAGCGGGCCGGGACCTCGGCCCAGCTGATCGTCTGCTTTTGCACCTTGTGGATCATCGACCCGCCGCCCTCATATGGCCCCATCGCGTCGAGAAGCTCGCGGCGCCCCCAGAGGACCCCGACGCCGGTCGGCCCGTAGGCCTTGTGACCGGTGAAGCCGTAGAAGTCGGCACCCAGCCGCCCGATGTCGAGCCCCAGCTTCGGTGCTGCCTGGGCGCCGTCGACGAGTACCAGCGCGCCCGCGTCGTGGGCCATGCGGCTGAATTCCTCGATCGGGTTGATCGTGCCGAGCACGTTGGAGACATGTGCCACGGCGAGAATCTTCGGCTCCCGCTCCAGTGCTGCCGCCAGATCGTCGAGGTCGATTCGCCCCTCGTCGGTGACGGGGACCCAGTCCAGCACCGCGCCGACTTCTTGAGCAAGCAGGTACCAGGGGACGACATTGGAGTGATGCTCCATCTCGGTGATCACGATGCGGTCGCCGGCGCCGACGTTGGCGGCGCCCCAGGCGCGGGCGACGAGGTTGATCGCCCCGGTCACGTTGCGGGTGAAGACGACCTCGCGGCGCTCGGCGCGCAGGTGGGCGGCGATGCGGATCCG
>CAWJCP010000009.1:0-27800 GCA_963841445.1 uncultured Solirubrobacterales bacterium
CAATTCCCCTCGCCTGGCAGCAGTACCTCGCTCCGGCCTGAGCAGCCAAACAGCTGAGAGTCGTGGGGTTGATGCTATGGATGCCGCATGAGCGCCGGTTCTGCCGCGGTTGTCAGCGCCGGTGCCGCGCAGGGCGACGCCAGGCGAATCGGCGTCCTCTTCATGACCGGCTCCGCCTGCTTTGCCTTCGCCTCGCTTCCGGCCGCGTCTGATCTCTCCGGCCGGGCCGTCGCCGTCACCTATTTCATCGGCTCGATCTTTTTCACGACCGCGGCGTTCGAGCAGCTCCGCGTCGCCCGGGGGGAGGGCAGCGAGGTCTGGGCCGCTGCCATCCAGTTCCTCGGCACCGCCTTCTTCAACGTCACCACGTTCTTCGGCATGAGTGACCGATTCTCGAGCGGCGACCACGCCGACCTGGTGGTCTGGTCCCCTGACGCGATCGGCTCGGTCTGCTTTTTGGTCGCCAGTGTTCTGGCCGAGATCGCGGTGGTCCACGCCATCCTCCAGGTGCGCCGCTCGGCGACGCTCAACCTGATCGGCTCGATCGCCTTCGGCGTCTCAGCCGTCGCCGCTTACGTCATCCCCGACACAAACGAGCTGGTCAATGCGGCGGTCGCCACATCGATGACGCTGGTCGGGGCGCTGTGCTTTTTCTGGGCGGCCCGGATCCTGGTGAAGCCACCACCGTGGCTGCTGCCGAAATAGCAGGGCGCCGCGACCTTTATGACCCCGCCCTTCAGGCCGTGACCCGCAGCGCGGGCAGCGTCAGGCCACTGCTACCGCGGCAGGCTCGCCGGGCAAAGGCCGGCTGACCGTTCGCCTGGCGGCTCACTGAGGAGCTGAGGACGCGCCGGGCATTTCGTGCAACGAGAAGGGCCGCCTGCCGGCGGCCCTTCTCGTTGCAAAGGTGCGGGTGAGCGAGTCGGGGTTTCGCGGTCGGGTGGGACGTGAATCCCGACCCCCTTCATCGCCGGTGCCCGGGTTGGATTCCGCCGGGCAGCCAGGTCATCGAGACGGCTTGTGCCGCCTGACCTGCCTCTGCCGGGACCAAGTCCCCGGCAGGCACCACATTGCCTAGCGGCCCTGCACCTCCAGCGTCCCGAAAAGCATGTGATTCAAGTTAGGACCACCTCCTTTCTCCGGTCTTTCCATTCAAGCAAAACCGCCAGTCGGCGGCCGCCTTCAGTCGGAGGAGGCATGGACCTTCTGCTCGGCGACGGTGTCCGGAGCCGCCTCCTTGGCGGCCGCAAAGTCCTCGGCGAAGCGGCGGTTGCGAGGCGAGCGCGAGAGCCTCGAGACCAGCCCCGGGGCGATCGCGGCGAGAAGGAGCAGTACCTTGGTGCCGCGCCCGTTGACGATCATCTCCGGTCGGTCCTCGCGAATCGCCTCGACGACGGCGTCGGAGACCTGCTCGGGCTCGATCGGGCGCAGCGGCCCGGGCGGGTCGATGGCGCCGCCAACGCGTCCGTACATCCCCACCCGGGCGACGAAGCCGGGGCAGATCACCGAGACGCCGACCGGGGTGTCGGCGAGCTCGGCCCGCAGCGAGTGGCTGAAGCCGACGACCCCGTGCTTGGATGCCGCGTAGCTCGCCAGCGAAGCGGGAGCGACCTTCCCGGCCAGCGAGGCGATGTTGACGATGTGCCCGCGGCCCCGCTCGAGCATTCCCGGCAGGACGGCGCGGTCGAGCAGCATCGTCGCGGTCAGGTTGACCTCGAGCAGCGTCAGGATCTCCTTCTCGGAGCGCTCCAGGTATGGGCCGGCGAACTCGAGGCCGGCCGAGTTGACGAGGATGTCGAGCGGCCCGACCGCTTCGCTGGCCCTATCGATCAGACCCTTCGCCTGCTCGCGATCGCTGAGGTCGGCGGGGACCGACAGCACCCGCCCAGCGCCGGCGCTGAGCTCGTCGACGAGCGCCTGCTGCGGCGCCTCGGCGAGATCGGAGAGCGCCAGGTTGACGCCCTCGGCCGCGAGCGCCCGGGCGAAGTAGCCGCCCAGCCCGCCGGCCGCACCGGTGATCAGCGCATTGCGCCCGCGCAGCTCCATGGCCGCGCCAGACTACTGCCCCTGGGTCAGTTTGCTCGCGCTATCGGAGACGAAGCTGACCCACCGGCGCTGAAGGAGTCAGCGCCTGGAGCGGCCTCGTGCGTTCAGTCGGCGGGGGCGCCACCATCACCGTCGACCGAGGCCGGCTCGAGCTCGGCCGGCTCGGTCTCCGGGGCCTCGGACTCGACGACCAGAGCAACCGCGCTGACCCGATCGTCGTCCTTCATGTTCATCACCCGGACACCCTGGGTCGGGCGGCCCATCTGCGAGATGCCGCCGGCTGTGGTCCGCTGCACCATCCCGTTCTGGCTGATGAAGAGCAGCTCCTGGTGCTCGCGCACGATCAGCGCCCCGGCCAGGCCACCCTTCTTGGTGGTCAGCTTCGCGGTCAGCACGCCCTTCGTCCCGCGACCCTTGACCGGATACTCGGAGACCGCGGTGCGCTTGCCGTAGCCGTTCTCGGTGACGACGAAGAGCTCGGTGTCGTCGCGGGCGACGTCCATCGCGAGCACGCGGTTGTCCTTGTCGGAGACGTTCATCCCCTTCACCCCGCCGGTGTCGCGGGCCATCGGCCGCACCAGCTTCTCGGAGAAGCGCGAGGCATGGCCGGACTTCGAGACCAGCAGCAGGTCGTCGCTGCCGCTGGTCAGGCGCACCTGAACCAGCTCGTCTCCCTTGCGGATCTTGATCGCGATGATCCCGTCGGCGCGGATCGGCGTGTTGTAGGCGATGAACTCGGTCTTCTTGACCTGGCCCTTGGCGGTCGCGCAGACGAGGTACTTGCCCTCCTTGAAGTCGCGGGTCGGGATCACCGCCATCACCCGCTCGCCTTCGCTGAGCGGCAGCACATTGACCAGGGCGCTGCCCTTCGAGGTGCGCGAGCCCTCGGGAAGCTCATAGACCTTGCTGCGGTAGACCTTGCCGCGATTGGTGAAAAAGAGCATGTAGTCGTGGGTCGAGCAGATGTGCAGGTGCTCGATGTAGTCGCCCTCCTTCATGTTCATGCCCATCACGCCGCGGCCGCCGCGATGCTGCTGGCGGTAGGTCGCGAGCGGCAGCCGCTTCACGTAGCCCGAGGCGGTCAGCGAGACAACCATCTGCTGGTCGGCGATCATGTCCTCGATCCCCATGTCGCCCTCGAAGTGGGTGATCTCGGTGCGGCGCTCGTCGCCGTAGGCCTCGAGGATCTCGGCGAGCTCCTCCTTGACGAGGCCGAAGATCTTCGCCTCGTCGGCGAGGATCGCCCGCAGCTCGCCGATTCGCTCGATCAGGTCGGCGTGCTCGGAGCGCACCTTGTCGGACTCCAGCGCCGTGAGGCGCTGCAGCCGCATGTCGAGGATCGCCTGTGCCTGCTCGCGGGAGAGCTCGAACGTCTCGATCAGTCCGTCGCGGGCGTCGTCGGGGTCCTTCGAGCCGCGGATCAGCTTGATCACCGCGTCGAGGTGGTCGAGGGCGACCAACAGCCCCTCGAGGATGTGAGCGCGGGCCTCGGCGCGGCGCAGCTCGTACTGGGTGCGGCGGGTGACGACCTCGCGCTGGTGATCGACGTAATGCTGGATCAGCTCCCGGAGGCCGAGCGTGCGCGGAACGTTGTCGACCAGCGCCACCATGTTGACGCCGAAAGACGTCTGCATGGCGGTCTTCTTGTAGAGGTTGTTGAGAACGACCTTGGCCGGCGGGCCGCCCCGCTTCAGCTCGATCACCAGGCGCATCCCGCTGCGATCGGACTCGTCGCGCAGGTCGGAGATCCCGTCGAGCTTCTTCTCGCGTACGAGGTCGGCGATCTTCGTGATCAAGCCGCCGTCGCCGCCCTTCTTGACCGTAAACGGGAGCTCGGTGACGATGATCGCCTCCTTGCCCCCCTTCAGCGGCTCGACGTGGGCGCGGGCGCGGACCCTGACGCTGCCACGGCCCGACGCATAGGCGTCGCGGATGCCGGCGGCGCTCATCAGCCCACCGCCCGGGAAGTCAGGGCCCTTGACGTACTCCATCAGGCCCGCCAGGTCGATCTCGGGGTCGTCGATGTAGGCGGTCGTCGCGGCGATCGCCTCACGCAGGTTGTGGGGCGGAATGTTGGTCGCCATCCCGACCGCGATCCCGGAGGAGCCGTTGACGAGCAGGTTCGGAAAGCGCGCCGGCAGGACCAGCGGCTCGCGCTTTGACTCGTCGTAGTTGGGGCCGAACTCAACCGTGTCGGCGTCGATGTCGCGCAGCAGCTCGGTCGCCAGCTTCTCGAGCCGCGCCTCGGTGTAACGCATCGCAGCCGCCGGGTCGTCGTCGATCGAGCCGAAGTTCCCCTGTCCGTCGACCAGCGGGTAGCGCAGCGAGAACTCCTGCGCCATCCGCACCAGGGTGTCGTAGATCGCCTGGTCGCCGTGCGGGTGGTAGGTGCCCATCACCTCGCCGACCACGAAGGCCGACTTGCGGTAGGGCCGGGTCGGCTGCAGGCCGAGGTCGTGCATCGCGTAGAGGACCCGGCGGTGCACCGGCTTCAGCCCGTCGCGCACGTCGGGAAGCGCTCGACCCACGATCACGCTCATCGCGTAGTCGAGGTAGGAGGAGCGCATCTCCTTCTCGAGCTCGCGCTCCTCGATACGCCCCGTAAGGGCCTCGAGCGCCATCAGCGATGGCTCCTGCAAGGCGGGGCTGTGTCGTGCCTAGACATCGAGGTTCGTGACCTCCTTCGCATTCCGCTCAATGAAGTCGCGCCGCGGTTCCACCTGGTCGCCCATGAGCATCGAGAAGATCCGGTCCGACGCCGTGGCGTCCTCCATCGTCACCCGCGCGAGCGTACGGCTGGCCGGGTCCATCGTCGTCTCGCGCAGCTCCTCGGAGTTCATCTCCCCGAGGCCCTTGTAGCGGCTGAAGTTGATCCCCTGCTTGGCGAGGTCCATGACCGCTCGGTGCAGGTCGACGAACGAGACCGCCTCCTCCGTCTTGCCGCCCAGGATCACCTCGAAGGGCGGGCGGCCGACCTGCTTGAGCAGCGTCGCGTGGACCTCGACGAACTTGCGGTAGTCGTGGTGCTGGAAGAGCCGCTCGGGAAGCACATGGGTGCGGGCGAGGCCGGACTTGCGATGGACCGCCTTCACGGTCAGGGCGTCCTTGGCGTCCTTCACGAGCTCGGTCTCGTAGGGCTCCCTCTCGGGCGCCTTCGCGGCGAGCACCTTGCGGGCGCCGGCTAGCGTCGCCACCTCCTGGTCGAGCAGCTGCGACTCCTCCAGGAAGTGGACCAGGTCATGGCCGAACTCGGCCTGCAGCGAGGAGGCCCATCCCTGGTACTCCTTCGAACGCCGCACGTAGCTCTGCCAGCGGCTCTTGGTCAGCTTCTTGGAGCGCCCGTTGGCGTCGTTGAGCTCGAAGTCCTCGAGCTTGTCGCGCAGCAGCAGCTCCTCGAGCTCGGACTCGCGCTCGACGTAGGTGATCTTGCTGCCGTTCTTGACCCCGTAGAGCGGCGGCTTGGCGATGTAGACGTAGCCGGCGTCGAAGAGCTCCGGCATCTGCCGGTAGAGGAAGGTCAGCACCAGGGTGCGGATGTGAGCGCCGTCGACGTCTGCATCGGTCATCAGGACGACCTTGTGGTAGCGAGCCTCGGAAAGGTTGAACTCGTCGTGCACGCCGGTCCCGATCGCGGTGATCAGGGCCTGGATCTCGGTGTTCGAGAGCACCTTGTCGATGCGGCTCTTCTCGGCGTTGATGATCTTGCCGCGCAGCGGCAGGACCGCCTGCGTATTGCGATCGCGCCCCTGCTTGGCGGAGCCGCCCGCCGAATCGCCCTCGACGATGAAGAGCTCGGCGTGAGCGGGGTCCTTGACCGTGCAGTCAGCGAGCTTGCCCGGCAGGGTCGAGTTCTCAAGCGCCGACTTGCGGCGCGTCAGGTCGCGTGCCTTGCGCGCCGCATCGCGGGCGCGCGAAGCGTCGATCGCCTTGGTGATGATCCGCCGCGCGTCGCCGGGATTCTCCTCCAGGAACTCGCCCAGCTTGCGGTTCACGGCTTCCTTGACCAGTCCCTCGATCGGCGGGTTGCCGAGCTTGGTCTTCGTCTGGCCCTCGAACTGCGGGTCGTGCAGCTTTACCGAGATCACCGCCGTGAGTCCCTCGCGAACGTCCTCGCCGGCGAGGTTCTCGTCCTTCTCCTTCAGCAGCCCCTTGCCGCGCGCGTAGGCGTTCAGGGTCCTGGTCAGGGCGGAGCGAAACCCCGAAAGGTGGGTCCCCCCCTCATGGGTGTTGATGTTGTTGGCGAAGCTGAACAGCGACTCCTGGTAGGAAGTGTTCCACTGCATCGCCACCTCGACTTGCCCGTCGTCGTTCTCGCCCTCGAAGTAGACCGCCTTGCGGTGCAGCTCGTCCTTGTTCTCGTTCAGGTGCTTGACGAAGTCCTGGATTCCGCCGTCGTACTGGAAGCTGACCTCGCGCGTCTCGCCGCGCTCGTCGACCAGCTCGATCTTCAGGCCACGGGTGAGGAAGGCGGTCTCACGAAGGCGCTCGGCCAGCGTCTCGAAGTCGAATGAGAACTCCTCGAAGACCTCGAGGTCGGGCAGGAAGGTGATCGTCGTGCCCGTCTGCTTCGTCTTCGCGCCCTTCTTGAAGTCCGCCTGAGGCTTGCCGCGCTCGTACTCCTGCGTCCACACGAAGCCATCGCGGCTGATCTCCAGATAGAGGCGCTCCGAGAGCGCGTTGACCACCGAGACGCCGACCCCGTGCAGGCCACCGGATACCTTGTAGCCGCCACCGTCGCCGAACTTGCCGCCGGCGTGCAGCGTCGTCAACACCACCTCCGCGGCCGGGCGCTTCTCCTTCGCGTGCTGGTCGACCGGGATCCCGCGACCGTCGTCGGACACCGTGCAGCTGTTGTCGGGATGCAGGACCACCCGCACCGCGTCGCAATACCCCGCGATCGCCTCGTCGACGGAGTTGTCGACGACCTCGTAGACGAGGTGGTGCAACCCGCGCGCGCCGGTCGAGCCGATGTACATCCCGGGGCGCTTGCGAACCGCCTCGAGGCCCTCGAGCACGGTGATGTCCTTGGCGTCGTAAGAGGCTCCCCCCTTTCCGACCTTCGCCGCTGCCTTCGTGGCGGTCCTATTCGAGCCCGCTGAGCCCTTCGAGCCCGCTCTCGTGCTGCGGGCACGCGCCTTCTTTTCAGCCAAGAATTGCCTTCCGTTCGTGAGAGAAAGCCCCGAGCGCCGGTGGCTTCAGATCAGCCGCGAAACCAGCGTCGGGGCAAGCGATCAAGTTGACATAAAGGATACCAGTTTGGGCCCCCGGAATAACTCCGCAAAGGCCGCAAAAAGCCTGCAAATCACGCACTAAACTGAAGCGGCTGCCGAGATTGGCGCCGCGGGAGCGCGCGGGGAGCCTCCCCGAGTCTTAGCTGGTTAGCCAGCCAAGACCTTTAGGGAGCTCGGCGAGCGGTCCCCGAGCTGCTCGCGAAGGCAGCTCAGCAGCTCGCGCTCCATGAGGGCGAGCTCGTGCGCCCAGGTGGCGCTGGCGCAGCGGACGGTGAGCACCCCTTCGCGCTCCGCGACCGGCTCGGCCTGCGCCGCTATCGCAGGACCGACGGCATCGGCCCAGGCGCTCTGCACGAGGGCCAGGGTGGTCTGCGGGGCGCTGCGCTGCAGCGCTTCGCGAACCGCAATCGACGCGGGGCGGGGTGCGGCGCGCCCGATCAGGCGACCGCCTTCAGCGCCGCCCCAGCGAGTGAGGGCATGCGAACGACCCGCTGTTTCGCCGCGGCCGGAAGCGCTTGCTCGTCAGCAGCGCTGACAAGCGTCTGTCCCCGGTCGGCGAGGCGGCTCGCGAGCAGCTCCCTGTGGACCGGGTCGAGCTCGCTCATCACGTCGTCGAGCAGCAACAGGGGAGGCGCCGACCCAGCGGCGATCAGCGTCTCGCGCTCGGCGAAGAGCAGCGCCAGCAGCCCGGTGCGCTGCTCGCCCTGAGAGCCGTAGCGGCGCAAGGAGCGGTCGCGAAGCGACAGCTCCAGCTCGTCGAGGTGGGGGCCCAGCGAGGTCCGCGATCGCCGCAGGTCCGATTCGCGGCGCGCGGCCAGCCCGCCTCGCAGCGCTTCCGCGTCCGCCTCCGTGCGCGGTGCGTAGCGCAGCCCGGCCAGCTCGAGGCCGAGCTGCGCCGCCGCCTCGGCGAAGCGCGGCGCCAGGTCCTCGGCGAGCTCGGAGCGGGACTCGATCAGCGGGATCGCCGCGGCGGTCAGCGCCTGGTCCCAGGTCTCCAGCTCGAGCTCCGGCGAGAGTCCGGCGGCGACGCGGCGAAGCAGGACGTTTCGCTGCGCCAGCACCTGGCCGTAATCACGCCGCAGCTCGGCGCGGGACGGCCAGCGAGCGGCGACGAAGAGGTCGAGATGCGCGCGGCGCTCGGCCGGCGGGCCCTTGACAAGCGCGAGCCGATCGGGCGAGAAGACGACCAGGTGCGGGCGTTGGTCGGCGAGCAGGGCTGGCGCGGCGGGCTCACCGTCGAGCAGATGGCGACGGCCCTCGGAGCGCGAGACCGACGCGAGCAGCGAATGGCGGCCCCGCTCGTCTTCGACCGCAACTTCGGCTCGACCCACCGGCTCGCCGAAGCGGATCAGCTCGCGGCGGTCGCGGGCCCGAAAGGAGCGCCCGCTGAGGGCGAAGTAGATCGCCTCCAGCAAGTTCGTCTTGCCGGTCCCGTTCTCGCCCACCACCGACGTGATCCCCTGGCCAAGCTCCAGCTCGGCCCGCTCGAGGCTTCGGAAGTCACGAGCCGCGAGGCTTGCCACCAGCATTGCGGGCGCCGCTTCTAGACGTTGAGCCGGATCGGCATCACGAGATAGCGATAGTCCTCGCCCTCGCCGGGCTGCAGGAGACCGGGACGCAGCGGCGAGATCAAGCGCAGCACCAGCTCGTCGCCCTCGATGCTCTCGATGCCGTCGCGAAGGAACTCCGGGTTGAAGCCGATCTCCAGCGGATCGCCCTCGAACGCCGCGGGCATCGTCTCGGTCGCGTCTCCGACGTCCGGGGTCTCGGCGGCGATTGTCAGCTCGCCGGGCCGGAAGGCGAGCTTCAGCGGTGCGTTTCGCTGCGCGAGCTGGCTGACCCGGCGCGTCACCTCGAGAAGCTCGTCGCGCGGCATCCGCACGTCATGCTCGTAGGACTCCGGCAGAAGTTGGCTGTGGTTGGGGAACTGCCCCTCGATCAAGCGTGTATTGAGCAGCACCGGTCCAGTCGCGAAGACGGCCTGGTTGGGCAGCAGCGAGACCTCGACGAGTCTCCGACTCGCTGCTGACCAGGATCCGTGCCAGCTCGCGCAGGGCTCGAGCGGGCACGTTTGCCTCCAGCTCGCCTCCAACCTCGCTCTCGAGCTCGGTTCGCCTGACGCTGAGCCGGTAGGAATCGGTGGCGACCATCGTCATCTCGCGGCCGGAGGCGCTGACCAGCACTCCCGTCAAGACCGGCCGCATGTCGTCGCGCGACGCGGCTCGAGCAACCGTCTCCACGGTGGCCGCAAACGCCGGCGCCGGGATCCGCAGAGGATCATCGCTAGGGCTTGGAAAGTTCGGGAAGTCCTCGCTGGGAAGAGTGCGCAGGTGGAAGACAGCGCTACCGGAACGAATCTCAACGTCGCGCTCGGCCTCACGAGTCTCGATCGTTACCTCATCGACACTCAGAGACCGCGTCACTTCGACCAGCTGCCGGCCGGGCAGCAGGACAGATCCTTCCCCTTCGACCGCAGCGTCAAGCTCGGTCTGCAACCCCATCTCGAGGTCGGTCGCTCGCAGCAAGAGCTTTCCACCCTCCACCGAGAGCAGGATCCCGGCCAAGGCCTGCGTGGTTGCACGCGTGGAAACCGCTCGACTCACGACACCGAGGCGAGTGACGAGCTCTTGGCGTTGAGTGATGAGCTTCAAATGAGAATCCTTCTTAGATGAATTTTCTTTAGTTGTATTTAGCTCTGTGGTTTCTGTGGAAATGTCGGTTCCCGGGCTTTCCAGTGCGGCTGCGGTGCTGTGAGCGGAAGAGGTCAGAGCGGTTGATTCTTGCAGTGCGGCCGGGCGTCAAGCAGCTTTGCCCCGCAGGCTGTGGATTGTCTCTCGGAGCTCGGTGAGCAGTTGCTGAGTCTTGGCGTCACCTTCGCGCTTGCGCTTCTCAACGCGACGAATCGCGTTGAGAATCGTGGTGTGGTCCCTGTCCCCGAACTCGCGCCCGATTCGGGGTAGAGAGAGGTCGGTCAGCTCACGGCAGAGGTAGATCGCAAGCTGGCGGGCCTGTAGTGGTCCGGCGGCGCGGCTGGGCCCGGTAAGCGAGTCGAGCGGGATCTCGAACACGCTCGCGGCGGCTTGCTGGATCTGCCCAACGAGGTTGGACTGCGGGCGAGGCGCAACCGGGATGATCTCCTCGATCAGCTCGGAGCTCAGCGGACGGGCCCGCAGCGAGGCGTGGGCCATGACCCGGGTCAGCGCTCCGTGCAGCTGGCGCACGTTGGCGTCGATGCGGTGCGCCAGCGTGGCAAGAGCGTCGCCGTCGGCGACCTCGATCCCGGCCTCGCTGACCAGCCGGCGCAGGACGATCACCCGGGTCGCGAGGTTGGGCTTCCCGACCGCGACGGTGAGGCCCCACTCGAAGCGGCTCCGGAGGCGCTCCTCGAGCGTTGAGAGCTCGCTTGGCACTCGGTCGGCGGAGAGGACGAGTTGGCTTCCACCTTCATATAGAGCGTTGAAGGTGTGAAAGAACTCCTCCTCGGTGTGTCGCTTTCCCTCCAGGAATTGGACGTCGTCGATCAGCAGCACGTCGAGGTCGCGGTAGCGGCGCTTGAAGGCATCTGCACCTGAGGCATGAAGGGCGCCGACGAACTCGTTCGTAAAGCTCTCGGCGGTCGTGTAACGGACGTTGAGCTGCGGCGCTGCGCCACCCAGATAGTTGGCGATCGCGGCAAGCAGGTGGGTCTTGCCAAGCCCCGGCAGCCCGTGCAGGAAGAGCGGGTTGTAGGCCTCAGCGGGCGCTTCGGCAACGGCCAGGGCGGCCGCGTGGGCGAGCCGATTTTCCTCACCGATCACGAAGCGCTCAAAGGTGTAGTTGGGGTTGAGGGCTGTCGGGTCGGAGCCGGTGCTGGATTCGCCCGCCTCCGCCGGCGCCGCGAAGCTGACCCGGCGCAGCCCGCCGCCAACCTGGCCCAGCGCCTGCTCGATCAGGGGCGCGTAACGGCGCTCGACCCAGGCGCGGATACCGTCCGGGGCCCGCACGTAAAGGGTGTCCTCGCTGGTGGCCCCGGGGCGCAAAGGCTCGAGCCAGAGCTTGAAGGTTGCGTCCGGCACCGAGGCGCGCAGCCGCTCGCTGACCGCTTCCCAGATCGAGCCGAGATCGGGACCCCCTTCGACCTCCGCGCCGTTGAGACTGGCCTCGGAAGCGTGGATCGACGCCAGCTGATCTGGGACGTGCGGCACCTCTGCGAACCCCTCTCGTCGCGGTTGCGGCAGCGGTGGTGCCGGTCCTCTTGGACGCCGCCGCCTCGAAGCGAGCGCGACCATACGCCGCCGCGCCAGGTGTCGCAAGACGCGCTCTCGCATTTCGCGTGAAAAGTCGATGCGCGCTTCGAAGCTGCTTCGAGCGCCCCGAAGCTGGCCGCAAGAGGACCGTATACTGGCGCCTCTGCGCGGCGATGAAGCGGACCTACCAACCCAAGAAGCGCAAGCGCGCCCGAACCCACGGCTTTCGAGCCCGGATGCGGACTCGGGGCGGTCGCGCGATCCTGCGGCGCCGGCGCCGCAGGGGCCGCAAGCGCCTGACTCCCTGACCATGGCCAGGGGAGACGCAGGCGGGCGCAGACGCCGCCTGTCGCGCAGCGGAGAGTTCGATCGCGTCTATCGCGAGGGGTCTTCGCACGCGAACCGCTTCCTGGTCGTCTACAGCTTTCCGCGTCCGGAGGAGAGCGAGGACAAGCCGCGACTCGGCGTCTCGGTTGGTCGCAAGGTGGGCGGGGCGGTCGAGCGCAACCGGATCAAGCGCGCGCTGCGGGAGGCGTTCTGGAGCCTCGAGGACGAGCTGCCGCATGGTCACGACTTCGTTCTTGTCGCCAGGGCGGAGATCGGAGGCCTTTTCGAGCGCGAGGGAAGCGGCGGATTGCGGATCTCGCTGCGCGAGGCGCTCGGCGCCAGCTCCGAGCAGGACCGTTTGACGTGAAACGCGCACTTCTTGCCCCAATTGCGATTTATCGGCGTCATCTTTCCCCCGCGATTCCGCGCCGCTGCAAGTACGAGCCCAGCTGCTCGGTCTACGCGACGACCGCGATCCGTCGCTTCGGCGCCCTGCGCGGAGGCTTGCTCGCTGGCTGGAGGCTGCTGCGCTGCAATCCGTTCAGCCACGGCGGCTTCGATCCGGTGCCGGACCGCTTCACCCTGCGGGTCGGGCCCGTCGACCCGGCCGTCTATCACGGTGAGGTCAGATCACCAACCCCGCAACCCCCCGCCCCTGGATGAGGCGCCTCGCACATCAGGTCTCGTCGTCCTCGGGCTCGCATTTGTCACCGACAAAGACGTCGCCCTGCGTCCTTGACCTGCTCGCCGAGGCGCGTCCCCAGGGGCACGCCGTCACGGCGTCCGTGATCTCGGGTTGATCCCGCTCGCCGACATCCTGCAGCCGCTGGAGGACTTCGCGAAGTCGATCCTCGACTTCTTCCACGACGACGTCGGGCTCAGCTGGGGAACGTCGATCATTGCGCTGACGGTGGTGATCAGGGCGGCGCTGATCCCGCTGACCTACAGGCAGATCAAGGGAATGCGCGCGCTGCAGGCGCTGCAGCCGCAGATGAAGGAGATCCAGGAGAAGTACAAGAACGACCGCCAGCGCCAGCAGCAGGAGATGATGCGCTTCTACCAGGAGAACAAGATCAACCCGCTTGCCTCCTGCCTGCCGCTGCTGCTGCAGCTTCCCGTCTTCTTCGCCCTCTTCCGGCTGCTGCGCGGGGCGAGCTTCAAAGCTGACGTGCTGGCCGGCGGCGATCAGAGCTGGCTGTTCGTCAACTCGGTCATCGAGAAGCCGCACGGCGCCGAGCTGGTGATCCTGGTCGTCCTGTTCATGGGCTCGATGGCGCTCTCGAGCCTGGTGATGATCCGGACCTCGCCGAGCGCCGCCGGCAACCAGCAGTACATGCTGCTCGGGGTCTTCGTCTTGATCGGGATCTTCTTCGTGCCGACGGTCCCGGCCGGGCTGAGCATCTACTGGATCACGACCAACTTCTGGACCGTCGGCCAGCAGTACGTGGCCTCGAGGGTGATCCCGGCACCCGCGATGCCGACCCCGACCCAGGTTGCGGCGGCCAAGCCGCCGCCGCCGCCCCCGCGCAAGCGCAAGAAGCGCCGGTAGCGGACCCGTCGCGGCACCCGTCCGGTTCAGCGCTCGCGCCTCGCCTGGCGAACGACCTAGACTGCGGCCGGTGAGCCCCTCAGGATCGATGCCAGACGAGCCCGCAGAGCGGGTGCGCGCCGTCCTTGAACGGGTTCTCGACGAGCTCGAGCTCGAGGGCGATGTCGAGATCGATGAGAGTGAAGACGAGATCCTCGCCGTCGTCGACGGGGAAGACGACTACGGCCTGCTGATCGGCAAGCGGGGCCAGACGATCGATGCCCTGCAGCTGCTCTGCTACCAGGCCGCCTTTCGGGGCATCGCGGACCGCAAGCGGGTGATGGTCGACGCCGCCGGCTACCGCGAGCGCCGCCGCGAGACCCTGCAGCGGCGTGCCGACCGTGCCGCCGAGCAGGCCCTCGACCTCGCCCGGCCGGTCGAGCTCGACGCGATGAGCGCACCGGAGCGCCGCGTCGTTCACGAGCGCCTCAAGGAGCGCCCCGAGGTCGAGACCTACAGCGAGGGCACGGAGCCGAACCGCTGCGTGGTCGTCGCCCCGCTGGTCTCTGAGTGAGCACTTCCTGCACCGCCGCGGGACCGCCGCCGCAGCTCGAGGATCCGGACGTGCGCGAGGCCCTGGCGCCGGTCCTTGAGCTGCTGCGCGACGAGCGCGCATCGCTCAGCTCGATCACCGACCCGGAGCGGGCCTGGCGGGTGCACGTCGCCGACAGCCTCAGTGGCCTCACCATCGTCAAGCTCGCGTCCGCGACGCGGATCGCCGACGTCGGCTCCGGCGCCGGCTTCCCGGGCCTGGCGCTGGCCGCAGCTCTGCCCGAGGCCCGGGTGGACCTGATCGAGTCGGTGAGCCGAAAGGCGGAGTTCATCGGCCGCGCGGCAACAGCCGGCGGGCTCGCCAACACGCGGGTGGTCGCCGACCGCGCCGAGACCTGGGCCACCTCGCCCCCGCCCGAAGGCGGCCGCGGCGCCTATGACGCGGTGACGGCACGGGCTGTCGGCAGGCTCTCGACCCTGGCCGAGCTGGCCTCGCCCCTGCTTCGCGAAGGAGGGGTGCTGGTCGCCTGGAAGGGCCGTCGAAACGCGGACGAGGAGACCGAGGCCGAGCGGGCCGCGGATCGACTGGCGATGCAGCCAGTCGAGGTGCGGGCGGTGGGCCCGTTCGCGGGCAGCCGCCATCGCCACCTTCACGTCGTTCGCAAGTCCGGGCCGACCCCGGAGGAGCTGCCGCGTCGGCCCGGCCTGGCCAAGAAGCGCCCCTTCGGTCGCCGCGGCGCTGGCTAGGCTGGGAGCGTGAGGCTGATGACCCGAGCTCGGCTCTCGACACGTCGATTGATTTTCGCCTGATGGGCGCCGTCTACGCAGTCGCGAACCAGAAGGGCGGGGTCGGCAAGACGACCAGCGCGATCAGCCTTGCGGCCGGCTTTGCCGGCGCCGGCCCCCAGACCCTGCTCGTCGACCTCGACCCGCAATGCAGCGCGACCCTGGCCCTGGGCGCCGATCGCGAGGCCTCGCCTTCGACATACGACTGTCTTTGCGGCGAGGTCTCGGTCGCCGAAGCCGCGCGCCCCGCTGGGCCGGACAATCTCTGGCTCGCTCCGGCCAGCCGCGACCTCGCCGGCGCATCGGTGGAGCTGCCGCGGATGAAGAAGGCCGAGACGCGGCTGCGCAAACGGCTCGGCCCGCTTCGCGAGCGCTTCGCCTTCACGGTCCTCGACTGCCCTCCCTCGCTCGGCCCGGTCGCGGTCAACGCGCTGGCCGCGTCGGACCGGGTGCTGGTCCCGGTCCAGGCTGAGTACCTCGCCCTCGAAGGCCTGGTCCAGTTCCTCGACACCCTGGGTCTGGTCCGCCGCGAGCTCAACCCGTCTCTGGAGTTGTCGGGTCTGATCATCACCATGTACGACGAGCGCACCCGCCTCGCGATCGACGTCGAGCGCGAGTTGCGCGATCACTTCGGTGAGCTGGTGTACGAGACCGTGATCCCACGCAGCGTCAAGTTGGCCGAGGCGCCGAGCTACGGCGAGCCGGTCAGCGCCTACGCGCCCGCCTCCCGCGGCGCGATCGCCTACGCGAAGCTCGCGGAGGAGATCGCCGCCCGCGAGGCGGCCGAGGCGATCCGGGAGGCGGCGTGAGCGAGCGGCGGGGAATCGGCCGCGGGCTTGCCGCGATCCTCCCCGAGCGAGCCGAGGACGCCGAGGAGCTGCGCGAGCTGCCGATCGAGCTGATCAAGCCGAACCCCAAGCAGCCGCGGCGCCGCTTCGACGCCGCGGGCATCGAGGTGCTCGCGGCCTCGATCAAGGCGAGCGGGATGATCCAGCCGCTGCTCGTCCGCCCACTCTCCGACGGAAGCTACGAGCTGATCGCCGGCGAGCGGCGCTGGCGGGCCGCCAAGGAGGTCGGGTTGGAGCGGGTCTCGGCAATCGTCCGCGACGCCGACGAGGCGGAGCGGCTCGAGAAGGCGCTGGTCGAGAACATGGTCCGCGAGGACCTCAACCCGGTCGAGGAGGCGCGCGCCTGCGCGGCGCTGGTCGAGGACCTGGGGCTGGCCAAGAAGGAGGTCGGCCGTCGGGTCGGGCGCAGCCGGCCGGCGATCTCGAACCTGATCCGGATCCTCGACCTGCCCGATGAGGCGCTGGAGCTGCTCGAGTCCGGCGAGCTCAGCGAGGGCCATGGCCGGGCGATCCTGCAGGTGAGCGGGAACGACTCTCGTCGCCGGCTCGCTCGCGATGCAGTGGCGGGCGGCTGGTCGGTCCGCGAGACCGAGAACAGGGCCAAGCTGGCCAGCCAGCCAAGGAGCGGGAAGAGTGCGGTTGGGGGGCGGGCGGCCCTCGATCCGGAGCTTGCCGAAGCCCTCGACGACGCGGAGCAGAAGCTCGAGTCGGCGCTCGGCCACGCGGTCAAGGTGGGGGTGCGGGGAACCCAGATCCTCGCCGAGATCCGCTTCGAGGACATCGACGAGCTGCTCGCGATGGTCAGCCGTATCCAGGCTAAGCGGGCGGCTTGAGCTGACGGCGCCCGGTGCGCCTTCAGGGCCGTACAGAGGGCCAAAAACGCCCCGCTGTGGCGCTGGTTCGGCGCCGTTATCATCGGCGCGATGAGGGCGATTAGCTCAGTCGGTCAGAGCGCTTCTCTGATAAGGAAGAGGTCCCTGGTTCGAGTCCAGGATCGCCCATGAAGCTCTACGTCTGCTGGGGGACGTTCTCGCCGCAGGGTCACCCGTGTGGGAAGGCACACGCGGCCCTGACCGAGGCTGGGCACAACCCCGAGGTGGAGAAGGTTTACGGCGGGCTCGGCACCGATCCGATCTTTCCCGGCCGTCGCAAGGTCAAGGAGCTGACCGGCAACTACAAGGTGCCGAGCCTGGTGCTCGATGACGGCACCGTCGTGGACGGTTCCGACCCAATCATCGAATGGGCGGAGGCGAATCCAGCCTGAGGATCAGGTTTCCCGCTCCGGCGACCCACCAGACCGTTGCGCAGCAGCATCCTTCATCGCCTCCAGCGAACGCGCCAGCCACTTGCGGAAGTAGCTGCGCCCGGCCAGCGCGTCGAATGCCCTGTATCGCAGGCCGATCGGATTCATGCCCGCCGTGCCGTCGACGAAGGTTCCGTCCTGGGCTGCGGTGAGGCCGAGATCGAGGAAGGAGCCCGTCTTCACGCAGTCGATGCGAAAGCGCTGGCAATCCTTTGCCTCCTCGACGACGAGGTGCAGCTCGTCGGTCCCGAAGGGCACCTTCTTGACCTCGCGGTACGTACAGCCCTGATGAAAGTCATCGCACTCGACCTCGACGATGTCCGGCCACCACTCCGGATGGCGGTTGACGTCCACGATCAACCCCCAGACAACTTCGGGAGGGGCCTCGATCAAGGCCTGCTGGCGAACCTCTGACATCGAGCCTAATTCTCGCAGCAGAGGTCACGAATCGCCGCCCGGCGGGCAAGGGCCCGCACCTATAATGGCCGTTCCGCCGCCAGCCGCCCGGGAGAGCCTCCTTGCAGCAGATGCAGATCTACGGTGTCAGCTTCGACATGGTCGGCAAGCAGCCGATCGTGCTGCTGAAGACCGTCGACGGCAACAAGTTCCTGCCGATCTGGATCGGGCATCCGGAGGCGGCGGCGATCCTGATGAAGCTGCAGGGCGCCTCGACGCCGCGCCCGATGACCCATGATCTGCTCTCCGACATGCTGGACCAGGTAGACGCCAAGTGCGAGCGGGTCTCGGTGACGGAGCTGCGCGACAACACCTTCTATGCGTCGATCACGATCTCGGTCAACGGCTCCGAGGCGGAGATCGACTCGCGGCCCTCCGACGCGCTGGCGCTGGCGGTTCGTGTCTCGGCACCGATCTTCGCCGCCGAGGACGTGATCGAGGAGTCGGCGATCGAGTTCGAGCAGGAGGTCGAAGACCCCGAGGAGGTCGTCGAGAAGTTCAAGGACTTCCTCGACACCGTCTCGCCCGAGGACTTTGCCGAGGGCGAGGACCAATGAGGCCCGATGACCAGGGTTGAAGCGGAAGCCGAGTGCGAGCGACTGCGCGCCGAGAGCCCATCCGACGCCGGACGATCCCCGCACGGCCGGCGTGCGCGACGTTCGTCCCTGGGGAGCATGACTAGCTGCTGACCGCTGGGCTTCGACCGCGGGCAAGCGCAAGCTCCAGCGCCTGTCTCACAAGCTCGTCGAAGTCGAGGCCCGCCGCCTCGGCGGCCTGGGGCAGCAGGCTGGTGTCGGTGAGGCCGGGGATCGCGTTGACCTCGAGGACCTCGGGCCCCTGCTCGCCGAGCATCAGGTCGACCCGCGAGAACCCCGAGCAGCCGAGGGTCTCGAAGGCTCGCAGCGCCGCCCCAGTGACAGCTGCCTCTACGTCACGGCCAAGCTCCGCCGGGCAAACGAAGTCGGTGCGCCCGATCTCGTAGCGGGCCTCGAAGTCGTAGAGGTCGCCCTGGCGCGGGATCGCCTCGACGATCGGCAGCGCCTCCGACCCGAGCACGCTGACCGCCAGCTCACGGCCGCTTATGTAGCGCTCCAGCAGCACCCTGTCGTCGTAGCTGAACGCCGCGACCAATGCCTCGGGCACCGCCTCGCGGGCGGCGGCCAGCTTGACGCCCAACGCCGAGCCGCCGCTGGCCGGCTTGACGACGAGCGGGAAGCCGAGCCGAGCCTCGATCTGCCCCAGGGTGTCAGCCGCGCCGAGCTCCCGAAACGCGGTGGCGTTGAAGGCGAACCAGTCCGGCGTCTGGATTCCGGCCTCGCGCAGCTCGTGCTTGGCGCCGATCTTGTCCATGCAGCGACCGCAGGCCGCGACTCCCGGACCGGTGTACGGGATGTCGAGGATCTCGAGCAGCTCCTGCACGGTGCCGTCCTCGCCGCCGGGCCCGTGCAGGGCGACGAAGGCCGCGTCGGGGGCATCTGCGAGGAGCGACTCCACCAACTGCGGCCCGACGTCAAGTGAGAGCGGCTCGTGCCCGAGACGCTGCAGCGCGTCCTCGACCCTGGCCCCGGAGCGCAGCGAGACACCGCGCTCCAGCGAGCGGCCGCCCTTGAGAACCGCGACCTTCATCGGGACTCGCCCGAGGCGCGCTTGCGGAACGGCACGACGTCGGCATCTTCGGTGCTCGGCGCACCGGGCGCCGGGCCTGTCCGTGACCCCGCCGCCCCCGGAGGCGAAGCCGAGGAGGCGGCGGGCCCATGTGTGAGCGTCTCATACAGCTGCACCTGCTCCCAGACAACCTGGCCGATTCGGCGGATGCCCTCCTCGATCTCGTCCTCATCGGAGGCCGAGAAGTTGAGCCGCATCGAGTCGCCGCCGCGGCCGTCGACGTAGGCCGCCTGGCCGGGTACGAAGGCGACGTTCTCCCGAAGCGCCTTGGCGAGCAGATCGGTGGTGTCGATGTAGTCGGGCAGCGTCGCCCAGATGAACAGGCCGCCGCCGGGGTGGGTCCATTGGGCCTGGGGCGGGAAATGGCGCTGCAGCGCGGCGAGCATCGCGTCGCGTCGCGACGCGTACAGCTCGCAGAGGCTCTCGACGTACTCGCGCCAGCGGCCCGCGGCGAAGTACTCGCGCACGAAGTACTGGGTCAGGGTTGAGGTGCAGAGGTCCGCGGCCTGCTTTCCGAGCACGATCTTCTCCATCACCGGCGGCGGTGCGGCCGCCCAGCCGAGCCTGATCCCGGGCGAGAGGATCTTCGAGAGCGTGCCGAGGTAGATCACGTAGTCGCCACCCTCGAGCTGGTAGAGCGGCGGCAGCGCCTCGCCCTCGTAGCGCAGCAGCCCGTAGGGGTTGTCCTCGGCGATCAGCACCTCGCGGCTGCGGGCCAGCTCGACGAGCCGCAGTCGGCGTTCGAAGGAGAGCGACACCCCGGCAGGGTTCTGGAAGCTCGGCACCGAGTAGATGAACTTCGGACGCCGGCCCTCGGTGGCGAGCAGATCGAGGACCTTCTCGAGCTCGTCGACCCGCATCCCGTCCTCGTCGCACTCGATCTGGATCACGTCGGCCTCGTAGCTGCAGAAGACCGGCACCGCGCCGGGGTATGTCGGCGCCTCGCAGATCACCGGGTCGCCCGGGTCGACGAGGGTCTTGGTGATCAGGTCGATCGCCTGCTGGCCACCGGTGGTGACGATCAAGTCTTCGGGGTCGGGCAGCATTCCCTCCGCTCCCATCACCTGCAGGATGCAGTCCTTGGTCTCCTCAAAGCCCTCCGTCGGCCCGTATTGGAGGGCCTCCGCGGCCGACTCCTGGGCGATCTTGGTCATCTGGGCCGCGAAGCTCGCGGGAGGGAAGGTCGAGGTGTCGGGCAGCCCGCCCGCGAGCGAGATCACCTCCGGCCGCGCCGTGATCGCCATCAGGTCGCGCATCGCCGACGAGCGCATCGCGTGGGTGCGCTGCGCGAACAGGCCCGCGTAGCGCTCGATGTCGTGAGCGGTGGTGTGCGATCGCCGGCGATGCGGCGTCTCAGGGGGCTCGGTCACCCCATAAGTGTCGCCGACGCGGGGGTTGGAAGCTGCAGCGAGCGTTCCCTGCGCTCCGGTGGCGAGCGGCACGCTCGGTAGCCTCCCTCGCCGGATGGACTATTTCTCCGCGCTCTGTCAGGCGCTGGGCTTCGCCCTCGCGATCGGCGCCCTTGGCGGCGCCGTCGCGGCGCGTTTCCCGGTCGGTCCGCTCGTCCTGCTGGCGGCGATCGCCGGCGCCGCGGCGGGCGCCCTGTCGATGTCCATTGACGACGAAGCCCTGGTCGGTGGTGTCGTCGTCGGCATAGCGGCCGCTCCGCTCGCGGCGCTGGTCGTCGCCTCCGTGGTCGCCGGCGCCGCCCGGCGATCGGAGGGCGGCGCGGGGGCGCTCGGCCTCATCGTCGCCGTGGCAGCCGTGGTAATCGCCGCCCTTTGCCTGCTGATCTCGCCGATCGCGCTTCTCGCCCTTGCGGCGGTGCTCTGGCTGGCGGCGGCGCGGCGGCGGCGCGGCCAGCGCAAGTACGAGGGCCTGCGCATCCTGAGATGAGGTGAGCCATGCCTAAGGGGCTCGTTCTCGCCTACGTCGATTCGATGCGGACCGACATGCTCGAGCTCGCTGTCGAGGAGGGGCGGGCGCCGACCTTCGGCAAGCTCCTGCGCCGCGGCGTGCTCGTCCGCGACTGCGTCTCCAGCTTCCCCTCGGTGACGCCGGTCGCAAGCGCCGAGATCGCCACCGGCGTCGGAGCCGACCGGCACTGGATCACCGGCATGAACTGGTACCACCGCCTCGAGCGCCGCTACGTCGAGTACGGCTCCTCGTTCGAGGCCTCGCGGACGTTCGGCCTCTTCCGGACCCTCTACGACCTCGTCTACAACATGAACCTCGCCCATCTCAACCCCGAGGTGGAGACCGTCTTCGAGCGTCTTGACGATGCCGACCTGCGCACCGCCTGCACGCCGTTTCTGATCTACCGCGGCCGGCACCGGCACGAGGTCTCGCTCGAAGGGCTGATGCGCCGCGCGATCGACGTCAGCGGGTTGAAGCTTCACCACGCGACCTGGGGGCCGAAGGAGCTCTTCTACGGCGAGCTTTATGCGAGCCGCCGCGTCCCCTGCCAGCCCACATCGCGGCCGGGTAGCCGCGACGAGTACTCCGCCTGCTGCGCCGCCGACCTCGCGGGCCAGGGCCTCTTCGACTTCCTGCTGCTCTCGCTGCCCGACAACGACCATTACTCGCACCGCCACGGTCCTGACGCGATGGTCGAATCGATCGCGGCCGCCGACGCCGCGTTCGCGCAGTTGATCGAAGCGGCGGGTGGGCTCGATGGCTTTCTGACCGACTACGCGCTGATCCTGATGGCCGACCATGCCCAGACCCCGGTTCATCGCGAGCTGCCGATCGGCACCGAGCTGGAGCGGCGCTGGAGCGTCCTTCAGCCCTCCGCGGACCATCCCGAGGAGGCCGAGCTCGCGGTCAGCCCGACCTCGCGGGCCGCGAACGTCTATCTGCTCGCCGGCGAGCGCCAGACCCCGAAGCTGACCGAGGTGCGGGGCGCGCTCGAGGCGATGGAGGGGGTCGACCTCGTCGCCCATCTAGCACTGGATGGGACCCCGATCGTCCGCGATGCGCCGGCCCCACCACCCCCCGGCGCCGAGGCTGTGGTGCGCCGGGCCGGAGTCGAGCTGCGCTTTCGGCCCGGCGACGAGGTCGGGGACTTGCGCGGTGGTCGCTGGGAGCTGAGCGGCGATCCGCAGACGCTTGACCTCGAGCGGGACGACGGCCGCCTGCGAAGCGAGAGCTATCCGGACGCGCTGGCGCGGCTGTGGTCGGCGCTCGCGGCCCCCCACTGCGGCGACCTTGTGATCTCGGCGACGCTCGGGTACGAGTGCGTCGACTGGGGGGCTGCCTCGCACGTCGGCGGCGGCAGCCACGGCTCCCTGCACCGCGGCGACTCGCTGGGCCCGCTGCTGTTCTGCGGCTGCGGTCCGCGGAGCGCCGACGAGCGCGAGCAATGGACCCTGCGCGACGTCGCGCCGATCGTGGTCGGGCACTTCGGGGATCGCGAGCGGGCGGCTCCGGCGAGCGATTGGGAGGGCCCGGGCGTGCGGGCGCTCGGATGAGGCGGGCGGCTCGAATCTGGGTCGCGACGCTGGTCCTGGCCCTGGCGCTTGCGGGCCCGCTGGCCCCGCAGCCGGCCGCGGCGTCGGTGGCGGCGAGCGGTCAATCCGGGCCCCTCCCGCCGACCACGGTGACCGAGCGCGAGGCGCTTGCCGCCGCCGGATCCGACCCGAAGGTCGCCGCGGCGCGCGTGCAGCACCCGGACCTGAAGCCGACGGCGTCGCTTGTCGACGGCAACTGGCAGGTCGACTACTTCAGTGGCGACGAAGACGTCGTGCAGGTGACCGTCGACGACGTGACCGGGACCGTGCTCGAGTCCTGGACCGGCTATCAGGTCGCCTGGAAGATGGCGCGCGGGTATTCGGGCGCCTTCGGGCACAAGCTCAACGCCCCCTACGTGTGGCTGCCGCTCTGCGCGATCTTCCTGCTCGGCCTGATCGACTGGCGGCGTCCGTGGCGGGTCGCGAACCTCGATCTGCTCGTCCTGCTCTCCTTTGGAGCCTCGCAGTACTTCTTCAACCGCGGCGAGATCGGCGTCTCGGTGCCGCTTCAGTACCCGCCGCTGATCTACCTGATGGCGCGCATGCTCTGGGTCGGGTTCCGCGGCCGCGGTGAGGGCCTGCGCCCGGTTTGGCCAGCCGCCTGGCTGGTGATCGCGGCGCTGTTCCTGCTCGGCTTTCGCGGCGGGCTCAACGTCGCCGACTCGGGAGTGATCGACGTCGGCTACGCGGGCGTCGTCGGCGCCGACCGCATCGTCGACGGCGACCCGGTCTACGGTGCCGGCGAGTTCCCCGCCGACGTCGGCTCGGGCGATACCTACGGGCCGGCCAACTACTACGCCTACGTGCCGTTCGAGCAGGCCCTGCCGTGGAGCGGGCGCTGGGACGATCTGCCGGCGGCACACGCGGCGGCGATCTTCTTCGACCTCGCGACCTTCGTCCTGCTCCTGCTGCTCGGGAGGCAGCTGCGCTCGGGCGCCGCGGGCAAGCGGCTCGGTGCCGTGCTCGGCTTCGGTTGGGCAGCCTTTCCCTATGCGGCCTTGGTGCTCGAGTCGAACGCCAACGACAGCCTTGTCGCTCTGCTGCTCGTCGCCACCCTGCTCGTTCTCTCGAGACCGGCGCTGCGCGGCGCCGGTCTCGCCCTGACCGGGCTGACGAAGTTCGCGCCTCTTGATCCTGGCTCCCCTCCTTGCGACCTATCAGGGCGATGGGGCGACGGGACATGGAATGGGTATCGAGGGGGAAGAGCCACGGAGCGAATCTTCCACGGGTGGTGCGGCGGGCCTGGCCGGCGAGCGCGCGGACTCCGGAGCACGGTCGCCGGGTAGGTCCGCCGTGACAGGACCCGTGGTAGTGCGGTTTGTCCTTGGATTCTTCGGCGTGGCGGCCGTGGTCATGGCCCAGGCCCTGGTCGACCCGGGCATCGTCACCTTCTGGCACCGCACCGTCGCCAGCCAGATCGACCGCAACTCACCGTTCAGCGTCTGGGGTCAGGTCTCAGGGCTGGAGCCACTGCGGATCGCGGCGATCGTGGCGCTCGGCGGGCTCGCGATGCTGGTCGCCTTCCGGCCGCGGCGCAAGTCGGCCGCCCAGGTCGCGGCCCTCGGCGCGGCGCTGTTGATCGGCACGCAGCTGATCGCGCAGCACTGGTTCTACCTCTACCTGGTCTGGTTCGCTCCGCTGCTCCTCGTCGCGCTCGGCGCGCTCAGCGCGGAACCGGTACCAGCAGCTGCTCGATCGACCGCGCAGAGCCGTTGGCTTCCACATCCACCAGAACCCCCATCACCCACACATCCTCCTCAGCCGTCTCGAAGCGAACCGGCATCTGCGTGAGGAAGGCCTCCAGCGCCTGCTCGCGCTTGACCCCGATCACCCCGGCCCGCGAGCCGGTCATTCCGGCGTCGCTGATGTAGGCGGTGCCGCCCGGCAGCACCCGGGCGTCGGCGGTGGGCACGTGCGTGTGGGTGCCGAGCACGGCTGCGACCCGGCCGTCGAGATGCCAGCCCATCGCGACCTTCTCGCTGGTCACCTCGGCGTGGAAATCGACGATCACGACGTCGGCCTGGCCGTCGAGCCGCTCGAGGATCGAGTCGATCTCTCCAAACGGCGAGCGCGCGACCTTGAGCTGCACCGCGCCGCTGAGGTTCACGACGCCGACCCGCAGCTCGCCGACCTCGACCACTGTGTGGCCGCGGCCGGGATTCGCGTGCGGATAGTTGGCGGGGCGGATCACGCGCTCGGCGCGATCGAGGTAGGCGTAGGCCTCGCGATGCCTGTAGACGTGGTTGCCGGTCGTGATCACGTCAGCGCCGGCGGCGAAGAGGTCGCCGGCGGTCGCCTCGGTGATCCCCAGCCCGCCGGCCGAGTTCTCGCCGTTGACGACCACCATGTCGGGGGCGTGGCGCTCGCGCAGCTCGGGCATTGTCTGCGCGAAGCCGCGCCGTCCGGGAGCGCCGACGACGTCGCCGATAAAGAGGACTCGCATCGCGGTCAGCGTATCCCGGCTGCGCTGGGCCGAGGCGCAGCCGCGCTGAAATCGACCCGTTAGCTTGTCGGCGATGGAAGCCAGGGACTTCGGGGGCGGCTCGGGCGCGGCGCTGGAGGCGCACGGGATCGTGAAGCGCTACGGGCAGCGGGCGGCGCTGCGCGGGGTCGACTTCGAGGCCGATCCCGGCGAGCTGCTGGCGGTGATCGGGCCCAACGGCGCCGGCAAGACGACGCTGCTCTCGATCCTCGCCGGAATCGTGCGCCCCGACGAGGGCGAGGTGCATCTGCCCCGCGGCGAGGTCGGATGGGTGCCGCAGCAGGCGGCGCTTTACCGCCGCCTCACCGTGGAGGAGAACCTGCGCCTCTTCGCGCGCCTCGAGCGCCGCCCCGACGTCGAGGCGAGCGTCGAGCGGATGCTCGAGCAGAGCGACCTCGCCGATCGCCGTCACGACCAGGTGGCGCGGCTATCAGGGGGAAACCAGCAGCGGGTCAACATCGCGATCGGGCTGCTCGCGCAACCGGTCGTGCTGCTGCTCGACGAGCCCAGTGCCGGGCTGGATCCGCGCCAGCGCGCGCGGCTCTGGGAGTTCGTCGCTGCGCTGGCCGCAGCCGGCACGACGGTGATCTTCTCCACCCACAACATCCAGGAGGCGGAGCGCTATGGCCAGCGGTTGCTGGTGATCGCCGACGGTGAGCGGCTCTTCGACGGCAGCCAGGCAATGCTGCGAGAGGCGGTCGCGCGCGAGGCTGCCGACGCGGCCGCCGCCGACTTCGAAGCCGCATTCGTCGCCTACCTTCACCACCGCGGACACTGATGCGCTGGCTGCTGCTCAAGGACCTGCAGATCCTCCGCCGCTCGCCGTTGCAGGCGGTCCTGCTGATCGTCTACCCGGTGCTGATCGCCCTGCTGGTCGGCTTCGCGATCTCGCGCGGGCCCGAGAAGCCGCGGGTCGCGTTCCTCAACAACGTCCCCAAGGACACTCCCTTCAAGATCGGCAACCAGAGCGTCGACATCGTCGGCGCCCGCAGCACCCTCTGCGAGCGGATCCAGTGCGTGCGCGTCGACAGTCGCTCCGAGGCGATCGACAAGGTGCGCAGCGGCGACGTGCTCGGCGCCCTGATCCTGCCCCGCGACCTGGTCAGCAAGCTCGAGTCGCTGACCGGCTTGACTCCCGAGCGGCCAAAGGTCGAGGTGATCGTCAACCAGGAGGACCCGGTCAAGGAGCGGTTGGTCGACGACCGCATCACCGCGCTGCTCAGCGAAGCGAACCTGCGGATCGCCCACGAGGTCGCCAAGACCTCGACCCGCTATCTCGACCTGCTCCAGCGCGGTGGGTCGCTGAACCTGCTCGGGCAGTCGATCGACGTGCTTGGGCTGCAGAGCGCGGAGCAGATCCTGCGCGCGCTGCGCCCGTCGCTGCGCTCCAGCGCCGAGATCGAGGCGCTCGACAAGGTGATCCGTTTCACCGCGCTTGCGAACCAGAACCTCAACCTCGCCAACCCGCTGCTCGCCTCGGTCGCGGAGCCGATCAACGTCGACAAGCAGGTGATCTCCGGCAAGACGCCGCCGCTCGACGTCTTCGCGATCGCGATCGCGGCGACGGTGACGCTGATGTTCGTGACCGTGCTGCTGGTCGCCGGCTCGCTGGCGCTAGAGCGCGAGGAGAACGCCTTCTCGCGTCTCACGCGCGGACTCGTCTCGCGACCCGGGCTGCTGGCCGAGAAGGTCGGGCTCGGGGTCGTCGTCGCGCTTGTGGTGACGATGCTGATGCTCGCCGGCCTGGAGCTCTTCGTGTCGCTGCAGTGGCAGCGAGTCGGGCTCTGGCTGGTCGCGATCCTGGCCGGCGCGGCGGGGTTCGGCGCCGCCGGGGCGGCGCTTGGCGCCGCGACGCGCGAGGTGCGCGCCGCATCGCTGCTCGCCTTCATGATCTCGCTGCCGGTCGCCTTCCTCTCGCTGGTCCCCTCCGGATCGGTCGGCCCGGGGCTCTACGACGTGATCGGCGTCGTGACGGCGCTTTTCCCGTTCAAGCCGGCGCTGCACGCGATGGAGCGGGCGCTTGACGCATCGGGGCCGGCGATGGGGATCGCGCTGATCCACCTCGCAATCCTCACCCTCGCCTACGGGGTGCTGGCGCGCTTGGCGCTGCGGCGACTCTCCTCCACCTGACCGGTGGCCGCGGATACCGGGGCTCAAGGCCGACGGGGGCCTGCTCGATAATGGGCGTCATGAGACGCATCGGGGTCCGGCTCGCTGCACTGACAGCGCTTTGCGGCATCGTCCTCGGCGCCTGTGGAGGAAGCGACGAGCCGTCCAAGGAGCGGCAGGAGGCTGCGAAGGCCAGGCGCGAGGCGGACGTCTCACTCAGCGTCCGGCCGATCCTCTTGGCCGGCGACGTGTCGCCCGGGCCCGTCTTCTCATGCACCTTGGATCACGGGGCCGAGGAGGTGGTGCGCGGACCGAGCGCCAAGACGAATCTCGAGCTGGCCCGCCTCGTTCGCAGCCGTCAGGGCATCTGCGCTGTCCTCACCTTCCCGAAGGTCCCCGCGTCGCCGTCCCGCATCCTGCGCATCACCTTCTACCGCGACGGCGATACCTCGGCCGCTCCTGAGAACCTCAGCTCGGGAAAACCGAAGCACAGCGTCCAGATCACGGCCTACAGCGATTACTCCACCGGCGGCGCGTATCTGCTCTCCACTTCCATTCCCGAGAACGGAAGCAGCGTCGGCAGCGTCCACGCTGGGCGGCTTGGCGCCGCAGGGCGAGTCGTGTCGATTCTGGTCTCGGAGACGAAGATGCCGGATTGGGTCTTCGAGAAGTCGACCGTCTGGCGCGCCCAGATCGTCTAGACGTTCGCGCCCCGGTCTTCGACTCCGGCGA
>CAWJCP010000010.1:0-73608 GCA_963841445.1 uncultured Solirubrobacterales bacterium
GGGCGCCGCGGGTAAGTAGGACGGCCGCCACGCCGCATCTGCCACCGTACTCGCCTTGCCGACGCATCTTTCACGCAGTGCCTGCCCGGCCGCCCCGTCAATTGATCTGCGACGGGGAGCCCTGCTGGCGGCCCTTGCCGCCTGCACCGTGCTGCTCGGCTGCGGCGATGGCGGCGGCAAGCAGGCCGCAGCTCCGCCGCCGCCGCCGCCGCAGAAGGCCAAACCGAGGCTCGGCGACGGGGTGGACGGGGTGAAGCTGACCAAGCTCGGCGACTTCTCCGAGCCGGTCTACGTCACCCAGCCGCCGGGAGGGAGCGCCGACCTGTACGTGGTCGAGCGCGGCGGCACGATCAAGGTGATTCACGACGGAAAGGCGCTTTCGAAGCCCTTCCTCGACATCACCGACGAGGTCAGCACGAACGATCTGGAGCGGGGCCTGCTCTCAATGGCGTTCGCGCCGGACTACAAGCACTCGGGCCGCTTCTACGTCTATTACACCGACGAGGGCGGCGACAACCACGTGGCCGAGTTCCGCCGCGCGGCGGACAACCCCCTGGTCGGCAACCCCGCCAGCGAGCGCAACGTGATGACGATCGAGCACAGCCAATACGGCAACCACAATGGCGGCCTGCTGCTGTTCGGCCCGGATCGCAAGCTTTACATCGGTCTCGGAGATGGGGGCGGCGGCGGGGACCAGGATCGTCGCGGCCAGGATCTCAGCACCCTGCTCGGGAAGATGCTGCGAATCGATCCACGGCCCCAGGGGGGCAAGCCGTACGGGATCCCCAAGGACAACCCGTTCGTCGGCCGGGCCGGCGCCCGGCCCGAGATCTTCGAGTACGGGCTGCGAAATCCCTGGCGCTTCTCGTTCGACCCCAAGGACGGCGCGTTGCTGATCGGCGACGTCGGCCAGGACCGCTTCGAGGAGGTCGACTACCTGCCGCCCGGGGAGCAGTCGGGCGCCAACCTCGGCTGGTCGGCCTTCGAGGGTCCAGCTCGCTTCAACGACGACCAGCAGGCCCCGGGCGCAGTGAAGCCGATCTTCAGCTACGGGCGCGAGGGCGGCTGCTCGATCACCGGCGGCTACGTCGTCCGCGACCCGGCCCTGCGCTCGCTCTACGGTCGTTACGTCTACGGCGACTACTGCCTCGGCGAGCTGCACAGCTTCATCCCCGCAGCGGACAATGCCAGAGACGATCGGGCGCTGGGCGAGAGCGTCTCGGGGCTGAGCTCATTCGGAGTCGACTCGGCCGGGCGGCTATACGCCACATCGCTCGAGGGCCCGGTCTACCGCCTCGACCCCCGTTAACCGCTGCCGGGGCGATCCGAGGGCCTGGTCTACCGCCTCCCCGCAGCTTGGCCGCTGCGCTAGGTTGAACCGCTCCATCGGGCCGCCCAGGGTGTTGATCTTCACTGACCCGCGCGGTTGCAGCTCCAATGCGACGACCGACCCAAACCATTTTTCTGCTCTGCGCCGCCCTCGCGGCGCTGCTGGCACTGGCGCCGGCCGCGGGCGCAATCAAGGCCCGCAAGGTCGCCAACTTCAAGTCTCCCGTCGCGGTCACCGGAGCGCCCGGATTCAAGAAGCTCCTCTTCGTCACCGAGCAGCGCGGCGTCGTCCGGGTGGTCCGCAAGGGCCACAAGCTGAGGCGGCCCTTCCTGAACATCCGCTCGCTGGTCGGGTACGACGGCGAGGAGCGAGGCCTGCTCTCGGTCGCCTTCCCGCCCGATTACCGCAAGGCGAAGCGCTTCTACGTCGACTACACCGACCAGCAGGGGAATATCAACGTTGTTGAGTTCAGGCGCCGCGGCGCGACCAGGGCGCGGCGGGGCTCAGCGCGCACCGTGCTGCAGATCAACCACCGCGCGAACGCCAACCACAACGGCGGCCAGCTGCAGTTCCTCGGTAAGTTGCTCTACATCTCCACCGGCGATGGCGGGGGCGGGGGCGATCCACCCAACAACGCCCAGAACCTCAACAGCCTGCTCGGCAAGATCCTCCGCATCGACCCGCGTCCCGGCGGCGGGGCTCCCTACAGCATTCCCGCCGACAATCCCTTCGTGGGCAAGGCCGGTCGAGACGAGATCTTCTCCTACGGGCTGCGCAACCCCTGGCGCTTCTCCTTCAACAAGAGGGGGCACGGAGCGCCCTACATCGCGATCGGCGACGCCGGCCAGGACCGCTTCGAGGAAGTCGAATATCAGACCCTCGCGCAGGCCAACGGCGCCAACTTCGGCTGGGATGCCCTGGAGGGGTTCGGCCCTTACACCGGCGCGGAGAACGGCACGCCTGACCCGGGCGGGAGCACGAAGCCGGCGCATGTCTACGGCACCCACGCCGACGGCAACTGCACGATCATCGGCGGCCTCGTCGTTCACGATCGGCACCTGAAGAGGCTGCGCGGCCGCTACCTGTACAGCGACTTCTGCGCCGGCGACCTGCGCAGCTTCGTCCCCTCCCCCGGCAAGTCCAGGCACGACCACCGGGTCGGCGTTCACATCGACAGTCCCACCTCCTTTGGCCAGGACAACCGCGGCCGCGTCTACGTCACCTCGCTCAACGGACCGGTCTACCGGCTCGTCCGCGGTCGCTGAGCCTTCCGCGCGGATCTGATTGCGAGACTCATGCTCGGCGTGCTCGAGGGGTCTAGAGTCTTGGCTGAGCAGTCAGGCGAAGGAGGAGACGTGGAGAGCAGCACCGCCCAACCCGATACGAGCACTGACACGAGCGGCAACGGCGCCGCCGGCGTCGAGTCGATCGCAGTCAACAACCCGGCGACCGGAGAGCTGATCCAGCACGTCGCCGTCGACAGCGCCGAGCGGGTGCGCGAGACGGTGGCGCGGGTGCGTTCCAACCAGGCCGAGTGGGAGGCGCTCGGCAACAAGGGTCGCCACCGCTGGCTGGCGCAGCTGCGCGACTGGCTGATCGACAACCACGAGCGGGTCGCCGACACGATGCAGGCGGAGACCGGAAAGGTCCGCGCCGACGCCGCTTCCGAGGGGGTCTACCTGACCGACCTGATCAACTTTTATGGGAAGAAGGCGGGGGAGCTGCTCTCCGACGATCGGGTCCGCCCCCACTCGCTGCTGCTCAGCGCCAAGAAGCTCCGCGTCCAGTATCGGCCCTATCCGGTGGTCGGGATCATCAGCCCCTGGAACTTCCCGCTGATCCTCTCGCTCGGAGACGCGATCCCGGCCCTGCAGGCCGGCGCCGCGGTCGTGGTCAAACCCTCCGAGTTCACGCCCCTCGGCCTGGCCGAAATCGTCGCGGCCTGGAAGCAGGAGATCGGCGGCCCCGACGTGCTCGACTGCGTGCAGGGCACCGCGGAGGCGGCGACGGCGCTGATCGACGAAGCGGACTTCATCCAGTTCACCGGCTCCGACCGGACCGGCAAGAAGGTGATGGCGCGAGCTGCGGAGACGCTCACGCCCGTCAGCCTGGAGCTGGGAGGTAACGATCCGCTTGTGGTGCTGCGCGACGCCGACGTCGAGCGCGCCGCCAATGCCGCCGCCTGGGGGGCGATGGCCAACTCGGGGCAGATCTGCATCTCCGCCGAGCGGGTCTACGTCGAGGAGCCCGTCTACGACGAGTTCGTCGAGCGGCTGCGGGAGGAGGTCGGGGCGATTCGCCAGGGCGCCGACGGCAGCGGCTTCGAGATGGAGGTCGGGGCGATGACCTCGCCGAGCCAGACGGCGGTCGTCGAGGAGCACGTAAGCGACGCGATCGCAAACGGCGCCCGCGCGATCACCGGCGGCAGGCGCGTCGACGGCCCCGGCGACTACTACGAGCCCACCGTCCTGGTCGACGTCGATCACTCGATGCTGGTGATGCGGGAAGAGACATTCGGGCCCGTGGTCGGGGTGATGAGGGTCCGTGACTCAGAGGAGGCGATCCGGCTCGCCAACGACAGCCGCCACGGCCTCTCGGGTTCGGTGTTCGGCTCGAAGCGCAACGCGGAGCAGGTCGCGCGCCGGATCGAGTGCGGCAGCTGCAACGTCAACGACGTGATGGTCGGCTTCCTCGCCAGCGACGTTCCGTTCGGGGGCTGGAAGGACTCCGGGATCGGCTACCGCCACGGCGAGGTCGGGATCAAGAAGTTCTGCCGCGCCGGTTCACTGGTGATCACGCGCTTCGGAGGCAAGCGGGAGCTGCTCTGGTTCCCGTATACGGAAAAGCGCCGGGCGCTTCTGCAGCGGGTCTCGCGGATGTTCAACGCCCGCGGCCGACGCCGCTTCAGGCGCAGCTGACGACCGGAGCGGGGCGGGTTACCCCGAGCCGCTAGGTCGCCGGGACGAGCTGCTCGCGCGCCTGGCGCGCGGCGTCGACCATGTTGCGCAGCGCCGCCTCGGTCTCCGGCCAGGCGCGTGTCTTCAGCCCGCAGTCCGGGTTGACCCAGAGCTGCCCGGCGTCGAGCACGTCGGAGGCGGCCCGCAGAAGCTCCGTCATCTCCTCGGCCGGCGGCACCCGCGGCGAGTGGATGTCATAGACCCCCGGACCGATCTCCTGCACATAGCCGGTGCGCTCCCAGTCGTGCAGAAGCTGCATCCGCGAGCGGGCCGCCTCGATCAGCAGCACGTCCGCGTCCATCGCCTGGATGCGATCCATGATGTCGCCGAAGTCCGAGTAGCACATGTGGGTCTGAATCTGGGTCGCGTCCTCGACCGCCGACGTGGCGACCCGGAAGCAGCGCACCGCCCACTCGAGGTACTCGTCCCAGTTCTCGTGGCGCAGCGGCAGGCCTTCGCGGATCGCCGGCTCGTCTACCTGGATGATCCGCACCCCGGCGGCCTCGAGATCGGCGACCTCGTCGCGGATCGCCAGCGCGAGCTGTATGCAGCTGTCGGCGCGGGGCTGGTCGTCGCGCACGAATGACCACTGAAGCATCGTCACCGGGGCGGTGAGCATCCCCTTCACGGGTCGATCGGTGAGCGACTGCGCGTAGAGGATCCAGCCGACGGTCATCTGATTTGGGCGCGAGACGTCCCCGTAGAGGATCGGCGGCCGCACGCAGCGCGATCCGTAGGACTGCACCCAGGCGTTCTGGGTGAACGCGTAGCCCTCCATCTGCTCGGCGAAGTACTGGACCATGTCGTTGCGCTCCGGCTCCCCGTGCACGAGCACGTCAAGCCCGACCTCTTCCTGGAAGCGGATCACCCGCTCGATCTCGGAGCGCATCCGCCGCTCGTACTCGTCAGCATCGATCTTGCCCTCGCGCAGCTCGGCGCGGGCGGCGCGAATCTCCTGCGTCTGCGGATAGGACCCGATCGTCGTGGTCGGGAACTGCGGCAGGTCGAGCTCGGCCCGCTGCGCCTCGCGCCGCACCTCGAATGCGCTCGAGCGCACCTCGTCGCCGGCGCCGAGCGCGTCGACGCGCTCGCGGACGGCCGGGTTGCGGGTCCGCGTCGAGGAGGAGCGGCTCTCCAGGGCCTCGACGTTGGCGGCGAGCTCGGCCTCGATCGCATCGGCACCTTCGGTCATGCCCTTGGCCAGCGTCGCGACCTCGCCGACCTTCTGGGTCGCGAAGGCCATCCAGGAGCGCAGCTCGGCGTCGAGGTCGGGCTCGGCGTCGAGGTCGACCGGCGTGTGCAGCAGTGAGCAGGAGGTCGAGACGACGAGCTCGTCGGCGATGTCACCGAACTCGTGCAGCTCCTCGAGGCTTGCCTGCAGGTCGTTGATCCAGACGTTTCGCCCATCGACGATGCCGGCGAAGAGCGTCTTGCCGTCGAGGGGGCCGACGTCGCGGGCGATGCCGGCGTTCTCGCGCCCGAGCACGAAGTCGAGGCCGATGCCGTCGACTGGGGTCTCGCGCAGCACCGCGTAGGCGTCGCCGGCGTGGTCGAAGTAGGTCTTGACCAGCAGCCGGGTGCGCTCGTGGACCTTGGCGAGCTCCTGGTAGGCAAGGCGCAGCGCGTCGAGCTCGCGCTCGGAGCGACTCATCACGAAGCAGGGCTCGTCGAGCTGCACCCATTCGGCGCCGTGCTCGGCGAGGCGCTCGATCACCTCTCCATAGACGCCGAGCAGCGGCTCGATGAGGCTGAGGCGGTCAAAGCTCTCATCGGCCCCGTCGGCCGGCTTGGCGAGCAGCAGCAGCGAGACCGGGCCGATCAGGACCGGCACCGTGGAGATGCCCAGCGCCTCCTCGGCCTCGACGTACTCGTCGAACGGCTTGCTGGCGGAGAGCGAGAAGCTCGTCTCCGGGCCGAGCTCGGGGACTATGTAGTGGTAGTTGGTGTCGAACCACTTCACCATCTGCATCGCTGTCACGTCGACGCCATCCGCCTGGCGGCCACGGGCCATCGCGAAGTAGGTCTCGAGGTCGACGTCGCCGCCGTCGTGGCCGTAACGGTCGGGGACCGCGCCGACCAGCGCGCAGGCGTCGAGGACCTGGTCGTAGAGGGAGAAGTCGTTGGACGGGATCAGGTCGATCCCGGCGTCCTGCATGAGCCTCCAGTTCGCGCGCCGGATCTCGCTGCCGGTCGCGGCCAGCTCCTCAGCTGAGGTCTCGCCGCGCCAGTGGCTCTCGGCGGCGAACTTGAGCTCGCGGTTGGGTCCGATGCGCGGGAAGCCCGCGATGTTGGAGAGGGCCATAGGAGATTGAGGCTACAGAAGCGGTTGCGGTCAGACCGAGGCGGCGTTGCCGCCCGAATCGCGGGCCGGAGGATAGGGGCTGAGGCGAACCGGTGCGGCGGAGAGCGCGCGCAGGCGCATGTCGCTCCAGGTCATCCCCTCGCGGACCAGGGCGGGAAGCCCGAGCGCGACCGCGGTCGCGATCTCGATCCCCTGCAGGATCACGCCGTAGGCAAGCGCGTTCGCGGAGCCAATCCCGAACCCGGTGGTGAGCACGCTGATCACAGCGAGCTGGAAGATGCCGATGTTCGAGGGCGTTGCGGGGACGACCGCAGTGACATTGACTGCGAAAAGAACCGCCGCCGCGGCGCCGATCCCGGCGCGATGGTCGAGCCCGAGGGCGACGAGCAGCGCCCAGCAGGCGGCGAGCTGGATCGCCCAGGCGCCGAGCTGGGCGGCGGCGGCAATCGCGCCGCGGCGCGGATCGCGGAATACCCGCAGCCCGCGCCGTACCTGAACCACGGCGCCGCGGGCGCTGCGCGCGAGCCGGCCCAGGCGTCCGCTGCCGCTGCCCCGCATCAGCGCCGGGGCCAGCAGCACGATGACCAGGATCGCCATGGGGACGAAGCTGAAGGCGAACAGCTTCTGAGAGCTGGAATGGAACAGGTCGGTGCTGGCGACGATGATGACGCCGAGCAGGACCAGCGCGACAAGGTTGAGCACCGTCTGCGAGACCAGGGTTCCGAGCAGGACGGGGAAGGTCTCGCGCATGCGGCCGGTGCGCCGGGCGAGGACCATTGCCCTGGCCGGCTCGCCGAGGCGCGCCGGCAAGGTCGCCGACATCAGCACCCCGATCATCGTCGCCGAGGTCACGTCGCGGCGCCGCAGCGGCCGGTTGGGCAGCGCCGCGCGGGCGATCGTGAACCAAGAGGCGGCGCGCATGAACATCGAAAGCGACATCAGCGCGAACGCGATCGTGACCCAACCGAAGTCGGAGCGCACGATGCTCTCGACGACGTTGGATACGCCGATCTTGTTCGCCGCCAGCGCGGTCAGCCCGAGGCCGAGCACCGCGGCGACGCCGAGCCCGATGCGGCGGGCGGCGCGCCGGCCACCGCCCCCCTCGGAGGAGGGCTGGGGATCAAGTGACGGAAGCCTGCGCGCGGGACGCGGCGGGCCGCCGTCGGCGCGCATCAGCCCGACGTCGCGGGCGACCTTCTGGACCCTGGTCTGCGGTGCGGGAGCCGCGATCGCGCGGTCATAGACGTGAGTGACCTGGTCGGCGACGTGGGGCCAGGCGTAGCGCCGGGCGCTGCGGCGTGCAGCCTCGCCCATCTCGCGAAGCTGTCGACGGTCGTGGTGGGCGCGCTGCAGCTCCTCGGCGAGCCGCTGCGGGTCGGCGGGCGGCACCAGCACCCCGTCGACGCCGTCGCGGACGACGTCGTTGTAGCCGGCGATGTTCGAGGCGATCACCGGGGTTCCGGCCGCGAAAGCCTCGGTCAGGACCATCCCGAAGCTCTCACCCGAAAGCGAGGGGGCGCAGAGCACGTCGGCCTCGTGAAGCGCCCACCAGAGCTCGTCGCCGGAGACCCGGCCGCGGGCCTCGATGTGCTCGGCCAGCTCCGGGTCGGTGAGGTAGCGCGAGATGTCTCCCTTCTCGGCCCCGACCACGACGAGGCGGCAGGGAACGTGCTCGACCAGTCCGCCGAGCGCGGTGAGCAGAACGGGCAGGCCCTTGCGCTCCTCCGGGCGGCCGACGAACAGCAACCGCAGCTCCTCGCCGGAGGACTTCGGCCCCGCCGGAGCGGCATCGATATCGACGCCGTTGGGGACGATCGCGTACTCGCCCCCGAACCAGCGGCGTCCGGTCCAGGCAGCTGCCTCGGAGACGGCGATTCGGGCGGAGAGCTTGTTGAAGGCCCGGCGGGCGCCGAGCAGGGTCGCAACGTGGTTGGGGAAAGCCTTGGTCGAGTAGGCGTGGAAGGTCCCGACCAGCGGCGCCCTGGTGCTGAGCATCGCGTCCCATCCGATCGTCGGAGCTACCGGCTCGTGGACGTGGACGACGTCAAAGCCGCCCTCGCGCAGCTCGCGGCGCATGCTCGTCACCGCATCCGGGGAGGCCGACAGATTGGAGACGGCGCCGTTGGCGGCGAAACCGATCGTGCGGCCGAGCGGGATCAGGTAATCGGGGCGCTTGCGCGGCTCGGCGTCGGCACGGTGAAGCCAGCGGCTGAGCCGATCAGGTGGATCCCACGGGGCGAGCACCCGCACGTCGTGGCCGCGTCCGAGGAACTCTTCGGCCAGGGCCTCCACGTGCCGGTTCACTCCGCCCTGATAGGTCCAGGAATAGGGCGAGACCAGAGCAATGCGCACCCCGGGAATCGTAGAGGACGCCCGGGCCGGCTTCAGGCACCGAGATTTGGGTCCAAGCCAGCTTCAGGCACCCGGAGTCACGCCGCCGGCCGGCTCATCCTGCCTACGCAGGGGGCCCGCGCTCGCCGCCTGTGTCCAGGCAAAAGCCGCGAAGAGCAGCAGATAGATGCTGCCCACCTCGAGCAGCAGAGCGCCGGAGTCGTTGGCGACCGTGGCGACGATGGTCGCCAGGGCAGCGCCGAGGAAGCCGGCCCGAAAGGCCGGCGCCGGCGCCAGCCAAGCGAGAATCCGCTCGTGGAAGCGCAGCGCGACCGCGATTCCGATCACGGCGACCCAGAGCAGCGGCGCGTCGACGGCACGAGCGAAGCTGTGAGCGGAGAGGCGCAGGCGGCGCTCGGCGACGTCGCTGAGCTGATGCAGGCCGCCGGCGTCAAGAACCGAGCGGGTGAGGTGCGAGTTCCCGCCCAGGGCGAGGTCGAGGACGGCGAGGGCGCCGAGCGCGGCGATCGGGGCGGCGATGACCAGAAGCACGGTGCGGCGCGCGGCGCCGAGCGCCGCGACGGCAGCCGCGGCGCCGACCGGGAGGACGATCGCGGCGCCGACGTCAGCGCCGAAACGGCCGAACGAGAAGACGAAGGCGAAGCTCAGCGCGACGACCAGAAATGCGGTGGCGGCTGCGCGCGCCGGCAGATCGGGGCGCCAAGCGGTGATCGCCGCCCCGGTTCCGACCAGGATCAGGGGCACCAGCGTCGCCTCGAGCTCGTTGCCGATCCCATAGAAGCGCACACCCAGCCCTGGGTCGGGACCGATCAGCGAGAGCGGGGTCAGCGGCGAGCCCGCGATCACATCGATCGCGAAGGCGAGCGTGGTCAGCCCGCAGGCCACGGCCAGCGACCGGTAGCCGGGCAGGAGCCGAAGCGTCGCCGCCGCGAGCAGCGGAGCCCCGACTCCGACGATCAGCCGCTCGACCGCCTCGCTGGGCTCCAGCGCCGCGGCGACCAGCAAGGCCAGCGGCAGGTAGACGGCGGAGAGGGCGAGCATCCCCACGATCCGCCTGCCGAGCGCGCCGCGGCTGGCGATCGCAGCGAGGGCGGCGAGCGCGAGCCAGATCAGGGCGCTGGCGCCGATCACCGAGCCGCGCCGGTGAATGATCGAGGCGAGCCGATCCCCGAGTGAGGTCACGGCGCCGAAGTCGCGGCTGCCCTCGCTGCGAATCGGCTGCCCGGACATCTGCGACGGGACCGGCAGCCCGAGTCGGTCAAGAATCGTCGGCGCCAGGTCGGTGGAGAGGACGTAGCCGCGCAGCCGGGTGCTGTCGGAGGTCAGGTTGCCGTCAAAGCCGCGCCCCGCGAGCCCGATCGTCAGCTGGTGGTCGGGGGCCGGCGGCGGGCGCTCGATCGCGACCAGCAGGTCGTTGCCGCGCAACGAGCGAACAAGTGGTCCGAGCTGGGCGACCGCGGCGTCGCGGACGCACACGGTGGCGTCGCAGTCGCTGAGACCGATCCTGGTGCGAGCGGGCAACGGGCGCCGCGGTCCCCCGAAGCGCCGCGCGATCCCGTTGCGATCGGCGGCGATCAGCGCCGGCAGGGTCAGCCCCGAGTCCGCGACGATCGTCCTTCGGCTCGGCTTCAGCGCCGCTGCAAGCAAGCCCGGAACGATGTCGGCCGGGGCCGAGTCGGCCCGCTCGACGATCCGCCGCCATCGCGGCACCAGCGGGCCCAGCGGCCTGGTCCAAGGCAGCGAGCCCACGTAGAGGCTCTCCGAGACGCGGTTGCCTTGACCGATGTCGAGGTAGGTCTGCTCGGCGGGGACCGAGCCGATGCCGGCGCTGAGCAGCCCCGGCGCGATCCCACCGACCCGCTCGAGGTCCCCGACCGAGGTCCGACTTGGCAGCAGCGCCAGGATCACCTGGGGCCCGTGTGCGACGCCCTTTGCGGAGGCGATCGGGGGCGCCGCCACGATCCCTGCCACAGCGGCCAGCGCCGCCCAGAGCGCCAGGCGGCGAAACCTATACTCAGGAGCGGTGGCCGATCGAACCTTCGCCAAGTTCACCTTCTTCAAGATCGATCCGGCCTGGCGCCGGCGGGATGACGAGCTGCGTGCCGACGACAAGCGCGAGTTCCTCGCCGCCTGCGAGGACTTCGCGATCGACCGCTCGCTGCGCGCCTACTCAACCATAGGAACCAGGGGCGACGCCGACCTGCTGCTGCTCTCGCAGAGCCCTGTGCTCGATGACATCCACACCTTCCACGTGGTGCTCGGGCAGAGCGGGCTGGCGCGCTGGTCGACAACCCCGTACTCCTTCCTCTCGATGACCAAGAGCTCCGCGTACTCGGAGGAGAAGGCGCGGCCGGAGATCTGCGTCTCGGCGCGCAAGTACCTGTTCCTTTATCCGATGGTCAAGAAGCGCGAGTGGTATTCGCTGCCCGCCGAGGAACGGGGGCGGATCATGCGCAGCCACATCGAGGTCGGCCGCCGGTATCCCGAGATCTCCCTCAACACGACCTACTCCTACGGCCTCGACGACCAGGAGTTCGTCGTCGCCTTCGAGGGCGACGATCCCGGGCAGTTCCTCGACCTCGTGCAGGAGCTGCGCCCGACCGAGTCGAGCGCCTACACCGAGCGCGAGACCCCGATCTTCACCTGCGTCGCGATGTCGGTCGCAAAGGCGCTCGACGCGATCGACGGCCAGGCGGCCACGGCGGTCCCGTCAGAGCGCCTGGTGCGGACATGACCAGCGCCGATGACCTCTTCGGCCAGGAGCACATCGACACCTATCGGGCAACCGACGGCGAGACCGGCCACGACTGGAAGGGCGCCCACGTCCTGCTGCTGACCACGACGGGGCGCAAGTCGGGCGAGCCGCGGACGACTCCGCTGATCTACGGCCGTGAGGGGGGCAGCTACTTGATCGTCGCCTCGAAGGGGGGCTCCGACGAGCCGCCCGCCTGGTACCGAAACCTCGAGCGGAACCCGACCGTCGAGATCCAGGTCAAGGGCGACCGCATCAGCGCCCACGCCCGCGACGCAAGCGCGGAGGAGAAGCCGGCGCTCTGGAAGCTGATGACCGAGCAATGGCCCGACTACGACACCTACCAGCGCAACACCGAGCGCGAGATCCCGGTCGTCGTGCTGGAGCCCGCCTGAGCAGGCAGCCGGCGCGGCGCGAGCCCCACTCGCCTCTATCCTTCCCGATTCGCATGAGCGCCCCAGGCAACCCGGACAACCCGATTCGCGTTGCGGTGATCGGCGCCGGCCCGGCCGGCTTTTATGTCTCCGAGCACCTGCTCAAGCAGGAGCCGCTGGAGATCGAGGTCGATCTCTTCGATCGCCTGCCGACCCCCTTCGGGCTCGTCCGCGGCGGCGTCGCGCCGGATCATCCGAAGATCAAGTCGGTGACCCGTGTCTACGAGAAGACCGCCGCCCGCGACGGCTTTCGCTTCTTCGGCAACGTGAAGCTCGGAGAGGATGTCTCGGTGGAGGATCTCGAGCGCCACTACCACGCGATCGTCTACACCTTCGGCGCCGAGACCGACCGCCATCTCGGCATTCCCGGCGAGGACCTGGAAGGGAGCCACGCGGCCACCGCCTTCGTCGGCTGGTACAACGGCCACCCCGACTACGCCGGGGAGAGCTTCGACCTCTCCTGCAAGCGGGCCGTGGTGATCGGCAACGGCAACGTCGCCACCGACGTGGCGCGAATGCTGGCGCTGACCGAGTCGGAGCTGCGCGAGACCGACACCGCCGACCACGCGATAGAGGCCCTGGCCGGAAACGGGATCGAGGAGATCGTCGTGCTCGGCCGCCGCGGGCCGGCCCAGGCTGCGTTCACGAACCCCGAGCTACGCGAGCTCGGCGAGATGAAGCAGGCCGACGTCGTCGTCGACCCGGCCGAGATCGAGCTCGACGAGCGCAGCCGTGCCTACCTGGAGTCAGACGAGGCCGACATCACGGTTCGCAAGAACGTCGGGATCCTGACCGAGTTCTCGCAGCGACCGCTGGAGGGAAAGCCGAAGCGGATCATCCTGCGCTTCCTGCGCTCGCCGATCGAGCTGCAGGGTGACGGCAAGCTGGAGAAGGTGGTGATCGGCCGCAACGAGCTGGTCGAGCGCGATGACGGCTCGCTGCGCGCCAACGACACCGGCGAGCGCGAGGAGCTCGAATGCGGGCTGCTGCTGCGCTCGGTCGGCTACACCGGGATCGGTGTCGAAGGAGTCGCTTTCGACGAGCGGCGCGGCACGATCCTCAACGCGACCGGCCGGGTGCTGGAGGCGGAGGGCGCCGGCCACCGCGCCGGCCATTACACCTCGGGCTGGATCAAGCGCGGGCCGAGCGGCGTGATCGGCACGAACAAGAAGTGCGCCCAGGAGACCGTCGACGCGCTGCTCGAGGACATCGATGCCGGCATCCTCGGCGAGCCGGAGGCGCCGCAGCCGGAGGCGGTCGACGACCTGCTGCGCGAGCGCGGGGTCGACTTCGTGAGCTTTGCCGGCTGGCGGGCGATCGACGCCGCCGAGGTCGCGCGCGGCGAGCCGCATGGGCGACCGCGGGTCAAGTTCGTGCGCGTCGAGGAGATGCTGGAAGCGGCGCGCGACTCGGTTGCCGCAGGTAATTCCTGATCCATGGCTGACCTGGCAGAGCTGAAATCGATGATCGAGGCCGCCCTGCCGGGCGCCGAGGTCGAGGTGGTCGACGAGACGGGCGGCGGAGACCATCTCCGTGCCACCGTCGTCGCCGCCCAATTTGAGGGGATCAGCCGCATCGACCAGCACCGCCTCGTCAAGGCCGCTGTCCAGGAGCGCTTCGACGACGGATCGATCCACGCCCTCTCGCTGAGGACATCGGTGCCGCCCGCCTCCTCCGCTTCGCGTCCGGGCGCGGGCGGGTCCGAGTAAGGACCTGAGTAACCTTCCCCCTATGAGCCAACCTGAGCTGAAGGAAAAGGTCGAGCAGCTGATCGGCGACAACCAGGTGCTGCTGTTCATGAAGGGCACCCCGGAGATGCCGCGCTGCGGCTTCTCGATGCGGGTCGTAGGCGTGCTCGACTCGCTCGGGGTCGACTACGGCGCGATCGACGTGCTGCAGGCGCTGGAGCCGCTGCGCGAGGTGACCGGCGAGATCTCCGACTGGCGCACATTCCCGCAGCTCTACGTCAACGGCGCACTGCTGGGAGGCTGCGACATCGTCGAGGAGCTGTACGAGTCCGGCGAGCTCGCCGAGCAGCTCGGAGTCGAGCAGCCGGCCGAGGCGACAGCGCCTCAGGCGCAACCGGGCCAGGCGCCGCCGCTCCAGATCGACCAGAACTAGCGCGAAGCAGCGCTAGCAGCCCGCCAACGAGGCGGCGCAGCCCGCTCGTCGGCGTGCGGCGTCAGACGTTCGCGGTCTGCTGGTCCGCGTCCTCGCGGACCTGGAACGAGGAGCCGCAGCCGCAGGCGGCGACGACGTTGGGGTTGTTGACGCAGAACCCGGCGCCCTGCAGCCCCTCGACGTAGTCGACCTCGGAGCCGAAGACGAACTGCATGCTCGTCTTGTCGACGATCACCGAGACGCCGCGATCGTCAAAGACGTGGTCGTCGTCCTTGCGGCGGTCAAACGCGAGCGCGTACTGAAAGCCTGAGCAGCCGCCGCCGCGAACCGCAACCCGCAGGGCCTGGCTCTCGGCGTCGTCCTGGCCGGCGAGCAGCTCGCGGACCTTGTCCGCGGCCTTGTCGGTCAGGGTGATCGCTGCTTCTGGCGTTTCGGTCATCGCTTCACAAATGATAGCTGGGTTGCCGGTTCTCCATTACTTGCGGCGGGCTTCGCCCGCCTGACCAGCCTCTGCCGCTCCACTACGTTTCGCGGCTTTCCAGTTCAGTCACTTGCGGCGGGCTTCGCCCGCCTGACATCTTTTGCGGCCGCTTCGCGGCCTGACGCACCTGCGGCGACACTTTGTGTCGCCGCCCAACATCAATCTGCCGCTCCACTACGTTTCGCGGCTTTCCAATCTATGTATTGACGTATTCGCTTCGAGTCGTGGATGACCTCGTCGCCGTCGACCAGCACCGGGACCCGGCTCTGCCTGGTCAGCTCGACGATCTCGGGGCGATCCTTGCGCGAGTAGGGAACCCGCTCGGTTCGGTACTCGAGCCCGTGCTTGGCCAGCTTGCGCGCCACGGCGCCGCAGGGACAGAGGTAGTTGGTCGGGGTGCGGCAGCGATAGAGGACGATCGCGGGCCGGCCGGCCGCGGCGCCGGGGGCATCAGGATCGCCCTGCTTGCCATCGCTCACCCGAGGCCCACCCTCTCGCCGAGCTGCAGCACGCGACCGAAGGCGCGCAGGGCGATGTCGGTGCGCGGCGCCCGCCCGACCCTGTCGCCGAGCCGCTCCGCCTGCCATTCGACGGCCGCCTCGAGGGTCTCCTCGTGGGGGCGGGGCTTGAAGCCGAGCTCCTTCTTGGCCTTGGCGCTGCGGTAGGTCCACCAGTACTGCGCGGTTCGCACCTCGTCCGCGGAGACATGTACGGGAAAGCCGGCCCGGTTGGCGAGCGCGACCGCTGCCGTGGTCAGGTGCGGAGAGACCTTGATCGGCGGCGGCGGCACGCCGGAGATCCGCCCGATGTCGGCGAACAGCCGCCCGAGGGTGAAGTTGCGCCCACCGAGGATGTAGCGCTCCCCCACCTTCCCCTTCTGCGCCGCGAGCAGATGCCCGGCGGCGACGTCGCGGACGTCGACGATGTTCAGCCCGCCATCGACGTAGAAGGGGATCTGGCGCAGCATCACCCGCTTGACCAGGGCATTCGAGGTTCCGCCGCTGGGATCGTCGGGACCGAGCACGAAGGTCGGATTGACGACGATCACCGCGAGCCCGCGCGCCGCTGCCCGCAGCGCCTCCACCTCGGCCTCGTGCTTGGAGTTGATGTAGGCGATCCCGAGGTGCCCGGCGCTGAACGGCTGCGACTCGTCGGCGGTGCCGCCGGGACGCGCCGGGCCCACCGCCCCGGCGGAGGATGTGTGGATGACTCGCTCGACCCCCGCCCGCATCGCCTCTTCGACAACGTTGCGGGTCCCGCTCACGTTGACGTCGAAGACGCGCTCCCTGGCACCTCCTTGCATCGAAGTCGATCCGGCGATGTGAAAGACCTGCTCGACGCCCTTGATCGCGCGCCGGACCGCGCGTCGATCGGTGATGTCACCGGTAGTGCGCTCGAACTCGATCTCGGCCAGGTGCTCGAGATCGGAGCTTCGGCGGGCGAGCAGGCGCAGATCGTCGCCGCGCTTGGCGAGCTCCCGCACGACATGGCTGCCGATGAAGCCTGAGCCGCCCGTTACCAGGGTCTTCGCCATCGGCGAATCCTTTCAACCGCCCCGGCCTGCCGCGCAGCCTTACGTGCATCTGCCGGCGCCACGGCACCGGCGCTGAACCACTGATAGAACCGCCGCATGGCCGACCGCCGCACCGAGGTCGTCTGCGACACGACCTGCTATCTGCCCGACGCGATGGCCGCCGAGCGCGGCATCCACCGGATCAGCCTCTACGTCGGGCTCGAGGGCGAGCTGGAGCCGGAGATGGAGGTCCGCGACTACGGCGCTTTCTACGAGCGCCTGCGCAGCTCGAGCTCCAAGGTGACGACCTCGCAGCCGTCGGTAGGCGATTTCGTCGCGGTCTGGGAGCCGTTGCTGGCGGACGGCAAGGACGTCGTCTCGCTGCATATCTCAGGTGGGATCTCCGGCACCTGCGAGGCTGCTGAGCAGGCCCGTGCGAGGCTCACCGAGGAGGGCAAGGGGGGCGAGCGGGTCCAGGTCTTCGACTCGCGCACCTCGGCCGGGGGGCTCGGGCTCTGCGTGCTGGCCGCGAGCGCGGCGGCGGACACCGGCGCCGGCGGCGAGGAGGTCCTGCGACGGGCCACGGACGCGCGCGAGGCGCTGATGATCTACTTCGGAATCGACACGCTCGAGTTCCTGCGCCGCGGCGACCGGATCGGCAAGGCGCGGGGATGGCTCGGCTCGACCCTGCGGATCAAGCCGATCCTCACCCTCGAGGAGGAGATCACCCCGATCGAGCGTGTGCGGACCCGATCGAAGATGCTGGAGCGGCTGCGCGCCCATGCCGAAAAGCGCCACGAGCTGGGCGCCGACGCCTGGGTGGTCCAGTACGTCCAGGACCGCGGGGCCGCCGAGGCACTGATCGCAGAGTGCCACGAGATCTTCGGCCGCGGCCCCGTCTTCGTCTCCGAGGTCGGGCCGGTGATCGGCGCCCACATCGGGCCGGGGATGCTCGGAGTGGGAAGCGTGCCGGAGTCGATGCTGTCCTGACCTATCCCTCCCCTTCGGGGATCGGGGGCGTCTGTGGGGACGCCCCGTGGCGGAAGCGCCACCAGTCGCGGACCACGCTCTGCACCGCCGCGGCCGCCGGGATCGCGATCAGCACCCCAAGCACGCCGAGCAGCGCCGCCCCGATCAGCACCGCGACGATCACGACCAGCGGGTGGATCTGCACAGTGCGTCCGTAGACCACCGGCTGGAGCAGGTTGTTCTCGATCTGCTGATAGACGACTTGCACGGCCACCCAGACGATCACTCCGGCCGGGAAGTCGACGAAGGCGACCACGATGCCGACCAGGATCGCCCCCAGGGTGGCGCCGATCAGCGGGATCAGGTCGAAGAAGCCGAACAGGACCGCGAGCGGAACCGCGAACGGGACGTCGAGGATCGTCAGGGTCACGTAGGTGACCGTGCCGGCGGCGATGCTGATCAGGAAGTTGCCGAACACGTAGCCGCTGATCGCCTCCGAGATGTCCTTGGCCACCGCGCGCAGGCGCGCCTCGCGTTGGTCGGGTAACTGTCGGTAGAGGAACTCGAGGAACTTCGGCCCGTCCATGAGCAGCAGGAAGGCGATCACGAGGATCGAGAAAAGCTGCACGAAGCGGTCGAAGACGCCGACGGTGACGTCGCGCAGGGTCCCGGCCGCATCGCCGAGCTTGCTTGGCAGCTCAGCCGCCTGCTGCTTGAGCTTGGGGACGATGTGGTACTTCTCGTTGTACTTGCGGAAGGTGGGGTTCTTGTTCAAGTCGTCGATGTACCCGGGAAGGTCACGGGAAAGTCCGTCGACGCCCTTGACGATCGGGGTCACGAGCAGCAGGCCGACTCCGACGATCCCCCCGGCGATGCCGAGGTAGACGAGCAGGATCGCGATCCAGCGTGGGACCTTGCGGTCGTTGAGCCAGTTCACCGCCGGGGCGATCGCGAGCGCGAAGAAGACCGCGATCAGCACCAGCCCGACGACCGTGCGGATCAGGTAGACGAAATAAAGCGCCGCCAGCACCGCGCAGGCGACCAGCACGATCTTCGCGACCAGGCGAGAGGAGACGGCCGAAGCATCGCCCGACATCGCGCCGAGGGTATTTCCCGTTTCGGACGCGGCTGGAGGAAGCGGCCCCGGCTAAAGGTGCTTCGCGTGCCAGCGGACGATCGAGCTGGTGCAGGTGCTGACCGGCGCTCCGCTGGCGTCGAAGAGCACCGCGGTCGCCCGGAATGTCCCCTTCGCCCGGCGCTTGCCGGTGAACCTGCCCCTCACCTTGCTGGTCACCTGGGCCGAGTACTGGGTGCCGGCGAGGTTGCCGGAGGTGCTCTTGTAGGTGCCCTTGCCGTGGAACTTGCCGCGGCTCGAGACCGGCCCCTCGGCGCGGGTCGCCTGGACCAGGGTCGTGAAGCCGCTGTCGCAAGGCGCGTTCCAGCCGATCGTGAAGCGCTTCACGTTCTCGCCTCCATGGGTGACCTTGATCTCGACCGGGACCGCGCTGCCGTCGGGATTGGCCTGCGAAGTGGTGCCGGTCCACTTCCCCTTCTCCGGGACCGCCGCCGACGCCGACGCGGCGACCAGCAGGGCGAGCAGAGCGATGCAGGCGCCGGCGAGGCGCCGGCTCATGAACGCCGCCGCCGCAGGGCGACGATGCCGCCAATCACGAAGCCGGCGATCGCGGCGCCGGCGATCAGCTCGCGGCGGTGCTCGCTGACCTGGCGGCGCCAGTCGGTGAGCTCGCCGAAGCGCGTCCGCAGCATCTCAACCGAGTGGCCGAGCTGCTCGCGCTGGGCCTCGATGTCGCGGCGGATCTCCTGCGAGGAGCGATTTGGCATCCCCACGGTCGCGGGCTGCTGGGACTCGGGGTATGGGCTCACATGGACCTCTCGAGGCGCTCGCGGGTTAGCTTCGCCTCCTCGATCGCCTGATCGGGGGTCGGGGGAGCGCCCTTCTTCAGCGCCCGCACGGCGATCAGCACGGCGATCGCCCCGATGACCAGGAAAAGCGCCGCCTCGACGAAAAAGCCGAGCCAGAAATTGTCGAAGACGAGGTCGTTGAGCAGCCAGGCGACCCCCTCCATGATCAAGATCAGCGCGAAGAACAGGAAGACCCCGGCGACGATCCCGACCACCGAGCCGCGGATCAGCTGGCTGATCTTCTCCGAGACTTCCGCCTTGGCGAGCTCGATCTCCTCGCGGATCAGGGTCGAGGTGCGCGCCGATACGTCGGAGACCAGCTCGCCGACCGATCGATCGGGGCCGGGCGGAGGCGGGGGTGTCTGTCCAGGGTGTTGCATGGGCTCAGTCGGGGGGATCCTCGTCGAAGATGCGCCTGTAGGCGATCGCCGCGACCCGCGCCGCGAGGATGCTGGCCAGCGCTCCGGTCGCCGCCAAAAGGCCGCTCCAGACAAGTCGCCTGACGATCTCGTTATCCACTTACTCCCAGCTTCCCCCCATTGGCCGGGGAGTAAACCACCTCGTCCAGGTCACGGTCGGCATACGCGGCCCAACGCTCGAAGAAGCGGCGGTAGACGGCGTAGGTCCAATCGCGGTCGATCGCGTCGAGTGCCCCATGACCGCCCCCCGGCAGGGTCCAGACGCGGACCAGGTCGTTGCTCGATGCGGCCTCGGCCAGCATCTCCGCGTGGTCGACCGGAATTATGTGATCGTCGACGGGGTGAAGGACGAGCACCGGGACGCGCGCGCCGGCGATGTGGTTGACGGCCGAGGAGCGGCGCTGAACCTCGGCCACGTCGAGGCCGTAATAGGCGGCGCTGACCTGGTCCAGGGCCTCGCTGAGCAGGCTGACGTCGGGCCAGCGCGAGCCGCGCACTCGAGACAGGAGCATCGCTCGAAAGCCATAGTTGAGCGCGTAAGCAGGATGGTTCAGCGGCACCCGCCGCGAGAGGCGCTCGGTCGCGTGGGCGATGTCGGCCGGCGGTGAGACGGCGATCACGCCGCCGTCGAGGGCCTGCTCGGCGCCTTGCGGATGGCTCGCGCCGAGCACCGAGGAAGCGCCCAGCGAGATGCCCAGCGCGCCGACGGTTGTGCTGCCCATCTCCTTCAGGGCCCGGGCCACCGCGAGCAGGTCCTCACCCTCCTTCCAGCCGCCGCTCGAGGGCGCCTCGTTGATCAGCCCGGTGAGGCCGAAGCTGCGCAGGTCGACGGTGGCGACATTGAAGCCCCAGTCGAAGAAGGCGCGTACGGCCGGCTCGCGCACGTAGTCGAAGCGGCGGGTGGTGAACAAGCCGTGCACGACGATCAGGCCCGGGCGCGGGACGTCCTGGAGCGCGACCGAGGCGGCGATCCGGACTCCGTCGGCGCCCTCGATGGTGAGATCGTGGAACTGGCGCGGGTAGCCGTAGCCGTAGTTGGCGAAGTCGTGACTCTGGGTCAGCACGAAGGTCGAGATGTCGGCGAGGCCCTTGCGGGGCTCGGCCCATGCACTTGAGTGAAGCCGGCTGGGAATCGCCTCAAGCTCGGAGAACAGCGCCGCCATCGAGCGCTCGCCCGGCACGGGGACCGGAAGCGCACGCGGCCGCGCCCCGCGCCGCTCGAGCAGCCTTCGCAGCGGGCCGCCGAGCCGCTGGGCGAGCAGCCAGACCGGCAGCGCGACGATCCCGATCGCGACGTTGAGCAGCTTCGCCGAGCCGTGCATGACCCGGTCCTGGCGCCGCGTCGTTGCAAGCGACTCCCACATAGGCGAACCCTATGCCCTCAGCGGCGCGGCTCGAGGCCGTCGCAGATCGTCTCCACCACGAGCTCCGCGGCGCGATCGTAATCCTGGCTGCTGGAAGGGATCAGGTCGAAGATCCAACCGGAGAGCAGCTGCTCGATCGCCCCGTAGAAGGACATCGAGGCGAAGATCGGGTCGATGTCGGTTCGGAAGGTCCCCTCGGCCTGACCTTCGGCGACGATCTGCGCGATCAGCTCGTAGGCGTTGCGGATCTCCGCCAGGTGGGTGCGCCCGAACGAGTTCGCGGCCCGGGTCACCTCGACGATGATCACCTTCATCAGCTCCGGGTCGTGGCGATAGGAGTCGACGATGAAGCCGGCCACAGCAGCCAGGCGCTCGCGTGGCGCGGTGTCTCCCGTCTCCTCGATCGCGGCGAGCAGCAGCGACCATCGCTCGCTGAACAGCTCATTGAGCACTTCCTCCTTGGAGCGGAAGTAGTGATAGACGAGGCCATAGGCCACCCCCGCCTCGTCGGCGATGTCGGAGACCCGGGTCGAGTGAAAGCCCTGGCGGGCGAAGACGCGCACCGCCGCTTCGAGTATCTGGCGCCGCTTGTCGACCGCGACTTCTGTTCGCGCTCGGCTGGCCATCAACCCTCCTTCGCTGAAGCCTCGCGCTCACGAGCGCCCATCAGCCGACCTCTACTTCGTCAGGCCAGCGATAGGCACCGGGCCTGCGATTTGCCAGCGAGGGCAGCTGCTCGCGGATGCGGCGCTGCTCGGCGAGGTCGAGATCGGCGGCGACGAAGCACTCCCCCTGCGGCGCCAGCGCCAGCACCCTGCCCCAGGGGTCGACGATCGATGAGTGGCCGAAGGACTCGTAGTGGGGTGGCGCCTTGCCGACCTGGCCAGCCGCGATCACGAAGACCTGGTTCTCGATCGCGCGGGCCCGCAGCAGCACCTCCCAGTGGTCGCGTCCGGTGGGCGCCGTGAAGGCCGATGGCACCGTGATCGCCTCGGCGCCGCGCAGGGCGAGGATCCGGTAGAGCTCCGGGAAGCGAAGGTCGTAGCAGACGGTCAGGCCCAGCTCGAGCTCTCCCAACGATGCGCTGACCGGCTCCTCACCGGCCTGCTCGGTGTCGGACTCGCGGTAGGTGACCCCCTCGACCTCGACGTCGAACATGTGGATCTTGCGGTAGACGGCGAGATCCTCGCCGGAGCGATCGATCAGCACCGAGGTGTTGTAGAGCTGCTCCTGTCCCTCGACCCGCTCGGCGACGCTCCCGGCCAGCAGGTTAAGGCCGAGATCTCGCGCCCAACCGCGGGCGGCGGCGAGGCTCGGGCCGGCGAGCGGCTCGGCGCCGGCGCGCAGGGCGTCCGCGCCGCCGAGCAGCGTCCACTTCTCCGGCAGGCAGACGAGCTCGGCTCCGTCCGCGGCTGCTTCGCGGACCAGGCGCTCGGCGACCTCGAGATTGCGATCTTTGTCTTCCTGCGAATTGAGCTGGATCGCGGCGGCGCGCATCTGAATCCCCTCTCCGCCTGGCTGACTGACCAGTCAATCGGGCGGCCTTCAGTATCCCACAGGCCTCTCCGCCCCCGGCTCTCAGGCCGACTACGGCAACGTGCAGGCCATGGCCCGGCAAAGGCCGTACTCGACGGGAGCTAGGATCGGCTCATGCCCAGCGCTTTCGTCACCGGCGGCTCCGGCTTCATCGGTGGCAGGCTGGTCACCCGGCTGGTCGACGACGGTTGGACCGTGCGGGCGCTCGCCCGGTCGCCGGCCTCCGAGCGTGCCGTCGGCGAGCTCGGCGCCGCAGCGGTGCGGGGCGACCTCGGCGACGTCGATGCGATGGCCGTGGGCGCACAGGGATGCGAATTCGCCTTCCACCTCGCCGCCCACCTGGGCGACTACGGCTCCTGGGAGGAGTTCGAGCGCGGCAACGTCGAGGGCACCCGCAACGCGCTCGAGGCCTGTGCGCGCGCCGGCGTGCGCCGCTTCGTCCACTGCGGCACCGAGGCGGCGCTGATGGCCGGCGCCGCGCTCGTAAACGTCGACGAGACGGCCCCGCTGCGACCCGACTCCCCGGCCCCCTATCCGGCAACCAAGGCGAAGGCCGAGGCTCTGGTCCGGGCGGCGAGCCGCGATGGCTTTGAGACCGTGGTCCTGCGGCCGCGCTTCGTCTGGGGCGCCGGCGACAAGACGCTGCTGCCGGAGATGGTGAAGATGGTCGAGGCGGGGCGCTTCGTCTGGGTCGGCGGGGGCGGCCAGCTGACCGCGACCACCCAGGTCGACAACGTGGTCGAGGGCCTGGTGCTCGCCGCGCGGAAGGGCAGGCCCGGCGAGGCCTATTTCGTCACCGACGGCGATCCGGTCGTGTTTCGCGAGTTCGTCTCCGAACTGCTGCGCACCCAGGACGTCGAGCCGCCGACCCGCACGATCCCCGGCTGGCTTGGGGGCGCGCTGGCCGCGGTCGGTGAGCCGGCCTGGCGCCACCTGCCGCTTCCCGGGCATCCTCCGCTGGCCCGCTTCACGCAGTGGATCCTCACCCAGGAGTGCACGATCGACGACTCGAAGGCGCGCCGCGAGCTCGGATATGCGCCGATCGTCTCCCGCGAGCAGGGGCTGGCCGGCCTGCGCGGCGAGTGAGTTAGGTCACATGCAGGGAAATTTTCTCGAATCGCCCCGCTTGATTTGCTAACCGTGTAGGGGCCAATGCCTTCCTGGCGACGCGACAACTCACGTCGCGTGTTCGAGCACCGCACCCAGCTCTGGCGCGAAGTCGGGTTGGGGGCGGAGATCGACGCGCGCACGGCTGCCCGTGAGAAGGGCAAGCTGGTGCTGCTCGCCGCCCTGATCGCGGGGGTGCTGGTGCTGTTCGAGCACCGCCACGAGCTGTTCCCGGGCTTCGGCATCTACGTTCGCTACGCGACCGCGCTGGCGCTCGTGATCCTCGGCTGGGCCCTGGCCCGCTCGCTCGCGGTCGGGGTCGCCCCGTCGCTGTTCAGGCGCCTGGACCCCGGCACCGCCGGGACGGTCGGCTTTCTGATCCGCCTCCTCTCGATCCTGATCGTCGTCGTGGTGGCGCTGCGCCTGGTCGGCCTCAGCGCCGGCTCGCTGGCGGTCGGCGGTGCCTTCACCGCGGTGGTGCTCGGCCTTGCCGCCCAGCAGACGATCGGCAACGTCTTCGCCGGCGTCGTCCTGCAGAGCGCCCGCCCATTCCGGGTCGGCGAGCGGGTCCGGCTGCGCGGCGGACCGATGGCCGGCGAGGTCGAGGGCATCGTGAGCTCGCTGGGACTCTTCTACGTCACCCTGGTCGACGGCGCCAACCGGCTGCTGATCCCGAACAGCCAGCTGCTGCAGCTCGCGATCATCCCCCTTCGCGAGCCGGATCGGGTCGAGCTGCGAGCGCGCTTCCCGGCGGCGACGACGCCGAGTGAGGTCCAGGAGATGCTCAGCGAGCGGGTCGAGGTCGAGACCCGCTACCCGCCCCACATCGAGCTCGAGGAGCTGGAGCGTGACGAGCTGGTCGTGAAGATCGTCGCGGTGCCGGAGCGGTCCTCCGACGGCGCCCGGCTGGCGTCGGAGATCCTCGCCGTCGCCCGCGCCGAGTCACCCGGGGCGCCGAAGGGACCCGTCGCAGCGGACGACCGGCTTGCGCCGGACCCGCAGCCTCTTTAGTAGCCGCCGGGCAGCTCGACCGCCTTCGCTGCACCCAGAAGCGGCTCCAAATCGACCGGGGCCCCGTGCAGCTGCGCGGCGCAGAGCATGCGCAGAAGCGCCTCCGGCTCGGGACCGCGACGGCTCAGCGCCCCGCCGATCAGCGGGCTCGTATCTCCTCGCTCGTCTTCGAGGCATTCCGCCGCCATCGCCGCCAGCACCGGGGCCGGCCCCAGCTCCAGGAACTGGGTCGCGCCCGACTCGCTCAGGAACTCGACGCCGTCCATGAAGCGGACCGGCTCGCGGGCCTGGCGCGCCCAGTAGTCGGGTGAGCCCAGCTCCCTCTCGGTGAAAGGCTCGCCGGTCAGGTTGGAGACGACCGGGATCTGCGGGTCGGCGAAGTCGAGCGACGCGGCGACCTCGGTGAGCTGATCGAGGATCGGCTCCACGCGAGGGGAATGAAAGGCATGGCTGACCGGCAAACGGGTCGTCTTCGCCTGTCCGCCCCAAGCATCACTCCAAGCCTCGATCGCGTCCTCGTCGCCCGAGATGACGGTCGAGCGGGGGCCATTCAGGGCTGCGACTCCGATCCGTCCCGCGAAGTCGGAGAGGCTCGCTTCGACCTGCTCCCCGGGGGCGTTGACGGCGAGCATCGCGCCGCCCGCCGGAAGCCGGGCCATCAGCCCGCCCCGGGCGGCGACCAGGCGGCAGGCATCAGCAAGCGAGATCGCCCCGGCGACATGCGCCGCGGCGAGCTCGCCGATCGAGTGCCCGATCAGGTAATCGGGGCGCAGCCCGAAGCGCTCGAGCAGCCTGTAGAGGGCGACCTCGAGTGCGAAAAGCGCCGCCTGGGTGAAGTCGGTGCGATCCAGAAGCTCCGCCTCGGGGCTCCCGGGCGCCGCGAAGAGGGCTTCCCGCAGCGGGCGCTCGAGCTGAGGGTCGAGCTCGGCGCAGAGCTCGTCGAGCGCCGCCGCGAAGGGCGGGAAGGCCGCGTACAGCTCCTCGCCCATGCCGGGGCGCTGGGCGCCCTGGCCGCTGAACAGGAAGGCGATCTTCGGCTCTCGCGCCCTGGCCGTGATCAGCCCCCGCGCCGCCTCGCCTTGCCCGAGGGCGGTGAGGCCGTCGATCAGCGCCGCCCGCTCGCGGCCCAGCACTGCGGCGCCGTGCCGCAGACGTGGCCGCTCGCTCTGCAGGGTGGCGGCGAGGTCTAGAAGGCTCAGCTCCGGGTGCGCTCGCAGATGCTCGGCGAGGCGTATTGCGCTGTCGCGGAGCCCCGCCTCGGATTCGGCCGAGACGATCAGCGGGACGGGAAGCTTCTCAGCCACGCTTTGAGCGCTGGCGCTCCAGCTCGGCGATCAGCACCTTGGTGTGCATCGCCGCGATCAGGTCCTTGAGCGGCTCCGCGCCGGCCTCGATCAGCTCCATGGCGCGATCGGGCTCCATGCTCCCAGCCACCCGCTCCATCAGCACCTGCACCTCTTCGGCGACCAGCTCCTCCATCGCCCGCTTGTAGCGCAGGGTGTCGTAGACGGTGAAGCCGATCGCCTCCTCGTAGCCGCCGGCGCGAAAGCGGCTGATCGCCTCGATGATGCGCACGTCCGACGGCGTGTAGCCGCGGCTGTTGGGGCTCAGCACCTCGATCTTCTCGAGACGGTCGAGGACCTCGGCGGGGACGTCGTAGCGCTCGCGAACCGCAGCGGCGCTGGTCCGGGTCCGCTCGTTGGCCAGCGCCCGCTCGAGGATCCGGTCCTCGAGCTCGACCAGTGCCTCGGCCCGATCGGGGTCCTCGTCGAGCACCTCGCGGATCACCCGCAGCGGCATGAAGCGCTCCTCCTGGAGCCGCTTGATCAGCCGGATCCGGTCGACGAAGTCGGGCGGGTAGTAGGCCATGTTGCGGCTCGTCTTGTGCGGCTCGGGGAGCAGCCCCTCGCGCAGGTAGTGCTTGATCGTCGCCGCCGAGACGCCCGAGGCCTCCGCCAGCTCGCCCATGCGCAGGAGCTGCGGAGCGGTGTTCGGATCGCCCTTACCGTTGCCCGCCGCGGGCGCCTTCGCGCCGGCCGCGTTCGTGGCCTTCGCCATCGCTAGCCCCCGGCGCCCGCCGGCTCGCGCCTCGGCAGGCCAAGCAGCTCGCGCGCCTCGGCGACGCTCGCAACGCGACGGCCCATGTCCTCGGCCATCTGCCGCGCCTTCGCGATCAGCTCGCCGTTTGACTTCGCCATCTCGCCGTCGGGCAGATAGAAGTTGTCCTCGAGGCCGACTCGCGCGTTGCCGCCGAAGGAAAGCGCAGCCGCGACCAGCTTCCACTGCTCGCGCGAGATCCCGATCACCTGCCACTGGTTCTGCCCTTCGGGGCCGCCGGGGATCTGGTCGGACATGAAGCCGACGTTGCGGGCGTTGGGCCGGATGCCGCCGTTGACCCCCATGACCAGCGATATCTGCAGCGGCTCGGAGAGCAGGCCCATGTCGAGCAGCGGGTCGAGGTTGGCGATGTGGCCGGCGTCGAAGCACTCGTGCTCGGGCTTGATCCCGATCTCGCGCATCGCCTCGAGGAACTCGATGATCGTGTCGAAGCTGTTCTCGAAGACCGCCTTGAAGACGAACTCCTTGCGCCGCTTCGAGTACTTCGCGTAGTTCATCGAGCTCATGTTCAGCGCCGCGACGTCGGGGCGAAGCTCGCGCAGGTAGGTGATCCGCTTCTCGATCGGGACGCCGATCGCGCCGGTCGAGTAGTTGATGATCACGTCATCGACCGAGTCGCGAATCGCCTCGGTGATCGCGCGGAAGTTCTCGATTTCGTAAGAGGGAATGCCGTCGGGAGTGCGGGCGTGGATGTGGATCTGCGAGCCGCCCTCGTCGACGATCCGCTTCGCCTCCGCCCCATACTCCTCGGGCGTGTAGGGAATCGCCGGGCACTGGTCGCGATTGGCGACCGCGCCCGAAATCGAGCAGCTGAGGATCGCGGGGTCGGAGAAGCGGCTCATTCGCGAACCGCCGTGTCGCTCAGCCGCCTGACTGCTTCCAGGGCCTCGTCACGGTCCAGGTAGGAGCGGCCGACGTCCAACTTGCCCTCCCGGATCTTCCAGAGCCCATCCAGAGTCTGCTCCATCACCACTCCGGTCCTCCCGGTCGCACTTACCCGCGAGAGGACAAGGACGTGATCCCCGAGGTCCCTGAACTCCTCCGGCTTCATCTCGAAGTCCATCCAGACCTCGTTCATGTCGGCGAAGAACTTCCGAACCCCTTCGTGGCCGTGAAATGGCTCGACCTCCACACCGCCGACGATCGCCGGATACCACTCGGCATCCTCGACCGTGTGGGCGAGGACCCAATCGACGTCGCGCCGGTTGAGCGCATCGACGCATTCGCGCACGAACTCGACGTTCTCGGCGCTCATACCGGCATCACCCCATGCTTCTTCCACGGTCGCTCGACCCGCTTGTCGGCCGCCATTCGCAGCCCGTTGACGATCGTCGGGCGGGTCTCGCGCGGGTCGATGATGTCGTCGACCAGGTCGTTGCGGGCCGCCAGGTAGGGATCGATCTGCGACTTGACCGCCTCGAGCATCTGCTCGCGGGTCGCCTCGGGATCGTCGGAGGCCTCGATCGCGGAGCGGCCGATGATGTTGACCGCGCCCTCCGGCCCCATGACCGAGATCTCGGCGCTGGGCCAGCCAACGATCAGGTCCGGCTCATACGCCTTCCCACACATCACGTAATAGCCGGCCCCGTAGGCCTTGCGGACGATGACGGTGATCTTCGGCACCGTGGCGCGGCTGACCGCGTAGAGCATCTTCGCGCCGTGGCGGATGATCCCCGCCTGCTCGACCTTCGAGCCGACCATGAAGCCGGGCACGTCCTGCAGGAAGAGCAGCGGGATGTTGAAGGCGTCGCAGAGGTTGATGAAGCGCGCCGCCTTGTCGGCGGAGTCGTTCTCGAGGATCCCCGCCAGCTGCTTGGGCTGGTTGGCGACGATCCCGCAGGGCATTCCCCCGAAACGGGCGAAGCAGGTGATCAGCGTCTTCGCGAACTTCGGCTTGATGTCGAAGTACTCGCCGTCGTCGACGATCTCGGCGATCACCTCGTACATGTCGTAGGGCTGGCGCGAGGACTCGGGGACGATGTCGAGCAGCTTCTCCGACATCCGGTCGACCGGGTCTGAGGTCTCCCGAACAGGTGGCTTCTGCTCGCAGTTGGATGGGAAGAAGGAGAGGTAGGTCTTGATCGCCTCGATGCACTCGGGGTCGTCGGCGACCTCGAGGTCCCCCACGCCCGACTTGCGGCAGTGCACCTTGGCGCCACCGAGCTCCTCCATCGAGATGTCCTCTCCCGTAACCGCCTTGGTGAGGTGCGGCCCGGCGAGCGCCATCGCGCCCTGGCCGACGACCATCGGGACGAAGTCGGAGAGCCCCGGGATGTAGGCGGTGCCTGCGGCGCAGGGGCCGAGCATCCCGGCGACCAGCGGCACGACGCCGGACATCACGACCTCCTCGCGGAACAGGTGTCCGGAGCCGGCGAACATCGAGCCGGCGGCCTCCTGGATCCGCGCCCCGGCCGAGTCGAGCAGCCAGATCAGCGGCATCCGCTTGCCGAGCGCCATCTCGCGCAGCCGCCCGACCTTGAACTCGCCGGTCATCCCCATCGAGCCGGCCATGACGGTGAAGTCGTAGGCGGCGATCGCGCAGGTACGGCCGTCGACGTCACCCCAGCCGGTGATCACGCCGTCGGCCGGCGCGTCCTTTCCTTCCATCGCGCGCTGCGTCGAGTGCGGGCCGGCCTGGATCCCGATCTCGACGAAGGTGCCTGGGTCGACGAGCAGGTCGATTCGCTCGCGCGCGGTGAGCTTGCCGCGCTCGTGCTGGACCGCGATCTTTTCCTCGCCGCCGCCCAGCTTCGCCTTCTCGCGACGCTCGTGGAGGTCCTCGACGAGGTGCTTCATGCCGGTCTGCTCGCCTGCCTTGACCTCGGCGGGGGCTTCGGGGGCTTCTGCCTGGTGCTGCTCGGAATTACTTTCCGCCCGCGTGCTCTGCTCGCTCGGCGCTCGACTCAGATCATCCAAATCACTCGCGCCTCGCTCCGCGTCCGCCGCGGGCGGGCGGTGCCCACCTTGCTCAGCATTCGCCACGCCTACCTCCCCTTCCATTCCGGATCGCGCTTCTCGAAGAAGGCCTGCACGCCCTCCTGGATGTCCTCGGTCGTGAAGGTCAGCGAAAGCTGGCTGCGCAGGAACTCGAGCGCGTCGTCGAGCGCCATGTCCTGCTGGCGGTACATCGCGTCATGCCCGATCTTCATCAAGACCGGGCTCTTCGAGGCCAGCTTGGTAGCCCACTCCCGAACCGCGTCGTCGAACTCGGCTTCGGGGACCACCTTGTTGGCGAGCCCGAAGCGCACCGCATCCTCGCCGCTCATCCGCTCGCCGAGCAGCATCATCTCGTTGACCTTCTTGCGCGGGACGTTGCGGTAGATGATCGCCATGATCATGTAGGGGAAGGCGCCGACGTTGATCTCGGGGGTGGAAAAAGTGATCCCCTGCTTCGCGATCAGCAGGTCGCAGGACAGCGCCAGGCCCATGCCCCCGGCGAGGACGTGGCCATTGAGCGCGCACAGCGACGGCTTGCCGAGCCGCGGCATCAGCCGGAAGAACTCGAGGAACAGGTCGGAGGCGAAGTGCTTCTGGATCAGCGGCGCATCGGCGCCGAAGCCCCCGAGGTCGGCGCCGGCGCAGAAGACCTTCTCACCGGCCCCGGTGAGGACCACCGCGCGTACATCCTCGGAGTCGCGCGCGGCCTTCAGCGCCTCGACCAGCTCGGCCAGCATCGGCCCGGAGAGCATGTTGCGCTTCTCGGGGTCGTTGAGGGTGACGGTCGCGACCCCGCCGGCCACCTCGTAGTTGACCTTTTCGTAGTCGGGCATCGGCCAATGCTCGCGCTCTGCCTGCTGGGCTCGCGCTTCGGCTCCTCGCGCGCCACGATAGCACCTACTAGGAAGTAAGAAGTGCTACTGTCCGCTCTGCCCGCCTCGCTGCGGCTTGGGTTGGCTTTAGCCCCATATGCGGGAGAAAGCTGACCCAACAGCGGCAGGCTTCAGCGGATCGACCAAGAGGAGACGAGCAGTGGCCACAGCGACCAGGACGAACGGCGCCTCGAACGTGATCAAGCCCGACCACGCGGCGGGCCGCAAGCACTTCATCTTCAGCGACGAGCACGAGGCGTTGCGGGAATCGCTTCAGTCCTGGGTCCAGAAGGAGCTCTACCCGCACCGCAACGAGTGGGAGGAGACCTACTGGCCGACCGAGGCGATGAAGCGGGCCGGCGAGCTCGGCTTCCTCGGCCTCTGCTTCCCGGAGCGGTACGGCGGCCAGGGCGGCGATTACTACTACTCGCTGGTCCGCGCCGAGTGCATGAGCTACTCGGGCTCCGGCGGCACCAACATGGGCTTCGCGGTGCAGACCGACATGGTCCTGCCGCCGATCCACCTGCTCGGCTCCGAGGAGCAGAAGCAGCGCTATCTGGTTCCCGGGATCAAGGGCGAGAAGGTCGGCTGCCTCGGGATAACGGAACCGGGCGCGGGGTCGGACGTGGCGGGAATCCGCACCACCGCGATCCGCGACGGCGACGAGTTCGTCATCAACGGCTCCAAGACCTTCATCACCAACGGCCCCCGGGCCGACTTCATCGTCCTGGTCGCGAAGACCGACCCCGAGGCCCGCCACGAGGGAATCACCCTGTTCGTCGTCGACCTTCGCGACGAAAACGGCGAGCACGTCCCCGGCTTCACGGTCTCGGCCGAGCTGGAGAAGATGGGGATGCATGCCTCCGACACCGGCGAGCTCGCCTTCGACGACGTGCGGGTGCCGGCGGAGGCGATGCTCGGCGAGGAGGGCAAGGGCTTCTACCACATCAGCTGGGAGCTTCAGGGCGAGCGGCTGGTCGCCTCCGCCGGCTGTCATGCGGCGGGCGAGCGGATGATCGAGCGCACGCTGGAGTACGCAAAGGAGCGCGAGGCCTTCGGCCGTCCGATCGGCAAGTTCCAGGCGATCCGCCACAAGTTCGCCGAGATGGCCACCCAGGTCGAGGCGGCGAAACAGTTCAACTATGCAACCGCCTGGCGCTTCGCAAACGGCGAGTACCCGGTGCGCGAGATCACGATGGCGAAGCTGTTCGCCTCACGGGTCGCCTGCGAGGTCGCCGACGAGTGCGTGCAGATCCTCGGTGGCTACGGCTACATGAAGGAGTACGAGATCGAGCGCGCCTACCGCGACGTTCGCCTCAACCGCATCGGCGCCGGAACCGACGAGATCATGCTCGACGTGATCGGGCGCTCGTACGGGCTGTAGGGCCCGAGATGCGGGCGAGGGCAATGCCCGTGAGCTCGGCGGAGTCGCGCCGCTGCGACGCTAGGCTGCGGAGACGATGAGCGTCGGCTCGATCCTCACCCAGGGCGCGGCCGTACGGCTCGCCTTCGGCGCCTGCGCGCTGATCGAGCCAGAGGCGACGAGCCGCCTGCTCGGCGTGCCGGCGCGTCGGATCAACGACTCGAGCGCATACGTCCTGCGGCTGTTCGCCGCGCGCGACGTGGTCCTCGGCCTCGTGACGGCCACCGCATCGAGCGCGACACCGCCGGCACAGCGGCGGGCGGTGATCGCCAACCTCACGGCGGAGATGGCCGACTCAGCTGCTCTCGCCCTCGAGGTTCGCCGGCGCGGCGGCCTGCGCGGCGACGTCCTCGCGGGGGCCCTGTTCAACCTGGCCGGCTACGCGACCTGGATCGCAGCGGCGCGGGCCCTGCGCGAACCGTCCGCGTAGACGCCGGAACCGACGAGATCACACTCGCCGTGATCGGGCGCTCCTACGGGCTGTGGGCCGCTACCAGCGAACGGCGCTCTGGATCGCCTCGATCAGCTCCGCGCGGCTGAAGCCCTTCTCCAGGAAGGCGACGGCGCCAGTGGTGCCCATCTGAAGCGAGGCCGAGACCGGATCGCCGGCGCTGATCCCGACGATGCGGATCTCGTCGCGCTTCGACTTCATAGTCTCGGCGGCCTTGGGGCCGCCGCCGTTGGGCATCATCCAGTCGGGCACCGCGACGTCGGGCTCGGTCTGCTCGGCAAGCGCGATGGCGCTGTTCGCGTCCTCGGCCGCGCCGACCGGCTCGACCGACTCGTCGCGGTTGATCATGTCCGCAAGCAGCTCGCGAATGTCCTCGTCGTCGTCGGCGACCAGAACCCGGATAGGCTTCGATTCGTCGTTCATCGGCGCCACGATAGCCAACCGCAACGACGCTGAACTTGCTGATCGCCGGGCTGGACGAAGTGTCGAATCTCGATCACATCCGCTCCTACTACGCGGCGCTGAACAGCGGCGACGTCGAGCGGATCGCCTCGCACTTCACCGACGACGCCGTCCACTACTACACGCGGCTCGGTCCCCACGAGGGCGCTCGCGCGATCGCCGAGAACGCCAAGTGGGGCGTCGAGCAGGCCGATGGGCAATGGCATCTCGAGCACGGGATCGAGCAGGGCGACGAGGCCTGCATCGAGTGGTCGATGACCTGGCGTGACCCGAAGTCGGGCGAGAAGCGGATCAACCGCGGGGCCGAGCTCTTCCAGTTTCGCGACGGCAAGATCGCCGAGATCCGCGCCTATCACCACGGCGACCGCAAGAATCCGAGCGGCGACCTGCTCGGCTTCGACCACAAGGGGCGCGGACACACGACGCTGGCGGACTGGCGACCCCCCGGCCCCGGGACCGACTGAGCATCTAGGTGCGCATGGCGACATCAACTGCACAGTCGGCGGGGCTCGCGGTCGATCTGGCCGGATGACATGACAGTCATCAAGGACAGCGGGCGGCGCGCGCCCCTCCCGCCCTTCAGCGAGGAGCACGAGGAGCTGCGCGAGACGGTTCGCCGCTTCGTCAGCGCCGAGATCGCCCCGCACGTCGACGCGTGGGAGGAGGCGCGGCAGTTCCCGCGCGAGCTCTACAACCGCTGTGGCGAGCTCGGCTTCCTCGGCCTCAAGTTCCCCGAGGCCTACGGCGGCCAGGGAGGCAGCTACCTGCACGACGCGGTCTGGACCGAGGAGCTCTCGCGCTCGGGCGGCTCCGGCGGCGTCGCCGCGGGGCTCAATGCACACGCCTCGATCGCGATGCCGCCGATCTTCAACTTCGGCACCGAGGAACAGCGTCAAAGATGGGTCGTGCCGGGGATCAAGGGCTTAAAGATCGGCGCGCTGGGGATCACCGAGCCGGGCGCCGGGTCAGACGTGGCGAGCATCCGCACCACCGCCCGCCGCGAGGACGGCTACTACGTCGTCAACGGCGCCAAGACGTTCATCACCAACGGCGTCCGCGCCGACTTCCTGGTCTGCGCCTGCCGGACGACCAGCGAGGGCGGCCACGGCGGGATCTCGTTCCTGGTCCTGGAGCGCGAGATGCGCGGGTATGAAGTGGCGCGCAAGCTGGAGAAGATGGGTTGGCACGCCTCCGACACTGGCGAGCTCTCCTTCACTGACGTCGAGGTCCCGGCCGAGAACCTGCTCGGGGAGGAGAACGGCGGCTTTCATCTGATCATGGCCAACTTCGCCTGGGAGCGGCTCGACATGGCGATCGGCGCGGTCGGCGGGATGCAGAAGGCGTTCGAGCGCACTCTCTCCTACGCGCTGGAGCGCCAGGCCTTCGGCCGCCCGATCGGGAAGTTCCAGGCGATCCGCCACAAGTTCGCCGAGATGGCGACCCGGATCGAGGCCTCGCGGGCGCTCACCTACAACGCCCTGCGCCTCTTTCACGAAGGCCAGGACTGCATCCGCGAGGTGACGATGGCAAAGCTTGAGACCCAGCGGGCGCTGGTCGAGATCGCCGACGAGTGCCTGCAGATCCACGGCGGCTACGGCTACATGCGCGAGTACGGAATCGAGCGCGCGCTACGCGACGCCCGCCTCGGCCCGATCGGCGGCGGCACCGACGAGATCATGAAGGAGATACTCGGCAAGCAGATGGGGTTGTAGGGGTCTAGAAGATTTCCGAGTCTCGCCGAATTCGTCGGCTGGACCTGAGGCAACAGAGACCGCAGGCCTAGCCACGCCTCACGGCGTAGCCGCCGAGCCCGCGCTCCAGGGCGGCGAAGGCGATGTTCGCCTGGCTGCGCACCTCGCGCGCGATCTGATGGGCCGGCGCGCCGTCAAGAGTACGGCGGCGGACGAAGCCGATCAGCCCCCGATGCAGCCCGAGCATCGCGTCGGCCACCACCCGCGGCTCGACATCGTCGGGATCGGCTCCGGTCTCAGCGGCCAGCAATTCGGCCAGCGCCCCGGAGTAACCCGCGAAGACCTGGCGTTCGCGAGCGAGCAAAGCGGGGCTTTCGGTGATCACCCGCGTGATCGTGCGCAGCTGCCGGGTCGCCTTCGCGTCGTCTTTGATCGCCAGCACACCGCGGCGGCCGAGCAGGAAGCGCCGGAAGGCCGCGAGGGCCGACTCCCCGCTCTTGCGGGTGCGGATCGCCTCCAGCAGCTCCTCCCCGAACTCCTCCAGGCGACTGTAGAAGAGGTCCTCCTTGGTCGGGAAGTAGTTGAAAACCGTCTTCTCGGCCACCTCGGCCTCGCGCGCCACCTCGGCGACCGTCACCGCATCGAAGCCGCGCTCCGCGAACAGGCGCCTGGCGGTTTCGGCGATCTGCAGCCGAGTCTGACTCTTCTTTCGCTCGCGAAGTCCCGGCTCTGCATTCATCAGGGATCTATGCTACTGTCGCTAGAAAGTTATGGCAACTGTAAGATTGCAGCAGCACACCCGACGGAGAGCTCACAGACAACCGATGCACGCCCTTGCATCCCAGAGCCCGAACAGTCTTCCCGATCGTCCCGACGGCGCCAGGGTTGGGGTGCCGTTCGCGGCGATCGTGCTGGCGATGCTCCCCGCGGTGCTGGACCAGACGATCCTCGCCACCGCCCTGCCCACGATCGCCAGCGACCTCGGCAGCCTCAGCGACGTCTCCTGGGTCGTCACCGCTTACGTCGTCGCCGCCGCGGCTACAACTCCCCTGTGGGGCAAGCTCGGCGACCGCCACGGCCGCAAGCTGCTGTTGGAGGTCGCGCTGATTCTCTTCGTGACGGCCTCGGCTCTCTGCGTGACGGTGCAGGACATAACGCAGCTGATCGGATTGCGGATGATCCAGGGGGCGGCGGCCGGCGGCCTGATGACGCTGGCGATGGCCAGCGTCGGAGACCTTGTTGCGCCGCGCGAGCGCGGCCGCTACCAGGGCTACATCGCCGCGACCTTCGCGGTCGCGACCGTGATCGGCCCCCTGCTCGGCGGCCTGCTCGTGCAGCACGCGAGCTGGCGCTGGGTGTTCGTCGTCAACCTGCCGCTCGGCGCCGCCGCACTTACCGGACTCGGCCTGCGGCTACCGGCGCCTACTGCAAAGCCATCCAAGGCCCCTCTCGACGCTGCCGGCGCCGCCCTGCTTGCCGGGGCGACCAGCGCGCTGATGCTGACATGCATCTGGGGCGGCCAGCGCTACGCCTGGGACTCGCCTGCGATCCTCGCCCTGACCGCTGCGACGATCATTTTGTCCGGCGCTCTAGTTGCCCTCGAGCGCCGCGCAGTCGACCCGATCGTCCCCTTCCACCTGCTGCGCACCAGAGCGGTGACGGTCGCGAGCGCGGCCCTGTTTCTGGGCACCGCGGCTCTTTTCTCGGTCACCGTCTTCGTTCCGCTTTTCCTGCAGACGACCACTGGCGCCACGCCTACCGAGGCGGGGCTGCTTCTGGTCCCGGCGATGCTCGGGATCACCATCTCAACGATGTTCTCGGGTCGCAGCATCGCTCGCAGCGGCCGCTTCAAGCGCTTCCCGGTCGCCGGCCTGGCGCTGATGGCGGCGGCGCTGGCGCTGCTTGCCGCGCTCGCCGGCCACCCGAGTCGGCTCGGGACCGCGATCGGCCTCGCCCTCTTCGGCCTGGGCTTCGGGATGGTCACCCAGATCCTCGTCGCCGCCGTCCAGAACAGCGTCGAGCGCCGTGACCTGGGGGTGGCCACCGCCGTCACCGGCTTCTTCCGGGCGCTCGGGGGCGCGGTCGGCGCCGCGGTGCTCGGCGCCGTGTTCGCGGCGCGGGCCGGGATCCATGCGTCGGAGGGCAACCCCGCCGCGCTCGGCGCAGCCGTCCGCAGCGAGGTGATCGACGGCGTGCAGGGCGTCTTCGCCGTCGCGGCGCCGCTTGTCGGCCTCGCCCTTTTGATTGTGCTCCTGCTCGAGGAAATGCCCCTGAAAGGCGCCGACGCGTCGGGTGCGGGCAGGTAGGGCTGATGTCCGCCGCCCTCTATGACTGGCTGCTCTTCGGGCACATCGTCGCCGCGATGATCTGGCTGGGCGGCGCGGTCCTGCTCGGCGCCGTGGCCAGCACCGTGCTTCGCTCACCCGATCCCGATCTCCTCGGGCGCTTCTTGGCAGGGCTGCGGTATCTCGGCCCTCGCCTCCTCGCCCCGGCCACCGTCGCCGTCTTGGGGCTCGGCATCTGGCTGGTGCTCAACGCCGCCGCTTGGGGATTCGATCAGCTGTGGGTCCAGCTTGCGGTGGGGCTGCTCCTGGCTGCCTTCTTGATCGGTGCTGCGCACCAGAGCAGGACCGCACTCGCCGCCGAGCGGGCCCATGACCGCGGAGACCATGACGAGGCACTGCGGCAGCTGCGGCGCTGGTCGTGGGGCTATTGGCTGATAGTCGGGCTTCTGATCGCTGCGACTTGGGACATGGTCAACAAGCCCGGCCTGTGAAAGGAGCAACCGCAATGTCCGCCAGATCCACCTCGCCCCGCGTCATTCTGCGAAGCGAGCAACACTTTCGCCAACCTAAGCGACGCACCCGCCCGACAGCTGATCGTCTGCACCCCGGCCGGGTTCGAGCGCTACTTCGCCCGCATCGCAGCCGAGCGCCAGGGCACACAGCCTCCCGAGTGGGCCATGCAGCCGATCCCCGACGTAACGCGCGTCGGCCCGGCTATCGACCCGACCAGCGAACGCCAGCGGGGATCGGCCTGATGTCGCTTGGCCGAGAGCTGGATACCCGTGCGAACAAGGGCATTGACGGCGCGGCGGTCACCCTCGAGCTCGACCTCGCCCTCCTGCACCGCGTCCAGCAACGAGCGCCCGCCAAAGAACACGGAAGCGAGGCTGTCGGGGTCGGTTTGGATCCTCGCGAGGAGCCATGAGCGAGCGCGACGGCTACGAGCACGGCGTCCCCTGCTTCGTTTCGGGCGTCTTCGCGGACCCCGACGCCGCAGCCTCCTTCTACTCGGAGCTGTTCGGCTGGGAGACCGCGGACCTGATGTCGGCCGATCACCCCGGCAGCTACCACGTCTGCCGGTTGCGTGGGCGGGACGTTGCCGCAATCGTCTCCCAGCACGGAGCTCCCGCCCCGCCCCAAGCGGTCTGGACGACGCTGATCTGGGTCGATTCGGCGGACGAGGCCGCCGCCAAGGCGAGGGGCGCCGGCGGCGGGGCGATCGGCGAGCCGTTCGACTCGCCGGGAGGCGGTCGGCAGGCGGTACTGACGGATCCTGCCGGAGCGGTGTTCTCCGTCTGGGAGCCGCGCGCGCGCCGCGGCGCCCAGCTCGTCAACGAGCCCGGCGCCTGGGCGATGAGCGCGCTGAGCTCCCCCGATCCCGATGGCGCGAAGCGCTTCTACGGCGAGCTCTTCGGCTGGAGCACCGAGTCGTTCGACATGGGCGGGGCCGAGATGCTGATGTGGACCGTCCCCGGCTACGTCGGCGGCGAGCCGCAGCAGCCCGTCCCCCGCGACGTGGTCGCGACCATGGCTCCGCCCGCCCCGGACAGGGACGGCCCCCCGCCGCACTGGAGCGTTGACTTCTGGGTCGCGAACATCGACGAGGCCTCCAGGAATGTTGCGGAGCGCGGCGGCGAGGTCCTCACCGGCCCCTACGACATCCCGAACACGGGGCTTCGCCAGGCCGTCGTGGTCGACCCGCAGGGCGCGAGCTTCTCGCTCACCCAGCCGCCCGGGCGGGCTGACCCCGTGCCGGGGATCGCTGGAACGTGAAAGGGATCACCAGATGACCAAGGTCTTCAGCGCCCACGCAGTGTCGGTCGACGGCTACATCGCCGGTCGCGATCCCAGCGCGGGAAGCGGCCTCGGCGATGCCCGGATGCTCTTCGACTGGTACTTCGACGGCGAGACGCCCAGTCAGGTGTTCGGCGGGTTCCGGCTGAGCGAGCCCAGCGCTCGCGTCTTCGACGCCCTCGCCGCACGAGTGGGTGCAGTCGTGGCGGGGCGCAACACCTACGAGCACTCCAGCCACTTTGGAGGCGGCAGCCCGCACCCGACGGCGCGGCTGGTCGTTCTCAGTCATCGGCCGGCGCCGGACATCAGTGCGAGTCAGACGCTCGTCACTACCGGCATCGAGGACGCGATCGCCGCGGCACACGAGGGCGCCGGCGACAAGGACGTCTCCCTGATGGGCGGCGGCGTCGTCACGGCGGCGTTGGCGGCAGGGCTAGTCGACGAGCTCGTTCTGCATCAGGTGCCGATCCTGCTCGGCGACGGACGGCCGTTCTTTCAAGCTCTGCCCGAGCACGTGCGCCTCAACCTCCTCGAAGCCGTACAGGCACCGGCCGTGACCCACCTCCACTACGAGGTGGTCCGATGATCCTCGTCACCGGCGGGCTGGGCATGATCGGCGCCCACACCGCCCGCGCGCTACTCGATCTCGACCACGAGGTCCTCGTCACCGCCCACCGCCGGACCGAGGTCCCGTCGTTCCTCGCCGGCCGGGTCACCGTGAAGGCCCTCGACGTCACCGACCGGGATGCCTTCCTCTCCCTCGCCGATCGCCACGACATCAGCGACATCGTCCACCTCGCCGGCAGTATCCCCGACGAGGACCCGGTCGGCTTCTTCCGCACCGAGACGACCGGCCTGCTCAACGCACTGGACGCCGCCCGCAGCTGGGGCGTGCGCAGGTTCGCCGTCGCCAGCAGCCTCGGCGTGTACGCCGGTCGGACCGAGACCCGCTGGCACGAGGAGCTGGCGCTGCCCGCCACGACGCTGCCGCACCTGATCGTCGCCTTCAAGAAGGCCGTCGAGCCACTCACCACGCACAGCCTCCAGGGCAGCGGCGTCCAGCCGGTCGTGCTCCGGATAGGGACCATCTGGGGACCGCTCGTCGACCCGGAATCACCGTTCTTCCCCATTCCCCCCTACATCAACGCCGTGCTCCGCGGTGAGGAGCCGCGGCCGCTGCACGCCGACGACGGCGGTGACTGCTGCTACGCACCCGACGCCGGGCGCGCAATCGCCCTCCTGATGACCGCGGAGACCCTGCCGCACGACACCTACAACGTCTCCAGCGGCCGGCCGGCCCGCAACCGCGAGTTTGCGGACGCCCTGCAGGTGACCATCCCCGGCCTGCGGCTCGACCTCCTGCCCGGCCGCCAGGACGGCCCCGGTGACGACCCGTACCTCGACACCACCCGGCTCACCCACGACACCGGCTTCGCGCCGACCTTTGACGTCGCCCGCGCGGTCGCTGACTACGTCGCGTGGCGCACCGACAACCCTCGTTAGAAGCGCTTGCTCGCCGCCGGCAAGCTCGACTTTCGACGCCGCCCGCGAGCATCTCGTCGCCCTGGCCGGAGAGGACGATGGCCGGTCGCGCGGCTCGACGAGACGCTGCGGATGGTGGAGGCGCAATCCGAGGCGGAAGATCGGTAGGACATCGCTACCCCGCCGGTCTGGCGAGCAGCGTGATCGCCGCCAGCACTAGGGCCAGCACACCGAAGCCGAGCTTTGCCAGGTAGCCCTGCGAGGTCCGCAGCGCGATCACGCATTGCAGCGAGTAATAAGCGGCGAACGCGCGCGAGGCGACTGCGATGATCGTGAAGGTCGGAATCGTCCAGACCAGCAGGATCGCCGCCCCACCGCTGACCACGTAGGAGCGCGGGTGCCGCATCAGGCGACCGAAGAGGCGGTGCAGGTTGCCGTCGGCGGCGACCGTGTCGGCGGTGGCGGCGCTGAACTGGCTGAGCACCGCCGTGATCACGATCGGTACCGAGAGCAGCGGCACCACGCGGGAGCTGATGTCAAGCAGCGTCATGTCGGCCCCGTGCCCGGTGCCGAGACCCATCACCGGGGTCGCGACCACGACGAAGCCGAGGTAGATCGAGCTGGAGACGAGCTGCGAGAGCCGGCAGGCCCAGATCCGCGTCGTGCGGTCGTACTCCGCGGCCAAATAGCGCACGGTCTCGAAGCCCTGCACGGTGATCACGATCCCCCCCAGCACCAGCAGCACGTCGCCGAGGCCCTTGCTGGGCACGGGCGGCAGGTCGAGGCCGCCGCGAAGCAGGTTCGCGCCATCGTGGACGAACAGCGCGCCGCCAAAGATCGTGGTCAGCACGAGCACCGCACCGAGGGCCAGGCGTTCCATCAGATCGAGGCCGGAGAAGCCCCTGACCACGCCCACGAGGACGATCACCAGCACCGCGCCGGAGGCGAGCGCCCGCTCGGCGCTGTCTGACCCCGAGCTTGCGAACTCGACCACGTACTCGGACATGATCCGCAGGTAGAGGGCCACCGAGATCACGTAGGCGACGACGATGACCAGATCCGCCGCCTGCTCGAGCCTCCAGGTCCCGTGGTCGAGCCGCCCGTCGTCCTGCAGCGGCTCGACAGTGGCGACGTTGTGGCGGATCGCCGTGCCGACGAGCCAGGCGAACCCACAGACCCCGACGACCCCGAAGATCGCCAGCGCCCCGAGCGTTCGCTCGAGGACCGGGACGATGATCAGAAAGCCGCTCCCGAAGATCGAGGCCAGCGGCGTGACCGCCGCCAACATCACCTGGCGCGAGAACATCGGGCTGAGCTGCTTGATCGCGGCACCCTATTGGTGGCAGGGCGCTAGATCGCGCCTGCGCCGGACGCCAGCGGTTCGGAACGCTCCGGCGGCTACCTCGTCGCGATCGCGAAGGAGACCGTCAGCCCGGGCGCCCGGCACTGACGCCGCCCGCATCGAACGGCGCGACAAGCCAGCCGGCGACCCGCCTCGCGGCAACCCAGCTGGCCCATGCGATCGCTCCGACGATCCGTGCGTCGCCTGCGCCCTGAGCTCGAAATGCAGAAATCAACTGGTCGTCGATCTGGTAGGGCGCAAGCGCGGCCAGCAGCGCTATTCGCGCGCCCGGCCGGGCCTCATGGTCAAGCTCACTCAGCAGCTCCTCAACCCAGGACATGGTCGGCGGCGGGAACTCGCCGTTCCAGGCGAGCACACGTTCCTCGACCAGTGCCCGGGTCGGGTGATCGAGCGCTTCGGCCCCGGCCCGATTGACACTCGATGCAAACTCGGCAAATGCGGCGGCGATCGCCGGCGCAGGCGCCGCCCAGGCCAGGTCCGCGGGCAGCTGAGCAGGCACATTCGGCGTCGACGTAGAGGGCGCCCGCCGGTTGACCGCGCGGGCGAACCAACGGCCCGCAATTCGGCTGGTGACGGCTCCCAGCCGGCCCCCGAACGGCAACGGGCTCGGGCCGAGCAATGCGCTCACGGCTCGGTTGACATAGTGAAAGCTGACCGCCGTTCCGATGAACTCCGGCGTCCAAGCGGCGTCGAACGGCTGGGAGACGAGCTCCTCGGGTTGCGGGGGCCGGCTGGCCTTGGCCCAGGCGACGACCGCCGCCGCGGCGGAATCCTTCGGCTCGCGGCCGCGCCGCATCGCAACCGCAACGTCGTGTCGCGTCGCGGCATGCAGCATGATCGTGTGGGCGTCGACGCACCAGGGGCAGCGGTTGCTTTCGGAGACCGCGGTGGCAACGGCCTCCTTGAGGTACCGCGGTGCCTCCCCGGCGACCAACGACTCGCGGAAGATGTGCCAGACGCCGGCGAGGAGCTCGGGAGCAGACGAATGGAGGGTGAACGGCTCGACGACCGCGCCGAAATCGCGCCGAACCTCCGCGTAGACCTCGGCGACGGCGCCTTTCGCTCTGCGCGGCGGAACCACGGCAACCCGGACGCTCACGACACCTCCGCGGGCACGACGAGAGCGGCCGGTCGTGCCTGCACCATCGGGTCCAGCCTAGCTGCCGCGAATGGGCCGGCGCTTCGCAGCACCCATCCCCGAGGGGCAGCCGAAGCGCCGCCGCGATAGCCCAGCGCTCAGGGAGCGAGCCGGAAGGGCGGGTACTTGTCGGTGACGAGCAGGAACGCGTAGGCGATGACGCGCCAGTACCAGCGGTAGACGCCCTCGACGAACTCGAAGGCGCCACGCGGGTAGCGCCCGGTGAAGAGGATCGCGAACCAGGCGAAGGCGACGACGAAGAACGATCCGATGGCGAGGAAGAACAGCACGAAGTAGTGGGGGATCGCGAGCAGCCACTTGACCAGCGGCATGCCGCGGTCGATGTCGACCTTCGCGTCCGGGTAGGGAAATTCGAGGTGGACCGACTGCTGTTCGTCGGTCGACGGGTATTGGTCGTCCATCAGCGAGAGGTAGACGCCGATTCGCGCCGAGAACCGGGCCAGCTGGAGGTTCCAGTCGAACCACCAGCGCGGGTACTTCTGCCGGAAGAGGATCATCAGCAGGGGCGGGATGAAGAGCAATCCGCCCAGAAATCCGCTTGCCGTCCCGGCGCCGAACGAATTGTCTCCCCAGTAGGCGTACTCGCCGCTGACAGTCGCCGCGAGGATGAAGATCGGGATCGCGGCGAAGATCCGAAACGCGGTGCTGACGCGGTTCAGCTTCCGGTCCGGATACTTGACCCCGAAGGTGACCGGGAAGTCGGAGACCGACCCACCGGACAGGGGAGCGGCAAGCGGCGGCTCGGTGCCCTCCATGGGGCCGCTTTCGGCCTTCGCCGCGGTTCTCCTGCCTCACTCCGGGCGTCCTCGCCGGTCCGCGCGCCCGCCTCTCGGTAGCGCCGCCGAATCCCGCCTCCCGATAGCGTTGCGGCCCGACTTCGACCGCTGCAAAGGAGAACGCACACAGATGGGACTACTGGACGGCAAGAGCGCGATCGTCACCGGCTCGGCTCGCGGCATCGGCCGCGCGACGGCGGAGCTTTTCGTGAGCGAGGGAGCGAAAGTGCTGATCAACGACCTCGACGCCGACGTCGCCGAGCAGGCGTCGGGCGAGATCGAGGGCGAGACCGCGGTCCACGCCGGCGACCTGACCGAGGAGGGCGCCGCCGACAAACTGGTCGAAGCCGGCGTCGACGCCTTCGGCTCGATCGACATCGTCGTCAACAACGCCGGCTACACCTGGGACGGCGTCGTGCACCGGATGGAGGACAAGCAGTTTCAAGCGATGCTCGACATCCACACCGTGGTGCCGTTCCGGGTCGCGCGGGCGCTCGCCCCGCACTGGCGCGAGGCCGCCAAGGCGGAGGCGGCCGAGGGCAACGAGGTGTTCCGAAAGCTGGTCAACATCTCCTCGATCTCGGGAACGATGGGCAACGCCGGGCAGGTCAACTACTCGGCGGCCAAGGCGGGCGTCGTCGGACTGACCAAGACGCTCGCGAAGGAATGGGGCCAGTTCAAGATCAACGTCAACGCGATCGCCTTCGGCTTCGTCGAGACGCGCCTCACCGCGTCAAAGGAGGAAGGTCAGAAGATGACCGCCCCCGGCGGCGAGGAGGTCGAGCTCGGGATCCCGGAGCAGATGCGCGCAATGGCCTCGGCGATCATCCCGCTCGGCCGCCCGGCGCAGCCCGAGGAAGCGGCGCGCCCGGTGCTCTTTTTGGCCTCCGGCCTCTCCAACTACGTTCAGGGCCAGGTGATCAACGTCACCGGCGGCCAGTTCGGGGGCATGTACATCTAGCCGCGTAGGTCGAGGATCGAGGCGACTTTGTTGCCCATAGCGCAGCAAAGTCGCCTCGCAGAGCGGCTGGGCGTCGCACTTGCATGCTGCGTGATCGCGGCAACGGCAGCGGCCGGGTGCGGCGGCTCGTGCGGCACAGGAGCGACCCGGGCGCAGACGAAGAAGCCGAGCTGCTGGTCGCGGCGCTCGGCGACTCGATCACCGCCGGCAACCCCAATTACGATCCCGATCCACGAGCCCGGCGCGGGCTCGGCTTCGGCGACGACCCGCGCAGCCAGTACGAGTACTGGGCGCACCGCGACGACCCGCGGCTGCGGGTCCGCAACTGCGGCGTCTTCGGCGAGACGACCGCGCAGATAGCTGCGCGGCTGCGCAGCTGCGCGCGCGGCGCCGACGCTCTGATCGTCCAGGGCGGCATCAACGACATCGCCCAGTCGCTGCGCTCGCCGGCGCCGGTCCGCCGCCTGACGTGTCAACGACGCAGCGGCCAATCTGACCCAGATGGTGGAGCAGGGCAAGCAGCTCGGCCTGCGGGTCGCGATCGCCGAGGTGCTGCCCTGGAATCGCGGCTATCCGGTCGCGGCGCCGCTGATCGACCGCCTCAACAGCCTGATCCGCGTCAACGCGAAGCTGGAGCGGGTCCCGGTGCTGCGCTTCGGCAGGGCGCTGGCCCAGCCGAGCAACCCCAACCTGATGCAACCGCACCTGACCGCCGACGGCGACCACCCCTCGATCGCGGGCTACCGGCGGCTCGGGGCGCTGGTGGCGGCGCGGTTCGGCTGAGGCCCGATCCCGCTGGAGCCCGGGCCCTGGCTGCGGCCGACTACCGAGCCCCGCCCGGGCCGGCTGCGGCCGCGGAGGATGAGCCCGGGTCCCCGGCGTCGCGCTCGAGGCCGCGGCGATGAAAGAAGGCCCCGAACGACCCGGCCAGGATCGCGACGGCTGAGATCGCCCAGGCCTGCAGGAAGACGTCGAGCACCCGGGCAGGGGTCGAGATCGGATTTGGCAGCTGCGAGGAGACGGTGAGCAGCTGGGTCGTGGTCCAGAAGACCGCGTCGCCGAAGTTGGTGATCTCGGTGCCCGGAGCGTGGCGCTCGAAGAAATAAATCAGGACGCTCGCGAGCAGATCGAGGACGAGCGTCGCAGCGAACAGGAAACCGATCCGCGAGCGCAGCAGGTGGTGAGTCGGCGTTACCCCGCGAACGATCTTGAGCGCCTCGCGGCCGCCGTCTCGAATCGGTTTTCGCACTCGGCGAGTATCCCGGCGAGCGCCGACGGCATGCGCTCGCGCCCTCGCGAGACCGACCGCGCGGGCGGGCCTCAGCCCTTCGGCTTGCGCTCCTCGGCCAGCGGCTCGCCGGCCTCGTCGCTTGCCCCGCCCGGCGGCCAGGCCCCGAACCAGTTGTCGCGGGCGCCGTCAACGGTGATCACGCATCCGGAGAGAAAGTCACCGCCCGGCGAGGCGATGAAGGCGATCAACCAGGCCATCTCCTCGGGGCTGCCGAGCCGCCCCAGGGGCACCGTGCGGTGCACGTTCTCGGCCACCTGCGGCGGGTACTTGGTGCGCAGCACCTCGGTGTCGAACTGGCCTGCGGCGACCGCGCAGAGCTTGACGTTGAAGCGCGCCCACTCGATCGACAGCGTCCGCATCATGTTCTCCACCGCGGCGCGAGCGGCGCCGGAGTGGACCATGCCAGGCATGCCGTGGTGAGGTGAGAGGGTGACGCTGACGACCTTGCCCTGGCGCTGCGGGATGAAGGCCTTGGTGGCGGCGGCATGAGTCATCAGCCAGGTGCCCTGCACGTTGAGCTCGATCACGGTGCGAAAGCCCTTCGGCGTGATCGCCTCGGCGGGGCTGAGGAACTGGCCGCCGGCGTTGTTGACCAGCAGGTCGAGGCGACCATGGCGCTCGAGGATGGCGTCGATTATCCCCTCGACAGCCTCTTCGTCGCGGATGTCGGCGGCCTGCGCCTCGAAGGACCCGTCCAGGCCGCCGCCCGCCGCGGCGGTCTCCTCGAGCGGCTCGATCCGGCGCCCGCAGCCGACCACTGTCGCCCCCAGCCGCGCCAGCTCCAGCGCCGTCGCCCGCCCGAGGCCGCTTCCCGCGCCGGAGACGAGGCAAACCCGGCCGGCGAGCAAACCGGGTGCGAAGACGCGCGAAGGATCGCTCTCAGGCATCGGCGGGCCAGCTTATCCGGCGCCGCGCCGGCGCTAGGCTGGGCGCGCCGAGATGAAGATCCACGCGGAGCCGAAGCCCCTTCACGAGCCGCTCGCCGGCGGCACGCAGGACGCCACCGTGGTGGTCGAGCCGTTGATCGCCGGTACGGTGAGCTGGCCCATGGAGATGATGGAGTCGCCGGGCGGGCGCCTGCTCACCCTGCGCCTGGCCCGCGGCCTGTTCTCGAGCGCGAACCGCTGGACCGTGCCCTGCCCGGCTTTCCTGATCCGCCACCCGAGCGCCGGCGCGATCCTCGTCGACACCGGCCTGCACCCCTCGATCGCCAGCGACCCGAAGGCGAACTTCGGCCGCCTGGCGGCGCGGGTCTCCGCGCCTGAGCTGTCCAAGGGCGAGGACGTGCCGGCGCAGCTGCGGGAGCGAGGGATCGACCCTGCCGCCGTCGCGGTCGTCGTGATGACCCACCTGCACTACGACCACGCCTCGGCGATCTCCGAGTTCCCCGACTCGACGATCGTCGTCAGCGAAGCCGAATGGAACGACGCGACGAGTGGGGGCCGGCCGGCGATGCGCGGCTACCGCCCGGCCCACTACGACTTCGTCTTTGACTACCGGACGATCGACTTCGGGCGCGGCACGATCTCTTCCTTCGGGACCTTCGGGCGCACCTTCGACCTCTTCGGCGACGGCTCGATCCACCTCGCATACACGCCCGGCCACAGCGCCGGGCACATGGCCGTCGTAGGGCGGCTGAAGGAGCGCGAGTTCGTGATCGGCGGCGACGCCGTCTACACCTCCGGGCAGCTCGAGGGCAATGCCCCGCCCCCGCCGCGGCCCTTCGACCAGCACAACTGGCGTCGTTCGCTTCAGGAGCTGAAGCTCTTCCGCAGCCAGTTCCCGCACGCGATCATCACCCCGGGCCACGACCCGTCCTTCTACGAGCAACTCGACGAGCGCTACGAGTAGACGGGCTGGGGCGCCTTCGCCGCGCTCATGAGGAACGGGGCGAGACGTCGGCGGCGGACTCCGTGAGACCCTCGCGCAGAGCCCGGATCACGCCGCGGCGGCCCTGCTCCTCGAGCGCCACGTACATCTTGCGAACCCGGTCGAAGACCTCGTCGGCGACCTCCTGCTGGCGCTCGCGGGTCGGGCTCTGCTCGGTGGGGAAGACCAGGGGCTCGCCGTATTGCACCGTGACCTTCGGGAAGCGCAGCCGCTTCCAGCCGCGCACCCTGGCGGAGCCATGGATCGCCATCGGCACGACCGGGACCCCAGAACGCAGAGCGATGCGGCCGATCCCGGGGCGCGGCTGCCCCAGCCCGCCGCTTCGCGAGCGCCCGCCCTCGGCGTAGATCAGCATGCAATCCCCCTGCGCGAGGATCGCGTCGGCGGTCCGAAACGCCTCCTCGTCGCGGTGCCCGCGGCGGACCGGGAAGGCGCCGCCGTGGGAGAGGATGAAGGTGAGGAAGGGCGGCGAGAAGAGCTGCGACTTGGCCATGAAACGGACCTTGCGGCGCAGGAAGACGGCGGCGAAGAAGTGGTCCCACTGGCTGAAGTGGTTGGGGGCCAGCAGCACCGGTCCGCTCGCGGGCACGTACTCGGAGCCGATCGCCCGCACGCGGTACAGCAGCAGGCAGAGCGGGGTGAGGATCAGGCGAGCGAAGTCATAGATCCAGTCCGGACCCCGTCGGCGCGCTCGCTCGTGAAAGCGCGTGAAGTACTCCGCCGGGCGCGGGTCCTTGTAGATCTGTGGCTTCATCTCGGCCATGCGGGCAGGCGCAGCCGTACCGATGCTCTCGCCTGAGCTTTCCTACCCTCCGCGGCGAGCGCGGTTACGGGGGGCCAGCTCATCACTCCCCCGCGGCCCAGCCGCCGGCCCGCTTCAGCGCCCGGCCCCAGTCGGCGAGCAGCGCCTCGCGCTCCTCGGAGCCGATTCGCGGCTCATAGCTGGCCGCCTCGCGCCACATCCCCCCGACCTGCTCCTGGGTCCAATGCCCGGTGGCGATCCCGGCCAAGTAGGCGGCGCCGAGCGCCGTCGTCTCGGCGATCTCGGGGACGATCACCGGCGCCTCGAGAACGTCGGCCTGAAACTGCATCAGCCAGCTGTTCGACACCGCACCCCCGTCAGCCTTCAGCAACTCCAGCCGCCTACCGGCCGCCGCCTCCTGGGCGCGCACCGCGTCGACGGTCTGGTAGGCGATCGCCTCGAGCGCCGCGCGCGCCAGGTGGGCGCGGCCGCTGCCCCGGGTCAGCCCGACGATCGTCCCGCGCGCATAGGGGTCCCAGTGCGGCGAGCCGAGCCCGGTGAGGGCGGGAACGAAGTAGACGCCGTCGTTGGAGTCCAGCGAGCCGGCCAGGGCCTCGGTCTCGGCTGCCGCGTCGATGATCCCGAGCCCGTCGCGGAGCCATTGCACCGCAGCGCCGCTGACGAACACCGCCGCTTCGAGCGCGTAGGTGATCTTCTCGCCCAGCCCCCAGGCAACCGTGGTCAGCAGGCCATCGCCGGGCTCAGGCGCCTCCGTCCCCGTGTTGAGCAGCACGAAGCTGCCGGTCCCGTAGGTGCTCTTGGCCGTCCCAGGCGAATGGCAAGCCTGGCCGTACAGGGCAGCCTGCTGGTCGCCGGCGATCCCCGCCACCGGCACCTTGCCGCCGAGCTCCGAGGTCGTCCCATAGACCTGCGCGGAGGGGACCGGCTCGGGCAGCTGCCCGACGTCGATCCCGAGCAGCGCGCAGATCTCCTCGTCCCAGGCAAGGCGGCGGATGTCGAAGAGCATCGTCCGCGAGCAGTTGGAGAAGTCGCTGGCGTGGCGGCCGGTGAGCTTGAAAAGCAGCCAGGAGTCGATCGTCCCGAAGGCGGCCCGCCGGGCGCCCTCGACGTTGCGGAGCATCCACTCGATCTTGGTGGCGGAGAAGTAGGGGTCGATGACGAGCCCGGTCCGCTCCCGGATCAGGCCCTCGTGCCCCGCCTCCTTGAGCTCGTCGCAGCGTTGCGCGGTGCGCCGGTCCTGCCAGACCAGCGCCGGGTGGATCGGCTCGCCGCTGCGCGAGTCCCAGGCGACGACCGTCTCGCGCTGATTGGTGATCCCGATCGCGTCGAGGTCGGCGCCGTCGATGCCGGCGTCGGAGATCGCCTCCCCGGCGACCCCCCGGGTCATCTCCCAGATCTCCATCGCGTCGTGCTCTACCCAGCCCGGGCGCGGGAAATGCTGCTCGAGCTCGCTATAGGCGCGCCCGGCGATGCGCCCTTCCTGGTCGAAGACGAGGCAGGTCGTCCCGGTCGTTCCCTGGTCGATCGCCAAAATCAATTTCCGCGGTCCTCCTCGCTCTCGCTCGCCCGGACTGAATCAGAGAACGCTTCCGGGCTCGCTCCCGCGTCCGGGGACCGCGGGTGTCGGCGGGACCAGTAAGCGCGGACGAAGTCGCGCAGCTGGGCGGCGCGATGCGCGAAGCCTCCCAGGGTCCGGCCGGTCGCCCGGTGGCGCAGCTCGAGCTCGTACTCGAGCATCCGCTGGCCCGAGCGCACGGCGTCGACGGTGATACCGATCTCCATCCCGAAGCCGTCCGCGAGCGGCAGCAGCTCGCGCAGCAGCGGGCCGGACATCGCGCGCTGGCCAGAGATCGGCGCCGCCGGCTCGGCCCCGCAGAGGCGGCGGATCGCCCAGCGGGCGAAGCCCAGGGCGACCCCGAAGCCCCCGCCGACCCGCTCTGCGAAGCAGGCGACCGCGAGGTCGCACTCCCCCGCCTCGACCGCCTCGACGAGTCGCGACAGCCCCGCCGCCGAGTCGCCGAGGTCGGCGTCGCAAAGCAGGGCGACTGCCGGGAGTGGGCCGGCGCCGAGCACCGCCTCGGCGGCGGCGGTCACGTTGGCTCCCTTGCCGTGCGGGCGGCGGCGGCTGATCACCGTCGCACCGGCGGCCATCGCCCGCTCGCTGGTCCCGTCGCCCGAAGCGTCGTCGGCAAGCCAGAGCTCGATCCCCGGCATTGCCCTCGCGAGGGCCGCGAGGGTCGCGGCGACGGACTCGGCCTCGTTGCGGGCGGCGACGATCGCCACCCGCGGCCGCTGTCGGCTTTCGGTCTCCGCTCCCACGCGGCGGGTATTGTGCCGCGCCGATGGCTGAAATTCCTGCCCACATCACCGGCAACGTCTGGAAGATCGAGGTCGCGGTCGGCGATCAGGTCTCCGACGGCGACACAGTGGTGATCCTCGAGTCGATGAAGATGGAGATCCCCGTCGAGGCCGAGGACGACGGCACCGTCAAGGAGATCCGCTGCGAGGAGGGTCAGTCGGTCAGCGAGGGAGAGGTCCTCGTCGTCCTCGAGTAGATGGCGGAAGAGTGAGCGAAGAGCTCGCCGCAGGAAAGCTGCTCGTCGACGAGCCGGCCGAGGCGGTGGCGCGGATCCGGATCCGCAATCCGAAGAAGCGAAACGCGCTCGACCACGACATCCTCGACGCGCTTGCTGATCTGCTGCCGCGACTCGATCGAGGAATCGAGGTCCGCTGCGTCGTGATCAGCGGCGCCGAAGGGCACTTCTCGGCCGGCTACGACATCGGCTCGATCTCCGAGGAAAGCCTGGAGCGCGACGCCAGGGCCCTGGTCGCACATCCCTTCCATGCCGCGATCGAGGCGCTTGCCGACCATCCCTGGCCGACGGTGGCCGCGATCGACGGCGACTGCCTCGGCGGCGGCTTGGAGCTGGCGATCACCTGTGACCTGCGCATCTGCAGCGGCGAGGCTCGGCTCGGGATGCCACCGGTGAAGCTGGGGCTGATCTACGGCCACACCGGCCTGCGTCGCTTTCTCGACGCGATCGGGCTGGCGCGGACCAAGGAGCTGTTCCTGACCGGCAGGAACATCACCGCCCGGAGGGCGCGCGAGATCGGGCTGGTCCAGGACGTGGTCGGCGAGGACGACCTGGAGCGGGCCTCGGTCGAGTTGGCGGAGAAGATCGCCTCCAACGCGCCGCTCTCTCTGAAGGGCAACAAGCGGGCGATCGAGACCCTCAACGCGCATCCCACCCTGCGGCCGCAGGAGGAGATCGATCTCGTCGAGCTGCGCGAGGCGTCGCTGGCGTCGGAGGACTTCCGCGAGGCCATCACCGCCTTCGCGGAGAAGCGAAAGCCCCAGTGGCGCGGACGCTGAAGGCCGCCCGCGCCGAGCTCGCCGCATCCGACCCGGCGATGGCAAGACTGATCGAGCGGCTCGGCGAGCGCAGCGCCGCCCAGCGGCGCCGCGGAATGCCGAAGCCGGACGCCTACGGAGCGCTGCTGCGCACGATCGTCGGCCAGCAGCTCTCCTCGAAGGCGGCGCGGACGATCTACGAGCGAGTCCTCGACCTGTACGGCGGCGTGACCCCGAGCCCGGAGCAGATCCTCGCCACCTCCGAGCAGGACCTGCGCGGAGCGGGCCTCTCGGGGCGCAAGGTCACCTACATCCGTGACCTCGCCGCCCACGTCAAGAGCGGTGAGCTGGAGCTCGACCGGCTCGAGGAGCTCTCCGACGAGCAGGTGATCGAGGAGATCGTCGCGGTCCGCGGGCTCGGGAAATGGAGCGCGGAGATGTTCCTGATCTTCCACCTCGAGCGGCCCGACGTGATCTCCGGCGGAGACCTCGGAATCCGCAAGGCGATCCAGCTCGAGCTGGGCCTCGAGGAGATGCCGACCCCGCAGCAGGTCGAGGAGATCGGCGAGCGCTGGAGCCCGCACCGCAGCCTCGCCTCGATCTACCTCTGGGAGTCGCTGGCCGGCGACGTCACCGTCGGCGGGACCTAGCCGGGCCCCCGAGATCGGCGCGCAGGTCGAGCACCCGCTGCGCGGAGCGCTCGAAGTCGACCCGAGGGAGTCGGCGCGCCCGCAGCGCCTTGCGCAGCGCCGCGCCAGCCTGCCCTGCGGCCCGATAGGAGCGAAACAGCAGCAGGTCGGTCCCGGCCCCCGCGGCCGCCCGCCCGACCTTCGCCGGCCCGCCGAAGGCCTGCGCGGCGGCCGACTGGAGCGCATCGGTGATCGACACCCCCGCAAAGCCGATCCGCCCGCGCAGCTCGCCGGTCGCGACCGCGCGCGAAAACGCGGCCGGTCGCTCCGAGAAGGCCGGATAGATCGCCGTGCTCAGCATCACCAGCCGCCCTCCCGTTTCCGCGAAGGCCGCGAACGGCGCCTCGTCAACGCCGCGCAGAGTCGGCTTCGACAGCTCGATCCGCTCGACTCCGAAGTCGGTGTTGACCGCGGCGGCGCCGAGCCCCGGGAAGTGCTTGCCGGTCGCCGCGACACCGGCGGCGGCGAGCCCGTTGGCGAACGCAACCGCTGTCTCGGACACCCACGCGGCGCTGGCCCCGAAGCTGCGCCCCTCTTCGCTGATCGCGCCTCCACGGCGCCCGACATCGAGGACCGGCGCGAGATCGACGTTGAAGCCGACCGCGGCGAGGCTGCGGCCTGTGAGCACACCCTGCTCGCGGCTGAAGGAGGGGCCACGGGCGCCCATTCGCGCCGCCGAGGCGGTTGGCGGACCGGAGAGGCGCTTCACTTCCCCGCCCTCCTGGTCGACCATCATCAGCAGCGGGTCGCGGAGGCCGGGCGGGCGGCGAATCGCCTCGAGCCCACGGATCAGATGGCGGGCCGCGAACCAACCGTCGAAATTGTCGGCGAACAGCACCACGCCGGCCAGCTCGCCGCGGCGCACCATTCGCCGCAGCGCACGCGGTGGCTCCGTGCCGGAAAAGCCGGCGACCAGGCGCTGGCCCGCCAGCTGTCGAATAGTGAGGTCGCCGGCATTGGGACCGCTGGGCCTGCGATCCATGCCGTCGCCAAACGCGATGGTGATCCCGATGGCCCCCGCCACAGCGCCCGCCGCTATCGCAGCCCCAGCCCACCACCTGCGAATCGTCTTCGCCCTCACCGGCTGGCGAGTGTATTTGCGGGCCGCTACAGGCCTCGGACTCCCGGCGCTCCTGCTCTTCCGGAGTTGTGGGGCAGCGGCACCGAGGTGCAGGAAACGACCGTGGGGCCGGAGCAAGTGGAAAACGTGCAAATCCGGGTGGCGCCGGTTCAGGGACCGTACGTCCAGACCCCGCCGGCGGCGCCGCGGTAGGCGCCCGGCGTCTGCTCTTGGGCCTGATAGACGACGGCGTTGGAGCTGTCGCGCAGGGTGAACTGCACCGTGTCGGGGCTACCGTCGAAGTAGGTCCATTCCAGCGTTCCCTGCTGACCGTTACGGCCCCCCGGCGCTGCCTGACCGAAGCTGCCGGTCGCGGTGCCCGTCTGGGAGTCGAAGCCCAACGGTGAGCTCGGCGGCTGGTCGCTGCAGCTGGACTCGGTCACCGTGGACTTGCTCCAGATCACAGCGCCGCCCGTCGTAGCAACGACAATAGGTCGCGTCGACCCTGCAGCATCGCAGTCGTTTGTGGCCGAGAAGACGATCGCGGTGCCCTGCGCCGTGCTGACCGTCCCCCGCGCCGAGATCCTGCCCTGCGATTCCTCGAGATAGCTGAGGCGCGCAGAGCAGATCGAGGTGTTGCCCGCCGCGTCGGCAGCGCTGGCGCGCAGGTAGGTGGTGCTGTTGTCGGCGACCTCGATCGTCAGGCCAGGCGAGGCAAAGTCGCTCTGGGTGCCGGTGGTGAGCAGATTGTCGGGAGTGCAGTCATCAACCGTGGTGGCCTTGTAGATGCGGATCGTGGTGTCGGCCGCAGCCTCGCCCTTGACCTTGGGGTGGTTGTTGTTGGCGGGGCTGTCGGGGTCGGTGCCGGTAATCTGCGGGGCAGGGGGCGGAGTCGAGTCCTCGGTGTAGCTGAAAGGCGCAGAACAGGGAGACACGGTGCCGTTCGCCTTGCTCACCTTTGCGGCCAGCGTCGTCGTGGCATCGTCCGGTACAGGGACCGCTATCCCACCGGTGAACTGCGCCATGGTGCCGGACGCTGCCGGGGGGCCCGAGCAGGTCGAGTTGGTGTAGATCTTGGCTTCAGCCGCGTCGCCGGCCGGGACCCAACCCTTGACCTTGGGGTGGTTGTCGTTGGCGGGGCTGTCAGGGTCGGTGCCGGTGATGTGAGGACGGAACGCGAACGTCCAGACCCCGCCGGCGGCGCCGCGGTAGGCGCCCGGCGTCTGCTCTTGGGCCTGATAGACGACGGCGTTGGAGCTGTCGCGCAGCGTGAACTGCACCGTGTCGGGGCTACCGTCGAAGTAGGTCCATTCCAGCGTTCCCTGCTGACCGTTGCGGCCCCCCGGCGCTGCCTGACCGAAGCTGCCGGTCGCGGTGCCCGTCTGGGAGTCGAAGCCCAACGGCGAGCGGGGGGCGCTGCAGCTGGACTGGGTCACCGTGGATTTACTCCAGATCACAGCGCCGCCCGTCGTAGCGATGGCGTTGGGTCCCGTCGACTGTGCGGCATCGCAGTCGTTTCCGGCCGAGAAGGCGATCGCGGTGCCCTGCGCCGTGCTGACCGTCCCCCGCGCCGAGATCCTGCCCTGCAAATCGACGCAGTCAACGCTGACCGCGACCGTGGCCTGCGAGCCGCCGTTTAGCTTGTAGGTGAAGTCGTCGCTGGGCTCGCCGTCGTTGCAGTAGTCGGGGTCAGGCTTGTAGGTCAGCGACTGGTTGTCGTTGGCGATCTCGACCGTGCCGTGGTCGGGCTGGGTGGCGGAGGCGATCGCAAGCGGGCCGCCGTCGGCGTTTTGGTCGTTGGCGAGCACGTCGATCGGGCTCGCGTCGGAGTCCTCGGCGAGGCTTGCCTGGTCGTTGACGGCGCTGGGCGGGTCATCGACGCAGGCAACGCTGACCGCGACCGTGGCCTGCGAGCCGCCGTTTAGCTTGTAGGTGAAGTCGTCGCTGGGCTCGCCGTCGTTGCAGTAGTCGGGGTCAGGCTTGTAGGTCAGCGACTGGTTGTCGTTGGCGATCTCGACCGTGCCGTGGTCGGGCTGGGTGGCGGAGGCGATCGCAAGCGGGCCGCCGTCGGCGTTTTGGTCGTTGGCGAGCACGTCGATCGGGCTCGCGTCGGAGTCCTCGGCGAGGCTTGCCTGGTCGTTGACGGCGCTGGGCGGGTCATCGACGCAGGCAACGCTGACCGCGACCGTGGCCTGCGAGCCGCCGTTTAGCTTGTAGGTGAAGTCGTCGCTGGGCTCGCCGTCGTTGCAGTAGTCGGGGTCAGGCTTGTAGGTCAGCGACTGGTTGTCGTTGGCGATCTCGACCGTGCCGTGGTCGGGCTGGGTGGCGGAGGCGATCGCAAGCGGGCCGCCGTCGGCGTTTTGGTCGTTGGCGAGCACGTCGATCGGGCTCGCGTCGGAGTCCTCGGCGAGGCTTGCCTGGTCGTTGACGGCGCTGGGCGGGTCATCGACGCAGGCAACGCTGACCGCGACCGTGGCCTGCGAGCCGCCGTTTAGCTTGTAGGTGAAGTCGTCGCTGGGCTCGCCGTCGTTGCAGTAGTCGGGGTCAGGCTTGTAGGTCAGCGACTGGTTGTCGTTGGCGATCTCGACCGTGCCGTGGTCGGGCTGGGTGGCGGAGGCGATCGCAAGCGGGCCGCCGTCGGCGTTTTGGTCGTTGGCGAGCACGTCGATCGGGCTCGCGTCGGAGTCCTCGGCGAGGCTTGCCTGGTCGTTGACGGCGCTGGGCGGGTCATCGACGCAGGCAACGCTGACCGCGACCGTGGCCTGCGAGCCGCCGTTTAGCTTGTAGGTGAAGTCGTCGCTGGGCTCGCCGTCGTTGCAGTAGTCGGGGTCAGGCTTGTAGGTCAGCGACTGGTTGTCGTTGGCGATCTCGACCGTGCCGTGGTCGGGCTGGGTGGCGGAGGCGATCGCAAGCGGGCCGCCGTCGGCGTTTTGGTCGTTGGCGAGCACGTCGATCGGGCTCGCGTCGGAGTCCTCGGCGAGGCTTGCCTGGTCGTTGACGGCGCTGGGCGGGTCATCGACGCAGGCAACGCTGACCGCGACCGTGGCCTGCGAGCCGCCGTTTAGCTTGTAGGTGAAGTCGTCGCTGGGCTCGCCGTCGTTGCAGTAGTCGGGGTCAGGCTTGTAGGTCAGCGACTGGTTGTCGTTGGCGATCTCGACCGTGCCGTGGTCGGGCTGGGTGGCGGAGGCGATCGCAAGCGGGCCGCCGTCGGCGTTTTGGTCGTTGGCGAGCACGTCGATCGGGCTCGCGTCGGAGTCCTCGGCGAGGCTTGCCTGGTCGTTGACGGCGCTGGGCGGGTCATCGACGCAGGCAACGCTGACCGCGACCGTGGCCTGCGAGCCGCCGTTTAGCTTGTAGGTGAAGTCGTCGCTGGGCTCGCCGTCGTTGCAGTAGTCGGGGTCAGGCTTGTAGGTCAGCGACTGGTTGTCGTTGGCGATCTCGACCGTGCCGTGGTCGGGCTGGGTGGCGGAGGCGATCGCAAGCGGGCCGCCGTCGGCGTTTTGGTCGTTGGCGAGCACGTCGATCGGGCTCGCGTCGGAGTCCTCGGCGAGGCTTGCCTGGTCGTTGACGGCGCTGGGCGGGTCATCGACGTGCGGCGAGTAGACGATCGACACCTCGCCCAGGCTCGGGGTCAGATCCGTGTTGGCGGAGCTCAGCTCGGCCCGGTACTGCAGATACCGGGAGCTGCCCGGGATGTCGCCGCCGGAGCTCCCGATCGGGGTGAAGTCGCTCCATGTCCCGTCCGGCGACGGCGTGTCGCCGGTGCGGACGCTGAGCGCCACGCCGGTCGCGCCCGGTGTCTCGGCGTTCCAGGTCAGCCCACCCCAGTCGGCGACCGCGCCGGCATCGAAGATGCGCGACTCGAAGCTGCCCGAGCCCGGATAGGGGCTCATCCGCAGCCAGTCGACCGCGACTTCTGGACCGCCAGCGTTGAAGTCGCTGGCCGCCGGATGCAGCTCCTGGCCGAAGGTCCCGTTACGGGCGTCGACCTGAGTGCCGTCGATGAAATACGTCACTCCCGTGGCGGTCCAATCGATCCGGTAGCGGTGCGGCGCGCCGAGGAAGGAGCCCGGGATCGGGATCGAGCTCTCACCGCCGCCGAAGTTCGTGCGGGCATAGAGCTGGTTGGTCGTATTGGAGGTGCTGAACATCGCCCAGAGGCCGACGTTGTTGAAGTCGACTCCGAAACCGACGTGCTGGAAGCTCGTGGCGCCGAAAGTAGCCACGAACTCGAGCGAGTGCCCCGGTCCGAACGTCGCGTCGGGCGCGGCGAAGGCGCCATCGACGTGCAAGCTGCCGCCGGAGACCGCCGCCGCGCCGCCGGGGCCGCCTCCGTCACCCGCCCAGTCGTGGCTCGACCAGCCGCTCGGCAACTCGCTGCCCGAGAACTCCTCGCCCACTGCAGGCTTAAGAATCACTTCGCCGTTGGCGGTCTCAGAGACGTAGGTGCCGGCGCCGGGGGTGCCGGCGCCGAAGTCGGCCACGGTGGTATCGGTGAAGCCGAGAACCTGCGCCGCGGTGGTGAAGGACCAGCTGTCGTCGGCGCCGAGCGGGTTGCCGTTGGAGTCCCCGACCGCTCCGTCGACGGTCACGTCGTAAGACGTGCTCGGATCGAGATCGGCATCGGGATCGAGCGTTGCCGTGTTGCCTGCGTAGCTGACGCTTGCCGCCACATCGCTACCGGCCCCCTGCTTGCGCAGGCGGACGCTGGAGCCGTCGATCGTCGCGGGATCCATCGGCTCGCTGAACTGGACCTCGACATCTGTGTCAACGGCAACGTCGGTGGCGTCGGGGGCCGGGCTTCGCTGGGTAATCGTCGGTGGCTCTGTATCGGCGCCCTGGTTGTAGCCGATCGTGACCTCGGTCAGGGCCGGGGTGCTGCCCGCATCGCTCGAGCTCAGCTGGGCCCGGTACTGGACATAGCGAGAGTTGCCGGGGATGTCGTCGCCCGAGCTCGCGATCGGGGCAAAGCTGCTCCAGCTCGCGTCGGGGGTGGGGGTGTTGCCGGTGCGAACGCTCATTGCCACGCCGGCGCCGCTGGGGATCTCTGCGTTCCAGCTGAGCGCACCCCAGTCGGCGCTCTGGCCGGCGTCAAAGACGCGCGACTCGAAGCTGCCAGCGGCTGGGTAGGGGCTCACCCGCATCCAATCGAGCGAGAGCTCGGGGCCACCGGCCGTGAAGTCGCTGGCCGCCGCGTTGAGGCTGGGGCCAAAGCTCGCGCTGTGGGTGGCCACCAGGCCGCCGTCGATGAAGTAGCGGACCTCGCTCGCATCCCATTCGATCCGGTAGCGGTGCGCGGAGCCGACGTACTGTCCCGGTGCCCCGACCGGCGTGTCCTGGATGGCGCCATCGTTGGTGCTGGCATAAAGCTGATTTGTGCTTTGGCGGGTGCTGAACATCGCCCAGACGCTGTTGAAGTTGTCGGTGAAGGCAACGTGCTGGAAGGTGGAGGCGCCGAAAGTCGCCGCGAACTCCAGCGAGCGGCCTGCTCCGTAGGTCGCCGTCGTGCCGGCGTAGGCGCCATCTACGTGCAGGGCGCCGCCCGAGACGGTGGCGCTGCCCCCGGATCCTCCGCCCTGGGACTCCCAGGTGTCGCTCGCCCAGCCGATCGGCAACGAGGGGCCCGCGAACTCCGCACCTTCGGTCGGTTGCAGGGTCACCTCGCCGTCTTCGGTCTCAGAGATGTAGGTGTCGGGACCGGTGCTGCCGGCGCCGAAGTCGGCGACGGTGGTGTCGGTGAAGCTGGAGCTGGGCGTTGTGAAGGTCCTCGGGATCTGGGGCGGCGCCGGATCGGTGGACGCGTTGCCGACGGCGTCAGCCGACCGCACGCGGAAGTGGTAAGTCGTGTTCGGCTGCAGGCCGGTCAGCTGGATGCTGTGCGAGACCGTCAGTGCTGCGTCGGTCGCACTCGAGCCGAGCGCGTCGGGATCGGTTCCGTAGTCGACCTGCGAGTCCGATGCCTCGTTGGTGTCCCAGCTGATCGTGGCGTTGCCGTCCCCTGCCGCGCTGGCCACGACGTTGGAGATCGCGGGCGGCGAGTCGTCAACGGCATAGCTCGCCTCGTAGCTGCCCGGCAGAGCGTCGAAGAACGCGTACTCAACCCCCTTGATGGTCTGCGTCGCGGTGGTGATCGGCGTGCCGTTGCGCTCGACACCGGTCAGCGTCCCGACCGACGAGCTGGTCGGAACCATCGCCTGCAGGCCATTGGCCCCGGCGCCGACGTCGATGGTGAAGCCGAGCTTGTTGCCGGCCCAGGACAGAGACCCGAACGAGGAGCCGTTGCGGCCGTCGAGCCACTCGAGCATCTGCCGCCCCGAGACGATCGGCACGCCGCGGGCCTGGGCGGAGGCGACGATCGCATCCGACCCGGATGAGCTGGCGCTGTCGGTGTGCATGTTGGCGGTGAAGACGCCGTAGTAACCCTCGGGACCGAGCGCCTTGTCGAGCAGCGCGTCGATGTTGAGCGGGTAACTCTGCCCGGACTCGTCGGTCATCTGAGTGGCCGCCTGGTAGACGTCGATCATCGTGCCATCGAGGTCGGCGAAGCGCATCGGCATACCGGAGCCGGTGAACATGCCGGGGCGGTCCTGGACCCATCCCGGCGGCCAGTAGTAGTAGTTGGTGTCGAGGCGGATGCCGTGGTCGAGCTCGACCTTCGGCTGGCTCGCCCAATCGCTCCAGGCGATGCAGTGGGTGCGGCTGGTGGACGGTGGCGGAACGCTCGCGTACTTGGTCGCGAAGTCGAAGAGCATGCCGGCGAAGTCCGCCTCCAGCGAGGAGGGCGTGAAGTTGCCGCAGCCGGGCCCCGGATGGATCCCGATCTCGAAGCCGTCCGCGGTATAGCCAGCGGCCTGAGCGTCGGTCAGGGGCGTGCTCGGGTAGATGTAGGAGCTGCTGCGCACGCACTCCCAGTCGGCAACCGAGCAGCCGGGCGGGCTCAAGGCCTTGTACTGATCGAAGCGGCCGGCCGTGCCGCCGTTCCCGTGGTCGTCGCCGGTCATCACCACCGCGGCCTTCTTGCCGCGGGGCAGGAACCAGAAGCGGGGCAGCGGCTTGCGGTCGGCGTTCATCTGCTCGATCAGATTCGTCAGCAGCCGCTGCTGCTCGTCGGCCTGCGGGATCGCAACCTTGTTCAGGTCGACCCAGTCCGGCTGGGGATCGGACGAGGCCGCGCCGAAGAAGAGGTCGTCGGAGCGGATCGGCCCGCTCTCGCCGTCTCGCTCCTGCCCGGCCCAGGCCGGATTGCCCTGGCGCGTATAGACAACCGAGCGGGCGAGGTCGTAGGTGAAGGCGGCGGCCTGGCCACCGTTCGGGCCTACGTTGCGCAGCGTCACCGCCGGGTTCGAGGTCGCCGTGCTCGCATCGGAATAAAGACTGGCGACCGTCTCGGCGCTGCTCGTCGCGTAGCGGTCGGCGACGCCGTGGAACTGGATCGTCTGGCCGACGATGCCCTCGCCCGGGGCCGAACCGGTGTCCACCCGTAGGTAGGCGTTGGCGAGCGTGTCGGGGGTGTCGGTGAGGCCGAGCAGGCCGGCTAGCTGCGGGTCCGGGCGCATCGCGATCAGGTTGCCGCCCGCCTGCACCCAGTCGCTGAGCATCTGGACCTGGGCCGCCCCGAGCCCCACCTCGCCGAGGACGACGACGTCGTAGTCGTCGAGGACCGACGCGCTGACGTTGCCTAGGTCGGTGACGTTGAACTCATTCAGGCCCTCGGCGCGGAGGATCTCCGCGTAGTAGCGGCCGAACGGGTCCGAGGCGCCGGATACCACGAGGATCGGCCCGCCGGGGCCCTCGTCGGGCGGAGGCGGCGGCGGAGCGGCGGCGGTGAACCCCCACGACGAGTCGTTCGCGAGGACGTTGCCGCTTGCGTCGGCGACTCCGCCCGCCCCGCCCTTGATCGTCGCTGTATACGCAGTGGAGCTCTGCAGCGGTGCGTCGGGGTCGAGCGTGGCGCGGCGATTTGACGGGTTGTAGGTGACCGTGGCGGGGACTAGGTCATTCGAGGCGTCGCGGAGCTGGAAAGTCCCGGCGTCGATCGTCGCCGCGTCCATCGGCTCGCTGAAGGTCGCGGTCACGTTCGTGCCGGTGGCAACTCCGGTTGCGTTGTTGGCCGGCGTGCGCGAGCTGACCGTGGGCGGCGTCGTGTCGGGCCCGACGTCGGTCTCGAAGACGACGTCGACCCAGTAGTTGCTCGACCCGAAGGTGTCGGTCGGGAAGACTCCAGAAGGGCCGTAGTTGTAAACGCCGTTCGCGCCGTCCTCGCCGTCCTGAAGCGCCCGCAGCGGCACGCTGTCGACGCCGCTGTCGGCAAAGTAGCCGTTGCTGGCGGAGTAGTTGCCCTGGGGGGCGTGGTAGGAGGCCACGTAGGTAGTGCCGGCGCTGATCGGCACTGGCGATGTGAACGACACCTGCTGCCAGCCGGAGGCGGACTCGCCACTGAAGGTTGCCTCGGCGAGCAGGTTCCCTGCGGCCGTCCAGAGATGGCCGACGTGGGCGCCGTCGTTGCCCGCCCCCTTGTAGAAGCGAAGCCCGGTGATGAATCCGTCCTGCTGGGAGCGGAACTTGACTCCGAGCTCTACCGCGCTGGGGTCGGCCTCGGCAGGCGCGCCTCCCGAATCGCCCCAGATCGAGCAGGGGCAGCTGCCAGCGATGACATCGACCGTGACGCCGCCTCCAGGCGACTCGAGATTTCCGCTGTCATCGACCGCCCGGCTCTTGATCGTGACGCTGCCGGTCGTGCCCGGCGTCCAGGAATAGGTCCAGTTGTCGCGACCCTCGGCCGGATGCCAGCTATTGCCACCGTCGACCGACACCTCGACTCCCCCGACCTGGCCCGCGCCTCCTCCCTCGCCCCCGCTGACATCGCTCGCGGTGCCGCTAATTGTCGTCTGATGGCCCGCTTCGATACTCGCGCCGTCCAGCGGCTCCTGGACCTGCGACGTGGGGGCGGTGGTGTCGTTGGAGGCGCTCGCCGCCACCAGACCGGCGTGGAGGGTATCGGGCTGAGCGCCCATGTCGGCGAGCAGGTTGACCGTTGCCTGCTGCATGCGGGGATCAGGCGTTGAGCCGCCCCGGTCGTGCTCTCCATCCAGCCCCCAGGACCACTGGATCGTGCCCGCCCCGAAGACCAGCGCCCCGCTGGGAGCGCGGTACTGGGTCAGGTGGTGGGTCGCAGTGCCGCTGCCGTAGGTCGACCCGTTGTCCTGGAGGACCTCGACCCCGTTGCGTGCCGTCGATGACAGGCGGGCCAGCCCGGCCGGACGCGCGCCGTTGTCGAGATCCTCGTCCCACTCGTATCCCAAGGTGTCGTCGGCGAGGGTGGCGGTGTCCCCCGGCGGCAGCGAGGCGATGCTGGTGTCACGCCAGAGGCGCATCTTGCCGTCGGCCGCCGGCACCTCGATCGCCGAGGTGCCCGAGTTGACCATGAAGATGTTGCCGCTGAGCGAGTTCTCCGGGTTCGGTCCCTCGGGGTTGATCGGCCGCGGGTCGCGCCAGGTGCCGGTCCATGCCGAGGTCGGATCGATCTTGTCGTTGGCGTGGGTCTCCTTGTAGGAGACCAGCGTCCGGTGATCGGTCGCGGAGCCGTCGATGCTGTCCTCCCAGCGGGTCTTCCAGAAGATCTCGTTGCCGCTCAGGAAGGCGAGGTTGACGCCCGCGTCGCGGGCCGCGGTCACGTTGGCGCGCTGATCCCCGGACCAGTACTCGTCATGACCGACCGAGAGAAAGGCCTTGTGCTCGAGGATCTCGCTTCCGAACCGGTCGCTGTCGACGCCGGTGAAGTAGCTGACGTCATAGCCGTTGCGCTCCAGCCAGCGGATCATCGGGTACTCGGCGTTGAACGGCGAGTCCTCCGGCGTCGGGCCGCGGGTGGTGAAGGGGCGGTTGTAGCTGACCTTGAAGGCGCGGCCAGCCGGCGAACCGGTGTAGAGGCTGTTGCCGCCGTACTGGTTGTAGGCCTGCCAGGTGGTATCCGAGGTCTGGAACAGCAGATCGGACTGGCCGTCGTCGTCGCGAACGATGAAGAAGACATGGCTTCCGCCCGTCGAGACGTCCTCGCGGACGAGCTTTGCGAAGTAGATGCCCGACGTCGCATCCGTCGGCACCGTCCATGACGCCGATTCGGCCCAGTTGCCGCAATCGACCAGCCCGGTGGCCGGGTCATCGAGACAGTCGGGCTGGTCCTGGGGCAGCACCGACGTCGGCTCCACGGTGTCGACCTTGCGTGCTCCGTCGCCGCCGTAGTAGCCCATGCGATAGATGTCGAGGTGATAGTCGACCGAGGTGTCGACCTTGAAGTGGACGGTCTGGCCCTGATCGACGCTGATGTCGGTGGCGAAGCCCTGGATCGCGGGATCGCCGGCGCCGTCCACGTCCCATTCGCTCGGCGGGTTGCCGGGCTTGGAGTTCTCGCAGACGATCGCGTTCTGGATCGGCGGGTCGCAGGGGGCGGCGTCGGCCCGACCCGGAAACGCGCCGATCGCGGCGGCAGCGATCAACGTGGCCAGGAGAAGTTGGCGCCGCCGCCATCGGCAGCCTAAGACCGAAGCATCTTCCTGGCTTCGGGTTGAGCTGTGACTGGACTCGCAGAGCGCCATTCGGTCTGGCCAGACCGGCCCGTCCATGGCCACCGATGCAGCTTGGACGAGAGGCCCAGACCCCGCCCGCGTTTGTATTCGCAGCCTGTTTGGGCCTTGTTCCGGCCCGATTAGATACGAATTTAGGGGGAATTTGCGGTAACCGGTTATTCGAAAATGCGGATTTTCTGCTAGTGGAATGCCCCTTGGCACGACTCGCCGTTAGCTCTACAATGCGACTGCGGTAATCGTTCGAGGGGGCAATCACCGACAGGAGTCACTCCGGACGGGCAGCGGGGAAGGCGATCGGCCAGCCTTGCTTCTCCCCGAGTGAGACCTATGAAGGCAGCACAAAAGTCCAGTCCAGGCAGCAGCGAGGCTGCCGAGAAGTCCGGCCTCTCGCCCGGCGAGATGATGCGCCTGCTGCAGTTCGGCATCATCGTCACGGACTCGAGCGGGACGGTGATCGAGGTCAGCGAGACCGCGAGACAACTCGTCGCCGAGAATGGTGCGGAATTGCCCGAGGGCACGACTTGCTGCTCGCTTTTCGGGTGCCTGCAGCGCGAGCCGATCGCCCGGCATTGCATCACCGAGCTTGCTGCTCGCTCCAAGGGCCCGCTGCCTGAGGTTCGCGTCGACCTCGCGCCGGAACGGCATTCGGGCGCCGTCTGGATCACGGCGGCACCAGTGAGAAGGGATGGTTCGCAGGTCGTCATGCATCTGCGTCCAGCCGCAGTCGGCGACCGGCGTCGTCGCACTCGCCCGCACTGGATGGTCGCGCCACGTCTTCGAATCCACGCCCTCGGCCGGACCCGGGTCGAGGCCGAGGAGATCGCGATCGAGGGTGAGTGGCTCCTGAAGCGGCCGGGCCAGCTGCTCAAGTACCTGGTCTGCCAGCGAGGTCGGCCCGCGCACGTCGATGAGATCGTCGAGGCCCTCTGGCCGGAGGCGGGCCTCAACGGCCGAAACACAGTCCGCCACTACATCCATTCGCTGCGCGAGAGGGTGGAGCCGAACCGCTCGCCCCACACCCCCTCCTCGTTCATCACATCGGTCGGAAGCACCTACATGCTGGACCCTCGAGTGAGCATCGACGTCGATGAGTTCGAGGATCTTGTTGCTCTTGGCCTCGGAGAGTCCGCCCGGAGCGAGAACGGCGGGCTGTCCGCAGTCGAGTGCCTGGAGCGGGCCCTGGACCTTTACAGAGGGGACCTGATCTCGGAAGAGCCGTTCGCCGAGTGGGCCTTTGCGGAGCGAGAGATGATGCGCAGCCTCGCCGGCAAGGCACTCAACCGCCTGGTCGACCACAATCTTGAGCGCGACGATCTGGCTGCTGCCACAACCCATCTCGAGCGCTCGACCGAGCTGCGTCCGCTCGATGCCGACGTCCAGATGCAGCTGATCGTCGTCTATCTTCGGCGGGGACGTCATACCGATGCCCAGCGCCGCTTCGCCGCTTTCCGACAGCGGCTGCTCGACGAATTCGGACAGGAGCCGGGCTTCACCCTCGCCGACCTCGCGTCCGGCCGCGAGGCGGGCGTCTAGGTCCCGAAGTGACGCCGACGAACCGGGGGGCCTCGCGACCGGATGTCCTCCCGGCTCCAACGCCAAACCGCACTCCCCGATTCCGCTCACCGTGCAGTCCTGGTCGCCATCGGCGACCCGGTGCACAATCGCGAAACCCAAACTAGTGGCCCGGGGGGATGGCGATGCGTCGGTCAGGCGCCGTCCGGGCGCGCTCGTAGCCTTGGCGCGATCCTCCCCTCCGCCCGATGCCGCCGCTGATCACCTTCGAAGAGGCCCTCGAGCTGGGCGCCCTCAGCGACCCTGACGAGATCGCGACCCTGGTCGAGCGCGCCTGGGAGGTGCGGCGCGAGAACTTCGGCGACTCGACCGACATGTGCTCGCTGGTCAACGCGAAGTCGGGCGGCTGCGCCGAGGACTGCGGCTTCTGCGCCCAATCGCGCTACGCCGAGGCCGACACGCCGATGCACGCGATGATGGAGCCGGAGCAGATGCTCGAGCACGCGCGGGCCGCGGAGGCGGCCGGCGCGCACCGCTTCTGCATGGTCACCCAGGGCCAGGGGCTCTCGAAGCGTGACTTCGAGAAGGTGCTCTCCGGCGCTCGCCTGGTCGCCGAGAAGACGAACCTGAAGCGCTGCGCCTCGATCGGCCACATGTCGGCCGAGCGGGCGACGAAGCTGCGCGAGGCGGGGATCCAGCGCGTCCACCACAACGTCGAGTCCGCGCGCTCCCACTACCCGGAGGTCTCGAGCACGGTCCGCTACGAGGGGCGGCTGCGCACGATCCAGGCGGTCAAGGAGGCCGGCCTGGAGACCTGCGTCGGCGGCATCCTCAACCTCGGCGAGTCGCCGCGGCAGCGGGTCGAGATGGCCTTCGAGCTCTCCGGGATCAACCCGACCTCGGTGCCGATCAACCTGCTCAACCCGCGCTCCGGGACCAAGTTCGGCGACCGCGAGCTGATGGACCCCTGGGAGGTCGTGAAGTGGGTCGCGATCTTCCGCCTGATCATTCCCGGCGCCCTGTTCAGGCTCTGCGGCGGGCGGGTCGAGAACCTCGGCGAGCTGCAGCCACTGGCGGTCAAGGCGGGGCTGAACGGGGTGATGATGGGCAACTTCCTCACCACCCTCGGCGCCGAGCCGGAGGATGACCGCGGCATGTTCGAGGAGCTGGGGCTGAACGTGCGGCGCCAACCCGACAACGGCGCCAACCCGCGCCCCGACAACCGCTCCGGCTGGCTCGACGGCGAGGCGCCGAGCACCCCGATGGAGGAGCTGATCGACAGCCAGGCCGAGGCCGACTTCTGGGACCCCTCGACGCAGCTGCGGGTGATCAAGAAAAAGCAGAAGCCTCCGCCATACCCGAGACGAGATGATCCCGCCTCGAACCCCGCCGCTCCCGGACGCGAGGCGGAGGAAGCGGCGGGATTTGTTCCAGGCTGGGGCGACTGAGTTGTCAGACCTGGCCGACCGGCTGGAGGAACTGCGCAAGCGAGGCCTGCACCGACGGTTGAGGCTGATCAGCGGGCCACAGGGCCCCAATGTCCTGCTCGACGGCAACCCCGTCCTGCTGCTCTGCTCCAACAACTACCTCGGCCTCGCCGACCATCCGAAGGTTCGCGAGGCGGCCGCCGACGCGGCGATGCGCTGGGGCGTCGGCGCCGGCGCCTCGCGGCTGATCTCGGGAAACATGAAGCCGCATCGCCATCTCGAGGAGCGTCTGGCCGCCTTCAAGGGCCAGGAGGCGGCGCTTCTCTTCGGGTCTGGGTACCTCGCCAACAGCGGCGCGATCGCCGCCCTCGCCCGCAACGGCGAGGTCGTCTTCTCCGATCAGCTCAACCACGCGAGCATCATCGACGGCTGCCGACTCGCCCGCGCCGAGACCTTCGCCTACCGCCACTGCGATCTCGACCACCTCGAGTGGGGCCTGCGCAAGGCGCAGGGGCGGGGCTCGCTGATCGTCACCGACGGGGTCTTCTCGATGGACGGGGACGTCGCACCGATCGCCGGCCTGGTCGAGCTCGCGCTCCGCTACGACTGCCGGCTGATGGTCGACGAGGCGCACGCGACGGGCGCGATCGGCCCGGGCGGTCGCGGATCGGTTGCCGCGGCCGACCTCGCCGCTGAGGTCGACGTGATGGTCGGGACGCTCGGCAAGGCATTGGGCAGCTACGGCGCCTACGTCTGCGGCAGTCGCGTGCTGGTCGACTACCTGGTCAACGTCGCCCGCCCGTTCATCTTCTCCACCGCTCCGGCACCGCCGGTGGTAGCGGCGGCAAGCGCTGCCCTACAGCTGCTCGAGTCGAACCCGCAGCGGGTCGAGCGCCTGCAGGCGAACGCTCGCGCGATGCGCGAGGCGCTGCGCGCCGAGGGCCTGCGGGTCGGCGAGTCCGAGACCCAGATCCTGCCGGTGATCGTCGGCGATCCCGAGCCGACCGTGGAGCTCTGCGAGCGGGCGCTGGAGCGGGGCGTGTTCGCGCAGGGGATCCGGCCCCCGACCGTGCCGGAGGGGACCTCGCGCCTGCGCCTGACGACGATGGCGACCCATCGCGGCGCCGAGCTTCTGCGCGCCGCGAAGGTGATCGGCAACGCCGCCCACGAGCTGGGCCTGCTGGGCGAGCCGACGCAGCTCCCCGGGCCGGGAAGCAGACGCAGAGACGGAGCCGCAGCACCCGGAAGTCACGCCGTGGCTCGAAGAGGCGGCCTGAGAGACCTCTGCGCGGCGTCTTCGTAACCGGGACCGGCACCGAGGTGGGAAAGACTGTGGTCGCCGCCGCCCTTGCCCGCTCGCGCGTCGCCGAGGGTCGCAGCGTCGCCGTATTCAAGCCCGCGGTAACCGGGCTCGAGGAGCCGGGCGAGCCAGACCACGAGCTGCTTCGGCGCGCCGCCGCAAGCGCCCAGACCGACGATTCGATCGCCCCCTACCGCTATCAGCCACCCGTCTCACCGCATCTCGCCGCCGAGCTGGCCGGGGAGCGGATCGAACCCGAGCGGCTTCTCGACGCCGCCAAGCGCGCCGGCGCCGGCGCCGACTACCTGGTCTGCGAGGGCGTCGGAGGCTTGCTGGTCCCGCTTGCGCCGGGCTACCTGGTCCGCGATCTCGTCTGCGATCTCGGGTTGCCGGTGGTCGTCGCCGCCTCAGCCGGGCTAGGGACGATCAACCACACTCTGCTGACGCTGGAAGCGGCGCACTCGGCCGGACTCGAGGTGGCAATGGTCGTGCTGACCCCATGGCCCGACGACCCCGACCCGGTGCAGGCGTCGAACCGCGAGACGCTCGAAGAGCTGGGCGGCGCGACGCTGACGACGCTGCCGCCGCTTGACCTGACTCGCCCCGAGGCGTGGCCGCGGCTCGAGCCGCCGGCCTGGGCCTGAAACCCTCGGCTTCTCCCAGGGAGCGCAAGCGACCGGTGCTCCGACCTGTGCTCGGTTTCGTCCGGGGCCGAAGTTGCACGTTTCCGCGCACCAATACGGTCCGGTATTCAGGCATCGACCTGAGCGGCGGCGACGCTGCGCCGCGCCTCCTCCGCGACTGCGACTTCCGGCAGGGCCTTGGCACTCTCTGACGCCGCGCCCGGCGCGTCGACGCGCTTCGCCCGCGCGCCGCGCACCAGGGTCAGGGCGACAACGAGCCCCAGGACCACCACGAGAGCCGAGAGCAGCATCGCGCTCGCCAGCGCATCGACGAACGTGGCCCGGGCCTGCTCGGGCGCCGTCGCGAGCTGCGCCGGGTCAAAGCCGGAGCCGAGCTGGGACTGGAAGATCGCGCCGGTGGCGGCGATGCCGACCGAAGCGCCGATCATGCGAGACATCTGCAGGATCCCGGAGGCGACACCCGACTTCTGCACGCTCACCGCGTTCATCGCAGCGGTCGACATCGGCGACATCACGAGGGCGATGCCGACTCCCATCAGGGTGAAGGGCACGATCAGACTGCTGTAGGTCGTGCCGGAATCGATGCCGGCGAACATGAACATCGAGACCGCGAGGACGACCAGACCGCCGCTCATCGGGGTCCCGGGACCGAGGCGGTCGGCAAGGCGGCCGGAGAGGGGCGCGATCACCGCGATCACCATCGTCGTGGGCAGGAACCGGATTCCTGCCTCGAGCGCGCTGTAGCCGAGGATGTCCTGCATGTAGAGGGCCATGAAGAAGAACGTGCCCATCATCGCGAAGGTGATGATGAAGGCGACCAGGTTGGAGCCGATGAACTGACGCGTGCGGAAGAGCCCGAACTCCACCATCGGCGCCGACACCCGCAGCTCGATCGCGACGAAGGCCGCCAGGCCGATCGCGCCACCGACGAGCAGGGCGAGGATCGTCGGCGACGTCCAGCCCCACTTGTTGCCCTCGATCAGCGCCAGCACGATCGCGGTCAGGCTGCCTGTGAGGACGGCGACGCCGGGGTAGTCGACCTTGCGGCCAATCGACTCGTCCCGGGACTCGCTGACGGCGAAGACGGTGGCGACAATGGCGGCGACGGCGACGGGAAGGTTGATGAAGAAGATCGCCCGCCAGCTCACATATTCCGTCAGCGCGCCACCGACCACGGGGCCGATCGAGAGCGCCAGGGCCGAGGCGCCCGCCCAGGTGCCGATCGCCTTGCCGCGCTCCGCGGCGGGGAAGGCGTTGGTGATGATCGAAAGCGTCGCCGGCATCATCAGCGCAGCGCCGACGCCCTGGATCGCGCGGCTCGCGACCAGCATCGTCGAATCCTGCGCGAACCCGGCCGTCGCTGACGTGGTCGCGAAGATGATCACTCCGGCCAGGAACATCAGCCGGCGCCCGAAGATGTCTCCGAGCCGCCCGCCGGTCGCGATCAGGACCGCGAAGGTCAAGGTGTAGCCGTTGATCGTCCACTCCAGCGACGAGATCGAGGCGTGCAGGTCGCGCTGAATCGAGGGCAGCGCGACGTTTACGACCGTGTTGTCGAGCATGACCATGAACAGCGCGAAGCACATCGCGCCGAGGGTCCACCACTTGCGGTTGGAGTCCGTGATCAGATGCTGGTAGCGGGTCATCGAGAGCCCCCCTTCTTGGTCAGCTCCTGGTAAGTCGTCGCGATCTCCTCGCGATCGAGCGAGTCGATCGCGGCGTCGAGCTTGCGGCGCTGGGCCGGGCTGAGCGTCGAGGCGAAGACCTCCAGCCCGGCGAGCCGCATCGAGACCAGCTCGGCGACGAGCTTCTCGCCCTTGGCGGCGATCGCGATCCGGCGAACCCGCCGATCGTGGGGGTCCTCGACCCGCGTGATCAGGCGCTTGCGGACCATCCCATCGACAGCGCGGCTGATCGAGGGGAGCGAGAGGCCGAGGCGCTCGGCGATCTCGTTGATCTGGCGCGGCTCGGCGCTCTCGCCGGGTCCGGCAAGGGCCAACAGGGTCTTGCACTGGGCCATCGTCAGCCCGCTCTCCTCGAGAGTGCGCAGCTGCTGGCCCTGGTCAAAGAGGAAGATGTGGCTGACCAGCGCCGCGATTCGGGCAGCCGTGGCGCGAATCTCGGGTGTCGATTCGACCGCTGTGCCCTTCGTCCTGGTTGCCGTTGCTGGTTCCACTCCGGCAATAGTTGCAAGACTGCAACCTTTCCGCAAGGGCAATAGTTGCGCGTGTGATGCACATCACACTGCCTGCCTCACATCGACTGCGGGTTCTTGGTCGCTATGGGCGCCGAAATCCCGCAGCGAGCCAACCGCGGCCATTTGCCGACCGCCGCGCCTTCTAGCTTTGGCGATGGAAATGCCGTCCTCGCCCGAACCTCCTGCGGCGGCTGCGCCGTCTGACCAGCAAGCGCCGCGGCGAAACGCCGCGGCCCGCCACCAACAGCTCGACCGCGACCATCTCTGGCACCCGTTCACCCAGCAGCGAGATTGGTGCGAGTCCGATCCGCTGGTGATCGAGCGCGCCGAGGGCACGGATCTGATCGACTCCGGCGGGCGGCGCTACATCGACGGGGCCTCCTCGCTGTGGTGCAACGTGCACGGCCACCGCCATCCCGGCATCGACCGCGCGATGCGCGAGCAACTCGCGCGGGTCGCTCACTCGACGATGCTCGGCCTCACGCATCCCGGCGCCGCCGAGCTCGCCACCCAGCTCGTCGAGCTGGCACCCAAGGGCCTCTCCAGGGTCTTCTATTCCGACTCCGGCTCGACCGCGGTCGAGGTGGCGCTGAAGATGGCGTTCCAGTACTGGCAGCAGCGCGGCGGCCAGCACGTGCGCCGCACCTCATTCGTGCGCCTGCGCGACGCCTACCACGGTGACACGATCGGCTCCGTCTCGGTCGGCGGGATCGATCTCTTCCACGCCACCTACCGGCCGCTGCTGTTCGGCTCCCATGCGGCCGAACCGGGCGACGCGGCCGAAATGGAGCGGATCCTCGCCGCCCACGAGGAGGAGATCGCGGCTGTGATCGTCGAGCCGCTGGTCCAGGGCGCCGCAGGAATGCTCGTCCACCCGCCCGGCTATCTCAGGGCGGTGCGCGAGCTCTGCGACCGCCACGGCGTGCTGCTGATCTGCGACGAGGTCGCGACCGGTTTCGGGCGCACGGGGACCATGTTCGCCTGCGAGCAGGAAGGCGTCGCCCCGGACTTCCTCTGCCTCGCGAAGGGCCTCACCGGTGGCTACCTGCCGCTGGCGGCGACCCTGACCAGCGAACGCATTTACGAAGGCTTCCTCGGTTCTCCGGATCAGCTTCGGACCTTCTTTCACGGCCACACCTACACCGGCAACCCGCTCGCTTGCGCCGCGGCGCTCGCCAGCCTCGAGGCCTTCGAGCGTGAGCGCACTCTGCTGCGCCTGCGGCCGAAGTTGCGCCTGCTCGGCGAGCTGCTCAGCGAGGTCGCCGCGATGGAGGCCGTCACCGAGGTTCGCGGACGCGGCTTGATGGTCGGGATCGACCTCGGTGAGCACGATCCGCAGCGGCGAATCGGCCAGCGGGTCGCGCAGGCGGCGCGCTCCCGAGGCGCGATCGTGCGCCCGCTCGGCGACGTGATCGTCCTGATGCCTGCGCTGGCGATCTCGAAGGGCGACCTGCGGCGCCTGGTCGAGATCACCGCCGCCTCGATCGACGAGGTGCTGGGAGGCGCCTCAGAAGGCGACAAGGGGGAGGCCGTGACCCGCGAGATGGACGCGATCGCGCCCCTCGCGCAGGCGGCTTAAGGGCTCAGGGAATGACTTGCGGCGGCTTCGCCGCCTGACATCGCTGGCGGCCGCTTCGCGGCTAATCACCTTCATAGGGCTCGAAATCGGCCTTGCGGGCGCCGCAGACCGGGCAGAACCAGTCATCGGGGATGTCGGCGAACATCGTCCCCGGGGGAACCCCGCCATCGGGATCGCCCTCGTCGGGATCGTAAATGAACCCGCACGAGGTACAGACCCAGAGTTGCTTGGTCGCCGCTTCCAAGTTGCCGCAGGTTAGCGGCCGCCGCCCGGATAGGCTGAATGCGTGCCTCCCGCAACGCCGCGTCCCGCCGCCTCGGTGATCCCGTTGAGGCGCGGAGGCCGGCACTCGGATCGCGGCCTTGAGGTGCTGCTGCTGAGGCGCTCCGAGCAATCCGGGTTCATGCCCGGGGTCTGGGTGTTTCCGGGCGGCGCAGTCGACGCCCGGGACGGTGCCGGCGAAGCCGGCTTCCGGGCCTGCGCGGTCCGCGAGCTGGCCGAGGAGTCGGGCCTGGAGCTGGGCGACGGGGAAGAGTTGGTCGCGTTCTCGCATTGGATCACCCCGAAGGAGGTGCCGGTCCGCTTCGATACCCGCTTCTACCTGGCCCTCGCACCGCCCCACTCGAAGCCACGGCCGGACGGCTTTGAGACCGTGGAGGCAGCATGGTGGGAGCCCGCGGCCGCGCTCGATGCACACCGGGCCGGTGAGCTGTCACTCGTCTTTCCGACCATCAAGCAGCTCGAGTCGCTGTGTGCGTACAAGCGGTCCGAGGAGGCGATCGAGGACGCCCGCGAGCAGCCCGTTGAGCCGATCCTGCCCAAGGTGATCGGGGAGGGCGACGATCGGCGCGTCGTGCTGCCCGGAGAGCCCGGCTACGAGGACTGATCGCCCCAGCGGCGCGAGAGGGTCGGAGGATCGCGAAGCGACGGTGGGGGGTTAGGTTTAGGGAGTGACCGGGACCCTGCCCGCCGA
>CAWJCP010000011.1:0-45633 GCA_963841445.1 uncultured Solirubrobacterales bacterium
ATCTGCGAAGCACCGAGTTGTCGCGGGTCCAGCGACGGCCGACCGTCGCGACGCCCTTTGGGATAATCGTCTCTCTTCGGGGCGTGGCGCAGCCTGGTAGCGCGCACCGTTCGGGTCGGTGAGGTCCCCGGTTCAAATCCGGGCGCCCCGATTTTCATTGTGCGCTGATGCTTTTCAGCCCCCAGAGGGGGCCAAATACATCAGCGAGTTTCCCAATATGCATCAGCGCGTTCCCTTTGGGGGCCGAGCTCTTGCGCGCTGATGCTTATGAACCCCTATGGGGGTCGAAATGCATCAGCGATCAGGCGCCGGGCGGGTCGAAGTGCATCAGCGATCTGGCGAAGACGGTGCCCGCGGCAAGGCCGGCATCTTGGGCGTTGCACGGTCGCAGCATGGGGTGATCTCTCGGCAGCAGTTGCTGGATCTCGGCCTCAGCCGCAAGGCGATAGCTCACATGGTGTCGAGCGATCGTTTGCACTCGCTTTGGCCGCGCGTATATGCGGTCGGGCGTCCGGAGCTGACCAGCCATGGCCGCTGGATCGCCGCCGTGCTGAGCTGCGGTCCCGTGGCATTGCTCAGCCACGAGAGCGCCGCTGCACTCTGGGAGATTCACTTATCCCGGCGCAGCTGGGTCGAGGTGTCGGTGCCGGCGCACCTGATTCGGCGGCATCGCCGCGGAATCATCGCCCACCGGCGGGTGCCGGAGGCGATGCAGGAAGCCTGCATCTTTCGCGGAATCCCGGTGACCAGCCCCAGCCTCACCCTTGTAGACCTCGCGGCTCGAGTTTCGCGGGATCAACTCGAAGCGGCGATCAATGCGGCTGACAAGCGGGAGCTCGCCGACCCTGAGCGTTTGCGGCGCGAGCTACCGAAGCTCGCGGCGCTGCCGGGTGCCGGGGCGCTGCGCGAAGCGCTCGATCGCCGCACTTTCACATTCACCGACTCAAGCCTTGAGCGCCGATTCCTGCCGCTTGCTCGACGCGCCGGTCTGCCGAAGCCGCGAACGAGGTGCAGGGTGAATGGTTTCGCGGTCGACTTCTACTGGCCAGATCTCGGACTAGTCGTCGAGACTGATGGACTCCGCTATCACCGCACTCCCGCCCAGCAGGCACGGGATCGGATCCGCGATCAGGCGCACGCAGCAGCCGGCTTGACAGCGCTTCGCTTCACGCATGCCCAGGTCCGATTCGAATCCGACCGTGTCGTGTCGACCCTGGCAGCTGTCGCGCGACGTCTTCGTCCTCTCAACCGCTCCGCTGATGTTTTCGATCCCCTGTAGGGGCGCAAAAGCATCAGCGCATAGAAGGTGTGGCGGGCCGGCGGTCAGGGGTTCAGCTGATCGCCGAAGATGTCGCGGCCGCGCCGCTTCTGGACCTGGCGCCAGGCCTCGATCAGGACTCCGATCAGCAGCGCCAGCCCGACTGAGAAGGCCAGCGGCTTCCAGAGCGTGTTCTTGAAGCTGGCGCCGCCGATGTAGCCGAGCATCGAGGCGTAGACGGCCCAGAGCGACGCGGCAAGGCCGTCGGCGGCTGCGAAGCGCCCGTACTGCGTCTCCAGGGTGCCGGCCGCGAAGGTGCTCACGGTGCGGCCGCCGGGCAGGAAGCGGCCGACGAGGATCAGGACCGGACCGCGCCTGCGAACGGCCCGCTCGGCCCATTGCAGCCGCTCCTGCTGCGTCTGGCTGCGAAACAGCCGCTCCGCGACGGGGTCTCCGACCTTGCGACCGAGCCAGTAGGAGACGTTGTCCCCGAGGAATGCTCCGATCGCGGCCAGCGGGATGATCAGCCAGATGTGCAAGCCGCCCTGGGCGGCGATCACCGCCGCCGTGATCACGATCGTCTCGGAGGGGATCAGCGGAAAGATCACGTCGCCTCCCGCGGCGGCGAAGACCACCAGATAGGTGATCGGGCTGCCGGAGACGTGACTGGTCAGCCAATCGAACAAGCCCGCCGCTTCGCTCACATCGCCTCCTTTATCCCGCGTCGGATCAGCCAGACGTTGACCGGGAAGGCGGTGAGGAAGCCGAGCGCCATGCCGAGCTGCATCAGCCCCCAATAGGCGGCCTGGTCGGGCTTGATGTGCTCGGGGAAGAAGACCAGTTGCATCAGCGCCATCCAGCCGAACAGTCCGACTTCGAAGGCGAGCAGCGACAGCGCGTCGGCCTTCAGCGCCGCCTTGAGCCCGTCGCGGAGACCGAGGCCCCCGCATCGGCGCGATCGAGAAGTACTGAAACGCGATCCCGAGGGCAAACGCGAGGCTGAAATCGACCACGTACTCAGCCGGCAGGGCAAGCCCGAGTATCTCCCAGGCGGTGACGAAGACGATCCAGGCGCCGAGGATGTCCCCGAGCGTGCAGCCGGCCCCGCAGTGGCTTACCCCGATCGCCACCGACTCCGCGAAGCCGTACTCCGGGACGGCCTGCGACTTGCGCCGGTATGCAGGGCTGTTGGGGCGCCCCCAGCGCAGGTAGCCCAGGAGCGCCAGGGGGCCGAGGTAGAGCGCCGTGACCGGCCAGACGAGTTCCATGATCCACATCTGCTGGCGATGGCCCCGAAGAAAGACGTCGGCGACGATCCAGAGCGCGATCGCGAAGCCAATCGCCAGCGAGGCCCAGGCGAGGGCTGTGAGCCAGGCCGGTGGCACCGTGACCGCTGCCGCCGCCGGTCAGGCCGGCTTGTAGCGATCGTTCTGGCAGCGCGGGCAGACCGGCAGGTTGGTCACCTTGCCGGCTTCGATATCCAGCTCCTGACCGCAGTTGGTGCACTCGAAGCGACCCGGGGTAACGGTCTCACCGGCCAGGTAGGGATGCCCTGGGGCAAAAGTCTCCTTCATCGGCGGCGCGCCGCTTGGGCGGTGCCGGCAAGCAGTGCGCCGCCGGCGAGCAGGGCGCCACCGGCGATCGCGGCAGCCCTGGCCCGCGTGCTACCGCCGTCGAGCGTCACGTCGGGGTAGCCACGCTCCGGATATTGCCCGACCGAGCCTTCCCGGCCTCGGTCCAGCGCCATCTTGATCACCTGCGCGGTGTGCAGGGGCCGGCGGTCGGTGAGCTGCTCGACCTGGGTCTTGCAGGAGAAGCCGTCGGCGATCAGCAGCGCGTCCTTGGGAGCATCGCGCATCGCGGGCATCAACCGCTGCTCGCCGATCTGCACCGAGATCTCGTGGTGGCCGCGCTCGAACCCGAAGGAGCCGGCGAGCCCGCAGCAGCCCGAGTCGAGGACCTCGAAGTCGAGACCGAGGCGCTCGTAAAGCTCCTCTTCGGCGCTCGTGCCCATAACCGCCTTCTGGTGGCAGTGACCGTGGACCAGCGCCCGGCGCTCGAGTCGCGGGGCGCGCCAATCCTTCGCGTGGTGCTGCAGGAACTCGGCCAGGGTCAGCGTCTGCAGCGAGAGCCGCTTCGCGTCTTCGTCGTGGGGCATCAGGTTGGGAAGCTCGTCGCGGAAGGACGCCACGCAGCTCGGCTCGATCCCGACCATCGGCGTGCCCGCCTGGATCTGGGGGCGCAGCTCGTCGAGCATCCGCCCCCAGAACCGCTTCGCGGTGTCGAGCATCCCGTAGTCGTAGAGCGGGCGCCCGCAGCAGAGCGCTGCCGCGGGCACGACGACGCGAAAGCCGGCGTCTTCGAGGACCTCGACCGCCGCCTTCATCGGCTCCGGGTGCAGGAAGTTGTTGAAGGTGTCGGGGAAGAGCAGAACCGGCTCGGCGTTGGGGTTGACGGCGGCGCGGTCCGCGAACCAGTCCTTGAAGGTCTGGGTAGCGAAGGGCGGCATCGGGCGCTTCGGGGTCAGCCCGCCGGCGAGCTGCACGACCTGGCGCAGGCCGGGTGTCTGGGTGATCGCGTTGGCCAGCCGCGGAAAGCGCGCCGCGAGCCGGGCATGGAACATGATCAGCCCCATCGAGTAGGCGGCGAGCGGCCGCAGCCGCCGCTTGTAGTAGCCGGAGAGGAACTCCGCCTTGTAGGTCGCCATGTCGACGCTGACCGGGCAGTCGCCCTTACAGCCCTTGCAGGAGAGACAGAGGTCGAGGGCCTCGTGCACCTCGTCGGAGCGAAAGCCGTCCTGCACCGTGTCGCCCTCGAGCATCTCGTAGAGGATCCGGGCGCGGCCGCGCGTCGTGTGCATCTCGTCGCGGGTCGCCATGAAGCTCGGGCACATCGTGCCGCTGTCGGTCTCGCGGCACTTGCCGGCGCCGACGCAGCGCAGCGCGGCGTGGGCGAAGCTACCGCCGTCCTCGGGATAGGAGAAGTGGGTTAGCGGCTCGGGCGGGCTGTAGCCGGCGCCGAGCTTCATGTTGGAGACGATCGGGTAGGGGTCCACGACCTTGTGCGGGTTCATCCGGTTCTGCGGGTCCCAGATCGCCTTGAACTCGCGCATCGCCTCGAGCACTTCCGCCCCGTACATCTTCGGCAGCAGCTCGGCGCGCGCCTGTCCGTCGCCGTGCTCGCCGGAGAGCGAGCCGCCGTATTCGACCACCAGCTCGGCCGCCCGCCCGAGGAAGCTGCGCCAGGTGCGCAGCCCGCCGGCGCTGCGCAGGTCGAAGTTGATCCGGCAGTGCACGCAGCCGTCGCCGAAGTGCCCGTAGAGCGCCGCCCGGTAGTCGTGCTCGTCGAGCAGCTTCTGAAAACGGCGCAGGTAGTCGCCGAGATGCTGTGGGGGCACCGCTGCGTCCTCCCAGCCCGGCCAGTGATCGCGCTCGCCGGGGACGTAGGAGGTGGCGCCGAGGCCGGCCTCGCGGACCTCCCAGAGGCGCCGCTCCTGCTCGGGGTCGTCGAAGAGCTGCATGTTCGGGGCGCTGCTGTCCTTCTCGAGCCGGTCGATGCACTCGCGCGCCCGTGCGTCGCTTTCGTCCTTGCTGTCGGTGCCGAACTCGACCAGCAGGAACGCGTTTCCCTCGGGCAGCATCGTCAGCTCGCCGGTGTGTTGCTTGCGTACGACCATGTCGTGGATCAGCTTCTGGTCGATCCCCTCCAGCCCCACGGGGCCGAAGTCGAGGATCTCCATCACGTGGTCGGCGGCGTGGTAGACGTCCTCATAACCGAGCACCAGCAGCGAGCGGGCCGGTGGCGAGTGGACGAGGCGCACCTTTGCCTCCAGCACCGAGACCAGCGTGCCCTCCGAGCCGACCAGGGCGCGGGCGACGTTGAAGCCCTTCTCGGGCAGCAGCTCGTCGAGGTTGTAGCCGGAGACACGGCGCGGGATGTCGGGGAACTGCTCGCGGATCAGCCCGGCGTGGCGGTCGCGCAGGTCGCGCATGCGGCGGTAGATCTCGCCCCGGCGCCCGCCGGCGGCGATGAGCTGCTCCAGCTCGGCCTCCGGAGTCGGCCCGACCCGCATCCGCAGCCCGTCGTAGGTGACGACGTCGAGCTCTTCGACGTTGTCGGAGGTCCTGCCGGCCATCACCGAGTGAACCCCGCAGGAGTTGTTGCCGATCATGCCGCCGAAGGTCGCGTATTCGTGAGTCGAGGTGTCCGGGGCGAAGGTGAGGTTGAACGCGGCCTCGGTGCGGTTGGAGAGTTGATCGCGGATCACGCCGGGCTGGACCGTCGCGCAGCCCGCATCGGGGTCGACCCCGACGATCTCTCGCATCCGCTTCGAGAAGTCGATCACCACGGCGACGTTGGTGGTCTCGCCAGAGAGGCTCGTTGCACAGCCCCGCGAGAGCACCGGCGCCCCGTGCTCGCGACAGGCGGCGATCGCCGCCACCGCGTCCTCGGCGTTGTCTGGGATCACGACTCCGATCGGCGCCTGGCGGTAGTTGGAGCTGTCGTGCGAGTAGATCGCTCGGCTGCCGGCGTCAAAGCGCACCTCGCCGCGGACGGCCTGCGACAGGTCGCGCTCAAGCGCCGCGGCGTCGATCTCCTCGATCCCCTCCGGGGCGAGCATCTCGTGGCCGTTGAGCTCGGTCTTGCGCTCGCGCCAGGCGGCGAGCGCGGGGTTGGTCCATCGCCTTCGCGTGGCTGCGGCGCTCATGCTTGAAACCTCTGCAATTCGGAGCGCTTCAACTCCAAACCGAGCCCGGGCCGCGAGCGGTCCGGTACCAGCTGCCCGCCGTCCGGCTCGAGGGCGCCGTCGAACAGCATCCCTTCAAGCCGTACGTGGTCGTGGAAGTACTCGAGGTGGGCCAGGCCCTCGACCGCGCAGCAGGCGTGCGCGGAGATCGCCGGCGCGCAGTGGGCCGAGAAGGGGAGCTGCATCGCCTTGCAGATGCCCCCCGCCCGAATCAGGTTCGTGATTCCGCCGCAGCGGGTGACGTCGGCCTGGAGGATGTCCACGGACCGCGCCAGGTCGGCGAGCTGGGGGAGGTCCCACTCGTACTCACCGGCGGCGATCGCCATCCCGGCCGGCCCCCGGTCACGCAGGAATCGCAGCCCCTCGCGATCCTCGGAGCTGACCGGCTCCTCGAAGTAGGCGACTCCGAACTGGGAGTGCGTAGCGCTGGGCCCAGTGAAGGGCCTCCTTGCGCTCGAAGGCGCCGTTCGCGTCGACCATCAGCTCGACCTCGCCGCCGATCGCATCGCGAGCGACCCGCAGCCGCTCGGGGTCTCGATGCGGTTCCCGCCCGACCTTCATCTTCACCCGCGGAATGCCCTGCTCGACCCAGCCGGAGAGCTGCGCGGCGAGGCGCTCGTCGTCGTAGGAGGTGAACCCACCGCTGCCGTAGACCGGCACGGCGGCATGGAAGCGCGGCAGCGCATCGGCCAGCGCGATGCCGAGCAGCTTCGCCTTCAGGTCCCAGAGCGCGACGTCGACCGCGGAGACCGCCATCGCGCCGATCCCGGGGCGCCCGGCGTTGCGGATCTGAGCCTGCATTTGCGCCCAGGCCGCGGGAGGCGACATCGCGTCGGCGCCCTGGACCGCGTCCCGGAGCTTGGCGTCGATCAGCGCTGCGACCGCCGTCTCGCCGTAGGTGTATCCGATCCCGGTAGTGCCGCCGCCGTGCGCCTCGACGATCACGATCGTCGTCGAGCTCCACTCCAGGGTTCCGTCGGATTCCGGCTCGTCGGTCGGGAATCGTGCAGGCGAAAACGTCGAGGCTTTCGACCCCGACCTCGGCCCGGGCAGGGGCGGCCACCGCCATCAGCGGGTGACCAGCTCCTTCAGCTTGCCCTTGAAGGACTGGCGGATGATCTGTCCGGCCGCCGGGTCGCCCTTCATCAGCGCCTTGCTGAGCCCGCTCGCCTGCTCGAGCGAGATGTGCGGAGGCAGCGGCGGGACCTCGGGATCGGTGATCGCTTCCAAGAGGACCGGCCGGTCGGCCGCGAGGGCTTCATCGAAGGCGCCGCCTATCTCCTCCGGGGACTCGACCCGGATCCCGCGCAAGCCGAGCAGCTCGGCGTAGCGGGCGTAGGGGAAGTCGGGGATCACCTGCGAGGCCTCGAGCTTCGGGTCGCCGACCATCACCCGCTGCTCCCAGGTGACCTGGTTGAGGTCGTCGTTGTGCAGCACGACCACGAGCAGCTGCTTGTTCTCCCACTCCTGCCAGCGGTTGGCGATGTCGATCAGCCCGTTGATCCCGAGCATCTGCATCGCGCCGTCGCCGATCGAGCAGATCACCGGCCGGTCCGGGTAGGCCATCTTGGCGGCGAACGCGTAGGGGACGCCCGGGCACATGGTCGCCAGCGTCCCCGAGAGCGCCGCCTTCATTCCCTTGCGCAGGCGCAGCTGCCGCGCCCACCAGTTGGTCGCCGAGCCGGAGTCGGCGCTGAGGATGCAGCCGTCAGGGAGACGCTTGTTGAGCTCGTAGAAGACCCGTTGGGGGTTGATTGGATCGGCCTCGAGCATCGCCTGCTCCTCCTGGATCTGCCACCAGCGCTCGACATTCGACTCGATTTCCTCGCGCCAGGAGCGGTCCTCCTTGCGCTCCAGCTGCGCGATCAGCTCCGCAAGCGTGTCGCGGGCGTCGCCGACCAGGTTGACCTCCATCGGATAGCGGATCCCGACCATGCGGCCGTCGATGTCGATCTCGACCCCGCGCGCCTGGCCCGGCTCGGGGAGCCACTCGGAGTAAGGGAAGCTCGAGCCGATCATCAGGAAGGTGTCGCAGCCCTGCATCATCTGGTCCGAGGGGATCGAGCCGAGCAGGCCGATCGGCCCGGTCACGAAGGGCAGGTCGTCGGGCAGCGCCGCGCGCCCGTTGAGCGCCTTCGCGACCCCGGCGCCGAGCAGGTCGGCGACTTCGGTCACCTCGTCGGCGGCGCCGATCGCGCCCTGCCCGATCAGGATCGCGACCTTCTCGCCGGCGTTGAGGACCTCCGCCGCGCGGCGAACCTCGCGGGCGGGAGGGATGACCCGCGAGGGCGCCGGCTCGTCCTTGGAGGTGAAGACTGCGCCGTGCTCGCGGGGCGGCTCGGTGTAGGGCTCCTCCTGGACGTCGGCGGGGACGATTACGCAGGTCACCGAGCGTGTCGCCTTGGCGATCTGCACCGCGCGGTCGATCAGCTGCGTGATCTGGGCCGGCGACATGCAGACCTGCACGTACTCGGAGGCCACGTCCTTGAAGAGGGTGATCAAGTCGATCTCCTGCTGGTAGTTGGCGCCCAGCGAGAGCGTCTTCTGTTGCCCCACGATCGCGACCACCGGCTGGTGGTCGAGCTTTGCGTCATAAAGGCCGTTGAGCAGGTGAACCGCCCCGGGTCCCGAGGTCGCCAGGCAGACGCCGACCTCGCCCGTGTACTTGGCGTGGGCGCAGGCGCAGAAGGCGGCGAGCTCCTCGTGGCGGGTCTGGACGAACTCGATCTCGTCGCCGTGCTCGTGAAAGCCGCCGAGGATTCCGTTGATCCCGTCGCCGGGATAGCCGTAGATCCTCTCGATCCCGTGCTCGGCGAGTCGCTTCAGGGTGAAAGATCCGACGGTCTCTGACATGGGGCTCCTTTGGCTCAATCGGTGCGGAAGTCGGGCGCCGCCCAAGATCGCGGCTGACTCCGGTCAGTTACCCGGCCCGCGGTGCCGGATACGGCTGCCGATCCCCAGGGTCGCCAGTCGCAGGCTGCTGTCAGCGCGCTGACATTCGCGGCTCGCCGACGGCGCCGGAAGCGGACGGCATCGAGGCGGACGCGGCGCGGCCCCAGAACGCGTCGCCGAGAGGGACGCCCTGGCGCCGGGCCCGCCGCAGATGCTGCCAGGCGGCCCGCGCCTCGCCGATCCCGAGCGAAAACAGGGCCAGCGAGAGCGCCGCGGAGGCAAGGCAGAAGGTGCACCAGTCGCCCGCCACGGTCGGCTGCACGACGATCAGCCCGATCGAGACGACCGCGCCAGTGGTCAGCACCGCGCCCAGTGCCAGGCAGGCCCAGGGAAGGCTGCGCCAGCGGTCGCGGCCGCCGAGCGCCAGCAGCAGCAGCTCGGCGCCGTATGCGAGGACGCCCGCGAGGGCGTCGGGAACCGGGTGGGTGAGGTCGAGAACGGTGCGGGAGTCAAAGAACGGATCCCAGACGTCGTTCCAGGCTCGCCACTGGTACAGGGTCAGGTACAGCGCGATGAGCAGCCCCGCTCCTGCAAGCGCGGCAAGCAGCGCCCGGCGCGAAACCGAGGTTGGGTTGTGGCTCCAGCCCGGCGGAACGGGGTCTGCGCGACAGGGGGAAGGCAGGTCCGGTCCGGCAGGCCGGGCTGCGGTGGGATGGTCTTGGCCGGGGTCGCTCATCCGGTGCCGGTTACCCCGGAGTGCGCGCTCGCACACAGCGGTGCTCGATCCAGGGGCCGCGCTGAATGGAGCCCCCGTCCCCCGGGTATTGCAAACGCCGGGGGCCACCTGGCTCCGCCATTCACGCAACGAAAGGACCCAGATGGCTGGTGCGGAATCGGAAGCGGTCGTGGTAACCGGCGCCTCCGGGGGAGTCGGGCGGGCGGTCGCGCACGAATTTGCCAAGCACGGCGCCCGGGTTGCCCTGCTGGCCCGCGACGAAGAAGGACTGCAGGCGGCCGCGGCCGAGGTGCGATCGCTCGGGGGCGAGGGCTTCGCGATCCCGACCGACGTCGCCGACGCCGACGCGGTCGAGGAAGCCGCCCGCAGAGCGGAGGAGCGATTCGGCGGCATCGACGTCTGGGTCAACGACGCGATGGCGACGATCTTCGCCCCCTTCACCGAGATCACGCCGGAGGAGTTCACCCGCGCCACCCAGGTCACCTACCTTGGTGCCGTATACGGCACCCTGGCGGCCCTTAAGCGGATGGTCCCGCGCGACCGCGGGACCGTCGTGCAGGTCGGCTCGGCGCTCTCCTATCGGGCGATTCCGCTGCAGGCCGCCTACTGCGGCGCGAAGTTCGGGATGCGCGGCTTCACCGACTCGGTTCGCGTCGAGCTCATGCACTCCGACAGCAAGGTGTGGATCACGATGGTGCAGCTGCCGGCGGTCAACACGCCGCAGTTCAACTGGTGCCGCACCACGCTGCCTAAGCATCCCCAGCCGGTGCCGCCGATCTTCCAGCCCGAGGTGCCCGCCCGGGCGATCCACTACGCGGCGCACAAGCGGCGCCGCGAGGTCTATTGCGGGTTCTCGGCCGTGCAGGCGATCGTCGGCAACAAGCTGGCGCCCCGAGTAGCCGACTGGTACCTCTCCAGAAACGGCTTCGACTCGCAGCAGGTGCAGGACCTGCCCGTGAGCGACGACCGGCCCGACAACCTGTTCGACCCGGTCCCCGCCAAGGCCTCTACCCACGGCCGCTTCGACGACCAGGCTCGCAGTCGCAGCCTGCAGCTCTGGGGCACGACCCATCGGCCGTTGGTCGGCGCGGGGCTCGCCGCGGCCGCTGTTGCCGCGGGCGCGGCGTTTGCGCGCCTGACGCGATGAGCAAATCGGATTTCGACCTCCAGGCCGGCCGAGCGCAGCCGCACGTGCTGCGCGAATACGCGCTGATCGCCGACGGTGAGCGCGGGGCGCTGCTCGGCCCCCGCGGCGACATCGTCTGGATGTGCTTTCCCGGCTGGGACGGCGACGCCGTCTTCTCCTCGCTGATCGGCGGGAGGGGCGCTTACGGGGTGACGCCGGACGCGAGGTTCGTCTGGGGCGGCTTCTACGAGCCGGGCAGCCTGATCTGGCGCAGCCGCTGGGTCACCGAGGACGGCGTGATCGAATGCCGCGAGGCCCTGGCGCTGCCCGGGCGGCCTGACCGGGCGGTGCTCCTGCGCCGCATCGTCGCCGTCGCGGGCGACGCGCGGGTGCGGGTCGTCCTCAACCTTCGCGACCGCTTCGGCGCCTCCGGTGTTCGCGATCTTCACCGCAGCGACGATGGGATCTGGACCGGGCGGCTTCAAACCGCCCACGCCGGCTGGAGTGGCGGCGCCGAGGCCGGTGATCGCCCTGACGGGCACCGCGGCCGCGCGCTCACCGCCCTGCTCGAGGTCCCGGAGGGCGGGCATCACGATCTGGTCCTCGCCTTCGACGCCCATCAGCCCCCGGATCTCCCCGATCCCGATCGGGCCTGGAGCGCCACCGAGGCGGAATGGCGACGAGCGGGTGCCCGAGCTCCATCGCACGGTCGGGGCCCGCGACGCCCGCCACGCCTACGCCGTGCTGTCCGGGCTGACGACCGCCGGTGGCGGCATGGTCGCGGCGGCGACGACCTCGCTGCCCGAGCGCGCGCGCACCGGCCGCACTTACGACTACCGCTACGTCTGGATTCGCGATCAGTGCTACGCCGGGCAGGCGATTGCCCGCGCCGGGCCCTACCCGCTGATGGACGATGCCGTGCGCTTCGTCCGCGAGCGGCTGCTTGCCGACGGCCCTCGCCTGAGCCCGGCCTATACCGCGGCCGGCGGCGAGGTTCCCCCCGAGCGGCAGCTCGACCTGCCCGGTTATCCGGGCGGGACCGACACGATCGGAAACCACGTGCGGGACCAGTTCCAGCTCGACGCATTCGGCGAGGCGCTTCTGCTCTTCGCCGCCGCCGACCGGCACGACCATCTCGACGCGGAGGGCTGGCGGGCGGTGGAGATCGCCGCCGACGCGATCGGCAGCCGCTGGGGGGAGGCGGATGCGGATGCCGGCGTTTGGGAGCTCGACCCGGCGCGCTGGACCCACAGCCGCCTGATCTGCGCAGCCGGCCTGCGGGCGGTCAGCGAGTGCAAGGTCGCCGGCGACAACGCCCCCCGCTGGCTCGCGCTGGCCGACACGATCGTCGCCGACGCAGGGCGAAACTCGGTCCATTCCTCCGGCCGCTGGCAGCGCGCTGCGGACGACTCGCGGCTCGACGCGTCCCTGCTGCTTGCCGCGATCCGCGGTGCCGTCCCGGCCGAGGATCCGCGCACCCTCGCGACCCTGGAGGCGATTGAGGCCGAGCTGACCGAGGACGGGTATGCCTATCGCTTTCGGCACGACGAGCGGCCGCTGGCCGAGGCGGAGGGCGCCTTCCTTCTCTGCGGGTTCTGGATGGCGCTTGCCTGGCACCAGCAGGGCGATCATCGGCGGGCCGCGCGCTGGTTCGAGCGCAATCGCGCCGCCTGCGGGACCCCGGGGCTGCTCTCCGAGGAGTTCGACGTGCGCCAGCGCCAGCTGCGCGGCAACCTGCCGCAGGCCTTCGTGCACGCGCTGCTGCTCGAGTGCGCTGCGGTCGGCTACGAGGCGGCCGAAGTCAGCGCCGCCGCGCCTGACGACCCGGCCGATCGGACCTTGTCCGCCGGCTGACACTGCGGCCGGCGAGCGGCGCAGCTCGTTCGCCATCATGTGGGGACGATGCGGCGCCCATGGGTTCGGCTGGTTGCGCTGGCGCTGGTGGTCGCGGGCTTCTTCGGGCTCGCCGCCCACGGCGTCCCGCATTCGCCTGCGCAGCTGCGCGACGCGGTCGGCGCCTACGGCCCGTTGGGCCCGCTGGTCCTGCTCGGGCTCTGGGCCGCGCTGACCCCGGCGCTGGTCTCCGGGACTCTGCTCGCGGGGGCGAGCGGGCTGCTGTTCGGCGCCGCGCTCGGCACTCCGCTGGCGATCTGCGGCGCCGCCCTGGGTGGGGCGATCTCCTTCCTGGTCGCGAGGCGCTGCGGCGCCGACGCGGCCGAGCAGCTCGCCGGCGGTCGCCTGCGCAGCCTCAAGCAGCGGGTCGAGGGCAGCCCTTTCGGATCTATCGTGTTGCTGCGCCTCGCTCCCGGCGTGCCGGCGACGCTGCTCAACTACGCCGCCGGCCTCACCCGCATCCGCCTGCGGACCTTCGTGCTTGCCAGCGCGCTCGGGGGCGCGCCGCGCACCTTTGCGTACGTGGCGCTGGGCGGGGCGATCGGGAACTTCTCTTCACCGCTGTCCCTGGTCGCGGTCGCCCTGCTCGCGGCGATGGGCGCCGGGACTGTGGTCGCGATGCTGGTCGCGCGCTGGCGCGTTCGCTCAATCGCCTGATTCCCCCTCGCGCCGGCCCCCTGCGCCGCTGTCGGGATGCGGGGGGGCAGGACGCTTCGCCAGCCCGCGCAGAAAGCCGCGCAGCTGCTCGGAGAAAGGCTCTCCCTCTCCCGGACGGCTCTCTCGCACGGCGGGCCAGTGGGCGGCGAACTCGGCCCCGAGGAGGAAGGCGAGCGCCGCCACGTAGAGGAACATCATGAACACGATCACGGCCCCGATCGAGCCATAGATCGCATCGTAGCGGCCGAAATGGGCGATGTAGAGTCCAAAAGCCTGCTCGGCCACCTTGTAGCCGGCCGTTGCCACGAGGATTCCCGGCCAGACGTCGCGCAGGCGGGTCGGCTGCGCAGGGACGACGAGCAGCAGAAAGCTGAAGAGCGCCGTCGCCAGGGCGAGCGGGATCAGGAAGCTGGTGCGCTCGAAGACGCCGCTGATCAGGGCTCCGGCGCCGCCGCCCAGGTCGGTCGCGATCCGTTCCAGGACCGAGGTCCCGAAGGACGCCGCGACGAGCAGGCCGGCGCCGAGGGCCAGCAGAAGGTCGAAGAGCTTCGCCAGCAGTGGCGGCCGGCCCTGGGCGACGTCCCAGACCTGGTTCAGGGCATTCCTCAGCGCCCCCATCACGGCGCTGGCGGAGAGCAGGACCCCGAGAAGGCCCAGGACGCCGAAGGTGCCGGCGCTGGCGGTCGCGTTCTGCAGCGCGTCGTGGATCTCGCGGCGGCCTTGCCCCTCGCTGAGGGGCAGGTTGGTGATCAGGAAGTCCACCACCTGGCGCCTGGCGTCCGGGCTGTCGAAGACGACGCCGGCGATCCCGGCCGCGAAGATCGCGAGCGGGAAGACCGAAAGCAGGACGAAGAAGGAGATCGAGGCGGCGAACTGCGGGCAGCGGTCCGAGAAGAAGCCCCCGAGGGCGGCCTGCGCCAGACCGAGGGCGTGGCCGGCCCCGGCCCTGAGGCGCGCACCGAGTCCGGCCAGAGACCTGAGGGGCGACCCCTGCATCCGTACTTCCGCGCGCCGCAGCTCAGGAGCGGGGGCGGGCGTAGCGGGACCGCGACACCCGCCGCGCGGCATCCTCGCTGAGCGCCTCGCGCAGAGCGCTGCGAAAGCGCCCCGGGCCCCAGTAGCGGGCGCCAACCGCTCCTGCCAGCTCCGCGCGGGACATCTCGCCGTGCTCGTCGAGCGCCTGCGAGATCGCCTCTATCTCACGGTCCAGGTCGGCGCCCTCCTCGCCGTGGTAGCCGGGAACCGGCATCGGCGAGTAGGAGAAGCGACCCGGGCCCGGGCGCAGGCGGCGCAGGCCCTGCGCCGGCTCCCGCCGGCGGGCGAGGCGCCGGCGGATGCGGGCGTCGCGCTCGCGCCGCCGCTCCGCCAGCTCCTGCTCTTGGCGGCGCTCGTCTGCTTGCTCCTCTTCCGCGGCGAGATCGGCCTTCCTGGCCTGGCGCTGTGCGGCCAGCGCCCGCTGCTCCGCAGCCCGCGCGCGCTCGGCGGCGGCGCGCGCGAATGCCTCGTGCATCGCCGCATCCCGCTCACCCTCGGCGGCCATCGCCTCTGCCTGCTCGCGCAGTGTCCTGGCCCGCTCCTCGGCCGCCTGGGCGCGCTGCTCGCAGGCCCGCCGCCCGGCGTCGTCGTCGGCCGCTTCACCCTCTGCCCGCTGCTCGGCCATCGTCGCACGTTCGTCGGCCGCTTCGGCGTGCAGTTCGGCTATCTCGGCCAGGGTCCCCTCGACCTCGGCCTCGCGCGAGCCCTCTTCGCCGGCCTCGATCGCGGCACCGCTCAGCTCGTGAGCGCGTGCCCTGTGCTCAGCGGCAGCGGCGCGCTCTTGCTCGGCCTCCTGGCGGTGTTGCCGCGCCTCCTGGATCTGCGGGCGGGTGTCGATGTCCGCCCCGCTTCCCGCACCCGCGGCCTGCTGCTCGTCCCCGGTCTCGGATTCCTCCGCCTCCTCGACCGTCAGCGGCTTGGCGATGTTCTCCAGCGACTCCTGCTCCGCTTTGACCCCGAACGCGAGCTCCGCGATCGCGCCGACCGCCATCACGACGGCGCCGATGAAGAATCCGACCGCCAAAGTCCCGGGCTTGCCGCTTGAGATCAGGTGGCCGAAGAGAAGCGGGCCGGCGATCCCTCCCGCGGCGGTCCCAACCGCGTAGAAGAAGGCGATCGCAAGCGCCCGGGTCTCCATCGGGAAGATCTCGCTCACGGTCAGGTAGGCGGAGCTCGCGCCAGCCGAGGCGAGGAAGAAGGTCGCCATCAGCAGCGCCATGAACCCCCAGAGGCCGAGCAGGCCGCTCTGGCCGCTTCCGGAGATGAAGAGGACGCCGAGCACGGCCCCGAGCCCGGCGGCGGCGGCGTAGCTGCCGGAGATCATCGGCTTGCGCCCGATCGTGTCGAAGAGCCTTCCCAGGGTCAGCGGACCGAGGAAGTTCGCGACCGCGAAGAGCACGATGTAGAAGGGAACCTTGGCCGAGCCGATCCCGAAGTAGGTGCTGAGCAGTGTCCCGAGGTCGAAGGTGATCGCGTTGTAGAGAAACGCCTGACCGATGAACAGGGAAAGCCCCAGGACGGTGCGCTTCGGATAGAGCTCGAACGCAGTCCGTGCAATCTGCCGGAAGGGAATCGTCTCGCGCTGGCGCACGGTGATGCTCTCATCCGGCTCCTCGAGCTCCTGGGAGGTCTCCTCCTCGACGTCGGACTCGATCGAGTCGACGATCCGCTCGGCCTCCTCCTCGCGCCCGTGGATGAACAGCCAGCGCGGGCTCTCGGGAACGTTGCGGCGCACGAGGAGGATCACGAGGCCGAGTGCCGCCCCGACCCCGAAGGCAAGCCGCCAGCCGATGTCCTTGGCGAAGATGCTCGTGTCGAGGAAGAGCAGCGCCGCCACCGCGCCGGCCGCGGCCCCCATCCAGTAGGAGCCGTTGATGATCAGATCGACGCGGCCGCGGACCCGGGCCGGGATCAGCTCGTCGATCGCCGAGTTGATCGCTGCATACTCGCCGCCGATTCCGGCCCCGGTTACGAAGCGGGCGGCGAAGAAGTACCAGGGGGCGAAAGCAAAGGCCGTCGCGACGGTGGCCGTGATGTAGACGCCGAGGGTGATCAGGAACAGCTTCTTTCGCCCGAAGCGGTCGGTCAGCTGGCCGAAGAACAGCGCCCCGGTGCAGGCGCCGCCGACGTAGAAGGCAGCCGCCGTCCCGATCTGCCCGGAGCCGAGCTCGATCCCGCTGCCCTTCTCGGCCAAGCGGGCGGCCACCGAGCCGACGATCGTGACCTCCAACCCGTCGAGAATCCAAACGGTGCCGAGCCCGATCACGATCAGCCAGTGAAACTTCGACCAGGGCAGGCGATCGAGCCGCGCCGGGATCCGAGTATCGATCGTCGCGGTCTCTGCGCCGGCTTCCATGCCGGCTTCGCTACCCGCACCGCAAAGCTCGAAACCGATTCGAGAGCCGGGTGTTTGCCCGCATACATCTCGGGAACCAAACGAGAGTGATGCGATGCCGCCTGCTTGGCCATCGGCCACGCTTTCGCGCGGAGGGTGAGTTGATGCGGTGGCGCTGTGCTCGCGGGTGCGGGATGGAGGGTCAGAAGCGCTACCGGTCGGCGGCGGAGGCGGCGCGCTACGCGGCGGCATTCGACCGTGAGGACCGAGAGTCGGTCGGCCGGCGGCCGCTTCTGTCTTTGCTTCCCCTCCGGCTCGGGCGCTCGGCGGGTCGGAAGCCCGGACGCCGCGACGCCGCGTAGCTCCTTGGCCGCCGATCACGATCGAGGCTCGCCCCGGGCCGTGCGGGCGAGCGAATGGCGGCGCCTCGCGACGCTCGGGCTGCCCACCTTCGGAATGGCGCTGGCGATCACCACCGTATCCAGCTATCTGCCCGTGGTGGCGCACGGATTCACCTCCTCGACCACCGTGATCGGCGTCTTCATCGGCGGGGAGGGACTGGCGGCGCTCTGCCTGCCGATCATCGTCGGCAGCTGGTCGGATCGGATCCGAACCCCGATCGGTGGCCGGCTGCCCTTCCTGCTCGCGGGCACGCCGGTGATGATCGTCGGGTTGGCGGTGCTGGGGGCGGCCGGCTCGCTGCTGGTGATCGGGATCGGCTTGGCCGCCTTCTTCTGCGGTTATTTCACCGCCTATGAGCCCTACCGGGCGCTGTATCCGGACCTGGTTCCGGACGCGATCTCCAGCCGCGCCCAGAGCACCCAGGCGATCTGGCGCGGGGCGGGGACGGGGCTGGCGCTGTTCAGCGGCGGCTGGCTGTTGAGCGTGGCCGACTTCTGGCCGTTTGCGTCAGCGGCAACGATCCTGGCGCTGAGCGTGGGGGTCTTCGGCTGGTTGCTGCTGCGCGGAGGCGTCGGGCAGGGGCAGGGCAAGAACGATTCCGAGTCGGCGCGGGAAGTGCTCCGGCGCGTCCGGCGGCTGCTCGGCTCGCACCCGGCGCTGCGGGCGTACGTGATCGCCAACTCGCTCTGGGAGCTCTCGCTGGCGCGCGCTCAAGACGTTCATCGTCCTCTATGTCACTCTCGGGCTCGGCTACAAGCTCGGCAGCGCCTCGCTGATCATCGGCGGGGTCGCGATCATCGTGCTCGGCGGGGCATTTTTGACCGGCGTTCTCGCGGATCGCTTCGGACGCCTGCGGGTCATGCACGCGGGCCTTTGGGCCTACGGCCTCTCGCTGCTGGTCCCCGCCCTGACGACCGCGACGCCGATCCTGCTCGCGGCGATCCCGGTGATCGCAATCGGAGGGGGGATGGTGATGTCCTTGCCCTACTCGCTGCTGATCCCCCTGATGCCCGAGGAGGAGCATGGGACCCTGACCGGCATCTACAGCGTCAGCCGCGGGGTCGGGACGCTGCTTGGGCCACTGCTTGCTGGGCTGGCGATCCAGCTGCTCGGGCCGGCGTTCGACTCGACCCAGGGCTATGCGGCGATGTGGCCGGTGATCGGTGCCGCGATCCTGACCAGCATCGTGCCGATGGCCTGGTTGCGCGGGGCGCGGCAGGATCGCCACCGCCTGCGTGGCGAGGAGGAGGGGTCGGGGGCTGCGACCAGTAGCCGGTCAGGTGAGGGAGGAGCCAGACATCGAGAGCGAGCTCGACGCCTGCTCGTAAGCCTTGCGCAGGTCTTCCGGGGCCTCGCCGGTAAGCAGCCAGGTCCCGTCCTCTCGCTCGACCAGGAGCCCTTCCTCCTTCAGGTGCTTCAGGGCCGTCGTCACCGAAGGCCGCCGCGCTCCCACAAGCTGGGCGAGCATCCGGTGGGGGAGGCGGACGGGCACGATGACGCCTGTCGGCGCCATCCGCCCCCAGCGATCGCCGAAGTGCCACATAGCCAGCAAGACGCGTTGGCGCAAGTTGCGGATGTGGCAGATCGCGAGCTGGAAGGAGAGCCAGCGTGCGCGCAGGATCAGGCGGTCCATCAGCACCGCGGTAATTACGGGCCAGCGGGCGACGGCGAGCGCGAAGCGGCGGTCAAGGACAGCCACCGAGCTGCGCTCGAGCACCGTCCACTGTCCCTCCGCGAGGATCTCGCTCTCCGGGATCGGCTGTACCCATGGCCGCAGCAGATCACCGGGGCCGAGCAGCTCGATGCCCGCGTCCTTGCCGATGCAGGTCTCCCGCCACAGCAGCCCCTCGAGGACCAAAAGACCGAGGCTTCCACGCTGCTCGCGGACCTCAGCGATCGCGCCCCCGGCTTCGGAGGCGGTCCAGGGCCCCCGGTCGAGGTTGATCCGCCGCGCGACCGCATGCTCCTGCGCCCGGGAGCGATCCTCGCCGAGCTCGGCGAAGAGGTCGGGGTCGTAGTCGGCTACGCAAACCGAGCTCTGGCTGGTCGCGCCGTCTAGCAGCGTCTCAGAGTCGGACATGCGTAGCTGGTTCCCCGCCTGCGGAAGGATCCAATCCTATCGCGCCGGCATTCGAGCGTTTCTCTTCGTCGTTCGCACGAGCGACCGTGGTCCGGATCGAACTCAGGACAGCTGTCGTGCGGGAGCCCTGCGAGTGGTCGTCCAGCCGTACTTAGCCCAGACGACCAGCAGCAGCCCCCCCAACGCGGACCCGAGCGCATCCATCGTCAAATCGAAGACGGTGTCGGTCTCGCCGATGTGAAGATGGCCGCCGAGAACGTGATCGACGAACCATTCGTAGATCTCATAACAGGCGCCGAACGCAAGACCCAGCGAGAGCGTCACCAGCCAGAGACCAAGCAGGCGGTGCCTGGTCACCCCGTGCCCGGGGTCGGGCACCACTTCGAGCCGCGCGAGGCCGATGTATAAGAGCGGCGCCACGAACAGGGACAGGGTGAAGTGAACGACGGTGTCGTACCAGCTGAGCCGATCGAAGAGGTCGAAGACGTTCCCCCAGCCCTGCAGGCTCATCCCGATAACGAACCCGAGGTCGAACGGCCTCGGGAGGCCGATATAGCGGGCCAGATAAACGAACGCGGCGGTCACCGCGAGCCGCGCGAAGTCGCCGATGTCGCCGAGAAAGGCGACCACCACGAGGCCGATCAGAAAGCTGACCCGCAGCAGATCGATCGGGTCGCGGATCAGCGGGGTCCAGTCACCGAGCAGGATCTTGCGCCACAACCGCGGGGCAGGCCGCTGGCCGGCCTCGGCGACGCCGTCCGGCGGCGTCGTTTCGCTCACTTCGCCGCGCTCCCGTTGCGCAGGTAGATCGGGTTGGAGATGATCCATAGGCGCGTGCCGCCGTTGCGGCGCAGCCGCGCCTCGACCCGGTAGGCGCCCGGCTGCGACGCCGGGACGGTGAGCGTCGCGGCGCTTGCCGAGGCGATCGGATCTCCGTCCCGCAAAATTCGCAGCTCCGCGTCGCGGGGTGTCTGGACGTCAAAGTCCAGCTTCCCGCGGTGGCCTCGCCGCCCATCGGGACTTGCCGCGAATCGTCGCTCGCGAAGAAGCGGAAGCCGCCGGCCGGCGCGAGGGCGTCGACGGCCAGGTAACAGCGCCCCTCGCGCAGCGCCCGGAGCAGCGCCGCGGTGTCTGACTCGGAGTCGCCGTTCGGGCGTCGATCGAGGAGGACGTGGGTGCCGAGCAGCCCGAAGTAGCGCCGGTGCGGCATCGGCGAGAGCACCCGCCGCCCGATCCGCAGACCGCTTTGGTGAGCGTCCAGGCCGCCGACCGCAACCGTCCGCCGGCGTGTGCAGAGCCGGTCCCAGCTGGCGAGCGCGCCGGGCGGAGGGCCGTCGATCACGGCGGCGGGATCGCGCAGGAAGCGGATTGCGTCGCCGGGTCCGCTCCAGCTCTCCGCCGCGTCAGTGACCAGGCTCCAGAGCTCGATCCCGGTCAGCTCGTCCTCGCCAAGCCCGGGCCACGGATGCGGGCGACCGATCCGGCGCGAGATTCGCGAGCCCTGCGAGAACGGATGCGCAGCAAAGGTGAGCGCCCCGGCGGCACCGGCCCGGCGGGCGATCTGCGCCTCATTGCTGCCGCGGTGGTCAATCGGCTGTTCGAGCCCGAAGGCGAGCAGGTGCCCCCCGCTGGGCGATATCTCGACCCCTACCACCAGTAGCACAGACCCGTGCCAGCCCTGTAGACCTTCGACTCGGGCCCCCATCGAGTCATGGTCGGTGAGCAGCACCGCGTCCCGTCCCGCCTCGCGTGCCGCCGCGACGATCTCCGCAACCGTCGCGGTCCCGTCGGAGAACGTGGAGTGGACATGCACCACGCAGGAGAGCTCGCAGTCGTTCACGCAGACGGATTACCCTCGGCAGGCAAGCAGGAGACAGCGATTGTCCGCGCGGCTGACAGGGGGCGCTCTAACGGCCCCGCAGATAGCGCTCGATGTCCGCCGCGAGCGCTCGCTCGCTCTCGTAGGGACCGGGATGGGTCCCGACGAACTTGCCGCGGCGGTCGAAGAACAGGGTCGTCGGCAGTCCGGTGATCGGCGCGAGCGAGCGCAGCGCCGACGAGGAGACCGCGAGGCTCGGATAGCTGACCGGATGATCGGCGAGAAAGTCGCGGGCCTGCGACCCCCCGTCGTCGACGTCGGCGCCGAGGAAGGCGACCCGGCGGCCATCGTCCGCGCTGGCAAGCGAGAGGAGTCCGAACTCCTCCCGACACGGCAAGCACCACGATGCCCAGGCGTTGACGACGACCGGGAAGCCGCGCAGCCTCCGCAGGCGGGCACCGAGGTCGTCCCCGGAGAGCAGCCGGCCCGCCTGCCGGTGCAGGCCCGCAAGCGCCGGCGGGGAGCCGCGCAGCTGCCGCCGGGCAGCGGCGGCGCGCGGCGCCTGCACTGCCGATCCTCGACCCTTCCCCAGCGCCCCGCTCAGCTGCCGCAGGTCCGCAAGCACCTCCTCGGCGCTCCAAGGCAGACGCGGGCCGGCCAGGTTGGCGCGACCGCTTTCGTTGAGCAAGCCGTGCAGAGCGGGTGAGAGATGGCCGCCGACGTCCGGCATCCCGGTGACCGCAGCGCGCTCGCGGCCGGATGGGCCGATGACGAACAGGCCGTCGCTGTGCTCGACGTCGAAGCGCTCCGGTCGCCCGGTCAGCCAGTCGCGATCAGCAGGTTTCCCGCCCGCGACGCGCCGGTAATGAACGCCGAAGAAGGCCCAGAGCCGGCGCAGCTCAGCGCGGCTGCCGGTCAGCAGGTCGAAGCGAACGCCGGTGAGCCGACGGTAGGCGCGCAGCCGGGCGGGCGTGTCGCGCCATGGGTCGACGGAGGCCTCGGCGACGGCGACGCGGCGCGACATCCCTACGCTCCGCAGCTGGGCGCTCAACCTCATCAGCACCCCGGTGGTCATCGGGCAGACTTCGTGGCAGAGTGTCAGCGACGGAGCCAGGACCAGCCATCTGCCGCGGTAATCGGCCAGCGAGACTCGGCGCCCGCGGTCGTCGCGAAGCTGAATCGACGGGACCCTCCGATCGACCGCGACGCCGGTGTCCAGGTGAGGACCGGCTTGGCCGCGCTGCGGCTCGTGGGCGGCCCAGGAGCCGATCGCGAGCGAGATTGCGACGAACGCCGCAGCGGATACGACGACGATCGCAACAACGATGCCGTTCCGAGTGCCGCGCCGGCGGGAGGGAAGCGGGCTCACGGTGCGGGTAGGGGCAGGGTGGCGTGGACCTGATCCCGACAGCCGCCGCTGAGCCCGGCTGGAGCTTTGACCCGCCCCTGATCGCGGAGGCGGCGATCGTCGTTGCGGCCTACGCGCTGCGCGTGCACAAGCTCGGAGCCGAAGGCCGCCCGGTGCTGTGGCGCCGCCAGGCCTGCTTCTACTTCGGGGTGCTCGTCCTCCTTGCGGCCCTTGTCTCCCCGATCGACACGATCGGGGAGACGCGGCTCTTCTACGTCCACATGATCCAGCACCTGATGATCGGCGATATCGCGGCGCTGTTCGTCGTCCTCGGCCTCAGCGGTCCAATCCTGCGCCCGCTCCTGGCGGTCCCCTTCGTCGCGCCGCTGCGCTACCTCGCTTACCCCCTCGTCGCGCTGCCGCTCTGGGCGCTGAACCTCTACGCCTGGCATCTGCCCGCCCTCTATGAGGCGGCGCTTGCCAACGACGCCGTCCACGCTCTCGAGCACGGGCTCTTCTTCTTCACGGGGGCGCTGATGTGGGCCGCTGTGATCGAGCCGCTGCCAGGCCCGGCCTGGTTCGGGACCGGCCCAAAAGCCGCCTACGTGCTCGTGGTGAGGGCGCTGGCCGGGATCCTCGGCACGATCTTCATTTGGGCTGGCAGCCCCATCTATCCCGATTACGCGGCCCGGGAGCGGCTTGCCGGGATCTCTCCTCTCACCGACCAGAGGATCGCCGGAGGGGTCATGTTCATCGAGGGCGCGATCGTGACCCTGGTTGTCTTCGCCTGGCTCTTTCTGCGCTGGACCCGCGAGGCGGAGCTTCGCCAGTCGCTGCTCGACGGCGGGCATGAGCCGGTCGCGGCGGCCCGCGCCGCTCGCTACGGGCGCAGGCGCCTCGACCGGGCAGCCCCGCCGGGGCGCAGCCGCTGAGCGCCCCGAGCGCGAGCGCCGGCGCATCTTCAACCCCCTGTCCCGCCGCCGGACGCCGGGCGCAGGACCGCGGCCCGCCTTGCCTCCTGCTCGGCGCGCTGCTGCCCCTCCCTGACCCGCTCGGCACCCTTCAGCTCCACGCAGAGGCGCCAGGTGATGAGCAGCACGATCACCGGCAGCACGAAGACCGCCACCCGGAAGATCCAGATCTGGGTCACGTAGGGGACGCCCAGGAAGACGTAGACGCGATCAGCGGAGCCGGCGATGAAGATCAGCACCACCCAGGTCAAGAAGGCGGCGCCGATCGCGGTGCGCCAGGGCCTGTCCCGGGGCCGGTCGAGCACGTTGTGGTTGGCACGATCGCCGCTCACGCGGCGCTCCAGCCACGGCCACGAGATCAGCGCCCCGAGGACGATCAGCGGGAACAGCGCCCCGCCCCAGAACGGGTTCGGGACAACGGTCCGGTTCGCGATCACGATGTCGAAATGGGGGACCAGCCGCAAAGCCCCGATCAGCCAGCCCAGGTACCAGTCCGGCTGGGCGCCGTTGGTCCCCTGCGCGACGTGGTAGGGGCCCCAGAGCCAGATCGGGTTGATCTGCACGAGCCCGCCGAGCAGCAGCAGGGCGGCGGTGACGGCGCAGAACAACCCCAGCGAGCGCGGCGCCTGGCCCGGGAAGGTCGGCACGCCGACCAGGCGCGACTCGGTCTGGCGGCGCAGGCGCCGGAACTGGCTGTGATGGCGGGAGGCGACGAGTGCCAGGTGGGCTCCGAGGAGCCCGCCGATCAGGACCGGCAGGAGCAAGACGTGGGCGATGTACATCTTCGACCAGAAGGCGGGGTCCCCGGGGAACTGATGCCCCCAGATCGCAAGCGCCAGGTTGGCGCCGACGAACGGGATCGACAGCGCCACCCCGTAGCCGATCGCCAGCCCCATCCCGGAGAGCAAGTCATCGGCCAGCGAGTAGCCGAGGTACCCCTCGAGCAGGGCGAGGAACAACATCGCCACCCCGATCAGGTAGGTGAGCTCGCGCGGCTTGCGGTAGGCGCCGGTGAAGAAGACGCGGATCAGGTGCAGGACGATCGCCGCGACGAAGACGTCGGCGGCCCAGTGATGGGTCTGGCGGATCAGCAGCCCCGCCTTGACCTCGAAGGAGATGTCGACGACCGACTTGTAGGCCCGCGTCATCTCCTGCCCCTGCAGGGGCGCGTAGGAGCCGTGGTAGATGGTGTGGGCGGTGCTGGGCTCGAAGAAGAAGGTCAGGTAGATGCCGGTGGCGACCAGGACCACGAACGCGTAGAGCGCCACTTCGCCGAGCAGGAACGACCAGTGATCGGGAAACGCGTAGCGCAGCGTCTTGCGGATGAACCCCACCGAGCCACTGCGCTGGTCGAGGAACCGAACCGTGCGGCGGATCATGTCGACGGCCTTCTCGTGCGCACTCCCCAGAACGACGGGCCGACGGGCCCGGAAAAGGTGCCCGCTGCGCGCAGCGCCCCGACCCTGTCGACGAGGAGCGGCAGCTGCGGCAGGTCGCGCCCCGCGGGGCCGAAGAGCACCGTGCCGCCCGTCGCCGGGTCGAAGGTCGAGTAGTGGCAGGGGCAGACCAGCGCCGGCTTCGGCTCCGCGGGCGGATAGCGGGGGGTGCGGTAGAGGGCGATCGCGCAGCCGGCGTGGGTGCAGATCTTCGAGAAGGCGAGGATTCCGTCGGGCGCCCAGTCGGCGCGGCCGGCGGGAAGCTCGAGGGCAGAGGGATCGAGGCGGACGACCACCAGCGGCGAGCCGAGCTGCTCCCGGTCGGCGCCCTCCGGATAGGCGGTGTAGAAGGTCTGCTGCTCGATCTCGTCGGCGGCGAAGGGGCGGCCGTGCTCGTCGACGAGGCGGCGGCCGCGGCGCCAGGGCGTCTCGTAAAGCGACGCGGTGTCCAGCAACGGGCCCAGCGAGGCGAGCGGCGCCAGCAGCGCTGCCCCCACGGCCGCCCCGGCGGCGCCGGCGGCGACCGTGAACATCCGCCTGCGGGTGATCCGGCTGCCGCTCTCGTGGATCACCTGCACGAGCTCCAGCTGCTCGGTGGGCTGCTCCGAGGGGTAGTCCTCCTCGAGCTCCTCGCTGACGACGAGGCGCTTTCCGATCAGGATCAGCGCCGCCGCAAGCAGCGCGAAGGCTACCCCGAGGCTGAGCCCGAGCAGCTGGGTCAGGTGCGCCCATTCCAGGGTGTAGGCGAGGACGAACGTCACCGCGCAACCCGCCGCCGCCAGCAGCAGCCCGATCACGACCAGCTCGGCGCGGCGCTGCGGCTCGCCGGCGGGGACGATTCGCTGCGGCCGCCGGATGCGCCGCTTCCAGCCCAGCAGCACCAGCACCAGCAGCTTCAGTGCGCCCTTGATCGTCCTCATGCCCTGCTCCGTCCCCCGAGCCGCTCGCCGATCAGCACGCACACCCCGACCAGCACGATCGCGGCGACCAGCCAGGCGACGATTCCCTCCGGCACCGGGCCGATGTGGCCGATCCCGATCCCCCCGCGGTCGTCGGGCTGCCTGCTGGCCCGGACGTAGGCGATGATCGAGTCGAGGTCGCGATCGCTGATCTGGCTCTTCGGGAAGCGCGGCATCAGGTAGGGACCGATGCGCACCGCCTCGGCTATCTGGGTATCGGTGGCGTGCTGGAGCACCGGCACCCTGGCGTCGGTCACATAGCCGCCCTCGCCGACGATCTGATGGCAGCCGGCGCAGTGCTCGGTGAACATCGTCATCCCCATCGAGAGGCTGGCGCCGGCGGGCCGTGGACGGGGGATCGCGGGCCCCTTGCCGAGCGAGGCGATGAACGCGGTCATCGCGCGGATCTCACGGTCGTTGAAGTCCGGCCGGCCGCGCTCCGGCTCCTCCCCTGCCTTGCCGAGCGGCATCCGCCCGGTGCGCAGGTAGAAGTCGGGAGCCAGCGCTCCGACGCCGCGAAGCGGCGGGCCGGACCCTTGGGCACCGCCGCCGCCGCCGGTTTCGGACGATGCCACGCCGCGGCCGCCGACCCCGTGGCAGCTGAGGCAGTTGGCGGCGTAGAGCTGCGAGCCGAACTCGACCTGCGACTGGCCGGGCTGCGGCTGAGGGTGGACTATTCCGCCCGGGGGCTGCGCGGCGGCGACGGCCGCACCTGCGAGCGCGGCCGCCGCGACGGCTGCTGCGATCGTCCTGGAGCGCCGCGAGCTCATGACTGCTGGCAGTTGGTGAGCACGGTGACGCCGATCCCGCTCAGGACGATGATCAGCAAGAAGAGCGGGGTGATCGCGACTCCGACGGTGGCCAGAAAGTGGACCCGACCCCCCGGAGGAGCGCTGCCAGCGTCCTCGGTGGCGCGATAGATGGAGACGGCGGTGAGCCCGGCGCCCAGCGCGACCGCCGCCGCGATCACGGTAGCGCCGATCGCCCAGGCATCGATCGCGATGCCCCACATCGTCCCGGCGGGGCTGCAGCGGGCCTGCGAGATCCAGTAGCCGAGTCCGAACTGGGTCACCCAGGCAAGCGGCGCCCCGGCGACCGCAAACCAGAGCAGCGGCGAGGTCGGAGAGGTCGGTGGGCGCAGGTTCGGGAGCATCGGGAGGGGCGGCCTCATAGCGACGGGTAGAGCTGGGTCAGCACGACGAAGATCGCCAGCAGGCTGACGAAGTACCAGTACAGCGCGAGCACCCGAATCGCGATCAGCCGGTAGTTGGTGATCCCCCCGAGCAGCTTCGCGAGCACCCAGACGTCGATCAAGAGCCCGACCGCCACGTGGGCGTGATGGGTGCCGAGCAGGGTGAAGTAGATCGAGCCGTAGGCGTCCTGGCCGGGCCCGAACCTGTTGAAGTCGTCGACGAACAGATGGACCTGCAGCCCCAGGTAGGTGGCCTGGATCGCGGTCGCCAGCGCCAGCAGCCACCAGGCGCGCCAGCGCTCGCCGGCGAGCGCCGCGCGCACCGCGCCAAAGACCGGAATCGTGCTCGCGACCAACATCCCCGTGAAAACCAGCGGCAGGACCACCGACGGCTTCGGGATCCCGTCCGGGGGCCATGTGCCTGCCTTGAAGCGCAAATAGAAGTAGGTCGCGATCAGGCAGCCGAAGAGGGCGGCCTCGGTGGCGACCAGCAGCGCCATCCCCCACCAGCCGCTCGGAAGCGCTCGCCGCTGGCGCTCGACCCCGGCCGCGGCGCGGCTCGCGGTCGCCTCCATGCTGCGGGTGATCGCGCTCATGCCTCCTGCGGCTCCTTCCCGAGCCAGGCGGCCAGCACCAGCAGGGCGAGGCCGAGGAAGACCGCCGACGCGATCCAGAGCTGCAGCAGCGCAAATGCGAAGACGCCGGTCAGCGAGAGGGCCAGCAGAGGCGGCCAGGGAGAGTTGGAGGGCATCTCGAGGATCTCGTCCCATTCGGCGTCGAGGACGGTGCTCGCTGGCGTCTCGTGGCCCTGCTCGAGGACCCTCTCGCCGCGCTCGAGGTTTCGCCCATCCTCCGCTCTGTCCTCGCGGTCCCACATCGGATAGGCGCTGCTGACCGTTGGAATGACCGCGTAGTTGTAGGCCGGGGGCGGCGACGTCGTCGCCCACTCCAAGGTGTCGCCCTCCCAGGGGTCGTTGCCCACCCGCGCGCCGCGGAACAGGCTCAAGGTGAGGTTCACGACGACCGCCAGCAGCCCCGCGGCGAGCAGGTATGCGCCCAGGCTCTCGATCAGGTTGTAGCCGGTCCAGCCGAGCCCGCCCGGATAGGTGTACTGACGGCGCGGCATCCCGAGCAGCCCGACGATGTGCATCGGGAAGAAGGTCACGTTCATGCCCACGAAGGTGAGCCAGAAGCTGACCTTGCCCCAACCCTCGTGGTACATCCGCCCGGTGACCTTCGGGAACCAGTAGAACATCCCCCCGATCAGCGGGAACACGGCGGCCCCGAAGATCACGTAGTGGAAATGGGCGACCACGTAGTAGGTGTCGGTGAGCTGTTGGTCGAACGGGATCGCCGCGAAGGTGATCCCCGAGAGACCGCCGAGGATGAAGACGACGATGAAGCCGACGATGTAGAGCAGCGGGGTCTTGAAGCGCGGCGTGCCGGTGAGGATCGTCGTGATCCAGGCGAATAACTGGATCCCGCTCGGGATCACGATGATCATGCTGGCGGCGGCGAAGTAGATCGTGGTCACGGTGGAGAGGCCGACCGCGAACATGTGATGCGCCCAGACGCCGAAGCCGATGAAGGCGACGAGGATCTCTGCCAGCGCGACGAGCGGGAAGGCCACCATCCTGCGGCGCACGAACGTGGGGATGATCGAGGTGGCGATCCCGAAGGCCGGCAGAATGATGATGTAGACCTCCGGGTGGCCGAAGATCCAGAACAAGTTCTGCCAGAGGATCGTGTCGCCGCCCCGGGCCAGGTCGTAGAAGTGAAAGCCGAGCAGGCGGTCGAGCTCGAGCAGGACCAGCGCCGTGGTCAGCGCCGGCAGCGCGAAGACGAGCGCGAAGGAGACGGCGAGGAAGGCGAAGCAGAAGAGCGGCATCCGATTCAGCGACATTCCCGGCGCCCGCAGCTTGAAGATCGTGACGATGAAGTTGATCGCCGCCGCCAGCGTCGAGATGCCGTTGAAGATCAGCCCCAGGGCGTAGAAGTCGATCCCGGAGCCGGGGCTGTAGGTCTTCGACGCGAGGGGCACGTAGTTGAACCAGCCCGCGGTCGGGCCATGCCCGGACAGCAGCCCCACATACATGAAGGTCCCGGAGCAGAGGTAGATCCAGAAAGAGAGCGCGTTGAGACGCGGGAAGGCCATGTCCCGGGCGCCGATCATCAATGGCACCAGGTAGTTCCCGAACGCCCCGATCGACATCGGGATCACGAACAGGAAGATCATCGTCACCCCGTGCATCGTCATCACCTGGTTGAAGGTGTTCGGATCGAGCACGGTCTGGTTCGGGCCGATCAGCTGGGTGCGAATCAGCAGCGCTTCGACGCCCCCGGCGGCGAAGAAGGCCAGGGCGGTGAAGAAGTAGAGGATCCCGATCCGCTTGTGGTCGGTGGTGGTCAGCCAGCCGAGCACCCCGGGGGGCTCTTCCCAGATCCGCTCCAGGCGGTCGATCGTCGGGGCGGCGGCTTTCGGTGTCGCGATCGCCATGCCTAGCGCCTGGTCGTCAGGTAGTCGAGAAGCGCCCTGAAGTCGGGGTCGCTGAGGTCGAAGCCGGGCATCCTGTTGCCCGGCTTTATCCCCTGCGGATCGTGAATCCATTCACGCAGGTGGGGGCGATCGTTGGGGATCGTGTCGGCGGCCAGCGTCGTGCGGGTCGCCAGGTGAGTGAGGTCGGGACCGACGTCGCCGCGGGCAGCGGTTCCGCGCAGGGTGTGGCAGCTGGCGCAGCCGTTCGACATCAGGACCCGCTCGCCGGTGGTCTGCTCGGCGCTCGCGGGCGGCGGTGTCGGCGCCGCCATGTTCGCCAGCCAGGCGCGAAAGCGGGCCGGCGGGTCAGCGAAGACCTTCATCGCCATGTGCGCGTGCTGGAGGCCGCAGAACTCCGCGCACTGGCCCCGGTAGACGCCCGGCTGGTCGGCGTAGAGAAGGATCCGGTTCGACTGGCCGGGGATCATGTCGATCTTGCGGTTCAGCTCCGGGACCCAGAACGAGTGGATCACGTCGGCGGTGCGGGCGACCAGGTTCACCCGGGTGCGAGCGGGGATGTGGATCTCGTTCGCGGTTACGGCATCGGTGCCCGGATAGCGCACCTCCCAGAACCATTGATGGCCCACCACCTCGACGGTCAGCGCCGTCGAGCTGCGCTTCGGCGCCTCGGTGCTGCGGATCACGTATAGGTCGGAGATCCCGAACAGCACCACCAGGACGATCGCCGGAACGACCATCCCGAAGCCAATGACAAGACCGGTGCTGGCGCGCTCGTTCTCGCCCAGGATCGGCAAGCCGGGCCGATCGCGCCGAATCCAGCCGACCACGAGCAGCGCGACGGCGCCGAAGAACACGATCGCGGCGGCGCCGAGCATCCACCACCAAAGGTCGGCGATGTCGCGAGATGCGTGGCTATGCGGGTCGAGGGTGGACTGCTTTCCGCAGCCGAGCAGCGCAAGCGCGCAGGCAAGAGCGGCCGCCGTGGCGGCCCGCCTCCTCACCCCGCGACCCCCGGCCTGCGGCTGACCGCGGCAGCAGCCAGGCAGCCCGTCGCCGGTGGCCAACCAGGTACCGCTGCAATGTCAGCGCGCGCCGTCACCGTCACATGCGAACTCCGACCCCGAGAGACGTCTCATCCGTACCCAGGGCGGATTGGACGAAAACCTCGGCGCGAACCCTATGGCCGGGCCCGAGGGCGCCCCCGCGATGGTCAGCGCGCTGACAGCGAGCGGCATCCGCATTTGCCCGCGAATCGCCGCACGATCGCCAAGCCCGCGCCGACGACTCGCCGATCTGGTCCGGGTTTCATCCCCCGCGCCTGGGTAGTCGTGATGCAGGCAAGAGACGAAAGGAGCAGGTTCATATGTCTGACGAGCTGCAGGGGAAGAAGGTGGCGTTTCTAGTCGCCAACGAGGGGGTCGAGCAGGTTGAGCTCACCGAGCCGCTCAAGGCGGTTCGCGAAGCCGGCGCGGAGGCGCATCTGATTGCGCCCGAGAGCGGCGATGTCCAGGGCTTCAATCACCTCGACAAGGGAGACGTGTTCCAGGCCGACTGCAGCGTCGAGGAGGTCGATGCCTCCGAGTACGACGGTTTGGTCTTGCCTGGCGGGGTCGCGAACCCGGACATCCTGCGCACGGTCGCAGCGGCTGTCGAGTTTGCCCGTTCCTTCTTCGAGCAGGGCAAGCCGGTGGCGGCGATCTGCCACGGTCCCTGGACCCTGGTCGAGGCCGACGTCGTGCGCGATCGCACGCTTACCTCATGGCCGAGCCTGCAGACAGACATCCGCAATGCGGGGGGCGAATGGATCGACGAGGAGGTCCACGTCGACCAGGGTCTGGTCACGAGCCGCAAGCCCGACGATCTCGAAGCGTTCTGCGCGAAGGTGGTCGAGGAGATCGCCGAGGGCAAGCACGAGGGCCAGCATCCCGAGGTCGCCGCGGCGAGCGGTTCCTGAGCCCACCAGCCACTCGAATGATCGATTCCGGGTCGCCGCCGGCGGCCCGGAGGTGCTCCTACTGCCGCAGAAGGGCGATCGCGTCCTCGCTGGTGTCGCGAATCGCGATCGCCTGGTCGAGCCCCGTCACCTCGAGCAGCCGCTTGACCTCCGGCTCGGGACAGCAGATCGAGAGCGCGGCACCGTCGCCGTTGCGCGCCTGAAGCTCCTTCCAGGCCTCGACGATCACCCCCAGACCGGTCGAGTCGATGAAGCCGCAGTCGCTCATGTTGATCATTACCGCCTTCGCCCCGCTCTTGATTGCTTCATGAAGGGGCTCGCGCAGCGCAGCCGCTGTTGCCTGGTCGAGCTCGCCAGTCACCGAGAACACCCGGATCCCGTCCTCGAGGGATTCTGTTTCGACGTTGAAAGGGGCGATCGTCATTTCAGTCCTCTTGACTTCAATGCAAACCCCCGCGCAGCCGCGGGGGTGCGAGCTACGCCGTTGGATCTGGACCGGGACCTACCCGGGATGAGGCAGCGATCCTAACACCGGAGTCGCTCGCGGCTGCGCGAGTTGCACGCATTTGGCGTGCTGGGACTAGATTTGCCTCGATGGCGCGTCCAACCAGCAACACGGCATCCCTGCCGGCCGGCACGGCCGGCTTGATCGCCGGTCTGGGTGTGCTGCTGACCGTGGTCGCCCTCGACCTCGTCCTCGGTGCCGACGAGGCCCTGGTCGGCACCTACGCGCTAGCGCCCTTCGTGAGCGCGATGGGAGGGCGGACGAAGCAGACGACGGTCGTCGCCTTCGCCACCGTCGCGGCCGTGGCCGCGAGCGGTCTCTGGAACGACAATTTCGGCGGCAGCGAATGGTTGTCGCGGCTGCTGATCATCGCCCTGGCGAGCGCGGTTGCGGTTCTGGCAGCCCGCCAGACCGAGCGTGCACGGGCCGGGATCTCGCGCCTTCGGATGCTCGACGAGGTCGGACGGATCGCGGACGGCTCGCTGCCCCTGAACGAGACGCTGACCCGTATTACGGACGCGGTCGTGCCGGACTTCGCGGACATCTGCATGATCGACGCGATCCACGAAGGGGACGTTCAGCGGATCGCCGTGCGCGCCGCCGGACCAGAGGCGGGACGTATCGAGGCGTCGATCCAGGCTCGCACGCCGAGCACCCCCGACTGGCTCCGCGATCCGAAGTCGGAGTCGCTTGACCCGCTGCTCGTCTCCTCGATGTCGGAAGAAGTGCTGCGCGAGATGGCCACCGACGAGCAGGATCTGGACTTCCTGCGCTGGCTTCGGGCTCGCTCCTACATCGTCGCTCCCCTGGTCAGTCGCGAGCGCAGCCTCGGGGCGCTGACTGTCGTGCGGGGGCACAGATCGGCGCGGTTGACCCAGGAAGACCTCGATTTCGTCTCCGCCCTCGCCTCGCGGATCGGCATCGCCCTTGACAATGCCGGGCTCTTCTCCGACCTCGAGAGCGTCGAGCGGCGCATGGACTCGGTGATGGAGAATGTCTCCGAAGCGGTGATCGTCCACGACGGCACGGGGAAGCTCGTCTACGCGAACTCTGCCGCCTCGGAGTTGCTCGGCTTCGACGGGAGCGAGGGGCTGATCTCGGCGCAACCTCAGGTCGAGGATCGCCGCTTCGAGTTGCGCGACGAGAAGGGTAAGGCGCTGGACCGCGAGAGCCTGCCCCGGCGCCGGGTCCTGCGCGGCGAGCGAGCCGACCCGATGATCTTCCGGCTCAACGATCGTGAGACCGGGGTTGAGTCCTGGCGCCTTGAGAAGTCGAATCCGATCGCCGGCCCCGACGGAGACGTCCTCTACGCGGTCACCACTCTGCAGGACATCACAGCCGTGAAGCGGGCGGAGTTCGATCAGCGCGTGCTCGCCGACAGCGCCGAGGCGATTGCCTCGGCGGGCGACTTTGACTCCGCATTGGATGCGCTCGCGCGGTCGGTCGTGCCGGGGCTGGCGGATTGGTGCTCGGTCAGCGTGCCGAAGGACGACGGGACGATCGAGCGAGTCGCCGTCGCCGAATCGGTCCCGGAGATGTTCGAGCTCGAGCGCCGGCTGCGCACCGGGCTGCAGGTTCGCCCCGGCCTGACGCTCTCGATGGCAGACGTGCTGCGAGCGAGCAAGCCGGTGACCGCCGAGCTGCCGGCCGAGCCGACGCCGGGCTGGGTCCTCCTGAAGCCGATCCGGGCGGTTGGCGTCGCGATCGGGATCCTGACCCTGGTCAACCGGTCGGATCGCCGCGCCTTCAGCCGCGAGGAGATCAGGTTGGCCCGGGCGGTCGCGGATCGGGCCGGCGTCGCGGTGCTGAATGCGAAGCTCGCCGACGAGCGCGCCAAGATCGCCGAGGCCCTGCAGCGGGAGCTGCTGCCGCCGCTGCTACCCGAAGTGGAGGGCTGGAGCATGGCGGCCATGTACCGGCCGGCGGGCGAGCAGAACCGCGCCGGCGGCGACTTCTACGACGTCTTCGAGGGCCCCGAGGGCTGGGTCGTGGTGCTCGGCGACGTCGAGGGTCACGGACCCGAGGCGGCGGCGCTGACCGCCAGAGCCCGCTACACGATCCGCACCGCAGCGATGATCAACGGCGACATCCTGGCCGCCTTCCAGATCCTCAATCGTCAGCTGCGCGAGCGCAGGCGGGCCCGCCTCTGCAGCGTCGTCTGCCTCACTTTCGGCAGTGGTCCCGAGGCAACGGTCGTCTCGGCAGGCCACCCGCTCCCGGTCCTGGCCTCGGCCGATGGGAGCCGCGAGGTCGGCCTTCCGGGCTCGCTTCTCGGAGCTCTGGAGGAGCCTCAATGGTCGCCGGTGCGTTTCACCGTCGATCGCGGGGAGGAGCTGGTGCTCTACACCGACGGCGTCGTCGAGGCGAGGCGCGATGGCGAGCGCTTCGGACGCGCGCGGCTCAGCTCGCTACTGGGCAGGTTCTCCGACCCGGCGGCGACGGTGCAGGGGATCGGCGCTGCGATCGAAGGCTTCGGGGGGCTCGTGCACGACGATGTGGCGATGGTCGTCCTGCGCCGCGACAGCGACCCAGCCGTGCCGGGGCTGCAGCTACCGCAAGATGTGGTGGAGCCGGTCGAATGATCGCTGTCGCTGGTTTCGGCGCCGCCTGCCTGGGTAGCCGCCCTTCGACCCCGTCGGAAAGCGTCTGGGTAAAAGGGGGGGCCGCCGACGGCCAGCCCTTGACTCGGAAGTGACGCCCTTGTCTGCAACCGACCGGAAAACCGAAGCTGCGACCGACAGTGCGGAAGGGCTGCTCTTCGTCCTGCCGGCGACTTCCGAGAACGTCGCGATCGTTCGCCATGCCGTCGGCGGCCTCGCCGAGACGCTCGGCATGGATCCGATCGCGACCACCGACCTGAAGACGATCGTCAGCGAGGCCTGTACCAACGTCGCGGTCCATGCCTACGGCGACGAGGGGGGGCCGCTCGAGGTGCAGGTGACCCCAGACGAGACGGGGATAACGGTGGCGGTGCGCGACCAGGGGTCCGGGATCCGTCCCCGGCCGGATCTCGATTCCTCGCGGCTGCGCCTCGGCCTTTCCCTGATCGCCGCGCTCTCGAGCAGCTTCGCGATCAGCGGCGGTCTCGGCCAGGGCACCGAGGTGGTGATGCGGATGGACCTCACGACCCCGACCACCGTCGAAACGGAGGCGATGCCGATGCCTCAGAGGGTGGCGGGGACCGCGATCAAGGTCAGCGACGAGAGAATCGTCGGGCCGGTGCTCGGACGGGTGCTGGCGGTGCTCGCCGCGCGCACTGACTTCCCGGTCGATCGGCTGACCGACACGATGCTGCTCGCAGACGCCCTCGCCGCGCATGCGGCGGCCGGATTCGAGGACCGAACGGTACGCATGGTGATCGAGGATGGAGACGGGACGATCCGGCTACGGGTCGGCCCGATGCGCGACGGAGCGGCGGAGCGGCTGCGCGCCGAGCTCGAGATTCCCGGCCTCGGAGCGACCCTGGAGAAGCTCGCCGACAAGGTCGATGTGGATCGCGGCTCCGAGGGTGAGTTCTTCCATCTCGAGATGCGGCCGTCGCGGCCCTGAGCGCGGCTAGACCGACTGCCCGGCATCGGGGTCCGCATTCTCACGCAGCTGCTGCAGCGCTCCCCGCAGGATCCGCGAGACATGGACCTGCGAGCAGCCGATCCGAGCGGCGATCTCGCTCTGGGTCAGCTCCTCGACGAAGCGCAGGCGCAGCGCAAGCACCTCGCGCTCGGTCAGGCCGGGCAGGCTCGCCGCGACGGCGGCGCGGTCCTCGACCCCTTCGTAATGGGGATCCTCGCGGCCGACCTGCTCGCCGACCGTCGCCTCGTCGGCGGCGCCCACCACCGCGACCGGCTGGTCAAAGGAGAGCGTGCGGCGCGTCTGCAGGGCCTCGAATGCCTCCAGGACCTCGGTCTGGTCCACCTCCATCGCGGCGGCCAGCTCGCGGACGGTGGGTGGACGCTCGAGCTCGGCGGTCAGCTCGCTGGTCACCCCCTCGAGCTTCAGGATCCGCTCCTGGAGGCCGCGCGGCAGGCGCAGGTTCCAGACCCGGTCTCGGAAATGGCGCTTCAGCTCGCCGAGGATGGTTGGGGCGGCGAATGACTTGAAAGCGGCGCCGCGATCGGGATCGAAGCGATCGATCGCCTGCACCAGACCGAGGTTGGCCACCTGGACGAGGTCCTCGATCTGCTCTGTCCCGCCTCGATAGCGCAGCGCCAGGCTGCGGGCGAAGGGCAGGAAGCGCCGCACGATCTCCTCCTTGATCGCCGGGTCGCGATTGGCGGCGTAGCGGCGCAGCAGCTCATTCTCGTCGGCGAGCTGCTGCGCCGGGCGGGGCGGGGCCCCGGGGGTGGGCTCTTCGCTCATCGTGTCCTCATCGAACCCGGCTCAGCGGGGTTCGGCGCGATCGAGCTCCCGCGCCATGAAGGCCAGGTCGCGGGCAAGCTCCTCTCGCGCAAGATGACGTTCCTCGTCCTCACGGATACGAAGTATCGAGGAAGGGTGCACAGTGACTCCGACCAGCCGGGCGAGCTCGGAGTCGATCAGCCTGCCGCGGTCCGCGGTGACCCTGACATGCGAGCCCAGCAGCGCCCGCGCTGCGGTGGCGCCGAGGCATACGAGCGCTGTCGGCTCGACGGTTGCCAGCTCCGCCTCGACCCAGGGCCGGCATGCCTCGATCTCGTTGGCTCGCGGCGTCTGGTGCAGCCGCCGCTTTCCCGCCGGGCGCCACTTGAAGTGCTTGACCACGTTCGTGACGTACACCTCGCCGCGTGCGATGCCGGCTTTCTTCAGCGCTTCGTTGAGTACCTTGCCGGCCGGCCCGACGAAGGGCTTTCCCTCCCGGTCCTCGCGGTCCCCCGGTTGCTCGCCGACCAGCATCATCCGCGCCGAGGAGCCGCCTTGCCCGAACACCGTTTGCGTCGCAGGCTTCCACAACGGGCAGGCGCGACATCCGGCCGCCGCATCGCGCAGGCGTCGAACCGTGGGGCGGGCGGGAATCAGGTCAGCGGCTTTGCTCGGTGAGGTCAACTCTGCCCCCGCTCCCACCAAGGCTCGCTCCAATGATCCTCCCGGCTGGGGGCAGCGATCGGATGCTCTTCAGTTTAGGCGCTGGGAGCCAAGGGTAAGCGTCAGTCAACGTCGACCACGGAGGGTGAGGCGAGATGGACGTTGTGAGCGCGTCGGGGGCCCGGAACGACTATCCGGCACTGGCGCTGCGCACGCGGGAGCGCAGTCACGAGCACGCCGCCTGCCACGCGCCGGGTTGCCGGAACCGAGCCGCGCGGGGAGGCAAGTTCTGCCGGCTGTGCCAGTCGAGGCTCGATCGCGTCCGCATCGAGCTGACGTCGGGCGGTCCGCGCGGCCGCAAGCCTTCGATCCGCCGCGGTTCGGCGGTTCGCAAGGCGGCTTGAACCCGGTCCGCATCGTTGAAGCCGGTCCGCATCGGCTGCTCGGGTTGGAACTACAAGGAGTGGCGCGGTCGGTTCTACCCTGACGGTCTGCCGCCGCGGGATTGGCTGCAGCATTACGCGGGGCGATTCGACACCGTCGAGGTCAACTCGACCTTCTACCGCCTCGCCTCCAGGGATGCGGTCGAGCGCTGGGTCGCGCAGACGCCGGGCGATTTCCTCTTCGCGCCGAAGGCGAGTCGCTACCTCACCCACGTGCGCCGCTTGCGTGATCTCGGTCGCGGAGTGCGCCGCTTCTACGCGCCGCTGGCTCCGCTGCACGATGCGGGACGGCTCGGGCCGACTCTCTGGCAGCTGCCGGAGACCTTCCACCGTGACGACGGGCTGCTCGGCCGCACGCTCGAGGCGCTGCCGGAGGGTCGACACTGCTTCGAGTTCCGTCATCCGAGCTGGTTCGTCGAGCCGGTCTTCACGCTGCTGCGCGACAGCGGGGTCGCCCTGGTGATCGGGGACCATCCCGAACGTCCCTTTCAGGCCTATGAGCTGACTGCGGGCTGGACCTTCATCCGCTTCCACTACGGGCGTCGCGGACGGGGCGGCAACTACTCGCTCTCCGAGCTTCAGACCTGGAAGCGGCGGATCGCGGCCTGGCGGTCGCGAGTCGAGGTGTTCGGCTACTTCAACAACGACTGGCGAGGTTTCGCGCCGCGAAACGCGAAGTGGCTGGTCGACCGCTTGTCTGCCCGGTGACGCTCTAGCGCTTGAGCTATGTCATCGATCCCGAATCGCCTGCTGCCCGCCGGTTTGCGCGAACGCGCCCCGGGGTAGGCAGGGGTCATGTACGGGTCGTGGTTCGGTCTCACATTCGGCGTGCTGATCGTGGTGGCGGCGCTGATCGGGCTCTCGCTGCTGGCGTCGCCGCTGATCGGAGTGCTCGTCGCCCTGATCCTGATTGGGCTGATGGTCGGGGTCTTCATCGCCGGCCGGGCCGGCCCGGGAGGGGCCGGAAGCGAGCCGACGGCCCCGTCAATCGGCGATCGCAGCGCCTACGAGGGCGGTCCCGCGGCAGCCCCTCGATCCGGCGGCGAGCCGGCTTCCGGAGCAGGGGAGTCCGGCGCGGCGGATACGGCGAGCCGACCCTGAACCGGGCGCCTGCCGGCGGCTTCGGCGCGCCGTTAGGCTGAGACTTCAAAACGAAACCGAGGAGACAGCGATGGCCTACAGCGTTCCCGATCTTCCCTACGACTACGACGCCCTCGAGCCGCACATCGACGAGGCGACGATGAAGGTGCACCACGACAAGCACCACCAGGCCTACGTCGACAAGGCCAACGCGGCGCTCGAGGGGACGGAGTGGGCGGACAAGGAGGTTCAGGAGGTGCTCGAGAATCTCTCCAGCCTCCCGGGCGACAAGCAGAAGCCGGTCCGCAACAACGGCGGCGGGCACTACAACCACAGCCTCTTCTGGCAGATGATGAGCCCCGACGGCGGCGGCGCGCCGGACGGCGACCTCGCCGCCGCGATCGACGACGCGTTCGGAAGCTTCGACGACTTCAAGGGCCAGTTCAAGGACGCCGGGGTGGGCCAGTTCGGCTCCGGGTGGTCCTGGCTTGTCCACGATGGCTCCGGTCTGGCCGTCGTCTCGACCGCGAATCAGGACTCCCCCGTGTCCGACGGCCAGACGCCGCTGCTCGGTTGCGACGTCTGGGAGCACGCGTACTACCTCAAGTACCAGAACAAGCGGCCCGACTACATCGACGCGTTCTGGAACGTCGTCAACTGGGACTTCGTCTCCCAGCGGTTCGCCGACGCGAGCTGACGCGGCTCAAAGCGCTGGCCCGGAGGGCGGGGGCGACCGGAGCGGCCCAATTGAGCCGGTGGGCGGGGGTCCGAGCTAGGGCTATGGGGTGGTTGGCTAGCGAGGGCCCCCGCCCGCCGGCCCCGCGGCTGGGGCCGGATGGGCCGGCCGGGCGGCATCGGGCAAATGGCGCGGCTGCGGCTGCTTCGGCGGGACCGCGGCCATCGCGTGCTCGGCGACCGCGGTGATCGTGAGGCTCGGGTTGACGCCCGGGTTGGCGGGGATCGCGGCGCCGTCGCAGATCAGCAGGTTCTCGTAGCCGTACGCTCGGTTGGCGGCGTCGACCACGCCGCGCTCCGGGTCGGGGCCGATCACGGCGCCGCCGAGGATGTGGGCGGTGGTGGGGATGTTCAGGGTCGACTCGGTAAAGCCGCTCTGCGGGAGGCCGTTGATCCGCTCCGCGAACCAGCGAGTCGCCTTGTCGGCGGCCGGCAGCCAGGTCGGGTTCGGGCGCTCGGGGTCCTGCTCGGTCTGCAGGCGAACTCCGCTACCGAAGAGCTTGCGCTTCGGCACCAGGCGCATCGCCGTGTCGGTGGTCTGCATGACCAGCAGGATCACCGTCCGGCGTGACCAGTTTCGCGGCCACAGCAATCGCGCGGCGCGCAGCGGGTGGCGCAGCATCGCCGCCAGCCAGTGCAGCGGCCTGGTAAGACGGGTGCCGTTGCCGGTCATCGTCGTAAACAGGCGGCTCATCGCGTCGCCGCCGCGACCGTAGGTGACGACCTCGATGTGGGTGTCGGGATCCGGGTAGATGCTGGAGGTGATCGCGACCGACTTCGCGAAGTCGCGGCTGTCGTCGCGGGCAGTCACCGCCTGGACCGACTCCGAGTTGGTCCGCACGACGTGGCCGACGCGGTCGGAGAGGCGAGCGAGGGCGCCGGAGCGCCGGCAGTCGGCGAGCAGCTGATTGGTGCCGAGGGCGCCGGCGGCGACCACCACGCCCCCGGCGGTGAGCTCCTGCGCCTGCGATCCGATCCAGCTGCCGGAGCGGGCGCTGGTCACTCGATAGCCCTCCGATCCGTCGGCGGCGCCGAGCGGCCGCACCTCGGTGACCTGGCGCTCGGGGCGGATCTCGACCCCGAGCTTCTCGGCGAACCAGAGGTAGTTCTTGACCAGCGTGTTCTTGGCGTTGTAGCGGCAGCCGACCATGCAGCTGCCGCAGCGCCGGCAGCCGCTGCGGGCCGGCCCTTCGCCTCCGAAGTAGGGGTCAGGGACCTCCTTGCCGGCCTCGTCGAAGAAGACGCCGACGCGGGTGTTGGCGAAGCTGTCGCCGACGCCGATCTCCTCCCCGTACTCGCGCAGCAGCGTGTCCGCGGGCCCGATGCCCTCGTAGTCGGTGACGCCGAGCATCCGCTCGGCGACGTCGTAGTGAGGCGCGAGCTCGGGCTCCCAGTCGGCCAGCTCAGCCCACTGCGGGTCGCGGAAGAACGCCGGCCGGGCGCGATAGAGGGTGTTTGCGTAGCCGAGGCTGCCGCCGCCCACGCCGCTGCCCGACGCGACGAAGACGTCCTTGAAGAAGGTCAGGCGCAGCACGCCGCGCAGGCCCAGCTTCGGGCTCCAGAAATAGCGGCGCAGGTTCCAGGTCGACTTGGCGAAGTCCTCGTCGGCGAAGCGGCGTCCGCACTCCAGCACGCAGACCGAGTAGCCCTTCTCGGCGAGACGGAGCGCCGCGACGCTGCCGCCGAAGCCGGAGCCGATCACGATCCAGTCGAAGTCGTGATGCGCCATCGCCGGGATTAAAGCGCCCGCAATCAACCGGCGCATCCGCCGCGACCTTTCTGCCGGACGTCCTGCGCATTTTTGGTGCCCATGGCAACCACAAATGCACCATGAGACGCAGACGTGACTCACGGTCAGTTGCTATCGGCGCGGAAATGTGATTAGACTCACGCCCGATGCTGGGGAGGAAGAGCTGGATAGGGAGGTTCGCGACGAAGCCCGTTAGGGGGCTCGCGTACGTCGCTGCGGTGCTGGTCGCCCTCGCTATCCCCGCGGTCGCTTCGGCGCACATCGAGCGCGCCTCCTACTGGCCCGACCCGGCGCCCGACAACTCGGTCAGCCCACCGGCCGGCGGCCACGTGCCGCTGATGCGCACCCTCGCATCGGCCCTGGATGACAGCAAGCCGGGGCAGACGCGGGTGGTCTGCCAGCCCGACTCGCTGCAGCGGCTCGGCGCCTCGCTGCACGACGAGTACCTGAACGGCTACGACATCCGTCCCCATGACCATCGCAACCTCACGACCTCGCAGCGCAAGCTCCTGGTCAACACCAACATCGCGCTCTGGCACCGCTGCACCTATGACGAGATCCAGCCCGCGGTCACCGACTCGGGCAACAACGACCGGGTCGTGGTGATGCCGGGCGTCTACACCGAGCCGACCTCACGCGCGCAGCCGACCAACGACCCCGCCTGCGACCAGTACAAGATCACCAACGACAAGAGCCAGTCCGGGGCGGTTTCCTACGAGTACCAGTGGCATTGTCCCAACGACCAGAACCTGATCGCCGTCCTCGGCCGCGAGCCGGGATCGACCCCGCCGCCGCAGCCGCCGCTCGAAGATCGCCACGGGATCCCCGACCTCGGCCCCTGCGTCCGCTGCAACATGCAGATCGAGGGCTCGGGCGTGAGCGCCGACGACGTAGTGGTTGACAACGGGCGCGTCGCCTCGGGCAACGGGGGCCCCGCGGACCCGGTCAAGGACGTCGGCCTGCGAGCCGACCGCGCCGACGGGTTCGTGCTGCGCAACATGACCTTCCGCCACGCCGCCGAGCACGGCATCTACGTGATCGAGTCCGACGGCTACATCCTCGACCGTTTCAAGACCTTCTGGAACGAGGAATACGGCGTTCTCACCTTTGTCGAGGACCACGGCATCATCGAGAACTGCGAGGCGGCGGGCAGCGGCGACTCCGGCCTCTACCCCGGCGCCGGCGCCGACACCGGCGAGCAGCGGCCGCCGGGCACGCAGTTCCGCTACAGCCAGGAGATGCGCGGCTGCGACATGCACCACAACGCCGGCGGCTACTCGGGCACCGACGGCAACTCCGTCTGGGTGCACGACAACAATTTCTACGACAACGCGCTCGGCTTCAGCACCGACGTCTTCACGGCGCCCGGGCACCCCGGCTTCCCGCAGGACTCCGACCTGATCGAGAACAACAACTTCTACGACAACAACTTCAACCCCTATCTGCCGGGCTCCGACGTCGTGCCGACGGTGCCGTTCCCGGTCGGGACCGGCCTCTGGATCGCGGGCGGCAACAACAACGTCATCCGCAACAACCACTTCTTCGACAACTGGCGCCGCGGCACGATGCTGTTCTCGGTCCCCGACGCCTTCGTCTGCAACGACCCGACGAACGTCCAGGTCCCGGGCTGCGACCCGGCCCAGACCAACACCTCGTTCCGCAATCTCCAGCATCACAACGTGATGGGGATCGCGCCCGACGACGCCCACAAGCCCAACGGGACTGATTTCTGGTGGGGTCCATGGGATGGCAACACCGGCAATTGCTGGTACCAGAACACGAGCTACAAGCCGATCACCAGCAGCCCGGACCCGCTGCCCGACTGCAACAACGGCCAGAACCCCGAGCAGAGCGTCGCCACCTTCGACACCAACCCATCGGCGACCGCCGAGCTGTTCGCCTGCCTGGCCGCGGTCGAAACAGGCCCCGATCCGAACGACCCGACCTGCGACTGGTTCCGCACCCCGCCGCAGCCGACGCCGTAGGCTCTTCAACCCGGCCGCAGCCGTATCCGTAAGGTTCCCGGCATGATCGCTCGCCGCATCGCGGCCGCCGCCGCGGCTCTCTTCTGCCTCTTCGCGATTGTCGGCTGCGGGGGATCGGGCTCCAGCAACTCGGCCGCCGGCGTCGGGCCGGACATCGGCGTGACGCTGCGGCTTGCCGACTGCGACGACTGGAACCAGGCCGATGTCAGCGAGCGTCTGGGAACGGTTCAGGAGCTCAGCAATTTCGCCGGCGGCCCGACCGGCTCACCGGCCGGGCACGGCACGACGCTCAGCACCAAGCGCGGCTACGACGTGCTCGACGGCTGGTGCAAGCAGAGCTACGCGCACGGCTTCAAGCTCTACAAGCTCTACACCCGCGCCGCCGCGTTCAGCAACGTGGTTCCGCAGGGTTAGGGGCCGAAAAGGGGTAGGCCTAGCTGCTGAAGTCGACCGCGACCGGCTCGCGCTCGCCCGCATTCTCGATCTCGAAGAACTCGCGCGGCGCAAAGCCGCCCTGGTTCGCGATCACCGAGTTCGGGAAGACCTGGATCTTGGTGTTGTAGGCCTGCACATTGGAGTTGTAGATGCGCCGTGAGGCCTGGATCTCGTCCTCGAGCTCGGAGAGGTTGCGGGTCAGCTGCTGGAAGTTCTCGGTCGCCCGCAGCTGCGGGTAGTTCTCGGCCACCGCACGCAGGTCGGTCAGCGCGCCTGAGAGCTGCCCTTCGGCCTGCGCGGTCTGGTTGACGCCCCGCGCCGACATTGCCTCCGCGCGTGCCTTGGTCGCCTTTTCGAACACCTCCCGCTCGTGCGTGGCATAGCCCTTCACGGTCTCGACCAGGTTCGGCACGAGGTCGTGGCGGCGCTTCAGCTGCACGTCGATGCCGCTCCAGGCTTCGTCGACCCGGTTGCGGGACCCGATCATGCTGTTGCGGATCGCGATGTAGGCCAGCCCGCCGATCACGATCAGCGCGACCACGACGATGATCACGATTGTCATCTCTGCTCCTGTCTGGGCTTCGAGGTTGGATCGGAGGCGCGGTTGGCCTCGCTTCGAGGCGTGATCGTATCGCTGTCGGCAGGCCCTTAATCGCAACTCAACCGAGGACGTCAGCCAGGCAGGCACGAGCAGGCGCCCAACTCGACGGTTGTCCATTGCGAGCCCGAAAACTGGGTGCTAGTTTCGCGCCAGGTCGCGCCTCGCCTGGGCGACTGTGGGAACGGGGTATTCCAGGGGGTATTCAGGGACGTGGTAGGAAGCTCATCCGCAGTGGGGCGGGTAGCCGCCGTAGGGGCGCTTGGCGCCGCCGTCTTGGTGATCGCGCTCCTGCTGCTGCGGGGCGGGGATTCCTATGAGGTGACGGCGGAGTTCGAGAACGCCGCCCAGCTGGTCAAGGGCAACCTGGTCGAGGTCGCCGGGACCAAGGCCGGCACGATCAAGAACATCTCCCTCGGCCCGCACGGCTCGGCGGACGTCAAGATGGAGATCGACGGCGACTACGCCCCTCTTCACGAGGGGACGATCGCGACGATCCGTGAGCAATCGCTCTCCGGCGTCGCGAACCGCTTCATCCAGCTTCAGATGCCCTCCGCGGATCAGCGCGGCGCTGCGATTCCCGACGGCGGCACCCTCCCGATCTCGGACACCGTCTCCGAGGTCGATCTCGATCAGCTGTTCAACACCCTGGACAAGAAGACCGTCGGCCATTTCAGGCAGCTGATCAAGGGCTTCGCCACAGCCAACAAGGGGATCGGAAAGCCAACCAACGCCGGCTTTCACTACCTGAGCCCCTTCTTGTCCACGTCGCGCCAGGTCTTCGGCGAGCTGACCCTCGACGAGCGCCGCTTCGAGCGCCTGATCGTCGACACCTCCTCGCTGTCCGGGGCGCTCGCCCAGCGGGCCCCCGATCTCACCCAGTTCGTCTCCAACACCAACCGGATGATGGGCGCGATTGCCTCCGAGAACCGCAGCCTCGCCAGCGCCCTCGGTGAGCTTCCCAACTTCATGCGCAACTTCAACACCACCGGGGTCAACCTGCGGGCGACGCTCGACGACCTCGATCCTCTGGTCAGCGCCTCAAAGCCCGTGGCGCGCAAGCTGCGCCCGTTCACGCACCAGCTGCGCGGCTTTGCGACCGACGCCGTGCCGGCGATCGGCGATCTTGAGCACATCGTGCGCCGGCCGGGGGCCGACAACGACCTCGTCGAGCTGACCCGCCTGCAGGTCCCGTTGGCCCAGATCGCGGTCGGCCCGGTGGACCGCAACGGCGCCAGCAGACGCGGCGCGCTTCCTGAGTCGCGCGACGCCCTGGTCGGCAGCCTGCCCCAGCTCTCGTTCTTCCGTCCTTACCTAACCGAAGAGGCGCTGAGCGGCTGGTTCGACGACTTCGGGCACTCGGGCATCGTTGACGCCAACGGCGGCCTGGGCCGGATCAGCACCACGTTCAACGTCTTCTCGCCCTCACTGCCGGGCGGATTGCCGGACCTGATCGGCTCGCTCCCGAAGAGCCCGATCACCGCCGGCCTCACCACCGACCAGCTGCGCCGCTGCCCGGGCGCGAACGAGCGTCCGTCGCCGGACGGCTCGAACCCGTTCACCGACAACGGAACCCTGAACTGCGACCCGAGCGAGGTGCCGCCGGGGCCGTGAGACGGATCGCGCTGATAGTCGCCCTGCTGCTCTGCGCACCGGTGGCGCTGCTGGTCGCAAGCGCCGGCGCCGACGACAGCCACACCTACAAGATCGAGCTTGACAACGCCTTCGGCCTCGTCAAGGGCTCCGAGGTGCGGATCGCCGGGGTGA